>CAVYGA010000003.1:0-3016588 GCA_963767955.1 uncultured Actinomycetota bacterium | reverse complement strand
CGTACGCCGACCTCAGCCAGGTTGAACAGCGGCTGGCGCGGATGCTCTTCTTCTCAGCGTTCCCCAGTGCCAGCGGCTTCTCGACGTACGACGACGGCCTCGCCGCGATCCGCACCGAGCCCGCTGCCGCCGCCGAACTCAACCAGGTCATCGACCTGGTGTTCGACGAGACCCGCCATGGTGCGCTCCCGCTGACCGAGTCCCTTCCCGATGTGCCGCTCCGCGTCCACGCCTCGTATCAGCGCGAAGAGATCCTCGCGGCCCTCGACTACGCCAACCTCCAGCGCAAACCCACCAGCATGATGCAAGGCGTCGCCTACTCCGAGCCGCTCAACGTCGACGCCTTGTTCGTCACTCTGAAGAAGTCCGAGGCCGACTACTCCCCCACCACCATGTACCGCGACTACCCGATCAGCCCAACGCTGTTTCACTGGGAATCGCAGAACGCCACCTCGGTCGCCTCACCCACTGGTCAGCGCTACCTCAACGGCTCGAGCACAGTGCTGCTCTTCTGCCGGATCACGCACAAGGGCGAGTACGACACCGCGCCCTACGTATTGCTGGGGCCCGCCTCCTACGTCAGTCACGTAGGTGAGCGCCCCATCGCCATCACCTGGGAACTGCGTCACACCATGCCGTCGACCTTCTTCGAGAGCGCCACTCTGGCCGAATCCTAAGCGCTACCCGCACGATGAAACGGGCCACGCGGCCGGAGCTCGATCCCGCACATCCGGCAGCGGCCGGTGTACCGCAGACGCATGCGCCGTGTCGGGAACACTCGCCTCAGTCCCGGCGAGAACGCTCAAGCTTCGGATGTGGCTCTGTCCTGAGAATCGCTTCACGGCGGCATCAGTGACGACGGCTGACGAGCTCGTCCACTAGTCCCGCTCGACGCCTCAGGAAGCCTTCAAACCAAGCGGCACGCATGCTACGAAGGTCCGTAGATCGGTCCGCCCCGCTGGGCGGGCCGAGCGTCATTTCAAGGCCAGTTGACGAGAACTGACGGGCGGTGACGGCGTGCACGGTGGGGTGAAGTTCTACCGCGGATCGGCTGCCGCCGCGCGCTCGTACGTGCAGGGCGACCGCTCGCGTGTTGACGACTACTACCTGGCCGAGGGCACCGGCCTAGCCACCCGATACGTCCTCGAACAGGAGGATGCCATTGTCGTCCCACTCAGGCGGGAGCGTGATCGGGGACATCGGCGTCGCCTTTCGGTCGTGGAATCGGCTGTCATGGAGAAGCGAAGGGGCCTCGCCCAGGTCGGACAGTCCGGTGTCCGCCTTGGACCCGCTGTGACTCTCCTCGATCATTTCAGTCCGGAGTCGACGAAGGTTGTACTCAGCGACCGATGCCTGGCTCCCGTGCTAGCGAGTGAGTCGGGGGCCGCACGATCGGCAGAGGCGGGTCGTTGGCGAGGGCGCGGAGCGCGGCGCGTTGCATGACGGTCGACACGGCGGGGGCCTGCGGTCCGAACCGCTCGATGTGGTCCTTCGCTCGAGCCGCCGCGTGGGCCGGACCGAGGTCGGCGCGGTCGCGGTTGAAGACCTCGATCCACTCCGGGCGTCGTCGACCGAGTCGGCGACGAGGTGGGCGGTGTTGCACTTCCGGCCTCGGGTCATCCCGACGTACGTCGCGGCGGCGCCGGTTGTCTCGCCGACGAGCAGGTGGGCCCGGTCGACCGTCTCTTCCTGGGCGCCGTGGATGGTGGTGGCGTAGGCAAGCTCGACGTGCTCATGCACGTAGCCGGCGGGCAGCGTCCGGTGGCCCGAACGTCCGTGGACACGCAAGTTGCCGTGGCCGGTGCCGATCACGGTCCAGCAGTCGCGGTTGGCGACGCGGAGGCCGCGGTTGTTGCGGCGGGTGGCGATTCGGTCTCCGACTCCGATCCGTTCTCCGGCGGAGGTGGTGACGGCCTCGACAGGGAGCACGGCGCTTGTAGTGAGGCGCCTCTCACGAATCGCGGCGTTCAGGGCGGCGACCTGTTCGCGGGTGTCCGCAATGATGAGCCCCTCAGCGCTGGTGAGATCGGCCTGGCGCTCGACGTCGGAGCGGTGGATGACGATCTCCCCGCGGTCCGGAGCCGGTTGCTACTTCCGTACCTACTGGCGTCCTGTCGCTGCGTGGGCGGCTTTCGCTTCCTCTGCGCGATCGCGATAGCGCTCGACGTTGCGCACGACTTCGTTGGCGGCAACCTTGTCGACCGCCTGCCCGTCCAGTTGGGCCAGCCACGGCACGAGCTTTCGGCCTGGGATGAACGCGATGCCGTCGACTTCCGCACCGTCGGGAACGTCATGCTGGGCGGTTCCCCATAGGACCACGATCGAGGTGACACCGAGCGGGTTGACCTTGGCCCGTCTGCTGCCGCGGGACCCGCCCTTGAGCAAGTCACGGGTCAGGCCCTCGGCGCGCAAGCGCACCTTCTGGGCTGCACGCGCCATGTCGGCGGTGTCGTGGATACGGTTGCGCCACTTCGAGTCGATCACGACAAGGCCACCCCTGCGCGTGACGACCAGATGGTCAATGTCTCCGTTTTGCAGGCCCACGCTGTCGACCCATCCCCAGATGAGCCGTCTTCGTTTGGCGCGCTGGAGCTCACTGCGGGTGTTGTCTTCCCCCCAGGCCCCGCGCACATGCCAGATGGCCTCGCCGTCAAAGGCAAGAAAGGCTGAGTGAAGCAAGTGGAGATACGCCGCAACAAGACCAGTCTGAACTACCCCCATCAGCCACCACGTGAAGCTCATGGACGGCATCGTCTTCACGATGAGGACTGTGATGAACGCAAACGTCGTGATCGCGCCGACGGTGAAGATCGTGACGAGCTTGGCGTTCCGACGAGTCCACTGGCCTCGTCTTTGGCGTAGCTCGCGACGCGAGTAGGGATGGTGCTGAGGCATGAGGGCTCCACGAGACGACGGAGGTCATAGTCAACGCGAAGTGCTCGTCTCGCGGGCGTGATCGGCGCAACTGCCTCCGTATCTCACGTTCACTTTTGAGGGACAGGTCGTCATCGGCTTCGGGGCCGGCCGTGGCTACGAGTTCTCTGAGTGGCTGACCGACGCCCGCCAAGCGGGGTTGGAGGCTGACTGCTTTTGTCCGCGTGGGACTTGCGCCCGCGGCGTGACGATTCCGACTTCCTGGTCGCGGTGCTCAGACCTATCTAGGCGTCGCGTCGCGTCGCGTCGCGGACGGGCGAGAGATCGGCGGCCTTGATCGCGACCCAGGCCGAGCCTGGGGGCGCTGGGGCATCCAGACAAAGGACGGACCGGTTCGCGGTGGATAGACGCAACGTCCGCGACGGCCTGATGGCCGTGGCGCGGGGGCGGACTACGCGCCGTTCCTGTTGAGCGAGCAGACGTCTCAACGGATTCTGCGTCGCATCGAATACGCATCTGGGCCCGCGGGATCTGCGAAGGTACTGAGCACCTCGTACCCCAAGCCTGCATAGAAGTTGAGTCGATCGGGGGCGCACTCGAGAACCAGGTTCGCTGGTGCCCCGATCTCGAGCGCGGTCGCAACGGCCTCGAGCAGCCGGCGCCCGATACCCAGACCGTGAAGCGCAGGTTCGACGGCAGCCTTCTCGACCCAGGCATGCTCTCCGAGTTGTCCATGGACGTGGGCGACGTTCTGGTGAAACTGCCAGTCGATGGCGAGGAGGTAGTCGTCGGGCCGAGGCTCGCGCGCCAACACCTGACAAAGCCGGCAGTGACCAGACGTGCTGCCCATAACGACGCCGACCAGCACGTCACTCACACGGGCGCCTAGAACGACGGTCGCGTCTTCACTCCTTAGTGAGGAATACAGACTCCAGGACCCACCCCACCGATCCAGGATTTCTGGACCGTACATCTCCACGGTGAAGGGTTCGTTGACGAACGCGCGATGAAGCAACGCGCGCGCAGCCGGCCACTCGCTCTCGGTCATGGGACCTATGGACAACTCCATGCGAGGGAGTATCCCGCAGGCCACGTGTCGCAGGTCATCAAGTCACAGCCGTGCTCCACGCACTGCGGATCAGGTCTTCGAGTTAGCCCTCGACTCGAAGGGCAGTCGCGGCGATGTGACGCACTCGCGTCTCCTCGACGCACGTGGGGGCAAGGGGGTCACAGGATCCGACGACGGTCAGCCGTCGTGGAACACAACGCCGTGCGATGTCCCCAGAGGCAGTTCCGCCAGGACTGTGCTCCCCGTCGGCGTTCCGCGGTAGGTGACCGTGCCACCCAGCTCACTGGCCCGCTCCCTCATCGACGTCAAGCCGATGCCCGGCACCCACTCCCCTCCGGCGTTCCCGTTGTCCGAGATGTCTACGGTGAGGAAGTCGTCGCCCACACGCAGGGCAACCTCGGCCCGCGTCGCGGCGCTGTGTCTTGCGACGTTGGTGAGCGCCTCCATGACAATTCGGTAAGCCGCGACCTCGACGGCCGCGGGCAGCGGCGGAAGCTCGTTCGCCTCGATGTGAATCGGTAGGCCGTGAAGTGCATCGGCCTTGACCGTGATGGCACCCACGAGGCCAAGCTCATCGAGCGCCGGCGGACGCAAGCCATAGGCCAGCTCGCGGATCTCGTTGATCGCCACCTCCGCCTCGTGGCGGATGCGGTCCAGCATCGGAGTCGTTGCGTCATCCGCCGCTGCCAGCCTGGCCGCATCTGCTGTGAAGGCGATCCCGGTCAGCCGGGGCCCCAGGCCGTCGTGGAGGTCGCGACGCAGGCGACGCCGTTCCTCCTCGCGTGCCGATGCACTCGCCACGCGTGCACGTTGGAGGCTCGCGGTCTGGGACCGTGCCTTGATCGTCTGAACCAGCATCGGGAGGGAGAGCGTGACGACACGCTCGTCGTCGCGGGAGAATCCGAGGTCGCCCGGCCGTATCCCGATGACCAGATCACCGATGTGCCTCCCGTTCGAGTCGATGGGGAAGATGCGTCGATTGTCCGTCGGAGTGCCGACGTCGATCTGGTCCTCCCCGGCCAGCGCGAGCGCGACGTACGGCAGCACCAGGGCCTCCTGGATCGCTCGGATGGCGGCAGTCGGATCGTCGCTGATGCTGACCGCCACCCGCTGGGCTGCGGTGAGGGCGTCGGGCCGGAATCCGAACAGGACACCGTCGGAGACTCTCTGGATGACCCGGAGCAACGGGTTCCAGATGATCCCGCAGACGACAGTCGCGACCGCCAGCGAGACGATCCCGGGGTCGGTACGGGAGCGCCATTCGAGGAGGGTGAAGGTGAGAGTCGCGGTGGCGAACAGACACGCGATCGAGAAGAACCAGGCGGCGACGCGCGACGCCAGCCAGCGGCCGTCGAGCGTGACCGCTTGGTCGGCACCCAGCAGGGCGGCAACGCCGATGAGGCCCAGGCTTGCGTAGACGACGGAAGCGAGGCCACTCGGGGTTCCGGCCAAGGCCACGATGCCGATGAGGAACAGGGTGACGCCGCTGGTGCTGAGCACCCACAGCAAGGCGCTCCGGGTTTCTGCCGGCGACGTCTCCAGTCGCCACCACAGATGGGTTGCGGCGACGGTGGCGAGGGCGAAGACGATCCAGGCGATGTCGCCGACCCCGAGTCCGTCGGCCCATCGCAGCTGCCAGGCGAGCACGGGTGCACCCACCAGGGTCCCCGCCAGCGCCAGTGCGGTGGACAGGCGCCATGTGAAGCGTGGAGACGTCACCACCGCCGCAGTCAGCAGGGCCATCGCGGCGACTGCGGCACGGGCCGCATCCCCGTCGGAGTGGGCGAACCTCGCCACGATGAGGAAAGCCCCGGCTGCGGTGAAGAGACCCCCTGCCGCATAGGCCTTGACTCGGAGGCACAGTCCAAGGCCCGAGATGACGAGCAGCGCGCCCGCGACAGCCCAGCCGAGATCGACGGACCCTGTCATCGGAACGGGAGCCCCTGTTCTCGGGCAAGCAGGATCGCCGTGGTGCGGTCCGTGACCCCCAGCTTGCCGTAGATCGAGGTGAGCTGATTGCTGACGGTCTTGGGCGAGACGAACAATGCCGCCGCGATCTCGTTCGTCCGCTTGCCGGCCACAAGAAGGTCCAGAACCTCGCGTTCGCGGTCGGACAGCTTCGGGAAGGGATAGCCCCTGGTCGGGGTTCCGATGTGCGCCAAGAGCACGTCGGCCACTCCCTGCCCGAAGATGGCCTGCCCAGCGACGACCGCGTGCAGCGCCGCCGCCACGTCGGCATGCCCCGCCCCTTTGAGCAGGTACCCCCGGGCCCCGGCGCGCATGGCACCGACCGTTGCAGCCTCGTCGCTGAACATCGACAGCATGAGAACGGCGACGCTCGGGACGAGGTCGGTGATCTGACGGGTCGCTTCGACGCCGTCAAGGCCCGGCATCTGAACGTCCATCAGGACGACGTCCGGCTTGAGGATCACCGCCTGCTTGACCGCCTCGTCCCCGGTGGCCGCCTCGCCTACGACGTCGAAGCCGTCCAACTGGCTCAGAACCAAGGAGAGTCCGTCTCGGACGACGGCGTGGTCATCGGCGATCAGGACACGGATGGGCATGCCCTCATCCTTTCCCATGCAATTGCCCAATGGCATAGGTAGTCGTGCCGAAAAATCGGGAGAGTCCCCGATCGCTACGGGAGGCGCTGTGCCCGCACGGTTGTGGTGTCAAGATCGAACGAGAAAGGACATCGTCATGTCGGTCATCGCACGGTCCAGCCCCACCGCCGGCTTCTCCATCGCCAACCACATCGGGCACGGTCTGGGGGTGCTCCTCTCAGCAGGCAACGTGCTGGTGGGGATCTCGCCCGGGGCTCGCGAGGGTAACGGTTACAACGGCAACATCTGGATTGCCTTCGTCGTCTTCGGTGCCATCGGTGTGGTGGCGCTGCTTGCCTCGTGGATCACCAAGGCGAGCGCGCCCCGGCGCATCGGCGGGGTGGCCCTCGTACTCGTGGGAGTGGCAAGTCTCGGAGTCCTGTTCGTTCCGGACATCGGTACTGCAGGTCGGGTCGCCAACTCCGTCGGTGCCTTGCTGCAGTTCGGTGCAGCGGCGTTGGTTCTACTTCCTTCGCGCAAGGCCAGCTAGGTGTACTCGGCCATTAACGCGCGGCCGCGGCGCACCAAGCAGCCGATGGCCGCATGAGGACCGGCTGTATGCGCGGCTAGTGGATTCCCTTACGCCGGCGCCAGGTTCCTGTCCCAGGCCGGGATCGGAAGGACCCTGCCGAGGGTCTCCTGTACCCGCGCTCAAGGGAGGAACGCGAGGGCCGCAGCGAAGGTGCTGCTTCATCCTCACCGCCGGCCCTCGCCTACCGCCAGCTCGACGCACTAGCCCTATCTGGGCGGTGTGCAGTGCCCTTCCGGCACGCCCCAACTGGGCTAGCCGAAGTAGCTCGCGCGGTGTCGAGCCTGAAACGGCCGACGGCACCGCGATCTCGCCCGTCGCCGACCCCGAGGACATGGCGCTCCGATGAGTCGCGGCGCAGATACTGGTCAGCACCAACGACAGTGCTGATTCCGGACCGGGAGGGTGACCATGGCCGAAGCTCGACAGGCAGTTCTTCGAGTAGCCGACGACGTGCGTCTGTGCGTCGAGACCCTGGGTGATCCGCGCTGACCCGGCGCTGCTGCTGATCGGCGGGGCGACGTGGTCGATGGACTGGTGGGACGAAGATCTGTGCCGGCGGCTGGCGGACCGGAGCCGACTGGTGGTGCGCTACGACCAGCGCGACACGGGTCGTTCCACCAGCTACCCGCCTGGGTCCCCGGCGATACACCGGAGCGGATCTGGTCACGGACGCGGTCGCGGTGCTCGACGGACTCGGGATCGACCGCGCCCACGTCGTGGGGCTCTCCATGGGCGGGGGTCTCGCCCAGCGGCTGGCCCTCGAGCACCGCGACCGGGTCGCCACGCTCACGCTGATCTCGACCAGCCCGATCGACGCCGGGATCGAGGGCCTGCCCGGTCCCACCCCCGAGATCGAGGCGACGTTCACCAACGGTGGGACGGAGCCCGACTGGCACGACCGGGACGCGGTCGTCGACCACCTCGTCGAGGGCGAGCGTCCGTACGCCGGCCCCGGCAGCTTCGACGAGCCGAGAATGCGGGCGCTGGCCGGACGCGTCTTCGACCGCACCGACGACATGGCGGCGAGCATGACCAACCACTTCCTGCTCGACAGCGGTGGCCCCACGGATCATCGACTCGACCAGCTCGCTGGGATTCCGACGCTGGTCCTGCACGGCACGGCCGATCCGCTGTTCCCGCTGCCGCACGGCAGGGCGCTCGCGGAGGCCATCCCGGGAGCGCGCCTCCTCGCGCTCGACGGCGTCGGCCACCAGCTTCCCCCGCCGCACACCTGGGGGCTGGTCGTCGACGCCCTGATCGAGCACACGCAGAGGGCTGATCGGTGACTACCGGAGCCGGAGGCAGCGCACGGGTACTGCGGTCCGGGCTCTGGCTGCCCCTCTTCGAGGAGCTGGCCGACCCCGCGATGGTCGCTCGGCTGGCGGCCGAGGCAGAGGCCGCGGGCTGGCACGGGGTCTTCGTCTGGGACCACCTGCGCTGGGCGGCACCGGTCCGGCGGGTAGCCGATCCCTGGATCACCCTGACCGCGATCGCCATCGCCACCGAGTCGATCTGGTTCGGGCCGATGATCACACCGCTGGCACGGCGTCGGCCGGTGAAGGTCGCTCGGGAGACCGTGACCCTCGATCGGCTCGGTGGCGGCCGCTTGGTCCTCGGTGTCGGGTTGGGCGACGATCGCTTCGGTCGCGAACTCAGCGCTACAGGCGAGGAGGTCGATGACCGGCGACGGAGCCGGATGCTTGATGAGTCCCTGGAGGTTCTCACCGGAGCCTGGTCCGGGGAGCCCGTGCACCACCACGGTGAGCACTACACCGTGGCCGACTTCGAGTTCCTCCCGACGCCCCATCGGCAGGCGGGGATACCGGTCTGGGTGGGCGGAATGGCGGGACGCAGCAAGCCGCTGCTACGGGCGGCCCGCTACCAGGGCTATGTGCCGGTCAACCTGGCTCACCCCGACGAACTGGCGGAGGCCGTCGCAACCCTCCAGGACCTGCGCGGAGGGGGCCGTGACACCACCTACGACATCGTCGTAGGACTCCCACCAGGAAATCGACCCGCAGCCCTTCGCCCGGGTCGGCGCAACGTGGTGGCTCACCGAGTTCGACCCCGCGTCCGTGACCGTCGACCGGGTGCGCGGCGTCATCCGGGAGGGCCCTCGTTGAGGATCACGAGCCGCTGGGTCGCGCGGGTCATCGCGACATAGCGGTCCACGGCTCCTTCGATGCCCTCGCCGAACCCCGCGGGGTCGATGAGGACGACCAGGTCGAACTCGAGTCCCTTCGACAGCTCCGGGGTCAGCGACCGGATGCGGGGCGACGCCCGCCAGCTGCCGTCCTCCATCTCGCGGGCGGCGATGACGCAGGCGGTCCCGTCGGCGTTCGCGGCCAGCCAGGTGTCGAGGATCGACGCGAGCTCCGAGGTGGAGCCGTGGGTGACCGGGACGCCGCTGCCGCGGATGGAGGTCGGCACGTTCGCGTCCGGGAACACCGCCCTGATCACCGGTTCGGCCTCCGCCATCACCTCTTCCGGCGTGCGGTAGTTGATGCTCAGCGAGGCCAGGTTGATGTGGTCGAGCCCGATCCGCTCGAGGCGCGCCTGCCACGACTCCGTGAACCCGTGCCTGGCCTGGGCGCGGTCCCCGACGATGGTGAAGCTCCGGGACGGGCAGCGGAGCAGCAGCATCTGCCACTCCGCATCGGTGAGCTCCTGGGCCTCGTCCACGACGATGTGGGCGAACGGGCCGCCGAGCAGGTCCGGGTCGGCCCCGGGCAGTGCGCCCTCGTCGACGAGGGCGTCGCGGATGCCGTCCTGGCGGAGCTGGGCGAGCATGCCCTCGTCGTCGTCGAGCTGCAGGAGCTCCTCGACCACCCGGTCCATCCGCTGGCGCTCGGCGGCGACGGCCGCATCGTGGCGACGTCGACGACGTGCCGCCTCCGGGTCGCCGAGCCGCTGCCGGGCCGCGTCAAGAAGCGGCAGGTCGGAGACGGTCCAGGCCCGGGCATCCGTGCGCTGCAGCCGCCTGACCTCGTCGGGCTCGAGCCAGGGAGCACACCGGCGCAGGTAGGCGGGCACCTCCCACAGGTCGCCGACCAGGTCGGTCGCCTCGAGCAGCGGCCAGGCCCGGGTGAAGGTGTCGACCAGGTCCGTGTTGCTCGCGAGCGAGCGGCGGAGCAGCTCGGTCGGGACATCGTCGTCGTCGTGCTTGTCGAGCAGGATGGTGAGCAGCTCCTCCCAGACCTGGTCGCGGGCCTCGTTGTGCGGCGTACCGGGTGCCGGTGCCTCGAACGCCTCGGCCCACTCGTCCGCGCTGAGCCAGAGGTCGGACCAGGGGGTCTCGACCTCCATCCCCTCGGTGGGGGGCTCCTCGTAGAGCCGGACCGCCGGCTCGATCGCCTGCACCATCCCCACCGACGACTTGAGGCGGGCCACCTCCGGGTCGGCCTCGACGGCCGCCGCGGCTCCCTCGGGCACCAGCTCGCGCAGGGTGCAGGTCTGCACGCCCTCCTCCCCGAGGCTGGGAAGCACGTCGGCGACGTAGGCCAGGTAGGGCTGGTGCGGGCCGACGAACAGCACCCCACCCCGGCGGTGGCCCAGGCGTGGGTCGGAGTAGAGCAGGTACGCCGTGCGGTGCAGGGCGACGACGGTCTTGCCGGTGCCCGGACCGCCGTCGACGACGAGAGCGCCGCGGGACCCGGCGCGGACGATCGCGTCCTGGTCTGCCTGGATGGTGCCGAGCACGTCGCGCATCCGCGCCGAGCGGTTGCCGCCCAGGCTGGCGATGAAGGCGGACTGGTCGTCGAGGGCGGGGTACCTCTCGAACCCGACCGTGTGGTCCGGGGTGAACACCTCGTCCCAGTAGTCGCTGATCCGGCCCCGGGTCCAGCGATACCTGCGGCGGCGGGCCAGGCCCATCGGGGTGGCGTGGGTCGCGCCGAAGAACGGCTCGGCCGCGGGGGAGCGCCAGTCGACCAGCAGCCGGTGACCCGCGCTGTCGGTGAGGCCGAGCCGGCCGACGTACACGGGGTCGGAGCCGTCCGCGGCGGCGACGTGCCCCAGGCACAGGTCCAGGCCGAAGCGACGCAGGGTGCGCAGGCGAGCGGTCAGCCGGTGGATCTCCAGGTCCCGGTCCATCGCCTCCTGGCCGATGCCGCCCGGCGCCAGGCGCTGGGCCTCGAGACGGCCCGACAGGTCGGCGATCGACTGCTCGAGGCTCTCCGCGATGGCCGCGAAGTGCCGCTCGTCGCCGGCGATCAGCGCCGGGTCGGCCTTGGGGGCGAGGTGGTCGGGAAGGTCGAAGGCGCTGGTGGTCAGGGGGTGCACGTGCACGGCTCCCACATCTCTCGGTTCGGGGTCTGGCCCGGAGATTCTGCGCCCCGACCAGGGTCTTGCCGCAAGCCCCCCGGTGCGCTATATGTTGAGAACGGAAGGGAGTGGGGGCTCCTTTCCGTTCTTCGTGGGTCCGTAGGCTGGGCGGGTGTCGATGCCCCGCCCGCTCGCTCCGCGCTACTGGGGGGTCCACCTCCTGGCGCTGGTGCTGGTCGCGATCGCGGTGGGCCTGGGGTTCTGGCAGCTCGACGCCTGGCAGACCCGCCGCGACGCCGAGGCGGTGGACCTCACCCGGGTCGACCCGATCCCGCTCGACGAGGCGCTCGGCCCCGACGACCCGTTCCCCGGCGACATGGTCGGGCAGCCGGTGGTCCTGGACGGCACCTGGCTCGACCGGGGCACGGTGTTCGTCAGCGGCCGGGAGCACGACGGCGAGGACGGCTACTGGGTGGTGACGCCGCTGGTCGTCGGTCCCGCGGACGGGCCGGCGCTGCTGGTGGTGCGCGGCTGGACGCCGACCCCGGAGCGGGCGCCCTCCCCGCCGACCGGACCGGCGCAGCTGGTCGCCTGGCTGCAGCCCACCGAGGCCAGCGGTCGCCCCGACGACGACCCCCGCGACGACGTGCTGCCCGAGCTGCGGGTCGCGGACGCGCTGCAGAGGCTGGATCGGGACCTGTACGGCGGCTACGGCGTGGTGGCCGACGACATCGCCGAGGGTCCCTGGCCGAGTGGCGGCGCGGCCGTCAACGACGGCACGGACGGGCTGGCGGCGGCGACGCTGGACCAGCTGCCGCCGGCCGGCCGGTTCACCGCGGTCCGCAACCTGCTCTATGCGGTCGAGTGGTGGGTCTTCGGGCTGTTCGCCGCGTTCATCTGGTGGCGCTGGGTGCGCGACGAGGTGCTGCTCGAGCGCGACGGGCTGCCGGGTAGTTTGACCGGGTGAAGTCCGCCCTCGCCCGCTACCGCGTCATGGCCACCATCGTCGGCGTGCTGCTCGTCGTCCTGATCCTGGTCGGCGTGCCGCTGAAGTACCTCGCCGCCGACGGCTCCGACCCCCAGGAGCTCGGCGAGTGGATCACGTCGTACCTCGGCGTGGCCCACGGCTGGCTCTACATGATCTTCCTGGTCACCGCGTTCCTGCTGGCGCGGCGCGAGCGCTGGGACGCCACCTTCACCGTGGTCACCCTGGTCTGCGGCACGGTCCCGCTGCTCAGCTTCTGGGCCGAGCACCGGGCCACCGCGCGGGTACGCCGCGAGGCGGACGCGCCGCGGCCCGCGCCAGCACGGGGCTGACGCGGGCCGAAGCGGTCGAGCAGGGTCAGGACTTGTGCTCGGAGTCGATCTCCACGACCTCGAGCGGCTCGTCCGGGGTGGTGTCCGGGTGCGGCTCGTCGCTCGCGTCGGAGATCGCCTCGTCCGGTGAGGCGGCCCCGAGGTCGTCCTGAGCCGCCTCGTCCTGGGCGCCGGCCGGCGGGGTGGCGGCCGACGGGGTGGACGACGGGGTGGACGACGGGGCCGGGGTCGGGGTGTAGCTCTTCTGCCAGTGCGCCGCCTCGCTGTCGCCCTTGAGCTTCTTGAGGACGAACGCACCGAGGCCGGTCAGGGCACCGAGCAGCAGCAGCTTCTTGAGCTTGCCGCCCTTCTTGGGCTCGGCCTCCTTGAACGCGCTGACCCGGTCACCGGGAGCGGCGTCCTTGAACGCGGCCAGCTTGACCGCGGCCCGCTCCCGCTGGACGTCGGCGCGCTGGCCGGCGGCCTGACGGGTCGCCTCGGCCTTGGCGGCAGCCTTCTTGCGGCCGTTCTTGGCCGCCTTCTTCGCGGCCTTGCGGTGCTCCTTGGTCCGCTCCGCGAGCGCGTCCCGGCCCTCGGCCGCCTTCTCGGCCACCAGGCTGGTGCCGGCCGCGGCCTTCTCGGCCGCGACGGCAGCGCCGGCGGCGACCACCGGGGCCGCCTTGTCCCGGGCGTCCGCGAGCGCCGGGCCGACCTGGTCCCGCGCGTCGGCGAGCACCGGCGCGGCCTTGTCCCGGGCGTCGGAAGCCAGCTCCTTGGCGGTGTCCACCGCCGTCTCGAGAGCCGGGAGGATGCTCTCGGCGAAGTCCGAGGCCGACTCCTTCAGGGTCTTCTTGCGCCGAAGCGACATGGGGCCTGTCCTTCCACTAGAGGTCTTGACCGCGATACTAGCCATGTCGTCTACGTGCCCATCCGGCCGCTGTTTGATTCACGCGTGCTGCCTGAGAGGATCGTGGGGAACACCCACGCGCACACGACGAAAGGCAGCCATGGGCGACCTCCAGGCAGTTCTGAAGACCACCAAGGGCGACATCACCATCAACCTGCTCCCCGACCACGCACCGGCGACCGTCGAGAACTTCGTCGGGCTGGCCGAGGGCACCCGGGACTACCAGGACGACGCCGGCCGGTCGGGTGAGCGCTACTACGACGGTCTCGGCTTCCACCGGGTCATCAGCGGCTTCATGATCCAGGGCGGCTGCCCGCTCGGCGCCGGCACCGGCGGCCCGGGCTACACGTTCAAGGACGAGTTCCACCCCGAGCTCGCCTTCACCAAGCCCTACCTGCTCGCGATGGCGAACGCCGGCCCGGGCACCAACGGCTCGCAGTTCTTCGTGACGGTCTCCCCGACCACGCACCTGACCGGCAAGCACACCATCTTCGGTGAGGTGGCCGACCAGTCCTCACGCGACGTCGTCGACGCGATCGCCACCGCCCCCACGGGTGCGATGGACCGCCCGAAGGAGCCGATCGTCATCAACACCGTCGAGATCGTCCGCAGCTGAGTACGCCGCCCGATCCCACCGTCCCCGTGTGCTACCGGCACACGGGGCGGGAGACGTATGTCCGCTGCCAGCGCTGCGAGAAGCCGATCTGCCCGGACTGCATGCGGCAGGCCTCGGTCGGCTTCCACTGCCCGGACTGCGTCCACCGGGGCGCCAAGGAGACCCGCACCGGGCGGACGGCGTACGGCGGGGAGAGGTCGGCCAACCCGGCGCTGACCTCGATGGTGCTGATCGGTCTCAACGCCGGGGTGTGGCTGCTGGTGCTGGCCACCGGCTGGCGCACCAGCCCGCTGGTCGACTGGCTCGCGCTGCACGCCCGCGGGCTCTGCAACGCGGGCGACGGCCAGAACTGGTACCCCGGCATCGTCGACCGGACGACCTGCCAGAGCATCCCCGGCGACTGGGTGCCCGGCGTCGCCGACGGCGCCCTGTGGCAGCTGCTCTCGAGCACCTTCCTGCACGTCGACGTCTGGCACATCGGCTTCAACATGCTCGCGCTGTGGTTCCTCGGGCCGCAGCTCGAGCTGGCGATCGGCCGGGCGCGGTTCCTGGCGCTCTACCTCGTCTCCGGGCTGGGCGGCTCGGCGCTGGTCTACTGGCTCGCGGGGGAGCAGACCTCGACCCTCGGTGCCTCCGGCTCGGTCTACGGCCTGATGGCCGCCCTGCTGGTGGTGGCGTTCAAGGTGGGCGGCCAGGTGCAGACGATCCTCACCTGGATCGGCATCAACATCGTGTTCACCATCGTCGGCGGCTTCTCGTGGCAGGGCCACCTCGGTGGCTTCCTGGGCGGCAGCGCGATCATGGCGCTGCTCGTCTACGCCCCGCGGCAGCGGCGGACCCCGGTGCAGGTCGCCGGGCTGGTGCTGATCGGCCTGGTGGTGCTGGCCGCCATCGGCGCGCGCACCCTCGTCCTCGCCTGACCCCCGTCGAGTCGCGCCGCGCACCCCGTCGAGTGGCGCCGCGCACCCCGTCGAGTCGCGGCTCGCAACCCACGAAAAGTTATCCACACTGTGGATAACCCCTGTGGAGAACTACAGCCGTGTCATTCGGCCCGGGAGGATGTCATTCCCAGCGGGTGGCGAACGTGAAACCGACGGCCATGAAGCCGATGCCGACCAGCAGGTTGAGCTGGCCGAGACTGCCCAGCAGCCAGATCGAGTTCGGGTCGTCGGCGATCTTCTCGGCGAACACGTAGAACGTGCAGATCCAGATCAGCCCGATCAGGAAGCAGCCGAGCATGCCGACGATCACGCCCCGGCCGCGACCGAGCGGCGTCTTGGGGTGCGCGGAGAGAGCCAGTCCGACGAACATGACGCCGAAGCCGAGCACCCAGTTCCAGTCCTTGAGCTTGGTCATGCCCGGGATCATCGCCTCGGGCTTGTCGCCCTGCTGGGCAGGGTCGAGCACCGCCTCGAAGCTGCGCAGGTCGCGGACGTACAGGGTCCAGATCACGACGTAGGCGATCCCGGCCGCGACGAGCAGCAGGGCGATCAGGAACCGGACCGAGAACAACGGGCCCCCGGTGGGGTCGAGGATCTCCTGCTTGGCCTTGGGCTTGGACACGAACTTCTCCTCTGGGTGCAGCCTTCGCGCGTTCTCCGATCCCACGCGCACCGGGTTAGCGTAGTCGCATGACCCCGCCCGACCTCGAGCGCACCCGCGACCGCCGCGCCTCCCGGCGCCGGTGGCGCATCGCCACGCCGCTGGTCTTCGCGCTCTCGGGGGCACTGTTCCTGATCAGCGCGAACAACAGCCAGGGCACCGACCTGCGTCCGGGTCGGGCGACCACGATGGCCTCGCTGGTGCGCAGCGAGAGTGCGAGCGTCCAGAGGTTGCAGGCCCGGGCCCGGGAGCTCACCCGTGATGTCGAGGCCCTCTCGGCGGCGGTGGACGACGAGCAGGTGCAGGAGGAGCGCGCCAGGGCCGGGGCGATCCGTGGCCGGGCCGGCTTCACCGAGGTGACCGGCCCCGGCATCACCGTGACCCTGTCGGATGCGCCGCGGGAGGTGCGGCAGTCCTCCGACAAGGAGCTCTACGTGTTCATCGTGCACCAGCAGGACCTCCAGGCCGTGGTCAACTCGATGTGGCAGTCCGGTGCCCGGGCGATCACCATCCAGGGACAGCGGATCATCACCACGACCGGGATCAAGTGCGCGGGCAACTCGGTCGAGCTGCACGGCATCCCCTATCCCCAGCCCTACGTGATCCGCGCCGTCGGCGACCCGACGTCGCTCCAGGAGGGTCTGGACTCCGACCCCAGCGTGCTCGGCTACCGCCGCGACGCCGCCGACCCCGAGATCTCGGTGGGCTGGTCCATGCAGCAGGAGGCCCAGCTCACCGCGCCGGCGTACGGCGGCATCCAGGGGCTGTCGTACGCCCGCCCCGTGACCGACTGAGCGGAGCCTCAGGCCGGCGGTGTCGTGGCCGGCTCGCTGGGCAGCTCGGTGGGGGTCTCGCTCGGCGTCGGCGTCGGGCTCGGGGTCTCGCTCGGCTCCTCGTAGTCGGAGACCACGATCGTGACCGTGTCGCCCTGGTCGGCGTCCGCGCCACCGTCGGGGTTCTGCTCGGTGACCGTGCCCTTCGGCTCGGTGGTGTCGGTCGTGCGGGTCACGAAGACCTCGAAGCCGGCCTCGCGGATCAGCTTCTCGGCCTCCTTCTGCGTCTTGCCGACGACGTCGGGGACCTCTTCGGGGCCGTCGCTGAAGTAGAGGGTGACCTCGCTGCCGCTCGGCACCAGGGTGTTGGCCGACGGGGACTGGTCCACGACCTGGTCCTGGGGTTCGTCGGACTCGCGCTTCTTCAGCACCACCGTGAAGCCCTCCTGCTTCAGGAGGTCCCTGGCCTCGCCCTTCCCCAGACCGAGGACGCTGCGCAGCATCACGTCGGGCTTGCCGGAGGAGACCACGATGTCGATGGTGGAACCGGGGTCGACGTACTCGCTGCCGTCGCCGTCGGGGTCCTGGCTGACCACCTCGCCCTTGGGGATGTCCTGGTTGGGCTCCTGGCTGACCGACACCTCGAGGCCCTTGTCGGTGATGGCCCGGGTCGCCTCGGCCTGCCGCATGCCGACCACGTTCGGCACCTGCACGGTCTCGGGGGAGTCGTCGAGGAGCGGGGGTACGACGAACGCGGCGGCCGCGATCAGCCCGAGCAGCAGCAGCCCGAGCAGGATCCACAGCGCGGTCCGCCTCGGCTCGTTCTCGTCGCGGTGGGCGGCGACGGTGGACGTGGTGGGGGGAGCGGTGTCGGCGGGCAGGAAGGTGGTGCCGTCCTCGGGCAGCGGGACGACCGCCGGTGCCTGGACCGGACGGCCGGCGAGGTAGCGCTCGATGTCGGTGCGCATCGCCGCCGCACTCTGGTAGCGGTCCTCGACCCGCTTGGCGAGTGCCTTCATCACGATCGCGTCGATCTCGGGAGGGAGCTCGGTGTCGTGGGTCGAGGGCGGCGCGGCGGGCTCCCGCACGTGCTGGTAGGCCACCGCGACCGGGGACTCGCCGACGAACGGCGGACGCCCGGTCAGCAGCTCGTAGAGCAGGCAGCCGGTGGAGTAGACGTC
Organism: uncultured Actinomycetota bacterium; assembly: GCA_963767955.1. GTDB lineage: Bacteria > Actinomycetota > Actinomycetes > Propionibacteriales > Nocardioidaceae > Nocardioides. The sequence goes on along the minus strand of CAVYGA010000003.1, from coordinate 2,998,872 downwards.
GGAGCGCGAGTCCACCGTCTCGCCGCGGGCCTGCTCCGGGGAGAGGTACTGGGCGGTGCCGACCACGGCCGCGGTCTGCGTCATCGTGGACGAGGCGTCGGAGACGGCCCGGGCGATGCCGAAGTCCATCACCTTGACGTCGCCGCTGGGAGTGAGCATCACGTTGGCCGGCTTGATGTCGCGGTGGATGATCCCGGCGCGGTGGCTGTAGTCGAGCGCGGACAGCACGCCGGAGGTGAGCTCCAGGGCCCGCTCGGGCAGGATCTTGCGTCCCTCGCGCAGAATGTCGCGCAGCGTGCTGCCGGCGACGTGCTCCATCACGATGTAGGGCTGGGCGACGCCGTCGTCGGACATCTCCTCGCCGGTGTCGTAGACCGAGACGATCGAGGGGTGGTTGAGCGAGGCGGAGGACTGGGCCTCACGCCGGAACCGGGCCTGGAAGGTGGCGTCGCTGGCGAGGTCGGTGCGCAGCCGCTTGACCGCGACCACCCGGCCCAGGCGCGTGTCCGTGCCCTTGCGGACCTCGGCCATGCCTCCTCGACCCAGCAGCTCGCCGAGCTCGTAGCGTCCTCCGACCAGCGTCGGTTGGTTGCTCATCAGCCCTTCGTCCCCTTCGTCTTGCCCTTGTCCGGCTTGTCGCTGGGCGTCTCCACCACCGGGTCACCCCAGTAGGTGACCGTGATCGAGGTGCCCTCCTCGACGGTGCCGGTCGGGTCGAGGGCGTCGACCGTGCCGGCCTCCTCGGTGCCGAGGTTCTCCTGCTCCTTGGTCTTCGTCTTCAGCCCGAGCGCCTCGAGCTCGGCCACCACGTCGTCGACCGGGCGACCGACGTAGTCGTCCGCGTCGACGTCCACGGTCTCGGCCTCCGTCGCCGTCTCCGAGGGCGTCTCGGACGGTGCCTCGGAGGTGGCCGGGGCGCTGCTGGAGGGCTGCTGCTCCTGACTGGACTGCTGGGAGGTCGGTTCGTCGCCGGTGGTCGCCGGGTCGTCACCGCCCTGGGCCACCGCCCACACGACGATGCCGAGGAGCAGCAGGATGGGGATCGCGAGCAGCCACGGCGACAGGTTCCGGCGGCCGCGGCTCGCGGCCATGGGGGCCGCGGCGGGCGCGGGGGGCGGCGCCATGCCGGTGAGTACGGCGGTCGCGGGCGCCGCCTCGGCGGGGTGCGCCGCGACGGGGGGCAGGGCGCCGACCTCGGCCGGGTCGCGGAGGGCTGCCGCGAAGCCCGCCGCGTCGGGATAGCGCTCGGTGGGGTCCTTGGCCAGGCTGCGCCGGGTGACCGCGGCCAGATCCGCGGGGATGTCGTCGGGCAGCGGCGGCACCGGCTCGCGCACGTGGGCCAGCGCGGTGGCGACGGCGCTGTCCGCGACGAACGGCCGGCGCCCGACCAGGCACTCGAAGAGCACCACCCCGAGGGAGTACACGTCGCTGGCGGGGGTGGCCGTCTTGCCCTCGGCCTGCTCGGGGGAGAGGTACTGCGGGGTGCCCATCACCTGGCCGGTCTGGGTCAGCGCCACCCCCTCGGCGGCCCGGGCGATGCCGAAGTCGGTGATCTTGACCTTGCCGTCGGGGGTGACCAGCAGGTTGGCGGGCTTGATGTCGCGGTGCACGATGCCGGCGGCGTGCGCGGCGGCCACCGCGTCGGCGACCTGGGCGAGGAGCGTGCGCGCCTGGTCCGGCGGCATCGGCTGGCCGGGGCGGAGCAGGTCGCTCAGCGGCTGGCCGTCGACGAGCTCCATCACCAGGTAGGGACGGTGCCCGGTCTCGGCGTCCACGAAGTCACCGAAGTCGAAGACCGACGCCACACCGGGGTGGTGCAGCACGGCGGCGTTGCGGGCCTCGGTCTCGAAGCGGGCCCGGAAGCCGGCGTCGTCGGCCAACTCGTGCTTGAGGAGCTTGACCGCGACGGTCCGGCCGAGCGTGGTGTCGGTGGCGCGCCACACCTCACCCATGCCGCCGGTGGCGATCCTGGAGTCGAGGCGGTAGCGACGGCCGGTGTCGGCGAACCGCTCCTCGGTGCTCACTGGTTGATCACCGCCTCCATGACCGTCTTGGCGATCGGGCCCGCCAGCCGGCCACCGGCGATGTCGTTGTTGGCCACCGGGGCGTTCTGGATCATCACCGCGACCGCCACCTTCGGGTCGTCGGCGGGCGCGAACGACACGAACCACGCGTAGTTCTTGCGGCCCTCCTGGCCGGACTCGGCGGTGCCGGTCTTGCCGCCGACCTCCACGCCGGGGATCGCCGCCGGGGTGCCGGTGCCGTTGGCGACGACCGAGACGAGCATGTCGCGCAGGTCCTGGGCACTCGCGGAGCTCATCGCCTCCGACAGCGTCTCCTCCTCGGTCTTGTCGAGGGTGTCGAGGTCGGGCGAGCGGACCTCGTCGACGAGGTAGGGGCGCATCACCTTGCCGTCGTTGGCGATCGCCCCGGCCACCATCGCCATCTGCAGCGGGGTGGTGCGGACCTCGAACTGGCCGATGCCGGTCAGCGCCGTGTTGGGCTCGTTGGCGCCCTGCGGGTAGACGCTCTCGGCCTGCGCCGGCAGGTCCTCGAGGGCGGTGTCGTTGAAGCCGAACGCCTCGGCCTGCTCGGTCATCGCCTCGTTGCCGAGCTCGTCGGCCAGCGCGAGGAACGTGGTGTTGCAGGACTGCTCCAGCGCCTGCACGAACGGGATCCGGTCGCTGCCGCAGGCGCGGCCGCCGTTGCCGATCACCTTGGTGGACTGGGGAAGCTTGAACGTCGGGCCGCCGGGCACGTCGGACTCGCCGGTGTAGTTGCCGCTCTCGAGGGCGGCCGCCGCGGTGACCAGCTTGAACGTCGAACCCGGGGGCAACGTCGTCTGGATGGCGCGGTTGAGCTTGGGCTCGTCCTCGCGCTCGTTCAGCCCCTTGTCATAGGCCGCCACCTCGCTCAGGTCGTGGCTGGCCAGCTTGTTGGGGTCGAAGGTGGGCAGCGAGACCATCGCCAGGACCTTGCCGCTGCGCGGCTCCAGCGCGACCACGGCGCCCTGGACGTCCGGACCGATCGCGCTGAGCCCGTCGTACGCCGCCTGCTGGGCCGCGGGGTTGATGGTCAGCTCGACGCTGCCGCCCTTGGGGGAGGCGTCGTTGACCATGTCGACGAGCCGGGTCACGAAGAGCCGGGAGTCGTCACCGGACAGCACCTCGTTCTCGGTGCGCTCGATGCCGTTCTGCGAGTAGTAGGAGAACCAGCCGGTGACGTGGGCGTAGCGCAGCGGGGTGGGGTACCCGCGCTGGAACTTGTACTCGTCGTCGGAGGGCGTGGACTCGGCCACCGGGTCGCGGCCGACCAGGATCGCCCCGCGCTCGCGGGAGAACGCCTCCTGGATGACCCGACGGTTCAGCGCGCTGTCGTTGAGCTCCTCTGCGTTGATGTACTGCAGGTACGTCGCGTTGAGCATCAGCGCGACGAACAGGCCCATGCAGAAGATCGCCATCGTGCGGATCGGCTTGTTCACGAGAGCTTCACCACCTGGGTCGCCTCGTTGTCGTCGTCGTCGAGCTCGCCCTGCCCCGACAGGTCGGGGACCGGGCGTCGGGCCTGGTCGGAGATGCGGAGCAGCAACGCGATGATCACCCAGTTCGCGACGAGCGAGGAGCCGCCGTAGGAGAGGAACGGCGTGGTGAGGCCGGTCAGGGGGATGAGCTTGGTGACGCCGCCGATGACGACGAAGACCTGGAGGGCGAGGACGGTGGCCAGGCCGACCGCGACCAGCTTGCCGAAGGCGTCCCGGCAGACCAGGGCGACGCGCAGGCCGCGCTCGACGAGCAGGCCGTAGCAGAGGATGACCGCCATCACCGCGGTGAGCCCCAGCTCCTCGCCGATGGCGCCGATGATGAAGTCCGACTCGGCGTACGGGATCCGCTCGGGCGAGCCGTTGCCGAAGCCGCGGCCGATCAGCCCGCCCCACGCCATGCCGAACATCGACTCCACGATCTGGCCGCTGCCGGGGGAGTCGTCGTAGTAGCGCATCGGGTCGAGCCAGATGTTGACGCGGGTCTGGACGTGCGCGAACGCCTGGAAGCCGAGGAACGCGCCACCGAGGAACAGGCCGCTGCCGACCACCAGCCAGCCCGGTCGTTCGGTCGCGACGTAGAGCATGGTCAAGAAGATGCCGAAGAACAGCAGCGAGGAGCCGAGGTCGCGCTGGAAGACCAGGATCGCCAGGCTGACCAGCCACATCGCCAGGATCGGGCCGAGGTCGCGACCGCGGGGCAGGTCGATGAACAGCAGCCGGCGACCGGCCAGCGCCAGCGCGTCGCGGTGCAGCACCAGGTAGCCGGCGAAGGCGACCACCAGCAGCACCTTGGCGACCTCGCCGGGCTGGAAGCTGAACGGGCCGATGTTGATCCAGATCCGGGCGCCGTTCACGGTCCGCCCGATGCCGGGCAGCATCGGCAGCAGCAGCAGCGCGATGGCGCCGAGACCCGTGGTGTAGGTGAACCGCTGCAGCACCCGGTGGTCGCGCAGCAGCACGAGCGTCGCGATGAACAGCACGACGCCGAGCGTCATCCAGATCAGCTGCTGCTGGGCGAAGCCGGCGCGGCGGCCGACGTCCTCGTAGGCCAGGTCCAGCCGGTGGATCACCGCGAGCCCGAGCCCGTTGAGCGCGGCGACGACCGGCAGCAGCACCGGGTCGGCGTACGGCGCGACCATCCGCACCACCAGGTGGCAGGCGACGATCAGCAGCACCAGCCAGCCGCCGTACCCGATGATGTCGGGCGGGATGGTGCCCTCGACACCGAGGCCGACGGCGGCGTAGGCGCCGATGCCGACGACCAGGGCGAGGACCAGCAGGAGCATCTCGGCCCCGCGGCGCTGGCGGTGCACGAAGCCGAGGAAGCTGTGGCTCTGCGCCGATCCCTGGCCGGACTTCTGACCGGACTTCTGGGCCGACCGGTCGCGGCTGCGCTGGGACATCCGACGCCGCCTCAGCCGCAGTCCGCGTCGGAGGCGGCGCTGCCGGCCGCGCAGTCGCTGCCACCCGCGGACCCGTCGGAGGCATCGGTGCCTACGCCGCTGGCGGTGCCGGAGGTGCCGCCGCCTGCCGCCGACACCGTGTTGGCGGCGAGGTTCTCGACCGTGCGACGCGCGTCGCCGAGGCTGTCGGCCTCGATGCCGTCGCGGACCTGACGGGCGTCGTAGTCGCTGAGCGTGGACAGCTCGACCGAGGACTGCTCGTAGGGGTGGTGCAGGGTGACGCCGGGCAGGTTCGCGTCGACGCCCCGGAAGATCGTCACCCGGCCGTCGCGCTCGGAGACGTAGTACTGGTGCTGGCTCCAGGAGTACGCCGCCGCCACGGCCACCCAGACCAGGCCGACGACGACCGCCAGCGCCGCCAGTCGGCGCAGCCAGGCGAAGCGACGCGGCGGGCGCGGGGCGTAGCGGACGACCTCGGGGTCGATCGGGTCGTTCGGGATCGCGTGGGGGGCCTCGGCCGGCACCGGCTCCAGCTCACCGGTGTCACCGCTGCGATGGCCGCGGAACATGCCGGCGACGCCACCGCCCGGACCCCCACGGTTGCGGCGCGGGAGCTCGGCCGCGGCGCCGATCAGCAGCGGCTCGAGCGGCTCCTCGAGGGGCCCCGCGACGAGGTCGGCGACGATGCAGGTGACGTTGTCGCTGCTGCCGGCCTCGAGGCTGGCGCGGACCATCTCGACGGCGGCGTAGTCGGGAGTGCCGCTGCCGAGGATGTCGGCCATCCGGGCGTCGTCGAGCACACCGCAGGCGCCGTCACTGCAGAGGAACAGCCGGTCACCGGGCGCGAGGTCGACGAAGAAGAGGTCGGGCTCGGCCTCGTGGATGCCGTCGACCGCCTTGAGGATGAGGTTGCGGTGCGGGTGGACCCGCGACTCCTCCTCGGTGATCCGCCCCTCGTCGATCAGCGACTGGACGAACGTGTGGTCCTTGGTGAGCTGGGTGAGGGTGCCGCCGCGGTAGAGGTAGGCGCGGCTGTCACCGATGTGGCCGATCGCCACCCGGGCGCCGTCGAAGAGCGCGACGGTGAGCGTGGTGCTGGTGCCGTTGATCGACGGGTCGTCCTCGACGAGCTCGCCGATCCGGTCGTGGGCGCGGTGGATGGCGCCGGCCACCAGGGCGAGCAGGTCGCCGCCGGGCGGGTCGTCGAGCTTGCGCAGCTGCTGGACCGCGGTCGAGGAGGCGATGTCGCCCCGCGCGGCGCCGCCGACGCCGTCGCAGACCGTGAGCAGCCAGGGGCCGGCGTACCCGGAGTCCTGGTTGTCCTTGCGGACCCGGCCGACGTCCGAGAGCCCCGCGAACCGGAGGGCCAGCGAGGTGTCGTCGGGGGATGCGGTCATGGGGCTACTTCCTCAGCTCGAGGATCGTCTTGCCGATGCGGACCTGGGTGCCCAGGGCCAGCGTGGTGGGCTGGGTGATGCGCGCGGAGCCGACGTAGGTGCCGTTGGTGGAGCCGAGGTCCTCGACGAACCACTGGTCGTCGGCGCTGGCGATGCGCGCGTGCCGGGTGGAGACGTAGTCGTCGTCGAGCCGGATCGCGGCGTCGGGTCCCCGGCCGATGAGGATGGGGGCCTGGGCCAGGTCGGCGCGCTCGCCCGCGTTGGCGCCCTCGACCACGGCCACGTGGGACGGCGACCCGCGGCGTCGGGCCGGGGCCTTCGGTGCCTTCTGGCGGCGCTCCGGGCGCTGCGGCGCGGCCCCGCCGGTGGGCATCCGGGCGCCGAACATGTCGGTGCGGATCACCGAGATCGCCGACAGCACGAAGATCCAGAGGATCGCGAGGTAGGCGAAGCGGATCAGGAACAGCGTGAGTTCACTCATCGGACTCCTCGTCCACCAGGACCACGGTCATCGTGGTGTTGCCGATCCGCACCGTGGAGCCGCCGTACAGGGTGGCCTCCCGGGTCTTGGTGCCGTTGACGATCATGCCGTTGGTCGAGCCGAGGTCGTGCACGCTGAGCTGCGCGTCGCCACCGCGCTCGACGGTGGCCTGGCCGATCCGGAACTCGACGTGGCGGCGGCTGATACCGGGGTCGTTGATCCGCAGGTCGGCATCCGTGCCGCGGCCGACGACGAGGCCGGGCGGGCTGAGCGGGTTGCGCGCCCCGTTGACCTCGATGAACACCTTGGCGCGGCCGTACATCGTGTTCGTGGCGTTGGTGGTCACCTTGGCCTCGGCGGCGCTGCGGACCCGGAACCGGCCGGTGGTCAGGTCCTCGGCCTTGTCGAAGACGATCCGGACCGGGCCGGGGAAGACGTAGCTCTGCGACTCGGCGTGCTCGCGCAGCGTCTCGGTGAGCTCCTTGGCCAGGGCGTTGTCGTACGGCGCCAGCCGCTCGAGGTCGGTGGTGCTCAGCTCGACGTGGAAGCTGTTGGGCACCAGGCGGCGCTGTCGGCTGAGGATCTGGGCGTTGTTGTCGAGCTCGCGCTGGAGGGCCGCGGAGATCTCGACCGGCTGCACGGCGCTGCGGAACGCCCGCGCGAAGACACCGGAGATCATCTGCTCGAGACGGTTCTCGAAGTTCTGCAGACCACCCACGCGGTGCCTCCTCTCTCAGTTGGATCCTGGCTGTTCACGGGCTTGCTCACAGGCCCCCCGACCCCGCTGGCCGAGCATGGCTCCGGCGATCGTATCGGTGCCGAGGTCGATGGCCGGGGTCGGCGGCCCGCGGTTTGGGCGAAACCTCGCGGCTGGGATAGCCTGAGCCCGCTTCTCGCGCGAGTGGCGGAATAGGCAGACGCGCACGGTTCAGGTCCGTGTGTCCGAAAGGACGTGGGGGTTCAACTCCCCCCTCGCGCACAACAACCGTGACTGGCCCCGGCTCTTCGGATCCGGGGCTTTGTCCATCACGGTGCCCGGTGTCGGAGTGGGCGGGCGATCAGTCTTTCGGCAGAAGTCTTTGCCGCCATCGTCGGCGCTGGACCCCGCGGCCTCCGGCGTCGGCGTTGACGGTGCCGGCACGGGGATCCAGATGGCTCGCTCGATGCCGGCCGGATGAGGCGCTGTCTCCGGGAATCGTCTCGGACGGGTCTAACGGAACGTGAGCGCGCTGAGCAACGACCCGACCTGCGGTGTCGCCGTAGGGGGTTCCTCTTGCGGGTCCGTGGTCGCCAGCCGCTTGATCCCAGGTCGCCCTCCCGAGACACTGCCTCTGTGGCTCTCAGGATGAGGGGTGTAGCGGGTGAGAAGCGCGGCCGATCTGGATCGTGGTGTGAACCTGGGGGGCGTCCTGGATCGTCGTGACGGGCGACCAGGCTGGCTTGTTCTGCCGAGTCATCTCGACGCCCTCGCCGATGCCGGATTTCGCAGCGTGCGACTGCCAGTCCGCTGGTGGGGTCACAGTGCGGACGAGCGTCCATTCACGCTCGAGCGGGAGTTCCTCGGACGTGTCGGCGAACTTGTTGATGCCGCCTGGGAGCATGGGCTGTCGGTGGTTCTCACCATGCACCACGCGGACGCCGTCTGTGCCGATCCCAGGCAGGCCGAGCCTCGCCTCGTGTCGTTATGGCGTCAGATCAGCAGGCATTTCGCCGACCATTCCGCACCTCTCGCGTTCGAGCTCCTGAATGAGCCTCGCGCGGCCCTCACCCCCAGCTCCTGGAACGCGCTGCTACCAACAGTGCTGCGTGCCGTGCGTGAGGATGACCCGGAACGCCTGGTGGTGGTTGGCGGGGCCGAAGCAAGCACGCTCGCGGGGCTGCGCCGACTGGAGCTGCCGCCCGACGACCATCTCATCGCCGCGATGCACTACTACGAACCGTTCGCATTCACCCACCGAGGAGCAGACTGGGAGCCTGGTTCGGAGGCTTGGAGCGGCACCACCTGGGGGTCCGCCGCCGATTTCGCCGCCGTGACGGCCGATCTCGAGGAGGCAGGAGACTTAGCGGCGCAGCGCGGCGCAGCGCGGCGCAGCGCGGCGTCGCGCTGTACGTCGGCGAATTCGGCACCATCGGGACCGCCGACCCCGAGTCCCGGGTCCGATGGACATCGCACGTCCGGCGTGAGACCGAGCGGCTTGGGTTTGCCTGGGCGTACTGGGACTTCGCTACGGACTTCGGGCTGTACGACCTGACGCAGTCAAGGTGGAGGTCGTGCCTACGCGAGGCTGTCCTGGAACTGAGTACGGGCTCTCGACCGATAGCCGCTCCGAGACCGGCACGCTCCGCGTGACCATCCCGCTGCGGGACGCGGGTCGAGGGCCGGCAGTGAGCCCTGGTGCCAGTGAGGGGCATGAACCGAAGGCTGGCACCCATTCCGCGCGTTCTGGTTCCTCTTCGCAGGGCTCGGCGTCCCCACACGACCAACCCCATGAGTAACCCCCAACAACTTGGTTGAGGTTACGATGTTGCGATGAGTCTCGTGGTCCCTGTCGACGCGGGGTGGCTGGTGCTGTTCATCAACGGTCACTCGTCGCAAGCCCAGACCGCTGCCGGGAACGGCGCGGTCCCTGCCGGGCTTGCCGATCAGGATCAACCCGCAGTGTCGTCTCGGGTGAGGGGTCCCGAGAAGGCTCGCCTGGCCGGGAGGCTGTGGCGGGTCTTCGGCTACGCGACCCAAGCCCGGACCGGTGCCCTCGATGCCCTGATCTCCACCAGCCGACTGAAGCCCCACGTCGACGCGGAGGGACACCTGGTGTGGAGCAGTCCTGTTGAACACGCCGTCGGTCGCCTCACCGCCGCGTGCACCGTGTGTCTGATCGAAGCCATCACCGATCACGGGTGGGAGCGGCTCGGGATCTGCTGTGGCCGCGACTGTGCCGACACCTACCTGGACCGCGCCCGGCGCGGGCCTCGGCGGTACTGCTCGGCCACTTGCCTCAACAGGGCCAAGGTCCGAGCGTTCCGATCACGCCAAGCGACCCAGGACCCTCGTGACGTTCACGTGGACCGCGTCCACACCGCCAAGGACCAACCCGAGGGAGACCTCCATGACACCCGCTAGGACTCTCCACCTCGTCGGAGCCGCCACGAGTGCGGGCGCCTACGGTCCTGGCCAGGAGAAGGCGCCAGCGACCTTTCGCCACCACGGCCTGCTGAAAGCACTCGAGGACACCGGTCGCACCGTGATCGACAAGGGTGACGTTGCGCAGGCGGCGTTTCGCCGCGACCCCGCCCACCCGGGGGCGGGCAACGTCGAGACCGTCGCTGAGGTGTGTCGTGCCGTCGCCCACCCCGTCGCCGAAGCCCTCGCCCAAGGGGCCTGCGTCCTCGTGCTCGGCGGCGACTGCACCGTCGCACTGGGAGCCGTGGCTGGAGCGCTGGAAGGCTCCGACAGCGTCGGGTTGATCTACATCGACGGCGACACCGACCTCAACACCCCCGCTACGGGCGACGGCATCCTCGACTGGATGGGCGCCGCACACATGCTGGGACTACCAGGGGCGGAAAGCCCCTTGAGCACCCTTGCGGAACGATCACCGATGCTCCAGCCGAGCGCGCTGCGATTCGTTGCCGCCGACAACGCCAACGACGCCGAGCAACGAGTGATCGACGAATTCGGCCTCTACCGCTACCCGCTCGCCGAGTGCCGGGACGACCTGCAGGCCGTTCTTCGATCGCTCAGCGAATGGGCCCAGGTCTTCGAGCGAGTCCTGGTACACGTCGACATCGACGTCCTCGATGGCGCCCAGTTCCCGATCGCCGACAACACCCGGACGGTCCCTGGGCTTGCGCTCGAAGACCTCAACATCCTCCTCGATGGCCTGTGCCACCTACCGAACTTCGCGGCCCTCACACTGTGTGAAGTGAATCCGGACAATGCCCGAGACCAGGCCGCGCAGATGGTCGAGCTCATCACGACCCTTGCCACCGCGTTCCGATAGCTGATCCGCTTGTGGCGAGCGGTTGGCGAAGCGGTAGCCGCCGACGGCCAGCGCTTGGTGGTTCAGATGTGCAGGGTCGATGACTCACCCGTGCTCAGGTTTCGTGTGGCGCCTCGGAGACGGTGAGGTCGAGCCAGACTGCTAGTTCTGTGACTCTGGACTCGACTGCGGAGCGCAGGTTGCTGTCGAAGGGTGCGTCCTGGTGGATCGCGTGCACGAGCAATGCGCCGGCCTCGTGGTCAGCTGTCGCGTCGACCTTGCCCACCAGCTGGTCACCGTGCAGGACGGGCAGTGCGTAGTAGCCCCAGCGACGCTCCACCTTGGGCTTGTACATCTCAAGTGTGTAGTCGAAGCCGAGCAGGTCGGTCATCCGTTTGCGATCGTGCAGCAGGAGGTCGAAGGGCGCGAGCAGCTCGGTGCGATCGGGGGCGGGACGCTCGAGTGCGTCCAACGCGGAGGGGTCGACGCGCCACCGACCGCGCACGCCCTCGACCGCAACCGGCTCACCGGCCATCCCGGCCCCCACTGGTTCTCCCTGCTGGTAGACCGCCCCGGCACGGGCGAGGCCGAAGGCTCGTAGTCGACGGCGGTCGAGCTCGGCCTCGGCATCGGCGAGCGCAGGGACGGGGTCGTCGGGGTAGACGCGCTCGGCGAGGTCGTAGAGGCGCTCACGGTTCGCACGACCCGCGACCGCTACCTCGCCGCGTTGCACGAGTTGGGCGACCAGCATCCGGGTGTTCTTCCCGTCGTTCCAACCCGACGACCGCCAGGGCTGCACGCAGGTGTCGGGCAGCGAGCCGAGCGGCAGCGGACCCTCCTGACGTAGTCGCTCGAGCACGTCACGGCGGCACGCCTCGTTGGCCTTCACCCAGTCGCTCAGCCTGTGGTGCCAGTCCTTCCATGGCCCCGGAGTCGGCCAAGCGGCCATCTCGGCCCGGTACAGGGCGACTTCGTCGATGGAGCGCAACGCGCCGGCGACCTCGACCACTTGCTGCGAGGCGATCGCGTCGTCCAGATCGCCGGGCCGGTGATCGTGCCCGAGCCTGCTCCAGAGGATCAGGTCCGCGGCCGGTGCCACCGCACGCGTCTGGTCGAGGGGAAGCATCGTGAGCCGCCGAGCCGCGTCCTGCAGGTCGTCGGGTCGGTCGTCGACCAGCAGAGCTGCCTCAACGGCGATGCGCCGTGCCTGGTCTTGAGTCAGTTGGTGCGCCTCCTGCGTGGTCACATCCCGAGGGTCTCACGCAAACGGGATGTCAGACTTCCCCCGCTTCGGGGCACACTCCTTGACCGGATGAGGACGGTCCACCGGTCCAGCGCTCTCACGCGCCAGATCCGGGCGGCGTCCGAGTGACCGGAGCGACGCTGTGGGTGAATGACGGGCATGACGAGCGAGGTCCGATCCGTCGGCTGTGACGAGACCTTCGAGTATCTGAAGGTGTTGCCGACATCTCGGGCCGAGGGCATTGGTGAACCGCGTTACCGTCCTAGGTCATGACCGCCCCTCGACGCTGGGCCCTGGTGGCGCTGGTCGTGGCGGTCCTGGTCGCGGCCCCGCTCGCGTGGCGGTTCGTGCCGGCGCACGAGAGCGACCTCGAGGCGGTCGAGCTCTACGCCCTCGTGGGCGACTCGGCCGACCGGCCCTACACCGGCTACGTCGAGACCGAGGGGGCACTCGCGCTGCCGGTCGCCGACCGGTTCCGCAGCATCGGCGACCTGTTCGGCGAGAGCACCCGGCTGCGGGTGTGGTGGCGCGACTCGAACCAGTGGCGGGTCTCCCAGCTGCATGCGACGGGGGAGACCGCGCTGGTGCACCACGGCGAGCTGACCACGGAGTACGACTACGAGGAGGCCACCTCGACCACCAGCTACGACCCGCAGATCCGGCTGCCCCGCACCGCCGACCTGGTGCCGCCCGAGGTGGCCCGGCGACTGCTCGGCGGCGACGCCCCGGACGCCGTCTCGCGGCTGCCCGCCCGCCGGGTGGCCGGCATCTCCGCCGCCGGCCTGCGCGTCGAGGGCGGTGCCGGACGCTCCAGCATCGGCCACGTCGACCTCTGGGCGGACCCGGCGACCGGGCTGCCGCTGCGGGTGGAGGTCTTCGCCCGCGGCGCGGCGACCCCGGGCTTCACCAGCGCGTTCGTCGACTTCTCGACCGACGAGCCGACCGGTGACGAGGTGACGTTCCGCGGCACCGAGGGCACCCGCCGTACCTTCGACGACGTGCTCGACATCGCCGACGCGGCCAACCAGTTCGCGCCGTTCTCGCCGCCGGACCGGATCGCCGGGCTCTCCCGGTCCACGTCCACCGACGGCGCGGTCGGGGTGTACGGCGACGGCCTGACGCAGGTGCTCGCGATCCCGGTGCGCGACCGGGAGGCGGACCCGCTGCGCGAGCAGATCCGGGGCACCCCGGGGGCCGTCGAGCTGGCCACCGGATCGGTCGTGTCCGTCGGGCCGCTCGGCGTGCTGCTCAGCGGCAGCGACGGCGAGCGCGGCTGGCTGGTGACCGGCACCGTCACCCAGGAGGTGCTCGACGAGGCCGCGACCGACCTGCTGGCCGGCACCGTCAGCCGCGACAACTCGGTCTTCGGGGGGCAGCGATGATCCGGACCGCCGGCCTGACCAAGCGCTTCGGCAGGATCACCGCCGTCGACGGGGTCGACCTCGACGTGCGCGAGGGTGACGTCTACGGCTTCCTCGGCGCCAACGGCTCGGGCAAGACCACCACCGTGCGGATGCTGCTGGGCCTGGTGCTGGCCACCTCCGGCACCGTCGACCTGCTCGGGAGGCGGATGCCCGCGGCGGGCCGGGAGGTGCTGCCCGAGGTCGGCGCGATCATCGAGGACCCGGCGGCGTACCCCCATCTGTCCGGCCGCGCCAACCTCGCCCTCTTCGACGCGATGGACCACTCCGGCGCCCGGGTCTCGCGCGCCCGCCGCGTCGACGACGCCCTCGACCGGGTCGGGCTCGGGGACGTGGACCGCCGCCCGGTCCGCGCCTACTCGCTCGGGATGCGGCAGCGCCTCGGCCTCGCCAACGCGCTGATCCGGTCGCCACGACTGCTGGTCCTCGACGAGCCGACCAACGGGCTGGACCCGCAGGGCATCCGCGACATCCGGGCGCTGCTGCTCGAGCTCAACCGGGCCGGCACCACGGTCTTCGTGTCCAGCCACCAGCTCGCCGAGATCGAGCAGATGTGCACCCGGGTGGGCGTGCTGCACCACGGCCGGCTGGTCCTCCAGGACCACCTCGACGACCTGCAGCGGGCCACCGGCCGGGTGCTCCTGGTGACCTCGCACGCGGACCGGGCGGTCGAACGCCTCGGCACCCGCCTCGACGAGCGCGACGGCGACCGGCTGCTGGTCCGCACGGACGACGCGGCCGACCTGGCCGCCGAGCTGGTCGCCGCCGGCATCCCGGTCGACGAGCTCACCCCGGAGCGCCGGAGCCTGGAGCGGATCGTGCTGGCGGCGACCCGCGCCGCGGACGAGCCGACGGACGAGCCCGCGACCCAGCCCGCAGGTGAGGCCCGATGATCGCGGTCGAGCTCAACAAGCTGCTGCGCAACCGGCGCACCTGGGTGACGATCCTGCTGATCGACGCCCTGCCCACGATGGTCGCGGTGCTGCTCGCGGTCACCGACGTCGGGCCGCGCCCCGGCTCCGGCCCGGCGTTCCTGTCCGCGGTGATGACCGACGGCACCCTGTTCCCGCTGGCGGCGCTGGCGATCGTGCTGCCGCTGTTCCTGCCGCTCGCGGTCGCGATCACCGCCGGCGAGGCGATCGCCGGAGAGGCCCAGCAGGGCACCCTGCGCTACCTGCTGGTCCGACCGGTCGGCCGCACCCGGCTGCTGGTCGCCAAGCTGGTCAGCGTGATGGCGTTCGTGGTCCTCACGATCGTGGTGGTCGCGGTGACGGCGTACGTCACCGGCGCGCTGCTGCTCGGCGACGGCCAGGTGCCGAGCACCGGCGCGACCAGCGTCTCGGGTTCGGCGCTCTCCACGCCGGAGCTGCTGGTCCGCACCCTGCTGGCGCTGACCTACGCGATGTTCTGCATGCTCGGGGTGGCGGCGATCGCGCTGTTCCTCTCGACCGTGGTGCGCTCCCCGCTCGGTGCGGCCCTGGGCACGATGGGGCTGCTGATCGCCTCCACGCTGCTGCTCACCCTGGACGCCGCCGACTCGTTCCGCGCCTACCTGCCGACGCGCTACTGGCTGGCGTTCGTGGACCTCTTCCGGGACCCGATCTTCTGGCGCGACCTGGTCCGGGGCGTGCTGCTCCAGACGGCGTACGTCGTGGTGTTCCTGGCCGCGGCCTGGGCCAACTTCGCCACCAAGGACGTCACGGACTAGCCGCACACCCCGCCGTCGGGGACGCCGGGCTCGGCCGGCGCCAGGGCGGCGGCCACCATCGCGATCACCGCCGGGGTCCGGGGCACGTCGCCGTGGGAGACGGTGAGGCCCGGGCAGACCGACTGCACCGAGAAGTCCACCGCGCCCTGCAACGAGCCCGAGCTCGGCGGCACCACGGTCTCGTCGTCGGTCGTCCAGATCGCCACCCAGCGCGGTCCGGCCGGGGTCTCGTCGCCGGAGTTCAGCCCGCGGAGCAGGTCGGAGTCCGGGGCCAGCTGCCGGCAGGCCTCCGGGCACGCGTCGGGCGCCAGGTCGGCGGCGACGCCGGCCAGGTCGGTGCCGTGGTGGGGGGCGGCCAGCGTGACCGCCCGACGGGCCAACGACCCGCCACCGAGCTCGGCGACCCAGTAGCGCAGCACCACGCCGCCCGCGGAGTAGCCCACCACGTCGACGGACGGTGCCCCCTCGTCGACCGCCCGCTCCGCGGCCGCCGCCAGCGTCTCGGCGTGCGCACGCAGGTCACCGCGCGCGTCGCCGGGGGCCCGGACGATCCGGGCCTCCCGGCCGTCGTCCTCGAGGGCCGTGGCCAGCACCTCCAGCGCGGCGGTCGACCCGCCGTACCCGGGCACCAGCAGCACCGGACCCCGCTCGTCCTGGGCGACCGGCTCCACCGGCGCGTCACCGGGACGGAGTACGACGGCCAGCACGGCGACCACGACGACCCCCGCCACGAGCGCGGCGACGGCGAGCAGGAGGCGGCGCCTGGCCGGAGGGAGGTGGTCGAGCACGACGGGTCAGTCGAGCGGGCGGACCGCGGCGAGCACCTCGGGGTCCTCACAGGCCCGGGCGAAGGCGGCGATCCGGGCCCGGATCTCCCGGCCCAGCAGCCACTGGCCCACCGGCTCGGCGACGAGGCGCAACCAGGCGGGACGCACGGAGTAGGTGTACTTCCAGACCGCCCGGGTGCCGCCGTCCTCGGGCACGAACCGCCAGCCGCCCCCGAACGAGTCGAAGAACCACGGCCCCTCGACCATCGTCATCCCCACGCTGGTCGGCGGCCGGTAGGAGACGTACTCGCTGACCATCGTCGGGCCGACCCTGGCCTTGGTCAGGGTCCGCACGCCCTTGGCCGGGGCCGGGGCGCCGTCCACGAAGTGCTGGTGCCGGATGAACGGGTCCCACCTGAGCCGGGTCTGGCCGGTGGTCTGCGAGACCGCGAACGCGGTCGCGGGGTCGACCGGGACGTGGGTTTCGGCGCTCACCTGGGGCATGCCCCGAATGTAGCCCGTCCCGGTCGACCGCGACGCTCAGATCGTGGCGGGCTCGAGCTCCGGCTCGGTCGCTCCCGCGGGGCGCTGCTGCAGGTGCGGCCGCTCGAGGGAGGTCCCCTCGACATCGACGTTCGGCAGCAGCCGGTCGAGCCAGGCCGGCAGCCACCAGGCCTTGTCGCCCATGAGGTACATCAGCGCCGGGATCAGCGTCATCCGCACGATGAAGGCGTCGAACAGCACGGCGACGGCGAGCGCGAAGCCCATCGACTTGATGATCGGCTCGTCCTGGAGCATGAAGGCGGCGAACACCGCGGTCATGATCACCGCGGCCGCGGCCACCACCCGGGCACTGTTGCGGAAGCCGTCGATCACGGCCTCGCGCGGCGAGGCGCCGTGGACGTGGGCCTCGCGGATCCGGGTGACCAGGAAGACCTGGTAGTCCATCGCCAGCCCGAACACCACGCCGATCAGGAAGATCGGCATGAAGCTGACGATCGGCTGGCCCTCCATGATCCCGAAGGCGCCCTCCTGGAAGACGGCGACGGTGGCGCCGAGGGTGGCCAGCACCGACAGCAGGAAGCCGAGCGTCGCGGTCAGCGGCACCAGGATCGAGCGGAACACGATCATCAGCAGCAGGAACGCCAGCCCGATCACGACCGCGAGGTAGATCGGCAGTGCGTCGCTGAGTCGTTTCGAGACGTCGGTGGTGATCGCGGTCAGGCCGGTGACACCCGTGGTGGTGCCGGTCTGCTCCTCGATGTCGCCCTGACCGTCCCGGAGCGCGGTGAGCAGGTCCTCGGTGGCGGTGTCGTCCGGGCCGCTGGTCGGCGTGACCATGACCTGGGCGCCGGTGCCCGGCTCGTTGGTGCCGACGACCTGGGCGTTGCGGACGCCGTCCTGGCCGGCCGCCCACGTCGGCGATCTCGCCGTACGCCGCGGGGCGGTCGTCAGCGGCCAGGTCGCGGCCGTCGACGACGACCAGCATCGGCGCCTCGCGGCCGGGGCCGAAGGCCTCGGAGATGAGGTCGGAGGCCTTGCGCTGCGTGGTGTCCGCCGCCGAGGTGCTGTCGGTCGGGAAGGCCAGGTGCAGGTCCTTCAGCGGGATGGCCAGCGCGCCGAGCGCCACCACCACGAGGATCACCGCGGCGACCGGGCGGCGGCCGACGAGCCGGGCCCAGCGGACGCCGTTGTTGCGGACCCTGCCGTGCTCGTCGCGCTGGGGGAGGTACTTGCGCACCCGGCCCCCGAAGGCCTTGGACCTGGTCAGGCCGAGGATGGCGGGCAGCAGCGTCAGCGCGACCAGGACGGCGACCAGCACGGTGGCGGCGGCGGCGAGGCCCATCGCGGTGAGGAACGGGATGCCCACCACCGAGAGCGCGGCCAGGGCGATGAGGACGGTGAGGCCGGCGAAGACGACCGCCGAGCCGGCCGTGCCGACCGAGACCCCGACCGCCTCCTCGCGGTCGCCGGTGTGCTCGAGCTCGCTGCGGTAGCGGGCCAGGATGAACAGCGCGTAGTCGATGCCGACCGCCAGGCCGATCATGGTGGCCAGCATGGGGGTGCTGGAGCCGATGTCCATGAAGGCGGTCATCGCGGTGATGCCGGTCATGCCCAGGGCGACGCCGAACAGCGCGCTGACGATCGGCAGTCCGGCGGCCACCAGCGAGCCGAACGTCAGGATGAGGACGACGAGGGCGAGCGCGATGCCGATCAGCTCGGAGGCGCCGCCCGGCGGTGCCATCGAGGACATGCCGGACCCGTTCGCCTCGGCGGTGAGGCCGGCGGTGCGCGCCCCGGCCAGCGCGTCCTTGACGGCGTCCTGGGTGGCCGGCTCGACGTCGGTGGTGGTCTCGACGTCGAGGTCGAAGGTGAGGGTGCCGACCCGACCGTCCTCGGACAACGGCAGCAGCGCGCGGGCGTCCGCCTCTGCCTGGGCGCGGGGCGTGCCGGAGTCCACGGCCTGGTCGACCATCGTCCGCAGCTGCTCGGGAGCGGTGACCGCCGGGTTGGTGAGCTGGGCGTCGGCGGGCATCTGCGGACCGTCGGCGAGGTCGGTGATCAGGGCGTCGACCGCGTCGGAGTACGCCGGCTCCGCGAGCGTGTGCCCCTCGGGTGCGGCGACGACGACGGTCACCGTCGGCCCGGTCGAAGGCGTCGACGGACTCGGGGAAGAGCTCGGCCTGGAGGTCGGCCGCCTTCTCGGACGGGATGCCCGGGATGGAGAAGGCGTCGGTCATCGGCTTCGACATCGTGGCGGCGATGCTGCCGACGGCGAGCATGGCGACCAGCCAGCCCGCGAGGAAGAAGGGCCACCGCCGGAAGGCGGTCTTGCCGAGGCGGTAGAGGAGGTGGGCCATGGTGACGGTCTCTCTGGGAGGGCGGGGCGGGTCGGGTGGGTCAGGACAGGAGGTCGCGGGTGGTGCGCAGGGCGTCGACGTAGGCCTCGGGCAGGGTGCGGCGACCGCTGGGGTCCGCGAGCACCTCGTCGAGGACCAGGTCGTGCAGGCTGACGATGATCGTCAGCAGCAACCGGGCGCGCGGCCGACCGAAGGCCCGGCCCTCGCGCTCGAGGAGCAGGTCGGCGAACGGCTCGACGACCGAGCCGAAGCGCTCGTGCGCCGCGGCGAGGAGGCGCGGGTCGCTGTTGATGACCCGCCGGGCCACCTCGGCCTCGGCGGCCTGGAAGCCCTTGACGGTGAGGATCCGGGCGATCAGCACGCCGATGTCCTCGACGAGGTCGCCGGTCGGGCCCCGGTCGCGGAACTCCGCGACCACCTCGTCGGCGACGTCATCGCCCGGTCCCGGGCCGAGCACCGCGGCCACCTTGCCGGGGAAGTAGTTGAACAGGGTCCGCCGCGAGACGTCGGCCTCGGCGGCCAGGTCGTCCATGGTGAACCCGTCCAGCCCGTGCCGGTCGGCCAGCCTCTGGGCGCACACGGTGATCCGGTGGGCGGTGGAGACCTTCCGGGTGGGACGCTGCTCGATTGCACTTTTGCTCACAGAGTGCAGTCTTGCACTCTGGCGGTGAATAGTGCAACTCGGTGGTCGTGAGCCCCGGTCGCGTTCTGGTCGTTGCGGTCGCAGGTGACTTGCCCGTAACAAGCAGTCCGGAGGATGGTTCGGACCATGGCCGCCACTCCGTCGTCGTACTCGATCACCATGCGCCTCTACACCGCGCCCGACCACGGGGTCATCGGCACCGTCGCGACGTGCATCGCGGAGGCCGGCGGCATCGTCACCGCCATCGACATGGCGGAGTCCCGCCACGACCGGCTCGTCGTCGACGTGACCTGCTCGGCGGCCAACGAGGAGCACAGCCTGCAGCTGGTCGCCGTGGTCACGGCGATCGAGGGCGTCGAGGTCCACAAGGTCTCCGACCGGACCTTCCTGCTGCACATCGGCGGCAAGATCGAGGTCGCCTCCAAGGTGCCGCTGCGCAACCGTGACGACCTGTCGATGGCCTACACCCCGGGCGTGGGCCGGGTCTCCGCGGCGCTGGCCGAGAACCCCGCGGACATCCCGAAGCTGACCATCAAGGGCAACAGCGTGGCCGTGGTCACCGACGGCTCGGCGGTGCTCGGTCTCGGCAACATCGGTCCCGGCGCGGCGCTGCCGGTGATGGAGGGCAAGGCCGCGCTGTTCAAGCGCTTCGCCGACATCGACGCCTGGCCGATCTGCCTGGCCACCCAGGACGTCGACGAGATCGTCAAGGCCGTCGAGATGATCGCGCCCGGCTTCGGTGGCATCAACCTCGAGGACATCGCCGCCCCGCGCTGCTTCGAGGTCGAGGCCCGGCTGCGCGAGAGCCTGGACATCCCGGTCTTCCACGACGACCAGCACGGTACGGCGATCGTGGTGCTCGCCGCGCTGACCAACGCCCTGCGCTGCGTCCACAAGCGGCTCGAGGACGTGCGCGTCGTCGTCTCCGGTGGCGGCGCCGCGGGCTCCGCGATCGTCACCCTGCTGCTGGCCGGCGGCGCCCGTGACGTCGTCGTCAGCGACCGCGCGGGCCTGCTCTCCCGCGACGACGCCACGCTGTCCCCGGCCCACGTCGAGCTGGCCTCCCGCACCAACCCGCGGCAGGTGCGCGGCACCCTCCAGGACGCGCTGGTCGACGCCGACGTCTTCATCGGTGTCTCCGCGCCCGGAGTGCTGGACGCCGAGTGGATCCCGACGATGGCCACGGACCCGGTGGTCTTCGCGCTCGCGAACCCGGACCCGGAGGTGGACCCGGCCGAGGCCGCGAAGTACGCCGCGGTGGTGGCCTCGGGCCGCTCGGACTACCCCAACCAGATCAACAACGTGCTGGCCTTCCCCGGTGTCTTCCGCGGCCTGCTCGACGCCCGCGCGCACGAGGTCACCGTCGAGATGCTGCTGCGCGCCGCCGAGGCGATCGCGCACGTGGTGACCGACGAGGAGATCAACCCGTCGTTCATCATCCCGAGCGTCTTCCACCCGGACGTGCCGAAGGCCGTGGCCGCGGCGATCAGCGGCAAGCCGGTCGCCTGAGGCGCGGGAACGGCCCGCCGCCCTGGGGCAGCGAGCCGTTCCTCGGCCCGGTCGTTGCGCCGGTCGTCGCGCCGGTCAGTCGACGAACGTGCCCTCCGGGCCGGCCGGGGCCGGCAGCGGCCTGGCGCCCGGGACCTTCTTGCCCTTGACGCCGTTCACCGACTCCGTCGAGTAGGCGTAGGTCAGCGCCGCGTAGGCGATCAGGTCGCTGTTGACGTCCAGCGACTCCAGGTCGACGTTGTCGTAGGTGTCGCACGCCGCGTGGTAGCACGGGTCGAACGCGTCACCCGCGGTCCCGCCCCAGATCGACGCCTGCTCCGGGGTCTTGAGGACCTCGGCGCCGGTGAACAGCCCACCCGACGGGATGCCCGCCTCGATGAACGCCTGGTAGTCGCTGCGCCCGGAGAACTGGGCGTCGTCGTAGGGCTGGCCCACCGAGGTGTAGAAGCGCTCGTAGAGGTTCTCGATCGCCTCCGAACCCTCGGGGATCGGGACCCCGGCCGGTGCCGGGAACGAGGACTCGTTGGCGTCGTAGGCCATCAGGATCCCGTTGGGCGAGCCGACCATGTCGTAGTTCAGGTACAGCGCGACCTCGTCCTTCTCGGCCTGCGACAGCCCGTCGACGTACGCCGCGGAGCCGAGCAGACCGGCCTCCTCGGCGGCCCACCAGGCGAAGCGCACGGTGTTGACCGGCTTCACCTTCGACATCTGCATCGCGGTCTCGAGCAGCGCCGCCGAGCCGGAGCCGTTGTCGTTGATGCCGGGTCCGGACTCGACGCTGTCGAGGTGCGCGCCGGCCATGACCACGTTGTCCCTGTTCTTGCCGGTCTTCTCCGCGATCACGTTGTTGATGATGCGCGTCTCGCTCGGCTTGACCAGCACGTGCGCGGTGGAACCGGGTGCGGCCAGCTTCTCGCCGTCGGCGTACGACGCCCCGACGACCGGGATGTCGATCTCGGCGTCGCCGAGGGTGCCGACGATCAGCTCGGTGCGTTCGGGGGTGTTGCCCTGGTTGAACAGCACCACGGCCTCGGCGCCGGCGGCCTGCGCGTTGACCGCCTTGTCGGCGAACGGGCAGGTGCCCCGCTGGACGAGCGCGATGTCCGAGTCTCCGGACCAGTCCTGGCCGGCGAAGTCGGCGGCCTCGCAGCCGCTGGTGCTGGCTCGCGGGGGCGTCAGGTTGATGTCCACGGGGATCACGGTGCCGGTGATGTCACCGTCCCCGGAGCCGGTGTAGGTGCCGGTCTCGTAGCTGCCGGCGGTCGGGGTGAGCTGCTCGAGCTCGGCGGGGAACACGAAGTCGAACTCGAAGGGGTCGAGGGTGACCGTCCAGCCGGCCCTGCGCAGCTTGCCGGCGACGTAGGACACGGAGTCGGAGTAGCCCTGGGTGCCGGCGACCCGGCTGCCGGGGTAGTAGGGGTCGTCGTTGCGGTCAGCGATGGCCTGGAACTCGGCCTGGTGGGCGCGCACCCCGTTCAGGGTGACGCAGCCGAGGAGCTTCGCGTAGGTGTTGTTGGTGCGCTTCGCGCAGCCGCCCTTCTGGGACGACTTCTGCTTCTTCTTCGTCGACCTTCTTCGTGGCCTGGTGCTGCGGGGCCGCGTCCGGGGCGGCGCCCGCGGTGAGGACGACAGCGCCGCTCAGGGTGAGTGCGGCCGCTGCGACGGCGACGGTGAGCAGGCGGGTCAGACGCCTGTGGGGGGAGGGGCTTGGTGACATGGATGGTCTCCTTCGACCTCGTTCGACTCCGAATGGGTGCGACGAGCGGTCGAACGGGGGCCCGATCCCCCGGCGCACTCGTGTGATCCAACACACAACGGACGAATCGGTCAAGGGAGGTCACGCCCGTCGCGGCCACCAGAAGCGGTCGCCGAGCAGCAGCGCGAGCGCCGGGACCAGCACCGTGCGCACGACCAGGGTGTCCAGCAGCACCCCGATGCAGATGACCGTGCCGAGCTGGGCGAGCACCACCAGAGGCAGCACGCCGAGCACGGCGAACACCGCCGCCAGCAGGATTCCGGCGCTGGTGATCACCCCGCCGGTGGCGGTCAGCGCCCGCAGCATCCCCTCGCGGGTGCCGTGCTCGGCTCCCTCCTCGCGGGCCCGGGTGACCAGGAAGATGTTGTAGTCCACGCCGAGGGCCACCAGGAACAGGAACGCCAGCAACGGCACCCCCACGTCGAGCGCGTCGAAGCCGAGCACTCCCGTGAACACCCACCAGGAGACCCCCAGGCTGGCCGCGAACGTCGCCACCACGGTGGCCACCAGCAGCAGCGGCGCCACGACCGAGCGGAGCAGCAGGAACAGGGCGACCAGCACCAGCGCGAGGATCAGCGGCAGGATCACCAGCCGGTCCCGCTCGGCACCCTCGCGCTCGTCGATCGTGGTGGCCTCGGTGCCGCCGACGTGCGTGTCGTCGTACGACGCGAGATCGCCGCGCAGGGCCAGCACGGTGTCGGCGACGGCGTCCGTGCCCGGATCGGCGTCGACCACGGCGGCGATCTCGGTGACGCCGTTGCCGCGCTGGGTGATCCGGGCGTCGGACACGCCCTGCGCCTGCTGCACGGTCCTCAGCACGGCGTCCGGGTCGTCGCGGGTGAGCACCTGGGTCGGGTCGGCGGTGCCGGAGGGGAACGACTCGGCCAGCCGCTCGGAGGCCGAGATCGCCTCGGGCTTCTCGAGGAACTGGTCCGCCTGGTCGAGCCCGGTGTCGATCCGGAGCAGACCGAGCGACATGACCGCGAGCACCAGCAGCGTGCCGGAGACGAACGTCGCCGGGCGGGCCGCGACGCGGTCACCGACGCGCCGCCACAGCGAGCGGGTCTCGACCAGGGCCGGGTCGCCGACGTGGGGGACCCGCGGCCAGAACACCCACCGGCCGAAGACCACCAGCGCGGCCGGCAGCACCACCAGCACGAAGGACGCGGCGATCACCACCCCGATCGCGCAGGCGACGCCGAGGCCGCGGGTGTTCGGCACCAGCGACAGCAGCAGGGTGAGCAGGCCGAGCACCACGGTGGTCGCGCTCGAGAGCACGGCCTCGGCAGTCCGGCGTACGGCGACGGTCATCGCCTCGTGTCGCGAGTCGTGGGACTTGAGCTCGTCGCGGTAGCGCGAGATCAGCAGCAGCGCGTAGTCCGTGCCGGCGCCGAACACCAGCACCGACAGGATGCCGACCGTCGACTCGTCCCAGGCGACGCCGGTCAGCGCCATCACCTGGGTGGCCACCACCGCGGCCAGCCGGTCGGCGACGCCGACCACGGTGAGCGGGATCAGCCAGAGGAAGGGACTGCGGTAGGTGAGCACCAGCAGCAGGGCCACCACGCTCGCGGTGACCAGCAGCAGCCGGGTGTTCGCGCCGTCGAACACCGCGGCCAGGTCGGCCTGGACCGCGGCCGGGCCGGTCACCTCCGCGGTCACCGCGGCGGGGAGGTCGGCGCGGACCGTGTCCCGCAGGTCGCCGACCTTCTCGGCGGTGTCGGTGGCGGTGTTCGCCTCGATCGGGACCACCGCCAGCGCGGCGGTGCCGTCCTCGGCGGGGGTCAGCCGCACCTGGGGGCCGAGCCCGGCCGCAGCGTCCTCCAGGGACGCGAGGGTCTCGGGGGAGATGCTCCGGTCCGAGCTGAACAGGACGATCGCCACCGACGCGTCGGCGGTGGGCAGCCGGTCGCGCAGCTCGGTGGCCAGCGTGCTGTCCATCCCGCGCGGCAGCGAGTCGGTCGGCGAGGCCTCCCGCTCACCCTCGCCGAGCAGCCCGATGAGGGCGCCGGCGAACAGCAGGGGGATCAGGGCGACGAGCCACGCGGTACGGCGGCCGGTCAGGACGCTGGTCATGTCGGACTCCGGGGGTATTCTCGGCGGGAACGCTAAGCAACTTAGCAACCAGTGGAGTGAGACAGACCGGTGGACGACCCGCGGATGCCGTCGGCGGCGGTGGCCGCGCTGCGCGACCTGATGGACTCCGGCACCCTGCTGCGCCACGTCGTCTCGCGCCGGGCCGGGCTCAGCGAGAGCGAGCTGACCGCCCTCGACCACCTCAGCCGCGAACCGCTCGGACCCGCCGACGTGGCCCGGCTCCTCGACGTCTCGACGGCGGCCTCCACCGGGATCGTCGACCGGCTGGTCGACCGCGGCCACGCCGAACGACGAGCGCATCCCGCGGACCGGCGCCGCATCGAGGTGCACCTCACCGACTCCGGCCGCGCCGAGCTGGTCGAGCAGCTGACGCCGATGTTCGTGGGGCTGGCCCGGCTCGACGGCGAGTTCTCCTCCGACGAGCTGGCGGTGGCCGAGCGCTACCTCCGCGGCGCGATCGTGGCGCTGGAGGCGGTCAGCCGACCTAGCGACTGATCAGGCCTGCTCGACCGGTCCCACCCGGTGCTCGACCACCTCAGCCAGCGGGCCCAGCACGGCGAGGGAACCGACGTACCCCGGCGCGGGGGAGACCCACCGCAGCGACGCGTCCCGCGGGGCTCCGCGATAGCTGAGCAGCTCCGGCGCGCGGTCCGTCCGTCGGAGGACGACCTGGCTCGGGGGGCAGGCCAGCCCCTCACCGGTCGCCTTCAGCACGGCCTCCTTGGCCGTCCACAGCTCGAGGAACCCCCGCGCGTCGACGGGTCGCTCCTCCTCGGGGGCACAGATGACGTCCACGGTCGCCTCGTCGTGCGCCGCGGTCACGGGCTCGATGTCCAGCCCGACCGGGGCCGTCTCGGACAGGGCGAGGCCCGCCCAGTCTCCGGCGTGGGTCAGCGAGACCTGCCACCCGGTGCCGGGCAGGCTCGGACGACCGTGCGGGCCGCCGCAGTCGGGGCAGGCACGGTGGACCGCAACCTGTGCCGGCGGTGCTCCCGTGACCCGTCCCACGACGTGTCGCAGCAACGCTGCACCCAGGCGGGAGCGGCGACGGTCTGCCTCGCGGTGGTAGCCCGCTGCCCGCTTCGCCTCGACCGCGGACACGGCGCAGCTCAGGGCGTCGTCGAGCCGGTCGAGGTGCGCCCACCACACCTGGCACCTCATCTCGCGCCGGTGCCGCCCCGACGTGACGGGCGTCGGCGGCGCGGCCGCGCCGGACGACCCGAGACGGACTCGTCCGCGTGCAGGTGGGCCGCCAGCTGGCGGGGGGTGGGGTGGGTGAACACGTCGAGCAGGGCCAGCGGGTGGCCCTCGTCGTCGGACAGGGCCCGGTGCAGCCGGACCAGATCCATGGACGTCATCCCGGCCTCGAAGAACCTGGCGTCCTCGCCGACCGGGGCCGCGCCGGGTTGTTGCTCGCGGACGATGGCGGTGGCGAGCGCGCTGATGCGGGCGCTGGTGGCGTCGGGGGTCCGGTCGCCGGGGGTCGGCTCGTTCATCGTGGCGGTTCCCTCCAGGGTGGGCAGGGCGGCGAGGTCGACCTTGCCGTGACGGGTCGTCGGCAGCGCCGTGACCCGAACGAGCCGGGTGGGCACCGCCCACCCGGGCAGGCGCTCACGCAGGTGCCCGCGGATCTCAGGCTCGGAGGCGGATCCGTCCCCCACGAACCAGGCGGTGAGGGCCTCGTCGGCGCGCACCGCGCAGGCCCGCACGCCGGGAGCCTCCACGAGCACCCGCTCGATGCCGGCCGGCTCTATCCGGTAGCCGCCGACGGACGCCTGTCGGTCGCTGCGCCCGGCCAGCTCGACACCCCCGTCGGGAGAGTGACGTCCGAGGTCGCCGGTGGCGAACCGGCGGACGTCGTCCTCTCCGTGGCCCGGCAGCGGCGTGGGCGGACGCCGGCTCGTGACGCCCGCGTAACCGGTGGCCAGGCCGGCGCCGGTCACCACCACCTCGCCGAGGACCCCGACCGGAGCCGGGTCACCCGTGGCGTCGGTGACGGTGACCGCGCGGTGGGGGAGAGGCACCGGGCGCCGGGTCCCGTCCTGCCAGGTCCGCAGGCCGGCGGCCTGCGGCGTCTCGGTGCTGCCGTAGAGGTCGTGCACCTCGGCCGCGGGCGCCAGCCGCGCGACCGCCGCGGCGTCCGCGTCGTGCGCCGCCTCCCCGTGGAAGACGACGTGCCGCAGCGCGGGCAGTCGGACGCCGTCGAGCGCCGTGACCAGCCGCGCCCACGAGGGCGTCACGTGCCATACGGTGGCTCCGCAGTCGGCAAGGGCCGCCGCCAGTCGCCGGGGGTCGGTCAGTGCCGCCCCGTCCGGCACGTGCAGGGTCGCGCCCAGCCACAGCGGCAGCAGGACGTCGCGGAACATCGGGTCGTGCGCCGGTGGGGCGGTGAAGCAGAAGATGTCATCAGGCCCGAGGCCGAGGGCTGAGGCGTACCAGGCGAATGCGTCGGGCAGGGCGTCGGACGGCAGGCGCACCACGACCGGGCTCCCCGTGGTGCCCGAGGTCGCCAACGCGTGCCCGGCCGGGGTGCCGCTGGGCGGGCGCACGATCCCGGCGACCGGCGGCGCCGCCGTGTCGAGGACCCGGGTGGCGCCGACGGCGCCGGCCGCCGAGGCCCGCCACGACGCTGGAGCGGCGGCGTCGAGCAACAGTGGTGGACAGCCGGCCCGCCAGCACCCGAGGACAGCGGCTGCCAGTCCCGGGTCGCGACGGGCCAGGAGGACGACGGGCGCCCCCGGTTCGAGGTCGATCAGGGTCTCCCGGAAGCCGTGCACGCGAGCCGCGAGCTCGCGCCACGTCACGGGACCCGCGACCGCAGCGACCGCGGTCCGCTCCGGGTGGCGAGCGGCGTGGGCGAGGACCCGGTCGACAAGGTCGCCGGTGGTGCTGCCGCTGCCGGCCCAGCGCACCGGCTCCGGCGCCGGCTCCGGACCGCCGACGGGACCGAGCATCGCGAGCAGCCGGTCCCGGCACTGGTCGACGAACGCCGTGGCCACCGGGACGTCCCACAGGTCGGCGGCGTGCACCAGACGAAGCCGGAGCCCACCGTCAGGACGTCGCCCGGCGTAGAGGCCGAGGTCGAAGAGCGCCCAGCGCGGGTCCGGCTCGACGACCGTGGCCGGGCCTCCGGCGAAACTGCGCGGAGGGTCCGCGTGGGTCAGGTCGTTGAACCACACCTGGAACAACGGGTTCCGGGACGCGTCGCGCGCGTGGCCGACGGCGGCGACGATCTCGTCGAAGGGCACCGATGCGTGCTCGACGGCAGTGAGGACCGCGCTCCTGGTGGAGTCCAGCAGCTCCTCGGCGGCCTGCCCGGAAGGTGCCGTCAGCCGCAGCGGGAGGGTGCGCATGAAGAACCCCACGGTGTCCCAGGAGTGCGGGGACTCCCGTCCCGACACCGGCACGCCGATGACCAGGTCGTCCTGCCCCGACCAGTCCGCGACCACCCGGGTCAGCGCGGCCAGGGCCGCGGTGGCGACCGTGTGGCCGAGACCCCGCAGGTGGGCCTCGAGCCGGCCGCTCACCTCCGGGTCCAGGTCCGCGTCGACGTGGTGGCCCGTGAGACCCGCCGTCGTGGGACGCGGCATCTGGAACGGCAACGTCACGCCGTCGGGTGCGTCGGCCAGGTGCTGTCGCCAGAACGCCAGGTCCGCGCGCTCGCGGTCCGGGTCGGGCGTGGCCTCGGCCAGCAGATCGCCGTACTGCACCGGATCCTGACGCAGCCGGCCCAGGTCCAGCGATGCCGCGGGAGCCCCTGACTCGAGGGCGTAGCAGGACGCGAGGTCGTGCAGCAGGACGTCGAGCGAGCGCTGGTCCGAGACCAGGTGGTCGACCACCAGCACCACGTGCGCGGTGCCGTCGTCGCGGTGCAGGCCCAGCCGGAGACGGGGCAGCCGGTCCGGCCGGAACACCGCGCCGGCCAGCTCGTCCACGAGTCCGGCCAACGTTCCGGACCCGGTGGTGAGCGGGGTGTCGACCGCGGGTTCGACGACCTGGACCAGATCCGTGCCCTCCTCGACGACGCGGGTACGCAGCGTCTCGTGGCGGGCGGCCAGCCGTGACCCTGCGCGTCGCAGGGCCTCGGGGTCCGGGGCGACCGAGCAGCGCAGCACCCCGACCACGTTGTACGCCGGGGAGTCCGGGTGCAGTGACTGGTGCAACCACAGTCGGCGTTGCTCGGGGGCGAGCGGGGCACGGGTGGGATCGGAGCGCCGGGCCGGCGGATCCGGCGCCTGGTCGGGACCTGCGCCGGGTCGGTCGGGGAGCAGGGCACGCAGTCCCTCGAGGGTGACGTCGTCGCGCAGGAAGGTCGCCAACGGCACCCGGACCCCCCAGCGCCGCAGCAGCGCACCGGCCACCCGGACCGCCGCCAGGCTGTGCCCCCCGGCGGACACGAAGCCGATCCCGGCCTGGGCGTCACTGCCGACCGCCAGCCGCCACAATGTCGCCAGGGGGTCACCCGCGTCGGTCGGTGCGGTGTCCTCCGTCTGCGGGACGAGGTCACGGAGCGCGGAGCGGTCGCGCTTGCCACTGCCGGTGTATGGGATCGCCTCGACCGTCACCAGCTCGGACGGGACGTAGGCCTCGGGCAGGGTGGCCCGCAGCTCGTCGAGCAGTCCGTCACGCAGTCCCTCGACGTCGGCGCGGTCGATGCCGGGGGCAGGCTCCACGAACGCGCACAGCCGAGTCCCGTCCGGACCGTCGTCCGGGACGACGACGACGTCGGCCACCCGGTCGCTGCGGCGGAGCGCGTCCTCGACCTCGCCGAGCTCGATGCGGACGCCACGCACCTTGACCTGATCGTCGCGGCGGCCGAGGTACTCGATGCCCTCGGGACGGAACCGGACCAGGTCTCCGGTCAGGTAGACGCGCTCGACCGCGCTCCCAGCGGGTGCGTCGACGAAGGCGGTCGCCGTCAGGTCGGGCCGGCCGAGGTAGCCGGTGGCCAGGGGCGTTCCGCCGATCGCGAGCTGGCCCGGCTCCTCGCCGCGCACCAGTGCGCCGGACTCGTCGATCGCGAGGAGCGTGCAGTTGCTGATCGGCTCGCCGATCAGTACCGCCCCGCGTGCCGGGAACGGGCGCGGGCAGGTCCACCAGCTGACCTCGATGGCCGCTTCCGTGGGGCCGTAGAGATTGTGCAGGTCGGCCTCGAGGAGGGCCGCGAACCGCTCCGCCTGGCCCGGGGACAGCGCCTCGCCGCTGGAGAACACCGCGCGCAGGCTGCGACAGGTCTCCGCCCCGGGCCAGCGGAGGAACTCCTCGAGCATCGAGGGGACGAAGTGGCAGAGTGTGATCTCGTGCTTCTCGACCCAGGCCACGATCTCGGCAGGGTCCTTGTGCGCCTCCGGCGGCAGGTGCACGACGCAGCCGCCGCTCAGCAGCGGGCACCACAGCTCCCAGCCGGACACGTCGAAGGTGTACGGCGTCTTCTGCAGGGTCCGGTCCGATGGGGTCAGGGAGAACTGGTCGACCATCCACTGCAGCCGGTTCACCAGGGCCGAGGTGGGGAGCACCACGCCCTTGGGCGCGCCGGTCGAACCGGACGTGTAGAGCACGTACACCGGGTGCCCGGGCTCCCGATGCGGCAGGGGCTCCCAGTCGGCACCCGCCACCGCGTCGGGCTCGACCACGACGACAGGGAGCCCGAGCCCCGTCACGAGCGGAGCGCAGGCGCCGTCGGTGAGCACGACCACCGCCCCGGCGTCGGCGGCGAGCCCGGCCCGGCGCGCGGGCGGGTCGTCGACCGCCAGCGGCAGGTAGGGGGTCCCGGCCTTGACGGCACCGAGCAGGGCAACGCTCATGGCGCGCCCCCGGTCCAGGCAGACCGCGACCACGTCCCCGGCCGTGGCCCCGGCGTCGCGCAGCCGGGCGGCGACGTCGTCCGAGGCGACCTCGAGGTCGTCGTAGGAGAGGGTGCCGCCGGCGTCGACGACGGCCACCGCGTCCGGGGCGGCGCCGGCACGGCGCCGGACCAGCCCGGCCAGGCCGTACGGCGCGTCCCGAGCCACCGTCGGACCACGCCGGATCGCGAGTCCCCGCTGCCGCTGCACCCGGCGCATGTTACCCAGTGACCGTAGACTGCCCCGGTTCCCGGGCAGCGAGGAGAGTGGGTCGAGCATGGACCGCCAGAACGACGAGCACCTCGTCGCCGTTCCCGGAACGGGCTGGAGCGTGTGGCGCCCGGCCCTGCTGCGCTCGACCGGCTTCCCGATCGACGGCCTCGACATGCTCGGTGACCGCGAGCTCGCGGCCGCTGTGGACGCGCGCCTCGACGAGGACCGCCTGCCGCTGGAGGACGCGTTCGCGGCGTCCACCGCGGCGACCACGCGAGCCCTGCACGGGGTCGCCTGCGACGAGTCGTTCCGGATGGCCGTCACCTGGCAGAACCCGGCAGCGGCGGCCACCCTCGACAGCGCGGTGGCCGCCGGACCCGAGGCGGTGCGCAACTCGCGCCACCGGCGTCGCGAGGACCTGATCGCGAAGTACTGGCAGCGCTACTGCGCCAAGAACGACACCGTCGGCTTCTTCGGGCCGATGTGTTGGACGTCCCTGGTCGACGACGGACCTCCGGTCCGGGCGACGGTCAGCGACTCACTGGTCCGGGACCGGGCGGTGCACCTCGAGTGGTGGGCGCTCACGGCAGTCGGTGAGGTGCTGGCCCAGGACCCGGAGATGCGGCCGTGGTTCCCGGTCACGCTCAGCCCTCAGCTGGCGGTGGAGGAACGGGACCTCGTGGCGCCGGACCGGCCCTCCACCCGGCTGACGGGCCCGGTTTCGGCGCTGCTGGAGGCCTGCCGGACGGCGCCCCTGCTCGGTGAGCTCGCCGAGCGGATGGTGTCGGAGGGCCACTACCAGCGGCCGGGCGACGTGGTCACCCAGGTGGACGACCTGGAACGGCAGGGCGTCGTGCTCGTCGGTGTCGATCTCCCCGTGGACCTCTCCGCCGAGGCGGTGCTGCACGAGCACCTGACCGCCATCGGTGACACCCGCACGCGAGCCCGGGCCCACGCCGCGCTCGAGCGGCTGACCCGTGGCAGGGATGCAGCCGCGGCCGCCACCAGCGCCACGGAGCTCCAGGACGCCCTCACGGCACTGGACGCGGCGTTCACCGAGGTGACCGGGCGCGAGCCGCGGCACCGCCCCGGCCAGACCTACGCCGGCCGCACCTTGTGCCATCTGGAGACCAGTCGTGATCTCGACATCACGTTCGGACCCCACCTGGTCGAGAAGTTGGCGCCGCTGGGACCGCTGCTGGAGTCGGCCCGCTGGCTCAGCGGGGCGGCGGCCCGGGCCTACCACGACGCGCTGAGCGAGCTGCACGGCGACCTGGCCATTGACGGAGGGACTGATCGGGTTCCGCTGCGTGACCTGTGGTTTCTCGCCCAGGGCGCGGTGTTCGGGAAGGATGCGGTGGCCGGACCGGTGGTCGACGACTTCCTGGCTCGCTGGAACGACGTCCTCGGCTTCGACGAGACGCCGATCGGCACCCGGGAGCTGCGCTTCGCCAGCGCCGACCTCGCCACCCGGGTGGCCGAGGCCTTCCCCGACGACGGCCCGGGGTGGTGGCAGGCGCGCATCCACAGCCCGGACCTGCACGTGTGTGCCCCTGACCTGGGGGCGGTGGAGCGCGGTGACTACCGCCTCGTCCTGGGCGAGCTGCACATCGGCGTCGCCGCTCTCAACACGGACTTCTTCCGGCTCGGTCATCCAGAGCCGTCGGAGCTCGAACGGGCGTTGGTCGCGGACATGCCCGGCGGCCGGGTGGAGCTTCTCCTGCCCGAGGACTGGCCACGCAACTGTGCCCGCAACGCGGACTGGATCCACGGTCCGCACGACGTACAGCTCGGCTTCGCCGCCGCCCGGGGCGCGGTCCGCGAGCGGCTGCTGCCGGTCACCGGTCTCGTCGTGGTCCCCGGTGGCCACGGCCTCGACGTGGTGTCCGAAGACGGCCGTCGCTGGCCGTTGCTGGAGGTCTTCGGGCAGCTGCTCAACATCCAGACCTTCGACACCTGGAAGCTCGCCGGCCGCGCCGAGCACGTGCCTCGGGTGGTCGTCGACGATCTCGTGCTGACCCGCGAGACGTGGCGGACCACCGTGGCGGCGACCGGTCTGGCCGACGCCACCGGTGAGTACGACCGCTTCGTCGCCGCCCGGCGGTGGCGCCGGACCCTGGACCTCCCGGAGCGCGTGTTCGTGCGCGTGCACACCGAGACCAAGCCGTTCTACGTCGACCTGACCAGTCCCCTCTATGTGCGCCAGCTGTGCACCATGCTGCGCAGCGCCGCTCAGCGTGCCGGGGGTGAGGTCGCCCTGGATGTCACCGAGATGCTGCCCACCGCGGAAGACGCCTGGCTGACGGACGCGGCCGGACGGCGGTACGCCTCGGAGCTGCGGCTGCACCTGCGCGACCCCCGGGTGCCGTTGCACAGTCGCGACGCATGATCGGCCTGCCGCTGGGTGACACCGGCTGGACCGTCTGGCGGGACGCGGTGCTCCGGTCACCGGGATTCCCGGCCGAGGGCCTTCGCCTGGCTCCGTCCAGCGAGGTCGCCGCTGCCGCGGACCGGCTGCTCACGCCGGGCGCCGGTCCGGCGGAGGAGGAGGCGTTCGACACCGCGCTGTCGCTGGCGACGGCAGCCGGCGGTCGGGCGCTGTCACGCATCGCCGCCGACCCGTTGCTGCGCGAGGCGGTCACCTGGCAGAACCCGGACATGATCGCGATGCTCGACGGCATCGTCGGGTCCGACCCGGAACGGCGCACGTCGACCCGACGCAAGCGGGAGAATCGGCTGCTGCGCTACTGGCAGCGCTACTGCGGCAAGAACGAGACGATCGGCTTCTTCGGCCCGATCTGCTGGGTGCGGCTCGACCCCGACCCGGGGACCCGGGTCCGCGCGCGGCCGGGCCCCGGCCTGGTGCGTGACGGACGGGTGTTCCTCGAGCGGTGGGTGGTGGCGGGGTACGCCGAGAGACTGGCGGCCGATCCCCGGGTGCGGCAGTGGCTTGCACCACGCATGTCGGTGGAGGTGGCGGTCGAGGGCCGGCGGGCGCTGCGCCCGATGCGTCCGCCGGTCGAGCTCTCCGTCTCGGACGCGGCCGTGCTGCACGCGCTCGACGGGCGTCCGGCGCGAGCCGTGGCGCGGACGGTGACCGCCGACCCCACGTCCGGGCTCCGGTCGGACGCGGACGTGTCACTGGCGCTGGAGAGGTTGGTGGCGCGCGGACTGGTCACGTGGCAGTTCGCGCTGCCCGTGGCACCGGAAGCCGACCGGACGCTTGCCGATCAGCTCGCGGAGATCGCGGACCCCGAGGTGCGTGAGCCGGCGATGGCCGGACTCGATCGACTCCGCGACGCCCGCGACGCCGTGGCAGCAGCGGCCGGGGATCCGTCGGCGCTCGCCGAGGCCCTCGACGATCTCGACGCCACCGTGGTGTCGGTGACGGGAGGCGCAGCCCGGAGGGAGCCGGGAGCGGCGTACGCCGGCCGGACACCGTGCTACCAGGACGCGGTTCGCGACGTCGAGGTCGTCATCGGTGCCGGCCTCCTCGACGACCTGGCTGCGCCCCTCCTTCCTGTCCTTCAGGCCGCCCGCTGGCTGACCGTCCGGCTGGCCGAGGCCTACACCGCGGCGCTCGAGGACCTGCACGAGGACGGCATGCGCCTCGGCGACCTGCTCTCGCTCGCCCTCGGTCTGTTCTGGGGGAAGGGCGGGCGGCCGCTGGACGAGGTGGCCGAGGAGTTCGCGGCGCGTTGGGCGGCCCTGTTCGAGCTCGACGGAGAAGGGCACGGCGCCGCGTCCGTGACGCGGGTCGAGGTGGAGCCGAGTGGGCTGGCGCGGCGCGCTGAGCGGCTGTTCGCGACGGAGCGGCCCGGGTGGTCGGGCGGGCTGCTGCACAGCCCGGACATCCAGCTGTGCGCGACCGACGCCGAGGCGCTCCAGCGGGGGGACTACCTGGCCGTCCTCGGCGAGCTGCACGCGGCCCGCCCCACGCTTGACTTCTTCATCCCCTGGCACCCTGAGCCCGGACGGTTGTGGGGGCAGCTGGACGCTCTGCTCGGTGCCGACCGGGTGCGGCCCCTGTACCCCGAGGACTGGCCGCGCAACACCGGTCGGGTCGCGCTGGCTCCCGGCCCCTCGGGCACCCGGGTCGGCTTCGCCCCCGCCCCGCCCCCCGCGTCAGGGACATGGCTGCCGGCCATGTCAGTGCGCCTGGAGCGCCAGGACGGTGCGCTGGTCGCGGTGGCGCCGGACGGGCGCCACTGGCCGCTGGTGGAGGTTGTCGGGGAGTGGCTGTCGCTGCACGCGCTCGACGCGTTCAAGCTGCCGGCGGCCGGTGGGCACCAGCCACGGATCACCGTAGGCCGACTGGTGGTGGCGCGCCAGACCTGGCGGACCACGGTCGA
The DNA here is from genome assembly GCA_963767955.1 of uncultured Actinomycetota bacterium. Classification (GTDB taxonomy): domain Bacteria; phylum Actinomycetota; class Actinomycetes; order Propionibacteriales; family Nocardioidaceae; genus Nocardioides. The sequence continues at coordinate 2,963,657 of CAVYGA010000003.1, read as the reverse complement.
CGAGACCGGCCTGGTCGCGGCGACCACGCCTCGGGACCGGTATCTCGCGGTCCGTCGCTGGCGGGCGGCGCGGGGACTGCCGGACCGGGTCTTCGTGAAGCTCGACACCGAGACCAAGCCGACGTACGCCGACCTGACCAGCCCGCAACACGTGGCCGCGCTGTGCGGACTGGTGCGGGCGGCCCGCCGCGAGGGCGGGGGTGCGGTGTCCGTCACGGTGACCGAGATGCTGCCGGACGCCGACCAGGCCTGGCTGCCCGACGCTGCCGGCCGCACCTATCTCAGCGAGCTGCGGTTGCACGTGGTCGATCCGGTGGCTGACTGCTCGGTCAGCTGACCGTGCGCGAGAAGCGCCGGATCGCCCAGGTGGCACCGAGCACCCCCACGGCACCGACGATCCCCAGCGCCTGGAAGACGCCGGAGTCCTCGAGGTCGCCGGTGAACAGGGCGCGGGCGGCCTCGACCGCGTAGTACACGGGGTTCACGGTGGCCAGCGTCTGGAGCCAGTCGGGAGCGAAGGAGATCGGGATCAGGATCCCCGACAGCAGCATCAGCGGCACGTTGACCAGGTTCGCCAGTGAGGCGAGCGCGGTCTCCGACTCGACCACCAGGGCCGCGGCGTACGACAGGGACGTGGCCACGAACGCGACCGAGGCCATCAGCAGGAGCGTGAGCGCCAGCGGCACGGCGCGGATCGGCAGGCCGAACGGGATGGCGACGAGCACCAGCACCACCGCCTGCATCATGAGCATGACGATGTCGCGCCCGCACCTGCCCAGCAGCAGCGCCGCCCGGCTGACGGGGGTGACCCGCATCCGCTCGATCAGCCCCACCTTCACCTCGCTGACCAGGCCGATACCGGCGAACAGCGTGCCGAAGACCGCGACCTCGATGAAGATGCCGGGCAGGAACAGGGCGAACGAGTCGTCCTGGGACATGCGCAGGGACTTCTCCCAGAGCGGACCGAAGAGCACCACGAAGTACACGGGCTGGGCGAGGGCCATCACGCTCCACAGTCGCTGTCGGCTGCTGATCCGCAGGCACTGCTGCATGATCAGCCAGGAGTCGCGCGCCAGCTTCACGAGGCCACCTCCGCGACGGTCGGCTCGTCTCGGAGCGAGCGGCCGGTGTGCGCCAGGAAGACGTCGTCCAGGCTGGGCTGGTGCACCGCGAGGCTGGTCACCGTGAGGCCGGCATCGTAGAGCCGCTGCAACAGCCGGGGTGCCGTGTCCGCACCGTGCTCGACCACCAGTCGGAGCCCGCCCTCGACGTCCTCCATCTCGCGCACCTGCGGCACGTCGTCGAGCAGGGTCCGGGCCCGGGCAGGCTGATCGAGTCCGACGGTGACCAGGTCCCCGGCGATGCCGTCCTTGAGCCGGGTCGGCGTGTCCAGTGCCACGACGTGTCCGTGGTCGACGATCGCGACCCGGTCGCAGAGCGTGTCCGCCTCCTCGAGGTAGTGCGTGGTCAGGAACACGGTGGTGCCCTCGTCCCGGAGGCGCCGGACCTCCTCCCACAGGTGGGTACGGCTCTGGGGGTCGAGACCGCTGGTCGGCTCGTCCAGGAACACCACGGCCGGGGAGTGCACGATGCCCAGCGCGAGGTCGACCCGGCGCCGCTGTCCGCCGGAGTACGTGCCGCACAGCCGGTCCGCGAACGAGTCCATGGCGAAGGCTCCGATGGCGCGCGCCGCTCGCTCCTGGGCCTCGGCCTTGCCGATCCCGTAGAGACGCGCCTGGAGCACCAGCTCCTCGCGTGCGGTCAGGGTGCTCCAGGTCCACTGGCCCTGGGCGACGTAGCCGATCCGGTGGCGCACCCGGTCCGGACGCCGCACCAGGTCGACCCCGTCGATGGTGGCCTCGCCCTCGTCGGGCTGCAGGAGCGTGGTCAGCATGCGTAGGTACGTCGTCTTGCCCGCACCGTTGGGTCCGAGCAGGCCGAAGATCTCGCCGGCGTGGACCGTCAGGTCGAACGGCCGCACCGCCTCGACCGTGGTGCGGCCGCTGGTGAAGGACTTGCGCAGACCCCGGGTCCTGATCACGCGTCGCCTCCGGTGTCCCGTGTCGCCTCGCGCGCGGCCTCGTCCGTGGCCTCCACCAGGCTCCGGGGGCGCAGGTCGGTCCAGTGCTGCTCGACCCAGGCCAGGCACGCCTCGCGGGTGTCGTCGTCGTACGCGACGGTCCACCCGTCGGGGACCTCTGCGAAGGCCGGCCACAAGGAGTGCTGGCCCTCGTCGTTGACCAGCACCCGGTAGGTCCCCTCGGGGTCCTCGAACGGATTCGTCACGGCTTCCTCTCCTTGTCCTCACCTGCGGTGGCGTCCGGGCGGGGGTCGTCCGCCAGGTGCGTGCGCAGGATGTCACCGATCGTGGCCATCGCCTCCGGGCGAGCCAGGTCGTCGTGCCCCCAGCGCACGGGCACCAGGGTGGGTGCGGAGACCAGGTGTCCCGCCCATCTGTCCACCGGTGCCCCGTCGGGATGGTCGGGTTCCGCGATCACCAGGACGGTGTTCCCGTCGAACGTGCCGGGGACGAACGCGTCGGCCAGCCGGGCGTGGTGCGCGGCGAGGGCGCCGACGCTCTGCCTCGGCCCCGCGCCGGGGGTGCCCAGCAGCCCGTCGGCCAGGCCGGCGGCGGCGAGAACGGCGGGATCGTCCGGCTGCGGCTCGAGGTCCTCGGGTGCGGCGGGAAACGAGTCCAGCAGGGCCAGCAACCCGACCTCCACGCCGCGATCGTGCAGGGCCCCGGCCATGGCGTGCGCCACCAGGCCGCCGAAGGACCAGCCGACGAGGACGCACCGCCCACCGGGGACGAGTGCGGGGACCTCCGCCAGGGCCCGGTCGACGTAGTCGGCCGCCATGTCCTCGACGGACTCCGGCAGGTCACCCCCGTCGAGGCCGGCGGACTGGAGAGCGACCAGCGGGTGGCCGGGTGGCAGGTGCGCGGCCAGCCCGAGGAACGACCAGCCCAGCCCGGCCAGCGGGTGGACGCACAGCACCGGGGTGCCGTCGCCGCCACGCAGCGGCAGGACCACTCGCAGCAGCTCACCGGTGCCGGCGCCGGTGCCGGCGCCGGCGAGCCGGCGGTCGAGCGCCGTCGGCGTCGGACTGTCGAAGAGGTCCCGCAGGGACAGGGACACACCGAAGGTGGACCGGACCCGACCGACGAGCCGCACCGCGAGCAGTGAATGACCGCCGTGGGCGAAGAAGTCGTCGTCGACGCCGATGCCGCGGTCGAGCGTCTCCGCGAACAGGGCGCGCAGCAGCTCACGGCGCGGGGTGCCGTCCGGTGAGGCGGCGCCGGCCGCGGGCGTCGGGAACTCCGGCTCCGGAAGGGCCCGGCGGTCCACCTTGCCGTTGGCGGTCAGCGGCAGCGCGTCCAGGACGACCACGCCGGCGGGCACCAGGTAGGCGGGCAACAGGGCCGCCACCTCACGCCGGATCGTGTCCGGATCCGGCACGTCGCCCTCCACGTGCGCCACCAGTCGGTCGTTTCGCACGGAGACCACGGCACGGCGCACCCCCCGCACGGTCTCGAGGGCCGCCTCGACCTCGGCCGGCTCGATCCGGAATCCGCGCAGCTTCAGCTGCTGGTCGGCCCGGGTGACGAACTCGAGTCCCCGGGCGCCCCAGCGGACCAGGTCCCCGGTGCGGTACATCCGTTCCCCGGGACCGGCGAAGGGGCACGCCACGAAGCGGGCCGCGGTGAGGCCCGGCTGGTTGAGGTACCCGCGGGCCAGTCCGGCACCGGCGATGTAGAGCTCGCCGACCACCCCTGCGGGCACCGGGCGCAGGCCGTCGTCGAGCACGTAGACCTGGGTGTTCGCCAGGGGATGCCCGATCGGGGGGACGTCGTCGTCAGTCGTCAGCCGCGCGGCGGTCGACCAGACCGTGGTCTCGGTGGGCCCATAGAGGTTGGCGACCGGCTCGTCGGGTCCTGTCATCACCCGCGCCACGGCCGTGGGCAGCGCCTCCCCACCGACGAACTTGCGCAGGCCCGCCACCGCGTCGGGCGCCTCGGCCGTGAGCGCGTTCCACAACCCGGGGGTCGCCTGGAGCACGGTCACGGACTCCTTGGCGACGAGCGCCGCGAGCTCGAAGGGGTCGCGGACGTCCGCCAAGACCACGGTGCCGCCGCACAGCAGGGGTCCGAACAGCTCGGGCACCGCCATGTCGAAGGCCACCGTGGTGAGCGCGAGCAACCGGTCGGACGAGCCGAGGCCCATCTCGGCGACGATGGTCTCGAGCAGGTTGTCCAGGCCGCCGCGGGTGACCACGACTCCCTTGGCCGGCCCGGTCGAGGCCGAGGTGTGGATGACGTACGCCGGGTGCCGGGGGTCGGTGGGCGGAGGTGTCGCCGTGGTGGGGGCGGCCTCGATGGCGGACCACGTGGCCGGGTCGTCGAGCAGCAGCAGGTCGGCGCCGGTGTGGGGCAGCAGGTCCGCCGTGGCACGGTCCGTCACGATCAGCGCGGCCCCGGTGTCGGCGAGCGTGAGGCGCAACCGCTCCGTCGGGTACGTCGGGTCCAGCGGCTGGTAGGCGGCCCCAGCGCGCAGCACCGCCACCAGAGCCGTCACCAGCGTCGGGGTGCGCGGCAGCGCGACCGCGACCACGGTCTCGGGACCGGCGCCACGGCGCCGGAGCAGGTGCGCGAGCCGGTCGGCGCCCGCGTCCAGCTCGGCATAGGTCAGCTGGTACTGCTGCGTGGACACCGCCACCGCGCCGGGGGTGCGCCTGGCGTGTCCGGCCACCCGCTCGGTCACGGTCGGGCCGGTGGCGACCGCGGTGTCGTTGCGCTCGACCAGCAGCTCGGCGCGTTCCTCCGCCAGCAGCAGGTCGACCCGTCCGAGCGGTCGGTCGAGGTCGTAGGCGACAGACTCGAGCAGCAGCGTCACCCGTTCCAGGAGCCGGCGTGCGGTGCCCGGCTCGAACAGGGCGCCGTCGTAGCCGAGGTGGCAGGCGAGCCCCGCCGGTTCGCCCTGCCCGCCCCGACGCTGCTCGCACTCGAGGAACAGGTCGAACTGGGCGCTGCCGGGGTCCACGTCCAGCCGGGCGCCGGCAGGTCCGTCGACCCGGTCGACCAGGGAGACGACGGCCTGGAACAGCGGGTGCCGGTCAGCGCGCCGGGTCGGGCTCAGCTCCTCGACCAGCCGCTCGAGCGGCACGTCGGCGTGGCGGTACGCCGCGAGGTCGGCGTCGCGGACCCGGCCGAGGAGCGTGCGCATGTCCGGGTCCCCCGACAGATCGGTCCGCAGCACGAGGAAGTTCACGAAGCAGCCGACCAGGTCGTCGTACCGCTCGTCGGAGCGGCCCGCGATCGGAGCACCGAGCGGGATGTCGGTGCCCCCGCCGAGCCGGCCCAGGACGGCTGCGAACGCGGCCTGCACCACCATGAAGAGGCTGGCTCGGCACGAGCGCGCGGCGTCCATGAGGGCTCGGTGCAGCTCCGGGGAGAGGTCGACGCTGACCGTCCCGCTCTCGCTTCCGGCCCCGTCCGGCGGTCGTCGCCGGTCCCGGGGCAGCCGTACCTCCTCGGGGAGGTCGGCGAGGGCGTCGCGCCAGAAGGCCAGCTGGTCCTCGGAGTCGGACACCCGGGCGGCCTCCAGCAGGGTGGCCTCGGCGTACTGGAGGGGTAGCGGTGGCCAGGACGGTGACCGGCCCGCCGCGCGGGCGTCGAGCGCGCTGCCCAGGTCACGTGCGAGCACGTCCATGGACCAGCCGTCGGCGGCGATGTGATGGACCACGAGCAACAGGACCGTCCCGGCCGGGTCGCCGGTGACCAGGTGTGCCCGCAGCGGCGGGGCTCCGGCCAGGTCGAAGGGCTGCCGGGCGAGGGCGGCGAGCCGGCCCGGCAGGTCGCCGTCCGCGGCCGCCTCGCGAACCTCCACCTCGGCCCGGTCCGCGGGCAGCACTCGCTGGAAGGGCCCGTCGTCGTCTCGCGGGTAGACGGTGCGCAGCACCTCGTGCCGGGCGACCAGGTCGGCGACCGCTGCCTCGGCGGTCTCCCGTGCCAGGTGCGGCACACGCACCGCCAGCGGCAGCGTGGCCGCCGCCGCAGCGCCGTGGAGCTGCTCGAGGAACCAGAAGCGGCGTTGCGCGAACGAGAGCGGGAGCCGGTCCGGACGGGCCGGCGGCTCCGGGCGAACCCGACCCACCGGTCCGCGGCCGTCGGCGGCCCGGGCCAGCGCGGCCGGGGTCGGGTGCTCGAAGAGATCCCGGGCGTGCAGCCCCAGCCCCATGGCCGCGTTGATGCGCGAAACCAGCCGCGTCGCCAGCAGCGAGTGGCCGCCGACCGCGAAGAAGTCGTCGTCCGGCCCGACCGCGGGGATCTCGAGCAGGTCGGCGAACAGCGCAACCAACGTCTGCTCAGCCGGCGTCCGGGCCTTCCCGGCCCGACCGGCAGCGGGCGGGTCCGGAAGGGCCCGCTGGTCGACCTTGCCGTTGGGAGACAGCGGCAGCTCCGCGAGCACCTGGACGACGGCCGGGACCATGTGGCGGGGGAGCAGCTCGGAGCATCCCTCCCGGACGGCCCGGTCGCTCGCCGTCCCCGTGACGTAGCCCAGGATCCGGTCGTCCCGGACCACGGCGGCGGCCCGGTGGACGCCGGGCTGGCGCAGGAGGGTCTCCTCTATCTCGCCCAGCTCGATCCGCATCCCGCGGATCTTCACCTGACCGTCGGCCCGCCCGACGAACTCGAGGTCACCGTGGTCGCTCCATCGGGCCAGGTCACCGGTTCGGTACATCCGGCTGCCGGGAGGGCCGAACGGGCAGGCCAGGAAGCGGGTGGCGGTGAGTCCCGGACGCCGGTGGTAGCCGGTCCCGACGCCGACCCCCTCGACGTACACCTCCCCGACCGTGCCCGGGGGCACCGGGCGCAGGAAGGCGTCGAGCAGATAGGCCCGGGTGTTGGCCACCGGTCGTCCGATCGGCGCCACCGGGGTGGTCCGGCCGACGCGGCAGGGCCAGAGGGTCACCGTGTCGGCGGCCTCGCTGGGGCCGTAGGTGTTCACCATGTGCCGCCCCGGCGCCCACCGCTCGACCAGGTCGATCGGGCAGGCCTCACCGCCCACCACGAGGGTGCGTACGCCGTCCAGTGCCACGCCGGGGGGAATGGTGGCCAGCACCGCCGGCGCCAGCTGCACGTGCGTGACGGCCTTGCGGGCCAGCCAGTCGGCCAGGTGGTCCCCGACGAGCACGGTGTCGGGATGCGGCACGACGAGCGTGCTCTGCGTGAGGAGGGCGGTGCACAACTCGGAGACCGCGGCGTCGAAGCCGAGGGCGGCGAGCTGCGAGACCCGCGAACCCGGGGTCATCCCGAAGGCCTCCACCTGGACCGCGGCCATGTTGGCCAGCCCGCGGTGCGTGACGATCGCCGCCTTGGGGCGACCGGTGGACCCGGAGGTGTAGAGGACGAAGGCCGGCTCGTCGGGGTGGATGGCGGGCACCGCCGGCCGGCCGGCCGCGGGTGGAAGGTCGGTGATGCGCCGGCTGAGAGGAGCATGGGCCGGGAGCGACGCTTCGCCGCGCGGGTCGGTCAGCACGAGCACCGGGTCGGCGTCCGCGAGCATCAACGCGATCCGCTCCGGCGGGTAGGCGACGTCGACGGGCAGGCAGGCGGCACCGGCTCGCGCCACGCCGAGCACCGCGGACACCGCCGCGGCACCCCGGCCGGCCGCCACGGCCACCACGGTCCCCGCGCCGCCGCCGGCCGCGAGCACCGCAGCGGCGACGTCGTCGGCGCGGGAGTCGAGCTGGGCGTAGGAGAGGGCGTCGTCCTCGGCCTCGACGGCGACCCGGTCGGGGCCGAGCGCGGCAGCGGCGGCGAACGATGCGGCCAGGTCGGGCCACGGTCGGTCGACGTCGGCGCCCTGCCAGCGGCGTACGACATCGTCGCGCTCGTCCGCGGTGAGCATGTCCAGCGAGGCAAGGGGAATCTCGGGCCGGCTGACCACCGCGTCGAGAAGGGTGTCGAGACGGCGCAGCAACCGTGCCGCGTGCGCGCCGTCGACCAGGTCGTCCCGGTAGGTCAGCCGCACCAGGAGGCTGCGGCCGGGGACCACGGTGAGGTCGTACGTGTAGTGGGTGGCGTCGTGGGAGTCGATGTCGCTGACCAGGCTCCCACCGCCGAGGTCGTGGGCCTCGGGGTAGTTCTCGACGACCACCGCGGTGTCGAACAGCTCGCCGTGCCCGGCCAGCTGCTGCACCTCGGCGAGTCCGAGGTGGTGGTGGGGCAGCAGGGCGATCTGCTCGTCCTGGACGCGCGCGAGCAGTGCGTCCAGGGTCTCCGACGCTTCGACGCGGACCCGGGTGGGAACGGTGTTGATGAACAGTCCGAGCATCGTCTCGACGCCCGGCAGGTCTTCGGGGCGGCCGGAGACTGTAGTGCCGAAGACGACGTCGGGTCGCCCGGTCTCGGCTGCCAGCAGCAGCCCCCAGAGCGCCTGGGTGGCGGTGTTCAGGGTGGCGCCGGCGCGGCGAAGGTGCTCTGTCAGGGCGGCGGTACGGGACTCGGTGAGCGTCAGGGACAGGGTCTCGGGGCGGGACGGCCGGTGTCGCGCATGGTCGTCGGGGGCCAGCAGCACGGGACCCTCGAGGCCGGCCAGTGCCTCGCGCCAGGCCGAGCGGGCCGCGTCCAGGTCCGCCGCCGCCAGCCAGTGAAGGTAGGTGCGGTACGGCACCACTGCCGGGAGGTCCTCGGGCGCCGCCTCCCCGGTGCTCAGCGCCAGCAGCTCACGCAGCAGGACGGGGGTGGACCAGCCGTCCAGCAGCAGATGGTGGTTCGTGATCGTGAGCCGGGCGCGGCCATCCGGCAGGCGCACGTGCAGCGCCTTGATCAGTGGGGGGCAGCTGAGGTCGAACCCGGCGGCCAGCTCCTCGGCGGCCAGTGCCTCCGCCCGTTGCGCGGCAGTCTCCGGGTCGGCGTCCCCGAGGTCGACGTCGGTGACCGGCACCTCCGGGCCGGCGACCACCACCTGGCAGGGCTGCTCGACGACCGTCGGCACCACGGCCCGCAGGTTCTCGTGGCGGCGCAACAGCTCGGCGAACGCCGACCGCACCCGGTCCCGGTCCATGGACCGCTCGAGGTGCAGGGTCAGCTGGACGCTGTAGACGTCCACCCCGACGTCGTCGAAACCGGCGTGGAAGGTCAGGCCCTGCTGGAGGGGGGAGAGGGGCAGCACCTCCTCGAGCCCGGGGTACGCCGTCTCCAGGCGCTCGACCTCGGCCTGGTCGAGCTGGACCAGGGGGAAGTCGGAGGGGGTGTGCCCCAGGTCGGCGGCTCCCAGCCTTGCCAGCGTGTCGAGCGCCCGCTGCCAGGCGTCGAGGAGGGCCCGGGCGTCCTCGTCGGCCACCAGCGCGGGCGCCCACGTGGCGGTGGCGATCAGCCGGGGACCCTGCGCGCCGTCCACCGTGATCGCGTCGATCTCGAGAGCATGCGGCAGCGGCAGGGTGTCGTCGGTGTGCAGCGTGAGCACGTCGCCGTGGGGTCCGGCCGACCACGGCAACGGGGGTCCCGCGGACCCGGGATCGCCGGTCGTGAACTGTCCGAGGTAGTTCCAGCCCAGGGGTGCCGGGACGAGGTCGGTGAGCCCCGGAGTGCCAGCCAGCCAGCGCAACAGGCCGAAGCCGGAACCGTTGCCCGGCACGCCGCGCAGGGCCTCCTTGACGCGCTTGAGCACGGTGCCTGGTCCGGCCGGCCTGGCGTCGAGGCGGACCGGGTGCAGGGTGGTGAACCAGCCGACCGTCCGTGACAGGTCGAGGTCGCCCCCCCGCCCGTGCCCCTCGCGGTCCACGACCACGGCACCGGGCTCGCTCCCGGCGTGGGAGCGCACCTCGGCGACGGCCATCGCGAGCGCCGCCAGCAGGACGTCGTCGACGGTGGCGTACGCCGCGGCCGGGACCCGATGCAGGGCGGCCGCCGTGGTCTCCGGCCCGACCTCGACGATGTGCCGGTGTGCCGTGCCGTAGGTGTCGCGGGCCGGGTCGGGGGAGCCGGATCCGAGCACCGCCGGGGCCGGCGCGGTGGTCTCCCGCCAGAAGGGCAGCTCGGCGGCCAGCTCCTCGGACCGCGCCGACCGGTGCTGCTCCAGCGCCCAGTGCCGGAACGGCACCGGCACGGGTGGGAGCGGCTCGCCGGGTCGCTCGACCGCCGCCGCCAGGTCCGGCAGCAGGATCCGCCAGGAGACGCCGTCCACGACGAGGTGGTGTGCCGCCAGGACCAGCAGCCCGTCGCGACCCGGTCCGGCGTCGAGCCAGGTGACCTCGAGCATCCGGCCCACCGCGGGGTCCAGCCGGGCCGCAGCCTCCGACGACGCCGCGTCCGCGCGCTCCCGCAGCTGGGCGTCGTCGAGGCCGGTCGCGTCCACGCGGCGACAACCCGGCTCGACGCCGCCGGCCGGGAGGACCTCCAGCACACCCCCGGGCCGCAGCCGGGAGCGCAGCAGGTCGTGGTGGTCGAGCAGCCGACCCAGGCCCGCAGTCAGCGCCTCGTGGGTCAGGTCCGCCGGCGTGAGCACCCGGGTCGCCTGGGCGTAGTGGTCGGTGGCGGCGGGCGCCACGGCCAGCCAGGCACTCATCGGTGTCGCCGGCACCTCGCCGCAGGGGTCGGCGACGTCACCGCACGGGGCCACGTCCGCCAGACGGCGCGCCTGACCCGAGACGGCTGCCGGGGTCTTGAACTGGAACACCGCCTGGGCACTCACCTCCCACCCACGCTCCCGGGCCAGCGCGACGAGGTGCAGCGCGGCGATGCTGTCGCCGCCCAGGTCGAAGAAGCTGTCGTGCGGTCCCGCTCGAGGCACCGTCAGCGCGTCCGCGAACAGTCCACAGAAGTCCCGCACCAGCGGGGTGGTCGGCCGGTCGTCCGATGCCGTCGCCTCGCGGGTCCGGGGGTGCGGGGAGAGCACGCCGGTCCAGCTTTCCCCGCGGGGTCAGCGGCAGCTCCGCCAAGGTCAGGACCACGTCCGGGACCAGCGCGCGCGGCAGCTCGGCGGCGAGCCGGTCCTGGACCGCCACCGTCACGTCGACACCGGCCAGGGCCTCGGTGGTGGCCACCCAGGCCACCAGCCTGTCCCCGCTCACGCCCGCCGCGGCCTGACGCACCCCGGGCATCCGGAGCAGTGCCGCCTCGGTCTCGCCCAGCTCCACCCGTTGTCCGCGCAGCTTCACCTGCCCGTCGTCGCGTCCCAGGAACTCCAGCTCACCGCCGACGGCCCACCGGACCAGGTCGCCGGTGCGGTACATCCGGGCCCCCGGTGGGCCGGCCGGACAGGCCACGAACCGCTCGGCGGTGAGATCGGGCCGACCGGCGTACCCCCGGGCCAGCCCGGCCCCCGAGACGTACAGCTCGCCCACCGCCCCACGGGGTACCGGGCGCAGCCGGTGGTCGAGGACGTGCACGGCGGTGTTCGGCAGCGGACGGCCGATCGGGGTCGTCGACCCGGGCACCGGCACCCGGCACTCCCAGGCGGTCGCGTCGACGGTGACCTCGGTGGGTCCGTAGGCGTTGACCATGCGCCGGCCCGGTGCCCACCGCTCGACCAGGGCCGGGGGGCAGGCCTCGGCTCCGACGACGAGGGTGCGGACCGTCGTCAACCGGCCGGACGGCACGGTGGCGAGCACCGCCGGGGACAGCTGCAGGTGCGTGACCGCCTGCTCCGAGACCCAGCTCGCCAGGCGCTCGCCGACCCTCACGTCGTGCGACCCGGGGAGCACCACGGCAGCGCCGGCGGCGAGCGTCGCCAGAGTCTCCGACACGGCCACGTCGAAGCCCGGCGCCGCGAGCTGCGCGGTGCGGTCACCCGGGGTCAGCCCGAGCAGGGTCACGTGGGACAGCACGAGATCGCTGACCGCGGCGCGGGAGCAGACCACGCCCTTGGGAGTGCCGGTCGAGCCGGAGGTGAACAGCAGGTAGGCCGCGTCGTCCGGGTGAGCACGGGCACGGCGGGCGTCCGGTTCGAAGAGCCCGGACTCGGACACCGCGGGCGCCGCGTCCACGGGGATCGTCCGCGACTCCGGGTGGCAGGGACGGGCCGCCGGCCGCGGTCACGGCCAGCGCCGGAGCAGCGGCATCGACCAGCAGGGCTACCCGGGCCTCCGGCAGGGACGGGTCGATCGGCAGGTACGCCGCCCCGGCGCGCAGCACCGCGAGCTGGGCCACCACCCCGGCGACCGAGCGCGGGGTCGCGAGCGCGACCACCGCACCGGCGCCGATGCCGCGCTCGCGCAGGGCGGCCGCCAGGGCCTCGGTCCGTGCCCAGAGAGCACCGCGGTCGAGGGTCTCCTCGGGGCTGATGACCGCGGGGGCTCGTGGGTCCCGGCGGGCGGCCTCGGCGACCAGCTCGGCAGGACCGAGGGGTGGGCGCGCCACCTCGGCTCCCTGGCCCCAGGCGCGGGTCTCGGCGCGCTCGGTGGCCGACTCGAGGGGCAGCCTGCCGAGCGTGGCCGTCGGTTCGGTGACCGCGGCGGTGAGCAGCGTGAGGTAGCGCTCGGCGAGCAGCCGCGCAGTGGTCGGGTCGAACAGGTCGGTGCGGTAGGTCAGGCAGCAGTCACGGTCCGAGAGCTCCAGCGCGAGGTCCTCCTTGGCCGTGCCGTTGTGCAGCGGCTCGTTGCCGGAGTCCGGGATGTAGTTGAAGGCGAGCTGGGCCAGCGGCGCCACCCCGGGCGTCCGCTCCGGCGCCGCGGCGTCGACGACCGACTGGAACGGAACGCCGCGGTGCTCGAGGGCGTCGAGCATCGTTCCCCGGACCCGCTCCACCAGTGCGGTGAACGGCTCGTCGGGGCACACCCGGACCCGCACCGCCAGCGTGTTGACGAACATGCCGATGAGGGGGGCCAGCTCGGGCAGGTCGCGCCCGGAGGTGGGCACCGCGACCACCACGTCGGTCGCCCGGGACTGGCGGTGCACGAGGGCGACGAACGCGGCGAGCAGCACCATGAACGGCGTGGCCCGGGCGTCCTGGGCCGTGGAGCGCAGCCGCGGCCCGAGGTCGTCGGGGAGGGGCAGCCTGACCTGGTCGCCGACGTGCAGCGGCTCGCCGGACCGGGGGAGGTCGGTCGGCATCGCGTGGACAGTCGGCACCCCCTCCAGGGCCTCGCGCCAGTAGTCCAGCGACGCGTGCAGGTCGTCGTCGAGCCGGCCCCGTTGCCAGGCCGCGAAATCGGCGTACTGGATCGGCAGGTCCGGCAGCACGGGAGCGCGGCCCTCGACCCGGGCCCGGCACAGCTCGGTGAGCTCCCGGCGCAGCAGGACGTACGACGCGGCGTCGAAGACGGCGTGGTGCACGGTGAGCACCAGCCACCAGTCGGCGTCCGCCACCCGGATCAGGCGAGCCCGCCACAGCGGCGAACGGTCCAGCGGGACGAACCGTCGGCCGTAGGCGGACATCTCCTCGACCACCCGGGTGTCGGCGTCGGTGCGGGGGAGGTGGCGCAGGTCCAGGTGGTCCAGCGCGTCCGTGGCAGCCGTCTCGACGAGCTGGTGGGGACGCCCGGTGGCGTCGGGGCGCAGGGAGGTGCGGAGCACCTCATGGCGCCGCACCACGGTGGCCAGGCAGTCCTCGATGTCGCCTGCCTCGAGAGGCACGCCGAGGAGGTCGATCGTGAACGACAGCTGGTAGACGGGCAGGTCACCGGCGTACTGGCTGGCGAACCACATCCGCTCCTGGTCCAGCGAGGCGGGCAGGTGCTGGGAGCTCACTCCGCTCCTGGCTCCGCGGCACGCGGGAGCCGGGGGATGGTGGTCGGCCCAGTCGGCCCAGTCGGATCCTCGGGGACGGCCGCCGGCTCGGGGCCGTCACGGAGCCCCTCGACGACGGTCGCGAGCTCGGCCACCGTCGGGGCGTCGAACAGGCTGCGCATCGGCACCCGGACGCCCACCGCCTTGCGGGTCCGGGCGATCAGCTGCACCGCGACGAGCGAGTTGCCACCGAGGTCGAAGAAGTCGTCGGTGACCCCCACCTCGACGCCGAGGATGTCGCGCCAGACCTCGGCGATCACGCGCTCCAGGTCCGTGCGCGGGGCCACGCCGTCACCCTCCGTGACCGGCACGTCCGGTGCCGCCGCGGCCGCGGCACGGGCATCCTCGGACACGTCGACGCGACGTACGTCGTCCAGGAGCGCGGCGACGGTGCGGGTGTGCACGACCACCTGGGGGCCGAGCCGGTCGTGGGCGAGCACCCGCCTGAACGCCTCGGCTCCGTCGGTGGGAGCGATGCCCTCCTTGCGGGTGGCCCGGCCGGCCGGGGCGACCGGAGCCACCGCGGGCGCCGGGGTACCGCCCAGGTCGGCGGACACCGCGGAGGCGTCGATACGGCGCAGCGCGAACTCCTCGATCTCCACCAGCACCCGGCCGTCGACGTCGCGCAGGGTGAGGTCCGCAGTGACCATGCTGTCGTCACCGTCGAGGTAGCGCAGGTGCGAGGTGAACCGGGACGGCAGGGAGTCGTGGATGGTGACCCGGCCGTAGGCGAGCGGCAGGTAGCTGCCGCTGCCGCGCTGGGCCCCGAAGGCGGTCGCGACGTCGAGCAGCGCCGGGTGCAGGCCCCAGCAGCCCTGGTCGTCGGCCACCAGGTCGCCGCCGGCAACCTCGGCCAGCTCCTCGCCGTCGCCCACGTGGTGCGCGGCCAGCGCGTCCCACCGAGGGCCGAAGCTGACCACGCCGGAGCGGCCGACGCCGGGTGCCGGGGGCGCGGACCCGGTGAACGGGGGAACGGGCGCCTCCGTCGCCGCTGGACGCGTCCACCCGCCACTGCCGGTGACGTAGCGGTCGCCCTGGCCGTCCACGACGGCGAAGCCGACTCCGTCGTCGTCCGGTTCCACCTCCACGATGTAGCGCGCGTCCCGCCCGTCCGGCACGGCGAAGGGGCGCAGGAACGACACGTCGCGCAGCTCGAGGATCGAACCCGGCTCCGGCTGCGGGAGGGTGGCGACCACGGCTGCGCGGGCCATCTCCAGGTGGCCGGTGCCCGGGATCACCGGAACACCGTTGATCCGGTGTTCGTCGAGCAGCCAGTGGGTGGCCGCGGACACGGTGCCGGAACATCCCCGCGGGGTACGCCGGGTCAGCACCGGGTGGTCGAGCGGCTCCCCGTCGGAGTGGGCCTCAGGGCTGTCCCCGGGCCCGTCCGGGAGGTCGCGCAGCGCGCGCAGGGCCTCGGGCACGGCCGTCTCGGCGGCCATTCCCACCTCCAGCCAGCCGCCCCAGTCGAGGGAGACGACGCGGGTCTGCCAGCCGTGGGTGCTGCGCGCGTAGGCGTCGAGGAATGCGTTGGCTGCGCAGTAGTCGACCTGACCGAGCCCCCCGGCCACGCCGGTGACCGAGCCGCACAGAGCGACGAAGTCGAGCGGGACGTCGCCGAACACCTGACGGAGGGCGAGCGTCCCGGACAGCTTCGGGGCGAGCACGTCGCGGACCACTTCGAGATCGGCGACCTCGATCATGCTGCCGCTGGGCAGGCCCGCTGCGTGGACGATGCCGTCGAGCCCGCCGAAGGCGGCCTCGACCTCCTTGCGGGCGCCAGCCAGCGCGGCCGGATCCGTCACGTCGGCTGCGACCACGAGCACCTCACCACCGGCGGCCTCGATCCGTTCGATGGCCCGGATCGCGCGTCCGGACCGTCCCTCGGCGCCGTGCTCGGCCAGGTGCTGGGCCCACTCGGACCTGTCGGGGAGACCGGTGCGGCCCATCAGCACCAGCCGGGCCCGGACCCGCCGGCCGAGGTCCTCGGCCAACGTGATGCCGACCCCGCCGAGCCCACCGGTGACCAGGTAGCGACCCCGCTCGCGCAGTCCGGTCCCGGTGCCGGTGCCGGGGGCCTCAGGCACGCGCACCTGCTCGAAGTCGCGAACCCAGCGGCGCAGGCCGCGCAGCACCACCTCGGCGTCGGGGTCGTCGTGCCGACCGGTCTCGGCCGCGATCTCGGTGGCGGGGACGGAGGGGTCGGTGTCGATGCGGCGCACCACGACCGGAAGCTCGAGCGGCACGACCCGAGCCAGGCCGGCCAGGGTGGCCTGCCAGGGAGCCGTCAGGTCGTCGCCGAGGACGTCCTCGGCGCCCCGCGACACCACGGTGACGTGCAGGCCCTCGTGGCGGTCGGCGGCGCACATCGCCTGGACCAGGCCGAGCATCCCGAGGAAGCCGCGCTCCTGGGTGGACCACACGTCGGCCGGGTCGACGGGGGTCCGGGTCTCGTCCAGCCCCCAGGCGTGCACCAGTGGGACGGTCGGGTCGAGCCGCTCCGCGAGCCGACCTGCCGCGTCCGGGTCGCCGGGGTCGAACACCAGCGCCCCCGATCCGTCGTCGACCGGTCGGACCACGGTCACGTCGGTCCCGCGGGCCCGCAGGGCCTCGACCAGCGCGTCGCCGCGGTCGCCGGCGCTGAGCACGGTCGCGGCCGGCGCCGAGGCCCCCGTGTCGGTCCGGCGTCGCCTGGCGCCAGGTCGGCACCGCGAACCAGTCCTCGACCGGCAGCGGTCCCGCCGTGGCCGCCTCGGCCGAGGCGGAGGCGAGTGCACGGGTGCCGGGCTCGACCCAGTGCCGGGACCGCTCGAACGGGTACGTCGGCAGCGCCACGCGCCGCCCGGTCGCGCCGAGGGTGGTGTCGATGTCGACGCCGTACGTCCAGAGGGTGCCGGCGGCCGTGGCCAGCGACGTGAGGGCGTCGGTCTCCTCGCCGGGACCCGGCAGCGTGTGCAGCGGCGCCGGTCGTCCCTTGCCGGTCTGCATCCGGGCGAGGCCGGCCAGCTGCCGGCCCGGCCCGCACTCGAGCATGAGGACGTCCCCGGGCAGGTCGAGCACGGTGGCCACCCCGTCCCCGAACCGGACGGCGCGGCGCAGGTGCTGGGCCCAGTACTCCGGGTCGGTGGCCTCCGCGTCGGTGATCCAGGTGCCGGTCACGTTGGAGACGAAACGTTCCCGCGGCGCCTGGCGGGGGACGTCCTCCACGAGTCGTGCGAAGTCCGCCAGGACCGGCTCGGTCATGGCGGAGTGGAAGGCGTGTGAGGTCTGCAGGGCGCGGGAGCCGATCCCGTCGTCGGACAGCCGCAGCGCGAACCGCTCGATCTCGGCGGTCGGGCCGGAGACCACGCACGCGCCCGGCCCGTTGATCGCGGCCGCCGACAACGCAGGTGGGATCCGGTCCAGGAGGTCGTCCTCCGCCAGCTGGACGGCGAGCATGCTGCCGGGTGGCAGGTCCTGCATCATCCGGCCGCGGGCGGCCACCAGCCGCAGCGCGTCGGTCAGCTCGAAGACCCCGGCGGTCGTCGCGGCGGCGTACTCGCCGATCGAGTGGCCGAGCATCGCGGCCGGACGGAGTCCCCAGCCGCGCCAGGCCTCGGCGAGCGCGTACTCGAGGACGAAGAGGGCCGGCTGGGTGAGCCAGGTCTGTCGCAGCTGGTCCTCGGCGGCGGGGCCGGAGGCGAAGAGGACGTCGCGCAGGTCGCGGCCCAGCTCCGGCTCCAACAGCGCGGCGCACCGGTCCACGGTCGCGGCGAACCCGGGGACCCGCCGGTAGAGACCCGCGCCCATGCCGGCGTACTGGGCGCCCTGCCCGGAGAACAGGAGTACCGGCGTCGGAGCGGCGAGGACGGCGTGGGCCACCCGGCGACGGTCCCGCAGCGCGTCGACCGCTCCCCCGGCGTCGGTCGCGACCACGAAGCTGCGGCGGGCGTGCTCGGACCGGCCGACCGCGAGCGTCGCCGCGACGTCGGAAATCGGCGGCTGGTGCACCTCGAGGTGTGCGCCGAGCCGGTCGACGCTCGCGGTGAGAGCGGCCTCGGAGGCGGCGGAGATCCGCAGGATCCGGGGCCCGTCCTCGTCCGCGCCGGGCGCGGCGCGTTCCGGTGCCTGTTCGAGCACGACATGGGCGTTGGTGCCACCGATGCCGAAGGAGCTCACCGCCGCCCGGCGGGGCCCGGAGGTGTCGTCCCAGGTCTGGACCGAGGTCACCACCCGGAACGGGGTCTCCTCGAAGTCGATGCCCGGGTTGGGGTCCTCGAAGTTGATGGTGGGTGGGATCAGCCCTCGTTCCACGGCCAGTGCTGCCTTGATCACGCTCACGACTCCGGCCGCCTGGCTGAGGTGACCGATGTTCGCCTTCAGAGAGCCGACGCCGCACCACCCGCGGTCGGTGGTGCCGGCGCCGTACACCTGCGAGAGCGCGTGGATCTCGATCGGGTCCCCGAGCGCGGTGCCGGTGCCGTGCGCCTCGACGTAGCCGATCGTCCGGGGTTCCACCTCGGCGACGTCGAGGGCGTGGCGGAGCACCTCGGCCTGGCCGGAGACGCTGGGCGCGGAGAAGCCGACCTTGGTCGCTCCGTCGTTGTTGACGGCGTTCCCCCGGACCACCGCACGGATGTTGTCGCCGTCCGCGACCGCCTCCGCGAGCCGCTTGAGCGTCACCACGCCCACGCCGCTGCCCCAGAGGGTGCCGCTGGCGTCGGCGTCGAAGGGCCGGCAGTGCCCGTCGGCGGACAGGAATCCGTCGTTGCCCTGGTAGCCGATCCCGTGCGGGAGCTCGATCGAGACGCCGCCAGCCAACGCCACGTCGCACTCCCCGGTCCTCAACGCCTCGCACGCGAGATGCAGGGCGACCAGCGAGGTGGAGCACGCGGTGTGCACGGTCAGGCTCGGGCCCCGCAGGTTGAGCTTGTAGGAGACCGTGGTGGCGAGGTAGCTGGGGGAGTTGCCGACGGCGAGGGCGATGCTGCCCTGCTCCACCTGCCAGACGCGTTCGTTGGTCGCCAGGTTCTGCCAGTGGTAGGCGTTCGAGCCGGAGCCGGCGTACACGCCGATGCTGGCGTCCGTGCGCCCCGGGTCGAGGCCCGCGTCCTCGAGCGAGGTGTGCGCCACCTCGAGGAACAACCGGTGCTGCGGGTCCGTCAGCTCCGCCTCGTGGGGCGTCATCCCGAAGAACGGCGCGTCGAGCTCGTCGAGGGCGTCCAGGACGGGCGCCGCCGAGACCCAGCTCGGGTCGTCGACGTCCGCGGCGTCAGCGCCGCGAGCGATCTGGGTCTCCCGGCTCGGGCGCTCGACCGACTCCACGCCGTCGAGCAGGTTGCGCCAGAACTCCTCGTAGTCACGGGCCCCGGGCACGCGCGCTGCCATCCCGATGATCGCGATCGGTTCGACAGTCCCTGCGTCATCCTGTGCGGTGGCAGACGGCATGCTGTGGCTCCTCGGTCGAGACGGTCGGTCAGGTGGTGGAGGCTCGGGCGGGCAGCTCGTCGCCGAGCGGGTCGCCGCAAGCCAGGTCGCTGCTCAGGGCCGCCGCCAGGACCGCGGTGTGCTCGTGCAGGAAGAAGTGGCCGCCCGACAGGGTGCGGACGACGCAGCCGGCGGTGGTGTGTCGCTCCCACCCCGTCGAGTGCTCCGGGGGTACGGCGCCGTCCTCGTCGCCCAGCCACGAGACGATCGGGACCGGGATCGGCGGCCTGTCCTCGTGGACGTAGGCGTCGAGCCACGCGAAGTCGGCTCGTAGCGCCGGCAGCAGGAGCTCGACGAGGTCGGGTTCGGCGAGCACCTCGGGGGAGGTGCCCCCCGCGGCGCCGAGGCGGGCCACCAGCTCGCGGTCCGGAAGGGTGGAGAGCCCGTCGAGCGGGCCGTTCTCCCGCACGTGGGGAGCACGGCAGCCACCCACGTGCAGGCTGACCGGCAGTGGTTCGTCGCGGGCGTGCAGCTGCGCGGTCACCTCGTAGGCGAGCAGCCCACCCATGGAGTGTCCGTAGAACGAGAAGGGGCGGTCGGCTTCGCCGGCGATCGCGTCCACCACGTCCGACACGCTGAAGTGCGGCGGCTCGGTGAACCGCCTCTCCCGACCCGGGAGGTGCACCGGGACGACCTCGACGTCACCGGGGAAGTCCTGCTGCCAGGTCCGGAACAGGCTGGGTCCCGCTCCTGCGTGGGGGAAGCAGTAGACCCGCGCACGAGCAGCCGTCCCGCGTGACGCCCCACCCAGCCAGCGGTCCGAGGTCGTCGGTCCTGGCAGGTTCAGGGGTGCCCGAGAGTGCTCGCCGTACACGTCCACCATCCCGAGATCAGCCCGATGCTTGCTGCGCGATGTTGACACGCCGATCTGCCGCGCACAAGAGTGCGTGGGCGGCGGGCGGGGCTTCCGGGAGCCCGATGCGTCACCTAATGTGCGGGGAATGCGAATCTCGGGCACCACGATCGTCTTCCCGCCAGCAGCCGATCCATCCCTCCCCTACGGAGCGCTTCCACTGCTCGGCGCGGTGCTGCGTCGCGACGGTCATGACGTGACGCTGCGCGACGTCAACCTCGAAGCGTTCGACACGCTGCTGCGACCCGACGTGCTGCGCCGCGCGCTCGACGAGTCCGGGCCCCCGAAGCGGATGAGCCGGCAGACCGTCGACGAGGTGATCGCCGCCATCGACCAGGCACGCACGGTGTTGCGCGACCCGGTCGACTTCTACGATCCCGCCAAGCTCCTCTACGCCAAGCGGATCTTCCACCTGGCGGGGCAGGTGCTCACGGCTGGGACCCCGCACCTGGAGTTCGGCAAGTACTCCTACTCCTCCAGTCACTACGACTCCTATGAGGAGGTGGCCGCGGCCGTGGACGCGGACGGGGGGGTCCTGGACACCTTCTTCCGCGAGGTGACCGTCCCCTCCCTGCTGGAGAACGCCCCCGATGTCATCGGCATGTCGGTGCCCTACTTCTCGCAGCTGATCCCCACCTTCCTTCTCGCCCAGGCGATCCGGGACGCGGACCCCGACGTCCACATCACCGCCGGTGGACCCGTGATGACGTGGGGCAAGGAGGTGCTGACCGCCGACCCACGGTTCGGCCGCTGGCTCGACTCGTTCTTCGTCGGGGAGGCCGACGAGACGCTGCTCCACTTCGTGGAGTCGCGGCGAGGCCTGCGCGAGGTCGAGTCCGTGCCCAACCTGGTGCGCTACGTCGACGGGGAGGTGCACTCACGCCTCGACCCGACGTACGAGGTGGACCTCGACTGGCTGCCATCGCCCGACTACTCGAGCATGCCGCTCGACCGCTACTTCGCACCGAAGCGCATCGTCTGCATGGTCCCCACCCGGGGCTGTTACTTCAACAAGTGCGCCTTCTGCAACTACGCCTTCATCAAGATGGCGCCCTACCGCATGCGGTCGGCGAAGCTGGTCGCCCAGGACGTCGCCGCCGTGAAGTCGCAGACCGGGGAGGACGTCTTCTGCTTCGAGTCCGACGTGATCCTGCCGATGCACCTGCGGCAGATCTCCGAGGCCCTGCTGGCGGAGGACCTCGACGTGAAGTGGCACGCGGTGGCGCGGTTCGAGAAGGGCTTCACCGACGAGGTCTTCTCGACGATGCGCGAGGCGGGATGCGTCCGGATCTACATGGGGCTCGAGAGCGGCAACGACCGCGTCCTCAAGGCGATGGTCAAGGGCACCGATCAGAAGCGCATGTCCGAGATCCTCGCCATGTGCGATCGCGCCGGCATCGCCGTCGAGGCGGGCGTGTTCGGCGACTTCCCCTCGGAGACGGCCGAGGAGGCACTCGACACGTACCGGTTCATCCGTGATCACCGGCACGTGATCACCCGGGCCGACGTGGGCACCTTCCGGCTGCTCAAGGGAACCCCGATCTCGGAGAATCCCGACCTGTTCGACATCACAGTGCGGGACGACCCCGCGAAACGCTGGTACCACCTCGACCACACCGACAAGGTGGAGCGTCGGGACACCCCGGGCGCGAGCGCCATGGAACGCATCCAGCGGCTCTATCCGGAGGTGGCACTCATCGACGTGCCGGAGGACATCCTGTACACCGCCGACGTGCGCGCGGGTGTCTTCAACGAGCTCTTCAGCAGGGGCCGCGGGGCCCCGGCGGGGTCGCTCCCGGACTCCGCCAAGATCGCACTCGCCGACGGCCTGCAGATGCAGCGGATCCTGGTGGCCAACTCCGGTGCCGTGCACTTCGACGAGGAGGTGGCACCCCCGGCTGGGGGCGGGCTCCGTGACGAGGGCGAGGGCGGCCGGGGCGGAGAGTCCGCGGTCTTCGAGGTGTCGCGGCTGTCGATCGCCATCGCCCTCGACCGGCAGTGTGGCAGCGTCCACCCGCTGACCGAGCTGGAGGAGTGCCTGGTCTCCGCGCTCGGCGACGGGGTCGCAGAGGTCGGGGAGGCGCGTGCCGAGGCGACGCGGGCCGCGACCGACGACCCGGAGGGGGACGAGGAGGGCGGCGGAGCGGGGCATGTGGTCGAGCGCCTCGTGGCCCGCGGGATCCTGCACGTCGTCTGAGCGGGACGTTCTCCGCGCGCTGGGGGATCGACAGGCGGAATATCGATCGCTTCTGGCGCGGTGAGGGGTCAGGCTTTCGCCATGACGCCCGAGCTCACCCTCAGCGAGCACCTCGAGGGACTCCGCTCGGCCCTGGTCGCCTTCGTCCGGTACGCCGACCGTGCGGGGCTGCGGGCCGGGGTGCCCACCTGCCCCGACTGGTCGGTCCGCGACCTGATCGCCCACCAGGGGATGGTGCACCGCTGGGCGGGCGCGATCGTGCGTGGCGAGCACCCCGACCCGGATGCCGCGCAGCGGGAGGGCCAGGCCTCCACCGATCCGGTCGAATGGCTGCGAGACGGTGCCATCGAGCTGGCGCGGACGCTCACCGACGCTCCGGACGACCTCAAGGTCGTGCGCTTCCTCCGGGACCCCCCGCCGGCGAAGCAGTTCTGGGCCCGGCGCCAGTGCCACGAGACGACCATCCACGCCGTGGACGCGTTGTCCGCCGCGCTGGGCCGCTACCCGGTGGCCGCGGACACCTGGATCAGCCGGGAGGTCGCGCTGGACGGGATCGACGAGCTGCTCACCGGTTTCGTCACCCGGTCGGTGTCCAGGCTCCGGGCCGTCGAGCCCGTCACGATCGCCGTACGCCCGGAGGACGCGGAGCGCTGCTGGCTCGTGTCCGTGGGTCCGGAGCCGGCGGTGACCACCCGGCATCGCGGGACCGTGGAGGGCGACGTGCTGCTCGAGGGGTCGGCGGTGGCGCTCTACCTGACCCTGTGGAACCGCAGCGACGAGGTCGAGCCCGACCGTGGCTTCGACCTGTGGCGCGACGCGGCGCAGGTGCGCTGGGGCTGAGGCGGCACATGCCGACCGGAGATGTGGGTACGAATCGGCCCCAGAGGGACATCTGCCCCCGGAAGGACACCATGTTTTCACGCAAGAGCACCCCCGAGAACCGCGCCGAGGGACCCGCCGTCGGCGACCGGGTCCGCAACGACAGCACCACGACCGGGACGGCGACCGGATCCGCGGGTGCGCACGCGCGCCCCGTCAGCACCGGCACCGACCGCGAGCCGGCGCGTGACACCCGGACCGAGCCCGTCCACGAGGAGCGCACGGCGCCCGAGACGGCGCACGAGAAGTACGGCGGCGTCAACACCGGCGCGGCGTTCTTCGGCTGGCTGGTCGCCGTCGCGATGACGATCCTGCTGACGGGCATCATCG
This sequence comes from uncultured Actinomycetota bacterium, assembly GCA_963767955.1. Classification (GTDB taxonomy): domain Bacteria; phylum Actinomycetota; class Actinomycetes; order Propionibacteriales; family Nocardioidaceae; genus Nocardioides. The sequence goes on along the minus strand of CAVYGA010000003.1, from coordinate 2,940,200 downwards.
GCGCCGTCGCGGCCGCGGTGAGCCGGGAGGCCGACGTCACCCAGAACGACGCGGAGCGGTCCGCCAACACCATCGGGCTGGTGGCCGCGATCGTGCTGGTCGCGGTGCTGGCACTGGCCTACTACTTCGGCGGCTACGTGGCCGGCCGGATGTCGCGCTTCGACGGCGCCCGGCAGGGCCTCGCTGTCTGGGTCATCGGCCTGGTCGTCACGCTGGTCGCGGTGGCCATCGGCTGGGTCTTCGGCGACCAGTACAACGTGCTCGACCGCGTCGACCTGCCCCGGATCCCGATCCCGACCGACCAGGCCAGCTCCGGTGGGGTCATCGCCGGCCTGGTCGTGGTCGTGGTGACCGCCCTCGCCGCGATGACCGGCGGCAAGGTCGGTCGTCGCTACCACACCAAGGTCGACCGGCACCTCGCTCGCTGACATTTACATACGCAGCCCCCTTGTCAATCGGCTTTACAAAACCTATGGTCATGTAAAGCCCAGACAAGGAGGCTCCCGTGAGCACCCGTCGCAGTCCCATCACCGGCGACCCCGTCGCGAACAGCACCGTCCCCACCGGCTCGACCGAGCAGTGGCGGGACCGCAAGCGTCACCTGTGGCTGATCGGGCTGGTGGTGCCGTCGCTGGCCTTCGTCGCGCTCGGCATGCACGCGCTCACCGGCTGGTCGGTGTGGTTCTGGATCGGTCCGATCGTGATCCTGGTGGTGGTGCCCGCGATCGACCTGATGACCGGGCTCGACCGCTCGAACCCGCCCGACGACGTCCTCGAGGCGCTGGAGAACGACCGGTACTACCGGTGGATCACCTATCTCTTCCTGCCCATCCAGTACGCCGGCTTCGCGGCGGCGTTCTGGCTCATCGGCACCGGCGACCTCGGCTGGGTCCAGCAGCTGGGCCTGGCCACCTCGATCGGCGCGATCGGCGGCATCGGGATCAACACCGCGCACGAGCTCGGCCACAAGCGGGAGAGCCACGAGCGCTGGCTGTCCAAGATCGCGCTGGCGCAGGTGTTCTACGGGCACTTCTACATCGAGCACAACCGTGGCCACCACGTCCGGGTCGCGACGCCCGAGGACCCGGCGAGCAGCCGGGTCGGCGAGAACTTCTACCAGTTCTGGCCGCGGACCGTGCTCGGCTCGGTGCGGAGCGCCTGGCGCATCGAGAAGCGCCGCTACGCCCGGTCCGGGAGACACCCGTTCCGGATCGGCAACGACGTGCTCAACGCCTGGCTGATGTCGGCGGTGCTCTGGATCGCGATGCTCGCCTGGCTCGGCGTCGGCGTCCTGCCCTACCTGGTGGTCCAGGCGGTGGTCGGCTTCTCGCTGCTCGAGGTGGTCAACTACATGGAGCACTACGGCATGCTCCGCCAGAAGGTCGGGGTCGGGGACCGGCAGCGCTACGAGCGGGTCGACCCCTCGCACTCGTGGAACTCCAACAACATCGCCACCAACGTGCTGCTCTACCACCTGCAGCGGCACAGCGACCACCACGCGAACCCCACCCGGCGCTACCAGACGCTGCGTGACTTCGAGGAGTCGCCGGTGCTGCCCACCGGGTACGCCGGCATGATCGTGCTGGCGCTCGCCCCGCCGGTGTGGCGCCGGGTGATGGACCCCCGGGTGCTGGCCCACTTCGGTGGCGACATGGCCCGGGCCAACCTCAGCCCGCGCAAGCGGGAGCGGATCCTCGCGGCGTACGCGTCGGCGGCCAGTGAGGGTGCGCGGCAGCCGTCTCGCGACGGCGGTGAGCCGGGCCCGGCGACCGTGCCTGCCGTACGCACCCCGACCACCGGGGCGGCCGAGGCGCCGGCCCACCGCTGCCCGAGCTGCTCCTACGTCTACGAGGTCGAGGCCGGCGACGAGCACGAGGGCTTCGCGGCCGGCACCGCCTGGTCCGAGATCCCCGCCGACTGGTGCTGCCCGGACTGCGGGGTGCGCGACAAGACGGACTTCGTGCCGCTCACGAGCACGCGGTCTGGAGGGCCTTCGTAGGATGGGCACGTGGCCAGCCCGTCGAGCAGCTCACCGAGCCTCCGCACCGGGGTGCCGCTGCGCGCCCAGATCGTGGCCGCGGCCTCGACCCTGACCACCGAGGACGGCTGGTCCGAGGTGACCATGGGTCGCCTTGCCCACCGCGTGGGGGTGAGCCGCCAGACGGTCTACAACGAGATCGGCACCAAGCCCGCGTTGGCCGAGGCGATGATCCTCACCGAGCTCGAGCGGTTCCTCTCGGAGGTCACCGACGCCTTCGACACGCATCCGGACGACATGCTCGGCGCGATTCGGACGGCGGTGCGGTCGGTGCTCGAGCTGGCCGAGGGCAACCCGCTGCTGCACGCGGTGGTCTCGGCGACCCACGGCGCCGACACCGAGCTCCTCCCGCTGCTGACCACCCATGCGCACTCGCTGCTGGGCGTCGCCAAGGCAGTCGTCCGTGAGCGACTCGAGCCCTACCGCCTCGACCTCGATGCGGCCCACCTCGAGGCCGCCATCGACATGGTGGTCCGCGTGGTGCTCAGCCACGTGATGCAGCCGTCGGGCACGCCCGCGGCCACCGCCGACGACGTCGCCTGGGTGGCGCGGCGGGTGCTGGGCGGTTAGCCGTCCCGGGCGCCGGATGGGCAGCGCGCCTAGCCTGAGCCCGTGAGCGTGACCTACGGCAGCCCGACCGGACGGGCGGTGGTGCTGGCGGCCGTCCTCGGGTCGGGGATGACGTTCCTCGACGGCACCGTGGTCAACGTCGCGCTGCGCAGCATCGGCGAGGACCTCGATGCGACGCTCGCCGAGCTGCAGTGGATCACCAACGGCTACCTGCTCTCCCTCTCGGCACTGATCCTGCTGGGCGGGTCGCTCGGGGACCGGTTCGGGCGGCGCCGGGTCTTCCTGATCGGCACCGTGGTCTTCGCGGTGGCGTCCGTGCTCTGCGGCCTGGCGCCCACACCGGTCCTGCTGATCGTCGCCCGGGTCGTCCAGGGAGTCGGGGCCGCGCTGCTGATGCCCGGCAGCCTGGCGATGATCCAGGGCGCCTTCGTCCTCCGGGACCGGGGGCGGGCGATCGGCGCCTGGTCCGGGCTGGCGGGTGTCACCACGGCGATCGGGCCGTTCGTCGGTGGCTGGCTGGTCGCCTACGCCTCCTGGCGCTGGATCTTCCTGCTCAACGTGCCGCTGGCGGTGATCACCGTCGTGATCGCGCGACGCGCGGTGCCGGAGACGTTCGACCCCGCCGCCTCACGGCACTTCGACCTCACGGGTGCGGCCCTGGCCTCGGTGGCGCTGTCGGGCACGACGTACGCCCTGATCCAGTGGGGCTCGGTCGCGGCACTGGTGGCGGCCGGGGCCGGCGCCGCGGGCGCGATCGGGTTCCTGGTCGTCGAGGATCGCAGCCCGCACCCGATGCTGCCGCTGGGCCTGTTCCGCGACCGCACGTTCAGCGCCGCCAACGTGATGACGCTGGTGGTGTACGCCGCCCTCGGCGCGGTCAGCTTCTTCGTGGTCCTGCAGCTGCAGACCGTCGGCGGCTACGACGCCCTGCAGGCCGGCACGGCGATGCTGCCGATCACGGTCTGCATGCTGTTCCTGGCCTCCCGGTTCGGGGCGCTCGGCTCCCGCATCGGTCCGCGGATCCCCATGACGGTCGGCCCGCTGGGGATGGCGGTCGGGGTGGTGATGCTGGTCCCGCTCGGCGAGGACGTCCGGTACGTCGCGGACGTGCTGCCCGGCCTCACCGTCTTCGGGCTCGGGCTGGCGGTGATGGTGGCGCCACTCACCGCGACCGTGCTCGCCGCGGCGCCCGACGACCGGGCCGGGATCGCCAGCGGGGTCAGCAACGCGGTGGCCCGGGCCGGGTCGCTGCTGGCCGTGGCCGCGCTGCCCACCGCGGTCGGCCTCGCCGGTGGGGAGTACGCCGACCCCGTGGTGTTCGACGCCGGCTACCAGCGGGCGATGGTGGTCTGCACGGCCCTGCTGGTGCTCGGCGCCGCGGTGTCCTGGCTGCTGATCCGCAACCCGTTGCGCGACGCCTGACGGACCGCAAGAAGTCACACCTCGGCACGCAAGAAGTGACACTTCGGCGGGGTGTCTACGATGAGGGCCGGGGATGGAGAGAGCCATGGTGATCGGGGCGGCAGGGCGAGGCGCGGCACGGCCGAAGCGGGTGGGCGCACGGGCGCGGGCGCTCGTGGCCGCGGGCACCTGCCTGGCCGCCTGCGCGAGCCTGGCCGCGTGCGCCGACTCCGGCGCCACACCCGAGGGGGACTCCGGCGCCGAGGTCTCCGGGAGCCCCACCGCGCCCACGGACGCCTCCGGCGCGCCGAAGGCGACCTCGACGGTCCCCGCCGCCGACGCCGAGCACGCCGTCGACCCGCCACCGCGGCTCACCGACTCGACGCTGCCGGCCGACATGCTGATCTACAGCCAGGTGACGCTCTCCGACGACGTGGTCAACCGGATCAAGGCCATCAAGGGAGTGGTCGCGGTCGAGCGGATGGGGATGGGCACGGCGGTGGTCGAGAACCGCGCCGTCACGGTCGCGGCGGTCGACCCCGCGACGTACCGCCGGTTCACGCTGGCGGCCGTCGCCCAGCAGCAGGACATCTGGGAGCGGGTCGCCGGTGGTGAGATCGCCCTGCCCACCAGGCTCGGCAAGAAGCTCGGGGACGACGACGCGTTCATCAAGCTCGGCAACGACAAGGACGCACCGCGGGTGCACATCGGCGCCTACGCGCCGCAGGTGCCGAGCGTCGACGCCGTGGTCAACGAGAAGTGGGGCGCGGAGCTCGACGTCCCCGAGGACAACGCGCTGATCATCTCCACGCTCAAGACCTCGCCGCAGTCGGTGCGGCCCAAGGTGGCCCGGATCCTCGATCCGGACACCTCCATCCAGCTGCTCGACGCGGTGACCCGGTTCGGCCTCGACCCCGGCGCCACCCAGACCGCGATCCCGACCGGCGGTTCGGTCGCCCAGGCGGTCGGCTCGTTCTCCTACACCGTGCTCGGCGGCGGCCGGATCGCCCCCGACAGCGCCTGGGTCCGGGAGAACATCCGCACCGAACAGGTGCCGATCCTCGGCACCGTCACCTGTCACAAGGTGATGCTGCCCCAGCTGCGCGCGGCGCTGACCGACGTACGCGACACCGGGCTCACCGACGCGATCCACCCGCGCGAGTTCGCCGGCTGCTACTACCCGCGGTTCATCGCCGGGTCGACCTCGCTGAGCAACCACTCGTTCGGCATCGCCCTGGACATGAACGTGCCCGGCAACCAGCGCGGCACCACCGGCGAGATGGACCGCGGTGTGGTGGCGATCTTCAAGCGGTGGGGCTTCGGGTGGGGCGGGGACTGGAACTACACCGACCCCATGCACTTCGAGATGAACGCGATCGTCAAGCCCGGCTGACCGAACCCGGCCACGGGTGGACGGCCCGGGCGCACTCTGGCAGGTTCGGATGCGGCGGGCCGACAGGCCCGTCCCCGCCGGGTCCCTCCTGGACCGGTCGGGTTCTCGGGACCAGGAGGACCATCCGCCATGCTCCGCGCCACCACGCTCCACGACGTCCTGCACCGCCGGCTTCGACCGGCCCTGCTCACGCTCGTGCTCACCCTGACCACCCTGGTCGGCGTCACCCTCGCCAGCGCCCCACCGGCCCAGGCCGACGGCTGCTACACCTGGACGCGCACCCTCAGCCAGGGCGCCACCGGCGCCGACGTCACCCAGCTCCAGATCCGGGTGGCCGGCTGGGCCGGCTACGGGGTGAACTTCACCGTCGACGGCAGCTTCGGCCCAGCCACCCGCCAGGCGGTGGTCAACTTCCAGAACGCCTACGGCCTCGGCGCCGACGGGGTGGCCGGCTCGGCGACGTACGACCGGATCTACGCCCTCCAGGACGACGACTGCTCGCCGGCGCACTTCGCCTGGAGTGAGGTCGACGGCGGCTGCGGGGCGGGCGGCTACAGCGGCGGCAGCGTGTCCGCGGCGACCGTGCAGAACAACCTGCTCCAGACGATGTGGCGGGCCGAGGCGCTGCGCCAGCGGCTGGGCAACCAGCCCCTGACGGTGACCTCCGGCTTCCGCAGCGTCAGCTGCGACAGGGCGGTCGGCGGCTCCGGCACCGGCTACCACACCTACGGGATGGCGATCGACCTCGTCGGCAGCGGGGGCAGCCCGTCGTTCTGCTCGATCGCCCAGCAGGCGCGCTCCACCGCGTTCAACGGGATCCTCGGGCCCGGCTATCCCGGTCACTACGACCACGTGCACGTCGACATCCGGTCGTCCCGCTTCTGGGACGCCTCGGACTGCGGGGTCACCTCCTAGCGGTCCGTGGCGGCCGCAGGGCAGGATCGGGCCGTGACGTACATGGTGAAGCCGCGCGACCTCGCCCCCGCCGTCCGGCAGCCGGTCCCCGTCGACCCGTCGCTGCCGCGCGCCTGCGTCATCGGCGCCGGCTCCAGCGGGATCGCCGCCGCCAAGGCGCTCTACCTCGCGGGGGTGCCGTTCGACTGCTTCGAGAAGGGCAGCGTGGTCGGCGGGAACTGGGTGTTCGACAACCCCAACGGCCAGTCGGCCTGCTACGAGTCGCTCGAGATCAACACCTCCTGCCCGCGGATGTCCTTCTCCGACTTCCCGATGCCCGCGGACTACCCGCCGTACGCCGCGCACCACCAGGTCCGCGACTACTTCGAGGCCTACGTCGACCACTTCGGGTTCCGGGACACCATCACCTTCGACACGTGCGTCGAGGAGGTCACCCGCGGCACCGAGGGGGCCTGGCTGGTGCGCACCGCCGGGCCCGAGGGCGAGCGGACCCGGGAGTACGACGCGGTGCTGGTCGCCAACGGTCACCACTGGGACGCGCGCTGGCCGGAGCCGGCGTACCCGGGTGACTTCGCGGGCGACCAGATCCACGCCCACGACTACCGCTGCACCGAAGACCTGGCGGGTCGCGACGTGGTGGTCGTCGGCATGGGCAACTCGGGCCTCGACATCTCCGTCGAGGCGGCGAAGGTGGCCCGCAGCGCGACGATCTCGGTGCGCCGCGGCCAGTGGGTGATGCCGAAGTACCTCCTCGGCAGGGCCGCGGACCAGACGGCCTTCCCGGGATGGACGCCGTGGTGGGTGACCCGGGCCAGGATGGAGCTCGGCGCCCGCGTCACGGGCAACCTGACCCGGCTGGGCATCCCGCACCCCGACCACCGTCCGGGGCAGAGCCATCCCGTGCAGTCGGTCGAGTTCAAGAAGCGCGTCCAGGCGGGCCAGATCACCCCCAAGCCGGGGATCGAGCGGCTCGAGGGCGGGTCCGTGGTCTTCACCGACGGCACCTCGACCCCCGCCGACCTGATCGTGTGGGCCACCGGCTACCGCGTCACCTTCCCGTTCCTCGACCCGGCGCTCGTCGCGGCCCGCGACAACGACCTCCCGCTGTGGAAGCGCATGGTGCACCCCGACCTGCCGGGTCTGTACTTCATCGGGCTGGTGCAGGCGGTCGGTGCCGTGATGCCGATCTCCGAGGCGCAGGGCGCCTGGGCCGCCGAGATGCTGACCGGGAGCTACGCCCCGCCGAGCGACGCCGAGATCCGGGTCCGGATGCGGCGCGACCACGAGCGCAACAAGCGGCGCTTCTACGCCTCGGCCCGGCACACCATGGAGGTCGACTTCGACCACTTCCTGTGGGACCTCGACCGGGAGCGGGCCCGCGGCGCCCGCCGCGCCGCCGGCCGCCGAACCGAGGTGGCCGCCGGATGAGCGGCGCACTGGTCACCGGGGCCGGCCGCGGGCTCGGCCGGGAGATCGCCCTCCGGCTGGCCCGGCGGGGGTACGTCGTCCATCTCACCGACGTCGACGAGGCGCTCGCCGCGGAGGCGACCCGCGAGATCGGCGACGAGACCGGGGCCGACGTGTTCGCCTCCGCTCTCGACGTCCGCGACGCCGACGCCTGCCGCAAGGCCGCGCTGCTGACCTCCGAACGGGGCCACGGCCTGGACCTCTGGGTCAACAACGCCGGCATCCTGGTCCCCGGCCCGGCCTGGGAGGCCTCCGACGAGGAGCGACGGCTGATGTTCGAGGTCAACGCGCTCGGCACCATGCACGGCACGGTCGCCGCCCTGGAGCTGATGCGCCCGGCCGGGCGCGGCCACGTCGTCAACATCGCCTCGCTCGCCGGGCTGACCCCGGTGCCCGGCGAGGCGGTGTACGCCGCGACCAAGCACGCCGTGATGGGGCTCAGTCTCTCGACGCTCGCGGACCTGCGCGTCGCGGGGGAGAGGCGCATCCACATCAGCTGCGTCTGCCCCGACGGCATGTGGACACCGATGCTCTTCGACAGGCTCGACGACCCCGGCGCGGCGATGTCGTTCTCCGGCAGGCTGCTGCAGCCCGGCGAGGTGGCCGACCTCGTCGAGCGGGTCCTGGACCGACCGCGCCCGGTGGTCACCAGCCCGCGCTTCCGCGGCATCCAGGCACGGGCCTTCGCCCTGGCCCCGAGGCTCGCGATGCGCGCTGCGCCACTCGTGGTCCGCCTGGGGCGGCAGCGGCAGCGCGGGCTGACCCGCAGGCTGCGGCCGTGACCCCGGGCGCGTGAACTCGTTGGTCCCCACGTCAGGCCGCCATCCGCGGCATCTCGGGAACCGAAGGAACACATGCGCCTCTCCTCACTCGCCGCCCTCACGACGACCGCGGTCGTCGCCCTCGGCACGACCTCCCTGTCCTCCCCGGTGACCGCCGCCCCCGCGGCCGCACCGAACGCAGCGTCGGCCGCCGCCGCGCCGTACGTCGTGGTGCTCGACGACGCCGTCGACGCCCGGGCCGTCGCCCCGCTCCAGGCCGAGCGCTTCGGCTTCGAGGTCGGGCACGTCTACCACTCGGCGCTGCAGGGCTACTCGACCACGATGACGCCGGCCGTCGCCGACCTGGTGGCCGCGGCCCCCGGCGTGCGGTGGGTCCAGCGTGACCGCGCGGTCAGCACCGACGCGCAGACCACCCCCACCGGCATCAACCGGGCCAACGCCGACGCGAGCCCGACCGCGAGGATCAACGGGGCGGACGAGCGGGTGAACGTCGACGTCGCCGTCATCGACACCGGCGCCGACCTCACCCACCCCGACCTGAACATCAACCGCGCCGGCGCCAAGAACTGCTCGATCGGTGCGGTGAACGCCAACGACCTGCACGGTCACGGGACCCACGTGTCGGGCACCGTCGGCGCACTCGACAACGGCGCCGGCGTGGTCGGCATGGCGCCCGGCGCCCGGATCTGGCCGGTCAAGGTGCTGACCGACGCCGGCACCGGCCTCAACTCCGACGTGATCTGCGGCATCGACTACGTCACCGCGCACGCCGACGAGATCGAGGTCGCCAACATGAGCCTCGGAGGCGACGGTGCCGACGACGGCAACTGCGGCGCCAGCAACGGCGACGCCATGCACGCGGCGATCTGCAAGTCCGTCGCGGCCGGGGTCACCTACGTGGTGGCGGCGGGCAACGACTCGGCCGACGCGGCCACCTCGACCCCCGCGGCCTACGACGAGGTCATCACCGTGAGCGCGCTGGCCGACTTCAACGGGCAGCCCGGCGGCGGCGCGCCGTCGACCTGCCGCGCGGACGTGGACGACACGCTGGCCGACTACTCGAACCACGGTGCCGACGTCGACCTGATCGCGCCCGGCACCTGCATCAACTCCACCTGGATGCTGGGCGGCTACAACACGATCTCCGGCACCTCGATGGCCAGCCCGCACGTCGCGGGTGGCGCGGCCCTCTACAAGGCCACGCACCCCACCGCGAGCCCGGCCGCGGTCAAGGCGGCGCTGCAGGCCTCGGGCACGCTCGACTGGAACAACGCCGACGACCCGGACGGAACCAAGGAGCGACTGCTCGACGTCAGCACCTACTGATCCACCGCTCGACCGCTCGACCGCGAGGGCCACGTCCACCACGGGCGTGGCCCTCGTCGCTGCCCGGCCGCCGGTCCGCGTCCGGCTAGGGTCACTGCCATGCGTGCTGCCCGGGTGACCCGCCTCGACGGACCGACCGCGATCGAGATCGTCGACGTCCCGGAGCCGGTCGCCGGCGACGGCGAGGTGCTCGTGGACGTGCACCGGGTCGGCATCTCCTTCCCCGACCTGCTGCTGAGCAGGGGCGACTACCAGCTCAAGCCCGAGCTGCCGTTCACGATCGGCGTGGACCTGGCCGGCACCGTCGTCGAGGACGCCCACGGCTTCGTCGCCGGCCAGCGGGTCGCCGGCGTGCTGCCCCACGGTGCCGCCGCCGAGCGGGTCGCGGTGCCCGCGACCTTCACCTTCCCGCTCCCCGACGCGCTGTCGTACGACGAGGGCGCGGCACTGCCGATGAACTACCTCACCGCGCAGTTCGCCCTGGTCGAGCGCGGCGACCTGCGCGCGGGCGAGACGGTGCTGGTGCACGGCGCCGCCGGCGGCGTCGGCACCGCGACCCTCCAGGTCGCCCGGGGCCTCGGCGCCCGCACCATCGCCGTGGTCTCCACCGAGGCCAAGGTGGAGACGGCCCGCCGGGCGGGCGCCGACGAGGTGGTCCTGCTCGACGGGTTCCGGGACAGCGTCGCCGCGCTGACCGGGGGGCGCGGCGTCGACATCGTCCTCGACGTGGTGGGCGGGGACGTCTTCACCGACTCGCTGCGCTGCCTCGGCACCCAGGGCCGGCTGCTGGTGGTCGGCTTCGCCAGCGGCCAGGGCATCCCGGAGGTCAGGGTCAACCGGCTGCTGCTCAACAACGTCGACGTCCGCGGCGTCGGCTGGGGCGCCTACGCGATGACCCGCCCGACGTACATGGGCGAGCAGTGGGAGGCCCTGCTGCCCCTGATGACCTCGGGTGCCGTCCGCCCCCCGATCGGCGCGACGTACGCCCTGGCCGAGATCGGGCAGGCGCTGGTGGACATGGAGGAGCGGCGCACCCTCGGCAAGTCCGTGGTGCGGGTGCGCTGAGCCACAGTCGATCCATAACGGCGCCGGTGGCCGCCGGTGCACGTAGTCTGGGCCCATGGGGTTGTCTCGGGCAGTGGCGGCCGCATGCTGCCTGGCGCTGGTGTCCGTCCTCCCGGGCTGCTCCCAGGGCGAGTCGTCCGACCAGGGGACCGACTGGGCACCGCGTCCGGAGAGCGTCGGCGGCCTGTCCGTGCTCGCGGCCTCGGACGCCTCCGGCTACCGACTGCACACCGCGTCCGGTGACAAGGGCTTCCTGCCCGGCGTGAACCTCGGCAGCACCACACCGCTGCACCAGCCCGGCGAGATCGGCCACATCGGTGCCGAGCAGTACGCCACCTGGCTCCGGGACATGGGCGACCTCGGTGTTCGCGTCGTGCGGATCTACACCCTGCCGCCGCCCGTCTTCTACGACGAGCTCCGCAGCTACAACCTGGCCCACAAGGACAGCCCGATCTACCTGTTCCAGGGCGTCTACCTGCCCAACGAGGAGTACATCGAGAAGGGCCGGACGCTCTACGACCGGGAGATCGACCACTCGTTCGCCGAGGAGATCGAGGACATCTCCGACGCCGTCCACGGCGACCTCACCCGCAGCGCCTCGCCCGGTCGGGCCGGTGGGACCTACGGCACCGATGTCTCGCCGTGGCTGGCCGGCTGGATCGTCGGGGTCGAGTGGGACCCGCAGGGCGTGACCCGGACCGATCGGCTCCAGGCCGACGCGCCGTACGCCGAGGGCCGGTTCTTCCGGGCCACCCCGGGTTCCACCGCCACGGAGCGCTGGATCGCGGGGCACATGGACGCACTGGCCGGCCACGAGGCGGCCCGCGGCACCTCGACCCCGATCGCGATGGCCAACTGGCCCACCGGTGACCCGCTCGACCACCCCGAGGAGCCGCTGGCCTACGAGGACACCATCTCGGTCGACGCCAACCACGTGCTGCCGACCAGGCGCTGGCCGGGCGGCACGTTCGCCAGCTTCCACGCCTACCCCTACTACCCCGACTTCCAGCGCTACGAGCCCGGGATCCAGGACGAGGAGTGGAACGGCAGGAAGGACCCCTATGCCGGGTACGTCGTCTCGCTGCGGGACCACTACGCGCGGCACATGCCGCTGATGGTGACCGAGTTCGGAGTACCCGCCTCCCTGGGCACCGCCCACTACGGCAACCTCGGCCGCGACCAGGGTGGGCACTCCGAGCAGGAGGCCCTGTCCATGGACGCGGACATGATGCGGATGCTGCACGCCAAGGGGATCGCCGGAGCATTCATCTTCGTGTGGGAGGACGAGTGGTTCAAGCGGACCTGGAACACCACCGAGCACCAGGATCCGGAACGCCGCCAGCTGTGGCACGACCCCCTCACCAACGAGCAGTGGTTCGGGCTGGTGGCCACGGATCCCGATCCGGTGGCGGACGCCGCGGTCGAGGTGAAACCGTCGTCGGGTCCCCTCGAGTACCTCTACGTCTGGGCGGACGCGTCGTGGGTCCACGTCGACGTGACCATGCGGGACGCACTACCGGACCGGGTGCGCCTGGAGGCCGACGTGGTCCCCGGCAGGCACCGGGCGGACTACCGCGTGCTCGTGGACCGGGGCGCGGACAGTGCCCGGCTCGAGGTGCGTCGCGCTCTCGACGTGATGCGGCTCGACACCTCCGAGGAGCCGTACCACCCGGAGGCCGCCGCGCCGTGGCACCTGTTCCGGTTGCTCACCAACCGCTCCTTCACCGTGGGCGGCGTCGAGCGCCCGGCGGAGTACCAGGACGTCGGCGACCTGCACCGCGGCACCTGGGACCCGGACGACGACGACTTCGACTCGACCTCGACGTGGCAGGTGGACGAGGCCCACCGCACGGTGAGCCTGCGCATTCCGTGGTCGATGCTCGGCATGGCCGACCCCTCGAGCCGCCTCGCCCTCGGCGAGGGGAAGCCGGCAGCCATGGTGCCGATCAAGGGCATCGGTTTCGACCTGGACGTGGACGGCACCGCCCAGCACGTCGACTTCACCTGGCCGAAGTGGAACTACACGGGGTACACCGCCCGCGAGAAGGCGGGCATCGGCGTGATCGGCGAAGCACTGGGCGACCTCGCCCCCTGACCGTGGGGTTGCTAGTTTCGGGCGGGTGAGCATCCTCGATGACGCCCGCGAGGGCATGAACCCCGACATCCGGCCGCAGGACGACCTCTTCGGGCACGTCAACGGACGCTGGCTGGACACCGCCGACATCCCGAGCGACCGGTCGAGCTGGGGACCGTTCGTGGAGCTCGCCGACACCGCGGAGGCGCAGGTCCACGCGATCATCGAGGAGCTGGCCGCCGAGGCGCCCGCGGTCGACACGGATGCGGGCAAGATCGCCGCTCTCTACGCATCGTTCATGGACACCGAACGGATCAACGCGCAGGGGATCCGCCCGATCCGGGCCGTGCTCGACGCCCTCGACGGGCTGCGCGACGTCCGTGACCTCGCGGCGTTCCTCGGTGAGGTCGAGCGGGTCGGTGGCCACGGCCTGTTCGGCTCCTACGTCAACACCGACGCCCGGAACTCCGACCGCTACCTCTTCCACCTCGCGCAGGGCGGCCTCGGGCTGCCCGACGAGTCCTACTACCGCGAGGACCAGTTCGCGGAGATCCGGGTGAAGTACGTCGACTACCTGGTCCGGCTGCTGGAGCTGGCCGGTGGACGCCATGCCGAGGACGCCCGCGCGGCCGCCGAGCGGGTGCTCGAGATGGACACCCGGCTGGCCGCGGGCCACTGGGAGCGCACCGAGACGCGGGACGTCCAGAAGACCTACAACCTGCTGACCGCCGAGGACCTGCGCACGCTGGCGCCGGCCTTCGACTGGCACGCCTACGTCCGCAACCTGGGTGGCACCGAGGAGACGATCGCGGAGGTCGTCGTCGGCCAGCCGTCGTACTTCGAGCACCTGTCGACGGTGCTCGGTGAGTTCGCCATCGAGGACTGGCAGCGCTGGCTGCTGACCCGGGTGCTGCGCTCCAGCGCGGCGTACCTCTCCGACGAGTTCGTCGAGACCAACTTCGACTTCTACGGCCGCACGCTCAGCGGGACGCCCGAGCTCCGGGCCCGGTGGAAGCGCGGGGTGTCGCTGGTCGAGGGCGTCATCGGCGAGGCGGTCGGCGAGCAGTACGTCGCCCGGCACTTCCCGCCCCGGTCCAAGCAGCTGATGGACGAGCTGGTCGCCAACCTGCTGGCGGCGTACCGGCACTCCATCACCCACCTCGACTGGATGACCGAGGGGACCAAGCAGCGGGCGTTCGACAAGCTCGACAGGTTCCGGCCCAAGATCGGCTACCCCGACGCGTTCCGCGACTACGCGGGCCTGTCGGTGAGCCCGGACGACCTGATCGGCAACGTGGCGGCGGGCTCGGCGTTCGAGACCGATCGGCAGCTCGCCAAGATCGGCGCCCCCGTCGACCGCGACGAGTGGTTCATGCTGCCGCAGACCGTCAACGCCTACTACAACCCCGGCACCAACGAGATCTGCTTCCCGGCCGGCATCCTGCAGAAGCCGTTCTTCAGCCCCGACGCCGACGCGGCCGAGAACTACGGCGGCATCGGTGCGGTGATCGGGCACGAGATCGGCCACGGCTTCGACGACCAGGGCGCGCAGTACGACGGCGAGGGCAACCTCAGCGACTGGTGGACCCCGGACGACAGGGCCGCCTTCGAGGTGAAGTCGACCGCGCTGATCAAGCAGTACGACGCCTTCGAGCCGCGCGACCTCCCGGGGGGCCAGGTCAACGGCGCGCTGACGGTCGGCGAGAACATCGGCGACCTCGGCGGGCTGACCATCGGCCACAAGGCCTACCTGATCTCCCTCGGTGAGGAGCCCGTCCCGACCGTCGAGGACGTGACCGGCTCCCAGCGCCTGTTCATGAGCTGGGCGCACTGCTGGCGCACCAAGCGGCGCAAGGAGCTGGCCGAGCAGTACCTCAAGATCGACCCGCACAGCCCGGCGGAGTTCCGCGCCAACATCGTCCGCAACCTCGACGAGTTCCACCTGGCGTTCGGGACCAGCGAGGGCGACGGCCTCTGGCTGGACCCGGACGAGCGCGTCCGCATCTGGTGACCGACGCGCATCGGCAGTCGGCCTACCCGGTCCGGTTCGAGTGGGGACCCACAGGTGCGGCGGCGACGGCGGGTGAGGCGGCGTACGCCGTGGTGGTCGACGTGCTGTCGTTCACCACGGCGGTGTGCGTGGCGCTCGAGCGCGGAGTCGTCGTGCACCCGTACGCCTGGCAGGACGAGCGGGCGCGCGCGTACGCCGACTCCGTCGGTGCGACGCTGGCGATCGGGCGGCACGAGGCCCGACGCCTCGGTGGCGGGGTCAGCCTGTCGCCGGCGAGCATCACCGCGGCCGAGGGGGTGGAGCGGCTGGTGCTGCCGAGCCCGAACGGCTCCTCGATCGCCGCCGCCCTCGGCACCGGTGCGGGCTCTGGTGAGGGCGGGCCGACCGTGGTCGCGGCCTGCCTGCGCAACCGCCGCGCCGTCGCCACCCGTCTCTCCGCCCAGGTGTCACTTCTTGCGCGCCGAGGTGTGACTTCTTGCGGTGTCACCGTGGTCGCGGCCGGCGAGCGCTGGCCCGACGGGTCCCTGCGTCCCGCGGTCGAGGACCTGTGGGGGGCCGGGGCGGTGCTGGCCGCGCTGGTGGACCTGGGCGTCGACGGCCTGAGCCCGGAGGCGCGGGTGGCGGAGTCGGCGTACCGCACGGTCGAGGCCGACGTCGCCGGCGCCGTGACCGCCTGCGCGTCCGGCCAGGAGCTGGTCGACGGCGGCTACGAGCAGGACGTCGCGATCGCCGGACAGCTCGATGTCACCGACCGGGTGCCCGTGCTGTCGGCCGGCGCGTTCACCCACCTATCCTGACCCCAGGGACAACGAACGAGGGAGAGCACCATGAGCGAGGTCATCACCACTGTGGAGCTCTCCGGGGAGGTCCTCGTCGGCCACGACGGGTCGCCGGCCTCCGCGGAGGCGGTCCGCTGGGCCGCCAGGCTCGCCGAGCAGCTGGGCCGCCCGCTGCACGTGGTCCGCGCCTGGTCGCTCTCCTCGGCACCCCGGCCGGCCACCGCCGAGCCCGGCTACGTGCCGCCGATGACCGACTTCGAGGCGGCGGTGGCCGAGCGGCTGCGCGCGGACGTGGCCGGCCTCGGGCTGCCCGACGGGCTCACCGTCGAGTGCCACACGCTGCACGGCTCCGCGGGCCGCCGGCTGCTCGAGGCGTCGGCGGGCGCCGAGATGCTGGTGGTGGGCTCGCGCGGCGGTGGCGGGTTCCGCGGCCTCGGCTTCGGCTCGACCGCCGACCAGGTGGTCCGGCACGCCGTCTGCCCGGTCGTGGTGGTGCCGGTGACCGGCTCGGACGACCCGGCCGACCCGGACAGCCAGCTGCGGGCCCGGTAGCCGGGTGAGCCTGCCGGTCACCCCCGCCGTACGCCGTGACGCCCGGGCCGCTGCGGCGGCCCACCTCCGAGCGCTGGTCGGGCGCGAGGACGCCGAGCTGCGCGAGGACCAGTGGACCGCGATCGAGGCGCTGGCGGTCGACCACCGCCGGGCGCTGGTGGTGCAGCGCACCGGCTGGGGCAAGTCCGCGGTCTACTTCGTGGCCACCCTGCTGCTGCGCGCCCAGGGGGCCGGACCGACGGTGATCGTGTCGCCGCTGCTGGCGCTGATGCGCAACCAGATCGGCGCCGCCGAGCGCGCCGGCATCCGCGCGGTGACGATCAACTCGACCAACATCGAGGACTGGACCCGCATCGAGGCGCAGATCGCCGCCGGTGCGGTCGACGTGCTGCTGGTCAGCCCGGAGCGGCTCAACAACCCCGGCTTCCGGGACAACGTGCTGCCCCGGCTGGCCGAGACCGCCGGGCTGCTGGTGGTCGACGAGGCGCACTGCATCTCGGACTGGGGCCACGACTTCCGTCCCGACTACCGCCGGATCCGGACCATGCTGGCCGACCTCCGCGACGGCATCCCGGTGCTGGCCACCACCGCCACCGCGAACGCCCGGGTGACCCGGGACGTGGCCGAGCAGCTCGCGCCGCCGGAGGCGGCCAGCGACCAGCAGGGCGACGTACTGGTGCTGCGCGGCACCCTCGACCGCGAGTCGCTGCACCTCGCCGTGGTCCGCCTGAAGACCGCCGAGCAGCGCCTGGGCTGGCTGGCCGACCACCTCGGCGAGCTCGAGGGCTCGGGGATCATCTACTGCCTCACCGTGGCGCAGACCCAGGAGATCGCCGACTTCCTGCGCGCCCGCGGCCACACCGTCGCGGCGTACTCCGGCCAGACCGAGACCGGCGAGCGTGAGGCGCTCGAGTCCGACCTGGCCGGCGGCCGGGTCAAGGCACTGGTGGCCACCAGCGCGCTCGGCATGGGCTTCGACGCCACCCTCGGCTTCGTGGTCAACGTCGGCGCGCCGTCCAGCCCGGTGGCCTACTACCAGCAGGTCGGCCGCGCCGGACGCGGCACCGACAAGGCCCAGGTGGTGCTGCTGCCGGCGATCGAGGACCGCGACATCTGGAAGTACTTCGCCTCGCTGGCGTTCCCGCCCGAGGGCCAGGTGCGGCAGGTCCTCTCCGTCCTCGACGGCGCCGAGCGCCCGTTGGGCACCCCCTCGCTCGAGACGTACGTCGACCTCGGACGCTCGCGGCTCGAGATGATGCTCAAGGTGCTCGACGTGGACGGTGCCGTGCACCGGGTCCAGGGCGGCTGGGAGTCCACCGGCCAGCCGTGGGACTACGACCAGGACCGCTACGACCGGGTCCGCGAGGCACGCGAGCGCGAGCAGCAGGCGATGCTCGACTACCTGACCACCGACGGCTGCCGGATGCTCTTCCTCCGCGACCAGCTCGACGACCCCGGGGCCGAGGCGTGCGGGCGCTGCGACAACTGCGGTGGGCTCACCGTCAGCGGAGAGGTCTCCGAGCAGGCGACGCACGCCGCCCACGAGCGGCTCAGCCGGCCCGGCGTGGTGGTCGAGCCCCGCAAGATGTGGCCGACCGCCCTGGCCAACCTCGGCATCGACCTCAAGGGCAAGATCGCCGACCCGCCGGCCGCGGGTCGGGCGGTGGCCCGGTTGACCGACCTCGGCTACGGCCAGGCCCTGCGCGACCTCTTCCGCGAGGGCACCCCCGACGGCCCGGTGCCGCTGCCGCTGGTCAAGGCGGTCATCGAGGTGCTCGGCGACTGGCAGCCGCACGCCGCGGCGATCGTGCACGTCGAGTCTGCCCGCCGGCCGACGCTGACCAGCGACTTCGCCGACGGGCTGTCGCGCTACCTGCGGATCCCGGTCGCGGGACGCTTCGCGATCACCGACCCCGGCGTCGCGCCCGGCCAGGGTGCCTCGAACTCCGCCCAGCGGGTGGCCGCGGTGCTGCGCCGCTACCGGCTGGAGGGCGAGATCCCGGCCGGCCCGGTGCTGCTGCTCGACGACCTGGTCGGCACCGGCTGGACGCTGACCGTCGCCGCCCGGGCGCTGCGGCAGGCCGGCGCGACCGACGTACTCCCGCTGGCCCTGGGGACCGGCAGCTAGCCCATCGCCCCGATCGTCTCGGGCACGAAGCCCGGGAACACCGCGCTCCGCTGGCCGGACATCTCCGGGAACCGGGACGCCAGCACCTCCCACAGCACGCTGCGGAAGTCCTGCCGGATGGCCAGATCGCCGTCCTCGAGGGTGGTCAGGTGCGGCCACGCGCCGTGCACCGAGCCGCCACGGACGCCACCGCCGAGCAGCAGCATCGCGTTGCCGTAGCCGTGGTCGACGCCGTGGTCGCCGTTCTCCCGCAGGCGGCGGCCGAACTCGCTGATCGTCACCACGGTGACCCGGGCGGCGGCACCGCCGAGGTCGTCGAAGAACGCCTTGAGGGAGCTGGCCAGATGGGTGATCTGGTCGGCCATCCAGCCGTTGCCGGGCTGCCCGAGCCCGCGGTGCATGTCCCAGTCCCCGTAGTCCAGGGTCACCACCCGGGTGCCCACGTCGGCGCGGATCAGCGCCGCGGTGTTGGACAGGGCCTCCCGCAGCGGTCCGGCCGGGTAGGAGTCGGGGTGCACGAGGGTGTCGGCCGAGCCGGCCACCCGCTCCAGGCGGGCGCTGGTGGCCAGCGCGGCGCGCATCGCGGCGCCCGCCGGCGAGGTGTCGCGCGCCCACATCTGGGCGAGGGAGCGGCGGCGGACGGCGGCGGAGGTGTTGAGGGTGGTGACGCCGAGGCCCTCGACCTTCTTGATGCCGAGCGCGGGCGCCGGGCCGGCCAGGGACACCGGCAGCAGCGACGAGCCGACCTGGACCGCGGTCTCCGGATCGGCGGCGGCGTTCAGCCCGACCACCCGGTTGATCCAGCCGACGCGGGCGGAGGAGCCGGGGTCGGCGTCCTCGACGTCGATCATCGCCTCGAAGTGGCTGCGGTTGGGGGCCGGCAGGCCGACCGCCTGGACCGCCCCGAACGCGCCGGCCTGCCACATCGGCAGCAGCGGTGCGAACGCGGGGTGGAGGCCGAAGTTGGTGTCGCCGCCGATCAGCGCGGTCTGGGGCACCACGATCCGCGGGCGGGCGGCGGTGAGCAGGTCGTGGTCGGCGCCACGGGGCACCACCATCGAGAGCCCGTCCGCGCCGCCGCGGAGGCTCAGCACGACCACGACGTTGCCGCCGGGCGCCGCGCCGTACGCCACCTGCCGGAACGCGTCACCGAACAGCTGGCCGGCGGTGAGCGCGCCGGCACCGGCCGCGGCGGTGGCCAGGAAGCGGCGTCGGCCGATCGTGAAGTCGGGGCACCCGCAGGGCTGGTCGGTCATGGTCGGGTCCTCACCGGTGGAGGTGGGTCGGGGAGTCGAGGAGGGAGGTCACGATCTTGGGCAGCGTCCAGTACTGCAGCGCCTCGGCCTTCGTCAGCCTGTGGGAGAGCGACCAGCCCAGGACGGCGGCGATGCCGCGACTGACGTTGGCCGTCGGCCTCTGGCCGAGGACGACGAGCGCGACGTGGTCGATGACGTGCTCGACGGTCGCCGGCAACCGGGGCAGCAGGTCGGTCTTCGACCGGAAGGCCGCTTCCTTGGTGGGCCACCACTGGGCGGCCAGGCTCCGGTGCACCTGCAGGCCGCTCAGGATCCGCCCGGTGCTGATCCAGGCACTGTTGACCTCCGGGAACCCGTTGGGCGCCGGCCACTCGTACGGCGCCTGCCCGGCGTCGCGGTACTGCCAGTACATCGCGTTGACGAACGAGCTGCCGTTGACGGGAGGCTTGAGCCGGATGCCCAGGGCCCGCACCGTGGCGACGTAGTCGTCGATGGGGGTGCGGACCTTCGCCCCGGCGGAGGCGGCGAACTCGGGGTGGTCGACCATCGCCAGCAACATCGGCTTGATCGCGGTGCCGTGGTCGGTGTAGGCCCGGGCGACCTTGTCGACCAGCCCGTTCGACGGGGTGTCGCTCACGAACCGGACGCAGAGCCGCCGGGCGATCCGGCGGGCGGTCGCGGGGTGCCGGGCCAGGTAGGAGAGGTACGCCGCGGTGGCCGCGCGGCCGTCGGCGGCGGTGTTGGCGTGCCGGAAACCGAGCACGTTGACCGTCCCGGTCGCGTGCACGGCGGGATCGTAGAAGGTCTCGAAGCGCGGCCACCACACGGTGGAGCGGTAGCCGGTGAGGATCCGGCTGGAGTTCTTGACGTCGGCCTCGGTGTAGCCGCCGTTCACGCCGACGGTGTGCAGCTCGAGCAGCTCGCGGCCGAGGTTCTCGTTCGGCGCGTCCTTGGTGGAGGAGGCGTTGTCGAGGAACAGCCCCATCGCCGGGTGCACAGTGGTGTGCAGGAGCAGGTCCTCGAACGTGCTGAGGGCGTACTTCCGGATCACGTTGTCGTAGGAGACCCGGTGGAACGCGGCGCTGTCGTGGCCCAGCGGCACGTGCAGCAGGTTGGACCAGAACTCGACCATCAGCTCCTGCACCTGGCGGGTGCTGTGGATCCGGCGGGCCACGGTCCAGCGGCTGAGGTCCCACATGACCTCCCAGGATCCCTGCACGTCGGCGCGCTGGCGCGCGAAGATCTGGTCCGGGGTGCGCTTGAGCGAGGGGAACCAGGTGTTGATCTCGTTGCCCTTGGTGTCCCGCAGCTTCTTGGGGCGGAGCTGTGCCTCGAACCACCTGCGGCCGCCGCCGGCCCGGGCGATCTGGGAGGACAACGTGGGGGTGAGGCCTCCGGAGAAGCGACGCGCGTAATGACGCCCACCTCGGGGTAAGGCGGGCGTCGCTGCGGCGGCGGCTGCAGGTGACATGCCTCGACGGTAGGTGACGCCGCGACCCGGTGTTACCCAATTGTGGAAAGTGCCACTGTCTGGTTACGGAGCCTGACCGATCGGTCTAGCCCGGGTGGGGGAACCTCTCGTCGGTGCCGGGCGTTAGCGTCGGGTCACCCGCAGCTTCTTGGAGGACTTCGTGAGCTTCGTCCCGGTCACCGGCCCGGCCACCTTCGAGGCGGTCGACCCGGCGCGGGACAGCGTGGTGGTGTTCACCGACGACCACCGGACGGTCTCGCTGCCGATCCGCGCGGCGTTGCCGGTGCTCACCCGCGCCCACCAGCGCGAGGACGCCCATCCCACGGTCGGCCTGCTCGCCGGTGCGGTGCTGCTGGCGATGCGGATGGTCGCCGCCGGCAAGATCGAGCCCGACCGTCGGGCCGGCTGGCAGATCGCCGCGCTCGACACCGACGACCAGGACCGCCTCGAGAAGCTGGTCGAGGCCAGGGCGCCCGACCAGGTCGACGACCCCGGCGCGCTGGTGCGTTCGGTGATGGACGCGGTCGCCGACGCGATGCCGCGCTCCGGGTCGGTGGCCAGATCGGCCAGGCCGGTGACCAGGCCGGCTGCCGTGGACCGCCCGGCCCGGCCGACGGGGCAGCCGGGTTTCGCGGACCGGCTGGCCCGGCGGCTCGCCCGGCACACCGGCGCCGAGGACGACCGGCCGCATCTCGTCACGCTGAGCCTGCGGGTCGAGGCCGACGAGGGTGAGCTGGTCGGCGGCTGCGTGCGCCTGGTGCTGCAGGTCCACGACGAGCGCAACCCGCTGCACTTCGCCGACGCCGCGCTGTTGTGGACCGAGGCCGGGCCGGCGGCCACGCACGGCTTCGGCGACCGGGCCCGCACCCACGCCAGCATCGCGCTGCGAGCCGCGGCCGACGCCTGGCCGGTGCTCGACCGGCTGCTCGAGCTGCGGGTGCCCGACGAGATCACCCTCGACGCGGTCGAGCTCGCCGACCTCCTCGACGACGGGCTGGCGGCGCTCAAGGCGCGGGGTGTCGACGTGCTCTGGCCGCGCAGCCTGGGCCGCGACCTGACCGCGGTGACCGTGCTCCGGCCGGGGTCGGGGAAGCAGGGGGAGCCGCTGGTCGACGGCCTCTTCGGACCGGACTCGCTGTTCTCCTTCAGCTGGCAGCTGGCGCTGCACGGCGACCCGCTCACCGAGGTCGAGATGGACCAGCTCGCCGAGGCCACCGGTCCGGTGGTCCGGCTCCGCGACAACTGGATGGTGGTCGACCCGGCGATGGCCCGCCGCGCCAAGCGGCGGCTGGTCCGCACCGCCAGGCCCGCGCAGGCGCTGGCCGCGACCCTCACCGGGGTGGTGACCGTCGAGGAGGTCGAGGAGCGGGTCGTCGTCGGCGCGACGCTCGAGAAGGTGCGCGAGCGGATCACCTCCGCGGCCACCCGTGAGCCGCTGCCGGTGCCGACCGCCCTGCGGGCCGAGCTCCGCGACTACCAGAAGCACGGCCTGACCTGGCTCGCCGAGCTGACCGGCCTCGGGCTCGGCGCCTGCCTCGCCGACGACATGGGCCTGGGCAAGACGGTCACGCTGATCGCGCTGCACCTGCACCGGCTCGGGCTCGACCCGGACTCCGGGCCGGTGCTGGTGGTCTGCCCGGCCTCGCTGCTCGGCAACTGGGAGGCCGAGATCGAGCGGTTCGCGCCCGGCACCCCGGTCCGCCGTTTCCACGGCACCTCCCGGGACCTCGAGGGGCTGCCCGGTGGGTTCGTGCTCACCACCTACGGCACCATGCGTCGCGACGCGGCGGTGCTGGCCGCGGTGCCGTGGGACCTGGTGGTGGCCGACGAGGCCCAGCACGTGAAGAACCCCTCGTCCTCGACCGCCAAGGCGCTGCGCCGGATCGACGCCCGGGCCCGGGTGGCGCTGACCGGCACCCCGGTGGAGAACAACCTGACCGAGCTCTGGGCGATCCTCGACTGGGCGATCCCCGGGCTGCTCGGCTCCCGCAACGCGTTCCGCAAGGTCTGGGCGGCCCCCATCGAGTCCGGCCTCGAGCCGACGAAGGCGCGCCAGTTCGCCGAGCTGATCGGCCCGTTCCTGCTGCGTCGCCGCAAGTCCGACCCCGGCGTCGCGCCGGAGCTGCCTGCCAAGACCGAGACCGACCACCCGCTGGGTCTGACCCGGGAGCAGGTGGTGCTCTACGAGACCGTGGTCCGCGAGTCGATGGAGCGGATCGAGCGCGCCGACGAGCACGTCCGCCGCGGTCTGGTGCTGGCGCTGCTGACCGCGCTGAAGCAGATCTGCAACCACCCGGCGCACTATCTCAAGCAGACCAACCCGCGCCTCGGCGGCCGCTCGGAGAAGCTCGAGCTGGTCGACGAGCTGATCGGCACCGTGCTCGCCGAGGGTGGTGCGGTGCTGGTCTTCACCCAGTACGTCGCGATGGCCCGGCTGCTCGAGGAGCACCTCGCCCGCCTCGGCGTACCCACCCAGTTCCTGCACGGCGGCACCCCGGTGCGCGAGCGCGAGGCGATGGTGCGGCGGTTCCAGGACGCCACCGGTGAGGAGAGAGTGCCGGTGTTCCTGCTGTCCCTCAAGGCCGGCGGCACCGGGCTCAACCTGACCGCCGCCGACCATGTCATCCACTACGACCGCTGGTGGAACCCCGCGGTCGAGGAGCAGGCCACCGACCGCGCCTACCGGATCGGGCAGACCCGCCCGGTCCAGGTGCACCGGCTGATCACGACCGGCACCATCGAGGAGAAGATCGCCGAGCTGCTCTCCCGCAAGCGGGCGATCGCGGACTCTGTGCTGGGGGGCGGCGAGGCGGCACTGACCGAGCTCAGCGACGCGGAGCTCCGGGACCTGGTCACCCTGCGCCCCGGGGGACCGGTCCCCGAGGAGTTCAGCCCCGAGGAGTCCAGCTGAGCGCCGTCACGCATCCGCGGATGTCGCCGCGTCGCGGCGGGGTCCGGACGGTGTCGTGGTGGGCGAGGGCCTGGCTGCGGGCGGTCGAGGAGTCGGCGTACGGCGAGCGCGACCTGCGCGGCGGCCGGGCCCTGGCCCGCGCCGGTGCGGTCGGCGGCATCACCGTCTCGCCGGGCCGGCTGCTGGCCGGGGTGGTGGAGGACGAGGACGTCTGGACGGTGACGGTCGAGGTGCCGGTCCTCGGCGCCGAGGCGGTGGCCGCGTTCGGCGAGCTGGTGGCCGCGGAGTCCGGCCGGATCGCCCGGCTGCTGGCCGGCGACCTACCGCTGGAGCTGGCCGAGCACGCCGAGGAGGCCGGCGTCGAGCTGCTGCCCTACGGCGGGGAGCTGGCCGCCGAGTGCACCTGCGGTGCCTGGACCCAGCCGTGCCGGCACGCACTGGCGGTGCTGCTGCAGACGGGCTGGCTGGTCGACGGCGACCCGCTGACCCTGGTCCTGCTGCGCGGCCTGCCCCGCGAGGAGCTGCTGGCCGCGCTGCACGCCCGCACCGCGGAGGAGCGCGCCGCCGCGCCGGCCGACCCGGACGAGGAGGCGGCGTACGACGCGGCGGTGCGCGCCCGACGGGTGCTCGACCTGCTCGAGGGCGGCGACGAGGAGGCAGACCTCAGCCACCTGCTCTGACGGCGCTGCCCGCCGCCAGCGGGGAAGCGTCCGCTCATAACGCCTCAGCGTCCTTTCGCCCACAATCCGCGTGCCGATCCTCGGGGGGATTCAACGTCGACCGGCTTCCATTGGGGTGTACGTGCGGGTCGAGCTACCAAGCAAGTTCGGATCACTCACCCGAGCCAAGCCCGCTGATATGGCAGCCTGCCTGGGTGGGATCCGTCGCCGAGGACCATCTGGCTGCCTTCCTTGACCGGATGGCCGCGGATCTCGGCGCGGGCAGCGACGGGACGGCGCGGAGCATGGGCGGGGCCGCGGGAATGGCTGCCGACGCGCACCTGTCCCGCTTTCACTTTGAGCGCGTGATCAGCTCGATGGCCGGCGAGACCCCGACCCGCTTCCGTGCCCGCATCCTGATGGAGCGGGCGGCCTACCTGATGATCACCAGCGAGCGGACGCTGCTCGACATCGCCATCGCCGCTGGCTTCGCCAGCCACGAAGCCTTCACCCGGGCGTTCCGGCGTGAGTACGGCGACGCCCCGTCGACCTGGCGGCGGCGACCGGCCGGGTTCCGCATCTCGGCACCCTCCGACGTGCACTTCCACCCACCCGGGGGCCTGCGGCTGCCGGCTCGACAGAGGATGGACTCGATGGACCTGATCGTGGAGATGGTCGAGCACCACGTGTGGCTGGCCGGTGAGCTCGTCGCCCGCGCGGAGCGACTGACCGCCAACCAGCTCGACGCATCGTTGCCGCATCGGGTCGACGGCATCGACGGCGAGACCCTTCGCCGCGTGCTGTCGCGCATCGTGGGGCAGATGGCGATGTGGGACGCGGCCGTCTCGGACCACGAGTACGACTTCGCCGTCGAGCGGGACGAGTCGATCGCCTCGATGCGCCGGCGGCTGGCGACAACCGGCCCCGAGTTCATTGCCAACGTGCGACGGTACGCCGACGATAACCGCCTCGACGAGACGTTCGTCGACGCCTTCTCCCCAGTGCCACAGGTGCTCAGCTACGGCGCAATGGTGGCCCACGTGCTGGCCTTCGGCACCCACCACCGGATCGTGGCGGTGACAGCCATGCGCGAGCACGGCATCGACGACCTCGGCTACGGGGACCCAAAGGACTGGTTCGCCAATCAGCGGGAATGACGACTTCGATCAAGCGCGCGTCGCCCAACGAGCGCAGCGTGGATCCCATGTTGATTCCATATGCAGAGCCCCTGACCGCGATCGAGCCCGCACCGCGTGTCGTGCCCGAGCCACCTCGCACCGGTGAGCCGGGTGGGCCCGACTGCCGCGTGTGCAGCGGCGGAACCACCTCGGCCGTGTGGTCGGATGACCACTTCACCCTGCATCCACCCAAGACGTGCAGCCTGCCGGGCACGGTCTGGCTGGCCAGCATCGAGCACGTCGACTCGTTCGTCGATCTATCGGCGGGAGCGCAGGCGGCATTCGGCATACTCGTGGCCAGGCTGGAGCGAGCGATCCTGTCCCGCGGCGACGTCGGGCGTGTGCACCTCTACCGCTGGGGTGACGGGGGTTCGCACTTCCACGCGTGGCTGATGCCCCGTCCCCTCGGGATGCTCGAGGCGAGCGGGATGATGCTCCCGCTGTGGGAGGACGTGCTCCCCAATGCCACCGACGAGGAGTGCCGTGTCGCTGCCGAAGAGATCGCCGCACGGCTGGCCGACTGAGCCATGACCACAACCGGGCGGCTCGCCCGAAGACTCGGCACCGTCGACGCCGTCGTCGTCGGGCTCAGCGCGATGCTCGGCGCCGGGGTCTTCGTCGCCTTCGCCCCGGCCGCCGCGGCAGCGGGATCGGGGCTCATGGTCGCCCTGGGTGTGGCCGCCGTGATCGCCTTCTGCAACGCGGTCGCATCAGCGCAGCTCGCCGCCGTCCACCCGTCGTCCGGCGGCACCTATGTCTTCGGGCGCGCAGTGCTCGGCCCGTGGTGGGGCTTCATGGCGGGTTGGGGCTTCGTGATCGGCAAGACCGCCTCGTGCGCGGCGATGGCGATGACATTCGCGGCCTACGCCGTCCCGGCCGGCCACTGGTGGCAGCGCGGCGCAGCGGCCGCAGTGGTGGCGCTGTTCACCGTCGCGACCCTGCGCGGCATCACCCGCACTGCCCAGGTCGCGCGCGCCCTGCTCACGCTTACGCTCGCGGTGCTGATTCTCTTCGTGGTCGTCGCCGCGACCGGCACGCGCGCAGCGACGCCCGCCCACTTGCCGGACGCCACCGCGCTGGGCGTCCTGCAGGCCGCCGGCCTGCTGTTCTTCGCCTTCGCTGGCTACGCCCGGATCGCCACGCTCGCTGAGGAGGTGCGCCGTCCCGAACAGATCGGCCGGGCCATCCTGATCGCTCTCGGTGTCACCCTCGTCGTGTACGTCGCGGTCGGACTCGTCCTCGTGCGGGTGCTGGGCGACGATCTGGCCGGGGCCGCGACACCGCTGGCCGCCGCGGTCGACGGGGTGGGTGCGGCCTGGGCCGAGCCGGTCGTGCGGGTGGGTGCGGCCGCTGCCGCGCTCGGCGCGCTGCTCGCCCTGATGACGGGTGTCAGTCGCACCACCCTCGCGATGGCCCGCGAACGCGATCTACCGCATTGGCTGGGGTCTGTGAACGAGCGACACCACGTGCCCGATCACGCCCAACTAGCCGTCGGCACCGTCATCGTCGCTCTGGTGCTGTCGGTGGACCTGCGCGGCGCGATCGGCTTCTCGTCCTTCGGGGTGCTGCTCTACTACTTCGTGGCCAACGCCGCCGCGTGGCGACAACCCTGCGACCAGCGCCGCTGGCCGCGAGTTCTACAGCTCGTCGGCATGACCGGCTGTCTCACCTTGGTCACGACGCTTCCGAGCGGCCCGCTCCTGATCGGCCTCGCCGTCGTCGCTGTCGGCATACTGGGACGGCTCGTAGCTCAGCACAGTGCGCGCCTTCGACTGGGCCGAGATGACGCAGGTGGCCACACTGGTGGGTCTCGAGACGCCCGACACGATCGTTGACCGGTGACGGTCGGCACGCGAGAGTCCCACTACCGGATCCTGCACTGGCGCGCTAAGCGAGCAGATCCCCTGCGGGACAACGGCGCCGGTGGCTCCCCAACCCGTGCGGCGTCCCGATGGAGGGTTGGGCATTCGGGGACATGGCGGAGAGCGACCTGAGCGGTGTTGCGCCCCTGCGGCTGGGACGTTAATGCGCGGCAGGGCCTAACTGCACCGAGCCGCCGAGTGCTCGTCCTCCACCCTGGCCGTGGAATGTACGTCCTGTTAGAGCCGGGCACACAGCGTCTCCGCGCCGTCGCCTTCCAACTGAGCGGCCGAGGCGATCCGGCCCATGAGAGCGCTCGCCAGGACTGCGGCTGGGCCGGTCACCGCAGCGCCCGACCCCGACGCCCAACCGATGTCCGGCGCCTGAAGCCGTAGCCCGTCAGTGATGGCCGAGTCGACGGCGTGCTTGCCCAGGGTCAGATCGTCAAGCACACGGCGACCACCCGCAGCGGTCGCGGCCGGAGCAAGGCCCAGCGGCTCCCTCATGTCCTGGGCGTGCAAGAGCAGGTGGCTTAGCGGAGCATTCTCGCCCGCCCCAGGAACGTTGAACCCGTTTGCGGTTGTGGCAGCAACCGCATCGACCAGCTGCAAACCGGTGCGTGTGTCTGCCCGAGCCCATCGGTCAGCGAGCCGGTCGAATCCGAGTCTCGCCCGGAGGATGCCGGCCAGAAAGCGAGGAAGGCTCAACTCATAGGGCATGAGTATGTGCGCCGTCAGGGCTAATCGGTTCCCGCTGCGGCACCAGGGGGTCGGGCGCAGGGTGGCCGAGCCCGCTCTGTTCGCGCTCCGCGCGACGATCCGTTGCGGCGATCGCGTGACTGGGAGAAGCCGGCTGACGCGCTCGCGAAGGGTTCCTCGAACGGGACGCCGATCCTCCCTGAAGTGCCTGACGTGCCCGCGGTGCTGATCGCCGACGGTTCGTCGATGGCATAGGCAGGGACGGTGATGTCAGCCGCCCACCGCTCTGCGTGGGCAGTGTGTTGGTCGGAAAAAGGTTCAAGTGCGCGAAGATCGCGAAGTCGACGACTCCCAGCGCGCGATCGTCTGGCGCGGACGGCACTCGACGAAGTAGTCGCCAATCCGCGGAGCCATCACCAGAATGGATGCTGATAGTCATCGACGCTACGACGGCCTGGCCATCTGGGTGACCGGCGGTTCCACGCGTTCCGCGAGGGATCGGTTTGCGGCACGCTCTGCCTGGCGATCCGCCAGCGGCACGTGACGGGGCGTGGGCCAGGGGCTACTGCGCAGCGTCGTAGGCGCGCTTGATCCACGCCTCCGTCTGGTCGTCAATGTCGTCGATGCCATGAAGCTCGAGGTGGTGCATGAATACGCCGGGCCGCGGTTCGACAACTTGTTTCCAACGCGAATCGGCGTCGCGCTCGGGCAACACAACGGAGAGGACCAGCGGCGCGCCGCGCTTGCCGAGGTACTGCCCCGGCGCCCAGGCCACGGCGAACGTCCGGCGACGCCGAAACGCAACCTGGCTCTTGGACTCTCGCTCTTCGACCGGGCCGATCTCTACGATCGCGCGCCGCAGCTGCTCGAACAGCGCGAGCGATTCATCATGCTCGTCGAGGTAGTCCCTGAAGGCCATCGACGACATGGTCTCAACGCGCGTGCCATGGCCACAAGCGAATCGGCACGCGGCGATCTCGCTTCCCGTGCCAATGAGCAGCAGCGGTCGCGGGCTCCGGCTGATCTGGACGCTGCACAGCACGCGGTCACTATCGGCGGGGCGCCGTCGAGGCCAGGAAGGCGTGGAGCAGTTTCACCACCGAGTCGTTGGGCGTGATCCCGCGTGCCAGAGCGGCCATCCCACGCGCCTGGTTCAGGTCCCCAAGCTCAATCTCGGCGATGCCCCGGACGGCGTAGGCGCGAGCTTGTACGACCGGCGATGCGCTCGATTCGACGTCGCTGAGGAGCGTCCGAGCTTCCGCCGAGCGCTCCTGGATGATGCGCACGAGTGCGACGGCCGTTCTAGCCTGAAGCGACTCACGCTGCGCTGCAAGTGCGAGCTCGGCGAGCTGTTCCATCCGACGCACATTCGGTGAATCGGGATCGGTGGGCTCACCGGGGCCGAGCGAGACCAGATATGCCAGCGCCAACGACAGGGAGTACTGGCTGCTCACCTTCGCCCGGACATCGGCCGAGAGGTCGCCCCGTGCGGCGAACGTCGCGACGACTTCGAAGTCCTGCCAGCCGTCGTCCCAGCGGGGCCGCCGTCTGAGCAGCTCCGTCATCGCCGCGACGGCGATATCGGGGTGCTTGTTCCCGATCCGGGACAACAGATGGTCGCGTCGGTGCTCCGTCGTCTTCGTCCCGCCCAGCGAAGGGATCACTCGTTGACGGGCACTGCTGGTTTCGATGGCAAGCCGTGCCCGCTCGTCGTTGGGGTGGAAGATCCACTGAAGTGCCAGGCGACCATCGGTCTCATATTCGCTCGTCGGCCGCCTCGGAACGAGGTTCGCGATCGCGGCGTACAACCCGGCGACGGTGAAACCGACCGCCAGTGTCCGAACCCCAGTTGATGCGGACCGGTTCGCAATGACGGCGGTGGCCGTGGCCAGCGCAACGGCGACGTTGGCCGCCGGCCCGGCCAGCGCGAACAGGCTCATGCGCAGGGGCAACCAACGCTGTGCATTGGCAAGTTCGACCCGCACATGCCCGCTGGTGCCGGCTAGGGCCTGGTCGGGCCGACCGAACCGGAGGTGCCACACCCGCACGCTGACGATCCGAAGTCGCAGTGCCGCTGCCCCTAGCAGATGACCAAGTTCATGTAGCGCCTCATGGAGGAACGACCCAGCGGAGAATCCGATCAACGAGGCCCACACCCACAACGCATCCGCGTCGCTGTTTCGCCCCGGCTCCGAGCCCGATGGCGCGAGCCCTGCCGCCCACACGAGGGTCACGACAACCACTGCAAACGCAAGGAAGACGTCGAAGGCCTTGATCGAACGTCGCGACCGCCGGGCGTGGTGAGCGATTGAAGTGCTCGCGGTCGGCACGACCTCGCAACTGGTACGGCGCACCCTGTCCCCCAACGGTCAACACCCGAACGCCCGTCATTGTGCCCTTCCCATGCACGTGGCGATGCAAGTTCCGGATCATGCCCCCACACCACGAGCAGGACTCGGGCCCAATCCGAACGGTGTCTACATCAGCGTCATGCCGCCGCGTGTGCGGCCGCACCGGACACCCCTTCCTATGCCGCGGCCGGCGTGCGCTGCGGCTATCCGGGCATGCCGCCATCAGGCCAGGTCTTCGAAGGACTCTGCATCAGGCCCGGATGCTCGGCCTTCGCGCGGCTGCGCTTGCCTCCCGACTCAGTGGTCGGCCGTGGCCAGGGTGGCGCCGTCGGTGACGAGGTAGGCGTGGCCGTGCGGTGAGGTCCAGGCATAGCTCTGGTCGTCCACTCGTCGGTAGCGCCAGTGGCCGGCGGTCTTGGCGCGGTGATGTCGTCTGCAGAGTGGGGCGAGGTTGGCGGGGTGGGTCTGGGCGGGTGGTCCGTCCTTGTCGTAGGCGACGATGTGGTCGAGGTCGCAGTGGTGGGCGTGGGTCTGGCAGTAGGGGAAGACGCAGCGGGGGTCGCGGAGGCGGACCTGGGCGGCCATCCAGGGTGGTGGGTCGTGTCGGTCGACGGCGTCGTCGCGGGTCTGGTCGATGACCGGGGTGAGGTGGACCCGGGCGCCGGCGGCGGTGTGCCGGGTCAGCCAGGCCTCGATCCGCTCGATGGTGGTCGGCCCGAGGCCCTGGACGTGCGGCACGCCCGGCACGCCCGCTGGGGTGTCCGCCGGGTCGGTGGAGCCGCCCAGGGCGTCGGCGGGCAGGTGGAGGTAGAGCTGCAGGTCGCGGCTCCGGGTCCTCGGCGGCTGAGCCGGTCGCTGGTTCACCGGCTCAGCACCGGTCGTGTCTGGCGTGGTGAGCGCGGCGATGAGCTGGTCCAGGTCGGCGCCGGCGTGCACCTCGGCCACGATGCCGAGTGCCTTGGCGCGGCGCTGCTGGAGTGAGTCGGGGTCGCCGGCCGCGCCGAGGCGGTGGGCGATGTCGGCGACCGCGTCGTCGAACTTGGTCAGGTCCAGGGTGTCCGCGCAGGCCTCCAGCCAGGAGGTGCCGGCCCACTCGCCGGGACCCGGGTGCTCGACCCGGACGTCCCAGGCGGCCTTCCCGGCCCGCTCGGTCTCGGCGGCCTGCTCGGGGTGGAAGCGGGCGATGGCCTCGGCCACCACCCGGTCGATGGTCGGGGCGCCGCGGGTGCCCAGGATCGGTGCCAGCTCGGCGTCGACGTGGGCCGCCGCCCGCACCGACAGGCGATGGGTGCGCCGCGCGACCAGCTTGGCCTTCCAGGCCGGCACCTCGAGTGCCTCCACCAGGCTCCAGATCCGGGGCAGCCGGTGCCGCAGGTCGAGTGCGGCACTGATCAGGTTCAGCACCGAGGCCGTCGAGATCCCGAGGGCGGCGGCGAGCGGCTCCGCGCTGAAGGCGGCCACCAACGGGGTGCCCTCGCCGCCGATCGCCTCGGCACAGTCCAGTCGTCCGGCGTTGCCCCACTGCTCGACCCCGCTCTCGGCGGTGGCCGGGTGCAGGTCGGCCCAGTGGCCGGCGAAGCGCAGCTTGCGCCGCTCCGCGATCCGCGACTGCAGCTCCGCCTCCCGGGCGAGGTCGAGCAGCCACTCCGCGTCGAGGTCGTCGACCTCGAGCGGCGTGCCCTGCAACGTCACCTCGATCATGACTCCATTCCAGCACCCACCACTGACAACCGAGGTGGACGAATTCCCTGTGTGCACAGGGATCCCTGAGTGTGCGGGAAAGGTCGCCGCGCGACCACGTGCTCAGCCGGTGGCGACCGGATCCGCGGCGAGCAGCTCACGCACCCGCGGCACCACCTCGGTGCCGTACAGCCGGATGGACTCCAGTCGCTCGGGGTGCGGCAACGTGCCGACGGCGTACTTCAGCTGGAACCGCGACAGCCCCAGGGTCCGCATCGCCCAGGCGATCTTCGCGGCCACCGTCTCGGGCGAGCCGACGATGACCGCGAGCACCAGCGGCAGGCCGTACGCCGCGGCGCGGACCACGGACTCCGGCGTGCCTCCCACACCGACCCAGGCCGCAGACCGGCCGCCGCTCCGGCATTCCGGTCAGGCGGGTGGCACGCCCACCGCGAGGACGGCGATGTCGTCGCGGGGCACGCCGCGCTGGAAGTCGACGACGTCCGTGACCAGCTCGTCGACGATCGACCTCGGGGTGGCACCGCGGGCCACGGCCTCGAGCATCCGGTCCTCGCCGTAGAAGTCGCCGTCGCGCCGACCCTCCGGGACCCCGTCGGTGAAGAGCACCAGCACGTCCCCCGGCACGAGCCGGAGACTGTCCTCGACGAAGCTGGGCCGTTCGATGACGCCGACCAGGGGACCCTCACCGCCGAAGGGGACCGTGGCGGCCCCGTGACGGACGAGCAGCGGCAGCGGGTGGCCGCCGGTGGTCAGCACCGCGGTCCACCCCTCCTCGTCACGGCGCAGGCGCAGCAGCGAGATCGTGCAGAAGCGCTCGCTCGACTCCTGCAGGAGGACCTGGTTCAGGCCCTCCAGCATCGCGCTCGGCTCGTCGTGGCGGACCGCGAGGGCGCGGAGGGTGTGCCGCGCGAGAGACGTCACCACCGCGGCGTCGACGCCCTTCCCGCAGACGTCCCCGATC
Organism: uncultured Actinomycetota bacterium; assembly: GCA_963767955.1. GTDB lineage: Bacteria > Actinomycetota > Actinomycetes > Propionibacteriales > Nocardioidaceae > Nocardioides. The sequence continues at coordinate 2,906,653 of CAVYGA010000003.1, read as the reverse complement.
ACGGCCACCCAGTCCTCCTCGCCCACCGGGAACACGTCGTAGAAGTCGCCGCCCACCTCGTCACCGGCTCCGGCGGGCCGGTACGCCGCCGCCAGGTCCAGGCTGGGGATCCGCGGGGGAGCGGGAGGGATGAGGGTCTGCTGGAGGGTCCGGGCCAGGGTCCGGGACCGTTCCTCCGCCTTCTCGGCGGCCTCCTTGGCGCGGAGCAGCTCCCGTTCGTAGCGCCGCCGCTCGGTCGCGTCGAAGACGGCGATCCGGATGACCTGGGGGCGCCCGGCCTCGTCCCGGTCGAGCGTCGCGTTCACCAGGACCGGCAGCCGAGCACCGTCGGCGGTGACCAGGTCCAGCGCGATCTCCCGGGCGCTGCCCTGCATCTGCAGCGTCGGGGCGAAGTGCGTCTCGTGGTAGATCCGACCGCCGGCGGTGAGCAGGTCGACGAAGGACAGCCGCCCGACGATCTCGTCGGCCTCGCGGCCGATCCAGGTGCGGAACGTCGCGTTGCACTTGACGATCAGCCCGTCGGGAGTGGTGGAGAGGAACCCGCACGGCGCGCGCTCGTAGAGCTGGATGGGGTCGTCGTGGACGAGCGCGTCGAGGAAGGCCTGCCGCGCCGCCCTCTCGTTGGTCATGGGGCCTGGTTCATCGGGACTGGCTCGTCACGGGACCGGCACCGGCCGACGACGGACGAAGCCGGTCATGGCCGCGATGGTCTCTGCGGGCGCGCTCAGGTGCGGGCAGTGGCCGGTGGCCTCGAGCACGATCATCGAGCCCTGCGGCAGGGCGTCGCGGACATAGCTGCCGACCTCGACCGGTGCGATGAGGTCGTCGCTGCACTGCAGCACGAGCGTCGGGCAGCTGACCTGCGAGAGCACCGTGCGGGTGTCGGTCAGGAACGTCACGCGGGCGAACTGCCGGGCCACGACCGGGTCCATGCGGCAGAAGCTCTCGGTGAGCTCGGCCCCGAGCGCGGGACGATCCGGTGTGTTCATGATCGCGGGCGCCATCGCGGCGGACCAGCCCAGGTAGTTGCTCTCGAGGGACTCGAGCATCTCGAGGATGTCCGCCTCGCTGAAGCCCCCGACGTACGAGCCCTCGTCGACGTAGCGGGGTGAGGGCCCGACCATCACGATCCGGTCGAAGCGCTCCGGCTCGGCGACCTGCGCGATCGCGGCGATCATCGCGGACACCGAGTGGCCGACGAGCACGACGTCGCGGAGGTCGAGATCGCGCAGGACCTGCAGCAGGTCCTCGGCGTACCCGTCGAGCGTCCCGTGCCGCACGGGGTCGTACGCCGCGGGGTCGGAGCCACCGGCGCCGACGAAGTCGAAGAGCACGATGCGGAACTCGTCCGCGAAGGCAGGGGCGACGAAGCGCCACATGTGCTGGTCGCAACCGAAGCCGTGCGCGAACACCATGGGCTGACCGTCGGGGCGGCCCGTGGTCGTGACGTTGAATCTCGCTGCGGCATCCATCAGGTGGACACTATCGCCAGTGGCCCCGGTCGGCACCGGGAACGGCACCCTTCAGGAGACAGCATGAGAATCGGCATCGTGGTCGGCAGCACCCGTCCGAACCGGAAGGGCGCAGGTGTCGGCGCGTGGGTGCACGAGATCGCCTCCCGGCGCGACGACGCGGCGTTCGAGCTGGTCGACCTGGCCGACTACGACCTGGTGCTGCTCGACGAGGAGACCGTGCCCAGCGAGGCCGGCCGCGACTACGCCTCCGAGGCGACGCGACGCTGGAGCCGCAAGATCGACGAGCTGGACGGCTTCGTCTGGGTCACCCCGGAGTACAACCACGGCGTTCCGGCCGCGATGAAGAACGCCCTCGACGTGCTCTGGCCGGAGTGGGGCAACAAGACCGTCGGCTTCGTGGCCTATGGCTTCGACGGCGGCACCCGCGCCGTCGAGCAGTGGCGGATGATCGTGGCCGCGGCGTTCATGATCGCGGTCCGGCCGCAGGTCGCGCTGCAGAACTTCGCCGACTTCGACGACGTCGACTTCACCCCGCAGGACCGGCGCGAGCGCGAGCTCACCAGCCTGCTCGACCACCTGGTCCGGATGACCGCGGCCACCGCGTCCCTGCGGGACTGAGCGACGCACGCCGCGCTGCCTGCGCGCGGAGACCCCCGCCGGCCCCGGTATCGTCTAGCCCCGTGAGAGCACCCCACCCCAGCTACGAGCAGCTCGCCGTTCTTCCGGCGTACACCGAGCAGCCGGTCCCGATCGCCTTCGAGGACGCCAACGGCCATCTCAACGTCCGTCACTACACCGGGATCGCCAGCGAGGGGCTCGACGCGTCCCTGGTCGGGCAGGGGATCCCGCAGGACTGGCCGGCCACCGGCCACGCCAGCTTCTCCGCCGAGCACCACCTGACCTATCTCGCGGAGATGCGCACGGGTGACATGCTGTCGACGCGGGTGCGGCTGCTGGGGCGCTCGGAGCGGGCCGCGCACGCCCTGGTCTACCTCCTCGACGAGTCACACCAGCGACTGAGCTTCGTGATGGAGGAGATCTTTCTCCACATCGACATGGAGACCCGTCGCACCGCGGCGTGGCCCGAGGACGTCGCGGCCGCGCTGGACCAGCGCATCACCGAGGACGCCGGCCTGCCGTGGGAGCCGGACGTCTCCGGTTCGATGACCCTGCGCTAGCTAGCGCGGACCGGACGCAGAAGGGTGCCCATGAGGGAGCAGGGGAGCGCGTTCGACGTCCGCCGGGCGGGGGTCCTGCTGCACGTGACCTCACTGCCGTCGCCTCCTGGCGCGAGCTCCACCTCCGGCCGGCTCGGTGACGAGGCCTTCCGGTTCGTCGACTTCCTCGCCGCCGCGGGCTGCTCGGTCTGGCAGGTGCTGCCGTTGGTGCCGACGCACGAGGAGAGCCACTCGCCGTACGACGCACTCTCCGCGATGGCGGGGAGTCCCGGGCTGATCAGCCGTGAGCTCCAGTCGGCCCACCGGCTCGGGGACCCGTCGGCCCTGGACGACCACCGTCGGTCGGCGTTCGCCGCGTGGTGCGCGGAGCAGAGCGACTGGCTGGAGCCGTACGTCGAGTTCACCGCGCTGCGCGAGCTGCACGGCCACGCTCCGTGGCCGGCCTGGCCACCGTCCCTGCGGGACCGGGATCCGCAGGCCGTCCGCGAGGCCCTCGGCCCGCTCGCCGACCGGGTGGAGGACCTGCGCTTCGAGCAGTGGGTCTTCGCGGAGCAGTGGGCGCGCCTGCGCAGTCATGCCGCGGCCAAGGGTGTGCTGCTGTTCGGGGACCTGCCGATCTTCGTGTCGCTCGACAGCGCCGACGTCTGGTCGTCGCGCGAGCTGTTCCGGCTGGACGCGGACGGCCGGCCGACCACCGTGACCGGCTGCCCGCCCGACTACTTCGCCGCCGATGGTCAGCGCTGGAACAACCCGCACTACGACTGGGACGCGATGGCCGCCGACGGGTTCGCGTGGTGGCGGCGCCGGATCGCCCGCCAGCGCGAGCTCTTCGACCTGGTGCGCATCGACCACTTCCGCGGCTTCGAGGCCGCCTGGCACGTGCCCGCCGACGCGGCCACCGCCCGCGAGGGCTGGTGGGTCCCCGGGCCGGGCGCCGAGATCCTGTCCGCACTCGTCGAGACCGCGGGGCCCGGGACGCTGGTGGCGGAGGATCTCGGGGCGATCACCCCGGAGGTCGAGGAGCTGCGCACCCGGGTCGGCCTGCCCGGGATGAAGGTCCTGCAGTTCGCCTTCGACGGCAACCCCGACAATCCCTACCTGCCCGGCCGGCACGGCGAGCACAGCGTCGTCTACACCGGAACCCATGACAACGACACCACCAAGGGGTGGTGGACCAAGCTCGACCCGCAGACCCGTGAGCGGGTCGCCTCCTTCCTCATCGACCCCGATGAGGCGATGCCCGCGGCGTTCGTCCGCCTGGCGCTCGAGTCCACGGCCCGGCTGGCCGTCGTACCCGCCCAGGACCTGCTCGGGCTCGGCAGCGAGAGCCGGATGAACACCCCCGGCACCGACCTCGACAACTGGGGCTGGCAGGCGCCCGCGGGTGCCTTCGACGCCGCCCTGGCCGCTCGGGTCCGCGCGCTCGTGGCAGCGGCGGACCGACTGTCGTGAAGCCAGGGAAGGCTCACACCGCGAGCCACCCGTGGCTACGCGGGCTTCCGCCCGACGACGTACAGCCGTCGGCTCTGCTCGCCCCGGCCGGTGACCGGGCCGCGCAGGTACCACTCGACGTCGACCAGGCCCGCGGCCTCGACCACCGCGACGACGGACGCCGGCTCGTGCCGGACGAAGTCGAGCCGGACGTCGAGGCCGAACCACTCGTCGAGATGACGGACGTCGGCTCCGGCGTGCAGGCCGAGGACCAGCCAGCCGCCGGGGTCGAGCGGACGGGCCAGTGCGGCCACCGCCTCGGGCAGCTCGGACGCGGCCAGGTGGATCAGCGAGTACCACCCCAACACCGCCGCCCAGCCCGAGCTGGTGGCCGGACGGCTCAGCCGCCGCAGGTCGCCGACCTCGAAGGTCGGGCCAGGAAAGCGTCGGCGGGCCTCGGCCACCATCGCGGGGGACAGGTCGATGCCGGTGGCCTCGGCGCCTCCCGCGGACAGGTACGCCGTGACGTGTCCGGGTCCGGAGCCGACCTCGACCACCGGTCGCCCGTCGGCGTGGGCGAGCACCCGGTCGAGCAGCCAGGTCTCGAACGGCAGGGCCGGCAGCTCCTCGACCAGGTGCTCGGCGTACTCCGCCGCGATGGCGTCGTAGGACGACCGCACCCGGTCGTCCCGCGCCTCGGCGCCGTCGACGAGCACGGCCTCGCGGTCGACGGCCTCCGTGGTCTCGACAGCCGCCTGCGACGGGACCGGACCGAGGAGATGGACCCAGCGGTGGTCCTGCTGACCCGGCCGTCGCTCGAGCACGCGCACCAGCGGCTGCGGGCGCTCGGCCATCCGGCGCAGGCACTCCTCCACCTCGTCCCGGGTCGCGAAGCCGTGCAACCGCTCCGTGCGGGTGCGCAGCTCGCCCGGCGCCTGCTCACCGCGGAGCAGCAGCACGGTGAGCAGTGCCCGCTCGTCGAGGTCGAGGCCGAGCACCTCGTCGAGGATCTGGTGGTACTTCAGCACCCGCCGCCCCGTGTCGGACCACACGATCCGGAGCAGTCCGCGTTCCTTGAGCGCCCGCGCGGTCCGCTCGATGCTCCCCAGGTCGAGGTCGACCACGGGATCCCGGTTGCTGGTCTGGTTGCACGCGCTCCGCAGCGCGTTGGCCGTGAGGGGGTACGTCGTCGGCACCGTCGTCTGCTTCTCCAGCAGGCTGCCGAGGATGCGTTGGTCGTCGGGTGCCAGGACGGGGAGCTCGGTCACCCTGCCGACCCTAGGCCCGATGGAGGTCGGAGGAGGACAGGGGAGGACGGAGGAGGACAGGGGAGGACGGAGGAGGTCCGGCGATCACGACCGACGGGCGGCGGTGAGCAGCGACGCGATCCGTTCGCCGGCCACGCTCGCGCCGTTGCGCGGCACCGACCGGTAGCGCGGTCGGCGGCTCATCGCGTGGCTCATCGCGGCCGCCAGGTCGCGCGGTGAGGTGCTGGCGAAGTCGAGCCGGGTGCCGGCGCCGTAGTGGTCGAGCCGGTGCGTGACGAACTCCTGCTGCTCCCAGTGCCGGGCCAGCGGGAAGTAGACGAACGGACGTTGCGCGGCCACCAGCTCCATCGTGGTCGAGAGGCCCCCCTGCACCACCGCCGCGTCCGCGCAGGCGAGGTGGGCGAACGCGTCGGGCAGGAAGGCGTGCTTGGTCAGCCCGTCGACGTCGGTGATGTCGTCCGGGGAGATGCGCGGGCCGGTCACCATCACCATCCGTGCCTCCGGCAGCTCCTTGCGCAGGTGGGCGAACCCCTCGGCGACCAGGTCCAGCAGCGGCCGGCCGACCGCCGTACCCCCGACCGCGGCGGCCAGCAGCGGCCCGTCGGGCGGGTAGCCGAGCGAGGCCCGGAGCGCCGCCGTGTCGCGGTAGTCCCGGGCGTCGAAGGGCACGACGTACGGCACCATCTCGAACCAGTCCTGCGCCCAGTCGCGGACCCCCGGCAGCCCCGGCCCCATCGAGGTGGCCGGCAGCTCGGCGGCGTCGCCCAGGAACAGCGACAGGTCGCGCAGCCGAGGGTGCCTGGCCCGGTGCTCGATCATCTCGGCGTTGTAGTCGGCGGTCAGCTCCGCCTCGCGCGGGTCGTCGTCGACGGGCAGGAACCCGACGACGTCGGTGGTGAAGACGTACGGCGCGATCTTGCGCTCGGGGTTCTCGTGCAGGAAGTGGTCGACCTCCCACGACTCGTCCCCGACCCACAGGTCGTACGGCGTCTGGCGCACCACCTCGTCGAAGAGCAGGTAGTTGGCGCAGAAGGTCTCGTCGAGGCTGCGGAAGGCGTGGAACGCGTGCAGGTCGTGCCCGGTGGCCTCGCCCTCCCAGTGCTCCACCTCCGAGGCCAGCTCGGCGCTGGCCGGGTGCACGATCTCGCCGGCCGCGGCCAGCGCCTCCGTCACCGGCGACTGGGCCAGCCACTCGATGCGCAGGTCCGGCACGCGTTCGCGGACCGCCCGGGCGATCGCGAGGTCGCGCAGCACGTGGCCGAGGCCGATCGGCGAGGACACCCACAGCGCGCTGCGGGTCCGCTCCCGGGCGAACAGCCACGGCGTGCCGCGGGGCGGGGGTGGCACGACCCGGTCGACGAAGTCCTTGATCGCGTGGTTGACGACCACGGGGTGGCGGGCGTGCGGGAGATGGCCGGAGCCGCCGATCATCAGCAGGTCGCCGCCGGTCAGCTCGGCCAGCCGCTCGGCCCGGCCGGGAGGGATGATCCGGTCCTGGTCACCGCCGATGGCGAGCACCGGGACGGTCAGCGAGCGGCACAGCTCGGCGCGCTGCTCCACGTCCATCACCGCGACCGAGGAGCGAGAGTCCTGGTCGTGCAGCATCGTCGTCGCATCCGTGTCGGTGCCCCAGCCGACCATGTCGTCCCACAGCTTGGTGGAGTGCGGCTCGGGCAGCATCTGGTCGGCGAAGAACTCGATGTAGCCACGCCAGTCCCGCTTCCAGTACGCCCGGTTCTCCTTGGCCCAGCCCTCGTCGGCGTCGAGCTCCGCCTCGAAGTCGAACTGCGTGCGATCCTCGCTGACCGGCGGGTCGCCGCAGACCGACGGGGAGATGGCCACCAGGGCGAGCATCCGCCCGGGGTGCCGCTGGTGGAACAGCGTCGACCAGACGGTGCCGGCGCACAGGCTGACGAAGACGGCCCGCTCGGTGTCGGTCGCGTCCATCACCGCGCCGGCGTCGTCGGCGATCCGGTCCGCGTCGTACGCCGCGTCGGTGCCTGGCCGGTCGCTGCGGCCGTTGCCCCGGGGGTCGAAGGTGAGCACCCGGAAGTGCCGGGCCAGGTAGGGCACCTGCATCTTCCACATCCGCGACTGGGTGATCGCCCAGGTGGGCATCAGCAGGAGCGTCGGCGACCCGCTGCCGTGCACCTCGTAGTAGACCCGGACGCCGTCGTTCACGACGTAGCCCGAGCTGTCCGGTTGACGAGCCCTCATCGCGGTCCCCTCTGGAGCGTTCGATTGTGCCCCGGTCCGGGCACCACGTCACCCGACCAGCGTCGCGACCGCGAGCAGCACCCCGGAGGCCACGAGCGTGGCCGCGATCGGCCGGACCAGCCGCGCCCCGGTGCGGCTGGTCTTCTCGGCGACCATCACCGCGGTCAGCACGAGCATCCAGAGCAGGCTGCCGACCCCGGTCGCGAACATCACCAGCATCAGCGCCCAGCAGCAGCCCAGGCAGTTCAGGGCGTGGGTGAGGCCCACCCGCCAGCCACCCGCGGCACCGCCGCGGTAGCGGCTGCCGATGATCGACAGCGGCGTGCGGCAGGCCCGCAGGCAGGCATCCTTCAGCGGCGAGAGCTGGTAGGCCCCGGCCAGCACCAGCGTGCCGGCGAGGATCAGCGGCTCGTGCGCCTCCAGCCAGGCCCAGTGGCGGACCGACTCGTGCACCACCGTGTCACCGGCCAGGGCGACGAGCGCGAAGCCGACCCAGACCAGGAGGTACGACGCCGCGAAGGTGGCACGGGCGGCTCCGGGTCGGGCCTGGCGGGCGCTGACGGCGACGAACATCCGGGCCATCGGCACCGTCGTCGGCAGCATCATCGCGCCGAGCATCACCGCCCACGCCCCGGTGAAGGCCACCAGGCGCAGTGGGACCGGCAGCGTGGACTGCTCGAGCACCACGTCGTGGTCCGCGAGGTCGACCCCCGCGGTGAGCAGCAGCGTGACGATCGCGACCCAGCACCCGGCGGTCACCGCCCACAGCAACGGGGCCGGGTCCCGCGGGTGGTCGCGCGCCGGCCGGCGGCGGGTCTCCAGGAGGCTCATCGCGGTCAGGCCGAGAAGTGGAAGTCGCCCTGGATCGCGTTCTTCCCGGACTCGTCCATGTTCTCCATGCCGTGCTTGCTCTCGTCGCGGCGGAAGGTGGTCGCCCGGCCCGGGTAGGCCGGAGACCCCGGGATGGTGCTGAACACCGTGTCCTGCAGGGTGGTCGGCTGGCCGGTGGCGCCGGTGAACGGCTCCAGCTCGGCGATGGCGACGTCCCCGAACCTCAGCGTGCCGCGGCCATCGACGACGTCACAGGTGATCGGCACCCGCTCCACCGCGACCACCTCGCCGATCAGGGCGGCCAGGTCCGCGACCGCGCCGCCGAGCTGGCCGGTGAAGACCGACAGCAGCGCCTCCTGCTGGGCCTCGTCACAGCGCTCGTCCACGTAGACGACCGCCTTCCAGTTGCCGGCGAGGATGTTGCCCGGGATGTGCACCGACAGGCCGATCACCCGGTCGGAGACGTCCACGCCCTTGACGGTGCCCGTGTCGACCGCCCAGGCCAGGATCGAGTCACAGGTGCCGTTGTCGGGGTCCAGCCCCACCCAGCACGGACAGATGGCATCGCAGTTGCAGACCTCGAGCAGCCTGCCCTGCACGTCGTACGTCGTCTCCTGCATCGTGGTCATGTCGTTCCCCTCGGCCGGTCGTCGCCGCTCGGTGCGGCACACCTCAGGTCTAACGGGTGGGGCAGGACCCCGACAGTTGGGGAAATCCCCTAGTCCGAACGCGCGTCGAGACCCCAGTGGGCCGCATGGGCCGCGACCTGGGCGCGGTTCTGGACGCCGAGCCGGCGCATGATCTGCGCGAGGTGCACCTCGACGGTCTTGTCGGCGATGTCCAGTGCGCGCGCGATCTGCCGGTTGGTGGCGCCCTGGGCGACCAGCGTCGCGACCTCGCGCTGCCGGGGGGTGAGAGGGCTCTCGGGGGCCGCGGCGGCCTCCGCGACGGAGCGGGCCAGGGTGGGCAACGATGCCGGGTGGTCCAGCCCGGCCTCGAGGCGTTCGGCCTGCCCGGCCAGCCCCCGGGCGGTGGCCAGCTCGGCCAGCAGCGCGACGCAGTGCGCCATCTGCGGCCGGTCGCCGTTGGCGACGAACACGTCGAGCGCGGCGACCAGGAGCCCACCCGCCCGCGCCCACTCGTGGCGGTCGAGAGCGACCTTGGCCCGGCCGCTGCTGACCCAGGCCACGGCCCAGGGGTCCACCTCGGCGTCGAAGACCGGCAGTGCCGCGGCGAGCAGCCGGGCCGCCTCGTGGACCCGGCCGGTCGCCAGGGCGACGAGCGCGAGGTCGTGGCTGGCCCACGCCTCACCCACGCGGTTGCCGAGCGAGCGGAACGACTCCTGGGCGAGGGTGTGCTCGGCAGCGGCACGGTCGAGGTCGCCGGAGGAGCGAGCCAGGTGGCCGAGGAACGCGTGCGCGATCGCGCTGCGGCGTACGACGTGGGCGGCGTCGGCCATCCCCAGCGCCCGGCCGAGCAGGTCCGCGGCGTCGTCGAGCTCCCCGCGGGCCCAGCAGATGATGCCGGCGACCAGCACCGTGCCGCCGAGTGCGTCGGTCGGTTCGGCACCACGGGCGAGCACCTCCGCGACCAGCTCGGTGACCAGCCGGCCCTCCTCGAGGCTGCCGTGGGTGTACCAGTGCCAGCCGGCCACGGAGGCGACCGGGAGGGCGCTGGCCAGGTCGCCGGCGGCGATGCCCGCGACCAGCGCCGCCCGCAGGTTGGTGACGTCGTCGGTGTCCCACCGCACGGAGACCGTCTCGTCCGGCGTGCCCATCCCGGCCTCGGACGCGGTGGCGACCTGGGCCCAGTACTGCCGGAAGCGTTGCTCGACCGCGGCCTCCTCGTCGGCGACGGCCAGCCTCTCCCGGCCGAACCGGCGCAGGCTGTCGAGCAGGTCGAAGGCCTCCCGTCCGTCGCCGTCGTCCACCCGGCGGACCAGGCTCTTGGCGAGCAGTGCCCCCACCGAGGCGACCACGTCGACGTCCGGGTCGGCGACCACGTGCTCGGCGGCGGCCAACGACCAGGCCCCCGGGAAGACCGCCACCCGGCGGAACACCCGCCGCTCCGGTTCGGCGAGCAGGTCGTGGCTCCACGCGATCGCGGCGCGCAGGCTGCGGTGCCGGCCGGACCGGGCCAGCTCGGCGTCGACCAGCAGGTGCCGGTTGCGCAGGCGCACGGCGAGCTCGGCGGGCTCGAACTGCGTCAACCGGGCGGCGGCCACCTCGAGCGCGAGCGGCAGCCCTTCGAGCTCGCGGCAGATGGCGACGAGGTGCCTCAGGTTGGTGGCGTCGACGGCGAAGCCGGGCCGCACGGCGGCGGTGCGCTCCAGCAGCACCGCCATCGCCGGGACCGCGGCGACCCGGGCCAGGTCAGCGGGGGCCGGGTCCGCCGTGTCAGCAGGCATCGCGAGCGGCGGCACGGCGAACTCGAGCTCGCTGGCGACCCGCACCCGTTGCTGCGAGGTGGCCAGCACCTTGACCCGACGGTCGCCGGACAGCACCGCGGTCAGCGCGCCCCCGAGGTCGGGCACCGCCTCGCAGCTGTCGACCACGAGCAGGACGCTCCGGTCGCGCAGGTGCCCGACGAGCCGCTCGAGGGTGCTCGCACCGGTCCCGCGGCCGACCCCGAGCCGGGAGGCGACCAGGGTGACCGCCGCCTCGGCCGAACCGGTGCCGAGGAGGTCGACGGTGACCACGCCGTCGGGGAACCGGTCCGCGACCCCGCGCGCGAGCGCCGCGGCGAGACGTGTCTTGCCCACACCCGGCGGCCCGGTCAGCGTCAGCAACCGGCATCCGGGCGACATCAGGGCCGGGCGGATTGCCGCGAGCTCCTCGGCACGCCCCAGCAGTGCGGCGTCGGCCATCCTCCATCGTAGGGCGGCCGCCTCCGGCGTGCGCTCAGCGGAAGACGCTGACCGCCCAGTCCGCGTCGTCGGTCCACGGGTCCAGCTGCCAGGAGGCGAAGCGGTGCACCAGCCCCCACCCGACGGCGGCCGCGTCCCGGTCGAGCCGGTCGGTCGTGTAGTCGCGGTCGGTGGCGAAGCCGAAGACCGCCGCGCCGCCGGGCGCCAGCACGGACGCCAGCGCCTGCAGCACGGCCCGCTCGGTGCCCGGCTCGACGTAGACCAGCACGTTGCCGGCCGCCACCACCAGGTCGAACGGTCCGTCGTCGTCGGCGGTCAGGTCGAGCAGGTCGCGGTGCTCGAGGGGGAGGCCGGGGTACTGCTCCCGGCCGGCCTGGACCAGCGAGCGGTCCGCGTCGACACCGCGCGCGTCGTGTCCCCGCGCGGCCAGGGCGGCCGCGACCCGGCCGGTGCCACAGCCGGCATCGAGGATCCGGCTGCCGCGGTCGGCGAGGGCGTCGACGAACCGGGCCTCGCCGTCGACGTCCTGCCCACGCTGGACCAGGCGGACGAAGCGGGTGGCGTACGCCGTGCGCTCCTCCTCCGACCACTCGTCGAACCAGCGGGTGGCGTTCATGCGGGGAGTCCCAGGGCGCGGCCGGCCATGTCGTGCAGCACCTCGCGCATGCGCTCCGCCGGCAGGAAGGCGCTGTGCGGGGTGGAGTTGAGCAGCCCGAAGGCGGCGTGCGCGCGGACGGTCGCCTCGACGGCGGGCAGGTCGGGGCTCACCTCACGGAGCCGGGTGGCCCACAGCGCCACATAGGACCGTTGCAGCGCACGCACCTTCTCGCGGGCCTCGGCGGGCAGCGCCGCCCAGTCCCGGTCCTGCACCACGATCAGCGCCTTGTTGGCCAGGGCGAACGAGATGTGCCAGTCGATGAGGGCGTGCAGGGCGGTCGTCGGGTCCGCGGCCGCGTCCGAGCGCTCGGTGCCCACCGCGAGCAGCTCCTCGCTGATCGAGACCAGCATCGCGGCGAGCAGCGCGTGCTTGGAGGGGAAGTGCTTGTAGAGCGCCGGTCCGCTCATCCCGCAGGCGGCGCCGAGGTCCGCGACGGAGGTGCCGTGGAAGCCGCGCTCGGCGAAGAGGTCGGCCGCGGTGGACAGGAGCTGTTCGCGGCGGGAGGCTGGCACGGGTCCCAGACTAGACGCTGTTGGTTAGCGATCGCTAACATCGGGCCGGTCGGCACCCGCTGACGCCGAGGAGTGGAGGGCGAGTTGGCCGCGGAGACCCCCGAGGAGCCCACCGGACTGCGCGAGCAGGTGGCCGAGCTGCGCGACCGGCTCGCCGCCGTCCGCGATCAGGGCGCCGGCGGCAGCGAGGCAGCCCGTCGCAAGCACACCGACCGCGGCAAGCTGCTGGTCCGCGAGCGGGTGGACCGGCTGCTCGACCCCGGCAGCCCGTTCCTCGAGTTCAGTGCGCTGGCCGCGACCGGGATGTACGGCGAGCCCGGCGGCCCGGACGTGGTGCCCGGCGCCGGGATGGTCACCGGCCTCGGCCGGGTCAACGGCCGCACCTGCGTGGTGATCGCCAACGACGCCACCGTCAAGGGCGGCACGTACTACCCGATCACGGTCAAGAAGCACCTCCGGGCGCAGGAGATCGCGCGCGCCAACAAGCTCCCGGTGATCTCGCTGGTCGACTCCGGCGGCGCCTTCCTGCCGATGCAGGACGAGGTGTTCCCCGACAAGGAGCACTTCGGCCGGATCTTCTTCAACCAGGCCAACCTGAGCGCCGAGGGCGTCGCCCAGGTCGCCGCGGTGATGGGGTCCTGCACCGCGGGGGGCGCCTACGTCCCGGCGATGTCCGACGAGACCGTCATCGTCAAGGACCAGGGCACGATCTTCCTGGGTGGCCCACCGTTGGTGAAGGCCGCCACCGGCGAGGTGGTCAGCGCCGAGGAGCTCGGCGGCGGCGACGTGCACGCCCGCACCTCCGGCGTCGTCGACCACCTCGCGAACGACGACGCCCACGCGCTGTCCATCGTCCGGGGCATCGTCGACACGCTGCCCGCGTCCGGGTGGCGCGGCGCCGCCGAGGCCGTCCCGCCGACCGACGCCGAGGACCCGCACGAGGACCCGCACACGCTCTACGACGTGGTGCCCACCGACACCCGCACGCCGTACGACGTCCGTGAGGTGATCCGCCGGATCGTCGACGGCAGCCGGCTCCAGGAGTTCAAGCAGCTCTACGGCCAGACCCTGGTCTGCGGGTTCGCGCGGATCCACGGCCACCAGGTCGGCATCATCGCCAACAACGGCATCCTCTTCAGCGAGTCCGCGCTCAAGGGCGCGCACTTCATCGAGCTCTGCAACCAGCGCGGCATCCCGCTGGTCTTCCTGCAGAACATCTCGGGTTTCATGGTCGGCCGGGAGTACGAGAACCGCGGCATCGCCCGCGACGGCGCCAAGCTGGTCACCGCGGTGGCCTGCAGCGTGGTGCCGAAGTTCACCGTGGTCATCGGCGGCTCGTTCGGTGCCGGCAACTACGGCATGTGCGGGCGGGCCTACGACCCGCGGTTCCTCTGGATGTGGCCCAACGCGCGCATCTCGGTGATGGGCGGCGAGCAGGCCGCGTCCGTGCTGGCCACCGTCCGGCGCGACGGCCTCGAGGCCCGCGGCGAGCGGTGGAGCACCGAGGCGGAGGAGCAGTTCAAGGCCCCGATCCGCGCGCAGTACGACGCGCAGGGCTCGGCGTACTACTCCACCGCCCGGATCTGGGACGACGGGGTCATCGACCCCGCCGACACCCGCCGGGTGCTCGGCATGGGCCTGGCCGCGGCCGCCCACGTGCCGGTCCCGGCACCCTCCTACGGCATCTTCAGGATGTGAGTATCCCCACGACGTTCTCCGCTCCCCCGCTGCGCTCCTCCGCCGACAACGCCGCGGGGGCCCCGACCTACGTGAGGTTGCTGTGATGCTCACCACTGTCCTCGTCGCCAACCGGGGCGAGATCGCGCGCCGGATCATCCGCGGCTGCCGCGCGGCCGGCCTGCGCAGCGTCGCGCTCTACTCCGACCTCGACGTCCGCGCCGCCCACGTGCGCGAGGCCGACGACGCCGTCCTGATCGAGAGCTACCTCGACATCGACGAGGTGGTCGCCGCCGCGCTGGCCGTCGGCGCCGACGCGGTCCACCCGGGCTACGGCTTCCTCTCCGAGCGCGCGGCGTTCGCGCGCGCCGTCGAGAGGGCCGGCCTCACGCTGGTCGGGCCGACCGCGGACGTGATGGACCGGATGGGCCGCAAGGACGCCGCCCGCGAGATCGCGGTCGAGGCCGGCGTCCCGGTGGTCCCGTCGTACGACGCCACCGCCGACCCCGCCACCTTCGACTTCCCGGTGCTGGTCAAGGCCGCCGCCGGGGGCGGCGGCAAGGGCATGCGGATCGTGCGCGACGCCGGGCAGTACGCCGCCGCGGTCGCCTCCGCGCAGCGCGAGGCCTCCTCCGCGTTCGGTGACGACACCATCCTGATCGAGAAGTACGTCGAGCACGGACGCCACATCGAGGTCCAGGTGCTCGCCGACCACCACGGCAACGTCGTGCACCTCTTCGAACGCGACTGCTCGACCCAGCGCCGCCACCAGAAGGTGCTGGAGGAGGCGCCGGCCCCCACCATCTCCGCCGGGGTGCGCCGGACGGTCACCGAGGCGTCGGTGGCGCTGGCCGCCCACGTCGGCTACCGCAACGCCGGCACCGTGGAGTTCCTGCTCGACGACGACACCGGCGAGGCGTACTTCCTCGAGATGAACACCCGCCTCCAGGTCGAGCACCCGGTCACCGAGTCCGTGGTCCTGTGCACCACCCCGCAGCAGCGCGCCACCGGCGCACCCGGCGAGCTCGTCGACCTGGTCCGGTTGCAGCTCCTGGTGGCCGGCGGTGAGCCGCTGCCCTTCGGACAGCACGACCTCACGCTCAGCGGGCACGCCATCGAGGCGCGGGTCTATGCCGAGGACCCGTTCCACGGGTTCCTGCCGCAGGCCGGCACCGCCTCGCTCGTGCGCTGGCCGGAGCGCGCCCGGGTCGACGCCGCCCTGGAGAGCGGGCAGGTCGTCAGCACCGCCTACGACCCGATGCTCGGCAAGATCATCGTCCGCGGACCGGACCGCGAGTCCGCCCGCCGGGCGCTCGTCGACGCCCTCGACGAGACCGCCATCCTCGGGCTGACCACCAACACCGGCTTCCTGCGGGCGCTGGTGGCCAGCGACGAGTTCCGCGACGCGACCATCGACACCGCCTGGCTCGACCAGCAGGTGATCGAGGAGCCGGGCCGCGAGCTGCCCCGGGTGTTCGTCGCCTGGATCCAGGCGATGCTGGTCGCGACGCAGGACCACGGGCACCCGTTCCAGGCCGACGGCTGGCGCGACGGCGCCGACCCCGCGCCGATCCTGGTCGAGCTCGACGAGACCGTCGCCGTCGACCGCGCCCGTGGCCGCGTCGGGGACCACGACGTACGCCAGCTGGGGGCCGAGAACCACGTGGCGGTGCTGGTCATCGACGGCCGTCGCGAGCAGGCCGTGGTCAACGTGCAACCGCACATCGTGGAGGTCGTCCACCGCGGGCACCGCCACGTGTTCGAGCGACCGGACGTCTTCGCCGACCACGGCCCCGCCGTCGGCGACGGCACCCTCGTCGCGCCGATGCCGGGCACCGTCCTGGCCGTCCACGTCGAGGCCGGCCAGCGGGTGGCCGCGGGCGAGGTGCTGGGCGTCCTGGAGGCGATGAAGATGGAGCTGGCGCTCGCCGCGCCGTTCGACGGCACCGTGGGCGGGGTGGGTGTCCGCGTCGGCGACCAGGTCGCGCTCGGCGCGGTGCTGTTCGAGGTGACCGAGGACACCGAGCCCACCGAGAAGACCGAGAAGACCGAGGGAGAGGACGCCTGATGTCGCAGCACCTGCCGGAGCGGGTGACGATCTGGGAGGTCGGTCCGCGAGACGGTCTGCAGAACGAGTCCGCGCTGGTGCCGACCGGGACCAAGGTCGAGTTCATCGCCCGCCTGGTCGCGGCCGGGCTGCCGATCGTCGAGGCCACCAGCTTCGTGCACCCGAGGTGGGTGCCGCAGCTCGCCGACGCCGCCGAGGTGCTCACCGCGGTCGTCGACCGGCTGGGCGACGTCGGCCGCGAGATGCCGGTGCTGGTGCCCAACGACCGCGGCCTGGACCGGGCCCTCGAGCTGGGCGTCCGGCACATCGCCATCTTCGGCAGCGCCACCGAGACGTTCGCCCGGCGCAACCTCAACCGCGGCCTCGACGAGCAGTTCGCGATGTTCGAGCCGACCGTGCGCCGGGCCCGCGACGCCGGCCTGGACGTCCGCGCCTACGTGAGCATGTGCTTCGGGGACCCGTGGGAGGGCGACGTGCCGATCCCGCAGGTGGTCGAGGTCGGCCGGCGCCTCTTCGACCTCGGCGCCAGCCAGCTCAGCCTCGGCGACACGATCGGCGTCGGCACCGCCGGCCACGTCAAGCGGCTGCTGCGCGCGTTCGTCGACAACGGGATGACCACCGACCAGCTCGCCGTGCACTTCCACGACACCTACGGCCAGGCGCTGGCCAACGCCTACGCCGCGCTCGAGGAGGGCATCACCACCTTCGACGCCAGCGCCGGCGGCCTGGGCGGCTGCCCGTACGCCGAGAGCGCGACCGGCAACCTCGCCACCGAGGACCTGGTCTGGATGCTCCACGGCCTCGGCATCGCGACCGGCGTGGACCTCGACGCCCTGGTCGCGACCAGCGTGTGGATGGCCGGGGAGCTCGGCCGGCCCAGCCCGTCCCGCGTGGTCACCGCACTGTCGTGAGTCCCACTGCGGCACAATGCGTCGCATGAGCGCCCCCACCGTCTACGTGCACATCGGGGCGCCGAAGACCGGCACGACGTACCTCCAGGACCGGCTCAGCCGCAACGCCCGCCGCCTCGCGGACCACGACGTGCACGTCCCGCGGCTCAACACGATCACCTCTCCGGCGATGTCGCACTTCCGCGGCGCCCTCGACCTGCTCGACCAGGACTGGGGAGGTACGCCGGGGCACGCGGCCGGTGCCTGGCCCAAGCTGGCCCGCCGGATCCGCCGCTCCACCGGCACGGTCGTGGTCAGCCACGAGATCCTCGCTCCGGCGCCACCGGAGAAGGTCGCCCGGCTGATGAACGACCTCGAGGGCTGCGAGGTCCACGTCGTCTACAGCGTCCGCGACCTGGCCCGCCAGCTGCCGGCCGCCTGGCAGGAGAGCGTCAAGCAGGGCCGCAGCTGGCGCTTCAGGCGGTTCCTCAACGCGGCCGAGGGCGGCGGAGCCTGGTTCATGCGCGCCTTCGACGTGCCCACCGTGCTCGGCCACTGGTCGCGCAACATGCCCCCCGAGCGGGTGCACGTGGTCACGGTCCCGCCCGCGGGCGCCGCCCCGGACACGCTGTGGCTGCGGTTCTGCGACACCTTCGGCATCGACCCCGCCTGGGCGCCACTCGACAGCGAGCGCGCCAACGCCTCGCTCGGCATCGCCGAGACCGAGCTGCTGCGGCTGCTCAACCGCCGGATCGAGCGGCGCACCCGCGGCGAGCAGCCGCACGACGACATGCTCCGGCACATGCTCGACTCCGGTCAGCTCGGTGGCCGCAAGTCCCGCAAGGTGGAGCTCCCGCCGAGCCGGCTGCCGTGGGTCGAGGAGCAGGCCGAGCGCTGGATCGAGTGGGCCAAGGGCTCGGGCGTGGTCGTGCACGGCGACCTCGAGGACCTCCGCCCGCACGTCGACCCCGAGGCCCGCTGGCGCGACCCCGACAAGCCCTCCCGGAAGGCGCTCGCGCGGGCCGCCGTCGACGCGCTCGCGGTGATGACCAACGAGGCGGCCAGCCGGCCCGACCCGCGCAAGGAGCTGGGGGCCCGGGCCCGCCGGTGGACCGAGCAGCTGCGGGACCGGTGAGCGGACCACAGCGCGCGTGGGCCTGGGTCGCGCACCTGCGCGCGGGCGGCAGCACGCCCTGGCACGCCTTCGACGGTGCCTCCGTGGAGACCTCCGGCGAGCGGACCCGGCTCCTGCCCGGTGCCATCCAGCTCGAGGTGGCCCGCCGGCTCAACGAGCGAGGCGGCCGTGACGACGCCGGCCACCGCGACCTGGTCGACGCGGTGCTCGCCTCCAGCGCCCCGGGCCGCGGTCAGCCGGACCTCGAGCTGGTCGGCGTCCACTCCGGCTCGCCGTTCGGGCCACCTCCGGTCGACCCCGCCGACCTGTCCCTCGACGAGCTGGTGCGGACGGCGGTCGGGGTGCTGGCCGACCGGGTCCTCGCGCCGACCCCGCCCGCCGCCGCCGCGCGCAGGGAGCTGCCCGCCGCGCCCTGGCGTCGCGGCTACCACCTGGCCGGTGACCCGGTGCTCGCCGAGCACGCCCGCGAGGCGCTGGCCGGGGCCGGCCGCCGGCCCGGTCGACGTGCCCCGGTCGCGGTCCTGCTGGCCGACGACCTGCCGAGCATGCTGGCCGACGTCTGGACCTGGCGCGTCCAGCACCGGGTCACGGCGTCGTGGCGCTGGTGGGTGGGGCACTGGGCCGGCCGCGACCAGCTGCCGCCGCGGCTGGACCTGACCGCGGTGGCCGCCACCTGGGCCGACCGGCTCGGCCCGGACCGGGTCCACCTCGTCGTCGGTACGCCGCTGCCCGCGACGTTGCTGGGTGCCGCGCCCGCCACCTCCCCGGAGCCGCTGTCGGCCGACGCCGGCGAGCTGCTCACCCGGGTCAACGAGGTGCTGACCGTGCTGGTGACCCCCGAGCGGCACCAGGGGCTGCTCGACCGGGTCGTGCTGCCGCTGCTGGCCGGGGAGCACGGGCCGCGACCCGCCGTACCCCCGCGCCGGCAGGCGTGGGTGCGCGCCCGGGCCGAACGCCTCGTCGAGGAGCTGTCGGCGGCTGGATACCCTGTGCACGGCGACCTGGCCGGCCTGCTGCCGCGCAGCGGGGAGGGATCGGTCGCCACCACCGCAGCCGGGGTCCTCGACGTGGCCCTGCGGGCGCTGCTGCGGACCAGGCTCGAGACCACCGGGACGACCGGCGTGAGGGAGGTGGGGCGGTGAGCCCGACGCGGGTCCTGCTGCACGTCGGCACCCCCAAGACGGGCACGTCGTACCTCCAGGACGTGCTGTTCCGCAACCGTGACCACCTCGCCGCCCGCGGCGTGCTCTACCCCGCCGACCGCTTCGACGCGCACTTCCTGGCGGCGCTCGACCTGATGCGACTCCCGTGGGGTGGCCTCGAGAAGGAGGCGGTGGGCGCCTGGGACGCGCTGGCCGAGCGGATCCGCGGGTTCGACGGCACCGCGATCATCAGCCACGAGATCCTGGCCACCGCCTCGCGCACCCAGATCCGCCGTGCCCTCGAGTCCCTGGGACACCCCGACACCGAGGTCCACGTGGTGCTGTCGGTCCGCGACCTGGTCCGGCAGATCCCCGCCGAGTGGCAGGAGAACGTCAAGCACCGGCGCACCCTGCGCTACGGCAGGTTCCTCGACCTGATCCGCGACCCCGAGCGCCAGGGTCGGCTGGCGACGTGGTTCTGGGGCGTGCAGGAGGTCCCGGACATCCTGGCCCGGTGGGGCGGCGAGCTCGACCCGTCCCGGGTGCACGTGGTCACCGTCCCGCCGCCGGGCGCGCCCCCGACGCTGCTGTGGGAGCGCTTCGCCGACACCTTCGGGCTGACCGGCATCCCCCTCGACCTCCAGGTCGAGCGGGTCAACCCGTCGTTGGGCGTGCCCGAGACCGCGCTGCTGCGCCGGATCAACCGCACGTCCAACAAGCTCGTCGAGCCGGCGCACTACCGGCCGCTGGTGCGCGAGCTGCTCGCCCACCAGGCGCTGGCCCAGCGCACCCGGAGCCCGCGGCTCTCGCTGCCGCCGGACGTCCGGGCCTGGGCCGACGAGCTGGCGCGGGCCTGGGTCGCCGAGCTCCGCGAGCGCGGCTACGACGTGGTCGGTGACCTCGAGGAGCTGCTCCCGGCACCGA
This sequence comes from uncultured Actinomycetota bacterium, assembly GCA_963767955.1. Lineage (GTDB taxonomy): Bacteria > Actinomycetota > Actinomycetes > Propionibacteriales > Nocardioidaceae > Nocardioides. The sequence goes on along the minus strand of CAVYGA010000003.1, from coordinate 2,886,381 downwards.
CGGAGACGCCGTACGCCGACCCCGACCACCCGAACCGTCGCCAGGTCAACGGCGCGGCGCTGGAGGCGATCCGCGCCCTGCTGGTCGAGGCCGCACGGCTGCGGGGGGCCGAGGCCGCCCTGCGCCACGAGCTCGACGAGGCACACCGTGCCCTGGAGCGGGCCTACCTGCGGCCGTCCTACCGCGCCCGCGAGAAGCTGGTCCGCTCCGCGGAGCAGAAGGGCTGGGGCCGCCGGGCGATGTCGGTCTACCGACGCGCGCGGGGCAGGAGCTCCCGGTCGGCGTAGCGGCCGATCTGCCAGGTCGCGAACCCGTCGACACCGAGGCCGACGAGGCCGCCCACCACCGGGATCCGGCGCCCGACGGTGGTCGCCAGGCGCTTGCCCGCGGCACGGGTGATCAGCTCGGAGGCGACCTCTCCCGCAACCACCCGGTCGAGCTCGGGGTCGTGCTGAGGAGCCGTGGCCAGGGCCATCGGCGGCGCGGGCAGCCGGCGCTTCTTGACCAGGCGCTCCACGTCGTCCTCGCCCAGGATGGTGGCCAGGATGGCGTTGCGGACCCGGGGGTCGTCGAGCTCGTAGCCGCGCAGCGACGCGATGCCGGCCACCATCCGGCAGTGGATCAGCGCCAGCCCGGTGATGTTCGCCGGGATCGTCACCGCGGCGGTGATCAGGCCGCCGAGGTTGGTCACGAAACCCTGTGCCCCGGCGTAGCGGACGTGCATCTCGATGAGGTCGCGGATCGCCTTGTCGACGTCACCGTGCTGCGCGTCGAGCTGGCGGCGGGCGGTCACCGCGGCAGCCGGCAGCGGTCCGGCGCCGCGGATCGCCCGCTCGAGCGCCTCCCGGACGAAGCCGGTGGTCATGCCCGGTGCGGCGCGCTGGAGGCGCGGCGCGAGCCGCTTCCCGACCGATCCTGTGATCCCCATGCCCGCCATCCTAGGCGGGCCCGCACAGCCGCCTATCGTGGTCGGGTGCCGACCGAGCCGCAGCCGACGCCGTGGGCGTTCCCCGACCCCCGCGGCGCCCCGGACGACCTGATCGCCTCCGGCGCCGACCTCGAGCCGGGCACGGTGCTGGCCGGGTACCGGGCGGGGTACTTCCCGATGCCGTTCGACACCCGGCCTGCGGGTGAGATCGGCTGGTGGTCGCCGGTACGCCGGGGGATGCTGCCGCTGGACGGCCTGCGGGTGCCGCGGTCCCTGCGCCGATCGGTACGCCGGTTCGAGATCCGGGTCGACACCGCCTTCGAGGAGGTGATCGACGCCTGCGCCGACCCGGCCCGCGAGCACGGCTGGATCAGCACCGACATCCGGGCGGCGTACCTCCGGCTGCACGAGCTGGGATGGGTGCACTCCGTCGAGGCCTGGCGCGGCGGCCGGCTGGCCGGCGGGCTGTACGGCGTCGCGACGGCCGGGTTGTTCGCCGGGGAGTCGATGTTCCACCGCGAGACCGACGCGTCCAAGGTGGCGCTGGTCGGACTGGTGGACCTGCTCGCCGACGAGCACGCCGCCCGGCGGCTGGTCGACGTGCAGTGGAGCACCCCGCACCTCGCGTCTCTCGGTGTCGTCGAGATCGACCGCGCCGACTACCTGCACCGGCTCGCGCAGGCGCTGACCCTCCCGCTGCCGTCGGCCTTCGGCTGAGCAGCCCCGCCGGGCTCGTCCGGGGTTTCTCGCCATTCGGTGCGGGGTAGGGCAGGGTGACTGAGTCACAACGAGAGACTTCAACGAAAGTGGGACGACATGCGTCGAGTTCTGGTGGGGGCCACCATGCTTCTGGTGGCGGGGATGACCGCAGCATGCGGTTCGCCCGATGACGCGTCCAAGGGCGACTTCTGCGACTCGATCGAAGGTCTGAACAAGGCCGGGGACGACTTCGACAAGAACAAGGACGCCTTCAAGGATCTGGCCGACACCGGCACCCCGGACGGCATCTCCGACGACGCCCGCGAGGGCTTCGAGATCCTGGTCGACCTCGCCGACGAGGCCGACAGCAACAAGGACGCCGAGAAGGCGGCCGACGACCTGGGCTCCGACGAGGAGAAGAAGGTGGAGGCCTTCGGCGAGTACGTCGGCAAGACCTGCTCGGCCTGATCGGCCCGCCTGATCGGCCCGCCGCCGGCCCCGCCGCTCCCGCCAGGAGCAGCGGGGCCGGCGGTCCGCTGGACCACGACCGGCCGCCGACGGCGTACCGTCGGACTCGACACACGAGGCGGGCGGGCAGCCCGGACGAGAGGTGGAGGACATGCGGGCAGCACTGGCGGGAGCCGGACTGGTCCTGATGGCGGGCCTGGTGACCGGCTGCGGTTCACCCGACGACGCGCCGGAGGGCGACTTCTGTGAGGAGTTCCAGAAGCTCGGCGAGTCCGGCGACGACTTCGACAAGAGCAAGGACGCGTTCAAGGACCTCGAGGACACGGGCACCCCTGAGGACATGCCCGACGACGCGCGCGAGGGCTACGAGATCATCCTCGACATCGCCGATGAGGCCGAGGACCAGGAGGACGCCGAGAAGCGGGCCCAGGACCTCAGCAAGGACGACCAGGAGAAGGTCGCGGCGTTCGGCGCCTACACCGTCAAGACCTGCGTGGACGTGCCGGATCTGCCCTCCGACATCCCCACGGACCTGCCGTCCGACTTCCCGACCGAGCTGCCCTCGGACCTCCCGACCGGGCTGCCCTCGGACTTCCCGACGGAGCTCCCGTCGGACTTCCCGAGCGACCTCACGGACATCCCGTCGGACCTGCTCTCGCCCTCCTCCTGACCCGGTCGGCGGGTCTCACACGACGTGCGGGGCGCTGCCGATCTCGCTGACCATGGGGCGGCCGGTCTCGGACCACTCGATCATCCCGCCGGCCAGGTTGTAGGCGTCCTTGCCGTGCGCGGAGAGCCAGGCCACGGCCTGGGCCGAGCGGCCCCCGATCTTGCACACCACGAGCAGCGGTGCGTCGGGCACGTCGGCGAGCCGAGCGCCGAGCTCGCTCAGGGGGATGTGGCAGGCGCCGTCGATGTGACCGTGCACCCACTCGGACTGCTCGCGCACGTCGAGCACGACCATCGTGTCCGCCACGTCGCCGTGGAGGTCGTCCAGGGTGAGGGTGGGAACGTCCATGCGGGTCAGGTTACTTCAGGAGCCTGCTCAGGCGGCGGTCGGCCAGCGGCTTGCCACCGGTCTGGCAGGTGGCGCAGTACTGCAGGCTCGAGTCGGCGAAGGAGACCTCACGGACGGTGTCGCCGCAGACGGGGCACTGCTGCCCGGTGCGGCCGTGCACGGCGAGGTGGGACTTCTTCTCGCGCTTCAGCTCGCTCGCGGCCAGGCCGCCCGAGCGCTCCACGGCCTCACCGAGCACGGTGCGGATCGCTGTGTGCAGGGTCGCGACGTCGTCGGGAGCCAGCGACGACGCCGGCTTGAACGGTGACATCCGGGCCGCGTGCAGCAGCTCGTCGGAGTAGGCGTTGCCGATCCCCGCGATGGTGCCCTGGTGGCGCAGCACGCCCTTGATCTGCGCGCGGCCGGCCCGGGTCAGGATCGCCTGCAGGGCCGCCTGGTCGAAGTCGTCCCCGAGTGGGTCGGGGCCCAGCCGGGCGATGCCGGGGACGTCCTGCGGCGACCGGGCGACGTACACGGCGAGGGACTTCTTGGTGCCGGCCTCGGTGATGTCGAGGCCGGCACCGTCGTCGAGCACGATCCGGGCCGCCAGCGGGGACTTGCCGCCGGGCCGGGGCGGCAGGGTGGGGACCTCGTCGCGCCAGCGGATCCACCCGGCCCGGGCCAGGTGCAGGATCAGGTGCAGCCCCCCGGCGCTGATGTCGAGGAACTTGCCGTGCCGGCTCACGCCGTCGACGAAGGTGCCCTCGAGCGCGGACAGCGGCGGGTCGAACGTCTTCAGCGCGCTGAACGCCGCGATGTCGACGCGGACGATCGCCCGGCCGTCGAGACGGCCGGCCAGGTCCTGGGCGAGGGCGTGCACCTCGGGCAGCTCCGGCACCCCGCCACTCTAGTCCGCCCCTCCCCCCGCCGAGGTGTCACTTCTTGCGTGCCGAGGTGTGACTTCTTGCGCTCCGAGGTGTCACTTCTTGCGCGCCGAGAAGTGACTTCCGGCGCCGGTGTCCGTGCGCGAACCCGCGACACGGCGACCGGACCGGGAGCATGATGGGTCCATGGAGCCGACACCGTGCTTCCCGCGGACGGGCGCGATCTATCTCGACGCCCGCGGTGACGACCGTGCGCTCCGGCTGACCTGGCACGACGAGCTGGGCCTCGTGGTGCTGTCGCTGTGGCGCGAGAACGTCTGCGCCGCCACGTTCCGCCTGGAGATCGACGAGGTGCCCGACCTCATCGACGCCCTGCGCTCCGGGCTGAGCCGGGCGTACGACGTCGCGGCCGGTCGCCTCGCCTCGGCCGACCACCCCGAGGACTCCGCCGCCGGCTGATCGCGATACCGCAAGAATCGACACCTCGGCGCGCAAGAAGTGACACCTCGGCGAGAACGGGGACACGATCGGGAAATCTAGGGAGTTTGCTAGACGAGCCGATAGCGTCGGATCGTGGACCCGATCCGGAACCCCTACGCCCCCGGCGCGGGGCAGCGCCCGCCCGAGCTGGCCGGGCGCGACGAGCAGCTGCGCGCCTTCGACGTGGTGCTGGAGCGGGTCGCCCGCGGCCGCCCCGAGCGCAGCCTGGTGCTCACGGGGCTGCGCGGCGTCGGCAAGACCGTGCTGCTCAACGCGCTGCGCTCCGCGGCGGTCCGTCGCCGGTGGGGGACCGGCAAGCTGGAGGCGCGCCCCGACCAGGGGCTGCGCCGGCCGCTGTCGAGCGCCCTGCACCAGGCGGTCCGCGAGCTCGGCCACCCGCAGGCCGACGACGTCGACCACGTGCTCGGCGTGATCAAGGCGTTCGCGCAGCGTGACGCCGGCACGAACGCCAGGCTCCGCGACCAGTGGAACCCCGGCATCGACGCGCCGGCGGTCAAGGGTCGCGCCGACTCCGGCGACATCGAGATCGACCTGGTCGAGCTGTTCACCGACCTCGGCGGGCTGGCCGCCGATGTCGGCAAGGGCGTCGCGGTCTTCATCGACGAGATGCAGGACCTCGGCCCCGACGACGTGTCGGCCCTGTGCGCCGCCTGCCACGAGATCAGCCAGTCCGGGCTGCCGGTGATCGTGGTCGGCGCCGGGCTGCCGCACCTGCCCGCGGTGCTCAGCGCCAGCAAGTCCTACTCCGAGCGGCTCTTCCGCTACCAGCGCATCGACCGGCTCGACCGCATCGCCGCCGATCTCGCCCTCACGGCGCCCGCCGAGGACGAGGAGGCGGCGTACGCCGACGACGCGCTGGCCGCGATGCACGCGGCCACCGGCGGCTACCCCTATTTCATCCAGGCCTACGGGAAGGCGGTGTGGGATCTGGCCCCACGCAGCCCGATCACGGTCGAGGACGTCGCCGTGGCCAGCCCCGAGGCGGAGGCCGAGCTCGCCGTCGGGTTCTTCGGCAGCCGCTTCGAGCGGGCGACGCCGGGGGAGCGCGACTACCTGCGGGCGATGGCGGACACGGCCGTGGCCATCGCCGAGCGGGGCGACGAGGAGCTCGACGACATCGGCTCGGTGCCGACCGCCGAGGTCGCCTCCCTGCTCGGCAAGCGGCCGCAGTCGCTCAGCCCGGCGCGCGACTCGCTGCTCAAGAAGGGCCTGATCTACTCCGGCGAGCGCGGCCGGATCGCGTTCACGGTGCCGCACTTCGGGCGCTACCTGCGCGAGCACGGCTGACCCCGGGCCCGGCCGTGCCAGACTGGTCGACGTGGCCCGTCTGCCGTCCAGCCGCTACCTCCTGCGCGCTAAGGAGCTCGCCGACGCGCGGTACGCCGAACCGCTCACCGTCGCCGACCTGGCTGCCGCCGCCCGACTGTCCCCGGCGCACTTCAGCCGGGAGTTCCGCAGGGCCTTCGGCGAGTCCCCTCACCAGTACCTCCTCAGCAGGAGGCTCGAGCGCGCGGCCACGCTGCTGCGCCACACCGACTGGTCCGTGCTCCGGATCTGCACCGCGGTCGGGCTGAGCAGCCTCGGCTCCTTCACCACCAGCTTCCGGCGGATGTTCGGCCGGACCCCGACCGCCTACCGGGCGACGTACCCCGCGGCCCGGGAGCAGGTGCAGGTGCCGATGTGCGTCCAGCGGGCCTACGGCCGGCCGCAGGTCCGCACGTTTCGAGAAGACGACGCCGTCCCGGTGACCGCAGACTCGACGAGTCAACCGAACCGCACGACCCGGCAGAAGAGGACAGCATGATGCGCATCGCCAACACGCAGATGTGGGTGCACGACCAGGACGAGGCCCTGGCGTTCTACACCGAGAAGCTCGGGATGGAGGTCCGGGTGGACGCCACGTTGCCCGAGATGGGCGGCTTCCGCTGGCTCACCGTGGGCCCGCCGGACCAGCCCGACGTGGCCATCGTCCTGATGGCCGTGCCCGGCCCGCCGATGGTGGACGAGGCGACGGCCGCGCAGATCCGCGAGCTGATGGGCAAGGGCTTCGCCGGGACGGCCTTCCTGGTCACCGACGACTGCCGCAAGTCCTATGAGGAGCTGACCGCCCGCGGCGTGGAGTTCTCCGAGCCGCCCGAGGAGTACCCCTACGGCATCGACTCCGGCTTCCGGGACCCGTCGGGAAACAGCTTGCGGCTCACCCAGGTGAACGCCGACTTCGGCTGATCGCCGGCCGGCCGGCCGGGTGGTCGGGCGGACCCGGACCTGGCGCTGTGCGATGCTGCTGCTCCGCGCTCGGACGGGGAGAGACGCATGCGCAGCTGGGCAACGACGGCCGCTCTGGTGCTCTGCCTGAGCGCCTGCGGCGACGACAGCAGCGGTGCCGGCGGCGGCGAGGACGGCCCGGTGGCCGGGCGTGCTGGGGTGCCCACGGCGCCGGGCTTCCCGTGCGACGCGGTCCCGGACTCCGTCCTCTCGGGCATCGACGACGACCTCGAGCGGGCCGGTCGCGAGTCCCGCGCCGGCCGCACGGGTGTGGGGCTCCTCGAGGCCGACGGGCACGTCGTCGCCTGCACGGTGGTGCCGGACTTCCTGTACGCCGGCGTGCTCGGCTTCGACCGGCGGGCCCCGCTGGACTCCTACCTCGACGTGGACCGCTTCGGCGGCACCGGACCGGAACCGGTCACCGGCCTCGGCGACGAGGCCTGGGTGGCGCCGAACTCCTTCGACGGCCAGCGACTGGTGGCCCGCCAGGGTGACCGGGTCGTGGTCGTCGACAACCGGTTCGCCGGCGACACGCTGGCCCGGGAGCGTCTGGTCGAGCTGGCCCGCGGCCTGCTGGACTCCGACGAGGACGTGCCACCGGTCGACCTCCCCGAGGGCTGTCCCGCGGTCGACGACGATCACCTCACCGCGGAGCTGGACGAGGTGGTGCTCGCCCGCGGCCAGCCGCGACCGGACGGGTCGCTCACGTGCGACTACGCGAGCGACGACAGCCTGGTCAGGCTCTTCGCCGTGAACGGCGACGAGATGTTCCTGGCGATGATGCAGGCCGACGAGACCGAGCCGCCCGTGGATCTCGACGGGGACCCGGCCTACGTCGACGACGACAGGGTGAGCGTGGTGGTCGGTGACCGGTGCCTCATCGGCGTCCGCACCTCGCCCATGGGATGGGCGCCCGCGGACCCCCGCAGCGACGAGGAGCTGAGCGCGGCGCTGCTCGAGCTGGCCCGCTGGGTCCGCGACGACATCGGCTGCCCCGACTGAGCCTCCGGCAGCCGACCGCCGTCCATGCCTAGACTCACCCGCATGCAGGTCGTGGCCCATCGCGGCGCCAGCGAGGAGAACGCCGAGCACACCCTCGGCGCCTATCTCGCGGCGCTCGACGCCGGCGCGGACGGCCTGGAGTGCGATGTCCGGCTCACCGCCGACGGGCACCTGGTCTGCGTGCACGACCGCAGCCTGCGCCGGACCGCTGCCACCGCCGGCACCGTCTCGACGATGGAGCTCAAGGACCTGCACGAGCTCGACGTCGCGGCGTGGAAGAACCCCTGGGCCGACCTCGACGACGAGGCGCCGGACACCGATCCCGAGCTGGGCCGCGTGCTCACCCTCCGCAAGCTGCTGGAGACCGTCGCCGACTGCGACCGTCGGGTCGAGGTGGCCATCGAGACCAAGCACCCCACGCGGTACGGCGGCCTGGTCGAGCGCCGGCTCGTCCAGCTGCTCAGCGAGTTCGGCTGGGCCGGGTCGGACTCCCCGGTGCGGGTGATGAGCTTCTCGCTCACCGCGCTCCAGCGCGTGACCCGGTTGGCTCCGCAGCTCGAGGTGGTGATGCTCGTGGAGAAGGCACACCACTGGCCGATGCTGCGCCGCCTGGTCGAGCCGGGCTGGATCATCGGGCCCGGGATCAAGGAGCTCCGCGAGCACCCGGGCCTCGGCCGGCACCTCGGCGGCCGGCGGGTGCATGTCTGGACCGTGAACAGCCAGGCCGACATCGAGCTCTGCCAGGCCCTGGGCGTCGAGGCGGTCATCACCGACCGCCCGGCGTACGTGCTCAAGCGGCTGGGTCGGTAGCCTCCCCGGCATGGGAAAGCGTTCACGCACCAAGGGTCGGGAGACCACCGCCATCGCCGACGGAACCGACGACGGAGCCGTCGGTCCGCGGCAGCCGTGCCCCTGCGGGTCCGGCCGTCGCTACAAGGCCTGCCACGGTGCCGCCGAGGGTCCGCCGCCGGCGTACGTGCGCCGACCGTTCGCCGGGTACGCCGGGGAGTCCGACCTGATCGCCCTGCGTGAGCTGGTCCCGGCGGCGACCGCGCCGATCACCCTCCAGGACAGCGACCGCACGGCGCTGCTGTGCTCGCTGCTGCCGATGGCCGCGCCCGCGATGGTGCGCGAGGACGGCAGCATCTGGCTGGGCCTGCAGGTGCAGCACGGCTTCGGTGACCCGTCCCGCGACCTGGGAGCGGTGCTGGAGAAGGCGCTGACCGCCGACGAGGGCATCGTCGGCCTGACCTCCCCGCCCGGTGCGGGGCCGCGGTTCCAGGACCTGGTCGTCGACGCGCCGCTCGAGGTGACCGTGCACGACGGCTTCGACTTCTGGATCGAGGAGAAGGACCGGGACGCCGGCACGGCTGCGGCTCTCGAGCAGGCCAACGGCGCTGCGCACCCGACGGCCCGGTTGACCGGGGTCGAGGCGGCGTACTGGACCGACGTCGGCGCCAAGGAGCACCTGCGCTGGGTGATGCCGGAGACGGAGGACGACCTCCTCGACGCCCTCGCCCGGTTGCACGCGGGTGGCCGCGACGAGCTCGCCGAGGGGTCCCGGCTGGTGGGCATGTTCCGCGCCCACGGGCTGCTGGTCCCGGTGTGGGACCTCCCGCTCGGCACCGGTGCCGAGGTGCTCGAGGAGCCGGCCGCGCGGTTCGCCGCCGAACTCGCCGAGGCGCTCGCCACCGCCACCGAGCTGAGCCCCGCGGAGCGCTCGGCGCGTGCGGGCCTCGCGAACCGCCAGGTCACGATCCGCTGACCCCAGTAGAGGTGCGTCGGGAGTTGTCTCCAGCGCACGGTTCTACTAGGTTTTCCTAGCCCGGTCGTTGTTGCATCCCCCGTCAACAGCGGCCGGGTCTTCTCATGCCCGGCCGGTTCCCCGGGGCGCCGGCGCAGGACGCCGGTGCGCCGGGCAGGCGGAGGGGTGAGGGTCAGTCTCCGTCGATCGGCAGCGGGGCGCGCGAGACCGGACAGCTCATGCACCGCGGCCCGCCACGGCCGGAGCCGAGCTCGGAGCCGGCGATCCGGACCACCTCGATGCCGGCGTCCTCGAGCCGGTCGTTGGTCTCGTTGTTGCGCTCGTAGGCCACCGCCACCCGCGGTGCCACCGCCAGGGTGTTGTTGCCGTCGTCCCACTGCTCGCGCTCGGCCGTGACCGGGTCGAGCCCGGTGTCGATCTGGTGCAGCGTGTCGATCCGCATCGCCTTCGCCGCGGCGACCAGGAACGGCTCCGCGCCGGACACGTCGAGGCGCAGGTCGGTGTCCAGCGGCCCGGTGCGCTCGGTGAGCGTGACCGCGAACGCCTGCAGCGAGTCGGCGACGTTGGGGTACATCACGATCTTGTCGAGGTCGACCATCGTGCACACCGTGTCGAGGTGCATGGTGGCCCGCTCCTGCGCGATCGGCACCGCGAGCACCGTGTGGGCGAGGTCGGCCTGGAACACCTGGCGGGCCAGGCGCTCGGCGCCCGCTGGGGTGGTCCGCTCGCCGACGCCGACGGCGATCACCCCCGGCGCGAGCAGGAGTACGTCGCCGCCCTCGACGTTCTCGTGCTGCCACCCGTGGATCGCGGGGGTGCCGGCGAAGCGGGGGTGCTCGGTGTAGATCAGCTCGGTGAGCTGGGTCTCGCGGCGGCGGGCCGGCATCGCCAGCGAGGTGATCGCCACCCGGTCGCGGATCCACACGCTCGAGTCGCGGGTGAACAGCAGGTTGGGCAGCGGGTCGATCACGAAGTCGTCGTGGGGGAGCAGGCTGGTGACCAGGCCGAAGCCGCCGCTCAGCTCGTCGTTGCGGACCCCGGCCGTGAGCAGCGTGGCCAGCTCGTCGGGGGAGTGGTCGTGCAGCGCGTCGGTGAGGTACTCACCCAGCGTGTCCCCGAGGTGCATCTGCGACGTCACCGCGGCGATGGCGTGCTCGCGGGCCTCCTCGCTGGCCAGGGTCTCGACCAGGAGCTCGACGAGGTAGAGCACCTCGACGTCGCGGTCGCGCAGCGCCTGGGCGAAGGCGTCGTGCTCGTCCTGGGCACGGCCGATCCACGGGATGCCGTCGAAGAGCAGCTTGTCGTTGTTGCGCGGCGTCAGCCGCTTCAGCTCCGGTCCGGGACGGTGCAGCATCACGGTCTGGAGTCGGCCGACCTCGGAGTCGGCGCCATGCGGTGAGGACATGGGGGAACTCTAGTGGTTCGCTGTCCTGGTCGGCTCAGCCGAGCAGCTCCCACAGCGTGATCCCGACCAGCACGAGGCACACCGTCGCTCCCACGTAGTGCAGCGTGGACAGCCGCATCCGGGAGAGCAGCACCCGGCCCACCACGACCGCCAGGCCGCTCACGGCGAGCAGCGCACCCCACGCGCCGACGAAGACGCTGACCGGGTCGTCGTACTTCGCGACCAGCGAGAGCGTCAGCAGCTGGGAGAGGTCACCCCACTCGGCGGCGAACAGCACCAGGAAGCTCGCACCGACCGCGGCCAGGCCGGACCTGGGGGTGCCGGCGCGGGCGGCGAACTCCTGCTCGGTGTCGCTCTCGGCCGCGTCGGCCCCCCGGGCCTCGCGGAACAGCAGCACCGCGCCGACGAGGAACATCGCGGCGGCACCGAGGCGCACCCAGTCGACCGGCAGCTGGGCCGCGGCCTTGCCGAGCCCGACCGCGATCAGGGTCTGCACGGCGAACGCGAGGCCGACACCGATCCAGACCAGGAGCGGACGGAACTTGGTGCTCAGCACGAGGGTGGCGATGAAGGTCTTGTCGGGAAGCTCGACCAGGAAGATCGCGCCGAAGGTCAGCGCGACGACGACGAGGTCCATGTCAGTCCGGGTCCGATCTCGCGCCGAAGAAGGCCCGGCTGGCGCCGATCGCGTCGCCGAGCACGTCGCTGACCGGCCGGCCGAGGACTCGGGCGGCCCGGGCCACGTCGTCGTACTCGGGCTGGGCGTTGACCAGAACCCCGTCGTGCCGGGCCAGCTTGACCGCGATCGGCTCGCCGTCCACCTCGATCGAGACCATCTCGCGGTCGAGCGCGTGCTTGCCCAGCGGCTGCTCGCGGACCCCGATCGTGGAGGTGTGCCGGAAGATCGCCGCCCGCACCGGAACCGCCCTCTCGGAGGCGACCAGCACCGACAGGGTGTGGGCCGGACGGCCCTTCTTCATCAGGATCGGGGTCAGCCAGGCGTCGGAGGCGCCGGCCTCGAGCAGCGCCGCGATCACCGCCGGCCACACCCGGGGGTCGAGGTCGTCGATGTTGGTCTCGACGAGCAGCGGTGGCCCGGCCGGCGTCTCCGCCACCGTCCCCACGAACAGCCGCACCACGTTGGTGTGCCCCCGCGGGTCGCGGCCGCCCGCACCGACGCCGATCCGGTCACCGGTCATCGCCGGCTGCGGACCCCATCCCGTGGCCAGGGTGGTCAGCAGCGCCGCTCCGGTGGGCGTGCACAGCTCCATCGCCGGCGCTCCGGCCGGGCCGGCGTACGACGGGAACCCGCGCAGCAGCTCGGCCACCGCGGGCGGCGGCACCGGCATGGTGCCGTGGGCGCCGCGGACCTCCCCGGAGCCGACCGCGACGGGGGTGACCACCACGGCGTCGCTCCCGAGCGACGCGAAGCCGGCCACCACGCCGACCACGTCGGCGATCGCGTCGAGCGCGCCGACCTCGTGGAAGGCGACGTCGAGCGGGTCCGAGCCGTGCACGGTGGCCTCGGCCACCGCCAGACGCTCGAAGACCCGCTCGGCGAGGTCGCGGACGTCCTCGGCCAGGTCCGCGCCGGCCAGCATCGTGCGGATGTCGCGCCAGGTGCGGTGCGTGGTCGAGTCCGTGACCTCGACGTGGCAGCGGGTGGCGGCGAAACCGTTGCGTGACACGGCTTCCACGTGGAGCCGGACCGGCTCGGGGACGACCGCGTCGACGGCCGCCTGCAGCGTCCGGAGCGGTACGCCGGCGCCCACCAGCGCACCCAGCAGCATGTCGCCGCTGGCGCCGGAGGAGGCATCGACCCAGAGCGTGGTGGCGTCGCTCATGCCCGGTCCCGGGGCGCGGCGTTCCGCGCGACCCGGGCGGCGAACACTCCCGCGCCGTAGCCGTTGTCGATGTTCACGACGGTCACGCCGGGGGCACAGGAGTTCAGCATCGCCAGCAGGGCGGCGATGCCGCCGAGCGACGCGCCGTACCCCACGGAGGTCGGCACCGCCACCAGCGGCACCCCGGTCAGCCCACCCACCACCGAGGGCAGCGCACCCTCCATGCCGGCCACCACGACGAGGCAGTCGGCAGCGGCGAGGCGGTCGCGGACGTCGAGCAGCCGGTGCAGCCCGGCGACCCCGACGTCGTGGATCTCCTCGACCCCCGCGCCGTGGACGCGGGCGGTGAGCGCTGCCTCGGCGGCGACCGGGCCGTCGGAGGTCCCGGCGCTGACCACCACCACGGAGCCCCGCGGCTCGGGCAGCGGACCGAGCGTGACGGCCCGCGCGCTCAGGTGGAGCCGGGCACCGTCGAGGTCGCCGACCGCGGTGACCGCCTCGTCCGGGAGCCGCGTCGCCAGCACCGCGCGGTCCGGGTGCCTCGCGTGCAGCGCCGAGAGGATCGCCACCAGCTGGGCGGGCGTCTTGCCGGCTCCGTAGACCACCTCGGCGTCCCCGGTCCGCTCCGCGCGGTCGAGGTCCACCCGGGCGAAGCCCAGGTCCGCGGTCCGGTCGTCCTGCTCGTGCACAGGGTCAACCTAGCCGTGGGGGCCCACCGGACCGGAACGGGTCGGCGGCGTAGACGCCGAGCACCTTCACGTCGGTGGTGAAGAAGGCGAGCTCCTCGAGCGCCCGCCGTACCGGCGGGTGCTCGGGATGCCCGTCGACCTCGGCCAGGAACTGCGTGGCGGTGAACTCCCCGCCCACCATGTAGCTCTCCAGCTTGGTCATGTTGACGCCGTTGGTCGCGAAGCCGCCGAGTGCCTTGTAGAGCGAGGCCGGCAGGTTGCGGACGTTGAAGATGAAGGTGGTCACCACCGGCCCGCCGTCGGCGTCCGCCTGCAGGGAGTCGCCCGAGAGGACCACGAAGCGGGTGGTGTTGTGGTCCTCGTCCTCTACCTCGTCGCGCAGGACCTCCAGCCCGTAGATCTCGGCGGCGAGCGGCGGTGCCAGCGCGGCCTGGGTCGGGTCCTGGGCGTCGGCCACCTCGCGGGCGGCACCGGCGGTGTCGCCCGACACCAGGGGAGTCAGGCCGAGCTCGCGGATCACCTTGCGGCACTGCCCGAGGGCGTGCACGTGACTGTGCACGGTCTTGATGGTGTCGGTGGTGGCGCCGGGCACCGCCATCAGCGCGAACTCGATCCGCAGGAAGTGCTCGGCGATGATGTGCAGCTCGGAGGTCGGCAGGAAGTGGTGGATGTCGGCCACCCGTCCGGCCAGCGAGTTGTCGATCGGGATCATTGCGAGGTCGGCCTCACCGGTGTCGACGGCGGCGAAGACGTCCTCGAACGACGCGCAGGCGACCGCCTCCCAGTCGGGGTAGTGCTGCTTGCACACCAGGTGGGAGTTGGCTCCTGGCTCGCCCTGATAGGCGATGCGTCGGCTGGGGTCGGGGGTCACGGGGACATTTTCCCACGGCGCGGGCGCGCGGTCCGGGGGTGACCGGGGGCCGATCACTACCCTCGTGCCCGTGGACTCCCTCATCTGGCTCGCCCTCGCGGTGGCCCTCGTCGCGCTCGCCCTGTCCCTGCAGACCCGGCAGGCCACGCAGCGTCGCACCGGCGACGGGGAGGACGCACTGCCCGAGGACGTCCACGGGCTCCGGCAGGAGGTCGCGGCGCTGCGCCGTGAGGCCCGTGACGCGCTGCGGCACCTGAGCGTCGTGAGGTACGACGCGTTCGGCGACATGGGCGGTCACCTGTCGTGGTCCCTCGCGCTGCTCGACGACTCCGGGCACGGGGTGGTGCTGACCTCGATCCACGGGCGCAGCGAGGCCCGCACCTACGCGAAGAGCATCTCCGGATGGGCGTGCGAGCAGCAGCTCTCACCCGAGGAGCTGGAGGCCATCACCCACGCACGCCCCTAGCTGCACCTGACCGCGGGGACACCTAGCGGGGGACCCGCACCAGCAGCCGCCCGTGAACGCACTCCATCGTGAGCTCACGCCCCGGCCCGACCGAGTCGCCGTCGAGCTGGCGGGGAGTGTCCGCGGCGGCCCGGATGACCACCGTGCGGCCGGTCATCCGGTTGACCAAGTCGTCGGTGTGCTTGAGCTTGAGCAGCACCCGCCAGGCCAGCGGGATCCACGAGAAGAAGTTGCGCGGGTGCAGCACCACGACGTCGACCATCCCGTCGTCGATCGTGGCGTCCGGGAGCAGCGGCAGGCCGGCCTGCAGGAAGCCGACGTTGCCGACGACGACGGTGCGCGCCCGGTGCCGGGTGAACTCCCCGCCGTCGACGGAGATCTCGAACCGTCCGGCCGGGAACATCAGGGACTTGAGCCCCGACAGCACGTACGCCACCCAGCCCACCCGGCGCTTGAGGTCCTCATTGACGCCCTCCATGATCGCCGCGTCGAAGCCCATCCCGGCCATCACCATGAAGTGGGTGCTCTCCAGCCCGTCTCCGGACACGTCGACCATGTCGATGGCCCGGTCCTGGCCGTTGAGGCAGACGTCGATGGCCGAGCGCAGGTAGAGCGGGATCGTGAGGTTGCGGGCCAGCAGGTTGCCGGTGCCGGCCGGGATGATGCCGACCGGGATCCCCGTGCCCGCCAGCTCGGCACAGACCTCGCGCACGGTGCCGTCGCCACCGCAGACCATCACCAGGTCGGCCCCCGCGACGGACGCGGCCGCTGCCTGGCCGGTGCCGGGGTCCTCGACGGAGGTGTAGTGCCAGGTCGGCGCCGACCACCCCGCCTCCGCGGCCATGGCGCCCACGATCGCGCGGAACTGGCCGACGTCCTCGACCTTGACCGGGTTGAGCACGACGTGCAGGTCGCGGGTGGAGGCCGGCACGCTGGTGACCAGGGGCTCGGCCGCGACCGCGTGGCCGCGCGGTGCCGGCGGATAGAGCGCCAGCGCGAGGAACACCACGCCGGCCGCCATCGCGGCACCGCCGAGCACGTCGCTCGGGAAGTGTCGACCCAGCAGGATCCGGTCGAGTCCCACGATCGCTGCCACAGCCACCATCGCGACGACGCTCGCGATCCGCAGGTTGCGACGGCGTACGAACAGGACCGCCAGCACGATCATCACCCCGGCGAACGCGGTCACCGACGTGGTGTGCCCGCTGGGAAAGCTGTGGTTCTCGACGACGCCGGTCGGGTCCTGCCACAGCGGACGGTCCCGGCCCAGCGTCTGCTTGAAGAAGGTGGTGGCCACCCCGTTCGCGATCATCACCCCGGCGGTGAAGAACGCCGCCCGTCGCTGGCCGCGCACCAGCAGCAGCACCGAGACCAGCACGGTCAGCACAGTGATCGCGATGGTGCCGAGGCCGTGCTCGACGACCCGCAGCGCCGCCACCAGCTCGTCGTGGCCGACGGCCCAGGTCCGGGCCGGCTTGCCCTCGTCGTCGAACCTGACCAGCGGCTGCCACCTCTGGGTGACCAACGTGGCGACGACCGCGAAGAACGCGAAGCAGGCGGCGCTGATGCCGAGATTCCATGCACGTGGTCGGTCGATCACGGTGCTCCGTTCGCGTCGGGTCGGCTTTGGTTGCGGCAAAGTATGCCGTTGACCGTCCCGAGACCCGATAATGGCAGCCAGCCCGGGAACAGCACCGGGCACGAGGGGTGCGACATGACCATCCGACCCACCGCAGTCCGACGCCCCACCCGAGGCTCCTCGGGGGGCCTCACCCGGCTGATGCCCGCCGCGGTGCTGCTGCTCGCGGCGCCGCTGGCCGGGTGTGGCGACCAGGCCTCCGACAACCCGGACGACGCCGGGGGCACCCCGCGCGCCGACGCGACGACCGGCGCGACCACGCCGACCTCCGGCGGGGGCGAGCCCTTCGCCGCGGACCGGCCCTGGGTGGCCCGGTTCGAGACCGGGGACGACGAGGTCGCCGACGCCGTCGCCTACGTCCGCTTCGACCCTGCCTCGGGTGCCACCGACGTCACCGAGATCGCCGGTCCGCCGATGGACTACGAACCGAACCCCTACCTCGTCGTCGACGCCGGCCGGACCCTCGCGGTCCGCGCCAACGCCGCCTCGATGAAGGAGGAGCGCACCGGCACCACCAGGCTCTACGCCCTCGACGGTGGTGCGGCGCGCTCGATCGACCTCCGTGAGATCACCGGCGCGGACGACCTCCACCCGATCGGCTGGGCCTTCGACCCGGAGGAGGCCGGTCTCCTCCGGATCCTCGATCGCTCCGGCCGGCTCTTCGAGTGGGTGGTGGCCGAGGCCGCGGCGACCGAGCTGGACGCCGTCGAGGCGGGCCGGGGCTCCGAGCTGGCGCCGTACTTCGACAGCGCCGACGGGATGCCGCTGTCGCGTGACAAGCGGACCTACGAGATCCAGAAGGGCGGCGTCTACACCGCCGGCGGTGCCACGCCGGTCCGGACCGACCGGAGCGGCTGCCCCGGCCGGACCACGCTGGCCCGGACCGTCCGCGACGCCAGCGGTACGTCCTGGACCGGCTGCCAGGTCGGAGACCGGGTCGTGCTCCTCCAGCAGGCGGACGGGGAGTCCGGCTGGACCGACGCCGGAGCCTCGGGCGCCGACGTCCCGAAGGACACCCAGACGCTGACCTGGGTGCTGCCCACCGTCGCCTGACCCACCTCTGCGGAGGACCGCCCCATCTCCTGCGACCCGCGGGGGTGGCGGCAGATAACCTTCGTGCCATGACGCCACCCGACCGGGAGACTCGCTGCGCCCCCCTCTCAGCGGGGACCCCGCGATGATCGACCCACGCATCCTGCGCGACGACCCCGATCGCGTGCGCGCCGCCCAGGCCAAGCGCGGCCTCGCCGACGACGTCGTGGACCGGGCCCTCTCCGCCGACGAGGCCCGCCGGGCCGCGATCGTCGACTTCGAGGCCAAGCGTGGCGAGCAGAAGCAGCTCGGCAAGCTGATCCCGCAGGCGCAGGGCGACGAGAAGGCGCAGCTGCTGGCCCGCACCAAGACCCTGTCCGCCGACGTCAAGACCGCCGAGGCGACGCAGGCCGCCGCCGAGGACGAGTGGCGACAGGCACTGCTCGAGATCCCCAACCTGGCCGCCGACGAGGCGCCCGCCGGCGGTGAGGACGACTACACCGTCATCGAGCACGTCGGGACGCCGCGTGACTTCGCGGCCGAGGGCTTCGAGCCGCGCGACCACCTCGAACTGGGCCGGATGCTCGGCGCCATCGACGTCGAGCGGGGTGCCAAGGTCTCCGGTGCGCGGTTCTACTACCTCACCGGGGCGGGCGCCGACCTCGAGTTCGCGCTGGTCAACATGGCGATGGACCAGGCCCGTGGGTCGGGTTTCACGACGATGATCCCGCCGTCGCTGGTCAAGCCGCGGGCGATGGAGGGCACCGGCTTCCTCGGCCAGGCCGCCGACGACGTCTACCGCATCGAGGGTCAGGACACCTACCTGGTCGGCACCTCGGAGGTCCCGCTCGCGGCGTACCACTCCGACGAGATCATCGACGTCGACTCGTTGCCGCTGCGCTACGCCGCGTTCAGCCCCTGCTTCCGCAAGGAGGCGGGCTCGCACGGCAAGGACACCCGGGGCATCATCCGGGTCCACTGGTTCGACAAGGTCGAGATGTTCACCTACACGACGGTCGAGGAGTCCTTCGCCGAGCACCAGCGACTGCTGGGCTGGGAGAAGGAGTGGCTCGACAAGCTCGAGCTGGCCTATCGCGTGATCGACACCGCGGCGGGCGACCTGGGCCTGTCGGCCCAGCGCAAGTTCGACTGCGAGGCGTGGGTGCCGACCCAGGGCCGCTACCGCGAGCTGACCTCGACCTCGAACTGCACCGACTTCCAGGCCCGCCGCCTCGACATCCGCGGCCGGTTCCCGGCGGAGCAGGGCGGCATCAAGCCGCTGGCGACCCTCAACGGCACGCTCGTCGCCATCCCGCGCACCATCGTGGCGATCCTCGAGACCCACCAGCAGCGGGACGGCTCGGTGCGGGTGCCCGAGGCGCTGCGCCCCTACCTCCAGGACCGTGACGTGCTCGAGCCCGTGGGTCACAGCGGTGGTTGAGACGGGAGAGGGACGAGCCCGTCTCAAGACCGGCTGGCGGCCGCGCCTGGTCGCCCTGGACATCGACGGCACCCTGCTCCGCTGGGTCGACGGCGGCGGCACCACGCACGAGGAGATCAGCGCGCCCGTGCACGCGGCGGTGCACCGCGCGCTCGCCGAGGGCGCCCACATCGTGCTCGCCAGCGGACGGTCGCCGCACGGCATGACCCGGATCGCCGACCTGCTCGACCTGCACGGCGAGGAGCGCGACCGGCTGTGGGTGGTCGCCTCCAACGGGGCGGTGATCTTCCGCTACCCGCCGCTCGAGGTCGTCCACGAGGAGACCTTCGACGCGCGGGCCGCGGTGGCCGCGGTGCTCGAGCACCACCCACGGGCGCTGGTGGCCGTCGAGGAGCGCGGTGTCGGCTACCGGGTCAACCGGCACTTCCCGACCGGCGAGCTGTCCGGCGACATGATCATCACCGACGTCGAGGACCTGGTCGCCGGACCCGTGAGCCGGGTGATCATCCGCGACCCCGAGGCCACCGTCGACGACTTCATCGAGCTCGCCGCCCGGCTCGGGCTGCAGGGCACCGACTACGTCGTCGGCTGGACCGCGTGGCTGGACCTGGCACCGGTCGGCGTCTCCAAGGCCTCGGGCCTCCAGCACGTCGCCGACGCCGTCGGCGTCAGCGCCGAGGACACCGTGGCGATCGGTGACGGACGCAACGACCTCGAGATGCTGCGCTGGGCCGGCCGCGGCGTGGCCATGGGCCAGGCGGTGCCCGAGGTGCACGAAGCCGCCGACGCGACCACGTCGACCGTCGACGAGGACGGTGCCGCCGTCGAGCTGTCGCTCTGGTTCCCCGAGCCGTGACGGTGGCGCGGCCGTGGCGACGTACGACTTCACCGGGCAGCTGTGGCGCTGGGCGGACGAGCGCGGGGACGGCGCCGACTCCTGGCACTTCGTGACGGTGCCCGGCGAGGTGAGCGAGCAGATCCGCGAGACCCTGGTCGAGCCGCCGCGCGGCTTCGGGTCGGTCCGGGTCGCGGTGCGCGTGGGCGCCACCTCGTGGGAGACGAGCGTGTTCCCCGACAAGCGGTCCGGGTGCTACGTGCTGCCGATGAAGCGCGCCGTACGCCGTGCCGAGGACCTCGAGCCCGGGGACCCGGTCGCGGTCACCCTCACCCTGCGGGAAGGCCCGTGAGCACGCCGCGACTGGTCGCGACCGACCTGGACGGCACCCTGCTGCGCGCGGACGGGTCGGTCGGCGACCGGACCCGCGCCGTCCTCGCGAGGCTGGAGGACCGCGGCGTGCCGGTGGTCTTCGTCACCGCCCGTCCGTTGCGGTGGATGGACGACCTCTGGCCGCTGGTCGGCGCGCACGGTCTCGGGATCGTCTCCAACGGTGGCATCGTCTTCGACGTGGCGGCGCGCTCGGTGCGGGACCTGCGCGGCATCGGGCGCGAGGACGGCCTGGCGCTGGCGGCCGCGATCTATGCCGGCGTCCCCGGCGCCTCGATCGCGATCGAGACCGTCACCGGCATCCGCTGCGACCCGACGTACGACGACAGCCAGCACCCGGTGCCACCGGGCAGCCCGACCGGCCCGCTGGCGGGGCTCTGGACCGATCCCGCGGTCAAGGTGCTGGTCCGGCACGCCGGCATGGACCCGGTGCGGTTCCGGGAGGCGGTGATCGCCGCCGTGGGCGCCCGGGCGGTCCCGACCTGGACGCTCGACGGCCTGATGGAGATCAGCGCGCCGGGAGTCACCAAGGGCAGCGCGCTGGTCGGGCTGGCCACGGACCTCGGCGTCGGGGCCGAGGACGTGATCGCCTTCGGTGACATGCCCAACGACCTGCCCATGCTCACCTGGGCCGGCACCTCCTATGCCATGGCCGGGGCTCACCCGGACGTGCGCGCCGCGGCCGACCACGTGGCCCCCTCGCACGACGACGACGGCGTCGCGGTGGTCCTCGAGCGGGTCTTCGGTCTCTGACCTCGGATCCGGCCCGCCCCGGGTTCCCGGCGGCCGGGAACCCCCGGCGTGCGTGCGGCGTCCTAGCCTGAGACCCTGAGGGCTGCATCTCGATCGACACCTGGAGGTTCCGCATGCGCCGCGTGATGGTGCTGGTACTGGTCGCGCTCGGCTGCGTCCTGTTCAGCGGGACGCCGGCCCAGGCGTGCGAGCGCCCGGTTCCCCCGGTGGCGAGGGCGCTGCAGAGCGCCGTGTTCGTCTTCAGCGGCACCGTCAGCAAGGTGACCAGCGCCGGTGACCAGACGACGTTCGCCGTGACCGTCGACCGGGCCTACCAGGGCCGGGTCGACGAGGAGGTCATGGTGATCACACCGCGCACCGAGGATGACTGCGGGCTGACCGGCATCGCCCGCGGCGACGCGGTGATGTTCGTCGCCCGCGACGGCAGCGGAGACCGGTTCCGGACCCGCAGCTTCGAGGGCACCCGGCCCCTGACCGGCGGCGTCCGGGCGGCGGTCGTCGACGAGCTCGGGCGGGGCAGCAAGCCGGTCGCCCCGGCACCGGCCGCCGAGGAACCGCCGCTGGAGATGGTCGTCCTCGACAGCGGTGCGCCGATGTCGTTCGCGGCGCTCGCGCTGCCCGGCGGCATCCTGGTGGCGCTCGGGCTGCTGACCCTGCTGCTCGCGCAGGTGCTCGGTCGCCGGCCGGCAGGGTCCTGAGGAAGCGATGATCCCCCGGCTCGCCACCGCGCTGCTGCTGGCGGTCGCCTCGCTGGTGCTGCTGGGCGCGTCGCCGGCGCATGCCTGCCGGTGCGCCGTCGGCGACGTGTCGCGGCAGGCGGACGCCGCCGACGCGGTCTTCGTCGGGTCGTTCCCCCGGTCCGAGCGGGTCAGGGACGGTGGCCGGATCACGTTCCGCGTCGCCGTCCGGGAGGTCTATCTCGGGCAGGTCTCGGAGGAGATGGTGGTGCGGGCGCCATACGCCTCGGCGACCTGCGGCCTCGAAGGCATCCCCGCCGGCAGACCGGTCGTGTGGTTCACCCGCGGCACCGGGACGGAGGTCCGCTCGGACCTGTGCAGCGGTACGGCGACCCTCGACCCGGACCTCACCCGACGGCTGGAGCGCGTCATCGGGGCGCCGGTCGCGCCGAGCGCGTCCGAGGGCGACACCACCTCGGCTGCGTCGGAGCCCAGCCCCCAGGGGAGCGCCTCGGCCTCGCCCGACTCGAGCGGTGACCGCGCCGAGGACACCGGCGGCCCGTTCGAGGACAGCCTGCCCGGGTGGGCCTGGGGACTGGTCGGGTTGACCGCGGCCGCCGCGGCCGGCGCCGCGGTCGTTGCCGCTGCCGCCGCCCGGCGGCGCCGGGCCCCCTGACCCTCCCCCGCCGAAGTGTGAGTTCTTGCGTGCCGAGGTGTGAGTTCTTGCGCCCGCACCGTGCGTTGTTGCGCTGCGTCAGAGGTACATGCCGCCCGAGGGCCCGCCGGGATGGCCGGGCGTCCCCGGCCCGGCCTCGCCCGGCTGCGGTGCCCCGTCCGGCCCCATCGCCTCGGTGAGACCCGGCGGCAGCGCCCGGCGCATCTGCTCGAGCTGCGCTCGGGCGGCCATCTGCTGGGCATAGATCGCGGTCTGGATGCCGTGGAAGAGGCCCTCGAGCCAGCCGACCAGCTGGGCCTGGGCGATCCGCAGCTCGCTCTCGCTCGGCGTACCTTCGGTGAACGGGAGCGACAGCCGCTCGAGCTCCTCGACCAGCTCCGGAGCCAGACCGGCCTCGAGCTCCTTGATCGACGCCTGGTGGATCTCCTTGAGGCGTTGACGGCTCGCCTCGTCGAGGGGCGCCGACTTCACCTCCTCGAGGAGCTGGCGGATCATGCTCCCGATCCGCATCACCTTCGCCGGCTGCTCCACCAGCTCGGAGATGTGCCGTTCCTCGTCCTCGCCGGCCGCCTCCGCCTGCTGCTGCGCGGCGGCGAGCGCGCTGGTGGGCACGGTGCCGACGGGCTGGCCGTCGGGACCGACGATGACGATGTGCTCCTCGGCAGGCTTCTCGCTCATTCCCTCAGCCTAGAGGTCAGGGGGTGAGCACGATCTTGCCGATGTGGCTGCTCTCCTCCATCAGCCGGTGGGCGTCGGCAACGCGCTCGAGCGGCATCGTGGTGTGGACCACGGGGCGTACCTGGCCGTCGGCGACCAGCGGCCACACGTGCTCGACCACCGAGGCGACGATCGTCGCCTTCTCCTCCGCCGGTCGGGAGCGCAGCGCGGTGGCGATGACGGCGCCGCGCTTGCGCAGCAGCGTGCCGAGGTCGAGCTCGCCCTTGGCGCCGCCCTGCATGCCGATCACGACCAGGCGGCCCTCGGTGGCCAGGGCGTCGACGTTGCGACCGAGGTACTTCGCGCCCATGTTGTCGAGGATCACGTCGGCACCACCGGCCGCGCTGAGCACCTCGACGAAGTCCTCGTCGCGGTAGTTGATGGTCACGTCGGCACCGAGGTCGGCGCACACGGCGAGCTTCTCGGCGCTGCCGGCGGTGGTGAAGACCTGCGCCGACATGGCGCTGGCGAGCTGGATCGCGAAGGTGCCGATGCCGCCCGAGCCGCCGTGGACCAGGAACCGCTCACCCGGCTGCAGACCGGCGATCAGGAACACGTTGGACCACACCGTGCAGGCGACCTCGGGAATGGATGCGGCGGCGACGAGGTCGATCCCGTCGGGGACCGGCATCAGCTGGCCGGCCGGGACCGCCACCAGCTCGGCGTACCCGCCGCCGGAGAGGAGGGCACAGACCTCGTCGCCGACCGACCACCCGGTGACACCCTCGCCGAGTGCGGCGACGGTGCCGCTGCACTCCAGACCCAGGACGGCGGACGTGCCCGGCGGTGGCTGGTAGAAGCCCTGCCGCTGCAGGGTGTCGGCGCGGTTGACGGCGGTGGCGGCCACGCGGACCAGCACCTCGCCGGCACCGGGTTCCGGGTCGGGCAGGTCGGCGACGGTCAGGGCGTCGGGGCCCCCGGGCTCGGACACGATGACGGCACGCATGCCGTCACCCTAGCCAGCGCAAGAAGGCACACCTCGGCCCGCAAGAAGTCACATCTCGGCCCGCAAGAAGTCACACCTCGGCGGGGGAGGAGGGGCGGTGGTCAGGCGTCGTAGCGGTCGCCGGTGTGGTCGACGAGGTGGTCGTCGGGGATCTCCACCTCGACCTCGGCCACCTCGGGGTCGACGGCGTCCGGCGGTCGGTCCCACGCCAGGGCGAACTGGGAGGCCGCGCCGGCCAGCTGCTCGATCTTGAGCGGGTTGGCCGCCTGGGCGGCAGCCGCGTAGCCGAGCAGGTACGTCGTGATGGGCGCCGCGCGACGCTCGACATTGTGGGCGGCGTCCCGGGCGAGGTCCAGGACCAGGGCCTCGTCGACCTCCGTCTCGATGTCGAGCACGTCGCACAGCTCGTCGATCCAGTCGTGGAGATTCACAACACCCACAGTCATACGAGTGGGCCGCTCTGGCAAGTCCTGCGGCGACTTCGGCGCTCCCCCGAGCGCGCCGGTCAGGTCAGGTCCGGCGCAGGTCCCGCAGATCTGCCCAGCCGTCGACGTCGCGGGCCTCGTCGCCACGGGCCGGTACGTCGACCAGGTCCAGCGGCGCCAGCAGGCGGTGCAGGGGCAGCCCGTGCTCCTGGTCGTACGGCGGTCGTACGGCGCGCAACCGGGCCGCGTCGACCACGAACGCCAGCTGCCGACGGCCGTCGGCAGCGCAGAGCATCGCGCCGTCATGGCCCTCCGCGGCGGCCCGGAGCCGACCCACCGTCTCGATCGCGACCCTCGGCATGTCCACGGCCAGCACCACCAGCCAGGCCGGGGGTCGGGCGAACGCGTCGAGCCCGGCGAGCAGGCCGGCGGCCGGTCCCCCCTGGGCCGGGTCCTCACGGGTGAACGTCACCGGTCGCTCGGTGCGTACCCAGTCGCCGAGCACCACGACCTCCCCGGCGTCCACGACCGCGTCGAGCGCCCAGTCCAGCAGCGTGCGGCCGTGCAGCTCGATCGACGCCTTGTCGGCACCGCCCATCCGGGCCGCGGTGCCGCCCGCGAGGACGATCGCGCCGAGCGCGAGCGGGGACCGGTTCATCCCGCCAGTGTCCCAGAGGGCGGTGGCGTGGCAGGCTGGAGGGATGGCCGAGGAGCTCCGTGTGGCGCTGGTGCAGCGCGCGTCGTCGCTCGACCCCGCCGAGAACCGCGCCGCCCTCGCCGATCTCGACGTCGACGCCGACCTCACCGTGCTGCCCGAGGCCTTCGCCCGCGACTTCGGGGCTCCTGGCGACGACATCTCGGCGTACGCCGAACCGCTGGACGGTCCGTTCGCGAAGGCCGTGGCCGACCTGGCGGGGCGCACCGGCACCGTGGTCGCGGGGATGTTCGAGAGCGCCCCCGACCCGGACCGACCGTTCAACACACTGGTGGTCCGCGGCCGGGCCGAGGCGGCGTACCGCAAGATCCACCTCTACGACTCCTTCGGCTACCGCGAGTCCGACCGGCTCACGGCCGGAGCCTGGGAGCCCACCGTGGTCACGGTGAACGGCTTCGGCATCGGGCTGATGACCTGCTACGACCTGCGCTTCCCCGAGCTGGCGAGGGCGCTGGTCGACGCCGGCGCCGACGTCCTGGTGGTGCCTGCCGCCTGGGTCCCCGGGCGCGACGAGGACGAGCACGCGCGCAAGGTCGACCACTGGCGCACGCTGGTGCGGGCCCGGGCCATCGAGAACACGGCGTACGTCGTCGCGGTCGGCCAGGCGGCTCCCCGCTACACCGGTCACTCGCTGGTCAGCGACCCGCACGGGGCGCTCCTGGTCGATGCCGGGCCCGAGCCCGGTCTGCACACCGCACTCCTCACCAGGTCGGTGCTGACCGAGGCCCGGTCGACCAACCCCTCGCTCGCCAACCGCCGACACCGGTCCGGATAGCCTCTCCGCGTGTCCCACCCCCGCAGCCCCGGCAAGCGCGTCGCCCAGCGACCGCCGTCCCGACGGGCCGTGAAGCGGGCAGCGGCACCGGAACCGGCCGGGAGCCACGCCGAGGCGGCCCCGCCCGTCCCTGATCCCGCCCCCCTCGACCCCACCGGGGAACGCGTCGTCGAGCCCTCCAGAGAGATCGCCGGCACCGAGGCGTCCGGCCCGGTCAGCGACCCTCCCAGGGGCCTGCGCTGGTTGTTCACCGCCGGCGCGGTCGCCGTGCTGGTCGGCCTCGCCGCCGTGGTGGCCGCCGTCCTCGAGATCGGCCCGTCGTGGCTCGACCAGGTCTCGGCGGTCGTACTGTCCACCGCCCTCACCGTCGCGCTCGCCGCCCGGACCGGTGGCCGGCCCGTCGTCTTCGGCGCGCTCGCGTTGGGCCTCGGCGTCGCGGCGGTGCTGACCGACAGTCCCTCGCTGCGTGGCGGTGCCGCCGTGCTGACCGCGGTGAGCGCCGGGGTGCTCGGCGTGATGGCGACGGTGCCCGCGGTGCGGTTCCGGGGCGCGGTGCGCGAGACACTGGTGGCGCTGGTGATCGCCGCGCTCGGCGGCCTCGCGGTGATCGGCTTCCGGCCGGTGGTCTCGCTGGAGCGCTTCGACTACCTCACGCTGGCACTGGCGTTCCTGCTGGCGATCGCGCTGGTCTACCGACTCGGGGCCGGCCTGCACGGTCTCGGTCGACGCGGCCTGGTGGTGCTGCTGGTCGGCAGCTCCAGCCTCGCGGTGACGCTCGTGTACGCCGAGCTGCTGCGGAGCTACGGATCCCAGGGCGTGATCGACCAGATCTACGACTCGGTGCGCTGGTTCCGCCGGAGCGCCGGTGCCGTGCCGCGGCCGATCCAGGTGCTGGTCGGCGTTCCCGCGTTGGTCTGGGGCACCCACATGCGCGCCCGGCGGCGGCAGGGTTGGTGGGTGTGTGCGTTCGGCACCGCGGCCACGGTGTCGGTGGCGGGGATCCTGGTGAACCCCGGGACCGGCTGGCTCGAGGCGGGCCTGATCATCGTCTACTCACTGCTGCCCGGGCTGCTGCTGGGCTACGTCCTGATCCGCGTCGACCTGCTGTTCACCGGGCCGCGCGGGCGCCGGGCCCGGCGCGAGGAGGAGGCCAGCGCGATCAGGCCCGAGCCCGCGCGCCTCCAGCCGTTGCTCTAGCTCCTGGCTGACCTGGCAGAGGGGGCGGGATTCGAACCCGCGGCTGACATCTCTGCCAGCGACCGCTTTCAAGGCGGTTCCGATCGGCCGCTCCGGCACCCCTCCGAGCGTCCTGGTGAGAGGACGCGGGAGCAGTCTACGGGGACCTACTCCGAGCCGCCGAGCTCGATCTCCACCGCGTCGTAGGCCAGGTCGTGCACCTTCTGGCGGTAGTGCTGGATGTCGGTGAGCAGCCGCTTGAGGTCGGCCCGCACCTGCTCCACCTCGGGAGACTCGAGCACGGCCTGGCCGAGCACCGACAGCCGGGTGATCAGCGCGTTGCGGTCGCGCAGCACGGTGGTCTCGCGGGCCGCCAGCCAGCCGTCGTGGCCTCCCGCGGTCTCCCGGGCCAGCCCTTCGCGGACCGCGGTCATCCGCTGGCGGACGGTCCAGCGCCAGTTGCCGAGGGGGGTGCCCGGGACGCGTGGGGCATCGACGGCCTGGGCCAGATGGTGGAGGGCGATCTGGAGTTCGGTCATCGGCGCGCTCCGATGCTCGGGGAGTTCGAGTGTGACCTGCGCCACGCGACCACACAAGCCCTGCGCATGGCCCGTTCGGGCCACTTGAGAGAATGGACCCGTGCCGTCCGACTATCGACTCCCCCCGCTGCTGGCCGCCCGGATGCTGGGGGCCGTGCTGGCGGGCTTCGGACTGCTCGTCTTCCTCGCCACCGCGGTGGTCGTGCTCCTCTCCGCGCCCGTGCTGCTGCTCTCCGGGACGGTCGTCGCCTGCGTCGTCGGGGTCTTCGCCACCGGCTGGTTCCTTCGGCGGTCGTACGTCGTGCGCCTGGACGAGGTGGGCTACCGGGTCCGGTTCGTGCGCGGCGCCGGCGTCGATCGGGCCCCCTGGACCGACGTCGAGGACGCGCTCACCACGACCGTCGTGGGTGCCCCGTGCGTGGTGCTGCGGCTGCGTGACGGGCGGACCACGACGATCCCCGTCGACGTCCTCGCGGGTGATCCCGACAGATTTGTGCAGCAGCTCCGCGGGCACCTCGACGGGCGCGGTACGGGCGCCCGCTGATCCCCGATTCCGCGGCCCGCCGCCGGGCCGGGTAGCCTGTCTGCGCGCATCCTGGAGGCGTCGCCTAGTCCGGTCTATGGCGCCCGCCTGCTAAGCGGGTTTGGGGCTACAACCCCATCGAGGGTTCAAATCCCTCCGCCTCCGCCAGCGCCGCGCAGCTCCCCGCCGGGATCCCGGCGGGGAGTTGTCGACGCCCCCGACTTTTGCAGGTTTGTGCAAAGCGCATTTGTGCAGTCCGATTATGTGGTGTGTACCCAGACGCGTCCCCCACACTGGATGAACAGCGACCGGGACGGTCGACTGGATCCCCCGGAAGAGCAGAGTGGAGAAGACGACCATGGCCAAGCTCATCACGAGGTTCGTAGCGGCGACGGTGGCCGCGGGTCTCACCTGGGGAGTCGTCGCCATGGCAGCCCCGGTCTCGGCGCAGGCCGACACCAGCTGGGGACGCGTCGCGATCCCCATCGTGAGTGCGATTCCCTGAGGTACCCCCAGATCCTGAGACGAGGACCAAACCAACCCCCCCACATATCTGGTCCCAGAGCCAATCCCCCCGGCCCGTCTCAGAGCGAGGGCAGCGGATCCATCCGCTGCCCTCGTTGTCATTTGTCCGGTGAGCGGTGTTCGGCTACTTGCGGGCGCGCCTCGGCTTCGCCTCCTCCTGGCCCATCCGATAGCCCAGCTGGAACCTCGTCTGGGCCTCGAACTCGTCCTTGAGATCCGCCACGTAGCCGGCGTACGTCCGTGGGCTGACCCCCAGCCGTTTGGCGCAGGTCGCGTCGGCGTGGCCTTCGATGAGCATCCGGATCGCCATCGCGCGCTGCTCCTGGGCGATGCTGTTCATCGTGCTGGTCTCGCGGTTGGTGAACGGTCGCCCCCGGTCCCAGAAGCGCTCGAAGATGTCGACGAGGTAGGCCACCAGGCCCGAGTCGCGGATCGCCAGGGCGATGTTGAGGTCCTCGCCCGAGGGGATGATCGCCACCTCGCGGTCGACGACGATCAGCCGGTTGAAGAACTCGTCGAGGGTCCGGACCTCGGCGCCCTCGGCGGTGACCCGTCGGACGTACTCCCGGGTGGCGGTCTGCCGGCGCGACGAGTGCTGGTAGATCGTCCGCATCGACAGTCCACGCTGGAGCGCACTGATGTCACGGTTGGCGGCCTCCCGGAGCGCGGCCGCCTTGCGGCCGGACTGCGGCTGCGCGGTCAGCAGCTCGGTCTGGGCGCCGGAGACGATGTCCTGGAGGAAGCGGTCGATCTCGTCGCCGCGCAGCTCGGTCACCGGGCCGCCCTGCGTCGACGGCGAGCGGCGGTAGGCCTGGCCCAGGGTGTTGAACGCGTTGGCCCAGTGGCTGGACTCCGAGATCAGCTGGGCGCCCTGCTGGCCCAGCGGCGTCACGATGCTGTCCTGCACCGAGTGCGGGTCGACCACGCGGTAGCGGGGCCCGTCGCGGCGCAGCAGGCCGAGCTCCAACAGCAGCTCCACGGAGTCGGGGTGGTCGAGGATCAGTGGGTCGTCGTGGGGTACGCCGCCGCGCGCCGCGATCTCCTCGAAGAGCCGGCTTCCGTGGGTTTCGAAGAGTTCTCGCTTGTCCGCGCCGTAGTGCTGTGCCACGTCAACCCTCTCCCACCGTCCGGGGCTCGGAATAATGCCAGAAATCCGCAGGGGGCCTGTCCGGATCGCTCCGGACAGGCCCCCTGGTGGTTCGTGGGGCGCCGCTCAGACGCCCAGACGGGCCTTGAGGCCGTCCAGCTCGGTCCAGAGCACCGCCGGCAGGTCGTCGCCGAACTTCTCGAACCACTCCTGGATCTGCGGGATCTCGGCCTTCCACTCCTCCGGGTCGACGGCCAGCGCGGCCTCGAGCGCCTCCGGGGTGATGTCGAGCCCCTCGATGTCGAGGGTGCCCGGCGCCGGCACGTGGCCGATCGGCGTCTCGACCGCCGCGGTCTGGCCCTCGATGCGCTCGACCACCCACTTGAGCACCCGGCTGTTCTCGCCGAAGCCCGGCCACAGGAAGCCGCCCTCGTCGTCGCGGCGGAACCAGTTGACGTAGAAGATCCTCGGCAGCTTGGCGGCGTCGTTCTCCTTGCCGACCGTGATCCAGTGGTTGAAGTAGTGCCCGGCGTTGTAGCCGATGAACGGGAGCATCGCCATCGGGTCGCGCCGCACCACACCGACCGCCCCGACCGCGGCGGCGGTGGTCTCCGAGGAGAGCGTCGCGCCGAGGAAGGTGCCGTGGGTCCAGTCGCGGGCCTCGAAGACCAACGGGACCGTGGTCTTGCGGCGACCACCGAAGAGGATCGCGTCGATCGGCACGCCCCGCGGGTCGTCGTACTCGGCAGCGAGGATGTCGCACTGCTTGATCGGCGTGCAGTAGCGGGAGTTGGCGTGGGAGCTCAGCTCGTCCGAGTCCGGCGTCCACTCCTCGCCCTTCCACGAGGTGGCCGTGGCCGGGGTGTTCTCCAGGCCCTCCCACCAGATGTCGCCCTCGGGCGTCAGCGCGACGTTGGTGAAGACCGAATTGCCCTTGTTGATGGTCTTCATCGCGTTGGGGTTGGTGTGCTCGTTGGTGCCGGGCGCGACGCCGAAGAAGCCGAACTCCGGGTTGACCGCCCACAGGCGGCCGTCCTCGCCGACGCGCATCCACGCGATGTCGTCGCCCAGGGTCTCGACCTTCCAGCCCGGGATGGTCGGGGCCAGCATGGCGAGGTTGGTCTTGCCGCAGGCGCTCGGGAAGGCCGCGGCGATGTACTTCTTGACGCCCTCGGGGCTGGTGAGCTTGAGGATCAGCATGTGCTCGGCCAGCCAGCCCTCGTCCCGGGCCATCACGCTGGCGATGCGCAGGGCGTAGCACTTCTTGCCCAGCAGGGCGTTGCCGCCGTACCCGGAGCCGTAGGACCAGATCATCCGCTCCTCGGGGAACTGGACGATGTACTTGGTGTCGTTGCACGGCCAGGACACGTCCGCCTGGCCGTCCTCGAGCGGCATGCCGACCGAGTGCAGGGCGGGGACGAACGTCGCGTCGAGCTCCTCCATCCGGCGCAGGACGTTGGAGCCCATGCGGGCCATCACGCGCATCGAGACGGTGACGTAGGCGGAGTCGGTGATCTCCACGCCGAACATCGGGTGCTCGGCCTCGAGGTGACCCATCACGAACGGGATGACGTACATCGTGCGGCCCTTCATGCACCCCCGGTAGAGGTCGCGCATGATGGCCTTCATCTCGTCGGGCGCCATCCAGTTGTTGGTGGGCCCGCAGTCCGACTCGTCGACCGAGCAGATGTAGGTCCGGTCCTCGACACGCGCCACGTCGGTGGGGTCGGAGGCCGCGTGGAAGGAGTTCGGCTTGATGTCGGGGTTCAGCCGGGTGAACGTGCCGCTCGACTCCAGGGCGCGGGTCAGCTGCTCCCACTCCTCGTCGGACCCGGTGCACCAGTGGATGTCGTCGGGCTGGGTGAGCTCGGCGATCTCGTTGACCCAGCTGAGGATGCCCTCATGGGTGGTGGGCGCCTGTGTGGTTGCCGTCATGCCAGCGGATTCCCTCTCGCGCTTCACGGCGGGCCCCTCGCGGTGACCCGCCGGCCGTCGAGCGTATCGACGGTTCAGTCGTGGAGTCAGATGTGTGATCGCCCGGCGACATTGCGAAGCGATGTATGTGGTGAGGGGAGGCTACCGCTGACCGCGGGGCGGCCCTATTGGATCGATCAAGCAGTCGTGGCCTGTGCCGCACCTCACCTCATGGGCCCGTGGGTGCTGGGTACGGTCCCTCTATGCCCACCCCGAGCCGTCCGCTGTCCGCTGCCCGCAACCACGCCGTCGCGCGGCGCGAGCGGGGCTGACGCGTGCGGATCGTCGTCGCCGGCGCCCGAGGGTACGTCGGCTCCCGGTTGGTGCCCGCCCTGCTCGACCGCGGTCACGAGGTCGTCGCCACCGCCACCTCCGCTCCGGTCCCGGGCGCCTTCACCTGGTCCGACCGTGTCGAGTGGCTCGTCATGGACGCCCGCTCACCCTCCCAGGTCGCCCGGGCGGTGGCGGGCGCCGACGCCGTGTGCTATCTCGTGCACTCCCTCGAGCACCGGGGCTTCGGCGACCTCGACCGCCGGGCCGCCGAGGTGGTGCGTGACGCCGTCGACGAGGCCGGGGTGGACCGGTTGGTCTACCTCTCCGGCCTGGTGCCCGACGTCGCCGACGCGGCGCTGTCCGCGCACCTCGCGTCGCGCCTGGAGGTCGAGCGGATCCTGCTGGCGAGCACGGCTCGGGCCCTGTCGCTCCGTGCCGGGGTCGTCATCGGCGCCGGCTCGACGTCCTTCGAGATCATCCGGCAGCTGGCGTCGTCACTCCTGGTCCAGCCGGTGCCCTCCTGGCTGACCACGCGGGTGCAGCCGATCGGCATCGGTGACGTGGTCGGTCTGTTGACCCGCGCGCTCGAACACCCCGAGCCCGTAGGGGTGCGGGACATCGGTGGACCCGACGTCGTCGCCTACCCGGAGCTGCTCTCCATGGTGGCCCAGGAGGCGCGCCTGTTGCGGGTGCGGCTGCCCACCCCGTCCGTGCCGGTGCCCGTGGTGGCGCTGGCGGCACCGCTGTTCTGTGCCGCGCCCGCGCGCACGGTGGCCTCCCTGGTCGCCAGCCTGCGCCACGACATGGTCTGCGACCGCGGTCGCACCTGGTCTCCGGACGGGCCCGGGCTGGCCTGTCGCGAGGCGGTGCGCGCCGCGCTCGCCGACTCCGGCGACGCCGCCCACGCGGCGTACCGTCGTCAGGACGGCGACCCCGACTGGACCTCGTCGGACCTGCTGGTCGAGCGGCTGACCGGCCTCCGTGTCCCGCTGCCGTCCGTGGCCCGCTCCGCGGCCCGGACGATCGAGCAGCGGACCCGTGGCGCCCTCGGCCTGCTCCGGCACCGCGCCCGGACCGCGGAGGGGCCGGCCTGATTTCGGCCCAGCACCCCGGGTCGGCTATTCTCGACCAGTCCTCGCGCACCCGGTGCGCGACGGACGGGCGCCTGTAGCTCAACGGATAGAGCATCTGACTACGGATCAGAAGGTTTGGGGTTCGAATCCCTACAGGCGCGCGGGACATGTAGGCCCCCGACCAGCGGTTTCGCTGGCGGGGGCCTTCTGCGTGGGGTGACGGACCTGCTCGGCTCGGCCGCTGGACCCTTGACGGTTGGACGCTGCCTGTGCGCAATATATTGCATGCCGATCCCGCACCACGAGCCCGTGCTCGACCGGACGCTGCTGCGCGACGACGTCTTCCGTCGGCTGCGCGACGCGATCGTCACCGGCACGCTGGCGCCGGGGGAGCAGCTGCGTGATCTCGAGCTGGCCGACTGGTTGGGCGTGAGCCGGACCCCGGTCCGGGAGGCACTGCTGCGCCTCGCCGAGGCGGGTCTGGTCGAGTCCCGCCCCGGACGCTCCACGTCGGTGAGCTCACTCGACCTCCGCGCCGTGCAAGACGCGCGCGACGTGGTCGCCGCGATGCATCAGCTGGTCGTGCGCGAGGCCGTGTCGAGCCTGACCCGCGCCGACCTCACGGCGATGAGGGCGGCCAACCGGAGGTTCCGAACCGCGCTGAGGGACGGCGACCTCGACGCCGCCCTGTGTGCCGACGACCAGCTGCACGCAGTCCCCGTGGCGGTGGCGGCGAACCGCGCAGTGGCCTCCGTCCTCGACCAGTTCACCCCCGTGCTGCGGCGGGCCGAGCGGCTGCGGTTCTCCTCTCTGGGCGGCAGGAGCTCGGTGGCCCGCCACGACGAGCTGATCCGGCTGTGCGCCGCCGGTGACGCCGAGGCGGCTGCGGACGTCGCGTTCGACACCTGGCACACCCTTCCGACCGACCCGGGGCCGGGCGAGCCCGCCGCGGGATCCCACCCACCCGACGACCAGGAGTGACCGATGGCCCTCATCGACTTCCCCCGCTACCCGCTGACCTTCGGACCGAGCCCGGTGCACCCGCTGGAGCGCTTGTCGAGCCACCTCGGGGGTGCCCGCATCTGGGCCAAGCGTGAGGACTGCAACTCGGGCCTTGCCTACGGGGGCAACAAGACCCGGAAGCTGGAGTACATCGTCCCGGATGCCATCGCGCAGGGGGCGGACACGCTGGTCTCCATCGGCGGCTACCAGTCCAACCACACCCGCCAGGTCGCCGCGGTCGCGGCCAGGATCGGCATGGGGGCGGTGCTGGTCCAGGAGAGCTGGGTCGACTGGCCGGACTGCGTGAACGACCGGGTGGGCAACATCCTGCTCAGCCGGATCATGGGCGCCGAGGTCCGGCTGGACCCGGCCGGTTTCGGGATCGGCTTCAAGGACTCCTGGACCCGGGCGATCGAGGACGTCAAGGAGCGAGGCGGCACGCCGTACGCCATCCCGGCCGGGGCCTCCGACCACCGGCTGGGGGGACTCGGCTTCGCGAACTGGGCGTTCGAGGTGGAGCAGCAGGAGCGCGAGCTCGGTGTCTTCTTCGACACGATCGTGGTCTGTTCGGTGACCGGCTCGACCCATGCCGGGATGATCGCGGGGTTCGCAGCAGCCGAGCAGGCCGGCGGTCGTCCGCGACGGGTCATCGGCATCGACGCGAGCGCGCGCATCGCCGAGACCCGCGACCAGGTCGCCCGGATCGCGCGCAGCACCGCCGCGTTGATCGGGCTCGAGAGGGAGCTGTGCGAGGAGGAGATCACCGTGCTCGAGGGCTGGGCCGGCGACCTCTACGGGATCCCCGTCGACTCGACGCTCGAGGCCATCCGTCTGACCGGGCAGCTGGAAGGCGTCATCATCGACCCCGTCTACGAGGGCAAGTCGATGGCGGGCCTGATCGACCTCGTGGGCAGCGGTGAGATCGCGCCGGAGAGCACCGTGTTGTACGCGCACCTGGGCGGACAACCGGCCCTGAACGCCTACAGCGGGCTGTTCACCCATGCCCGCGGCATCGCCGGCCCGGCCGCGACCCGTACGCCAGCGTGACGGTTCCCGAGGCCCGGTCGAGTCCGAACAGGATCGGGGCCACGGTGAGCACGGCGCGCAGCAGGAGGAAGGCCTGGTGGTAGACCTCACCGCCACTAGCGTCAATGGATGTTTGCTTTAGAATGGGGCCCATGAGCGCCGATCGCCCGAATCCGATCTCGACCGTGGCCGTGCTGGACGAGCCGACGCGTCGCGGCCTGTACGACTACGTGGTGCGCACGCGCAGTCCGGTCGGGCGCGACGAGGCCTCGGCCGCTCTGGGGCTGAGCAGGTCGACGGCGGCGTTCCACCTGGACCGACTCGTCGACGAGGGGCTCCTGGACGTCGTGCACCGACGGTTGACCGGGCGGACCGGGCCCGGTGCCGGGCGGCCGTCGAAGCTCTATCTGAGGGCGGACCACCAGGTGGAGGTGTCCCTGCCCCAACGGCGCTACGAGCTGGCCGGTGAACTGCTCGCGGCCGCGGTCGAGGAGGCCGACGGTGCGGGTCGACCGGTCCGCGAGTGCGTGGCGGCTCGCGCTCAGGACACCGGCCGCCGGATGGGCCGAGAGGCGTCGACCGACGATCCCCTGGTGGTTCTGGAGGCGAACGGTTTCGAGCCCCGAGTCGAGCAGGGTGGCGTCAGGCTGGGGAACTGCCCGTTCCACAATCTTGCCCGGCAGCACACCGAGCTGGTCTGCGGGATGAACCTGAACCTGCTCGAGGGCCTGCTCGACGGGCTCGGTGGGTCGGCGTACACCGCCCGGCTCGCGCCGAGTCCGGACAACTGCTGCGTGGTGCTCGAGGCCCCGTGACTCCGCACGCAGCGGTCGTCGCGCGGGTCACTCCACGGGGCGGCGCAGCGACGTCACCAAACGTGCGGCCTGAGGCAGCGTCAACCCGGCCTGGTGGGCGGCCCTGACCAGGCGTTCGCGCGCCGCCGCGAGGGCCACGCCCCAGCGGGCGGCCAGCATCCCGACGGCCACGTCGACGTCGCGCAGGTCGGCCAGCGTGCCGGGCGTCCGTTCCGCGGCCTCCCGGCTGCGGAACGGCAGGTCGGCGTCGGACACGGCCCCGCCTGCCCAGGCACCGAGAGCCTCGGCCATCTCCTCGTGGTGTCCCCGGAAGGCTCCGGCCTCGGCGGCGTACAGGTTGATGCCTCCGATGACCGAGCCCCCGTCCTCGTCGCGCAGCGGAAGGGACAGGCTGCTCGCGATGCCGGCGGCGGCGGTGGCGCGCGCGTAGAGCGACCACCGCTCCTCGTCGAACAGGTCCTCGATGTCGATCTCGATGACGCGGTCGTCGGCCGCGGCCCGGACGCATGGCCCGCCCTCGAGGTACTGCGCGGTGTCGACCCCGGCGATGTCGAGGTCCGTGGCCACCAGCGTGAACGTCAGCTCCTCCTTGAGCAGGGCCAGGCTCAGGCCGACGCACGAGGGCACGATCCGCTTCGCGTCGCGCCCCATCTCGATCAGCAGGGACCGCAGGTCCCGGTCACCCACGACCTCGTTCAGGGCCGCTTCCGTTGCCGGCAGTGGTTCCACAGGCAGCTCCTCGTTTCGTCGACGTGTCCGCCCTCCCCTCGTGCCCAGTACCCCAACTCCGCCGAGAGGATTCCTCGCGATGCGTCGGCGCATACGCACCCGTGTCCGGGGGTACCGATCCGAGCGACGATTCGTCACGCACCGAAGGAGCGATCATGCCCAGCAAGTCGTCGAACGTGAGGAACGAGAAGCAGTACGAGGCCCTCAAGGACAAGGGGATGTCGAAGGAGAGGGCGGCCAAGATCGCGAACTCGCCCGACGCGTCCAAGCACGGTGGTCAGGCGAGCGGGTCCGGCGGGGACGCGTCCCAGGGAGGGACCACCGCCCAGAAGAAGGACGCGGGTCGCAAGGGCGGCAAGGCCTCCCACGCGTGACCGTTGTCGTGGGCCCCTGAACGGGTGCAGGGTGGCCCCATGGACGAGAGCGCACCCCTGACCGACCAGGCGATCCGGGCGCGGGTCGACGCGCTGGTCGCCGCGATGACCCCGGAGGAGAAGGCCGGCCAGCTGACGCAGTACTTCTACTTCGGCGGGGTCCCCGAGCCCGACCCGCCGGGCGACCTGACCAACGCGGAGCAGGCGGCGCGGGCCGAGGCCGCGGCCGGTCGCGGTGAGGTGGGGTCGCTGCTGTTCGTCACGGACCCCACCGAGGTCAACCGCCTGCAGCGGCTCGTCGTCGACGGCAACCGGCACGGCATCCCGGCGCTGTTCGGGTTCGACGTGATCCACGGCCTCCGCACGATCCTGCCCGTGCCGATCGCGATGGCGGCGTCGTGGGACCCCGACACCATCGCCCGCGGCCAGGCGGTCGCCGCGCGCGAGGCGCGGGCGGTCGGCATCCACTGGACCTTCGCCCCGATGGTCGACATCGCCCGCGACCCGCGGTGGGGCCGCATCATCGAGGGTGCGGGCGAGGACCCGTTCCTCGGTGCTGCCGTGGCGGTCGCCCAGGTGCGTGGCTTCCAGGGAGAGCGGCTCGGCGCGCCCGACGGGATCATCGCGGGGCCGAAGCACTTCGCGGGGTACGGCGCCGCGCTCGGCGGGCGTGACTACGACGAGGTGAACCTCTCGGACTCCGAGCTGTGGAACACCTACTTCCCGCCGTTCCGGGCGGCCGTCGAGGCGGGCGCCGGCAACGTGATGACGGCGTACATGACGCTCAACGGCATCCCCGCCACCGGCAACCGCTGGCTCTTCACCGAGGTGCTGCGCGACCTCTGGGGCTTCACCGGGTTCGTGGTGAGCGACGCCAACGCCGCCCGCAGCCTGGAGACGCACGGCTTCGCCGCCGACCAACCCGACGCGGCCGCCCGGGCGATCGACGCCGGACTGGACATGGAGATGGCGATGACCGAGCCGGCCTACGCCCACCTCCCGGCGGGCCTGGCCCGGGGCGTGGTGGACCCGGCGACGCTGGACGCGAGCGTGGGGCGGGTGCTCGAGGCCAAGCTGCGCATGGGCCTGTTCGACGACCCCTACGTCGACGCCGCGCGCGCCACCGAGGTGCTCGCCGACCCGGGCCACCGCGAGGTCGCGCGCGTCGCGGCGGAGCGGTCGGCGGTGCTGCTGCGCAACGAGGGCGACCTGCTGCCGCTCGACGCGGGCGGTCTCGGCTCGATCGCCGTCATCGGAGCCCTGGCCGACTCGCCGCGCGACACCCTCGGGCCCTGGTGCTTCGACTTCGACCTCGACGAGACGGTCACGGTGCTGGCCGGCATCCGGGACCGGGTCGGGGACGGCGTCGAGGTGCGCCACGCGCCCGGGGTGCGACCACAGCAGCGGCTGTTCCCCTCGATCTTCGAGGTGTTCGGCCACAACGTGCCGGTCGATCCGGAGGGTTTCGACGACGAGGGCGAGCTCCGGCGGGCGGCGGACCTGGCCCGGGACGCCGACGTGGCCGTCGTGGTGGTCGGCGAGTGGCAGAACCACGTCGGCGAGCAGGCGTCACGCTCGTCCCTGGAGCTGCCGGCCCGCCAGCTCGAGCTGGTGCAGGCCGTCGCGGCGACCGGCACTCCGGTGGTGCTACTGGTCATGAACGGCCGGCCCCTCGACCTGCGCTGGCCGGCCGAGCACGTGCCCGCGATCCTCGACATCTGGTACCCCGGCACCCAGGGTGGCGCGGCGGTCGCCCACCTCCTCTTCGGTGACGTCTCGCCCGGCGGGAAGCTCCCGTTCACCTGGCCCCGCACCGTCGGGCAGGTGCCGATGATCTACGCGCACATGCGCTCGTTCGAGCCGCAGAACCAGGGCAAGCGCTACTGGGACGAGGAGAGCACGCCGCTGTTCCCCTTCGGGCACGGTCTCGGCTACAGCCGCTTCGAGCTCGACGACCTCACCCTCGACCGGGACGAGGTCGGGCCCGACGGGTCGTTGACCGTGTCGGTGCGGGTCACCAACACCGGAGACCGGGAGGCCGACGAGGTGGTGCAGCTCTACGTCCACCAACGGCACGGCTCCGCGTCCCGTCCGGTCCGCGAGCTCAAGGGCTTCGAGCGGGTCACCATCGGCGCGGGGGAGGCGCGCACCGTCGCCTTCCCGGTGGGGCCGGACCAGCTGCGCTACTGGAACGCCGCGGTCCGGGACTGGGTGGTCGACCCCTCGACGTACGACGTGTGGGTCGGCGGCGACTCGACCGCCGACCTCGGGACCACCTTCCGGGTGACCTCGCGCTGAACGACACGGAGCCGCCGGTGGGGGGGCCGGCGGCTCGTGCCTTTCGGGGGGCTGTGCGGTTCAGGGAAGAGGGTGGTGGCCGCCCGGGTCAGGGGTGGGGAGGGGACGGCCACCACCTGGCCTTCAGCCGGCGCCGACACGCAGCCACGGGACGGGAGACCCCGACCCGTGGCTGCGTGCTGTGGCGGTGTCCCGGCCGGCGCCGCCCGACCCGAGTCGCACATGGTCGGCGGTGGCCTGGGACACGGTGGTCTCGAGTGCGACGGAGGAGATGACGCCGACCAGCTCGGAGAGCATGTGCGCGGTGGACTCGGCCGGTGCGCCGGCTCCCCGGCTGCCGTCCCGCGTCTCGTCGTTCATGTCGCCTCCCGACCTCGATGCACGATCAACGAGCGGCGCAGGGCGAGGTTAGTAGCCCGAACGGGTCATTTCGACGTAGTCACTAAGGGCCATGGGTGACCGGCTCAGGACTCCGGGCCCTCCTCGCGCGCGGAGGCCCACAGGTCGATGCCGCTGTCGCGGGCGTGCTCGTCGATCCGGCGCAGCTCGTCGTCGGCGAAGGCCAGGTTGCCCAGCGCGGCCACGTTGTTGCGCAGCTGCTCCGCGGAGCTCGCGCCGACCAGCACCGAGCTGACCTCCCGGTGGCGCAGCGCCCACGCCAGCGCCATCTGCGCGAGGGACTGGCCGCGGTCGCCGGCCACCTCGTCGAGCGCCCGGATGTGGCCGACCGCGTCGTCGGTGAGCAGCTCGGTCGAGAGCGACTTGTCCTGGCTGGCCCGCGACCCGTCGGGGACGCCGTCGAGGTACTTGTCGGTGAGCATCCCCTGCGCCAGCGGGGAGAACGCGATGCAGCCGGCACCGATGTCGGCAAGCGTGTCGAGGAGGCCGCCCTCGACCCAGCGGTTGAGCATCGAGTACGACGGCTGGTGGATCAGCAGCGGCGTGCCCAGGTCGGCGAGGATCCGGGACGCCTCGCGGGTGAGCTCGGGGGAGTACGACGAGATCCCGACGTACAGCGCCTTGCCGGACCGCACGATCGCGTCCAGCGCCCCCATCGTCTCCTCCAGCGGCGTGGAGGGGTCCGGGCGGTGGTGGTAGAAGATGTCGACGTAGTCCAGTCCCAGGCGCCGCAACGACTGGTCGAGGCTGGACACGAGGTACTTCCTCGAGCCGCCGATCTGGCCGTAGGGACCCGGCCACATGTCCCAGCCGGCCTTGCTCGAGATCACCAGCTCGTCGCGCAGGTCGCGGAAGTCGCCGCGCAGGTGCCGACCGAAGTTCTCCTCCGCGGCGCCGTACGGCGGGCCGTAGTTGTTGGCCAGGTCGAAGTGCGTCACCCCGAGGTCGAAGGCGGTCCGCAGGATCGACTGCTGGCGCTCGAAGGGCACGTCGTCCCCGAAGTTGTGCCACAGTCCCAGGCTCACCGCGGGCAGGTCGAGGCCGCTGCGCCCCACGCGGCGATACTCCATGTCGTCGTAGCGGGACTCCGCCGGCTGGTAGCTCATGCCCCCATGGTGCCGCCCCGCGCCGGACGCCGGGAAGGGCCCCCCGCGGGCGTGACCTGGGGCACGTCCGCTCGTTGGTCCGTGCGTACCGGCCCGCCTCCGACCAGACCGGAGGCCCCGCGCGTGCTGCGGGAGGGCCCTGCATGGAGGGACCCACGTGCGTCTGCGCATCCCCACATCCCTGGCCGTCGGCACGGCAGCAGTCGTCGCCGCCGCCAGCCTGTCCGCCCCGTCCTCGGCCAGTGCCGCCCCCGAGCCCGCCGACGTGTCGCCGTACCTCAGCCAGCAGCTGAACGGCCTCACCGGCAGCACCCTGGTGCTGGTCCACGGTGAGAGCCTGCGGGCCGCAAACGCCGCGGTCGCCGCCACCGGGATGGACAAGTCGATCACCCTCCGCAAGATCGGCGTCGTCGGTGCGGTCGGGTCCAGGGCCCAGATCCAGGCGGTGCGCAGCCAGCCGGGCGTGACGTACGTCGAGGCCGGCGAGCAGCCGATCGAGTTCTTCCAGGAGACCTCCAACACGGCCACCCGCGGGCTCGAGGCCACGCGGACGCTGACCGGTGCGGACGGCACCGCGCTGACCGGCACGGGCGTCTCGGTCGCGGTCATCGACTCCGGTGTCGACCCGACCAACCCCTACTTCAAGGAGGCCGACGGCTCCAGCGCCGTGGTCGCCAACCTCAAGACCCTGTGCGACCCGTTCGAGGTGGCCTGCTCGGTCCAGAAGGTCCCCAACTCCGTGGACACCGACACCCTCTCCGGTGGCGGCCACGGCACCCACGTCAACGGCATCGTCGCCGGCCGGCCGACCACGCTCACCGACGGCGCGAAGCTGCAGGGGGCCGCCCCCGGCGCCAAGCTGGTGTCGCTGTCGACCGGCGCGGTCCTGTTCATCATCGGCGCCGACGCGGCGCTGAACTGGGTGCTCGAGAACCACGAGGCCCCGTGTGGCGCCGGGGTCCCGGCGACGACCTGCCCGCCGATCAAGGTCACCAACAACTCCTACGGTCCCAGCGGCGGCGGCGAGTTCGACCCGCAGTCCGCGACGGTGAAGCTCCAGCGCGCGCTGGTCGCCGAGGGCGTCATGAGCGTGTGGGCCAACGGCAACGACGGTGGCGACGGCTCCGAGAGCCTGTCCAACCCGCCCGGCATGGACCCCACCGGCGGCATCGTCTCGGTGGCGTCGTACTACGACCAGGACACCGGCACCCGCAACGGCACGGTCTCCGACTACTCCTCGCGCGGCAAGGCCGGTGACAGGTCGACGTACCCCGACATCTCGGCGCCGGGCGAGAACATCACCTCGTCGTGCCGGGTCTACCTGCCGATCTGCTCCACCGGCCTGGACCCGCGCAACGGCCCGGGTGCCACCGACATCGGCACCTTCAACACCATCAGCGGTACGTCGATGGCGGCCCCGCACATCGCGGGCATCATCGCCCAGCTGTTCCAGGCCAACCCGGCGGCGACGCCCGCGCAGGTCGAGGACGCGATGAAGACCACCGCGCACAAGTACACCGACGGTGCTGCCTACGAGCCGGGAGCCCTGGGCACCACGAGCTTCGACAAGGGCTACGGCCTCGTCGACGTGGTGGCGGCGGCCACGGCGGTGCGCTGAGCCTCACCGAACGACCGGACCGGCCGGCAGGGAGCTCCCTGGCGGCCGGTCCGCGTCACGCCCCGACGCCACCACCGCCGGGGGCGTAGTCCTCGAGAACCTGCGCGGGGGCCGGCGGGCGCTCGCGCGCCGTGACCGCGGCCAGGCGGTCCACGGCCGCCTGGGTGACCGCGTCCGGGGAGTCGCCGAGATCGTCGGTGAGGTCGACCATCACCACGACGACCACGTTGTGCTCGACCCGGACGGCGGTGCCGGCCACCGCGAGCGACCCCGCGGTGGAGGACTCGCCGCCGCTGAAGGCGCCGACCCCGCTCACCGTGGTCTGCCGGTCGCCTCCGTCGGCGCGGACCTCGGTGT
The DNA here is from genome assembly GCA_963767955.1 of uncultured Actinomycetota bacterium. Taxonomy (GTDB): domain Bacteria; phylum Actinomycetota; class Actinomycetes; order Propionibacteriales; family Nocardioidaceae; genus Nocardioides. Next base: position 2,843,682 of record CAVYGA010000003.1, on the reverse strand, counting down.
CGGACTGCGGGTCCATCTCCCACCGGGTGCCGTCGTCGGGATCGGTGTACTCGACCGGCTTGCAGCGGGTCAGCTCCCGGTCGAGGTCGTCCATCGCCTTCTCGGCGACGTCCACCGACCGGTACGAGATCACCGCGGAGAGCACGTTCGCCACCGCGTCCTCGCTGCCGGTGTCGAACTCGTGGGCCGCGTCGGCGGGGTCGTTGGCCTTGTTGTCCAGCACGTCGAACGCGGTCAGGCACCCGAACCGGGCGTCGTAGGAGTCGACGCCGCTGTCGAACTCGTGGTCCTCGTCGTCGGCCAGCCGGAACGGTCCACCGAGGTCGTCCGCAGTGAGCAGTGCCTCGTCCACCCGCCGGGGGCTGAACTCTCGGGTCGCGTCACCACCGGGCTCGGCCCGGCCGCCCATGACGCCCGCGCCGGCACAACCGGTCAGCGCCAGGGCCAGCAGCACGACGGGGAGGGGAGTCCGACCAATCACCGCCACAGGATAGGCGGCGGCCCCGCGGTCTACGCCGACAATGACCCTCGGGTGCCCCCAGCACCGTCGGGACCATTGCCAAACCGCCCGTCGGTGCCCAGGATCGGACCACGAAGCGAGCCTTGGGAGGGGCCATGGTGTTGACGAGGGTGCGACGACGGGTGCTGGCGCTGGGTGCGGTGGCGGGACTGCTGCTGGCACCGCTGGCCGTGGTGAGCACGGCGGAGGCGAAGCCGAACCCGCCGGGCAAGCCGATCACCGTGATGACCCGCAACCTCTACCTGGGCGCCGACATCAACCGGCCGGTCGAGGCGGCGCAGCGCCAGGCCGCGCAGACGCCCACGCGACCCGACCTCATCCTCGGCGCGCTGGCGAACGCCACGTTCGTGACGCGCGCGATCGTGGACGGCACCGACTTCCGGGTCCGGGCCGGGCTGCTGGCCGAGGAGATCGCCACGACCGCTCCCGACCTGGTGGGCCTGCAGGAGGTGTCTCTGTGGCGTTCGGGTCCGCTCCAGCTGACCCCGGGCCTGGTGACCGTGCCCAACGCGACCGACGTCGACTACGACTTCCTCGCGCTGCTGCTCGACGCGCTCGCGGCCCGCGGTGCGCACTACACGGCCGCCAGCGTCGCTGGGCGCGCCGATGTCGAGTCGCCGAGCTTCCAGGGCGCCCCGAGCGCCACGTCCCGCGACATCCGCCTCACCATGCGCGACGTCATCCTGGTGCGTGACAGTGGCAGCCTCTCCGTCCTCGACGAGGGCCAGGACGTCTACGACGCCAACCTGTCGGTGGGGATCGCCGGCCTGTCCTTCGACTTCGACCGGGGCTACCAGTGGGTCGACGTGCGCGCCGGCTCGACCCGGTTCCGGTTCGTCAACACGCACCTCGAGGCGTTCAGCTCCGACCTCGCCTACGCCCAGGCCGGGCAGCTGCTGGCCGAGGCGACCGCGACCGACCGCAGCACCGTCTTCGTCTGCGACTGCAACTCCGACCCGGTCAACGGAAACATCAAGACGCACGACACGCTGGCGCACTGGGCCCCGTACCGGCTGATCACCGGCGTCGGTGGCTACACCGACGAGTGGAGGGCGACGGGTCGCCCGGCCGACCTCCCGGGGTTCGACGCCGGTGACACCTCGGGACTCAACGAACGGGTCGACGAGGCCGCTCCCGGGTCGTGGACGCACCGCATCGACATGGTCTTCGGACGGACCGCGACAGGGAAGGGCCTGGCCGTCGACCGCAGCCAGGTGACCGGTCGCGACGGTGACCCACGCGACCCGGCCACCGGCCTGTGGCCCTCCGACCACGCGGGGGTCGTGCTCCGCCTGCGCGGGCTCTGAGCGCCACGGCCGAGTGTCGGTGAGCCGTGGCATGCTGCCCCGGTGAGCCTGCACCTGCACCGCGCCGAGCGCACCGACGTGCTCGCCGACGGGCTGGCTGACCTGCTCGCCACACCTCTGCCGGACCCGTTCGCCGAGGAGGTCGTGGTGGTGCCGGCCAAGGGGGTCGAGCGGTGGCTCTCCCAACGGCTGGCCCACCGGCTCGGTGCCGCCCCGGAGGCCGGCGACGGCGTCTGTGCGGGGGTGCGGTTCACCTCGCCCCGCTCGCTGGTGGCCGCGGTGCTCGGGCTGACCGACGACGACCCGTGGGCCGCGGACGCGCTGTCCTGGCCCTTGCTGGCCGTGCTCGACGACTCGCTCGACGAGGCCTGGTGCGCGCCGGTCGCGCGGCACCTCGGCCACTTCGACACGGGCGCGGAGGCCGAGCTGCGGCGGGGCCGCCGCTACGCCACTGCGGCGCGGGTGGCCCGGCTGTACGCCGCGTACGCCGTCCAGCGGCCGACCCTCCTGGCCGACTGGCTCGACGGCCGGGCCACCGACGGCCGCGGCGGTGACCTCGACGACGACCTGGCCTGGCAGCCCGAGCTGTGGCGACGACTCGTCGACCGGATCGGGGCACCGCCGCCGCACCGACGGCACGCGGACACGCTGGCCCGGCTGCGCGACGAGCCGGAGGGTTTCGAGCTCCCGGACCGGCTGTCCCTGTTCGGCCACACCCGGCTGCCGGTGACCGAGGTCGAGCTGCTCGACGCCCTCGCCGCGCGCCGTGACGTACACCTCTGGCTGCCGCACCCCAGTGGCCCGCTCTGGGACGCGCTCGCCGCGGTGGCCGGCGGTGCCGTCGACCGGGCCGACGACCGGAGCCACCAGCTCGCGGGCCACCCCCTCCTCGCGACCCTGGCCCGTGACAGCCGAGAGCTGCAGCGGACGCTGGCGGCGGTCCCGGCCGTGGACCGGCACACCCCGATGCCCGCAGCGCCGGACACCCTGCTCGGCTGGCTGCAGGACGACCTGCGCGGCAACACGCTCGCCCCGGCCGACCGGGTGCTCGCCGCCGGCGACCGCAGTGTCCAGGTGCACGCCTGTCACGGAGCGGCCCGGCAGGTCGACGTGCTCCGCGAGGTGCTGCTCGGGATGCTGCAGGCCGACCCGACGCTGGAGCCGCGAGACATCCTGGTGATGTGCCCCGACATCGAGACCTACGCACCGCTGATCACCGCGGGCTTCGGCCTCGGTGACCTCGTCGACGGCGGTCACCCCGCCCACCGGCTGCGGGTCCGGCTGGCCGACCGGTCGCTCACCCAGACCAACCCGCTGCTCGGCGTCGCCGCGCGGCTGCTCGACCTCGCCGGCAGTCGCGCCACCTCCAGCCAGGTGCTCGACCTGGCCCAGTCCGAGCCGGTCCGTCGCCGGTTCGGCTTCACCGACGACGACCTCGACACGGTCACCACCTGGGTCCGGGAGTCCGGCGTGCGCTGGGCCTTCGACCGCGAGCACCGCGACGCGTTCGGGCTCGCCGACTACCAGCAGAACACCTGGCGCGCGGGGCTCGACCGGGTGCTCAGCGGGGTGGTCGTGTCCGCCGACGCCCGGGCCTGGCTCGACACCACGCTGCCCCTCGACGACGTCGGCAGCACCCGCATCGAGCTGGCCGGTCGCTTCGCCGAGTACGTCGACCGGCTGCGGTCGGTGACCGACCGCCTCGACGGCTCCCGACCGCTCGCCGACTGGTTGGAGGCGCTCGGCAGCGGGATCGACGTGCTGACCCGGGTGGGCCGCGACGACGGCTGGCAGGTGGGCCAGGTGCAGCGCGAGCTGGCCGGGGTCGCCGCCGACGCCTCCGCCCTCGCCGACACCGCGCTCCGGCTGCCCGACGTCCGCGCGCTGCTGGCCTCCCACCTCGCGGGCCGTCCCACCCGCGCCAACTTCCGCACCGGCACCCTGACGGTCTGCACGATGGTGCCGATGCGCTCGGTCCCACACCGGGTGGTCTGCCTGCTCGGCCTCGACGACGGCGTGTTCCCGCGGTTCGGGCTCGCCGACGGAGACGACGTACTCTCCCGGCGGCCGGTCACCGGCGAGCGCGACGTGCGCAGCGAGGACCGTCAGCTGCTCTGTGACGCGATCCTCGCGGCCACCCAGTCGCTGGTGGTGACCTACACCGGCGCCAACGAGCACACCGGGCAGCCGAGGCCCCCCGCAGTCCCCCTCGGTGAGGTGCTCGACGCCCTCGACCGGACCACCGAGACGTCGGTGCGCGACGACGTCGTGGTGAAGCACCCCCTCCAGCCCTTCGACAGCCTCAACCTCGAGCCGGGCCGGCTCGGCACCGACGGGCCGTTCACCTTCGACCCGTCCGCGCTGGTCGCCGCCGGCGCCGCCGCCGGCACCCGGCCGTCGCAGCCGAGGTTCCTGGCCGGCCCGCTCGCGCTGCCGGTGGACGACGACGTCACGCTGGCGGACCTGCTGACCTTCTTCCGGGACCCCGTCAAGGGCTTCTTCCGGTCGCTCGACGTCACCCTGCCGTGGGAGATGGACGGCACCTCCGACGTGATGCCGGTCGAGATCGACAATCTGGAGAAGTGGTCGGTCGGCGACCGGATGCTGCGCGACATGCTCGCGGGCATCCACCCCGACGAGGCACTCCAGATGGAGTGGCGACGCGGCATCCTCCCCCCGGGGAGGCTCGGCTGGCGCACCGGCACCGAGATCCGCGAGCAGGCGATGCAGCTGGCGATCCGGGCCCTCACCCACCGTCAGGTCGCGCCCGAGGCGTTCGACGTGGACGTCGACCTCGGCGGGGGCCGCCGGCTGACCGGCACGGTGCCCCACGTCTTCGCCCGCCGGCTCGTCTCGGTCGGCTACTCCCGGCTCGACGCCAAGCAGCTGCTCGGCGCCTGGGTGCAGCTGCTGGCGCTGTCCGCCCACGACGACGACCACAACTGGACCGCCCTGGTCATCGGGCGGCCGCCCCGCGGCGCCAACCCGGCCGCCCGGCTGTTCGCGCCGGTGGGCGCCGAAGCCGGTGCCCTGCTGGCCGACCTGGTCGCGGTCTACGACGCCGGGCGCCGGGAGCCGCTCCCGCTGCCGCTGAAGACGTCGTTCGCCTGGGTCCAGGCCCGGCAGACCGGGGACAACCCGGTCGTGGCCGCGGAGCGCCGCTGGCTCAGCCGGCAGTACGACGGCGAGAACGCCGACCCCGCCCAGGCCCGGGTCTGGGGTGCCAACGCGCCGCTCGCCGCCCTGACGGCACCGCCCCGCCCCGGCGAGGAGCGACCCGGCGAGAGCACCCGCCTCGGCGCCTACGCCGCCCGGGTGTGGGAGCCGATGCTGCGCTTCGAGCAGGCGGCGCCGTGAGCGGACCCGTCGAGCTGCTCCCGTTCGACCTGGTGGGCGACCTGCCCACCGGCACCACCGTGCTCGAGGCCAGCGCCGGCACCGGCAAGACCTACGCCCTGGCCGGCCTGGTGACCCGCTACGTCGCCGAGGGCGCCGCGAAGCTCGACGAGATGCTGCTGATCACCTTCGGCCGCGCGGCCAGCCAGGAGCTGCGCGAGCGGGTGCGCGAGCAGCTGCGCGACGCCGAGCGCGCGCTCGCCGACCCGGCGCCGTGGCGCGACGACCCCGGCCTGCTCGGCCACCTGGTCCGCGCCGACGACGTCGACCTGGCCCACGTCCGGATCCGGGCCGCCCTGGCCGGCTTCGACGCCGCCACCATCGCCACCACGCACCAGTTCTGCCAGCTGGTGCTGCGCTCGCTCGGTGTCGCCGGCGACACCGATGCCGGCGTGACCCTGGTCGACGACCTGGGCGACCTGGTCGCCGAGGTCGTCGACGACCTCTACCTCCAGCGCTTCGGCGCCTCGGCCGATCGGCCCCCGATCAGCCGCGCGACCGCGCTCGAGATCGCCACCAAGGTGGTCGGCAACCCGCACACCCGGCTGGTCCCGCAGGAGTACGCCGCCGGCTCGACCGAGGGCGTCCGGGTCGAGTTCGCGGTGGCCGTTCTCGAGGAGATCGAGCGCCGCAAGCGCCGCCTCGGCATCCTCGGCTACGACGACCTGCTGACCCGGCTGGCCGCCGCCCTCCAGGACCCCGACGCCCCGGCCCGGCAGCGGATGCGCCGCCGCTGGTCGGTGGTGATGGTCGACGAGTTCCAGGACACCGACCCGGTGCAGTGGAAGGTCATCGACGCGGCCTTCAACGGACACAGCACGCTGGTCCTCATCGGTGACCCCAAGCAGGCCATCTACGCCTTCCGCGGCGGCGACATCGCGACGTACCTCCAGGCGGCGGAGACCGCCGGCGAGCGCCGGACCCTGGGCACCAACTGGCGCAGCGACCAGCCGCTGGTCGACACGCTGCAGGTGGTGCTCGGTGGGGCCCGGCTCGGCCACGAGGACATCGTGGTCCGCGAGGTCGCGGCCCACCACCAGGGCAGCCGGCTGTCCGGCGCCCCCTCCGACGCGCCGTTCCGGCTGCGGGTGGCGCGCCGCGAGCAGTTCGGCGTCGCCGCGCGGCGCACCGTCCCCATCGACGCGCTGCGCGACCACATCGCCCACGACCTCGCCGCCGACATCGGCCGGCTGCTGGCCTCCGGCGCGACGTACGCCGACCGCCCGGTGCAGGCCGGTGACGTCGCGGTGATCGTCGAGGCGCACAAGGACGCGCGGGCCTGTCGCGAGGCACTGGCCGAGGCCGGCATCCCGGCCGTCTACTCCGGCGACCTCGACATCTTCTCCTCGCCCGCGGCCAAGGACTGGCTCTGCCTGCTAGAGGCGTTCGAGCAGCCGCACCGGTCCGGGCTGGTGCGCGCGGCGGCGACCACGATGTTCTTCGGCGAGACCGCCGCCGGCCTGCACGCCGGTGGCGACGACCTCACCGACCGGATCGGGCAGACGCTGCGGGCCTGGGCCGACCACCTGCGCGCCCGCGGGGTCGCCGCGGTGTTCGAGGCGGCGCAGGTCGCCGGGATGGCCGAGCGGGTGCTGGCCTGGCGCGGCGGCGAGCGCGAGATGACCGACCTCGCCCACCTCGCCCAGCTCCTCCACGAGACCGCCCACCGGGAGAGGTTCGGGCTGCCCGCGCTGCTGGACTGGCTGCGCGAGGAGTGCTCGGGCCGGGGGCGGTCGGCGGAGCGCACCCGGCGCCTCGACAGCGACGCCGCGGCGGTGCAGATCATGACCGTGTGGGTGAGCAAGGGCCTGCAGTACCCCCTCGTCTACCTCCCGTTCGGCTTCAACCGGCACGTGTTCGACGACGAGCTGTTGCTCTTCCACGAGGGCGGCGCCCGCTGTCTCGACATCGGCGGCAAGGCGCGGGCCGGTCACGGAGCCAACCAGAGGCTCTGGCGGGGCGAGGTGGCCGGCGACGACATCCGGCTGACCTACGTCGCGCTGACCCGCGCGCAGTCCCAGGTCGTCGCGTGGTGGGCGCCGTCCTGGGACGAGGGCAGCGGCGGCATCTCCCGGCTGCTGCGCGGCCGCAAGCAGCACGATGCGGCCGTCCCCGACAGTCTCGACAAGGCGCCCGGCGACGACGAGGTGCTGACCTGGTTCCGCCGCTGGGAGCAGGCCGGTGGCCCCGTGGTCGAGGAGTCGGTCGCGGCCGAGGTCGCGGCGCCGGTGCCGCCGCAGCTGCCCACGGGGCTGGCCGTGCGGTCGTTCTCCCGGGAGGTCGACGTCACCTGGCGGCGCACCTCCTACTCCGGGCTGACCCGGACCGCCGACCAGCAGCCCGGTGGCGTGGGCAGCGAGCCGGAGGCCACCGGGCTCGAGGACGAGTCGGTCGAGCCGGTGCCGACACCCGACGAGGCGCCGCCGCCGGACGCCCTGCCGTCGCCGATGGACGGCCTGCCCGCCGGCGCCACCTTCGGCTCGCTGGTCCACGGTGTGCTCGAGGAGGCCGACCCGCACGCGCCCGACCTGGCAGCCGAGCTGGCCTCCCGGGCCCGTGAGCAGCTGGGCTTCTGGCCGGTCGACGTCACCGCCGACGTGCTCGCGGAGGCGATGCTGCCCCTGCACGCCACCCCGCTGGGCCCGCTGGTGCCGGGACTGAGCCTCGGTGACCTCGGGCTGCGCGACCGGCTGCGAGAGCTCGACTTCGAGATCCCGCTCGCCGGGGGCGACCACGCCGTCGCGGCCGACGTACGCCTCGCCGACGTGGCGCCCCTGCTCCGCACCCATCTGCCGGCCGACGACGCGCTGCGCCCGTACGCCGACCGGCTCGAGCAGCCGCTGCTCGGCGGCCAGTCGCTGCGGGGCTACCTCTCCGGCTCGATCGACGTGGTGCTCCGGGTGCCGCACGGGGGCACCCAGCGCTTCGTGGTGGTCGACTACAAGACCAACCGGCTCGGTGATCCCGAGCGGCCGGCGACCTCGGCCGACTACGGCCCCGAGCAGCTGGCCACCGCGATGCTGCACTCCGACTACCCGCTGCAGGCGCTGCTCTACTCCGTGGTCGTGCACCGCTACCTGCGCTGGCGGCTGCCGGCCTACGACCCCGAGACCCACCTCGGTGGCGTCGTCTACCTCTACCTGCGCGGCATGTGCGGCCCGGACACCCCGCTCGTCGACGGGCACCCTGCCGGGGTGTTCAGCTGGCCGCTGCCGGCCGCGCTGGTGCTGGCGCTGTCCGACCTTCTCGACGGGAGCACCCCATGACCACGACCGTCGACGCCTTCGACCGCTCGCTCGCGCTGGGGGCGAGCGGCCTGCTGCGCGACTTCAACCGGGCCGGCGTGCTGGCCGCCGCGGACGTGCACGTCGCGGCCCGGCTGGCGGACCTGCTCGGCGAGACGGACGAGTCCGTCGTCCTGGCGGCCGCCCTGGCCGTCCGTGCGGTCCGCTCGGGGTCGGTCTGCGTCGAGCTCGCGGTGGTCCGCGACGAGGCGAGCGGCGACGGGGGCGGCGGCGGGGGCGGCGAGGGGCCCGAGGAGGGCGCGCCCGCCCTGGTCTGGCCGGACCTCGAGGACTGGCTGACCGCCCTGGCCCGCAGCCCCCTGCTGGCCGCGCCGCATCCGCTGCGGCTGGAGGACACCCGGCTCTACCTCGACCGCTACTGGCGCGAGGAGGAGCAGGTGGAGCAGGACCTGCGCCGCCGCGCCGCCCGGAGCGCACCCCCGGTGGCCGACGAGAGGGCGCTGCGCGCGTCCCTCGACCGGCTCTTTCCCGGTGCGTCCTACGACGAGCAGCGGGTCGCGGCGGAGACCGCGGTGCGGCAGTGGACCACGGTGCTGACCGGCGGACCCGGCACCGGCAAGACGACCACGGTGGCCGGCGTGCTGGCGGTGCTCGCCGAGCAGGCCGATCTCGCCGGGGGCCGCGGGCTGCGGACCGCGTTGACCGCACCGACCGGCAAGGCCGCGGCCCGGCTCGAGGAGGCGGTCCGCGACGAGCTGGCGCACCGACTGTCTGCGGCCGACGCCGAACGGCTCGGCGACCTCCGTGCCGTCACCCTGCACCGGCTGCTCGGCACCCGTTTCGACTCGGCGGTGCGGTTCCGCCACGACCGCGACAACCGGCTGCCCCACGACATCGTGGTCGTCGACGAGACGTCGATGGTGTCGCTGACGATGATGGCCCGGTTGCTGGAGGCGCTGCGGCCCGGGACCCGGCTGGTGCTGGTCGGCGACCCCGACCAGCTCGCCTCCATCGAGGCCGGTGCGGTGCTGGCCGACCTGGTCGACGGCATGGTCGCCGGTGGCCACGCCGACGTCGCCGCGCTGCGCACCTCCCACCGGTTCGGCAGCGAGATCGGCGAGCTGGCGCTGGCGGTCCGCGACGACCGGCCCGACGACACCCTGGCGCTGCTGCGCGGCGGCGAGCGTGTGGCGTTCGTCGAGGCGACCGACCCACGCGAGGCGCTGCGCCCGGTGCTGCTCCCCGACGCGCTGGCGATCCGCGGGGCCGCCGAGCACGGCGACGCGGACGCGGCGTTGGAGGCGCTCGCGCGGCACCGCCTGCTGTGCGCGCACCGCGAGGGACCGCACGGTGTCGACTTCTGGAACCGCACCGTCGAGCGGTGGATCACCGAGGAGACCGAGGACCCGCTCTGGGACAGCTGGTACGTCGGACGGCCGGTGCTGGTGACCGCCAACGACTACGGCCTCGGCATCTACAACGGCGACGTCGGCGTCACCGTCCGGCGCCCCGACGGGTCGCTGCGCGTGGTCATCGACGGCAACCGGGGCCGGCTCGACTTCGCCCCCGGCCGACTCGGCAACGTGGACACCCTGCACGCGATGACGATCCACAAGGCGCAGGGCAGCCAGGCCGGCGAGATCACCGTGCTGATGCCCGGCGAGGAGTCCCGGCTGCTGACCCGCGAGCTGTTCTACACCGCGGTCACACGCGCCCAGGACCGGGTGCGGGTGGTCGGCACCGAGGACGCCGTACGCCTGGCCCTCGGACGGCGCGCGATGCGGGCCACCGGGCTCCGGCAGCGGCTCGCTGCGGTGCCGGAACCACCGGGCACCTAGGTTTCGTCCGGTCAGGCGGGCCCGACCAGGGCGCCGGCGTGCGGCGGCAGCGTGAGGGTGCCGTCGAGCCGGACCCCGGGACCGGTGCCGAAGTGCAGCACCGCGCCCTCGACGGCGACGGTCGCGGGCGCGTCACCGAAGTTCACAACGACCTCCAGGTCGCCGCGACGCATCGTGAACAGCCGGGCGTTCTCGTCGACCGTGCAGGAGGTGCGGTCGAACGCCGGGTCGGTCAGGGAGGGCAGCGACCGCCGCAGCGCCGCCAGCCGGCGGTAGGCCTCGAGGACGCGGGCATGGCGTCCTCCGCCGAGCTCGTCCCAGTCCAGCTTCGACCGGACGTACGTCGCGGGGTCCTGCGGGTCGGGCACCACCGCCGGGTCCCAGCCCATCCGCTCGAACTCGGCGATCCGGCCCTCCGCCGTGGCCGTGCCGAGCTCGGGCTCGGGATGCGAGGTGAAGAACTGGAACGGTGTCGAGGCCGCCCACTCCTCGCCCTGGAACAGCATCGGCGTGAACGGGCCGGTGAACACGAGCAGCGCCGCACACGCGAGCTGCTCGTCGTCGAGCGAGGCGGTGATCCGGTCGCCGGTCGCCCGGTTGCCGACCTGGTCGTGGTTCTGGGTGCAGACCACCAGCCGCCAGGTCGGCATCGCGGCGGTGTCGATGGCCACGCCGTGGTCGCGGTCGCGGAACGACGAGAACGTGCCGTCGTGGAAGAAGCCCCTCTCGCACACCTTGGCCAGCGCGCCCAGCGGCTCGAAGTCGGCGTAGTAGCCGTCGGTCTCGCGGGTCAGCGCCACGTGCACGGCGTGGTGGAAGTCGTCGCTCCACTGCGCGTCCAGCCCGTAGCCGCCGGCCTCGCGGGGGGTGACCAGCCGCGGGTCGTTGAGGTCGGACTCCGCGATGAGGGTGAGCGGCCGGCGCTGGTGGGCCGACAGGGCGGCCACCTCGATCGCCATCTCCTCCAGCAGGTGCACCTCGGAGGTGTCCTCGAGCGCGTGCACGGCGTCGAGGCGCAGCCCGTCCACGTGCATGTCGCCGAGCCACATCGCGACGCTGTCGAGGATCAGGCGCCGGACCTCGTGGCTGCCCGCGCCGTCGAGGTTGACCAGGTCGCCCCAGGTGTTCGCCCCCGACTTGAGGTAGGGCCCGAACAGGGGCAGGTAGTTGCCGGACGGACCGAGGTGGTTGTGCACCACGTCCTGGATGACCCCGAGCCCGGCCGCGTGGCAGCCGTCCACGAAGCGCTGGTAGCCGGCCGGGCCGCCGTACTCCTCGTGCACCGCCGACCACAGCACGCCGTCGTAGCCCCAGTTGTGGGTGCCGTTGACGGCGTTGACCGGCATCACCTCGACGAAGTCGACGCCGATCGAGCGCAGGTGGTCGAGCCGGCCGAGCGCGGCGTCGAAGGTGCCCTCGGGGGTGAACGTGCCGATGTGCAGCTCGTAGATCACGGCGCCGGCCAGCTGGCGGCCGGTCCACGACTGGTCGGTCCAGGCGTACGCCGCGGGGTCGAACGTGCGCGACCGCTCGTGCACCCCCGCCGGCTGGCGCCGGGAGCGCGGGTCGGCCACCGGAGTGGCGGAGTCGTCGAGCAGGTAGCCGTAGTCGACCTCTCCGTCGGGAACCGGTCCGGTCGGGGTCCACCAGCCGTCGTCGCCACGGTGCATCGGCACCACGTCGTCGCCGACGGCGAGGCGGACGTTCGAGGGGCGCGGGGCCCAGACGTCGAAGCGTCCGCGTGCTGCTGCGGCACGGCTCATCGTCCGTCCTCCGCGAGCAGGGCGACCGGCAGGTCAGCGAGCAGGTCGGCCAGTCGCACGTGGCCGGTGAACGTGCGGCCGGTCAGCTGCTCGGTCCAGCTGCCGGTGGGCAGCCGCAGTGCGGTCTCGCCCCAACCGCCGCGCGCGGCCAGGCCGACCGGGAGGCGGGTGACGACGGTGACCGCGCCGCCGCGGTCGAAGGCCAGCGCGTGGTCGGCGGCCTCGCCCTCGGCCGCCAGGGCGTCGTAGGCGCCGAACAGCCCGGGCCGGTCCCGCTTGAGGGTCAACGCCGCTCGGGTGACCGCGAGCTTCGCGGCGCCCTCGTCGTCGTACCCCGTGGTGAGCGCGAGGTCGCCGGCCGCGAGGAGCGTGGCGCGCCGGTCGAAGTCGACCGGCCGGCGGTTGTCGGGGTCGACCAGGCTCTGCTCCCACAGCTCGCTGCCCTGGTAGACGTCGGGCACGCCCGGCAGGGTCAGCGCCAGCAGCTTGGCGGCGAGGGCGTTGCTCCAGCCCGGTCCGGCGGTCCGCTCGACCAGGTCCTCGACGGTCCGCGCGACGCGGGGGTCGTCGAAGGCGGCGTCGACGGCCGCGTGCACGGCCGCCTCGTACGCCGCGTCGGGGGCGGTCCACTGCGTGCGGTCGCCGGCCTCGCGCATCGCCTTCTCGGCGTAGCCGTGCAGCCGGGAGCGCAGGTCGGGGTGCGGTGCCGGCCAGGCGCCGACGATCGCCTGCCACAGCAGCGCGCCGAACCCCGGGTCGGGCACGGGCGCCAGGTCCAGCAGCTCGCCGAGCGCGGTCTCCCAGGTGTGGGGCATCTCCGCGAGCACGGTGATCCGGGCCCGGACGTCCTCGCCGCGCTTGGTGTCGTGGGTCGACAGGCAGGTCATCGCCGCGGGCCACTCGTGCTGGCGGACCGCGGCCCAGCCGTGGAAGGCCGCGGGGTCGGCCGCGAAGACCGACGGGTCGCCGCCGACCTCGTTGAGCGAGGTGAGCCGGGAGAAGCGGTAGAACGCGCAGTCCTCGACGCCCTTGGCCATCACCATGCCGCTGGTCTGCTGGAACCGCAGGGCCGGGTCGGCGGTGGGGTCGGAGAGCACCGGAGCGAGCGCGTCGAGGGTGACGCCCAGGTCGGGGCGGTGTCGGCGGGCCAGGGCGAACGCCTCGTCGAGGTGCGCGCGCCCGGCGGGCAGGTAGGAGCGGTAGACCGGGAAGCAGGCCAGCAGCTCGCCGACCGCGTCGGCGACGGTGTCGGAGCCGATCGACCCGCCGGTCGGGGCCTCGAAGCCCGGCACCGCGAGCACCTCGCGGGTGATCCGCTCGACCTCGGAGTGCAGGATGCCGTCGGCCACCGCCCGCTTGGTGTCGTGGATCAGCCGGTGCCAGTCGACCTCGTGGCCGCGCAGCCGGGTCTCCAGTGCGTCCAGCGGCGCCCGTCCGGCCGGGTCGGTGAGCACCCGGTCGATCCAGGCGAGAGCGTCGTAGCCGGTGGTGCCCTCGGTGTTCCAGGCGGCCGCCAGCTCCTCGCCGGGCTCGAGGATCTTCTCGACCAGGCAGTAGGCGCCGCCGGTCAGCGCGGACAGGTCCTCGAGATAGCCCTCGGGGTCGCGGAGGCCGTCGGGGTGGTCGACGCGCAGGCCGTCGACCAGGCCCTCGTCGAACCAGCGGCGGATCTCGACGTGCGACTGGGCGAAGACGTCCGGGTCCTCGACCCGGATCGCCGCGAGCGTGTTGACCGCGAAGAACCGGCGGTAGTTGAGGCCGGCGTCGGCCACCCGCCAGTTGACCAGCTCGTAGTGCTGCCGGTCGTGCACGGTGGCCGCGTCGGCTCCGTCGTCGGCGGTGCCGGGCGCGGTCGGGAACCGGTGGTCGTGGTAGCGCAGCTCGGTGTCCACCAGGGTCAGGTGGGCGATCGGTCCGCCCTCGGGTGAGCGGTCGTCGTCCCCGACGACGGGGATCCGGAGCCTGCCGGCGCCGGCGTCCCAGTCGACGTCGAAGGCCGCGGCGTACGCCGAGTCCCGGCCGTGCGCGAGCAGGTCCCACCACCAGGACCCCGGACGCGGAGCGGCGACGCCGACGTGGTTGGGGACGATGTCGACCAGCACGCCGAGGCCGAGCCTCCGGGCCTCGGCCGACAGCGCCGCCAGGCCCTCGGGACCGCCGCGCGCCGGGTCGATCCGGTCATGGGCGACCACGTCGTAGCCGTGGTCGCTGCCCGGCTCCGCGGCCAGCAGCGGCGACAGGTAGACCCAGTCGACGCCCAGCGACTGGAGGTAGGGGAGCCGACGTGTCGCCTCGAACAGGTCGAACCGCTCGGTGATCTGGAGCCGGTAGGTGCTGCGGGGCGTGCGCATGGTTCCTCTCGCTCGGTGGACGACCGGACCTCAGCCGTCGCTGCGGTGCCGGCGGTCGGCGGCCGGGGTGGCGCCGATCCTGCTGTTGTCGGTGGACAGTGCCGCCAGGGAGGCGGCCACGGAGTGGTCGGGATCGGCCTCGGGCTCGGCGTGCTCGCGCAGCACCAGCAGGCTGCGGGTGGCCAGCGGCACGGTCGAACCGGCCGCGTGGGTCTCGCTGTCCGCGGACCCGCCGGTGTCGATGACGACGTCCCACGCCGCGGCGTACTCCTCGGGAGGGAGGGTCAGCTCGGCGGGACCGTCGGCGTTGAAGTAGAGCAGGAAGTGGTCGTCGGTGATGGTGCCCCCGCGGGCGTCCTTGCCGGCGATGCCGTCGCCGTTGAGGTACATCCCGATCGCCTGCGCGCCGTTGTCCCAGTCACTGTCGTCCATCGGCCGGCCCTCGAGGTGCAGCCAGACGATGTCGTTGAGGCGGTCCTCACCCTCCGTGTCGGTGCGCACGGTGTTGCCGGTGAAGAAGCGCTTGCGGTGGAAGGTCGGGTGGCTCCTGCGGAGCTTGGCCACCGCGGCGGTGAACTCGATGAGCGGCTTGTCGGCGCGGTCCCAGTGCACCCAGGCGATCTCGGAGTCCTGCGCGTAGGTGTTGTTGTTGCCGTCCTGGCTGCGGCTCATCTCGTCACCGTGCAGCAGCATCGGGACGCCCTGGCTGAGCAGCAGGGTCGCGAGGAAGTTGCGCTGCTCGCGGGCCCGCAGCTCGAGGATCTCCGGGTCGTCGGTCGGGCCCTCGACGCCGTGGTTCCAGGAGCGGTTGTGGCTCTCGCCGTCGTTGTTGTCCTCGCCGTTGGCGTCGTTGTGCTTCTCGTTGTAGGACACCAGGTCCCGCAGGGTGAAGCCGTCGTGCGCGGTCACGAAGTTGATGCTGGCGAACGGCCGTCGGCCGGAGTGCTCGTAGAGGTCGGAGGAGCCGGCCAGTCGCGAGGCGAACTCGCCCAGCGAGGGCTCACCGCGCCAGAAGTCGCGCACGGTGTCGCGGTAGGCGCCGTTCCACTCGGTCCACTGGGGCGGGAAGTTCCCGACCTGGTAGCCGCCGGGACCGACGTCCCACGGCTCGGCGATCAGCTTCACCTGGCTCACGACCGGGTCCTGCTGCACGAGCTCGAAGAACGTCGCCAGCTTGTCGACCTCGTAGAACTCGCGGGCCAGCGTGGAGGCGAGGTCGAAGCGGAAGCCGTCGACGTGCATCTCGGTCACCCAGTAGCGCAGCGAGTCCATGATCAGCTGCAGCGAGTGGGGGTGGCCCACGTTGAGGGAGTTGCCGGTGCCGGTGTAGTCCATGTAGTGCTTGCCGTCGTCCTCGACGAGCCGGTAGTACGCCGGGTTGTCGATGCCGCGGAAGCTCAGCGTGGGTCCGAGGTGGTTGCCCTCGGCCGTGTGGTTGTAGACCACGTCGAGGATGACCTCGATGCCGGCCTTGTGCATCGACTTCACCATCGACTTGAACTCCTGCACCTGCTGGCCGTGCTCGCGGTTGGACGCGTAGTCGGCGTGCGGCGCGAAGAAGCCGATGGTGTTGTAGCCCCAGTAGTTGCGCAGTCCCTTGTCCAGCAGGGTGCTGTCCTGCACGAACTGGTGGACCGGCATCAGCTCGATGGCGGTGACGCCCAGCTTGGTGAGGTGCTCGGTCACGGCGGGGTGCGCGAGGCCGGCGTACGTGCCGCGCTGATCCTCCGGGACGTCCGGGTGCAGCTGGGTGAGCCCCTTGACATGGGCCTCGTAGATGAAGGACTCGTTGTAGGGGATGCTGGGCCGGCGGTCGCCCTCCCAGTCGAAGAACGGGGTGATCACCACGCTCTTCTGCATGTACGCCGCGGAGTCGTCGTCGTTGCGGGAGTCCTCGTCGCCGAAGGTGTAGCCGAACAGCGACTGGTCCCACTCGATGTCCCCGCTGGTCGCCTTGGCGTAGGGGTCCATCAGCAGCTTGGTGGGGTTGCAGCGCAGGCCGTTGGCCGGGTCCCAGGGACCGTGCACGCGGTAGCCGTAGCGCTGCCCCGGCTGCACGGTCGGCAGGTAGCAGTGCCAGACGTAGGCGTCGACCTCGGTCAGCTCGACGCGGGTCTCGGCGCCCTCGGCGTCGAAGAGGCACAGCTCGACACGGTCGGCGACCTCGCTGAACAACGCGAAGTTGGTGCCGCTGCCGTCGAACGTCGCGCCCAGGGGGTAGGGCTGTCCGGGCCAGATCTCCACGCGATGAGGTCCTCTCTCGTGCCCGATTCCGGGCGATCATTGGAACGATCTAAACACATGCTGGGGGCGGCACCACAGTCGGCGATGACCGTTGGTTTCCCCGGCTGACCGGGGAAACCAACGGTTGACGGGCACTGCAACGCCCGACAACCGTAGGCAGAGCCCGTCACACTGCGGGAATGAGGCTGTTCGCCGCTGTCGTACCCCCGGACGAGGTGCTCAATCACCTCGACGCGTTCCTGTCCCCGCGCCGCGAGGCGGCCGAGTTCCGCTGGTCGCTGCCCGAGCAGTGGCACCTGACGCTGGCCTTCATGCCCGCGGTCGCGGACCGGCACCTCGACGACCTGGTGGAGCGGCTCGCCCGCGCCGGGCGACGGCGTACGCCGTTCGAGGTCCGGGTGGTCCGCGGCGGTGCGTTCCCGAACGCCGCCCGGGCCCGGGTGCTCTGGGCCGGGCTGGACACCGACGACCACGCCCGCACCGAGCTCGACCGGCTGGCCACCGGGGCCCGCGCCGCGGCCACCCGGGCCGGGGGCGAGCCCGAGGGCGGTCGCTTCACGCCGCACCTCACGCTGGCCAGGCTCGGCCGCCCGGCCGAGGTGAGCAACTGGGTCCGGCTGCTCGACGGGTACGCCGGCCCGGTCTGGACCGTCGACGGGTTCGCGCTGATCGCCTCCCACCTCGGGGAGGGCCCGCGCCGGCGCCCCCGACACGAGGTGGTGGACACCTTCGCGATCGGCGCTCGCGGCTGAACCGGCGGCCGGGCCTGCGGACGGAACGCGATCAGTCGCGGACGCCGACGCTCCTCGCCAGGTCGTCGGGCATCGGCTCGTAGTGCGCGAACGAGCGGGTGAACGTGCCGGACCCGTGGGTGGCGGCGCGCAGGTCCGTGGCGTAGCGCACGATCTCGGTCTGGGGGACGACGGCCCGCACCAGCGTCCGGTCGTCGCCGACCCGGTCGGTGCCCACGGGCCGGCCGCGGCGAGCGGCGACATCGCTCATCACCTCGCCGACCTGGTCGTCGAGGACCAGCACGGAGACCTCGTCGTAGGGCTCGAGCACCGTGACCCCCGCGGACTCCGCGGCCTCGCGCAGCGCGAGGGCGCCGGCATTCTGGAAGGCCATGTCCGAGCTGTCGACGCTGTGCGACTTGCCGTCGACCAGGGTCACCCGCAGGTCGACCAGCG
This sequence comes from uncultured Actinomycetota bacterium, assembly GCA_963767955.1. GTDB lineage: Bacteria > Actinomycetota > Actinomycetes > Propionibacteriales > Nocardioidaceae > Nocardioides. Next base: position 2,825,831 of record CAVYGA010000003.1, on the reverse strand, counting down.
GGTGACCCCTGCTCAGGCCGCGCCGCATCTGCGCGAGGACGCCCTTCTCGACGCTGGGCACGAACTGGCGGGGTACGGCGCCGCCCACGACCGAGTCGCGGAACTCGAAGCCGGAGCCGGCCGGGAGCGGCTCGACCTCGATGTCGCACACGGCGTACTGCCCGTGACCGCCGGACTGCTTGACGTGCCGGCCGTGGCCCCGGCCGGGTCGGGCGAACGTCTCGCGCAGCGGGATCTCCAGCTCACGGATCTCGACGGCGACGCCGTGGCGCCGGCTCAGCCGGTCGAGGGCCACCTCGCCGTGCGCCTCACCCAGCACCCACAGCACGACCTGCTGGGTCTCGGCGATTGCGCTCCACACGAAGGCTCGGGTCCTCGGCCGCCAGCCGGGCCAGCGCCACGGAGAGCCGGTCCTCGTCGGAGCGGGTGGCCGCCTCGATCGCGAGGGGCAGCTGGGGGTCCGGGACCGCCCAGGGCTTGAGGACCCGGGGGTCCTCCGGGGTCGACAGGGTGTCGCCGGTCTCGGCGGTGGACAGCCGGCTCACACAGCCGATGTCCCCGGCGACCAGGGCCGCCGCGGTGACCAGGTGCTGGCCGAAGCGGTGGGACAGCACGCCGGAGCGCTCGTCGTGGTCGTGGTCCTCGTGCCCGGTGTCGGCGCCGAAGAACGAGGAGGAGTGACCCGAGACGTGCAGGGGCACGTCCGGGTCGGAGGGTGCCGGAGTACACACGGACGACGCTGACCCGTCCCACGTAGGGGTCGCTCGAGGTGTTCACGATCTCCGCGACCAGCGGTCCCGACGGGTCGCAGGTGAGCGGACCCGCGGCCTTGCCGCTGGGGAGATACACCTCGGGTGACGGGTGCTCGTGCGGCGCCGGGAATCCGGACACCACCAGGTCGAGCAGCTCGAGGCACCCGACCCCCGTGGTCGCGCACACCGGGACCACCGGATGGAACGCGCCCGCGGCCATCGACCTCTCGAGGTCGGCGACCAGCGTGTCCTCGCTGACCTCCTCGCCGGCGAGGTAGCGGTCCATCAGAACCTCGTCCCCGGACTCCTCGATCAGGGCCTCGATCAGCGCGTCGCGCCTCCCGTCCGTCGTCGCCGGGTCGAGCAGGTGCCCCACGGAGGTCACGGCTCCGCCGGAGTGCACCGGGACCAGCACCGGCATCGCCCTGGCCCCGAAGGACTCCCGGACCGCGGTCACGACACCGTCGTGGTCGGCCCGGGCGTGGTCGAGCTTGGTGATCACCACGGCCAGCGGCATCCCCACCTCGACGCACTCCCGCCACAGGTGCCTGGTCGCCTCGTCGACCGACTCGTTGGCCGCGATCACGAACAGGGCGGCGTCCGCGGCCCGCAGCCCGGCCCGGACCTCGCCGCCGAAGTCGGCGTACCCGGGGGTGTCCAGCAGGTTCACCTTCGTCCCCGCGTGCACGAGGGGTGCGACGGCCAGCGACACCGAGCGCTGGTGCGCGTGCTCCGGCTCCTCGAAGTCGCACACCGTGGTGCCGTCCGCGACCGACCCGGCGCGGTTGATCGCCCCCGTCGCGAGAAGCAGGGCCTCCACCAGGGAGGTCTTGCCGGCTCCGCTCGGCCCGACCAGGACCACGTTGCGGATGCGGTCGGGCCGGAGCGACTGGAGGTCGTGCTGGGTGACCCGTCGCGGGTGTCTGTCCGCCATGGTCCAACGAAACGTCCCCTGGGGTCCGCGCACAAGGCCCCAACGGGCCTCGGGTCGGGGGAACAAGGGGCCGGCCGACGGGGTTCGGAAGGAATGAAGCTCGCCATCCTCGGCACCGGCGCCGTGGGCCAGGCCCTCGCCGGAGCGTTCCTCGACCGCGGTCATGATGTCGTTCTCGGCACCCGCGACCCCGACGTCACCCGCGCCCGCGAGGGCTGGCCGGAGCGCCTCCCCCTCGCGACGTACGCCGAAGCGGCCGCCGGCGCCGACGTGGTCGTCAACGCCACCAGCGGGGCCGGAGCCCTCCCGGCGCTCGAGGCAGCCGGCCCCGGTCTCGTCGAGAAGGTGGTGATCGACGTCGCCAACCCGCTGGACTTCTCCGCGGGCTTCCCGCCGACGCTGAGCGTCAAGGACACCGACAGCCTCGCCGAGCAGCTGCAGCGCGCCCACCCCGAGGCCCGCCTGGTCAAGGCGCTGAACACGATGGCCAACGAGGTGATGGTCGACCCCGGCCGGGTCGGCGACGGTGACACGTCCGTCTTCGTCGCCGGGGAGGACGCCGAGGCGCGGGCCGTGGCCCGCGGCCTGCTCGAGGAGCTCGGCTGGGTGGACATCGTCGAGTTCGACAGCCTGGTCGCCGCCCGGGGCCTGGAGATGTGGCTGCCGCTGTGGCTCCAGCTGATGGGGCGCTTCGGTCGCGCGGACTTCAACCTGAAGATCGTGCGCTGACCCAGCCACCGGACGACGACATCTCCCCGAAACCCCCGGGCACTATCGTCGTGGCATGCCCTTCCTGCTGCGCGTCGAGCTTCCGGACATCCCGGGGTCGCTGGGACGCGTCGCCACCGCGATCGGTGAGGCGGGCGGGGACATCGAGGCGATCGAGATCGTCGAGCACCGCCCCGACGGCACCGCGGTCGACGATGTGCTTCTCGAGACCGCCCCCGGCGCGATGCCGGACTCGATCGTGTCGGCCTGCAACACCCTGGACGGCGTCCGCGTGCTCTGGATCTCCCGCTACGCCGCCGGTGGGAACCTCTTCCTCGACCTCGAGGCCGTCGAGGAGCTGACCGCCCACCCGGCGCACGCACTCGACCGGCTGGTCGAGGTCATCCCGGACACGTTCCGGGCCGACTGGGGGGCGCGGATCCGGCGCGACGGTGACGCGGCCAAGATCCTGCACTCGACCTCGGCCGCCCCGGACTCCCTGCCCTGGCACGAGATCGAGCGAGCCCAGCGCGTCGGGAGCGCCGACGACAACGACGTGCTCGCTGCGACGCCGCTGACCTCCGACGAGGTGATCATCTTCGGCCGGCGCGGCGGTCCCGAGGTGCTCGACTCCGAGCTGGCCAGACTCAGCCACCTCGTCGCGCTGGCGGCCTCGATCGCGCGCGCCGGCTAGACCCGCTCGAGCAGGAACAGCGGGATCTCCCGGTCCGTCCTGGTCTGATAGTCGGCGTACGGCGCGAACTGCGCGACGCAGCGCTCCCACCACTCCGCCCGCTCGGCACCCTGCGCGACCCGGGCGACGTACGTGTGTGGCTCGGGCCCGTCCTGCAGGTCGACCTCCGGGTTGGCGAGGAAGTTGTGGTACCAGGTCGGGTGCTCCGGGGCCCCGCCCTTCGACGCGACCGCGGCGTAGACGCCGTCCTTCTCCACGCGCATCACCGGGTTCTTGCGGAGCTTGCCGGACTTCGCGCCCCGCGAGGTGATCACCACGATCGGCCACGCGGGGTTGCCGCGGAGGATGTTGGCCTCCTGGCCGCCGCTGGCCTCGTACTGCTCCACCTGGTCGCGCACCCACTGCTCGGGGCTCGGTTCGTACTCGCCGCTCAAGGTCACGGCTCCACCGTACGTCGGTCCGCGCGGGCCGGCTGGATAGCCTGCTGGCCATGAGTGCCATCGAGGGTGTGTCCGAGATCTTCGACGCGGATGCGTGGTATCCGGTCCCCGGGTTCGAGGACCTGACCGACCTGACCTACCACCGCGCGGTCGCGCACGGCACGGTCCGGGTCGCCTTCGACCGCCCCGAGGTGCTCAACGCGTTCCGGCCGCACACGGTCGACGAACTGCTGCGGGTCCTGGAGCACGCGCGGAGCTCGAGCGACGTCGGCTGCGTGCTGCTCACCGGCAACGGTCCGGGGGATCGGCACGGCAAGTGGGCGTTCTGCACCGGGGGTGACCAGCGGATCCGCGGCCGCACGGGCTACCAGTACGAGGCCGGCACCGAGGGCGGGGTCGCCGACGCGCGCACCCCGGCGGACCAGGCCCGGCTGGGGCGCCTGCACATCCTCGAGTGCCAGCGCCTGATCCGGTTCATGCCCAAGATCGTCGTCTGCGTGGTCAACGGCTGGGCGGCGGGCGGTGGGCACTCGCTGCACGTGGTCTCCGACCTCACGCTGGCCAGCGCCGAGCACGGTCGGTTCAAGCAGACCGACGCGGACGTCGGCTCGTTCGACGGCGGCTTCGGGTCGGCGTACCTCGCCCGCCAGGTCGGCCAGAAGTTCGCGCGCGAGATCTTCTTCCTCGGTGACGAGTACTCCGCCGACGACGCCCACCGGATGGGGATGGTCAACAAGGTGGTGCCGCACGCCGAGCTGGAGGCGGAGGCGCTGGAGTGGGGGCGCAAGATCAACGCCAAGAGCCCCACCGCGCAGCGGATGCTGAAGTACTCCTTCAATCTGATCGACGACGGTCTGGTCGGTCAGCAGCTGTTCGCGGGTGAGACGACCCGGCTGGCCTACATGACGGACGAGGCGCAGGAGGGACGCGACCAGTTCCTCGAGAAGCGCGACCCGGACTGGTCGTCGTACCCCTGGTACTACTGAGTGAGGAAGTGTCCGCAGTGACAGTGCCAAGGCTGCCCCTGTCCTGATGGATCGGGCGTTCGATCGACCATGCGACGTTCCCAGCCCCAGCGGCCATGGCGACGTAGACGCGGAAGAGGTTGAGTACGCCGGCTCACGACGCGCGGGTCACCCGCGGGCCAGGCTGTGGCCATGAAGTCCGCCGCCCTGCTCGTGACCATCGCCGCACTGTCCCAGTCGCTGCTCTCTGCGTGCGCCGTTCCCAGCCACAGGACCGACGCCGAGGACCTGCGCGACCGGATCGCCGAGCTGCCTGGGGTCTCGAGGGCCACCTTGGACTACACCGAGCCGGTGACCCTGGACTCGGGGAAGCTGGCGTTGCGCGTCGAGATGGCGAAGGACGCCGGCGCCGATCAGATCACCCGGGTCGTCACCACGTCGTACGACGCCTTCGCCGACAGACACCACGGCGAGGAGGGCGACCTGGACGTCGCGGTCGGTGGCGACCTCATCCACCTGCGCAGCTTCGAGCCCGACGCAGAGGTCGAGGCGGTCGAGGAGGCCACCACCCGCGCCGTCGCCGTCCTGCCGAGCGGGTCGGTGCGCGCCGACATCAACACCCAGGAGGTCTCGAGGGCGCCGCACGTGTTCACCAGGTTCGCCGTGTCCGTCGAGAGGCCCGGCCGCGACAGCGTGCTGGCGATGCTCGCGGAGCTGGAGAAGGAGCACGCGGACCTCCCGGGTGCCGGCTGGAGCGTGCAGAGCGGCGGCGGGTCCGGCTGGCTGGTCGGTGCCGAGGACGGGTTCCCCGGTGCGCAGGTGCTGGGCCTGTTCGACGAGCTGAGCGATGGTCTCCCCGACGGCGCCGCGGTCCTGCTGCACGACGACTTCGCGACGGTGCGGGTGCCCGCAGGCACGTCACCCGGGGAGGCCTCGGCTGTCGTCGGTCGGCACCTTCGGTTGCTCGGCGGAGCCGAGAACGCCTTCTACCACGTCGAGAGCGGTCCGGGCCTGCTCGCGTCGATCGCCGACGGCGACTGCCTCTTCGACCCGGGCGCGATCGGGGAGCGGTTGGAGCGGGACCACAAGGCCGGATGCTCGAAGGTCTCACACCCCGAGCCGTGACCGCTCAATCCATGACGGCGATCGCCTCGATCTCGACCAGGAGGTCGGGCTCGCCGAGCCCTGCGACGCTGAGCAGTGTGGTCGCCTTCGTGGGGTCGATGCCGAACTCGCCGGCGACGCGGCCGACGCCTTCGCCCAGCGCACCCAGCATCGAGGGCTCCCAGTCGACGACATGGATAGTGAGCTTCGCGACATCGGCCCAGCTCGCCCCGGCCGCCTCCAGGCCGGTCAGGACGTTGCGGTAGGCCTGCTGGACCTGGGCGGCGAGGTCACCCCCGCCGACCGGGTTGCCGTCCGCGTCGCGGGCGACCTGTCCCGACAAGTACACGGTCCGGCTGCCGGTGGCGATCGCCAGCTGGCAGTAGTGCTCGGGCTTCGGCAGCCCCACGGGGTTCATCAGTTCCACGGTCATGGGCGTTCCCTTTCGTGGGTTCGGATTCGAGCGTTGCATAGCAATGCTATATCAACGTCATGTAATATGGCAACATGCCTCGCCCCGTCGACCCCGCGCAACGTCTCGTGCTGATCGAGGTCGCGGCCGCCCGGCTGAGGGCGGCCGAGCCGGTGACGCTGCGCGCGGTCGCCGAGGCGGCGGGCACCTCGACCATGGCGATCTACACGCACTTCGGTGGGATGCCCGGGCTGTGGTCCGCGGTCCGCGAGGAGGGCTTCCGCAGGCTGTCGGCCAGGCTGGCGCGGCTCCGTCCGACCGATGACAGTGTGCGGGACGTGACGGCCACGGGGGCCGCCTACATCGGGCACGCGATGCGCGAACCGGACCTCTACCGCATGATGTTCGACCAGCGGCACGCGCTGACCGATCCGCAGGTGGCCGACGCGCCGTTCGGAGTCCTCGTGTCCGCCGTCGAGCGGGCCGGCGCCGCCGGGCGATTCGCCCGGGGCGTCCCGGCGGACCGCGCAGCAACCCAGCTCTGGGCACTGACGCACGGCGTGGTCAGCCTCGTTCTCAGTGAGGCGCTCACGGTCGAGGCGATGGTCGCCCTGGTGCCGGACATGGTCGTCGCCGCGTGCGTGGGCTTCGGCGACCGCCCGGCCCCGGCCCGCGCGTCGGTGACGGCCGGCTGGCTCACCCTCGCGCAGGCCGAGCGGCTCAGCCGCCTGGGGCGAGGAGCAGCCGCCTCGTGACCTCGGCGCCGGTGACCCGACCCCTGCCCTGATGGACCCCGACGGACCACTCGTGCGACCGAACGGGCCATTTCGGGCGGAAACCCTCATGGCGGCCCGCCGTTGCGGGCACCCTTGCCTCGCGCCCCCACCCCGCACTGTCCGTGAGCCTCCGTCGAGCAAGGAAATGCGTTGCCATTCACCGTTCTGACCGTGGACGACGACGCGGCCACGCAGCAGGTGCTGTCGGTGCTGATCGACATCGAGGAGAGGCTGGCGCCCACCGAGCCGGCGTACGACGGGGCGGAGGCACTGCGGCGGGTGGAGGCCGGGTGCCCGGACGTCATCATCTGCGACGTCAACATGCCGGGGATGAGCGGGCTGCAGGCCCTGCCGCTGCTGAGGCGGGCCTGCCCCGAGGCCGTGATCGCGCTCTACAGCTCCCACCCCATGGCCCGCACCGGCATCCAGCTCGGCGCCAACGCGGTCTTCGACAAGTCCTCGGACGATCCGTCGGCGATGCTGGCCGAGCTGCTCAGGCTGTGCGAGGCGTCGGGTCGACCCGACGACCTCTGACTGCTGGGGGTCCGGCGCTCAGCCGCCGCTGCCGGCCGAGGCCTGGTAGACGATGGCTCGGGCGACGTCCTTGAGGGGCACGTTCGTGTTCTGGGACATGACGACCAGCCGCGCGAAGGCCTGCTCGGGGGTGCCGCCGTGGGCGGTCATCAGGATCCCCTTGGCCTGATCGATGGTGGCGCGGGAGACGAGGGCTTCGCGCAGCTGTTGGTTCTCCCTGCGCAGGGCCACGACATCCAGGAGTTCGTCGGCGGGCAGTTGCGTCTGAGACATGGCGATCAACCCCATTCACACTGGTCAACGGCGCTTTTCCTGCCGAGAGGTTAGCCCCGAACGACGAGTCGGACAACACCCGTGGAGGCCCGATTTCTGCTGTCGGGTCAGCGGGCGAGCAGGCGGCGCAGCCGGGCGCGGCGCTCGGCTCGGCGCGCGATCTGGACGGTGCGCAGCTGGGCGGCCTCGACCCCGTGCGCGCGGGAGTGCGCGGCGACGTTCTCGTAGCTCTGGTGCAGGGCGGCGTTCATCGGCGTCTCGTGCCTTCCGGTCCGGTGCGGACCCGTGGAGAATGTAATGATCGACCAGGGATGATCGACTATTACATTCTACGACGACAATAATGCGGTGCCGACCATTCCAGGGGTGATGTCCACCACCCGGGCGGCTGGTGTCTGGCAGGATCGACCGCCATGCAGGTGGTGGTGCTGACCGGTGCCGGGGTCTCGGCCGAGAGCGGGGTCCCGACCTTCCGCGACGCCGACGGACTGTGGGAGGGGCACCGCGTCGAGGACGTGGCCACTCCCGAGGCGTACGACGCCCAGCCCAGCGTGGTCCACTCGTTCTACGACGCCCGCCGTGCGGCGCTGTCCGAGGTCGAGCCGAACCCCGCGCACCAGGCCCTGGCCCGGCTCGAGGCGATGCTCGGCGAGGACCTGCTCCTGGTGACCCAGAACATCGACGACCTGCACGAGCGCGGCGGGTCCCAGCGCGTGGTCCACATGCACGGCGAGCTGCTCTCGGCCCTCTGCCGGGGTTGCCGCCAGCGGATGCCGTGGTCGGACGTGCTGCACGACTACCCGCCGTGCCCGCGCTGCGGGGTCAGTGAGCTGCGCCCGGACGTGGTCTGGTTCGGCGAGATCCCCTACGACATGGACCTGATCCTCGACGCGCTGTCCCGGGCGGACCTGTTCGTCTCGATCGGCACCTCCGGGATGGTCTACCCGGCGGCCGGGTTCGTGCATCAGGCCCGCATGCACGGCGCGCGGACGCTGGAGCTCAACCTGGCCGGCAGCGAGGGCACCACGCTCTTCCACGAGTCCCGGCAGGGACCCGCGGGCACGCTGGTGCCGGCGTGGGTCGACGAGGTCGCTGCCACCCTGGCCCGCGGGTGAGGACCGGTCCGCCGAGAAAACCGGCACGACGCCGGAAGTGACCCCGGTCACCCTCTTGCGCGTTGCCCGCCGTACGAGCTAGACCGGTGCGCATGGCCCTCAGCGCGCTCGCCCGTCGCCTCCCGACCAGCAGGACGGCGGTGGCGCTGGTCGCCGGGTCGCTGCTCGTGACCATGCCGCCCCCGACGTCGGCCGCGCCCGAGGCGGCGGCGCCGCCACGCGGGGTGGTCGACGGATCTCTGGCCCGCTCTCCGGAGCTCTCCGAGAGCACCCGGCTGGCGGACCGCCGGGCGCTGGTCACCGGCACCCGGGCCTGGGCGATGGGGACCGCGGACGGGCGCTACCCGGCGGCCGGCTTCCACACCCGCGGCGAGATGGGCGGCTTCTGGCTGCCGAACCTCAAGCTCCTCGACGGTATGTGGTTCGGCATCGACGACGCCTGGATCGGTCCGGGCACCAGGACCACCTCGGGCTGGGGCTACGTCCGCACCGACCTGCCCGTGACCAAGGGCGTCTCGGCCAGCCGCACCGACGTCGTACCGGACGGGAAGAACGGCGTCCTGGTGGGGCTGAGCCTCCGCTCGGCCTCGAACCGCACGATCACGCTGCGCGCCGACGCGCACTCCGAGCTGATGGGGTCCTACCCCTGGGGCGAGACGAGTCCGAGCCAGAAGGACGTCAATCTCGCGGACACCGCCGTGCTCGGCCAGCGGCACCTCGGCTTCCGTGACCGCGGCACCCCACCCGACTCGAACGGTGAGGCCCACAACTGGGGCGCTGCCTTCGGCTCGACGCTGGAGCCGACCGGCAGTGAGATCGGGGAGAACTACCGCGGACCGCAGGATCCCGCCGTGATCTGCCCCGCCTCCGGGCCCGACGCGCCCCCTCAGCCCGACGAGCCCTGCGACGACACCGAGTACGGCAACGGGGCCGGCGGCCGGCTGACCTACGAGGTCCGGCTCCGCGCCGGCGAGGTGCGGACCGTCTGGTTCGGGGTGGGCGGCTCCACCCGCGGCCTGGGTGCGGCGCGCACCGAGCTCCGGTCACTCCTGGACCGGCCGGCGCGCTCCCTCGCCCGCAAGGTCGCGACCCGACGCGCCGTCGACCGCTCGACCATCGTCGACCTGCCCGGCGACCGGCTGCTGCAGCAGAGCGTCCGCTGGTCCAAGCAGATGCTGGCCGCCTCCGACCAGCGGGTCGAGGACCCGCGGCTGCGGATCGTCCGCGCCGGCAAGCAGTACCCGCCGCCGAAGGGCACCATCGACTCGATGCGCTGGCTCGGCGCCGGTTGGCCCGACTACCCGTGGCTGTTCGGCACCGACGGTGAGTACACCGCGTACGCCGCCGTGGCCGCCGGCCAGTTCGCGCCGATCAAGGCGCACCTGCGCGCGCTCCGTGACGTGTCCGTGGTGATCAACGGCCGCAGCGGCAAGATCGTCCACGAGGTCACCCCGGACGGCGCGGTCTACTTCGGCGCCAACGCGGATCCGGGCAACACCGACGAGTCCTCGAAGTACCCCTCGGCGGTGGCGCTGGTCTGGCGCTGGACCGGCGACCGGGCCTTCCTGCGCGACCTCTACCCGGCCTCGGTCCGGGCGATGAGGTACGTCGCCTCGCTCGACGAGGACGCCGACGGCTGGCCGGAGGGGCTCGGCAACGTCGAGCGCGAGGGCATGGGTGAGGAGAAGCTCGACAACACCGTCTACACGATCCGCGGCTTCGCCGACCTGGCCGACATGGCCCGGGCCCGCGGTGACCGCCGGACCGAGCGCTGGGCCACCCGCCGGGCCGCCAGGATGCAGAGGAGGTTCGAGAGCGCCTGGTGGTACGACCAGGACGGCGCGAAGTCCTATGCCGACTCCCTCGACGACCCGGACGAGGGTGAGGCGGGTCCCCGCAACGAGAAGGTGTTCCAGCGGCACTGGATCGGGCTCACCCCGACCGACGCCGTGCTGCCCCGCGTCGGTGCCCGCAGGCCGGGCCCGCTCGCGTCCCGCGAGCACGCCAACACCACGCTGACCCAGCACGAGCTGCCCTGCTACACCGAGGCGGGGAGGGGGCTGTTCCACACCGGCACCGGCCCGACCAGTGCCCCGGCCGGCAACCCCGGCGCCAGCTGCGACACCGTCGTCTCCGAGGTGCCCGGCGAGCGCAGCATCTTCACGCTGAACAGCGCGATCGCCGCGGTCAGTGAGGGCAACTACGGCCGTCTCGACGCGGACCAGCAGGGGGTCTACACCTCCGGCAACGCTCGCAGCCAGCTCGACCGGACGCTGTGGGAGATGCCGGGCGCGATGCCCGAGATCGTCCCGGGCGGCGACTTCGGCGCCAACATCGACCGCAAGCTCACCGAGCGGTCGATGGTGCTGCAGGCCTGGGGCTCCTACGGAACCCTCTGGCCGGTGGTGCACCAGTGGCTGGGCGTCTCGCCCGACCTCGGCCGCGGCCGGGTCTCGGTCGTGCCGCAGGTCCCGGACGGCCAGCGCGAGGTGTCCGGCCGCCGGATCCGGGTCGGTGGGGGCAGCGTCGCCGTGCACGCCGAACGCCACGGCAGGCGCTACGTCACCGAGGTGGTCCGGCGCGGCCGGGTCGGCCTCACCATCGGCGCGACGCTGCCTCACCGGACCCCGGTCGGGGTGGTCCGCCTGAACGGCCGCGTCGTCCAGCCGCGCGTGGTGCAGACCGCCCGTGGCACCGAGGTGCGCTACCGCCTGGCGCCGAGCCGGCGGGCCGCCCGACTGGTGGTCAAATCCCGCTGAGGAACGGAGACCGACGTGCGACACCCGTCCCGAGGGGTGGTCCCGGCCGTCGTGGTGGCCTAGGTTGCAGCGGGTGAAGATCGCAGTAGCAAGGGAGACCCGCGACGGGGAGACCCGGGTCGCGATGGTGCCGGAGCTGGTCGGCAAGCTGACCGGACTCGGGTACGCCGTGGCCGTCGAGCCCGGCGCCGGGTCCGGCGCCCTGATCGCCGACGAGGAGTTCGAGGCCGCGGGCGCCACCGTCGAGGACCAGGCGCTCGAGTCCGCCGACCTCGTCGTCTCGGTGCAGGCGCTCGAGGTCGAGACCGTACGCCGGCTGCGGCCCGGCACGTCGACGATCTCCTTCCTGCCCACCGGCCAGGTCCCCGAGGTGGTGACCGCGCTGCGCGACGCGGGCGTCACCTCCTATGCCATGGAGCTGGTGCCCCGGATCTCCCGGGCCCAGTCGATGGACGCGCTGTCCTCGCAGGCGCTGGTGGCCGGCTACCGCTGCGCGATCGTCGCGGCCGGGCTGCTGCGCCGGTTCTTCCCGCTGAACATGACCGCGGCCGGCACCGTCCAGCCCGCCGAGGTCGTGGTGCTGGGCGCCGGGGTCGCCGGCCTGCAGGCGATCGCCACCGCCAAGCGGCTCGGTTCCGTCGTCCGGGCCTACGACGTCCGTGCGGCGGCGGCGGAGGAGATCCGGTCGATGGGCGCCAAGTCGATCGACCTGGAGCTGGAGACCCTCGAGGGCTCCGGCGGCTATGCCCGCGAGATGACCGAGGACCGGGCCGACCGGCAGCGCGAGCTGCTCGCGCCGTACATCGCCAACGCGGACGCCCTGATCACCACCGCCGCCGTCCCGGGCCGGACCGCGCCGGTGCTGGTCACCCGCGAGATGGTCGAGCGGATGAAGCCCGGCTCGGTGGTCGTCGACCTCGCCGCCGAGTCCGGCGGCAACGTCGAGGGCTCGGTGGCCGGCCACATCGTCCAGGTCGGCCACGCCCAGGTCTGGGGCGGCCGCAACGTGCCCGGGCAGATGCCGGCCCCCGCGTCCCGGCTCTATGCCCAGAACGTCGTCAACCTGGTCACGCTGATGACCGCCGCCGGCGATGACGCGGAGCCGGGCTCCTTCGCGCCCGACCGCGAGGACGAGATCGTCGCCTCGTCGTGCGTCACCCGGGACGGCGCGATCATGCACGAGCCGACCCGGACTGCGATCGAGGGCCCGGCCCCCGACGCCGCCGACACCGTGGAGGGGACCCACCAGTGAACGACGCCGTCACCTGGCTGACCATCTTCGTGCTCAGTGTGTTCGTGGGCATCGAGGTGATCTCCAAGGTCTCCTCGACGCTGCACACGCCACTGATGTCGGGCGCCAACGCCATCCACGGGATCATCCTGCTCGGCGCGATCCTGGTCACCGGTGAGACCGACAACGGGGTGGCCCTCGCGGTCGGGCTGGTGGCCATCGTGCTCGCCGCGATCAACATGGTCGGCGGTTTCATGGTCACCGACCGGATGCTCCAGATGTTCGTGCGCAAGAAGCCGAAGGCCGCCGCTCCCACCGACGGGAGTGCCGCCTGATGCCGATCTGGGTCCAGCTCGTCTACCTGCTCTGCGCGATCTGCTTCATCCTCGCCCTCAAGGGCCTCTCGGGCCCGCGCACCGCCCGGTCCGGCAACCTGATCGGCGCCGGCGCCGCCGTGGTCGCCTGCATCGTGCCGTTCGTCTACCTCGACCTCGACCACGTGCCGCTGATCCTCGCCGCGGTCGCGCTCGGCACCCTCGGCGGCGTCGTCGGCGCGCAGCGGGTCCAGATGACGCAGATGCCCCAGATGGTGGCGCTGTTCAACGGCGTCGGTGGTGGCGCCGCGGCCCTGGTCGCACTGCTCGAGCTCGAGCACATGGGCGCCCGTACGCCGGAGTTCGACCTGGCCGCGACCGCGTTCACGATCGTGGTCGGCTCCGTGTCGTTCGCCGGTTCGTTGGTCACCTTCGCCAAGCTCCAGGACCTGATGACCTCGCGCCCGGTCGTCTTCCCGGGGCTCCCGGTCGCGTTCGCCGGCGTGCTGATCGCCGCCGTGGCGCTGTCCGTGCTGGTGGTCACCGGCCCCGAGGTGTGGATCGGCGTGGTGCTGGGCCTGCTGGGTCTCGCCATCGGCGTACTCCTGGTGCTGCCGGTCGGCGGCGCCGACGTGCCGATCGTGATCTCGCTGCTCAACGCGTTCACCGGCCTGACCGTGGCCGCCGGCGGCTACGTGCTCGGCAACACCGTGCTGCTGGTGGCCGGCACCCTCGTCGGCGCGTCCGGAACCTTCCTGACCCTGCTGATGGCCAGGGCGATGGGCCGTTCGGTCGCCAACATCCTGTTCGGGGCGCTCAAGGGTGGCTCCACGCTCGGCGCCGGCGAGGCCTCCGACCGACCCGTCAGGTCCGGTGGCCCCGAGGACGTCGCGATCATGCTGGCGTTCGCCGAGCGCGTGATCATCGTGCCCGGTTTCGGCCTCGCGGTCGCCCAGGCCCAGCACACCCTGCGCGAGCTGGTGGACGTGCTGATCGCGCGGGGGGTCCAGGTCGACTACGCGATCCACCCGGTCGCCGGCCGGATGCCGGGCCACATGAACGTGCTGCTCGCCGAGGCCCAGGTGCCCTACGAGCAGCTCAAGGAGATGGACGACATCAACGGTGACTTCAAGGACGCCGACGTGGTGCTCGTGGTCGGGGCCAACGACGTCGTCAACCCGGCCGCGAAGACGACCCCCGGGGCGCCGATCTACGGGATGCCGATCCTCAACGCCGACGAGGCGAAGCAGGTCGTGTTCATGAAGCGGTCGATGCGTCCCGGCTTCGCCGGCATCGAGAACGAGCTCCTCTTCGAGCCGAACACCACGCTGCTCTTCGGCGACGCCAAGGACTCGATGGGGAAGCTGCTGAAGGCCGTCGAGGCGGTGTAGCCCACCCCCGGCAACTCGCACTTGCCAATATTTCCATTCGTCCGTCCCCGGGCGCTGGGGCCCGCGATACTGCAGGGGTCGTCTGTCAAGGGTGAGGGGGCGACTGCATGTCCGGCACAGTCGCCGCGTCCGTCGCCCCCGCGGCGGGCCGAGTCACGCTGGTGGCGCGCCGTCATCGCGTGCCGCTGGTGCTGCTGGCCATCTTCGTGACGACCTGGCTCGCGATCGGGGCGGTGCACGCGAGCTCCCAGGTGGCGGTCGCCTGGCCTGCCGCGGGCTTCACGGCCGGGCTGCTGCTGATCGCCCCGGAGCGCCGGCGGCTCCCGCTCCTGGGCGCGGGGTTCCTGCTGGTCGTCACGGTCCTGGTGGTCCGTGGCTACCCGGTGGCCGCCGCCCTCGGTTTCAGCGGCAGCACCGCACTGTGCGCGCTGACCGTTCGCTGGCGGCTGCACCGCAACCTCGAGAAGGGCCGGGTCGGGCTCCTGGACCAGGGTGACGTGTCCCGCCTGATGGCGGCTGTCGCCCTCGGGGCGTCCGTGGCCGCCCTCGGCACCGGGATCACGGCCGGACTCACCGGCAGCAGCACCCCACTGCTCACCGCGCTGTCCGGCTTCGGCAGCCACGCGGCCTCGATGATGATCCTGCTGCCGTTCTTCGTCGAGGCACCCCAGTTCCCACCGCTGGCCACCGGCCGCGAGCGGATCGTGCAGTCGTTGCTCACCCTCGGCGTCACCACGCTGCTCTTCCTGTTCTCCGACGTGCCGCCGCTCGTGTTCGCGGTGATGCCGATGTTCGCGTGGCTCGCCTTCCGCGGCACCCTGCGTGAGGCCAGCCTGCTCCTGGTCGGGGTGAGCATCGTCGCGAACGCCCTCACCGCGTTCCAGATGGGTCCCGTCTGGGACCTCCAGGGTCGCTACGACCTGCCGGCACAGCTGGCCGGCGGGTTCCTGCAGCTCTTCCTGCTCGACTGCGCACTGTTGCTGCTCCCGCTGTCCGTGATGGTGACCCAGCAGCGCACCTCCGCCGCCCGGGCCGCGTCCCAGCACCGCACGTTGGAGCGGCTGATCACGTCTGCCACCGGCACCGCGGTCATCGCGACCGACGAGAGCGGCCGGGTCACGGTCTTCAACCCCGGGGCGGAGACGATGCTGGGCTGTCCTGCCGAGGACGCCGTCGGGCAGCTGCCCGACGGCTACTTCCCGGAGGAGGAGCTCGCCCGGCACGCGGAGCGACTGGGCACCTCGCCGGTCTTCGCCGAGATCGCCTCGGCGGCCGCCTCCACCGAGGACAGTGCCACCCTCTGGCAGTTCCGGCGGCCCGACGGCGAGCGCCGCACCCTCCGGATGACCGTCACCGCGGTCCAGGAGGACGGCGGGGACGTGACCGGCCACCTCTGCATCGCCGAGGACGTCACCGAACGCGAGCAGGCGCACCGCGCCCTGGTCACCGCCCTCGACCACGAGCGTTCCGCCGTCGACCAGCTCCGCGAGCTGGAGCGGGTGAAGGCCGACTTCGTCGCGACGGTGAGCCACGAGCTGCGCACCCCGATCACCAGCATGGTCGGCTACCTCGAGCTCCTCGAGGACGGCGCGGCCGGTGAGCTGGCCCCCGGTCAGCTCGACCTCCTCCGGCGCGTCGAGCGCAACGGGCGCCGGTTGCAGCTGCTGGTCGAGGACCTGCTGATGCTCTCGGACATCGAGGCCCGCCGGATGACGATCCACCCGGTCCCCACCGACCTGCGGGTCCCCGTCCGGGCGGCGTACGACGCCCTCGCACCGCTGCTCGAGGGCCGCCGGCTCGAGACCAGGCTGCGGCTCCCCGAGCAGCCGGTGGTGCACGAGGCCGACCCCGACCAGGTCGAGCGGATGGTGCTCAACCTGCTCACCAACGCCGTGAAGTTCACTCCCGACGGCGGGAGCGTCGAGGTGGCGCTGCGTCCCGGCGAGTCGGACAGCGAGGTGGTGGTCCGGGACTCCGGCATCGGCATCCCCGAGCAGGAGCAGGACCAGCTGTTCACCCGCTTCTTCCGGTCCTCGACCGCCACCCACCAGGCCATCCAGGGCACCGGGCTCGGGCTCACCATCGTCCAGGCGATCGCCGGCATGCACGGCGGCGACGTCCGAATCGGCTCGATCCAGGGCAAGGGCACCACCGCCACCGCCCGGCTGCCGCGGATCCCCGGCCCGGCGGTCGACCACGCCGGGTGCCGCGTGGTGGTCGAGGCGGACCGGGACGTCAGTGAGATGCCGGTCGCCTGACCGACCCCGTTGGTAGCGTGCGGCGCATGCCAGACGCTGCCAGCTCGACCGGGGCCACGCCCACCGGGCCAGACGCCCGGGCCGCCCTCCAGGCGCTGCAGGGGCACGAGGCGTGGGCTGTCATCCGCCGCTCGACCCGGGCCGGCGACCGCGACACCGTCGGCCTGGTGGGCGGCCGCCGCCGGGTCGTCGAGTCCCTCCTCGACGTCCCGCTCGAGGAGGGCGTCCCGGACGACGGCCACATCGCCGACCGGCTGCTGGCCGTCCCGTTCCGTCAGGTCCGCGAGCGCGGTTTCGAGGCGCACGACGACGGTGCCCCGCTGGTCGTGGTCGACATCGAGTCCGAGCTCGAGTTCTCGGTCGCCGAGGTGGTCGAGGCGATCGACGACACCGGCATCGAGTTCGCCGACCGGGGCGGCTTCGAGTCCGACGACGCGACGTACGCCGGGCTGGTCGAGGCGATCATCCGCGACGAGATCGGCCAGGGCGAGGGCGCGAACCTCGTCGTCGGGCGCCACTACCGCGCGACGGTGTCCGACTGGGGCGCCGACAAGGCGCTGACGATCCTCCGGCGGCTGCTGGAGCGCGAGCGGGGCGCCTACTGGACCTACCTCTTCTTCACCGGCGACCGCTATCTCGTCGGGGCGAGCCCGGAGCGGCATGTGTCCATCCACGGCGGCGACGTCCGGATGAACCCGATCAGCGGCACCTTCCGCATCCCGCGGGAGGGCCCGGTCAAGGCGCCTCTCCTCGACTTCCTCGCCGACGAGAAGGAGATCTACGAGCTCTTCATGGTCGTCGACGAGGAGCTCAAGATGATGTGCGACACCTGTCACGAGGGCGGCCAGGTGCTCGGGCCGTTCCTCAAGCCGATGACGCACCTCGTGCACACGGAGTACCTCCTCGCCGGCCGCACCTCCCGCGACGTGCGCGAGGTGCTCCGCGACACGATGTTCGCCGCCACCGTGACCGGCTCGCCCGTCGAGAACGCCTGCCGCCTGATCAGGCGGTACGAGACCGTGGGCCGCGGCTACTACGGCGCCGCGCTCGCGATCCTCGGCCGCGACGCCGAGGGCGGTCCCGTCGTCGACAGCCCGATCGTGATCCGCACGGCCGACGTGGGGCTGGACGGACGCCTCACGGTCACGGCCGGGGCGACGCTGGTGCGCGACTCGGACCCGGCCTACGAGGTCGCCGAGACCCACGCCAAGGCCGGTGGGATCCTCAGCGCGTTCGGCCTGGTGCCCCCGGCGCCCACGCCGACCGCCGACGTCGCGGAGACGGTGCTCGACGAGGACGTGCTGCTCGCCCTCAACGCGCGCAACCGCCGGCTCAGCCGCTTCTGGCTCACCGACCAGAGCGGTGCCGCCCCGGACGACGCGCTGCGGGGCCGGTCCGTGGTGATCCTCGACGGCGAGGACGACTTCGTGAACATGCTGCGCCACGTGCTCGGGGTGCTCGGGATGACCTCGACGGTGGTTCGGCACCAGGACTACCTGCCGGGCGCGCTCGACGGGCACGACCTGGTCATCGTCGGTCCCGGTCCCGGCGACCCGCGCGACGGGGACCACCCGAAGATCGCGCGCTTCCGCGCCGCGGTCGACGAGCTGCTCGGGTCCGGCCAGCCGTTCCTCGCCGTCTGTCTCGGTCACCAGACCCTGTGCGAGCGGCTCGGCGTCCCGCTCACGTTCAAGGACATCGTCTTCCAGGGCACGCAGTCGCCGGTCGGCATCGACGGGCGGACCGAGCGGGTCGGCTTCTACAACACGTTCGTCGCCCGGGCAGGGGAGACGCCGCTGCCCGACGGCGTCCGGGTCGAGGCCGACCCCGTGACCGGGGACGTCCACCTGCTCGCCGGCCCGCACTACCGCGGCATCCAGTTCCACGCCGAGTCGATCCTCACCGAGAACGGCTTCGACCTGCTCCACGGGCTGGTCCGCGAGCTCCTGGTCTGATCCCAGGGGGTCCGAGTGAGCGCACAGCGCGCAGAAGGGGCCGGTGGCGTTGCCACCGGCCCCTTGCGCTCCCCCGAGGTCAGGGAATGCTGATCCTCACCTCACACCTCCGAGCCGTGTCCACGCCCGGGCCGCCGTGGCACCGGTCGCTGCCGGAGCCGCCGTTGAGCCGGTCGTTCCCGGCGTTCCCGGAGAGCCGGTCGTTGCCCGACTGCCCGAACACCCGGTCGTTGCCCGCGCCGCCGGCCAGGACGTCCTTGGCCCCGCCGCCCAGCAGGCGGTCGTTGCCGTTGAGACCCAGCAGCCGGTTCTTCGACCCGTTGCCCCGCAGCGTGTCCCCGGCGGGCGAGCCCTTGAGGTTCTCGACGGAGGCGAGCGTGTCGTTGCCGTCACCCGTGGCGAGACCGGTCACGAGGTTCACGTCGACCGCAGCCGCCGCGAACTCATAGCCGACCGTGTCCGTCCCCGCACCACCGTCGATGCTGTCATTGCCGGCCCGGCCCGAGATCACGTCGTTGCCGTTGCCGCCGCTGAGGACGTCGTTGCCGGCGCCGCCGTTCAGGCCGTCCTTCCCGTTGCCGCCGATGAGCGTGTTGTTGGTGGCGTCACCGACGAACCGGTCGCGGAAGGGCGAGCCGGTCAGGTTCTCGACCAGCACGAACGTGTCGCTGCCCTCACCACTCGCGGTGTTGCTGGTCAGGTTGGCGTTCACCCCCGCCGGCGAGGCGGCGTAGGTGACCGTGTCGTTGCCGGCCTCACCCCTCAGCTGGTCATCGCCCGGACCGCCGCTGAGCACGTCATCGCCGAACCAGCCGTCGATGAAGTCGTCGCCGGAGCCACCGTTGATGGTGTCGCCGCCGTCGTCGTTGCTCCCGCCTCCCGGGTTGCCGACCAGGGTGTCGTTCCCGCTACCGCCGTTGATGACGTCGGCCGCGGACCCGCCGAGGACGAAGTCGTTCCCGGAGCCACCGTTGATGGTGTCGATGCCGGCGTCACCACAGATCCGGTCGTTGCCGCCGAGACCGTTGATGGTGTCGTTGCCGGCACCCGCCACGATCACGTCGACACCGGCCGTGCCGTTGATGACGTCGTTGCCCGCGGTGCCCACCCTGGTGGCGGGAACGCCGAAGCACTGCGGCGGCGGACCGTTCTCGATGTGCAGGTTCAGCAGGCCGTTGGCGGCCCCGAACCCGTCCACCTTGATCCGGTACGTCGTACCGCCGTTCACCGGGAACGTCACCGAGCTCCGCAGCCCGGTGCCGCTGTCGTCGTCGGCAGCGACGTTCGACAAGGAGCCGAGGCTGTTGCCGGTGTAGACCGCGAGCGTGGTGTCGAACGTGGTCACGTTGGCCCCGTTGTCCTCGGTCGAGATCGTCGCGGTGCCGGTGGTCGCGGGCGTCCAGTTCCACCAGATGCCGTTGTCCAGGCTGAAGGGCCCCGGCTCCCCGGGCTCGGTGTCCGAGCAGACCGTGAAGTCGAAGTCGTTGATCGGACCGTTGCCCGCGAAGTTCTCCGCGTTCGCGAAGTCGTTGTTGTTGACGTTCCTCGTGGCCGCGTCCAGGACGTTGATCCGCTTGCGGGTCACCCCGTTGCGGGTCACGTTGACGCCGGTCGCGTCCAGGTCGGCCGCTGCCGCCGCGTTGCTCTGCGGGACACCGTTGCCGTCGACGCACTCACGCAGCAGGGCCAGCGCCCCGGTGACGTGCGGTGCCGCCATCGACGTGCCGTCCTTGGACCCGTGGTTGTTGCCGGTCGGGACGGCGGCGTCGATCGAGACGCCGGGCGCCCACCAGCGCAGGCCGGCGCTGGAGTTGGTGAACGACGCCGGCACATCGGCGTCGGTGGTGGCTCCGATGGCGAAGGCGTTGGTCGCGCAGCCCGGGAAGCTCATCGCGTTGTTCGAGCCGTTGTTGCCGGCCGCCACGACGACCCCGACGCCCGCTGCCTGCAGCTGCCCGAACAGCAGGCTGGTGGCCGGGTTGACCGCGTTGCACGCCGGGTTGCCGGCGGTGAACACGGCGTTGGTGCCGATGCTCAGGTTGACGGACACGAGGCCCGGGTTGGTGCTGTTCTTCAGGTTGAGGACGTGCTGGAGCGCCTGGTCGATCGCCGAGAACTGTGCGGTCCAGCGGCTGCTGGTCGGGTTGTCCTGGGCCACCTTGATGGCGACGATGCCCGAGCCCCTGGCCACGCCCTCGTGCCCACCGGTGAAGGTGTTGCCGGCGGCGATGCCGCCCACGTGGGTGCCGTGGTCACAGTCGGTGGAGTGCGTGCACTCCTCGCCACCCGGAGCGCCGATGAACGCGTTGGAGTTGCCCGGGCAGGACGAGTCGGTGACGAAGCAGCCCTGCCGGACGATGCGCCCGGTGAAGGCGTTGTGCTGCCCGTCGACACCGGAGTCGATGATCGCGACCTGGTAGGCGCCGGTCGTGGAACCGTCGAAGTTGTTGCCGAGGACGCCGGCGCTGTTGAGCAGGTCGGAGTCGATCACGCCGGTGCTGCTGGCCAGCGTCCCGTGGGCGCTGCCGTCCAGGACCACGGACACCACGTTCGGGTCGTCCAGCAGGGCGGCGAGGCCGTCGTCGGTGACCTCGTAGACCGCACTGGGCACGGAGGTCAGCTCCGACACCTTGGTCGATCCGGTGCCGCGCAGGGTCGCCTGCAGGTCGTCGAGCGACGTGGCGATCGCCGAGCGCTGCGCGCGGACGGCCGACTTCCCGAGGTCGCCCTCGAGACGCTGGCGGGCATCGGTCATCACGATCACCCGGGCGGTGCCCCGGGCGTCGAGGGCCTCGGTCACGGCGGCCACGGCCGACGGACTCGGGTCGCTGGGGGTGGTCAGCTGTGCCTCGGCGCTGTCGGGCTCCTCGGTCGGGGACCCGGCACCGGGGACGTCCGGGTCGTGGTCGCCGCCGGGCTCACCGAGGGTCCTGTCGACCGGCTTCCTGGTCGTGTCCTCGGCTACGCCGGCTGCGTCGGCCTTGTCGGGGTCGACGTAGCCGTTGTAGCCGGGGAACTCGGACGCGTCCCCGGCGCCGGGCTCGTTGATCGATGTGGGGTCGATGGTGGCAGACCCGGGCTGCACGGCGTTCGAGGGCAGTGCCGATGAGGTGACGCCGGCCAGCCCGAGGGCCAGCGCGGCGATCACCCCGGCTCCGCCCGCAAGTCGCCTGCCCGGTCGAGTGTTCAGTCGCATGTCGATGCTCCTCGGTTGGGTTCTGGACCGTGGCCGCGGCCGGTCCCGAACGGGGCCAGACATGGCGAACCACGCCCCAGAGGAGCGTCGGACCGGCCGGTGGATACCTGGGACTCGGCGGGGCCTCCCTCCACGTGGTGTTCTGGACCGGTCGTCCGCCCCCACCCGGCTGGCCCGTTCGGGTCATTTCCGCACGACCTCGCGCGTCCCCGGCAACCAAACGGCCGCCAGGGGCGTCAATGGGTCAGGAGAAGATGACGTGACGGGAGGACGGGTGCGCACTCGGGTGGTCGTCCCGGCCCTGGTGGCCGCGGTGGTGCTGACGCTCGTCGTCGGCATCGCCTTCGTCCGGGCCGCCAGCGGTCCTGCCTCGGCCGACCGCGGCGTCGTCGTGGACGACCGGGGCACGGCGCCGGTGGCCCAGCCCGAGCCGGGCGCGCCACTGACGGTGGCCGACCGGCCGGTGCTGTCGCGCCCGCCGAGCATCGTGATGGTCCTGATGGACGACTTCTCCCTCGACCTCGTCGACACGATGCGCTCGGCCGAGACGATGCGGCGTGAGGGTGCCGACTACGCCCATGCCTTCGTCGTCGACTCGCTGTGCTGCGTCTCGCGCGCCAGCCTGCTCACCGGGCAGTACCCCCACCAGACCGGGGTGCTGACGAACACCGCCAACACCCCCAACCCGGTCGGGCCCGTCGGCGGGTGGGAGGCGTTCGAGGCCTACGGCAACCAGGAGCGCAGCTTCCCGGTCCGGTTGCAGCAGCACGGCTACACCACCGGCTTCGTCGGCAAGTTCCTCAACCAGTACGAGATCCACGGCGGGGTCGCACCGCCCGCGCCGCCGGGCTGGGACGACTGGCGGGTGCTCTTCGGCAGCGCCTACCGGGGCTGGGGGTTCCAGAGCACCCGACTGGTCGACGGCCAGGTCCGGGTCGAGGCGCACCCGCAGCCGCCGGACTGGGCGACGGACGCCGAGAAGGACGCGGCCTACGCGGGCAGCGTCACCCGCGACCTCGCCCTCGACTTCATCCGGACCCACCGCGACGACGACGCGCCGTACTTCCTCGAGGTCGCGCCGTACGCCCCGCACAGCCGGACCACGCCACGGCCGGCCTACCCCGGCGACCCCCTGTTCCCGCCGGCCTTCGGGGACCGGCCCGGCCCCGGCAGCCGGTACGGCGACTGCGGACGGGTCCGCTGCGACCGGCTCGGGCTCGACCGGCTCCCGGGCTTCGGCGACGACCAGGGCGACAACGCGCCCCGGCGCGCCGACGGGAGCCTCGCGCCGCCGTGGCGTCCGGACGTGGCCCTGTCCGCGGCCCGGGCCCGCGCGGACCTGCGCGACCGCGCCCGGATGGTGCAGTCGATCGACCGGACCGTCCGCGGCATCCTCGACGAGGTCGACCCGAACACCTACGTGGTGCTCACCTCCGACAACGGCTTCCACCTCGGCCAGCACGGTCTCGGCCGCGGCAAGGGCACGCCGTACGACTCCGACGTGCATGTCCCGCTGCTGGTCACGGGGCCGGGCGTGGTGCCCGGCACCCGCGCGGAGGTGACCAGCAACCTCGACCTCGCCTCGACGTTCGAGGACCTGGCCGGGCTCGCGTCGCCGGGCTACCGCGCGGGGACGTCCTTGGTGCCGACCTTCGCCGACCCGTCGCTGGACCGTCGCGACTACGCGTTCGTCGAGCACACTTGGGCGCCGTCCCTCGGCTTCGACCCCGACCGGCCCTACTCCGGCGGCACCCTGGACCTGATCCCGTCCTACGTCGCGGTGCGCAGCCGCGACGGGCTGCTGGTGCGCCTGGACCTCGACCCGGACTGGGGGGGCGTCGACGAGGCGTGGGAGTTCTACTCCTACGCCGACGCGCCCTACGAGCGCACCAACCGCTTCGCCGACCCGGCCCACGCCGGTGAGGTGCGGGTGCTGAAGCGGCGGCTCGAGCGCTTCCTCGACTGTCAGGACGCGACCCGCGACCAGCGGGTCCGCGCCGGCTGCAGAGGGCTCACCAGCGCCTGAGCCCGGCACCGCCCACGCTGCCGGCAAGCGGGACGTTTCGTCGCTTCGGCCCCCGAGCAAATAGTGTGGCGGACATGAAGGCCCTGCTGCTGGAGAACATCCACCCCGCCGCCGTGGAGGTGCTCGAGGACCGGGGCCTCGAGGTCGAGGTGCGTCCCGGCTCGCTGTCAGAAGCAGAGCTCTCGCGGTCCCTGGACGGCGTCGCGCTGCTCGGCATCCGCTCCAACACCCAGGTCACCGAGCACGTCCTCGCCGCCGCGCCCGACCTGGTGGCGGTGGGCTGCTTCTGCATCGGCACCAACCAGGTCGACCTCGCCGCGGCCGCCGAGCGGGGCGTCGCCGTCTTCAACGCGCCGTACTCCAACACGCGCAGCGTCGTGGAGCTCGTGATCGGCGAGATCATCGCCCTGGCCCGGCGGCTGCCCGAGAAGGTCCAGCGGATGCACGACGGGGTGTGGGACAAGTCGGCGCGCGGCAGCCACGAGGTGCGGGGCCGGACCCTGGGCGTCGTGGGGTACGGCAACATCGGCACCCAGCTCTCCAACCTCGCCGAGGCGATGGGCATGCGGGTCGTGTTCTTCGACACCGCCGACCGCCCGGCCCACGGCAACGCCCGCCGGATGCGCTCGCTCGAGGAGCTGCTCGCCGCGGCCGACGTGGTCAGCCTGCACGTCGACGGGCGACCCGGCAACGCGGGCTTCTTCGGCCCCGAGCAGTTCGCGGCGATGAAGCCGCGGTCGCTGTTCATCAACGCCTCGCGCGGGATGGTCGTCGACGACCTCGCCCTGCGCGACCACATCCGCTCGGGCCACATCGCCGGTGCCGCGCTCGACGTCTTCCCCGTCGAGCCGAAGGCCCAGGGCGACTCGTTCGACTCGGTGCTGCGCGGGCTCGACAACGTGATCCTGACCCCGCACGTGGGCGGGTCGACGCAGGAGGCGCAGGAGGAGATCGGCTGGTTCGTCTCCGGCAAGCTCGCCCGCTTCGCCCTCGAGGGCAACACGGAGCTGTCGGTCAACGTCCCGGCCGTGGCCGTGCCGCCGCTGGTCTCGGGCCACCGGATGGGCTTCCTGCACGTCAACGTCCCCGGCGTGCTGGCCGAGGTCAACGCGCTGCTCGCCCAGGAGGGCGACAACGTGATCGGCCAGCACCTCGCGACCCGCGGCGAGCTGGGCTACGTCGTCACCGATGCCACCGACCAGCTGTCGAGCGGGTCGTTGGCGCGGCTCCGCTCCTCCGAGCACTGCCGGTGGGTCCGCACCTGGTAGACCCC
Organism: uncultured Actinomycetota bacterium; assembly: GCA_963767955.1. GTDB lineage: Bacteria > Actinomycetota > Actinomycetes > Propionibacteriales > Nocardioidaceae > Nocardioides. Next base: position 2,800,721 of record CAVYGA010000003.1, on the reverse strand, counting down.
GCGCGGCGGCTCCGGACCGGTAGGTTGCCCGGGTGAGCCCCCAGTCGGACACGGTGCCGCGGGTGGTCGTGGTCGACCACCACGACTCCTACACCTGGAACCTCGTGCACCTGCTGGCCTCGGTGACCGGCGGGCTGCCCGAGGTCGTCCAGCACGACGCCACCTCCGCCGCGCACGTCCTGTCGTTCACCCACGTGGTCCTCTCGCCGGGGCCCGGGCATCCCGACGACCCGGTGGACTTCGCGGTCGGCACCGAGGTGCTCCGGTGCGCCCGGGTGCCCGTGCTCGGCGTGTGCCTGGGCATGCAGGGCCTGGTGACGGCGTACGGCGGGCGGGTGGAGCGGGTGGCCCCGGCGCACGGCGAGGTGGCCTCCGTGACCCACGACGGCACCGGACTGTTCGCCGGCATCCCGTCGCCGTACCCGGTGGTCCGCTACCACTCCCTGGCGGCCACCCGGCTGCCCGACGAGCTGTCGGTCACCGCGCGCTGCACCGGTGAGGACGGCACCGACGTCGTGATGGCCGTGCGACACGCCAGCCGACCGCTGCACGGGGTGCAGTTCCACCCCGAGTCGATCCTCAGCGAGCACGGTGCCCGGTTGGTCACCAACTTCCTGGAGGGTCGGTGACCGGCCCCGCCGTTGACCCCGTGGAGCAGTTCGTCGCGATGGCGGCCGAGCACGACCGCTGCTTCTGGCTCGACGGCGGTGGTGCGCGGACGTGGTCGGGGCGCCGGTCGATCCTGGGCTGGCTCGACGAGGACGACGTCTCGCTGACCTACGACGCGGCTCGCGGCGAGGTGCTGCGCCACGTCGGCGACGCCACGACCGTGGTGGGTGACGACGTCTTCGCGGCGCTCGAGGCCGAGACCGCCGGGGACGGGCCGGACGTGCACTGGGTGGGCTATCTCGGCTACGCCAGCCGGCCCGACCTGCCCGCCACCCTGGACCCGGCGGACCCGATGCCGACCGCGGTGTGGATGCGCACCACCCACGTGCACGTCGTCGAGCACCCGGAGCGCCCCGAGCAGACGCTCGCCCGCCCCGACCGTGCGTCGACCGTCGAGGTGCCCGAGGAGTACGCCGCCGCGTTCGCGGACGTCCAGGAGCAGCTGCGGGCCGGCAACTCCTACGAGGTCAACCTCACCCATCGGCTGACCGTGTCCAGCGACCTCGACCCGGTGGCGGCCTACCTCCGGCTGCGCGCGCTCAACCCGGCGCCGTACGCCGGCTTCCTGCAGCACCGGGGCCGGTGGCTGCTCAGCTCCTCGCCCGAGCGCTACGCGACCGTCGACCGGCAGCGGCGCATCGAGACCAAGCCGATCAAGGGCACCACGCCGCGCGGCCGCACCGGCGTGGACGACGCGCGCTCGCGGGAGCTGCTGGCCACCGACCCCAGGTTCCGCGCCGAGAACCTGATGATCGTCGACCTGCTCCGCAACGACATCGCCACGGTGGCCGAGGTCGGGTCGGTCGAGGTGCCGGTGCTGATGGACGTGGAGTCCTACGCGTCGGTGCACCAGCTGGTCTCCACGGTGCGCGGCGTGCTCCGCGCGGACGTCACCACGATCGGTGCGCTGCGGGCGCTCTTCCCGGCCGGCTCGATGACCGGTGCGCCCAAGCTGCGCACGATGGAGGTGATCCGCGACGTCGAGGCCACCGCACGCGGGGTCTATGCCGGCGCGTTCGGCTGGATCTCCGGAGACGGTCGCGCGGACCTGGGTGTGGTGATCCGCAGCCTGACCACGGCCGGCGACGGCACCTGGACGGTCGGCACCGGTGGCGCGATCACGGTCCGCTCGAACGTGGCCGAGGAGTACGCCGAGTCCCGCTGGAAGGCCGAGCGGCTGCTGCGGGTCTTCGACGCGGCGGCCGACTGAGCGCTAGTCGAAGAGGCTGCCCTTCTCGCCGAGGGTCACCGGGAGCTCCTGCTGCTCGCCGTCGCGCAGCACGGTGAGGGTGACCTCGTCGCCGGGGCGGTACTCCAGCGCCGTGGTCACCAGGCCGAGCTGCTCCTGGATCTTCCAGTCGTCGATCGCGATGACGATGTCACCGGTCCTCACGCCCGCCTGCTCGGCGGCTCCGTCCGCGTCGAGCTCCTTCACCAGCGCACCCTGCGGGACGCCCGCGTCGGTGGCGTTGCCGGGCACGATGCCGAGCCAGGCGTGGGTCGGGTCCTGGCCGGCGCGCAGCTGCTCGAGGATCGGCTCGATGACGTGGATCGGGATCGCCCAGCCGATGCCGATCGACCCGAGGTCGCCGGGGCTGTAGGGATCGCCGGAGGAGGCCAGCTTGTTCGCGGAGTTCACCCCGATCAGCTCGCCGGTGATGTTGACCAGCGCACCGCCGGAGTTGCCGGGGTTGATCGCCGCGTCGGTCTGGAGCGCGGGGTAGATCATCGGGACGTCGGGATCGTCCATGCCCGGCACGGCCACCGGGCGGTTGAGGGTGCTGATGATGCCGGCGGTCACGGTCGCGTCCAGGCCGTACGGCGACCCCACCGCCACCACGGCCTGGCCGACGTCGACCTTGTCGGACTCGCCGAGCCGCGCGGTGGGCAGGCCGGAGACGTCCTTCGCCTTGATCAGCGCGATGTCCATCGACTCGTCGAAGCCGACGACCTCGGCCTCGGCTGTGGAGCCGTCGTTGAAGAAGACCTCCATCGTGCCGTCGATGCCCTCGAAGGCGACGTGGTAGTTGGTCAGGATCTCGCCGTCCTCCGACAGGATGATCCCGGACCCGGTGCTGCCGCTGGTGGCGCCGATCGACTCGATCTTCACCACCGTCGGGAGCGCCTGCTTGGCGACGGTCTGCACGGACACCAGGTCCTGCAGGTCCACCCCGCCGGTGTCGATCCGGTCCGCGTCGACGGTGCCGTCGGGGCTCCCACCGCCGGTGGTCTCGTCGTGCAGCGCCGCGCCACCGAAGCCCGCCCCGGCGCCGAGGACCAGCGCCGCTGCCAGGATGCCGAGGCCAGCACCGCCGCCTCGCTTCCGGTCCCGCCCCCGAGGGGCGGGCGGTGGGGCCGGCTGCTGCGGGTAGCCGGACTGCCACTGCGGGTGCTGCTGCTGGTAGGCCGGCAGCGGGGCGGTGTCATGCGGTCGCGGAGCGTACCGGCCCTGCTGCGGGGCGGGCTGCTGCTGGGCGGGCTGCTGCTGGGCGGGCTGCTGGGCCGGCGGCGGCTGGCGGTAGGGCTGGCCCGGCTGCGGGGTGCCGGGCCGGATCGAGGTGCCGGCGTCGTCGTCGCCGCGGGGCTGGTCGCTCATGGCGTTCATCATGCACCGCGGCAGGTGCGGTCAAACGCGAACGGAGGGGTGCACCGCGCCGGGGAGCCGCAGCGTCATCAGGGTGCCGCCACCGGCGGGCGTCGAGGCCTCGACGGACCCCGAGTGCCGCAGTGCCACCTGCCGCACGATCGAGAGACCCAGGCCCGAGCCGGGCATCGACCGCGACTCCTGGGAGCGGTAGAACCGCTCGAAGACATGCGGCAGGTCCTCGGCCGCGATCCCCTGCCCCTGATCGCGCACCGTGAGCACCCCGTCGTCCAGCCGGACCGTGACCGTGCCCTCCGGCGGACTCCACTTCACCGCGTTGTCGAGCAGGTTGGTCACCGCCCGCTCGAGCGCCCCGGACTCCCCGGTCACCCACCACTCCCCGGCACTGACCTCCACGGCGATGCCCGGCGCGCGTCGGCGTACGCGTGCCACCGCGCGGTGCAGCACCTCGGCCACGTCCACCTCTTCGACGACGTGCGGCACCGGCTCGTCGCGGGCCAGCTCGACGAGGTCCCCGATCAGCGTGGTCATCTCCTCGATCTGGGCGCGTACGTCGTGCAGCAGCTCGGCCCGGGCCTCCGGCGGCATGCCTCCGTGCTGGTCGGCCTGGAGCAGCAGGTCGAGGTTGGTGCGCAGCGAGGTCAGGGGCGTGCGCAGCTCGTGACCGGCGTCCGCGACCAGCCGGCGCTGCCGGTCGCGGGAGGCGCCCAGCGCGGCCAGCATCGCGTTGAACGCGGACGACAGCCTGGCCACCTCGTCGTTGCCCTCGACCACGATCGGGGTGAGCTCCTCGGTGCGGGCGATCTCCTCGGTGGCCAGGGTGAGCTTGCGCACGGGCCGGAGGCCGTTGCGGGCGACGCCCCACCCGGCCAGGCCGGCGGCGACCACACCCAGCACCCCGAACAGCAGCATCACGATCCCGAGCCGGTGCAGGACGATCTCCTGCGACTCCAGCGACTGCGCGAGCACCAGCGCGCTGCCGTCCTCGGTGGGCACCGCGACCACGCGGTAGCGGGTGTCCCCGGTCGAGATGGTGCGGGTCGAGGTGTCCGCACGGCCGGCGGCGACATCGATCTCGGGTTGCCCGAGGGTGAGGGGCGGGCCGCCGTCGAAGGTCCGCCACTCGCGGCTCTCGGTGATGAAGATCATCCGCACGTCCGCGGCGCCGAGCATCCACGACGGGATCCGGTAGTCGCGGGTCAGCTCCGACAGCGCCGGCGTCCCGGCCGCCCGCTCGGCCCGGTCGAGGAGGGAGGCGTCGGTGGCCGTCTGCATCTGCATGCGGACGGTGACGTAGGCACCGAGGGCGAGCACCGCGACGGTGATGCCGACGGCGATCGTGGTCAGCAGGCCGACCCGGCTGGCCAGGCTGCGGTGGTAGTGCCAGCGGCGGGTCGCCATCAGGCGCCGTCCTTGAGGACGTAACCCACTCCCCGCACCGTGTGCAGCAGCCGGGGCTCGCCCTCGGCCTCGGTCTTGCGGCGCAGGTAGCCGACGTAGACCTCGAGCGAGTTCGCGGTGGTCGGGAAGTCGTAGCCCCACACGTCCTCGAGGATGAACGAGCGCTCGAGCACCCGGCGCGGCCGGCGCAGGAACATCTCGAGGAGCGTGAACTCGGTGCGGGTCAGCTCGATCAGGCGCTCGCCGCGGCGTACCTCGCGGCTGGCGACGTCGAGGGTGAGGTCGGCGAAGGACAGCGTCTCGTCGGGGTCGGTCTCATGGGGGACCACCCGACGCAGCAGAGCCCGCAGCCGGGCCAGCAGCTCCTGCAGGGCGAACGGCTTGGTGAGGTAGTCGTCGGCTCCGGCGTCGAGCCCCTCGACCCGGTCGCCGACGGCGTCGCGGGCGGTGAGCACGAGGATGGGCACGTCGTTGCCCGCGGCCCGCAACGCACGGGTGGCCTCGAGGCCGTCGAGCCGCGGCATCATCACGTCCATGATCACCACGTCGGGACCGGCACCGCTGATCCCGGCCAGCGCCTCGGCGCCGTCGCAGGCCAGCGACACGTCGTAGCCGTTGAACTCCAGCGACCGTCGCAGCGACTCACGGACCGCGCGGTCGTCGTCGACGACGAGCACGCGGGGGCGGGCGGCGGCGGCGGTCACGTGCCTACTGTGCCAGCCGGACCTGAGCCACCCCTGAGAGTGGCCGCGGACCGCCGGCCGCTCAGTAGCGCGAGGCGAGCGCCGCGGCCCGGGCGCCGTAGCCGCCGCCGAACATCGCGGCGTGCACGAGCAGCGGGAACAGTTGGTGCAGGGCCATGCGCTCCTCCCAGCCGACCAGCAGCGGGCTGGCCTCCTGATAGGCGTCGAGGGCGCGCTGCAGGTGCGGCAGCCCGAACAGCGCGAGCATCGCCAGATCGGTCTCGCGGTGCCCGGCGTACGCCGCGGGGTCGACCATCCGGGCCACGCCGTCCTGGCACCAGAGCACGTTGCCGTTCCAGAGGTCGCCGTGCAGCCGGGCGGGGGGCTCCTGCGGGACCAGGTCGTCGAGGCGGCCGACCATGGACTCGACGACCTCGGCCTGCTGGGGGGTGACCGCGCCGCGGTTGCGGGCGAGCCTGAGGTAGGGGAGCACCCGCCGGGTCGCATAGAACTCGCCCCAGGTCGGCGCGGTGCCGTTCGGCAGGGGGAGCCGCCCGACGAACCCGTCGGGCAGGGCGCCGAACTCGTCCGCGCCGGCCGCGTGGACGCGGGCCAGCGCCCGGCCGAACTCCGCCGCGGCGTCGGCGGTCGGCTTGCCGGGCTCCAGCCACGGCAGGATCAGGCAGTCCCGGTTGACCGCCAGCACCTCGGGTACGGCGTCACCCGCGGCCTCCGCGAGCCAGCGCAGCCCCCGGGCCTCGGCGGCGAAGAAGCCCTCCGGCGCCGGGCTGAGGGTCTTCATCAGCACGCTGTGCCCGTCGGACATCTTGAGCCGGGTGGCGGTGCAGATGTCACCTCCGGCCACCGGCGCCGTCGCGACCACCGGTGCGCCGAGGAGCTCCTCGGCGCGGCGGGCGGTCACGGACTGGCGGGTCATGCCGGGCTCGTCCGCCTCGACAGCAGGTCGACCAGCCGGGCGCTGGTGCGCTCGACGATGTCGAGCACGTCGGCGAAGCCGTCGTCGTCGTAGTAGGGGTCCGGGACCTCGTCGGACTCTGAGACGTCCGGGTCGAACGACCGGAACAGCCGCAGTCGCTCGTCGTCCACGCCGAGGTCGCGCAGGTCGCCCTCGTTGGCGCGGTCCATGGCCAGCACCAGGTCGAAGGCGTCGGCCTCGCGGGCGGTGAACCGGCGGGCGCGGTGCCGGGTGGCGTCGTACCCCTCGGCGGTGAGGGTGGCGGCGGCGCGCCGGTCCATCGGCCGGCCGACGTGCCAGTCGCCGGTGCCGAAGCTCTCGAGGTGCACCCGGTCGGCGAGTCCCGCGTCGTCGATCCGTGCCGCCAGCACCACGTGCGCCATCGGTGAGCGGCAGATGTTGCCCAGGCAGACCACGGCGACGCGGTACGACTGCGGGTCGGCGGCGGGGGGCAGCATCAGTCCTCCTGGACCACGGCCACGTTGACCAACCCGGTCACCAGCGTGATGACGATGCCGCCGACCAGCGCGGTCCAGAAGCCGTCGACCTCGAAGCCGATGCCGCCCTGGCCGGCCACCCAGCCCGCGATCATCAGCATCCAGGCGTTGATCACCAGGAGGAACAGGCCGATGGTGAGGATGATGAACGGCAGCGAGAGCAGCTTGACCACCGGCTCGACCACCGCGCTGACCACGCCGAGGATGAGCGCCACCACCAGCAGGGGGACGACCTTGTCCTGCCAGTCGGCGCCGTCGAAGCTGATGCCGTCGAGCAGCCAGGCCGCGACGGCGAGCCCCGCGGCGTTCGCGAGCAGCCAGGCCAGGAATCTCACGGGCCCAGACTAGCGGGGGCGGCTCACCCCGCCGGGTGAGTGCCGAGGGCGGCCAGGATCGCCACCTCGGCGTCGGCGAGGTGGCGCTCGATCTCGGCGACGCCTGCGTCGATGTCACCGCGCTCGAGCAGGTGCAGCAGCGCGTTGTGGGAGCCCGCCTGGTCGTGGGCGTTGCGGCGGATCCGGTCGATCTGCGCCAGGGCCAGCCGCAGCTCGGCGCTCAGCGCCTCGGCGGTGGCCACCAGCCGCGGGGAGTCGAGCAGGCCGACCAGCGACCGGTGGATGGCCAGGTGCTTCTCGTTGAGCCGCTGGTAGGACGCTCCGTCGCGGACCGCGGCGGTGTAGGCGGTCAGGGCCCCGCGGACCTCGTCCCGAAGCTCCTCGGGGGCGGTCGGCCACCGGCGTACGCCGGCCACCTCGAGCACCGTGCGGGCGCGGCAGACGTCGCGCACGGAGTCGGGGTCCGCCTCGGCCACGTGGACGCCGCGGTTGGGCTCCCGGGTGGCCAGGCCCTCGCCGACCAGCACCGCGAGCGCCTCGCGGACCGTCGAGCGGGACACCCCGAGCGAGTCCGCGAGGGCCACCTCCCGCAGCGGCGTGCCGGCCTCGAGCTCACCGTCGAAGACCGCCCGGCGCAGCTCCTGGACGACCCGGTCGACGGTCGAGGCGTGCTCCAGGTTGAGCGTGCCGAAGGCCGGTGTGTCGCGGGTCATGCCCACATTGTCCGACACAACTTGCGCTCACGCCTCCCCGCCCGCACACTAGGGCCTGTCCGATTGTCAGACAATCTGGAGATGATGACCACGCCGCCCGCCGGGGCGGGCACCTGGGAGGGGACGACGATGACCGCACTCGACGGCGCACTGCGCTGGGGACGCCACTACGCGATGGTGCGCCCGGACCACTTCCGGGTGGACTACGTGATCAACCCCTTCATGGATCCGGCCGACCAGCCCGACCACGCCCGCGCCATGGAGCAGTGGGAGCACCTCGTCGCCACCATCGAGGCGCTCGGCGCCCGGGTGGAGGTGCTGGCCCAGCGGGCCGACGCCCCCGACATGGTCTATGCGATGAACCTCGGCCTGGCCGTGATCCGCCAGGGCGAGGACGGTGCCGGCCGGCCGCACACGGTGCTCAGCCACATGCGCCACCCCGAGCGCCGGACGGAGACGGCCAGCGCGCAGCGGTTCTTCGCCGACCTCGGCTTCACCACGTCGTACGTCGGTCGCGACGGCATCGGCGCCCACTTCGAGGCCGGCGACGCGTTCGCGTTCGGCGACGCCCTGGTCGTGGGCTACGGCCCCCGCACCGAGGAGCTCGGCCTCAAGCACCTGGCGACCGATCTCGGCGTGCGGGTCCGCGGCTTCCGGATCACCCACCCCGGGATGTACCACCTGGACCTGGCGTTCAACCCGCTCGACGAGCGCCGCGCGATGGTCTGTCCGGCGGCGTTCGACGATGCCTCCGCCGCCGCACTGCTGGCCCTGGTGCCGGAGCCGCTGGTGCTGAGCGAGGAGGAGGCGATGACGTTCTGCGCCAACTCGATCGTGGTCGGCTCGACCATCCTGATGCCGGCCTGCCCGGCGCGGGTGCGCGCCCAGCTCGAGGAGTGGGGCTTCGAGGTCGTGCTGCTCGACCTGTCCGAGTTCCACAAGGGTGGTGGCTCGATCCGCTGCCTCACCAACCCGGTCGACGTGACGATCGGTCGTGACCTGCCCACCGTCCCCGGCGGCGAGGTGCTGCTGCCCTGAGCCGGGCGATCGAGGTCGCGGCCTCGAAGACGGGATCCGCGCCAGAGCGGGGGGGACCACCGGCGCGGACCCCGTCAGTCCGAAGGCTCGGTCCGCTCCGCCTCGCGGTCGCGACCGAACACCAGTTCCCCCTATCGTCCTCCTACCCGACGAGCGGGCGAGCGCCCGACGCCACGGCGGATCACCCCGGCCGGTGAACCCTCCCGCGCACTGCGCGGAAGGGGCTCACCCCCGGAGACCCCGGTCCCCCCGTCAGTCCCACCAACGCGGGCCTCGACCGGATTCCCCCTGTGACGGCGTGTCACTGCGGTCCATCCTCGTGGCTGACCGGGTCCCTCGGCACTAGGGCCACACCCCAGACCCGATTGACTACCTGAGGCTGGTCCGGTCTGGCCCGTCTAGGGTGCGGGGATGACCAGCGCTCCGACCCCCCGCGACAACGTCGGGAAGATCCCCGCCTACGTCCCCGGCAGGCCGCCGACCGCCCGCCCCGGCCTCACGTCCTACAAGCTCAGCTCGAACGAGAACCCCTACCCCCCGCTGCCCGGGGTGGTCGAGGCCGCGAGCGCGGTGGTCGCCCAGATGAACCGCTATCCCGACATGGGAGCGGTGGGGTTGTACGACGCCCTGTCCGCGCGCTTCGGCGTACCCGTCGCGAACCTGTCGACGGCGACCGGGTCGGTGGCGCTGATCTACCAGATCCTGCAGGCGTTCTGCGATCCCGGCGACGAGGTGGTCTATGCCTGGCGCTCCTTCGAGGCCTACCCGATCGCGATCACCGCTGCCGCCGCGACGTCGGTGCCGGTGGCGGTGACCGCCACCGGCGAGCACGACCTCGACGCGATGGCGGCCGCGGTCACCGACCGCACCAAGGTCGTCCTCGTGTGCACGCCGAACAACCCGACCGGGCCGTCGGTCACGCAGACCGCGCTGCTGGACTTCCTGGCGAAGGTGCCCCCGCACGTGCTGGTCGTCGTCGACGAGGCGTACGTCGAGTTCGTGCGCATGGTCGACGCCGTGGACGGGCTCGCGGTGCATCGGCGCTTCGCCAACGTCGTGGTGACCCGGACGTTCTCCAAGGCCTACGGCCTGGCGAACTTCCGGGTGGGCTATGCGATGGCGCACGAGTCCGTCGCCGCGGCGCTGCGCGCCGTCTCGCTGCCCTTCGGGGTCTCGGGCGTCGCCCAGGCCGCGGCCGTGGCCTCGCTCGCCGCGGAGGCCGAGCTGCTCGCGCGCGTGGAGGACCTGGTGGCCGAGCGCACCCGGGTGTGGGACGCGCTGACCGGGATGGGCTGGGAGATCCCGGCCGCGCAGGGCAACTTCGTCTGGTTCCCGCTGGGGGAGCGGACCCTCGACTTCGCGGCCGCCTGCCAGGAGGCGGGCGTGACGGTGCGGCCGTTCGCCGGCGACGGCGCCCGGGTCAGCATCGGTGAGACCGAGGCCAACGACCGGATCCTCGAGGTGGCCCGCGCCTTCCGGGGCTAGCCCGCCGACTCGTGCGCCGGTGAAGGCCCGGCCGCGCGGTGATGCGGCCGTCGGTCCATCTCCTTCCACCGGGGCTGGACGGCCGGCGCCATCGTGGTGACGAGGTACGCCGCCCCGACCAGCAGCAGCGCGGGTGACAGTCCGAGCCCCGCGACCGCGACCCCGCCGAGGATCCCGCCGAACGGCATCAGCGACCAGCTCATCGCGATGTTCATCGACGTCACCCGGCCCATCAGGTGCGCGGGGATCCGCTCGAAGAGCACCGCGCCGAGGACCGGGTTGAGGAACCCCGTGGCGCAGCCGCCGATGACGGCCACCACGAGTATTGCCCACAGCGGCGAGTCGAGCGCGAGCATCGCGAACCTTGGCACCCCGCCGACGAGGAAGCAGACCAGGTAGGTCCGGTAGCGCGGCAGCCGCTCGGCCCAGGCGGCCGCGGCCACCGACCCGAGGACCGCGGCGCCGCCGAACGTCGCCGCCAGCAGACCGACCGCCCCGACGCCGTAGCCGCTGTCGCGGGCCCAGACCGGCACCAGCACCACCGACCACGCCTGGTCGAGGAGGTTGGTGACCGCGACCATCACCCCGATGCCCATCAGCACCGGGTCGCGCCGCATGAACGACCAGCCGTCGCGCAGCTCGGCGGCGTACGTCGTGGCCACCTCGGACACGGCCGCCTCCGGCTCCGCCGGTGGTGGCGACAGGCGCCGGGTGGAGAGGGCGAGCACGACGCCGGCGATCGCGAAGGACGCCGCGTCCACGACCAGTGCGTTGGCGCCCCCGACCCAGGCGACCAGGCCGCCCGCCACCGCCGCGCCCGCGAGGGAGGCGGTCCGTTCGACCGCTCCGGCGAGGCCGGTGACCCGCTCGGTGGGCAGCTGCGCGTGCTCGACGAGCAGCGGCAGCATCGCGTGACCGGCGGCGTCTCCGGGGCCGCGGGCCGAGCCCGCCAGCGCCACCAGCACCAGCAGCAGGGGGAAGCTCAGCAGGTCGAGGACGTGGAGCAGTGGGATGGCGCCGACCACGACCGTGCTGATGGCGCTGCATACGAGGGTCATCCGACGGGCGCCCACGCGGTCGATGAACGGTCCGGCCAGGAACTGCAGCACCACCAGTGGCGCCATCTCGGCGAACGCGACCAGCCCCGTCCTCGTCGCCGACCCGGTGCTGGTCAGCACGAACCACGGGATCGCGATCATCGACAGCCGGGTGCCGCTGACCGACACCGCCAGCGCCGTGAGGTATCCCCAGAGAGGCGTGCGGAGGCTCATCGGTCAGCGGGCTCGACCGGCTCGACGTACCCGGGACGCAGGAACGCGTTGACGTTGACCCTGAACGGCGCGGCCTCGGGGTCGCCCTCGTCCTCGGGCCAGGTCTCGACGACCTCGTGCAGCGCCTCGACCAGTGCCTTGGCCCGGGCCGGTGCGAGCCGCAGCTCCCAGTTGCTGAGGTCGCCGGCGTCCAGCCAGGGCCGGGGGAGCAGCCGCATCTCCTCGACCGCGCGCTGCAGCTGCTCGCCGTAGATCATCGCGACGGTCTGCACGTAGGCCTCGTAGGTGTCGTGCTCCTCCGGCGTCGTCGCGTCCGCGAGGTCGGCCCGGGTGTATTGGTGGGCCGCCCGCCACCAGCGGTCCCGGGCGTTGCCTCGGGCGGTGTCCTCGACGATGAAGCCGTGCTTCTCGAGCTGGCGCAGGTGGTAGGACGTGGCGCCGCTGTTGAGCCCGAGCCGGGTGGCCAGGGTGGTCGCGGTGGCGGGTCCCTCGCTGCGCAGCAGGCCGAGCATCCGGAGCCGCCCGGGGTGGCTGAGCGCCTTGAGACCCTCGGGCCCGGGGATGATCGCGCTGCGTTCCACGCGGCCACGCTAGGACTGCAAAGACCTATTTGCAAACAGTTCTTTGCAAAAAGGGTGATTGAGTGTGCAACTACGCTAGACCGCATGAGTGAGGACCTGACACCGACGTACGTCGAGAAGGGGCGCGACTTCTCCCGGGACATGACCTATCTCCCGGACCGGATCACCCGCGACGCACGCACTCCCGAGCACGGGCCGCAGGGACCGACCTGGCCGGTGGAGCCGGGGCGCTACCGCCTGGTCGCGGCCAAGGCCTGCCCGTGGGCGAACCGCTCGATCATCGTGCGGCGGCTGCTCGGCCTCGAGGACGTGATCTCGCTCGGGCTGACGGGCCCCACCCACGACAAGCGCAGCTGGACCTTCGACCTCGACCCCGACGGCCGAGACCCGGTGCTCAGGATCGCGCGGTTGCAGGAGGCGTTCCTCGCCCGGGACCCGGACTACTCCCGCGGCATCACCGTGCCGGCGATGGTCGACATCGCGACGGGCCAGGTGGTGACCAACGACTTCCCGTGGATCACCCACGACCTCTTCTTCGAATGGCAGGACCATCACCGCCCCGGTGCCCCCGACCTGTGGCCGGCCGACCTCCGCACCGAGATGGAGGAGGTCATGCAGCGGGTCTTCACCGAGGTCAACAACGGCGTCTACCGCTGTGGCTTCGCGGGCTCGCAGGAGTCGTACGACGCGGCGTACGACCGGCTGTTCACGGCCCTGGACTGGCTCGCCGACCGGCTCGTCGGGCAGCGCTATCTCATGGGTGACGCGATCACCGAGGCCGACATCCGGCTGTTCACCACGCTGGTCCGGTTCGACGCGGTCTACCACGGTCACTTCAAGTGCAACCGGCACAAGATCAGCGAGATGCCGGTGCTGTGGGCCTACGTGCGGGACCTGTTCCAGACGCCCGGCTTCGGCGAGACCATCGACTTCGGGCAGATCAAGGCGCACTACTACGTCGTGCACACCGACATCAACCCGTCCGGGATCATTCCGCGCGGCCCGGCGCTCGACGAGTGGCTGGCGCCGCACGGTCGCGAGGTCCTCGGCGGGAAGACCATCGAGCCCTGGTAGGTGCCGAGGAGGGCTCGAGGAACCTGCCCAGGTGGGGCCGAGCGGTCGAGGTCCAGCGCAACCGGGCGCCGTACAACGCCCGTCTCTGGCCCGGCGTGCTCTCGCCCTCCGTCTTGGTGAAGCCCGCGGGGCACGGGGCGGTGCCGGCCTCGCCGCACACCCAGCCGTGCAGGTAGAGCCGGCTGACCCGGCCGTCCTGGAGGACGTCGGCGCCCCCGGGGCCGCAGATCCCGGTCGAGGCCCGGTCCACGAGCACCCGCGCCCGGGTTCCGGCCCAGTCCCACACCGAGCGGGAGCGCTGCCAGAGGGTGCGGTAGCGACAGTGGCCGAACCAGCCCTCCGACACGAGCAGCACGAAACGTCCGTCCCGCTGGACGAGCACGGGGTTCTCGATGATCCCCGGCCTGCGGACGAGCTCGCGGCTCTTCTGGTGGTCGGGCACGCTCGTCCCGGCGCGCGCCAGCCGGACCATGCGGATCGTCGACGGCATCCCCTGCGTGCGGTAGAGCAGGAAGAGCCTCCCCTTGCGGCTGCGGAACAGCGACGGGTCGATGACGCCCTCGCGGGGGAGGTCCCGGGCGCGACCGCGGACCCGGTCCTCGGCGCGCGGCGTGTCCGCGTTGGCCGGGCAGACGAGGGGACGATCGCCCACGGGTGTGAACGTCACCTCGGGGGTCGGGGCGGTCGCCACGCCGATGCAACGTCCCCGGTCCCCCAGGCCCCGCACGCGGACCGCGTAGAACATCAGCCAGCGACCGCCGACCTTCGCCAGATCGGGCGCCCACACGTCCTGGTCGGGCACCGCCCAGGCCGGCCAGCCCTCGAACGCCGGGGGGAGGTCCTCGAAGGGGCCGGCGGGACCGGGCGCCGCCGCCCGGATGGCGTTGGCCGGGCCGGTGGCGGCGGCCACCACCCCGCCGGCGTACCGCTCGACCGCGGGGTCGGCGAACCCGTGGTGCGCCAGCAGCGGCGTCGGCGCCGGATCCGCGAGGCGCTTCGCGGCGGGGACGCCGGACGCGGCGCTGGCGGATGCCACGACCGACACCAGGAGCACGGCCAGCAGGGCAAGGGTCGGCGGTCGTCGACGCCGTGGGCTTCTGGTCACGAGGGGCTCCCGGGAGGGCCGGATCGATGCGCCGGCATGGGGACGCTAACCCGGCGCGTCGGTCGGCGCCGCGCAAACGCGTCAGGTCGTCGGCGATCACCTGTCCACAGGCGGGCGCCGGAGGTCGGGCGGGTGTCGGTGGTGATGCCTAGAATCGAATACATGTTCGAAGATCGGGCTCGGTGCGGTTCCGGGGGCGGCAGGCGTGCCGCACCCCGGCCGGTGGACTCCGCGAGGGTGGCAGCGTGGACGGAGGCGTTGTCCCGGCACGAGGGATCCGTCCGCGGTGAGCCGGTGACCGATGCGGATCTGGTGGACGAGATCCGGGCGCTCGAAGGGCTGGCGTGCGCCGCCCGGGCCGCCCAGGCCGTGCTGGCCGCCCGCTTCGACGCCTCCCAGCGTCGCGCGCAGGGCGCTGCCGGCCTCAGGTCGGAGCAGCGGGGCCGCGGCGTCGCCGAGCAGATCGCCCTGGCGCGACGCGAGTCACCGCATCGCGGCCGCCAGCACCTCGGCCTGGCCAGGGTGCTGACGCGGGAGATGCCGCACACGCTGGCCGCCTTCCGGACCGGCCTCATCACCGAGTGGCGGGCCACGCTGATGGCCAGGGAGACCGCGTGCCTGTCGCTGGCCGACCGTCAGAGGGTCGACCGCCAGGTCGCGGCGAACACGACGGCGTTCGCCGCGCTCGGTGACCGGCAGGTCGTGGTGGCGTGCCAACGGCTCGCCGCGACGCTGGACCCCGCCTCGGTGGTTGCCCGGCGCCGCAGTGCCGAGGCCGACCGACGGGTGAGCCTGCGACCGGCTCCGGACACCATGTCCCAGCTGTCGGCGCTGCTGCCGGTCGCGCAGGGTGTCGCCGTCCACGCCGCGCTCACCCGGTCGGCGGACTCACTCCGGGCCCGCGGTGACGCCCGGTCCCGGGGCCAGATCATGGCCGACACCCTGGTCGAACGCGTCACCGGTCAAGCCACCGCGCCCGGCGTCCCGGTGCGGGTCAACCTGGTGATCACCGACCGATCCCTGCTGGCCGGGGCCGACGACCCCGCCCACCTGGTCGCCGACGGTCTCGCCCCCGAGCCCGCACCGGCGCAGCTCGGGCGGGAGCTGGTCGTCGAGAGCCTCGCGGCCGGGCTCACCGGCCGGGCCCGCACCCAGCTCCGACGGCTCTACGCCGACCCGACCTCGGGTGAGCTGGTGGCCCTGGAGTCGAGATCCCGGATCTTCCCCCGTGGGCTCGCCGACCTGATCACCCTGCGCGACCAGACCTGCCGCACACCCTGGTGCGACGCACCCATCCGGCACACCGACCACGTCGTTGCCCATGCCGCCGGTGGCGCCACCTCAGTCACCAACGGCCAAGGACTCTGCGAGTCCTGCAACCAGGCCAAGCAGGCGCCGGGGTGGAGCGCCCGACCGCGTCCCGGTCCCCGGCACACCGTGGTGACGACGACCCCCACCGACCATCGCTACCACTCGACCGCACCACCGGCGGTGCCGGACGCCCGTGCTCGTGGCGTCGGACGGGCGGGGAACAGCCGGCTCGAGGCACGGTTCGCCGACCTCGTGCTGGTCGCCTGACCCGCGCCACCTCACCGCTGCCTAGGCTGGGGGCATGGGTCATGAGCACGGGCACGCCGCGGGACGCGCCGCGGACCGGTCGCGCCTGCGGCTGGTCCTCGGCGTCACCACGGTCGTCCTGGTGGTCGAGCTGGTCGGCGCCTGGGTCGCCGGCTCGCTGGCACTGCTCGCCGACGCCGGTCACATGGCGACCGACGCCGCGGCCGTGGTGCTCGCGCTCGGGGCGTCGTACGTCGCGGGGATGTCGCCGGGTCCGCGCTCGACGTTCGGCTACCACCGAGCGGAGGTGCTGGCCGCGCTGGTCAACGCGCTGGTGCTGCTGGGGCTGTGCGGCTACCTCGCCTACGCCGGCATCGGCCGGCTGGCCGACCCCGAGGACGTCGCCGCGATCCCGCTGATCCTGTTCGCCTCGGTCGGCCTGCTCGCCAACGGCGTGTCCCTGACGATCCTCAACCGCTCGGACACCGGCTCCCTCAACCTGCGCGGGGCGGCCACGGAGGTGTTCGCCGACCTGCTCGGCTCACTGCTCGCGGTCTCGGCCGGCGTGGTCATCCTGGCCACGGGGTGGATGCGCGCCGACCCGGTGGCCTCGCTGCTGATCGCGGTGATGGTGCTGCCCCGGGCGCTGCGGCTGCTCAAGGACGCGGTGGTGGTGCTGCTCGAGATCGCGCCGTCCGGCCTCGACCTCGACGCCGTCCGCGACCACCTGCTCGCGATGCCCGGCGTCGTCGACGTCCACGACCTGCATGCCTGGACGATCACCAGCGGGCTGCCCAGCCTGTCCGCGCACGTCACCGTGACCGACGAGGCGCTGGCCGTCGACGGCGTCGGCGGGATGCTGGACCGGCTGTGCACCTGCACCGCCGAGGACTTCGACGTCCGCCACGCGACGTTCCAGGTCGAGCCCGAGTCGCACCGCGAGCACGAGGATCTCGGCGAGACGCACTGAGGTTCAGGCGTGGGTGCCCACGCGGAGGCTCACGCCTGCTTCTCGTCGGCCGCGGCGTCCGCCTCGGCGGCGGCCTTCAGCCGCACCAGCGTCTCCACGATGCCGCGACGGTTGCGCTCGGGGAAGCCGGCCAGCCGGATGAGCGTGGCGCCGACGAAGGGATACATGCTGAAGTCGAAGGTCTCGCTCACCTCGGTGCCGCCGTCGACCGGGGTGAGCTCATAGCGCCAGCGGTGCCCGCCGAAGTGCCGCCACGCGATCAGCCGACCGTCCTCGAACTCCACCACCCGGTTGCTGATCTTGTAGGGCAGCCCGAACAGCTTCATGTCCATCCCGAACTCGGCCCCGCGCTCGAGCCGCTCCGGCCCCGACACCGATCCGCGCACCGACCCGGACCCGTCGATCCGGGAGTGCTGCCTCGGGTCGGCCAGGATCGCGAACACCACCGCCGGCGGTGCCGCGACCGTCGTACTCTCGGTGACGCGCGCATCAGTCATGCCTGCCACGCTAGCCGAGCCGCCTCAGCCCCCGACCGGCCCCAGGAGAGACGGGGCGTGACACCGCGAGATTGGCGGCCCCGGCGGGTGTCCCGGTACCTTGGCGACCAGAGCGCTGTGGCCCCCCTCACAACGGGGCCGCGCCGCCGCAGTGCCCGTGGCAGACCGGCGTACCACCCCTTCGCCATCCGCCCCGGGCGTGATTTCCCCCCGGGCGAGGTGACCCCGCAGTCCCGGCGACGTGAAGGAGTGCAGGTGACTCACCAGACCGAGTTCGGACCGGACCTCGCCGAGGTCTTCGGTCCCTCCCAGCAGGACGGAGGCCCGGAGCTGATCCAGCTGCTCACCCCCGAGGGGGAGCGCGTGGAGCACCCGGACTTCTCCTTCGACCTCGACGACGAGGCCATCCGGGGCTTCTACCGGGACATGGTGCTGACCCGGCGCATCGACACCGAGGCCACCGCCCTCCAGCGGCACGGCGAGCTCGGCATCTGGGCCCAGCTGCTCGGCCAGGAGGCCGCGCAGATCGGCGCCGGCCGCGCGCTGCGCCCGCAGGACTACGTCTTCCCGACCTACCGCGAGCACGGCGTCGCCTACTGCCGCGGCGTCGACCCGCTCAACCTGCTCGGCCTGTTCCGCGGGGTCGACCACGGCGCGTGGGACCCCAACGAGAACAACTTCGGGCTCTACACGATCGTCATCGGCGCGCAGACGCTGCACGCGACCGGCTACGCGATGGGCATCCAGCGCGACGGCGCCGTCGGCACCGGCGACCCGGACCGCGACGCGGCGGTGATCGCGCACTTCGGTGACGGCGCGTCCTCGCAGGGTGACGTCAACGAGGCGTTCATCTTCGCCGCGTCCTACAACGCCCCGGTCGTCTTCTTCTGCCAGAACAACCAGTGGGCGATCTCCGAGCCGATCGAGCGCCAGTCCCGGATCCCGCTCTACCAGCGGGCCCTCGGCTTCGGCTTCCCCGGCGTCCGCGTCGACGGCAACGACGTCCTCGCGACGTACGCCGTCACCAAGGCCGCGCTCCAGCGGGCCCGCGACGGTCAGGGCCCCACGCTCGTCGAGGCCTACACCTACCGGATGGGCGCGCACACCACGACCGACGACCCGACCCGCTACCGGCTCTCCGACGACGTCGAGCACTGGAAGCTCAAGGATCCGATCGCCCGGGTCAAGGTCTACCTCCGGCGCAACGGCCTGGCCGACGAGGAGTTCTTCGCCGGCGTCGAGCAGGAGGCCGCCGAGCTCGGTCACACCCTCCGCGAGGGCTGCAAGGCGCTTCCGGACCCCAAGCCGCTGAGCATGTTCGACCACGTCTACGCCGAGGAGACCCCCGAGCTCGCCGCCCAGCGTGAGGGCTACGAGGCGTACCTCGAGACGTTCGAGGGCTCCACCGCCGAGGGGGCACACCGATGAGCGCGACGCAGAAGATCACCCTGGCCAAGGGCCTCAACATGGGCCTGCGCAAGGCGATGGAGGACGACCCCAAGGTCCTGATCATGGGCGAGGACGTCGGCAAGCTCGGCGGCGTCTTCCGGATCACCGACGGCCTGCAGAAGGACTTCGGCGAGGACCGCGTCATCGACAGCCCGCTCGCGGAGTCCGGCATCGTCGGCACCGCGGTCGGCATGGCGCTGCGCGGCTACCGCCCCGTCGTCGAGATCCAGTTCGACGGCTTCGTCTACCCCGCCTACGACCAGATCGTCTGCCAGGTCGCCAAGATGAGCTACCGCTCCAAGGGCCGCTCCAAGATGCCCATGGTCATCCGGATCCCGTTCGGCGGCGGCATCGGCGCGGTCGAGCACCACTCGGAGTCCCCGGAAGCGCAGTTCGCGCACACCCCGGGGCTCAAGGTGGTGGCCTGCTCCAACCCGGTCGACGGCTACTGGATGCTCCAGCAGGCGATCGCCTCCGACGACCCGGTGATCTTCCTCGAGCCCAAGCGGCAGTACCACGCCGACAAGGCAGAGCTCGACGAGAGCGCCACCCCCGACCCGCTGTTCAGCTCGCGGGTGGTCCGTCAGGGCACCGACCTGACCCTGCTGGCCTACGGCCCGATGGTGAAGACCGCGATGAAGGCCGCCGAGGCCGCGGCCACCGAGGGCAAGTCCCTCGAGGTCATCGACCTGCGCACGCTGTCGCCGCTCGACATGGTGCCCGTGCTCGAGTCCGTACGCCGCACCGGCCGGGCCGTGATCACGCACGAGGCGCACGTCAACCTCGGCATGGGCTCGGAGGTCGCGTCGCGGATCCAGGAGGAGTGCTTCTACTCGCTGGAGTCGCCGGTGCTGCGCGTCGGCGGCTTCGACACGCCGTACCCCGCTTCCCGGATCGAGGAGGACTTCCTCCCCGACCTCGACCGGGTCCTCGACGCCGTCGACCGTTCCCTCGACTACTGACACGGAGACTGACCCATGGCTGAGTTCAAGCTGCCCGACGTCGGTGAGGGTCTCACCGAGGCCGAGATCGTCTCCTGGAAGGTCAAGGAGGGCGACACGATCGAGATCAACGACATCATCGTGGAGATCGAGACCGCGAAGTCGCTGGTCGAGCTGCCGTCGCCGTTCGCCGGCACCGTGCAGGCGCTGCTGGTGTCCGAGGGCGAGATGGTGCCGGTCGGCACCCCCATCATCGCGATCGGTGACGGGGCGGCGCCGGCTCCGGCCGCTCCGGCGGCCCCGGCCGCCGCGGCGACCGCGGCCGAGATGGAGATCGACCTGTCCAACCCGGCCGCCAGCGGTGGTGGCGAGGGCGAGAGCCTGGTGGGCCGCAACAAGGCCGACCGAGGCCCACAGCGCCGCGCCCGTCGCGGTGCGGCGACGCCGGCGACCGACGCCGGCGCGGCCACCCAGACGCAGCTCCAGGGCGCGTTCGCTCCCGGTGGAGCCCGGTCCGAGGACGTGGTCGAGGCCGACGAGAGTCCGGTGCCCGCCACCTCCGCGTGGACCCAGCCCGGCCCCCGTGCCGAGGCGATGGTCCCGGCGTCGGCGACGAGCGAGCCCGGCGCCGTGCGCGCGCTGGCCAAGCCGCCGGTGCGCAAGCTGGCCAAGGACCTCGGTGTCGACCTCGCGCTGCTCACCCCGACCGGCCCGAACGGCACCGTCTCCCGCGATGACGTCCAGGCCGCCGCCGGTAGTGGCCCCGCTGCCCCGGCCGGCTCCGGCTCGTCCGGGGCCCGCTCCGCTCGGCCGGACGCCGATGGCCAGCGGGAGACCCGGGAGCCGATCAAGGGCGTCCGCAAGATGATGGCGACCGCGATGGTGGGCTCGGCGTTCACCGCCCCCCATGTCACCGAGTGGATCACCGTCGACGTGACCCGCACGATGGACTTCGTCGACCGGCTCCGGACCCGACGCGAGTTCCGTGACGTCAAGGTCTCCCCGCTGCTGGTGCTCTCGCGAGCCGTGATGCTGGCGATGCGGAAGACCCCGGAGATCAACTCGTTCTGGGATGCGGCCGCCCAGGAGGTCGTCTACAAGTCCTACGTCAACCTCGGCATCGCCGCCGCGACGCCGCGGGGCCTCGTCGTACCCAACGTCAAGGAGGCCCAGGACCTCTCCCTGCTCGACCTGGCCGGCGAGCTCAACCAGCTCACGGCCACGGCTCGCGAGGGGAAGACCCAGCCGGCGGAGATGAGCGGCGGCACGTTCACGATCACCAACGTGGGCGTCTTCGGCGTCGACGCGGGTACCCCGATCATCAACCCCGGCGAGTCCGCGATCCTCTGCTTCGGTGCGATCCGGAAGCAGCCGTGGGTGGTCACGGGTCCGTCCGGTGAGGACGAGCTGGCCATCCGCCGGCTCACCACGCTGGCGCTGTCCTTCGACCACCGCCACATCGACGGCGAGAAGGGCTCCCGCTTCCTCGCCGACGTCGCCGGCATCCTCGAGGACCCGGCCTCGGCACTGCTGTTCTGAGCCGGTTCTGCCGCAGGCGTTGACCCAGGAGCCGGGACTGCGAGAATCACCCCATGCACACGGATAGTGCGGGTCTCGGGAGTGACGAGGTGAACTCGGCACCGCACGACGCCGCCGCGGCCCTCCTGCAGCGCGCGCAGGTCATTGCCGAGGAGCTGCACGCCGAGGCGGTGCGCGAGGCCGAGCGGGCCACCGCCGAGGCGACCCGGCTGGAGTCCGAGCAGCGCGAGCTGCACACGCGGGCCACGTCGGCCGCCGCGGAGGCGGAGCGGTCGCGGGACCAGTCCGCGCGAGCCCTCGCGGAGGCCGCACAGGAGGCGCGCGCGATCGTCTCCGACGCGACGGAGCAGGCCACACTGCTGCTGCGTGCGGCCGAGGCACAGCGCGACCGACTGGTCGGTGAGGCGCAGACCGCGGTGGCCGGGCGACGGGCCACGGCCGAGCAGGAGCTGAGCCGCCTTCGGGAGGCGGGTGAAGCCGACACCGCCGCGGCCCGGCAGGAGGCTGACGCCCGGCTGGCCCAGGCACGGACCGACGCCGAGGTGATGACCGCCGAGGCCGCCGCACGGGCCACCGACCTGGTCGAGAACGCCCGCGCCAACGCCCGGTCCCACGTGATCGCTGCCAGCACCGAGGCGGCGGAGCTCCGGGAGGTGGCCCTCGGCGAGGTGGCCGCCCTACGGCAGGAGGCGGAGAAGGAGGTCGGCGTGGCGCAGACGGAGGCCCTCGACGCCCTCGCCCACGCCCGGGAGAGCGCGGAGGCCCTGGTCGCCGACGCTCGTCGCCGTGCCGAGGACGAGCGGGCCCTGGCCGCCGAGGAGACCGCGTGGACCCGGACGACGGTGGACGCCCTGCTCGCGGCCGCCGCCGCCGAGGCCGACCTCGTCCGGCTGAGCGGCCACCGGGACGCCGGGCGTCACCTGGCCGGCGTACGTCGAGGTGTGCAGGATGTCCTGGGCCGCCTCACCGCCCGCATGCGCGACGAGCTCGCGGCGGCCCGGGCGCAGGCCGACGAGGTGGACGCCGCCGCGACCGCGCGGCTCGAGAGTGCCCAGGCCGCCGCAGCCGCTCACCTCGCCCGCACGGAGGCGCAGGCCACCGAGCTGGTCGAGGCCGCCGAGTACGACGCGGCCCGGCTCGTGGAGCGCAGCGAGCGCCGCAGCGCCGAGGCCGAGGCGGGCGCCACCCTCATGCGTACGGCCGTGGCCGAGGAGGTCGTCCGGCTGCGGGCCGAGGCGGCCGAGGAGCTGCGCTCCGCCCGTGAGGAGGCGGCGGCGAGCCTGCGCACCGCCCAGGCCGAGGCCGAGGAGCTCCGCTCGCGGGCCCGCACCCTGCTCGACGAGGCGCGTGCCGAGGTGACCGCGCTGCGGGGCCGACGGGACCGCATCACGGGTGAGCTGAGCCAGCTGTCCGGCGTGATCGAGGCCCTCGCCGTACCCGACGACGATCCAACGACGAACAACGCCGAGAACCCCCACCAGGAGCAGCGATGAGCCAGCCCGACCACCAGTTCCGCGTCGTCCTCCGGGGCTACGACCCCGCCGACGTCGACCGGGTCCTGAGCGACCTGGCCGCCCGGGCGGGCGAGGCCGAGCAGGAGGCTGAGCGCCTGCGCGCCCAGGTGCAGGAGGCGAGAGCGGAGGCGACCCGCACCCGGGAGACCGTCGAGGACGCCCCGGTCCCGACGGCGTCCTTCGAGCACCTCGGTGCCCGGGTCGCCCAGATCCTCGGCCTGGCCGAGGAGGAGGCCGCCGAGCTGCGCGAGGGCGCTCGGGCGGAGCTGGAGGCGATGCACAAGGACGCCGATCAGGCGGCGGTGGCGGTGCGCGACGAGGCCGACCGGTATGCCGACCAGCGGCGCCGCGACGCCGACCTGGAGTCCTCGAGGGTGCTCACCGACGCCCGCCGCGCCGCGGACGAGGAGCGGGACGCCGCCGAGCGGGACGCGTCAGCGCGCCGCCAGGAGGCGGAGGCCATCCACGAGGAGCAGCGGGCCAACGCCGCCCAGGCCGCGGCCGACTTCGAGGCCACCCTGGCCGAACGCCGCGACCGGACCACCGCGGAGTTCCAGGAGCAGCAGGCGGCGACCCAGGCCCAGCTCGACACGATGCTGGCCCGGGTGGCCGAGGTGCGCGACACCGCGGACCGTCAGAAGGTGGCCGCCGAGGCCGACGCCCGCCGGATCGTCGACCAGGCCGAGGAGCGGGCCGCCGCGGTGGTCAAGGAGGCTCGGGCCACCGCGGACCGGGTCCGCGCCGACTCCGACCGCGAGCTCGCGGCGGCCTCCCAGCGCCGCGACAGCATCAACGCGCAGCTCTCCAACGTCCGCCAGATGCTCCAGACCCTCTCCGGTGCTGCCGTGGCCGGGCCCGGCCTGGATGCGGGGCTGCACCACGAGGCCGACGCCGCTGACGCCGCGGACGACCCCGCGGACGGCCCGGCCAACCCTGCCGACCCCGCCGTCGACTCCGCGGACGACGCCGCCGACCCCGCGGACCACGCCGCCGGGTGACGGGTCGAGTTCGACTGCCCGGGCGGCTGAGCCTCAGGAGCGCCGCGCGAGTACGTCGAGCAGCGCGCGGGCGTAGGCCGCCTCCGCGGCCACGTCGACGTGCCGACGGTGCTCGCCGGCCACGCGAGCGGTGACCGCGAACCCGGCTGGGACGGTGCCGTCGGCGGTCGCCTCCAGCGACACGAACGCCTCCCCGAGCAGGGACCGCAGCTGGTCCTCGCGGGGCAGCCACACCGCGTCCTGGACGTCGAGGCTGTCCAGCGCCCACTCGGTGGTGCCGTTGAAGGCCAGCAGCGGCCCGGTGGGCGTCTCGCGAGTCTCGATCACCATGTCGCTGACCACGAACACCTGGTCGTCCAGGTCGCGCTCGAGCACCACGAAGCGGTCACCCGCGGTGGGCGTCCAGGCGAGTCCCGCGGCGCGCAGCGCCGTACCGAGGTCGAGGTCGATCATGCGACCAGTCTGCGCAGGCGCCGCAAGAAGTCACACCTGGGCGCGCAAGAATCGACACTTCGGCGCGCAAGAAGTCACACCTCGGCGGAGAGAGCGGTGAGGACCTGCTGCTCCTCGGCGCGGGTGAGGCCGGTGACCCGTGCGTCGGGGGTGGACCGGACCCAGGCCAGGGTGTCCCGGGCGGTCTCGGCCAGCGGGCGCAGCCGGAGCCCGGCCTCGAGGGACGGCGTCACGTCATGGGCCATGAAGCCGCGGTCCGCGGCGCCGGGCACCCAGACCGGCAGCGACCGTGGTCCGGCCCAGGGCTGCACCGACTGCGCGGCCAGCTGCTCCTCGCTGGCCCACACGAACGCCGGTGGCTCCGCACCCACGCCGCGGGCCACCTCGGCCAGGAAGTCCGCGCGCAGCGCCGGGGCACCGACCCCGTCGAAGACGCCGTCGAGACGCCGCTCGGCCGCGGTGACCACCCAGTCCGCCAGGTCGCGCACGTCGATCGTCTGGACGACGTCGTCGGCCGGCGGTGCGAGCACCGGGCCGGGCTCGGCCAGCCGCACTGGCCAGTAGGCGAACCGTCCGCTCGGGTCACCCGGGCCGGAGATCAACCCGGGACGGATCACCACCGACGACGCGGCACCGGAGCGGACGATCTCCTCGCAGGCGACCTTCATCGCGCCGTACGCCTCGGGACTCGCGGTCCAGTCCTCGTCGGTCGTGACGGGCGGAAGAACGGGCACCGTGTCCGGCCGCCCGCCGACGGTGGCGTGGTCCGCGTAGACGCTGCACGTCGACACGAACACCCAGTGCGCGTCCGGGACGGCGGCGACCGCGGCGCGCACCTGCGACGGCGTCCGCGCGACGTCGACGACGGCATCGAAGCCGGTCAGCGCGGACGGCCACTCGCCCGACTCGCGGTCGAGCACGACGTGCTGGGCGCCGTCGGGCACCGCCCCGGACTGCCCGCGGCACGCGCAGACCACCTCGTGGCCGCGGCGCACCGCCTCCGCCGCCACCGCCTCGGACAGGAAGACCGTGCCGCCCAGCACCAGGATCCGCATGCCGCCCAGTCAAGCGGCCCGGCCCGGTCCGGGTGAAGGGGGTTCGCTGCGAGCGGAAGCCTCCCCAGGATCGCCCTCAACCGCGCGGGGGAGTCTCCTCGTCGAGCAGCCAGGCGTCGAAGAACGACGTCAGCTCCTCGCCGGTCTCCTTCTCGATCCAGGCGAGGTAGTCCTCGCGGCTGGCGTTGCCCCGGGCGTTGACCGACGGCCACTTCCTCACCATCGCCCAGAACGCCCGGTCGCCGATCCGGCCGCGCAGCTCGTGCCACATCAGGGCGGGGCCGTAGTAGATGTTTCCGACGCCGAACGTGGTCGGGTCGTAGTTGCCCGGTGGGCCGCCCTCGGCGCGGTACTGCTTCTCGTAGACCGCCCACTCGTCCATCACGTCGTCGATGTCCCGGCTGGAGGAGTCGGCTTCGTACTGACCCTGGAGGTACATCGTCATGCCCTCGTTCATCCAGACGTCCTTCCAGTCGGTCGGCGTCACCAGGTCGCCGTACCACTGGTGGGTGATCTCGTGGACGAGCACCTCGGGCGAGGTGGTGTAGTCGGTGTCGCCGAGCGTGATCATGGTCTGGGTCTCCATGCCGCTCTCGGAGTCGACGACGAGGACGCCGAGCGACTCGAAGGGGTACTTCCCGAGGCGCTTCTCGTTCCACTCCAGCGCCTCGGGGGTGTACTTCACCGCCTCCAGCGAGGCGAGGTCGCCCCTCGGCGTCCAGTACGTCAGCGGGACGCCGCTGCTGCTCTCCTCCTCGGTCTTGACCATGTCGCCGATCGCGATGGTGGTGAGGTACGACGAGGCGGGGGCGTCCAGGCTCCACTCGGTCACGGTGTTGCCGGCGACGGTCTCCTGGGACTGCAGCTGCCCGTTGGCGACGCCGACCCAGTCGCCGGGCGCGGTGATCGTGAAGTCGTAGAACGCCTTGTCGGAGGGCTGGTCGTTGACGGGGTACCACGTGTAGGCGCCGTACGGCTCCTGCATCGTCCACACCTCGCCGTCGTCGTCGACGGTCCAGCCGGTGGTGTTGAAGTCGCTGCGGGTGGTCGGCGCCTTCGCGGGCTCGGGGGTGCCGGCGTACGCCACGACGAGGGCGTAGGTCTGGTCCGCCCTCACCGGCGCCTTCACCACGAGGTCCTTGCCGGTGTGCTGCGCCTCGACCTCCTCGCCGTCGAGGCTCACCAGCTCCACCTCGAGAGGCTCGCCCAGGTCGAGCTGGAACTCGGAGGCGTTCGTGGTGGCCCGGAAGGCCAGCGTGGTGGTGCCGGTGAGCGTCTCCGAGTCGGCGTCCCACGCGATGTCGAGGTCGTAGTGCAGGGCGTCCACACCCGGGTCGCCGACGTTGGGGTAGAGGCTGTCCTCGAGCGGCTTGCTCTCGGCCGCGGCGTACGCCGGGTCGTCCGGGTCGACCTCGTCGGGCGCGGGCCGGGCGGCGGGTCCGTCGGCCGGGTCGGCAGCGGTGCTGCTCGACGGGCCGGCGACCGCGGTGGTGCCGTCGTCGCCGGTGAGCACGACGACGAGCACGCCGGCGCCCACCAGCAGCGCCAGCGCGGCGACGATCGCCCATGCCTTGGTGTTCACGGAGCCCCCAGAAAAGTGGTGCGGAGCCCCTTCCTACCCGATGGGGTCCGCACTGAACCCGGGACCGGGTTACGGATCGGTCACGTCGTGCGCGTCACGCGAGCTCGCGGCTGAACATCGCCACCCGGTGGCCCGGCTCACCACGGGTGCCCACGTCGGTGTAGCCGCGGGACCGGTGGAACGCCAGGGACGCCTCGTTGGGGGGCTCGCTGTTCACCTCGAGAACCATCCGGCGGTACGGCGCCGCGGCGCGTTCGAGCTCGTCGTACGCCGCGGCACCGAGGCCCCGCCGGCGGAACGCGTCGTCGACGACGACCCGGTCGAGGTAGTAGAAGTCGGCTCCGAACCGCTCGCGGAACCAGGCGAAGTTCTCGCCGTCGTAGGCCGACGGCGATGCGAACGTGAACACGAAGCCGGCCCGCTCGCCGTCGACGTCGAGGACGTCCGCGCGGTCGGCGTGCTCGACGAGATAGGCCAGCCGGTCCGCGTCCACCGGTGACAGCAGGTCGACGTGGCGGTGGTTCAGCTCGAGGACGTAGTCGTGGTCCTCCGGCAGGATCGGCCGCAGACCCAGTCGCGTGGCGATCACCTCAGCCATCGAGTGCTGCCGAGACGACGTCGCGGGCCTCCGCCTGGACCCGGGCGAGGTGCTCGGGACCCTGGAACGACTCGGCGTAGATCTTGTAGACGTCCTCGGTGCCGGACGGCCGGGCCGCGAACCAGGCCGAGTCGGTGGTGACCTTGAGCCCGCCGACCTTGGCGCCGTTGCCGGGTGCCTTGGTCAGCTTGGCGGTGATCTCCTCGCCGGCCAGCTCGGTCGCGGTCACGTCGTCCGGCGACAGGGCACCGAGCTTGGCCTTCTGGGCCCGGTCCGCCGGGGCGTCGATCCGGGCGTACGCCGGGTCGCCGTGCCGCGCGACCAGGTCGGCGTAGTGCTGGCTTGGCGTCCGCCCGGTCGTCGCCAGGATCTCGGAGGCCAGCAGGGCGAGGAGGATGCCGTCCTTGTCGGTGGTCCAGGTGCTGCCGTCAGTGCGCAGGAACGACGCGCCCGCCGACTCCTCGCCGCCGAACCCGAACGACCCGTCGATCAGCCCGGGCACGAACCACTTGAAGCCGACCGGCACCTCGATCAGCGGCTTGCCGAGCGACTCGGCGACGCGATCGATCATCGAGGAGGACACCAGCGTCTTGCCGATCCGGGCCGAGTCCGGCCAGCCGGGGCGGGCGCCGCCGAAGAGGTAGCCGATCGCCACCGCGAGGAAGTGGTTGGGGTTCATCAGGCCGCCGTCGGGCGTGACGATGCCGTGCCGGTCCGCGTCGGCGTCGTTGCCGGTGGCGACGTCGTAGGCGTCCTTCTGCCTGATCAGGGAGGCCATCGCGTTGGGGGAGGAGCAGTCCATCCGGATCTTCTCGTCCCAGTCCAGCGTCATGAAGCGCCAGGTCGGGTCGACCAGCGGGTTCACCACGGTCAGCTCCAGGCCGTGCCGCTCGCCGATCTCGCCCCAGTAGTCGACGCTCGCCCCGCCCAGCGGGTCGGCGCCGATCCGCACGCCGGCGTCGCGGACCGCGGCCAGGTCGAGCACGTTCGGCAGGTCGTCGACGTAGGTCCCGAGGAAGTCGTACGGCGACGCGGCCGCCCGGGCCCGGGCGAACGGGATGCGGCGGACCTCGCCCAGCCCCGCGGCGATCAGCTCGTTCGCCCGCCGGGCGATCACGGACGTGGCGTCGCTGTCGGCCGGGCCGCCGTGCGGCGGGTTGTACTTGAAGCCGCCGTCGGACGGCGGGTTGTGCGAGGGCGTCACGACGATCCCGTCGGCGAGCCCCGAGGACTTCCCCAGGTTGGCGCGCAGGATCGCGTGGGAGACCGCCGGCGTCGGCGTGAACCGGTCGCGGTCGTCCACCAGCACGGTCACGTCGTTCGCGGCCAGCACCTCCAGCGCCGTGGCCCAGGCCGGCTCGGACAGCCCGTGGGTGTCGCGGCCGATGAACAGCGGGCCGTCGTAGCCCTGCTGCCTGCGGTAGTCGCAGATCGCCTGCGTGGTGGCCAGGATGTGCGTCTCGTTGAACGCGGTCCGCAGGCTGGTGCCGCGGTGGCCGCTGGTGCCGAACGCGACCTGCTGGTCGACGTCCTCGGGATCGGGGACGCCGGTGTAGTACGCCGTCACGAGGTGGGCGACGTCCACCAGGTCGTGGGTCTCGGCGGGCTGTCCCGCCCTGCTCTGCTCGTCTGCGGCCATCTGGCCATCATGTCGGTGGGGGGCGTGGGAGGTCCACCATGCGAGAGGACTCAGGGCCAGCTGAGCCCGACGGTCTGCTCGCTGAGCTCCCAGAGACGGCGGGCCGCCTCGGGGTCGCGGGACAGTCGCGAGGATGTCACCACGTGCGGCAGGCCACGCCACTCGCCGAGGCCGCTGGGGCCGACGTACGTCCCGCCGGGCAGCGCGGCGGTGGCGGCCATCAGCGTCGGCAGCGCACCCATCTCGGCGGACTGCGCGGTGGCCCGCATCGCCGCGTCGAAGATGCTGGTGACGCCGCCCGTTCCCTTCATGGTCTGGCCGTAGGAGAGCAGGTGCGTCGCGGAGTAGCCGGGGTGCGCGGCGGTCGCGGTCAGCGGCAGGTCGGCCTCCCGGGCGCGGCGCTCGAGCTCGTGGGCGAAGAGCAGGTTGGCCAGCTTGGTCTGCCCGTAGACACCCCAGCGTGAGTAGCGCCGCGGCTCCGTCCGCGGGTCGGCGAGCGGCGCGGTGCGCGCCATCCGGTGCCCGTTGGAGGAGACCACCACGACGCGCGCGTCGCCCGAGCCGAGCAGCTGGGGCAGCAGCAGGCCGGTGAACAGGAACGGGCCGAAGTGGTTGGTGGCCAGCTGGAGGTCGAGGCCGTCGCCGGTGCGCTTGCGCGGCGTGGCCATCACCCCCGCGTTGTTGACGAGCACGTCGATCGGTCCGAGCCGCGCCGCGTCCGCCGCGGCCAGGCGCACCGAGTCGAGGTCGGAGAGGTCCACCACGACCTGCTCGAGGGCTGCGTCGGGCACCTGCCGCCGGATCGTCGCGGCGGTGTCGGTGAGCTTGGCGGTGGAGCGCGCGGCCAGCACCACCCGGGCGCCGTGCCGGGCCAGCTCCAGCGCGGTGTGCTGGCCGATGCCGCTGGTGCACCCGGTGACCACGAAGGTCCGTCCGGTCTGGTCGCCGATGTCGGCGGCGGTCCAGGTCGCCCCGGGGGTCCAGGTCGCCCCGGGGGTCACGGGGTGACCGCGAACGCGCCGAGGAGGCGTCGCCCGAGGGCCTGGTCGCCGTCGACCCCCGCGGCCGACGGCGCGCGTCGACCGCCGGCAAGCAGGATGAAGTCCTCCCGGTCCAGCCGCAGCCGGACCGTCGGGTCGCTCGGCGGCTCGATCGGCCGGGCCCGCCCGCTGTCGTCGACGGTGACGGCGTACGCCGGCGAACCGGCCACCTCGAGCACCACGGTGGTGCCGGCCGGGGGCGCGACCCGCTTGCCGACCACCAGGCCGAGGCTCTCGGACAGGTAGGTCGCGGTGTGCCGGGCCGCCTCGGAGTCCAGGCCGCCGGGGAGGTCGACGGCACGACGCACGTCCTGCTCGTGCATCCACACGTCCAGCGGACGGTTGCGCAGCAGCCGCTCCCAGGTCCACGGCACGCCGCCGAAGATCCGCTCCGGCCGGGCATCGGCGTCGGTCGGCGGGTCGGCGAGCAGCGCGGTGTGCCGCCGGGTGGTCGCCTCCCGGATCTCGGTGATCAGCTCGTCGGGGGTGCGGTCGCGACGGGCCAGGACGCCCTGCTCGGTGTAGTGACCCAGGACCCCCCGGACGTGCGCGGGGGCGCCGACCTCGACGGTCTCCTCGGGGCTTCCGGACAGCACCGCCTCGAGGTGGGCGGTGTGCGCCACCACCGCGTGCACGTCCCAGCCCGGCAGGTCGGTCGGCCGCGACCACTTCTCGGCCGGGACCGTCTCCAGCAGCCGGGTGAAGTCCTCGCAGGCCTGCCACCAGACCCGGACGTACCCGGCCAGCCGCGCTGCGTCGTCCCTGGTCTCGTCCATGGGCACACCCTAGGCGCGCCGGCATTCCCTCTCCCGGCAGGATGGGCGGGTGAGCACCCCGCCCCGTGTCCGCGCCCCGGAGCTCGCCGGCCGCGGCTGGCTGAACACCTCCGGGCCGATCCGGCTGCGCGAGCTCCGCGGCCGGTTCGTGCTGCTCGACTTCTGGACCTTCTGCTGCATCAACTGCCTGCACGTCCTCGACGAGCTGCGGCCGGTGGAGGAGAAGTACACCGACGAGCTGGTCGTCATCGGGGTGCACTCGCCGAAGTTCGTGCACGAGGCCGACCCGGACGCGCTGGTGGCCGCGGTCGAGCGCTACGGGGTCAGCCACCCCGTGCTCGACGACCCGGACCTGACCACCTGGGGCGCGTACGCCGCCCGGGCGTGGCCGACGCTGGTGCTGGTCGACCCCGAGGGCTACGTCGTGGCGCACTACGCGGGCGAGGGCCACGCCCACGCGGTCGACGCCCTGCTCGCCGAGCTGGTGGGCCGGCACCGCGCCGGCGGCACCCTCCAGCCGGGGGACTCGCCGTACGTCGCGCCCGAGCCGCCCGACACCGAGCTGCGCTTCCCGGCCAAGGCAGTCGGGCTCGCGGACGGCCACCTCCTGGTCGCCGACGCCGGCCACCACGGACTGCTCGAGCTCGCCGACGGACTCCCCGTACGCCGGATCGGGGACGGTGAGCGCGGCCTCGTCGACGGCGCCGCCCCGCGGTTCAACGAGCCCAACGGCCTCTGCCGGCTGCCCGAGGACATCGCCGCCGAGGTGGGGTACGACGTGGTGGTCGCCGACACCGTCAACCACGCGCTGCGCGGGGTCGACCTGGCCACCGGGTCCGTGCGCACGGTGGCGGGGGACGGCCGCCCGTGGATGCAGCGTGACGGGACCGACCGGCTCAGCAGCCCGTGGGACGTGGCCTGGTGGCAGGACCGGGTGTGGATCGCGATGGCCGGCATCCACCAGCTGTGGACCCTCGACCCGCGCACCGGCGTGGTCGCCGCGGTCGCCGGCACCACCCACGAGGGCCTGGTCGACGGGCCGCTGGAGCAGGCGTGGTTCGCGCAGCCCTCCGGGCTGGCGGCGGACGGCGACCGGCTGTGGGTCGCGGACGCGGAGACCAGCGCGCTGCGGGTGGTCGAGCGCGGCGCCATCCGCACGGTCGTGGGCCACGGTCTGTTCGACTTCGGGTTCCGCGACGGCGACCGCGAGACGGCCCGGCTGCAGCACCCGCTCGGCGTCACCCTGCTGCCCGACGGTGCGGTGGCGGTGGCGGACACCTACAACGGCGCGGTCCGGCGCTACGACCCGGCGACCGGGCTGCTCTCGACGCTGGCCTCCGGTCTGGAGGAGCCCTCCGACGTGGTCGCGGCAGGGGACCGGCTGCTGGTCGTGGAGTCGGCACGGCACGAGGTCACCGAGCTGGACGCCGACGTGCCCAGCACCCACGAGGAGTTCTCGGCGGCCACCCCGCGCCCGGTCACCGAGGTCGGCGGTGCGCTCACCCTCGAGGTGACCTTCGTGCCACCTCCCGGCCAGCGGGTCGACGACCGGTTCGGCCCGGCCACGCAGCTGGTGGTCGGCGCGACCCCGCCCTCGCTGATCAAGGACGGCGACGGCCGCGGCACCGACCTGCGCCGCACCCTCGTCCTCGACCCGACCGTCGGCGGCGGCGTACTCCACGTGGCCGCGCGGGCCGCGTCCTGCGACGCGGACGGGGGGCAGGGCGCCGCCTGCCGGATGCACCAACAGGACTGGGGCGTCCCGGTCCGGGTGGCCGCGGACGGCGAGGCCGCCCTGGTCCTCCCGCTGGGAGGAATGGAGAGCACCCCGGATCCGGCCTAGACTCACCCGGTCCAGTCCGCCAGTGGGGGTCCACCATGATTCGTCTGCCGATCGAAGGTGAGCACTTCGGCCGCTACCGACTCCAGCGCAAGCTGGGACAGGGCGGCATGGGGGTGGTCTACCAGGCTCACGACACCACGCTCGACCGGGACGTCGCGGTCAAGCTGGTGGTCCCGCACCTGGCCGGCGACGAGGACTTCCGAGCCCGGTTCCAGCACGAGGCCGCGGTCCTGGCCCGCCTGGAGTCGCCCCGCATCGTGCGGATCTACGACCACGGCGAGCACGACCAGATGCTCTACCTCGTCACCCAGCTGATCCAGGGCGGCGACCTGTTCCGGATGGTCCAGCGCGAGGGCAGCCTCCCGCCGGCCCTGGCCACCAGCGTCGTCGCCCAGGTGGTCGAGGGGCTCTGCGACGCCCACGCCGTCGGCGTCGTGCACCGCGACATCAAGCCGGCCAACGTGCTGCTGCGCCAGCGGGGCCGTGAGCTGGAGGCGTTCCTGTGTGACTTCGGCATCGCCACCACCCCGGGCGCCGACCTGTCGCGCACCGGCACCGTCGCCGGCAGCCTGCCCTACATGGCTCCCGAGCGGCACCAGGGCGCCGAGGCGGGACCGCAGGGTGACGTCTACGCAGCCGGCTGCCTGCTCTGGCACGCCCTCACCGGCTCCGCGCCGTACGCCGGCACGGATGTCGAGGTCGCGATGGCGCACCTCCAGGCGGCGATCCCGCAGCTGCCCGGCAGGGATCCCTACAGCAGCGCGGTGAACGCGATCCTGCGCAAGGCGATGGCCAAGGACCGGGCCAAGCGCTACGCCACCGCCCGGGTGATGCTGCGCGACCTCGACGCGGCGGCCGCACTCGCGCCCGACGCGATCACGCTGCCCGGTGCCACCGCGATCCGTCAGCAGGTGGTCATCGGCACCCGACGCGGGCGCTGGCTGCCGGCCGTCGCTGCGGTGGTCGCCTCGGTCGCGGTGCTGGCCACCGCGGTCCTCGCCGGTGGCGCCATCGGCGGCGACGACCGTGGTCGGGCCACCGCCGACCCCGCCACTCCGCTGCTGCCGGAGCAGTCCTCGGCCACGGTCGTCCCGGTGGTCGAGCGACCGGTCCTGGTGCCCCGCGGCTCCGACCGGGAGGCACCGGCCTGGCAGCCCGGCGACGTCGCCGCGGACCCACCCCAGGAGGGTGAGGCGGACCCGTCCGCAGAGCTTCCGGGGCTGGACCGGGGGTCCGCCACGACGCGCGAGCCCTCGCCGGCGCGCACGCCGTCGCCCCAGCCGTCCCGGAAGCCCTCACGCAAGGCCACCGCGCGGCCACCGGCACCGT
The DNA here is from genome assembly GCA_963767955.1 of uncultured Actinomycetota bacterium. GTDB lineage: Bacteria > Actinomycetota > Actinomycetes > Propionibacteriales > Nocardioidaceae > Nocardioides. The sequence goes on along the minus strand of CAVYGA010000003.1, from coordinate 2,766,508 downwards.
CCGAGGCGCCGACCACCACTGCGCCTCCGGCCTACAACTACCGCTGCTGGAACGGCGCCCGGACCTACCGCTACGCCGACTGCTCCGCACCCGTGGGCCGGGCCGGCGCCTCGTGGGTGTTCTTCCGCTTCGACGGTCTCGGCTGCTCGTCCTACGACATCCAGGGCACCCGCGCGGACCGGCAGGCGTGGATCTGCGGCTACGGCAACGGCAACCGGATCGTCTTCGCCCGGTGGAGCACGCCGTCGGCCGCGAAGTCCTACTACCGCGGCTGGTTCAACCCCAACTTCCGCACCGAGCAGGCGTGGTACCGCAACAGTGCCCGCCACGGCGTGCACCTGTTCGGCCGCTCGGGTCGCCGGGGTGGCGACCAGCGCTTCCGCGACGTCCACATCTATGAGAAGCAGCCGTGGACGGTCGCCGTCGACGCACGGAACCTCGACGGCCGCGACCGTGGTGTGGGCAAGGTGAGCGGCTACCGGCAGCCCAGCCGGCTCCGGGGCGTCCCGCTCGACTGAGCCGGACCCGGGCACACCGACGGCCGGCGTACGACGTACGCCGGCCGTCGGGCAGTGCTCAGACCGGCGGCGGACGCCGGTCGTCGACCACGGTGGTGGTGCGCGAGCGCTGCGCGTTCATCACCAGCGCCAGCACGATGGCCAGGGCGCCGACGACGATGAGGATCCACCCCACCGTGTCGGTGGCGACGGCGTCGTCGATGCTCGCGGGCAGGTCGATCGCACCCAGGGCGAGCACCAGCCCGATGACCAGGAGGATGATGCCGATTCCGATACCCATGCGCACTCCTTCGTGGGGGGTGAACTGCTTCCTACCGTGGGTGTACCCGAACCGGGTGCCCGTCATCCGGGCGGCCCGGCCGACGGGTCAGAACGCGTCCTCGGACAGGTCCATGATCGCGAGGTCGACGGACTCGGCGATCGCCCGCTCGGCGCTGATCTTCGGCAGCACCTGGTGGGCGAAGAACTGCGCCGCGGCGACCTTGCCCTCGTAGAACGGCTTGTCCTTGCCGGACGGGCCGCCGTCGAGCTTCTCGAGCGCGATCTCGGCCTGGCGCAGCAGCAGCCACGAGCAGACCACGTCACCGAGCACCATCAGCAGCCGGCTGGAGTTGAGCCCGACCTTGTAGATGTTGCGCAGGTCGCCGCCGTCGGCCGAGGTGTCGGCCGACATCAGGTGGCCGATCATCGTCGACACGATCGCGTTGGTGTCCTCGAGCGCGGTGGCCAGCAGCCCGCGCTCGACCTTGAGCCGGCCGTTGCCGCCCTCGGCCTCGAGGAACTTCTCGATCTCGCCGGCCAGGTGGCCCAGCGCGGCGGCCTGGTCCTTGACGATCTTGCGGAAGAACAGGTCCTGGCCCTGGATCGCGGTGGTGCCCTCGTAGAGGGTGTCGATCTTGGCGTCGCGGACGTACTGCTCGATGGGGTACTCCTGCAGGAAGCCGGAGCCCCCGAAGGTCTGCAGCGACTCGGTGCCCAGCAGCGTCCACGAGCGCTCGGAGCCGTAGCCCTTCACGATCGGCAGCAGCAGGTCGTTGATCTTCTCCGCCACCTCGTCGCGCTCGCCGGCGTGCTCGGCGATCGCCACCCGGTCCTGCCAGGACGCGGTGTAGAGGACCAGGGCCCGCATCGCCTCGGAGAACGACTTCTGCGTCATCAGCGAACGGCGTACGTCGGGGTGGTGGGTGATCGTGACGCGCGGCGCGGTCTTGTCCGAGGCCTCGGTCAGGTCGGCGCTCTGGACCCGCTCCTTGGCGTACTCGAGCGCGTTGAGGTAGCCGGTCGAGAGCGTGGCGATGGCCTTGGTGCCGACCATCATCCGGGCGTTCTCGATGACCTGGAACATCTGGGCGATGCCGTCGTGGACCTCGCCGAGCAGCCAGCCGGTGGCGGGTTCGCCGCCGCCGACGCCCGCGTCGCCGAAGGTGACCTCGCACGTGTTGGAGACCTTGATGCCCATCTTGTGCTCGACGTTGGTGACGTAGGCGCCGTTGCGCTCGCCGGTCAGCTCGCCGGACTCGGGGTCGAAGTGGAACTTCGGCACCACGAACAGCGAGAGGCCCTTGGTGCCCGGGCCGCCGACGCCCTCGACGCCGGCCGGGCGGGCCAGCACCAGGTGGATGATGTTCTCGGTCAGGTCGCTCTCGGCCGAGGTGATGAAGCGCTTGACGCCCTCGATGTTCCAGGTGCCGTCGGCGTTCGCGGTCGCCTTGGTGCGGCCCGCCCCCACGTCGGAGCCGGCGTCCGGCTCGGTCAGCACCATGGTGGTGTTCCACTGGCGGTCGACGATGTGCTGGGCGATCCGCTTGTCCCGGTCGTTGCCGTTGCGGTGCACGATGCCCGCGAACGCCGGCCCGGCGCCGTACATCCAGATCGGTGCGTTGGCGCCCAGGACGAGCTCGCCGATGGCCCAGTTCAGGCTCGACGGGGCGGGGGTGCCGCCGAGCTCGGCCAGGGTGCCGAGGCGCCAGTACTCGGAGTCCATCCAGGCCTGGTAGCTCGCCTTGAACGACGCGGGGACCGGCGCGGTGCTGGTCTCGGGGTCGAAGACGGGCGGGTTGCGGTCGCTGTCCACGTAGGACGCCGCGAGGTCCTCGCGGGCGAGCCGGTCCACCTCGGCGAGGATCGAGCGGGCGGTCTCGCCGTCGATCTCCTCGAAGGGGCCGGCGCCCAGGACGTCGTCCCGGTCCAGCACCTCGAAGAGGTTGAACTCGATGTCGCGGAGGTTGCTCTTGTAGTGGCTCACAGCTTCCACTCTCTTCGCTCTCGGGGGTGTTGGTTACCGATCGGTTCTACTCGTCGGTAACAACAACGATTATGCGACGTCTCGGTGACGCGCGCAAGCGACGTGGCGCAGACCACCTGATCGACGGGTCACTCGGCATGGCGTACGGCGTCACCTCGTCGACGCTGCTGCTCGGCAACGTGGACTGGCGCACCGTCGGCATCCTGGCCGTGCCCGGCTTCCTCGGCGCCTTCGTCGGCGCGACCTTCCTCGTCAGCCTCGACGGCGACGCGGCCAGGCCCTGGGTGGCCGGCCTGCTGCTGACGCTGGGCGCCTACGTCATCTGGCGCTTCCTGCGCCTCGGGGGCAGCCGGCCGCAGTTCAAGGCCCGGCCGTCGGTGCTGTTCCTCGCCCCGATGGGCGTGGTCGGCGGCGCGCTGGTGACCGGCATCGTGTGGGCGGTGCGGCAGGAGCGCCGGGCCCGGGAGGTCCGTCAGCTCGAGGATGCCTTCGCCGGGGTCTGAGGTCAGCCACCGGTCCGCATCGTCACGCGGTGCGGCGCGCCCGCGAATCGAAGTGAGTCGATCGACTTTTCTGAGAGACTGGCTCCATGCGAGTGTCCGCCAAGTCCGACTATGCCCTCCGCGCCCTCATCGAGATGGCCGGCCGCGTCGCCAGCACCCCGGTGAGTGCCGAGGAGCTCGGACGCCTCCAGGACATCCCGCACGGCTTCCTGCAGGCCATCCTCGCGGACCTGCGCCGGTCCGGTGTCGTGGTCTCCCAGCGGGGCCAGTCCGGGGGCTGGCGGCTGGCCGGCAAGGCCGAGTCGATCAGCGTGGCCGACGTGATCCGTGCCGTCGACGGTCCGCTGGTCTCGGTCTACGGGCTGCGACCGGAGGCCGTGACCTACAACGAGCGCGCCGATGTGCTCCAGCACGTCTGGATCGCGGCCCGACGCTCGCTGCGTGACGTCTTCGAGCACGTCACGATCGCCGACCTCGCCGCGCGCGACCTCCCGGAGGCGGTCACCTCGCGGACCAAGGACGAGGACGCCTGGCAGCCGCACTGACCCGCCGCCGACTCGAACCGCGGGTCAGCGACCCTCGGTCCGCTCGGAGACCCACTCGACGAACGGTCGCAGCGCGCGCCAGTCCTCGCGCACGACGTCGAGCAGCTCCGGCGTGTGGATCACCGGCTCGAAGCCGTGCGAGCGGCCCACGCTCAGCGACCGGTGCCGCAGCAGTTCGATCCTCGGGTGTTCCTTGTCGTAGCCGCGGGGCGTGGTCTTGAGACGGTCGCCACCCACGGACCACCCGTCGGCCTCGAGCTCCGCGACGATCCGCGCGAGCTCCGTGCCCGTGCGCTCGTCGTCGATCGCCGCGCGGATCGCGGCCAGCCCGGCCGGCGACGCCTCGTAGAAGCCGGCCCCGGTGCGGACCCCGCGCGCCGACACCTCGACGTACCAGCCGGTGCTGGGGCCGGCCGCGACGAACGCGCCCTGGTGGGTCTTGTAGGGGGTCTTGTCCTTGGCGAAACGCACGTCGCGGTAGGGACGGAACACCTTCGCCGTGCCGAACTCCTCGGCCAGGGCGGCGGACAGGGCGACCATGGGCGCCGTGACCGACTCCGCGTGCACGTGGCGGTGGGCCTCCCAGAACGACTTGGTGTTGTCGACCTCGAGGTCGTCGAAGAAGTCGAGCGCGGCGACCGGGAAACCCGTGAACTCTGGTGGCTGGGTCACCCGGGAACGGTAGCCCAGACGCGCTCGTCGCCGCCCTCGGCGTACGCCGTCACGGTGAGCACGCCGTCGGCGCACACCGGGGGAGCGAGAAAGGCCTCGCCGAGGCCCCGCGTCTCGTACACCACCTCGAGCTCGTCGTCCGGTGTCCAGCGCAGCAGCCGGGCCTTGTCGCGGTCCTTCTGGGCGTCTCGGGCGAAGTACGCCGAGTCGCCGCACCAGGTCAGGGTGCCGGTGGTCCCGGGCCCGAGTGCGGTCACGGAGCCGTCGGCCGTGGCGAAGAACTCGCCGCGCTCGACGCGCTTCTCGTTGGGAAGCGTCGACCACACGGCACCGCTGCCGGTCAGCAGGACGTCCCAGCCGGTGCAGTCCGGCACGCCGGGCACCGGGGTCGACCCCGTCCCGTCGACCTCCACCAACGAGCGGCAGGAGACCGGGCGCGTGTCGTCGAAGGTCATCAGCCCGACGCCCGCGGGGGAGACGCCGGTGTTGGAGAACCCCTCCCGCTTCGGGGCGCAGTAGCCCTTCTCCCCGGCGCCCGCGGCGACGTCGTACGTCGCGAGGCAGAACTCGCCGCCGGGGCGGTAGGTCGCATAGGTCAGGGTGCCGCCGTCGTAGGCCACCGGACCCCCGGTGCCCGGCCGCGGGGACCGCACGGTGGTGCGGGCGAACGACTCGAGCGCGACCAGGGTGATCGTCTGGGGTCGCCGCTCGGCCTGGTCCTGCGCGACGACCACGGCATACCGGCCGTCCAGGAACGCGTCGGTGATCCGCCGCCCCCGTCCGGCCGGGATCGTCTCCTCGGTGTCATCACCCACCAGGCGTGCCTCGGCCCCCGAGTCGGGCACGCTGAGGATCCAGTCGGAGGAGCGGATCACGGTGTCGCGCTCCGGCTCGCCCAGCGACGTCCAGTCGAGGAGGTTCGTCGCCGGGTCGGCGGTCGTGGTCGCGCCCGGCTCAGGGGCGGTGGTGTCCTGGCTCGCGGAGGTCGTGGTCGGCGACGACGTCGACGGAGCCGGATCGGATCCCCCCGGCTCGTCGCCGGTCGCGCAGGACGCGAGCAGGGCCAGCGCGAGCGCGGTGCCCGCGGCGTACCGGCGCCGCATCAGACCCCGATGTTGTGCTGGAAGTGCTCCTGGTTGGCACGGTAGGACCGGTAGGCCGAGCGCAGCTGGCGTCGCTCGATGTGGGGCTCGGAGGGGTCGAACCGCTGCTGGTTCCACGGCTCGAAGTAGCGCAGCAGGTTGGTCCGGTCGCCGTTCTTGTTGTAGCCGCGGCCGACCTGGAAGTGTCCGCTGGCGTTGTCGTCGAGGTAGGGGTACCACTTCTTCAGCAGCACCGGATGCAGGATCACCGGCGCGCGGTAGTCGACGGTGTGCCGCATCTGCAGGGTGTACCACTGGCGGTAGGACCAGCTCGCGATGTCGAGCACGATGTACTTGCCGGCGTAGGCCGCCCGGTCCCAGCCCGTCTGCGCGTTGGTCACCCGGACCATCTCCGAGATCGCGCTGCCCGCGGAGGTGGTGCCGAGCTGGCGGGCCCAGTACCGCTGGCTCTTCCTCTCGCGGTGCCAGCCCCACGCGATCATCTGCATCGACGACGGCCCGCACCAGTAGCTGCGGCTCTGCTCGGAGACCTCGCCGTTGCGCAGCACCCGACCCCGGGCCGGGTAGTCGCCGAAGCCCTTGCGGGCTGATCGGGCCGTGGTGCCCGCGGCCGTGCGGGTGCGGACCTCCGGGTGCCGGGCCAGGAAGCCGTCGGGCAACGCGACGCCCTGGACCTGGTGCCGCAGCAGCCAGACCTTGGCCACCGACCGGGCGGCATCGGTGAGCTCCGCGCGATCGGCTCGCTCCCTCGCGGCCGGGCTGAGGGCGGCACGCTGCCGGAGCTGGGCGAGCAGGGACAGGTCGCCGGTCTCCTCGCGGTACGCCGACCGGGTGCTCTGGGTCGCCGCGGTGTCGGCCAGCTCGGACACGACCTCGTCGGCACTGGAGTCGGTCCAGCCGGCGTGCAGGCAGTAGCGCTGGCCCTCGAGGTCGGCACACCGGACCTGGTCGCGGACCAGCGCCGCCGGACCCAGCCGCGCGCCGGAGCTCCGGCGCGCGGGAGTGCGCCCGGCGGCCAGCACCGCGTCGATCTCCTGCCGCATCGCCGGGGTGACCGCGCCCCCACCGGCGGTCGCGCCGGCGAGGGACACCGCGGGTCGGGCGGCGGTCTCGAGGGCCGGTGGGGTGTCGCCGTCGGGCAGGAACGGCGCGCCCAGCACGACCAGAGCGAGGGAGCCGATGGCGAGGTTGCGGCGGCGGGACATGAAGACCTCAGAGGGGAAGACGGCGCGGGTGACCGTCACATGCTCCCCAATGACCACACCAATCGTCAAGCGTCCCAAAAATCACAGGCACAGGCAACGACCGACACGCCGGCGACCGCAGGCCGTCCTCCCGGAAATGACGCGGGCCCCGGTCGACGACCGGGGCCCTGCGGAGCGGATGACGAGATTCGAACTCGCGACATCGACCTTGGGAAGGTCGCGCTCTACCAACTGAGCTACATCCGCGGGTGCGGCCCCGTCTCGGCGGCCGCGGACAGGATGTTACTCGACCCTGACCCGACCGGGCCACGCGACCTCCCCGGGCGGGCTGGCCCGTCGGTGTCATATCGGAAGACCGGGGTCACCGGGGATGGTCTGGACGGCCGAGCCGCTGTGAGGCTGACCCGCGACACTACGCATCCCTTGGGAGGGACCCATGAAGCACGCCAGGATCTGTGGCCTGGTCGCCGCTACGACGGCACTCTGCCTCGCCACGCCCTCGTCCGGAGTCGCCGCGCCGGCCGAGGTCTCCCCTCCGCTGGTCAGCGGTCTGGCCGGCCCGCTCCAGTTCGACGTGGGGGACCACGGTCAGTTCTACGTCGGCGAGAGCTTCGCCGGCCAGCTCCGCCGGGTCACCCCGGCCGGGCGGAAGAAGGTGCTGGTCAACGACGCACCCAACGAGATCGCGGGCGTCGCCTCCGACGGCCACGACGTGGCGTTCGCCTTCACCGAGAGCCCCCCGGAGGAGATGCTGCGGCAGCCCAATCCCCTGCGGCGGCCGGCCACGGCGGGCCTGCGCGTCGTACCCGACCTCCCCGAGGCGCTGTTGAAGCTCCGGCGGCACAACGGCCGCGTCAGGACCCTCGCCGATCTGGGGACCTTCGAGGAGCGGCACAACCCGGACGGTGACCGGGCCTACGGGTTCCTCGGCCTGAGCAATGAATGCGCCGACTCGGTGCCCGAGGAGATCGGTGGCCGAACCTACGCCGGCATCGTCGAGTCGCACCCGTACGCCGTGGCCAACGACCTCGCCGGTGGCTGGTACGTCGCGGACGCCGCGGCCAACGCGATCCTCCACGTCGGCCGCCGGGGCCGGGTGACGGTCGCTGCCGTCCTCCCGGCGCAGCGGCTGACCATCACCGAGGAGGCGGCGGACATGTTCGGCCTGCCGGAGTGCACCGTCGGTGAGCAGTACGCCTTCGAGCCGGTGCCCACCGACGTCGAGGTCGACCCGGCAACCGGGAAGCTGGTCGTCAGCCTCCTCCCGGGCGGCGAGATCGAAGGCATGGGCGCGGTCTACCGGGTCAACCCGTGGACGCACCGGTCGCGCAAGCTGGCCGACGGCTTCTTCAGCGCGACCAACGTGGCCCTCGGCCGAGGTGGCCGGATCTACGTCGCGGAGCTGTTCGCGGACCGGGTCTCGGTGCTGCGCAACGGGCGGATCCGCACCCTGGTCCAGGAGCCTGGACTGATGCCGGCCGGCGTCGAGTACGCCCGAGGCAAGCTCTACGCCTCGACCGGCGTCTTCGGTGACGGTCAGATCGTGAGGATCTCGCGGTAGTCCGTCCCGCGGTACCTCGTCCGGTGGGCGTCGACCGAGGTCGGCGCCCACCGGCGCGCCCGGGTGCGCCGGCGGGCGGCGGCCGGCGGGGTAGGTTGTCCGCGTGCTGCTGAGCGACCGCGACATCACTGCCGAGATCGACGCCGGGCGGATCGCCCTCGAGCCCTACGACGAGGCGATGCTGCAGCCGTCCTCGGTCGACGTACGCCTCGACCGGTTCTTCCGGGTCTTCGAGAACCACCGCTACCCCCACATCGACCCGGCAGCGGACCAGTCCGACCTGACCCGGATCGTCGAGCCCGAGGGGGACGAGCCGTTCATCCTGCACCCGGGCGAGTTCGTCCTCGGCTCGACGTACGAGGTGGTCTCGCTGCCCGACGACATCGCCGCGCGGGTCGAGGGCAAGTCGTCCCTCGGCAGGCTGGGGCTGCTCACCCACGCCACGGCCGGCTTCGTGGATCCCGGCTTCTCCGGCCACGTGACGCTGGAGCTGGCCAATGTCGCCACCCTGCCGATCAAGCTCTACCCGGGCATGAAGATCGGCCAGTTCTGCTTCTTCCGCCTGTCCTCGCCCTCGGAGCACCCGTACGGCTCCGCGAAGTACGGCTCGCGCTACCAGGGCCAACGGGGCCCGACACCGTCGCGTTCGTTCCAGAACTTCTTCCGCTCGCGGATCTGACCACCCGGTGACCGGCACCGTGACCACGGCTCGGGCGTGGCACCTGCTCACCGCCGTGGCCGCGGCCGGGGCGGTCGTCTTCCAGCTCGTCCTCGTCGTGCAGGGCGGCACCGTGCTCGACGAGTCCGACCCACCCGGCCTGGTCGAGCGGCTGGTGCGGTTCGTCGGCTACTTCACGATCCTGACCAACATCCTGGTGGCGTACGTCGCGTGGTCGCTGGCCGCCGGCCGGGACAGCGATGCCCGCGCCTGGCGGGTGCTGCGGCTCGACGCGGTGGTCGGCATCGCGGTGACCGGTGTCGTGCACTGGTTCCTGCTGCGGCCGATCCTGGACCTCGACGGTGCGGACTACGCGGCCGACAAGCTGCTGCACGTGGTCGTCCCCGTGCTGGCGGTCGGGGGCTGGGTGGCGTTCGGACCGCGACGCCGGGTGGGGGCGGCCGACCTGCTGCCCTCACTGGCCTTCCCGGTCCTCTGGCTCGCCTACACGCTGGTGCGCGGTGCGGTCACCGACTTCTACCCGTATCCGTTCGTCGACGCCGGCGACCTCGGGTACGGCCCGGTGGCCGTGAACTGCCTCGGCGTCGCGGCGCTGTTCCTTGCTCTGGGCGGGCTCGCGCTGCTCCTCGACCGGAGGCTGGCGCGCCGTACGGCCTGATCGCCGACCCCGGCCGAGGTGCATGGAACGTCGTGGGTGGGTACGGGCCCGCCCGACGGTGACCGACGACGCACCGAACTCGGAACGGAGTGGGCATGAACGCAGCCATCCTGCCGCTGGCCGGAGACACGATCATCGACGCGAGTGCCGTCGACTACCTGATCCTCGCGATCTACTTCGTGTTCGTCCTCGGCATCGGCCTCCTCGCCCGCCGCCAGGTCTCGGACTCGGTCGACTTCTTCCTGTCCGGGCGCTCGCTGCCGGCCTGGGTGACCGGTCTGGCGTTCATCTCCGCCAACCTCGGCGCCGTCGAGATCATGGGCATGTCGGCCTCGGGCGCGGAGTTCGGGCTGCCGACGGTGCACTACTTCTGGGTCGGCGCGATCCCCGCCATGCTCTTCCTCGGTGTGGTGATGATGCCGTTCTACTACGGCTCCAAGGTGCGCTCGGTCCCCGAGTTCATGCTGCGCCGGTTCGGGCCCGGCGCCCACCTGGTCAACGCGATCTCGTTCGCGGTCGCCCAGCTGCTGATCGCCGGCATCAACCTCTACCTGCTCGGCACCATCATCCGGGCCCTGCTGGGCTGGGAGCTCTGGGTCGCACTCGTGGTGGCCGCGGCCGTGGTGCTGACCTACATCACGCTCGGCGGGCTCAGCGCCGCGATCTACAACGAGGTGCTGCAGTTCTTCGTGATCGTGGCCGCGCTGACGCCGCTGACGCTGCTCGGTCTGCACCGCGTCGGAGGCTGGGACGGCCTGACCGACAAGATCACCGCGGCGGCCGGGAAGGGCGGTGCCCCGCCGGCCGAGCAGCAGCTGGAGTCCTGGCCGGGCCAGGCGCTCTCGGGCTTCGACTCGCCGCTGTTCTCGGTGATCGGCATCGTCTTCGGCCTCGGTTTCGTGCTGTCCTTCGGCTACTGGACCACCAACTTCGTCGAGGTCCAGCGGGCGATGGCGTCCGACTCGATGTCCTCGGCGCGCAAGACGCCGATCATCGGTGCCTACCCCAAGATGTTCATCCCGTTCATCACCATCTTCCCCGGCATGATCGCCGCCGTGCTGGTCACCGAGATCGCCGACCTCAAGGGTGGCGGGAGCGCCCGCGGGCGGAGCCGGTGGCGCGGTGACCTACAACGACTCCCTGCTCTACCTGATGCGCGACGTGCTCCCCAACGGCCTGCTCGGAGTCGCGATCACCGGCCTGCTGGCGGCGTTCATGGCCGGCATGGCGGCCAACATCTCGGCGTTCAACACGGTCTTCTCGTTCGACCTGTGGGGCGACTACGTCGTCAAGGACCGCTCCGACGAGTACTACCTGATGGTCGGCCGGATCGCCACCGTGCTGGCCACGGTGGTGGCGATCTTCACCGCCGGCCTGGCGGCCAACTTCTCCAACATCATGAGCTACCTCCAGGTGCTCTTCGGGTTCTTCAACGCCCCGCTGTTCGCGACGTTCATCCTCGGCATGTTCTGGAAGCGCATGACCCCGACCGCCGGCTGGATGGGTCTGGTCGCGGGCACCGGCTCGGCCGTGCTGGTCGCCTTCCTCAGCGAGGACGCCTTCGGGTCGCTGAGCACCGGGACCATCGCGATCGGCGGGCAGGGCGCCGCGTTCCTCGCCGCCTCGGTCGCCTTCGTCGTCGACATCGCGCTGAGCGTCGTGGTCTCGCTGGTCACCACGCCCAAGCCCGTCGAGGAGCTCCGGGGGCTGGTCTACTCCGAGACCCCGCGCGAGGACCTGGTCGACCCCGAGGAGGCGTCGTACCCGTGGTACCGGCGCACCCTTCCGCTGGCCGGGGTGGCACTCGTGCTCACCATCTGCCTGAACATCGCCTTCTGAGGAGGTCGAGATGGACCAGAAGAAGTCCGACGTCGAGTCCGGGGGCCGCGCTCACAAGGCCGGCGCGTTCGACATCCGCAACGTGATCGGTGTGCTGCTGTCGACGTACGGCGTGATCCTGCTGTTGCTGGGGATCTTCGCCGATGCCGAGCCCGACAAGACCGGCGACGTGAACGCCAACCTGTGGGCCGGGCTCGCCCTGCTGGTGGTGGGGGCGGGGTTCCTGGCCTGGGTCCGGCTTCGGCCGCTGGTGGTGCCGCACACCACGGGCGACTGAGCGGGCGGGCCCGCACCTCGGCGCGGGCCGAGCCGGGCGTCGTCGCGGTCAGTCGTCGATGGCGTCGGCGATCCGCCGGACCCGCCGGGCCAGTGCGTGCCGACGGCGGGGGCCGGGACCGGTGGCCCGCGGCCGGCGGCCGAGCTGACGCTCGATGCGGTACTGCGCCTCGGCCTCGATGCCGACGTGGGGTTCGAACATGACGGTGCTCCTCACAGTTGCTTCAGGGCGATGTCGCCGCTGACGGTCTTGGCGCGGACCTCGATGTAGTCCTCGCCGCTCCGGGGCTGGCCGGCTCCCTCCAGGTTGGAGGAGATGCGGCCGGTGACGGTGGAGACGTCGGTCCACACCGGGACGCCTCCGGGGATGCCGATCCGGACGTCACCGGAGGCGTTCTTGGCGACCACGCCGCCGCGGTGCTGGGTGTCGACGACCAGGTCGCCGCTGGCGCTGCTCAGGCTGGTGTCGCCGTGGGCCTCACCGACGCGCAGGTCGCCGGACCCGGACTTCAGCACCGTGGAGCCGCCCGCGGCGCCGACGGTGACGTCACCGCTGCCGGTCGAGATCCCGGTGGTGCCGGCCACGCTGGCCACGTCGATGTCTCCCGAGCCGCTCTTGACGCGGATGTCGGCGCCGGCGTCCTTGACGGTGACGTCGCCCGAGCCCGTGTCGACCACGGTGGGTCCGGTGACGGTGTCCAGCTGGATGTCCCCGGAGCCCGAGCGGGCGCTGACCTGGGCCAGGGTCCCGCTCACCTGCTGGTCGGCCGAACCGGTCTTGGTGACCAGCTCACTGTGCGCGGGCACCGTGACGGTGAGGATGATCGTGCTGTCGGACCCACCGAGGAAGCCGGTACGCCGCTTGGGTCCGATCACCGCGATGCGGGCGCCCTGCTGCTCCACCGTCACCTCGTCGGCGTGGTCGCCGGTGGCGGTCACCTCGGTGGTGGTGGTGTCGGTGGCGTCGATCCTGACCTCGCCGCTGCCCAGCTCGACGTACAGCTGGATCGGCTCGGGGGTGTCGAAGGTGCGTTCCATGGGTGTCTCCAGGGTGTGAAGGTCCGCCGGACCAGCCTGGCTGCTGGCCCGCGGTCGGGGTGGACTGCGGTTGCGGGGTTCGGGTCTCAGACCCAGCCGGTCATCCGGCGGTTGCCGCGGTGACCGCTCTTGCCGAACGGGTCGCCCACGAAGGGCAGGCTCGAGAGGTCGATGTCGATGTTGACGGCCTGGTCGGCCGCGGTCGCCGCGCGGACGACCTGGACCAGCCAGGTGTTGAGCGAGTGACCCGAACGGGCGGCGAGCTCCTCGGCACGAACCTTCACCGACTCGGGGATCCGGAGGGTGATCCGGGCGACGGTGCCGCCGTCCTCGTCGGCGTCGTCGACCCCGGGCGGCGGCGGGGGAGGCGGTGGGGCCGGGGGCTGGATCGGCGCGGCGACCACGAAGTCGAGCTCCCGGCCGTTGAGCCGGACGTCGACCGAGCCGGCCGCCATCTCGGCGGTGATCTCGTCGGCGGCCTGGGAGATGGCCTCCATCAGCGCGAGCCGGGCCGCCGGGTCGAGGGCCATCGCCAAGCGCTCGGCGGCGGCCTGGATCTCCGCGCCCCCGGCCTCGGACGCGGCGACGAGGTCGCGCCGGAGGCTGTCGACGTACGGCGTGATGTCCATGCGCACCAGCGTGACATCACTATGACGTCATGTCAAGGCATTGTTGACGTCAGGTGGTGTCAGGGTGGCGGCACCGGGGGTTTGGGGGCGCCGCGATCGAGCACGATGCCCCCGACGCGCGGCACGCGGCCGCGCCAGGGGAGGAACCGATGTCGGACCAGTACGGCAACCCGCCGCAGCAGCCTCACGAGCCCGGCCAGCCGCCGTACGGGGGGCAGGGTGGCCAGCCGCCCTACGGGGGGCAGGGTGGCCAGCCGCCCTATGGCGGTCAGGGTGGTCAGCCGCCGTACGGGGGGCAGGGTGGCCAGCCGCCCTACGGGGGGCAGGGTGGCCAGCCGCCGTATGGCGGTCAGCCGCCGTATGGGGGGCAGCCGCCGTATGGCGGTCAGCCGCCCTACGGGAGTCAGCCGCCGTATGGCGGTCCGGGTGGTCAGCCGCCGTACGGGCCCGGCGGTGACAGCACCAAGAAGAAGGCGCTGGTCATCGGCGGCATCGTCGGGGTGCTGGTGCTGGCCCTGATCGGCATCGGCGTCGCGGTCGCGGCGGGCGGGGACGACGACCAGGACTCCGCCGGCTCCGACCCGGAGACCTCGGCGAGCCCGTCGCCGAGCGCCAGCGATCCCGTCGAGCCCACCCCGACCGAGGAGGAGACCACGGTCGAGCCGTCGCCGACCGCGGAGGCCGAGGGCGAGTTCGCCTTCACCTATCCGGACAAGCTCGGCAGCTACGTGCGCGACAAGGACGACGCCAGCAACCAGACCGAGGCGACGCCCACCGAGAGCACCCGCGCGATGTACAGCAACCCGAGCAACCCGGGCGATCTCTTCCTGGTCAACGCCGAGCCCACCTCCGACGTCGAGAACTACCGGGGCGTGTTCGATGACAACAAGGAGTTCGGCGACGTCGTGTGCGGGAAGTCGATCAACCGGCTCTGCGCGGCCCCCTTCCGCGGCGGCGTGATCACCATCAACGGTGGAGACGAGACCTTCGCGAGCTACCAGGACGTCGTCGACATGATCGACACCTTCGAGGCCGCGGTCGAGTAGCCGCTCCCCGTCGTCGAGGCGGCTAGAGGTCGAAGAGCGAGTCCGCCGCGGTGATGTCGGCCTGCTTCGGCTCGTTGGTCGCCCCGGAGGCCTTCGGCTTCTCCGGCTCGTCCGGCTCGTCCGGCTCGTCCGGCTCGGACTCGGCCTCCGGCTCCGGCTCGGTGTCGGGCTCGGGCTCGGGCGCTGCCTCTGACTCGGGCTCGGCGTCGGCTTCCGGCTCCGGCTCGGGTTGGGACGCTGCCTCCGGCTCGGCGTCGGCTTGGGGCTCGGCGGCTGCCGGGGCTGGCTCGGGTGCGGTGAGGTCGAACAGTGAGCCGCCCGACTTCTGGTCCGGGATCTCCGTGGCGGGCGTCGCCGCAGCCTTGGGTGTGGCCTCGGGCACTGCCTCCGGCTCCGGTCCGGGCTCGGGCTCGGCTTCGGGCTCGACCTCGGCTTCGGGCTCAGCCTCGGGCTCGGGCTCAGCCTGGGGTTCGGCTTCCGGCTCGGCATCGGCTGCAGGCTCGTCACTCGACGCCGTCGCGCTGGCCGGCGCAGCGGGCTCAGGCGCAGCGAGGTCGAACAGCGACCCGCCGGAGTCAAGATCGGGCAGCTCGGTGGCCGGGGTCGCGGCCGTCCCGGGGTCGGACGTCTTCGCCTCGGGCTCGGGCTCCGGCTCGGCCTTCGCCTCGAGCTCGTTCGACTCGGACCGGGCCTGCTCCTGGTGGCGGGCCTTGATGTCGAAGAGCGACCCGCCGGAGCCCACGGCGGACTCGTTCTCGTCGGCTGCCTCGGGGACTGTGGTCGGCTCGTCGTCACCGGTCGCGGGCTCGGTCTCCGCGTCGTCGGTCTCGGTGGCGGGGGCAGTCGGCGCCTCGTCGTTCGCCGGCTGGGCCTTCGCGGAGGGCGCCGCGGGTGCTTCGATGTCGAAGAGTGAGCCGCCGGTCGGGGCCTGCTCCGCCTCGTCGGCCTCGGCTGCGCCGACGTCCGACGACTCCTCGGCCGCCGCTGCGGGCTCCGGCTTCTCGGGCTCCTCGTCGGCGGGCGTGTCGAACAGCGACGCTCCGCCGCTGGCCTTCGCGGCCGGCCCGACGTCCTCGGTGGCGGTGACGGTGTCCGTCGTCTGCGTCGCGTCGCCGGACTCCGGCTCGGCCTTCGTGGCCTCGTCCTCGGCGGGCTCGTCGCCGCCGGCGGCGGGGGCACCGGCCTTCGCGGCCGGAGCGGCAGCGGGCTTCCGCACCCGCGTGGCAACCTCACCCTTCACCGACGCGAGCAGCATCTGCGCGACGTCGAGGACCTCGACCTCCTCGCGGGCGTTGCCGTTCGCCTGCTCGGAGGTGAGCCCGTCGGACAGCATCACCCGACAGAACGGGCAGCCGACCGCGATCTGGTCGGCGCCGGTGCCGACGGCCTCCTTGGTGCGGTTGAGGTTGATCCGCTCACCGATGTTCTCCTCCATCCACATGCGGGCGCCCCCGGCGCCGCAGCAGAAGGACTTCTCGGAGTTGCGCTCCATCTCGACGACCTCGGCGCCGGGCAGCACCTGGAGCAGCTCGCGCGGCGGTGCGTAGACCTGGTTGTGCCGGCCGAGGAAGCACGGGTCGTGGTAGGTGATCGACCGCTTGGCGGCGCCGTCACCCTCGGTGACCGGGGTCAGCTTGCCCTCGCGCACCAGCCGGTTGAGCAGCTGGGTGTGGTGCACGACCTCGAGCTCGACACCGAACTCGCGGTACTCGTTCTTGAGGGTGTTGAAGCAGTGCGCGCAGGTCGAGACGACCTTCTTCACCTTGTACTCGGTGAACGTCTCGGCGTTCTGCTGCGCCAGTCCCTGGAAGACGAACTCGTTGCCGGCGCGGCGGGCCGGGTCGCCGGTGCAGGTCTCGCCGTTGCCGAGCACGCCGAACGAGACGCCTGCGATGTCGAGCAGCTCGGCGACGGCGCGGGTCGTCTTCTTCGCGCGGTCCTCGTAGGCGCCGGCGCAACCGACCCAGAACAGCCAGTCCACCTCGTCGAGGGACTCCGGATCACCGGGGGCCTCGCCTCCGACAGTCTTCACCTCGAACGGCAGGTCCTTGGCCCAGTCCATCCGGGCCTTGGGCGACATGTTCCAGGGGTTGCCCTTGTTCTCCAGCCCCTTGAAGAGCTGGTTGAGCTCGGCGGGGAAGTTCGCCTCGACGAGCAGCTGGTGGCGACGCATGTCGATGATGTGGTCGACGTGCTCGATGTCGACGGGGCACTGCTGCACGCAGGCGCCGCACGACGTGCACGACCAGAGCACGTCCGGGTCGATGACCGCGGAGCCGTTCTCGGGCATGTAGAACCAGTCGTCGCCGGTGTCGCCGACCAACGGCCGCTCGGCCTCGAGCAGTACGTCGGCAGGAAGCGCGGTGCGCTCCTCCTCGGTGCCGGCCTGGAGATACGGCGCCTTCGCATAGGCGTGGTCACGCAGCGCGGTGATCAGGAGCTTGGGGGACAGCGGCTTCTCCGTGTTCCACGCCGGGCACTGGCTCTGGCAGCGGCCGCACTCGGTGCACGAGGTGAAGTCGAGGATGCCCTTCCACGAGAAGTCCTCGATCGAGCCGACACCCAGCGGCGAGTCCTCGTCGAGGTCGTCGATGTCGTCGAGGGCGACCGCCCTGCCGGCCGACGTCAGCGGCTTGACCGCGCCCAGGGCGGTGGAGCCGTCGGAGTCCCGCTTGAACCAGATGTTGAAGAACGCGGTGAAGCGGTGCCAGGCGACCCCCATCGTCGGGGTCAGCGAGATCGTGATCATCCAGGCGAAGGAGATGACGATCTTGAGCATCGCCACGAGGTAGATCGCGTTCTCGATGCTGCCGGTCGACAGACCGGAGAAGGCCTCGCCGAGCCAGGCGGAGAACGGGAAGTGGAAGGCCGTCGCGTTGTCGGCGTGCTCGCCGCCCTTGGACAGCAGGGCGTACTCGAGGCCGCGCAGCGTGACGATGCAGAGGCCGACGCCGAGGATGACCATCTCGACGAAGTAGCCCTGCCACATCGTCGACCCGAAGAACCGCCCCTTGGTGCCGCGGACCCGCTCCCTGGGTCGCGAGGCGCGGTAGCCGATGAACGCGACGATCGCGACCAGCATCACCACGGTGAAGAACTCCGAGACCCACTCCCACAAGAAGAAGTGTCCGATCAGCGGCAGCGCGAAGTGCGCGTCGAAGAGCTGGCCGAACGCCGTGAGCAGGGTGAAGAACAGCAGCCCGAAGCCGACGAAGACGAACCAGTGCGCGACCCCGACGGCCGTCCACTGGAGCATCCGGGTGTGGCCCAGCGTCTCCTTGAGCATCGTCACCGTGCGGGAGCCCGGGTTGTCGTTGCGGGCTACCGGCTGGCCGACCCTGATCACACCGAGGATGGTGCGGATCGCCCGGACGAACAGGGCGAGACCGACCGCGGCGATGGTCAGGGAGACGACGATGGCGATGATCTGCATGGAGTGAGTGCTCCTCGTCAGGCTGTCGAGAACGCCCGGTGGCCCGGTGCGCTGCCCGAGCCTATTGCCGCGTACGTCGTCGTGGCAGGGCCCGGACCTGTGAGGAGAATCCTACTAGCAGGTAACTTCGCTTCCGCGGGGTGCTCAGCCCAGGGTGTCGCCACTCCAGACGATCGGCTCGTTCTCGAGCGGCAGCGAGGAGGAGGCGGAGCCCGCGGACGCGGTGGCGGTGAGGACGGCAGCGGTCAGCAGGCCGGCGGTGGCGAACGAGGCGAGGATGCGCTTCATGGTGGCTCCAGGGGTGGGGTGACGGCGGCGGGTCTCGTCGCCGTCGGGCCTGCGGATTGAAACCCGCGCCGTCGCCCGGCGACAAGGGGTGGCCGTCTGCAGATTCGTGCATTGCACGAACCTGCAGAGTCCGCCGACCGGCTCGGGTCACCGTCCCCGGCGTACGTCCGTCACCCGGCCGCGCGGACCGAAGTCGACCTTCATCATGACCCGCGGGTCGGTCGACGTGCTCGCGCAGGTGCCGTACGTCGAGCCGAGACGCGTGTAGGGCTGGCCGACCGCCCGCTGCACCGCGCGGGTCGTCATCCCGGGCCGCACCAGGGTGCGGAACCTCGCGACCCCCACGCGCAGCGACGGGTTGCGGCAGGCGTCGGCGCTGACGCCCTCGGCCCGCTCCCACGTCTGGAGGTAGGCCTCCGCGCCGCGGTCCATGTCGTCGACGATCGCGGCGCCGTTCTCGCGACCGCCGAGCTTGCGCAGGTCCTGGATCCAGTCGGGGTACATGCCGTAGTGCGGCACCCCCTCGACGTTGACGTCGTAGACGCGCGACCCGCTGCGCTGCTTGCGCACGGTCACCCCGTGCAGCCCGGTGAAGGGGTAGGTCACCGGGTTCGCGACGTCCGCGCCACGCGGGTCGCCCTGGGCGCCGAGGCCGTTCATGTCGGCGCCGTAGCCGAAGCCGAAGTAGTAGCGTCTGTCCGCCCAGCCGAGGTGGGTCTCCCACTTCTTGTAGAAGCCCTCGCTGTCGCCGGCGTACGGCGCGACATAGCCGCCGAGCCGGTAGATCCGCGGGTAGGCGTCGGGCGTGGCCCACGAGTGACTGGAGAGCACGCCGGAGTAGTCGCGGTCCTCGAGGATGTCGAGCAGCCGCTTGCGAGCGACCACGCTCATGTGGTCGGGGTCGATCAGCACGTGCTTGTTCGCCAACCTCGTGACCACGTGCTCACCGAGGTCGGTCAGGCCGCGGGCGTTGCAGTGCGGGGCCGGCGGGTAGAGCGGCGCGGCCGGCAGGTTGCCCAGGTCGGAGAGCTTGGCGACCGCACCGAACAGCGCGTCCTGCTGCTCCCCGCTGATCTCCGGCTGCGCGAGCTGGGTGCGGTCCTGCACGCCCGCGGCGTACGCCGGGTCGCAGGAGCGCATGTCCCAGAAGGACAACGTCTCGTTGAAGTTGGCGCCGTTCACCGCGACGCCGGTCTGCCCCTCGTCGCCGGCGACCCCGCTGAGCGCGTTGTCGAACTTGTTCACCAGCTCCATCTGCCGGACCCCGAGCTCGTGCATCTCGTCGAGCTGGGCGTCGATCGACGCGGTGTCGCAGGCGGGCACGTCGCCGCCGGGCAGCTTCTTGTAGGTGCACCCGAACGGCACGCTGGTCTCGATGCCCATGATCACCGCGAGCTTGCCGTCGTTGATGACCTTGCGCGCCTGCCAGGGGCTGGTGACGATGCGGTACCAGCCCTTGCCGGGTCCGCCCGACTGCGCGTCGACGTAGTTCTCGAACTGACGCATCCGCTTGGCCTGCAGCCGGACCGAGGTCATCTCGTCGCACGAGTTGCGCTTGAGGGGGTAGAGCGTGCAGAGCTGGCCGTTCTCGACGAGCAGGTTGACGAACACCCGCTGCCCGCCGCGCCACGAGCGCTCCATCCACTTGTGGTAGGTGCCTTCGTGGGTCAGCGACTGCGGTGCCGGCCAGTCCTCGAAGCTCGGCCAGCCGACCGGGTCGTGGGTCGGGCGGCCGGAGAGGACCGCCTCGAGCGCGGCTCCCTTGCCGCCGGTCAGCGTGTGGTCCTCGCAGTCGACGAGCGCGAACGCGACGCCGTACTTGTCCCACGGCTTGCCGCAGTGCACCTCGCCGCCGAGGAACTCGTAGGCCATCCCGTGGGTGTGCGCGTCGACGTACCCCCGCACCTCCTGGATGTCGGTGACGCCCGCGTGCGGGCGCCCGGAGATGCCGGTCGCGATCTCGGGGTACGCCGCGCAGCCGGCGCTGCGCCGGAGCGGGTACGCGGTGCCCCGGGAGGTGAGCCGGGTGCCGTCCGAAGTGCGGGTGAGGGCGCGGCCGCCGGGAAGCGTGAAGGTGAAGCCACCGCCGCGCCGGCGGACCGTGAACTCGGCATCGGTGGAGGGCTGCGGGGCCCAGGAGACCCGGTCGCCGGAGCCGGTGAGGAACTTGCGGCCCGTGTTGTAGAGCACGTAGGTGCCGAGCTCGGTGGCCTGGAAGTGGATCGGCCGGCCGCGCATCCGGTAGCAGCCGCCGGCCATCACGTAGCGGTTCTGCGGCACCCGGGCGCGGGCGTCGCGGACCCGCGCCGTGGTCAACGGGGGGTCGGCCATCGCGCGGCTCCGCTCGACGTACGCACGGTTGGCCTCGGCCTGCTCCGCGGTGGTCGGGTCCTGGGTGGCCGCGGTCAGGGCGGAGCGGCTGACCGCGTTCTTGGTGCGGGCATCGTCATGGCGATGGTCGTGCCCGTCGGGCGCGAGCCCGCGCGCCGCTGTCGCGTCGGCGACCCCGGTCCTCTCGACGGTGCTCTTCGTGTAGGCGAGCCGCGCCGAGCCCTCGCGCTGGTGGGCGAACGACGGCACCGTGACGGCGGCGGCGACCAGGCCGACCGAGATGACGCCGGCAAGGGCGAGGCGGCTGCGGGAGGGGTTGCGCATGGGTGGTCAACGATCCTCCCGCCGGATGGTCACTTCCGGGAGTGGAGACACGCTGCATCCGACCCGTCCAGGGTGGTCCGGGTCAGCGGCCGGAGAGGCGGTGCGTCAACGCCCCGGCGGTGCGGCGCACGGCGTCGGCGAGGCCGGGCGGGTCCAGGTCGGAGGGATGCGTGATCGCGATCCCGGCCACCGGGTAGCCGTTGTGGTCCAGGACCGCGGCGGCGACGCTGGCGAACCCCGGGGTGACCTCGCCGTCCTCGGTGGCGTAGCCGCGTTGACGGGTCTCGGCGAGCAGCGTGCGCAACGAGGAGAGGCTGGCCGGGCCCCGGCCGTGCCGGTCCACGAAGGCCGAGGAGTCGGGGTAGAGCGCGCGCACCTGCGACGGCGGCAGCGCCGCCAGCACCGCCCGGCCGCTGGCGGTCAGGTGGGCCGGCAGCCGGACCCCGACGTCGGTGACCAGCGGCGGCCGGCCGGGGGCGCGCTCCTCCACGACGTAGAGCACGTCGCGGCCGTGCAGCACGGCCAGGTGCGCGGAGTGCTCGGTGCGGTCGACCAGCTCGGCGAGCGGTCTCCGGGCGATCCGCTGCAGCGGCTCCTGGCGCGAGTAGCCGCTGCCGACCTCGAAGGCGGCGACGCCGAGCCCGAACCGGTGCTCGTCGGCCAGGTGTGCGACGAAGCCCTCGTCGATCATCGCGTTGATCAGGTGGTACGCCGTGCTGCGGGGCAGTTCGCAGGCCCGCATGATGGCGTCGAGCGCGACCGGGTCGGGCTGGCTGGCGAGGTAGCGCAGCACCCGCAGGGCTCGGGTGGCTGCGGGTACCTGGCTCACACCACCGGACGCTAGCGGGTCTGCGAGCCCTCCGGCGGCTGCTGGCGGTGCGTCTCTCCCCGGTTGTCTCCGTGGGTCTCGCCCACGGTGGCACCGTCGGTGGAGTCGGTGAGCGGGTCGCGCAGCGGTTCCCGGGTGGCGGAGTGCTGGCCGGGAGCCCGCTCGGTGCCGGTCGTGCCCCGCACCGCGTCGGGCTCGAGGGGCTCCCCGGTCTGGGTGTCGAAGCGCTGAGGCTCCGCCTCGGGGACGTAGTCGTCGGATCGGTGGTCGACATCCGGGTCGATCCGGTCCGCCTGGCGGATGTGGTCCTCGTGCGCGGCGCGCTCCATGTCACGGGCCCGACCGGCCTCGGCGGCCCGCTGCTCGGCGCGCTCGGCCTCGGCCCGTGCCTGCGCGGCGTTGGCCTCGGCGTCCCGGGCCTGCCGGTCGGCGTCGAGGAGGGTCGCGCTCTGCGCGTGGGCGTCGGTGCGGAGCTCCTCGGCCTGGGTGCGCCGCTGCTCCTGCTTCTTCTTGTTCGCCGCCATCATCAGCAGCCCGACCACGGCCAGCACCACCACGACGGCGATCACGATCCATACCCACGTCACGTTTTTCTCCCTCTCCCGCGGCCCGGCAGCTCCAGGCACACCCGTGGTCGTGTCCGTTTCGCCCCGACCTCATGCATGGCCGGCGGCGTACGACGCGCGTGGGCCCGCCGGAACACGTCCGACGGGCCCCACGTGGTGCGTGGTGGAACGGTCAGGCGATCGAGCGGCGGGTGAGCGCCACACCGCCGAGCAGCAGCCCGGCACCGAGGAGTGCCACCCACGGCGACACCGAGGAGCCGGTGGCCGGCAGGACCGGCGCCTGCGTCAGCGCGGTGGTCGGCGGACCCGCGGCCGGCGTCACCGGGTTCACCGGCTCGACCGGTGTCACCGGGTTCGCCGACGCTGCGCACCCGGTCGTATGTCTCGGACCCGAGACGGCGGTGCCCGGCCGAGGCTGGTGGCGCGATCCCGCCCGGGAGTTGGATGGAGCCATGACCCCCACCATCTCCCTGGGCACCGGCCCGGTGTCCTTCGCCGACGTCGTCGCGGTGGCCCGCGACGGGGCTCGGGTCGCCCTCGCCGCCGAGGCCGTGAGCGCCCTCGAGCGGGCCCGCGCCGTCGTCGACGAGCTGGCCGCCGCCCCCACCCCGGCGTACGGCATCTCCACGGGTTTCGGGGCCCTGGCGACCCGGCACATCCCCACCGACATGCGCGCGCAGCTCCAGCGCTCGCTGGTCCGATCGCACGCCGCCGGGTCCGGGCCCGAGGTCGAGCGCGAGGTGGTCCGCGCGCTGATGCTGCTGCGGCTCTCGACGCTGACCACCGGCCACACCGGCGTCCGGCCCGCGACCGCGCAGCTCCTCGCGGACTTGCTCACCCAGGGCATCACGCCGGTGGTCAAGGAGTACGGCTCACTCGGCTGCTCCGGCGACCTGGCCCCGCTCTCGCACTGCGCGCTGGCCCTGATGGGTGAGGGCGAGGTCCGCGACGCCGCGGGCACCCTGATGCCGGCCGCCGAAGCGCTCTCCGCCGCCGGGCTCACGCCCGTCCAGCTGGCCGCCAAGGAGGGCCTGGCGCTGATCAACGGCACCGACGGGATGCTCGGCATGCTGGTGCTGGCGATCGAGGACCTGCGGATGCTGCTCAGGACCGCCGACATCTCCGCGGCGATGTCGGTCGAGGGACTGCTCGGCACCGACCGGGTCTTCGCCCCCGAGCTGCAGGCGATCCGGCCGCACCCCGGCCAGGCCCTGTCGGCCGCCAACCTCACCGCCGTGATGAAGGACTCCGGCGTCGTCGCCTCGCACCGCGGGCCGGACTGCAACCGGGTCCAGGACGCCTACTCACTGCGCTGCTCACCGCAGGTGCAGGGTGCCGCCCGCGACACCGTGGAGTACGCCGCCCAGGTCGCCGGCCGCGAGCTCGCCAGCGCGGTCGACAACCCGGTGGTCCTCGCCGAGGACGGCCGGGTCGAGTCCAACGGCAACTTCCACGGGGCGCCCGTCGCCTACGTGCTCGACTTCCTCGCGATCGTCGCCGCCGACGTCGCCTCGATCAGCGAGCGGCGCACCGACCGGTTCCTCGACAAGGCCCGCAGCCACGGCCTGCCGCCGTTCCTCGCCGACGACCCCGGCGTGGACAGCGGCCACATGATCGCGCAGTACACCCAGGCCGCGATCGTCTCCGAGATGAAGCGCTGGGCGAACCCCGCCTCCGTCGACTCGATCCCGTCCAGCGCGATGCAGGAGGACCACGTCTCGATGGGCTGGTCGGCCGCCCGCAAGCTGCGCCGTTCGGTCGACGGGCTGACCCGGGTGGTCGCCATCGAGGTGCTGACCGCGGCCCGCGCCCTCGACCTGCGGGCGCCGCTGGAGCCGTCGCCGGCCACCGCGGCCGTCGTCGGGCTGCTGCGCTCCTCGGGCATCGAGGGTCCCGGTCCCGACCGCCACCTCAGCCCCGAGATCGAGGCCGCCGTCGAGCTGGTCCGCACCGGAGCCGTCCTGCACGCTGTCGAAGAAGTGATCGGAGAACTGCGATGACCGGTGTGAATCCGTCCAACCCCCGCCTGCCCATCCACGCCGCGCACGGCACCGAGCTGACCGCGAAGTCGTGGCAGACCGAGGCGCCGTTGCGGATGCTGATGAACAACCTCGACCCGGAGAACGCCGAGCGTCCCGAGGACCTCGTGGTCTACGGCGGCACCGGCAAGGCCGCGCGCAGCTGGGAGGCGTACGACGCCCTGGTGCGGACGCTGCGCGACCTCGAGGACGACGAGACGATGCTTGTGCAGTCCGGCAAGCCGGTCGGGGTCATGCGCACGCACGAGTGGGCGCCGCGGGTGCTGATCGCGAACTCGAACCTGGTCGGCGACTGGGCCAACTGGGAGGAGTTCCGCCGCCTCGAGGACCTCGGGCTGACGATGTACGGCCAGATGACCGCCGGGTCCTGGATCTACATCGGCACCCAGGGCATCCTCCAGGGCACCTTCGAGACGTTCGCGGCGGTGGCCGACAAGTCGTTCGGCGGCACCCTGGCCGGCACGATCACCCTGACCGCCGGGCTCGGCGGCATGGGCGGTGCGCAGCCGCTCGCGGTGACCATGAACGACGGCGTGGTGATCTGCATCGAGTGCGACCCCGCGCGGATCACCCGGCGCATCGAGCACCGCTACCTCGACGTCCAGGCGGACTCGCTGGACCAGGCGCTGGAGCTGGCGGTCGAGGCCCGCGACGCCCGTCGCCCGCTGTCCATCGGCGTGCTCGGCAACGCCGCGGAGATGGTGCCGGCGCTGCTCGAGCGGGACGCCCCGATCGACATCGTCACCGACCAGACCTCCGCGCACGACCCGCTGTTCTACCTGCCGGTCGGGGTTCCGTTCGACGAGTGGCAGACGCAGCGCGAGGCCGACCCGGCCGGGTTCACGAAGGCAGCGCAGGCCGCGATGGCCACGCACGTGCGGGCGATGGTGGAGTTCCAGGACAGGGGCGCCGAGGTCTTCGACTACGGCAACTCGATCCGCGACGAGGCGCGCAAGGGGGGCTACGACCGGGCCTTCGAGTTCCCGGGCTTCGTGCCGGCCTACATCCGGCCGCTGTTCTGCGAGGGCCGTGGTCCGTTCCGCTGGGCCGCGCTCTCGGGCGACCCGGCCGACATCGCCGCGACCGACCGCGCGATCCTGGAGCTCTTCCCGGCCCATGAGTCGGCCCAGAACCAGCGGCTGCACAAGTGGATCACCATGGCCGGCGAGAAGGTCGCCTTCCAGGGCCTGCCGGCGCGGATCTGCTGGCTCGGGTACGGCGAGCGGCACCTGGCCGGGCTGAAGTTCAACGAGATGGTCGCCTCCGGTGAGCTCAAGGCCCCGATCGTGATCGGTCGCGACCACCTCGACTGCGGGTCGGTCGCCTCGCCCTACCGCGAGACCGAGTCGATGCTCGACGGCTCCGACGCCATCGCGGACTGGGCGCTGCTGAACGCGCTGGTCAACACGGCCTCGGGTGCGAGCTGGGTGTCGATCCACCACGGCGGCGGCGTGGGCATGGGCCGCTCGATCCACGCCGGTCAGGTGTGCGTGGCCGACGGCACCGCACTGGCCGCGCAGAAGATCGAGCGGGTGCTCACCAACGACCCGGGCATGGGCGTGATCCGGCACGTGGACGCCGGCTACGACCGGGCGGCCGAGGTGGCCGCCGAGCGCGACGTACGGATCCCGATGGCCGACGCCTGACGCACCCGGACATGACAGCGGCCCCGGACCTCACGAGGAGGTCCGGGGCCGCTGTCATCGATCAGTAGACCCTACGACGGGTACCGCCGACCGGGACGAGGTTGAGGATCAGCCCGACAACCAGCAGGATCGCGCCGATCGTCGTGAGGATCGGGATACCTGCGAGCAGGCCGATGATGAGCAGGATCAGTCCAAGAACAACCATGAGTCATTCCCTCCCACGCCGGGGTTGACCCGGCGCTTCGTCAGTGCAGCCCACGGGGCCACTCTCCCGGGTGCGGGCAGAGCGGGGCTGCGACACCTACCGTGCCCCGTATCCGGAGAAGCATGCGTGAGCGGGGCGGTCAGTCCGCCAGGTGGGCCCGGGAGACCACCAGGGGGTGGTCGCTGATCCGCCTCGGCTTGGTGGAGGTGTCGACCGAGAGCGTCGTGAACCGGGTCTGGCCGGCGGCGAAGATCCAGTCGACCCAGTAGTACTTCGCTGGGTAGGCGCACTCCATCGACGGGATGCTGTCGGGCGTGATCGCGAGCTTGCCCGTGGTGATCGCGCAGAACGCCTTGGTGCGGTCGTTGAAGTCACCGGTGAGGAACACCGGCCGCCCACTGGCGCGCAGGTCGATCATCAGCTGTCGCTCGAGGGCGAGCGCCTTGGTGCGCCACTTGCCCTGGTTCGGGTAGCGCGAGGTGGATGCCGGGTTGTGCACGTTGATGACGTAGGACGTGCGACCGGTCTCGTTGTCCTGGAGCAGGACGTAGGGCATCTGACGGACCCGACCGTTGAAGTAGGGCACCGCGAAGGTGCTGCCCTCGAGCAGGGTGAACTTCGAGGTCCGGTAGATGATCGAGTTCTCGGGGTCGGCCTTGGTGCTGGCGGGGTAGACGCCCCAGCGCTTGCCGGCCAGCTTGAGGAACAGGGCCCGCTGCCGGGGCTGGAACTCCTGCAGCCCGACGACGTCGGCCTGGGCGTTCTCGAGCATCGCGATCTGCTTGGGCAGGCGCTTGTCGAAGTCCGGCCAGCTCGCCTTGTTGCCGCCCCGCGCCGTGTGGCTGGCGCCGAGGACGTTGAAGGTGGCGATGTTGAAGCCGCCGTCGCCGTACAGGCCGGCCGACGGGGTGACCTGGCCGACGTGCCGGGCGAGCCAGCGCGTCGGGTTGTACGTCGTCCTGGTGGCGTTGTTGCGGACCCGGAGGTGCAGGCCGCAACGCTGGGCACGACCCTCGTCACCGACCTCGCCGATCTGCTGGCCGGCCTGGATGAGCTGACCGGTGACCACGCTCGCCGAGCGCATGTAGGCGTAGGTGGTGAACAGGCTGCCGGGGCTGGTGATGATCTTGACGAGGGCCGGGCCGCCCCAGGCCTTGTTCGTGATCACGCGTGCCGTGCCCGGGTGGGTGGCCAGCACCGGGGTGCCGCACCTGGCGGCGATGTCGGTGCCCTTGCGCTTCGGCGCGAAGGTGCGGAGGTCGCGGGCGACCGCCGGGTTGATCGGGCGGGCCACGAACGGCACCGCGGGGCGGTACGCCGTGGCGGCGCGGGCCGCCACCGGGACGAGGTCGACCCCGGACGGGCCCGCGGGTGCTGCCGACGGCGAGCCGAGGCCGGCGCCGGCCAGGGCCAGCGGGGTGAGCAACGCGGTCGTGATCGCGGCCATACGGAGGTGGCAGCGCACGGGCACGCGCAGGTCAGGGCTGGTCACTTTTCAGGCTCCTCGGTGGTCCCGGACAGGAAGAACTCGCCTGAAAATAGCGTGACTTGTGGGGTTGTTGTTAAAGTTGATCAAACTACAGTGTTGTAATTCGGCACCGCGACTCTCCAATGCGCTTCGACGCGTCAGGAGGGGAGGTCCGGCCGGGCGTCAGCCGCCGCGGCGGCCCCGCCGGCGCTGCTGCCAGGCCGAGACCTCGGCCTCGACCTCGCGGGTCCGCGTGATCACCGGCGGCCCGCCCTGGAGCTGCATCCGGGCCCGGACCACGCGGCTGTTGAAGGACTCCAGCTCGCGGCGCACGGAGGTCTCGTCGGGCTGCCGGTCCAGCAGCGCGTCGAGCTCCACGTCGTCCTTGCGCAGCTGCAGTGCCTCGGGCAGCACGCCGGTGACCCGCTCCCGCTCGATGAGCTTCTTGAGCCACCAGTCCGGGTCGTGCTCGGCGCCCAGGCCCTCGATCGGCTTGCCGGCTCCCGGCAGGTCGTCGAACTCGCCACGCTCCATCGCCACCCGGAGCTGCTGCTCGACCCACTGCGACTGGTGGTGGATCCGCGCGCGGGCGGCGTCGCGGCCGGTCCGCGGGTCGCGGCCGTGGGCGCGGTCCGCGGCCTGGTCGTCCGCATCGTCCTCGGGCACGGGATCAGGATAAAACCCGCGCTCAACCCTCCAGCGCGCGCCGCACCAGGTCCAGCGCCTCGGCGGGGTCCACACCCAGCGAGCTCACCCGGTCGGCGTACTCCCGCGCGGCCTCGCGTGCCGCCCTCCCGACACCGTCACCGCTGACGAAGCTGCCGGCCCGGCCGCGGGTCTCGATCACCCCCAGGTGCTCGAGCTCGCGGTAGGCCTTGGCCACCGTGTTGGGCGCCAGGCCGAGCTGCTCGGCCAGCGTCCGCACCGGGGGCAGCCGGGTGCCCGCCGCCAGCTCGCCGGCGACGACCCGGCGGCGTACCTCGTCGCGGAGCTGGGCGTACGGCGGCTCCGCGAGGCCGGCGTCGACGTGCAGGTCCACCTCAGACCGCCAGGGGCTCGTGGTCGGAGAACGCGTGCCTCGGCACCTGCGTCAGGGCGAGCGCGGCCAGCAGCGCGGCCGCGGCGCAGACCGCCCAGACGGTCAGGTAGCCGCTGAGCGGGGCGGCCCCCTCGGTCGGGTCCTCCAGGGACCCGGTCGAGGCCAGTGCGATCGCGAAGATCGACGACGCGATGGCGCCGCCGACGGTCTTGGTCGCGTTGGTCATGCCGGTGGCGAAGCCGGTGCGCTCGGGCGGCGCGGCGGCGGCCGCGGCCGCGGGCAGGGCGGCGACCAGCGCGCCGGAGCCGAGCCCCGCGACGCCCATGTTGACCAGCGCCTGCGCGGTCGAGTCGTGCAGGGGCAGCCACAGCGCATAGCCGAGCGCGACCAGCAGGCAGGCCACGACCAGCGCGTTGCGGGCGCCGAACCACCGTGACGTCAGCGGGAGCGTCAGCGCGCCGACGGCCAGGCTGAGCACGTAGACGCCGATCAGGGTGGAGACGAAGCCCGCATCCGCGCCGAGGCCGTAGCCCGCGACGTCCGGATCGGTGCGGGCGAAGGTCGACAGCGGGATCTGGGCGCCGAGCACGGACATGCCGAACAGGAACGCGGTCAGCTGCACCGGCCACTGGCCCGCCGACGCGAACAGCCGGACGTCGATGATCGGCTCGGGGTGGGCGAGCTCGAAGCGGACGAACGGCATCAGGGCGAGCAGCCCCAGCAGGATCAGCAGCCAGGCCCAGGCGCTGCCCGGACCGTCGAGCCGGATCACGATCAGCCCGGCCATCACCAGCCCGAGCACGGTCGTGACCCAGGCCAGCCCGCCGAGGTCGAGGCCGCCGGTGGCCTCGCCCGGCGCGTCCTCGATGCCGAACCAGATCACCACCAGGCAGAGCGTCACCGCGACGGCCGGCAGCATCAGGAGGACCTCCATGGAGGTCGACTCGACCAGCGCGCCCGAGGTCAGCGCGCCGATGATGACCGCGGTCTCGAGCGCGCCGACCAGGATCGCCGCGGCCCGCCGGGTCAGCAGGGCCTGTCGTCCGGTGCCCGCGGTGCGGCGGTAGATGATCGCGACCTCGATCGGCAGCCACACCACGTAGGCGCCCTGGATCGCCCACCCGACCAGGAAGGTCGTGAACGACGGCGCGAACACCAGGATCCAGGAGCCGAGGGCGGTGACGGCGGTGCTGATCAGCAGCACCTTCTTGTGTCCGATCAGGTCACCCAACCGGGCCAGGAACGGCACCACCAGCGCGGAGACGATCAGCTGAGCGGCCTCGAACCAGTTGACGTCGGCGTCGGTGATCGACAGGTGGTCGGCGATGTCGCTGAAGATGGGCGTGTAGTAGCCCTGCAGGATGCCGCTGGCCAGCTCGACGCAGACCAGGAACCCGACGATGCGCGTCAGGTGCAGGGCGGGCGCCGGCACCCGGCGTACGTCGGTCATCAGGCGATCCTCTCGATCAGGCGCTGGTACCACAGGACGCCCTCGGCGAACGCCTCGACGCCCAGGTGCTCGTCGTGGCTGTGGATCGCCTGGCGCTGGGCCCTGGTCATCCGGAACGGGGTGTAGCGGTAGACCCGCGGGCAGATCGCGGTGAAGAAGCGGGAGTCGGTGGCGGCCATCATCACGTAGGGCGACGGCACCGCGTCGGGGAACGCCTCGGCGATCGTCGACTCGAGGAGCCGGAACGCGTCGTCGTCGGTCGGCGAGACCGGGCTGGGCTCACCGGCCTCGAGGACGCTGACCTGGACCCGCGGGTCGGCGACCGCCCTGCGCACGTGGGCGAGCACCGAGGCGACCGAGTCGCCGACCATGATCCGGACGTTGACGCCGGCCTTGGCGGTCGAGGCGATCACGTTGAGGGCGGGGGAGCCGGAGAGGGTGGTGACGGCCGCCGTGGTCCGCGTCATCGCCGCGGGCTCGGCGCCGGCGGCGACCAGTGCGCGGGTGAGCAGCGGCCTCCACCGTGCGGCGTTGGCCATCACGTGCCGCAGCGGCGCCGGGGCGTGCGGGGCGATGCGCCGCATCAGCTCGACGGTCGGGGCCGGTGCGCTGGCGGGGAACGGGTGCCGGTCGAGGCGCAGGATGGCCCGCGCCAGCCGGGCGGTGGCGTCCATCCGGACCGGGGTGGAGGCGTGCCCGCCGCGGCCGTCGACGCGGAGCTCGAGCGAGGTGACGCCCTTCTCGGTGACGCCGATGACCGCGATCGGTGGCGCCACGCCGGGAAAGGCGTCGTGCGCGACGGCGCCGCCCTCGTCGAGGACGAACCACGGAGCGACGCCCCGCTCGCGGAGGAGGTCGACGGCGGCCGGTGCGGCCTCGCCCATCACCTCCTCGTCGCAGCCGAAGGAGAGCCAGAGGTCCTGCGCCGGGGTGAAGTCCCGCTCCAGCAGCCGCTCGACGGCCTCGCAGATGCCCGCGAGCGAGCCCTTGTCGTCCAGGGTGCCGCGGCCCCAGATCTCGCCGTCGACGATGTCGGCGCCGAACGGCGGATGCCGCCAGGTCGTGTCGCCGTCGACGGGGACGACGTCGAGGTGCGCCATCAGGACGACGGGGCGGGTGGCGTCGCGGCCGGGCCAGTGGAAGAGCAGGCCGTGGTCGGTGACCCGGGTCGGCTCGAGGCGCTCGTGCAGCAGCGGGAACTGCGAGCGCAGCTCGGCGAGGAACGCCTCGAAGACCTCGGCGTCCTCGTCCGCTGCGTCGGGCCGCGAGACGGTCGGGATCCGCACCAGGGCCTGCAGCCGGGCGACGGCACGGTCGCGCAGCGCGTCGTGGTCGGCGGGGCGGAGCGGCGAGGGCGGGTGCGGCACAGGACGACGCTAGGGCCTCGCGCCTCCCGATGGAGGTGACCTGCCGCATTGTGTCGAGGCCGGCCAGGTTGAGGTCTGGGATCCGAGACGGCGCGGGCGCGGCGTTCGTTGACCCGGGCGGCGCGGACCGATGGACTGGTGGCGTGTCACCAACCCCCGCGATGGACGACCTCATCGGCCGGACGCCGGCCCCGCGCGACCGAGCCCTCCGGGCCGGTCTCCTCGGTGCGGTGGCCCACGGTGATCGCACCGATGGGGGTGTACTCCTCCGGGACCCCGAACTCCGCCTTGAACGCCGCGATCCGGTCGGTCGGGATGCCGAAGAAGCAGGCGCCCAGCCCCTCGTCCACCGCGGTCTGCAGGATCAGCAGCGCCGCCATCCCGGTGTCGATGTGCCAGTAGGGCACCGGCCAACGGGCTTCGTCGCGGTCGGTCCAGCCCTTGTCCGGCTCGGCGTAGCGGTCGAGATAGGCGTCCCGGTTGGACAGCGGCACGATCACCACGGGCGCGGTCCGCATGCCCCGCAGCCAGCGCGACTCGGGTCGCTCCTTGGGATCGACCATCGCGAGACCGGGCGGGGGCGGGGACGTGGCGGCCCAGAACCGGTCGAGGTCCTCCGGGGTGTCCAGGCGCAGGAACGCCCAGCCCTGGCTGAACCCGGCGGACGGTGCCCGGACCGCGTGCGCGAGCATCCGGTCCACGACCTCGGCGTCGACCGGCCGGTCGGCGTACGCGCGAACCATGCGGCGGCGGCGTACCACTTCGGTGAACTCCATGGAGGCCAGCATGACCTTTGAGCGGATGTGGCACGACCTCGCCCCCGTCGGGAGGTCGGCCTCCAGCGGCGGCTACTTCCGCCAGCCGTTCGGCTCGGCCGAGCGCGAGTGCCATGCCTGGTTCCTGCAGGAGTGCACCCGCCGCGACCTGGTCGTCACCCCCGACGGCAACGGCAACACGATCGCCTGGTGGCTGCCCTCCGACGCCGCCACCGGGATAGTCCCTGACGTTCGGGCCCCTGATGAGCCTGATCCGGGGCCCGAACGTCAGGGACTATCCGTTCGGGACGGGGTGGTGACGGGGTCGCACCTGGACTCGGTGCTGGACGGTGGGGCGTACGACGGGCCGCTGGGCGTGGTGTCGGCGCTGGCTGCGGTCGACCTGTTGCGCGAGCGGGGGTTCACCCCGACGCGGCCGATCGGGGTGGCTTCGTTCGCGGAGGAGGAGGGCTCGCGCTTCGGCCTGGCCTGCCTGGGCTCGCGGCTGATGACCGGCACCACGTCGCCCGAGCGGGCCCGCGAGCTGCGCGACCGCGACGGCGTGCCCCTGCTCGACGCGATGGCCTCCGCCGGCCTCGATCCCGACCTCGGGCGCTCCCCGCTCCTGGACTCCATCGGCGTCTTCGTCGAGCTGCACGTCGAGCAGGGCCGCGACCTCGTGGACCGCGGGGCCGCGGTCGGGGTGGCCAGCGAGATCTGGCCGCACGGCCGGTTCCGCTTCGACTTCACCGGCGAGGCCAACCACGCGGGGACCACCCGGATGGAGGACCGGCACGACCCGATGCTGACCTATGCGATGACCGCGCTGGCCGCGGCCAAGCAGGCCCGATTGGCCGGACAGCGGGCCACCTTCGGCCGCATCGACGTGGCGCCCAACGGCACCAACGCGGTGCCGTCGCGGGTCACCGGCTGGCTCGACGCGCGGTGCGCCACCGACGCGGACCTGACCGCGCTGCTCGGCGAGATCGAGCGGCAGGGGCAGGGCCGCGCCGAGCGGGACGGCACCTCGTTGACCGTCACCGCCGAGTCGGTCTCGGCGTCGGTGGCCTTCGACGGCCCCCTCGCCTCCCGGGTCGCGCGCGACCACGAGTCCGGCGACTGGCCGATCATCGCCACGCAGGCCGGGCACGACGCCGGGATCCTCTCGGCCGCCGGGGTGCCGACCGCGATGCTCTTCGTCCGCAACCCGACGGGCGTCTCGCACTCCCCCGAGGAGACCGCCTCGACCGCCGACTGCCTCGCCGGCGTCCAGGCGCTCGCGGACACCCTGGAGAGGCTCGCCGGGTGAGCGCGTACCTGCTCGAGCGCGCGCTGATCGGCGGTGAGATCCACGACGACGTCCTCGTCACCGTCGACGACGGGCGCTTCACCGAGGTCGAGCCCGGGGGCGGGACCGGCGCCCGGCCGGGGAGCGACGGCGATGGGCCCTCCGAGCGGATCGAGGGCCTGATCATCCCCGGCATCGCCAACTGCCACAGCCACGCCTTCCACCGGGCCCTGCGCGGGCGGACCCAGTCCGGTCGCGGCACGTTCTGGACGTGGCGTGAGCAGATGTACGCCGCCGCCGAGCGGCTGGACCCCGACACGTACTTCGAGCTGGCCCGGGCGACGTACCGCGAGATGCGGTGCGCCGGGATCACCGCGGTGGGGGAGTTCCACTACCTGCGGCACCAGCGCGGCGGCACGCCGTACGACGAGCCGAACGCGATGGCCCTCGCGCTCATCGAGGCCGCGCGGGAGGCGGGGGTCCGGATCACCCTGCTGGACACGGCGTACCTGCGCGCCGGGTTCGGCGGCGCCGAGGCCCATCCCGCGCAGCTGCGCTTCTTCGACACCGACATGGATGCCTGGGGCGCCCGGTCGGCGCAGCTGCGCGGGGCTGACACGGCCGTGATCGGCACCGCCGTCCACTCCGTCCGCGTGGTCCCGCGCGAGCACCTCGCAGCGGTCGCCGAGCTCCGGCCCGACGCGCCCCTGCACGTCCACCTCTCCGAGCAGGTCGCGGAGAACGACGACTGTCTCGCCGCCCACGGCGTCACCCCCACCCGGCTGCTCGCCGACGCCGGGGTCCTCGGCCCGCGGACCAGTGCCGTGCACGCGACCCACCTCACCGACGACGACGTGCGGCTGCTCGGCGAGAGCGCGACGTACGCCTGCTTCTGCCCCACCACCGAGCGTGACCTCGGTGACGGCATCGGTCCGTCCCGGCGGTTGCACGAGGCCGGCAGCCGGCTGACGGTCGGCAGCGACAGCCACGCGGTCATCGACCCGTTCGAGGAGATGCGCGCGGTCGAGCTCGACGAGCGGCTGGCCACCCGGCGCCGCGGGCACTGGACCGCGACGGACCTGCTCGCCGCGGCCACCACCGACGGGCACGCCTCGCTCGGCTTCCCCGACGCCGGCCGGATCGAGGTCGGCGCCCGGGCCGACCTGGTCGTCCTCGACACCGCCACCACCCGGACCGCCGGCACCGGGGCCGGCGCCGAGACCGCGGTCTTCGCCGCCGCCGCGGAGGACGTCCGGCGGGTGATGGTCGACGGCCTCTGGCACGACACCCGCGGCGAGCGCCCCGAGGTGGGTCGCCGGCTCGCCGCCGCGACCGACAGGATGTGGCAATGAACAGCACCGTCCTCACGAACATCGGCGAGCTGGTCACCTGGCACCCGGACCGCCCCGTCGTCGAAGCCGCGGCCCTCGTCGTCGAGGCCGGCCACGTGTCCTGGGTCGGCCCGACGGCCCAGGCGCCGCCGGCGGACACGGCGTACGACGTCGGGGGCCGCGCGGTCATCCCGGGTTTCGTCGACAGCCACAGCCACCTGGTCTTCGCCGGCGACCGGTCGCAGGAGTTCGCTGCCCGGATGGCGGGGGAGTCCTACTCCGCCGGCGGCATCCGCACGACGGTGCGCGCGACCCGCGCCGCCACCGACGAGCAGCTGACCTCCCACGTCGCCCGCCTGGTCGCCGAGATGCGTCGCCAGGGCACCACCACGGTCGAGATCAAGAGCGGCTACGGCCTCAGCACGACGCACGAGGCCCGGTCGCTGGCGGTGGCCCGGCAGTTCACCGACGAGACCACCTTCCTCGGCGCCCACGTGGTGCCGGAGGGCATCGAGCCGGAGGAGTACGTCGACCTGGTGACCGGCCCGATGCTGGCGGCCGCCGCGCCGCACGCCCGCTGGATCGACGTGTTCTGCGAGCGCGGCGCCTTCGACGTCGACCAGGCCCGACGGATCCTCGACGCCGGCGCCGCGGCCGGTCTGCTGCCCCGGCTGCACGCCAACCAGCTCGGCCCGGGACCCGGCGTACGCCTGGCCTGCGAGCTCGGCCTCGCCGCCGTCGACCACTGCACCTACCTCGAGAGCGCCGACGTAGACGCTCTCGCGTCCACCGGGACCATCGCGACGCTGCTCCCGGGCGTGGAGTTCTCCACCCGGCAGCCGTGGCCCGACGCCCGCCGGTTGCTGGACGCCGGCGTCCGGGTCGCGCTGGCCTCCGACTGCAACCCGGGCTCGTGCTTCACCAGCTCACTGCCGTTCTGCATCGCGCTCGCGGTCCGGGACATGGGGATGACCCCGACCGAGGCCCTGCGTGCGGCCACGCTCACCGGCGCCGCCGCGCTGGCCCGCGCGGACGTCGGCGCGCTGGTGCCGGGCATGCGGGCCGACCTGGCGGTGCTCGACGCGCCCAGCCACCTCCACCTCGCCTACCGTCCCGGTGTCCCCCTGGTCAGCGAGACCTGGGTCGGCGGCCGTCGCGTCTGAGGTAGCCCCACCCGACGACCCCGCCTGAGGTACCCCCCTCGGCCGGAGATACGTCGCCCGTCCGATGCCCGCGCCTACCTCAGGCGAGCACTCTCGAGTCACCACCGAGAGAAGAGGACCAGCACCATGGACATCACCTTCGAGATCGCCAAGGCGGACTTCGACTACCGCGCCTCCCGGGCCCGTGAGGACCGCCACCCCAGCCCCCGCCCGCTGCGGCACCGCCGGTCGCGGGTCCTGCCTCCGCTCCACGAGGCGCAGGATTCCTGAGTGACCGCACCACCCGCGAGCGCCCTGGGGGTGCCACCCGGCATCATGGGCGACGTGGCGGCAACAGGTTCCCGACAGACACTGGTGGGGCGCGATGCCGAGCTGGCCGAGCTGGGCTCGCTGCTCGGCGTGCGCCCGCCCGCGCTCGACCCTCTCCCGACGCCTCGTGCCGTGCTGCTGGCCGGCGACGCCGGCGTCGGCAAGACCCGGCTGCTCACCGAGCTGCGTGACCTCGCCGTCGCCGACGGCTGGCAGGTCGTCGCCGGGCACTGCCTCGACTTCGGCGACAGCGCGCTGCCCTACCTCCCGTTCTCCGAGGTGATGGGCCGGCTGGCCGCCGACCTCCCCGACGTCGTCGAGAGCGTCTCCGGTGTCCACCCCGCCCTCGGGCGGCTGCAGCCCGGCCGTCGCATGCTCTCCGGAGCGTCGCAGGACGCCGGCTCCGTCGACCGCGGCGACCTGTTCGAGGCCATGCACTCCCTGCTCTCGGCGGCCGCCGTCGTGGCCCCGCTGCTGCTGGTGATCGAGGACGCCCACTGGGCCGACCAGTCCACCCGCGACATGGTCAGCTTCCTGTTCTCCCGACCGTTCGTGGACCCGGTCGGGATCGTGGTCAGCTACCGCGCCGAGGACCTGCACCGCCGCCACCCGCTGCGCAGCCAGGTCGCGGAGTGGTCCCGGGTCCGCGGCGTCGACCGGCTCCAGCTCAACCCGCTCACCGACCCCGAGGTCCGCACCCTGGTCCGGGCACTGCGTCCCGACCCGATCACCGAGGCCGATCTCGCCGACATCGTCGACCGGGCCGAGGGCAACGCGTTCTTCGTCGAGGAGCTGGTCGGCACCACCTGGGGCGGCCGGGTCCCCGAGGACCTCGCGGAGGTGCTGCTGGTGCGCCTCGACCGTCTCGACGACGCCTCCCGTCAGGTGGTCCGGGCGATGTCGGTGGCCGGCCGCCAGGTCTCCCACGGCCTGCTGGCCGAGGCCAGCGGGGTGCCGGCGAGCGCTCTCGACCAGGCCCTGCGGGGCGCGGTCGAGTCCCACGTCGTGGTCACCAACCACGACCGCTACTCGTTCCGCCACGCGCTGCTCGCCGAGGCGGTCTACGACGACCTGCTCCCCGGTGAGCGGGTCCGTCTCCACGCGGCGTACGCCGAGGCGCTGCGCGAGGGCCGCGGTCGGGGCACCGCCGCCGAGCTGGCGCGGCACGCCCTGGCCGCCCGCGACCTGCCGACCGCGCTCGAGGCCAGCGTCCGGGCCGGCGACGAGGCGATGGCGGTGGGCGGCCCGGAGGAGGCGGCCCACCACTTCCAGCAGGCGCTGGAGCTGGTCGTCGACCTCACCCTGGCCGAGGCCGTCGACGTGTCGTCGCTGGTGCTCAAGACCGCCGACGCCCTGGTGGCCACCGGCCTGCCGCACCGCGCGGCGTCGCTGGTCGAGAAGCACCTGGAGTCGACGTCGGCCGCCGAACCCGCCGCGACGCGGGCCCGGCTGCACGCCTATGTCGCCCACATCATCTCGCTCTACGACAACGACCTGGACTGGCGCTCCCACCTCGACGCCGCGCGCGCCCTCACCCCGGAGGAGCCGACCCCCGACCGGGCCCGGCTGCTCGCCATCCACGCGCGGGTGCTGTGGATGAACGGCAGCGAGGAGGCGAAGGAGGCCGCCATGGAGGCGCTGGCCCTGGCGGAGACCCACAACCTTCCGCGGGTGGCCAGCGACGCGACGACCACGCTGGTCGGGCTCGACCGCAAGGTCCCGATGGAGCAGCTGGCCGCCGCCCTCGAGGACGCCGCCCGTCGGGCCCGCGAGACCGGGGCGTTCAACTCCGAGCTGCGGGCCCTCTACCTCCTCGGCCGCGGCCACCAGGACCGCGGTCACCTCACCGAGGCGGTGGACGCGTTCCGCCGCGCCAGCGACCGCGCCGCCCAGGCCGGCACGCCGTGGGCGCCGTGGGCCTTCGACGCCCGCTTCCAGCAGGCCCAGATCGCCTACATCGCCGGCGACTGGGACCGGGTGCTCGCGCTGACCAACGTCGACGGTCAGGCACCGCCACCGATCGCCGAGGCCATGCTGTCGGCGCTCGGCAGCGCGGTCCGGGCCGGTCGCGGGGAGGACCAGTCGTCACTGTTCAAGCGACTGCGCCGGTTCTGGGCCAAGGACGGCCTGGTGGCGATCTTCGCGGCCCCGATCGAGGTCGGCGCGCTCGGGCGAGCCGGTCGGCCGGGCGCCGCGATCGGCGTACTCGACGACATGGTGCGCACCCTCGTCGGCACCTGGCCCGAGACCTTCCAGGCCCGACTGCGACTCTGCGCGACCGGCATCGGCGCCCTGGTGGATGCCGCCGGCACGATGACGTCGGAGGAGCGCAACGCCTTCGCCGAGGACGTCGAGCGGCTGCACGCCGATGGCCTGCGGGTGATCGACAACCAGGTCGACACGGCGGTGTACTGGGGGCCGGAGGGCAAGGCCTGGGCGCGCCGACTCGAGGCCGAGGCGTTGCACTGGCGATGGGTGACCGGCCTGGACGCTCCGTCCTACGACGAGCTCTGCGTCGCGTGGCGGGAGACGATCGCGCTCTTCGAGGAGTTCGGTCAGGTGCCGGAGACCGCCCGCTGCCGGATCCGGCTGGCCGCGGTGCTGCGGTCCTCCGGTGACGCCGCCGGCGCCCGGGAGCTGACCGACCTCGCCCGCACGGCGGCGAGCGCGCTCGGTGCCCAGCCGATGCTCGACGACCTGCGGGCGCTGGGGTCCAGCCCGGCGCGTGCCGAGGCGGGGGGCACCGACGCGCTCACCCCCCGGGAGACCGAGATCCTGACGCTGGTCGCCGCCGGACGGTCCAACGGTGAGATCGGCAAGCAGCTGTTCATCAGCGCCAAGACCGTGAGCGTCCACGTCTCCAACATCCTCGCCAAGCTCGGTGCGTCCGGGCGCACCGAGGCCGCGGCGATCGCACGGCGACGGGGCATGCTCGGCGACTGACCGGCCATCCGGGACCTGCTGCGGCACCACCTCGACAACCCGGCCGACCGGGCCACCCTCCCCCGGGACTCCTGACCCGCTGCGAGACACTGCACGGGTGATCGCCGAGCCTGCCGCCGAGGACCGCGCCTTCCGCTGCTCCGTCGGTGCGACGCAGGAGCCGATGGCCGGCAGCGCCGCGGTCGCCACGACGTACCTCCTCGTCGAGCACCCCGGACCCTGGGGCCGCAAGGCGCTCTCCGAGAGCCGGTTCCCCGAGCACGTCCGCCACGGGCTCGGTGCGGCGGCCGACGCCGCCGGGGTGCGGGTCCAACTGATCCGGCGACCGGGGCGCGGACCCGCCGGCGACGGCCTGCGGGTCTTCGCGGCGTACGCCGACCCGGTCGCGCCGCGGACGGTCGCGGCGGTGGTGGCCGCACCCGAGGCGCTGCTCGACCTCGACCTGGCGGCCCTGGCCGCGGGCGAGGATGCCGGCCTCGCCGCGCACGACCAGCCGCTCTACCTCGTGTGCACCAACGGCCGCCGTGACCTCTGCTGCGCCGAGCTGGGCCGTCCCATCGTCGCCGCCCTGGCCGCGGCGTACCCGGCCGAGACCTGGGAGACGACGCACGTCGGCGGCCACCGGTTCGCCGGGGCGATGGTGGTGCTGCCGCACGGCCTGTCCTACGGCCGGCTCGATGCCGACGCCGCCCTCCGCGTGGTCGAGAAGTCGCGGGCCGGCGAGCTCGATCTCACGCACCTGCGGGGCCGGTCGGCGTACGACGGCGCCGTGCAGGCGGCCGAGATCGCCGCCCGCCAACGCCTGGGCGAGACCCGCATCGACGCCCTGACCCTGCTCAGCGGGGCGTCCGCGCCCGAGGTGCGCTTCGCCCATCCCCGGGGCGAGGTGACGGTCCGGGTGGAGCAGGTGCCCACGGAGCCCACCCGCCAGTCCTGCGCCGACCTGATCGCCAAGCCCGGCATCCGCTACCTCGCCACCTGATCGCCACCTGATCTATCTCCCTACCCGCCGAGGTGTCACTTCTTGCGTGCCGAGGTGTGACTTCTTGCGCCCGCTTCGCGGGTGGACTCGGTGTGTCACGGACGGTTACCCCTGAGCGGCCGCGGAGCTACGCTCGGGCCATGGCCCTGACCGACGAGCAGGTCGACCGACTGACCGACGCACGGTTCGCGCACAGCCGCCCGGACGCGCGGCGGCTGCCCCGGGTTCGCCGCGACCAGGTGCCGCCAGGCTTGCGCTGGCCGCCGCTCGCCCAGACCGCCGGCCTGCTGCGGTTCCGGCACCGCTTCGTGCCCTACCTGCACCGTCGGTTCGGTGACACCTTCACGATCTGGATGATTCCCGGCGGCCGGCCGCTGGTGCTCTTCACCCGTCCGGAGCACACCAGGGAGATCTTCGCGGGCGACCCGGAGGTCTTCCACGCCGGCAAGGGCAACGCGATCCTCGGTCCGGTCATGGGTGAGCACTCGCTGCTGCTGCAGGACGGCGCCGAGCACAAGAGGGCGCGCAAGCTGCTGATGCCGGCCTTCAACGGCGCCGCCCTGCGGGGGTACGCCGCCCTGGTCACCGAGCTCGCGAAGGCCGAGGTCGACTCGTGGTCCTCGGGCCAGGTCTTCGGTTCGCTGGACCGGATGAATGCGCTGACCCTCGAGGTGATCCTGCGGGTCGTCTTCGGCGTCACCGACGAGAGCCGGCTGGCTCAGCTGCGGCCCCGGGTCAACAGGACCGTCGACATCACCCCCGTCATCCTGCTCGGCTGGGGCTGGCCTGGGCTCCAGCGCATCGGGCCCTGGAAGGCGCAGGTCGAGAACCAGCGGGAGCTGGATCGGCTCATCTACGCCGAGATCGGTGCACGCCGCCGGGCCGCGGACCTGGCCGAGCGCAACGACGTGCTCTCCCGGCTGATCCGCATCGACGACGGTGGCGACGCGCTCAGCGACGCCGAGCTCCGCGACCAGCTGGTCACCCTGCTCCTGGCCGGTCACGAGACCACCGCCACCGCACTCGCCTGGGCGCTCTACGAGCTCGGCCGGGACCCGCGGCAGCTGGCCCGGGCCCGGCGCGCGGCCCTAGAGCATGACGATGCGTGGCTGGAGGCCGTGGTCAAGGAGTCCATGCGCCTGCACCCGGTCATCCCCATGGTGGTTCGCACGCTGATGCGGCCCGCGACCATCGGCGGGATCGACCTGCCGGCCGGCGTCACCGTCGGGCCGTCGATCCTGCTGACCCACCAGCGCGACGACAACCACGAGCGTCCCGCGGAGTTCCAGCCCGAGCGCTTCCTCGAGGAGCACGGCAACCGGGTCGGACCGGCCGCGAACACGTGGATCCCCTTCGGCGGCGGCGTGCGGCGCTGCATCGGCGCCGGCTTCTCCCTCATGGAGGGCGTGGCGGTGCTGCGGGAGGTGCTGACGGCGTACGACCTCGAGGCCGTCGGCGAGGACGAGCCGCGGGTCCGCAACATCACCAGCGTGCCGCGGCGCGGTGCGCGGCTGCGGGTCACCGCGCGCTGACGTCCCGCGGCGCACCCCGGACCCGCGACCCCGCCGGCCCGGAAATCGCGTGCGCCCGCGGCACCGACCCGGGATCATCACAGGTTGTGGGCTGGAAGGACCGACTCCGCGCGATGCGGATGGACTCAGCACCGTGGCGGGAGTCGCGGGACTTCCGGCTGCTGCTGATGGCCGGCACGGTGTTCTACCTCGGCAGCATGGTGGCCTATGTCGCCATCCCCTTCCAGGTCTACAGGCTGACCGGTTCCAACATCGCGGTCGGCCTGATCGGGCTGGTCGAGCTCGCGCCGCTCATCGTCTTCGGCCTCTACGGCGGGGCGTTGGCCGACCACGTCGACCGGCGCCGGTTGCTGGTCGGCACCGGCGTCGCGCAGGTGCTGCTGATGCTGGGGCTGGCCGCCAACTCCTTCGTCGGCGAGCCCCGGGTCTGGCTGATCTTCGTGTTGGCCGGCTTGCTCGCGGCCGCGGGGTCGCTGCAGCGACCCAGTCGGGAGGCGCTCGAACCCCGCACGGTCCGGCACGAGCTGATCACCGCCGCCAACGCGCTGAGCAGCTTCGGCATGCAGGCGGGGGTGCTGGTCGGGCCCGCGATCGGCGGCCTGCTGATCGCGTTCGTCGGCATCGGATGGTGCTACGTGGTCAACATCGGCGGGCTGAGCATCGCGATCGTGCTGTTCGCCCTGATGCGGCCCTACCCGCACCTGGGAGACACCACCCCGCCCAGCCTGCAGGGCATCGGCGAGGGCATCCGCTACGCGCTCGGTCGACGTGACCTGCTCGGCACCTACGTCGTCGACCTGGCCGCGATGTTGCTGGCGATCCCGGTGGTGCTGTTCCCCGCCCTCGCCGAAGAGGTCTTCACCCGCCCCGAGCTGCTCGGTCTGCTCTACTCCGCCGAGACCGTGGGCGCGCTGCTGGCCACCGGGCTCAGCGGCTGGACCGGCCGGGTGCACCACCATGGCCGGGCGATCGTGCTCGCCGCGGCGGCGTACGGCGCGTTCATCGCCCTGGCCGGGCTGGCGCCGAGCATCTGGGTGGCGCTCGGGTTCTTCATGCTGGCGGGGGCGGCGGACATGATCTCGGCGGTGTTCCGGAGCACGGTCTGGAACCAGACCATCCCCGACCACATGCGCGGCCGGCTGGCCGGTATCGAGATGCTCTCCTATTCGGTCGGCCCGCTCGGCGGCCAGGTCCGTGCGGGGTTCGTGGCCGACGCCTGGAGCGTCCGCGGTTCGATCGTCAGCGGCGGCGCGGCCTGCGTCGCCGGCGTGCTGTTCACCGCTGTGGCGCTGCGGGACTTCTGGTCCTACGACAGCCACACCGACGAGCACGCCGTCGCCGAGCGTGCGGCCCGCGCGGCCCGCTGACAGCGCCGCAAGAAGTCACTCCTCGATGCGCAAGAAGTGACACCTCGGCGGGTCAGGAGGCGAGGCGGGACTCCTCGGGGTCGAACGTGGCGGCCACCCCCTCGAACACGTCGCACCAGTCCGCGTAGTCGCGGCGGTCCACCGTGCCCGAGACCGACCAGGCGCGACCCTCGGTCACCCAGAGCCACACCTCGCTGACCAGGTGCAGGTCCTCGTGGCGGTGTGCCAACCGGAGGTAGTCGACAGCGCCACCGTCGAGCTCGAAGAAGTCCTCGTCCTCGATGTCGGCGTCCTCCAGCCCGCTGGCCAGCTCGGCGCGCAGTCCGTCGAGGTAGCCGGCGCGGGACCGGCCCGGAGCCAGGTCCGCGACCGCCACCGCCATGCTCGGGAGTACGCCGCTCGCGGGACGACGGCGGGCGGCGATCAGCAGCGCGACCCCCGGAACCGGGTCGGCGACCCTCTCCCAGCCGGGCGGCACCGCGATCCGCACCAGGCTCTCACCAGGCATCGACGGCTCGCAGGAGCTGTTCGCCGGCCTTCTCGCCGCCGGCGGCACCGAGGTCGCCGCACGCCGGGACCGCCGAGCGGGAGACGCCGACGCGCATGCAGAGGGCGATGGCGCCGAACGCACCGATCCCGGTGGCGGTCCCCATCACCACCCCGCGGGCCAGTCGCTCGGTCAGGGTGAGCCCGTCCCGGTCGGTGTCCTCGTCCATCTGCTCCTCGACCTCCTCGGCCACGCGCCGGACCTGCTTGATCAGCACCCCGGGCCCCAGGCCGGGCAACGGGACGATCGGGAGCGACGGCAGCCCTGGTG
Source organism: uncultured Actinomycetota bacterium (assembly GCA_963767955.1). Taxonomy (GTDB): domain Bacteria; phylum Actinomycetota; class Actinomycetes; order Propionibacteriales; family Nocardioidaceae; genus Nocardioides. Next base: position 2,722,519 of record CAVYGA010000003.1, on the reverse strand, counting down.
AGCCGCGCCCCGGCTCGGCCGCACCGTCGCCGACCCGGTCGGCCAGCGGGCGCAGCCGCTCGAACGGTCCGAGGTCCACCACCGCATGCGTGGCCGCCCGGACCCGAGGATCGGCCGTCGGCTGCCAGGTGCCGGGCACGAGGGCCAGCGCCGCCGTCCACGACTGCTGCGCCTCGGCCTCCCGCTCGCGGGCCCGACCCACCGCGGCCAGCGCCCGCGCGTGGGCGTCGAGCTGCTCGGGTGGGAGGCCGCTCGCCTCGGGCAGGGCGTCCCGGGTTGCCGCGATGCCCGCGGCGACCGCCATGGCGCGGCCGGCGGCCATCGCCGTCCGCACCGCCTCGAGACGGTCGGCCAGCGTGTCCAGGGCGGTCGCGACCACGGCCAGCACCTCGGCCTGCTCGTCCGCCGACCTCACCACCGAGCCGGTCCGGGTCCGGAACCGTTCCCCGGCCAGCCCGGTCCAGGCACCCGACGAGCCGGCCCGGACGACCGCCACCTCGTCGGCGAGGGTGGTCAGCCGGGCCCGGAGCGATCGCAGGTCGCGTGCGGCCTCACGGCAGCCGTCGGGCGAGCCGTCGACCGTCAGGCTGATCACGACAGCACCCCGGCCATCCTGAGCTCGAGCGCCTGGAAGACGCCGTCGTCGGTCTCGGCGTAGACAGCCAGGCACTCGTCCAGGTCGCCGGCCAGCGCGTCCAGCCCGGCGGCGAGGGACGTCGCCCGCCCGGAGACCCGGCGGATCGCCTCGGCGGTGGCGGCCGTGGAGCTGCCCGTGTCGGGCGAGGGCAGCGTCGTGGCGCCCAGCAGCGCGGTCCGTTGGGCGCGCAACCCGGTCGGCAGGGGCGCTATCGCGTCGGGATCGAACTCGAAGTCGCTCATGCCACGACGCTAGGCACGACGCGCCCGGTTCCGCTCGTCACGCTCCCGAGCCTGTGGAGGGGAGCGTGGAACGGGCGCTCGCAACCGCCCGCGCGCCCCGTCCCGTGGGCCCGACGGCTGGGAGCCGCTCGGTGTGCCTGCAACAATGGCAGCGACGAAGTCGAACCTGGGGGAAGAGCCGCGATGGCAGAAACACGAGACAGGCCGGTCCTCACCGGTCTGGTGGCGCTGGTGGGCGTCGCCCTTGTCGTGGGACTGCTCGCCGGGCTGGCCGCCATCGTCGGCACCCGCATCCTCGGCCTCGACGGCGGGGACGAGTCGACGGCCGGGGAGCCGCGCGACGAGCAGTCGCTCTACCTGCCCGACCCGGTCCCGACCGAGGAGGCGGGTGGACCCCTGGTCACGCTGGCGGTGACGCCGACGCCGGAGGCCGAGGAGGAGGACGACCCCTCCGAGTCGCCCACGGTCCAGAAGCCCAAGAAGGTGATCAACCTGTCGGCCGGAGCGACCTCGGTGTCCGGCGAGGAGCAGCTCTACCTCTCCGGCACCTATCCCAGCGGCGAGGGCTCGATCCTCGACATCGAGTACAAGGTCAACGACCAGCCCTGGCGCGAGTTCAACCTCGACGTCAACGTCTCCGGCAAGACGTTCGCGACCTACGTCTACACCTCGAACGCCGGCACCATCAAGTGGCGGATGTGGGACAAGTCGCGCAACAAGCGGTCGAACGCGGTCAGCGTCAAGCACGGCTGAGCGCGGCGTCAGGCAGCGGAGAGCTGCTCGTCGCGGGAGCCCGCAGCCCCGCTCCCGCGCGCCCCGCGCGCCACGGGACCGTGCCCACCCCGGCGGAACGCCGCCACCACGCCGGACTGCCCGGCGAGCACCCCGCCGAGGACGAGGACCATGCCGACCGCCTGGGCCCACCCGAAGAGCTCGCCCGCCACGGCCACGCCGAGAGCGGTGCCGACCACGGGGTTGACCAGCCCGATCAGCGACACCGCCCCGGCCGGCATGTGGGTGAGGCCGCGGAACCAGCAGTAGTAGGCCAGGCCGGTGCCGACCACGGCGAGCCAGGTGAAGCCCGCGGCCGCCGGGAGGTCGACGGCCGGGGGCGGACCCTCGACGAGGAGGCCGACCGGCAGCAGGACCAGCCCGCCGACGACGAGCTGCCAGGAGATCAGGGTGAGCATGTCGACCGGGGCCGGCCACTTCTTGATCAGCACGAACCCGAGCGCCGAGACGACCACGGAGCCGAACGCCCCCACGAGGCCGAGCGTGTCGAGCTGGCCGGGCGAGCGCAGCACCAGAAGGCCGACGCCGACCAGGCCGACCATCGCGGCGCCGATCCGGACGCGGCCGGGCCGCTCGCCGATGATCGGCAGGGCGAGGGCCATCACCGCCAGGGGGGAGGCCGCCTGCACGGTGGCGGCCAGCCCGCCGGGCAGGTGGTAGGCGGCCAGGAAGATCAGCGGGAAGAACAGCCCGATGTTGGCGACACCGAGGACCAGCGCCCGCCACCACCAGATGCCCGAGGGCAGCCGGCGGCGCAGCGCCAGCAGCACCAGACCGACGGGCAGGGCACGCACGGTCGCCGCGAACAGGGGCCGGTCCGGCGGCAGGAGCTGCTCGGTGACGATGTACGTCGTGCCCCACGCGGCCGGTGCCACCATCGTCAGGAAGACGAATCTCCACTGGATAGTTTCCATGGAAGAGACTTTATCTTCCAAAGAAGATAAAGTCGAGGGATGGAGCGAGACCTCGATCACGTCGGCCGGATCATGGAGCAGTGGCGCCGGGAGCGACCGGACCTGGACCCGGCACCGATGGGCATCATCGGGCGGCTGCACCGGCTGTCCGAGGCGCTGCACGACGAGCTCCGGCCCGTCTTCGCCGCGGCCGGCCTCTCGGACGGCGACTTCGACGTCCTCGCCTCGCTGCGACGGTCCGGGGCGCCGTACCGACTGACGCCCGGCGAGCTGGCCGCCTCCACGATGGTCACCTCGGGTGCGGTGACCAAGCGCGTGGACCGGTTGGAGGCAAAGGGGTACGTGACCCGCACCGTGTGCGCCGACGACGCCCGCTCGCGCCGGATCCAGCTCACCCAGGCCGGGCACGCGCTGCTCGACGACCTCGTGCCGCGGCACCTCGACAACGAACGCCGGCTGCTGGCCGGGCTGAGCGACCTCGAGCGATCGAGGCTGGCACACCTGCTCGAGGTCTGGGGACGGACTCTCGACGTCTAGCCCGAGCCGCCTCCCGGGATCAGTCGGGGAGGTAGTCGAACTCGTTCGGGTTCGGGCCCATCCGGCCGGACTCGCCCCGGTCCAGTGCGCTGATCTGCTCGACCTGGTCCGGGGTCAGCGAGAAGTCGAAGATCTCGAAGTTCTCCCTCATGCGCTCGGCCCTCATCGACTTGGGGAACACCACGTCACCGCGCTCGATGTGCCAGCGCAGCGCGACCTGGGACTCGGACTTGCCGTGCTCGGCGCCGATCTTGGCCAGCACCTCGTTGCCCATCACGGTGCCCTTCGCGATCGGCGACCAGGCCTCGGTGACGATGCGGTGCTCGGCACCGGCCGCGCGGGCGGCCTCGTTGCCGAAGAACGGGTGCACCTCGATCTGGTTCACCGCGGGCAGCACGCCGGTCTCGTCGATGATCCGCTTCAGGTGCGCGGGCTCGAAGTTCGAGACGCCGACGCTGCTGGCGCGGCCGTCCTGGGCGAGCTCCGCGAGGGTCTTCCAGGTCGAGACGAAGTCGCCGTTGTACCGCGTCGGCAGCGGCCAGTGGATCAGGAACAGGTCGACCCGGTCGAGCCGGAGCTTGCGCAGCGACGCCTCGAACTCCCGGCGCGCGTCGTCGGGACGGTGGAAGCCGTTGTTGAGCTTGGTGGTCACGTAGAGCTCGTCGCGGGCGAGGCCGGAAGCCGCGAGGGCCTCGCCGACGCCCTCCTCGTTGCCGTACATCTGCGCGGTGTCGATGTGCCGGTAGCCGGCCTCGAGCGCGGCCGTCACCGTCGCCGCGGTCTCGGCGGGCGGCACCTGGAAGACACCGAAACCGAGCTGGGGGATCGAGGTGCCGTCGTTCAGGGCGATCGTGGGAACAGTCATGCCTGGTCCTACAAGACCCGTCGGCGCGATATTCCCTGCGCGCCCCGTGGGCCGACGGGTCGCGCCCGACGAGGGGGTCAGAGGACGGTCGCGCCGTAGACGTCCTCCTCGGAGCCGACCGGCTCGAACGCGGAGAGGTCGACGTCCTCGTCGAACTCGGGGACGGCCTGGTCCGTGGGCTTGCCCACGTTGGCGACCGCGACCAGGCCCATGGCCGGGGAGATGTAGGCGTACAGCTCCAGCGCCCGGCTCATCGAGACCGAGCCGATGGAGGCAGCGCCGAGGAAGTCCGCAGCGGCCAGCGCGAGACCCACCAGCGCCAGCACGGTGTAGAGCGTCCTGCGGACGCCGCTGGGCAGGCTGCGCAGGAGGTCGGTGATGATCTGGACGGGAGACATGGCGGTCACCTTTCGGGGAGTCGGGCCAGAGCGGCCTCGAGCTGCTGTTGTGCCGTCTCGAGCTGGACCCGGGCGACGGCGAGGTCGATCAGCAGGTTCACGTCCGCCTCCGCGGGCGGGGCCGCCGCCGGAGGTGGGTGCACGGGCTGGGGCGCGGCCGGTACGTCGACCGGCTCGGGTGCGGCCGGTGCGTCGACCGGCTCGGGTGCGGCCGGTGCGTCGACCGGCTCGGGTGCGGCCGGTACGTCGACCGGCTCGGGTGCGGCCGGTACGTCGACCGGCTCGGGTGCGGCCGGCGTGTCCACCGGCTCCGTGGGCGGCTCGGGCCGCGGTGCCGGGCCCGGTCCGGGGGCGGGTCCGGGGGCGGGTCCGGGGGCGGGTCCGGGGGCAGGGCCCGCCGTGCGGACCTTCTTGACCCGCAGCGCGGACAGGGGGATGTCGGGGTGCACCGCGTTGACATCGACCGGGCCGAACCCGGGGACGTGCTTGACCGGGCCGAAGCGCCCGTTCGAGTGCTGCCAGATCGCCGCGTTGCGCCACGGCTTCGGGATCAGCGGCGCCCGGAAGTCGTCGCTGTAGCGCGCCACCCAGAGCAGGCAGCCGAAGCCGCTGCCGAGGCTGAACGGGGTGTAGATGATCGGCTTCCCCACCAGGCCGCGTCGCCGGAGGTCGCGGGTGACGGTGTCCACCCATCGACCGGTCCATCGGGTGACCTCGGCCACGGACATGCCCTCGAGCGACTCGAGGTCGAGCATGGGCAGCATGTCCCCTGCCCGGATGTCCGCGTTCGCGAGGAAGAACCTGGCCTCCTTCTGGGCGTCGCCGGGATCCGGGCGGGCGAAGTGGTAGGCCCCGACCGGGATCCGCGCGGCCCGGGCCTGCTTCAGGCGCTTGCGGTACGTCGCGTCCTTGACCGTGTCGCCCTCGGTGGCCTTGAGGTACCACCAGCGCAGCCCCGCCGCCTGAGCCGCCCTGACGTCGATGGCGCCGCCCTGGTAGTGGCTGGTGTCGACCCCGTCCAGCGTCCGCTTCGGCGGGAAGGCACCCGTGGCCGGTGCGGTCGCCGGGCGCGACCCGCTGCGGGTCGGTGCCGGCGCCGGCGCCGGGCGCTTCGGCGGGTAGTCGAACACGGGGATCGGGCTGGGGCGCCAGAACCGGTCGGGCAGGTTGCTCCGGAGGCCGTCGCGCCCCTTGCGGTAGGCGATCACCTGCCGGGCCGCCACCGGCGCGAGCTTGCCGTGGTTGATCAGCACGGCATGGATGTGGGCTCCCCAGAGGCCGCGGACCGGCGCGCGGTACCACGCCGCGAAGCCGACGGTCCTCAGTGCCCGGACCTTCCGTTGCCAGTCCCAGGCGAGCAGGTCGACCACGCCCCCGCCGTCGTGCGTGCCGGCGGATGCCGAGACGCCTCCGCTGTTGTAGGAGCCCTGCACCACGCTGAGCGGGTAGCCGAGCAGCGCCTGCGCCTGCTCGAGCGCGGCGCGGGTCTTCCAGTCGACGCGCTTGGCGTTGCCGTCGCCGAACGCGGTGATCTCGTACGGACCGGGCATCGGGGCCTCCTCGCGCGGCGGTGCCGGAGCCGTTGCCTTGCCGGCCGGGTGCTTCCGGGTGGGGGCGGGCCGGGTGGCCGCCGGTGGGGTGGGGGCGGGCTTGGGGACGCCCGGACGGGTGGGTGACGGGGCCGGCGCCGTGGCCGGCACACCGCTGAGCGTCGCGGTGGCCCGCCGCATGCCGTGGTCGCTGTTGCGCTGGGGAGCCTTCGCGCGCCGGCCCGGGAAGACCTTCGTGGAGCGCACCCCCCAGCCGCTCTCGTCGCCGTCGATGAACCAGAGCAGGTCGACGGCGCCGCCGTCGACGGCGTACGTCACCTGCCGGCCGGCGACCTCGGTGCCCAACGACTTGAAGCTCTCCAGCCGCCGGTTGTAGTCGCCACCCCCGACGACCGGGAGGCCGGTTTCCACCAGGCTCGCCACGAACCGCCGGTGCTTGTCGATGCCGTCGTTCCACTCCTCGAGCCGCAGCGCCTGGTCGGGCTCCTCGACGCCGTTGAACGCCCCGGCGACCATGTGCAGGTTGGTGACGTGGAACTCGAAGCGGAGATCTCGGGCGCGCAGCCGGAGGTGGGTCAGGTAGCGGCGGAAGTGCAGGTGTTTCACGGCCGGGTGCAACAGCTCCACCCGACCCTCGACCTTCGAGAACAGGGCCCGGCGGAACGCGATCGGCGTGGAGTTGTCACTGCGCCCGTAGTAGACGACCCACTCCGAGGAGGGGAACGCCATCTGCACCAGCGTCTTGTAGCGGGCGGCGATCTCCTGCAGCAGCACCAGGTCGCCGTCGGCGGCGTTGCGGCGCAGGTCGTCGTGGGCCTGGGCCAGCGAGATCGCGTTGACCGGGAACGACTGCACGTTCGCGGTGACGATCCGGAAGGGTCCCGCGGTGGCGCCGCTCGAGGCGGCGCGACGTCGGGGCGTACGGCGTGGGGCCGGCTCGCCCCGGAAGGCGGCGGGAGTCAGCGTCTGGTCGGTCATGGTCACCTCGCCGAGCGTGTCCTGGTCGGGGGTGCGCCGACGCGCGCACCTCCATCCTTCGACGGTGATCCGCGCGGCCGGTCCGGTCAATGACGACCTTGGGCTATGGGCGCCGGACCGACGGGCGGTGCCACCGCCCGGACCGGGGCGAGAATCTTCGGCTGCGAACGGGAACAAGGCGCGACCGCCCTCCGTTGAGACCAGTGAGCAAAGTTGAGTTGCTTCGACTCAACTTGTTTGGCACACTCGCCGCCATCGCGGCAGGATGGCCGCAGATCCCACCCACAGACGCATGCCCCGGCACCCCGGGGCCCGCAACAACCGGAGGTAACCCATGGCCCGCGCGGTCGGTATCGACCTCGGCACGACGAACTCCGTCGTCGCCGTCCTCGAAGGTGGAGAGCCCACCGTCATCGCCAACGCCGAAGGCGCCCGGACCACCCCGTCCGTGGTCGCGTTCGCGAAGTCCGGCGAGGTCCTCGTCGGTGAGGTCGCCAAGCGGCAGGCCGTCACCAACGTCGACCGCACCATCCGGTCCGTCAAGCGCCACATGGGCACGGACTGGTCCCAGCAGGTCGACGACAAGACGTTCACCCCCCAGCAGATCAGCGCCTTCGTGCTGCAGAAGCTCAAGCGCGACGCCGAGGCCTACCTCGGCGAGCCGGTCACCGACGCGGTGATCACCGTGCCGGCGTACTTCTCCGACGCGCAGCGCCAGGCCACCAAGGAGGCGGGCGAGATCGCCGGCCTCAACGTGAGCCGGATCGTCAACGAGCCGACCGCGGCCGCGCTGGCCTACGGCCTCGACAAGGGCGACGACCAGACCATCCTCGTCTTCGACCTCGGTGGCGGCACGTTCGACGTGTCCCTGCTCGAGATCGGCGAGGGCGTCGTCGAGGTCAAGGCCACCTCCGGCGACAACCACCTCGGTGGCGACGACTGGGACAACAAGGTCGTCGAGTGGATGGTGTCGAAGTTCAAGGCCAACAACGGCGTGGACCTCGGTGCCGACAAGATCGCCAAGCAGCGCCTCCAGGAGGCCGCCGAGAAGGCGAAGATCGAGCTCTCCAGCTCCAGCGAGACCACGATCCACCTGCCCTACATCACCCACGGCGAGTCCGGCCCCCTCCACTTCGAGGAGAAGCTGACCCGCGCTGAGTTCCAGAAGCTGACCGCCGACCTGCTCGAGCGCACCCGCGAGCCGTTCAAGTCCGTGCTCAAGGACGGTGGCGTGGACGTCAGCAAGATCGATCACGTCGTGATGGTCGGCGGCTCGACCCGCATGCCCGCGGTCACCGAGGTCGTCAAGGAGCTGCTCGGTGGCAAGGAGCCCAACAAGGGCGTCAACCCCGACGAGGTCGTCGCCGTCGGCGCCGCCCTCCAGGCCGGCGTCCTCAAGGGCGAGGTCAAGGACGTGCTGCTCCTCGACGTCACCCCGCTGTCCCTCGGCATCGAGACCAAGGGTGGGGTGATGACCAACCTCATCGAGCGCAACACCACGATCCCGACCAAGCGCTCGGAGATCTTCACCACCGCGGACGACAACCAGCCGTCGGTGGAGATCAAGGTCGCCCAGGGTGAGCGCCAGATGTGGGGCCAGAACCAGCCCCTCGGCAACTTCGAGCTGACCGGCCTCCCGCCGGCCCCGCGCGGCGTGCCGAAGATCGAGGTCACCTTCGACATCGACGCCAACGGCATCGTGCACGTCTCCGCCAAGGACCACGCGTCCGGCCGCGAGCAGTCGATGACGATCTCCGGTGGCTCCGCGCTCGGCAAGGACGAGATCGACCGGATGGTCAAGGAGGCCGAGCAGTACGCCGAGGAGGACGCCCAGCGTCGCGAGGCCGTCGAGGCCCGCAACCAGGCCGACGGCCTCGTCTACAGCACCGAGAAGTTCCTCGCCGAGAACGCCGAGAAGCTGCCCGACGACGTGAAGACCGAGGTCCAGGCCGACGTCGACGCCCTCAAGGCCACCCTCGAGAACGCCGAGGCGACCGCCGAGGAGCTGCAGGCCGGCGTCACCAGGCTCGGTGAGTCCAGCCAGAAGATGGGTGCCGCGATGTACGCCGCCGCGGAGGCCGACCAGAGCGCCGCCGGCGGTGCCACCGCCGGCACCGGCGAGGCCGACGACGATGTCGTCGACGCGGAGATCGTGGACGACGAGCCCGCCGCCGGCCCGGAGGACGGCACCGAGCCCACCGGTGGCGACACCGAGGGTGAGACCAAGTGACCGAGGAGCCCCACGGCGCCCGACCGGATCAGCAGCCGGATCAGCAGACGGAGGGGGAGCGGGCCGAGCCCGCTCCCTCCCCGGAGGCCCCGGACATCTCCGGGGACACCTCCGGGGACACCTCCGGGGACGCTGCGGGCGAGGCGCCGCACGGTTTCGGTGACGCGGCCGCCGAGATGGCCAACGAGACCGAGGTCGAAGGTGGCGAGCCGGACGAGATGCCGGGGCCCGAGGGCGACGAGCTGACGCTGGCGCAGATGGCGCTCGAGGAGCGCACCCGGGACCTCCAGCGGTTGCAGGCGGAGTTCCTGAACTACAAGCGCCGCGTCGACCGGGATCGGGAGCTGATCCGGGAGAACGCGACGTACCAGGCGCTGGCCCCGATCACCGAGGTCCTCGACAACATCGACCGGGCCCGCGACCACGGGCCGCTCGACGACGGCTTCCGCGCCGTGGCCGACCAGCTCGAGCGCACGGTCGCCGCCCTCGGCCTGACCAAGTTCGGCACGGTGGGCGACGCGTTCGACCCGACGGTGCACGAGGCGCTCAGTCACATCGGGGAGGATCCGGACGTGCAGGTGACCACCTGCAAGGTGATCGCCAAGGCCGGCTACCGCATCAACGACCGGGTGGTCCGGGCCGCCCAGGTCCTGGTGGTCGACCCGGCCGGGGATGCTCAGCAGTAGGCAGTGGTCGTCGACCACCGATCGCGAAGGGAGGTGCGCGCATGAGCGGCAAGGCTGACTGGGCCGGCAAGGACTACTACGCCGAGCTCGGCGTGAAGAAGGACGCCTCGGCGGAGGAGATCAAGAAGGCCTACCGCAAGCTGGCCCGCGCCAACCACCCTGACTCCAACCCCGGCGACACCGCCAAGCACGACAGGTTCAAGGCGGTCGCCGAGGCCTACGACGTGGTCGGAGACACCGAGAAGCGCGCCCAGTACGACGAGATCCGGTCGATGCCGATGGGTGGCTTCGGCCGGGCTCCGGGCGGCGGTGGCGGGTTCGACATCAACGACCTGCTCCGCGACCGTGCCGGCGGGGGCTTCGGCGACATGTTCGGCGACGTGTTCGGCGGCGGGCGTCAGCGCGCACCCCGGCCGCAGAAGGGCTCCGACGTCGAGACCACGGCGACGGTGAGCTTCACCGATGCCATCGACGGGGTCACCATCACCCTGCGGCTGACCAGCGACGCACCGTGCCCGGACTGCTCCGGGACCGGCGGCAAGCCCGGCACCAAGCCCCACATCTGCCCCGAGTGCCAGGGCGCCGGCATGGTCGCCTCGACCGTCGGCGGTGCCTTCACCCTCAACGAGACCTGTCCGGTCTGCGGGGGCCGCCAGCTGCTGTACGACGAGCCCTGCCCGACCTGCCGCGGCACCGGCCGGGGCATGTCCGCGAGGTCGATCCAGGCCCGCATCCCCGCCGGCGTGAAGGACGGCCAGCGGATCCGGGTGCGCGGCAAGGGCGCGAACGGCGAGAACGGTGGACCACCCGGCGATCTCTACGTCGTGGTGAAGGTCGGCCCGCACCGCCTGTTCGCGCGCAAGGCCGACAACCTGACCCTCGAGGTGCCGATCTCCTTCGACGAGGCCGCGCTCGGCGCCGACATCAAGGTGCCGACCCTCTCGGGTCCGCCGGTCACCCTCAAGATCCCCGCGGGCACCCCCAGTGGGCGGACCTTCCGGGTCCGCGGCAAGGGCGCCCGCCGGGCGGACGGCACCCTGGGTGACCTGCTGGTGACCGTGCAGGTGCAGGTGCCGGCCGTGCTCGACCCGGCCACCCGCGAGGCGGTCGAGGCCTACCGAGCCGCCACCGCGGGCAAGCCGTTGCGCAGCAACCTCTTCGAGGGAGCCTGAGGTGATCACGCCGCCCGGTGGCCCGCGGATGCCCGCTCCCGACGTGGGCGTCTACGTCATCAGCGTGGCCGCCCAGCTCACCGGTCTGCACCCGCAGACCCTGCGCACCTATGAGCGGCTCGGGCTGATCCTGCCGCAGCGCACCGGTGGTGGGGGGCGCCGCTACTCCCACCGCGACATCGAGTCGCTGCGGGAGATCGCCGACCTCACCGCGCACGGCATCGGACTCGAGGGCGTCCGCCGGATCCTCGACCTGCAGAACCGCGTGGTCGCGCTCGCCTCGCGCAACGAGGAGCTGGTCGCCGAGCTCGAGGCGACCCGCGACGCGCTGCGACGGGCCCTGGCCCCGCGGCGTACTGCCGAGGAGGTCAACCGGCTGCCGGTGCTGCGCCGCTCCGACCCCGGTCAGTCACTGGTCGTCTGGCGCCGCAACCGCTGACCTCGGCTCAGGGGGCGTGCGCGGCCAGCACCTCGTCGACCTCGTCCTGCAGCTCGTCCAGGTCGAGCGAGAGCAGCTCGATCGGGCCCAGGCCCCGGATCTCGAGCAGCCGGCCCCAGGCCGCCTGCGCGGCGGGCTCCGGCGTACGCCGCAGCACCTCACGCAGGTGCGCCAGCATCTCCTGCACGCACCGCATCACCGACAAGACGGCAGCCATCTCGCCGAGGTCGCCGTGCTCGCGCCACGACGTGCCGCCGTAGGTGACCTGGGCCACCTGCTGACCGGCCCCGAGGCAGTCGAAGACGCTGCATCCCGACCACCCCCGCTCGCGCAGCTCCGCGTGGATCGTGCAGCGGTCGTCGACGCCGAGGTGCGAGCACGCCACCCCACCCGGCTTGTCGGCGCCGAACCCGGCGGCGCGGGAGTACGGCAGCAGCACGCAGCACAGTGCGAAGCAGCGCGAGCAGTCCGCGGTCAGCTCCGGCTCCGCGGGTGGTCCGGGCAGCAGGTCGAGACGGGTGGTGGGCACCGCGTCATCCTCGCAGCAGCCCGGTCGGCGGAGGGCGTGACGGCCACCTCACTGGGTCGTTAGCCTTCCGGGACCGGAGGGGAGTGGACATGGGTGGCTGGCTGGCCGACCTCGACTGGCTGCACGTCGTCACCATCCCGATCTTCACCGGCGTCGTCGGCTGGCTGATCAACTGGAGCGGGCTGGTCATGCTCTTCTCACCGGTGCGCTTCCGCGGTGTCCGCGTGCCGGGGCTGGCCGCGCTGGTCCGGGTGCTGCCGCGGAAGGTCCAGGAGGTGCCCGGCCTGCTGCACGGCGGCATCGGCTGGCAGGGCATCGTCCCGGCCCGCGCCGCCAAGATGGGCAGCATCGCCGTGGACAAGGCGATCGCCAAGCTGGGCACGCCGCGCGAGTTCTACCAACAGCTCGAGCCGGACAAGATCGCCGAGCACATCATCGCCGTCTTCGAGCCGGACCTCCCCGAGGTGGTCGAGGAGATCATGCGCCGCGAGCACCCGCGGCTGTGGCGCGACCTGCCGCCGTGGGGGCGCCAGGCCCTGATCGAGCGGGTGCAGGCGCAGCTGCCCACGGTCGTCACGACCGTGACCGACCAGATCGGCGAGCACATCGACCAGCTGCTCGACCCCAAGCTGATGGTCATCGACCAGTTCCGCGACGACCCGTCGCTGGTGGTCCGCATCTTCCGTGACTTCGGCGAGAAGGAGCTGCGGATGATGGTCACCTTCGGCTTCGTCTTCGGGTTCCTGCTCGGCATCCCGGTCGCGCTCGCCGACCAGGTCTTCCACCAGTGGTGGCTGCTGCCGGTCCTCGGCGTGCTGGTCGGGTGGGTCACCAACGCGCTCGGCATGCGGTTGATCTTCGAGCCGCCCGAACCGCGGACCCACGGCCCGTTCCGCGTGCACGGGCTCTTCCCGCGCAGGCAGGCCGAGGCCGCCGAGGTGTACGCCGACATCATCGCGAGCGACGTGATCACCCTCGAGCACATCGGTGACTTCCTCCTCGACGGCCCGCGCGGTGACCGCACCCGCCAGCTGCTCGCGGAGGCGATGCTGCCCGCGATCGACCGGGCCGCCGGTCCGGCCCGCGCGGCCGTGCGCGTCGCCGTCGGCACCCAGCGCTTCGACAGCATCAGGGAGTCGCTGGCCCAGGTCGCGGTGGACCGCACGATCCGTCCGTTCAAGGATCCGGAGTTCAGCCGCGAGCAGGCGACGAAGATCCGCGAGCTGGTGGCCAGGCGCACCCAGGAGCTGCCTCCGCGGGACTTCGTCGAGATGATGCGGGCCGCGATCCGCGAGGACGAGTGGATGCTCTACGCCCACGGGGCCATCATGGGCTTCGGCGGTGGGGTCCTCCACCTGCTGCTCTTCGGCGTGGGAGGCACGACGTGATGGACGAGCGGCTCGAGCAGGTGCCTGGGATCGTTCGGATAGCGGCCGGCGCCGCGTGGCGCTCGACGGTGTGGACGGCCGCGGTGACGCGGCGTACCGGCCGCCTGGTGCTGCGCACCGTCACCGACCCCGAGGCCTCCGCCGAGCTCGTCGAGGAGATCGCCCGTGACGTCGGCGAGGCCGCCCGGACCGTGTCGACGGTGGCTCGCCGGATCCAGGAGCGCGACCACACCCCGACCCCGACCGACCGGACGAGCAGGACCTGCGCGCCCGGGGTGCCCGGCTCCTGGAGCGTTCGCGTGACGTGTGGTCCGACGAGCAGACCCACCCGGCGTTCTCGCGGATCCTCGACGACCTGGCTCCCGACGAGGCCCGGATCCTGATGTTGCTGGTGCGGTCCGGCCCCCAGCCCAGCGTCGACGTCCGCACCGGTGGCCCCGTCGGACTGGTCAGCTCCCAGCTGCTCGCTCCGGGGCTGACGATGGTGGGCGCGCGGGCCGGCGTGCGCTTCCTCGACAGGGTGCCCGTCTGCCTCAACAACCTCGACCGGCTCGGGCTGATCTGGCTGTCCCGCGAGCCCGTCCCCGACCCGATGGACTACCAGGTGCTCGAGGCACAGCCGGACGTGCTGGCCGCGGTCCACTCGGTGACGTTCGCGAAGGTGGTGCGGCGCAGCATCCACCTGACGCCGTTCGGCGAGGACTTCTGCCGCACCTGCCTGCTCGAGCCGGACCAGGCCGATGACCTGCCGGTGCACCTGGTGCCGCCGGAGCCACCGGAGACCGGGTCGGGTGGCTGAGGGCTATCCGCCCGCGAGCGGCCAGGGCTGCACGGGCCGGACCGCCCCGGCCGTCGCGACCCGGTGCAGGTGCTCGGCGATCCGCTTGGGGGAGACGCCCTTGACGATGTAGCCGGACGCGCCGGCGTCTAACGCCGCCTCGAGCATCCGGGTGGCCGCCATCGCGGAGAACACCACGACGCGGGAGCGGGGGCTGGCGTGCAGCAGACGTGGGAGCGCCTCGATGCCGCCGAGCCCGGGCATGTGCAGGTCCAGCAGGACGAGGTCGGGGCGGTGCTCGCCGGCGGCCACGATGGCGTCCTCGCCGTCGGCGGCCTCAGCGACCACGTCGAAGCCGGCCCGCCCCAGGGCGATCCGGATCATGGTGCGGATGTCCTCGGTGTCGTCGACGACCAGCACGGTCAGGGAGGGCGCAGCCGGAGGCGAAGGCGCGACCACCGGAGGAGCAACCGGAGCCCGTTTCCGTTTGCGGAGCATGCGCATGATGTCGCTCGCCTCCCGGCCGCCGGAGCATCCGGTCGACCGAGCCCATCGTAGGCCGCGGAAGCGGGCGGGCGGGCTCGACGCGCAGAAGTCAGAGTTGAGCGGAACACACTCAACTTCTGGCGCGTTGAGATGGATGACGGACACACTGGTGCCGTCGCAGAGCACTGTTGAGAGCCCACGGGAGGACCACATTGAGCCAGTTCGGCGCCGAGAAGTTCACCACCCGCAGCCGCGAGGCCGTCGAGGCCGCGCAGCTGTCCGCGACCACCGCCGGGAACACCCAGACCGAGCCGCTGCACCTTCTCGTCGCGCTGCTGCGCGATCCCGAGGGCACCAGCCGCAATCTCGTCACCAAGGCCGGCGTGGACGTGGTCGCCCTCACCGCCCGGGCCGAGGCCGCGATGAACGCCCTGCCCCGCGCCACCGGGGCCACCGTCCAGCAGCCGGCTGCCTCCGGGGCGCTGACCCGGGTGCTCGCGGCGGCGCTCGAGCTGGCCGGGTCCCTCACGGACGACTACGTCGCCACCGAGCACCTGCTGATCGCCCTCGCCGGTGTGGAGAGCCCCGCCCAGAAGGTGCTGACCGACGCGGGGCTCTCCGAATCCGGGCTGCGCGAGGGGCTGACCGCGGTCCGCGGCAACCGTCGGGTCACCAGCGAGGATGCGGAGTCGACGTACGAGGCGCTGGAGAAGTACTCCGTCGACCTGACCAAGGCGGCCGAGGACGGCCGGCTCGACCCGGTGATCGGTCGTGACGCCGAGATCCGTCGCGTCGTGCAGGTGCTGTCCCGCCGCACCAAGAACAACCCGGTGCTGATCGGGGAGCCCGGCGTCGGCAAGACCGCGGTCGTCGAGGGGCTCGCCCAGCGCGTGGTCGCCGGTGACGTCCCGGACTCCCTCAAGGGCCGTCGGGTGCTCAGCCTCGACCTGGCGGCGATGGTGGCCGGGGCGAAGTACCGCGGCGAGTTCGAGGAGCGGCTCAAGGCCGTGCTCGAGGAGATCAAGGACGCCGGCGGCCGGATCGTCACGTTCATCGACGAGCTGCACACCGTGGTCGGCGCGGGCGCCGGCGGCGACTCCGCGATGGACGCGGGCAACATGCTCAAGCCGATGCTGGCCCGCGGTGAGCTGCACATGATCGGCGCGACCACGCTGGACGAGTACCGCGAACGGATCGAGAAGGACCCGGCGCTGGAGCGCCGCTTCCAGCAGGTCTTCGTCGGCGAGCCCAGCGTCGAGGACACCATCCAGATCCTGCGTGGCATCCAGGAGAAGTACGAGGCCCACCACGGCGTCCGGATCACCGACGCCGCCCTGGTCGCGGCCGCGACGCTCTCCGACCGCTACATCCCCGGCCGTCAGCTGCCCGACAAGGCCATCGACCTGATCGACGAGGCGGCGTCCCGGCTGCGCATGGAGATCGAGTCCTCGCCCGAGGAGATCGACCAGCTCCGACGCTCCGTGGACCGGCTCAAGATGGAGGAGTTCGCGCTCGCCAAGGAGACCGACGAAGCGTCGGTCGAGCGGCTGGGGAAGCTGCGCCAGGACCTCGCGGACGCCGAGGAACGGCTGCGGGGGCTCGAGTCGCGCTGGGAGCAGGAGAAGGCCACGCTCGAGGGCGAAGGGGAGCTCCGTCGCCAGCTCGACCAGCTCCGAGGGGAGGCCGACCGACTCCTGCGCGAGGGCGACCTCGCCGCCGCGTCGGAGATCCAGTACGGCCGCATCCCCGAGCTCGAGAAGCAGATCGCCTCGGTGGAGGACGCCGAGAAGAGCGAGGCCGAGCCGCTGGTCGGCGAGGAGGTCGGGGCCGAGCAGGTCGCCGAGGTCGTCGAGGCCTGGACCGGCATCCCCACCGGCCGGATGCTCCAGGGCGAGACCGCCAAGCTGCTCGAGATGGAGGCGGTCATCGGGAGGCGCCTGATCGGCCAGGACGCGGCCGTCAACGCCGTGAGCGACGCCGTACGCCGGTCGCGGGCCGGGATCTCCGACCCGCACCGGCCGACGGGCAGCTTCTTGTTCCTGGGCCCGACCGGCACCGGCAAGACCGAGCTGGCCAAGGCGCTCGCGGACTTCCTCTTCGACGACGACCGCGCGATCGTCCGCATCGACATGAGCGAGTACGGCGAGAAGCACTCCACCTCCCGGCTGGTCGGCGCGCCCCCGGGGTACGTCGGGTACGAGGAGGGCGGCCAGCTCACCGAGGCGGTGCGCCGGCGGCCGTACTCCGTGGTGCTGCTCGACGAGGTCGAGAAGGCGCACCCCGAGGTGTTCGACATCCTGCTGCAGGTCCTCGACGACGGCCGGCTCACCGACGGCCAGGGCCGCACCGTCGACTTCCGCAACACCCTGCTGATCCTCACCAGCAACCTGGGCTCGAACTTCCTGGTGGACCCGTCGCTGTCACCCGAGGTCAAGCGGGAGTCGGTGATGGGGCTCGTGCGCAGCCACTTCAAGCCGGAGTTCCTCAACCGCCTCGACGAGGTCGTCATGTTCGACGCGCTCAGCAAGGATGACCTGACCCACATCGTCGACCTGCAGCTGGCCCTGCTGGAGAAGCGCCTCGCGGTGCGACGCATCACCATCACCGTCACCGAGGCGGCCCAGACCTGGCTGGCCGAGACCGGCTACGACCCGGCGTACGGCGCTCGCCCGTTGCGGCGGCTGATCCAGACGGCGATCGGCGATCCGCTGGCCCGGCTGCTGATCGGTGGCGAGGTCGTGGACGGCGGTTCGGTGACGGTGGAGGTGGGCGCCGCGGGCCTGACCCTGACCCCGGGTTCCTGACCCGTCCTGTCCCCGCGTTCGGGCGAGCCTGAAACAATGACGCCATGACCGATTCCGCCTCCGCCCGCCCACCCCAGGTCACCATGGCCGGCTGGGTGACGATCCTGGGCTCCGCAGCGGTCGTGCTCACCGTGTTCGACCTGGTCGCGAACCTGCGTTCCATCGACACCCGCGAGCGGGTCCAGCAGGCCATCTCCGAACCGCCCCTCGACGGACTGGGCATCGACCTGCAGCAGGTGCTGTCCGTGATGCACGTGATGGCGATGGTCGCGGCCGGCTGCGCCACCGCCGCCGCGATCCTCGGGTGGTACGTGCTGCGCCGCAACAAGCAGGCGCGACTGTGGCTCTCGGTGCTCGCGGTGCCGCTGTTCGTCACCGGCCTGGTCACCGGTGGCTTCATGTCGTCGATGGTCGCGGTGGCCGTGGTGCTGCTGTGGACCCGTCAGGCCCGCGACTGGTTCGACGGCCGCTCGCCGGCGCGGGTCCCGGACCGGACCCCGGACCCGTCGGGCCCGGACGTGTCCGGCCCCCCGCCGCCGTCGGCGCCCCCGGCCTACCGGGGCTTCGGCAGCGAGGGCGGAGGTGCCTCCGGCGGTCCGAGCCAGGCAGGCGGGCAGCCGGGGACCCTGCTGGACGGCCCCAGACACCCGTCCGGCGCCACCTTGCCCAGTGCACAGCAACATCGCACGGATGTGCCGTTCGTGACCGCCCGGCCCCGGGAGGTCGTCCAGGCCTGCGTGATCACCTGGGTGTTCTCCGGACTGGTGGTGGCGGCGATGGGGCTGGTGCTGATCAGCTTCGCCGCCGACCCGACCCTGATCGACGACGTCTACTCCTCCGACGACCGCTTCGCCGACAGCGGCCTGACGGCCGACCAGATCCGGTCCTTCTCGCTCGGGCTGGCGCTGACCTTCGGGCTGTGGGGTCTCGCCGCGATCGCGGTGGCCGTGCTCGCCTTCCTCGGCCGCAGCTGGGCCCGCTTCCTGCTCATCGGCTCGGCGGCGCTGACCTCGCTGCTGACGCTGATGATGGGCATCGCCGCGCCGGTGCTGCTGCTGGTGACCGTCGCCGGCGTGGCCACCGCAGTCCTGCTGACCCGACCCGCCGTCGGTGCCTGGTTCGCGCTGCGCTCCGGCCGCACCCCATGACCGATCGAGAGAGCCGATGACCGAGCAGCCGCCCACCCCGCCCACCCCGCGCACCCCGCGGATCCCGGAGAACTACGGCCTCCTGCCGTACGGCGTCAACGCCCCGCCGCCGGAGCCGGAGCCCGTCGACGACGAGCCGGTCACCCGACCGGGGGTGGTCACGGCCGCGGCGGTCGTCACCTGGATCTTCGCCGGCATGGCGCTGGTGGGGTCCGGGTGGATCCTGATCGCCGTCAACGCCGACCGGGCCGCCTTCGAGCGGGAGATCGCCCGGGAGAACGACCTCGACCGGCTCGGCATCACCGCCGACGCGCTGGCCCGCACGTTCACCATCGCCGGAGCGGTGCTGGCCCTGCTGTCCGTGGGCGCCGTGATCCTCGCGCTCGCGGTCTTCCGCGGCTCCAACCCCGCCCGCGTCACCCTCCTGGTGCTGTCCATGGCCACGTGCGTGATCTGCCTGATGCTCAGCTTCGCCGTGCTGCCGCTGGCCTGGCTGATCGCCGCGCTCGCGGTCGCGGTGCTGCTCTCCCTCGGCCGCACGAAGTGGTGGACGCACCGGGTGCGGTGAGATGGACGTCTTCGTCACCGGCGGCTCGGGCTTCCTGGGCCAGCACCTGCTGCGCCGGCTGGCTGCCGACGGGCACCGGGTCCGCGCCCTGGCTAGGAGCCACACCGCACGCGCGCGGGTGACCGGCGCCGGCGCCACACCGGTCACCGGTGACCTGGGGTCGGTCACGCCCGCCGTCATCGGCGGGGCGGAGCTGGTCGTGCACGCGGCCGCGGACACCCGGGCCTGGACCCGCCCGGGAGCGCTCGACGCGACGAACGTCGAGGGCACCCGCGCGCTCGTGGTCGCGGCGCGCGCCGCGGGGGTGCCCCGCCTGGTGCACATCAGCACCGAGGCGGTGCTGGCCGACGGCAAGCCGATCGTGCGGGCCGACGAGACACGTCCGCACGCCCGGCGCCCCGCGGGGGAGTATCCCCGCACCAAGGGGCTCGCCGAGCGACTCGTGCTGGAGTCCGACGCCCCCGGCTTCACCACCGTCGCGGTCCGGCCCCGCCTCATCTGGGGCCCGGGCGACACCGTCGTCCTGCCCGGGGTGATCGCCGCCGCGGAGGCCGGTCGCTGGGCGTGGGTGGACGGCGGGCACTACCTCACCTCGACCTGTCACGTCCTGAATGTCTGCGAGGGCGTCGTCCTCGCGGCCGAGCGCGGCGCCGGCGGGTCGGCGTACTTCCTGACGGACGGGGACCCCGTCGAGCTGCGTGAGTTCCTCACCCGGTCCGCGGGCGCCCACGGCGTCCGGCTGCCCGACCGCTCGATGCCGCACGGCGTGGCGCGGCTGCTGGCGAGCGGGCTCGACGCGGCCTGGCGCCGGCTCCCGCTGCCCGGTGTCCCGCCGGTCTCGCGCACGGCCTTCGCCCTGATCATGCACGAGGTGACCGTCGACGACGGCCGGGCCCGTCGGGAGCTCGGCTACGCGCCCGTGATCAGCCGGGACGAGGGTCTGGCGACCCTGACCTGACCCGGCGGCTCAGGCCCGCAGATCGGCCGCGTGCAGCCGGCGGAGCCCGTCCTCGATCACGTCCGCCTCCTTGCAGAACGCCCAGCGGACCCGGTGCCGGCCCTCGTCGAGGTCGTCGTAGAACGCCTGCGCCGGGATCGCGACGACGCCGGCGCGCTCCGGCAGGGCGAGGCAGAACTCCCTGCCGTCGGCCCAGCCGAGACGGCGTACGTCGGTGGTCGCGAAGTAGGTGCCCGCCGGCACCCGGACGTCCATGTCGAGCCCGGCCAGGCCGGCGCACAGCAGGTCGCGGCGCTCCTGCAGCGCGGTGACCAGCTCGTCGTAGAACCCGTGCTCGTGCTCCAGGGCGTGCGCGACCGCGGCCTGGAGCGGGGTGCCACTGCTGAACGACAGCCACTGCTTCGCGGCCAGCACCGCGCCGACCAGGTCCGCCGGCCCGGTCGCCCAGCCGATCTTCCAGCCGGTGAAGGAGAACATCTTGCCGGCGCTGGAGAGGGTGACGGTGCGCTCGGCCATCCCGGGCAGCGTGCACAGCGGCACGTGCTCGAGGCCGTCGAAGACCAGGTGCTCGTAGACCTCGTCGGTGACCACCACGAGATCGTGCTCGATCGCGACGTCGGCGACCGCCTGCAGCTCGTCCCTGGTCAGCACGGTGCCGGTCGGGTTGTGCGGGCTGTTCACGAGCAGCAGCCGGGTCCGGTCGGTGACCGCGGCCCGGAGCGCGTCGGCGTCGAGCCGGAAGTCGGGCGCGCGCAGCGTCACCGGCCGCCGTACGCCGCCGGCGAAGGTGATCATCGCGGTGTAGGAGTCGTAGTACGGCTCCAGCAGCACCACCTCGTCACCCGGGTCGACCAGCCCCAGCAGTGCGGCCGCGATGCCCTCGGTGGCGCCGGTGGTGACCACCACCTCGCGGTCGGGGTCGAGCTCGACGCCGTAGTGCCGCCGCTGGTGACCCGCGATCGCCCGCCGCAGGGCGGGGGTGCCGATGCCGGGGGCGTACTGGTTCTCACCGTTGCGCAACGCCGTGACCGCGCGCTCCACCACCGCCGGTGGGCCGTCGGCGTCGGGAAAGCCCTGGCCCAGGTTGACCGAGCCGGTCCGCAGTGCCAGTGCCGACATGGTCGAGAAGATCGTCGGGGGGATGCCGTCGAGCCGTTTCGCGTGACCTGCCATGGCGTCGAGGGTAGTGGGAGACAATCGGGGCATGACCAGCCAGCAGAGCGTCGCCGCGGTCGCGCCCCCCACCCCGCGCCGACCGCGCCGACCGCGGCGCCCGTGGGCGCGCTGGTTGGGGCTGCTGCTCATCGCTGCCGGGCTCGGGGTGCTCGGGTACGTCGCCTGGCAGTTCTGGGGCACCAGCTGGTTGTCCCAGCGGACCCAGGAGCGGATCGTCACCGAGGTGGAGGAGGACTGGGCCCGGGAGCCCGGCACGGGTCAGACCGGCGGCGGCGCGGTCGCGGTGCCCGAGGGGGAGGTCGGCGCGCTGGTCCGGATCCCGCGTTTCGGCGACGACTACGTGGTGCCGGTGCTCGAGGGCACCACCGACGACGTGCTGACGGCCGGCTACGGACACTTCGCCGACACCGCCGCTCCGGGCCGGGTCGGCAACTACGCCCTCGCCGCGCACCGGATCACCCACGGGGAGCCGCTGCGGGCGATGCCGGACCTCGAGGTCGGCGACGAGGTGGTCGTCGAGACCCGCACCGCGACGTACACCTATCAGCTGACCAGCGCCGGTGACGGGCTCACCGTGCCGTTCACCGCCGGCTGGGTCGTCGACGCACTGCCGGACAACCCCGAGCGTGGCGGGGTCGAGCCGGTGCAGGAGGCCGGCCAGCGGCTGATCACCCTGACCACCTGCTCGGAGCTCTTCCACACCGACGACCGGCTGGTCGCGTTCGGCGTCCTGGTCGACCGCGCGCCGCGCGGATAGACCCGCTCAGTCGTCGGGGTCGTCGAGCGCGGCGGCGATCGCGGTGCGGTGCCGCCACCACTCGAAGAGCATCGGCAGCACCGAGACGAACACGATCAGCAGCACCGCCGCCTCGATGTTGTGCTGGAGGAAGGCGATCCCGCCGAGGAAGTAGCCGAGCAGGGTGAGCCCGCTGGCCCACAGGACCGCGCCGACGAAGGACCAGAGGAGGAAGTGTCGCCGGTCCATCCGGCCGACGCCTGCTACCAGCGTGATGAAGGTGCGCACGATCGGCACGAACCGCCCGAGCACCAGCGCCTTGGCCCCGTGCTTGTCGAAGAACTCGTGGGTCTTGGTGAAGTACTCCGGCTTGATGAACCGGCCGCGGTGCTCATAGATCCGCGGCCCGATGAGGCGTCCGATCTCGTAGCCGGTGACATTGCCGAGGAACGCGGCCGCCGACAGCAGCACGCAGGCGACCACGATGTTGACCTCGATGCCGGCCTCGCCGGCCCCGGCGCGGTTGATGAACAGGCCGACACTGAACAGCAGCGAGTCGCCGGGCAGGATCGGGAACAGCAGCCCGCACTCGACGAACACGATCGCCAGGGACACCAGGAACATCGCGCCCCCGAAGCGCTCGAGAAGCCACTCGGGGTCCATCCAGTTGAGCCCGAGCAGCAGCGGGTGCACGACGTCGACGATCACGCGTGCACCCTAGCCGCGCGACCTGAGGACAGGGTGCGGCGGACGCTAGCCTTCGGGCGTGGACGACCAGCGAGCGCCGTACGACCCGATGCCGCACGGGCCCGCCGAGGTCGGCGTCGGCCCGTGGGTGGGCGATCTGCCCGTGGGACCGGAGTTCGACGCGGAACTGCTCGCGCACGGCGACCGCCGCAACGTGGTCGACCGCTACCGGTACTGGACGATGGAGGCGATCGTCGCCGATCTCGACGACCGGCGGCACGACTTCCACGTCGCGATCGAGAACTGGCAGCACGACTTCAACATCGGGACCATCGTGCGCAGCGCCAACGCCTTCCTGGCCGCCGAGGTGCACATCGTCGGACGCAGGCGGTGGAACCGTCGCGGGGCGATGGTCACCGACCGCTACCAGCACGTGCGGCACCACGAGAACCCGGCCGACCTGGCGACGTACCTCCACGAGCGGGGGGTGCGGCTGCTCGGCATCGACAACCTCCCCGGGTCCGCCCACCTGGAGACGATGGAGATGCCGCGCCGGGTCTGCCTGCTCTTCGGCCAGGAGGGTCCGGGGCTGTCCGAGGCCGCGCGGGCGGCGTGCGACGGCACCTTCTCGATCGCCCAGTTCGGGTCCACCCGCTCGATCAACGCCAGCGCCGCCGCGGCGATCGCGATGCACACCTGGGTGACGACGCACGCCGACCTGTCCGGCGAGGATGCCTGGCGAGGGTGAGCCGCACGCGGTTCCCGAGGTGCGGTGCCTCTACCTGTGGTGCTCCGTGCCGAGCGCCTGCTGGAGCTTGGCCAGCCCGCGCGAGCTGTTGCTCTTGACGGTGCCCTCGCTGACGCCCAGCTCGTGGGCGGTCTCGGTGATCGACAGCCCGAGCCAGTGACGCAGCACCACGGTCCGGCGCTGCACCGGCGGCAGGTCCTGCAGCGCGTCGAACAGCGCCGACCGCTCCTCGACCGGCAGCGGTTCCCGCGCCGCGGGGTCCGGGCCGTCGAGACCCGGCCGCTCGCGCCGCCACGGACGCCGGGACTCGTCGATGTCGGCGCGCACGATGATGGTCCGGACGTAGGCCTCCTCCCGGCCGTCTCGCTGCAGCCGCGGCCACGCGACGTACAGCTTGACCAGCGCGGTCTGCACCAGGTCCTCGGCGCGGTGCCAGTCGCCGCAGACGGCGTAGGCGACCCGGCGCAGATGGGTACGGCGCGTGGCGACGAACTCGATGAACGCCGCGTCGCGGTCCTCGACCTTCACAGAAGCCCCCCGCCGCCCCCGGCGTACCGCTCGCGGGCCAGGTCCAGGAAGGCGTCCAGCGTCGGTCCGCCGTCAGCGACCTTCACCGCGATGTACTGCGGGGTGGTGCCGTCGACGCCGCGGGCGAGGACGTAGAACCTCGCGCCCTCACCGTCTCGGACCAGGGCGGCCGCGCTCCGGTCGCCGGCGGAGGCGAACGCGGCACCGACGGCGGGGGACGGGCGCTGCTCGAGGATCGTCACACCGCCGACCGGCTCGAGCACCTCGCCGCTCCCGGCGAAGCGGACCAGGTCGAGGTCGGGGATGCCCGGCCACGCGTCGGCGTCGGCGCCGGAGTCGGGGTCGGTGGTGTCCTCGGTATGTACCTCCCGCTCGGCGACCCAGTCCTCGAACGACTGGTCGGCGTCCCCCGACCACATGCTCGACCAGCCGCTCGAGCCGTCGGGGCGGCGGTACATCGTGAACCAGTACGTCGTCCTGCGGAACTCCAGCACCAGTGCGACGGACTTCCCCGGGGCGGCGATGTCGTAGGGGTTGGCGATGCGCTGGACGACCCGGGCGCGGTCATCGATGACCAGCCGGCCGCCGCCGTCGTCGCCGTACGCGGCCAGACGCATCCTCAACGCCCGGTTCACCTCTCGCCGGGTCGGCTCGTACGGCGTCGGGGTCTCGGTCGCGGTGGGGGTGGCCGCGACATCGCGGTCCGGCCCGGCGTTGTCACGACCGCCCACCGAGGCGAAGGCCACGCCGCTGACGACGACGACCGCGACCAGAGCCCCGGTGGCGGTCGTGGCCAGGCGCCGACGGCGAAGGGCTCGGTGGCCTTCGGCGACCAGCGCGTGCACCGGGCCCTCCTCGGGCCCGGCGCCGAAGCTGGCGTCGATCTCGTCGCTGATGCTCATGTCGTCTCCCTCGCGTGCTCCTCACGGGGAATACGGATCGCGAGCCGGAAAGGTTGTGCCGCTGCCATCACGTCAGGGGGGCGGACCCGGGTGTCCGAGGTCGCGCAGGAGCCGGCGGTGGACGAGCCCGATCACGGCCTCGCGGGCGGGGAGGTCGGCGAGCAGGTAGGCGCCACCGAGCAGTCCGTGGGGGCGGAAGGCGACCCGCTGGTCGAGCCGGGTGCCCGTGCCCTCGGCGGTCAGCCTGGTGACCAGTGTGACCCGGCCCGGCGCCCGCACCGCGGCCTCGAGGGCGAGCCGACCGTCGTCGGCGCCGGTCACCCGCCAGAACCCGACCTCGTCACCCTCGCTGAGCAGGTCGCGGTCCGGGGCCGGCCAGCGGCGCCCGGTCCCGCCGACGAGCCGGTCGAGCGCGCCGCGGACCACGAAGGGTGCGGCGTCGGCGTACCAGCGCGGCCCGGGGCGACCCGACGCGACCACCGCCCAGACGTGGTCCGGGCGGTGGTCGACGTGGGTGGCGCGGGAGCTGCTCAGGAGCCTCACGGCCCCGACGCTAGCCGGGACCCCGCGCCGGTGGTCAGGGCACCCAGCGCTGCGAGGCGTAGCCCTGGATCGCCGTCCCGTCGGTGGACTCACCGAGCAGCCTCCCGGCGTCGTCGTAGAAACGGAGCGACGAGACCAGGGGGACCGGGGTGAAGTAGTCCTTGTCCCAGGCGGCGTCCGCCGGCAGTCTCCCAGAGCCGCCGAGGGCGATGTAGCCGTCGGTGGTGTCGTTCGCGATCTCCTGGCCGTCGGCCAGCGTCGCCTCGACCCGGGCGACCTCCGGGTCGAGCTTGTCGACCAGCTGCCAGACGAAGCCGCGGCTGCCGGCCGGGTCCTCGTTGTCCACCGGGCCGGAGTCGACGTAGTAGTCGTCCGGGGCGAAGGTGGGGGGCTTCATCGGGAACCCGCCGACGCCGGGGTGGGCGTAGTGCACGAGGTCGGTCGGGAGCACACAGGTGCCCCAGGCCCTGTCGTCGGAGCCGAGCAGCACCGCGACCGCCGTGTGGTCGGTCTCGTGCCAGCTCACCACCCGCGGGTCCACGAGCTTCGCTCCGTCGGTCGGCAGACCCTCGAGGGTGCAGCGGTCCTGGAGCTTCGCCCGCCCGGTCAGCCCGGGGCGCGGGTCCGTGATCGGGTCGTCCTCGACCGGGGCGTCGCTCACCGGCTCCTCGTCCGGCTCCTCGAAGCCGTACGGAGTCCCGGTGAGCAGCGGGAGCCCGGACACCCGGGGCACGCCGCGGGTCGGGGTCACACCGTCGGCGGTCTGCTCGGCGAGCAGGGTGCCGTCGGCGTCGAAGAACTGCAGCCGCTGCACCATGTCGTCGAAGGGTTCGGTCCGGCCGTCCCTGTTGAGCGGGCGCAGGTCGTCAGGCGCGGCGCCGCGGTACTCGAAGGCGTAGAAGCCACGCGTCGCCCGAGTGCTGAGCCTCGCTCCGTTGACGAGCTCGACCTCGACGCGGGCCACGTCCTCGGGACGGCGCTCCATCATGGAGAACGAGATCGTGGCGCAGTCCGCGGACACCAGCTCGTTGACGGTGCGGCAGTCCCATCCGCCCTCGTAGCCGAACCCGGCCGTCTGTGCGCCGTTCGGGTCGGGCGGTGGGTCCATCTCGTAGACGGTGATGCCGGCACCGCCCTCGCGGTCTCCGCTGTAGTCGACCCGGCAGTCGCCCCAGAGCTGCCCGTCGGCCGAGAGCAGCACCGCGGTGATCCGCTCGCCGGCCGCCGCCCGGGTCACCATGGTGGGGGTGCCGGAGGCGAGGAACAGGTCCTTGGTGTCCGAACCGGGGGTGGCGTTGCGGCACGCGGAGATCGTGTCGCCGTCGTTGCTCGCCGGGTGCAGCTCGCGCTGGGCGGCGCCCACTCCTCCGGTCACCGCCGAGGCGGCGCCGACGATGCCGGCGGTGGCGAGCGCGGCGATGCCGGTCACCGTGGCCCGGCGGTGGCGTACGGCGCGCCGGCCGGCGCGCAGCCGCTCCTCCATCGGGCGGTGGGACGGACCCCCGCCGAACGACTCGTCGATCGCGTCCTTGAAGTCGAAGTCCATGTCAGCTGCCCTCCGGCGTGAGGACGGCCTGGAGCTTGCCCAGGCCGCGGGATGTGTGGCTCTTCACGGTGCCGACCGAGATGTCCAGCTCGGCGGCGGTCTCGTCGACGGACAGGCCCAACCAGTGCCGCAGCACGACCACCTTGCGCTGCATGGTCGGCAGCGTCTGGAGCGCGTCGAACAGTGCCGAGCGCTCCTCGGAGGCCAGGCCCGGGCGGGCCGGCTCGTCGTGGCCGTCGAGCCCCGGCCGCTCGCGGCGCCAGGGTCGCCGGGACTCGTCGATGTTGGACCGCACCATGATCTGGCGGCAGTACGCCTCCTCGCGCCCGTCGCGGTGCAGCCGCGGCCACGCGACGTACAGCTTGACGAGGGCGGTCTGCAGGAGGTCGTCGGCCCGGTGCCAGTCCCCGCAGAGGGCGAAGGCGATGCGCCGCAGGTGGTGCTGGCGTGCCGCGACGAACGCGACGTACGCCGTCTCCCGATCGCTGCGCATCTGGTGGTCCCTCCCCGAGCCGGTACAGCCTGTCAGGGGTGGATACGGATGCGCCGCCTATTCGGTTGTCAGGCGGCGAGAAGTCCTCACCAACGGCTGCGGCACTGCGCGAGGTCGACGTTGACCCGCTGGCCGCGCTCGACGATCACCGGCACGGTCTGGAGGACCTGGCCGTTCCTCTCGCAGGTGAGCGTGTAGTTCTCGACCAGCCCGGCGGTGCTCTGCGCGTCGGCCTCGAAGAGCGCCGCGCTCAGGTCGTACGTCGGGGTGGCCGAGGCGTAGTTGATCACCTGGAGCACGTACGTGCCCGGGGTCGGGTCCGCGATCGTCACCCGCTCCTTCTCCCCGGGCAGGTTGCCCGAGGAGCCCACCTGGGTGCGGCTGCCGTCGGGCGCGACCCGGAGGACGGCGAGGTCGAGGTCGTCCGGGGTCGGCCAGTCCAGCTCCACGTTCAACACGTCCTGGCCGGTCTCCGTCACCCGGAACTCGTGCTCGGTGGTGCCGGAGCCCTCCTGGACAGCCCCGGTCGGCGCGGCCGGGGTGCCGGTGAAGGTCTCGCTCCGGGTCGGCTCCTCCGCCAGCACCTTGACCAGCCGCGACTGGACGACCGGGCGGGTGGACGGGTTGACGTCCCAGGTGAAGGCCTTGCTGCCGGCCACGATCGAGCTGTCGAGGCGGTCGGTGACGTCGTCCTCGGGGTCCCAGGTGGGCGTCGGGAACGTCTTGCGCAGCCGCAGGGTCGCGCCGTCGGGAGCCCGGCCCGTGACGACGGAGTGGGTGGACCGGTCGACCGCGTTCTCGAACGCCACGAGGTAGGCCTCTCGGTTGCCCTTGCCGGCGTACTCGCCCGCACCGAGGTACTCGTCGACGACCTTCGGGAACGGAGGGTGGAACTCGTCGGGACCGATCTCGAAGGTGTAGCCGTAGCCGCCGGTCGCGTTGTAGGACCAGTCCTCGGTGGTGCCGGTGGTGTCGTAGAGCTCCCAGCCGTGGATGTTCGCGTACCCGTTCTGGGCGGTCATCCGGGCACCGAGGTCCTTCATCGCCGCCTCGTCGGGAGCGTCGCCGACCGGCAGTCCGTCGGGCCCGGTCGTGATCGGGTTCACGCCGTTGGGCCGCAGCACCAGATTGGAGAAGGTGTGGTTCGAGATCATCATCGTGACCTGGCGCTGCGAGATCAGCGAACGCACGTTGCGCGTCTCCGGCTCGGAGAACGGCGCGGAGCCGCGGTACGTCGGGTCGGCGAACAGGTCGGAGGCGCCGGGACCGCCCCAGAAGCCGCCGTAGTTGCGGTTGAGGTCGGTGCCCACTCCGAAGCCGCCGGGACTGGTCGCGCTGAACGCCGCGCAGCTTCCGTCGGGGGTGTCCTGCCCGTCGACGACGCGGCAGTTCTTGCGCTTGTAGGCGTTGCCGGGGGTGCCGAGGATCGACGCCGTGCCTCCGCCGTCGAGCTCGCGCAGGTCGATCGCGGCGCCGTCGGTGCGGGACAGCTCGAAGCCGTCGGCGTTCACCACGGGCACGATCAGCATGCGGCCGCGGTCGAGCAACGAGCTGATGCGGGGGTCGCCCTGGCGCTTGCTGCGGACCAGGTCGAAGGCGAACTCCATCGCGTGCTCGCCCGACGGCCACTCGCGTGCGTGGTGCAGGCCGAACATCGCGAACGTCGGTCGGCCGTCGCGGCGGTCGACGTCGGAGGCGATCTCGACGCCGAGGACCGTCCGGCCGTCCAGGGTCGGCTCGGGGAGCTTGACCAGCGTGACGAGGTCGGGGTTCGAGGCGGCGAGGGTCCGCATCTCGCTGTTGTAGTCCGCGAGCGTGCGGTAGCCGTCGCGACCCGAGGGCAACGCGGACCGGACGGTGGTGGCGGCGTACTGCTGGTTGAGCTGGTTGTTCTTCGCCTCGCGGAGGACCAGGTCGGGGATCCGTACGTCGTAGCTGAAACCGGCGGTGAGCAGGTCGGTCCGGTCGGCAGCGGAGTGCAGCACCACCTCGACGTAGTCGTGGCCGGCGTGCTCGGTCAGGTCCAGACCGAGCCCCTGGAGGCGCCGCTTGTCGGCGCGGGTGGGGGTGTCGACGGTGACCAGCTGCGGGGCGAACCCCGCCTCCGCGGTGGCCACGCCCCCGGTCGGCAGGGTCAGGCCGGTGACGGCCAGGGCGAGCGTCGAGACGACCGCGGCGGCGTAGGTGCGAGGGGTGCGCGAGAGCATGCGGGTGGATCCTTCCGGTGGACCGGCACGAAAGCCTTGTGACCTGCTCAACGGACCGGTCGCCGGAAGGTCACGTCCGCCGTTCGGGCGGCCCGCACGCCGCCGCCGACTGAGGCTAGGCTGGCTGACGACGTCCGATGTGAACCCGAGGAGCTCCCGATGCCCATCGCCACCCCCGAGGTCTACGCCGAGATGCTGGACCAGGCCAAGTCGCGCGGCTTCGCCTACCCCGCCATCAATGTCTCGTCGTCGCAGACCCTGAACGCCGCCCTCAAGGGCTTCGCCGACGCCGGCTCCGACGGCATCGTGCAGGTCTCCACGGGGGGTGCGGAGTACCTCTCCGGCCCGTCGGTCAAGAGCATGGTCTCCGGCTCCGTCGCGTTCGCGGCGTACGCCGCCGAGGTCGCGAAGAGCTACCCCGTCAACATCGCGCTGCACACCGACCACTGCCCGCAGGACAAGCTCGACGGCTTCGTCCGGCCGCTGGTCGAGATCAGCAAGGAGCGGGTCTCCCGCGGCGAGGCGCCGCTCTTCCAGTCGCACATGTGGGACGGCTCCGCGGTGCCGCTGGAGGAGAACCTCCGGATCGCCGAGGAGCTGCTCGCGGCCTGCGCCGCGGCGCACATCATCCTCGAGATCGAGGTGGGTGTGGTCGGTGGCGAGGAGGACGGCGTCGTCGGTGCGATCGACGACAAGCTCTACACCACCCCCGAGGACGCCCTGGCCACGGTCGCCGCCCTCGGCACCGGCGAGAAGGGTCGCTACCTGACGGCGCTGACCTTCGGCAACGTGCACGGCGTCTACAAGCCCGGCAACGTCAAGCTCCGCCCCGAGATCCTCAAGTTCGCCCAGGAGGCGGTCGTCGAGAAGCTCGGGCTCGAGCCCGGGGCCCGGCCCTTCGACCTGGTCTTCCACGGCGGCTCCGGTTCCTCGGCGGAGGAGATCGGCGCGGCCGTCGACTTCGGCGTGGTGAAGATGAACGTCGACACCGACACGCAGTACGCCTTCTCCCGCCCGGTCGCCGGCCACATGCTCAGCAACTACGAGGGCGTGCTCAAGGTCGACGGCGAGGTCGGCAACAAGAAGGCCTACGACCCCCGTGCCTGGGGCAAGGCGGGCGAGGCCGGGATGGCGGCCCGCGTCGTCGAGGCCTGCGAGAACCTGCGCTCGGCCGGCACCTCCGTCACCGCCTGACAAACACCACATACCCGCTGTAACGCGGAGTTCAGGACGCCCAGGGGTGGGTGTACGCCGTACGGGGCGTCACGAACACCGCGTTGGAGCCGCGGGGTGACCGGACGGGGCCGCTCGTCTGATCGGTGCCCACGGTCTCCGAACGGATGCCCGTGCCCGGCGCCATCGCGGCAGTGGGAGGGTGGGTCCATGAGCCACGTCGACCTGATGGCGGGACCCCCGCCCACCCACCTGCCCGAGGACCCCGCTGCCGCAGAGCTCGACGGCGGCACCGCGCCGGCCGAGGTCGTCCGCCGGCACCCGGAGTCGCCGTTCGCCTGGGCCGCGCTGGCCGAGGCCGCGGACGAGCAGGGCGCCGACGACGTGAGCGTCTACGCCTACGCCCGGGTCGGCTACCACCGCAGCCTCGACATGCTGCGCCGCAACGGCTGGAAGGGCCACGGCCCGGTGCCGTGGGAGCACGAGCCGAACCGTGGCTTCCTGCGCGCCCTGGCGATGCTCGCCAAGGCATCCCGGTCGATCGGCGAGACCGCCGAGTGGGAGCGCTGCTCGGAGTTCCTGCGCGACTCCAGCCCGGCGGCGTACGACGCCCTGCTCGGCTGAGGCCGCCAGCGGCGCGATGACGGCCGGACCGGCCGCCCTCGCTACCCTGTGCCGGTGAACGACACCCCCGCCGAGAACCCCGCCCACGACCTCAACGACCAGATGCGGGTCCGCCACGCCAAGCGTGAGCGCCTGCTGGCCGGGGGCAAGCAGGCGTACCCGGTGGGCGTCGCCCGCACCCACTCCCTCGAGGAGGTGCGCGAGCAGTGGGGCCATCTCGAGACCGGGGTGGAGACCCAGGACGTGGTCGGTGTCGCCGGCCGCGTCATGTTCGTCCGCAACACCGGCAAGCTCTGCTTCGCCACCCTCCAGGAGGGCGCCGGGGTCCGACTGCAGGTGATGCTCAGCCTGGCCGAGGTCGGCGAGGACGCCCTCGCGGAGTGGAAGCAGACCGTGGACCTGGGCGACCACGTCTTCGTCGAGGGCCGGGTCATCTCCTCACGCCGGGGTGAGCTGTCGGTGATGGCCACCCGCTGGGAGATGGCCTCCAAGGCGCTGCGCCCGCTCCCGGTGCTGCACCACGACCTCTCGGAGGAGGCCCGGGTCAGGCAGCGGTACGCCGACCTGATCGTCCGCCAGGAGGCGCGCGACATGGTCCGCACCCGGTCGGCGATCACCCGCGCGGTGCGCACGACCCTGCAGGACGAGGGGTACCTCGAGATCGAGACCCCGGTCCTGCAGCTCATCCACGGCGGTGCGAAGGCGCGTCCGTTCCGCACCCACATCAACGCCTTCGACCAGGAGATGACCCTGCGCATCGCCCTGGAGCTCAACCTGAAGAAGGCCGTGGTCGGCGGTGTCGAGAAGGTCTTCGAGATCGGCCGCATCTTCCGCAACGAGGGCGTCGACTCCACGCACAGCCCCGAGTTCACGATGCTGGAGGTCTACCAGGCCTACGGCGACCAGTTCACGATGGCCGAGCTGATGCGTCGCATGGTCCTGGCCGCCGCCGACACCGTGGGGTCGCGGCAGATCGAGACCGAGGCAGGGACGATCGACCTCGACGGCGAGTGGCGTTGGCTGCCCGTCTACGACGCGGTCAGCGAGGCCACCGGCGAGACGATCACCCCCGACACCGACGCCGAGACACTGCGCGGCATCCTGACCAGGCACGAGCTCGAGTTCGATCCGGCGTGGGAGGCCGCGCACCTGGTGATGGAGCTGTTGGGCGAGCTGGTCGAGCCCGGCCTGCTCCAGCCCACCTTCCTGTGCGACTACCCGCCGTCGGCGCAGCCGCTGGCGCGTCCGCACCGGGCCGACCCCCGCCTGATCGAGGCGTGGGACCTGATCATCGGCGGCGTCGAGCGCGGGACCGCGTTCAGTGAGCTCGTCGACCCCGTGGTCCAGCGCGAGGTGCTCACCGAGCAGTCACGCCTGGCGGCTGCGGGCGACGTCGAGGCCATGCAGCTCGACGAGGACTTCCTGCGGGCGCTGGAGTACGGCGCCCCGCCGATGGGTGGCCTCGGCCTCGGCGTGGACCGGCTGATCATGCTGTTCACCGGTGCCGGGGTCCGGGAGACGATCCTGTTCCCGCACCTCAAGCCCGAGGCGCACCGCTAGCCCGGTGCAGCGCTGGCCGCCGGGCACGATCTCTCGTGCCCGGCGCCCAGGTCGCGCTGTCCTCCGGTCGCCACCGGGCGACGGAAACCATTCCCCGAATCACATCCCCCGCGGTGGGACTCGGTTTTCATGGCGCGGTTCCGTTAGTTTGACACGAGGGTCCAGACCATACCTGGCCACTTCCTGACATTGACACTATGATGCCAAACATGCCGCAGACGCTGGCCGGTGCCCTGTCGATCCTGGGCTTCTCCGCCGAGGAAGAACAGACCTACCGGCTGGTTCTCCCGCGTTCCGGTCAGACGCTGGCGGCGGTCGCGCTCGGGCTCGAGCGCGAGCCCGCGGCGCTCCTCGACGCGCTCGGGGGGTTCATCGACGCCGGGATGGTGATCCTCGACCGCGACCGCTTGATCGTGGTGTCTCCGGGAGAGGCCGTCGCGAGGCTGCTGCTCACGGAGACCCAGGCGCTGCGACGGGCCGTCGACCGGATCGACGGGTTGCGCGCCGCCATCCCGTCCATCCCGCCGACGCCGGCGGACCCCGGGGCACCGGGGGTGCCTCTCGCCGGCGAGCTGCGCACCGGTGACGACGTACCCGTGATGCTCGAGTCCTGGATCCGGCAGTCGACCGGCGACCTGATGTGGCTGCGCCCCGACCAGTGGCGACTCCCCGCCGGGACCGCCATGGATGTCGCGGTGACCGAGAACCTCAGGCAGGGCCGGCGCTCGCGCGCCATCTATCCCGCCCGAGCGCTGGAGGAGGCACCTCAGGTGATCTTCCAGCGCGCCTCGGCCGGGGAGGAGGTGCGGATCATCGCCGAGGTGCCCAGCCGGATGGCGATCATCGGCGAGGCCGGTGCGCTGCTCACCGCCGAGTGGGGCGGCAGCGACGACCGGCGGCTGGTGATCCGCGAGCCCGGGCTGCTCGCCGCCCTGACAGTGCTCTTCGAGGAGCTGTGGGATCGCGCGATCGTGGTGCCCGGCGCGGGAGTCGCGCCCGACGCGGTGACGATCTCGGCCGGGATGGCGCGGACCATGCTGCTGCGCCAGCTCAGCCAGGGCGCCAAGGACGAGCAGATCGCCCGCTCGCTCGGGGTCAGCCTGCGCACCGTGCGCCGCCGGATGTCCGACCTGTTCGAGGAGCTGGGCGTCGAGAGCCGGTTCCAGGCGGGAGTCGAGGCGGTCCGGCGCGGCTGGATCTAGGGCGTGTCGCCGGTGCGCGGGAGCACCAGGGCGTACGCCTTCGGCTCCAGGCGCCAGGTCCGGCGGCGCTCGGGGCCGCTGATCTCACCGTCGGCGCTGGCCCAGAACTGCTCGCCGGTGATGGTGACGGTGGTGCCGCGGAGGTAGAGCACGTCGTCGCGCTCGTGATGGTCGCCCTTGCGCAACCGGGCGACGTAGCCGAACTTCGCCAGCGGACCCACCGAGCGGGAGATCATCACGTCGATGCGCCCGTCCTCGGTGTCGGCCTCGGGCGTCAGCTCGGTGCCGCCGCCCACCTGCGCGCCGTTGCCGAGCGCGACCATCAGCACCGGGGTGTCGAGGTCGTTGACGATGCGGTCGTCGACCTTCACCCGGAGCCGGATCGCCGGCGGCTGGGCCGCAGCCAGGAGCGCCCCGATCGGGTAGCCCAGCCGGCCCAGGTTGACCTTGCCGACGCCGACGGCGTGCAGCCGGTGCTTCCAGCGGTGCCCGCGTCGGCTGGCCTGCGCACCGGCGCCGACGTGCACGTTGTTGACGACGATCTCGCCCAGCTCGTCGATGAGCAGGTCGACCGGGCGCGGCTCCCCGTCCAGCACGAGCTGCGCGGCCTCGGTGATGTCGAGCGGGATGCCGTTGCCGCGGGCGAAGTCGTTGCCGGTCCCCAGCGGCAGCAGGCCGATCACCCGGCCCGCCAGCTCGTGACGACGGTGCAGCGCCGCGACGACCGCGTGCATGCTGCCGTCACCGCCGGCGACCACGATGCGGCGGGAGCCGGCGCGGTGCAGGACGCTGTCGAGCTCGCCCGGACTGGACGTCGAGGCGACCTCGACGGAGGCGCCGGCGCGGAGCACCGCCAGGGCCGCCTCGAGGCTCTCCTCGTCGGCGGTCCCGGCGTCGCTGTTGGTGATGACGAGGAGTGGGTCCACGGCGGAACCATAGCGGTGGTTTTGGTAGCGTAGGGACGCAAGAGCCCCGACAACGCCTCAGCTGTTGCGCGGGGCTGTTCCTTTTTCACCGGAGAGGTGAGGCATGCCCGCAATCGTGATCCTCGGAGCCCAGTGGGGCGACGAGGGCAAGGGCAAGGCGACCGACCTGCTCACCACCCCCAACGAGCGGGGCGAGGCGACGATCGACTACTGCGTCCGCACCTCGGGGGGCCACAACGCCGGGCACACCATCGTGGTCAACGGTGAGAAGTTCGCCACCCACCTGCTGCCCAGCGGCATCCTGACGCCGGGCTGCACCTCGGTGATCGCCAACGGGGTGGTGGTCGCGCCCGACGCGCTGTTCCGCGAGGTCGACGCCCTCGAGGCCCGTGGCGTCGACACCTCGACGCTCGTCGTGAGCGCCAACGCCCACCTGATCGCCAGCTACCACACGGCTCTCGACAAGGTGACCGAGCGCTTCCTCGGCAAGAACAAGATCGGCACCACCGGACGCGGCATCGGGCCGGCGTACGCCGACAAGATCAACCGCACCGGCATCCGGGTCGCCGACCTGTTCGACGAGGGCATCCTGACCAAGAAGGTGGAGGCCGCCCTGGACGTCAAGAACCAGCTGCTCGCCAAGATCTACAACCGTCGTGCGATCGAGGCGGACGCGGTCGTCGAGGAGCTCCTGTCGTACGCCGACCGGTTGCGGCCGATGGTCCGGGACACGTCGCTGCTGCTCAACCGGGCGCTGGACGAGGGCAGGACCGTGCTGTTCGAGGGCGCCCAGGCCACCATGCTCGACGTCGACCACGGCACCTACCCGTTCGTCACCAGCAGCAACCCGGTGGCCGGCGGGGCGTGCACCGGCGCCGGCGTCGGGCCGACCCGGATCGACCGGGTGATCGGCGTGATCAAGGCCTACACCACCCGCGTCGGCTCCGGCCCGTTCCCGACCGAGCTGTTCGACGAGGACGGCGAGAAGCTCTGGAAGATCGGCGGGGAGGTCGGCGTCTCGACCGGCCGCGACCGCCGCTGCGGCTGGTACGACTCGGTCGTCGCGCGCTACGCCACCCGGGTCAACGGGCTCACCGAGCTGTTCCTCACCAAGCTCGACGTGCTGTCCAGCTGGGAGCGGGTGCCCGTGTGCGTGGCCTACGACGTCGACGGCGTGCGCCACGACGAGATGCCGATGACGCAGAGCGAGTTCCACCACGCCAAGCCGATCTACGAGTACCTCCCCGGCTGGTGGGAGGACATCTCGGCCTGCCGCTCCTTCGCCGACCTGCCCGCGAACGCCCAGGCCTACGTCAAGGCGCTCGAGGACCTCAGCGGCGCGAAGTTCTGGGGCGTCGGCGTCGGACCGGGGCGCGAGCAGACGATCGTCGTCAACGACTGACCCGGTGGCCCGGCTGTCCGGGCCGAGAGGATCGACCCACGTGAAGACTCTTGTCATCGGCCCCGGCGGTCGCGAGCACGCCCTGGCCGCTGCCCTGCGCCGGGACCCGGCGGTGACCGAGGTGCACGCCGCACCCGGCAACCCCGGCATGGAGGCGGTCGCGACGCTGCACGACGTCGACGCGATGTCGGGTGACCAGGTGGCCGCCCTGGCCACGAGCCTCGGCGTCGACCTGGTCGTCGTCGGCCCCGAGGCGCCGCTGGTCGCCGGCGTCGCCGACGCGGTCCGTGCCGCCGGGATCGCCTGCTTCGGGCCGAGCGGCGAGGCCGCGCTGCTCGAGGGGTCCAAGGCGTTCGCCAAGGACGTGATGGCCGCTGCCGGCGTGCCGACGGCAGAGGCCCGGTCCTGCACCACCCCCGAGGAGGTGGCGGCCGCCCTCGACGCGTTCGGGGCGCCGTACGTCGTGAAGGACGACGGGCTGGCCGCGGGCAAGGGCGTCGTGGTCACCGAGGACCGGCAGGAGGCGCTCGACCACGCGTCCCACTGCGAGCGGGTGCTGGTCGAGGAGTTCCTCGACGGCCCCGAGGTGTCGTTGTTCGCGATCACCGACGGCGTGACCGTCTATCCCCTCCAGCCGGCCCAGGACTTCAAGCGGATCTTCGACGGTGACGCCGGACCGAACACCGGCGGCATGGGTGCCTACACCCCGTTGCCGTGGGCGCCGGCCGGCCTGGTCGACGAGGTGTGCCGCAGCGTGCTGCAGCCGACCGTCGACGAGATGGCCCGGCGCGGCACGCCGTTCAGCGGGCTGCTGTACGCCGGTCTGGCGCTGACCGCGCGCGGCACCCGCGTGGTGGAGTTCAACGCCCGGTTCGGCGACCCCGAGACCCAGGCACTGCTGATGCTGCTGGACTCGCCCCTCGGCGCGCTGCTGCACGCCGCCGCCACCGGCTCCCTGGCCGACGTGCCGCCGCCGCGGTGGCGGAGCGGTGCCGCGGTCGCGGTCGTGATGGCCTCCGCCGGCTACCCCGAGTCGTCGTCGAGGGGCGACGTCATCGTCGGCACCGAGACCCTCGACCGCGAGGACGACGTCGACGTCGTCCATGCGGGCACCGCCCGCGACACCGAGGGCCGCCTGGTCACCGCCGGCGGGCGGGTGCTCGCGGTCGCCGCGGTCGGCGCCTCCGTCGCCGACGCCCGCGCCAAGGCCTACGAGGGCGTCGCGTCGATCAGCTTCCCCGGTGCCCAGCACCGCAACGACATCGCGGCCACCGCCGCGGCCGAGGAGACCCGATGACCGTCCCCAACGTGCTCGCCACCCGCTACGCCGGCGCGGACCTCGCCGCGATCTGGTCTCCCGAGCACAAGATCGTGCTCGAGCGCCGGCTGTGGATCGCGGTGTTGCGTGCCCAGCGCGACCTCGGCATCGCCGTACCCGACGGAGTCGTCGAGGACTACGAGGCCGTCGTCTCCACCGTGGACCTCGACTCCATCGCCGCGCGCGAGCGGGTCACCCGCCACGACGTCAAGGCACGCATCGAGGAGTTCTGCGCGCTGGCCGGGCACGAGCACATCCACAAGGGGATGACCTCGCGCGACCTGACCGAGAACGTCGAGCAGCTCCAGGTCCGCCAGTCGTTGGAGCTGCTGCGCGACCGGGCCGTGGCCACGCTGGCCCGGCTGGCCCGGCTGGCGACCGAGCACGAGACCACCGTGATGGCGGGCCGCTCCCACAACGTGGCCGCCCAGGCGACCACCCTGGGCAAGCGCTTCGCGACCGTGGCCGACGAGATGCTGATCGCGCTGGAGCGGGTCGAGGACCTGCTGGCGCGCTACCCGCTGCGCGGCATCAAGGGCCCGATGGGCACCGCCCAGGACATGCTCGACCTGCTCGACGGCTCCACCGCCTCGCTGGCCGACCTCGAGTCGCGGGTGGCCGGTCACCTCGGCTTCGAGCGGGTGCTGACCAGCGTCGGCCAGGTCTACCCCCGCTCCCTCGACTTCGACGTGCTCTCGGCCCTGGTCCAGCTCACCGCGGGTCCCTCCAACCTGGCGACCACGATCCGGCTGATGGCCGGCAACGAGCTGGTCACCGAGGGGTTCAAGGAGGGGCAGGTCGGCTCGTCCGCGATGCCGCACAAGATGAACACCCGGTCGGCCGAGCGGGTGAACGGCCTCGCGGTGGTCACCCGCGGCTACCTCTCGATGGTCGGCGAGCTGGCGGGGGACCAGTGGAACGAGGGCGACGTCTCCTGCTCGGTGGTGCGTCGGGTGGCGCTGCCCGACGCGTTCTTCGCGGTCGACGGCCTGTTCCAGACGTTCCTGACGGTGCTCGACGAGTTCGGTGCGTTCCCGGCGGTCATCCAGCGCGAGCTCGACCGCTACCTGCCGTTCCTCGCGACCACCAAGGTGCTGATGGCCGCGGTCCGCAACGGTGTCGGCCGGGAGACCGCGCACGAGGCGATCAAGGAGGCCGCGGTCGGCGTCGCCCTCGACATGCGCCGGGGCCAGGCCGACAACGACGTCTTCGCCCGGCTCGCCGCCGACCGGCGCCTCGGCCTGACCGCCGACCAGCTCGCCTCCCTGGTCGCCGACCCGATCGCCTTCACCGGGGCCGCGGTCGACCAGGTCCAGGCCGTCGTACGCCGGGTGGCCGACGTCGCCGAGCGGCACCCGGACGCCGCGGCGTACTCCCCGGGCGCGATTCTCTGAGCGTCAGCCTCGCGTGGTCAGCAGGTCGCGCACGGCCGCCGCCATCGCCAGGCTGAGCACCGCGAACGAGGTGAGCAGCGCGATGCGCAGCCCGGCGTCGGCGGAGGTCGCGTCGGCCACCACGTGGTAGACGGTCATGATGAGAGCGGCTCCCATCGCGGAGCCGATGCGCTGCCCGGTCTGGATCGCCCCGCCGGCCGCGCCGCCCATGCTCGGCGGCACCTCGGCCAGTGCCAGGGTGAAGTTCGGCGAGATGACACCGCCACCGCCGAGCCCGGCCAGCAGCAGCGTGGGCACCAGGAACCACGCCAGGGCGCCGGCCTCCCGGCCCGGCACCAGCAGCGCCGCCCCGAGCGTCCCGGTCATCATGATCGCCAGCGCGAGCACCGTGATCCGACGGTGGATCCGGGAGACCAGGCGGCCGGCCCACGGGGCGGTGGCGGCGGCGCCCAGCGCGAACGGCGTGAGCAGCAGACCGGCCGCCAGCGGCGTGTAGTCCAGCGCCTGCTGCAGGTGCACCGAGAGCACCAGGAAGATCCCGGTGAACCCGGTGAAGTAGATCGTGCCCACCGCCAGGCCGCTGCCGTAGCCCGGCACGATGCGGAGCAGCGACACGTCGAGCAGCGGCTGCCGGCCGCGCCCGACCAGCCGGGTCTCCCAGCGGAGGAACGCGACCAGGAGTGCCGGCGCGGCGAGCACGACGAGCGTGACGGGCGAGGCCCCGCCCTCGATGCTGACCAGGGGGAACAACAGGGCCAGCACGGCCGCACCCAGCAGCAACGCGCCCACCAGATCGAGTCGGGCCCGGGCCTCGTCCGGGCGTGGGCGGTGTCGCGGCACCAGCTTGAGGATCGCGACCAGGGCCACCAACCCGATCGGGATGTTCACCAGGAACAGCCAGCGCCAGCCCTCCTCCTCACCGGCCAGGGCGATGATCGCGCCGCCCAGCACCGGTCCGGTGGCTGAGGAGATCCCGACGGTCAGCCCGAACATCCCGAACGCCCGGCCGCGCTCCTCGCCCCGGAAGAGCTGCTGCACGAGCGCGGAGTTCTGCGGCGTCAGCAGGCCGGCGGCCGCGCCCTGCACGAGGCGGGCGGCGATGACCATCTCCGCGTTCGGGGCCAGCCCGACCGCGGCGCTGGCCACGACGAACCCGGTCAGCCCGATCACCATCAACCGCCGCTGACCGTAGGCGTCGCCGAGCCGCCCGCCGGCCACCAGCGTCAGCCCGAACGCCAACGCGTAGCCCGACACCACCCACTGCACCGTCGCCGGGGTGGTGTCGAGGCCGCTCTGGATCGACGGGATGGCGACGTTGACGATCGTGACGTCGAGCAGCGCCATGAACGCGATCGCCAGGGAGACGCCGAGGATCCGCCAGCGGCGGGGGTTCGGCTCGTACGCCGCCTCGGCGGCGTGCGCGCGCGCCAGGGCGTCGTCGGTCACCGGGCCAGCATGTCGCAGTCATGCAACCGCGGCGCATGATGGGGCCATGGCGCTCGAGGTGAACATCTCCGGACGTGTGCAGGGCGTCTCGTTCCGCTGGGAGACCCAGCGGCAGGCCGAGCGGCTCGGCGTGACCGGATGGGTGCGCAACGAGCCCGACGGCTCCGTGGCAGGTCACTTCGAGGGCGAGCGGGCGAGCGAGCTCGTGGACTGGTGCCGTCAGGGGCCGGCGTACGCGCGTGTCGAGCGGGTCAGCGTCGACGAGGCCTCGGACACCGGCGTCACGGAGTTCCGCATCACGTTCTGACGGCCCGGTGGCGGGTGAGCCAGTCGAGTCCCGCGGATGACCGCGTGCCGCGTCGGGGGCGCCGATGTGCGGGCAGCCGCCGATCCCGTCGGGATGTCAGGTGGCGAGCGTGTACGTCGCGCTGTCTCCTGGGGCCGGCGAGCGCGCGGTCGTGGTGTGGGTGCCGTCGGGGCCGACGGCCCAGGTGTGGCCGTGGGGGCTGGTCCAGGTGTAGGTGTCGCCGGGTCCGTCGGGGTCGCGGTGGTAGCGCCAGCGTCCGTGGGTCTTGGCGTTGTGGTGTCGTCGGCACAGCGGCGCGAGGTTCTGGGGGTTCGTCTGGCCCGGTGGGCCACCGTCGTCGGGTGGGACGTAGGGCGTGGTGTGGTCGAGGTCGCAGGTGCGGGCGTCGCGGGCGCACCAGGGGAAGACGCAGTGCCGGTCGCGCAGGATCACGAGCTCGCGCATCCACGGGGGTGGGTCGTGCTGGTCGACGGCGTCGCTGCGGTGCAGGTCGAGGACCGGCTGGATCCTCGCGTTCGAGTCCTGGAGCCAGGTGCGGATCAGGTCGGTGCTGACCGGGCCGAGCCTCTCGACCTCGCCCGTCACCGGCTGGCCGGTGGTGCGGTGGCGTGGTGAGGTCGGCCGACGTCAGGTGCAGGTAGAGGGTGGTGGACACGGCCGGGCGACGGGGCAGGGAGCCGTCCGGGCTGGCGCTCTCCGCACTGCCGGGTGAGCCGGCGGGGCCTGGATCCGGCATCGCACCGGTCCCGGGCAGGTCGGTTGCGGGCAGGTCGGTTGCGGGCAGGTCGAGGTGGGCCTGGCGGGCGGCGATGATGCCGAGGGCCTTGGCCTTGCGGGTCTCGAACTCGTCGGTGTCACCCAGCCTGCCGAGCAGGGTGGCCTCGGCGCAGACCAGGTCGTGGAAGGCGGCCAGGTCGGTGCTGTCGCCGGATGCCTCGAGCCAGGAGGTGCCCGCGAACCCACCGGGTCGGGGGTGGCTGAGGGTGACGTGCCACCCGGCCCGGCCGGTCCGCTCCTTGGTGACCTGCTCCTCGGGTGCGAACCGCGCGACAGCCAGGGCGACGAGCCGCTCGATGCTCGGCAGCCCGAACCCGTCGACGCGGGCGGCGAGCTGGGCGTCGACCCACCGGGCCCCCGCCAGCGGCAGCGAGCGGGTGTCGGCGGCGACCCGGCGGGTCTTCCACGGCGCCACCGTCAGCGACTCGACCCGTGCCCACAGCCGGGGCAGCCGGTGCCGCAGGTCGAGCGCGTCGGCCATCAGCGTCATCGCGGACCGGGTGGAGACCCCCAGCGCCGCCCCCAGCTCCTCGGCGACGAACGGCGCCACCCCCGGCGTCCCGTCCCCACCGAGCGACGCGTCGCAGTCGCTGAGTCCGGGAAGGCCCGCGTCACCCCAGGTCGCCGCACCGGACTCGGGAGTGGCCGGGTGGAGCACGCACCACTGGTAGGCGATGCGGCAGCTTGCGGCGCTGGACCATCCGGTCGAGTCGTTCCGCCTCGGCCGCGGCAGCGAGCAGCCCGGCATCGTCCAGGTCCTCGACCTCGACCGCGTCGCCGTGCTCCTTGCCTCCATGGACCCACTCAACCAGAGACCACCGACAGTCACGCCGGCCCGGAAACCGTTGTCCACAACGGGATCGAACCTTCGAGACGTCGCTGCGCGATCTCGCCAACCACCGGCGCGTGGCTTCGAGTCGACGCTGACGAACGGCCAAGTCCGCGACCGCGTTGCTGGGCGTGTCCCACATTCGTGACTGCACCCGGCGAGCTGAGCGGCACGGTGTCGGGCATGTCGTACTCCAGACCTGACCGACGAGCAGTGGGCCCTGCTCGGGCTCCCCGGCGCGCACCCCGGCCGCCGCGTGGGTATGCGCGGAATGCGGCATGAGCGGATGAGTGTCGAGGTTGCCCAGGCAACCGCCGGGTCGCTCCTCCATCATGTGCCGATGGACCACTGCCTCCCGTGTGCGAGCGAGAACGCCTCGTTGAGGCTGCCGGTCGCCTTCGACGCCAGTGACCACTTCGCCCTGCCGGCGGTCAGTCCGGTGTGCGGGGTGTGCGTCGACCTTCTCTCGGCCAGCGAGGACCAGGCGCTCGCGGCAAGGCTCGACACCGATTTCGAGGACTTCGGGCGGGCAGACGTCGTGGCCCATCTGCACCGGCGAGCTGGTGAACCGACTCCGCTGCCCGACGCGCTCGACTCGCTGGCTGCATTCCGAGCGCGTGGTTTCGTACCCCTGCACGAGCACACGGGCGTCGGTGAGGAGCTCGGGCCCCTGTGGCCGGTCGATGACCGGGTGTCGACGACAGAGCTCGGTCTGTACGAGCCCGAGCCGCACAGGATGTGGCTGGTGCGCTCGCCGTGGGGGAGTAGGAAGCTCCGCGCAGCGCAGAACGGGCGTCCGGGCTGACCGCATCTGGGCCATAGCCACGGCCGGCGACGGGGTGTATGCCGGAAGGATGGTCGTCAGAGAGGCGGCCTTGAGGAGATGGTCGTGATGTGGAAACACCGTATGCGGACGATTCTTGGCGGACTGGCGCTGGTGATGTCCTTTTTGATCGTTCTACCGGGCCAGACCCAGGCGACTCCTCCTGGCGGCGTGGTCGGTACGCCGCTTGTCAGGGGTTCGTTCACCGACGACGTCGGCGTGAAGTTCAAGCTCTCATTCGGCGGTCGAACCATCGTGGCCGACGCCAAGGATGCCTCCCAGGTCGCCTTCCAGGACTTCACCTTCGCTCCCGGAGGGAGCACGGGCTGGCACTCGCATCCTGGTCCCGTCGTCGTCCTGGTCAAGAGCGGGGCGCTCACCTACTACCAGGGCTCAGGTCCATGCGTCGGCCGGGTCTACCCAGCCGGAACGGCCTTCCTCGACTCGGGTGACGGGCGCGCCCACATTGCTCGCAACGAGACCGGGGGCACGACGCAGACCTCCGTCGTGTACTTCGGAGTGCCGGAAGGAACGTCACCCAGGATCGACGAGCCTGCACCGGGCAACTGCGACTTCTGACCACTGAAGCCACCGCGCCAATACTGGCGAACTCGTGTTCCGAGACAGCGACGGGTTCCCGATCGGCTCCCGCCCGCTCATCGGCATGAGCGAGCGGACAGCGGCAGAAGCGGACGTCAGCGAGCCGGTGCCTCACTGCACTTGTGCTCGACGAGCCGACCGGCACCCTCGCTCGCGCACTGGTTCCACGCTGGGTTGAATACCCACCAAGCGACCATCGCGGCCACGGCTAGAACGAGAATCACGACGACAGCGATAGCCACCTTGACCGGAGGGGAAACGGGCACGACAGGCTAACGAGGGAGGGGCAGACTCAGTCACGCTTCGCCGCCCGCTCATCGGCAGGTCCGTGCACCTTCTGCGGCAGATGAGCGTCCCCGAGGGCCGGACATGACGTTCCCTTCGGAATGGGGCCGCCGAGCAGCACTGGCAGCACCTACACCGGAATCTCGTCGGCAAGCCACCGCTGCAGGTCAGCGCCTGGCTTCGTAGCGGGACAGGGTCACGCCGTCCGGGAAGGTTCTCGTCTCCACGAGGCGCAGGTTCACCCACGTGTCCAGCGCGCTGAAGAACGGCGTGCCACCGCCGACCAGCACCGGGTGCGTGACCACCTGGTACTCGTCGACCAGGCCGGCGCGCATCGCCGCGCCCGCGAGTGCGGCGCCGCCGAT
This sequence comes from uncultured Actinomycetota bacterium, assembly GCA_963767955.1. Lineage (GTDB taxonomy): Bacteria > Actinomycetota > Actinomycetes > Propionibacteriales > Nocardioidaceae > Nocardioides. Next base: position 2,677,823 of record CAVYGA010000003.1, on the reverse strand, counting down.
CTCCATCGGCGCGCCGTCCTCGGCCCTCAGCCGGGTGATCTCGGCCACGGCGTCGCCGGTGACCAGACGCGCGTTCCCGCTGACCTCGTCGAGGGTCGTGGAGAAGACCACCTTCGGCGTCTTCTGCCAGATGCGGGCGAACTCGACCTCCACGGGCGTCGCGTCCGGCTGCTGGTCGGCGGTCGGCCAGTGCGCGCTCATCACTTCCCACAGCTTGCGGCCGTACAGCGAGACACCGATCTCGCGGGCTCGGTCGTTGAACCACTGGTGCAGCTCGGCACCGGGCACGCCCCAGCCGATGTCGTCGCCACGCGCGGCGATGTAGCCGTCCAGGGTCACGTTCATCGAGTAGATCAGTTTCCGCACGGTGTCAGCCTCCCATCAGCTGTGACGGTCTCCTGTGCACCGACCGCGCCGACAACGGGAACTCATCGGTGCCAGCGCGTGGCCCTTCCTGCGGATGGGCGACAATCGGCGTGTGAACGCCCAGGATCCTCGCCTCGTCACGAAGGTCGCGGAAGCAGACCCCGACTTGGACCAGCAGCTCTCGGACCACCTCGACGAGTTCAACCAGGCAGCGACAGCGGGAGTTGCGCCGGCCCGCGAGCTGACGGTGCAGGTCCGTGACGGCACGGGCGAGCTCGTCGGCGGCATCAGTGGCTGGACCTGGGGCGACGCGGGAGGGATGGGGATGGTGTGGGTGCGCCCGGACAACCGGGGTTCCGGGGTGGGCAGCAGCCTGCTGCGTGATTTCGAGTCAGAAGCGATGAGTCGTGGGTGCACTCATGTGTTCGTCACGTCGTTCACATTCCAGGCGCCGGGCTTCTACGAGCGGCAGGGGTATCGACGGATCTTCAGGTGGGAAGGCGTTCCCACTCCTGAGCATGCGGACATCCACTTCCGCAAGGACTTGGGGTAGGGGATTCAGCCCCTCGCCCGTCCGCACATCGGCTGAGAGCGCACTTCTCCCCGGGGCTCGATCACCCGGGAACGACACCCGGTCAGACGAGCGCCTTGCCGTCGTGGGTGGCCAGCTTGCGGGCCACCTCCTTGATGTCGGCGCGCCACACGTCCTCGGGCACCGGCGGGAGCATCGTGTCCCACTCGACCGCGAGCGAGCCGAGCAGTCCCGGGATCCGGGCGGGCCGGGCGATGAACCACACGTGCAGGTGCTCGCTGCCGTCGCCCCAGCGGTTCACGTGCACCCGCCCGATGTGCGGCAGGCGCTCCATGATCCGGCACAGCCACGTCGAGATCCGGCCGTACTCCGAGGCCAGGTCGTCGTTCATCTCCGGGTAGTCGAGGTGCTCCTTCGACGACAGCCACAGCACCAGCGGCAGCCCGGACGGTGCCGGCGGGTGGGTGAGCTTCCAGCGCGCGTTCTCCCACACCCGGCGGGCGTCCCCGTCGCCGCTGCAGTTGAAGCAGTCGACCCCGTCGGCACCCGCGCGAGGCCGCTCCGGACCGTCGTACGGCGCCCGCAGGACCTTGGGCTGCAACTCGCCGTCGACGACCTCCCACGGGAAGATGTCCCACTCCCCGACCGGTGGCATCGGCAGCCGACCGTCCTCCCCGACAGCGGCGACGACACGGGCATGGAGCTCTTCCGGAGACTCGGGCATGGGCCCAGTTTTCCATGAGCTCAGGAGGCGGCGACGGCGACCACCGCGAACTCGGCGACCAGCAGGACGACAGCGGTGAGCCACTGCCACGGCCGAGACCACTTCCGCACCATCGCCACGACCGGCAGCACGACGCCGGCCGCCGCGACCACGGGGATCGCCGCGAGCAGCGCCCCGTCGACCGAGCCGAGGGCGAACAGGATCAACACCCCGAACAGCATCGCGCCGCGCAGCGCGCCGTCGCGGGCGATGTCCACGATGACGTACCCGATCTGCCGCACCGTGCCGACGTCGTCGGGAAGGTCATCGGGATCACGCGCCATGGGGGCTTCCTCCTCTCGGGGGACCGCCGCGGCGGCCCGGTACCGGGGCATGGTCGCCCCCGGCACCGCCTTCCTACCCACCCCAGCGATCCGGCACACCCGGGACGCCGGTCTCGCCTCGACCGGCAGCCTCTAGGCTGGGTGCGTGCTGAACATCCCGCCGGCCCCGGAGATCGACGGCGCCACCCACCTGCACTCGGGCAAGGTCCGCGACCTCTACCGGATCGATGACGGGCCCCACGCCGGGCACCTGCTGATGGTGGCCAGTGACCGGATCTCGGCCTTCGACCACGTGCTCGAGACCACCATCCCCGACAAGGGCGAGATCCTCACCCGGATGTCGTCGTGGTGGTTCGGGCGGCTGGACGTGCCGAACCACATCGTCTCCACGGAGGTGCCCGCTGAGGTGGCCGGCCGGGCGGTGGTGTGCGCGGCGCTGGACATGTTCCCCGTGGAGTGCGTGGCACGCGGCTACCTCACCGGCTCCGGCCTGCTCGACTACCGCGCCACCGGGGAGGTCTGCGGGATCGCGCTGCCCCCCGGCCTGGAGGACGGCAGCCGGCTGCCCGAGCCGCTGTTCACCCCGGCCACCAAGGCCGATCTCGGCGACCACGACGAGAACGTGTCGTACGACGCCGTGGTCGCCACCGTCGGTGCCGATGACGCCGCGGCCCTGCGCGCCCTGACCCTCGACGTCTACGGCCGGGCCGAGGCGATCGCCCGCGAGGCCGGGATCCTGCTCGCCGACACCAAGCTCGAGTTCGGTCGTCGCCCCGGAGGCGGGGACCTCGTGCTCGCCGACGAGGTGCTCACCCCCGACTCCAGCCGCTACTGGCCGGCCGACGCGTGGCAGCCGGGGCGCACGCAGCCGTCGTACGACAAGCAGATCGTCCGCAACTGGCTGCTCTCCCCGGACTCCGGTTGGGACCGCGCCACCGACGTCCCGCCGCCGCCGCTGCCCGCCGACGTCGTCGCGCTGACACGGGCGAGGTACGTCGAGGCGTACGAGCGGCTGACCGGCGAGAGGTTCTGAGATGGCCGCCCGCAGCATCCGGTTCGACGCCACCGCCGAACGCGTCTTCGACTACCTGGTCGACCCACGCAACCGCGCGGAGTGGCAGTCCTCGCTGCGCCGCGTGGAGGAGGTCACGGGTGATCCCCGGGTCGGCCAGCGCTGGATCGACGTGACCGTGCCGGGGCTCCGGCCGCGCATGGAGACCACCGTGCTCGAGCGCCCGCACCTCTGGACCGAGGTCGGGCGCTGGCACGGCATCGACGCCGAGCTCACGCTGGAGCTCACCCCGGACGGCGACGGCTGCCTGGTCACCCCCACCTTCCGGGTGACCGGTCGCGGCCCGGCCGCGGTGCCGGCGTACGTGATCGACAAGGTGGCGGTGCTGGGCGTCTATCCCGACCTGCGCCGGGCCGCGAAGCTGCTCAGCTGACCTCCGGGCCGGGGTGCTGCACGAGTGCCGCTCCGAGCGCCGCGAAGAGCAGCATCCAGCCCGCGATCGCCAGCCGGGCGCCGTCGGTGAGCACGGCGAGTGCCGGCAACATCGGGACGAAGACCCAGACCCCCATCGCCAGCACCAGCCAGCGGCGCCAGCCCCGCCAGGTCGTGGCTCGGGCGATCGCCACCCCGGCTGTGAGCAGCGTGATGCCGAGGGCGACCGTGACGACGCCGTACATGCCGCCGACGACTGCTGCCGTCGTGCTGTCGAGCGTCACGTCTGCGGCGAGCATCGCCACCGCCTCCGTGACCGTCAGGCCGACCATGGAGACGATCGCGCCGACCCGCCCGAGCCGGCCGGCCCGGGTGTCGAGGACGACCCCGCTGCGGGCCAGCGCCACCAGGCCGGCGAGCAGGCCCAGGTGCTGGAGGACGAAGAAGCCCTGGATCGTGATGTAGGGACCGGCGTCCTGGGGATAGCTGAACCGGTCGTCGGCGACGACCGGTTCGAGGGCCGCGAGGTAGACGCCGGACGCGGCACCGAGCAGGCCCGCGACCAGGCAGGCGGCGCCCGAACGGCGGACGGAGGTGGCGGCCGGGGTGGCCGCGGTGAGGACGGACATGGTGATCTCCCGGAGTGTCGGCCCGAGATTCTTGGAGTGACGCACTAGAGTGGCACTCTAATGAGACGTCTCCAGAATGGACCGTGACGGTGGCTGAGGTCAAGGGAGTACGGCGTGCCAAGGCCGCGGCGACCCGGCGCGCGATCATCACGGCCGCGCACCGGGAGTTCGTCGAGAGCGGCTTCCACGGCGCCACCGTCAGCGCCATCGCGAAGCGGGCCGGGGTCGCCCCCCAGACCGTCTACTTCGTCTTCCACACCAAGCCGGAGCTGATCAGCGCGGTCATCGACGCGGCGGTCATGGGGGAGGACGACCCGCGGCCGCCGCAGGAGATGCCGTGGTTCGCCGAGATGCTCGCCGAGCCGGACGCCGCCGAGTCCCTGCGGATCTTCGTGCGCGGGGCCGCGGCGTCCTACGCCCGCGCCGCCGCGGTGTCCGAGGTGCTCCGGGCGGCGGCCCTCACCGACGATGAGGTGCTCCGGACCCACGAGCACCACGAGACGCTGCGGCGTTCGGGGTACCGCCAGGTCGTGGAGATGCTGACCCGGAAGGGCGACCTGCGCGCAGGTCTGGCCACGGACACCGCGACGGACGTCTTCCTCACGCTGGTCGGAGACAGCACCTACCACCTGCTGCGGACCGAGAGCGGCTGGAGCCACGACCAGGTGGTCCAGTGGTGGACCGAGCTTCTCCCACTCGCCTTGCTCGCGGACTAGGTTGGCCCCATCCAGCGATCCGTGACGGAGGCCACCCGTGTACAACCTGTCGACCCTGCTCGAGGACAGCGCCCAGAACCATCCCGACCGGGACGCGGTGGTGCTCGGTGACACCCGGCTGACGTACGCCCAGGTCGACGGCGCCGCCAACCAGGTCGCGAACCTGCTGGTCTCGCGCGGCATCCGGCCCGGGGACAAGGTCGCGCTGACCTGCCCCAACCTGCCGTTCTTCACGATCGTCTACTTCGGCATCCTCAAGGCGGGCGCGACCGTCGTCCCGCTCAACGTGCTGCTCAAGGGGCGCGAGGTGGCCTACCACCTCGACGACTCCGACGCGAAGGCCTACTTCTGCTTCCAGGGCACCGCTGAGCTGCCGATGGCCCAGGAGGGGTACGCCGGCTTCGAGCAGACCGCGGGCTGCGAGCACTTCTTCGTGATCACCGCGGACCCCGCGGCCGCCTCGCCCATCGACGGAACTCCCGAGAACCCGGTGGAGACCCTGGGCGCCGCGATGTCCCAGCAGCCGCCGACCTTCGACACGGTCGCGACCGACGAGGACGACACCGCGGTCATCCTCTACACCTCCGGCACCACCGGTCAGCCCAAGGGCGCCGAGCTGCGGCACCGCAACATGCGTGACAACGCGCTCGCCGGCGAGGCACTCTTCGGTGCCGACAAGGACCGTCCCGACACGTATCTCTGCGTGCTGCCGCTGTTCCACTCGTTCGGCCAGACCGTCATCCAGAACGGCGCCTTCGCGTTCGGCGGCACCGTCGTGATGCTGCCGCGCTTCGAGGCCCAGCCCGCGCTGGGCCTGATGATCAAGGAGTCGGTGACGTTCTTCGCCGGAGTCCCCACGATGTACTGGGGGCTGCTCGGCGCGCTCGACGACTCCGTCGACGTGGCGACCATCGCCAAGAACCTCCGCGTCGCCGCTGCGGGCGGCTCCGCCCTCCCCGTCGAGGTGCACAAGGACTTCCAGAAGCGCTTCGGCGTGACGATCCTCGAGGGCTACGGCCTCTCCGAGACCTCGCCGGTGGCCAGCTTCTCGCCGTACGGCGAGGAGCCGCGAGTGGGCTCGATCGGTGTCCCGATCCCGGGCGTCGAGATGAAGCTGATCAACGACGACTGGACCGACGTTCCCGACGGGCCGGACCAGGTCGGCGAGATCGCGATCAAGGGCCACAACATCATGAAGGGCTACTACGCCCGGCCCGAAGCCACCGAGACCTCCATCCACGACGGCTGGTTCCGCAGCGGCGACCTCGGCAAGAAGGACGAGGACGGCTACTACTACATCGTCGACCGGTCCAAGGACATGATCATCCGCGGCGGCTACAACGTCTACCCGCGCGAGATCGAGGAGGTCCTGATGACCCACGAGGCGGTCTCGCTGGCCGCGGTCATCGGCGTACCCCATGAGCGGCACGGCGAGGAGATCAAGGCCGTCATCATCCGCAACGACGGTGCCGAGGTCACCGAGGACGAGCTGGTGGCATGGGCCAAGGAGCAGATGGCGGGCTACAAGTACCCCCGGATGATCGAGTTCGTCGACGCCCTGCCGATGACCGCGACCGGCAAGATCCTCAAGCGCGAGCTGTCCTGACGATGCGGGGTTCGCTGGCGGTCGCGGCGGGTGGCGTGCTCTTCTTCATCGGGCTCATCTTCACCCTCCAGGGCCTCGGCTACATCGAGGGCAGCGCGATGACGGACGTCGACTTCTGGGCGTTCGCCGGGCCGGTGATCGCCGGGCTCGGGGTGGCGCTGGTCATCGTCGGGGTGCGCGGCCGGCGCTGAGCTCTCAGCCGGGGCACAGCCGACGGCCAGCGGATTCCGAGGTTCGTCCGGCACGGTGGGAACCCCACCACGAGAGAGGGCCCCGCACATGTCAGCCCAGCAGCCCAAGCCCCGCCGCTACGTCCTGATGACGTCCGGCCTGACCGCCAGCGCGGCCGTGATCGCCTTCAGCGTCGCGGCCGGCGCCGCGAACACGGACGACCCGGGACCCCTGGACGAGACCGCCCAGTCCCAGCCGTACGACGACCCCGAGCCCCCTGAGGCCGGCTGACCGGTTTCGGACCGGGCGTGGAGTCGAGCGACGCACTTACTACACTCACGTGCGCAGGCATCCCCCTTCTCTAGGAGTCCTCCCGTGGCCCGAGTGGTCGTCGACGTCATGCTCAAGCCCGAGATCCTCGACCCCCAGGGCAAGGCCGTCCAGGGGGCGCTGCCCCGCCTCGGCTTCTCGGGGGTGACCGACGTCCGCCAGGGCAAGCGCTTCGAGCTCGAGATCGAGGGTGACGCGACCGAGGACGCGCTGGCCCGGGTCCACGAGATCGCCGGGACGCTGCTGTCCAACCCGGTGATCGAGGACTACGCCGTGCACGTCGAGGGCGCCGCCCCGAGCGCCGCGAAGCACAAGGCCTGAGGCCGGCATGCGCATCGGTGTGGTGACCTTCCCCGGGTCGCTCGACGACGTCGACGCCCAGCGCGCGGTGCGTCTCGGTGGCAACGAGGCGGTCGCGCTGTGGCACGGCGACCACGACCTGCGGGGCGTGGACGCGGTGGTGCTGCCTGGCGGGTTCTCCTACGGCGACTACCTCCGCTGCGGCGCGATCTCGCGTTTCTCGCCGGTGATGGCCGAGGTGATCGAGGCCGCCGGCCGCGGTCTGCCGGTGCTCGGCATCTGCAACGGCTTCCAGATCCTCTGCGAGTCCCACCTGCTGCCGGGCGCGTTGATCCGCAACGACCACCGCAGGTTCGCCTGCCTCGACCAGACCGTGCGGATCGAGAACAACCGCACCCCGTGGACCTCGTCGTACGACCAGGGTGCCGAGATCACCATCGTCCTCAAGAACGGCGAGGGCTCCTTCGTCGCCGACACCGAGACGCTCGACCGGCTCGAGGGCGAGGGCCGCGTGGTCGCCCGCTACGTCGGCGACAACCCGAACGGCTCGCTCCGCTCCATCGCCGGCATCAGCAACGAGCGCGGCAACGTGGTCGGCCTGATGCCGCACCCCGAGCACGCGGTCGAGGACCTGTGTGGCCCCGGGACCGACGGTCTCGGCTTCTTCACCGGCCTCGCGGCCGCCGTTCTCGGATGACGCCGCTCCTTCTCTTCCGCCGGGTCGCCGTGGCCGAGGCGGTCACCTGGGCGCTGCTGCTGTCCGGCATGTTCCTCAAGTACGTCACCGAGACCACCGAGCTCGGCGTCCGGGTCTTCGGCATGGTGCACGGCGTCGTCTTCGTGGCCTACTGCGTCACCGCGGTGCTGGTCGCCGTCGACCAGCGGTGGACGCTACGGCGTACGGCGCTCGGGCTCGCGGCAGCGGTCCCACCGTTCTGCACCGTGTGGTTCGACCGGCACGCCGAGCGGCGCGGGCTGCTGGCCACCTCGTGGCGGCTGCGCTCGACCCGGCCGGCGAGCCCGGTCGAACGGGTCGCCGCCTGGGTGCTGCGCAACCCGGTCGGTGGCGCGCTGGCCGGAATGGCGACCGTGGCGGCGCTGACCGCGGTCGCGCTGGTGGCCGGCCCGCCCGCCGGCTGACCGACCCCACGGGTGGGCGTCTGGTCGAGCCCTCAGCGGTCCCCTGCCTTGAGCCTGGCCCAGGCCTTGCTGCTCATCACCCCGGTCCTGGCCAGGCCGACCTGGCCCTGCCACTTCCTGACGAGGTCGGCGGTGGACCGGAAGAACGCGCCGTCCGCGGCCTGCGAGGTGCCGGTCGCGGCCACGAGGGCCCGCTGGAGCCGGGCGACGAACGGGCCGGTGGTGCCGAACTTCGCCGGCCGGGACCTGCCGGTGGACAGCAGCTGGACCCAGTTGTCACTGCGCCAGGTGTTGGAGACGCGGGTGCCGCGGGCCTTCTGGAAGGCCCGGACCGCGCCGGTCAGGTTGGCGTCGTAGGTGCCGCTGATCTTGCCCTTGTAGAGGCCGCGACCGCGCAGCAGGCACTGGAGCGCCTTGACCTCGTCGGTGAGCGTGGTGCCGGCCTTGAGCCGGTGGTAGGCCGAGAAGTCGGCGTTGACGGTGCCCTTGCAGAACCTCTTCGGGGCCAGCCGCCGGGAACCCTTGCCGAGGTCGAGGTAGTTGCGGTCGATGTTGATCTTCACGCCGCCCCAGGTCTCGTCGTGACCGCCCTGGTACTGCTTCACGCGACCGCCGGGCCGCCAGCCGGCGTCGCTGATGTAGGAGGTGGAGGTGTTGGCCTTGTTGTCCCAGCGGGCGATCCAGATCCTGTCGGGCAGCACGTAGGCGGGTCGGTTGATCCGGGCCTGGTCGAGGATGACCATGCCGGAACCGGCGCTGGAGTAGACCCCCGAGACGTAGTCCATGCGGTGCAGCTTGCGGGTCCAGGCCTGCAGGAACGACAGCGCCGACTCACGGCACGAGACGTCCCCGACGTTCGACCAGCCCTCGAGGTCGTACCAGAGCGTGCTCCCCGCCGTGATGCCCAGCGCCCGGGCGGCGGCGACCGCCGTGGCGGCCTCCTGGACACCCTGCTTGCGGGCCGCGTTGTAGTGGTTGGTCGAGCGCTCCCGGATCGTGGGGTCGATCGACGCGCCGTACCGCGGGAACCGGCCGACGCAGGAGCTCTGCGGGCCGAGGGCGATCGGCAGCAGCCTCCAGTGGTTCGCGAGCTGGGTGCTGACCCAGTTCTTCGTGAGGTTCGGCTGGTCCCGGCAGGCGCGGGACTTGCCGGAGATGTAGATGCCGACCGCGCTGAACGGCGAGTACTCCATCCAGGCGTTCATCTTGGCCTGGGTCGGGGTCACGCACTGGTCGAAGCCGTAGCCGGTGAAGTCGCCGGGGGTGACCCTGTTCTCGGCCTGCGCGGGCGCGGCCAGTGCGACGCCGGCAACGGCCACGCCGGCGGTCAGGACGGTCGTGACGGTGGTTGCGAACAGGGTGCGCAACGAGGTCCTCAACGATGGCCGGGCGACCGGCGTACGACGGGGAAGGGGGCTCATGGTGGGTCTCCAGCCGGGTCGGGTGCGCATCACCATAACCTCAACAATCACACCTGTAACAGCGAACGAGGAGAACTACAGGACTGTAGTTTCCGCAGGTCAGCGCCGGGTTCGGCGCACCGTGCCCCGACCCGGCCGTCCGCGCTCCACGCCGGGTCCCGGGCGGTCGCCGAGCGACGGTAGATTGACGCCGTGCCCGAGACCAGCGCCCCGGAACGTTCCCTGCTCGACACCGTCGCCGCCGCCGCCGAGGACCCGCACCGCGAGCAGCCGTGGTCCGAGCTCGGCCTCAAGGCCGACGAGTACGCCCGGATCCGCGAGATCCTGGGTCGCCGCCCGACCTCCTCGGAGCTGGCGATGTACTCGGTCATGTGGAGTGAGCACTGCTCCTACAAGTCCTCGAAGGTCCACCTCAAGCAGTTCTCCGACGTGAACCAGACCCTGGGCGAGCAGGAGGCCGGGGTCGGCAGGCTGCTCGCCGGCATCGGCGAGAACGCCGGGGTCCTCGACATCGGCCAGGGCTACGCGGTCACCTTCAAGGTCGAGTCGCACAACCACCCGTCGTACGTCGAGCCGTACCAGGGCGCGGCGACCGGCATCGGCGGCATCGTCCGCGACATCCTCGCGATGGGTGCCCGCCCGGTGGCGGTGATGGACCCGCTGCGCTTCGGCCCGCTGGACGCCGACGACACCCATCGGGTGCTGCCCGGGATCGTGGCCGGCGTCGGCGGCTACGGCAACTGCCTCGGGCTGCCCAACATCGGCGGCGAGGCGGTCTTCGACGAGTCCTACGCCGGCAACCCGCTGGTGAACGCGCTCTGCGTGGGCGTGCTCCGCCACGAGGACCTGCACCTGGCCAAGGCGTCCGGGGTCGGCAACCAGGTCATCCTGTACGGCGCCCGGACCGGCGGTGACGGCATCGGCGGCGTCTCCGTGCTGGCCTCCGAGACGTTCGACGCAGGCGGCCCGGCCAAGCGGCCCAGCGTCCAGGTCGGCGACCCGTTCATGGAGAAGCTGCTCATCGAGTGCACCCTCGAGATCTTCGCGGCCGGCCTGGTCGCCGGCATCCAGGACCTCGGCGGCGCCGGGCTCTCCTGCGCCACCTCGGAGCTGGCCTCCGCGGGCGACGGCGGCATGCACGTCGAGCTCGACCGGGTGCCGCTGCGCGACTCGACGCTCGCGCCGGAGGAGATCCTGATGAGCGAGTCGCAGGAGCGGATGATGGCGGTCGTCGAGCCCGATGACGTCGCGGACTTCCTGGCGATCTGCGCCAAGTGGGACGTCGAGGCCGTCGTGGTCGGCGAGGTCACCGACGGCGACCGCCTCCAGATCGACTGGCACGGAGAGCGCGTCGTCGACGTACCCCCGCGCTCGGTGGCGCACGACGGCCCGACGTACCACCGCCCCTTCGACCGCCCGACCTGGCAGGACGCCCTGCAGGCCGACTCGGCCGCGGCACTGCCCCGCCCGGCCTCCGGCGCCGAGCTGCGCGAGACCCTGCTCACGCTGATGGCCTCGCCGAACCTGTGCGACAAGTCCTGGATCACCGACCAGTACGACCGCTACGTCCGTGGCAACACGGTGCTGGCACAGCCGTCGGACTCCGGGATGATCCGCGTGGACGACGAGACCCACCTCGGCGTCGCGGTCTCGACCGACTGCAACGGCCGGTTCGCCAAGCTCGACCCGTACGCCGGCGCGCAGCTGGCGCTCGCCGAGTCCTACCGCAACGTGGCCACCGGCGGCGCGACGCCGCTGGCGATCTCGGACTGCCTCAACTTCGGGTCGCCCGAGGACCCGGACGTGATGTGGCAGTTCTCCGAGGCCTGCCGCGGGCTCAGGGACGCCTGCTCGGAGCTCGGCATCCCGGTGACCGGCGGCAACGTCAGCCTCTACAACCAGACCGGTGAGACCGCGATCCTGCCGACCCCGGTCGTCGCCGTGCTCGGCGTGATCCAGGACGTCCGGCGCCGGACGCCGTCGGGCTTCGAGGGCGCCGGCGACCAGATCCTCCTGCTCGGCTCGACGGGTGAGGATCTCGACGGCTCCGAGTGGGCGCACGTCGTCCACGGGCACCTGGGCGGCACCCCGCCCCGGGTGGACCTCGCCGCCGAGCGGGCGCTGGCCGCGCTGCTGGTCGAGGGTGTCGGGCTGCTCACCAGCGCGCACGACCTGTCCGACGGCGGCCTCGCGGTCGCGCTGGCCGAGTCCGCCCTCCACCGGGGCATCGGCTGCACGGTGTCCGTTCCCGGTGACCCGTTCCTCGGGCTCCACGCCGAGTCCGGGGCCCGTGCGATCGTCACCACCACCGACGCGGACGCGCTCACCGACCTCGCCGCCCGGCACGGCGTACCCCTGGCCCGGCTCGGCACCACCGGTGGCGACGCGGTCGTGGTCGACGGCCAGTTCAGCGTGCCGGTCGCGGAGATCCGGTCCGCCTGGGCGGCCACCCTGCCCGCCGCCCTCGGCTGAGGCGGTCGCGTCGCGCGACCCTTGACCGGCCGCGTGTCAATTGCGGAGTTGTGACATTCCGCAGGGGAGGAGAGCGATGACTGCGTACGACGGGACCGACTTCTACTGCGACGTGGCGCTGCCAGATCCCGAGGCGCTGAGGGTCGTCCACGACGACGACCGGGTGCTGGCCTTCCACCACACCCGACCGTTCTGGGACGTTCACGTCGTCGTGGTCCCCAAGCGACACATCGGCTCGCTGACCACGATCACGGCCGAGGACGAGGCGGACGTGCGTGCCCTGCTCGCGGTCGTGCAGGCGGTCGCGCGTGACGTCGAGCGGGAGCACGGCGCCGCGTCGGTGCTGACCAACCTCGGGACGTATCAGGACTCGAAGCACCTCCACGTCCACGTGCACAGCGGCGGCCGACGCGCGGAAACTTCCTGACCTTAGGGCGCTTCGACCCGACAGTGGCCCAAGCGTGAGGGACCTATCCCGGAGGTGCGGAAAAGCTACTCGTCGCCGGTGAGGTTGAAGCCGCGCAGCCGGCGGCCGGTGAGCCAGGTGCCGACGAGGACCACGACGACGGTCGCCACCACGGCGTACGTCGGTCCGAGGTCGGCTACGAGGGTCAGGCCGGCCACGCCGTCGGTGATCTCGCCGGCCCAGCGGGTGATGCTGAGCCACCGGACACCGTCGAGCAGCCCGCCGAGCAGGCCCTCCCAGATCAGCAGGTAGACGAGTCCGATCACCACGGCATGACGGGTCAGCACCGACAACAACGCGAAGAGGGCGCAGTAGGCCAGGCCGCCGGCGAGGGCACCGACTGCGAACGCGAACCCGACGACCGGCTCCTCGGCCATCAGCACCAGGCCGGAGACCAGCAGGGGCAGGGCTCCGAACACGACCACGCACGCCCCGGCGACGAGGAGCTTGCCGGCCACGATGGTGTGCCGGGAGATCGGCTTGGCGAGCAGGTAGGAGATCGACCCGTCGTCGATCTCCGGGGCGAGCACGCCGGAGGTCGCCAGCAGCGCGACCAGGGGCACGATCACCCCCAGACCGAGGCGGTACAACATGGTGCTGGCGGCCTCGAGATCCTCCCCGACGAGGACCCGGATCAGCACCGCCAACCCGACCAGCACCAGCGGCAGCAGGAACAGCAGCACGCCGCGACGGCGTCCGAACACGCTCCGCACGCCGAGCCGCACGATCGTGCGTGTCGCCTGCGTGCTCATGCCGACACCAGGTAGGCGAAGACGCTCTCCAGCGACTCGTCGGTCGGGGTGACCTCCAGCAGCCGGACGCCGTGCTCGCGGGCCAGCCTCGGCAGCACCTCGCTGAACCGGCCGAAGTCGGAGGCCTCGACCTCGATCCCGCCCTCCGACCGGAGCCGGACGCCGCGGACCGACGAGTCGGTCAGCAGCACCGAGGCCATCCGGCGGTCGTCAGCGGTGCGCAGCACGAACCGGTTGGGCCGGTCGGTCATCAACCGCCGGATCGCTCCGAAGTCGCCCGAGGCCGCGTGCCGCCCCGCGACCACGACCTCGATCTGGCGGGCCACCTGCTCGACCTCCTCCAGGATGTGGGAGCTGAAGAGGACGGTGCGGCCCTCGCCGCCCATCCGGCGCAGCAGGTCCATCAGGTGCATCCGCTGGCGCGGGTCCATGCCGTTGAACGGCTCGTCCAGCAGCAGCACCGCCGGTTCGTGGACCAGCGAGGAGGCCATCTTGATCCGCTGCCGCATGCCCTTCGAGTACGTCGAGATCACCCGGTCCTGCGCGTCGGTCATCTCCACCAGCGCGATCGACGCCTGCGCCGCCGCCCCCGGGTCCCCGAGACCGTGCAGCTCGGCGTTGGCCACCACGAACTGCCGCCCGGTGAGGTAGTCGAACAGCGCCTCGCGCTCCGGCACCAGCCCGATCCGCCGATAGACCTCCGCGTTGCGCCACAAGGGCTCCTCGTCCAGGGTGACCGTGCCCGCGGAGGGGGCCAGGAAGCCGGACATCAGGGCGATCAGCGTGGACTTGCCGGCGCCGTTCGGTCCGAGCAGCCCGGTCACGCCCGGGCCGATCGTCATCGAGACGTCGTTGACCGCCACGACGTTGTGGTACCACCGCGACACGTTCTCGAGCCGGAGGGTGCTCATCCTTCGACCCTCCGGTAGCGCAGCAGCATCGCGCCGATCGCGCCGAGGACGGTCAGCGCGGTGGCGGCCAGGGAGAACAGCCCCATCCCGGTGCCGGCCGGCGGCGTGGGGGTGGCGTCGGGCACGTCGAAGAGGAAGACCTGCACCCCGTTGATCAGGGTGTACGGCGAGAACACGCCCGCGATCTCCCCGACCGTCTCGTGGTCCGTGCTCAGCGCGATGCCCTGGACGGTCGACACCACGGTGTAGCTGACCACCAGCAGCACGATCACCGCCGTCACCGCCAGACCTCGCCGGATCGTCAGGGCCGCGACCAGGGCCGCCGTGCACGCCAGACAGGCGGCCAGCAGCAGCGCACCGACCAGCGCCTCGGCGAACCGCCCGGTCTCGCGGGCGACGGGCAGGTCCGCCAGCAGCCCGCCGACGTACATCAGCAGCAGCGGCGCGGCGATGAGGAGGAACGTCGCCGCCGTCAGCGAGGCCAGCCGGACCAGGACGTACGTCGTCCGCCGGCCCGGGCGGGCGAGGTACAGGGTGATGGTGCGGAAGCGGAGGTCGCGCGAGACCAGGGCCGGCGCCTGCGAGGCGACGAACACCGAGATCAGCAGCTGGGTCGTGATCGGGTAGGTGGAGTAGGCCACGATCTGCTGGTCGAGGCCGAGGAGGTCCTTGGCCTGCACCAGCACCCCGACCAGGATCAGCGCCGGCAGCAGCATCATCGCGAGCAGGCTCATCGGCAGGATCTTCGACCGGCCGGACCTGCCGAGACCGAAGCAGTTGCGCAGCCCGGTCACGAAGAAGGCCCAGGCGACGGCGCCGTCGCCGAGCCGCGGCCCGGCGTACGGCCGGTAGCCGATGTCGTGGATGACCCCGGTGGGCCGGCGCTCAGGCGGGCTGGACACTGCCGGCACCTCCCTCGCGGAACACGTCCTCGATGCGGTGGTGCCGTTCCTGCATCCGCACCAGGCCGAGCCCGAGGTCGACGGTGAGGTCGCGGACCAGGTCACGCGTCGTGTCGTCGCTCATCTCGACCTCGACCATCCGGCCGTCGGCGGGGGTGGCGCGCAGCCCGGCCTCCACCAGCGCCTGGCCGAGCAACCGGTCGGCGTCGGGGCGCCCCTGCACCTCGACCAGCAGGGTGCCGGTCCGGTGCATGAAGTCCGTCGTCGCCGACGAGCGGAGCAGCCGCCCGCTGTCGAGGACGACCACGTGGTCGCTGATCCGCTCCAGCTCGCCGAGCAGGTGGGAGGTCACGAGCACCGCGATGCCGAACTCGGTGCCGATGCGCCGCACCAGCGCCAGCATGTCGTCACGCGAGGCGGGATCGAGCCCGTTGGTCGGCTCGTCCAGGAGCACCAGGCGGGGGTCGTGGACCAGCGCCTGGGCCAGCTTGGCCCGCTGCTTCATGCCCGTCGAGTAGCCGCCGATCGGGCGGTAGCGCTCCTCGGCCAGGCCCACGTGCCGCAGCACGTCGGAGGCGCGCTCGCGGGCCGCGGGATAGGGCAGTCCCGACATCTGACCGAGGTGCACGACCAGGTCGCTCGCGGACACGTCGGCGGGGAGACAGTCGTGCTCGGGCATGTAGCCCACGAGCGAGCGGATCGCCCTGCCCTGGCTGGCCACGTCGTGCCCCAGCACATGGGCGGTCCCGCTGCTCGCCGGGATCAGCCCGAGCAGGATCTTGATCAGGGTGGACTTGCCGGCGCCGTTCGCGCCGACCAGCCCGGTGACGCCGTCACCGACGGTGACCGTCAGGTCCTCGAGGGCGGTGACACGCGGGTAGCGCTTGGTCAGCCCCGCGGTTTCGATGGCCCCCACGAGCCCACGGTAGCGGCTGCGCGGTCGCCGGTGACCAGGACCGGTCTGCTGCAATGGCGACCATGCACCGCCGGACCTTCCTCGCGACCACCGGCCTGACCGGGCTGGTGGCGATGGCCGGGTGCGCCCGTGACGAACCGACGCAGGAGGGCCCGATGCGCGACGAGCGGATCAGCTATGGAGACGACCCCAGCCAGTACGTCGAGATCTCACGGCCCGACGGCACCTCCCGCGGGACCGTCGTGGTGATCCACGGCGGCTTCTGGAAGGCGGAGTACGACGCCTCGCTCGGCCGCCCGCTGGCAGCCGGCCTGGTCGAGGAGGGCTGGACCGCGGTCAACGTGGAGTACCGCCGGGTCGGCGACGGCGGGGGCGTCCCGCAGACCCTCGACGACGTCGCCGCCGCGATCGACGTGCTGGCCGACGTCGACGAGGTCGACACCACGCGCGTGATCACGCTCGGCCACTCCGCGGGCGGTCACCTCGCCGTGTGGGCCGCGGCACGCGGACGCTTCGCGGCGTGGCGACCCGAGCGGGTCAGGGTGACCGCGGCGATCTCCCAGGCCGGGGTGCTCGACCTCGGGGCCGGCTACGACGACGACCTGGGTGGTGGCGCGGTCGGCGCGTTCGTCGGGTCGGCGCCCGGCGAGGGCTACGACCGGGTCGACCCGCGGCGCCAGCTGCCGCTCGACGTGCCGGTGCGCTGCGTCCACGGCACGACCGACGACGTGGTGCCGCTGAGCCAGTCACGGGACTACGTCGACGCCGCGGTCGCCGCGGGGGCCGACGCCCGGCTGACCGAGGTCGACGGTGACCACTTCGTGGTGATCGACCCCGCCTCGGAGGCCTGGACGACGACGCTGGCCCTGCTCGACGAGCTGGCCTGAGTCCGGACTTGCTGTTCCGGCAACTTCGCTTGCCACACTGGCCGGCGAGATCGGAGACTCCGACCATGACGAGCGAGAAGCACGACCACGGCAGCGGGCACGGTCCCGACACCTCCTCCCTCACCGAGGACGAGATCCGCGCCCTGTTCGAGCAGCCCGCGTGGGACGAGCGCTACCGCGGTCACCAGGCCCTGTTCAGCCGCAACCCCAACCGCCAGGTGGTCACCGAGACCGAGGACCTGAGGCCCGGCACCGCCCTCGACGTCGGTTGCGGTGAGGGCGTCGACGCGGTCTGGCTCGCGGGCCGCGGCTGGCGGGTGACCGGGACGGACTTCTCGGCGGTGGCTCTGGACCGGTGCGCCGCGCTGGCCGCCGAGGCCGGGGTGGCCGACCGCACCGAGTGGCGGCAGGCCGACGCCCGGACCTGGCAGGCGGACGGTGAGCAGTGGGACCTGGTCAGCTCGCAGTTCATCCACCTGTCCGACGGCGCGATGCCCGACCTGGTCCGCCGGCTCGGCGAGGCGGTCGCGCCGGGCGGCACCCTCCTCGTCGTCGGCCACCACCCCAGTGACCTCGAGACGGGTCTGCGCTGGTCGCTCGACGACATCCTGTTCGCGCCCGACGCCCTGCTGTCCGGCCTCGACCCCGACGCCTGGGACCTCCGCACCGAGGTGCGGTCCCGCGAGGAGCCCGGCCCCGAGTGCGAGCCCGTCACGGTCCGCGACTCGGTGCTGGTCGCCCGCCGTCGCTGACTCAGCTGGAGCGGTTCATCGCCCGCAGCCCGACCACCAGGCCGACCGCGGCCACGACCCCGGCGCCGAGGAACCCGTAGGTCACGGTGTCGGCCGCGAAGGACCCCGCGAACAGCGCCCGCTCGGCCTCGACGACATAGGTCAGCGGGTTGAGGTCGGCCGCGGTCCGCAGCCAGCCCGGTGCTCCGTCCAGCGGCAGCAGCACACCGGCCAGCAGCAGCACCGGGAAGATCGCCGTCTGCTGCACCGTCCAGAACAGCCACTCCTGGCCCTGGGAGGCCAGCGCGAGGGCGAACGACAGCGCTCCCACCCCGATGCTGAACAGTGCCAGGATCACGACGCCGACCAGCACGCCGGCGGGATGCAGGTCGAAGCTGAACGGCGTCACGACGACCAGGATGATCGCCGTCTGCATGAGCAACGGGACCACCTCCTTGAGGGCCCGGCCCACCAGCAGCGACGAGCGGCTCAGCGGGGAGACCAGCAGCCGCTCGTGAGAGCCGGTGACGATCTCCTGCGTGAGGTTCGCGCCGGTGAACGACGCCCCCATCAGGGCCGTCATCGCGATGATGCCGGGCACGAACCACTGGAGGGCCGAGCCCTGCTCGAGCGTCGGCAGCAGCGGCGCGAACAGCCCGAGGAACACCAGCGGCTGGACCATCGCGAACAGCACGGACGCGGGCTCACGGAAGACCGGCTTCAGCTCGCGGACCATCACGTTCCACGTGTCCGCGAGGAAGCCGGGCGTCCCGAGGTCGGGGGTACGCCGCGGTGCGGTCCGTCGGGTCGGGTCCTGGGTCTCGATCAGCGTGGTCATGCCGCCACTCCTTCGGTCTCGGTCCGGGCGGTGTCGCTCGGTTCGGCGGTCTCGTTGCTCTCGCGCAGGCTGCGGCCGGTCAGGTCCAGGAAGACGTCGTCGAGGGTGGGGCCGGCCACCTCCATCCGCTGCACGGGTGCGCCGAGCGCCGCGAGGTCCTGCACGAGGCGAGGCGCGATCTCCACGCCGCGAACGGCGCGGAGCGTCACGGTCGTCCCCGACCGGCCGATGACCGCCGAGGCGGCCAGCCGGGCCACCGCCAGGCCGGCGGCGGCGATCGCCTGCGGCTCGTCGGCGAAGCCGAGGGTGAGCAGGTCGCCCAGCCGAGACTTCAGCCCCGTGGCCGTGTCGTCGGCGATGACCAGGCCATGGTCGATGACGACCACCCGGTCGGCGATCGCGTCCGCCTCCTCGAGGTAGTGCGTGGTCAGCACGATGGTGGTGCCCTGCTCCGCGTGCAGCCGCCTGATCTGCTCCTGCAGGTTGGCCCGGTTCTGCGGGTCCAGCCCGGTCGAGGGCTCGTCGAGGAAGAGCAGCCGGGGCGTGTGCACCAGGCCGATCGCCACGTCGAGACGGCGACGCTGGCCGCCCGAGAGCGTCGAGACCGGACGGCCGGCGTGCTCGGTCAGGTCGAAGACCTCGAGCAGCTCGTCCGCCCGCCGCCGCGACTCCGCCCGCGACATGCCGAAGGCCCGCGCCTGGCTGACCAGCTCGTCCCGCCCCCGCTGGGTGTGGCCGGCGGCGTTGCCCTGGCCGACGTACCCGATGCTGCGCCGCACCTGGGCGCGCTCGCGCACGACGTCGTGCCCCGCCACCTCGGCGGAGCCCGCCGTCGGCGGGACCAGCGTGGTCAGCATCCGCAGGGTCGTCGACTTGCCGGCGCCGTTCGGGCCGAGGAAGGCGACCAGCTCGCCGGGGCCGACCTCCAGGTCGAGGCCGCGGACCGCCTCGACGGTCTTGTTGTGTCGCGTGAAGGACTTCGTGAGCCCCTGCGTCCGGATCACCGGACCTGACTGATGGGTGCGTTCGTTCATGACAACCACGCTAGGAAGGATTCAGGCCAGTTCCTGACCGCAATGTGGAATATTCTGAGTCGCATGAACACCAGCGCCCGCATGCTGCGGCTGCTCTCCCTGCTGCAGACCCACCGCTACTGGCCGGGCCCGGAGCTCTCGGAGCGGCTCGAGGTCAGCCCCCGCACCCTGCGCCGCGACATCGACCGGCTGCGCGAGCTCGGGTACGCCGTCGACGCGGTCCGCGGCCTCGCCGGTGGCTACCAGCTGCGCGCGGGCGGCTCACTGCCACCGCTGCTCCTCGAGGACGAGGAGGCGGTCGCGATCGCCGTCGGCCTGCGCACCGCCGCTGCCGGCTCGGTGAGCGGCATGGAGGAGACGTCGGTGCAGGCGCTGACCAAGGTGATCGCGCTGATGCCGCCCCGGCTCCGGCGACAGATGGACGCGCTGCGGTCCCAGACCGAGAACCTGGTCTGGGGCGGTGGTCCCAGCGTCGACGCGACCGTGCTCACGACCCTGGCCCAGGCCTGCCGCGACGACGAGCCGCTCACCTTTCGCTACGCCGCTCGCGACGCGGAGCCCACCGACCGCCGGGTGGAGCCGCACCGGCTGGTCTCGCTCGGTCGCCGGTGGTACCTCGTCGCCTACGACCGCGACCGGCAGGACTGGCGCTCGTTCCGCGTCGACCGGATCTCCGGCGCGGCCACGACGGGGCAGCGGTTCCGGCCGCGAGAGCTGCCGGCCGAGGACGCGCTCAGCTTCGTCCAGGCCGGCATCCGCCGGATGCCGCAGCGGTACGCCGTGCGCGTGCGGTTCGCGACCGAGCCGGAGGTGGTCGCCCGGGCGGTGGGCCACTGGGGGAGCGTGGAGCCGGTCGCGGGTGGCTGCGTGCTCACGATGAACGTCGACTCGCTGCAGTGGCCGGTGATGGTGCTGGCCGAGGTCGAGGCCGACTTCGAGGTCGAGTCGCCTCCCGAGCTCACGGCCCTGCTGGCCCGCACCGCGGATCGGTTCGCTCGGGCCGCCGGTTAGGTTGTGCCATATGAAGTCTGTTGCCGCTGCCCTGATCCTGCTCGTCCTCGCCGCCGGCTGTGGTGACGACTCCAAGGACGACGCCTCGAAGGAGCCGGAGCGCAAGACGGCCTCCAGCACCGAGGACTTCTGCGCCGCGATCACCGAGTTCTCGCAAGCCGCCGGTGGGACCGACTGGGCGGCCGTGCAGAAGGCGGCCGACTCCCTCGAGTCCACGGGCCTGCCGGAGGACGCGCCCGAGGAGGCCGGTCAGGGCTACGACGTCGTGCTGGAGCTGGTGGGCGAGTACGACTCCAACGAGGAGATCGAGAAGAACATCACCGACGACCAGAACACCTCGGTGGAGCAGCTCCTGACCTACACCCAGGGTGCCTGCGGCCAGCCGAGCGGCTCGCCCAGCGCGAGCCCCAGCGAGTAGCCCGCAGATGAGTCCCGCCCGCCTGCGTCCCGCGGACCCGGCCGAGGTGGCCGACGCCCTGTCACGGTTGCGCGGGTTCGGGGCGCAGCGGCCCGACCTGCGGCTGCTCACCAAGCACTTCCTCGCCGTGCTGAGCGAGCGAGCGCCGGGCAACTCCGTCGAGGTCAGGGTGCCGCCGTACGCCGCCGTGCAGGTGATCCCGGGCGTGCGCCACACCCGCGGCACGCCGCCGGCGGTGGTCGAGACCGATGCCGAGACGTGGATCTTCCTGGCCACCGGCGAGCTCTCCTGGCCGGAGGCAGAGGCGTCCGGCAGGGTCCGGGCATCCGGGGAGCGCGCCGACCTCGCGGCGTACCTCCCGCTGACCTGAGCTCGGCCCCTCGCTAGGGTCGCCCGCATGAGCACCGAGGAGCTGCGCGCGCGCGTGCGCGAGATCATGCCCGCCCTCCGCAAGGACCTCGAGGACCTGGTCCGGATCGAGTCCGTGAGCGCGGACCCCGAGCGGGCCGGCGAGGTGCAGCGCAGCGCCGAGGCGGTGCGCGACCTGTTCGCCGCCGAGGGCTTCGACGTCCAGATCCTCAGCGCCGACGGGGGTGCCCCCGCGGTGGTGGCCAAGAAGGCCGGGCCGCCCGGCTCGCGCACGGTGCTGCTCTACGCCCACCACGACGTGCAGCCCGAGAACGACCATGCCGACTGGGACTCGCCGCCGTTCGAGCCGACCGAGCGCGGTGACCGCCTCTACGGTCGCGGGGCCGCCGACGACAAGGCCGGCATCGTCGCCCACCTCGCCGCGATCCGCGCCCTGGGCGACGACCTGCCGGTCGGCGTCACCCTGTTCATCGAGGGCGAGGAGGAGGTCGGCTCGGACTCGCTCGAGGCGTTCCTCGAGGAGTACAGGTCCGAGCTGGAGGCCGATGTCATCGTCATCGCGGACTCCGGCAACTGGGACATCGGCGTCCCGGCGCTGACCACCAGCCTCCGCGGGTTGGTCCGCGCCGACATCGAGGTCCGCACGCTCACCCATGCGGTGCACTCCGGCATGTGGGGCGGGCTCGTGCCCGACGCCCTGATGACCATCAGCCGACTGATCGCGAGCCTGCACGACGACGCGGGCAACGTCGCGGTCGCCGGCCTGCACTCCGGTCCGGCTGCTGAGGTGGAGTACCCCGAGGAGCGGCTGCGGGCGGAGTCCGGCGCGGTCCCCGGCGTCGCCTGGATCGGCTCCGACTCGGTCGTCGAGCGCCTGTGGACCAAGCCGTCGCTGAGCATCACCGGACTCGACGCGCCCAAGGTCGCGGGGGCCAGCAACACCCTGGTGGCCGCGGCACGAGCCCGCATCTCCCTGCGGATCGCGCCCGGCGACACCACCGACAACGCGGTGGCCTGCCTGCGCGCGCACCTCCACGAGCACCTGCCCTGGGGCGCCGAGCTCACCATCACGATCGTGGACACCGGCGAGCCGATCGCCATCGACGCGACCGGCCCGGCGTACGACGTGGCGCGCGACGCGTTCCGGCAGGCCTGGGACGGCACCGCGCCGGTCGACATGGGCGTGGGCGGGTCGATCCCGTTCATCGCCGCCTTCCTGGAGGCGTTCCCGCAGGCCAGCGTGCTGGTGACCGGGGTCGAGGACCCCGACACCCGCGCCCACGGCGCCAACGAGGGCCTGCACCTCGCGGAGTTCGAGCGGGTGTGCGTCGCGGAGACGCTGCTGCTGCAGAACCTCTGAGGTCCGCGTCCGCGTCAGTCGCTCGCGGGCAGGGTGACCTCGAAGGTGCTGCCCTCGCCGATCTCTGAGCGGACGGTGATCTGGCCCGCGTGGCGGTCGACGATGCGCTTGACGATCGCGAGGCCCAGCCCCGTTCCGGGGCGTTGGGTGGCCTCGGGGTTGCTGGAGCGGAAGAACTCGTCGAACAGGCGCACCTGGTCGGTCCTGGAGATGCCCAGGCCCTGGTCGGTGACCGAGAGGACCACGGTGTCCGCGCGCCGTTCGAGACGCACCGAGACCTCGGAGTCCTCGGGGGAGTACTTCACGGCGTTGCTGATCAGGTTGACGCAGAGGCGCTCGATCTCGTCGCGCTCGCCCGCTGCGCAGACCGGCTCGTTGGGGGCGTCCACGGCGATCTTGATCGCCTTGGCCTCGGCCTGGACGCCGACGAGCTCGTTGACGTCGTCGATCACGTCGCGCAGGTCGATCGGCTTGGCCTCCAGGGGGCGGTTGGGGTCGCCGACGGTGGACAGGACCAGCATGTCGGCGACCAGGCGCTGCAGGCGGCCGGTGTTGCGGGCGATGACCTCCAGCGACCTGCCCTCCATGGGGTCCAGGTCGACGGACTCGAGCAGCTCGAGGTGGCCGACGATCGAGGTGAGCGGGTTCTTGAACTCGTGGGAGACGGTCTTGATCAGCTGCGACTTGTAGCTGTCGAGCTCGCGCATCTCGTCGAGCAGCTTCTTCTCGCGCTCGAAGAGGCGGGCGTTCAGGACCGCCCGGCCGAGGTCGTGACCGATGTCGAGGGCCGCGTCGGCCTCGACCTGGGTCCACTCGGGGTCGCCCTCGGCCCGGGTCAGCGCGAGGCAGCCCAGGCACTCGGGCCCGGCGCCCAACGGCACGAACAGAACCGAGCCGATGTTGACCGCGTCGAGGAATTCCAACATCCTGTTGCGCTCGTCTCCGGTCATGGGGTCGTGGGCGGCGGGTGGCCGGCGGCGGCTGGTGATGGTGACCCGCTGGGCGTCCCACAGGGCCCGCGCCGACGCCTGGGCGAGGTCGATCAGGCCGCTGTCGAGGGGGACCGGCTCGCCCCCGCCGCTGGAGAAGACGACGCCGTGCTCCTGGCCGTCGAGGTCGTCGAAGGTCTGGATCCACAGGCCGTAGGCGCCGAAGCCCTCCACGATCGCGCCCTGACAGTCGGCCAGGATCCGGTCGAGCTTCAGCTGGGCGGAGGCGGTCCGCACGATCGAGCGCGCGGTCTCGGCCAGGCGCAGCCGCTCGGTCAGCCGCTCCCGGGCGAGCAGCGCGTTGACCGCCTTGGCGGAGTACTCGGCGTACCGCTGGAGGAGGCCCTGGCGGTCCGCATCGGGACGCAGGCCGTCGGCGGGGAGGTCCACGGCGAGCACGCCCACGGGGTCGCCCACGTCGTCACGGAGCGGGGAGAAGAGGAAGTCGAGCGGCTTCCAGGCGTTGGCATCGTCGACGGGGGTGACGTCGGGGACCCAGCCCGGGTCCTCCAGGCGGTCGACCACGCGCTCCTCGGGGACGAAGCAGAGGGGACCCCACCAGTCGGCCATCGCGATGTCGGCCTCGAGGGTGGCGAGGGCGCGACGCTTGCCGAGCAGCTCCTCGCGGGCGTCCGCGTTGCCGGAGACGGCGACGATCTCGAGCTCGTCGTTGTCGCGGAGCACGGAGATCGCGGCAACGCCGAAGCCGACGACGCCGTAGACGCCGTCGGCGATCTCCTGCAGCGCGTCCACCAACTCGGCCTGTGACCATGCGCCGGACATGATCTCGTCGAGTCGGAGGCCCGTGTCTGGACTCTCTTCGAACATCACGTTGTCTCTCCCCGAGGTCGGCCGTGTCAGGCTACCCGTCCCCGACACTCATTGTGACGGACTAGACGTCCCGTGTTCACGGAACGGGTAGTGTCACTGCCTGAATCGTCCGATCGGGCCCACACCCCTAGACTCACCCCGTGCCCCAGTCCAGCAGCACACCGTCCGGCAGCACCCGCAGAGGTGGCGACGGCCGTCTCACCACCGCCCTCGACCCGCAGGACCAGGGGCCGCAGGACGCCTGTGGCGTGTTCGGCGTGTGGGCGCCCGGTGAGGACGTCGCCAAGCTCACCTACTTCGGCCTCTACGCGCTGCAGCACCGCGGCCAGGAGTCGGCCGGCATCGCGGTCAGCAACGGCCGCCAGATCCTGGTCTACAAGGACATGGGCCTGGTCTCGCAGGTCTTCGACGAGTCGACGCTGGAGGCGCTCAAGGGCTTCCTGTCCATCGGCCACGCGCGCTACTCGACGACCGGCGCGAGCACCTGGCACAACGCCCAGCCGACCTTCTACCCGACCGCGGGCGGCTCGATCGCGCTGGCCCACAACGGCAACCTGACCAACACCTCGGAGCTGGCCGCGATGGTCAGCGACCTGGCCGGTCTCCACGGCGAGCTCGACCTGCACGTGCGCCTGCCCGAGTCGGTCACCAACGACACCGGGGTGGTCACCGCGCTGCTCGCCCACCACCCCGACAGCACCGTCGAGGAGAAGGCGATGGAGCTGCTGCCGAAGGTCCGAGGCGCCTTCTCCTTCGTCTGGATGGACGAGGACACGCTCTACGCCGCCCGGGACCCGCAGGGCATCCGGCCGCTCGTGCTGGGACGCCTCGAGCGGGGCTGGGTGGTCGCCTCCGAGACGGCCGCGCTCGACATCGTCGGGGCGTCGTACATCCGCGAGGTCGAGCCGGGCGAGATGGTCGTCATCGACGCCGACGGGCTGCGCTCACGCGCCTTCGCCGAGCCCGCGCCCAAGCACTGCCTCTTCGAGTTCGTCTACCTCGCCCGCCCGGACACGCTCATCACCGGCCAGCGGGTGCACAGCGTCCGCGTCGAGATCGGCCGCCGGCTGGCCCGCGACTTCCCGGCCGACGCCGACCTGGTGATCCCGGTGCCGGAGTCCGGCACCCCGGCCGCGATCGGGTACGCCGAGGAGTCCGGCATCCCCTACGGCGTGGGCCTGGTCAAGAACTCCTACGTCGGCCGGACGTTCATCCAGCCGAGCCAGACCATCCGCCAGCTCGGCATCCGCCTCAAGCTGAACCCGCTCCGCGACATCATCGAGGGCAAGAAGCTGGTCGTCGTCGACGACTCGATCGTGCGCGGCAACACCCAGCGGGCCCTGATCCGGATGCTCCGTGAGGCCGGCGCCCGCGAGGTGCACGTCCGGATCTCCTCGCCGCCGGTGAAGTGGCCGTGCTTCTACGGCATCGACTTCGCCACCCGCGCGGAGCTGATCGCCAACGGTCTGGAGAACGACGAGATCCGGCGCTCGATCGACGCCGACTCGCTCGCCTACATCTCGCTGGAGCAGCTGGTCGAGGCCACCAACGTGCCGATGGACAACCTCTGCCGTGCCTGCTTCGACGGGGTCTACCCGGTGCCGCTGCCGGAGGCGGAGCTGCTCGGCAAGAACCTCCTCGAGACCCCGCTGCCGATCGAGATCGACGGGCTGACCACCGTGCTCAGCGGTGGCGGCGCCTCGGACGCCCTGCACCGTCCCTGATCCCACCCCCGAACCAGGAGTGTCCGTGACCCACCCGACCGAAGCCCCCACGGGCACCACGACGACGGCCTACGCTGCCGCGGGCGTCTCGATCGACGCGGGCGACCGGGCCGTGGAGCTGATGAAGGGCTGGGTCGAGAAGGCCCGGCGGCCCGAGATGATCGGGGGCATCGGCGGCTTCGCGGGGCTGTTCGACGCCAGCGCCCTGAAGTCCTACACCCGGCCGTTGCTGGCCAGCTCCGCCGATGGGGTCGGCACCAAGGTGGCGATCGCGCAGGCCCTCGACAAGCACGACACGATCGGGTTCGACCTGGTCGGGATGCTGGTCGACGACCTGGTGGTGTGCGGTGCCGAGCCGCTGTTCCTCACCGACTACATCGCGACCGGCCGGGTCGTCCCCGAGCGGATCGCCGCGATCGTCAAGGGCATCGCCGAGGGGTGCGTCGAGGCCGGCTGCGCGCTGATCGGCGGCGAGACTGCCGAGCACCCGGGCCTGCTCGAGCCCGACGAGTACGACGTGGCCGGGTCGACCACCGGTGTCGTGGAGGCCGCCGACCTGCTCGGTCCTGGACGGGTGCGACCGGGCGACGCGGTGATCGCGATGGAGGCCTCGGGGCTGCACTCCAACGGCTACTCCCTGGTCCGGCACGTGCTGCTGTCGTCGCCGGAGTCGGGTGGTGCGGGCTGGTCGCTGGACCGGCACGTCGACGAGCTGGGCCGGACGCTGGGCGAGGAGCTGCTCGAGCCGACCCGGATCTACGCCAAGGCCTGCCTGGCGCTCGCGAGGGAGACCGGCACGCACGCGATGTCCCACATCACCGGCGGTGGCCTCGCGGCCAACCTGGCCCGGGTGCTGCCCGAGGAGCTGAGCGCCACCGTCGAGCGGTCCACGTGGACCCCGCAGCCGGTCTTCGACCTGGTGCGCCGGGTCGGCGCCGTGCCCCAGCCGGACCTGGAACAGACCCTCAACTGCGGGGTCGGGATGGTCGCGCTGACCGATCCCGACGACGCGGACCGGGCCGTCGCCGTTCTGGCTCGGTACGGCGTCCACGCGTGGGTCGCGGGCGCGGTCGGCGGTGGCGACGGGTCCGTCGAGCTGGTCGGTCAGCACCCGGGGTGGTGACGATTCGTCCTGGTTTCGTCCGCTGAGCGCGAAATACAGTGGGCCGGGTGTGCGGGAACAGCCAGGGAACAGGTAGCGTTGCCCTCACGAGACCAGACAAATAAGCCCGGGAGCCACGGTCCACACACCGTCAGGCCCCGGCCAAGCGCGCGAGGGGGTCGTTCCTGTGGGACGCGGCCGAGCAAAAGCCAAGCAGACCAAGGTCGCCCGTGACCTGAAGTACCGCACGCACGAAACGGACTTCGGGGCACTTGCCAGCGAGCTGCACGGCGAACCGCCACAAACTGACACCAGCGAGCCGGTGCCCGACGAGGAGCTCGACAAGTGGTCGGACTACTCGCAGCCCCGGCGCGACTGATCCTCGCCCCCTGCCTCTGACGGTCGTCTGTCGGGTCGTGTCGACGCCCGAGCCGTCGAGGCGCCGTGGTGAGGGCCACAACCGCGCAATTGTGCGGTTATGGCCCCCGGAACGTCGACGGGAGGGCAACTGCCCAACAATTGCGCGGTAGTGGCCCCGCACGGGAACGCGCCCGAGCGCTCAGCGGCCGTCGAGCCAGAGCCCGCGCAGCCGTCCGACCTCACGCATCCGCCGCTCGGCGAGCCGGTCGGCGGCGATCGCCGGGGGTACGCCGTCGGCGCGGGCCATCTCGAACACCGACCGGGTGGTCTCGAAGATCCCCGAGGCGCGCTGCTGCGCCCGCTCGAAGCTGAAGCCCTCGAGCTCGTCGGCGACCTGGATCACGCCGCCGGAGTTCACGCAGTAGTCGGGCGCGTAGAGGATGCCGCGGTCCGCCAGCTGCTTCTCGATGCCGGGGTGGGAGAGCTGGTTGTTGGCAGCACCGCAGATGATCTTCGCGTTGAGCACCTCGACCACCGCGTCGGTGATCGCGCCGCCGAGGGCGCACGGCGCGTAGACGTCGAGCTCCGAGGCGACCAGGGCCTCGGTGGTCTCGGCCACGCCGACCTGGGGGAACTCGTCGCGGATCCTCTCGAGCGCGGGAGCCCAGACGTCCGTGACGACGACGGTCGCGCCGTCCTCGATCAGGTGCCGCACGAGATGGCGGCCGACCTTGCCGATGCCGGCGACGCCGACGGTCCGGCCGGCCAGCGTCGGGGCGCCCCAGACGGCCTCGGCCGCCGCGCGCATGCCCTCGAAGGTGCCGTACGCCGTGAGCACCGAGCTGTCGCCCGCGCCGCCGTGGGCCACGGTGCGGCCGGTGACGAACGAACACTCCCGGGCGATCTGGTCCATGTCCTCCGAGAACGTGCCGACGTCGCAGGCGGTGTAGTAGCGACCGTTCAGCGACTGCACGAAGCGGCCGTAGGCACGCAGCAGCGCCTCGGTCTTGTCGGTCGTCGGGTCGCCGATGATCACCGCCTTGCCGCCGCCCAGGTCCAGCCCCGCCAGCGCGTTCTTGTAGCTCATGCCGCGCGAGAGGTTGAGGACGTCGGTCACCGCGTCCGCGGTGGAGGCGTACGGGTAGAAGCGGGTGCCGCCCAGCCCGGGGCCCAGGGCGGTGGAGTGCAGGGCGATGATCGCCTTCAGTCCACTCTCCTGGTCGTGGCAGAAGACGACTTGCTCGTGCTCGGTCTCGAGCAGCTCGGACGGGAACCCGGTCACGGTGGCGACCTTTCTCTGTATCAGCCAACTGGTTGTGGCATCATTTGTCCTGTTTGGTGAGATCCCGCATGGGTGGCGCGGTGTTCTCTCTCCCAGCCTAGGAGGGGGAGGGGTCCGCGTCGAAACCGAACCCCGCCCGGAGCCCCCGGGCGGATCTTCAGAGGAGCCGCATCAGATGAACCCGCGTATCGACGAGGCAGAGAACCTGCTCACGCCGTCCGAGGTCGCTGCCCTGTTCCGCGTGGACCCCAAGACGGTCACTCGCTGGGCCAAGGCCGGCAAGATCGGGTCGATCCGCACTCTCGGGGGGCATCGCCGTTTCCGTGAGTCGGAGGTCCGTGACCTGCTGGAAGCAGACGGATCGAAGTGAGCCCTACTCGGTGAAGGAGCCGCCCCGACCGCGTCCTCGGACGAGCCGGGCGGCCCCTTCGCCGCGCTAGCCCCCGGGCAGGACCGGCCCGAGCCGGTTGGACGCGGCGTGGGTGTGTCCGGTGCGCAGCACGACCAGGTCGCCGTGGGTGCCGTAGCCCGAGACGCCGCCGCCGTACGGCGTGCCGTCGAAGGTGAGCATGGTCCACGCGCCGTCCCGTTCGAGGAGCGTCGGCCACGGGATGTTGGAGGGGTACGGCGCGTCCAGCACGCCGATCTCTGCCATCGCGAGGTCGAACACCGGGAACCGCTCCCGCAGCCCTCGCCTGTTTCCGCGACCGTCGCTGGCGACCAGCCGCCAGCTGCCGTCGAGCCGGCGCAGCTGCGGGCCCTCGGTGCCGTGACGGTCGGTCGCCGCACCGAGGAGCTCCCAGCCGTCGAGGCGGCCGGGCGCGGCGGCCCGGGCCAGGGCGGGGTAGAAGTCGAAGAACCTGCGGGCGGCCACGAACGCCAGGTGCCAGTGCCCGTCGATCATGGTCAGGTGCGGGTCCCAGGCGCCGACGACGCGGCCGGGCAGCTCGGCGGTCGGCAGGTCGATGGGCATGGTGTCCAGCACGTGCTCGCCTTGCAGCAGGTCGTCGGTCGAGGTGGCCAGCGTGATCGCCACCGAGGTGCGGTCGAAGTCGCCCCAGGTGCTGCTGGCCAGCAGCCAGCGGTCGCCGTCGAGGACCAGGTGGGCGGCGTGGTCGCCGAGCACCCGCCCACCGCGACGCGTGTAGAGGTCGGCGCGGTGCACCACCTCCAGCGTCTCCGGGTCGTACGACCAGACCCCGGTGTGCGCGGTGTCGAAGAAGCCCGGCCCGGCGTGGGTCATCGTGAGGTGCAACCGCCCGTCGCGCTCGACCGGGGACCCGTCGGCGGTGGTCACCAGCCCGACGTCACGGACCCCCAGCTGGCCGAAGGTGCCGGCCCGCCACGAGGACACCGGGCTCCGTTCCCCCGGAGCCCGGGCCACCCACGAGGCGTCCGCCTCGAGGTCCGCCAGCACCCGCGGGTCGGCGGTCGCCACCCGGTCGGTCAGGTCGACACGGGCCCGGACGGTCCAGGCCCCGTCGTTGCGGGTGAGCACGCTCAGCTGCCGTCCGGTCAGCGCGGTGGCCAGCGCCTCGGGCGGCGTGGACGGCCGGCCGTGCCGACGACTGTGGTGGTGCGTGGTGTGCCCGGTGGAGTCGACGATGTCGACGCCCGCCAGCCGCCGCCCTCCGTCGTACCACCCGGTCAGCCGGACCTCGCCCGCACCGCGGAAGCCGGCCTCCACCCGACCGGCGAGGTCGTGGGTGCCCAGCTCGACCTCCACCGCGGCGTACGGCGCCACGAAGCCGGAGGTGCGCTCCCGGGCGACGAGGGACACCGGCCGCAGTCGGTGCACGAGCTCGAACGGGGGCAGCACACCCGGCAGCGTAGGGCGTCGGCCCCGGCTCGGACCGGTCGCGGGCTCGGGTCGCGGGTCAGCGCAGCCGACGGACGTAGCCTGCCGCGACGCGCAGGTCGGCCAGCCGTCGCTCCCAGGTCACGCCGACCACGGTGAGTGCGGTGCCGACCAGTCCGATCAGCGCCCACTGGGGCACCACCTGGGCGTACTGCGCCTCGCGCAGCACCAGCGCCAGCCCGACCCCGGCACCGGCGACCAGCGGCGCAGCCCAGCGGGTGCCGATGCCCACCATCATCAGCACCACGCAGGCCAGGCCGAGGAGCACGGCCCGCGGGGACACGGGGTCGACCAGCACCACCAGCAGCGACGGCCCGAGGCCCAGGCCGAGCCCCGCGGACAGCGCTCGTCGGCTGGAGAGCCCGAGGTGGGTCATCTGCCAGACACCGACGGCCACCAGCACCACGGCGAGCGGCAGCGTGTACGCCTCGACCTGCTCCACGCCGAGCTCCTGGAGACGGATCCACTGCGCCAGGGTGAGCAGCACCAGGCCCGCCCACGCGAGCATCCGTCGGCTCGGGTTGAGCAGCGCGGAGATCGTGACCAGGGCGCCGGCCAGGGTGAGGTACACCGCGAGCCAGGTCTGGTCGAACCCGCCGAGGGTGGCCACCGAGGCGGGCACCGCCACGATCGCGGTCAGGGCGGCGGTGGCCTCGCGCTCGACCACCGGCCTTGTGACGGCCAGCGCGCCGGCGAGCAGCAGCACCGGCACCGCCCGCCAGATGACGTCGCCGTCGGCGAGGTGCAGCGCGGTCCAGACGAAGCCCCCGGCGACCGGCGCCAGCAGCACGTCGCCGCTGATCCGGACCAGGTCCCGTCCGGCGTACGACGCGGCGAGCGCCGCGACGGTGCCGACGAGGAGGGTCAGCGCGGTGAGCCAGTCGTTGGCCAGCGCGGTGGCGAGCACCAGCGGAGCGAGCAGCGCGGCTCCGGACCCGACGACGGCACCGGTCACGCTGCGCCCGAGGGTTGCCGCGACGAGCGCGAGGATGCCGAGCACGCCGGCCTGCACGGCGAGCGCCGCCCCGAGCGGCACGTCGTACATGCCGGGGACCACGGCCACCGCGAGAGCCGTGGCGGTGCCGATCGCCGCGGCGGCCGGGCGCGCCGGCACGACGACCAGCGTGCGCCGCCAGCACCGCGACGGCCAGCAGCACGGCCGCGACGGAGACCGGCAGCAGCACCGCCCAGTAGGGCTCCAGGGTCGGCGACTGCAGGTGGTCGCCCACGGTGATCGACCACCGGCCGTGGTCGAGGAAGGTCTCGAGCGCCTGACCGCCGAGGAAGGTGGCCTGTGCGGTCAGGCCGAGTCCGGCGGCCACGGTCGGCGCCACCGGCAGCCAGCGCCAGGCGCCGACGGTGACCAGCGAGAGGCCCGTGCCGCCGACGACCACGGCGAGCCCGACCAGGACCAGGGTGAGCGCGGACTCGTCCGCGGCCGGGACGACGGCGACCAGGGTGGCCAGGGCGACCGCGACGGCGGCGCCCGAGACCCGGACCGCCAGCGGAAGTGAGCGGAGCAGCAGTGGTGCGGCGACGAGGGCGGCGGCCGCCAGCAGCGGCCAGCCGTCGAGGTCGATCCAGACACCGGTCAGCGTCGGCCGCTGCGCGACCCGCTCGATGCCCTGTCCGAGCAGGGTGAGCCACCAGGCTCCGGACACCAGGGCGGTGGCGACCGCCGCCACGCGGAGCCCGAGGCGGTGCACGCCGACGGCGAGAGCGGCCGTGGCGACCACGACCACGACGGTGGCGGCGGCGTTCTGGCCGTCCGTCAGCGAGCTCGTCCCCAGGGCCACCAGGGACGCGCCCAGGGCCACCACGAGCTGGGCACCGACCAGCGGCCGCATCCCGGTGCGGGCCACCCCGGCGGCGGTCCCCACCGCGGCGACGGTGAGGACGGAGCCCAGCAGCACCAGGAACCCGCCGGAGGACAGCGACCCGAGCCAGCCCGCCGACTCGGCGCCGACGACGTCGAGCGCCAGGAACCCGAGGAGCAGCGCGCCGAAGGACTCGGCGCCGGCGGGCAGACCACGCCGTGCCATCCAGCCCGTCGCCACGCCCGCCCCGGCGGTCAGCGTGAGCAGGATCGCGGTCCGTCCGCCCATGGTGAGCTCGGACCACGCGACGACGAGGAACACGATCGCGGCCACCAACAGGCAGGTGGCTCCGAGCCCGAGCAGGATGCGGGGGACCGAGGCGGCGCTCAACCCGCCACGCGGGGCGGCCGGTGCCGGCGTGGGGAAGCCCGGGTACGCCGGGTCGAGCCGCGGCCCCGAGGGTGCGACCGACCCGGCGGGCGCGGTGACCGGGCCGGCGCCCACGCCGGCCGGGACGGGGGTGACGGTGAGCTGGGCCACCAGCGTGTCCGCGTGGGCGAGGGTGCGGAACAGTCCTTGGGCCACCGGTCCCGTCAGCGCGGCCCGGCAGTGCGGGCACTGCTGGGCGGCGTACGGGATCGACTGGCGGCAGCAGGGACAGACCTCGGGGTCGGCATAGCGGATCATGGCTCCATTGCCTCACGCCCGGGGTGCGCGCGTCCTGAGTCTGACGTCCTGACCTCGTTGAGTACGCGTACCCAGTCCGGCCCGGGCTCAGCCCTCCGGAGAGCGGAGCCAGCAGGTCGGGCGGGCTGGGACGAGGGGCCGGGGCCGGTCGAGGAGGGTCCTTGGTCCCTACCCGCAGGCACCAGGCGGGGCGAGTGTGGAGGGAGAGACACCCGACGCAGGAGGACCGTCATGATCGAACCAGGCCCGAGGCCCATCGTCGTCGCCGTCCGCGACGACTCCATCGACGCCGCACTGGTGTTCGCGGCCACGGAGGCGCACCGAGCCGGCTGCGGGATCCATCTGCTGCACGTCGTGCACCTCTTCGTGCAGGGCCCCGACCCGGTGTTCATCGAGACGACCGTCCAGGAGCGGATGGGCCGGGAGGCGCTCAACGCCGCGCTGAAGCGGACCCGCGACCTGGCCGGGCCCGACACCGAGCTCTCCTCCGACCTGGTGCTGGGGCGCGTCGTCCCGACGATCGTCGAGGAGTCGAAGAACGCCCGGATGATCGTGCTCGAGCACCGTGGCCTCTCGGGCGTGCGGCGCCTGCTGACCCGGTCCGTGGCCGGCGGGGTGGCCGCACACGCGCGCCTGCCCGTGGTGGCGGTGCCGGCGGGGTACGTCGCGCCGTCGTCCGGCGCCGGGCTGGAGGTGCCGGTGACCGTCGGGGTCGACGTACCGGAGGAGTCCGAGCGGCTGCTCCGCACGGCGGGCCTGGCGGCCCGCGACCGAGGCGCGCCGCTGCACGTGCTGCACACCTGGAGCCTGCCCATTGCCTACGAGGGCATCGTGCTGAGCCGTACCGAGGAGGAGGAGTGGCGCGCCCGGTCGGAGCGCGAGATCACCGCCGTCCTGGACGGGCTCGCCGACGAGCTCGGCGACGTCCCGGTGCGGATCGACGCGCGGCCCGCCCGCGCCGCGGAGGCGCTGGCCGACGCCAGCCGGACCTCGCAGCTCGTGGTCGTGGGCCGGCACGACCCGATGATGCCGGTCGGCTCGCACGTGGGCCCGGTAGCGCGCACCCTGCTGCACGCCTCCGCCTGCCCGGTCCTGCTGGTGGACTCGCACCCGGCCGGACACGGTCACCGGCACGACTGACCTGGTGCCGTCGCGCCCGGACCCGGGAACGGAGCCGCAGGCCAGATGGATCTGACCTGCGGCTCCGGGTGGTGGCCAGGGGCGGGGTCGAACCGCCGACCTACCGATTTTCAGTCGGTCGCTCGTACCAACTGAGCTACCTGGCCAAGCCGCCGAAACCTTACCGCAGGGGTGCCGCGCCCGAAAAAACGGTGCTGCCGCGACGGTGCCGCCAATTGGTCGGGCCCCGCCGCTGGCCCTATGCTGGAGCGGCTCGCAGGGGGTCGCACGACGGCGTCCTCGGGCGCTGGCCCCCATCGTCTAGTGGCCTAGGACGTCGCCCTTTCACGGCGGTAGCACGGGTTCGAATCCCGTTGGGGGTGCGGGTGCTCGCCCGATTGGGAAGCACCGCGAAGGATGGGTTAGAGTTCCACCGCTTCACTTGCTGAGGCAGCAGCACACAACCTGGCCCCGTAGCGCAGTTGGTTAGCGCGCCGCCCTGTCACGGCGGAGGCCGCGGGTTCGAGTCCCGTCGGGGTCGCCACACACGCAGAACGCTCCGGATCGGCTGATCCGGAGCGTTCTGCGTTTCAGGCGGTCAGTGCTTCGTCACCGGGCCGGTCGGCGTCGACTCCGCCACCCCCGGTGCCACGTCGCCGCGGCGGGCGGTGACCTGGACCGACAGGCGCTCGCCGACGTTGTTGCCGCGGACGACGTAGTCCGCCTTCCTCGCACCGGGAATGACTCGGCCGTCGCTGAGCCACTGGTAGGTGAAGCTCAGCCCGTCCTGGTCCCAGGTGCCGGGAGTGGCCACGAGCCGCTGTCCGACCCGGGGGTCACCGGTGACCTCGGGCGCCGTCGTGGCGCTGGGAGAGGCGTTCGGGTCGGGCTCGGCGGCCACGTCCACGCTGCCCACGGCGCCGGTGTTGCCGGCGACGTCGGTGGCCCGGTAGCCCACCGTGTGGGCGGCACCGTCGACGGTCACCGGACCCGTGTAGGTGAGCCAGTCACCCCCGTCGAGGCGGTACTCCACGAGGGCCACGCCGGAGTCGGTGTCGGTGGCGGTCACCGTCAGCGTGCGCCCGTCCAGCACCGACGTGGCCGCCGGCGGCGCGTGGTCGACCTTGACCGGCAGGGTCCGCACCTCGCTCCACTGCAGGTTGCGGCCCCGCGCGCGGTAGTCGATGGCATAGCTGCCGGCCTCGAGCGCCACCGGTGCGTCGTACGCCGTCCAGGCGCCGTCGCCGATCCGGTACTCCAGGCGCACGACGCCCTCGCCGCCCGTGAGGGTGAGCGCCGCATCAGCGCCGTACCAGCCCTCGGAGCCGGCGTCGGAGACCTGCGCGGTCGGCTCGGCGGCGTCGTAGGCCAGCGGGTCGATGCTCTCCAGCGTCGGGACCACCTTCTTCATGGTGCCGTCGGCGTTGAACTCCAGCCGGTCGATCGTGGTCTCGCGATGCTGGCCGTCGCCGCCGGGGATCGCGAACCGGTGGTAGGCGATGTACCACTCGTCGGTGCCGGGCACCTGGACGATCGAGCTGTGGCCGGTGGCCAGGATCCCCTGCGAGGTGTCCTTCTCGAGGATCACCCCGCGGTAGGTCCACGGACCGTCGACGCTGGTGCTGGTCGCGTACCCGACCTTGTAGTTCGCCGAACCGGTGTCGTCGATCGAGTAGGTCAGGTGGTAGATCCCGTCGCGGTAGTTGAGGAACGCGCCCTCCCGGAAGTCGGTCAGTCCGGTGATCCGCTTGAGGGTGCTCTGCCTGATCGACACCATGTCGTCGCCCAGCTCGGCGTAGACCGGTGATCCGTTGCCCCAGAACAGGAAGTACTTCCCGGTCTGCGGGTCCTGGAAGGCCGCCGGGTCGATCGCCTGACCGGAGGTGACCGCCTCGTTGTTGAGGATCATCGCCTCGGGCTGGGCGGTGAACGGCCCCTCGGGGCTCTCGGCGACCGCGACCCCGATGGTCTTGCGGTTGAGCGCACCGTTGTGGCCGGAGAAGTAGAAGAAGTACTTCCCGTCGCGCTCGATGATCGTCGGCGCCCACGCGTTGCCGGTCGCCCACGGCACGGTGCCGTTCGCACCGTCGAGGGTGAGGAAGGGCCGCTCCGACCGCTCCCAGTCGACCAGGTCCGTGGACTTCCAGACGTAGAACTCCTTGCCGCCCCAGCCGGGGAAGCCGTCGCTCGTCGCGTAGATGTAGTAGGTCCCGTCGAACTCGGCGATGTTCGGGTCGGCGTACAACCCGGGCAGCACCGGCGAGCGCATCTCGACGGCCTTCACCGTCCAGGCCCGGCTGGTCCCGTCTGGGCCGGTGACCGTGACGGTCCGCGGGCTGCTGTGGTCCGCCACCCCGTCGGCGTCGACCGACGAACCGGCCTTGACGACGTACGTCGGATCGAGCGCGGTGAGGTCGGTGCCGGGCCGGACCGGGAGCGTGACCGTGCTGGTCGTGTCGTCGACGATGGCGGGCACCTTGAGGGAGTCGAGCTCCACGGTGCGGATCGCGGTCGGGTCGGCGCCGAGTGCCTCCACCTCGCCCGCCGAGAGCGCCCGGTTGTAGATCCGGAAGTCGCGCACCTTGCCCTTGAGGTAGCGGTCGCCGGAGTAGACCGAGCGTCCGATGTAGTTGGCCTTGGTGAGGCCGCCGCCGATGTCACCGGGGGTGACCGTGACGCCGGTCTTCTGCGCCACCTGACGACCGTCCAGGTAGAGCGTGGCGGTGCCGCCGGCCAGCGTGTAGGTCAGCGTCTTCCACGCGCCGCGGGGCAGCGCGCTGGAGGAGGCGGCGGTCTGCTCGGTCGTCCAGTTCCCCGTCGCGATGGAGGCGCGGTACTGGTTGTTGCCGGTGGCGAACAGGTAGCCCTTGCCGGTCCCGTCCGCGGCCGTGTTGCCCATGCCCCACAGGAAGTACGGCGTGGGCTGGCTGGGGTCGACCCAGATGCGGGTGGACACGGTGATCGCGTCCAGCCCGGTCATCATGTTGTTCGGCAGCCTCACGTGTCCGTTGGTGCCGCCCAGGGTGAGGGCGGCCTCGGCGAACGACGCGTCCCCACTGACGGTGCCGTCGTAGCCGTGACCACTGGTGTCCTTGGCGTCGGCGGTGAGCGGGTAGCGCGCCACCAGGCCGTCCTCGTCGGCCTCGACCGGTGCCGGGGTCTCGACCCCCACCCGCAGCCGCGCGAGCTCCCCCTGGGTCACCGGGATGACGGTGCCGTGGCGCGGGCTGGCCGGCAGGCTGTAGTTCGCGGGCACCCGCCAGACCGGGCTCTCCAGGTCGTCGGTGCCGAGCGGGATGTAGCCGCGGCCGCCGTACTCGTCGACGAAGAGGTAGTACTTCGAGCCCGAGGTGTCGCCGGGGTTGGCCTTGAACACCGACGGCCCCTCGACGGCGCTGGTGCCGGCCTCGCGGCCGATGCAGCCCTTCATGAACGTCCAGGCCGGGTTGGCGGGGCGGTCGACGGCGGTCAGCGAGGACGACTTCTCCTGGATGATGTCGGAGCAGCCGGTGCCGCCGCCGCCCTCGTCCTTGGTGAAGCGGTAGTACGTGCCGCCCTCCTTGATCACGGTGGAGTCGATGCGGGACTCGCCGCGGTCCTGCCAGATCTTCGGCTCGCTGAACGTGCGGAAGTCACGGGTGGTGGCGTAGAGCATCCGGTTGTACGTCGACCCGGTGTGGTTGGTGTCGGACTCGGCGTAGAGCTTCGAGGCCCAGAACACGACGTACTGGCCCAGGTCCGCGTCCCAGTAGGCCTCCGGGGCCCAGGTGTTGCCGGCGGTGTCGGGGGCGACCTTCACGTGCCGCTGCGCGGACCAGTTGACGAGGTCGGTGGACTCCCACACCTCGAGGTACTTGCTGCCGGTGCGCTGCGCGCGGTCCCAGTCGCCGTTGCGGCCGATCGAGAGATCGGTGGCGATGAGGAAGAACCGGTCACCCTCGGGGGAGCGGATCAGGAACGGGTCGCGCAGGCCCTTCTCGCCCATTGTGGACTCGAGCTTGGGCTGGCCGCCGTTGAGCTCGTCCCAGCGCAGGGCGTGGTTGCCGCGGCTGGCGGCGAAGTAGATGTTCTCGCCGGCGACGGAGTTGCCGGTGAAGTAGCTGAAGGCGTAGCCCTGGTACGGCGTCGCCTCGGGCTTCTCGCGCACTGTCAGCGCGATGTCGCGGACGGCCGTCGCCGAGCCGACGGTCACGGTGGCGGTCAGCGTGACGGCCGTGGCGCCCGCGCCGTGGGCGGGCCGGGTGACCACGCCGTCAGGGGCGACGGTCGCCGGGTCGGAAGAGGACCAATCGATCGTCGCGCCGTGCTGCCCGTCGCTGGGGAGGGTGAGGAAGCCGCGCACGTCGTCGGCGTGCACGATCTCGAGGGCGGCGGCGGCGGCCTCCGCCTTGGCCTGGTCGCCCGAGTCGGGCAGCACGGTGACGTCGAACGTCTTGGTCTCGGTGCCGCTGCCGCGGGTCAGGGTGGCGGTGAGGGTGACCTCGGCCGGGCTGTCGCCGGGGCCGGGACGGGTCACCGTGCCGGTGTCGCTGACCACGGCCGGGTCGCTGGAGGACCAGGAGACGGCCGAGCCGTAGGCACCGGTGGTGGGAAGGGTCAGGTCCGCAGTGACCGCGGAGGTGTCGCCGAGCGAGAGCCCGGCCTTGTCGGCGGCCAGCCGGTTGGCGTCGGTGAGCGCGATCGAGGAGACCTCATCGGCGCTCAGCGCCCGGTTGTAGATCCGGAAGCCCTTGACCCTGCCCTTGAGGCTGTTGTCGGAGGCGTAGTTGGACTCGCCGAGCACGTTGTTGGTGGTGGTGCCGGCACCGATCTGACTGGGCAGCACGGTCACGTTGGTGTTCTGCCCGACCTGGACGCCGTCCTCGTAGAGGGTGCCGGTGGTGCCGGTCTGGGTGTAGGTCACGGTCTTCCAGACGCCGCGGGCCAGGTTGCCGCCGGAGCTGCGGGCGGTCACCTTCTCGCCGGACCAGTTGGTGGTCGTGCTGGCGGCCCGGAAGCCGTTGCCGCTGGTCATCAGGTAGCCGGTCCCGGAGCCCGAGGTGGCGGTGTTGCCGAGCCCCCAGATGAAGTACGGCGAGGTCTGGGCCGGGTCGATGAGCACGTCGCTGCTGACGGTGATCGAGGTCAGGCCGGCCAACACGTTGTTCGGCAGCTTCACGTGGTCGTCGACACCGTCGAGGACCAGACCACCCGCCCCGGTCCAGGTGCCGCCGCCGACCAGGGTGCCGGGGCGTCCGTTGCCCGACGAGTCGGCCACCGCGGTGCCGGCCGACTGGGTCAGGTCGTAGCGCAGCACCAGGCCGTCGACCACGTCGGCCGCGGGCGTGGCCGAGGCTGCCGTCGCCGGCGGCGCCAGCAGCAGGCCGCCGAGGACGGCGAGCACGACCGCGGCGATGAGGGCGGCCGAGCCGCGGGCGCGGCGTCGGGGGAGGGTGGCGGGGGTGGGACTCATGACTACCTCGTCCGGTTTGTGTGAGCGCTAACAGTCGCCTGACAGACCGGCAGTGTGACCCGGCGCACACGATGCCGTCAACCGTTTCGTCCGGATTCTGTGAACGCTCACATCGGCTCTTGACGGATGGAGTGTTAGCGCTAACAATGTGTGACTGCAGTCACACCGTCCCGACTGTGCACCGGAACCCCCTAGCTCGAGGTAGGCATCGTGAGCCGTCCCGCACCCAGCACCCACCGGTCCCTCCACCCGCGCCGGTGGGGCGCCCTGCTCCTCGCGCTGCCACTCGTCCTCGCGGCCGCCGGCGCGATCCCGAACGGCGGCGATCGTGCCGCCGCGGCGCCGGCCGCGGCCACCGTCACCTGGACCGACGACTTCGACGGCGACGGTCTTGACCCGCGGTGGCAGGTCGTCAACGCCGCCCCTGAGCACCTCGGGGTCTCCGACGGCGCCCTGCGCATCGCCGGCCAGCCCGGCGACACCTACCAGAGCACCAACACCGCCAAGAACATCGTGATGCTCGACGTGCCGGCCGGAGACTTCACCGCCACCGCGACGCTCAGCGCGCCGGTCACCAAGGTCTTCCAGGGCGCCGGC
Organism: uncultured Actinomycetota bacterium; assembly: GCA_963767955.1. Lineage (GTDB taxonomy): Bacteria > Actinomycetota > Actinomycetes > Propionibacteriales > Nocardioidaceae > Nocardioides. The sequence goes on along the minus strand of CAVYGA010000003.1, from coordinate 2,637,236 downwards.
ATCATCGCGTGGAAGGACACGGACAGCTACGTCAGGTCCGGTCTGACCTTCGTCGGCGGGCTCTCGCCCTCCGGCATCGCGATCGAGAACGACGCGGAGAGCGGCGGCGCCTTCACAGCCGTGCAGTTCACCGACCGCCCCGGTGCCGCCGGAGCCACCCTCAGGCTCCAGCGCACCGGCACGACGATCGCCACCAGCGTCTACGACACCGCGTCCTCGAGCTGGCTGCCGGCCGGCTCGACCACCGTCTCCTTCGACACCACCCAGGTCGGCCTCTACGCGCTCGCAGCCCAGGACGGCACCGTGCTCCCGGCCGCGTTCGACTCCTTCACCATCCAGCACGAGCCCGGCGTCGACCGGGTCCCCGCCACCCCGTTCGTGCTCCAGGCGACCGGGGACGCGCCGTACCTCGTGAGGGACGGCGACGCGATCGCCCTGACCGCCGACCAGCCCACCGCCAGCCTGCGGTTCGTCGCCGAGCACCTCGGCGACGGCGCCCTCGCGCTGACCAGCGAGGGGTCACCGGTCGTGCTGAGCGACGGCGCCCTGACCGTCGGCGGCAGCACCGGCGAGGCCAGCCCGCTCCGGGTCACCGACGCCGGCGGCGGCAAGGTGGTGCTCCGCGATGCCGGCGATCCGACCGCCTACGTCACCACGGGGCAGGACGGTCACCTCGTCCTCGGCGCCGAGGCGGACGCCATCCGGTTCCTGCTCTCCGAGGTCGCGGAGGGCGGTGCCACGCTCGACATCGACGGCGACGGCAAGGGCGCCTCGATCAGCGACTCGATGTTCGGCATCTTCTACGAGGACATCAACTACGCCGCCGACGGCGGCCTGTACGCCGAGCTGGTGCGCAACCGCTCCTTCGAGTTCAACAGCTCCGACAACGGCTCCTTCACCGGGATGACCGCCTGGTCCGCCCTGGACCGCAGCGGCTCCGGCACGACCGCGGCGGTCGCCGACGACGCCGGCCGGCTCAACGAGATGAACCGCAACTACCTGACGCTGAACGCCGCAGCCGCCGGAGACGGCATCCGCAACGCCGGCTTCAACAACGGGTTCGCGCTCGCCTCCGGTAAGAGGTACGAGGCATCGGTGTGGGCGAGGTCCTCCACCGCGCAGGACCTCACCCTGCGGGTCGAGGACACCGCGGGCACCGGCGTGCTCGCGACCGGGACGGTGGCCCTCGAGGGCACGAACACCTGGAAGGAGTACGCCGTCCAGCTGACCGCCACGGGCACCACCGACGCCGGCCGGTTCGCCGTGCTGGCGGGTGCGCCGTCCACGGTCGCCGTCGACATGGTGTCCCTCATGCCGCAGGACACCTGGGTCGGCCCGGTCAACGGCCGCACCGTGCTCCGCAAGGACCTGGCCGAGAAGGTGGCCGCGATGAACCCGGGCTTCCTGCGGTTCCCGGGCGGCTGTGTCACCAACGTGGGCACCTTCAAGACCTACGAGGAGAGCGGCTACACCGACCGCCGCCGGACCTACCAGTGGAAGGAGACCCTCGGCCCGGTCGAGGAGCGCCCCACCAACTGGAACTTCTGGGGCTACAACCAGTCCTACGGCATCGGCTACCTGGAGTACTTCGAGCTCGCCGAGGACCTCGGCGCCGAGCCGCTCCCCGTCGTCTCCGTCGGCGCCAACGGGTGCGGCGGCGCCGGCATCCCGGAGATGCACGACCCGGCCCTGATCGACCGCTGGGTCGACGACACCGTCGACCTGATCGAGTTCGCCAACGGCGGCACCGACACCGAGTGGGGAGCCAAGCGCGCTTCTCTGGGCCACCCGGAGCCGTTCGGTCTGGACATGATCGGCCTCGGAAACGAGGAGAACACCACCACCTTCGAGGCGAACTTCCCGAAGTTCCGCGACGCCATCAAGGCGGCCTACCCGGACATCGAGATCATCTCGAACTCCGGCCCGGACTCCTCCGGCGCCCGCTTCGACACGCTCTGGAACTACAACCGGGCGCAGCAGGTCGACCTCGTCGACGAGCACTACTACCGCGACCCGTCCTGGTTCCTGGAGAACAACCACCGCTACGACACCTACGCCCGCACGGGTCCGAAGGTCTTCCTCGGTGAGTACGCCTCGCGCGGCAACACGATGTACAACGCGCTCTCGGAGGCGTCCTACATGACGGCGCTGCAGCGCAACGCGGACATCGTGCGGCTGGCCTCCTACGCCCCGCTGCTCTCCAACGAGAGCTACGTGCAGTGGAGCCCGGACGCGATCTGGTTCGACAACGACGAGTCGTGGGAGACCCCCAACTGGGAGGTCCAGAAGCTGTTCGGCCACAACGTCGGCGACGAGGTCGCGCCCAGCACCTTCGACGGACCGGTCAACGCACCCGAGGACATCGGCGGAGGCATCTTCCTGTCGACCTGGTCGACCTCGGCGGCCTACGACAACGTGACCGTGACATCCAACGACACCGGAGCGACGCTGTTCTCCGACCAGTTCGGCGACGGCACACAGTGGTCGCCGCAGACCGGCTCGTGGGCCGCGAGCGATGGTCGCTACGTGCAGTCCTCGACCTCGGTCAACGACGCCCGCAGCATCATCAATGGCGCCTACACCAAGGACTGGACCAACTACACCCTCGAGCTCGACGCCACCAAGCTGTCCGGCGCCGAGGGCTTCCTGGTCGGCTTCGGCGCGAAGGCCACCAACGACTACTACTGGTGGAACCTCGGCGGGTGGAACAACACCCGGTCGGTGCTGCAGCGCGCCAACGGCGGCAGCGCCAACGAGGTCAAGGCGCTGGAGGGCACCGGGGTCACGACCGGCAAGACCTACCGCGTGAAGGTGGTCGTCGAGGGCACGAACATCAGGCTCTACCTCGACGGTGAGCTCCAGATGTCCTACGACCAGCCGCAGGCCAGCGAGAAGGTCTTCCAGGTCGTCACGCGGGACACCAGGACCGGTGACCTGGTGGCCAAGGTGGTCAACACCTCCACCTCCCCGGTCCGCACGGACGTGAACGTCTCCGACGTCGACGTCGCCCCCACGGCGACCGTGACGACGCTGGCCGGGGCCCCGTCGGCGGTCAACACCAAGGCCGACAAGAATCGCGTCAAGCCGGTCACCCGTCAGGTCACGGGCATCTCGGACTCGTTCACCTACGAGTTCCCCGCGTCCTCGGTGACCTTCCTGCGGATGAGGACGATCGACGACGCGGCCCCGGTCGTCGGTGACCTCACCGTCAGCGGCACCGCGTCGAACGGCTGGTACTCCGAACCCGCGACGGTCCACGCGACCGCCACCGACGACCGCCAGGTCGACCACCTCGAGTCGTCGATCGACGGTGCCGGCTGGGTGCGTCACGACGGCGCCGCCGCCAGCGTCCAGGTGACCGGCAACGGGTTGCACGCCGTCGCCTGGCGGGCGGTGGACGCCCAGGGGAACGTGGGTGAGGCCCGCCCGGTCGTGGTCGGCATCGACACCGAGGCCCCGGTCACGGCCGCCGACCTCGACCAGGGGGCGCGCACGGTCACCCTGACCGCCGCCGACTCCGGCGCCGGTGTGGACTCGACCGAGTACCGCCTCGGGGACGGTGCGTGGACGGCGTACGACCAGCCGGTCCCGGTCGGCGACGACGCCACCACCGTGGCCTTCCGCTCGACCGACCTCCTCGGCAACGTCGAGGACGCCGGCACCCTCGCGGTGCCGGAGCGGGGGGACCGCCTCGCTGGTTCGGTCACCGCGGTGGTGCTCGCCGCCGACGAGGTCAGGCTGAGCGACAAGCTGCAGGTCGACGTCGCCGTCCGCGGCGACGGCATCCCCGTCGGCAGTGTCGACCTGATCTCAGGAGACGTGCTGATCGCCACCGGGCGGCTGTCCGGCGGGAAGGTCCACCTCACGGTCAAGGCCAAGGAGCTCGGCGTCGGGCAGCACACCCTGGTGGCCCGCTACGGCGGCGACACCGGGCACACCCCTTCCGAGGACAGCGCGGTCGTGACCGTCACCAAGAACGGCAAGGGCACGTGATGGCACCGGGCAACGAGACGAGGAGCACGACGATGACCGCAACGCAGACTCCGCACGGCCGGCGGCTGCGTGGCCGGATCGCGGGGGCTCTCGCCCTGCCGGTCCTTCTCGCCGCCGCCCTGGCGGCGGTGCCCACCGCCGCCCCCGCCACCGAGGCCTCCGCGGCCGACGTGACCGACGCCCTGGTGGCCCGGTGGAAGCTGGACGAGACCACCGGCACCACCGCCGCGGACTCCTCCGGCAACGGCCGGGCCGGCACCGTGCAGGGCGCCGCGACCTGGAACGCCGGCGACGGCTTCACCTTCTCCGGAGGGGCGAACAGCGGCGGCAACAGCATCAAGCTGCCCAACGACCTGCTCGCCGGGCTGGACGCGGTGACCGTCGACCTCGACGTCTGGGTTGACCCGACGCTCGCGGGCAACTGGTTCATGTTCAACCTCGGCAACACCGCCGTCTATCCCAACGGCACCGGCTACCTCTTCGTGACCGGCAAGGACTCGAGCAGCCGACTGCGCGGGACCATCGCGGAGAACGGCTTCGCCACCGAGCAGAGCGCGTCGCGGGCCGGCGGCCTGACCACCGGCTCCTGGAAGCACGTGACCTTCACCGTGAGTGGCGGCACCACCGCTGCACCCGGCGCCTCGCGGCTCTACGACGACGGCGTCCTGGTCGCCTCGAACACCAACATCACGACCAGGCCGTCGCTGCTCGGCACCCCCGACGGCACCACCACGCTTAACGTGCTCGGCAAGTCGGCCTACGGCGGGGACCAGTCCTTCAAGGGCCGGCTCCGCGACGTCAGGATCTACTCCCGAGCGCTGACCGCCTCCGAGGCGGCCACCCGCGCCGAGGGCACCAGCACCGCGGCGGTCGAGGCCGACGCGGCCGCCCTGTCGCTCGGTGACACCTCCGCGGTCACCGGCAACCTGACGCTGCCGGCCACGGGACCCAACGGCTCCGCGGTGAGCTGGGCGACCAGCAACACCGACGTGGTCGGCGCGAACGGCGCCGTCGACCGGCCGGCGTACGGGCAGCCGGACGGTCAGGCCACCCTCACCGCGACGCTGACCCGGGGCGCGGTCAGCCGGACGAAGACCTTCGAGGTCACCGTGCTCGCCGAGGAGCTCGACGACGCAGGCAAGGCCCAGGAGGCCGTCGACGCGATCGCACTCGTGCATCCCGACGACGTGCGCGGCAACCTGACCCTGCCGGCCACCGGGAAGTACGGCACCGTGTTCGCCTGGGCCTCCAGCGATCCGTCCGTGGTCGTCGCCGACGGTGTCGTGCACCGCCCGGCGGCGGGCAAGCAGCCGGTCGACGTCACGCTCACCGTGACCGGCACCCGCAACGTCGCGTCGGCCCGCCGCAGCATCGTGGTCCGGGTGAGGCCGCTGCCCGCGGCCGCCGACTACGAGGCCTACGCGTTCGCCTACTTCGCGGGTGAGGGCACCGACGACGGCGAGAAGATCTACTTCGGTGCGAGCAAGGGCGACGACCCGCTGGACTACGACGAGCTCAACGACGGCAGGCCCGTGCTCTCCTCGCAGTTCGGCACCATGGGGCTGCGTGACCCGTTCATCATCCGGTCCCACGAGGGCGACAAGTTCTACCTGCTGGCCACCGACCTCAAGGCCTACCCGGCCGTCGACTTCGGCAAGGCTCAGGAGACCGGTAGCAAGTTCATGGAGATCTGGGAGTCCACCGACCTCGTGCACTGGTCCGACCAGCGTCACGTGAAGGTGTCCTCGGACTTCGCGGGCAACACGTGGGCGCCGGAGGCGTTCTACGACGAGGCTGCCGGTGAGTACGTCGTCTACTGGGCCTCGGCGCTCTACCCCACCACCGACACCACGGGCCGCAGCATCAGCACGTCCTTCCAGCGGATGATGTACGCGACCACCCGTGACTTCGTCACCTTCACCGACCCCAAGCCGTGGATCGACGTCAAGCGCGGCACCGGCCGCGGCATGATCGACGCGACCGTGGTCCAGGACGGCGACACCTACTACCGCGTGGTCAAGGACGAGGCGTCCATGACGCCCCGCCAGGAGAAGTCCACCGACCTCCGCGCGACCGTCACCGGCTCGCTGCCGACCACCACCTCCAGCCCCGGCTGGCAGCTGGTCAAGGAGCGCGTCGGCGTCGGCCAGCCCAACCCCTGGGGCGGCACGTTCACCAACGGTGAGGGCCCGACGGTGTTCCGCGACAACGACGATCCGGACCGCTGGTACATGTTCATCGACCAGCCCAGCTACCACGGCGGTCGTGGCTACCTCGCCTTCCGGACCGACGACATCGACTCCGGAAACTGGACCTCCGTCCCCGGCGCGGAGCTGCCCAGCAGCCCCCGGCACGGCACCGTGATCCCGGTGACCCAGGCCGAGCTGGACGGGATGCGCGCGGCCTACCAGCCCGAGCTGCTCGTCGAGTCCGTCGAGGATGTCGCCGTGGCCACCCGCCAGGGCGTCGCCCCGACGCTGCCCGCGACCGTGCCCGCCCGCTTCGGCGACGGCTCCGCGGGCCCCACCCCGGTCACGTGGGACGCGGTGGACCCGGCGTCGTACGCCGCCCCGGGCACCTTCACCGTCCGCGGCAGGGTGGCCAGCGGCTCCGCCGACCGGCCCGTCGCCACGGTCAAGGTCACCGACGGCGTCGATCCCGAGGTCGCGCTGGAGGCCGGCTCGCCCACCGGCACCGACGGGTGGTGGGTCACCGACCCGGTCCGCGTGACCGCGACGGCGACCGACGACACCGGCGTCGAGGAGGTCGAGACCGCGGTGGACGGTGGGGCGTGGAGCCGCACCTCCGGCGACAGCGCCATCATCCCGGTCACCGGTGACGGCACCCACACGGTGACGGCGCGGGCGCTCGACGTGACCGGCAACCGTTCCGCGGTGGCCACCAGCACGGTCAAGGTCGACGCCACCGAGGCGGTGAGCCGAGCGACGGCCGACGCCCAGCGCACGGTGACGGTCCGCGCCGCGGACTCGACCTCCGGCGTGGCCAGGATCGAGGTCCGCACCGGCGCCGGCGCCTGGACGACGTACGACGCGCCGTTCGCGGTCGGAGCGCAGGGCGCGACCATCCGCTACCGGGCGGTCGACCGCGCCGGCAACGTCGAGGCCGAGAACGAGCTGGTGGTCCCGGCCGCCGGGGCGAGCCTCGCCCCCAGCGCGACCGTCGCCACCGCCCCCGCCAAGGTCGCGAGTGGCACCGCGCTCCCGGTCACGGTCCGGGTGACCGGCTCCTCCGGTGTCCCGACCGGCGACGTCCGGGTCCTGCTGGGCAACCAGCTGCTGGGCTCCGCGACCCTCGCCGGCGGCCGGGTCACGGTGTCCGCGGACACCGCGGGCCTCGCGGCCGGTCGCTACGACCTCACGGTCCGCTATGAGGGCGACGAGAGGTTCCGGAGCTCCGCCGACACGGTCCCGGTGCAGGTCACCAAGGCCAAGGGCCACTGAACCGTCGGACCGGCCCGCGCATCTCCCGCGCGGGCCGGTCCGAACGCCCTACGATGTCGCCATGGCGGAGGAGGCGGGGGCCGGGAGCAGCGGCGCGCCCCGGCGCGCCCCGAGCATGGCGGACGTCGCGGCGGCGATCGGTGTCTCCCACCAGACGGTGTCGCGGGTCCTCAACGGTTCGCCGTTGGTCCGCGAGGACACCCGAGAGCGGGTGCTGGCGGCGATCAACGAGATGGGATACCGGCGCAACAACGCGGCCCGGGTGCTGGCCACCAACCGCTCCGGCCGGATCGGCGTGGTCTCGGCACACCTGGCCCTCTACGGCCCCAGCATGGTGGTCGACGCGGTGCACGGCGCTGCCCACCAGGCCGGCTACGACGTGTCCACCGTCGGTCTGGTCGAGCTGTCCGCGGAGGCCCTGCGCGGAGCGGTCGACCGACTGCTCGACCAGGCCGTCGAGGCCATGGTCATCGCGGTCGCCCACCGCGAGGCGCTGGAGTCCGCGCGCTCCCTCGACCTGCCGATCCCGGTGGTGCTGGCCCAGGGCGTGACGGACGGTGAGCCGATGGCCGCCGGCATCGACCAGGCAGCCGGTGCCCGACTGGCCACCCGGCACCTGCTGGAGCTCGGCCACGAACGGGTCGCCCACATCGCCGGGCCCCTGGACTGGGTGGAGGCCGAGATGCGGCGCGACGGTTGGCGCGCGGCCCACGCCGACACCCGTATCGATCCCGGTCCCGAGATGGTGGGGGACTGGTCCGCCCAGAGCGGCTATGACGCCGGGCGCCGGGTCGCCGCCGACTCCTCCATCACCGCGGTGTTCGCGGCCAACGACACGATGGCACTCGGCCTGCTGCGAGCCCTCCACGAGGCCGGACGCCGGGTGCCCGACGAGGTGAGCGTCGTCGGCTTCGACGGCATCCCCGACGGCGCGTTCTACTGGCCGGGGCTGACCACGGTCAACCAGGACTTCGCCGACCTCGGTCGACGGGCCGTCGAGCTCACCCTGCGGGCTCTCGGCGGGGAGCCCTCGCCGGCCACCGGACTGGTGGCCCCGACCCTGATCCGCCGCGACTCCACGTCGGCCCGCTGAGCGCTGCGCGGACGCCGGTGGTGTTAGCGTTCACAGATGCCTCGTAGGAGCGTCTTCGGCCACCTCGAGGACGGTCTCGCCGTCCACCGCCTCGTCCTCGGCACCGCGCCGGGGCCTGTCCTGGAGCTGCTCGATCTCGGCGCCACCGCGCACCGGCTGGAGGTGACCGGACCGGACGGGGTGCGCCGCAACGTGCTGCTCGGCCACGGCTCGCCGGCGGACCACCTCGCCTCCACGGACTACATCGGGGGCACCATCGGCCGCTATGCCAACCGGATCGCCGGTGGCCGCTTCGACCTCGACGGCGTCGAGGTCCGGGTCGGCTCCCACGACCGCGGCAACCACCTGCACGGCGGACCGGACGGTTTCGACCGGCGGCTCTGGGACGTGCTCGAGCACGACGACGTGGCGGCCACGCTGCAGCTGCACTCCCCGGACGGCGACCAGGGGTTCCCCGGGGAGCTGTGGGCGAGGGCCCGCTTCGAGGTGGATCCCGAGGGCGTCACGATCACGCTGACGGCGCACGCGGATGGCACCACGGTGGTCAACCTGACCAGCCACGCCTACTTCAACCTCGACGGTGCGGGAGCCGGGAGCGTCGACGACCATCTGCTCATGGTCGCCGCCGACGACTACACCCCGGTGGACCGGACCGGGATCCCGACGGGCGGGCACGCCTCGGTCGTCGGGACGCCGTTCGACTTCCGGCAGCCCGGGCTCATCGGTCCGGCGGTGCGGACGGGGCACGAGCAGGTCGTCGCGGCCCGCGGCATCGACCACAACTACGTGGTGCGAGGGAGCGGGCTGCGCACCGCGGCAGTGCTGGAGTCGCCGGCCTCCGGGCTGCGGATGGAGCTGCGGGCCGACCAGCCCGGGCTGCAGGTCTACACCGGCAACTTCCTCGACGGCGCGCGCGCGGACTCGGCGGGCGGGCTGCTGCGCCAGGGCGACGGCATCGCCCTCGAGCCCCAGCTGTTCCCTGACTCGCCGAACCGGGCGGACTTCCCGACCGCGACGCTGCGTCGCGGTGAGACCTACCGGTCCCGGCTGGGGTGGCGGTTCGGTCCCGGTGCCCCGGTCACCGGCGGGATCGCCGAGGGGGACTCACCAGTCCGGCCAGTGCCCCCGGCGTGAGCCGGTAGAGCTCCTCCAGAAGTGCCCGGCTCGCCGGACGCGGCGCGCCCCGCCCGTTCTCCCACCCGCGCACCGCCTCCGGGCTGCACCCGCACGCCGAGGCGACCTCGCGCTGGGTCAGTCCGCACCACGAGCGCAACGCCCGCAGCACCCGGGGCAGGTCCCCGGGCCGCCAGGCCCGAGGGTCCAGCTCGCGCGGCGCGGCGACGCCGGCCGCCTCGGCGACGGCGCCGACCGGCACGCCGTACGCCTCGGCCAGGCGCCGGAGCGCGTGCAGCGGAGGGCGCCGTCCCCGCTCCCAACGACCGAGCGTGTGGCGGGAGACCCCCACCCGCCGGGACGCGGCTTCCTGGGTGAGGCCGCGCCTCCGGCGCAGCCGGCGCAGTGGGGAGTGCGACCGGAGGCCCGGCCGGCTGTACGGCGACCCGAGCAGCCGGTCGCGCAGCACGGACTCGTCGAGCCGCAGGGCACTGGCCAGGACCGGCAGGTGCCGGTCGGGGATCCGTGAGCGTCCCGACTCCCAGTTGTAGACACTCGAGACCGGCACCCCGGCGGCCGAGGCCAGCGCCGCCGCGGACCGACCGGTGGCGCTGCGCAGCGGCCGCAGTCCGTGCCCCCGGACCCCCGCGGCCGGCACGGGTGCCCGGCCGGCATCGAAGAAGCCCGCCACCTCGGGCGTGCTGAGCCCGAGCGCGCTGCCGAGACGCCGGATGTGGACCGGGCCGGGCAGCCGCTCGCGCCGTTCCCAGCGCAGCACGGAGGTCGGGTGCACGCCGAGCTCGTCGGCCACCGTGCGCGGGCTCAGCGCGAGGCTCTGGCGGCGGAGCCGCAGGTCCGGGGTCACGGTGGGTCGCTCCGTCTCGGTGGGCGCGGTTCAGGTGAGCGTTCACATTGCCCGGGCGCCGGCGGCTCCGACGGCGCCGAAGAAACTTCCCGACCACCCTTGACGAACTCAATGTTAGCGCTCACACTCGACCCAGTGACGTTGGTCACGAGGGGTGAGACAGCCCCCCTACCCGAGGAGAACCCAGTGGTGAACAAGACCCTGATCGCCGCCTGTGCGATCACCATGAGCACGCTCACATTGAGCGCCTGCGGCGGCTCCAGCTCCGGCTCGTCGGACGACGGCAAGATCACCATGGGCTTCGCCCAGGTGGGCGCCGAGAGCGGCTGGCGGACGGCGAACACCAAGTCCATCCAGGAGACGGCGAAGTCCGAAGGGATCGACCTCAAGTTCTCCGACGCCCAGCAGAAGCAGGAGAACCAGATCAAGGCGATCCGCTCCTACATCCAGCAGAAGGTCGACGTGATCGCCTTCAGCCCGGTCGTCGAGACCGGTTGGGACGCGGTCCTCCAGGAGGCCAAGCGCGCCAACATCCCGGTGATCCTCACGGACCGCTCGGTCGACTCCGAGGACGACTCGCTCTACGAGACCTTCCTCGGCTCGGACTTCGTGCTCGAGGGCGAGAAGGCCGGCGAGTGGCTGGTCGAGAACGCCGACGAGGCGGACGTCGACGGAAACGGCGAGATCAAGGTCGTGGAGCTGCAGGGCACCACCGGCGCGGCGCCGGCCACGGACCGCAAGAAGGGCTTCGAGGACAGCACCGCGAGCGAGAGCTCGATCGAGATCGTGGCCTCGCAGACCGGCGACTTCACGCGTGACGGTGGCAAGAAGGTCATGGAGACGTTCCTCAACTCCGAGGACGGCATCGACGTGGTCTACGCCCACAACGACGACATGGGACTGGGCGCCATCGAGGCGATCGAGGCCGCCGGCCTGACCCCCGGCAAGGACATCAAGATCATCACGGTCGACGCGGTGAAGGACGGGATGACCGCTCTCTCCGAGGGCAAGATCAGCTTCATCGTCGAGTGCAACCCGCTGCTCGGGCCCCAGCTGATGGACCTGGCCCAGAAGGTCATCGACGGCGAGGACGTGCCCAAGCGCGTCGTCACCGAGGAGACCACCTTCACCCAGGAGCAGGCCACCGACGTGCTGGCCGACCGTCAGTACTGAGCCCGACCACGCCGCCCCGGCGGCGTGCCCCGAGACCGCCGTCGGGCCCGGAGCACCTCCGGGCCGGGCCCGACGGCGAGCCACTCGCACCGCAGGAGAGGAAGCGATGACCCAGATGGAGCTGCACCCGCAGGCGGTCCCCGCGTCGGAGACGACCGACCGCCGGCCGATCATCGAGATGGAGGGCATCTCGATCACCTTCGGTGCCGTGCGCGCGCTGTCCGGCGTCAGCCTCCGGCTCTTCCCCGGAGAGGTGCACGCGCTGATGGGCGAGAACGGCGCCGGCAAGTCGACGATGATCAAGGCGCTGACCGGCGTCTACACGATCGACGCCGGCACCATCACCGTCGACGGCGAGCAGCACCACTTCTCCTCGCCGGGCTCCGCCCAGGCGGCCGGCATCAGCACCGTCTACCAGGAGGTCAACCTGGTCCCCAACCTGACCGTCGCCGAGAACATGATGCTCGGCCGTGAGCCCCGGCGGCTCGGCGGCATCAACGTCCGGGCGATGAACCGCCGGGCGCGGGCCACCCTCGAGCGGCTCGGCCTCGACATCGACCCCACCTCCGTCCTCGGGGAGCACCCGATCGCCGTCCAGCAGCTGGTCGCCATCGCCCGCGCCGTGGACGTCGAGGCCCGCGTCCTCATCCTCGACGAGCCGACCTCGAGCCTCGACACCGACGAGGTGGAGAAGCTCTTCACGGTCATGCGCACCCTGCGTGAGCGGGGCGTCGCCATCGTCTTCGTCTCGCACTTCCTGGACCAGATCTATGAGATCGCCGACCGGATGACGATCCTCCGCAACGGCCAGCTGGTCGGCGAACGCATGGTCGCGGACACCACCCAGCTGGAGCTGGTGAAGCTGATGATCGGTCGCGAGCTCGAGGTCCTCGAGAAGCTCGAGCGCAAGATCGCGAGAACCGAGGCGGACGAGTCCGGATCACCGGTGCTCACCGCCCTAGGCATCAGCCGCAAGGGCTCGCTGCAGGCCGTGGACCTCGACCTGTACGACGGGGAGGTGGTCGGCATCGCCGGCCTGCTCGGCTCCGGGCGCACCGAGCTCGCGCGCCTGCTCTTCGGGGCCGACACCGCCGACACCGGCGAGGTCCACACCCGCTCCGAGCGCCGCAGGCTCCGCAGCCCGCGGCACGCCATCGACCGCAACATCGCGTTCGCCAGCGAGAACCGCCGCGCCGAGGGCGTCATCGGCGACCTGACCGTCGCGGACAACATGCTGCTGGCGTTGCAGGCCAGCCGTGGCTGGCTGCGCCCGATCCCGCAGGCCACCCGCACCCGCCTGGTCGCGGACTACGTCGAGAGGCTCGACATCCGTCCGGCCGACCCGAACGCGCTGATGCGCAACCTCTCCGGCGGCAACCAGCAGAAGGTGCTGCTGGCCCGGTGGCTGATCACGGAGCCCGAGGTCCTGATCCTCGACGAGCCCACCCGCGGTATCGACATCGGCGCCAAGGCCCAGATCCAGCAGCTGGTCGCCGAGCTCGCCCGCAAGGGGATGTCCGTCGTCTTCATCTCCGCCGAGCTCGAGGAGGTCCTCCGGCTCAGCGACCGCGTGGTCGTGATGCGGGACCGCCGCAAGATCGACGAGCGCGCCAACGACGACCTCACGGTCGGCGACATCCTCGAGATCATCGCGGGCGAGGCCCGCCCCGAGCAGGAGGCTTCCCATGCGTAAGGTCCTCGGTCACCAGCTGCTCTGGCCGGTGCTGGCCCTCGTGGTGCTGCTGGTCGTCAACGTGGTTGCGACCCCGAGCTTCTTCGACATCCGCATGCAGGACGGCCACCTCTTCGGCAGCCTCATCGACATCGTCCGCAACAGCGCCCCGATCCTCCTGGTGGCGCTCGGCATGACGCTGGTGATCGCCACCCGCGGCATCGATCTCTCCGTCGGCGCGATCGCGGCCATCGCCGGTGCGGTCGCCTGCGTGCACATCGTCGGCAGCCCCGACCCCGGCTCGCTCGGCACCGTGATCGTCGGGTGCTCGATGGCGTTGGGGGTCTGCGTGCTGCTGGGTCTCTGGAACGGCTTCCTCGTGGCCGTCATCGGCATCCAGCCGATCATCGCCACCCTCGTGCTGATGGTGGCCGGCCGCGGTTTGGCGATGCTGGTCACCGACGGGCAGATCACCACGGTCAACAACGAGTTCTTCAGCGGTCTCGCGTCCGGCTTCTTCCTCACCCTGCCGATCGCGATCCTGGTCGCCCTTGCGGTGTTCGCGCTGACCGCACTGATCACCCGGCGCACGGCGCTCGGCATGCTGATCGAGGCGGTCGGCATCAACCCCGAGGCCAGCCGTCTCGCCGGCGTCCGGTCGCGCACCATCATCTGGACGGTCTACGTCTTCGCCGCCCTCTGCGCGGGCCTGGCCGGGCTGATCATCGCGGCCAACACGAGCTCGGTGAACGCCAACAGCCTCGGTCTCTGGATCGAGCTGGACGCGATCCTCGCGGTCGTGATCGGCGGCACGTCGCTGGCCGGCGGCCGCTTCTCGCTCACCGGCACGCTCATCGGCGCGCTGCTCATCACCACCCTCGAACGGACCATCCCCAACATCGGGATCCCGGCCGAGGCGAACTACCTGTTCAAGGCGCTCGTCGTCGTCGCGGTGTGCCTCATCCAGTCGCCGAAGGCGCGGAGCGCGTTCCACGTGCGCCGCGCCCCGGCCCCCGTCCTCGCGAAGGCAGGCCGAGCATGAGCACCGCCACCGTCCCCGCTTCCGACGTCTCGACCTGGGACCGCGTCCGGACCTACTCCCCGCCGTCGCGCTTCCTCCCGGTGCTGGCGACGCTCGCGCTGTTCATCGGCATGTTCGGCGTCGGGGGCATCCGCTACGAGGGCTTCGCCGACCCCCAGGTGTTCCTGAGCCTGCTGCTCGACAACGCGTTCCTCATCGTGCTCGCCGTCGGCATGACCTTCGTCATCCTCACCGGGGGCATCGACCTCTCGGTCGGCTCGGTGGTGGCCCTGTCGACGATGATCGCGGCCAAGGGCCTCGAGATGGGCTGGTCGCCGTACCTCGCGATGGCCGCGGTGCTGGTGGTCGGCACGGTCCTGGGCACCCTGATGGGCCTGCTGATCCACTACTTCGACATCCAGCCTTTCATCGCGACGCTCGCCGGCATGTTCCTGGCCCGCGGTCTGTGCTACCTGATCAGCGTCGAGGCGATCGCGATCACCGACGAGACGTTCTCGAGCATCGCGTTCTCCACGATCAACCTGCCCGGTGGCTACTACACGACCTGGACCGTGGTCATCGCCCTGGCGAGCGTGGCCGTCGCGGCCTACGTCCTGGCCCGCACCCGCTTCGGCCGCACCGTCTACGCGGTCGGCGGCAACGAGGGCTCCGCGCTGCTGATGGGTCTGCGCGTCGCCCGGACCAAGGTCGCGGTATACGCGATCAGCGGCTTCTGCGCGGCCCTGGGTGGCCTGCTGTTCTCGTTCTACACGCTCTCGGGCTACAGCCTGAACGCGGTCGGCATGGAGCTCGACGCGATCGCCGCGGTGGTCATCGGTGGCACCCTGCTCACTGGTGGCCGCGGGTTCGTCGTCGGCTCCCTGCTCGGGGTCCTGGTGCTCGGCACCATCCAGACCTTCATCTCCTTCGACGGCACCCTCAGCTCGTGGTGGACGAAGATCACCATCGGCGCGCTGGTGCTGCTGTTCGTGGTGATCCAGCGGCTGATGACCCGGCGACAGGCATGACCGACCTCGCTCCGGGGGCGGCCCCCGAGGCCCTGGCGCCCCCGGTGGTCCTGGCCCCGGCACAGAAGACGCCGGTGATGGCCGACGTCGCCCGCCTCGCGGGGGTCTCCCACCAGACCGTGTCGCGGGTGATCAACGGGCAGAACAACCTGCGCCCGGCCACACGGGAGCGCGTCGAGCGGGCGATCCAGCAGCTCGGCTACCGTCCCAACTCCGCGGCCCGGGCGCTGGTGACCCGGCGCTCGGCGACGATTGGCGTGATCGGCACCGCGGGCGGCTACTGGGGGCCGTCGACCGTGCACCGGACGATCCAGGCGGCGGGCCGCGCGGCCGGCTACTTCGTCAGCTCGGTCAACCTGCAGCACGTCACTCGCCAGGAGCTGTCGGCCGCGGTCGAGCACCTGCGCGGCCAGGGCGTCGAGGGCATCGTGCTGATCGCCGCCAACGACGAGGCCCTCGAGGTCGCCCGAGCCCAGGAGACCGGAGGCGTGCCGATGGTCGTGGTCGAGGGTGACCTGTCCCGCACCCGCTGGGCGGTCGGCGTCGACCAGGTCGCCGGCGCCCGGCAGGCGACCGAGCACCTCATCGGACTCGGCCACGTGGACATCGCGCACGTCGCCGGCCCCCAGAACTGGACCGAGGCCGACGCCCGCCTCCAGGGCTGGCGCGAGGCGATGTACGACGCCGGGCTGCGCCCCCAGCACACGGTGCAGGGGGACTGGACCTCCGCCAGCGGGTTCGAGGCCGGCCGCGCGCTGGCCGTCCGTCCCGAGGTGACCGCGGTGTTCGCCGCCAACGACCAGATGGCGGTCGGTGTGCTCCGCGCGATGTTCGAGGCGGGCCGGACCGTCCCCACCGATGTCAGCGTCGTCGGCTTCGACGACATCCCGGAGGCGCCGTACCTCATCCCGCCGCTGACCACCGTCCGCCAGGACTTCACCGCGGTCGGCCAGCTCGCGATCTCCGTGCTGCGCCACGCCATCGAGGATGCCGACGGCGACCAGGACACCGCCCCCCGTCTGATCGAACCCGAGCTGGTGCTGCGCGCCAGCTCCGCTCCCCGCTCCGAGAGGAACTCCTGAATGTCCGAGAACAAGTACGTCGTCGGGGTCGACTACGGGACGCTCTCCGGGCGGGCGCTCGTGGTGCGCGTCTCGGACGGTGCCGAGCTCGGCTCCGCGACGCACGTCTACCCGCACGCCGTGCTCGAGGGGAGCCTGCCCGGCTCCGAGGTGCGCCTGCCTCCGGACTGGGCGCTCCAGGTGCCCGAGGACTACCGCGAGGTGCTGCGCACTGCGGTCCCCGAGGCGGTCGCCGCCGCCGGCATCGACCCTGCCGACGTGATCGGCATCGGCACCGACTTCACCGCCTGCACGATGGTCCCCACGCTGGCCGACGGCACGCCCCTGTGCGAGCTCGACGAGTTCAGCGCCCGACCGCACGCGTACGTGAAGCTCTGGAAGCACCACGCCGCACAGGGTCAGGCCGACCGGATCAACAGCCTTGCCGCCACCCGCGGCGAGGCCTGGCTGCCCCGCTACGGCGGCCTGATCTCCTCGGAGTGGGAGTTCGCCAAGGGGCTGCAGCTCTTCGAGGAGGACCGCGAGGTCTACGACCGGATGGAGCGCTTCGTCGAGGCCGCCGACTGGATCGTCTGGCAGCTCTGCGGCGGCTACGTCCGCAACGCCTGCACCGCCGGCTACAAGGGCATCCTCCAGGACGGCGACTACCCGTCCGCAGACTTCCTGGCCGCGCTGGCGCCGGGGTTCGAGGAGTTCGTCGAGGACAAGCTCCGGCACCCGATCGGCCAGCTCGGCGAGTGTGCCGGCCGGCTGACCGCGGAGGCCGCCGCCTGGACCGGCCTGCCCGAGGGCATCGCGGTCGCGGTCGGCAACGTCGACGCGCACGTCACCGCGCCGGCGGCCCAGGCCACCGGGCCCGGCCAGATGATCGCGATCATGGGCACCTCCACCTGCCACGTGATGAGTGCCGACGTGCTGGCCGAGGTGCCGGGGATGTGCGGCGTCGTGGACGGCGGGATCGTCGCAGGCAGCTGGGGCTACGAGGCCGGTCAGAGCGGTGTCGGCGACATCTTCGGCTGGTTCACCTCGACCTCCGTCCCGCCGGCGTACGCCGAGCGGGCGGTCGAGGCGGGCGAGTCCGTGCACCACCTGCTCACCCGGCTGGCCGCCGACCAGGAGGTCGGTGAGCACGGCCTGGTCGCGCTCGACTGGCACAGCGGCAACCGCTCGGTCCTCGTCGACCACGAGCTCTCGGGGCTGGTGATGGGGCTGACCCTGTCGACGAGGCCCGAGGACGTCTACCGGGCGCTCCTCGAGGCCACCGCGTTCGGCACCCGGGTGATCGTGGAGACCTTCCGCGACAGCGGCGTGCCCGTCGAGGAGTTCATCGTCGCCGGCGGACTCGCCAAGAACCCCCTGCTGATGCAGATCTACGCCGACGTGACCCGCCTCCCCCTGTCGGTCATCGGCTCGGAGCAGGGCCCGGCCCTCGGCTCGGCGATCCACGCCGCGGTCGCGGCCGGCGCCTATGACGACGTGCGCCTGGCCGCCAAGGGCATGGGCAAGGTCCGGCAGGCGGCGTACCTCCCCGACGAGCCGCGGGCGGCCGTCTACGACCGGATCTTCGAGGAGTATCTCACCCTCCACGACCACTTCGGCCGGGGCGACGGTGCGATGCGCCGGCTGCGGGCGCTGCGCCGCGACGCGGTCGCTCGACGCCAGGCCCGGAACGGGAGCGGATCGTGACCGCCGTCGCCGCTGTCACCACGGCCATCGCCGGGTTGCGCCGCGAGGTCTGCGCGCTGCACGAGCAGCTCACCCGCTACCAGCTGGTGGTGTGGACCGCCGGCAACGTCTCCGCCCGGGTGCCCGGCCAGGACCTCCTGGTCATCAAGCCCAGCGGCGTCTCCTACGACGACCTGACTCCGGAGAACATGGTGGTCTGCGACCTCGACGGTCGCGTCGTGGAGGGCGAGCACGCTCCGTCCTCGGACACCGAGGCGCAGGCCTACGTCTACCGCCACCTGCCCGAGGTCGGTGGCGTCGTGCACACCCACTCGACGTACGCCACCGCCTGGGCCGCTCGCGCCGAGCCGGTGCCGTGCGTGCTCACCATGGGCGCGGACGAGTTCGGGGGCGAGATCCCGGTCGGCCCGTTCGCGATCATCGGCGACGACTCGATCGGCCGCGGGATCGTCGAGACCCTGCGGGGCAGCCGCTCGGCGGCGGTGCTGATGCAGAACCATGGCGTCTTCTCCGTCGGGCCCACCCCGCGGGCCGCGGTCAAGGCCGCCGTGATGTGCGAGGACGTCGCCCGCACCGTCCACATCGCCCGGCAGCTCGGGACGCCGGTCCCCATCGAGCAGCCGCACATCGACAGCCTCTTCGAGCGCTACCAGAACGTCTACGGCCAGCGTTGACCCAACGCCGCGCCACCGCCATCCACCACGCCGTCCTGCCCACCGGCAGCCGACCGAACTCTCTCGGAGGTACCCCATGACCACCTCGTCCACCCCCACGCCGGAGGTCTGGTTCCTGACGGGCAGCCAGGGGCTCTACGGTCCGGAGACCCTCGACCAGGTCGCCGCGCAGAGCCAGGAGATCGCGGCCCGCCTCGAGGAGTCGCCGGAGCTGGCGGTCCGGGTGGTGTGGAAGCCGGTGCTGCTCGACGCGGCCTCGATCCACCGCCAGATGCTCGACGCCAACAGCGCGCCCGAGTGCGTCGGCGTGATCGCGTGGATGCACACGTTCTCCCCGGCGAAGATGTGGATCGCCGGCCTCGACGCGCTGGCCAAGCCGCTGCTGCACCTGCACACGCAGGCCGGCATGGAGCTGCCCTGGTCCACGATCGACATGGACTTCATGAACCTCAACCAGGCCGCCCACGGCGACCGGGAGTTCGGCTACATCCAGTCGAGGATCGGGGTGGCCCGCAAGACCGTGGCGGGCCACGTGCAGTCCCCGCTGGTTGTCCGCCGAGTGGCGCAGTGGGCCCGGGCGGCGGTCGGCCGCCACGAGATCCGGAACCTCCGGCTGGCGCGCTTCGGGGACAACATGCGCGACGTCGCGGTCACCGAGGGCGACAAGGTCGAGGCCCAGCTGAGGTTCGGCGTGTCCGTCAACACCTACGGCGTCAACGACCTCGTCGCCGTCGTCGACGCGGTCGCCGACGACGACATCGACAAGCTGGTCACCGAGTACGCCGACCTCTACCGGCTGGCGCCCGAGCTGCTGCCCGGGGCGGACCGGCACGAGTCACTGCGCTACGGCGCCCGCATCGAGCTGGGCATCCGCTCGTTCCTGGGCGAGGGCGGCTTCGGCGCCTTCACCACGAACTTCGAGGACCTCGGCGGGCTGCGCCAGCTCCCGGGCCTGGCCGTGCAGCGGCTGATGGCCGACGGCTTCGGCTTCGGCGGCGAGGGTGACTGGAAGACCTCGGTGCTGCTGCGCACGATGAAGGTGATGGCCGGCGAGCTGCCCGGCGGCACCAGCTTCATGGAGGACTACACCTACCACCTGGTGCCGGGCGAGGAGAAGATCCTCGGCGCGCACATGCTCGAGGTCTGCCCGAGCATCACCTCCCAGCAGCCCTCGCTGGAGATCCACCCGCTGTCCATCGGCGGCCGCGAGGACCCGGTGCGGCTGCGCTTCACCGCCGACCCCGGCCCCGGCCTGGTCGCCGGCCTCTCCGACATGGGCGACAGGTTCCGGCTGACCGTCAACGAGATCGACGTGGTCGAGCCCGACGCGGACCTGCCGCGGCTGCCGGTGGCGTGTGCGGTCTGGCAGCCGCACCCCTCGCTGGCCACCTCCGCCGAGTCGTGGTTGATGGCCGGGGCCCCGCACCACACCGTCCTGTCGACCGCGGTGGACGCGGAGGTGCTGCAGGACTTCGCGGAGATGACGTCGGTCGAGATGCTCCTCATCGACGCCGACACCACGCCGCGCGGCTTCCAGCGCGAGCTGCGGTGGAACGCGGCGTACCACCGACTCGCCGCCCGCTTGTAGGACCACGGTAGGAATGAGCCCACAGACGACGAGGGGAACGACGATGGAGCAGCGTGAGCTGGGCAGGACCGGTCGGGCGGTGTCCGTGGTCGGCCTCGGCACCTGGCAGCTGGGTGCCGACTGGGGTGATGTCTCCGAGGAGGCCGCCCGCGAGGTGCTCGAGGCCTCGGCCGAGGAGGGCGTGACCTTCTTCGACACCGCCGACGTCTATGGCGACGGGCGCAGCGAGCAGCACGTCGGGCGCTTCCTGGCTGCGCACCCCGACGAGGGCATCGTCGTGGCGACCAAGATGGGCCGCCGGGTCGAGCAGGTGCCGGAGAGCTACGTGCTCGACAACTTCCGGGAGTGGACCGACCGCTCCCGTCGCAACCTCGGCGTCGAGCGCCTGGACCTGGTCCAGCTGCACTGCCCGCCGACGGCCGTGGTCACCGACGACGCGACGTACGACGCCCTGGACACGCTGGTCGAGGACGGTGCCATCGCGGCGTACGGCCTGAGCGTCGAGACCGTCGACCAGGCCCTGGCCGCGATCGCCCGCCCGCGCGTCGCGTCGATCCAGATCATCCTCAACGCGTTCCGGCTCAAGCCGCTCGAGCGGGTGCTGCCCGCCGCCGTCGAGGCGGGCGTCGGCATCGTCGCCCGGGTGCCGCTGGCCTCGGGCCTGCTGTCGGGGCGGTACGACGCGAACACCACCTTCGCGAAGGACGACCACCGCAGCTACAACCGCGACGGCAGCGCCTTCGACGTGGGGGAGACCTTCTCGGGCGTCGACTTCGAGACCGGGGTGACCGCGGCCGGGGAGTTCACGGCTCTCGTCGACCGCGCAGTGCCGCAGGGCCTGACCCCGGCCCAGGCGGCGATCGCCTGGATCTGGCAGCAGCCGGGGGTCTCGAGCGTCATCCCCGGCGCGCGCAACGCCGAGCAGGCCCGGGCGAACGCCGCCGCGGGCCGGGCCGAGCCGCTGGGCGAGGAGTTCCTGGCCGGCGTGCGGGACCTCTACGACGCGCGGATCCGGGAGTCCGTGCACGACCGCTGGTGAGCCCGGGTCAGTCCAGCGCCAGCCGCTGGTCGACCGCCCACGGGCTGAGCAGCGCGTCCAGCGCCAGCGCCGCGCAGCCGACCAGGCCGGCGTGGTCGCCGTGGGCGGCGGGCAGGAACTGCAGGTCGCGGGTGGCCAGCGCGCTGCTGTGCGTGTAGACGGACTCACGGATCCCGCCGGCGACGATGTCGAAGGCCGCGGCCATGTCGCCGCCGACCACCACGGCCTGCGGATTGAGCACGTTGACCATGACGGCGAGCAGCTCGCCGAGACGGCGACCGCTCTCGCGCAGCAGGCCGCGCGCGGTGGCGTCACCGGCCAGGGCGGCCGCGACCAGGTCACGGATGTGCTGGATGCGGTCGTCCCCGGCCTGGCCGACCAGGGCCCAGCCGCCGGCCACCGCCTCGAGGCAGCCGGTCTTGCCGCAGCGGCAGGCGAGGCCCTCCGCGGCCGTGGAGCGGGAGTGGCCGATCTCGCCGGCCGCGCCGACGTGGCCCTTGACCAGCCGACCGTCGGAGATGATGCCGAGCCCGAGCCCGGTCGAGGCCTTGACGACCAGAGCGTCGCGGAGCATCGCGCCGCGGGCCAGCAGCTCGGACTGGGCCAGCACGTCGGCGTCGTTGGCCATCACCAGCGGCGCGTCGGTGACGGGGGCGAAGAACGGGCCGAGCTCCACGCCGTCCCAGCCCGGGATGACGGGGGAGTCGACGCACGCGCCGCGGACCTCGTCGACGGTGCCGGGGAGGCCGAGCCCGACCATGAGCAGCGGCGCCTCGCGTGCCGCGAGCTGGGCCGAGGCGCGCGCCACGATCCGCGGCATCAGCTCGTCGGGACCCGTTCCGGCGGTGTGGTCGACGGAGTCGCTCGCCAGCTCCCGGCCGCGCAGGTCGAACACGCCGACCTGGCTGCGCGAGCGACCGACCGCGACCGCCAGCACGACGCCCGCGTCGGGGTTGACGGCGAGTGACGCCGGCGGGCGGCCGCCGGTCGAGGCGAGCTCGTCGCCGGCCAGCAGCAGACCGCTGGAGACCAGAGCGGACACCCGGGCGGTGACGGCGGTGCGGGAGAGGCCGGTCAGCCGACGCAGGTCCGCGCGGGTGCTGGCCCGGCCGCTGCGGACCAGGTCGAGGACCACGCCGGCGGTCGATCGAGCGGGTGCGCCGAGGGCGCTGTCGGGCTGCATGCGGTGTGTTCCTCCTCTCCCGGACGGTCGTCGCAGGATACGTTCACCCAACTTTAACCCGAAAAAAGCCTAATAGTGCTTGCTCTTAGTCCGAACTCTCCTTACCGTTTCCGACATGACCGCAACCACCGCCGCTTCCGCCCTGCCCGGGGCCTGTGACTTCACGGTCTTCGGAGGCACCGGTGACCTGGCCCTCCGCAAGCTGCTGCCGGCCCTCTATCTCCGCGACCGTGAGGGGCACCTGCCCGACGACACCCGCATCCTCGGCGTCTCGCGCAGCGGCCACGACGACGACGGCTACCGGGCCGAGGTCCGCGCCGCACTCGCGGCGTACGTCGACCCCGACCTGCTCGACGAGCCCTCGGTGACCCGCATGCTCGGCCGGCTCCGACACGTCACCCTGGACGCCGCCCGGGCCGACGACTGGCACGTGCTGCACGGTCTGCTCAAGGACCGCCCGGGCCACGACGAGACCGTCCGGGTGTTCTACCTCGCGGTCGCGCCCAAGCTCTTCGGACCGATCTGCCAGCGCCTGGACGAGATCGGCGCCGCCGACGCCAACGCTCGCGTGGTGATGGAGAAGCCGGTCGGTCACGACCTCGCCTCCGCCCGCGCGGTCAACGACGAGGTCGGCCGGGTCTTCGCCGAGTCCCAGATCTTCCGCATCGACCACTACCTCGGCAAGGAGAGCGTGCAGAACCTCCTCGTCACCCGGTTCGCCAACACCTTCCTCGAGCCGCTGTGGAACTCCCGCTGGGTCGACCACGTCCAGATCACCGTCTCCGAGTCGCTCGGCGTCGGCGAGCGCGGCGACTACTACGACCACTCGGGCGCGCTGCGCGACATGGTGCAGAACCACCTCCTGCAGCTGCTCTGCCTGGTCGCCATGGAGCCGCCGACGTACGTCGGGACCGAGACCGTGCGCGACGAGAAGCTCAAGGTGCTCCAGGCCCTCAAGCCGATGAGCGACGCCGACGTCGACCGCGACACCGTGCGTGGGCGCTACGCCGCCGGTCTGGTCGACGGCGCCGCCGTGTCGTCGTACGCCGACGACCTGGGGCACGGCGGCAGCAGCACCGAGACCTTCGTGGCACTGCGGGCCGAGGTGCAGAACTGGCGTTGGGCCGGGGTGCCGTTCTACCTGCGCACCGGCAAGCGGATGGACCGGCGGAGCTCGGAGATCGTGGTGGTCTTCAAGGAGCCGCCGCACGCGATGTTCCCCCACAGCGAGGGCGTCACGTCGGCCAACCGGCTGCACATCCAGGTCCAGCCCGACGAGGGCATGCGCCTGCACCTGACCGCCAAGGAACCCGGCCCCGGCGGCATCCGGCTGCGGCCGGTCTCGCTCGACCTGAGCTACGCCACCACCTTCGACCAGGCCTCGCCCGACGCCTACGAGCGGCTGCTGATGGACGTCATCAAGGGCAACCCGACGCTCTTCATGCGCCGCGACGAGGTCGAGGCCGCGTGGCAGTGGGTCGAGCCGATCCTCACCCGGTGGGCAGCGTCGCCCGACCGTCCGAAGCGCTACCCGGCCGGCACCACCGGCCCCACCGCCGCCGCGATGCTCCTCGAGCGCGACGGCCGAACCTGGCAGGAGCACGACCAGTGAACCGAATCCACCCCGTCATCGCCGAGGTCACCGACCGCCTGACCGAGCGCAGCAGCGCCGGCCGGTCGGCGTACCTCCGCCGCATCCGCGCCGCCGGCGACAAGGGCCCGGCCCGCGGCAGACTGGCCTGCGCCAACCTGGCCCACGGCTTCGCGGCCTCCGACCAGCCCGCCAAGCAGGCGCTGCGCGGCCGGACCAAGCCCAACGTCGCGATCGTGTCGAGCTACAACGACATGCTGTCCGCGCACCAGCCGTTCGAGACCTACCCGCGCGAGCTCAAGAAGGCCGTCATCCGCGGTGGCGGCATCGCGCAGTTCGCCGGCGGCGTGCCCGCCATGTGCGACGGCATCACCCAGGGCCGCGACGGGATGCAGCTGTCGCTGTTCAGCCGCGACGTCATCGCGATGTCGACCGCGATCGCGCTGTCGCACGACATGTTCGACGGGGCGTTGATGCTCGGCGTCTGCGACAAGATCGTGCCGGGCCTGCTGATCGGCTCGCTGTCGTTCGGCCACCTGCCCACGGTCTTCGTGCCCGCCGGCCCGATGGCCTCGGGCCTGCCGAACGGTGACAAGGCACGGATCCGCCAGGAGTACGCCGAGGGCAAGGTCGGCCGCGAGGAGCTGCTGGAGGCCGAGGCCGCGTCCTACCACTCGGCCGGCACCTGCACGTTCTTCGGCACCGCCAACTCCAACCAGCTGATCATGGAGGTGCTGGGCCTGCACCTGCCCGGCTCGTCCTTCGTCAACCCGGGCACCCCGCTGCGTGAGGCGCTGACCCGCGCCGCCGGTGAGCGCGTGACCGCGCTGACCCGGCAGGGCGGTGAGTACACCCCGATCGGCGAGATCGTCGACGAGCGGGCGATCGTCAACGCCTGCGTGGCGCTGCTCGCCGCAGGCGGCTCGACCAACCACACCCTGCACCTGGTCGCCATCGCCCGCGCCGCGGGCATCGCCCTGACGTGGGAGGACCTGTCCGACCTCTCGGCGGTGGTCCCGTCGATCGCGAGGATCTATCCGAACGGCGCGGCGGACGTGAACCACTTCCACGCCGCCGGCGGCATCGCCTTCCTGGTGCACACGCTGCTGCGCGCCGGGCTGCTGCACGACGACGTCCGGACGATCGCGGGGCACGGCCTGTGGCGCTACACCACCGAGCCGAGGCTGCGCGGTGACGAGCTGACCTGGGAGGAGGGGCCGAAGCGGAGCCTCGACCTCGACGTGTTGCGGCCGGCCGACGACCCGTTCTCCGCCGACGGCGGTCTCAAGGTGCTCCGCGGCCCGCTGGGCACCGGCGTGATCAAGGTGTCCGCGGTCAAGCCGGAGCACCGGGTGGTCACCGCGCCGGCCGTGGTGTTCGACGACCAGGCGGACTTCCTGGCGGCGTTCGCGGCCCACGAGCTCGACGGCCGCGACTTCGTGGCGGTGATCCGCTATCAGGGTCCGGCCGCCAACGGGATGCCCGAGCTGCACAAGCTGACGCCCGCGCTCGGCGTACTCCAGGACCGCGGGCAGCGGGTCGCCATCGTCACCGACGGCCGGATGTCCGGCGCCTCGGGCAAGGTGCCGGCCGCCATCCACGTCACCCCGGAGGCCGCGCTCGACGGGCCGCTGTCGCGGGTCCGCGACGGTGACCTGATCACGGTCGACGCGGTGGCCGGCCGGCTGGACCTCGACGGGGTCCGGCTCTCCGAGCGCTCGCCGCAGGGCGCCGCGCCCGAGGGCGAGGAGTGGGCCGGCACCGGCCGCGAGCTGTTCGCCGCGTTCCGCGCCACCGTCGGCACCGCCGACGCGGGAGCCAGCGTGTTCCCGTCGTACGGCGCCCCCCAGCAGGAGGTTCCCGTTGTCCAGGCAGTCTGACTCCCTGCTCGACCGGGTCCCGGTCGTCCCGGTCGTGGTCGTCGACGAGGTCGCGACCGCCGTACCGCTGGCCCGGGCGCTGGTCGCCGGTGGCCTGCCGGTCATCGAGCTGACGCTGCGGACGCCGGTCGCGCTCGACGCGATCCGGGCGATCGCCGACGAGGTGCCGGAGATCCTGGTCGGCGCGGGCACCGTGCTGACGCCCGGCCAGGCCAAGCTCGCGCACGACGCGGGCGCCCAGTTCCTGGTGTCACCGGGGGCGACCCCGCGGTTGCTCGGCGAGATGGCCGACACCGGCCTGCCGTTCCTGCCGGGCACCGCCACCGTCTCGGAGGTGCTCGCCGTCCTCGAGACCGGCCTCACCGAGATGAAGTTCTTCCCGGCCGAGGCATCGGGCGGGACGGCGTTCCTCGCGTCGATCGCCTCCCCCGTCCCGGCCGCCCGGTTCTGCCCGACAGGCGGGATCACCGTGGCCACCGCGGCGTCGTACCTCGCGCTGCCGAACGTCGGCTGCGTCGGCGGCTCCTGGCTCACCCCCACGGACCTGGTCGCCGCCGCTGTCGCCTCGGGAGACTGGACCGCCATCGAGACCCTCGCGAGCCAGGCCGCCGCCCTCACCACCCTCCCCTACCTCCCCTGACGAGGTGTGGGAAATTGCGCGCCGAGGTGTGAGAGATTGCGCGCCGAGGTGTGAGAAGTTGCGCGCCGAGGTGTGAGAAGTTGCGCGCCGAGGTGTGAGAAGTTGCGCGCCGAGGTGTGAGAAGTTGCGCGCCGAGGTGTGAGAAGTTGCGCGCCGAAATGTGAGAAGTTGCGCGCCGAGGTGTCGCTTCTTGCGCCGATCCGTGGGCCGGGGCCCGACTAGGTTGGAGGGGTGCCGATCGAGATGAGTCGCGAGAGCTTCGAGGCCCTGGTCGACCATGCCCTCGACGGCATCCCCGAGGAGATCGCGGGTCTGGTCGAGAATCTCGTGGTTCTGGTCGAGGACCGGCCGCCGGCGGGTGAGCCGGACGACCTGCTCGGCCTGTACGACGGGGTCGCGCTCACCGAACGACAGTCCAACCACGCCTTCGAGCTGCCGGATCGGATCTTCGTGTTCCGTCTCCCGCTGCTGGACATGTGCTCGACCGAGGACGAGCTGGTCGAGGAGGTCGAGATCACCGTGGTGCACGAGATCGCCCATCACTTCGGCATCGACGACGCCCAGCTGCACCAGCTCGGCTACGCCTGACCGTACGACCCCACGGGCCGGACGGTGAGAACCGACGGGTCGGCGCAAGAAGTGACACCTCGACCCGCAAGAACACGCACCTCGGCTCGCAATTTCTCACACTTCGGCGCGCAAGAAGTGACACCTCGGCGGGGGTGGGGGTGGGTCAGGTGAGGGTGAGGCCGAGGAGGCAGCCGAGGCCGGCGGCCGGCACGGAGAGCGCGAGGGTCAGCACCGCGTTCAGGGTGCCGTCGCGCGGGCCGAGCTTCACGGTCTGGACCGCGAACGAGGAGTACGTCGTCAGCCCGCCGCAGAAGCCGGTGCCGAGCAGCGCCAGCGACGACCCGGACAGCCCCAGCGCCACGAACAGACCGAGCAGCAGCGACCCGACCACGTTGACCACCAGGATCCCCCAGGGCAGGCGCCGGTCGAGATGGTGACCTGCCAGGTGCCGCAGCGGCGCTCCCAGCGCGGCACCGAGCGCCACCAGCACGACGGTCATGGCGCGTCCTCGGTCCAGGCCGGCTCCGCGGACCCGTGCGCCAATCGCTGGGCCAGCGCGACCGCGACCAGGCAGGAGACGAGCGTGCCGAGGAGGTACGCCGCCGCCACCAGCTCGGACCCCTCGGACAGCAGCACGCGCCCCTGTTCGGCGTAGGTCGAGAGCGTGGTGTAGCCGCCCAGCAGCCCCGGGCCGAGGAACAGCGGGGCCAGCCGGTGTCGTCTCGCGGCCGCCCACAGGGGCAGGAGGGCGAGCAGGAACGACCCCGACAGGTTGATCGCGAAGGTGGCCCACGGGAAGCCGGAGTCGTCGGGGACCAGCTCACCGAGTGCCCACCGGGCCACCGCGCCGGTGGCCCCACCGAGCGCCACCGCCAGCAGGGCCGCCGGAGATACGGGGGAGGGGGTCACGAGGCGCTTTGCCGGTAGGGCGGGTCGACCTGATAGGTCCCGCCCCATGCCAGTGGCGCCTCGCCGCGGGCCTGTCGCTGGAACTCCCCGAGGAACCACCGCTGCAGCTGGAACTGCTGCGGTGTCGCGGCCAGCGCCAACAGGCGCTGGCTGCGGCAGAACTCATCGGCCAGCTCGAGCAGGTCGAGCAGCTGGCTCATCGTCTCGGGCGCCCCCGGTGGGACCCGGAACACGATGTCCGCGCGCTCCGCTCCGGCGGCGATCGCCCCCTCGAGGTCCTCCAGCCCGGTCATGGCGAGGTTGATCTCGTCGACCCGCTGGAACAGCTCGGTCAGGCTCTTGGCCACGGGGTAGTCGGCCTCGTGCGCCAGCGCGAGCAGCCGGAGCTCGCGGCGCACCTCCCGGTAGTGCCGCCGGAAGTCCACGATCAGCTGCACCGGCATCGCGTCGAACGTGACCGTGGGGTAGTCCTCGGGTGCCACGACCGGCCGCTGCGGCGACTCGGGCGCGGGGACGTCCAGGACCGGGTCGGACGGCTTCTCGGCCACGGTGGCATCCGGCTCGAACCACACGATCTTCCCGTCGTCGCGGACGTCGACGCCCCACGACAGCGCGCACATCGCGACCAGCCCGAGGCCACGCCCGAAGGTCGTGAGCAGCTCGTCGTCGTCGGTCATGCGCGGATTGACCTGGGGCACCGTCCGGGAGCCGTCCGAGACCTCGAACCGCGGGTGGTCGAAGGTCCCCGCGACCCGGACGGACAGCGGCAGCGCCGCGTGGAGTACGGCGTTCGTGACCAGCTCGGTGACCGCCAGCTCGGTCGTCTCGGCGAGGTCGGGCCGGCCCAGGTCGCGGCACACGTTGCCCGCCCATCGGCGTGCTTCCTGCACGGACTGCGGGCTGCTGTCGAGTGCCAGTGGTGGCCGGTTCAGAGGCAACGAGGCGCCTTGCTCACGGGAATGGTGACGATCTGAGTGTGGATGGCTCATGGTGGCGATACCCCGCTGCGACGCGCCGCAAACACCAAAACTGGGGTCGCTTCTCAAAACGCTCCCTCGATTGGGCGGGCGGTGTCCCACGGTGGGACCATGGGGGAGGAATGCACCGGCTGAGCACCAGGAGGGCCCACGGTCATGGCAGGCACCCAAGGTAGGCACCAGGTCGTCGTCGTCGGCTCCGGATTCGGCGGACTCTTCGGCACCAAGGCCCTCAAGCGGACCGACGTGGACGTCACCATGGTCGCCAAGACCACCCACCACCTCTTCCAGCCCCTGCTCTACCAGGTGGCGACGGGAATCCTGTCCCAGGGCGAGATCGCACCGCCGACACGGGAGATCCTGAGCAGCCAGAAGAACGCCCGGGTGATCCTCGGTGAGGTCACCGACATCGACCTCCGGGCCCGCACGGTCACCTCGCAGGTGCTCGGCCGACCCACCGAGACGTCGTACGACTCGCTGATCGTGGCCGCCGGCGCCAGTCAGTCCTACTTCGGCAACGACCAGTTCGCCGAGTTCGCGCCCGGCATGAAGAGCATCGACGACGCCCTCGAGCTGCGCGGCCGGATCTTCGGCGCCTTCGAGTGGGCCGAGCTCGGTGCCGCCCGCGGCGAGAACGTCGACCATCATCTGACCTTCGTGGTCGTGGGCGCCGGCCCGACCGGCGTGGAGATGGCCGGCCAGATCGCCGAGCTCGCGCACCGGACCCTCAAGCGCGACTTCCGGTCCATCA
Source organism: uncultured Actinomycetota bacterium (assembly GCA_963767955.1). Lineage (GTDB taxonomy): Bacteria > Actinomycetota > Actinomycetes > Propionibacteriales > Nocardioidaceae > Nocardioides. The sequence goes on along the minus strand of CAVYGA010000003.1, from coordinate 2,607,247 downwards.
ACACCCGGACCGCCCGGGTGATCCTGCTCGACGCGGCCCCGCAGGTGCTCCCGCCGTTCGGCGCCCGCCTGGGCGCCAAGGCCAAGAAGGAGCTCGAGGGCCTCGGCGTCGAGGTCCAGCTCGGCGCGATGGTCACCGACGTCGACGAGCGCGGACTCGAGGTGAAGGACCGCGACGGCACCGTCCGCCGGATCGAGTCGATGACCAAGATCTGGGCAGCCGGCGTCCAGGCCAACCCGCTCGGTCGCACCCTCGCCGAGCAGACCGGTGCGTCGCTCGACCGTGCCGGCCGGATCGCGGTGAACCCCGACCTGACGCTGCCGGGCCACCCCGAGGTGTTCGTGGTGGGCGACATGGTCACGCTCGACAACCTCCCCGGCGTCGCCCAGGTGGCCATCCAGGGAGCGAAGTACGCCGCCAAGGAGATCCGTCACCGACTGGACGACAAGGCGCCGCAGGAGCCCTTCCACTACTTCGACAAGGGCTCGATGGCGATCATCAGCCGCTTCCGGGCCGTCGCGATGGTCGGCAAGCTGCGACTCACCGGCCTGATCGCCTGGCTGATGTGGCTCGCGGTGCACCTCGTCTACATCACCGGCTTCAAGAACCGGCTGACCGCGCTGCTGCACTGGGCGGTCTCGTTCCTCGGCCGGGGTCGCTCGGAGCGCACCACCACCGAGCAGCAGATCTTCGGGCGAGCGGCGCTGCAGAGGCTCAAGGGTGGCGCCGCGGACCTCGTGTCCCGGCCCGGTGCCTACGAGGCCAGCCGCGACCTGCTCGAGACCACGCGGCGCGCGGAGCTCGAGGCGCAGGCCGCCGAGGAGTCCCGGCTCAGTGACGAGGGCAGGCGCGGGGTGAGCGGGGACAAGGTCGCCCGCTAGGCCGGGCCGCGCGCCGGTGTCGTGCCCGCTCCCGTGAACGCGAACGGTTTTGGCCCGCCGTGCCGGGACTGGTGGGATGGGTCCATGACTCAGCTGGTGCGCCCCGATGTCTCGTACGCCGACTCGTGGTTCGCCGCGTTCGAGGAGTTCGGCCGGGCCCTGTCGGACGGGTCCGGCGGCCATGGCCCGGTCGAGGGTGAGATGACCCGGGAGCGGTTCGAGGCGATGGTCGCCGACCGCCTCGCCGCCGCGGACCCGGCCACCCCGGTCCCCGAGGGGTGGGTGCACTGCACGTTCCTCTGGATGGTCGACGGGCCGGAGTTCGTCGGCAACCTGGCGATCCGGCACACCCTGACGCCGCACCTGCTCGACCAGGGCGGCCACATCGGCTACTCGGTCCGGCCCTCACGCCGTCGGGAGGGGCACGCGAGCCGGGCGTTGGGGCTGTCGCTCCCGTGGTGCCGGGACCTCGGCATCGACCGGGTCCTGGTCACCTGCGACACGGACAACGAGGCGTCGCGGCGCACCATCGAGGTCAACGGCGGCGTCCAGGAGGACGTACGGGGCGACAAGCGCCGGTTCTGGATCGACGTCTGACCTACGCCCGGCCGGACGGAGCGCCCGGCCCGCCCGATGTCGTCTCGCTCCCGGTGGCCGGCAGCCCGGTCTCCTCGATCGGACGCTTGAGGAGCGTGCTCGGCCACGCGCTGCTGCGCCCGAACACGGTGAGCAGCGCGGGCAGCAGCAGCGAACGCACCACCAGTACGTCGAGCAGGATTCCCAGGCACATCGCGAAGGCGAGCTGCCGGAACGAGACCAACGGCACCACCGCCAGCAGCCCGAAGCTGGCGGCCAGGGCCAGGCCGGCCACGAGGATCGCGCTGACGGTGGGAGGCATCGACGTGACGATCGCCTCCGGCAGCGGTCTTCGCCGCGCTTCGTCCCACACGTTTCCCACCGCGAAGATGTTGTAGTCGGAGCCGAACGCCAGCAACAGCACGGCTGCCGCGAACGGGACGTAGAAGGTGAGCCCCGCGCCGGGGTCGGAATGACCGAACACGAGCATCGTGACACCCAGCGCCGCGCCCACGGACAGCACGGTCCCGACGAGCAGGTACAGCGCCGCGACCAGCGCACGCAGGAAGATGACCAGCATCAGGAAGTTCGCGAGCAACGCGGCCAGCGCGATCCGCCACAGGTCGTTCACTGTCTGCTCCACGATGAAGGCCGCGGCGGCCGTGTCTCCGGCCAGCCCGACGTCCGCCTCCCCCAGTCCACTCTCCGCCATCAGGACCGGCATCCTGTCCTGGAGAGCGTCGACGGAGGAGATGGCGGCCGCGCCCAGCGCCGGGTCGTCGAGGACCACCAGCATCCGGACCGCCTCGTTGTCCCGGGTCACCAGCACCCCTGCCTCGAGCCGGCGTGGCAGGGTTCCTGGACCGAGCACGCCGGCCACCCCGGGTTCGTCGGTGATCAGTTGCTGCAGCCGGTCCAGGGCGGCCCGGCGCCGCCCGACGCGCGGGCCCTCCACCAGGACGGTCGTCGGAGAGAGGATGCCGGGCGCGAAGCCGGCGCGGGCGGCCGCGGCCGCCTGGCGCACGCCACTGTCGGGCGGCAGCGAACCGACGAACGACACGCCGAGCTCCAGCCGGAGGAGGGGGAGCGCTGCCAGCAGCAGGACCGCCACGCAGCCGGCGACCACCGATCCGGCGATCCGGCGGCGGTGGGCCAGGGCGTGCAGCACCCTCATGCGAAGAGTCCGGCGCGGCTCCCGGCGGGGACCTGCCGTGGGCGTCCCCGGCCAGAAGGCCCAACGACCCAGCACCGTCATCAGGGCCGGGACCAGGGTGATCGCGACCAGCAGTGCCACCAGCACGGTGAACACCATGGCCGGGCCGAGCGCACGGAAGAACGGCGACTGCGCCACCAGCAGGGCCGCGGTCCCGGCCGCCACCGCGAGCCCGGCGACGGCGACGATCGGGCCGCACCGGGCCGTGGCGTCCCGGGCGGCCTCGAGCCGGTCCTCGGTCACGTGCAGCTCGCGACGCAGCGCCGCGAGGAAGAACACGACGTAGTCGGTCACCACACCGATGAGGAGTGCGACGATGACCGGCTCCAGCTCGCTGGGCGTGGTGAAGCCGAAGTTCTCCGCCAGCCAACCCGACAGGCGGAGGGTGACGACGTACGCCACCCCGGTGCTGAGGATTGCCACGAGCGGGGCGACGACCGAGCGGAAGGCGATGCCGACGATGAGCAGGATGGCACTGAGGGTCAGGAACTCGACCCGCGGCAGGGAGTCGCTGATGATCGCCCCCTGTGCTGCCCGCGCGGGCACCGAGCCGGTCACGCCGACCACGCTGTCGCGCGGCCCGAAGGAGCGATCGGCGTACCGCTGGGCGCTCCGCGTCTGGGCACCGAACGAGACGTCCGGGTTGAACAGCAGGTAGGTCAGGGCTGCCGTGTCCTGCTCGCGGGAGCCGGGGAACGCCCCCTGTCCGTTCGTGATGGGCAGGGCGCCGCGGAGTCGCTTGAGCCCCGGCGGCTTGTTCCGGACGACGCCGGCGGCGTTCACGGCCGTCCGGGCCTGGTCATAGACCGAGAGGCCGTTCGGGTCTCGCTGGACCACCGCGGTCCGGCCGGCGAGGGGGAACCCGAACAGCTCGACCGACCGCAGCTCCGTGGTCACTGCCGGGGTGCCCTCGGGAAGCAGGCCCTTGAGGTCGCTGCGTCCCTGCGACTGGGAGAGCGAGGGGAGGAACAGCACCGAGCCGAGGACCGTCAGCAGCCAGAAGCCGATCACCCACCAGCGGAGCCGCACGAGCAGGCCGGCCACGGTCCAGGGCCAGCGCCTGTGAGCGTCGGCTGCCGGCGCCGGGGTGGCCACGTCACGTACCGGATCTGGCGATGCCCAGGCGGGCGAGCTCGGCGTCCGCCAGGGGACGCGCCCTGCCCTGGGCCATCGCCTCCCAGGGGTCCCCTACCAGGTCATGGACCGCCGCGAAGGACATCGAGCGCACGGCGCGCTCGGCGAGGTAGCGGTCGAATCCGTCGGAGTCCTGGTGGCTCGCCAGGGCGTCACGCAGCTCGCGGGTCTCGTGGCGTCGCGCCATGCGCAGGGGGAGGTAGAGGCCCAACACGGGCGTGGTCGGCATCAGCGCGATCGCCAGTCCGAGCAGGAGGGCGAGCTGGTGGAGCTGGTACTTGACCTGCTGCCCGCGCTCGACGATGTCCGCCCCGGTCGCCGTGACCTCGCTGCCGAGCTCGGCGGGTCGGTCGCCGACGACCGGCACGTTGCCGACCACGGTCAGCGCCTCGCCGGCCGACCCGATGGCCTCGCCCGAGTTGGAGACCGTGTCGCCGAGCTCGGAGAGCTGCCACAGGGTGATGCCGGACCAGGCGCCGATGATCAGCCAGAACATCAGCCAGAAGCCGATCAGGCCGTCGAGCAGACGTATGGTGGAGGTGTCGGCTGTCCGGATCGAGAGGGTCACCACTACATATAAGGCATATAGGGCGCTTCCGAGGGAGTACCTCAGCCCCCGGACAGCATCGGCAGGGCGCCGGGTGTCGAGGGAGCACGATGAGTGAGCAGGGCCAGACCGGTTCGGGCAACGATCCCGACGGGACCGGTGCGGCCGGTGCCGCACGGACGTCGTCCGGCGGTGGACGGCTCCCGTCGTGGGCGCTGGTGGCTGCGCCGGCCGTGGCCCTCGTGGTCGGAGTGGTGCTGGGCGTGGTCCTGACGTCCGTCGGTGGCGACTCCTCCGGGAAGGACGCGGACGACTCCCCGACGACGTCGGCGTCCGACTCCTCCTCACCGGGTACGGGAGACGTGGCCGTCGTGGTGCCCAGCGAGTGCGGTGATGCCGCGGAGACCGTGCAGGAGGCCACCAACCTGATCCGCGAGAACGTCTCCGCCATCCGGGAGTTCCGGACCAAGGACATCGTGGAGTTCCTCAACGAGCTCGAGGACCTCGATCAGCAGGCCCGGGACCAGGCGGAGGCGTGCTCCAAGGTGGACGTCTCGACCGTGTCGCCCTCGCCGACCCTGTCGCCGTGACGTGGCGCCGCCATCGCGCGCCGTACCGGCGGAGTAGGCCCTGTGGGACTCGAACCCACAACCAACGGATTAAAAGTCCGGAGCTCTGCCAATTGAGCTAAGGGCCCGGGACAGGGGACGCGCACCGGATCGAACCCTGGGAGTCCGCCGGTGCCGTGACCTCGGCCCAGCTGCAGTATCCCCGACCCGGCCAGGGCCGAGAAGCAGCGGGGTGGTGTCGGTGGTTCGGGTACGGCGTGCCGGGTCAGACGACGGGTGCGAAGACCAGATCGGCCACGCCGCGGGCCAGGCCCTGGACCCCCGCGTCCGGCCACACCGTGCTCACGTCGATGGTGAGGTCCCGGGTGGCCAACGGGAGGGAGCGGGCGTAGATGCGCTCGCGCAGCCCGGCCGACAGATGCTCCCTGGCCGCCGCGGCCACCTGTCCGCCCAGGACGACCGCGGACGGGTTCAGCAGGCTGACCGCCGTCGCGACGCTCGCCCCCAGGATGCGGCCGGCGTCGCGGACGAGCCGCACGGTGACCGGGTCGCTGGCGCCGAGGAGCGCGACCACGTCGTCGACGTCGAGATCGCGGCCCAGCTCGCGTCCGGCGTCGCGGGCGATGGCCCAACCCCCGCAGTACGCCTCGACGCAGCCACGCTTGCCGCATCGACACTCGGGCACGTCGGTGCGGATGCCCGCCGCATCGGCCCAGGTGTGGCCGATGTCGCCTGCGGCTCCCGCGACACCACGAAGCACGTGACCGTCGCTGATGATTCCCGCGCCGATGCCGGTGCCGACCTTCAGGACGAAGAGATCGGTGGCGTGCGGGTAGGACAGGGCTCGCTCGCCCACGGCCATGGCGTTCACGTCGTTGTCGACCAGCACCGGGGTGCCGAACCACTCCGCGACCAGCTCGCGCACGTTCACGCCGTCCCAGCCGGTCATGATCGGGGGGTTGACCACCCGGCCGGTGCGGAACTCCACGGGGCCGGGCAGGCTGATGCCCACTCCCCACAGCGGGCGGTCTCCGAGGTCGGCAGCAAGCTCCTCCATCGCCTCGCGGACCAGGGGCAGCACGACGTCGGGGCCGCTCCCGATCCAGCATTCCCGGTCCCTCGTCGCCTCGACCGTGCCGACGAGGTCGCACCGGGTCAGCCGGGCGCCGAGCGCGCCCACGTCAGCCACGATCAGGGCGGCGCGCTCGGCGGCGATGCGGAACCGGGTGACGGGACGACCGCGCCCGCTGGGCTCGGGGTCGTCGGGAACCAGCATGCCGCTGGCCAGCAGCTGGTCCAGGCGACCCGTCACGGTCATGCGCGCCCAGCCGGTCTGCTCGTTCATCTGTGCCCGGGTCAGGGCGCCGTGTCGGCGGACGAGGTCCAGCAGGTGCAGCGCGCCGCTGTCCAGTCCGGACGGCGATGCGGCCGGCGCCAGGGGGATGCTCACGGCGCTCCTCTCGAAGGTTGTCGGCCACGTTCGGTGTCGTGGCGGGGAGGCCCGGGGGACCCGCACCCGCATTCGTGCATCAATGTACCTGAGATTTGTCTATTGACAGACAGATATCCAGGTTTTAATGTCTAACGAAAGACATTAACCCGGAGGACATCACCATGACCAAGCAGAAGCTCCTGGCAGCCGGCACCCTGGCCACGCTCGCCATCGCCACCCTCGCCGCCTGCGGCGACGACCCCCAGGGCGGTGCCAGCGGCGGCGACTCGACGTCGTACGCCGCCGTCATCAAGGGCCTGGACAACCCGTTCTTCCAGCAGATGGAGCAGGGCATCGACGCTCAGGCCACGGCGGACGACCTCAGCGTCGAGATCCAGGCGGCCCAGAGCGTCACCGACACCACCGGCCAGGCCGACAAGCTGGACGCCATGGCCCAGCAGGGGTACGGCTGCTACGTCGTCAACCCGATCTCCGGGACCAACCTGATCCAGGGCCTGGCGCGCATCGCCGCCCAGGACACGCCCGTGGTGAACATCGACAGCCCCATCGAGGCCGACGCCGCGGCGAAGGCCGACCTCAAGGTCACCACCTACATCGGCACCGACAACTCCGAGGCCGGACGGATGGGCGGAGAGGCCATGATCGAGGCGCTCGGCGGGTCCGGATCGGTGGCGCTCATCGGCGGCATCTCCGGTGACGCCACCAGCGGCGCCCGGATCGACGGCTTCACCTCCGCCGTCGAGGGCACCCTGAAGACGCTGCCTGTCGTCGCGGCCGACTGGGACCGTCAGATCGCCCTGACCAAGGCCACCGACATCCTCTCCGCCAACAAGGACGTCACCGGGTTCTTCGCGGCGAACGACGACATGGCCCTCGGCATCGCTCGGGCCGTCGCCAACGCCGGGCGGACCGGCGACATCAAGATCATCAGCGTCGACGGCGTGGAGGACGCACTCAAGGCCGTGCAGTCCGGCGACCTGTACGCCACCGTCGCGCAGTACCCGTACGCGATCGGGCAGATGGGTGTGCAGGCCTGCGCGAAGGCCGCCGCGGGCGAGGACCTGCCCGAGAACATCACCGCTCCCGTCGCGGTCGTCACCAAGGACGACGCCGAGAAGGCCCTGGCCGCGTTCCCGGCTCCGTTCGAGTCCTTCGACAACCCGCTCGACTGAGGGCCGAGTCCCGAGGAGATGAGATGACCATGACAACCGCCCCCACCCGAGCAGCGGCCAGAGAGCACGACGACGACAGGCGTCGGCTCTCGGAGCTCCCCTGGCCAGAACTGGCCTCCACCCTGGGCCTGGTCGGGCTCGCTGTCGTCTTCGCGATCGCCAACCCGGGCTACCTGAGCGAGGGGAACGTGTCGGCGATCCTCCAGGCGGCGGCGATCCTCATCATCCTCACGGTCGGTCAGACCTTCGTCGTCGCCACGGGAGGGATCGACCTGTCCGTGGCGTCGACGATGACCCTGGGCGCGGTGGTCCTGGGCCAGTTCTACGCCCAGGGCTGGAACATCTGGCTCGCCGCGCTCGCCGGCTGCGGGGCCACGCTCCTGGTCGGCCTCATCAACGGGCTGATCATCAGCAAGGGCGGGATCACCGACTTCATCGTCACGCTCGGCACGCTGTCCGCGGCCTCGGGCCTGGCGCTGATCCTCGCCGACGGCCAGAAGACCACGATCATCGAACCCGTGCTGATCAAGCTGTCCGTCAACGGGATCGGCATCTTCTCCTGGACCGTCATCATCGCCCTCGGGCTCGCCGCCCTGGCCCACTTCCTGCTCTTCCACACCGCCTTCGGTGTCCACGTGCTGGCCATCGGAGGGTCGGCGGAGAGCTCCCGCTCGCTGGGCATCAAGGTCTGGATGGTCAAGACCGGCGTCTACGTCATCTCGGCCGGTCTGGCCGGCGTCGCGGCGCTGCTCCTGGTGGCGCGCGTGGGTGCGGCCGAGCCCGCGGCCAACACGGCCTTCCTGCTCAACTCCGTGGCCGCGGTCGTCCTCGGTGGCGTCAGCCTCTTCGGCGGGCGGGCCACCATCGTCGCGCCGGTGATGGGCGCCCTGCTCCTCACCGCCCTCGTCAACGGCCTGACCCGGGTGGGCTTCTCGGAGTTCTACCAACCACTGACCGTCGGCGTCGTCGTCGTACTCGCCGCCTTCCTCACGAGGTTCAACCGATCATGACCACTCACGCAGCCACCGCACACGGCACCGACACCACCGACGCCGTCCTCTCGGTCACCGGGCTCGGCAAGCTGTTCGGCCGGGTCCACGCCCTCCGCGATGCCAGCCTCACCCTGCCCCGGGGTCAGGTCACGGCCCTGATCGGCGACAACGGCGCCGGGAAGTCCACCCTGGTGCGATGCCTGGTCGGCGTGCACACTCCGGACAGCGGTGAGGTGCTCCTCGAGGGAGAGCGCGTCCGCTTCTCCAATCCCGAGCAGGGCCGCTCGTCCGGCATCGAGACGGTCTTCCAGGAGCTCGCGCTGGTGGAGGACCTCTCCGTCGCGCAGAACCTCTTCCTCGGCCGCGAGCTGAAGCGGTCCTTCGGGCCGTTCCGCGTCCTCGACCGCCGCCGGATGCGCCGCGAGGCGCTGGAGATGGTCAGCCAGCTCGCCATCAACGTGCCTCAGGTGACCGCACGCGTACGCCGTCTCAGCGGCGGTCAGCGCCAGGCGGTGGCGCTGGCGCGCGCCGCCGGCTGGAGCTCCAAGCTCGTGATCCTCGACGAGCCGACGGCCGCCCTCGGGGTCCAGGAGACCGAGCGGGTCGAGCAGCTCGTGCTCTCGTTGAAGGAGCGGGGCATGACGATCCTGATCATCAGCCACAACTTCGAGCAGGTCCTGCGGCTCAGTGACCAGATCGTGGTCATGCGTGCCGGCCGCACCGTCGCCCGCCGCTGGACCGGCGAGACCGACGGGCAGGAGCTCGTGGGGCTGGTCACCGGCGCGGTCCAGGACCCCCACCACGCGGTCGCCCACGACGCGACGGACGACAAGGAGACCTCATCATGAAGAACCTCATCGGCGTGCACGCGCTCGTCTGGAGCGGGACGTGGGACGAGCCGGCTGCCCGCCACGCGATCGCCTCGGCGGCGGCTGCCGGGTTCGACCTGATCGAGATCCCGATCCTGGACCCGTTCGGCATCGACACCGCGATGACCAGGCGGCTCCTGGAGGAGTACGGCATGCAGGGTGCGTGCTCGATGGGGCTGCCCGCGGACGCCGACGTCTCGAGCGAGAACCCCTCAGTGCTCGCGAACGGCAAGAAGCTGTTGGACCGGGCCGTCGAGGTCACCAGCGAGATCGGTGCGACGTACCTGTGCGGGGTCCTCTACTCGCAGCTGGCCAAGTACCCCGCGCCGATGACGACGACGTCGAGGGCCCACGTGGTCGAGGCGATCCGGTCGCTCGCGGACCGGGCCCGTGAGGCGGAGGTGAAGGTCAGCCTCGAGGTGGTGAACCGCTATGAGAGCAACGTCGTCAACACCGCCGGCCAGATGCTGGAGCTGTTGGACGACTCCGGCACCGACCTCGCCGTCCACCTCGACACCTATCACGTCAACATCGAGGAGGACGGAGTCGTCACCCCGGTCGAGCAGTGCGGGGACCGGTTGGGCTACGTCCACATCGGCGAGTCGCACCGCGGCTATCTCGGCACCGGCACCATCGACTTCGACGCGTTCTTCGGGGCGCTGGTCGCGTCCGGGTACGGCGGCCCGGTCACCTTCGAGAGCTTCAGCTCGGCCGTCGTGCATCCCGAGCTGAGCAACCAGCTGGCGGTCTGGCGCAACTTGTGGGACGACAGCGACGACCTGGCGCGCCATGCGAACGAGTTCATCACCCGGCGACTGACACCCCCGGAGACCCGGTGACCCGGAGCTTCCTCGGCATCGACCTCGGCACCAGCGGACTGAAGCTGACGCTGGTCGGGGAGGGTGGAGACATCGTCGGGGAGTCCGAGGCGGCGTACGCCGTCCAGACGCCGCAGCCGGGACGCGCGGAGATCGACCCGGAGGTCTGGTTGGGTGCGCTGCGGGACGCCGCGGCGCGGCTGACCGGAGCGCAGGGAGGTCCCAGCGAAGCAACCGACCTCCAGGCGATCGGCGTCACCGGACAGATGCACGGGATCGTCCTCGCCGGCGAGGACGATCAGCCGATCAGGCCGGCAGTGCTGTGGCCCGACCAACGAGCCGCGTCGGTGCTGTCGAGCTGGTTGACGATGCCGAGTGAGGACCTTGCCCGACTCGGCAACCCGATCTCCGCAGGAATGGCCGGGCCGATGCTGACGTGGATCGGTCAGCACGAGCCGGCCGCCCTGGACGGGGCGGCGCTGATCCGTTCTCCCAAGGACTGGCTGCGGGCCCGGTTGACCGGTGACCGGGTGACCGAGCGCAGCGACGCGTCCGCCACCCTGCTGTGGGACGTGGCGGCCGACGACTGGTCGACCGCCGCGACCGGGGTGTCCGGGGCCCGGAGCATGCAGCTGCCGGAGGTCGTGGGCAGCGACACCGTGGTGGGGAAGGCGACCTGGCCACCCGTCGACGGTCGGGGCGGGCAGTCTCCCGCGACAGTTCCCGTGGTCGCCGGTGGAGCTGACACCGCCTGCGCGCTGACCGCTCTCCAGGCGAGCGGGCTAGCTGCGGCCGGGGCGGACACCGTCGTGGTGAACGTCGGCACCGGCGTGCAGATCGTCCGGCCAGGCGTCCCCGGGGCGCCGCGGGAGGCCCCGGCCAGCCACCTCTACGCCGACGCGGACGGTGGCTGGTACGAGATGCTGGCTGTTCAGAACGGCGGCCTCGCGCTGTCCTGGTGCCAGGACCTGCTGGGTCTGGACTGGGACTCCTTCGTCGCCTCGGCCGCCGCCGCTCGGGTCGGCGCGGACGGCCTCTCGTTCGTCCCGTTCCTGACGGGGGAGCGCGGTGGCCTGGCCCGACCCGACGCCCGCGCCGGGTGGCTCGGTGGCACGAGCTCGACCGGACGCGCGGAGCTGGCGCGCTCGGCGTTCGAGGCGTTGGCCTTCACGATCCGGCGCGGCATCGAGCTCCTGGGCGCCCACGACTCCTCCGACCTCATCCTCTCCGGAGGTGGGGCGCGGGATCCCTGGGTGCGCCAGCTCATCGCCGACGTCCAGGGCCGCCCCCTGTCGTACGTCTCCCTGCGCAGCGCGTCCGGCGTGGGCGCCGCCGTCCTGGCCGCCCGAGGGGTCGGCGTCGACCTGGCGGTCGGTGCCGAGGTCGTCGAGGTCCCGGCCTCGTCGTCGTCGGCTCTGGACGCCGCCTACGAACGCTGGCTCCGCGCCGTTCAGGCGATGGCGGCGTACCCGGCCTGAGTCGGCTGTCGGCCGACCTCGCGCCGGTCGTCCCGGGCAGGGGCGCGGTCGACCTGGGGCGGGATGACCCGTCCGGGTCTGGTGAGCCGAGGTGGGGGCGCCCCACAGTGGGACGAGGGATTGCGGCTGAAACCACCATGCCGCCTGCAGACCGCTGCGTCCGGTCTGGCGAGAGGATCCATCATGTCCCCGAGGGATCCCGGGTCGTGGCCCCTGGCCGTGTGGCTGACGGTCTGTTTCGCGCTGTCCGGGGGACTCGGTGTTCTGCTCTGCCGTCGGCTTGCGCCGGACGCGGGCGTGGGCCCGATGCTGTTCTGGTTGCTGGCGTGGGGCGCCCTGGGGGCGGCCGGCGGTCTCGCCCTGCGGGCGACACGTCGCTCCTGACGGTCCGCGGAGTCACCCCTCGGGGTGGTCTGAGGGTCGCGCGCGAGGCATGGTCGGGACGGCGGGAGAGAAAGTGGCCTCGCCGACCCTGTGATCTGGGGACATTGTTGGTAGGGTCGTGCACGCAGAAGGTGCAAGTTCCAGCAAGGCTGACGCCCGCGGAGTTTGTGATCCAACGGCGTTTCTTCTTCGTGAGGTTCCCCTCCCGAGTCGGAGCGACGTGTCACCGCTCCTTCTGTGGGGTTGTCGAAGTGATGACCTCTCGCCCCGACTAAGGAGTATCGAGCAATGGCTCAGGGCACCGTCAAGTGGTTCAACGCTGAGAAGGGCTTCGGCTTCATCGCCCAGGAGGACGGCGGCGACGACGTCTTCGTGCACTACTCGGCCATCCAGACCAACGGCTACAAGTCGCTGGACGAGAACCAGAAGGTCGAGTTCGATGTCACCCAGGGGCCGAAGGGCCCGCAGGCGGAGAACGTCCGCCCGCTGTGACCTCGGTCTGACCGACTGAATCACGGAGAGAGGCCGCTGGTCTCGACTTCGACGGAGGTCCCGGCCCCTTTGGGGGCTGGGACCTTCGTGTCATTTCGTGACTATTTATGGCCCGGCCCCGTTTGAGCGCCAGCCGGGCCGGGCAAGATGAACCTGAGCCCTGTCCGGGTTCCGATGTCGAGACCGAGGGAGAGCCGATCGTGCACGACCAGTTCGACGTCTCACTCGAGGACAGCGACCTCCTCGTCGAGGTCGAGATGACCACCAACCTCATCATCGCGGCGTCCGAGTCCGACGAGGTGCTCACGCAGGAACAGATCGACGCCATTCTGGGCGTCGTCCCGCGGCAGCGCGGGGAGTAGCAGCCCCTCCGTCTCTCGGCACCCCGGGCCCGCTCGTCGCTGCCTAGATGTCGCTCGAGCGCTGTGTTCGCGGTCACCCGAAGCCTCCGTGTGCGGCGGGCCCGCCAGACCGGTGCGCCCCGACTTGCGCGAATGCGCGTCCCAAGCCCTAGCATGGCCACCGTTCAGGTCCTCCTCCTCAGGAGTTTTCCGTGGCTTTTCGTTTTCGTCCTGTTGACGCCTCCTTCTACGACCTCTTCGCCGAGGCCGCCCAGCACCTCGTCGTAGGTGCCGGACTGCTCGCCGAGATGATGGGCGACGAGTCCGACCGCGAGGCGGTGGCCAAGCGCATGCGCGAGGCCGAGCACGCCGCCGACGAGACCACCCACGCCATCGTGCGTCGGGTGAACAGCACCTTCGTCACGCCGTTCGACCGGGAGGACATCTACAACCTCGCCTCCGGGCTCGACGACGTCATGGACGAGATGGACGAGGCGGTGGACCTGATCCTGCTCTACGAGGTGGCCCACCTGCCCGGAGAGCTGTCCAACCAGGTCGAGGTGCTGCAGCGCTGCGCCGAGCTGACCTCGTCGGCGATGCCGCGGCTGCAGGCGATGAAGGACCTCGACGAGTACTGGATCGAGATCAACCGCCTCGAGAACACGGGTGACAAGAGCTACCGCCAGATCCTGGCCAGCCTGTTCAGCGGGAAGTACGAGGCCCTCGAGGTGCTCAAGCTCAAGGACATCGTGGAGTCGCTCGAGGGGGCCATCGACGCGTTCGAGAAGGTCGCCAACATCGTGGAACAGATCGCCGTCAAGGAGTCCTGACCCGATGGAACTCGCGATCATCATCGCGGTGGTCGTCGTTGCCCTGGTCTTCGACTACACCAACGGCTTCCACGACGCCGCCAACGCCATCGCCACCTCGGTGTCGACACGAGCCCTGACCCCTCGCGTCGCCCTTGCGATGGCGGCCGTCATGAACTTCGTCGGCGCCTTCCTCGGGCAGAAGGTCGCCCAGACGGTCTCCGAGACCATCAGTCCGCCCTCGGGCACACACGGCCTGGTCATCGTGATGTCGGGCCTGCTCGGGGCGATCGCCTGGAACCTCATCACCTGGTACTACGGCCTGCCCTCGTCGTCCTCACACGCCCTGATCGGCGGCCTCGTGGGCGCCGCCGTCGCAGCGGGGGTGGGCGTCGAATGGGGCGTGGTGCTCGAGAAGGTCGTCATCCCGATGATCTTGTCCCCGCTCGTGGCGTTCAGCCTGGGCTTCGCGATGATGCTGGCGATCATGTGGATCTTCCGCAGGTCCAGCCCCTCGAAGACCGGCCGCGGCTTCCGTCTCGCGCAGACCGCCTCCGCCGCGGCGATGGCGTTGGGTCACGGCCTCCAGGACGCCCAGAAGACGATGGGCGTGATCTTCCTGGCGCTGCTCACCGGCGGGTACGTCGGCGCCAACGACAGCCTGCCGCTCTGGGTGATCTTCTCCGCGGCCGCCGCGATCTCGTTGGGCACCTGGTCCGGTGGCTGGCGGATCATGCGCACCCTCGGCCGGCGGATCATCCACCTCGACCCGCCGCGCGGGTTCGCCGCCGAGTCGGTCGCGGCCTCGGTGCTGTACACCACGGCGTACGTCTTCGAGGCGCCGATCTCCACCACCCACACGATCACCTCCGCGGTGATGGGCGTCGGGGCCACCAAGCGCCTCTCCGCGGTCCGCTGGGGCGTGGCCAGGTCGATCCTCACCGCCTGGGTGCTCACCTTCCCGATGGCCGCCGGCATGGCCGCTCTCTGCTACGGCGTCACCCACTTCTTCATCGAGGTCGTCTTCTGACCCGCTTTTCATCTGGATAGTCCCTGACGTTCGGGCCCCCGATTCAGCTTTTCTGGGGCCCGAACGTCAGGGACTATCCCGGTTCTGGGGCGAGGCTGTGGATAAGGGCAGCACGGTGGGGGGCAACCGACGCAGGCTGGGGTGGTGGCCGAATGCATCCCGGAACCCGGCGAGCTGCACCGCGTGGTGTGGCCTGTCAGCCGCGACCACCTCGGGATCGACGGGCCCACGCCGAAGCAGGCTCGGGGGAACGGCTGGCGCCGGACGAGCCGCGGACTCTACGTCCCGACGACGGTCGACGCCACGAGGCCGGAGCAACGCATTGCGGAGGCAGGGGCGGTCCTGCCCCGTTACGGCGGGGTGACGGGTTGGGCGGCCCTGAGGTGGTTGGGATCTCCGTGGTTCGGAGGGGTGTGGGCGGGGGAGTCAGTGCCCGTCCCCCTGGTGACCGGAAGTCGCTCGATACGCCCGCAGCCGGGGGTCGAGGTGTCCGAGGAGAGGTTGGCGCCATCGAACCTGATCCGGGACGACGGGCTGTGGTTGACCACCCCGGTGCGCTCTGTGTGCTTCGAGATGCGCTATGCAAGGTCGGTCCGGCACGCGGTCCAGATCTTCGACATGGCGGCGTACGCCGACCTCGTATCTCGTGACGAGCTTGTCAACTTCGTCCTGGCGCATCCCGGCTGGACCGGCATTCCCCGGTGCCGCGACGCGGTCCCGTTCGTCGACGAGAACAGCTGGTCACCGATGGAGACCGAGATGCGTTTGACGTGGGTGATCGAGGCCGGACTTCCGAAGCCCTTGTCCAACGTGCCTGTGTTCGACCGGGCCGGACGGCATATCGGCACGCCGGATCTGTTGGACCCTGTCGCCGGCGTCGTCGGCGAGTACGACGGCGCCCTGCACCTGACTGGTGACCAGCGGGTTCGCGACGTACGACGCGAAGAGGCCTTCCGTGGTGTGGGACTCGAATGCTTCAGGGTGCAGAGCGAGGACCTCGGCAGTCGGCACCAGATGGCCCAACGGATGATCGATGCGAGGCAGCGTGCTCGTTGGCTGCCGGAGTCGACTCGGCCGTGGACCTTGTGCCCACCCTCGTGGTGGGTGACGACGTCGACGGTGTCCCAGAGGCGGGCCCTCGACGCGCAGGCTCGAGATCGGTGGCTCCGCCTCCGCCTGCGGGCGGCCTGACCCCGAAATCGGGATAGTCCCTGACGTTCGGGCCCCAGAATCCGTGAAATCGGGGCCCGAACGTCAGGGACTATCGCGAAATATCCGAGGGTCAGCCGAAACGACCGGAGATGTAGTCCTCGGTGCGCTTGTCGAAGGGGTTGGAGAAGATGGTGCTGGTGAGGTTGTACTCCACGAGCAGGCCGGTGCGGTTGCCGGTGGTCTCGTCGGGCTTCGCGGTGAAGAAGGCGGTCCGGTCCGAGACCCGGGCGGCCTGCTGCATGTTGTGCGTGACGACGATGATCGTGTAGTCCTCGCGCAGCGACAGCATCAGGTCCTCGACGCGCGCGGTGGCGATCGGGTCCAGGGCCGAGCAGGGCTCGTCCATCAGGATCACGTCGGGCCTGGTCGCGATCGTCCGCGCGATGCACAGCCGCTGCTGCTGCCCGCCGGAGAGGCCGTACGCCGACTGCTTGAGCTTGTCCTTGACCTCGTCCCAGAGCGCGGCCCCCTTCAGCGCCTCCTCGACCAGCTCGTCCATGTCGTCGACCTTCATGCCGGTGACCCGGGGGCCGTAGGCGATGTTGTCGTAGATCGACTTCGGGAACGGGTTCGGCTTCTGGAACACCATGCCGATGTGCGTGCGGACCGCGATGGGGTCGACGCCCCGGGCGTAGATGTCCTGGCCGTGGTAGGTCACAGCGCCCTCGACCCGGGCTCCGGCGACGAGGTCGTTCATCCGGTTCAGGCAGCGCAGCACCGTCGACTTGCCACAGCCCGAGGGACCGATCAGCGCGGTGATCTCGTTGCGGCCGAAGTCGAGGTTGACCTTGTGGACCGCGTGGAAGTCGCCGTAGTAGACGTTGAGGTCGGTGCACTCCATCACCGGGTCGAGAGGCCGCTCGGACAGGGTGCGCTCGGCGCTGCCGTGCACGTCGACCAGGGAGCCGACGTTGCGGCTGCCCGACGCGGTGGCCGTTGTGGGTTGCCTAGACATGTGGGTTCCTCACCAGGATCGCTGGAACTTGTTGCGAATGAAGATTGCGAGTGCGTTGAGCCCGAGGATCATGACCAGCAGCACGATGATCGCCGCGGACGCCGCCTCGTGGTAGGCGTCCTGCGACTTCGACGTGAGGTCGTAGATCTGGATCGGCAGTGCGGTGATCGGGCTGTTCAGACCGGAGGGATCGAAGCGGACGCTCCCGGCGAGCCCGATCAGCAGCAGGGGCGCCGCCTCACCGATGGCCCGTGAGAGGCCGAGGATGGTGCCGGTGGCGATGCCCGGGACCGCCGAGGGCAGCGTCTGGCGCCAGGTGGTCTGCCAGACGGTCGCGCCGAGCGCCAGCGAGCCGAACCGGATCTCGTTGGGCACCGCGCGCACGGCCTCACGCGTGGTGATGATGATGACCGGCAGGATCAGCATCGCCAGCGCGATCGCGCCGCCGAGGACGATGCCCTTGCGCTCGTAGCCGAGCAGCGCCATCACCGCGACCGCGAGCAGCCCGTAGACCACGGACGGCACCGCCGCGAGGTTCTGCAGGTTGACCTCGATGAAGCGGTTGTACCAACGGGTGGTGTCCGCGAACTCCTCGAGGTAGAGCGCGGCGGCGATGCCGAGGGGTACGGCGAGCGCGGCGGTGGTCAGCATCAGCCAGACCGTGCCGAGGATGCCGGCGCGGAAACCGGTCCGTTCGGGGAAGAGCGTCGAGTCGTAGCGGGTGAACAGGTTGGCGTCGAAGCGCCCGGAGCCGTCGACGGCGGTGGTGACCAGCAGTACGGCGAGCACCATGACGCCGAAGAACAGCGAGAACCACAGCCCGGCCAGGAAGACCATCGACCCGATGGAACGGTCCCGGCTGCGGCCGGTGGCGATCCGGGTCATGTCGCGGGCAGCGGTGGTGGCAACAGTGGACATCAGTAGGCCTGCCTGTAGCGACGCACGAACGTGATGCTGATGATGTTGATGACCAGGGTGATGACGAACAGCAGCATCCCGACGGCGAAGAGCATGTTGTAGGACGTGGAGCCCACCGGGTTCTCCCCGCCCGCGGTCTGCGCGATGAAGCCGGTCATCGTCTGCATGCCCTCACGCGGGTCGCCGGAGAGGTTCTTGCGGGCACCGGCCGCCAGCGCGACGATCATCGTCTCGCCCACGGCCCGGGACAGGCCCAGGACCACGGCCGCGGCGACGCCCGAGAGGGCCGCGGGCAGCACGACCCGCAGGCTGGTCTGCATCCGGTTGGCGCCCATCGCGAAGGACCCCTGCCGCATCGACTGCGGCACCGCGCTGAGCGCATCCTCCGCGAGCGAGGCGACCGTCGGGATGATCATCACCCCGAGCACCAGGCCCGCGGCCAGCGCGTTGGTGAAGCCGACCTCGATGTCGAGCAGCTCCTGGAGCAGGGTGGGGGTGACGAACGACAGCGCGAAGAAGCCATAGACGACCGACGGCACCCCGGCCAGCAGCTCCAGGCTCGGCTTGAGGTACTTCCGGACCCGGGCCGAGGCGTACTCCGAGAGGTACAGCGCCGCCCCGAGGCCGAGGGGTACGGCGACCAGCATCGCGATCAGCGTCACCATGAAGGTGGCCGCGACCAGCGGGAGCACGGCGAACGTGCCGTGGAGGGCGAAGAAGTCGCCGATCGGCACCTCCGCGAAGAAGTCGATCACCGGGCGGATCAGCGCGACCACGATGCCGAGGGTGATGAGGACCGAGATGAGGGCCGACACGAGCAGGATGCTCGTGATGGCCTTCTCTCCGGGTCGACGGCGCCCGCGCAGATCCATGGGGGAAGCACCGGGCAGGCCCGCCCCTGAGGGCGAGCCTGCACCGGCGCTGCTGTGGCTACTCATGCGGAGTGAGGTGTCCGATCAGCCGGAGATGCCCTGGAGGGCGCTCTCGGTCTTGCCGTAGAGCTCGTCGCTCAGCGGGATGAACTTGGCCGCCTCGGCAATGGTCTGGAGGTTGTCGATGTAGAAGTCGGTGTACTCCTTGACCGCCTCGTTGTCGTTGTAGCTCTTGTTGCTGACGTAGATGAACAGGGGACGGGCCAGTGGGGTGTACTCCCCGGCCTGGGCGGTCTCGACCGACGGGGCGACACAGCCGTTGCCGTCGTCGATGGAGACGGCCTTGAGCGAGTCCATGTTCTCTTCGTAGTAGGTGTAGCCGAAGTAGCCGGTCGCACCCTGGGTGCCGGCGACGCCCTGGACCAGGACGTTGTCGTCCTCGGAGGCCTCGTAGTCGTCGCGGGTGGTCTCGGACTCGTCGCCGATGACGTCGGCTGCGAGGTAGTCGTAGGTGCCCGAGTCGGCACCGGGGCCGAAGAGGCTGATCTCCTGGTCCGGGAAGCTCGGGTCGAGCTGGTTCCAGTTGTCGATCGTCGAGCCGGGCTTCCACAGGTTCACCAGCTGGTCGGTGGTGAGGCAGTCGACGGCCAGGTCCTTGTGCACGACGACGGTGAGGGCGTCGGTGGCCACCTGGAGCTCGGTGAACTCGACACCGGCCTTCTTGCACACCGGGACCTCCTCGTCGTCCTTGATCGGCCGGGAGGCGTCGGAGACGTCCGTCTGGCCGGCGCAGAACTTCTCGAAGCCACCGCCGGTGCCGGAGGAGCCGACCGTCACCTTGACGTCGGGGTTCTCCTCGCTCAGCAGCTCGTAGGCGGCGCTGCTCATGGGGAAGACCGTGGACGAGCCGTCGACGGCGACGGTCCCGGCAGCACCGCTACCCTCGGCGCCCCCGCCGCAGGCGGCGAGGGTGAGGGCCAGGACGGCCGACGCCGGGACGATCGCCCGGCGGAAGGAAGTGCGGTTCACTTCGTGTCTCCTGATGTCTGGTGTGTAGCTGACATCAGGGAAGTTAGGCAGCCGAGGTGACACGTCCTGTTGGCCTCGGTGAACAGCGGATGAACGGTGCCGGGCCACCTGGTCACGTCACGGCGCGAATGAGACGGCGATCACCTGATCGAGCCATCGGGTCCTGACTCAGCGCACGCGGTGGGCCTCGGTGGCCAGCACCCGCCGTCGCCGGTGGTGGACGACGATCATCTCGCCGGGCTCGAGCCGGAAGTCGTCGACGCCCAGCGCCTCCCACACCGCGGGCAGCACCGGTCGGTGCGTGCACAGGACGGTCCGCTTCCCCCGGCCGAGCAGGTCCGCGACCACCTCGCCGACCCCGCCCCACGTCGCGTCCTCCTCGGAGAGGCGGTCCTCCGACTCGACGCGCAGGCCGGCCGTGTCGGCGTACGGCGTCACGGTGGTCACGCAGCGCGTGCTGCTCGAGGTGACCAGGCGGGTCACGTCGTACGCCGCCAGCAACGGCACCAGCCGCTCCGCCTGCGCGACGCCGGTCGCCAGCAGTGGCCGGAAGCGGTCGTCGGCGCGCCAGTGCGAGCGGTTGCGCGCCTCGGCGTGACGGAGCACGACCAGGGTCCGGGTGGTCCGGTACGCGGCGAGGGACTCGCGCAGGGTCTCGCCGTCGTGGGGATAGGTCAGCAGCCGGGCCGCCTTCTTCGGGCCGACCCAGGCCACCGCGTCGATCTCGGCGTTGGGGGCGTAGCCATCGACGTCGTCGTCTCCGCCGCGCACCCGGCCGACCCAGTAGCGCACGGTCTTCTGCCGTCCGCCGACCAGCGGATAGCGCTGATCGGCCAGGGGCCGGCCCAGCCGGATCGGGAGCCCGGTCTCCTCGGCCACCTCGCGCACCGCTGCCGCCGTTGCGTGCTCGCCGCGGTCGACCTTGCCCTTGGGGAACGACCAGTCGTCGTACTTCGGCCGGTGCACGAGCAGCACGTCACCGCTGCCCTTGCGCAGCACCACCGCACCGGCTGCGAGGACGTCGGGCCTGCTCGGCATGCGGCTAGTCTCACACCACCTGCCCCGAGGAGTCACCGATGTCCGGTCCGCGCGTCACCCGACGCGTCACGCTGCTCACCGCACTCCTGGTGCTGATGATCGCCGCAGGCGCCGTCGTGGGGTACGTCGTGTGGCCGCGCGGAAGCGAGTTCCAGCGGGCCGCGGGGCTGCTGCCGGACCAGACCCTGCGCGTCAGCTGGACCGACTGGGCCGGTCTGCGCGACGAGATCGGCGTGACCGACCCGACGGGCGAGGGGGCCGAGGAGTTCCTCGCGGCGATGTCCGAGCGCGACTTCTCGGTGTCGTCGCTGTCCGTGGCCGCCCAGCCCCTGCAGGAGACGCTGGGCTTCTCCCCGCTCGCGGCCGAGTGGGAGATCCTCGGCCAGTCCCGCGAAGGGATGGTGGTGATCCTCAAGCTCGGCGAGGACGCGGACTTCGAGGCGATCGCGGACAAGTACGCCGCGGCCGGGTTCAGCCGTCCCGAGGACGCGCTCTCCGGCGGCGTGTGGGCCGGCGGTCCTGACGTGGTCAGTGGCCTGGCCGGACTGGAGAGCCCGGAGCTGCAGCATGTCGCGTTCCTGCCGGACGAGGGGCTGCTGCTGTCCTCCGACTCCGCGGACTACCTCCGCTCGGCCGTGCCGTTCGCAGCGGGCGAGGAGGACGGGCTCGACCTCTCCGAGCTGGCCGGTGGGGCCGGCGACCCGCTGTCCGCGGTCGCCCTCGGCGACGACCTCGCGTGTGACGTGCTGAGCATGGCGCAGGCCGACCCCGACGCCCAGGCCGTCGCCGACCGGCTGGTCGACCGGGCCGGCGGTGTCGCGCCCCTCACGGGCTACCTGGTCGCGCTCGGTGCGGACCGGTCCCTGTCGGTGGTCTTCGACTTCGAGAACGACGACCAGGCCGATGAGAACGCGCGATCCCGTGAGGCGCTGGCCGGCGCCGAGGACCCGGGCCAGTTCCTGGCCTACCCCGAGCTGTTCGAGGTCGACGACGTCGAGGCCGACGGCCACACCGTCGTACTCACTGCCACGGTGGCGCCGAACAGCGCACCGCTGTCCAACCTGGCGTCCGGGCCGGTGCTGCTGGCCTCCTGCTAGCGCAAGAAGTCACACCTCGGCACGCAAGAACTCACACCTCGGCGGGGGAAAGGGAGAGGGTTCAGCGGCGTTTGCGCTGGCGGTCGATGAGGAACTCCTGCAGGTGCACGGGGTCGCCGACGTCGGGTCCCGGCGTACGCCGCCAGTCACCGTCGGATCCCAGCGTCCAGGCCGCGGTGTCCGCGGCGAAGGCCAGGTCGAGGAGATCGCCGATCTCCTCGACCAGGGCGTCGGTCGGGAGCCGGACCAGCACCTCGACCCGCCGGTCGAGGTTGCGGTGCATCAGGTCGGCGGAGCCTAGCCAGGCCTCGGGCGACCCGTCGTTCTCGAACCAGAAGACCCGGCTGTGCTCGAGGAACCGGCCGAGCACCGAGCGCACCTCGATCGTCTCGGACAGCCCCTCGACCTCCGGCCGCAGCGCGCAGATGCCGCGCACCAGCAGCTGCACCGGCACCCCGGCCTGCGAGGCGGAGTAGAGCGCGTCGATCAGCGCCTCGTCGACGACCGAGTTGGCCTTGATCCGGATCCGGGCCGGCCTCCCGGCACGATGCGCCCGGGTCTCGGCGTTGATCCGCTCCAGCAGCCCGTCGCGGACCGAGTCCGGTGCCACCAGCAGCTCGTCGTAGGACGCGTTGCGCGAGAACCCGCTCATGTTGTTGAACAGGTGCGCGACGTCCTCGCCGATCGCCGGGTCGGCGGTGAGCAGCCCGAAGTCCTCGTAGCTGCGAGCGGTCTTGGGGTTGTAGTTGCCGGTGCCGATGTGGGTGTAGCGACGGATCCCCTCGGGTTCGTCGCGCACCACCATCGCCAGCTTGCAGTGCGTCTTGAGACCCACCAGGCCGTAGACCACGTGGCAGCCGGCCTGCTCGAGCTTGCGCGCCCACCGGATGTTGTTGGACTCGTCGAAGCGTGCCTTGATCTCCACGATCACCAGCACCTGCTTGCCCGCCTCGGCCGCGTCGACGAGGGCGTCGATGATCGGCGAGTCGCCCGAGGTGCGGTAGAGCGTCTGCTTGATCGCCAGCACGTGCGGGTCGGCCGCCGCCTGCTCGAGGAACCGCTGCACCGACGTGGCGAACGAGTCGTAGGGGTGGTGCAGGAGCACGTCGGTGCGGCGGGCCGCCTTGAACACGTCCACCGGGCTCGCGGACTCGACCTCGGCCAGCTGGCGGTGGGTGATCGGCACGAACGCGGCGTACTTCAGGTCCTCGCGGCCGAGGTCGGCGATGTCGTGCAGCCCGCGCAGGTCCAGCGGCCCGGGGAGCCGGATCACCTCCTGCTCGGACACGCCGAGCTCGGACACCAGCAGGTCCAGAACCCGCCTGTCGATGGACGCCTCGACCTCGAGGCGCACCGGCGGGCCGAACTTGCGGCGCAGCAGCTCCTTCTCGAGCGCGGCCAGCAGGTTCTCCGCATCGTCCTCCTCGACGTCGAGGTCCTCGTTGCGGGTGACCCGGAAGGTGTGCACCTGCAGCACCTCCATGCCCGGGAACAGCCGCTTGAGGTGCTCCCCGATGACGTCCTCGAGCGGCACGAAGCGCTGGTTGCCCAGCGGCACGAAGCGGCTGAAGATCGGCGGCACCTTGACCCGGGCGAAGTGCTCCTTGCCGGTCTTGGGGTTGCGCACCAGGACCGCGATGTTGAGCGAGAGCCCGGAGATGTAGGGGAACGGGTGTGCCGGGTCGACCGCGAGCGGGGTGAGCACCGGGAACACCCGGTCCTTGAACAGCCGCTTGCAGTGCTTCTGCTCCTCCTTGTCGAGGTCGTCCCAGCGGACCAGCTCGATGCCCTGATCGTTGAGCGCCGGCACGATCTCCGTGGCGAAGAGCGCGGCATGGCGAGACATCAGCTCCGCGCTGATCGCCCAGATCGAGTCGAGGACCTCCCGGGGCAGGTGCCCCGAGACCGAGCGGACGGCGACCCCGGCCGCGATGCGGCGCTTGAGGCCGGCCACGCGCACCATGAAGAACTCGTCCAGGTTGCTCGCGAAGATGGCCAGGAACCGGACCCTCTCCAACAGCGGCAGGGTGCGGTCCTCGGCCAGCTCCAGCACCCGCTGGTTGAACCGCAGCCAGGACTCCTCACGATCGAGGAAGCGGTCGCTGAACCTGTCGAGACCGGCGACCGCGGTGGGGTCGGGCGTGTACGGCGGCTCGACGTCGAAGGACGCGGCCACGTGCAGCCCCACCCCGACCGGCCCCTCGTCGAGGGACCCGGCGACGTTCGTGGGCAGATGGCCGTGCGTCATGGGGGCAGTCTCCCACCACCGGGTGAACGGCGGGTGGCGCGCTCAGAAGCCCCGCCGGCACCTGCCGGAGTGCCGCGCGGCCGGCGACGAGCGACGTACGTCACACCGCCGGGCGCGCCGGGCGCGGGTAGGTTCGCGGGCATGACGACGCCCTCGACCTCCCGATCGCTCCGGCAGCGTGCCGAGACCGGTGTCCAGGCCGGCGTGGTGTCCACCGTGCTCCGGCTGCCGGGCCCGGTGCAGCGTCGGCTCGCCGGACGTCGCGTGGTCGTCGACGGTCAGACCCTCGACGTCCAGGTGCAGCTGCTGCTGCGCCTGCAGCGGCTGGCCCGGGTGCCGGTGCCCGACGTGCTCGGCCCGGTCGCCGGCCGGGCCGCTCTCGACGGCCAGGCCGCGGCGATGGGCGGCCAGCAGCGAGTCGGCGTCGTCGTGGACCGCACCGTCGCCGGCCTGCCGTCGCGCGTCTACCTGCCGAGCGCGCTGGCCACCACCAGCGACCCGCGCCCGACCTTGGTGTTCTTCCACGGCGGCGGCTACTTCCTCGGCGGGCTGGCCAGCCACGACAGTGCCTGTCGGATGCTGGCTCGCGAGTCCGGTGTGCAGGTGATCGCGGTCGACTACCGGCTGGCCCCCGAGCACCCCTTCCCGGCGGCCTACGACGACGCCACCGCGGCGTACTCCTGGGTCGTCGAGCACGCCGAGGAGCTCCGCGTCGACACCGCCCGGCTGGCGGTCGGTGGTGACTCCGCGGGCGGCAACCTGGCCGCCGGGGTCGCGCTGTACGCCGCCCGCCAGCGGCTTCCGCTCGCGTTCCAGCTGCTCGTGTATCCGGTGACCGACCCGACGGCGACCACCAGGAGCAGGCGGCTGTTCGCCGAGGGGTTCTACCTCACGCAGGGCTTCATCGACGTGGCCAACGAGAGCTACCTGCCCGACCCGGCCGACCATGTCGACCCCCGGGTGGCACCGCTGCGCGCCGAGATCCCGCCCGGCCTCGCTCCGGCCCACGTCGCGACCGCGGGCTTCGACCCGCTGCGTGACGAGGGCGAGGCCTACGCGCGCAGGTTGCAGGACGCCGGGGTGGCGGTGGAGCTGCGTCGCCACGCGAGCCTGATCCACGGCTTCCTCACCTGGGTCGAGAGCGGCGAGGCGAACCGGGCCGCCAACCTCGAGCTGGCCGCCGCGCTCGCGACCGGCGTCAGGGCCTGACCCGGCACGGCCCCTGGCCAGGCCGCGGCGGGTCTGCTCAGGCGCGGGTGAACTGGACGTGGGTGTCGCTCGCGGAGTGGGTGAAGCCGAGCCGCTCGTACACCCTGCGGGCCGGGGCGTTGTCGGACTCGACGTAGAGCAGCACCTCGCGCACACCCACGCCGGCCAGGTGGTGCAGCCCGGCGAGCGTGAGGGTGCGGCCGAGGCCCCGACCCTGGGCCGTGGGGTCGATCCCGACCACGTACACCTCGCCGAGCTCCGGTGAGTGCTGCTTGGTCCAGTGGAAGCCGAGCATCCGGGTGCCGTCCCCGTCGCCCCCGGTCGCGACCAGCAGGCCGGCGGGGTCGAACCACGGCTCCGCCATCCGCTCGGCGAGGCCCGCGGCGTCGAGCGCGCCCTGCTCCGGGTGGCCGGCGAAGGCGGCGGCGTTGACGCGCAGCAGCTCCGCCTCGTCCGTGGGGAGGTAGCCGCGGACCGCGGCCGCCGCCTCTGCGGCCAGCTCGGGCAGCGGCCCGGTCACGTCCCGGCGCATCACCCACAGCTCCCGGGTCGGGGCGAACCCGTGCCGCTCGGCCAGCACCCTGGCCGCCGGGTGGTCGCCGTGCGACCAGGCGCTGTCGGCACCGGCCGCCGCGGCGTCCGCGAGCGCCGTACCCTCACCCCGGCCGCGGGCCTCCGGCGCCACCGCGAGGTCCAGCGCGTCGCCGTGCAGCAGCGCGAAGCCGCGCGCGGTGACCCACAACCGCGACCCGCGGAGACCGTGGTTCTTGAGCAGCAGCGCCGCCTGCTCGTCGAGCGGATCGTGCCCGTCCGCCTCGCGGGCGGCCGTGCGGACGCTCTCGAGCAGCGCTGCAGCACGGGTCGGCCAGTCGGCGGCGTGGATCTCGTCGGCGCTCACGCCTCCATCGTGCCGTACCGCCAGGAATTCCCCGGCCGGCCGGGGAATTCCTGCCAGCGCGGTAGTTCCGGTGCACCAGGTGCATCGGATCCACCGCACTCATTCAGGTCAGGCGTCCTCGGTCTGCTCGGCGGAGGCATCCTGGCGCTCGCGGTCCTTGCTGGGCAGCACGAAGCGGTAGCCGACGTTGCGGACCGTGCCGATGAGGGTCTCGTTCTCGGGGCCGAGCTTGGCCCGGAGCCGGCGTACGTGCACGTCCACGGTGCGGGTGCCGCCGAAGTAGTCGTAGCCCCAGACCTCCTGCAGCAGCTGCTGTCGGCTGAACACCCGGCCGGGGTGCTGGGCGAGGAACTTGAGGAGCTCGAACTCCTTGAACGTCAGGTCCAGCGGACGGCCGCTGAGCTTCGCGGTGTACGTCGCGTCGTCGACGACGATCTCGCCGGTCCGGATCACGTGTGACTCGGGATCGTCGGCCTCACGCTGGGCGGCCAGGCGACCGATGGCCAGCTTGATCCGGGCCTCCAGCTCGGCCGGTCCGCAGGTGTGCAGCACCACGTCGTCCATGCCCCAGTCCGCGGCCACCACAGACAGGCCGCCCTCCGTGGCGATCAGCAGCACCGGCACGTCGGAACCCGTGGTGCGGATCAGCCGGCAGAGGTCTCGCGCCTGGGCGAGGTCCTGGCGCCCGTCGACGAGCACGAGGTCGGACTCGGGTGCCTCGAGGAGCGCACTGCCCTCGGACGGAAGGATCTTGACCTGGTGGCTCAGCAGCGCCAGGCCCGGGAGGACCTCCGCCGAGGGTTGCAGCGCGCCGGTGAGCAGCAACAGTGTGCCCATGGCTCCTCCTCCGTGGCTTGCGCCGATGGTGAAGGATATCGGTCATGGGCGACGGTGTGGAGAAGATCGCGCGGAGCGAGACAGGGGTCACGGTGCGCTACTGGGCGGCGGCGCGGGCC
This sequence comes from uncultured Actinomycetota bacterium, assembly GCA_963767955.1. Lineage (GTDB taxonomy): Bacteria > Actinomycetota > Actinomycetes > Propionibacteriales > Nocardioidaceae > Nocardioides. The sequence continues at coordinate 2,580,057 of CAVYGA010000003.1, read as the reverse complement.
GCTGCGGGCGTGGGCGAGGACCTGATTCCCACGGACGGGCCGCTCTCCCTTGCCGAGATCCTCGAGCGGACGCTCGCGCTGCACCCCGAGGCCGACGGGCTGGGACGGGTGATCGCGGCCTGCTCGGTGCTGGTCGGGGACACGCCGGTCGGTCGGAGGGACCCCGCCGAGGTGATGGTGAGCCCGGGATCGTCCGTGGAGTTCCTGCCGCCGTTCGCGGGAGGCTGAGCCGCGTGGGATCGGGGCCGGGAGGGCAGCCTCCCGGCCCCGCCGCGCTCAGGCCTCGATCGCGGTGCGGTCGTCGTCGTTCGACGAGCTGACCTCGATGCGACGCGGCTTGGCCCGCTCGGCGACCGGCACGACGAGGCGCAGCACGCCGGCGTCGTAGGTCGCCTCGATCCTGTCCAGGTCCAGGTTGTCGCCCAGCACCAGCTGACGGCTGAACACGCCGCGCGGCCGCTCGGACGCGAGCATCTCCCAGTCACCGTTGCGCGAGACGCGCTCGGCGCGGACGGTGAGCACGTTGCGCTCGACGTCGAGCTGGATGGAGTCGCGGGCGATGCCCGGCAGGTCGAACTCGATGGTGAAGGCGTCTCCCTCGCGCCAGGCATCCATCGGCATCACGGCAGGCCGGTTGGTGGTGCCCAGGACCTGCTGGGCCAGGCGGTCGAAGTCACGGAACGGGTCGGTGGAACGCAGCAACATGGGAACCTCCTCGGTTGTCGGATGTGTATCAATCGATACAGGTTTTATGTAATACTCGGCGACAGAAAAATCAAGTCCCGCGAGGTGGAAAGTGTCGAAGCAGACCGACCCGGTCTTCGCGATCTCGGTCGCCGCGGAGATGACCGCCATGGAGATCCAGAATCTCCGGGTCTACGAGCGCCACGGCCTGGTCGCACCGGACCGGACCGCCGGTGGCACCCGGCGCTACAGCGGTGACGACATCGACCGTCTGCGCCGGGTCCGCGACCTGCTGGCCGGCGGGCTCAACCTCGCCGGGGTGGCGCGGGTGATGAGGCTCGAGGACGACCTCATCCGACTGCGGGCGGAGAACTCCCGTCTCCGACGTCGACTGGATCGGACCCAGGGTGACGACCCACGCTGACGACCCAGGCTGACGACCCAGGATGACGACCCAGAGTGACGACCCAGGATGACGACCCAGAGTGACGACCCAGGATGACGGCTCAGGAATGCTCGGGCGCGGCGGCGCGTTGACGGATCCGTGACCACCGGCCAGCTCGTCCTGCTCGTCGCCGTCGCGCTGGCCCTCGGGTTCGGCGCCTGGCGCGCGCTCGTCGACGGCCGGTTCCGGGGCACCCACCAGGTCCGCGGCGCCGACGCCGAGACCGCGGCCGAGCCAGGCGTGCTGGACGGCACCACCATCGAGCACGTGCTGGGCGAACGGGCCACGCTGCTGCAGTTCTCCAGCGCCTTCTGCGCGCCCTGCCGCGCCACCCGCCGGATCCTCGGCGAGGTCGCCGGGCTGGTCCCGGGGGTCACCCACGTCGAGATCGACGCGGAGCACCACCTCGAGCTCGTCCGTCGGGTCGGGGTGCTGCGCACGCCCACCACGTTGATCCTCGACGCGGGCGGCCGCGAGGTCACCCGCGCCAGCGGTACGCCGCGGCGCGACGAGGTGCTGGCCACCCTGGTGAGGGTGGTGGAGGTCCAAGATTGACGCCTTCCGTGCCCGAGGGCCCGGGGGAGGCTGGGTCAGGCACCCGATGAGCCGGCCGCGGTCGACAGCGCGAACCAGACCGTCGTGCCGCTGGCGTCCTGTGCCGAGCCCCATCGCGCCGACAAGGCGTCGACGATCTGGAGGCCGCGACCGTGCACACTCAGCGGGTCGCGCTGCGGGTGCCCGTGGTCCAGCGCGTGCGCCGCGGCGCCTCGGTCGCGCACGGTCACCGTCAGCTCCGGCGAGCTCAGCACCAGCCGCACCTCGCACGCCGACCGGGTGTGCATGAGCGCGTTGGTGACGAGCTCGGAGAGACACAGCACCGCGTCGTCGATGCGGTCCGCATCGAGCCCCCACCCTGCCAGGCTCGCGCGGGCCCATCGGCGTACGCTCCCGACCTTGCCCGGGTCACCGTCGAACTCGGCGTCGGCCACCTCGCTTCCCTCCGTGACCGGTTCGTCCGCCAGCAACGGCACGTCACGCGGTGTGACGGCCTGGGCAGCCCGCAGGTCCCGTGCGAGGCCGGCGGCAGCGTCGTCCAGCGCGGCGCGGTCCAGGCCGGTGAACGCCTGGGCCGATGCGTAGAAGAGGATGACCGCACCGATCGGCGACGCGGTGCCGGGCAGGGGCACCGCGGCCACGGCGGACCTCCCCAGCGCCCGCTGGTGCGCGGCGAAGCTCGCGTAGCGCTCGTCGAGATGCTCGAGCGTCGAGACCACGGGCACCCCGCTTCGCAGCACCGCGGTCAGCGGCACGTCGTCGTAGGCGTCGATGTGACACCAGTCGACGGCCCGACTGTGATCGCGATCGCTGGCCGTGAACCGCAGCCGGCGACCGCCTCCCTCGCTCAGCGCGAGCCCGACGCGGTGGACGCCGGCCAGGGCGAGCAGGTCCGTCAGGGCCCGGCGGGCGACCGCCTCGACCCGACCGACCGCCTCGGATGCCCGTTCCACGGCTCTCAGCGTAGTCGCCGAATGCCGGATGATCCACGTCCACATGATGGTACGACTGTCCACATCATGGGATATGCCGGAGGTTCCCCCGGGGTGGGCCCGTAGATTGGCGGGCATGTCGACGACCATGCTCACCCGGCGCCGCGCAGTGGATCACTGTCGCGTGCGCTCGGCGCTCTGTCGGATGCCCTGACGGGACCCCCCGACAAAGGTCTTCTTTGTCTAGTCGAAGACTCGACTAATCCTGGGTCCTGTGCCACCACCAGGCCCTCCGACGCGCACGAGCGCGTCCTGACGCAGGAGACTCCATGTCGACCATCGATCCGCGCGGCGCACGCTTCGCCGCGGCACTCACCGCCGGGCTGCTCGCCACCGTGCTGCTGCTCGCACCCGGCCCGGCCGCGGTCGTGCTGCTCGCGGCCCAGGCGGCGGTGTTCGCCGTCGGTGCCACGCGCGGCGTTCAGCACACGCCGTACGCCTGGCTGTTCCGCAGCACCGTGCTGCCGCGGGTCGGCCCGCCGGCCGAGCGCGAGGACGCCGCGCCTCCACGGTTCGCTCAGGCCGTCGGCCTGGGCTTCGCCGGGGTGGGCCTGAGCGGGTTCCTCCTCGGCGCCGACGTCGTCGGCACCGTGGCCACCGGCTTCGCGCTGGCCGCCGCCCTGCTCAACGCCGCCTTCGGCTTCTGCCTCGGCTGCGAGATGTTCCTGCTCAGCAAGCGACTCACCGGACCACGGGTGGTCCCGGTGGGCACCGACTGACGCACCGCACCACCGACCACCCACGCCCGAGACCGCATCGAACCGAAAGTGAGAACCATGAGCCGCGAGAACTCGCTCGTCACCACCCAGTGGGTCGAGGACAATCTCGACAACCCCGAGATCGTCCTGATCGAGGTGGACGAGGACACCACGGCCTACGACAAGGGCCACATCCGGGGCGCCATCAAGCTCGACTGGACCGCCGACCTGCAGGACCAGGTTCGCCGCGACTTCGTGAGCCGGAGGCAGTTCGAGGCGCTGCTCTCCGACCGGGGAGTCTCCAACGACCACACCGTGGTGCTGTACGGCGGCAACAACAACTGGTTCGCGGCCTACGCCTACTGGTACTTCACCCTCTACGGCCACGCCGACGTGAAGCTCATGGACGGCGGCCGCAAGAAGTGGGAGCTCGACTCCCGCGAGCTGACCGACGAGGTGCCGACCCGCGAGAAGACCTCCTACACCGCGCAGGAGCAGGACCTGAGCATCCGGGCGTTCCGCGACGAGACCGTCGCGGCGATCGGCGTGAAGAACCTGATCGACGTGCGCAGCCCCGATGAGTACGCCGGCCGGCTGCTCGCCCCGGCCCACCTCCCGCAGGAGCAGGCGCAGCGCGCCGGCCACGTGCCGACCTCGCTCAACGTGCCGTGGAGCAAGAACGCGAATGACGACGGCACCTTCAAGTCCGAGGAGGACCTGAGGGCGCTCTACGCCGAGGTCGGGATCGACGACAGCCAGGAGACCATCGCCCTGTGCCGGATCGGTGAGCGCTCGTCGCTCACCTGGTTCGTGCTCAAGGAGCTGTTGGGTCACCGGAGCGTCAAGAACTACGACGGCTCCTGGACCGAGTACGGCTCCCTCGTCGGCGTCCCGGTGGCGCTCGGCGACGAGCCCGGCTCCGCCGACCAGGGGGACAACTGATGTGCGGCGCGACCGAGGGCGGGCTCTCCCTGGACGGCGTCAACGTCGCCCGGGAGGCAGTGGTCCAGGGCCGGGTGACCCGCGACGGTGAGCCGGTCGGCAACGCCTACGTGCGGCTGCTCGACCGGAGCGGCGAGTTCACCGCGGAGGTCCCCACGGACGCGCACGGCCAGTTCCGGTTCTTCGCCGGCGACGGCGAGTGGACCCTGCGGACACTGGCCCCGAAGGCGGAGCCCGTCGACCGGCGGGTCGTGGCGGCGCGTGGCTCGGTGGCCGAGGTGACGATCGCGATCTGACCCGGTGCCGGGTCACTTCTCGAGAAGCACGGTGACCGGTCCGTCGTTGACGGACTCGACCTGCATGTCCGCGCCGAAGACGCCACGCTCGACGTGCGCGCCGAGGCGCTCGAGCTCGGCGCAGAAGGCGTCGTACACGGGCTCGCTGACCTCGCCGGGAGCCGCCGCCTGCCACGTGGGGCGGCGGCCCTTGCGGGCGTCGCCGTACAGCGTGAACTGGCTGACCACGAGCACCGGCGCGGCCTCCTCGGACGCGGACCGCTCCTCGCGGAGCAACCGGAGATCCCAGACCTTGCGTGCCGTCCAGGCCGTCTCGCCGGGCCCGTCGGCGTGGGTGACGCCGAGGTAGACGAGCAGGCCCGGCCCGGCGAGCTCGCCGGTCACCTTCCCGTCAACGGACACGGTCGCGCGAAGAACTCGCTGTACGACGGCTCTCATCGGGAGATCTTCCTACCTGACGGGTCGGGCCGGATCGACTGGGACACCGTGATTCTGGCACGATGACCGCCATGCCCGACCCGCTGCTCATCACCGTCGCGCCCACCGGGGCCGAGACCACCAAGGCCGACTGCCCGCAGCTGCCGACCACCCTCGAGGAGCTGGTGGCCACCGCGCGGGACTGCGAGGCGGCCGGGGCCGCGATGATCCACGTGCACATCCGTGACGACGAGCACCGTCCGACCCTGGACGGCGGCCGGCTCAAGGAGACCGTGGACGCGCTGCGGGAGAGCACCGACCTGGTGGTGCAGCTCTCGACCGGCGGCTCGGTCCACGACCCGCTCGAGACCCGGTTGAAGGTGCTCGACGCGGCCCCGGACTCCTGCAGCCTCACCATGGGCACCACCAACTTCGGTGACGACGTCTTCCTGAACCCGTGGCCGTTCGTGTGCGACCTCTACCAGCTGAGCCAGGAACGCGGCGTGGTTCCCGAGTTCGAGCTGTTCGACCTCGGCCAGGTGCACGCGCTGCAGCGGCTGCTCGACCGCTACGGGCTCCCGGCCGGTGACAAGGTGCACGTCGACCTGGTCATGGGCGTCCCCGGCGGCATGAACGGCACCGCGGACTCCCTGGTGGCCGCGGTCTCCGCCCTGCCCGCAGCCACCACCTCCTGGTCGGCCACCGGCATCGGCCGGTCGACGCTGCCGGTGATGCTGGCCTCGCTGTCGAAGGGAGGCCACCTGCGGGTCGGCATGGAGGACGTGCTGACGATCAGCCGCGGCGTCCCCGTGGAGTCCAACGCCCAGCTGGTCGAGCGGGCGGTCGAGGCCGGCCGGCTGGCCCAGCGGGTGCCGATGACGCCCGCCGGTGCGCGCACGCTGCTCGGCCTCACCCAGGACGGCGTGGGCATCGGTCGCGCCGACGGTCAGTAGACCAGCGCCTGGACGCCCTCGGCGAGGACCTCCTCGGCGAACACCGCGGCCCCGGCGACACGGACGCCGGGCAGGGTGTCGTCGGCGGTGATGCCCCGCCGGTCCGCGCACTGCGTGCACAGCGTCACCCGCCCGGACTCGAGCACGGTGCCCAGCAGGTCGGCGAGCGGCATCGCCAGGGGCAGTGTGAACTCCTCGGCCCGCCCGGGCACCGCGAACCACGCCGCCTCGCCCGTCAGCCACAGTCCCACCTCGGCGCCGGAGGCGGCCGCGGTGGCGGCGACGGTGAACGCCTGGTTGCAGCGTTCGGGGTCCTCGGAGCCACAGGTGACCTTGACCAGCAGGCTGCGCATGCCCGGAGGCTACCGCCCTAGACTCGGCGCATGCCGTTCCAGATCCCCGACAACATCCACCCGAACTGCGCACCACTGGCCTGGATGATCGGCTCCTGGCGCGGGAACGGGCAGGGCGACTACCCCACGATCGAGGGCTTCCACTTCGGCCAGGAGATGCTCTTCCAGCAGGACGGCCGACCGTTCATCCACTACATGAGCCGGGCCTGGATCGAGGACGACGAGGGCACCCTGGTCCGCGAGGCGGCCCAGGAGACCGGCTTCCTGCGTCCGCAGGAGGACCGCACCCTCGAGGTGGTGCTCGCGCACAACACCGGTTTCGTCGAGGTCTGGCACGGTGAGCTGCACGCCGAGCAGCCGCGCTTCGAGATCGTCACCGACGCGGTCGCCCGCACCGGCACCGCCAAGGACTACTCGGCGGGCAAGCGACTCTACGGGTACGTCGAGGGCGACCTGCTCTACGCCTACGACATGGCCGCGATGGCCCAGGAGCTCCAGCCGCACCTGTGGGCCCGGCTGCAGCGGCAGTGAGGGGACCGGACGATGAGTGACTTCGCCGAGCGGCTCCGGAGCAGCGGCAAGCGCCTGACCCCGCAGCGCGAGCTCATCCTGCGGGCCGTCGACCTCCTCGGCCACGCCACCCCCGACGAGGTGCTCGCCGAGGTGCGCAAGCAGTCCAGCGCGGTCAACGTCTCGACGGTCTACCGCACGCTCGAGGTGCTCGAGGAGCTCGGCCTGGTCCGGCACGCTCACCTCAGCGACCGTGCCCCGACCTACCACTCGGTCCGCGACCACGAGCACTTCCACCTGGTCTGCCGGAATTGTCACCGGGTGATCTCGGTTGACCCCACAGTGCTCGAGCCGCTGCTCCAGCGCCTCCGGGACGACCAAGGCTTCAGCGCGGACGTCGGCCACCTCACGGTGTTCGGCACCTGCGACCAGTGTCAGGAGGACACATGAGCGACCGAACGCCCAGCGATCCCACGACCGAGCCCGCCGAACCGGTGGCCGGACGAGCGGCCAGTCCGCTGCTCGGCCTGCCCCGGGCCGTCAGCGGCGACGGCATCGACGCCGGCGTCGCGGCGCACTACGGCTCGTTCAACGGTGAGCAGCGCTCCCTCGAGGCCGGCGACGGCTTCGTCGACCTGTCCCATCGTGACGTGCTGCGCATCTCGGGCCCGGACCGGCTGACCTGGCTGCACGACCTCACCACCCAGCACCTCTCCGCCCTCGAGCCCGGGCACCCGACCGCAGCGCTGATCCTGAGCCCGCAGGGGCACGTCGAGCACGCGATGTACGGCACCGACTCCGGCGGCGAGGACGGCACCCTCACCGTGCACACCGAGCCCGGTCGCGGCGCCGCGCTGGCCGACTTCCTGCTGAAGATGCGGTTCATGAACCGGGTCGAGGTGGAGGACGCCGCCGCCGAGCTCGCGGTGGCCTGGCGTCCCTCGGCCCGCACCGGCGTGCCGTACGACGGCTACGAGTTCGTGCCCCGCGACCGACTCACGGCGTACGCCGAGGCGGCCGGCCCGGCGGCCGGTCTGTGGGCGTTCGAGGCGCTGCGCATCGCCCGGGGCGAGCCGCGGCTCGGCCTCGACACCGACCACCGGACCATCCCCAACGAGGCCGGCTGGGTCGGCAACGCGGTGCACCTCGACAAGGGCTGCTACCGCGGCCAGGAGACGGTGGCCCGCGTGCACACGCTCGGCCGGCCGCCGCGCCGGCTGACGCTGCTCCACCTCGACGGCTCCGAGAACAGGCTGCCCGCGGTGGGCAGCGAACTGCGGCTGGGGGAGAAGGTGGTGGGGGTCGTGGGCACCTCCGCGCGCCACCACGAGCTCGGCCCGATCGCGCTGGCGCTGGTCAAGCGCAACGTCTCAATCGAGGCGCAGCTGGACGCCGGCGGACTGCCCGCCGCGCAGGAAATCGTGGTCGATCCCGAGGTCGGCCTGCATGTCCGGCCTATGCTGCGTGGGTGAGCTGGGAGGGGCGACTCGCTTGGCTGTTGCGGGCCTGGCGGCGGCACCAGCCTGATTCGGCGTTCCACGACCCGGCAACCTTCGCCCGCGCCCTGGCCGCGCACGGCTGCCGCGCGACCCCCGACGAGATCCTGGCGTGGGAGTCCGGGCTGGCCGACCCGACGTACGCCGCGTGGATCGGCTACGAACGCGCCCTCGGACTGCGGCACTGCTCGCTGGCGTCCAGCCGGGAGTACCTCCGGGTCTACCTGCCGACCGGATCCCTGCCCCGGCTGACCGGGCCGGGGGTCTCGATCGACGAGGCCGCCCGGGACCCCAGGTCGGACCGTCAGCGGCTGCTGGAGATCGCGGTCTCCGGCACGTGTTCCCCGATCCAGTGGGTGGCGCTGTCCGGCCACCTGATCTCCGACCCCGGCTGGGAGATCGACGGTGACGACGCCGCGACGCTGGCCGACGACATCGTGGGCAAGCTGTCCCGCGGGGTGGACGTGTCCTACCGGCTCCTGTCGGTGGCCGCCGCCAACGTCGCCGCGGTGCCCGCGATGCACGCGCCGATGGTTCGCAGCATCCGCACCTACCTCGGCGACCCCGACGTGCAGGTCGCCCACGACCCGGTGGGGCTGCTCGACCAGATCAGCTCCCCGGAGGCCGCCGCCCTGGTCCTCGACCTGCTCGAGCGGTCGCCGAACCGGTCGATGTTCCTCCAGGCGGTCTGGCTGGCGACCCAGGTGGTGGTCCGCGGCGGCTTCGACGACCGCCAGCGGGCCAGGCTCGGGGTGCTGGTGCTGGCCCGGTGGCGGGCAGACCCGGAGCGGGCGCCGCGGGACCTGGCCCAGCTCATCGCGGTGCTGCCCTCCGGGTTCCGGGAGGCGTTCAGCCGGGCCGCGGCGCGGGGTGGCAACACCGACTTCGGTTACGCGCTCGAGCACGGCGAGGACGTCTCGGCGGTGGCGGCGAAGCGGATGGCCGGTCGGATCGTGGACGCGGTGCACCGGGTGCACCCGGACGTGGAGGCGGACCGGGAGGAGCTGGAGTCCCTCGTGCGTGAGGGGTTGTTCCACCGGGAGTCCGAGCGCCGGCATCTCGCGGCGGTGGTCCTCGCCGCGTCGCCGTTCGCGCACGCCGTCGGGGAGGCGGCCCTCGACCTGCTGGGGGAGCGTGACGCGGGATCGCTCGCCCGGGGCCGGATGGCCACGCTGACCAGCTACCTGGCCGGCGACGAGCACCGGCTGCGGCTCAGTCCCTTCGTCCGCGACCTCGACGAGACCGTGGCCGCCGCGGTCACCCTCACCTTCGGCCACCTGGAGTTCGCCTCCACCTCCGACCAGATGCTGCGCCACACGATCCCGACGCACGCCGGTTCGCTGGGCCGCTCACACATGTATGCGCTGGGGATGACCGCATCCCCCGGCCTCGCCAAGATCGCGGCCTCATCCCGTGCGCCGGACTGGCAGCGCCGGGCGGCCCGATGGTGGCTGCGCACCGGCCCGGCCATCCGCTGAACGTCCGGTTGGTTAGGGTGTGCCCGGTCACTCGGCACTAGGTGGGGATCACGGAATGGCACTGGAATCGGCGGAGCGCCCTTGGGGCTCGTGGCATGTCCTCGACGAGGGCGAGGGCTACAAGGTCAAGCGCATCAACGTGCACCCGGGCCAGCGGCTCTCCTACCAGACCCACGAGCACCGCTCCGAGCACTGGGTGGTGATCGCCGGCACGGCCACCTGCGTGCTGGACGGTGAGACCGTCGAGCGGCACGAGGGCCAGTCGATCGACGTGGCCACGGGCGCCGCGCACCGGATCGTGAACGCGCACGACGACGAGCTGGTGATCATCGAGGTGCAGCGCGGCGCCTACACCGGTGAGGACGACATCGTCCGGCTCGAGGACGACTACGGCCGTTCGGGCGCCTGACGCCCGTCAGGTCACGCGCCGGTGTTGATCATCCCGGCGCCGACGGTCACACCGGTCGCCTCGTCGATCAGGATGAACGACCCGGTGGTCCGGTTCTTGGAGTACGGGTCGCACAGCAGCGGCACGGTCGTGCGCAGCTGGACGCGGCCGATCTCGTTGAGGCCGAGCTCCTTGGTCTCCTGGTCGCGGTGCAGGGTGTTGACGTCGAGGCGGTACTGGACGTCCTTGACCATCGCCCGGCCGGTCCGGGTGGTGTGCTTGATCGCCAGCTTCTGACGCGGGCGCAGCGGCTCGTTGGTCATCCAGCAGATCATCGCGTCGATGTCCTGGCTGGGCTTCGGGGCGTTGTTGACCCGGGCGATCATGTCGCCCCGCGAGACGTCGACGTCGTCCTCGAGGCGGACCGTCACCGACATCGGCGGGAACGCCTCGGTGACCTCCTGGTCGAACAGGTCGATTCCCGCGATCTTGCTGGTCATGCCGCTGGGCAGGACGACGACCTCGTCGCCCGGCTTGAGGACACCACCGGCGACCATGCCGCCGTACCCGCGGTAGTCGTGGTGCTCGTCCGACTTGGGGCGGACGACGTACTGGACCGGGAAGCGTACGTCGACGAGGTCCCGGTCGGAGGCGACGTGGACGTTCTCGAGGTGGTGGATCAGCGTGGGACCGCTGTACCACGGCATCTTCTCGGAGCGCGTCACCACGTTGTCACCCTGGAGCGCGGAGATCGGGATGATCGACAGGTCCGGGATCGACAGCTTGGTCGCGAAGGAGGTGAACTCCTTGTGGATCTTCTCGTAGATGTCCTGGTCGAAGTCGACGAGGTCCATCTTGTTGACCGCGAGCACCAGGTGGGGGACCCGCAGCAGCGACAGGATCACCGCGTGTCGGCGGGACTGCTCGGTCAGGCCCTGGCGGGCGTCGACGAGCACCAGACCCAGGTCGGCGGTCGAGGCGCCGGTCACCATGTTGCGGGTGTACTGCACGTGCCCCGGGGTGTCCGCGATGATGAACTTGCGGCTCGGGGTGGCGAAGTAGCGGTAGGCGACGTCGATGGTGATGCCCTGCTCGCGCTCGGACCGGAGTCCGTCGGTCAGCAGAGCCAGGTCGGTGTAGTCGTAGCCGCGCGACTGCGACGTCGCCTCGACCGACTCGAGCTGGTCCTCGAAGATCGCCTTGGAGTCGAGCAGCAGTCGCCCGATGAGGGTCGACTTGCCGTCGTCGACGGAGCCCGCGGTCGCGAAGCGGAGCAGGTCCATCTCGTTGATGATTTCCGTCGTGGCCATCAGAAGTAGCCCTCCTTCTTGCGGTCTTCCATGGCCGCCTCGGAGAACCGGTCGTCTCCGCGGGTCGCGCCGCGCTCGGTCACCCGGGCGATGGCGATCTCGTCGATGATCTCCTGCGTGGTGGCCGCGCCGCTCTCGACGCAACCGGTCAGGGTCAGGTCACCGACGGTGCGGAACCGCACGGTGCGCTCTTCGGCGGTCTCGCCCTTGCGCAGCGGGTTGAACTCGCTCTCGGTGAGCAGCATCCCGTCCCGCTCGAAGACGCGGCGCTGGTGCGAGAAGTAGATCGAGGGGATCTCGATCTCCTCACGGTGGAGGTAGTGCCAGATGTCCAGCTCGGTCCAGTTGGACAGCGGGAAGATCCGCATGTGCTCGCCCTGGTGGATGCGGCCGTTGTAGAGGCTCCACAGCTCGGGGCGCTGCATCTTGGGGTCCCACTGGCCGAACTCGTCGCGGTGGGAGTAGACGCGCTCCTTGGCGCGGGCCTTCTCCTCGTCGCGGCGGCCGCCACCGAAGGCGGCGGTGAAGCCCTCCTCCTCGATGGCGTTCAGCAGGGTGCCGATCTGCATGCGGTTGCGACTGGTCTTGCCGTCGTCGACGACGACACCGCTGGCGATCGCCTCCTCGACACTGGCCACCACGAGGCGGACACCGAGGCGGCCGACCCACGAGTCACGGCACGCCAGCACCTCGGGGAAGTCGTAGCCCGTGTCCACCTGCAGGACGGGGAACGGGATCTTCGCGGGGTAGAACGCCTTCTCCGCCAGGCGGAGCATGACGATGGAGTCCTTGCCGCCGGAGAACATGAGGACCGGCTTCTCGAACTCGGACGCGACCTCGCGGAAGATGTGGATCGACTCCGCCTCCAGCTGGTCGAGCTGACTCAGCTGGTAGTCGGCGTGAGTGGCGGACGTGGCTGGCTCTGCCATTTGTCTGGGAGACCTCTCGTCGGGACAAGCAGCGGACATCGTATCGGGCTCGCGCGCGCCTGGAGAATCCGCGCTAGGAGTCGTGACCCTGGCCACTCTCGCCGGTTTCCTCGTCGCGAGCACCCTGGTCACCGACGGGCCGGGATCCGACGTACCTCGGATCGTCGAGTTCGGCGACCGTCGGCGCCCCGAACATCGGCATGCCCTGCCCCTTGCGCAACAGCCCCCACACCAGGGGGACCAGCACGAGCATCGCGATCCCGATCACCGCGATCAGCACCGGATGGGTCTCGTCCTCACCGGCGCCGAGCGGCGCCCAGCCGGCCTTGTCGAGCAGCGCGACACCGGACATCGTGAGCACCACCACGATGCCGCGGCGGATGAAGGACTGCGGGACCCGCGGCGCGAGCTTGCTGCCGAGGATGGTGCCCGGCACCGAGCCGAGGATCAGGGGGATCGTCAGGGCCAGGTCGAGGCCGTGCAGGGCGATGTTGGAGATCGCCGCGGCCAGCACCAGCGGAACGGCCTGCACGAGATCGGTGCCGACCAGCCTCACCGCCGACAGGCCGGGGTAGAGCATCAGCAGCGCGATCATGATCACCGAGCCCGAGCCGACGCTGGTCACGCCCACCAGCAGGCCACCCAGAGCGCCGACGAGCAGGGTCGGCACGGGTCGGATGCGTGGCTCGGGGTCACCCTCGGGACCGCCGCCGCGGACCCGGACCAGGTTGAGGTAGAGGCGCAGCGCGTACGTCGCGGCGGCCATCAGGAGCGCGAAGCCGATGCACATCTTGAGCACGTCGTCGATGTCGTCCGGTTCGGTGAACCAGGACACCAGGTGCGGCCCCAGCAGCGCCATCGGCACCGAGCCGATGATCAGCCACTTGGCCAGCGTCAGGTTGGGGGAGCCCTCCCGGGAGTGCACCACCGCGCCGCCGGTCTTGTAGACCGCGGCCGCCGTGAGGTCGGCGGTGACCACGGTCGCCGCGTCCCCGACGCCGAGGAAGATCAGGGCCGGCGTCATCAGCGCGCCGCCGCCCATCCCGGTCAGCCCGACCACCACGCCGACCAGGAGGCCGGCGGTGAGGATCGAGAAGAACGTGATCGTGAGGACCTCGGCCATGGGGACCTTTCGGGTGGGTCGTGCTGGGCAAGCCGCGTAAGTCTACTGACGCACATCGAGTTCGCGAAACCGCCGCACGACGGGGTCCCTGTTCCTGGGTGGGTCAGGTCAGGTCCAGCAACCCTCGCCCGGCCAGCGCGGCGACGACCTCCTCGACGCAGTCGTCGATGGAGCGGCCGGTCGTGTCCACCCGGACGGCGGCGTCCTCGGGCTCCTCGTAGGGTGAGGAGATGCCGGTGAACTCGGGGATCTCCCCCGCCCGGGCCCGCGCGTAGAGCCCCTTGCGGTCGCGGCGCTCGCACTCCTCCAGCGGAGTGGCGACGTGCACGAGGAAGAACTCGCCGCCGGCCTCGTCGACGAGGTGCCGCACGTCGCGACGGGTGGCGTCGAACGGCGCGATGGGGGAGCAGATCGCCACCCCGCCGTGCCGGCTCACCTCGGCCGCCACCCAGCCGATCCGGCGGATGTTGGTCTCGCGGTCCTGCCTGGAGAAGGTCAGCCCGGCCGAGAGGTTGCGGCGCACGACGTCGCCGTCGAGGCTGGTGACCGTGCGGTTGCCCCCCTCGAGGACCCGGTCCTGGACGGCGCGGGCGATCGTCGACTTGCCGCTGCCCGAGAGGCCGGTGAAGAACAGCACCAGGCCGCGGCGCTCCGGCGGTGGCCGGTCGGCGTCGACGATGTCGGCGATGTCGTCGGGCAGCTCGCCGTCCTCGTCGTCGGCCAGCGCGACCACCCGGTCGCGCCCGGCGTAGTTGTGCACCACGCGGACCCCGAGCTCGTGGTCGACGTCCGCGTCGCCGTGGGAGGCCAGCGGGACCGCCACCACCGCGGCCTGCGGCAGATGGCCGGCCGCGGCCAGGGTGGCGCGGACGAGCCCGACGGGACTCAGCCCCTCGGGCGTGCCGGCGCCGGTGAGCGCCAGCAGCACCACCTTCTTCTCGGTCGCCAGGGTGGCCAGCTGACCGTCGGTCAACGGTCCGGTGACCGGGACGAACGCCCGGTCGGCGTACTGCTCGCGAACCTGGCTGGGCGTCAGGTGGAGTCGGCGGAAGGGACCGAACTGCGCGTGGGAGAGCGGCAGCACCCCGCCGTCGGAGGTCACCCGGGCCAGGGGCAGACCCTCGGGGTCGACCAGCTCCACGCTCTGGGAGGCGTCCAGACCGTCCGGCAGGGTCAGCGTCACCGGCGAGCCCGGCTCGTTGAACCCGGTCAGCGGAGCGAGTCCACCACCGATGAGAAGCTCGAGGTCGTCGAGCTCCCGGGGGGTCGGACAGTGCTGGGGGACGGCGGGAGTAGGCACCGGGTCATCCTGCCACCGGCGGCCTATACCCTCGCGCACATGTCTGCTCCCGTTGTCGCCGAGATCGTCCGCTCCGGGTTCGTCGAGGGACACCACTACGGCTCCGTGGTCGCGCTCGACCGCGACGGGAGCGTCGCGTGGTCCATCGGTGACGTGACCGCCACGGTGCTGGCCCGGTCCTGCAACAAGCCCGTCCAGGCTCTCGGGATGGTTCGTGCCGGGCTCGACCTGCCCCCCGACCTGCTGGCACTCGCCTGCGCCTCCCACTCCGGTGAGCCCTTCCACGTCGAGGGCGTACGCCGGATCCTCGACGCCGCCGGTCTCGACGAGTCCGCGCTCCAGACTCCCCCCGACTACCCGCTCGACGAGCGGGCCCGCGAGGACGTCGTCCGCGCCGGTGGGGTGCGCTCGTCCGTGCTGATGAACTGCTCCGGCAAGCACGCCGCGATGCTGGCCACCTGCGTGGTCAACGGCTGGGACACCGCGACGTACCTCCAGTCCGACCACCCGCTGCAGCGGACGATCTCCGCCACCTTCGCCGAGCTCACCGGCGCGCCCGTCGAGCACGTCGCCGTCGACGGCTGCGGCGCTCCCCTGCTGTCCTGCTCGCTGACCGGGCTGGCCCGGGCGTTCCGGGCACTGGCGACGGCCTCCGAGGGGCCCGGGGCCCGGGTGGCCGCGGCCATCCGGGCGCACCCCGCGTTCGTGTCCGGCTCCCAGCGTGACGAGCGCGCCCTGCTCACCGCCGTACCCGGCGCGATCGGCAAGGCGGGTGCGGAGTCCTGCTACGCCGTCGCCCTCACGGACGGTCGCAGCTTCGCGCTCAAGTGCGACGACGGAGCACCCCGGGTCCGGCCGGTGCTGATGGCGGCGGCGCTGCGCCGCTCCGGTGTGACGGACGAGGACGGGGTGGACGCCGGGGCGGTGGCCCGCACCGGGACCCTGGAGCTGCTGGGCGGCGGCCGTCCGGTGGGTGAGATTCGCGCCGTGTTCTGAGGCGGTGCTAGCCGCAGTTCGCACTCAGTTCGCTTGTGTGTGAAGCGATTCACAGTGCTGTGGCTTGAGTTTGCTAACTCCAGTTAGCACTATGGGGGCATGGCCAAAGGAAGAGTCGGCAAGACCGTCGAGTCGCTCGGTGACTACCTCCGGGACCAGCGGGTGCAGGCCCGTCTGTCCCTGCGGCAGCTCGCCGAGCAGGCTGGTGTGTCGAACCCCTACCTGAGCCAGATCGAGCGCGGCCTGCGCAAGCCCTCTGCCGAGGTGCTGCAGCAGATCGCGAAGGCACTGCGCATCTCAGCCGAGCAGCTCTACATCCGCGCCGGCATCGTCAGCCCCGAGGACGGGGTGGGCGGCTCCGTCGAGCTCGCCGTCCTGTCCGACAACGGGCTGACCGAGCGCCAGAAGCAGTCCCTGCTCGACGTCTACGCCTCGTTCCTCGCGCAGAACGCGCCGGAGCACCCCGAAGGCACCGAGGCCGACACCGCGAGCTGAGAAGACCACCGCTGCCGGCACCGAAGCCGTCCGCGGGCACGACCACCACCTGTCACCAACCCCGAGGAGATGGACATGGCTGACACCAGGTTCGACATCAAGACCGAAGCCACCCGCCCGTTCTACGCCACCGTCGGCGTCACCGACCTCGCCGTCGAGGTCGCCCGCCAGTACGTCACCGACGTGCAGGCCAAGGTCGCCGACGTGCAGAAGAAGATCGAGAAGGTCGACTTCGAGCCGCGGAGCCAGCAGGCCAAGCTCGAGGCCAAGCTCGCCGACCTGCAGGCCGAGGCCAAGAAGGCCCAGGCCCGCTTCGAGGCGCAGCTCGCCGAGATCCAGGGCGACGCCAAGGCCTTCCCGGCCAAGGCGCAGTCCTTCGTGGCCGACACCCTGGCCGACGTCGCCGACACGTACGCCGAGCTCGTCAAGCGCGGCGAGACCCTGGTCACCCGGATCCGCAACCAGGAGTCGACCAAGGCCACCGCCACGGCGGCGAAGAACACCACCGCCAAGGCCCGGACCACCGCGACGCAGGCCACCAAGGCCGCCGACTCCGCCTCGACCACGGCGAAGACGACGACCAAGGCCGCGGCGAAGTCGACGAAGTCGGCTGCCAAGAAGACCAGCACCACCGCCAAGAGGTCGGCCCCGGTGGCCAAGAAGCGCGCCACCACCGCCGCCAGCAGCGCCAAGGCGACCACCACGGCCGCCCAGACGACGGCGGCCAGCGCCACCGACGCCGTCACCGATGCCGCCGCGAAGGTGGGCGACTGAAGAACCGCGCCGCAGCGCGCCCCGGCTGACGAGGGACAGCTCACGCTGTTCTGAAGCCGGCCGGCACGCCGGCACGCCGAGGGCCCCGGACCATCGTGGTCCGGGGCCCTCGTGCGTGGTTCGTCCGGTATCGGACCGTAGGCTGTCGGGGTGGTGTTCATGATCCTGGGCTACATCGAGCTCGCCGTGATCCTCGTGGCCGTCGCGGTGAAGGCATTCGCGTTCATCAACGCGCTGCTCTGGCCGGCCGCGAGCTATGCGGCCGCCAACAAGCTCACCAAGCCGGCGTGGCTGGCGATCCTCGGACTGGGGTTCGCCGCCCAGCTGCTGCTGATCCAGGCCTCACCGATCAACCCGATCCACCTCATCGCCTCGATCGCGGCGATCGTCTTCCTGGTCGACGTCCGCCCGGCGGTCTCCGGACTGACCCGGCGCTGACGGCCCCCGCGCCGGTCGACTACGGAGCGGCCGGCAGCTGCGCGACGTACGCCGTCAGGGCGGCGCCGGCGTCCGCGGGCACGAAGCCGGTCGACTCGAGCCGGGTGAGGTCCAGCACGCTGTGCCGGGGACGGGGCGCCCCCGGGCGGTCGGCCGTGTAGTCCTCGGTGCTGACGCCGGTGACGTCCTCCGGGTCCCGGCCGCGCAACCGGAACACGTCCCGGGCCACGCTCGCCCACGTGCTCGGCGAGCCGCCGTTGCTGACGTGGTAGGTGCCGTACGGCGCCCGGGTCTCGAGCAGGTGCACGGTGGCCCGGGCCAGCTCGTCGGCGAAGGTGAGCCGGCCGTGCTGGTCGTCGACGACGCTGGGCGAGACGCCCCGGTCGGCGAGCGAGGCCATCGTGCGCACGAAGTTGGCTCCGTCGCCGACCACCCAGGTCGTGCGCAGCAGGTAGTGCCGCGGCACCGTGGCGACCGCCAGCTCGCCCGCGGCCTTGGACTGCCCGTAGACGCTGAGCGGAGCCACCGGCTCGTCCTCGGTGTGCCGCGCGACCGTGCCGTCGAAGACGTAGTCGGTGGAGTAGTGCACCAGCGTGATCCCGTGCTCGCGCGCGATGGCGGCGAGCACGGCGGGGCCGGTGGCGTTGGCCGCCCACGCCCCGGCGCGCTCCTCCTCCGCCGCGTCGACCGCGGTCCAGGCCGCGGCATTGACGACCGTGTCGTAGTCCGTCCACGGCCAGGCCCGGAGCGCCGCTGTGTCGGTGAGGTCGAGCCGGTCGCGCCCGACCACCTCGGCCTGCGGCAGGGTCGCGGCCAGGGCCCGGCCGAGCTGCCCGTTGCCGCCCAGCACCAGCGTGCGCCGCGGCGCCATCGGGGAGACGTCCGCCAGCCGGGGGTTCTGGTGCCGGTCCTTCTCCGAGACCTCGGCGTCGGCGAGCGGGATCGGCCACCGGATCGCCGCGGTGGGATCGTCGAGGGCCAGCGCGGGGTACGTCGTCCCGGGACGCCAGTGGTCGTTGACCAGGTAGGTGTAGCAGGTGGCGTCCTCCAGCGTCTGGAAGGCGTTGCCGACGCCTCGGGGCACGAACACCGCGACCCAGGGCGTGATCTCGACCGTGAACACCGCGCCGAACGAGGCCCCCGCACGCAGGTCGACCCAGGCGCCGAAGACCCGACCGGTGCCGACGGAGACGAACTTGTCCCACGGCTCGGCGTGGATGCCGCGGGTCGCGCCGGCGGAGGCGTTGAACGAGACGTTGTTCTGCACCGGGCCGAAGTCGGGCAGTCCGAGAGCCACCATCTTCTCGCGCTGCCAGTTCTCCTTGAACCAGCCGCGGTCGTCCTCGCGGACGTCGAGGCGGACCACCACCATCCCCGGGATCGGCGTGGTCTCGACCGACGGTGCCGTCATCACTGTCCCTTGACGGCGTAGCCGGCCTCGGTCGCCTCCTTGTGCGGACGCCACCAGTCCTCGTGCTGCTGGTACCACCGGATGGTGTCGGCCAGGCCGCTCTCGAAGTCCGCGAACGCCGGGAGCCAGCCCAGCTCGTTGCGGAGCTTGCCGGCGTCGATGGCGTAGCGCAGGTCGTGCCCGGCGCGGTCGTTGACGTGCTCGAAGTCGTCCGCCGGGCGGCCCATCAGGGTGAGGATCAGCCGGACCACCTCGAGGTTGTTCTTCTCGCCGTCCGCGCCGATGAGGTAGGTCTCGCCGATCCGGCCCCGCTCGAGGATCGTCAGCACCGCCGAGCTGTGGTCCTCGGCGTGGATCCAGTCGCGGACGTTCTCGCCGGAGCCGTAGAGCTTGGGCCGGATGCCGTCGATGAGGTTGGTGATCTGGCGCGGGATGAACTTCTCGATGTGCTGCCAGGGACCGTAGTTGTTGGAGCAGTTGGAGATCGTGGCCCGCACCCCGAAGCTGCGCACCCAGGCCCGGACCAGCAGGTCCGAGCCGGCCTTGGTCGAGGAGTAGGGGCTGCTCGGGTTGTACGGCGTGTCCTCGGTGAAGCGCTTCGGGTCGTCGAGCTCCAGGTCGCCGTACACCTCGTCGGTCGAGATGTGGTGGTAGCGGGTGTCGTGGCGGCGGACCGCCTCGAGCAGCGCGAAGGTCCCGATGAGGTTGGTCTGCACGAACGGCGAGGGGTCGTTGAGCGAGTTGTCGTTGTGCGACTCGGCGGCGTAGTGCACGACGGCGTCGTGGGCGGCCACCAGGCCGTCGACGGTCTCCGCGTCCGCGACGTCACCCACGACCAGCTCGACCCGGTCCTCGGGGAGCCCGGCCAGCGACTCCCGGGACGCGGCGTACGTCATCTTGTCGAGCACGGTCACCCGGGCGTCGGTGTGGGCCACCAGGTGGTGGACGAAGTTCGACCCGATGAAGCCCGCGCCGCCGGTGACCAGAATGCGATCCATGCCCGCGATCCTAGGCGCCCGGTCAGCTCACCGAGTCACGGCCCGGCAGCTCCTCGACCTCGTGGTTGCTCGCCCATCGCGCGAACCGGTCCTCGCCGATCGCCGCGAACATCGCCCGGACCGCCGGGAGGTCGAGCCGGACGACACTGGCGCCGTCGATCGTCGCGGATCCCCGGTTGGGCACGGTCACGAAGCGGATGTTGTCGGCACGCAGGCCCCGCGTCGAGAACCCCAGGGAGCGCAGGTCCCCGTTCGAGAGCCCGGCGTCGACGGCCAGCAGCTCGCTGAGCTGACCGGCCAGGCGGGTGACCCGGACGGGGTCGGTGAGGACGCTCGTCTCCGCGAGCTTGTCCATCACCGCCCGGAGGAAGTTCTGCTGCCGCTGGACGCGGTCGAAGTCACCCCGCAGCAGGCCGTAGCGCTGACGGACGTAGAGCAGCGCCTCCTCGCCCTCGATGTGGTGCTCGCCCGCGGTCCAGGTCTTGTCGCGCTTGGAGTCGTAGACGGTCTCGGGCACCACCACGTCGACGCCGTCCACGACCTCGGTGAGCCCCTTGAAGCCCTCGAAGTCGATCACCGCGATGTGGTCGATCCGCAGCTGCGTGAGGTCCTCGACGGTGGCCGTCAGCAGCTCGGGACCGCCGAAGGAGAACGCGGCGTTGACCTTGGTCGTGCCCGCACCCTCGACCGGCACGTAGGAGTCGCGCGGGATCGAGACCAGCTGTGCCCGGCGGCGACCCTTGTCGAGGTGCAGCACCATGATCGCGTCGCTGCGGTAGGCGCCGACGGGCCACTCGTCCGCGGTCAGCGCCTCGCTGAAGCCCTTGCCTGCCTGCGCCTGGTCGACGCCGACGAGCAGGATGTTGAGGGAGCCGTTGTCGACCTTCGCCGGCCTGCCCTCGCGGTCGAGATCCGCGGGGAAGCGGGTCACCTCGCCGACCTGGTGGTTGAGGTAGAGAACCCAGCCGCCGAGCACCAGGGTGGGCACCAACAGGAGCACGAACATCACCACGAGCGCCTTGTGGCGGCGGACGAGGGCGAACCGCCGAGGGCGCGTCCCATCCGGGGACGAGGACTTCTCCGGTCCCTCCGGTGTCTCCGGGGGGCCGGCATCCTCGGTGGGCGTGACCACTGCGACCTCTTCCGTTGCGGGTAGCGACCGGCTCGACCGGTCCGGCCCCACCCTAGGATGCCTGCATGCAGGGAATCATCCTCGCCGGTGGCACCGGCTCACGGCTGCACCCGATCACCCAGGCGGTCAGCAAGCAGCTGGTGCCGGTCTACGACAAGCCGATGATCTACTACCCGCTGTCCACGCTGATGCTTGCGGGGATCCGGGACATCCTGGTGATCACCACCCCCCACGAGGCCGAGTCGTTCCACCGGCTGCTGGGGGACGGCTCGCAGTTCGGCATCGCGATCACCTACGCCGTCCAGCCCAGCCCCGACGGCCTGGCCCAGGCGTTCCACATCGGCGCGGACCACATCGGCGGCTCCCCGAGCGCACTGGTGCTCGGCGACAACATCTTCCACGGTCCCGGTCTGGGCCATCAGCTGCGGCGGTTCTCCGACATCGACGGCGCCGCGATCTTCGGCTACCAGGTCTCGAACCCGCGCGAGTACGGCGTGGTGGACTTCGACGAGCAGGGGAGGGCGCTGTCGCTGCAGGAGAAGCCGGAGCGGCCGCGCAGCAACTTCGCGGTGCCGGGCATCTACTTCTACGGCAGTGACGTGGTCGAGCTGGCCCGGGACCTCGAGCCCTCGGCCCGCGGCGAGCTCGAGATCACCGACCTCAACCGGATCTACCTCGAGGCCGGCCGGCTGCAGGTGGAGGTGCTCCCGCGCGGCACCGCCTGGCTCGACACCGGCACCTTCGACTCCCTCAACGACGCCAGCAACTACGTGCGCACGATCGAGGGCCGGCAGGGCACCAAGATCGGCTGCCCCGAGGAGGTCGCCTGGCGGATGGGATTCCTCTCCGACGACCGGTTGCGCGAGCTCGCCGAGCCGCTGACCAAGAGCGGGTACGGCGCCTACCTGCTGGGGCTGCTCGGCGAGGAGCTCCCGGCCTGACCCCTGCCCGCGGGCCGTGTTCAACCGGATGGTTGACAACGGCGTGGGTGACGCCGTACGTTCTGTAGTCAACCGATCAGTTGACAACAGGAGGCACGGTGGCGGACGACGAGCTCTCCCGGGTCTTCTCGGCCCTGGCCGACCCGACCCGGCGCGACATCGTCACCCGGCTCGCCGTCGGCGACGCGACGGTCGGCGAGCTGGCCGAGCCCTACGAGGTGAGCGTGCAGGCGGTCTCCAAGCAGCTGAAGGTGCTGGAGGACGCGGGGCTGGTCAGCCGGACCCGTGACGCGCAGCGTCGACCCTGCCACCTCGAGGCGGAGGTGTTCGACCTGATGACGAAGTGGATCGAGCGATACCG
Organism: uncultured Actinomycetota bacterium; assembly: GCA_963767955.1. Classification (GTDB taxonomy): domain Bacteria; phylum Actinomycetota; class Actinomycetes; order Propionibacteriales; family Nocardioidaceae; genus Nocardioides. The sequence goes on along the minus strand of CAVYGA010000003.1, from coordinate 2,557,642 downwards.
GCGGCAGGCCGAGGAGCGGTTCCAGCGCCTCGACGCCGTGCTGGCCCGGCTGCAGGACAAGGACGAGCCCGACAACATCGCGGACGAAGGAGCAGCATCATGACCACCACGACCCGGCCCGAGGCCACCATCGAGGCCCACCCGGACCTGCCGCTGATCACGATCACCCGCGAGTTCGACGCACCCCCGGACCTCGTCTACCGCGCGTGGGCCGAGCCCGACCTGGTCCGGCAGTGGCTGGGCCCGCGGTCGGTCGAGATGGACATCGAGACCTGGGACTGCCGCACCGGCGGCTCCTACCGCTACGCGGCCACCGCCGAGGGCCACGAGGTGGCCCGCTTCTACGGGTCGTTCCACGAGGCCCGCCCCGGCGAGCGCCTGGTGCAGACGTTCACCTGGGAGGGGATGCCGGACGGCGTCTCCCTGGAGACGATGACCTTCGAGCCGCTCCCGGGCGGGCGCTGCCGGATCGTCGGCGTCTCGGTCGTCGACTCGATGGAGGCGCAGGCGGGGATGATGGCCAGCGGCATGGAGGTCGGCATCAACGAGGGCTACGAGAAGCTCGACGAGCTCCTCGAGCGGGGCCTGGACTGATGGCCGGTCCCGCTGCCCGGCACCGTCGGGTGGCCGGCGTCTTCTCCGACCGGGTGCGCGGCGTCTCCGACTGGGAGGCTCCCTCCCCGGTGGCCGGCTGGGTGGCGCGCGACGTCGTACGCCATCTCGTGGAGTGGTTCCCCGCGTTCCTCGCCGGCGGCGCCGGTGTGGAGCTGCCGCCCGGCCCGTCGGTCGACGACGACCCGGTCCGGGCCTGGCAGGCGCAGGCCGACGCGATCCAGGCGCTGCTCGAGGACCCGGAGACCGCCGACCGGGTGCTGACGAACCCGCACCTCGGCGAGGTGCCGCTCGACCAGGCGGTCGACCGGTTCTACACCGCCGACGTCTTCCTGCACACCTGGGACCTGGCGCGCGCCAGCGGCCAGGACGACACCCTCGACGCCGACACCTGCGCGGTGATGCTGGCCGGGATGGAGCCGATGGACGAGGTCCTGCGCGCCTCGGGCCAGTACGGCGCGAAGGTGCCGGTGCCGGCCGACGCCCCCGTGCAGGACCGGCTGATCGGGTTCATCGGGCGGGACCCGGTCTGGCAGGCGCAGGAGCCCCGGACGGCCTAGGGTTGCCCGCATGAAGGTTCTCGTCACCGGCGGCGCCGGCTACATCGGGTCCACCACGGCCAAGGCTCTCGAGGCGGCCGGCCACGTCCCGGTGATCCTCGACTCCCTGCTGAGCGGCCCCCGGGCCTTCGTCCGGGACCGCGCCTTCTATGAGGGCGACATCGCCGACCGCGACCTGCTGGCCCGGATCGTGGACGAGCACCCCGACCTCGACGCCACCATCCACATGGCCGCCCGGATCGTGGTGCCGGAGTCGGTGGCGCTCCCCTACGCCTACTACCGCGACAACGTCGCGAAGTCGCTGGAGCTCTTCGACCAGCTGGTCGCCCTCGGCAAGCCGCGGGTGCTGTTCTCCTCCTCCGCGTCCCTCTACGCGACCCACGACGACCTCGTGGTGACCGAGGACGACGCCCTGGCGCCGGGCTCGCCGTACGCCCGCACCAAGCGGATGATGGAGGAGGTGCTCGAGGACCTGGCCGCGGCCACCGACCTGCGGGCGATCATCCTGCGCTACTTCAACCCGATCGGGTCGGACCCGGACCTCGAGAGCGGGGTCTACGTCCGCGAGCCCAGCCACGTGCTCGGACAGCTGGTGCTGGCGGCGCGCGGGCAGAAGGACGCCTTCACCATCACCGGCACCGACCTCCCGACCCGCGACGGCACCGGGATCCGCGACTACATCCACGTGTGGGACCTGGCGCGGGTGCACGTGCGCGCCGTCGAGCGGTTCGACCAGGTGCTGGCGACGACGGGTGAGCCCAGCGTGGTCATCAACATCGGCCGCGGTGACGGCGTCACGGTCCGCGAGCTCGTGGCCGCGTTCGAGCGCGTCTTCGGTTCACCGGTTCCCGTCCTCGAGGCCGGGCCGCGACCCGGTGACGTCGTCGGTGCGTACGCCGGCGTCGAGCGGGCCGCCGAGCTGCTCGACTGGCGCGCCGAGCTCACCGTCGAGGAGGCGATCGCCTCAGCGCTCGCCTGGGCGGAGAAGCGCCACGAGGTGCTGGGATACCCGTGATCCGGACCCTGGCCACCTCCGCGCTGGTGGTGGTGTGCTCGGTCGGTGGCGCCCTGCTGCCGGCCGGTCCCGCGTCCGTGCCGACCACGACCGCTCCGATTTCGGCGCCGACCGCTCCCGCAGCCAGGCCCCTGGCGGGGCGGCTGGTGGTCATCGACCCCGGGCACCAGCTGGGCAACCACAACCACCCGCGCCAGACCGGCCGGCTGGTCCCCGCGGGAGGTTTCCGCAAGCCCTGCAACTCCACCGGCACCGCCACGCGCGGCGGATTCGCCGAGGCGACGCTCGCCATCCGGGTGGCCCGGCAGCTGCGCGACCGGCTGCGCAGGCTCGGCGCCGAGGTCCGGATGACCCGGACCCGCAACAGGCAGAGTCTCTGGGGTCCCTGCGTGGACCGGCGCGGCCGGGCCGGCAACCGTGCCCCCGCCGACCTCAAGATCAGCATCCACGGTGACGGCTCCACCGCCGCCGGCGCCCGGGGCTTCCACGTCATCCGGCCGACGTCGCGCCGGGGCTGGACCGACGACATCGCCCGCCCGTCGCGGCGTCTCGCGGTCGCCGTGCGGGCCGGCCTGCGGAGCCGTGGGCTCCGGGTCGCCAACTACACCGCCGGTGGCGACGGGCTCGACGCCCGCGGCGACCTCGGCACGCTCAACCTCTCGGACGTCCCGACCGTGATGGTCGAGCTCGGCAACATGCGCAACGCCCGTGACGCCCGCCGGATGACCAGCGACCGTGGCCGGGCGACGTACGCCGCGGGGCTGGCCTCGGGCGTGCGGCGCTTCCTGGGCTGAGCATCGTGTTGGGTTCCCCGGTCGACCGGGGAACCCAACACGCACCGGGTCGAACCGCGGGCCGGTGCGGCGGTGCGGCGGACGGCGGATCCGGGAATGAGCCGAGCCGGCCGCGTGTTGGACCCGGCGATGACCACCCTCAGCGAGCCCGCCGCCGGCGCGGCCACCACGAGCGCAGGCCCCGACGACTCGCGTCGGGTGTCGATGCTGCTCGGGCTGCTCTTCGGTCTGGCCGGCATGGGCTCGTCCTCGGCCGCGATGGTGCTGCCGATCCTCGGCCCGGACCTCGGTGTCTCGACCGGCGTCGCGGCGTGGACGATCAGCCTCTACGTGCTGATGCTCGCGGTGACCACGGCGGTCTACGGCCGGATCTCCGACCTGGTCGGCGTGCGGGTCCCGCTGTTGGTCGGGCTGATGCTGATGACCGTCGGTGCGCTGCTGGCCGCCGCGGCGCCGTCGTTCGGCGTGCTGCTGGGTGCTCGCGTGCTCCAGGGTGCCGGTGCCGCCGCCGTTCCGACGCTGGGTGTTGCCGTGCTCTCGAGCCGCTACGAGGGGTCCGTGCGCGGCCTGGCGTTCGGACGGCTGGCCGGCACCGCCGCCGCGATCAGCTGCCTGGGGCCGCTGGCCGGTGGACTGGTCGAGGGACTGGTCGGCTGGCGCGGCGTGATGGCACTGCCGGTGCTCGGCATCCTGGTGATCCCGTTCCTGTGGCGTGCGCTGTCCGACGAGGGCACCGGCGCCAGCCTCGACATCGTCGGCGCCGTGCTGGTCGCCGGCACCGCCGCCGGGATGGTGCTGCTCGTGCAGTCGCCGTCGACCGGGGTGGTGGTGGCGGTGGCCGGCGTCGCGCTGATGCTGGTCGGCGGTCCCGCGGTCGCGATGCAGGTACGCCGTCGCCCGCACGGCTTCCTGCCGGTCACCGTGATCCGCAACCCCCTGGTGGTCCGCAGCGCCGTCGCCGCGGCCGCCGTCCCCGCCTCGTGGTTCGCGATGCTGATCGCGATGCCGGCGGTGCTGCTCAGCCACGGCTGGGAGGCCTGGCAGGTCGGGCTGGCGATGGTGCCCAGCGCCGTCGTCGCGCTCGCCGTGCCCCGGGTCGCCGGGCCGCTGCTCACCCGGATCGGGTCGGCCCGGTCCCTCGTCGTCGCGGGCCTGGTGGCCTCGGTGGCGCTCGGCATCGCCGCGCTCGGCGCCCACTGGGTCTCCGCTGCGGTCCTGGGCCTCGCGATCGTGATGGTGACCTTCGCGTTCGGCCTCGGCCAGCCCGCGCTGAGTGCGGCCGTGGGCGACGCGGTGAGCTCCGACGTACGCGGTGTCGCCCTCGGGGTCTCCACCCTGCTGTTCCTCGTCGGCGGCAGCGTCGGCTCCGCCGTGGTCGCCGGACTCGGCGGCCTGCTCGGGCTCGACGGGGCGCTCGCCGTGCTCGCCGTGCTGCCGCTCCTCGGCCTCCTGGTGCTCCGGCCGACGCTGCGCGCCGAGGCGCTCGCTCCGAACGCTGCCTGACCCCGCCGAACGGTCCGCAGGTCGTCGTAGGGCTTGCATGCGGACCCCCACTCGGGGTACTCCTGCAGGGTTGCAGGTCCTCTCGGGCTTGCCGGACGCTCGAGGAGCCCGATGTCAACGCACACCGTCGACCGCACCCCCGCAGCCCCCGACGGCACACCGAGGATGACGCCGAAGTCGATCGCGATCTGGGGCGGCATCGCCCTCGTCGGCGCCGTCTGCTGGGCGGTGCTCGCCCTCTCGCGGGGCGAGGACGTCTCGGCCCTGTGGGTGCTGTTCGCCGCCCTCTCCTCCTACGCCATCGCCTACCGGTTCTATGCCCGGTTCATCGCCTACAAGGTGCTGCAGGTCGACGACAGGCGGGCCACCCCCGCGGAGCGGCTGCAGAACGGCCGTGACTTCGACGTCACCGACCGGCGGGTGCTCTTCGGGCACCACTTCGCCGCCATCGCCGGCGCCGGGCCGCTGGTCGGACCGGTCCTGGCCGCGCAGATGGGCTACCTGCCGGGCACGATCTGGATCATCGTGGGCGTCATCTTCGCCGGCGCCGTCCAGGACATGATCGTGCTGTTCTTCTCGATGCGGCGCGACGGCAAGAGCCTGGGCCAGATGGTCCGGGAGGAGATCGGCGTGGTCGGCGGGACCGCCGCGCTGATCGCGGTCTTCGCGATCATGATCATCATCCTGGCGGTGCTCGCGCTCGTCGTGGTGAACGCACTCGCCGAGTCGCCCTGGGGAGTCTTCTCCATCGGGCTGACCATCCCGATCGCGCTGTTCATGGGCTTCTACCTGCGCCACCTGAGGCCCGGCCGGGTCGCCGAGGTCACCGCGATCGGCGTCGGCATGCTGCTGCTCGCGATCATCGGTGGCGGGTACGTCGAGCAGCTGGGCCTCGAGAGCGCCCTGACCCTGTCCAAGGAGCAGCTGACCCTGGCGCTGGTCGTCTACGGCTTCGTCGCCTCCATCCTGCCGGTGTGGATGCTGCTGACGCCGCGTGACTACCTGTCCACCTTCATGAAGATCGGCGTGATCGTGCTGCTCGCGGTCGGGATGCTGATCGCCGCGCCGGCACTGCAGCAGGAGGGCGTCACCGACTTCGCCATCGAGGGCACCGGGCCGGTCTTCGCCGGCAAGCTCTTCCCGTTCGTCTTCATCACCATCGCCTGCGGCGCCCTCTCCGGCTTCCACGCGCTGATCGCCTCCGGCACCACGCCGAAGATGATCGCCAAGGAGAGCCACGTCCGGATGATCGGCTACGGCGGCATGCTGATGGAGTCCTTCGTGGCGATCAGCGCGCTCATCGCCGCCTGCATCATCGACCCCGGGCTCTACTACGCGATCAACGCACCCGCCGGCGCCACCGGCGCCGACCCGGGCACCGCCTCCGAGTTCATCGGCACCCTCGGGTTCTCGATCAGTCCCGCAGAGCTGACCGCGGCCGCGCAGTCGGTCGACGAGGCGACCCTGATCTCCCGCACCGGCGGTGCTCCGACGCTCGCCTTCGGCATGTCGTCCATCTTCACCGATGCCTTCGGCGGTGGTCTCGCGGCCTTCTGGTACCACTTCACGATCATGTTCGAGGCGCTGTTCATCCTCACCGCCGTCGACGCCGGCACCCGGGTCGGCCGGTTCATGCTCCAGGACACGGTCGGCAACTTCTGGCCGAGGTACGGCGACCTGTCCTGGAAGCCCGCCTCGTGGTCGGCCAGCGCGGTCGTCGTCGGGCTGTGGGGCTACATGCTCTACGTCGGCGTCACCGACCCGCTCGGCGGGATCAACCAGCTGTTCCCCCTGTTCGGCATCTCCAACCAGCTGCTCGCGGCCATCGCGCTGTCCCTCTGCGTCACCCTGCTGATCAAGCACGGCAAGGCGAAGTGGGCGTGGGTGCCCGGCATCGGGCTGGCGTGGGACCTGATCACCACGATGACCGCGAGCTACCAGAAGGTCTTCTCCGACGACCCGAAGATCGGCTACTTCACCCAGCGCACGACGTACCAGGACGCGATCGACAAGGGCGAGCTGCTCGCGCCGGCGACCGACATGGACCAGATGCGCCAGGTGGTCACCAACTCGACCGTCAACGGCAGCCTGCAGGCGATCTTCGCGCTGCTGGTGCTCGTCGTGGTCGCCAACGCCTTCGTCATCTGGTTCAAGGCGCTGCGCGCCGGAGGCCTGCCCACCACCGAGGTGCCGGCCACGCCGTCCGAGATCGTGGCGCCGTCCGACTTCTTCGCCACCGCGGAGGAGAAGGAGGCCGTGCGCGAGTGGGAGGCCTCGCGCGCCGGGGACCCCGTCGGGAGACCCTCATGAGAAGCGCCGTGCTCCGGGTCGGCCGGGGGCTGCGCTGGTTCGTGCGCCAGTCCTCCGGCGAGGCGAAGTGGGACGAGTACGTCGCCTCCTGCCGCGCGCGGGGAACCGTGCCGATGAGCCGCCGCGAGTTCGAGCGGCACCGCGACGACCACCGGGAGCGGAACCCGCAGTCCCGCTGCTGCTGAACCCACCAACGACGACAGCCGCGCTCCGGCGTCACCAGGGACACCGGAGCGCGGCTGTCGCGTCGCTCAGCCCGACTTGCGGGCGCGCGAGGCGATCTTGGCGCGCTCGTTGGCGTCCAGGATCAGCTTGCGGATGCGGACCATGTCCGGGGTCACCTCGACGCACTCGTCCTCGCGGCAGAACTCCAGGCACTGCTCCAGCGACAGCTTGCGCGGCGGGATCAGCTTCTCGAAGTTGTCGGAGGTGGCGGACCGGATGTTGGTCTGCTGCTTCTCCTTGGTGATGTTGACGTCCATGTCGTCGGCGCGGGAGTTCTCGCCGATGATCATGCCCTCGTAGACCTCGGTGGCGGGCTCGACGAACATGACGCCGCGCTCCTGGAGGTTCGTCATCGCGTACGCCGTGGAGGCACCCTTGCGGTCGGCGACCAGCGAGCCGTTGTTGCGCGAGCGGATCTCGCCGGCCCAGGGCTCGTAGCCCTCGGAGATGTGGTGGGCGATGCCGGTGCCGCGGGTGTCGGTGAGGAACTCGGTCCGGAAGCCGATCAGGCCGCGGGCCGGGACCAGGAACTCCATCCGCACCCAGCCGGTGCCGTGGTTGGTCATCTGCTCCATGCGGCCCTTGCGGCTGGCCAGCAGCTCGGTGATCGTGCCGAGGTACTCCTCCGGCGCGTCGATGGTCAGGCGCTCGACCGGCTCGTGCAGCTTGCCGTCGACCTCCCTGGTGACCACCTGGGGCTTGCCGACGGTGAGCTCGAAGCCCTCGCGGCGCATCTGCTCGACGAGGATGGCCAGCGCCAGCTCGCCGCGGCCCTGCACCTCCCACGCGTCGGGACGCTCGGTGGGGAGGATCCGCAGCGACACGTTGCCGACGAGCTCCGCGTCGAGGCGGTCCTTGACCAGGCGGGCGGTGACCTTGGCACCCTTGACCCGGCCCACCAGCGGAGAGGTGTTGGTGCCGATGGTCATCGAGATCGCGGGCTCGTCGACATGGATCAGCGGCAGCGGGACCGGGTTCTCCGGGTCGGCCAGCGTCTCACCGATGGTGATGTCGGGGAAGCCCGCCACCGCGACGATGTCGCCGGGACCGGCGGACTCGCCGGGCTTGCGCTCCAGGCCCTCGGTGACCAGCAGCTCGGTGACGCGGACGTTCTTGACGGTGCCGTCGCGCCGGATCCAGGCGACGCTCTGACCCTTGTTCAGGGTGCCCTCGTGCACGCGCACCAGCGCGAGACGGCCGAGGAACGGCGAGGCGTCGAGGTTGGTGACGTGCGCCTGCAGCGGCGCGCCCTCGGTGTACGTCGGCGCGGGGATGGACTCGAGGATCGTGCGGAACAGCGGCTCGAGGTCGGGGGAGTCGGGGACCTCGCCGTTGGCGGGCATCGTCAGGGACGCCCTGCCGGCCTTGGCGCTGGCGTAGACGACCGGGAAGTCCAGCGCGTCCTGGCTGTGCGACTCGTCGAGAAGGTCCATGAACAGCTCGTAGGTCTCGTCGACGACCTCGGCGATGCGGGCGTCACCACGGTCGGTCTTGTTGACCACCAGCACGACCGGCATGTCGGCGTTGAGCGCCTTGCGCAGCACGAAGCGGGTCTGGGGGAGCGGGCCCTCGGACGCGTCGACGAGGAGCACGATGCCGTCGACCATGGACAGGCCCCGCTCGACCTCGCCACCGAAGTCCGCGTGCCCGGGGGTGTCGATGATGTTGATGACCATCGGCTTGCCCCCGCCGGCAGGCCCCTCGTAGTGCACCGCGGTGTTCTTCGCGAGGATCGTGATGCCCTTCTCGCGCTCGAGATCACCGGAGTCCATCACCCGGTCGGCGACGCTCTCGGCCTGGTGGGCCGTGAAGGCGCCGGCCTGGCGGAGCATCGCGTCGACCAGCGTCGTCTTGCCGTGGTCGACGTGCGCCACGATCGCGACGTTGCGGAGGTCGGAGCGGGAGATGGGCGTGGACATGCGGAGGCCGTCTGCTTTCGGTCGGGAGTCTCGCGAGTGCGAGGGACCATCCTATCGGCGGGGGGACCGACTCCCCGCATCGAGCGATCGGGGTGCCGGGCGGCCCGGACGCGGATGTGGGCGGGTGGGGTAGGACTGGGGCATGGTCACCATCGCCACCACCGACCGGGTCGACCGCGAAGCGCTGCTCGGCTTCGCCCGCGACCGGCACAACCACACGCTGATCACCACCCGTCGTGACGGGCGTCCCCAGGCCTCACCGGTCACGGGCGGCGTCAGCGCCGACGGGCACCTGGTCGTCTCGACGTACCCCGACCGCGCCAAGGCCGTGAACCTGCGCCGCAACCCCGCGGTGTCCGTCCTGGTGCACTCCGACGAGTGGAACGGCCCCTACGTGCAGCTGCACGGCACCGCCGAGGTGCTCGACATGCCGGGTCAGGAGGCGGAGGACGGGCTGGTGGAGTACTTCCGCTGCATCTCCGGCGAGCACCCCGACTGGGACGAGTACCGCCAGGCGATGCGCACGCAGGGCAAGTCGCTGATCCGGATCACCGTCGAGGAGTGGGGTCCGATCGCCACCGGCGGCTTCCCGCCGGACCGGGTCCCGTCCTGAGCCTTGCTGAGTGTCGGTGCCGTGGGGAACTCTGGAGGACATGGACTCTCGGACCCCCTGCACCTTCGTCCCCCCCTACCTGCTCCGGCAGATCGCCTCGGGGCCCGGCCTCGGGGTGACCGTCGCCGCGGCCGCCGTCGAGCACTGCAGCCGGACGCTGCGGATCGACGAGTCGTTCCGGGCTGCCCGCGCGTCCTCGGCAGGCTTCCGGGTCGCGGAGGAGGAGGTGGTCACCGCGGGTCCCGCCTACACCGTGCACACGGCGGACAACACCGCGTCGCTCCCCGGCACCCCGGTGCGCACGGCCGACCAGACCGACGCCTCGGGCGACGTCGCGGTCGACGAGGCCTGGGCCGGGATCGCCGGGTCCCTGGCGCTGTTCCGGGACGTCTACGGCCGGGACTCCTACGACGGCAACGGCGGGTTCGTCTCCGTGACGGTGCACTACGAGCGCGACTACGACAACGCCTTCTGGGACGGCACCCAGCTGGTGTTCGGCGACGGCGACGGCCAGGTCTTCGAGCGCTTCACCAAGCCGGTCGACGTGCTCGGCCACGAGTTCACCCACGCGGTGACCGAGCGCACCGCGGGGTTGGTCTACCAGGGGCAGTCGGGTGCCCTCAACGAGTCGGTGTCCGACGTCTTCGCGACCTGCCTCAAGCAGCGGCTGCTCGGACAGCGTGCCGACGAAGGTGACTGGCTGATCGGGGCCGGCCTGTTCCTGCCCGGGATCAACGGCACGGCGCTGCGGTCGATGAGCGCGCCCGGCACGGCGTACGACGACCCGGCGCTCGGCACCGACCCGCAGCCCGCCGACATGTCCGGCTACATCGAGACCACCGACGACAACGGCGGCGTCCACCTCAACTCCGGGATCCCCAACCGGGCCTTCCACCTGGCGGCGACCGCGATCGGCGGCTCGGCGGCCGAGGGCGCCGGCCGGGTCTGGTACGCCGCGTTGGGCCTGGTCGCCGAGGACGTCGGCTTCGCCGACTTCGCCGCCGCCTGCGTGGAGGTCGCGGGCCAGCACGCCGACGCGGTCCGCGCGGCGTGGACCGAGGTGGGCGTCCTGGGTGGAGCGGCGCCGGCGCCGGCCCCTGTCCCCGCGCCACCCGGTGGCGAGGTCGTCGAGGTGCGCCGCTCCGGAGGGCTCATGGGTCGCACCGTCACGGGTGCCCTCGACCTGTCCGGTGACGACCCGCGGGTGGGGGAGGTGCGCGACCTCGTCGGCCGGGTCGACCTCGCCTCCGTCGGACCCGGACGCATGCACCCGGACGCGTTCGTCTACGACTTCGTCGTCGGTGGACGGTCGACGCGAGTGGTCGGCGCGGCACTGCCCGACGACCTGCGCCGTCTGGCCGAGCTGCTGCTCGCGGACGACCGCTGAGCGGTTTGGTGGCGAGGCGCCGTGGGCACGGTGTTGCCGTGCCACGCCTCTGCCGTCGTCATCGGGTCGCCCCCGTGGCGCTCCTCGCTCTCGCCCTGGGCGTCGTCGGCTGCAGCGGCACGCCGCGCGACCCGCTCGACCTCTCCTGGACCGGCGACCTCGACTCGGTCGACTACGCGGACGAGGTGGAGGCCTGTGGCGAGGGCGCCGTCGACCGGCTGGACCGGCGGGGTGCGGTCGTCCGCATCTTCGACGCGACCGGCGCGCCGGCCGAGGTGGAGATCGAGGACCCGGGACGGGTGCCGGAGGCCGACGAGACGTGGGGGACGTGCGTCGAGCTCGGCGACGAGGAGCTCGTGCTCGTCCAGCTCACCACGTCACGGGGGTCGGCTTCGCCGGGCCCGAAGGTCTACGGCGCGATCGACGCCGACGGCCGCGTGCTCTGGACCGAACGGACCGACGACGAGGTTCATGAGGTCGACCGGGAGACCCTCGTCCTCGACGACGGGTCCGAGAACCCCCGGACGCGCACCTACGTCGACGTACGCACCGGACGCACCGTCCTGCGTGACACTCCGGACGCGCTGGCGGTGGTCTACGCCGACGGCACCGCGGTGCGGCGGGTGGGGGCGCGGTTGGTGCTGCAGGACGCGCGGGGCCGGGTGGTCCGCCGGCTCGACGGTCGGGTGCCCAGGGGAGCTGCCGTGGAGCCGGTCGACGGTGGCCTGGCCGTCCTGACGGCCGGTCGAGCCGCCCTGGTCGACCTCGACTCGGGCCGGTTCCGCTGGGAGACCGATCTGACCGGTCACCTCGACCTACCCGACGACCTCGAGGTCGAGGGCGGGGTGGTGGCCCGCACGCAGTACGACGCACCGGGCGGGGTGTTGGTGATCGGGGGGTCCGACGGGGTCGTGGCGATCGACGTCCGGACGGGTGAGGTGCTCTGGGACGAGCGGATCTTCGGCGACCTCGAGGGGCTGGCCGAGGACACGGCGTACCTCTCGGTCGAGGACGCCGGCCTGGGCAGGGTGCTGCTGCACGGTGACGTCTCCGCGCGTCGGGTGCCGACGATCCTGCTCGACAGCCGCACCGGCGAGCAGGTGCCGACGGGTGGCCGGGTCGTCTCCGGCATCGCGACGGCCGGCCTCGTCGTCGTGCGCGACCACGACGACCTCGCCCTGGTCGCTCCGGACGAGCTGCCCTGACACGTCCGGGCCGGGGCGCCCGTCAGGCCAGGGCGCGGTCCAGCGCGGCCTCGACGTGCAGCTCCGTGCACGGGAAGATCGGCAGCTCCGAGTCGGCCTGGTGGACCAGCAGCTCCAGCTCGCTGCAGCCCAGGATGACGCCACCCGCACCGGCGTCCCAGAGGTCGTCGATCAGGCCGACCACGGCGCGTCGGGAGCTGTCCAGCACCTTGCCGTGCACCAGCTCGTCGTAGATCACCCGGTCCAGCAGCTCGTGGTGCTCCGGTGCGGGCACGTGCACCTCGAGGCCGTGCGCGGTCAGCCGGTCGATGAAGAACGGCTCCGTCATCGCGAGTGCGGTGCCGAGGAAGGCCACCGACCGCAGCCGCTGCGCGGTGCAGGCCTGCGCGACGACGTCGGCCAGGTGCAGCAGCGGGATGTCCAGCGCCGCCTCCACCTCGTCGGCGACCCGGTGGAAGGTGGTCGTGCAGAGCATCAGGAAGTCGGCGCCGGCCCGCTCCATGCCGAGCGAGGCCTCGACCAGGATCGCGGCGACCTCGTCCCAGCGACCCTGCTTGCCCAGCGCGGTGACCTCGGCGAACTCCACCGACGCCATCACCGTGCGGATGGAGTGCAGGCCGCCGAGCCGGCGCTCGACACCGAGGTTGAGGTCCTTGTAGTAGGCGGCGCTGCTCTCCCAGCTCATCCCGCCGACGAGTCCGATTGTCTGCACGCGGGAAGTCTCGCCGGTGCGGACGGGCAATGCCACCCCGGGTCCATCAGGTGATGCGGTGCACCTTGTGCTGGGCCGCCTGCGCGCGGGGCCGGATCACCAGCTCGTCGATGTTGACGTGGCTGGGGCGGGTGGCGATCCAGCCGATCGCGTCGGCCACGTCCTCGGCGACGAGGGGGTCGGGCACGCCGGCGTACACGGCGTCGGCCTTCTCCTGGTCGCCCGCGAAGCGGACCAGCGCGAACTCGTCGGTGCGGACCATGCCGGGGGCGATCTCGGAGATCCGGATCGGCTCACCGACCAGCTCGAGCCGCAGTGTCTCCGTGAGCACCTGGGTGCCGTGCTTGGCGGCGGTGTAGCCGCCGCCACCCTCGTAGGCGATCCGGCCGGCGGTCGAGCCGACGTTGACGATCACGGCGTCGCCGCTGGCCCGGAGCGCGGGCAGCAGCGCCTGGGTGACGCGCAGGGTGCCGAGCACGTTCACCTCGAACATCGCCCGCCACGCGTCCGGGTCGGCGGTCGCGACCGGGTCGGAGCCGAAGGCGCCGCCGGCGTTGTTGACCAGCACGTGCACGCGCGCACCGGCGGCCGCGGCGAGGGCGGTCACCGAGTCCGGGTCGGTGACGTCGCAGGTGACCGCGAGCCCGTCGATCTCGTCGGCGAGGCCGGCCACCCGGTCGGCACGCCGGGCGGCACAGACCACCCGGAACCCGAGTCCGGCCAGGGTGCGGGCGGTGGCGGCACCGATGCCGCTCGAGGCTCCGGTGACGACGGCGATCCGAGGCGAGCTCATGGAGGGTGATTGTGCCCGATCGCCCTGGACGGCACACTCGGGGAGTCGTCGACTGAGAGGGGTTCGATCATGCGTGCGCTCGCCTGCGCCGTCGCGGTCCTGGGTGGCGCCTGTTGGGTGCTCCGTTCTGTCGCGGGGGCCGAGGTCCTGTATCCGGTCGGGCTGGTGCTGCTGGGAGTCACGGCGTTGCTCTCGGGCCTGGCCGCGGTGCCGAACGCGCCGGGCTGGCTGCAGGCCATCGTCGTCGTGGGCTCCGTGGGGCTGTTCTGGTCGGTGACCATGACGCTGCACTCGGCGACCTCCGACGCGACCGTGGACCTGGTGCTCGGGGTGCTGGCGATCCTGGTCTTCGGCTACTACGCGACCGCCCTGCGGCGCGCCGAGCGCCCCGCCCACCGGGTCGGTGCCCACGCCCGCTAGACCGCCCAGGTGTGAGTTCTTGCGCGCCGAGGTGTGAGTTCTTGCGCGCCGAGGTGTCAGTTCCTGCGCGCCGAGGTGTCAGTTCTTGCGTGCGTCGAGCGGCGGGAGCCCGCAGGCCTCGCTCGCGCCGGGGAGCCGGTGCCGGTGGGCGGCCACCCAGGAGTACGCCGGGGCCGCGACCGGGCGGAGCGGACGGCTGCCGATGACGCTGCCGGCCAGTCGCACCGGGAGGTGCCGCGACGTGCGAAGCGCGGCGGCGATCGCCTCGTGGCCGCGCAGCAGCCGGCCCTCGTCGACGTACCACGCCGCGGCCTCGACGTCGGCCGGCGTCAGCCCGAGGGCGGGCAGGTCGGCGTGCTGCCCGGCGATGTGCTCGCAAGTGATGCCCAGGCGCAGCGCCCAGCGAAGGCTCCACTGACAGAAGCCGCAGTCCCCGTCGTACACCAGCACCGCCATGGCGCCAGTCTAGGGAGTCGTCCGGTGTCCGGCGGGCAGACTCCGCTTTGCAGAAGGTAAGGCTTACCTAATAAAGTCCGCTGTGTGTCCCGTTCCAGCAGCCTCGCGTCCCGCAGCCTCCCGGCCGCGACCGCGAACACGACGCTCGACGGCTCCGTCGCCGACCATCTGGCGGCGTACGGCGACCGGACCGCGCTGCTCGGTCACGGCGCCGGTCCCGGCCTGACGTACGCCGACCTCGCCGCCCGGGTGCGCGCGTTCGCCGCGCGCCTGGGCGCACCGCGTCGCCTGGTGCTGGTCGAGGGCGCCAACCACGCGGACGCGGTGGTGGCCCACCTGGGCGCGATCGAGGCCGGCTGCCCGGTGCTGCTCACCGGCCCGGCCGCCGCACCCGGCCTCGCGGCGGCGTACGACCCCGACGTCTCGTGGAGCCGCGCCGAGGGCCTGCGCGAGCACCGGGCCGAGCCCGCCGTGGACCTGCACCCCGACCTCGCGGTGCTGATGTCGACCTCGGGCACCACCGGGTCGCCCAAGCTGGTCCGCCTCTCCGCAGCCAACCTGCTGGCGAACGCTGGAGCCATCGTCGACTACCTCGGTCTCACGACCGCCGATGTCGCGCCGACGGTGTTGCCCATGCACTACTGCTACGGCCTGTCCGTCGTGCACAGTCACCTGCTCGTCGGCGCGAGCCTGCTGCTGACCGAGGACTCGGTCGTCGACGCGTCGTTCTGGGCCGCGGCACGCGCACACCGGATCACCTCGCTCGCCGGAGTGCCCTACACGTTCGAGCTGCTCGACCGGGTCGGCTTCGCCGAGATGGACCTGCCGCACCTGCGGTACCTCAGCCAGGCCGGGGGACGGCTCGCGCCCCAGGACGTGCGTCGCTACGCCCGACTGGGGCGCGAGCGGGGGTGGGAGCTCTTCGTGATGTACGGCCAGACCGAGGCCACCGCCCGGATGGCCTACCTGCCGCCGCTGCTCGCGGAGTCCGCGCCCGAGACCATCGGCATCCCCGTCGCCGGGGGCTCGTTCACGATCGAGCCGCTGCCCGAGCGGCCGCTCGCCGGGCCGGCCGACCCCGAGGTCGGCGAGCTCGTCTACCACGGGCCCAACGTGATGCTGGGGTACGCCGAGTGCCCGGCCGAGCTGGCGCTCGGGAGGACGGTCACCGAGCTGCGCACCGGCGACATCGGCCTCCAGCGCGAGGACGGGCTCTTCGAGGTGGTCGGGCGGCGCAGCCGGGTCGCCAAGGTGTTCGGGCTGCGCCTCGACCTCGACCACGCGGAGAAGGTGCTTGCGGCCAGGGGTGTCGTGGCCGCGGCGGCGGACGGCGGCGACCGGCTGGTGCTCGCGGTCTGCTCGGGTGCCGCTCCCGTCGACGGGGCCGCGGTCGCCGCGCTGGTCCGTGACGAGCTCGGCCTGCCGTCCAGCGGCCTGCGCCTGGTCACGCCCCCAGACATGCCACGGCTGCCCAACGGCAAGCCCGACTACCGCGGCGTGCTGGCGCTCGCCCAGGGTGCGCCGGCGACCGCCGAGGTCGACGTGGTGGCGCTCGTCGGCGGGTTGCTGCGTCGCCCCGACGCCACTCCCGCGGACACGTTCGCCGGGCTCGGCGGCGACTCGCTCTCCTACGTGGAGGCCTCGCTGCGCCTCGAGCGGGTGCTGGGGGCGCTGCCCGCCGACTGGCCGCAGCGGCCCCTGGGGGAGCTCGGCGCCTCGGCGGGCGGCTTGCGGAAGCGCGGTCGCCGGGTCGAGACGGGGGTGCTGCTGCGCGCCGCCGGCATCGTCGCGATCGTCGGCACCCACGCGAACCTCTTCGTCCTTGCCGGCGGCGCGCACGTGCTCCTCGCGGTGCTCGGCTTCAACTTCGCCCGCTTCCACCTCGGCACCGAGCGCGCCGCGCGGACCCGGCACGTGGCCCGCGCGGTCGCGCGCATCGCCGTACCGTCCGCGCTGGTGATCGCGGCCGTGTCCCTGTGGACCCCGGGCCTGGGCTGGCGGCAGGTGCTGCTGCTCAACGGCGTGCTCGGGCCGGACGCCTGGGCCGAGCCGGCCTGGCACTACTGGTTCATCGAGGCCGCGGTGATGCTGATGCTCGCCGCCGCCGCACTGCTCGCGATCCCGTCGGTCGACCGCTGGGCCCGGCGCGCGCCGTTCTGGACGCCGTACGCCCTCTGCCTGCTCGGTCTGCTGACCCGCTTCGAGATCGTCGCCCCGCCCAGCGGCGACGGCATCCACCGCGCGCACGTCGTGTTCTGGCTGTTCGCCCTGGGCTGGGCGGCCGCACAGGCCACCCGGACCTGGCAACGGTTGCTGCTCAGCGCGGTCGCGCTCGGCTCGCTGCCCGGCTTCTTCGACGACCCGCATCGCGAGACCGTCGTCGTCGTCGGCCTGCTGCTGCTGGTGTGGGTGCCGGCGGTGCGGCTGCCGGTGCTCGTCGCCCGCGGCGCCGGTGCGCTCGCCGCGGCGTCGATGTGGATCTATCTCCTGCACTGGCAGGCCTACCCCTGGTTCGAGGACTCGCTGCCCTGGCTGGCGACCGCACTCGGCCTGGCCGTCGGCCTGGTCGGGTGGCAGGCCTCCGAGCACGGCCGGGCGGCATGGCAGCGGCGTACCCGGAGCCTCGGCGCCCGATAGACCGCATCGCGACGCGCCAGAGGTCACACCCGGTCGCGGAATGAGATAGGCGCGCGCGTGGTTCAGCCTCCGGACGAATACCGGACCGGCAATGGAGGTACGACGCGCGTATGGGTCGCATCGCGATGATCAGCCTGCACACCTCCCCGCTGGACCAGCCCGGCACCGGGGACGCTGGCGGCATGAACGTCTACGTCATCGAGCTCGCCAAACAGCTGGCCCGCCGCGACATCGCGGTGGACATCTTCACGCGCGCGACGTCGTCGTCCCAGGCGCCGATCGTGGAGGTCGCCGACAACGTCCTGGTCCGTCACATCCACGCGGGTCCGTTCGAGGGGATGACCAAGGGCGAGCTGCCCGGCCAGCTGTGCACGTTCGCCCGCGAGGTGATGCGCGCCGAGGCCGGCCACCTGCCGGGCCACTACGACGCGATCCACTCGCACTACTGGCTCTCCGGTCAGGTCGGCGCGCTGGCCCGCGACCGCTGGGGTGTGCCGCTGGTGCACTCGATGCACACCATGGCGAAGGTCAAGAACGCCGCGCTCGCGCAGGGTGACACCCCCGAGCCGGCCGCCCGACTGATCGGCGAGGAGCAGGTGGTCGAGGCCGCCGACATGCTGATCGCCAACACCGACATCGAGGCGCGCCAGCTGGTCGAGCTGTACGACGCCGAGCCCGCGCGCGTCGAGGTGGTCCACCCCGGCGTCGACCTCTCGCTCTTCACCCCGGGTCCGCGCGCCGGTGCCCGGCGCCGGCTGGGGCTGCCGGTGGACGCGCACGTGCTCCTCTTCGCGGGCCGGATCCAGCCGCTCAAGGCCCCGGACGTGCTGCTCAAGGCGGTGGCGGTGCTCCTCGAGGGCGACCCGCAGCTCCGGTCCCGCCTGGTGGTGCCGATCGTCGGGGGGCCGTCGGGCTCGGGTCTCGAGCACCCCGAGGCGCTCGCCGACCTCGTCGACGGCCTGGGCCTCGCCGACGTGGTCCGCTTCGTCCCGCCGGTCGACCAGGCCGAGCTCGCCGAGTGGTGCCGCGCGGCCACGCTGGTCGCCGTACCGTCCTACAACGAGTCCTTCGGCCTGGTCGCCGCCGAGGCCCAGGCCACCGGTACGCCGGTCGTCGCAGCCGCCGTCGGCGGCCTGACCACCGTCGTGCGCGACGGCCGCTCCGGACTGCTGGTCGACACCCATGAGCCCCACGACTGGGCGGCCGCGCTGCGTCGCGTCATCGGTGACTCCGGCTTCCGCGACGAGCTGTCGGCGGGCGCGCTCGAGCAGGCCCGGCTCTTCTCGTGGGACCTGACCGCCGAGCGGACGCTGGAGGTCTACCGTCGTGCCGTGGACGTGATGCGCAACGAGGTGAGCGTCGGTGGCTGACGCCACCACGGATGCGGGCGCGGTCGTCCGGGACTGGCTGGTCGAGAACGACCTCGAGTTCGAGGAGAGCGCCGGCGTCTTCTCGTTCGCGCTGCCGGGGGAGCGCAAGCTGTCGACCCCCGTGCGCGTCGACGTCGGCGCGCACGCGCTCGGCGTACACGCCTTCGTGTGCCGCAATCCCGACGAGAACCACGAGGTCGTCTACCGCTGGCTCCTCGAGAAGAACCTCAAGGTGTACGCCGTGGCGTTCGCGGTCGACGCGACGGGCGACATCTATCTCGACGCGCGGCTGCCGCTGGCCTCGGCCGTCGAGGACCTCGACCGGGTGCTCGGCACCGTGCTGGCCACCGCCGACGAGTCGTTCAACACGATCCTCGAGCTCGGCTTCGCCTCCTCCATCCGCAAGGAGTGGGACTGGCGGCGGGCGCGCGGCGAGTCCACGGCCAACCTGGAGGCGTTCCGGGGCTGGCTGGAGGCCGGCGACGACGGCCGGGACTAGGCGGCGAGGACCGCTGCCAGCGCCAGCACAGCCGGCACCGCCTGCACCAGCAGGATCCGGCGGTTGACGGTGGCGGCGCCGTACGCCCCCGCCACGACCACGCAGACCAGGAAGAAGACCCGCACGTCGGTGCGGTCGGCGACCAGCCCCCAGAGCAGGCCGGCGGCCAGGAACCCGTTGTAGAGGCCCTGGTTGGCGGCGAGGGCCCTGCTCTGCTCGGCGAACGCCCGGTCGAGCCCGAAGACCTGGCGTCCGGCGGGCTTGGTCCACAGGAACATCTCGAGCACCAGGAAGCCGAGGTGCTGCACGGCGACGATGCCCACCAGGACGGCGGCGAGAAGGCTCACTTGTGCAGCATGGCAGCCTCGGGGGCCGGCGATGCGCCCCTCGCCGGCTTCCGGGGCTTGTGACGCGCCACCGCGACGCCGACCAGCGCCAGCACGCCACCGGCGTACGCCATCGTCGGCGGCGCCTCGCTGAGGAGCAGGACTCCCATCACGATGGTGATCGGGGGCACCAGGTAGGTCGAGATGCCGAGGTTGCTGGCACTCATGTGGCGCAGTGCGAAGGCGTACGTCGTGAACGCGATCGCGGTCGGGAAGACGCCGAGGTAGATCAACCACCACAGGGACGAGGCCGGTGCCTCCGCGGCCTGGCCGACCAGCTGTCCGGCGAACGGGAGGCAGGCGATCGCGCCGACCGTGCAGGCCAGCCAGGTGATGTGGACCGCGGACAGGCGGCCGACCAGGGGCTTCTGCAGGATCAGGCTGATCGAGTAGACGACCGCCGAGACCAGGCAGAGGACCACTCCGAGGATGTCGCGGTCGCCTCCGGGGGAGGTGGAGAGTGCGATCAGGGCGACGCCACCGAAGGCCAGCGCCAGGCCGATCGCCAGGTGCACCGTGAACCGCTCGCCGAGGAAGGTGGCGGCGAGCAGGGCGATCAGCACCGGGGAGACCTGGATGAGCATCGCGGCGGTGCCGGCGTCGACCCGGCGCTCACCGGCGTTGAGGGCGACGTTGTAGACGCCGAACCACAGCACTCCGATGACCACGATCGTCAGCAGGTCGGCGCGGCTCGGGCGGGGCACGCCCCGGCTCAGCGCCACCACGCCCAGGCACAGCGCGCCGACGAGCAGTCGGCCGAGCGAGAGCGCCCCGGGGGAGAAGTCCTCCCCGAGGTGCCGGATCGCCACGAATGCGGAGGCCCAGAACACCAGGGTGCACGAGACCGCGGCGAGGGGGAGCCAGGCGCGGGTCGTCGTACCGGTGGGGTTCACCACCCCAGCGTAGGGAGGTCCACCCACGGGAGACGAGCGGTTTTCGGACGTCGATGCGGCAGATCCTGCCAGTCACCTCCGGCCGGCTGGACGGGCACTTCTGATGCTTGTCGGGGGTTGCAGTGCCCGACAAGCGCGGGATTCCCCGGTCGACCGGGGAATCCCACCCCTCAGAGGTCGAGCTTGTAGCCCAGCCCCCGCACGGTGACGAGGTACTTCGGCTCACCCGGGTCGGGCTCGAGCTTGGCGCGCAGGCGCTTGACGTGGACGTCGAGCGTCTTCGTGTCGCCGACGTAGTCCGAGCCCCAGACCCGGTCGATGAGCTGGCCGCGGGTCAGCACCCGGCCGGGGTTGCGCAGGAACATCTCCAACAGCTCGAACTCCTTGAGCGGCAGCCGCTGCTCGGTGCCGTCGACGGTCACCACGTGCCGCTCGACGTCCATCCGCACCGGTCCGGCCTCCAGCGTCGCCGGCGCCAGGTCCGGCTCGTGGCCGCGGCGCAGCACCGCCCGGATCCGGGCCACCAGCTCGCGCGGCGAGTACGGCTTGGTGACGTAGTCGTCGGCACCGAGCTCGAGTCCGACCACCTTGTCGACCTCGTCGTCCTTGGCGCTGACCATGATGATCGGCACCGAGGAGGTCTGACGGATCTGCCGGCACACCTCGGTGCCGGGCAGCCCGGGCAGCATCAGGTCCAGCAGTACGACGTCCGCTCCGGCCCGGTCGAACTCGACCAGCGCGTCCGGTCCGGTGTTGGCGACTCCGACCTCGAAGCCCTCCTTGCGCAGCATGTAGGCCAGCGCATCGGAGTAGCTCTCTTCATCCTCGACGACGAGTACCCGCGTCACGGGCGACCCTCCTGGTTCTTGCGGGGGAGGGCCAGGGTGAACGTGGAGCCCTGCCCCTCGACGGACCACACGCGGATGTCCCCGCCGTGGGTGGCGGCGACGTGCTTGACGATGGACAGGCCCAGGCCGGTGCCGCCGGTGGAGCGGTGCCGGGCGGGGTCCACCCGGTAGAAGCGCTCGAAGATCCGGTCGATCTCGTTCGGCGGGATGCCGATGCCCTGGTCGGTCACCGAGATCTCGACCAGGTCCTCGGTGGCGCGGGTGGCCACCAGGACGGAGGACCTGTCGGGGGAGTAGCTGACGGCGTTCGCGACGAGGTTGCTGATCGCGACCGTGATCTGCTCGCGGTTGCCGAGCACCTTGAGGCCCTTCTCGCCCGACGCGACGACGGAGATCCCCCGGGCCTGCGCGTCGATGGTGGTGGTGTCCACCGCGGTGGCGACCGCGTCGTCGAGGGGCACCGGCACGGGCTGGTCGAGCGGGTCGTCGGACTGCAGCCGGGACAGCTCGATGACCTGCTGCACCAGCCGGACCAGGCGCTCGCTCTCGGTCAGCATCCGGCCGGCGAACCGTTCGACCGCCTCCGGGTCGTCCGAGGCGTCCTGCACGGCCTCGGCGAGCAGCCGGATCGCGCCGACGGGGGTCTTGAGCTCGTGGCTGACGTTGGCGACGAAGTCCCGGCGGATCGCCTCCACCCGGCGCTCACGGGTGCGGTCCTCGATCAGCGCCAGCACCAGCCGGCTGCCGAGCGGAGCGACGCGCGCGGTCACGTGCCGCGGCGGGGACGACGGCGTACGCGAGATCACCAGCTCGGTCTCGCGGATCTGCCCGTCGCGGCGCACCTGCCGGACCAGGTCGGCCAGCTCAGGGTCGACCATCTCGTTGTTGCGCACCAGCCCGAGGGCGTACGCCGGCGCGGAGGCCTTGAGGACGACGTCCTCGTCGTTGACCACCACCGCGGAGGAGCGCAGCACGGACAGGACCGTGGTCACCTCGGGGGGGACCACGGGCGCCTGGGTGGCCGGGATCCGCCTCTGCTGGCTCTCACTGACGTGCCAGGCCAGCAGCACGCCACCGACCAGCACGGCTCCGAGCAGCGCGAACAGCAGCGCCTGCGTCGTGGTCACGTCTAGATCGTACGCAGGGTTTCACGATGAGTTCGCCCGCGGACCGACGCGCTGCCGACTGTTCATGCCTCGTTCACCGGACAGCGCCTGCGCGTCACTTCGGCCGCCTAGCGTCCTCCTCATGCGTGAGGCTTTCCATGACCAGCTCAACTCCATCTTCGCCGACCTGGCCGACATCGCCCGCCAGGTGCGGACAGCGGTCGCCTTGGCGACCGAGGCGCTCCTCGAGGGCAATGCCGAGGTCGCCGAGCAGGTGATCACCCACGACGCCGACATCGACCGCGCCCGGGAGCGGGTGGAGGAGCTCTCCTTCAGCCTGCTGTCCCTCCAGCAGCCGGTCGCCGGTGACCTGCGCACCCTGGTGGCGGCGCTGCGGATGGCCGGCGAGCTCGAGCGGATGGGCGACCTGGCGGTGCACATCGCCAAGGTGGCCCGGCTGCGGGTGCCCTCGGTGGCCGTGCCGAAGGACGTCGAGCCGACGATCCGCCGGATGGCCATGGTCGCCGAGCTGATGGCCGGCAAGGTCGCCGAGATCATCGCCGAGCGCGACGTCGAGGGAGCCAAGGAGCTCCACGAGGTCGACGAGGAGATGGACCAGCTGCGCCGTACGTCGTTCCGCGAGCTGCTCGGCGCGAACTGGCCGCACGGCATCGAGCCGGCCGTCGACCTGGCGCTGCTGGGCCGCTACTACGAGCGGATCGCCGACCACGCCGTCTCCGTCGCCAATCGTGTGGCCTACGTCGTCACCGGCGAGTCCACCCCCACCGACCTCTGACCCCGCGCCTTCTCCCGCCCACCCCGCAAGAAGCGACACCTCGGGGCGCAAGAACCCACACCTCGGCGGAGGTCGGTCAGCGGCCCTGGTTGGCGACAGCCGCGGCAGCCGCGGCGGCGGCCTCGGGGTCGAGGTACTCGCCACCCGTGACGGTCGGCGTGAGCTCGTCGTCGAGGCGGTAGACCAGCGGCATCCCGGTGGGGATGTTCAGGCCGGCGATGTCCTCGTCGCTGATCCCGTCGAGGTGCTTGACCATGGCCCGCAGGCTGTTGCCGTGGGCGGCGACCAGCACCGTGTGGCCGTCCTGCAGGTCCGGCACGATGTCGGACTGCCAGTAGGGCAGGAACCGCTCGATGACGTCCTTGAGGCACTCGGTGCGCGGCATCTCGTCGCCGAGGTCGGCGTACTGGGGGTCACCGGCCTGCGAGAACTGGTCGTCGTCGTCCAGCGGCGGCGGGGGGGTGTCGAACGAGCGGCGCCAGAGCATGAACTGCTCCTCGCCGTACTCCTCGAGCGTCTGCTTCTTGTCCTTGCCCTGGAGGGCGCCGTAGTGGCGCTCGTTGAGCCGCCACGACCGTCGCACCGGGATCCAGTGCCGGTCGGCGGCGTCGAGCGAGAGGTGCGCCGTGGTGATCGCGCGTCGCTGCAGCGAGGTGTGTACGACGTCCGGGAGCAGGCCGGCCTCGACCAGCAGCTCGCCGCCGCGCACCGCCTCCCTGCGGCCCTTCTCGGTCAGGTCGACGTCGACCCAGCCTGTGAAGAGGTTCTTGGCGTTCCAGTCGCTCTCACCGTGGCGGAGCAGGATCAGTGTGTGGCTCATCGGTTCACTCCGCGTGCGGGTCGTCGGCGCTGTAGCCCTCGGGCAGCTCGGTCGGGGTCAGGGTGGTGCCGTCCTGGCCCTCGAAGTCACGGTTGTTCGCGACCACGGGGACCGTCATGGTGACGGGCTCGGCGTTCTCGAAGGTCAGCTCGACCTCCACGAAGCGGCCGAGCTCGATGCCCTCGCCGGTGACCGGGATGCCCTCGCCGTCGGCGAGCTTGACCAGGGCGCCGCCCGGTAGGTCGACCGGCTGCAGCTCGGCGGTCAGGGCGGTGTCTCCGGCGCCGGCCAGGCCGATGAGCCGGTCGTCGGCCACGGTGAGCCCGCCATCCTCGAACACCGGCGCCTCGTTGTTGGAGAGGCTGGCCACGAAGGTGCCCCGGCCGTCTGCGGTGGCCACGACGACGGCGTTCAGGACGTCGACGCGACCGTCCCGCTGGTTGACGCCCTCGGCGGGCGTGTAGACCTTGTCGGTGGCGAAGTTGAAGCCGCAGGACGAGAGCGTCGCCGTGGCGAGCACGAGCACGCCGGCCGAGGCCAGGCGGGAGATCCGGGAGCGATTCAGCATCTGTTGGCCTTCAGGTGTCGTCGGCGTCCCGGAGCGGCCCGGGCGCAGCGGCAAGGTGCGCGTCCCAGCCTAGCGTTCACTGGACCAGCCCGACCCCGAGGGCCGCGACGAGGATGGCGACGCCGACGGCGCCGGTGTAGACGGCGGCCAGGAGGAGCAGTCGCGGTGCTCCGGTCTTCAGGGCGATCCGCAGCGGGAACGTCCGCAGGCCGTCCTTGTTGTCGTCGACCAGTCCGGGCAGGGAGCGCAGCACGTGCACCCCGATGCCGAGCAGCGCCGCCAGCGCCGTCAGCGCGATCGTGGGCGGCCCCCCGGCGCCGACGCCGGCCCACCCGCCGTAGGACAGGAAGGCCGGGAACAGGCCGAACGTCACCATCCAGGGCAGGTAGGAGAACCGGCTGCGGCGCAGCAGGCCGGCGTTGGTGAGCATCGCGACCGCCAGGATCGCGAGGTGGGTGAGGCCCGCCTCGGCGCCGTGGGCGATGGAGAGCGGGACCACGGCCAGCACCCCGACGGCGATGGCGAACGTGACGGTGCCGCGGTCGAGGTGGTCCAGCGCGACCGGCTTGTCCGGGCGCGCGTGGTCGCGGTCGCGCTGCGCATCGACGACGTCGTTGTGCCAGCCGAGGACCACCTGTCCGACCAGCACGGTCGCGGCCACCAGCCCGACCTCCTTCAGGGACCGTCCGGCCATCGCCGCGGCGCCCGTGAGGATCGCGGTGACGAGCAGCGCCTGGCGGGGGTGGGCCGCCCGGGCGAGGGCGACCGGAAGGGTGCGACGGACGTCGAGGCCGCCGACGTCGGCGCGCCGACGAGCGAAGCGGCGGCCGGGCGCGGACCCGCGCTGCGCCTGGTCTCCCGTGGGCTGTGCGGTCGTCGGCGGCATACCCGCAGTATTGACCAACCGGGTGGTCGGGGTGGTCACTTCGGACCGGTCCTGGGGCCACGAATCCGGGTCCCCCGGACCGTGCCCACCACAGCATCACGCGATCTGTCAAGCCTGGATATGCCCCCTGACCTGCACAAACGTGGCCAGAGCACCCCGATGGCCGTGTTAGACTAGTCACCTAGGAAGGGGTACTTGGCACATGACTTTTACCGTCGGCGAAACGGTTGTTTACCCAAATCACGGAGCAGCGGTCATCGAGGACATCGAGACTCGCACCATCAAGGGAGAAGACAGGGAATACCTCGTCCTCCGCATCGTCGCCCAGCAGGACCTGGTTGTCCGGGTCCCGGCCTGCAACCTCGACCTGGTCGGGGTGCGTGACGTCGTGGACAAGGAGGGGCTCGACCGGGTGTTCGACGTCCTGAGGGCCGCCCACGTCGAGGAGCCGACCAACTGGTCGCGTCGCTACAAGGCGAACCTCGAGAAGCTCCACTCGGGCGATGTGATGAAGGTGGCCGAGGTCGTGCGCGACCTGTGGCGCCGCGAGCGGGACCGCGGGCTGTCCGCCGGCGAGAAGCGGATGCTGGCCAAGGCGCGCCAGATCCTCGTCTCCGAGCTGGCCCTGGCCGAGCACACCAACGAGGACAAGGCCGAGGCCATCCTCGACGAGGTGCTCGCGTCCTGACCGCACGCTGAACGACCGAAACACGTTGACCCCCGGGCCGCCGCCCGGGGGTCTTCGTCATTTGTGCCCGGGCGCCCGGGCGCCCGTGAGGTCGTGAGCACAAGTTGACACCTGCGTGAAACAAACGCGCGGGTTGGCGAAACCTCCGGTTCCTAGGTTCCTCGGCATCCCCCGAGCACGAGGAGCCCGCGCATGACCACCACACACCACGTGTCCGCCCCCGAGGCGGCGATCCCGGCCGCGCCGCGCGGAGGCACCTGGATCGACGACTGGCGCCCCGAGGACCCCGACTTCTGGGCCGAGAGCGGCAGCACGGTCGCCCGCCGCAACCTGGGCTGGTCCATCTTCGCCGAGCACCTCGGCTTCTCCGTCTGGCTGCTCTGGAGCGTCAGCGCGGCGATGTTGCTCAAGGTCGGCTTCGACTTCACCGCGCAGCAGCTGTTCCTGCTGGTCGCCGTCCCCAACCTGGTCGGGTCCCTGATCCGGTTGCCCTACACCTTCGCGGTGCCGAAGTTCGGCGGCCGCAACTGGACCGTGGTCAGCGCGCTGATGCTGCTCATCCCGACGCTGCTGTTCGCCTGGGCGGTGCAGCGGCCCGAGACGCCGTACTGGGTGTTCGTGGTGATCGCCGCGACCGCCGGTGTCGGCGGGGGCAACTTCGCCTCGTCGATGGCGAACATCAACTTCTTCTACCCCGCGCACCGCAAGGGCACCGCCCTCGGCCTCAATGCCGCCGGCGGGAACCTCGGCGTCGCGGTCATCCAGTTCTTCCTGCCGCTGGTGGTCGGCGCCGCGGGCATCTTCGGGTTGGTCAAGGCCAGCGAGGCCGGGTTGGCCCTGCAGCGGGCCGGCTACCTGTATGCCGGGCTGGCGCTGCTGGCCGCGGCCGGCGCCTACCTGTTCATGAACAACCTCACCTCCGCCCGCTCGAAGCCGCGCGAGCAGCTCGCGGTGCTGAGGTACAAGCACACCTGGGTGATGTCGTTCCTCTACATCGGGACGTTCGGCTCGTTCATCGGCTACTCCGCCGCGATGCCGCTGCTGATCAAGCTGAACTTCTCGGTCACCGACCCCGCGACCGGCGTCGTCACGGGGATCAACTTCGCCTACTACGCGTTCCTCGGCGCCCTCGTCGGCTCGATCGCCCGACCGTTCGGCGGCTGGCTGGCCGACAGGTACGGCGGCGCCCGGGTCACGTTGTGGACCTTCGTGGCGATGATCGCCGGCACTCTGGCCGTCCTGTGGACGCTCTCCGCGCTGGCGCCGAACCCGACCGCCGACCCGGCGGTCGCCACGGCGAACCAGTCGTGGTTCCCGTGGTTCCTGGTCGCCTTCCTCTTCGTCTTCGCCGCGACCGGAATCGGCAACGGCTCGACGTACCGGATGATCCCGCTGATCTGGCAGAAGCAGGCGCGTGACGTCAGCGCGGCCGGCAGCGAGGAGCGCGAAGCCGCGATGAGCCGGGCGACCAAGGAGTCCTCGGCGGTGATCGGCATCGCCGGCGCCATCGGTGCGCTGGGCGGGTTCCTGATCCCGATGACGTTCGGGGCCCCGTGGATCGACAACCCGGTCGACTCGGTGCAGACGGCCTTCGGGGTGTTCACCGGCTTCTACGTCGTCTGCCTGGCGGTGACCTGGTTCTTCTACACGCGCACGGCGTTCGTGTCGGCCCGGCTCCCCAGCCTGGCCGGCGCCGGCATCTGAGATGACCACGGAGACGCACTGCCCGTACTGCTCGCTGCAGTGCGGCATGCGGCTGGTGGGGACGCGTGCGCCCGTGGTCGAGACCTGGGACGAGTTCCCGGTCAACCGGGGCGGGCTGTGCCGCAAGGGCTGGACCGCGACCGGCCTGCTCGAGCACCGCGAGCGTCTGACCACCCCGCTGGTGCGTGACCCCGCCACCGGCGAGCTCGCGCCGACGAGCTGGGACGTCGCGCTCGACCTGGTGGCCGGACGGCTGGCCTCGCTCCGCCGCGACCACGGGCCGGACTCGGTCGCGGTGTTCGGGGGCGGTGGGTTGACCAACGAGAAGGCCTACCAGCTCGGCAAGTTCGCCCGGGTCGCGCTGGCCACCAGCCAGATCGACTACAACGGCCGCTGGTGCATGTCCGCGGCCGCGTCGGCGGGCACCCGGGCCTTCGGCCTGGATCGCGGGCTGCCGTTCCCGCTGGCCGACCTGGAGTGCACCGACGTGCTGGTCCTGGTCGGCTCCAACCTCGTCGAGACGATGCCGCCGGCGGCCCGCCACCTCGACGCCCTCCGCGCGCGTGGTGGCCGGGTCGTGGTCGTCGACCCGCGGCGTACGCCGACCGCCGACCGCGCGGACGTGTTCGTGCAGCCCGTCCCGGGAACGGATCTGGCCCTGGCGCTCGGTCTGCTGCACCTGGTGATCGCCGGCGGCGACGTCGAGGAGGCCTACGTGGAGGAGCGGACCACCGGCTTCGAGGACGTGAGGCGGACGGCCGCCTCCTGGTGGCCGGAGCGGGTGGAGCGGGTGACCGGCGTCCCCGCGCACGAGGTGCGCGGGCTGGCCCGGCTGCTCGGCGGCGCCGCCAGGGTGATGGTGTTGACCGCCCGCGGTGCGGAGCAGCACTCGACCGGCTCCGACACCGTGCTGGCGTGGATCAACCTGGCGCTCGCGCTCGGCCAGCCGGGGACGCCGTACGCGGGCTACGGCTGCCTCACCGGCCAGGGCAACGGCCAGGGTGGCCGCGAGCACGGGCAGAAGGCCGACCAGCTGCCCGGCTACCGGATGATCGACGACCCCGCCGCCCGTGCCCACGTCGCCGCCGTCTGGGGCGTGGACGCCCAGGACCTGCCCGGCAAGGGGCGCTCGGCGTACGAGCTGCTCGATGCGCTCGGCACCGAGACCGGCCCCCGCGCCCTGCTGGTCTTCGGCTCCAACATCGTCGTCTCCGCGCCCAACGCCGGCCACGTCTCGACGAGGCTCGACAGCCTCGAGCTGCTGGTCGTCGCGGACCTGGTGCTCTCCGAGACCGCGGCCCGCGCGGACGTGGTGCTGCCGGTGACGCAGTGGGCCGAGGAGACCGGGACGATGACCAACCTCGAGGGCCGCGTCGTGCTCCGGCAGCAGGCCGTGCGGGCGCCCGAGGGGGTGCGCACGGACCTCGAGGTGATCGGCGGACTGGCCGAGAGGCTCGGCTCCACGGTGCCGTTCGCGACCGACCCGGAAGAGGTCTTCGCGGAGCTCGGTCGGGCCTCCGCGGGCGGCCGGGCCGACTACGCGGGCATCACCTACGACCGGATCCGCGACGAGCACGGCGTGTTCTGGCCGTGCCCCACCCCCGACCACGCGGGCACACCGCGGATGTTCCTGGACCGCTTCGCCACCCCGGACGGGCGGGCCCGCTTTCATCCGGTCGAGCACCGCGGCGCCGCCGAGCAGCCCTGCCCGGACTACCCGGTGCACCTGACCACCGGCCGGGTCCTCGCGCAGTACCAGTCCGGTGCCCAGACCCGTCGGGTCCGCGACCTGGCCGACACCGGCGCCTTCGTCGAGATGCACCCGATGCTCGCCCGGCGGCTCGGCACCGCCGACGGCGAGCGGGTCACCATCGCGACCCGCCGCGGCTCGATGGTCGCGCCGGCGCGCGTGGTGGCCACGATCCGGCCCGACACCGTGTTCGTGCCGTTCCACTGGGTCGGTGCCAACCGGCTGACCAACGACGCCCTCGACCCGGCCTCGAAGATGCCCGAGTTCAAGGTGTGCGCCGCGGTGGTGACGCCGACATGAGCACGGGCACGGGCGCCGGCGACACCGCGGGCGACAGCGTGGGTGACACGGTGGGCGGGCGTCTCGTGGTCGTCGGCAACGGCATGGCCTCGGCCCGGCTCTGCGAGGAGCTGGTGGCCCGCGGCTACGACGGCAGCGTCACCGTGCTGGGCGACGAGGCGGCGCCGGCGTACAACCGGATCCTGCTGTCCGCGGTCCTCGAGGGCACCCATCCGCTCGACGCGCTGACCCTGCGCGACCCGGGGTGGTACGCCGACCACGGCATCGACCTGCGCACCGGGACCCGGGTGCTGCACGTCGACCGGGACGAGGCCCAGGTCCTGCTCGTCGACGGCAGCCGGATCGCCTTCGACCGGTTGGTGCTGGCCACCGGGTCGATCCCGACGCTGCCACCGATCCGCGGCCTGGTGCGGATGGACGGCAGCCTGCACCCCAAGGTGCACGCGTTCCGGTCACTGGCCGACTGCCTGCGGCTGCTCGGCGCGGTGCCCGGGGCGGGCTCCGCGGTCGTGGTCGGCGGCGGCCTGCTCGGCCTCCAGGTGGCCCGCGCGCTGTCCGTGCGCGGGGTCGCCACCGAGGTCGTCGAGGGTGCCGAGCACCTGCTCTCCCGCCAGGTCGACGCCCGCGGCGGAGCGGTGCTCCGGCGCGGGCTCCGCGCCCTGGGCACCGAGGTCTACACGGGAGCGCGGGCGGTGCGGCTGACCGACGCGGGCCTGCGCCTCGACAACGGCTACACCCTCGACAGCGACCTGGTGGTGCTCACCGCCGGCGGCCGCCCGTCCACCGCGCTGGCGCGTCAGGCCGGGTTGTTCTGCCGCCGCGGCATCGTGGTCGGGCGGCACCTGGAGACGGTCACCGACGGACGGATCCACGCGATCGGCGACTGCGCCGAGCACGCCGGCCGGACCACCGGCTTCGTGCCCCCGGCGTGGGAGCAGGCAGGTGTGCTGGCCGACCACCTGGCCGGCGGGGACGCGGCGTACGACGGCTCGCGCAGCGTCGCCCGGCTGCGCGCCACCGGCCTGGACGTGGCCGTCCTCGGCGACCCCGAGCGCACCGACGGGGAGGTCGTGGAGGTCACCAACCCGGTCGCGGGCACCCACCGCAAGCTGGTCGTCCGCGGCGGCGTCATCGAGGCGGCCGCGCTCGTCGGCGACGTGTCGCGGGTCGGCCTGATCACCCAGCTCTACGACCGGCGCACCGTCCTCGGCGCGCACGAGCCGGGCGAGCTGCTGATGGCCGAGCGGCCGCCCGGCGACGGTTCCACGCTGCTGCCCGACGACGCCGAGGTCTGCGCCTGCGCGGGCGTCAGCGCCGGCCGGCTGCGGGCCTGCCGCGACCTCGACGAGGCCCGCTCCACGACCCGTGCGACCACCGGTTGCGGCGGCTGCACCGGTGTGGTCCGCGAGCTGCTCGCAGCCGGCGACCCCGCCGCGGTGTGACGCGCACTTGTTTTCACGCCCGAAACACAACGAAAACCACCCCTTGACACGCCGAACCTAGGTTCGGTCCACCGAAAGGAACTCCCATGACGCACACCCGCAGGACCCTGGTGGTCGCAGGTCACGGCATGGTCGGCCACCGCCTCGTGCAGGCGGCGATCGAGCGCGGTCTCACCGAGCGCTTCGACGTGGTGGTCGTGGGGGAGGAACCGCGCCCGGCCTACGACCGAGTGGCGCTGACCTCGTTCTTCGCGGCGGAGAGTGCCGACGAGCTGTCGCTGCTTCCCGAGGGCCGGTACGACGACCCCCGGGTCCGGCTGGTCCTGGACACGCCGGTGGCCGCGGTCGACCGGGCTGACCGGACCGTCACGCTCGGCACCGGCGAGGTGGTCCGCTTCGACGTGCTGGTGCTGGCCACCGGAGCCGGACCCTTCGTGCCCCCGGTGCCCGGCCGCGACCTCGAGGGCTGCTTCGTCTACCGCACCATCGAGGACCTCGAGGCGATCCGCGAGGCCGCCGGGCCCGCCACCGTGGGCGCGGTCATCGGCGGCGGGCTGCTCGGCCTGGAGGCCGCCAACGCCCTGGTCCAGCTGGGTCTGGACACCCACGTGGTGGAGATGGCGCCCCGGCTCATGCCGGTCCAGCTCGACCAGGCCGCCGGCGGCACCCTGGTGCGGCACATCGAGCAGCTCGGCGTGACCGTGCACACCGGTGCGGCCACCTCCGCGGTCCTCGGCACCGACGGCACGGTCTCCGGTCTCGAGCTCGGGGACGGCAGCATCGTCCCGGCGCAGGTCGTGGTGTTCTCCGCCGGCATCCGCCCGCGCGACCAGCTGGCCCGCGACTGCGGCCTCGAGGTCGCCGAACGCGGCGGCGTGCTGGTCGACGAGCAGTGCCGGACCGCCGACCCGGGGATCTACGCGATCGGCGAGTGCGCGGCGCCGGGCGGCCGGATGTACGGCCTGGTCGCGCCCGGCTACCAGATGGCGGAGGTCGTCATCGACGCGCTCCTCGAGGGACCCGGCGCGTTCACCGGCGCCGACATGTCCACCAAGCTCAAGCTCCTCGGCGTCGACGTCGCCTCGTTCGGCGACGCGTTCGCCAGCACCGAGGGCGCCCTCGAGCTGGTCTTCGCCGATGCGGTGGCGGGCGTCTACAAGAAGCTGGTGGTGTCCGACGACGGCCGGCGCCTGCTGGGCGGCATCCTGGTCGGCGACGCGTCGTCGTACGGCGTGCTCCGGCCGATGGTCTCCAGCGGCATGGACCTGCCCGGGAACCCGGAGGAGCTGATCCTGCCCGCGTCCCGGGGCACCGCCCGGGTCGGGATGCCGGACGAGGCGGTCGTGTGCTCGTGCAACAACGTCACCAAGGGCGCGATCTGCGCGACCATCGACGAGCAGGCCTGCGCGGACCTGCCGTGCGCGAAGGCCTGCACCCGAGCGGGAACCACCTGCGGATCCTGCCTCCCGGTGGTCAAGAACCTGCTCACCGAGCGGCTCGAGGCCGCCGGGCGCACCGTCGCCGCGGGGATCTGCGAGCACTTCGACGTCACCCGGCAGGAGCTCTTCGACCTGGTCACCGTGCACGGCTACCGACGCTTCGACGACATCGTCGAGGCGCACGGCCGGGGCCGGGGGTGCGACGTGTGCAAGCCGGCCATCGCCTCGATCCTGGCCAGCCAGTTCAACGGCCACGTCCTCGACGAGGACACGTCCGCGCTGCAGGACACCAACGACAAGTACCTCGCCAACATCCAGCGCAACGGCACCTACTCGGTGGTGCCGCGGGTGCCCGGCGGCGAGATCACGCCCGAGAGGCTGATCGTGATCGGCGAGGTGGCCCGCGACTTCCGTCTCTACACCAAGATCACCGGCGGCCAGCGCATCGACCTCTTCGGCGCCCGCATGGAGGAGCTGCCGGCGATCTGGCGGCGGCTCGTCGACGCCGGCTTCGAGTCCGGTCACGCCTACGGCAAGTCGCTGCGCACCGTGAAGTCCTGCGTCGGGTCGACCTGGTGCCGCTACGGCGTCCAGGACTCGACCAGCCTCGCGATCAGGCTCGAGGAGCGCTACCGGGGCCTGCGCTCGCCGCACAAGCTCAAGGGCGGGGTCAGCGGCTGCGCCCGTGAGTGCGCCGAGGCCCGCAGCAAGGACTTCGGGGTGATCGCCACCGAGAAGGGCTGGAACCTCTACGTGTGCGGCAACGGCGGGGCCACCCCGGCGCACGCCCAGCTCCTCGCCGGGGACCTCCCCACGGAGACCCTGATCAGCTACCTCGACCGGTTCCTCATGTACTACATCCGCACCGCCGACCGGCTCCAGCGCACGTCCACCTGGCTGGGCAGCATCGACGGCGGCCTCGAGCGGGTCCGGGAGATCGTCGTCGACGACGCGCTCGGCCTCGGCGCCTCGCTGGAGGCGGAGATGGCACGCCACGTCGACACCTACGCCGACGAGTGGCGCGCCACGCTCGACGACCCCGAGAAGCTGGCGCGCTTCGTGTCGTTCGTCAACGCACCCGGCACCCCGGACCCCAACATCAGCTTCACCACCGCCCGGGGCCAGATCCAGCCCGCGGTCGCCGACCAGCCCGTGCTGTTGGGCGACACGATCCGCGTGGGAGCGCCGTGAGCACACTGGAGTGGCAGCCGGTCTGTGCCGTCGACGCCCTCGAGGTGGAGCGGGGCGTCACCGCGCTCGTGCACGGCCAGGCCATCGCGATCTTCCGGACCCATGACGACCAGGTCTATGCGCTGGGCAACTACGACCCGTTCGCCAAGGCGTCGGTGCTGGCGCGTGGCATCGTCGGCAGCCGCGGTGACGTCCCGTTCGTCGCCTCCCCGATGCACAAGCACGCCTTCGACCTCCGCAGCGGTCAGTGCCTCGACGACGCCCACGTCCGGGTGCCGGCGTACGACGTGAAGGTGGTCGACGGCGTCGTGCACGTCGGACCGAGGCAGGCGGCATGAGCACCCCGTCGCCGCTGCGGGGCTACCGGATCGGGGTGACCGCCGCGCGCAAGGCCGACGAGCAGATCGCCCTGCTGCACCGCCGCGGCGCCGAGGTCGAGTGGGCCGCGGCGCTCTCGGTGGAGCCGAACCGGATCAACGAAGCCGCGCTGCGGGCCGCCACCGAGCAGGTCCTCGGCGCGCCGGTCGACCTCTTCGTCGCCACCACCGGCATCGGCGTGAAGTCGTGGTTCCGGGCCGCCGAGTCCTGGGGGCTCCTGCCCCGGCTGCTGGCCGCGCTGGAGCTCTCCGAGATCCTGGCCCGCGGGCCGAAGTCGGTCGGCGCGCTGCGCCGAGCGGGTCTGCGCGAGCTGTGGTCACCGGAGTCGGAGTGCTTCGAGGACGTGCTCGCGCACCTGCGCGGTCGCGACCTGAGTGGCCTGCGGATCGTCGTGCAGGAGCACGGCCAGTCCCTCTCCACCGTGGCCCACGCGCTGCGGCGCCAGGGGGCCACGGTGGACGTGGTGACGGTCTACCGCGTCGAGGGCGCCACCGACCCGGCACCGATGTTCCGTCTCGTCGACCTGATCGCCGAGCGCAAGCTCGACGCGGTCACGTTCACCTCCGCGCCCGCCGTCGCGGCGCTGATGGAGATGGCCGGGGCCGTCGGGCGCCGGGACGAGGTGGTCGCCGCCTTCCAGGCCGACGTGGTCGCCGCCTGCGTCGGGCCGGTGACCGCCGCCGCCTTCGAGCTGTGGGGGGTGCCGACGATCCAGCCGGAGCGCTCCCGGCTGGCCGCGATGGTCAAGCTGATGGAGTCCGAGCTGCCGCTGCGGCGATCCGGGCTGACCATCGAGGCCGGCGGGCACCAGCTGTTGCTGCACGGAAGTGCCGTGTTCCTCGACGGCGTCGAGGCCCAGCTGTCGCCGGCGCCGCTGGCGGTGCTGCACGCGCTCGCGGTGAACCCGGGACACGTGGTCGCGCGCCGCGACCTGCTGGTGGCGCTACCGACGGGCCAGGCCGCCAGCGAGCACGCCGTCGAGATGGCCGTCGCCCGGCTCCGGGCCGCGGTCGGCACCCGGGTCGTGCAGACCGTGGTCAAGCGCGGCTACCGGCTGGCCGCCGGATGAGCGCTCCCACCCTTCTCACGGTCGCGCACGGGACCCGCGTGGCGGCGGGCAACCGGGTCGCCGCGGCCATCACCGCCGCGGCCGGACGCCGGCTCGGCGTGCCCGCGCTCGGGTCCTACGTCGAGCTGTGCACACCGCTGTTCTCCTCGGTGGTGCGCGACCTCGAGCAGCCGGCAGCGGTGGTCCCGCTGCTGCTGTCCACCGGCTTCCACGTCCGCCGCGACCTGCCGCAGGCGGTGGGCGCCGCTTCGATGCCGGTCCAGGTCGCCCGGCCGCTGGGACCACATCCGCTGCTGGCCGAGGTGCTGTGCCTCCGGCTGCGGGGCTCGGGCGCTCGGCCGGGTGACCCGGTCGTCCTTGCCGCGGCCGGCTCGCGCGACCCCGACGCAGCCATCGACCTGGCGTCCGCGGGACGGATGCTCCAGGCCCGTTGGGGTGCGCCCGTCCGGGTCGCCACGGTCAGCGGTCCCGGGCCCTCGGTCGCCGGCCAGGTCGCCGCCGCGCGGACCGGTCGACGCGTCGCGATGGTGCCCTACCTGCTGGCCGGCGGACACTTCGCCCGCCGGGCCGAGCAGCTGGCGCGGGCCGCGGGCGCCACGTCCGTCGGGGGCGTGCTGGGCCCCCATCCGTTGGTGGTCGAGCTGGTGGTGCGCCGCTACCGAGCGCTGGCTGCCGCACGGCGGGGAGGCGTCACGCCGGCTGCGTGACCAGGGCCGTGGCGATCGCGGCCACACCCTCGCCGCGGCCGGTGAGCCCGAGCCCGTCGGTGGTCGTCGCGGACACGCTCACGGGAGCACCGACGGCCTCGCTCAGCAGCGCCTCCGCCTCCGCCCGTCTGCCGCCGATCCGCGGGCGGTTGCCGATCACCTGGATCGCCACGTTGGCGACCTCGAAGCCGGCCGCCCGCACGCGACGTACGGTCTCGACCAGCAGGGCCGCACCCGCGGCGCCGGACCACTCCGGCTCGGCGGTGCCGAAGTTGCTGCCGAGGTCACCGAGCCCGGCCGCGGACAGCAGCGCGTCGCAGGCGGCGTGCGCGGCCACGTCGGCGTCCGAGTGCCCGGCCAGTCCCGCGGGCTCGTCGGGCCAGCTCAGCCCGGCCAGCATCATCGTGGCGCCGTCGGCGAACCGGTGGACGTCGGTTCCGATGCCGACGCGGAGGGTCGGGTTCACGGAACGATCATGCCTGAGCGACCATGGAGGCGTGAGCACACCCCGGGGAATGTGGAGTGCTGCCGGCATCGTGGCGGGCCTCGCCGGCCTGGCCGTGAGCCACGCGGCCACCATGGCGCTCACCCTGAGGTCGTCGCCGATCGTCGCCGTCGCCGAGCTCGTCGTGCAGTACGTCCCCGGTGTGGTGGCCGAGCAGGCGATCGAGATCCTGGGCCACTGGGACAAGCCGGTCCTGGTCATCGTGGTCTTCCTGATGCTGGTCTCGCTGTGGGCCTGGGCCGGACGGCTCGCCGCGCATTCGTGGTGGGCGCCGATCCTGGTCTTCGTCGCGCTCGGCGGGGTCGGGCTCCTCGCCGCGCTGACCCGGTACGACGCCCGGGCACTCGACGTGCTGCCGGTCGCGGCCGGCACGGTCACCTGGATCGTGGTGCTCTCGTTCCTCACCGAACCGCTGCAGAGCGCGCGCTCCGAGACCGCGGAGCACGGCGCCCGCACCGACGAGCAGCACGCCCACACGCGGCGTACCTTCCTCATCCGGGGTGGGATCGCCGCCGCCCTGGCCACCGTGGTCGGCGTCTTCGGGGAGCGGCTCGGTCGGCGCCGACGCCACGTGGAGCAGAGCAGACGCCTCCTCAAGCTGCCGGTGACCAACCCGGACGCTCCGGCGCAGGCCCGCGTGGACGCACCGGGGAACAGCCGGTGGAAGACGCCGAACCACCGCTTCTACCTGATCCACACCGCCATCGCCTCGCCGGCCATCGAGCCCAGCGAGTGGAGCCTGCGGATCCACGGGATGGTGGACCGCGAGATCACCCTGACCTACCAGGAGCTGATCGACCGGGAGATCACCGAGGGCTGGCTGACCCTCAACTGCGTGTCGAACCCGGTCGGCGGCCCGCTCATCGGCAACGCCTGGTGGAGCGGGATCCGCGTCGACGCGCTGCTCGCCGAGGCCGGCGTGCAGAGCGGTGCCGACGCGGTGCTGCAGACGTCGTGGGACGGCTGGACCTGTGGCACGCCGCTGTCCAAGCTCACCGACCCGGGGACCGGCGCGATGCTGGCGATCGCGATGAACGGGGAGCCGCTGCCGATCGACCACGGCTTCCCGGTGCGGATGCTGGTGCCCGGGCTCTACGGCTACGTCTCGGCGACGAAGTGGGTGGTCGACCTCGAGGTGAGCCGGTTCGAGGACTTCACGGCGTACTGGACCGACAAGGGCTGGTCCGAGCGCGGGCCGGTCAAGATCGCCTCCCGCATCGAGGTCCCGGACGGGGGCGAGGTGCCCGTCGGGGAGCTGCGGATCGCCGGCGCCGCCTGGGCGCAGACGATCGGGATCGCGGCGGTGGAGTACTCCCTCGACGGGGGAGGGTGGCAGCGCGCCGAGCTCGCCGAGGTCCCCCACGAGGACACCTGGAACCAGTGGGTGGCCACGGTCGACGTCGAGGAGGGCGACCACCGGGTGCGGGTGCGGGCGATCTCCGCCGACGACGAGGTGCAGACCGGCGTCGAGCGGGATGTCCGGCCGGACGGGGCGACGGGCTGGCACGAGGTGGAGTTCAGCGCCGGCTGAGGATTCCAGCGGGCGGGCGAGGCGCCACTACGATTGCCGCGTGGCCCTCCAGTTCTATGACACAGCGACCCGCGGAGTCCGTGACTTCGTTCCCCTCGAGGAGGGGAAGGCGGGCATCTACCTGTGCGGGCTCACGGTGCAGGCCGAGCCGCACATCGGGCACATCCGCTCGGGCGTGAACTTCGACGTGCTCCAGCGGTGGCTGCGCGTCTCCGGCTACGAGGTCACGTTCATCCGCAACACCACCGACATCGACGACAAGATCCTGGCGAAGTCGGCCGAGCAGGGGCGGCCCTGGTACAACCTCGCCTACGAGATGAGCCACGAGCTCGACAAGGCCTACGCCGCGGTCAACGTCGCGCGGCCGACGTACGAGCCGGGCGCCACCGGTCACATCCCCGAGATGGTCGAGCTGATCTCGCAGCTGATCGAGCGCGGGCATGCCTACGCGGCGGACGACGGCTCCGGTGACGTCTACTTCGACGTGCTCTCCTGGCCGTCGTACGGCGAGCTGTCCGGGCAGAAGGTCGACGACATGGAGGCCGCGGCCGACGCGGACCCGCGCGGCAAGCGCGACCCGCGGGACTTCGCGCTGTGGAAGGGACAGAAGTTGGGGATAGAGCCCGACACGGCGGCCTGGCCGTCGCCATGGGGCAAGGGCCGACCGGGGTGGCACATCGAGTGCTCGGCGATGGCCGGCAAGTACCTCGGCCACGCCTTCGACATCCACGGCGGCGGCATCGACCTGCGCTTCCCGCACCACGAGAACGAGCAGGCGCAGTCGCGCGCCGCCGGCCACCCGTTCGCGTCGTACTGGCTGCACAACGCCTGGATCACCACCTCCGGCGAGAAGATGAGCAAGTCCCTCGGCAACTCGCTGCTGGTGCCCAACGTGCTCGAGCGGGTGCGCGCGATCGAGCTGCGGTTCTACATGGTCTCGGCGCACTACCGCTCGCACGTGGAGTTCTCCTTCGAGGCGCTCGACGAGGCGGCCGTCGGGTTCCGACGGATCGAGGGCTTCCTCGACCGGGCGGCCGGCGTGCTGGGCGAGCTGCCCCCGGGCGGCATGCTGTGCGCGGAGTTCGTGGCCGCCATGGACGACGACCTGGGCACGCCCGCCGCCGTGGCCGCGATCCACGACGTCGTGCGCGAGGGCAACAAGCTGCTCGCCGAGGGACCGTCCGACGCGCTGCGCGGCAACACCGCGTCGGTGCGGGCGATGCTCGACGTGCTCGGCCTGGACCCGGGCGACCCGGCGTACACCGCGTCGTCGGCCGGCGGCGACGCCAGGCTCTCGGCGGCGGTCGACGCCCTCGTGGGCGGGCTGCTCGCCGAGCGCGACGCCGCCCGGACGGCCCGCGACTATGCGGCCGCCGACGCGATCCGGGACCGCATCAAGGCGGCCGGGATCGAGATCGAAGACACTCCCAACGGACCGAGGTGGACCGTCTGATGGCCGGCAACTCCCAGCGCAAGGGCTCGATCAAGAAGACCGGGAAGGGCAACCCGACCGCGGGCTCCGGTGGTCGCGTCAAGCGCGGCCTCGAGGGCCGCGGGC
The DNA here is from genome assembly GCA_963767955.1 of uncultured Actinomycetota bacterium. Classification (GTDB taxonomy): domain Bacteria; phylum Actinomycetota; class Actinomycetes; order Propionibacteriales; family Nocardioidaceae; genus Nocardioides. Next base: position 2,518,047 of record CAVYGA010000003.1, on the reverse strand, counting down.
CGACGCCGAAGGCGAAGGACCGCCCCAACCACAAGGTCTACAAGGAGCGGTCCAAGGCCGCCCAGAAGGCAGCCGCGCGGCCGAAGCGGCACGTCCCGAAGGGTGGCGACTCCGAGTGGGTGGCCGGGCGGAACTCCGTCGTCGAGGCGCTGCGCGCCAACATGCCCGTGACCGGGCTGTACGTCGCCGAGGGCACCGAGCGTGACGGCCGGCTCAAGGAGGCGTTCTCCCTGGCCGCCGACCGCGGCCTGAACCTCCTCGAGGTGCCGCGTCCCGAGCTCGACCGGCTCACTGCCGGGGCGGTGCACCAGGGGCTCGCGGCCCGGGTGCCGCCGTACGAGTACGCCCACCCGGACGACCTGCTCGACGCGGCCGCCTCATCCGGTGAGCCGCCGCTGATCGTGGCGCTGGACTCGGTCACCGACCCACGCAACCTGGGCGCCGTGGTGCGCTCGGCAGCCGGCTTCGGTGCGCACGGCGTGCTGATCCCCGAGCGCCGCGCCGCCGGGATGACCGCGTCGGCGTGGAAGGTGTCGGCCGGTGCCGCGGCCCGGGTGCCGGTGGCCCAGGCGGTGAACCTCGTGCGCCAGCTGAAGGCCTACCAGGACGCCGGGTGCATGGTGATCGGGCTGGCCGCCGACGGAGACGTGTCGCTGCCGGACCTCGACCTGGCCACCGGCCCGCTGGTGGTCGTCGTCGGCTCCGAGGGCAAGGGCCTCTCCCGGCTGGTGGCCGAGACCTGCGACGTGCTGGTCTCCATCCCCATGTCCAGCGGCCTGGAGTCCCTCAACGCCGGTGTCGCCGCCTCCGTCACCCTCTACTCCATCTCCCAGTCCCGCCGAGGTGTGTGAAATTGCGTGCCGAGGTGTGACTTCTTGCGCGCCGAGGTGTGTGAAGTTGCGCGACGAGGTGTGAGTTCCTGCGATGCCTGCGCTTCTCGCGCGGGGTGATCAGAACGTACGGCGGACCTCGCGCTCGGCGCGGGCATACCGCGGCTTCTGGGCCCGCGGCATCCTCTCGTCGAGGGCGGACCGCACCTCGCGCAACCACGCTCCGCTGGAGGTGTGCCGGAAGTCGTCCTTCGTCACGACGATGACGACCCAGCCGTGCCGGCGCAGCCAGTCGCGGCGCCTCTCGTCGCGAGCCCGGTCCGCGGGCGAGCTGTGGTGCTCCCTGCCGTCGTACTCGACCGCGATCTTCCAGCGCGGGTACGCGAGGTCGAGGCGGTACCTCTCGACGCCGTTCACCTCGATGACGAACTGCGCCTCGGGGGTGGGCAGGCCCGCATCGTGCATGTCGATGCGGGTCCACGACTCACCCGGGGACTCCGACATCGCGGTCGCCAGGGTGACGAGCTCGCGGAGCTGGATCACCCCCCGCCGTCCGGCGAACCGTCCGACCAGCTCCTCGAGCTCCCTACGCGTCACACCGCAGGTGCGCATGAAGGCGTCGAGCACGGCGAGGGCCTCGCGACGGCCGAACAGGCAGGCGAGATCAGCGGCGGTTCTGGCCGGGGTCGTCGCGGCCACGCCCGCCACGCGGCAGATGTCGCTGTCGATCAGCGCGCGCTTGCCTCCACGGGTGCCTCGGCGTCTGGTCGGTTCCGTGCCGTGGATCGACATCACGTCGAGCGGCGGGACGCCGGGACGGTCGTCCAGCCGGTAGTGGTCCACTCCGTGCAGCCAGGCTGCGGTGCGGTCCGCAAGGATCATGCGCTCGGTCAGCACCAGGCGGACGGCCTCGGCGCGGAGGTCGAGTGAGTCCTCGAGGTCGGTCGGTGCGTAGACGCCCTGGACGAGGCGACGTACCTGTCTGGCCGCGAGCAGCCGGCGCAGCTCGTAGGAGGAGAGGCCGAGCTGCTGCAGCTCGAACCAGGCGAAGGGTCGGTCGGGTAGTGGTGTCGTTGTCATGCCTCTGCCGATCCCCGGTCGCCGTACCCCCCAATCGGGCCACTCCTCCGACTGTGGACAGTGCTGCCGGACCGGGTGCCTGTGCGTGAAAAGTGGGTCGTGTCGGCCCACGGTCGCCAGCACACCCGCAAGAACTCACTTCTCGGCGCGCAAGAAGTGACACGTCGGCGAGCAGGCGGGGATACCTCGGTGGGACGGTTAGGCTCCTCGGGTGCAGATGACGGACGTGCGGGGACGGCTGGCGGGACTGCGCAGGCCGTCGCGGCGGCAGACGGCGATCGCCGGCGTGTACGCCGTCGCGTGGCTGCTGCTGGCGGTGCCGATCGCCGCGGCCCTGTTCTTCACCTCCTCCGCCTCGACCACGGTCGCCAGTCACGACGCGCTCGTCCGGCCGACGACGGACGCCTACGTCACGCTGCGCACCGGGCCGTTCCTGCCCGACGTGCGGGCGCGCACGGAGAGCGCCGTCGGGGTCGAGATCACCCTCGGCAAGACCCAGTCGCAGTCCACCGAGGAGCTGGTCCAGCGCTACGCGTTCATCGCCTCGCAGCCCGACGCGCAGGTCGAGCGGGTACGCCGTGCGCTCACCGGCCTGGCCTACGACGCGGCCCTGCGTGGTGCGGTCCTCGCGCTCGTTCCGCTGCTCGTGTGGGCGATGGTCGGCCGCCGCCGCCGCCGTGAGCTGCTGGCCCGGCTCGACATCCGGCACCGCTCCGGCAGGCTGCTGACCGGGACCCTCCTGCTCGTGCTCCTGACCGTGCTGCTCGCCCAGCCCTGGAAGTCGCGCGACCCCATGCTGGCCGACTCCGCCGACTGGCAGGCGCTCGACGACTACGTGACCGAGGTGGAGGTGCCCGAGGAGGCGCGGGACATCCAGGTCGCCGCCAACTCGACGACCACCGGCACCAAGCGGCTGGTGCTCAGCGCGATCGACACCTTCCGCAAGAGCAAGGACTTCTACGAGGCGGCGGAGACCGCTGCAGACGACCTCGTCCTGCGGCAGCCGGGGGACGGCGAGACGGTGGCGCTGCTGGTGTCCGACCGGCACGACAACATCGGCATGGACCCGGTGGCCCGCGCCGTGGCGGACCGGGCCGGCGCCACCACCATCCTCGACGCCGGTGACGACACCTCGACCGGCGGCGCCTGGGAGGCGTTCAGCCTCGACTCCCTCGACGCGTCGTTCCGCGACTGGGACCAGCGCTTCTCGGTCCTCGGCAACCACGACCACGGCGGCTTCGTCGCGGCGTACCTCGAGGACCTGGGCTGGCAGGTCGCCGCCCGCGAGGTGGTCGACGGCCCCGCCGGCGGTCGGCTGCTCGCGTGGAACGACCCCCGCTCCAGCGGCCTCGGCACCTGGCGCGACCAGCCCGGCCTCTCCATCGCCGAGATCGCCGCCCAGATCGCGGACCGCGCCTGCGACTCCGACGAGCGCGTCAACACCGTGCTCGTCCACGACTCCGACATGGGCACCGAGGCGCTGCGCCGGGGGTGCGTCGACCTCGTGGTCTCCGGGCACGTGCACGTGCAGGTCGGACCGGACCGGGTGGTCGGGGTGAACGGCGAGGCCGGCTACGCCTATACCACCGGTACGACGGGCGGTGCGGCGTACGCCGTGGCCGTCGGGTCCAAGCTGCGTCGACCGGCCGACGTGACCCTGGTGACCTACCGGGAGGGTCGGCCGGTCGGCCTGCAGTCGGTGACGCTGCAGACCAACGGGGTGTTCCGGGTCAACGATTACATCGAGCTGGAGCTCGACTGAGACAATGCGGCGTGACCACGATCGTTGACCGTCTCCTGCCCGACGAGGACGCCGAGGCGCTGCTCGGCCTGACCCGTGACATCTGCACGCGGGAGCTCGCGCCCCAGGTCCAGGACATGGAGGAGAGGGCGGAGTTCCCGGAGGCGGCCTACCGGCTGCTCGGGCGCAGCGGCCTGCTGTCGCTCCCGTTCCCCGAGGAGGACGGCGGTGGGGGCCAGCCCTACGAGGTCTACCTCCAGGTCATCGAGGAGATCGCCGCCGCGTGGCCGAGTGTCGGCGTCGGAACCAGCGTGCACTCGCTGACCGCCACCGTCGTCGCCGCCAACGGCACCCAGCGGATGCGCGAGCAGTGGCTGCCCAGGCTGCTCTCGGGGGACTGGCTGGGCGCCTACTGCCTGAGCGAGCCGCAGGCGGGCTCGGACGTCAGCGCGATCCGCACCAAGGCGGTCCGCGACGGAGATCACTACGTCGTCAGCGGCACCAAGCAGTGGATCAGCAACGGCTCCTGCGCCGACTACTACATCCTCTTCGCCCGCACCTCCGACGACTCCAAGCGCGGCCTGTCCGCCTTCCTGGTGCCGGCGGACACCGCCGGGATGAGCTTCGGGGCGCCGGAGAAGAAGATGGGCCTGGCCTGCGACGTCACCACCCAGGTGATCTTCGAGGGTGCGCGGATCCCGGTCGACCAGCTGATCGGCGAGGAGGGCTCGGGCATGCGCTACGCGCTCGGCGCGCTGGACGCCGGCCGGCTCGGCATCGCTGCCGTCGGCACCGGCATCGCGCAGGCGGCGCTGTCACACGCGGTCGCGTACGCCGGGGAGCGGAGGCAGTTCGGCCACCCGATCGGCGACTTCCAGGGCATGCAGTTCCTGCTCGCCGACATGGCGGCCGACGTCGAGCGGGCCAGGGCGACGTACCTCCACGCCGCCAGGCTCAAGGACGCCGGCCGCGGGTTCAGCCGGCAGGCCAGCATCGCCAAGCTGACCGCCTCCGACGCCGCGATGCGGGTGACCACCGACGCCGTGCAGGTGCTCGGCGGCAACGGCTACACCCGTGACTACCCGGTGGAGCGGCTGTTCCGCGACGCCAAGGTCACCCAGATCTTCGAGGGCACCAACCAGATCCAGCGGATGGTCATCGGCCGCGACCTGCTCAGGCGCTGACCCTCGGGTCAGGCCGGCACCACCCGCGGCTTCTCGGGGAGCACGTTCGCCAGGTAGTCCCGGGCGGTGTCGAAGATGCCGTACTCGTGGCCGGCCTTCTCGGAGAGGTACCACCGGTGCTGGAGGATCTCGTGGAAGATCTCCGCCGGCTCGAGCGTCCCCCGGAGCTCGTGCGGCACCATCGCCATGATCGGCTCATAGATGCGTGTCATCCACTGGCTGGCCATCACCGTGCGCTCCTCGTCCTGCAACCCGAAGTGGGCCGCGAACGCCGCGATGTCGTTGAGCAGCCGGCGCGCCTGGTTCTCCTCGACCGACATGCCGGTCAGCGCCTGGAGCTCGCGTGAGTGGTGGCCGAGCTCGACGACCTTGGGCCGCAACAGCATCCGGTCCCCGGAACCGGTCGAGTCCATCTCGATCTCGTCGACGTCGAAGCCGAGGTCGTTGAGCCGCTGGATCCGCTGCTCGACCCGCCACATCTCACCGCTGCCGAACTCCTCCTCCTGGGTCAGCTCGGCCCACAGCGCGTCGTACTGCTCCTTGAGCCGCTCGATGACAGCGTGCGGATCGACGTCGTCGCGCAGGTCCCCGCTGGCGAGCAGGTCGAGAAGCTCGGCGAAGACGTTCTCGGTCGCGATCGTGACGTCGTACTCCCGCATCTGGTCGGACAGCGTCGACCGGAGCTCGCCGGTCTCCGCGTCGACGAGGTACGCCGCGAAGTCACCGGCGCTGCGTCGGAACAGCACGTTGGACAGCGACACGTCGCCCCAGAAGAAGTTCGCGAGGTGCAGCCGGACCAGCAGCACCACCTGCGCGTCGATGAGGGCCGGCAGCTTCTGGGCGTCGAGACCGTGGGAGAACAGCCACCGGTAGGGCATCGAGAACTGGAGGTGCCGGGTCACCAGCATCGCCGGCAGCGGCTCGCCGTCGGGCGTCTCGCGGCCGGTGACCACGCACTGCGGCACCACCGAGGGCAGGCCGAGGCGACCGAGGTCGCGGAGCAGGCGGTACTCACGGTGCGCCATCTCGGGCTCGGTCTCCTTGGCGACGTACGTGATGCCGCCGGGCCCGGTGCGGATGATCCGGACCACGTGGCGCGAGAGGCCCTGGGGCAGCGGGACGAGGTAGTGCCTGTCCCAGTTCGCCAGCCGGGTGTCCCACGGCAGGGGGAACAGCGCCGGGTCCGGCCGGGTGGCCACGAAGTGGAGCGCCATGGCGCCAGTATCCCGTCCGGCGGCCGTTTCCCCTCGACCGGCTACCGCGGGTCGAGGAACACCGCACCCGGCCCGCGATCGGCCACCTCGTCGTCCGGGTTGCGCAGCCGGCATCTCTGCAGACTCAGGCAGCCACAGCCGATGCAGCCGTCGAGGTTGTCGCGGAGATTCTCGATGGCCCGGATCTGCTCGTCGAGGCGGGCCCGCCACGAGGCGCTGAGCCGGGTCCAGTCCTTCTTGGTCGGCGTGCGGCCGCTGGGCAGCGTGGCCAGGGCGTCGCCGATCTCGTCGAGCGAGAGACCGACGCGTTGCGCGGCCCGGACGAAGGAGACGCGGCGCAGGGTGGCCTGGGCGTAGCGGCGCTGGTTGCCGGTGGTGCGCGCCGACTGGATCAGCCCGCGGGCCTCATAGAAGCGGATCGCGGAGGTGGCCACTCCGGACCGCTCGGAGAGCTGTCCGATCGTCAACATGTGCTCAGCATGGCTTGACTTCAAGTTGACTTCAAGTTTCATGATCGGGGAATGACACTGACGAGCGACCGCACCGACGCGGGCACCACTGATCCCACCGCCGACCGCACGGCCGAGCTGCACCGCCTGATCAGCCTGATGACCGGCGACGAGAAGCACACCGCCGCCGCGACCTCGACCCTGGACGTGGTGAGGACGCTCTACGAGCGGGTGCTCGACCTCGACCCGCAGCGCGTCGGTGATCCCGCACGCGACCGGTTCTACCTGTCGAAGGGGCACGGGCCGATGGCCTACTACGCGGTGCTCGTCGACCGCGGCTACCTGCCCGAGGCGTGGCTCGCCGACTGGGCCTCGTGGGACTCTCCCCTGGGGCACCATCCCGACCGCAACCTGGTGCCCGGTGTGGAGATCTCCTCCGGCTCGCTCGGACACGGGCTGCCCCTCGGCGTCGGTACGGCGCTCGGGCTGCGGGCCCAGGGCCTCGCCGCACGCGTCGTCGTACTCGTGGGGGACGCGGAGCTCGACGAGGGCAGCAACCACGAGGCGCTCGAGCTCGCGGCCGCGCTCCGGCTGGCCAACCTGACCGTGGTGGTCGTCGACAACGGGTCCTCGTCGTACGCCGTGCCGGGCCGGATCGCCGAACGGTTCACGACCGAGGGCTGGCACACCGTCACCGTCGACGGGCGCGACCACGACGAGCTCGAGGCCGCCCTGTCCGCCCGTCCCGGACGGCCGAACGCCGTCGTCGCCGTCGTGGAGGAGAAGTGATGAACCCGCGCATCCAGTTCGCCCGGACCGCCGCCGACCTCGTGGAGACCGACCTCTCCACGGCGCTGGTGTACGCCGAGATCTCCGGCCAGTTCTTCGGGGAGGTGGCGGCGCGGCACCCGGACCGGGTGATCAATGTCGGCATCCGCGAGCAGCTGCTCGTCAACGTCGGAGCCGGTCTCGCGCTGACCGGCCTGCGTCCGATCGTGCACACGTTCGGGTCGTTCCTCGTGGAGCGCGCCTTCGAGCAGCTCAAGCTCGGCTTCGGGCACCAGGACGTCGGTGGGGTCCTGGTCGGGTCGGGTGGCTCGTTCGACATCGCCTCGGGTGGGCGGACCCACCAGACCGCCGGGGACGTCGCGCTGGTCGACACCCTCCCGGGCGTCCGCGTCCATGCTCCGTCGACGGCCCGCGAGGTCGACGTGGTGCTGCGCCGGGCCGTCGCCGGCGACGGGCTGCACTACGTCCGCGTCGTCGGCCAGACCAACGCGGTCTCGCATGCCGGCGAGGGCTTCCACGTCGTACGTCGCGGCGCGGGCGCCACCGTGATCGCACTCGGCCCGGTGCTCGACGAGGTGCTGCTGGCCACCGAGGGGCGGGACGTGAGCGTGCTCTACGCGCACTCGGTGCGGCCGTTCGACGTGCGCACCCTGCGCTCGGTGCTGGCCGCGCCCGAGGTGGTGCTGGTCGAGCCGTGGCTGGAGGGGACGTCCGCCCACGTGGTGAGCGGCGCGCTCAGGGACGTACCGCACCGTCTGCTGGCACTCGGCGTACGGCGGGAGGAGCTGCGGCGCTACGGAACCGCCGAGGACCACGTGCGTGCGCACGGGCTGGACGCCGCCGGTCTGCGGGCCTCGGTCGACGGGTTCCTCGGGGTGCGGGCGGCCGCGTGATTCTGACCGGGCGGGGCACCGGCACTACGATGGCGCCGCCGCGGGAGCGGCGTCGCCGGTGTAGCTCAGTTGGTAGAGCGCTTCTCTTGTAAAGAAGATGTCGCGGGTTCGATTCCTGTCACCGGCTCGATGGTCACCGGCTCAACGGACCTGTCGCACCTCGAACTGCCCGCGCGGGTGCGCGAAGGATTCCTGCGACTCGACCAGCCGCAGCTCGCGCTCGCCGGAGTCGAGGGTGTTCTGCAGCAGGTCGAAGACCGAGCTGACGGTGTGTCCGAGCGCCTCCGCGATCGAGCCGGTCCGGTGCCGGTGCGCGGTGAACAGCGCCGCGGTCACGTCGCCGGAGCCGTTCGCCTTCATCGGCAAGAGCGGCGTCTGGACGATCCACGCGCCGGAGTCGTCGACCGCGAGCATCTCGATGGTCTCGGGCTCCCGGTCGGGGCGTTCGACGCTGGTGACCAGCACGGTGCGCGGTCCCATCGCGCGGGCCAGGTCGACGGAGGCGAGGGTGTCCTCGAGGGTGAGGGGCTCCGTCTCGGTGAGGAAGCCGAGCTCGAACTGGTTGGGCGTGATCACGTCGGCCGCCGGCACCACGCGCTCGCGCAGCAGCACCGGGATCGCGGGGTTCACGAAGCAGCCGGACCTCGCGTTGCCCATCACCGGGTCGCACGTGTAGGTCGCCTCCGGGTTCGCCGCCTTCACCCGGGCCACGGCGTCGAGGATGACGTCACCGATGTCCTCACCGCCCTGGTAGCCGCTCAGCACCGCGTCGACCTGGCCGAGCACGCCGCGCTCCTCGATGCCGGTGAGGACGTCACGGACGTCGTCGGCGGCCAGCAGCGGGCCGCGCCAGGCGCCGTACCCGGTGTGGTTGGAGAAGTGCACGGTGTGGACCGGCCACACCTCCACGCCGAGACGCTGGAGCGGGAAGACCGCGGCGGAGTTGCCGACGTGGCCGTAGGCGACCGAGGACTGGATCGAGAGGACCTTCACCCGCGGCATCCTGCCAGACGGGTCAGGCCACCTGGAGCGAGCGTTTGGAGAGCCCCATCCAGAACCCGTCGACCAGCTGCTCGCTCGGCTGGTCCGCGCTGGTGGCTGCGCCCAGGGTGATGAACAGTGGCGTGTAGTGCTCGACCGTCGGGTGCGCGTAGGGCATGCCCGGGGCCTTCGACCGGTACGCCGCCAGCTCGTCGACGTCTCCCCGGCCCAGCGCCTCGGCGGCCCAGGCGTCGAACTCGGTCGACCAGCCGGGGGCGGCGGCGTCGATGCTGAAGTCACGCAGGAACGGGAGGCCGTGGGTGAGGAACCCCGAACCGATGATCAGGACACCCTCGTCGCGCAGCGGGCGGAGTCGCTCGCCGAGCCTGAGCAGCCGGTAGGGGTCCTGGGTGGGCAGCGACATCTGGAGCACCGGGATGTCGGCGTCGGGATACATCAGCTTGAGCGGCACCCAGGCGCCGTGGTCCAGGCCGCGGGAGCGGTGCTGGTGGACCGGCTCGGTGTCGGGCATCATCGCCGCGATCCGGCCGGCCAGCGCGGTCGCGTCGGGCGTCGCGTAGGTCATCTCGTAGTACCGCTGCGCGAAGCCGCCGAAGTCGTAGACCAGCGGCACCCCGGACGCGCTCAGGCTCACCGGTGCGGACTCCCAGTGCGCGCTGACGATCAGGATCGCGCTCGGCCGGGGGAGGTCCTGGGCCCACGCGGCGAGCTGGCCCGACCACAGCGCGTCGTCCAGCAGCGGCGGCGCGCCGTGCCCGATGTACAGAGCCGGCATCCGTGTGGTCATCCCCCCACAATAGTTTATCTTTCAACTTTAATCCAGGTAGTCCCTGACGTTCGGGTCCCGATCTCACCGGATTCGGGGCCCGAACGTCAGGGACTACCCCGCCAGCATCGTGCGCACAGGGTCGGGCGGCCGCGGGTGGCTGGCTATCGTCGGGCGTCATGGGAGCGCTGGCGGGACTCGTGGACAGGGGCCTGGTCGCCCCGGACTGGGCGGCGGCGCTGGCGCCGGTGGACGAGCGGATCGCCGCGATGGGGGCGTACCTGCGGGCGGAGATCGCGGCCGGTCGCGGCTACCTGCCGGCGGGTGACCAGGTGCTGCGCGCGTTCCAGCGGCCACTCGCCGACGTCCGGGTGCTGATCGTGGGCCAGGATCCGTACCCGACCCCGGGTCATCCGGTGGGGCTCAGCTTCTCGGTGGCCCGCGACGTACGACCGATCCCGCGCAGCCTGGCCAACATCTACGCCGAGATGCAGGCCGATGTCGGTGTGGCGCCGGCCGCGCACGGCGACCTGACCGCGTGGGCCGACCAGGGCGTGATGCTGCTCAACCGGGTGCTCACGGTGCGGCCCGGCGAGTCCGCCTCGCACCGCGGCCGGGGCTGGGAGGAGGTGACGGAGTGCGCGATCACGGCGCTGGTACGCCGGCCCGGTCCGCTGGCCGCGATCCTCTGGGGTCGGGACGCGCAGTCGCTCAAGCCGATGCTCGGGCAGGTGCCCTGGGTGGAGTCCGCGCATCCCTCGCCCCTGTCGGCCGCGCGCGGGTTCTTCGGCTCGCGACCCTTCAGTCGGGTGAACCGGCTGCTCGGGGAACAGGGCGGTGACGCGGTCGACTGGGCGCTGGACTGAGGTGCGAGCGGCGAGTCACCGGGCCGTCGGCCTGCGGGCCACGAGTGGGACGAGGACACGTCGGCGCGCAAGAAGTGACACCTCAGCGCGCAAGAAGTGACACCTCGGCGCACGAAAGGAACGGGTCAGCGGGTGGGTCGGGAGAGCCGGTCGAGGAAGGCCTTGAGCAGTGCCTCCCGCATCGCCGGCGCGGCGATGTCGAGCAGCGCGTTGACCTCGGCCATCCGCTCCGGCAGGTCCAGGCCGCCGGCCGAGCCACCGGCCGAGTCACCGGTCGACCCACTCGCCGAGCCTGCGACCAGTCCGCTGGCCGCGAGCAGCCCGTCGAAGTCCTCCTCCGACAGCCCGCCCGGGTCGAGCGCCTCGATGAAGGCCACCACGTCGGGGTCCACCCGGACCGGCCCGGTCTCCACCGCCGCCCGGACCGAGTCGGCCAGAGCGCCGAGGAAGTCCGCCACCGACGGCAGCGTCGCCGCACTGACCGAGAGGTGGATGGTGGCGGGCGAGCCGGCGTACGACATCTGCGGCTGGACGTACCACCCACGTGCGGCCATCTCGTCGCAGATCGTGAACGGATCGCAGGAGTCGTCGGTCGCCAGCGCGATCAGCGTCGAGTCCGGGGGTACGACGACACGGAGCGGGCCGCCGATGCCGGCGACGATGCGGTCGACGGCCTCGAAGACCTGCGCCGACAACGTGGCGTAGCCCGCGTCGCCGAGCGTCTGCACCACCGCCCATGCCGCGGCCAACGGGCCGCCGGACTTCGTCGACTGCATCGTCGCGTTGAGCATCGTGTAGCCCGGCCAGTCCGCGCTGGCGAAGAACTGCGGCGCCCGCAGCGCCGGCGTGCGGTGCAGCAGGATCGAGGTGCCCTTGGGCGCGTAGGCGTACTTGTGCAGGTCGACCGAGATGCTGGTGACCCCCTCGACCGCGAACGTCCACGGAGTGACCGGTCGCCCCAGTCGGGCGGCGTACGGCAGCACCCAGCCGCCGATGCAGGCGTCGACGTGGCAGCGGATCCCCCGCGCGGCCGCGGCCGCCGCGATCTCGGTGACCGGGTCGACGACGCCGTGCGCGTACGACGGTGAGCTGGCCACCACGAGCACCGTGCGGTCGTCGATGGCCGCGGCCATCGCGGCGGCGTCGGCGCGGAAGTCCGGCCCGACCGGCACCATGACCGCCTCGACGCCGAAGTAGTGCGCGGCCTTGTGGAAGGCCGCGTGCGCCGTCGTCGGCAGGACCATGCGCGGCCGCTCGATCTCGGGGTGCGCGTCCCGGGCCGCCTGCACGGCGAGCAGCACCGACTCGGTGCCGCCGGAGGTCACCGAGCCGACCGTGGTGTCGGGGGCGTCGAGCAGCGAGCAGGCGAAGCCCACCAGCTCGTTCTCCATCGTCAGCAAGGACGGGAACGCCGTCGGGTCGAGCCCGTTGGAGCCGGCGTACGCCGCCACCGCGGCGCGCCCGACCTCGTCGACCTCGGCCAGGCCGGAGTCATAGACATAGGCCAGGGTCCGGCCGCCGTGCACCGGCAGGTCGCCGGCCTGCATCGCCCGCAGCCGGGCCAGGACGTCGCTCATGTCGCCACCTCTTCGAGTTCGGACTCCTCCAGGGAGTAGCGCGCCAACCACCACAGCGAGCCCAGCACCAGCGCCGCCGGGACCAGGCTGAAGCCGAGCACGATCATGGTCACCGCCGAGTCGGGCTGCACCGCGTCGCCGTCGGTCGACGAGCGGTAGTCGCCGAGCGTCAGCAGCAGCGCGAACACACCCGGGCCGAGCGCCAGGCCGAGGGTCTCGCCCGCGGTCCAGACGCCGGTGAAGACGCCGGCCCGGTTCTCGCCCGTACGCCGGGCGTCGGCGGCCGCCGCGTCCGGCAGCATCGCCATCGGGAAGACCTGGGCCCCGGCGTAGCCGACGCCGACCAGGCCGGTCGCCGCGAACACCACCCAGGCCGGTGCGCTGTCGGCGGCCGTGGCGGTGAGGGCGCCGGCGGCCAGGATCAGCGACGCCGCGACGTACCCCTGCTTCTTGCCGACGCGGGTCCCGATCCGCGCCCACATCGGGGTCAGCAGCAGCGCTGGCCCGACGAAGCAGACGAACAGGATCGACGCCGCGCCGGATCGCCCGAGCACGTCGCCGGCGAGGTAGTTGACGCCGGCCAACATGCAGCCGGTCGCCAGCGCCTGCAGGACGAACGTGGTCAGCAGCAGCCGGAAGTCCCTTGCCCGACTGACGATGCGGAGCTGGTCGCCGAGCGTCCCGGCGCCGGCCCGGACGGCGAGGTGGGGCGCGGAGCGGGTGCCGACGTAGGACCCGACGACACCGGTCAGGATGATCAGCGCCATCACCACGCCCATCACCCGGTAGCCGTCACGACCGCCGACCGTGTCCCGGATCAGTGGTGCGGTGGCGCCGGCGAGCATGATCGTGAAGGCGAGGATCGCGACCCGCCACGACATCAGCCGGGTGCGCTCGTCGTAGGAGTCGGTGATCTCGGCGGGCATCGCGACGTACGGCACCTGGAAGAAGGCGTACGCCGTGGCGCAGGCCAGGAAGCAGACCAGCACCCAGCCGGCGTCCAGCCAGCGCGAGTCGAGATCCGGTCCGGCGAACAGCAACGCGAACGCGACAGCCAGGGCGATGCCGCCGCGCAGCAGCCACGGACGGCGCGGGCCGCGGTCGTCGACGGTGCGGTCGCTGATCCGGCCGGCGATCGGGTTGAGCACCACGTCCCAGGCCTTGGGCAGGAAGACGATGAGCCCGGCCCACAGCGCGGCGATCCCCAGGCTGTCGGTGAGGAACGGCAGCAGCATCAGGCCCGGGACGGTGCCGAACGCGCCGGTGGCCACCGACCCCGTCGCGTAGCCGAACCGGACGCTGCGGGGGAGGGGGCCGGGCATGGCCGCACCCTAGCGCCGCCGATCAGGGCAGGCTGGCGAAGGCGCGGACCGGGAACGTGCCCAGGCCGCGGACCGCCACGGGCGTGGCGGTGAACCGGGCACCAGTGGCCGGCAGGGCGTCGAGGCCGGTCAGGTGCTCCACGATCGGGATGCCCGCCGCGAGCAGCGCGGTGTGCACGGGTCGCTCACGGGTGGTCGTGGCGTCGATGTTGACGGAGTCGATGCCGACCAGGACGGCGCCACCCGCGATGAGCAGCTCGGCGGTGCCCGTGCCGAGGGCGGGATGCTCGGGGTCGCCGTACCGTTCGGTGCGCCAGTGCCGGTCCCACCCGGTGCGGAACAGCACCGCGTGGCCCTCGACGTCGAGCCCGTCGAGCGCCTCGGCTCCGACGACACCGGCGCCGTCGACCACGAGGGCGGGCAGCAACGCGCAGCGCTCCAGAGCCAGCCCGGCCAGGTCGTGGCCGTCGCGGTGCCGGTGCGCCGGGGTGTCGAGGTAGGTGCCGGTGTTGGCGATCATGGTGATCCGGCCGATGGTGAACTCGGTCCCCGCGGGGTAGACCGCATGCGAGTCGTCGTACGACATGTGGTCGGAGATCTCGGGTCCCGGCAGGCCGGGGTACGTCGTCATGCCGTGCTCGACGGGGTGGCTCAGCTCGATCAGGCGCACGGTCCCATGCTGCCGCAAGAAGTGACACCTCGCCACGCAAGAATCGACACCTCGGCGAGGGGGTGGTCGGACGTGGTGAGCGGACAGAGGTTTGGGGTCGCGCCGAGGCTGCAAGAATGTCTCCGAGGGCCGTCCAATCGGGACCGGCTTCGTCTCGGAGGGTTCCCATGTCTGAGGACGTCACTGGCAGCTCCAGCCACCAGCCCCCGCAACGCCCGATGTGGCAGGTGCAGCCGGGTCCGGTGACCGGTCCGTTCTCGGGGTCCGGTGAGGGTCAGCCGGGTCAGCGCGAGCAGCCCGTCGAGCCGCCCCCCAGCGAGCAGCCGCCGCAGCACCTGGCGCCGCCCGCGTCGCCGCACCCCCACCAGCCCCCGCAGCAGGAAGCGTCGTACGCCGCGCAGGGCCAGCGACAGGGCCAGCACCAGGGTCAGCACCAGGGCCACCCAGGTCATGCTCAGGGACCGTCGTACGCCCAGCAGCCGAACGCCTACGCGGGCCAGGCCCAGCAGCCCGGGCCGCCGACGTACGCCCCGCCGGTGGAGCAGGAGCGCGCGATGTCGGCCCAGGACTTCCTGGCGCACCGGCACCGCACCATCGACATCGGCCCCGCGACGTGGGGCTGGCGTGGCTGGATCCGCCGGCTGACGTTCGGACTGGTGAAGCCCAAGATGGGCACGGCCGAGCGCGACTACCGCGAGTCCCGGGCGATCGTGCAGCGCTCGTTCTCCGGGCCGCGCACGATCGTGTTCGCCAACCCCAAGGGCGGGGCGGCCAAGACCACCAGCGTGCTGGCCGCCGGCTACACGTTCGGCACCATCCGGGGTGGCGGCGTGGTCGCGTGGGACAACAACGAGACGCGCGGCACCCTCGGCATCCGGGGCGAGCGGGCCAACCACCAGAACACCACCCGCGAGCTGCTCGACGACCTGCAGCGCTTCCAGGACGTCTACGAGTCCCGGATCGGCGACCTCGGCGCGTTCGTGCGGTCCCAGGGCGACGCCCACTTCGACGTGCTGGCCTCGGACGAGCGGGCGGATGTCACCGGCCAGATCAAGGCCTCCGACTTCGGTGCCGTCCACCGGCTGCTCGAGCGGTTCTACCACCTGATCCTGGTCGACACCGGCAACAACCTGCGCGCCGAGAACTGGCTCGCCGCCGCCCAGACCGCCGACCTGATCGTGGTGACCTGCACGGTGCGCGAGGACACCGGCTACTCCGGGCTCTGGATGCTCGACGCCCTCGAGGACGCCGGCCACCACGACCTCAAGGAGAAGACGATCACGGTGCTGGCCGACCCGTCGGCGACCGTCGACGCGCAGCTGGCCAGCGACCTGGTCGAGGTCTACGAGCAGCGCACCCGTGCGGTCTTCCGGGTGCCCTACGACCCGGGTCTGGTGGCCGGCTCGGTGATCCAGTACGGCCAGCTCTCCGAGGCCACCACCGCTGCCTGGCTCAAGGCCTGCGCCGCGATGGCCGCCGCTCTCTGAGCCCCACCCGCCGCCTGTAACGCGGTGTTCGTGACGCTCGGTGGTGCTCCTGCACCGCACTCAGCGTCGTGAACACCGCGTTACAACGGGGTACGGCGAAAGGGGGTACGGCGCGGGGTCAGCGGGCGAGCGAACGGGAGCCGCCGGAGCCGTAGCGACGGTTCGGGTTCGCGCCGATCGACGCGCGGGAGGCCTTCTCGGCCGGCGCCTTCTTCGCGACGGCGGCCCTCTTCGCAGCCGGGGCCTTCTTCGCGGCCGGTGCCTCGCGTGGCGTGGCGGTCCGAGCAGCCTTCTTCGCACCGGCGGCGCGGGCCGGGGCCGCCGGGGCGTCGCTGGCCCACTGGGACAGCCACTCGTCGAGCACCCGCCAGGTGCTGCCCCGCGCCGCCCGACCGGTGAGCATGCCGAGGTGGCCGCCGGGGACCGCCTCGAAGCGGACCTCGGGCGCCCCGGTCAGCAGCGGCACCCCGGCGCGCACGCACGGGATCGGCGCGATGCCGTCGGTCAGGCCGCCGAAGATCAGCACCGGTGCCGTGATCGCCGCCAGCTCGATCCGCCGGTCGTCGAGCTCGAAGGACCCCGTGCGCAGGTCGTTGCTCTTCACGAACCGGTGGTAGAGCTGCCCGAACGTCCGCCCGGGATAGGCATACATCTGCGAGATGAACGCGTCGACCGCCTCGATCTGCGCGAGGAAGTCGGTGTCGTCGAGGTTCCGCAGCTTGACCAGCGGCTTGGTCACGAGCTTCTGCGCCGACGACAGCTGGAAGGCCCAGCGCACCAACGGCTTGGGGGCGCCGCCCACGGCCTGGTAGATCCGGGTGATCGGGCCGTTGCCCTTCTTCAGTCCCCGGACCGGGCGGTCGGCCAGCGCGAGCAGCGGGCGCAGGGGGGCGATCATCGGCACCTTGGCGACGTCGAACGGGGTGCCGAGCAGCGTCAGCGACGCGATCGGCAGGTCGGCGCGGTCGGCGGCGGTGAGGACGGCGAACAGCCCACCCAGGCTCCAGCCGACCACGTGCACGGGCCGGCCCCCGGCATGCACGCTGGTGTGCCGCACCGCCTCGGGGATCACCTCGTCGATCCAGTGCTCCAGGCCCAGGTTGCGGTCCTTGAACGACACCTCGCCGTACTCCACGAGGTACGTCGGGCGACCCTCGGCGACCAGGTGCTCGACCAGCGAGCAGCCGCGGCGCAGGTCGAAGCAGGTCGACGGCGCGGCCAGCGGGGTGACCAGCAGGACCGGGTCGCCGACCTCCTTGACCTTGCCGACCGGGCGGTAGTGGTAGAGCTCGCGCAGCATCCCGTCGTCGATGAGGGTGCGCGGCATCGTCCGGAGATCGGCCAGGCCGCCGTACAACACCGTGTGCGCGACGTTGCTGGCTGCGGAGACGATCTGATCAGGCTTGGGGATCAGATCCATGCGCGCAAGGTACCTGACGGGAGCGCGCCGGTGACAGGATGGCGCCCTGATGGACCGGACCTTCCTCGACCTGCTGTACGCCGACGCCCCGCGGGAGGCGTACGACGAGCTGCTCGAGCGCCTCGGTGAGGCGGCCGCCGAGCAGCACGCGCTGGCGCTCCAGGTGCGCGAGCGGGTGGCTCGGCACCGCGGCCGTGAGGCCGAGCTGTCCGCGCTCTACGACACCGCCAACGACCTCACCGCGATCCGTGACCTCGACACGATCCTGACCGCGATCGTCCGCCGCGCCCGGCAGCTGCTGCACGCGGACATGACCTACCTGTCCCTCAACGACGAGGCCGAGGGCGCGTCCTACATGAAGGTCACCGACGGCGCCCTCACCCCGGAGTTCCGGGAGCTCCGGCTTCCCCTGGGCACCGGCCTGCTCGGCCTGGTCGCGCAGTCCGGGGCGCCGTACTTCACCGAGGACTACCAGGGCGACGAGCGGTTCGTGCACCGTGAGTTCATCGACTCCGCGGTCGCCGGCGAGGGGATCCGGGCCATCCTGGGCGTCCCGCTGGTGGTCGAGGGCCAGGTCATCGGCGCGCTGCTCGCGGTGCACCGGACGGTCCGGCCGTTCCCGCCGGGTGAGGTCACCCTGCTGACGTCGTTCGCGGCACATGCGGCGGTGGCCCTGGAGAACGCGCGGCTCTTCGACTCGGCCCGGGAGGCAGTGGTCAGCGCGGACCGCGCCAACCGGTTGCTGCGAGCCCGCTCGGAGTCCGTGGAGCGGGCCGCACAGTTCCACGACCGGCTCACCGACGTGCTGCTGCACGGGGGCGGCGCCGCCGGCATCGCCGCCGTGCTGTCCGAGGTGCTCGGCGGACGGGTCAGTGTGTACGACGAGGAGCTGCGGCCGGTTGCCGGCGCCGACGACGAGCCGGCCGGGCTGGCGGGGGCGATCGAGGCGGCCCGACGGACCGGACGCAGCATCGAGATCGAGCCCGGGACCTACGTCGCCGTGGCGGCTGCTGGGGAGGAGCACCTCGGGACCCTGGTCGTGCACGGCGTCCCCCTGGAGCAGGCCGAGCGCCGCACCCTGGAGCGCGGCGCGATCGTGACCGCGCTGGTGCTGCTCTTCGGCCGCACCGAGGCCGAGGCCGAGGAGCGGGTCCGGGGCGAGCTGCTCACCGACCTGCTGGCCGGCCGCGACCTCGACCCGGACCGGCTCCGCGATCGGGCGCGGCGCCAGGGTGCGGATCTCGAGCAGCCGGCCGCGGTCGCCGTCGCCCACCTCGACGGGATCGCGCTGCACCGGGCGGCGCGGCTCGGCGCCGCGCTGGCGGAGGAGCGCGGCGGTCTCTCGGCCGCCCACGAGGGAGGCGTCGTCGTCGTCGCACCCGAGGTGGACCCGCTCGACCTCGGTCAGGCCCTCCGGGCACGGCTGGCCACCGACGGCGCCCGGGTGACGGTGGGGGTGGCCGCCGCGCCCACGGGTGCCCCGGGCGTCCCGGCCGGGTACGTCGAGGCCCGGCGCTGTGCCGACACCCTGCTGGCCCTGGACCGGGCCGGCGAGGTCAGCGATCCCGCCCACCTCGGTCTGGCGCGGCTGCTGCTGGGAACCAGCGGACCGGGCGAGCTCGAGGACTTCGTCACCGCGGTGCTCGGGCCGGTGAAGGACTACGACCGCGAGCGGGGCTCGGCGCTGGTCGAGACCCTGGCCGCGTGGTTCGACGCGGGCGGCTCCCTGCGGGCCACCGCCGAGACGCTGCACGTGCACCCCAACACCGTGGGCCAGCGGCTGGACCGGGTGGGGTCGCTGCTCGGCGACGACTGGCGGGCGCCGGCCCGCGGTCTCGACCTCCAGCTGGCTCTGCGCCTGCACCGCCTCCGGCCCGCCCAGACCTGAGTTGCCACACATTCTTCGGTGGTGTTTATGTGTTGGTGGCACATGGTGGCGGCCGCGTGGACCGGCGTACGTTCCTCGGCATGACCGAATCCCGTGCGCTCGCCGGCCGAACGGCCCTCGTCACCGGCGGTGCCAGTGGCATCGGCCGCTCGGTGGCCGCGCGGCTGGCCGCCGACGGCGCCCGCGTGCTGGTCCTCGACCGGGACGAGAGCGCGGCCAAGGAGGCCGCCACCGAGGTGGGCGGCGAGCACCTGGTCGCGGATCTCGGCGACCGCGCCGCGATCGAGGAGCTCGGTCTCGGCCGGGACCTGCACGCCGACATCCTGGTCAACAACGCGGGCTTCCAGCACGTCGCCCCGATCGAGGACTTCGACCCCGACACCTTCGCGGCGATCCATCGGGTGATGGTGCAGGCGCCGTTCCTGCTGGCCCGTGCCCTGCTCCCGGGCATGTACGCGTCCGGCTGGGGCCGGATGGTGCATGTCAGCTCCGCCCACGGGCACCGGGCCTCGGCCTACAAGTCGGCCTACGTCAGTGCCAAGCACGGCCTCGAGGGGCTCTCGAAGGTGATCGCCCTCGAGGGCGCCGACAAGGGCGTCACCAGCAACACCGTCTGCCCGGGCTACGTGCGCACCCCGCTCGTCGAGGGCCAGATATCCGACCAGGCCGCGTCCCACGGGATCGCCGAGTCCGACGTGCTCCACGACGTGCTGCTGGCCCGTACCGCGGTCAAGCGACTCGTCGAGCCCGAGGAGGTGGCCGCGATGGTCGCCTTCCTGTGCGGGCCCGGCACCAGCTCGATCACCGGAACCTCCCACCTGATGGATGGCGGTTGGACCGCCGCATGAAAGGAAAGAACATGACCACCGAAACCCACGCGCCCGTCCCCGCGGGCTCCGACCAGCAGCCGAGGTCGATCGTCAAGATCGTCGGCGCCAGCCTGGTCGGCACCGCCGTCGAGTGGTACGACTTCTTCCTCTTCGGATCCGCCGCCGCCCTCGTCTTCGGTGAGGTCTTCTTCGGCGAGATCGGTGGCACCAACGGCACGCTCTACGCGTTCATGACCTACGCCCTGGGCTTCGTCGCCCGGCCGCTCGGCGGCGTGGTCTTCGGCCACTTCGGCGACAAGGTCGGCCGCAAGACCATGCTGGTCGTCTCGCTGCTGATGATGGGGGTCGGCACCTTCGCGATCGGCCTGCTGCCGTCGTACGCCACCATCGGCGTCGCCGCGCCGATCCTGCTGGTGGTGTTCCGCCTGGTGCAGGGCTTCGCCGTCGGCGGCGAGTGGGGCGGTGCGGTCCTGATGGCCGCCGAGCACGGCCGCGACGACCAGCGCGGGTTCTGGTCCTCCTGGCCGCAGGCCGGCGTGGCGCTGGGCAACCTGCTCGCCACCGGCGTGCTCTGGGTGCTCGCCGCGGTGCAGAGCGAGCAGGCCTTCCTCGACTGGGGCTGGCGCATCCCGTTCCTGCTCAGCGCGGTCCTGGTGATCATCGGTCTCTGGGTCCGGCTCTCCATCGAGGAGTCGCCGGTCTTCAAGGAGGCCAAGGCCGACCTGGAGGCGAAGAACGAGACCGCCGGTCACCTGCCGATCATGGAGGTCATCCGGAAGTACCCCCGCGAGGTCCTCATCGCGATGGGGATGCGGATGGCGGAGAACATCTCCTACTACATCTTCACCGTGGTCGTGCTGACCTACGCCGCGGAGTACGCCGCGATCGACAAGGCCGTCATCCTGAAGGCGCTGCTGATCGGTGCCGCCATCCAGTTCTTCGTGGTGCCGGCCATCGGCGCCCTCTCGGACAAGGTCGGACGCCGCCCGCTCTACCTGATCGGCGCCGTGGGCGTCGGGGTGTGGACGTTCGTGTTCTTCGACCTCGTGGACACCAAGGACCCGAACAAGATCCTGCTCGGTGTCGTGGTCGGGCTGATCCTGCACTCGTTCATGTACGCCCCGCAGGCGGCGTTCTTCTCCGAGCTGTTCGGCACCTCGGTCCGCTACACGGGTGCCTCGGTGGGCTACCAGCTGGCCTCGATCTTCGCCGGCGCGCTGGCGCCGATCATCGCGCTGAAGCTGCTCGGTGACGTCGACGACGGCAACACCACCGCGGTCGGCATCTATGTCGCGATCGCCTCGGTGATCACGATCATCGCGGTGCTGTACGCCAAGGAGACCAGCCGGAGCTCGCTGCGCCACGACCGCGTGGTGCCGGAGGCGCACCGCTGATCGGCTGATAGACCCGCGTCAGGGTCACCACCGCGCAACGGCGCGGTGGTGGCCCTGAACCGCGTCCGGGGAGACCCCGGACCGGGCGGGCGGGAGGCTGCTCAGAGCCAGGAGTGCAACCGGACCTGGGTCCCGGAGCGGCCGGAGCGGACCTGGACCAGGCTGCACAGCTGGTTGGCCATCCAGATGCCGCGGCCGGAGACGCTTCCGAAGTCCGGCATCGTGCGCCCGATCAGCGGGTCGTCGATGACGCCCGGGTCGCGGATCTCCAGCACGAGCGCGTCCGGATCCTGCCAGGTGATGAGGGTGCCACCGCCACCGCCGTGCTGGACGCTGTTCATCGCCAGCTCGTGGGCCGCCAGCACGAGGTCGTCGCCGGCGTCCCGGGTGAGGCGGGCCGTGGCCACCACGCGGCGTACGACGGCCCGCAGGGTGGCCAGGTCGTCGGCACCGAAGTCGATCCGGGTGGCCTCGACCGGCGGCCGTGGCAGCTTCGTGCCGAAGGCGCGCTGCGGGTGGTCGTGGCCGCCGTAGTCGATGTGCGCCGGACCGGTGGCCGGCCCGTTGACGGTCGGGTGGGTGCGGCGGGCCTCGGCGATCACGTCGGCGGGCAGCGCCTGGGCGTCGTAGGGGCAGAGCAGCCGCCAGGCCGGCCCGTCGTCGAAGGCCATGTTGAGCAGCCCTTCGTGCAGCGCCGCCTCGGCCAGCTCGACCGGCCGCCTCCCGGACCAGGCCGGCTCCCCGACGCCGCGCACCGGGCCACTCTGCCCGCGGGCCGAGAGGAACTGACGCCAGGCGGGGATGATCCGTGCCGGGTTGGCGCCCAGGTCGGACATGTCGAGGAACGACACCGCGCGGGCGGCGTCGCCGAGCTCGTCGCGTACCTCGGACACGGCGTCGGGCAGCAGCACCACGAGCACGGGCTCCTCGGCCTCGACCCCCGCGCGGATGAACGGCAGGACCGCCTGCGCGTGCTGCTCCGCGCCGTCGTAGAAGACCGCCTCGTGAGCGAAATGCTCGTGCGTCTGGATGTCACTCCGGACGGTGTCAGTCACACCGAACTCCCAACCCCTGGACCCGCGGCAGCCCCCCGCTGCCAGTCCACCATGCGCCTTCGACGGCGATTTAGCGAGCGAAATGCCCAGAAATGACGGAATCCGTGCGGAGGGTTGTGGACCAGTCGCGGTCAGGGCAGCTTGCCGGCAACCTTGCGCAGCGGGCCGGTGACCTTCCACGAGCGGCTGGACTCGACCTCCTTGAGCCGACGACGCAGCCGCCTGACCTCGGCGTTGCGGTCGGCGAGCCGGCCGCGGAGGCGGGCTTCGCGAGCCAGCGCGCTGTCGAGATCGCTGTTCTTCCGCTTCTTCGAGAACACCGAGATCCAGCGGTCGGCGATCGGCGACTCGATGATCTCGTGCTTGCCGAAGACACCGAGGATGTCGACGAGGTACCGCTCGAAGCTGGCCGGCGTATAGACGTAGGTCTGGCCCGCCTCGGTCGGCGAGCTGACCGCGATCAGGGGCAGCTCGTCGCTGGGGACGACCTTCCCGGGCAGCGTGGCCCCGAACTTCCGGTCACCCAGGCCGGGGTACTCGAGCACCAGGTGGGACCGGGTCAGGTTCGCGGCGCGGTCGAGGAAGGCGAACGGGTCGTTGACGTGGTGGATCACGTTGAGCGCCAGCACCACGTCGAACGAGTTCGCCGGCTCGTCGTAGGCATCGAGGATCATGTTGTGCAGCTGGAGCGGGGTGCCGAACGCCCTCGAGATCCTGCGCGCCTTCCGGAACCGCCCCGGCTTCGGCTCGAGGCCGGTCACGTCCGCGCCCATCCGCGCCGCGCTCAGGGAGGCGGCGCCCTCGGCGCAGCCGATGTCCAGCAGTCGCTTGCCGGCCAGGGGCATCGTCAGCGCCCGCTGCAGGGTCAGCGAGCGCATCGAACCCGAGGCGTCTTCGCGGTAGTCGGCCTGGTAGGTCTTCGAGCCGAGGTCGAGGTCGGGCGCGGGGTGCCCCTCGGCGCACAGGGCCTCGGCCCTGTCCGTCGCCAGCAGCGCGAACTGCCAGCGCGAGACCGGGAGCAGCTCCTCGTGGTTGCTGCAGAGGTACTCGACCGGCTTGCCGGACCCGTCGAGGGTCAGGGCGAGCTGCTCGTAGCGCTGGGCCAGGTGCGCGGAGCTGAGCACGGTCTGCCAGCGTTCGGTGTCGTACTCACTGTCGATGTAGCGCTCGTGGGTGGGTTCGTTGAGCTCGCGCCGTTCGGCGCGCGCGATCAGCACCGATCGCGGAGCCCCGATCACGACGATCCGCTCGGCGTCCCCGAGCAGCGGGGCGAGGTGCCCGCGTTCGCCGGGGACGATCCGCTTCACCTCGTCGTCGCCCTTCGTGTTGGGCGTGCCGCCCCTGAGCAGGTTGGCGTGCACGACGTCGTCGGGCCCGTTCGGCACCTCCTTGCCCCGGCGGACCTCGAACCCGAAGTGGACCTCGAGGTCCCGTCCGTGGGCGGCGGCGTCCTCGCGGAGCGTCTGGATGTACGTCGACTTGCCCGCGCACGTGGGGCCGATCACCAAGAGCATTCGGGCAATCTATCCCGGGACGGCGGGCTGCCCGAATCGACCGTCGCCAGCAGGGGTCAGCGACGCTCGGGCGCCCGCACGCTCTTGCCGTGCGCGCCCGGGACGGAGGCCAGCGCGTCGAGGAATCCGGCGGCCCACTGGTCGACGTCGTGCTCCATGATCTGCTTGCGCATCGCCTTCATGCGGCGCGAGATCTCCTTGGGCTCGGCGCGGGCGGCGTCGATGATCGTCGACTTCATCCCGTTGATGTCGTAGGGGTTCACCTGCCAGGCCTGACGCAGCTCGTCGGCGGCCCCGGCGAACTCCGACAGCACCAGCGCCCCGTCGTTCGCGTAGCGGCAGGCGACGTACTCCTTCGCGACGAGGTTCATCCCGTCGCGGTAGGGCGTGACGACCATGATGTCGGCGGCCCGGTAGAGCGCGGCCATCTCGTGCCGGGGGTAGGACGAGTGCATGTAGGAGATCGCCGGGCGACCGATGCGTCCCAGGTCGCCGTTGATCCGGCCGACCAGGCGGTCGATGTCGTCGCGCAGGATGCGGTACTGGTCGACCCGCTCCCGTGACGGGGTCGCGACCTGGACGAACACCGTGTCGTCGACGTCGAAGTGCCCGTCGCGCACGAGCTCGGAGTACGCGCGCAGCCGGGGGTGGATGCCCTTGGTGTAGTCGAGCCGGTCGATGCCGAGCAGGATCCGCTCGGGGTTGCCCAGGGCCTCGCGGATCTGCTCGGCTCGCTGGCCGACCGACTCGGAGCGGGCCAGCTCCTCGAAGCCGGCGCTGTCGATGGAGATGGGGAACGCCGCCGCGCGCACCGTGCGGCCGTCGGGAAGATAGACGGTGTCGCGGTGGGTCTTGTGGCCGACCCGCTGCCTGACCAGGCGGACGAAGTTGGCCGCCCCGCCGGCCAGCTGGAACCCGACGATGTCGGCGCCGAGGAGGCCCTCGAGGATCTGGCGGCGCCACGGCAGCTGCTGGAACAGCTCGGCCGGCGGGAACGGGATGTGCAGGAAGAAGCCGATCCGCAGGTCGGGACGCAGCTCGCGGAGCATCTTGGGGACCAGCTGCATCTGGTAGTCCTGCACCCACACCGTGGCGTCCTTGGCGGCCACCTCGGCCGCCTTGGCCGCGAACCGCTCGTTGACCCGCACGTAGGCGTCCCACCACTCGCGGTGGAACGCCGGCTTGGCGACGACGTCGTGGTAGAGCGGCCAGAGGGTGCCGTTGGAGAAGCCCTCGTAGAACTCCTCGACCTCGTCGGCGCTCATCGAGACCGGCACCAGGGAGAGCCCCTCGTCGACGAACGGCTCGACCTGCTCCTCGGTGCTGCCCGGCCAACCGATCCAGGCGCCGTCGTTCTGGCGCATCACCGGCTCGAGGGCGGTCACCAGCCCGCCGGGCGACTTGCGCCAGCCGCGGGTGCCGTCGGCCTCCGTGACCCGGTCGACGGGCAGCCTGTTGGCCACGATCACGAGGTCCGCGGAGCCGGTGGAAGTCACGTCGGCAACCCTATGCCCTGACGTTCGCCCCTCTCCTCACCCTTGCGGGCGGGTGGCTCGGGGCCGACCGGTCCGAACCGGGACGGGGAGTCAGTCGTGCGCCGACCCCCGGCGCAGCGGGATCGGCAGCAGGTCGGTGAGAGCCTGCAGCGCTTCGCCGGTGACCTCCGTGCGGTCCTCGGCCCCGCGGGCCCAGCGGAGCGCCCAGGTCTCCAGGCGGGAGTAGCCCTTGACCGAGACGCCACGGACCCGGCGCAGCCGGAACTCCTCCTCCTGGGGCCTCAGCGCCTCGGCCAGCCGGCGGTCGACGAGCACCCGGCCGGGGCGGGCCAGCGAGGTCAGGCGGGAGGCGATGTTGACCGGCTCGCCGAAGACGTCGCCCAGCCTCCGCAGCACCGCGCCGTACGCCGCCCCCACGCGCACCTGGGGGAACGCCTCGTCCGCGAGGTGGCCGTCGGCCAGCAACAGCGCCACCCGCGCCGCTGCCAGCTGGTCGTCGCAGGCGAAGAGGATCTCGTCGCCGATGGTCTTGATCACCCGGCCGCCGTGGTCGGAGATGATCGCGGTGGCGGTGGCCTCGAACGTCTCGACCATCTCGGACAGCTCGTCGGCGGACAGGTCGCGACTGCGGCGGGTGAACCCGACGATGTCGGCGAAGCCGACCGCCATCGGAACGGCGGTGTCGGCGCTCGTGGCCAGCAGCCGCCCGATCGCGCTGGCGAGGTGCCGGCGCCAGATGTAGTTCTGCAGCTGCTCGACCGCCGGCAGGGTGCCCTCGACGAGGTCCCTCACCGCGTCGTCGTCGAGCTCCCCCGCGGACTCCAGCGCCGACATCGTGACCTCGGTGATCTCCCACTCGGCCAGGCGGGCGAAGCTGCGGCCCATGCTCCGGGTCAGCGCGAACTCGGTGCGGGGGTCGATGATCCCGCCGTCGACGAGCTGGGTGAGCGTGCGCAGCGCCTCGACGTCGTGGTCGGTGAAGAGCACCTCGTCGTCGTCGGTCGGGGAGGGGAAGCCCAGGGAGAGCCAGAGGGCCTGGGCGCGGTCCCGACTCGCCCCGGTGCGCTCGAGCACGTCGGCGCGGGACAGGTGCGGGCGCTGCCCGAGCACCATCGCCTCCACGGCGGCGTACGCCTCGTCGGAGAGCATGAGGCGGGGATCCTCGGCGACGGACCCGGGGTCACCGTCGGGCACCACCGCCTCCGACTCCCCGCCGTCCGCGTCGGGACCGTCGCTCATGTCGGCGGCGACTCAGAGGCGGTGGAGTCGGGGAGCCGGTCCCGGGTGGTCTGCTCGAGTGCCTCGCGGAAGGCCGGCACCTCGTCGAGCAGCGCGCGGACCGCGTCGCTGGTGAAGTGCAGGACCTCCAGCTCGGTCAGGGAGACCACGCTGGCGTTGCGGAGCTTGTGCCCGACGATCGCGGACTCGCCGACGGTGTCGCCGGGGCCGAGGCGGGCGATCTCCTCACCCTGGCGACGCACGGAGACCTCGCCGCGCAGGATGATGTAGGCCTTGTCCGCGGGGGTCTTCTCCCAGATCAGGGACCAGTCGGCGGGCAGGTGGACCTGGGTGCCGCGGCCCGCGATGAGCCGGACCTCGGCGTCGGACAGGTCGGAGAAGCGATCCAGCCGGGTCAGCCGGCCGGTGTCGGGGGACTTGGTCACAGGGTTCCTCTCGATGGTGCGACGGACCGCGTCGCGCTCGCTCCGGGGGGCGATCCTCCCGGCGCGCGGCGGTGCTGTCCACATAACGTGCGGAGGGACCCGGACGTCACGCCGGTCCTGACCACCTCCCTCGATCTCCGTGCGGCGCGCCGCGGGAGACTCGCCGCGGTTCGAATGACACCCGTGTCATTCACCGCGTAGGATGAGCGGGCATTGCCCAGCCGAACCGCAGCGAAGGGGTCGAGCGCATGGACGCGGCAGAGTCGGTCAACCAGGAGCAGCCCGCCGGGCTGGTGCTGTCCGCACGCGACACGGAGATCCTCGAGTTCGAGCGCCAGTGGTGGAAGTACGCCGGGGCCAAGGAGCAGGCTGTCCGCGAGAAGTTCGACATGTCCGCGACCCGGTACTACCAGGTCCTGAACGCACTGATCGACAAGCCGGAGGCGCTCGCCGCCGACCCGCTGCTGGTCCGCCGCCTGCGTCGCCTGCGCGCCGCCCGGCAGCGCCAGCGCTCGGCCCGCCGGCTCGGCTTCGAGCTGTGAGCACGCCCCTGCATCCGGTCCGTGACGAGCGCGGTGTCGCCCTCCCGTCCCCGCTCGTGATGCTCAGCGTGGTGGCGGTGGCCCTGGCCGGGGTGGCGTTCGTGGCCACCAACGACCGCGGGGACGGTGGCCGGCTGCAGACCGTGTCCGCGCCCGAGCCCGCCCCCACGAAGGCGGCGCCCGCTCCCGTGATCCGCCCGCCGAAGAAGAAGCCGGCGGCGCCGGTGGTCCGGCGCGGCACGGTCTACGTCGAGGTCTACAACAACTCCGGGATCAAGGGTCTGGCCGGCACCACCGCGAGCCGCGCGACCGACGCCGGCTGGCAGGTCGTCGGCTCCGACAACTGGTACGGCACCGTCCCGGCGTCCACGATCTACTACCCCGCGAAGCTCGAGGCGGCCGCCAGGCTGCTCGGCAAGGACCTCGGTGTCAACCGGCTCAAGCCGGCCATCGACCCCATGCGCCTGGACCGGTTGACGGTCATCCTCACCGCCGACTACGTCTCCTGACCCTCGGGCCCTGAGGGCCCGCCTGCCGTGGTGGGATGGGGGACATGGAGTTCACCTCGACCCAGGGCGAGCAGCGCTACGCCGAGGTGGTCAGGGCGGCGGACTCCCTGGTCGTCGGCCTCGACTTCGACGGCACCCTCTCCCCGATCGTCGACGACCCCGAGGCCGCCCACATCCATGACGAGGCGCCCGCTCTCCTCGTCGACCTGGCCCGGCACGTCCGTGCCGTCGCGGTGGTCACCGGGCGACCGGCGCGGCAGGTCCTGGACCTCGGCGGGCTGGCCGAGGTCGGCGACGCCATGGGGGAGGACGGGCGCGAGCTGCACGTCTTCGGTCAGTACGGCAACGAGCGCTGGTCCTCGTTCAACCGCCGGGTGGTCTCCCCTCGGCCGCCGCCCGGGTTGGCGACCTTCCTGCGCGAGCTGCCGCGGGTGCTGCGGCGCGAGCGGGCCGAGGACGCCTACGTCGAGATGAAGGGGCTCGCGGTCGCCGTACACACGCGGCGGCTGCCGGACCCCGAGGCCGCCTTCGAGCGGTTGCTGGGGGTGCTGACCGAGCTGGCGCGCAGCCACGACCTCAAGGTCGAGCCGGGCCGCAACGTCGTCGAGATCCGCTCACCGGGGATGCACAAGGGCACCGCGGTGCACACCCTCGCCGAGGAGCAGCGGGCCGGGGCGTTCGTGTTCGTGGGCGACGACCTCGGAGACGTCGACGCGTTCGAGGCGGTCCGGGCGCTGCGCGCCGAGGGCATGCCGGGTCTGCTGGTCTGCTCCGGGTCGGAGGAGGAGAGCGCCCTCGTCGACCTCGCCGACGCCGTGGTCGCCGGCCCCGACGGCGTCCTCGACTTCCTCCGCCGCCTGATGACGGACATCGACACGTCCCGCTGAGGTGGGGCATGAATTCACCGGGCGGCCGGGGAATTCGTGCCGTGTCAGGGAAAGCATTGCCTGACACGACATGATTTCCCCTGACCGGAGGCGCGACGCTCCAGCATGTGGACTGGGTGTGCACATCGTGAGACGGCCTGCCTAGGCTGGGGACAGCTCATCGAGAGGGACTGAGGGTACGGCCCTGTGACGTCCCGGCAACCGCCACGATCCTCCGCCGACCGGAGCCAGTCACCGACTGGACCCGACGACGGACGTGGAAACGGTGCTAATTCCGGCCCGGGTGCGAAAGTCGCCCCGGGGAAGATGAGAAGGAGAAGCATGAGCACCGTCATCGCCGAGAAGACCACGCACCCGCTGCGCGAGGGAGCGTTCGGGAACGCCACCGGCCTGGCCTGTCGCGAGTGCGGCCACCAGATCGCCCTCGGGCCGCACTACGCCTGCCCGGAGTGCTTCGGACCCCTGGAGATCGCCTACGACTTCCCGGCGGTCACCCGCGAGCAGATCGAGGCCGGCCCCCGCAACATCTGGCGCTACAAGGCGCTGCTGCCCGTTCCCGACGACATCGAGCAGAGCCCGAACATGGAGCCCGGCTTCACCCGGCTCCTCAAGGCGCACAACCTCGGCGCGGCGCTCGGCATCGACAACCTGTGGGTCAAGGACGACTCGACCAACCCCACCAACAGCTTCAAGGACCGCGTGGTCGCCTGCGCCCTGAGTGCGGCCCGCGAGTTCGGCAGCACCGTCTTCGCCTGCCCCTCCACCGGCAACCTCGCCAACGCGGTGGCCGCGGCCGGCGCCCGGGCGGGCATGAAGACCGTGGTGTTCATCCCGAGCAACCTCGAGAAGCCCAAGCAGGTCAACTCCGCCGTCTACACCGACTCACTGGTCGCGGTGAACGGCAACTACGACGACGTCAACCGGCTGGCGTCGGAGATCGCCGGCGAGGAGGAGGGCTGGGCGTTCGTCAACGTGAACGTCCGTCCCTACTACGCCGAGGGCTCCAAGACGCTCGGCTACGAGATCGCCGAGCAGCTCGGTTGGCGGCTCCCCGACCAGATCGTCATCCCGGTGGCGTCCGGATCGCAGCTGACCAAGGTGCACAAGGCGTTCCAGGAGCTGATCACGCTCGGCCTCGTCGAGGACAGGCCCTACAAGGTGTACGGCGCCCAGGCCACCGGCTGCTCGCCGGTCTCGGTCGCCTACAAGGCGGGCGTCGACGCGATCCGCCCGGTCAAGCCGGACACCATCGCCAAGAGCCTGGCCATCGGCAACCCGGCCGACGGGGTCTACGTCCTCGACATCTGCCGCGAGACCGGCGGCGCCGTCGAGGACATCACCGACGACGAGGTCCGTGCGGGCATCCTGCTGCTGGCCCGCAACGAGGGCATCTTCACCGAGACAGCGGGGGGCACCACGGTCGGCGTACTCAAGAAGCTCGTCGACACCGGCCAGCTCGACACCTCGCTCGAGACCGTGGTGATCAACACCGGCATGGGCCTCAAGACCCTCGACGCGATCGCCGACCAGGTCGGTGCCGCGGCGACCATCGAGCCGACGTACGCCGCGTTCGTCGGCACCGGCATCTAGCCCGGCGTCCAGCACCCGCGTCCCAGAACACCCGAAGGAGAGCCATGAGCGTGTCCGTCCGCATCCCGACCATCCTGCGCACCTACACCGGAGGTGAGTCGGAGGTGGCGGCGTCCGGTGACACCCTGTCGGCCGTGCTCGACGACCTGGACGCGAACTACAGCGGGATCAAGGGCCGGATCATCGACGAGTCCGGGTCGCTGCGGCGCTTCGTGAACGTCTACGTCGGCAATGACGACGTGCGCTTCCTCGAGAACCTCGACACGCCGACGCCCGACGGAGCGAAGATCTCGGTGATCCCCGCGGTCGCCGGCGGCTGAGCCGTCCGGGACGCATGATCCGCGTGGGACTGGCAACGGGACCCTCATGACGTCACCGTCCTACCGACCCGACGACGCCCCGCGCGGCGACGAGCCGCTGGGTGCGCTCGTGCACCAGCTCAGCGAGCAGGTGCCCGAGCTGATCCGCAGCGAGCTCCGGCTGGCCCAGGCCGAGCTCGCCGAGAAGGGCAAGAAGGCGGGCATCGGCGTCGGGATGTTCAGCGCCGCCGGCCTCTTGGGGTTCTTCGGGCTCGCCCTGCTGCTGACCACCGCCGTGCTCGCCCTCGACCTGGTGCTGCCCGCGTGGCTGGCCGCCCTGATCGTGGCCCTGCTGGTGCTGGCGGGGGCCGCCGTCGCCGCACTGACCGGCAGGAGCAAGGTCGCCGCCGCCACGCCGCCCGCGCCCGAGCGGGCCCTCGACGGCCTCAAGGAAGACGTCGCCACCGTGAAGGGACAGCGCCCATGACCAGCGTCAACGGAACGGGTGGACCGAGCACCCCGGCCGAGATCGAGGCCGACATCGTCCGGCAGCGCGAGGAGCTGGCCGACACCGTCGCCGCTCTCCACACCAAGCTCGACGTGAAGGCCCAGGCCAAGCACAAGGCAGCCGAGCTGAAGGACCGGGCCACCACGGACTCCGGCACGCCGCGACCGGCGTACGCCGCCGGCGCGATGGCCGCCGTCGTCGCGTTGGTCGGGCTCGTCGTCTGGCGCCGCCGTCGCGGCTGAGGTCGCCGTTTTCGCGTGGTCAGGGGACCGCCCTAGCCTCGATGGATGACCTCCGTCCTCCTCGCGACCTCCTCGAACTGGCCCGAGGGCGAACCGGGCGCGCCGGCCCTCGTCGCGGCGATCACCCGCCGTGGCATCGAGGCCCGGTGGGCCTGCTGGGACGACCCGGCCGTCGACTGGGCCGCCGCCGACCTGGTCGCGGTCCGCTCGACCTGGGACTACACCGACCGGGTCCAGGAGTTCCTGGCCTGGGCCCGAGACGTGGACGGCCGGACGCTGCTGCTCAACGGCGCCGACGTCTTCGCCTGGAACCACGACAAGGCCTACCTCGCCGGGCTCACTGTGCCCGTCGTGCCGACCCGGACCGCGGACTCGGTCGAGGAGCTCTCGGCCGCCGTCGCCGCGTTCGGCACCTCGGTGGTGAAGCCACGCGTGGGTGCCGCCGGAGGGGGTGTGATCGTGGTCGACGACCCGGCCGACCCGCGTCTGGGCACCGTCATCCGGAGTCACCCCGAGCTGCCGCCGGCGGCCGGCCCCTGGGTCGTGCAGCCACTGGTCGGCTCGGTGCGGACCGAGGGAGAGACGTCGGTCTTCGTGCTCGAGGGCGACCCCCGTCTCCCAGGTGGACAAGCTGCCCGCCGGCGAGGAGGTCCGGGTGCACGAGCACTTCGGGGGAGCCTCCCGTCCGGTCCCGTTCCGTGACGAGTGCGTCGAGCTGGCCCTGGCGGCGATGGCCGCGGTCGCCCTCGACGGGCGACCGCTCGACTACGGACGGGTCGACATGCTGCGCCTCGGTGACGGGACCCTGGCCGTGAGCGAGCTCGAGCTGATCGAGCCCGGGCTCTACCTCGACGTCCTCCCGGGCAACGCCGAGCCGTTCGCCGACCTGGTCGAGCGGCGGACCGGTCGCCGCTGACCGGCCCCGCGTCCGCGACGTACGTCGCGGGCCCGGCGCGGATCTGGACTACGCGGCCCCCTTCTTGCACTCGTAGGGGTCGAGTGCTAAACATGAGGCTGGCACTCTCGACACGAGAGTGACAACGCGGAGCGATGAGTTGAGGTCCCAAGCGTCGGCAGGAATGGTCTGCCGGGACAGCCGGGGCCGTCCGTCGCGGGCAGCTCCTCGCCTCCGTACCCCGACAACTCTGAAGCGTGAGGAATCGCAGGAGTTATGCCGAAGCTGATTGCTTTCAACGAAGAGGCCCGCCGTGGCCTCGAGCGTGGCATGAACACGCTGGCCGATGCGGTCAAGGTGACCCTCGGCCCCAAGGGCCGCAACGTCGTCCTCGAGAAGAAGTGGGGCGCCCCCACGATCACCAACGACGGCGTCTCGATCGCCAAGGAGATCGAGCTCGAGGACCCCTACGAGAAGATCGGTGCCGAGCTCGTCAAGGAGGTCGCCAAGAAGACGGACGACGTCGCTGGCGACGGCACCACCACCGCCACCGTGCTGGCCCAGGCGATGGTCCGCGAGGGCCTGCGCAACGTGGCCGCCGGTGCCAACCCGATGAGCCTCAAGCGTGGCATCGAGGCCGCCGTGTCCGCTGTCTCCGAGCAGCTGTCCGGCATGGCCATCGACATCGAGACCAAGGAGCAGATCGCGGCGACCGCCTCGATCTCCGCCGCGGACTCGACCGTCGGCGACATCATCGCCGAGGCGATGGACAAGGTCGGCAAGGAAGGCGTCATCACCGTCGAGGAGTCGAACACCTTCGGGCTCGACCTCGAGCTGACCGAGGGGATGCGCTTCGACAAGGGTTACATCTCGGCGTACTTCGTCACCGACCCCGAGCGGATGGAGACGGTCCTCGAGGACCCCTACATCCTGATCGCGAACTCGAAGGTCTCGAACGTCAAGGACCTGCTGCCGCTGCTCGAGAAGATCATGCAGTCCGGCAAGCCGCTGCTGATCCTGGCCGAGGACGTCGACGGCGAGGCGCTCAGCACGCTGGTCGTCAACAAGATCCGTGGCACCTTCAAGTCCGTCGCCGTCAAGGCGCCGGGCTTCGGTGACCGTCGCAAGGCCATGCTGCAGGACATCGCGATCCTGACCGGCGGCCAGGTCATCTCGGAGGAGGTCGGCCTCAAGCTGGAGTCGACCGGCATCGAGATGCTCGGCCAGGCCCGCAAGGTCGTCATCACCAAGGACGAGACCACCATCGTCGAGGGCGCGGGCGACGCCGACCAGATCAACGGTCGCGTCAACCAGATCCGTGCCGAGATCGAGAAGTCGGACTCCGACTACGACCGCGAGAAGCTGCAGGAGCGCCTGGCCAAGCTGGCCGGCGGTGTCGCGGTGATCAAGGTCGGTGCGGCCACCGAGGTCGAGCTCAAGGAGCGCAAGCACCGCATCGAGGACGCCGTTCGCAACGCGAAGGCGGCCGTCGAGGAGGGCATCGTCGCCGGCGGCGGCGTCGCCCTGGTGCAGGCCGCCGTGGAGGCGTTCGTCAAGCTCGACCTCCAGGGTGACGAGGCCACCGGTGCCAACATCGTGAAGGTCGCGATCGAGGCCCCGCTCAAGCAGATCGCGATCAACGCCGGCCTCGAGGGCGGCGTCGTGGCGGAGAAGGTGCGCAACCTGACCCCGGGTCACGGTCTCAACGCGGCCACCGGCGAATACGTCGACATGATCGCCGAAGGCATCATCGACCCCGCCAAGGTGACGCGCTCGGCGCTGCAGAACGCCGCGTCGATCGCCGCGCTGTTCCTCACCACCGAGGCCGTCGTGGCCGACAAGCCGGAGAAGGCCGCCCCCATGGGTGGCGGCGACCCGTCCGGCGGCATGGGCGGCATGGACTTCTGATCCACGCTGCCTGAGCCTCGGCTCAGTCGCCTCACGGAAGGGCCCCGGTCTGCGGACCGGGGCCCTTCTGCGTGCCCCGACGAGGCCCGCCGATCAGTCGACGCGGTGGGGGACCAGCCAGGAGGCGAGTCCGCCGGCC
Source organism: uncultured Actinomycetota bacterium (assembly GCA_963767955.1). GTDB lineage: Bacteria > Actinomycetota > Actinomycetes > Propionibacteriales > Nocardioidaceae > Nocardioides. Next base: position 2,483,397 of record CAVYGA010000003.1, on the reverse strand, counting down.
AGCACCAGCACGCCCGCCGCCGAGACCACCAGCAGCCCGGCCGCGGGGGAGACCCGGTCGACCAGCAGCCCGGTGACCGCGGCGCCGGCCGCGACGCCGACGACGTTGGCGGTCGCCAGGGTGGTCATCATCGTGGTGCCCCAGCCGTGCGGGGCGGCCCGCTCGGCCAGCGAGAACGAGCTGATCAGCGCCGGCGCCAGCGCGACGCCCGCGACCAGGCAGGCCCCGGCGAGCGCGAGGGGCGCGGTCGCCCAGGCCAGGAGCAGGCCGGCGAGCACCAGCCCGGCGCCCCCCGCGGCGATCCGGGCGGCGAGGCCGAAGCCGCGCGGCAACCGGGTGGTGAGCAGCCCGGCGACCGCCGACCCGACGCCCATCAGCGCGTAGACGGGTCCGGTCAGCTCGTCCCGCCCGAGGCCGTCGAGGCGCGCGGCCACCCCGGTCTGCGAGGCACCGAAGACCAGCCCGACGGCGGCCATCGCCACCATCAGCCCGGCCAGGTGACCCCACGGCAGCGGCGCGGACACGTGACCCTCGGGTGCGGCGCGGCCCACCGCCCGACCGGGCAGCGCGCTGGGGTGCAGCGCGTAGCCGCCCTGCCCCACGACGGCCACCAGCAGGGCGAGGACCAGGCCGAGGGTCGGTGAGGCGAGCGCGGCGATCGAGCTGACCAGCACCGGTCCGGCCACGAAGGACGACTCGTCGACCGCTCCCTCGTAGGCCATCGCGGTGGCCGTGAACGAGTGCCGGTCGCTGCGCCGTCGCGCCGTGGCCGCCCAGCGGCTGCGGGCCATCGCCCCGGCCTGCGGGTTGGCGAGACCGACGACGGCGGCGAGGGCGAGGGTCGCCGGCGCCGACGCCAGGCCACTCAGCGCCAGGAACGCGGTGATGCCGAGCACCTGCACCAGCGTGGCGCCGAGCAGCACCGGCCGCTGGCCGAACCGGTCCGCGGCCGCGCCCACCAGCGGCCCGCCGAGTCCGCCGCCGATGCTCAGCGCGGCGACCGCCAGGCCTCCGGAGGCGAAGGAGCCGGTCCGGTCGGCGACGTACAGCAGGATGCCCAGCGGCAGCATCGCGGTGGGCAGTCGCGCGGCGGCTCCGAGGGCCAGGAAGCTGCGGTCGGTGGCCCGTGCGAGGGTGCCGAAGGTGGTCCGTGCCGTCGGGGCGGCGGAGGTCGCCGGTGTCGGCGAGAGGGTGGTCATGGGTGCTCCGGGGTGTGCGTCGATCGACGCACGCCACCCCACCACTGACGCGCACTACCCCTCTGCGGCCACCAGAATAACCGCTCCGCCCTACGCTGAAAGAATGCACGCGCACGGACTGTTGCTCGCCGCGGGCGCCGGCACCCGGATGGGGATGCCCAAGGCGCTCGTCGACGGCTGGCTCACCCGGGCCGTCGACGCCCTCCAGGCCGGCGGCTGCCCGGAGGTGACCGTGGTCCTCGGCGCCGGCGCCGCCGAGGCCGCCGCGCTGCTGGCCGAGGCCGGCATCGAGGTGGGTCAGGTGGTCGCCGAGGACTGGGCCGAGGGCATGGGTGCCTCGCTGCGGGCCGGGCTGCGGTCGCTGGACGGGACGAGTGGCCCGAGCGCGGTCCTCGTCTCCCTCGTCGACCTGCCCGACGTCGGGCCCGCGGTCGTACGTCGCGTGCTCACCGCCCCGGTCGACGCCGCGACCCTGCGTCGGGCGGCGTACGACGGCACCCCGGGGCACCCGGTGCTGCTCGGGCGGGACCACTGGGCCGGGGTGGCCGACACCGCCCGCGGCGACCGGGGTGCCCGCGACTACCTCGCGGCGTACGAGCCGGTCCTGGTGGAGTGCGGCGACCTCGCCACGGGCGCGGACAGGGACACGCCAACCTTCGGCCAACCTCGCCGTCAGTAGCGTGGGGACATGGACGTCGACGACCTGACCGGGCCGGCCGACGTCGCGCGCCTGCTCGGCAGCACCGGTTACCTCTCCGACGACGCCCTCTCGACCGTTGCCTTCCTGGCCCTGAGGATGCAGCGACCGCTGCTGCTCGAGGGTGAGCCCGGCACCGGCAAGACCGCGCTCGCGGAGGCGCTCGCCGAGGCCTCGGGCTGGCCGCTGATCCGGCTGCAGTGCTACGAGGGCATCGACGCCAGCCAGGCGCTCTACGACTGGGACTTCCCCCGCCAGATCCTGCACCTGCGGGCGCTCGAGGCGGTCGGTGGCGGCCCGGACATCGAGGAGGCCGAGAAGAGCCTGTACGACGAGCGGTTCCTGCTGGCCCGGCCGGTGCTGCAGGCGCTGCGGCAGAGCCCCGCGGTGCTGCTCGTCGACGAGGTCGACCGCGCCGACGACGAGTTCGAGGCGTTCCTGCTCGAGGTGCTGTCGACCTACCAGGTGACCATCCCCGAGCTCGGCACGGTCACCGCGGTGACGCCGCCCGTCGTGGTGCTGACCTCCAACCGGACCCGGGAGCTGCACGACGCCCTCAAGCGACGCTGCCTCTACCACTGGATCGACCACCCCGGTCTCGACCGCGAGCTCGAGATCGTCCGGAGGCGGGCGCCCGAGGTGTCCGCGCACCTGGCCGCGCAGGTGGTCCGCGTGGTCCAGGACCTGCGGGCCCGCGACGACCTGCTCAAGCCGCCCGGCGTCGCGGAGACGCTCGACTGGGCACGGGCGCTGGAGCGTCTCGGCGCCACCGAGCTCGACCTGGCCACCGCCTCAGCGACCCTCGGTGCGGTGGTGAAGTACCGCGACGACGCCGAGCGCGTCAAGCACGCCCTCGACCGGATGCTGGCGCTCTGAGATGACCGCCGCGACCCGCCACGAGCCCGACGAGGTGCTGCTCGGCTTCGCCCGCGCACTGCGGGCCGCCGGGGTGCCGGTCACCCTCGACCGGTCCCACACCTGGCTCGAGGCCGCGGCCCTGGTCGACCTCGGCGACCGGCAGGCGACGTACTGGGCCGGCCGGGCCACGCTCTGCGGCTGCCCCGACGACCTGGCCCGCTACGACCAGGTCTTCGACGCGTGGTTCCTGGCCAGGGAGGGGTTGCCGCGCAGCCAGCAGCCCACCCAGCAGACCGAGCTCGTGCAGGCCGCGCTCCCCGAGGACGAGCGCGCGGGCTCGGGCCCGGACGACGACACCGACACCGTCGCCGCGCTGGCCAGCGCCGCCGAGGTGCTCCGGCACCGCGACATCGCCGAGGTCTCCGGCGCCCAGAAGGCCGCCCTGGCCGCGATGTTCTCGGCGCTGCACCCGGGTGCCCCGCTGCGCCGCGCGCACCGGCGTACCCCCTGGCGCCGGGGCGAGGTCGACGCCCATCGGACGCTGCGCACCACGCTGCGCCGGATGGGGGAGCCCGGCCCGGTCGAGTGGCGCCGCCGCGGCACCCGCCCGCGACGGGTGGTGCTGCTGGTCGACGTGTCCGGCTCGATGAGCAAGTACGCCGACGCGCTGCTGCGGCTCGCGCACCGCTTCGTGGTGACCGCCGGCGGCCGCGGCGGGGTGGAGGCCTTCACCCTCGGCACCCGGCTCACCCACGTCACCCGGGCGCTGCGGATCCGCGACCCCGAGCGGGCGCTGATCGCCGCCGGGGAGACCGTGCCCGACTGGGCCGGTGGCACCCGGCTCGGCGAGAACCTCAAGGCCTTCCTGGACCGCTGGGGCCAGCGCGGCCTGGCCCGCGGCGCCGTCGTCGTGGTGTTCAGCGACGGCTGGGAGCGGGGGGACCCGACGCTGCTGGCCTCCCAGATGGCCCGGCTGCACCGGATGGCGCACCGGGTGGTGTGGGTCAACCCGCACCGCGGCAAGATCGGCTACCAGCCGCTCCAGGCGGGCGTGGTCGCGGCGCTGCCCCACGTCGACGACTTCCTGGCCGGGCACTCGCTGGCGACGTTCGCGGCACTGGTGGAGGTGGTCCGGGATGCGTGAGGTGCTGCCCGAGCTGCTCGCCTGGTGGCGTCAGGGGCAGACCGTCGGTCTCGGCACCGTGGTCGCGACCTTCCAGTCCGCCCCGCGCCCGCCCGGTGCGTCGATGATCGTCGGGCCCGACGGTGAGGCGGTCGGCTCGGTCTCCGGCGGCTGCGTCGAGGGCGCGGTCTACGAGCTCGGGACCGACGTGGTCGGCACCGGCACCCCGGTCCTGCAGCGGTACGGCGTCTCCGACGACGACGCGTTCGCGGTCGGGCTGACCTGCGGCGGCATCCTCGACGTCTACGTCGAGAAGGTGAACCGCGAGACCTTCCCCGAGCTCGCCGAGATCGCCGCCGACGTCGAGGCGGGACGCGCCGTCGCCGTGGCCACCGTCATCGAGCACCCCGACCCCGCCAGGCTGGGCCGCCGCGCGGTGCTGCGCCCGGGACACTCGGCGAGCGCCAGCCTGGGCAGCGAGCGGATCGACGACGCGATCCACGACGACGCGCTCGGCCTGCTGGCGCTCGGTCGCAGCGAGGTGCTGTCCTACGGCCCCGACGGCGAACGCCGCGGCGAGGGCATGCGGGTCTTCGTCTGGGCCTTCGCCCCCAAGCCCCGGATGCTGGTCTTCGGCGCCATCGACTTCGCCGCGGCCGTCGCCCGGGTCGGCGCGTTCCTCGGCTACCACGTCACGGTCTGCGACGCCCGGCCCGTGTTCGCCACCGCGTCCCGCTTCCCCGAGGCGGACGAGGTGGTCGTCGACTGGCCGCACCGCTACCTCGACGCCGAGGTCGAGGCCGGCCGGATCGACCGGCGGACCGCCATCTGCGTGCTCACCCACGACCCGAAGTTCGACGTACCCCTGCTCGAGGTCGCCCTCCGCCTGCCCGAGGTGGCCTACGTCGGCGCGATGGGATCGCGACGCACCCACGACGACCGGCTGGAGCGACTCCGCGAGGAGGGCCTGTCCGAGGAGCACCTGGCCCGGCTGTCCTCGCCGATCGGACTCGACCTCGGCGCCCGCACCCCGGAGGAGACCGCGGTGAGCATCGCCGCCGAGATCATCGCCGCGCAGTGGGGTGGCTCGGGCCGACGGCTGGCCGGCACCGACGGCCGCATCCACCACGCCGACGAGATCCGACGGGAGGAGCCCGGCGGCGACGGCTCGAAGCCGCGATGAGGCGGGAGCCCGCGTTCCGGGCGGTGACCGCGGTCGCCGCCCTCACCCTGCTCGTCGGCTGCTCTGACGGGTCGTCGACCGACACCGACGACGGGTCCGGTGCCGCGGCGAGCAGTGGGCCACCGGACGAGACCGACGGCCCGACGGGCAGCCCGACCGCCCCTCCCGGTGAGGAGTCGACCGAGCAGCCCGACCCGACCAGCGACCTGCCTCCGGTCCGTAACGCGGTGTCCCTGGCCGCGCTGATGCGCGAGCGGCTCCCGGGCGGCGCCGTGCGCCGCGAGCGCCGCCAGCTCACCACCGACGCCTACGCACGCTACGAGGTGACCTACCCCAGCGGCGACCTCCGCGTCTCCGGCATCCTGCTGGTCCCGACCGGCACGGGCCCGTTCCCTGCCGTGGTGCTCAACCACGGCTACATCGAGCCGTCGAGCTACGTCACCGGCCAGGGGCTGTCGCGCGAGCAGGACCACCTGGCCCGCGCGGGGTTCGTGGTGCTGCACACCGACTACCGCGGGCACGCCGCCTCCGACCCGGCGTCGCCGCTCAGCCGCGAGACCCGCCTCGGCTACACCCGCGACACGATCAACGCCGTGCAGTCGCTGAAGAAGGAGGCGTACGTCGACCGCGACCGGGTGGCGATGCTCGGCCGGTCCATGGGTGGAGGCGTCACCCTCAACGCGCTCGTCGCCAAGCCCGGGCTGGTCCGGGCGGGAGTCGTCTTCGCCTCCGTCAGCTCCCGGTTCCTCGACAACTTCGACCGGTGGACCCGCCGGGAGCGGCCGGACGCCGCCGCGGCCTTCTTCGACGAGTTCGGCACGCCGCGCGAGGAGCCCGGGTTCTACCGGGGCCTGTCCGCGCGCAGCCACTTCGACCGGATCACGGCCCCGGTGCTGCTGCACCACGGCACCCTCGACGACACCTGCCCGATCGCCTGGTCGCGCACCACCCAGGGGCTGCTGCGCGACGCGGGAGTCCGCTCCCGGCTGGAGGTCTACGAGGGCGAGCAGCACGCGTTCGGTCCGCAGTGGTCGGACTCGATGCGCCGGACCGTCGCGTTCCTGCGCCGCGAGCTGCGTGGCTGACCGGTCTGCTCGGGGTGTCGGGCCGGGGACGGTCGGGCTACCGTGTCGGACATCACCTGAGGGGAGCGGTATGAGCGGACCGCAGGACGCGCTGCACGACCGGAGGCTCGAAGCCGTGCGCGCGTGGACCGCCTTCGTCGAGCACGGCGACGACGCGACCCGGCTGGTGCGGCCCGAGATCCTCGACTCCTGGCAGCGCTCCGAGCCGCACGTCTCGATGGACATGACCGAGGCGCCGCTCGCCGACGAGTCCGACACCCGCGCCCTCTGGCAGGACTCCCCGCTCCAGACCGCGGTCGAGCGGGTGGAGGCCGAGCTCCGCCGCACCGCCGAGGACGGCGACCTCGTCATCGCGGTCACCGACGCCGAGACCCGGATCCTGTGGACCTACGGCGGCCGGGTGATGCGTCGCAAGGCGGAGACCGTCAACTTCGTCGCGGGCGGCCGCTGGGACGACACCTCCGTGGGCACCAACGCCCTCGACCTGGCCAACCGGTCGAACGCCCCCTCGATGGTCTTCAGCGCCGAGCACTTCGCGCCGATCGTGCACAACTGGGTCTGCTGGGCGGCGCCCGTGCACGACCCGGTCACCGGGCGCCAGCTCGGTGTCATCGACCTCTCCACCACCTGGGACCGGACCCACCCGATCGGGCTCGCGACCGCGCGCGTGATGGCGCGACTGATCGAGACCGCGATGCCGCACTCACGGGCGTACGCCGAGGCGTCGCCGATGGCGCGGGCCCGCCTCGAGCCGGGGCTGGCGCTGTCCCTGCTCGGCACCGCCCAGGCCTGGATGGACGGTGAGCGGCTGCTGCTCAACCGTCGACAGACCGAGATCCTGGCGCTGCTGGCCCTGCACGCCGAGGGGCTGTCGTCGGAGCAGCTGCACGCGATGCTCTACGGCGACCACTCGGTGACGCTCTCCACGCTCAAGGCGGAGGTGTCGCACCTCCGTTCGGCGCTCGGGGGCCAGCTCGCCTCCCGCCCCTACCGGTTGATGATGCCGCTGACCACCGACGTCGAGACCGTGCTCGACCTGCTCCGCCGTGGCGACGTCGGCGCGGCGGTGGCGGCGTACGGCGGCGACCTGCTGCCCGGCACCAACTCCCCGGCGCTGACCGAGCTGGCCGACTACGTCGCGGTCGCGGTCCGGGAGGCACTGCTCGCCGACCCCCGTCCCGAGGCGGTGCTGCGGTACGGCGAGTTCGCGCCCTACGACACCGAGGTGCTGGAGGCGGCCCTCACCGCCCTCGGACCGCGGGTGCACCCGGCCAAGGCGCTGCTCAAGGGCCGACTCGCGGCGGCCCGCTGAGAGCTCAGCCCCCGAGCGCGGCGACCAGGGCGCGCACGGCGGGGGAGTCGGCCATGCTCCGGCGGTGCAGCACGCTGATCTGCCGGGTGGGCACCGGGTCGTGCGCGGGCACCGCCACCACGCCGTCCGGGAGCTCGCCCCGGCCGAGACGGGGGACCAGCGCGATGCCGAGACCGGCCCGCACCAGCGCGGTGTGGGAGGCGAACTCCATCGAGACGTGGGCGACGTTCGGCAGCCGCCCGGTGCCGTCGTACATCCGGAGCAGCCACTGCCGGCAGATGGTGCCCTCCGGGGTGGCGATCCAGGCCTCGTCGACGAGGTCGCGGGGGGTGACCCGGTCGCGACCGGCGAGGGGATGCCCGGTCGGGGCGAGCACGTCCGCGACGTCGTGCGCGATGACGGTGGAGGCCAGGTGCCCGGGCACGGCCAGCGGGACGTCGCCCCAGCTGTGCACCAGCCCGACGTCGACATGCCCCTCGGCGACCAGGTCGACGGTGTCCCACGGCTCGCGCTCGGAGATCGTCAGCGCGAGGTCGGGGTGGGCGTCGAGCAGGGGACGCAGCGCCGGGGCGACCAGCCCGCGCACTGCGGTCGAGAACGCCGCCAGCCGCAGCCGGCCGGACACGGTGCCGGCCGTCTGGTGCAGCCCCGCCTCGATCTGCTCGAGGTCCCCCAGCAGCCGGCTGCCGTCGTCGACGAGCTGTCGACCGGGGCCGGTGAGCATCACCCCGCGCCCCACCCGTTCGAGCAGCGGGACGCCGACCTGGCGCTCGAGACGCTTGACCTGCTGGGACACCGCGCTGGGGGTGAAGCCGAGCATCTCCGCGGCCGCGATGACCGAGCCGTGCCGGTCGACGGCGCGCAGCGACACGAGGGACGTCAGGTCGATCATGTAGCAACGCTACATCATGCTGCCGCGATTCATTCGCTGGTCCTTCATGGTGGTCTCGGTCAGACTGGGACGCATGTCCCCCCGCGACTCGCTCCTCGCTGCCCTGGTCGCGGTCGTCTGGGGTCTCAACTTCGTGGTGATCGACTGGGGGATGGACGGCGTCCCGCCGTTGCTCTTCGCCGCGATCCGGTTCGCCGCCGTGGTGGTGCCGGCGGTCTTCCTGGTCCCGCGTCCCCAGGTCGGCTGGCGCCCGGTGGTGCTGGTCGGGGTGTTCATGTCGATGGGCCAGTTCGGCTTCCTCTACGCCTCCCTCCACGCCGGGATGCCGCCCGGCCTGGCCGCGCTGGTCCTGCAGGCCCAGGTCGTCTTCACCGTGGTGATCGCGGCGGCTGCCCTTCGTGAGGTGCCGACGGTGGCCCAGGTCGCCGGCATCGCGGTCGGCTCTGCCGGTCTCCTCGTCGTGGCGACCGGACGGGGTGGCGAGACGTCGCTGCTGGCGCTGCTGCTCTGCCTGGCCGGGGCGCTCAGCTGGGGGATCGGCAATGTCCTCTCTCGTGCGTCCGGCGTCGCCGGCGGCCTCTCCCTCACCGTCTGGTCGGCGGTGGTGGTCCCGGTTCCGCTGCTGGCGCTGTCCCTGGCGCTCGACGGCCCGGCCGAGGTGGGGGCGGCCCTGGCCGGGTTCTCCTGGCAGGCGGCCGCCTCCACGGCGTACACCGCGGTGCTGGCCTCGCTGGTCGGCTACGGCATCTTCAACTCCCTGCTCTCCCGGAACCGCTCGTCCGCGGTGGTGCCGTGGGTGCTGGTCGCCCCGGTCGTCGCCATGGCCGCGGCCTGGCTGCTGCTCGGCGACCGGCCGAACGCCGCCGAGCTGGCCGGCGGGGTGCTGCTCCTGGCGGGGGCGCTGGTCGCGCTGCGGCCACCCCGGGCCGGCACCCCGGTCGAGGAGCCCGCCGCTGAGCCGGCGACCCTCCTCGCGCGCTGACGGCACGCCCGGACCCGGCGTGTGACCCGGGTCACGAAATGACCAACCTTTCACCAACCTCGGGCGCCTAGCGTCGGCTCCATCGGACCGTCACAGACACCCGGGAGAGCCTCCATGACCAAGATCCAACTCACCGTCGACGGAGACGCCGTCTCCGACGACGTCGAGCCGCGCATGCTGCTGGTGCAGTACCTCCGCGAGAAGCTCGGCAAGACCGGCACCGTGATCGGGTGTGACACCAGCAACTGCGGAGCCTGCACCGTCCACCTCGACGGCAGGAGCGTGAAGTCGTGCAACGTGCTGGCCGTGCAGGTCGACGGGCACGAGGTCACGACCATCGAGGGACTGGCCACGGACGGTCAGCTGCACCCCATGCAGGAGGCCTTCCGCGAGTGCCACGCGCTCCAGTGCGGCTTCTGCACCCCCGGGATGATCATGCAGAGCATCGACGTCCTCAACGACAACCCGAACCCGTCCGAGGAAGAGATCCGGGTCGGCATCGAGGGCAACCTCTGTCGCTGCACCGGCTACCACAACATCGTCAGGGCGGTTCAGACCGCCGCCGGGGGTGCCCAGTGACCATCACCGACGAGAACCCCACCGCCGCCAAGGAGATCGGGCGGGACCGGCGCCGCAAGGAGGACCAGCGGCTGATCACCGGTCGCACGCGCTGGACCGACAACCTCACGCTCCCGGGCATGCTGCACCTCGCGATGGTGCGCAGCCCCTTCGCCCACGCGACGATCACCTCGATCGGCGTCGAGGAGGCGAAGGCCTCGCCCAACGTCGTGGCCGTGCTCACCGGCAAGGACATCGCGGAGGAGCAGGGCGTCCTCATCAACGCCTGGCCGATCTCGCCGGACCAGAAGGCGCCCACCCACCTGCCGATCCCCACCGACCGCGTGGCCTTCGCGGGCGAGGTCGTCGCCGTGGTCGCGGCCCGCACCGCCGCGGCGGCGCGTGACGCGGCCGAGCTGGTCGACGTGGAGTACGACGAGCTGCCGGCCGTCATCGACCTCAAGAAGGCCGCGACCGACGAGGTGCTCGCGCACCCCGACCTCGGCACCAACAAGTCGGCGCTGTGGACCTTCGACTCCGCCGCGGCCGGCACCGGCGGCAACGTCGACGAGGCCATCGACAAGGCCCGGGGTGACGGCATCGTCATCGAGCGGGAGTACCGCCAGCAGCGGCTGATCCCGGCCTTCATGGAGCCGCGGTCCGTGGTCGTCGACCCGACCGGCGAGCAGCTGACCGTCTGGTCGGCCACCCAGATCCCGCACATCCTCCGCTTCGCGCTGGCCGCGACCACCGGCATCCCGGAGTCCAAGCTCCGGGTGATCGCGCCGGACGTCGGCGGTGGCTTCGGGGGCAAGCTGCAGACCACTCCCGAGGAATGGATCGCGGTGGCGCTGGCCCGGCGGCTGGGCAGGCCGGTGAAGTACACCGAGACCCGCTCGGAGTCGCTGATGGCGGGCCACCACGGCCGCGACCAGTGGCAGAAGCTGACGCTGTCGGCCGAGAAGGACGGCACCGTGACCGGCCTGAAGGTCGAGCTGACCGCGGACCTCGGCGCCTACATCTCGCTGATCGGCGGCGGCATACCGGTGCTCGGCGCGTTCATGTACAACTCGATCTACAAGTTCCCGGCCTACCAGTTCAACGTGCAGACGGTGCTCACCAACAAGACCTGGACCGACGCCTACCGTGGCGCCGGCCGGCCGGAGGCGACGTACGCCATCGAACGGCTGATGGACGAGCTGGCCGCCGAGCTGGGCGTCGACCCGTTCGTGGTCCGGGAGAAGAACTGGATCAAGCACGAGGAGTTCCCGTTCACCTCGGTCGCCGGCCTGGAGTACGACTCCGGCAACTACGAGGCGGCCACGGCCAAGGCCAAGGAGGTCTTCGGCTACGACGAGCTGCGCGCCGAGCAGCAGCGCCGCCGGGACGCGGGTGACAGCGTCCAGCTGGGCATCGGCGTGTCCACGTTCACCGAGATGTGCGGCCTGGCGCCCTCGCGGGTGCTCGGCTCGCTCGACTACGGCGCCGGCGGCTGGGAGCACGCGAGTGTGCGGATGCTGGCCACCGGCAAGGTCGAGGTGATCACCGGCGCCTCCGCGCACGGCCAGGGCCACGAGACGGCGTTCAGCCAGATCGTCGCCGACCGGCTCGGGATCGCCTTCGAGGACATCGAGGTGCTGCACGGCGACACCGCGATCGCGCACAAGGGCCTGGACACCTATGGCTCGCGGTCGCTGGTCGTCGGTGGCGAGGCGCTGGTCAAGGCGGTCGACAAGGTCATCGAGAAGGCGCGGCCGATCGCCGCCCACCAGCTCGAGGCGTCCGTCGACGACCTGGAGTTCGGCGGCGGCAGGTTCACGGTCAAGGGCACCGACCAGGGGATGGCCATCGGTGACATCGCGACCGCCGTCTTCACCGCCCACGACCTGCCCGACGGCGTCGAGCCCTCGCTGGACTCCGACGCGACGTACGACCCGGTCAACTTCAACTACCCGCACGGCACGCACCTCTGCGCGATGGAGGTCGACACCGAGACCGGGCAGGTGACGATGCGGAAGTACGTCTGCTGCGACGACATCGGCAACATCATCAACCCGCTGATCGTGGCCGGACAGGTGCACGGCGGGCTGGTGCAGGGCATCGCCCAGGCCCTCTGGGAGGAGGCGGTGTACGACGACGCCGGGACGCTGGTCTCGGGCTCCTTCGTGGACTACCTGGTGCCCACGGCGGCCGACACGATCAGCTTCGAGGTCGAGCACACCACGACGCCGTCGCTGACCAACACGCTCGGCACCAAGGGCGTCGGCGAGGCCGGCACCATCGCCTCCACGCCGGCCGTGGTCAACGCGGTCGTCGACGCGATCCGGCACCTCGGCGTCAACGACGTCCAGATGCCGTGCACGCCCGAGCGGGTGTGGAAGGCCGTCAACGGCGTGGGCCGCGGCGGCGACGACCAGACCGAGGGTGCGGCCGCGCCGCACTTCGACCCGTCCACCGGGATGGAAGGCACGACCGACCGAACGGCCGGCGCGACCGACGAGGGAGGAAACCAGTGACCCGCACCCCATGCACGTGCTCGCCGCGCTGCGCTTCGAACGGGGGCCCCGCATGATCCCCGCACAGTTCGACTACCTCGCACCGACCTCGGTCGAGGACGCGCTGGCCGCGCTCGCCGAGCACGGTGACGACGCCAAGGTGATCGCCGGCGGGCAGAGCCTGCTGCCGGTGCTCCGGATGCGGCTCAACGCGCCCGAGATGGTCATCGACCTCGGCAGGATCGACGCCCTGCGCGGCATCCGCGACGACGGCGACGCGATCGTCATCGGCGCGATGACGACGCACGCGGACGTGCTCAGCGACCCGTTGGTCGCCGAGCACGCGAACCTCCTCACCAAGGCCGTCGAGCACCTCGCCGACGCGCAGATCCGGCACCGGGGCACGTTCGGTGGGGCACTCGCGCACGCCGATCCCGCCGGTGACCTGGGAGCGCCGGCGCTGGCGCTCGGGGCGGAGTTCGTGATCGCCGGCTCCTCCGGCACCCGGACGGTCGGGGCCGACGCCTTCTTCGTCGACCTGTTCGAGACCGCCATCGCGGAGGGCGAGCTGCTCACCGAGGTGCGGATCCCCAAGCACACCGGTTGGGGTGCGCACTACGAGAAGTTCGTGCGCGTCGCCCACCAGTGGCCGATCGTGGCGGTCGCCGCCACGGTCAGGGCCGAGGGTGGCTCGATCTCCGAGGCGCGGATCGGGCTGACCAACATGGGCTCGACGCCGCTGCGGGCGACCGCGGTGGAGCAGGCGCTGGTCGGGCAGCCCGCGTCCGAGGACGCCGTACGCCGGGCCGCGGCGGCGGCGGCCGAGGGCACCAACCCGCCCTCGGACCTCAACGGTGACAGCGACTACCGGCGCCACCTGGCGACGGTGCTGACCCGGCGCGCGGTGCTCGCTGCCGCGGGAGGATGACCGGATGGATCTGACCCACACCTTCACCGTCCCGCTCGGCGTCGAGGAGACCTGGTCGCACTTCAACGACATCGGGTCGTTGGCGGAGTGCTTCCCCGGTGCCACGCTGACCGAGTTCGACGGCGACTCCTTCTCCGGGTCGTGCAAGGTCAAGCTCGGTCCGATCGCGCTGGTCTACAACGGATCGGGCAGGTTCGTGGAGAAGGACGAGGAGGCGCACCGCTTCGTCGTCGACGCCAAGGGCAAGGACAAGCGTGGCAACGGCACCGCCGGCGCCCACGTCACGCTCAGCATGGAGGAGACCGACGGCTCCACCGAGGTCACGGTGGTCACCGACCTGGCGATCACCGGCAAGCCGGCGCAGTTCGGCCGCGGGGTGATGCAGGACGTCTCCGACAAGCTGCTCGGGCAGTTCGTGGCGTGTCTCGAGGAGCGTTTCGTGGTCGGCGACGCTGGCGCCGACGAGGCGTCCGGCGCCGACGCCCGCTCCGGTGACGACGTCCAGGACCAGCTCTCCGGCGGCGCGCCGGGTGCCGCCGCGTCCGGGACCGGCGCCGGGAGCAGCAGGACCGATGCCGGGTCCGATGCCGGGGCCGTGGGGGCCGCCAACGCCCGGACCACGCGCTCCGGCGGTGTCTCCGGGGCACGCAGGGCGGACCCGAGCGACTCGCTCAACCTGGGCGCGACCGTGCTGCCGGTGCTGCTCAAGTCCTACTGGAGACAGGCCGCCGGCGCCCTCGCCGCGCTGTTCGCTCTCCAGTGCCTCCGCTCCCGCCGCAAGCGCCGCCGCACCCCCGACGAGGTGTGACTTCTTGTCGTCCGAGGTGTGACTTCTTGCGGTCCCTGCGCAAGAAGTCACACCTCGGCGCGCAAGAACGCACACCTCGGCGCGCAAGAACGCACACCTCGGCGGGCGACGGGGGTGTCGGAGTCAGAGGACGTTGCGGGGGCGGAACTGCACGGAGATGCGGGGGCCGGCGTGCGCGGTCTTGGGTACGGCGTGCTCCCAGGTCCGCTGGCAGGAGCCGCCCATCACCAGCAGGTCGCCGTGGCCCATCGTGAACGCGATCGACGAGCCGCCGCCGCGCGGACGGAGCATCAGCCTCCGGGGATCGCCGAAGGACACGATCGCGACCATGGTGTCCTCGCGCTTGCCGCGGCCGATGGTGTCGCCGTGCCAGGCCACCGAGTCGCGGCCGTCGCGGTAGAAGCAGCACCCCGCGCTCACGAACGGCTCGCCCAGCTCGGGCAGGTAGTGCGCCGACAGCGCCAGCCGCGCGTCCTCGAGCATCGGGTGGGGGAGCGCCTGACCCGCGCCGTAGGTGTGCACCAGCCGCGGCACGTCGACCACCTGGTCCCACATCTCGCGACGCTCCGCCCGCCAGGGGACGTCCTCGACCAGCGCGGAGAGCACCGGGTCGGCGCCCCCGACCCAGTTGGGTCGTACGTCGACCCACGCGCCGCGCGCGAGCGGCGTACGCCGGGCGGTGGCCAACGGCCCCAGTGACGGGGCGACCGCGGTGTCGAAGAGGTTCGCCTGGAACTCCACGACGCCAGCCTAGCAAACGGATCGAACAGATGTTCGACACCGCGGGGTGTTGCGGTGGCCGGACCGCGTGCCCGCCGGCGCAGTGGGTACGCCTCCAGGGCGGACCCGACGATCCGAGCACGGCCGCCGTCGAGCCGCCTACGACCAGCCCCACTCGAGGAGAAGCCCATGACCGACACCGATACCCGCGCCCACCTGGTCGAGCTGATGAGGGACATGCCGATCGCGATGCTGACCACGTTCGGCGGTGCCGGCATCCGCAGCGTCCCGATGGCCCGGCAGGAGGTCGAGCCGGACGCCGAGATGTGGTTCATCGCGGCCCGCGACACCAACCACGTCGCCGACATCCAGGTCGAGCCCCGGGTCGCGCTCACCTTCTCCTCGCGTGACGCCTGGGTGGCGCTCACCGGCACCGCCGAGGTGGTCGACGACCGCGCGAAGCTCGAGGAGCTGTGGAACACGTTCGCCGAGGCGTGGCTGCCGGGTGGCCCCGAGGACCCCGACGCGGTGCTGGTCAGGGTCACCGTCGAGGAGGGGGAGTACTGGGACACCCCCGGCGGCAAGGTCGCGTCCCTCATCAGCTTCGCGAAGACGAAGCTCACCGGTGACACCTACGACACCGACCACGGCGTCGTACGGCCCTGAGCGCCTGGTTCCGGAGCGAATCCGGGCATCAGGGAAGGACCGGGGTCCGCTCAGGGGTGACCGGCGGATAATCCCGTGACTCGGCGGGGGTGGGGTCACCTAGGTTGGTGCCATGACCAACGGGACCGGAGCACCGGCGGCGCGGGTCGCCAACCTCACCAAGACCTATGGCGTGGGGCAGGCGCTCGTGCGGGCCCTGGACGACGTCACCCTCGACCTGGCCGACGGGGAGTTCACCGCAGTGATGGGCCCCAGCGGCTCCGGCAAGTCCACCCTCATGCACTGCTGTGCCGCGCTGGACACCGCCGACAGCGGCTCGGTGCACATCGGCGACAGCGAGCTCACCGCCATGAAGGACAAGGAGCTCACCCTGCTCCGACGTGACCAGATCGGCTTCATCTTCCAGTCGTTCAACCTGGTGCCCACGATGACCGCCGAGGAGAACATCCTCCTCCCGTTGGCGATCGCCGGCCGCAAGCCCGACGCCGGGTGGTTCCGCACCGTGATCGACACCGTCGATCTCGAGGACCGGCTGCGGCACAAGCCCAAGGAGCTGTCCGGCGGGCAGCAGCAGCGGGTCGCCGTCGCGCGGGCCCTGGTCAGCCGCCCCGCGATCGTCTTCGCCGACGAGCCGACCGGCAACCTCGACTCGCACTCGGGCGCCGAGGTGCTGACACTGCTGCGGCGCAGTGTCGACGACCACGGCCAGACCATCGTGATGGTCACCCACGACCCCATCGCCGCGGCGTACGCCGATCGCGTGGTGTTCCTGGCCGACGGTCGGATCGTCGACGAGCTGCGCGACCCCGACCGCGACTCGGTGATCGCCAAGCTGGCCGAGGTCAGCGCCCGGGTCGACCCGGTGCCCCCGACGGAGGGCTGACCGGCCATGTGGAAGGTCACCTGGCGCAACCTGCTGGCCCGCAAGGTCCGGCTGCTGCTCTCCGCCTTCGCGATCGTCCTGGGCGTCGCGTTCGTCGCCGGGTCGATGATCTTCACCGACGCGATGGGCGGCGCCTTCGACGACATCATCGAGGGCTCGACGAGCGACGTCGAGGTGGCCTACGAGGGCGCCAACGACTTCGACGCCCAGCAGGACAACCGCACCATCCCGGCGGGCGTGGTCCGCAGGCTCGAGAAGCTGCCGGAGGCGGAGTCCGTCCACCCCCAGGGCATCCTCCAGACCGTGTTCGTCATCGGTGACGACGGCAAGGTGATCGGCGGCAACGGTCCGCCCGGCCTCGCGTTCAACTACAGCGGTGCCGAGTCCCTGACCGGCAAGCCGATCCTCGAGCTGGTCCGCGGGGACCTGCCCGACGGCCCCGCCGAGATAGCCCTCGACGTCGACACCATCGAGAAGGGCGGCTTCGAGCTCGGCGACGAGGTCACCCTCGCCACGCCGGGCACCCCGCCCACCCTGGAGACGAGGCTCACCGGAGCGGTCGAGTTCGGCTCCGGTGGCCTCAACGGCGCCACCCTCACGATCTTCGACCGGGCGTACCTGCAGGAGAAGTTCTTCGACGGCAAGGACGTCTACACCTCGGTCTCGCTCAACGCCGCCGACGGCGTCTCGCAGCAGGAGCTCGCCGACGCGGCCCAGGAGGTGCTTCCGGCGGGGGTCAGGGCGCAGACCGGCGATGACTACGTCGCCGACAACCAGGCCTCCCTCGACGAGATCCTCGGCTTCCTCGAGACGTTCCTGCTGGTCTTCGCCGGAGTCTCGCTGGTCGTCGGGATCTTCCTGATCATCAACACCTTCTCGATCCTGGTCGCCCAGCGCAGCCGCGAGCTGGCGCTGCTCCGCGCCCTCGGCGCCTCCCGCCGACAGATCAACCGGTCGGTGGTCACCGAGGCCCTCGCGGTCGGCTTCGTCGGCTCCTCGGTCGGGCTCGGCGTCGGCTACCTGCTCGCCCTCGGGCTGCGCTGGCTGTTCGGCCAGTTCGGCCTCGACCTCAGCCGCGCGGAGTTCCCGGTCACCTGGTCGACGGTGGCGTGGTCCTACGGCGTCGGGCTGGTGGTGACCGCGATCGCGTCGATCCTGCCGGCCATCCGCGCCTCGCGGATCGCGCCGATGGCCGCGCTCCGCGACGACGTGGCCCTGCCCGAGGCCACGCTGCGCCGCCGGTTCGTCGTCGGCCTGCTGATGGTGGTGTCCGGTGCCGTGCTGATGTCCCTCGGGCTGACCGTGATCGACGGCACCGCCGCGCTGGTCTCCATCGGCGGCGGCATCCTGCTGGTGCTGATCGGCGTCGCGCTGATGAGCGCGGTGATCGGTGCCCCGGTGCTGCTCCTGTTCGGGCTGATCTACCGGCGCCTGTTCGGCACCGTCGGTGCGATGGCGGCCCAGAACGCCCTGCGCAACCCACGGCGTACGGCGGCCACCGCCAGCGCGCTGATGATCGGCCTCGCGCTGATGGCGATGATGTCGATCTTCGGCTCCTCGGCCTCGGCCAGCACCGACGCCGCGATCGGCAAGACCCTGACGTCGCAGTTCATCGTCTCCAACGTGGTCGGCCAGGCGTTCTCGCCCGACGTCGCCGCCCAGATCCGCGAGGTCGACGGCGTCGCCGGGGTCACCCAGCTGCGGCAGGCCTTCCCCGACATCGACGGCGGCTTCGGGTTCGTGGCGGCCCTGGACCCGCAGGCGCTCCGGTTCGCGTTCGCCATCCCCCTGGAGTCGGGGTCGCTGGCCGACCTCGGCCCCGGCACCGTCGCGGTCACCGGACAGGAGGCCTCGAGCAAGGAGCTGGAGCTCGGCGACACCGTCACCATGGACTTCCAGGCCGGCAAGCAGGACCTGCGCGTCGTGGCGGTCTTCGCGGCCTCGCCGGCGGTTCCCGGCGACTACCTCGTCAGCCTCGACACGCTGGTGAAGGGTGGCCTCACGCCGCTGGACTCGATGGTCTTCGTGACCAAGGAGCCCGGCGCCGGCACCGACGCGGTGCGCGCGGACATCGAGGAGGTCATCGAGGACCTGCCCACGGTGACCGTCAAGGACCCGGAGGGCTACGCGGCGGAGCAGAAGGAGCAGGTCAACCAGTTCCTCTACCTGATCTACGGCCTGCTCGGGCTGTCGGTGATCATCGCGATCCTCGGCGTCGTCAACACCCTGAGTCTCTCGGTCATCGAGCGCACCCGCGAGGTCGGGCTGCTGCGGGCGGTCGGTCTCAGCCGCCGTCAGCTGCGCACGATGATCCGGCTGGAGTCGGTGGTGGTCGCGGTCTTCGGCGCCCTGCTGGGCATGGTCATGGGGGTGGTGTTCGGGTCGACGCTGGTGATCGCGCTGAAGGACGAGGGGCTCACCGAGCTGTCGATCCCGTGGCTCTGGCTGGTCGGGTTCCTGGTCGCCGCCGCGGTGGTCGGCGTACTGGCGGCGGTGTTCCCGGCCCGGCGTGCCGCGCGTCTCGACGTGCTCACCGCGATCTCGACGGAGTAGTGCGGACGACCGCCGTGGCGGCCCGATTCGGCATTCGGGAACCCGCTGTTGCCAGATTGTCAAGTCCCACTGGGGCCAGTGGCACCTTCGGGCCATCTTCGGGCCAGAAGGGCGCCGTACCGCTCCGGGCTACCTAGAGTGGGCGTCGTGAGTGAAACAGTCGAGCTGCCGCCCCGCCGGACGCTCAAGCACGTCACCATCCGGGAGTATCTCCGCGACCTCCTGGCCGGCGCCGCCCCCGGCACCGCCGCGCCGTCCGAGCGCGAACTGGTCCAGCGCTTTGGTGTAGCCCGGATGACGGTCCGGCAGGCGATCGACGCACTGGTGGCCGAAGGGCTGCTGCACCGCGCCCCGGGGCGTGGCACGTTCGTCGCGCCGCCGCGGGCCGAGGTGGGCCGGCTGCACGGCTTCACCGAGGAGATGACGCGTCGGGGGATGCTCGCCGAGTCCCAGACGCTGGTCGCGCGGCGGGAGAAGGCCGGTCCCGGCATCGCCCGTGCCCTCGAGCTCACCGAGGGTGACCCGGTGCTGCACTGGAAGCGCCTGCGCCGCGCCGACAGCGTCCCCATGTGCATCGAGGACGCCTACCTGTCCGAGATCCTGCTCCCGGGCTTCCTGCAGAGCGGGATGCCGACCAGCCTGTACGCCGCTCTCGGTGATCGTGGCCTCCGGCCGACCTGGGCCGAGGACTCCGTGTCCGCGGGCCTGGCCGCCGCCGACGAGGCCGGCCTGCTCGAGGTGCCCGAGGGCAGCCCGGTGCTGCGGGTGGCCCGGCGGGCCAAGGTCGACGCCAAGACCCTCGAGGTCTCGCGGTCCACGTTCCGCGCCGACCGCTACACCCTGTGGGTGCAGTTCTCCGACCGCCGCTGAAGCCGGCGTACCGCTGGGCCGGTCAGGGAGAACTCTTTCCGGTCAGGGAAAGCATTCCCTGACCGGGCAGGAATTCCCCGGGCGGCCGGGGAATTCCTGGCGGCACAACGCACGCGGCGGTCCAGCGTTTGCGCCTCCGCGCCGCCTAGAGTGCGGCCATGGCCGCGCTGCTCGACGTCGGGGTGCTGCACACCCGTGACGTGCCGGGCGCGCAGGAGGGTGGCGCCGACCGTCTGTGGCTGGCCACCGAGGCAGGCATGTCGCCCGACCTCCAGGTCGTCTCGTCGGTGCTCAAGGAGACCGACCTGCCGGTCCGGGTGATGCTGCGGCTCAACGACTCGCACACCACCACCGGCGGGGAGTTCACCCGGCTCGGCGGCCTGGCCGAGGAGTACCTCTCGCTCGGCGCCGAGGGCGTCGCCTTCGGCTTCCTGGACCCCGACCTCGAGGTCGACGTCGACACCTGCGCGGCGCTGGCCGAGCGGCTCACCGGCGTGCCCTGGACGTTCCCGGGCGCGGTCGACGCCTGTCTGGAGCCGGGCCGGGCGTGGCGACGGCTGCGCACGCTGCCCGGCCTCGACGCGGTCTTCTCGTCCGGTTCGCCCCGCGGCCTCGGCGTGGGCTACGACGACCTGCTGGGCCTGGCGCAGGCCGACCCCGAGGTCGCCGATCGGCTGATGCCCGGCCAGGGCCTGCTCGCCGAGCACGTGCCGTGGCTGGTGCGGGCCGGGGTCCACCAGTTCCACGTGGGCGAGCAGGTCCGGCCCGGCGGGACGTCGAAGGCGTACGTCGACGCGGCGCTGGTGCGTTCGTGGCGGCTGCTCCTCGGGGGCTGAGGATGAAGCGCACCGTCGGCACCGAGCCCTACTTCACCGCACCCGAGCTGTCGCGCCGCTGCGTGGACTACGCCGCGTCCCTCCTGGACCTCGACGACTTCGCCCTGCTGGTCGAGCCCGGCGCCGGCGCCGGCGCGTTCCTGCGGCACCTGCCGCCCGAGCGCCGCTTCGGGATGGACGTCGAGCCGCGGCATCCGGCGGTCCGGCGCGGGGACTTCCTGACCTGGGCGCCGCCGGCCGGCACCGGGCCGGTGCTGACCATCGGCAATCCGCCGTTCGGCCAGCGGGGAGCGATGGCGATGCGGTTCCTCGACCACGCCTGCGGCTTCAGCGACGCGGTGGCGTTCATCCTTCCGCGCAGCTTCAAGAAGTGGACGTTCGCCAACCGGGTCGACCCCTGGTTCCACCTCGCGGGCTCCTTCGACTGCGAGGAGTTCCACGACGGCGACGGCCGCGCCCACAGCGTGCGCACGGTCTTCCAGGTCTGGCAGCGGCAGGCCGACCGTCGGGTGATCGAGGAGCCACCGGGCAGCCACCCCGACTTCGCGATGTTCCACGCCCACCTGTCCCGGATCGACGAACCCGAGCGCGCGCGGCTCCGGCGCGACTACGCGTTCACGGTGCCGCAGGTGGGCGCCGACTTCCGGCCCCGCGACGTGGCCACCGTGACCCGGGGCAGCCACTGGTTCATCCGCCCGCTCACTGCGGGAGTGCGGGAGCGCTTCGAGCGCCTGGACTTCGGCTTCCTGGCCGGCATGAACACCGCCCACACCAGCCTCTCCAGGAGTGACATCGTCGCGGCGTACGTCGCGACCGCCACGTCCTAGGAGACCTCGAGGTCGTCGGCGTCGACGATCCGGTAGGCGTAGCCCTGCTCGGCCAGGAACCGCTGCCGGTTCTGGGCGAACTCCGCGTCCACGGTGTCGCGGGAGACGATCGTGTAGAAGTGGGCGCTCTTGCCCTCGCTCTTGGGCCGCAGCAGCCGACCGAGGCGCTGGGCCTCCTCCTGGCGGGAGCCGAACGACCCCGACACCTGGATCGCCACCTCGGCCGAGGGCAGGTCGATGGAGAAGTTGGCCACCTTCGACACCACCAGCAGCCCGATCTCACCGGTGCGGAACGCCTCGAACAGCCGCTGGCGCTCCTTGACGGTCGTCTCGCCCTTGATCACCGGGGCGTCGAGCGCGGCGGCGAGCTCGTCGAGCTGGTCGATGTACTGGCCGATCACCAGCGTCGGCTGTCCGGCGTGCTGTGCGACCAGCCGCTTGACCACGTCGATCTTGTGGTGGGTGCACGAGGCCAGCCGGTAGCGCTCCTCCGGCTCCGCGGTCGCGTAGGCGAGCCGCTCACTGGACGGCAGCGTCACCCGCACCTCGACACAGTCGGCGGGGGCGATGTAGCCCTGGGACTCGATGTCCTTCCAGGGCGCGTCGTAGCGCTTCGGCCCGATCAGGGAGAACACGTCGCCCTCCCGGCCGTCCTCGCGCACCAGCGTCGCGGTCAGCCCGAGCCGCCGCCGGGCCTGGAGGTCGGCGGTCATCCGGAAGATCGGCGCCGGCAGCAGGTGCACCTCGTCGTAGAGGATCAGCCCCCAGTCGCGGGCGTTGAGCAGCTCGAGGTGGGTGTAGACGCCCTTCCGGCGGGTGGTCAGCACCTGGTACGTCGCGATGGTGACCGGCCGGACCTCCTTGACGGACCCGGAGTACTCGCCGATCTCGTCGGCGGTCAGCGAGGTCCGCTTGACCAGCTCGTCCTTCCACTGGCGCGCGGAGACGGTGTTGGTGACCAGGATCAGCGTGGTGGCCTGGGCGTGTCCCATCGCGGCCGCGCCGACCAGGGTCTTGCCGGCACCGCAGGGCAGCACCACCACGCCGGAGCCGCCGTGCCAGAAGGCCTCGGCGGCCTCGATCTGGTAGGTCCGCAGTGACCAGGTGCTCTGGTCGAGCGCCATCGCGTGCGCCTCGCCGTCGACGTACCCGGCGTAGTCCTCGGCCGGCCAGCCCAGCTTGAGCAGGGCCTGCTTGAGGTTGCCGCGCTCGGAGGCGTGCACGGCCACGGTGTCGTCGTCGAGCCGCTCGCCGAGCATGCCGGCGACCTTCTTGGCGCGCAGCACCTCCTCGAGGACCGGTCGGTCGTTGCTGGCCAGCACCAGCCCGTGCACCGGGTGCTTCTCGAGCCGGAGCCGCCCGAAGCGCGACATCGTCTCCGCGATGTCGACCAGCAGCGCGTGGGGGACGGCATAGCGGGAGTAGCTGAGCAGGGTGTCGACGACCTGCTCGGCGTCGTGCCCGGCCGCCCGGGCGTTCCAGAGCCCCAGCGGGGTGAGCCGGTAGGTGTGGATGTGCTCCGGGCTGCGCTCGAGCTCCGCGAACGGCGCGATCGCGCGGCGGCACTCGGCCGCGGCCGGGTGGTCGATCTCCAGCAGCAGGGTCTTGTCGGACTGGACGATCAGCGGGCCCTCACTCATGTGGGGTCCCTGCGGCGGCGCGAGCGCAGCGAGTGGCGTCGTGGGGTGTTCATGCGGTGGCTGCCTTCTGGCGGGCGC
Organism: uncultured Actinomycetota bacterium; assembly: GCA_963767955.1. Taxonomy (GTDB): domain Bacteria; phylum Actinomycetota; class Actinomycetes; order Propionibacteriales; family Nocardioidaceae; genus Nocardioides. Next base: position 2,460,204 of record CAVYGA010000003.1, on the reverse strand, counting down.
GGTACGCCGCCACGTTGGCCCGCGAGGAGCAGCGCTCCGAGCAGTAGCGCCGCGACTGGTTCGGTGAGGTGTCGACGTAGACGTTCTCGCAGCGCTCGGCCGAGCAGACGCCCAGCCGGGTCGGGCCGAGGTCGCAGACCAGGGTGGCCAGGCCGAGCAGCGCCTCGCCGATCAGCAGCTCCGAGACCGACGCCGCCCGGTTGGCGGCGTGCAGGTGCAGGTTGTCGATGTCGTGGTCGGAGATCATCGGGGTGACCGGGTGCCGCTCCATCAGCGCGTTGAGGCCGCCGATCACCCGCTGGACGTCGCCGGCCCCGGACGCCTCGAACACCGGGCGGAGCTCCTTCTGGAAGCGGCACAGCGCGGTGCAGTCCTGCTCGGAGGACTGGCCGTGCAGCCACTCGCGGCCGTCGAGGTAGCGGTTGAGGGCAGGCACGTCGACGACGTCGGCGTTGACCAACGCCGCGCTCGCCTCGGCGTACCTGATGAAGTCCATTCGACCCAGTTTACGGACGCGGGCTACGGCCCGGTCGGGGCGGCCGGGTCCACCGCGCGGACCGCGGTGATCCGGTGCACCGCGAAGCCGCGCAGATCCTCGCTGCGGTGGTCGTACGCCGTGAGCTGGCCGCCCTCGACCCGGACCGGGTCGACGATGCGCTCGCTGCTGGAGCCGTGGTTGTCGACGTAGCCGATCCAGACAGACGCCTTCATCTCGACCGCCTCGCGCAGCGCGGTGAGCGCCGCAGCCGGGGTGGTGGTCACCTCGGACGCGGGGCGGGCGGCCGAGGCTCGGTCGCCCGCCCGGATCGCGGCGACGGCGGCGGCGAGATGGGCGGACTCGCGGGCGGCTACCCGCCCACCCGACCGCGGCCGGGGGCTGCGCGAGCGGTGCACCTCGGGCCGGGCGACCCGGACGGTGCCGTCCTCGGCCTCCAGCACCGGGGCCAGGCCGAGGTCGCGGAGCCGGGGCAGCAGCACGTCGATGGGCGTGGTGCTGACCACCACCGTCGGGGCGAGCCGACGCAGCCCCAGGGAGGCGACCCGGCGGTCGCGCAGCAGTGCCTCGAGTGCGGCCTCGTCGTCGGTGCGCAGGAACGCCTCGGCGTAGCCGACCCGCAGGGTGCCGAAGGTGCGCGCCGTGTCGTTGACGAGGTAGGTCAGGGGCTGCGGGACCGGGGTGCGCGAGACGTCGTCGAGGAAGGCGTGGACCTCCTGCGCCGTCCAGCCCGCGTCCAGCCCCCGGCGGACCGACGAGGCGGAGAACCGGTAGACGGTGGCGCCGCCGCGGGACTCCACGTCGGCGACCTGGTGCAGCCGGACCGCGAGGTGGCTCTCCAGGGGGCCGGGAGCGATCGCGGTGAGGTCGCCCTGCACGAGGATGTGGTCGAGCGGGGCGGGCAGCAGCGGCGACAGCGCACCGGCGGCCGCTACGGCGTCCCCGTCGAGGATCGCCCGGCCGTGCGCGCTCAGCGCGCCCAGCCCGGTGACCCCGAGCATCGCCGCCTCCTCGACAGACCAGGCAACGAGCGGGCCCTGGGACGCCGGGCGCCGCGGCCGCAGCCAGCGGACCCGCGCCACCAGGGACGGGACGCCGGTGCCGGAGGCGAGCCCCTGGCCCTCGGGGAGGTCGGCCACCTGCAGCAGCGAGACCCAGCGCGTGTCGACCAGGTGGGGGTCCACCAGACCGGGGGACAGCGCGTTGAGCGACTTGCCGGCCGCGTCGCGGGAGCCGACGTTGCCGGAGGTGCGCGGGCTGGCCAGCCAGGCTCGGGCGAGGTCGGCCCACCGCTCGGCGGCCGGCCGGCGCGCCCACGCGTCGTATGCATCGGTGGGCAGCCAGCTCTCCGGCAGGTCGCCCGGCGCGCCGGGCGCGAGCAGCCCGGCCGTCGCGGCCAGCTCGACCACGAAGGCGGCGGTCCGGTCGTCGACGTGCAGCAGGGCCGCCACGCCCCGGAGGTCGCGGACCCCCAGGCCACCGGTCCGGAGCACCGCCGCGGGAGCCGAGCCCCAGTGGTCCAGCAGCAGCTCGACCCGGCGTACGGCGTCGAAGGCGGCACCGGCGGCGGCCCGGCTGGCCTGCGCAGGATCGTGGGCGGTGGTCACCACCTCCGGGGGTACGTCGACCGGCCCCTCGCCAGGGTCGGGGACCCGGCCGAGCAGCTCGGACACCACGGTGAGTGCCCGCAGTCCGGATGCCGACTCCCAGACCAGGGCGTGGTCCTCGAGCCGGACCACGGTGTCCGCGACCCAGCCGGGGGTCGCGGTCAGCAGCCGCTCGACTTCGGAGCGCGGGGTTTGGCCCGCGGCGACCAGGGCATGTAGGAGGCAGAGTTCGGCTTGGGTCAGGCGATCGAGCGCGCGCAGCACCGACGCGCGGGTCGCCGCGCGCGCAGCGAGCTGACCGGAATCCTGAGGAGCGGGAGTGGCGAGATCGGGACGCAGCCGCAGCAGCTGGGCGAGGCGGGACTCGGGCCAGGCGCGGACCTGGTCCGCGAGGGACCGGAAGATTCCGGTCGGGGAGTCACCGGCCATCCCGCCAACGCTACTAGCCTGCGACCCACGGACCGAAGCGTGGACCGCCCGGGACGTGGCCGGACAGTGAGAGGCGTAGGCGTGGTGCATCTGCAAAGTGGCGCGGCCACCGATGTCGGTCGGGTCCGCGAGATCAACCAGGACGCGTTCTTCGCCTCCCCTCCGGTCTTCGTGGTCGCCGACGGGATGGGCGGTCACCGCGGCGGCGAGGTGGCCAGCTCGATCGTGGTCGAGGAGTTCGCCCGGCTCGCCCACCACGGCTACGACAGCACCCGCGGCACCGCGGTCGTCAACGAGTGCCTGGCCGAGAGCCAGCGCCGGATCCGGGAGTACGGCGAGGCCAACCGCGGGGAGGGCGAGCCCGACTGGTACGCCGGCACCACCGTGGTCGCGGCCCTGCTCTGCGAGGACGAGGAGGGCCCGAAGTGGCTGTTGGTCAACCTCGGCGACTCGCGGATCTACCGGGTGCACGAGGACGCGCTCGACCAGGTCAGCGTCGACCACTCGGTGGTCCAGGAGCTGATGGACGCCGGAGAGATCGACGCCGCGACCGCGGCCGTGCACCCCGAGCGGCACGTGATCACGCGTGCGCTCGGCGGGCCGGTGATGCGTGAGCCGGACTTCTTCCTGCTGCCGCTCACCTCTGCCTCCCGGGTGATGCTCTGCTCCGACGGCGTGACCGGGATGATCGGCGACGCCGAGATCGAGGAGATCCTCGGTGCCAGCGCGGACCCGCGCGATGCCGCTGAGCGGATCGTGGCGGCGGCGGTGGACGCCGGGGGGCAGGACAACGCCACCGTCGTCGTGGTCGATGTGGTGGGATTGGCGGAGTCCGGGGAGCCGCACGATGCGCGGACCGTCCCGATGAGCCTCGAGGACAAGTTGGGAGCCCTGCCATGACGGAGCATGTGAGCACCATTCGCTCGTATCGTTCGGGCGGTTGGTTCGGCATCTTCGGCAAGCACGCCAGCGTGCTGCTGCCGCCGAGCGAGAAGGCCCGCGTGGCCGCACTCTGGGAGCTCGTCGACGCCGGCTCGGACTTCGGTGAGCTGCTCGACGCCCTGATCGCCAGCGGCCTGCGCGGCCTGCCCGGCTTCGTGCTGGTCAGCATCGGTGACGAGCCGACCCGCGTGGTGTTGCGGGGCGCGGCCCGGGCGCACTTCACCGTCGCCGACGGTGAGGCGGTCGAGGTCGACGGCGGAGCGGCCGCCACCTGGGTCGAGAAGATCCTCCATGGCGTGACCTCGGTCCGGTTCGATCTCGAGGACGGGGGCGGCACGGACGACTACGTCCTCGAGACCGGCCTGGTCCGGGTCTCGCGCGTCGACGAGCCGCCGTACTCCTCGAGCGCGGGCGGCGTCGACACCGAGCCGTTCTCCGAGGTCGAGGCGGTCCCCGCCCACCGGGCCGACGAGGAGGGCGAGACCGACGGGGCGGCCCAGTCGGTTCCGGGCGACGACGGGTCCTCCGTGGCCGGCGGGGTCGTGGCGCCGGTGGTGGTGCCGTTGGGCGAGCTCACCGACGCGGAGTCCGTCGCGGAGGCGGCCCGGGAGGTGCCCGCTCCGGGCGAGGAGACCGACCGGCGGGCCGAGGCCGGGGAGCCGGTCGCCGAGGAGTCGGCTGCCGGTGAGCCCGCTGCCGGTGAGCCCGCTGCCGGTGAGCCCGCTGCCGAGGTGCTCGGCGGCGCACCGTTCGCGACGTACGCCGAGGAGCCTGCCGCCGAGGAGCCTGCCGCCGAGGAGCCTGCCGCCGAGGAGCCTGCCGCCGAGGAGCCTGCCGCCGAGGAGCCCGTTGCCGAGGAGCCTGGGGGCCCGGCCGACGAGCCCACCGAGCAGTTCGACCCGATGCAGCATGAAGCCGGTGACTACGACCCCGCGCCGGCCGGGTTGTTCGCGGCACACGCCGAGGACCAGGCCGCCGAGGAGCCTGCCGCCGAGGAGCCTGCCGCCGAGGAGCCGGGCGTCGAAGAGCCGGGCGTCGTAGAGCCGGGCGTCGTAGAGCCGGGCGCCGATGAGCCGGAGGAGCTGCACTGGCCGTTCTCGGATCCGGAGGACACCGGGGAGCAGCCCGTGGCCGAGACGCCCGGACCCGAGACGCCCGGACCCCAGGCGTCGGAGCCCCCGTGGGGCCAGGCCCAGGGCAACGTCTACTCCCCGTCCCCGGCGCCCAGCAACCCGTTCGCCGCCGACCCGGCGGCCCCACCGGCCCCGCCGGCACCGCCGGCCCCGCCGTTCGACGACCACGACGGCAACACCGTCGCCGGCGGGTGGGACGCCAGCAAGTTCGCTCGGCAGCAGCCCGGCATCCCCGGCCAGCCGCAGGCGCCGAGCGTCACCGCGCAGCCGGTGGCCCGGCTGGTGTTCTCCAGCGGCGAGACCGTCGACGTCGATCGCGCGGTACTGATCGGTCGCGCCCCGGAGGCGCGCCGGTTCACCGCCACCGACCAGCCCCGGCTGGTGACGGTGCCCAGCCCGCACCAGGAGATCTCGTCGACGCACGTCGAGGTGCGACCCGGTTCGGGTGCCGACCACGGCAGCGCCGTGGTCACCGACATGGGCTCGACCAACGGGACCGTGCTGACCCAGCCGGGGCTCGACGACGAGGACCTGCAGCCCGGCATGGCCGTGCAGCTGCTCCCCGGTGCGGTCATCGACCTCGGCGACGGCGTCACCATCCGGGTCACGAACCTCTGATCGCGCCGATCGATGACCTCAGCACCCCACTCCGCCCCCGTGGCGTCGATCGAGCGGCGCTTCCACGCGTTCGTGCTCGACCGGCTCCTGGGGTGGTCGCTGCTCGGCGGGGCCGGTGTCGCCGCGTGGTGGTGGTTCTTCCGCGACGACCGGGTGCTGCCGGGGGTCCTGGTGGTGGTCGGCGCGCTGCTGCTGGTCGGCCTGGTGTCCGCGGTCCTGCTCGGGGTGCGCGGCACCTCGCCGGGCAAGTCGGTGTTCGGGCTGCGCGTGGTCAACCCCGAGACCGGTACGCCGATCGGGGTCGGTCGCGCGCTGCTGCGGACCGTCATCCTCGGTGCCGCCACGCTCCCGCTCTTCGGGCTCGGCACCGCCACCCTGGCCTGGACCGCGGTCGAGGACCGGCGGCGGGAGCGTCGCGGTTGGCACGACCACAAGGCCCGCTCGATCGTCGTCGACGTCCGCCCCGTCGAGGCGGCCGCCGCCGTGGCCGAGGACGAGCGGCCCCGGCACGTGGTCAACCTGACCGCGATGCGGCTCAACCCGGTGCGCCACTCCTCGGCAGCCCCGGCGCCGGTGCTGCCGGCACCCCCGGCCCGGGCCACCCCGCCGCAGCGCGACGCCCAGCCACCGTCGGCACCCCAGCCGGACCCACGAACCCCCGCCGCGATGCCCACCGAAAGGCGCGAGACCGCCGCCGCGCAGCACGGGCAGCCTGTCCAGCATCCCGCCGCCCAGCAGTACCCAGGACCGCAGAGCCAGCCGGCTCCGCCGGCCGCGGCGGCCCGATTCGACCAACGCTCCGCCCAGGGCTCCGACCAGCGGGGAGTCCGGCCGCTGACCCCGGTGCCTCCGCCGTCGGAGTTCCCGCGTGCCGGTGGCACACCGATGGCCGGCCCGACCGAGGCGCGCCCCGCTCCGGCCGCCGGCGGCGCCGAGACCGTCGGTCGCCGCCGCAAGCACGCTGCCGAGGCCGGCGCCGACCAGCCGGCCGCCGGGCAGCCCGCCACCTCGCGCCGTACCGGCTGGCGGGTCTCGTTCGACTCCGGCGAGAGCTTCGTCGTCGAGGGCCTCGGCCTGGTCGGCCGCCGCCCCGAGGGCCGCGCGGGCGAACCGGTCCGGCACGTGGTGCCGCTGGTGTCGCAGAACATGTCGATCTCCAAGACGCACGCCCAGTTCCACCTGGCCGGCGACGGAGCGCTCGTGGTGATGGACCGGGGGTCGACCAACGGGTCGATCCTCGTCCGTCGCGGCGTCTCGCGCGAGCTGTCCGCCGGCCGCCCGGCCACGCTGCTCGACGGCGACCGGGTGCTGTTCGGTGACCGCGAGATGCGCGTCGCCAGGGAACAAGCCTGATCCCGACCGGGGTCATCCGACAAGAAGGGGGCCGCCATGGCGGTGATCGAGGCACGAGGTCTGAGCAAGTCCTACGGCGGGAAGCCGGCGGTTTCCGGGCTGTCGTTCGACGTCCGCCCGGGCACGGTGACCGGCTTCCTGGGCCCGAACGGCTCGGGCAAGTCCACGACCATGCGGCTGATGCTCGGCCTGGACCGGGGGGAGGGCACCTGCACCTTCGACGGACGCCCGTTCACCAGCATCCAGCAGCCGATGCGGGCGGTGGGCGCGCTCCTGGAGGCCAAGCCGTTCCACCCCACGCGCAGCGCCCGCAACCACCTGCGGATGCTGGCCGCGGCCAACGACATCCCGGACGGCCGGGTCGACGAGGTGCTGGGCATGGTCGGCCTGGCCGACGTGGCGGGCAAGAAGCCCGGGACGTTCTCCCTCGGCATGGGCCAGCGCCTCGGTCTGGCGGCCGCGCTGCTGGGCAACCCGCACACGCTGATCCTCGACGAGCCCGCCAACGGCCTGGACCCGCAGGGCATCCGCTGGATGCGGGACCTGCTCAAGGCGCTGGCCGCCGAGGGTCGGTCGGTGTTCGTGTCCAGCCACCTGCTCAGCGAGATGGCGCTGATGGCCGACGAGCTGGTCGTGATCGGCCGCGGCCGGATGATCGCCAACGGACCGGTCGGCGACTTCACCAGGCAGAGCACCCTCAACCACGTGTTGGTCCGCAGCCCGCAGGCCCGCGACCTCGCCGCGCTGATCGGCCAGCGGCTGGCCGGTGACGGCACGGTGCAGGCCGCCGGCCAGGGCGAGCTGTCCGTGGTCGGCCTGACCGCGGCCGAGGTCGGAGACCTGGCCTTCGACAACCAGATCCGCATCCACGAGCTGGCCACCAAGGAGGCCTCGCTCGAGGACGCGTTCCTGGAGATCACCGGAGGCTCGCAGGAGTTCCTGGCCCACGGACACCCCCAGGGCGGGCAGCCCGGCCCGTCGTGGGGCGGCCCGCCACCACAGCAGGACTGGTGGGCCCCGCCGCAGGGTCCGCCGCAGGGTCCGCCGCAGGGCCAGCCCCCTGGCGCGCCGTACGGCGGCCCGCCGCAGGGTCCGCCCCCGGGCGCGCCGTACGGCCGCCCGCCGCAGGGTCCGCCCCCGCAGCAGGGTCCCCAGCAGCACCGTGACAACCCCTCGGGTGAGTGGCCCGGCGACCAGAGCGGAGGCCGGGCATGAATGCCGCGCTGAAGTACGAATGGCGACGCATCACCACCCTGCGCTCCACCTGGTGGCTGAGCGGCGGTGCGCTGATGGCCGGCGTCGGTCTGACGTTCCTGGTGGCGATGGTGATCCGGCTCAGCTCCGGCGGCGAGATCACGGACGGGTCGAGCCCGAGCGACGACCTGATCGGCCTCGAGATGCTGATGACGCAGTTCTCGAACTTCGACCCGATGTTCTACCTGGTCGCCTACATCGTGGCGATCGTCGGGATCTTCGGCTGGGGGCACGAGTACCGCCACGGGATGATCCGGGCGACCCTGACCGCGATCCCGCAGCGCTGGTCGGTGTGGGTCGCGAAGTACCTCGTCTCCGGTGCCTGGGTCGCGGTGGTGGTGCTGGCCACCTGCATCGTGTCCTTCGTCGTCACCGCGCTCTGGTTCGCGGGTGTCGGGCTCGACTACGACCTCGCGGCACTGGCCGCGGCGGTCGGTCGACGGATGGTCTACACGGTGCTGCTGACCTGGGTGGTGATGAGCCTGACCATCCTGTTCCGCAACCAGACCTTCGCGCTGGTGGCGATGTACCTGTGGCCGATGGCGATCGAGACGCTGATCAAGGGCATCTTCGTGCTGCCCGGCCTCCAGGACCACCGGGAGCTGACCCGCTTCCTGCCGTTCAACGCGGGCGGCCGGATCATGCAGCGCGAGCCGCAGGCCTACGACGTCTTCGGCGACCCCCTCAACGCGGTCGGTGGCTTCATCGTGTTCGGCATCTTCGCTGCGATCCTGATGGGTCTCGCCTACGCCCTCTTCGAGAAGCGCGACGCCTGACCCTCCCCACGAGGTGTCACTTCTTGCGCGCCGAGGAGTGAGTTGTGGCGCGCCGAGGTGTCACTTCTTGCGGCCGCCGCAAGAAGTGACACCTCGGCGCGCAAGAACACGCACTTCGGCAGGCAAGAAGTGACACCTCGGCGGGGGAGGGGAGGGGAGGAGGAGGTCAGTCGGCGAGGACGACGGGGATCCGCGCCCGGACGCCGTTCGCGCCGCGCCAGGCGACCCAGCCGCTGTCCGCCTCCGGGCGCACGCCGGGACGCGCGGAGACGCGGATCCGCACCCGGAGGGTCTCGCCGGGGGCGATCTTGAGGGCGGCCGGGAAGACCTGCACCCGGTGGCTGGTGAAGCCCCAGGCCTGGGCCGAGTAGTACATCGCCCGGCTGCCGACGTTGGTCACCCGGCGGGTGACCTCCGCGGTGGCCCGGCCGTTGGCGAGCAGCACCGACGGCAGGTTGAGCCGCTCGCCGGACCGCTGGTCGAGGGTGCGGCGCCAGGCGCTGCGGGGTACGTCGTAGACCAGGCCGGGGCGCAGCGTCGCGTCGGGGCGGGGCAGCCCGGCCCCCTGTCGCAGCGAGCCCGGTTCGCCGCCGACGCTGGTGCCGCTGGTCATCAGCGCGGACCGGACCCGGGCGGCCGGCCACTCCGGGTGGGCGGCGCGGATCCGGGCGGCCCAGCCGCTGACGCGTGCGGTCGCGGCCGACGTACCCGTGGTCAGCTCCCACCGGGCGTTGCTGCCCGACGGCGAGGTGGCCGCCAGCAGCTCGGCGCCCGGGGCGACCAGGTCGGGCTCCACCGAGACGCCGGCTCCGGAGCCGGCCCCGGAGCCGGGCAGCAGGCGCGGGCGTACGGCGGGCGACGCCGCGCGCGCGAGGCGGCCGGTCAGCTGTCCGGGACGCTCGATCGCGGACCGGAGGGTGCGGCCGTCGGCGGCCCCGAGATGCAGGGTGGGCAGGGCGTGGAAGTCGGCGCCGAGGGTGTCGCCGCGTCGGTTGACCAGCACCATGCCGACGCCGTCCGCGAGCCGCACGGCCGCGGACTTGTCGACCCGTGCGATGACACCGCGGTCGCAGACCACGAGCCGCCCGGCGGCCCGGCCGGCGTCGAGGGACCCCGGCACGCAGAGCCGGGCGTCACGGGAGGAACTCCCCGGTGCCGGGATGGCGCGGGCCGCGACGATCGGGGCCGGCCCCACGCCCCGCCTCGCGGTCATCGCGCCGGTCAGCACCGCACCGCTGGACAGCGTCAGGCTGCCGGTCCGCCGGGGCCCCGTGGTGCCGCCGACGGTCGTGATCCATGGCTGGGCATGGCCGGCGCGGGCACTCTCGTTGCCCGCGGCGGCGGCGACGAAGACGTCGCGCTCGGCGGCACCGAGCAGGGCCAGGTCGACGGTGTCGAGGGTGGGTGACCCGGCCACCGCGACGTTGAGCACGTCGACCCGGTCGGCCACGGCCGCATCGACCGCCGCGACCACGTCGGCGCTCGAGCAGCCGTCGTCGTCCGGGTCCGGTGCGGACCAACAGGCCTTGTAGACCGCGATCCGGGCCTGCGGGGCGGTGCCGGAGAACGAGCCGTGGTCCTGGTCGCCGTCGAGCGCGTTGACGTCGGCGTTGCCGGCCGCCAGGGAGGCCAGCTGGGTGCCGTGACCGTCGTCGTCGTACGGCGACACGTCGGCGCCGGAGCGGAGGTGCTCGGCTCCGAAGCCGGCGACGAAGTGCCGAGCGCCGACGATCTTGTCGTTGCAGTCGGACTCCGCCCAGCGGCCGACCGGCGCGCAGTCGCCGCGGAAGTCCCGCAACCGGCCGCCGAGGCCGGAGGTGTAGGCGAAGACCGGGTTGTCGGGGTGCACGCCGGTGTCGACGAGACCGATCACGGTGCCGCGGCCACCCCGGCCCTCCGGCGCCGGGCCGGGCGCGGTCGCCGGTACGCCGGTGCCGGTGACCGGGCGGACGGAGTCGCGCTCCACCATGCGCACCTGCGGCAGCGCGGCCAGCCGTCCGGCCTCGAGCGTGGTCAGGTGCACGGCGAAGCCGTTCAGCGCGGTCGTCCAGCGGTAGACCGGCTCATCGACGGCGACCCGGTCGAGCAGCCGGTCCTGCTGGGCGAGCACGCCGTCGCGGTAGGCCCGCGTGGTCAGCGTGCCGTCGTAGCCACTGGTGCCGGGCGCCTGCAGCGTGACCAGGTAGAGGTCGGCCCCGGGCCTGGCGTCGTCGTCGGCGCCGGAGGAGGGGACGAACGACCAGGGCAGGGCGATGGCCGCCGTCAGGGCAACCCACCCCGCGGCGCTCCGGAGCCCGGTGCGTGGTCTCATCCGTCTCTTCTGTCCCAGTCGTTGCGAGCGAACCGCCCATGGTGTCACCGGAGGCGGCCCACTTCAATCGGATGCCGGTCGTGCTCCTACGCTGCACCCATGGACCAGCTCGTCGTCGGCTTCGATCTCGACATGACGCTGATCGACACCGTGCCGGGGTTCACGGCGACGCTCACCGCTCTCGGCGGCGAGCTCGGGGTCGAGTTCCCGACCGCGGAGATGGCCGCGCACCTGGGCCCGCCACTCGACCACCTGCTGCGCGACCACCTGCCCGCGGCCGACCTCGGTGCGGCCGGCGACCGCTTCCGCGCCCTCTACCCCGACCACGCGATCGCACCGACACTGTCGCTCCCGGGCGCCCACGAGGCGCTGGCGGCCGTCCGCCGCCACGCCGGCCGGATCCTCCTGGTCACCGGGAAGTTCGCACCGAACGCGCAGCGGCACGTCGACCACCTCGGCTTCGACATCGACCACCTCGAGGGCTGGGTGTGGGGCGCCGGCAAGGGCGACGTGCTGCGCGCCGAGGGGGCGAGCATCTACGTCGGTGACCACGTCCACGACGTCGAGGGGGCGCTCGCGGCCGGGGTCACCAGCGTCTCGGTGCTGACCGGCGGCTGCACCCGCGAACAGCTGGAGGCGGCGGGCACCCACGCCGTGCTCGACGACCTGACCGGGTTCCCGGCCTGGCTGGAGGAGCACCTCCTCGATGCCCGGACCGCGGCGTTGGAGGAGCGGCTGCGCGGGTTGGGCTCGGTGCTGGTGGCCTACAGCGGCGGCGCCGACTCGGCGCTCCTGCTGGCCGCCGCCGTCCGCACCCTGGGGGCCGACCACGTCGCCGCCGCGACGGCGTACTCCGCCTCCCTGCCCGAGGCCGAGCGCGATCCTGCCCGCGCCTTCGCGGAGTCGCTCGGGGTACGGGTGCTGACACCGGAGACCCACGAGATGGATCGCGAGGGCTACCGCGCCAACGACGGCGACCGCTGCTACTTCTGCAAGGCCGAGCTGCTCGACGTACTCACCCCGCTGGCGACCGCCCACGGCCTGGCGGCGGTGGCCACCGGCACCAACGCCGACGACGCGCGTGCCGGCTTCCGGCCGGGGATCCGCGCCGCGTCCGAGCGAGGTGCGGCGACGCCGCTGAAGGACGCCGGTCTCACCAAGGAGCAGGTCCGCGCCGCTTCCCGCCGCTGGGACCTGCCGACCTGGGACAAGCCCGCCGCGGCCTGCCTGTCCTCGCGGGTGGCCTACGGCATCCAGGTCAGCCCGCACCGGCTGGCCCGGATCGAGCGCGCCGAGACCGCCGTACGCCGCCTGCTCGCCGCCGCCGGGACCCCCGCCCGTGACCTGAGGGTGCGCGACCTGGGCGACCGGGGCTCGGTGGAGCTCGACGCCGTGCTGCTCGCCGGGCCGCTGGCCCCCGGCGGACCGGCGGAGGCAGCGGTGCTCGACGCGGTCCGCGAGGCCGGCTTCGACGAGGCGGTCCTCGACCCCCGCGGGTTCCGCTCCGGGTCGATGAACGAGGCGCTCGACCAGCGCTTCCACTGAACCCGTTGGCGCCAGCGCGACGGCCCGACATAGGCTGGCGGGCCGCACCGAGCAGAGAACGAGGTCATCCCAGTGCCGACTGGCAAGGTCAAGTGGTACGACGCCGACAAGGGCTTCGGGTTCCTGTCCCAGGAGGAGGGCCCGGACGTCTACGTGCGCGGCGAGGCGCTGCCCGACGGGGTGGCCACCCTCAAGGCCGGCACCCGGGTCGAGTTCGGCATCGCCCAGGGCCGCAAGGGTGACCAGGCGCTCCAGGTGCGGGTGCTGGACGCTCCCGCCTCGGTTTCGCGCAACCAGTCGAAGGCGCAGCGCAAGAAGCCCGAGGAGATGGTCGCGATCGTGGAGGACCTGATCCGGTTGCTCGACGACGTCGGCGAGGGCTACCGCCGGGGTCACCACCCGGACGCGCGCACCGCGAAGCCCACCGCCAAGCTGCTGCGTGCGCTGGCCGACGAGCTGGAGCTGTAGGGCCGCCCCTCCTCCTGGGTTCCCCGGCCGACCGGGGAATCCCACGGTTGTCGGGCGTTGCAACCCCCGACAACCATAGGTCCACCCCGACAAGTACGCCGCTCAGAGCGCCTGGTGGTCGACTCGCGGAGCCCGGCCGGGGGGCTTGACGAGCACGAGGACCGACCACACCGCGAGCACGCCGAAGCCGATGCCCAGACCCAGCTGCGGGATCAGCGGCATCACGATGCCGACGAACCCGCCGATCACCCAGGCCAGCTGGAGCATGGTGTCGGAGCGGGCGAACGCGCTGGTCTGCACGCGCTCGGGGACGTAGCGCTGGATGGTCGAGTCCAGCGACAGCTTGGCCAGCGACTGCGACAGCCCCGCGGTCAGGCCGAGCAGCGCCAGGGGCACCAACCCGTAGAACAGCGCCGCCACCAGCGTCATCGCAGCGCCCGCCAGGAGGGCGATCACCACCGTGACGGCAGGGTTCACCTGTTTGAGCATCGAGGCGAGCGCGATGCCGATGGTGTTGCCGATGCCCGCAGCGCCGATGATCACGCCGAGCAGCAGCGCGGGCCTGTCCTCCCAGCCGTCGATCGGGTTCTCCCGCAGCAGGAACGCCATGAACATGGTGAGGAACCCGGAGAGGAACCGTGGCCCGCAGTTGGCTCGCAGCGCGAACGCCACCGGCCCGGGGATCCGCAGCCCCGGTCGCCGGGGGCTCGCGCGATCGGGGTCGTCCGGTCCGGAGGTGAGCTCGAGCCGGGCCTCGCCCTGCGAGGAGTCGACCCGCGGGGGAAGCAGGATCGCCAGGATCGTCGCCACCACGAACACCAGGGCCGCGTAGCGCAGCGACCACTCCGCCCCGAACGTCGCCGCCAGCCCCGCGAGCGGGGCCGACACGGCGGCGCCGACGACGCCGGCCAGGGAGATCCGGGCGTTGCCCTTCACGAGCGTGAACCCGTGCGGGACCAGGCGCGGTGCCGCCGCGGCCTTCGTGACGCCGTACGCCTTGGAGGAGACCAGCACGCCCAGGGCCGCCGGGAACAGCAGCGTCGACTCGTTGATGACGGCGTCGGCGAGCACCCAGCACAGGAACGCCCGGATCGCCATCGTCGAGCCGATCGCCCACCGGCGGCCGTGACTGAACCGGTCGAGGAACGGCCCGATCAGCGGCGCCACGATCGCGAACGGCAGCATCGTCAGGCCGAGGAACAGCGCCACCTGCCCCCGGGCCTCGCCGGTCGGGACCTGGAAGAAGAGGGTGCCCGCCAGTGAGATCGCCACCGCGGCGTCGCCCGCGGCGTTGAACGCGTGCAGCTCGATCAGGCGCGCCAGCCCCGAGTCGCCCGCACCCTCGGCGTGGGAGGCCCGACGGGCGGTGCGGTACGTCGCGCGGCTGGCGCGAGCGGTACCCCGGGCCACCGCACGGGCTCCGCGGCCGCCGGCACGCGCCACTCGTCGGGCGTTCTCGCCGGCGGTGCGCTGCTCGTCCGAGCCGGGGGAGCCGTGCGGGTCCGACCAGCTCTGCCCGTGAGGAGTGGGGTCCTCGGGTGGCTGGTGGGTCATGGCGCCATCCTGCCCGGTGCCGACCGACACACGCGGTCGGACCCCCGGGCAGGGCCGGATTTCCTGCCCCGGCGAGACAACCCGGGTGGGGATGGGACACAATCGCGCACTGTGATGACTGCTGCCCGGACCAAGCCAGACGCCACCCTGCTGGGTGCCGTCGACGCTGCGCGGGACTTCCTGGCCGAGCAGGTCGAGGTCGGCGACGTCGGCGACCACCTCGGGCACCAGGCCGAGGGCGAGCGGGTGGGCACGCACTTCTTCGCCTGCACGCGGACCGGTTACCGCGGCTGGCGCTGGGCGGTCACCGTCGCCCGCGCGCCGCGACAGAAGCAGGTCACCTTCGACGAGATCGTGCTGATCCCCGGCGACGAGTCGATCGTGGCGCCCGAGTGGGTGCCCTACAAGGAGCGGCTCCAGCCGGGCGACCTGTCGCCGGGGGACCTGCTCCCCGTCGAGGACGACGACCCGCGCCTCGTCCCGACGTACTCCTTCGGCGACGACCCGCTCGACGCCGACGAGAAGGCCCAGGTGCGGCAGGTGGCCGACGAGCTCGGCCTCGGCCGGGTCCGCACCCTGTCGCTCGAGGGGCGCGACCTGGCCGCCGAGCGGTGGTACGACGGCGACGGCGGGCCCGCCTCCCCGATCGCCCAGGCGGCTCCGGCGAGCTGCACGAGCTGCGGTTTCCTGATGCGCATCGCCGGGCCGCTGTCGGAGATGTTCGGGGTGTGTGCCAACGGCAACGCCAACGACGACGGCCGGATCGTGTCGTTCGACCACGGCTGCGGTGCCCACTCCGAGGTGCAGCTGACCAAGAAGCAGCTGCCCGTCCCGATGCCGGACCACGTGCACGACACCCTGACCAGCGACGAGATCGAGTCCTTCTGACGGTCAGCTGAGGCTGCCGGTCAGATGATGACCTGCTTGCCGGCACGGCGTCGGTTGCGCCGGCGGCGGCAGTACTCCAGGCCGAAGAGCCCGAGACCGAAGCCGGCCAGGCAGGTCCACAGCCACCACAGCCGGCCGTTGTCCTCGAGGCGACCGTAGAACGGCAGCAGCGCGAGGAACCCGAGGAACCACAGGACGACGCCGACCTCGAGGGTGCGTACGCCGTCGACGTCGAGCGGATCCACATCGGCGATGATGTAGGTCCGGTTGCCGATCTCGTGGGTCTTCGGCTGCTCAGCGGGCTCCACCCCCGCAACCTAGTCCACGCCGCCCGGGGCCCGACACCCCAGGCTGTCGCTCGCGGGAGATGTCTGCCACGATGCCGCCGTGACTTCTCAGAGCACCGCCAGCAGGCGCACCGGAATCGACGGCTTCTTCCAGATCTCACAACGGGGTTCGACCCTGGGCCGGGAGATTCGGGGCGGGGTCGTCACGTTCTTCACGATGGCCTACATCATCGTGCTGAACCCGCTCATCCTCGGCTTCGCGCAGGACTCCGAGGGCAAGTTCCTCGGGGGCGGCGACGCGCCCGACCTCGCGATGATCGCCGCGGCCACCGCCCTGGTCGCGGGCGTGATGACGATCCTGATGGGTGTCGTGGCCAACTACCCGTTGGCGCTGGCCACCGGCCTGGGGCTCAACGCCTTCGTCGCCTACGTCATCGCCAAGGAGATGACCTGGGCCGACGCCATGGGCCTGGTGGTCCTGGAGGGCCTGATCATCCTGGTGCTGGTCCTCACCGGCTTCCGGCAGGCCGTCTTCGCCGCGGTGCCGGCCCAGCTGAAGGTGGCGATCTCGGTCGGCATCGGCCTCTTCATCGCCCTCATCGGCCTGGTGGACGCCGGGTTCGTGCACCGCACGCCGCTGCTGCCGACCACCACGGTCCCCGTGACGCTGGGTTGGGACGGCCAGCTCCAGGGCTGGCCCGTGGCGGTGTTCGTCTTCGGTCTGCTGCTGCTGTTCGCGTTGCACGCACGTCGGGTCCGCGGCGCGATCCTGATCTCCATCGTGGTCACCACGCTGCTCGCCATCCTCGTCGAGAAGCTCGCCTCCGTCGGCGGCACCGGTCCGTTCACCGTGCCGGGCGACGGTGGCCTGGTGGACGGCAGCCTCTACGTCCCGAACGCCTGGGGGCTGAGTGTCCCGGCGTGGCCGAGCGACGTGGTCGGCAGGCCCGACCTCTCGCTGCTCGGCGAGGTCAGCCTGTTCGGCGCCTGGCAGAACGCCGGTGTGGTCGTGGCCGCGCTGTTCGTCTTCACGCTGCTGCTGGCGGACTTCTTCGACACCCTCGGCACGATGACCGCCATCGGCGCCGAGGCGAATCTCCTCGACGAGGACGGCAACCCGCCCCGCACCCAGCAGATCCTCATCGTCGACTCACTCGCCGCGGCGGCCGGTGGCGCGGCCGGCGTCTCCAGCAACACGTCGTACATCGAGAGCGCCTCGGGCGTCGCCGAGGGGGCCCGCACCGGTCTGGCCTCGGTCGTGACCGGGGTGCTGTTCCTGCTGGCGATGTTCTTCGCTCCGCTGGTCGCGATCGTCCCCTCGGAGGCGGCGGTCCCGGCGCTGGTGCTGGTCGGCTTCCTGATGATGCAGCAGGTGCGCGGCATCGACTGGGAGGACCTCGAGATCGCTCTCCCGGCGTTCCTGACCATCGTGATCATGCCGTTCACCTACTCGATCTCGGCCGGCATCGGTGCGGGCTTCATCGCCTTCGTCTTCCTCAAGATCGTGCGCGGCAAGCCGGGTGAGGTGCACCCGTTGATGTGGGTGGTCGCCGGGATGTTCGTCGTCTACTTCGCGATCCACCCGTTGACGGCCTGGCTCAGCTGAGCCGGGAGCCGGGGAGGGCGCGGGAGAGGATTTCGCGGACCACCTCGGCCTTGGCGTCGGCGTAGTCCTGCACCCGATCCCAGTCACGCGCCGCCAGGTGCCGCTTGGTGCGCAGGTAGAGCGCCCGGTCGGCCTCGTCGGCCCGCAGGTGGTCGCGGAAGGCGAGGACGGCCGTGACCTCGGGGCAGTCGTCGCCGAAGACGTGCAGGTTCACCCGCGGTGAGGTGTCCCGGAACAGCCGGTGCTGGAACCACTCCGGCTCCCGCAGGGCGAACGTGTAGCCCGCCCCCTGCAGCGCCTCGACGTACGACGCCTCGTCGGCCGCGTCGGGGACCACCAGCGTGACGTCGACCACGGGCTTGGCGGCCATGCCGGGGATGGAAGTCGACCCCATGTGGTGCACGCCCAGGACGAGGTCGCCCAGCGCAGTCCTGATCCGCCGCTCCTGCTGGGCGTAGACCGCGGGCCAGGCCTCGTCGTACGCCACCAGGACCACCTCGTCGCCGGTCCCGGGCGGCGTCAGGTACTCGACCATGGAGGCCATCCTAGCCACCGGAATAGTTAGCATAGGTAATGAGTTATGCTAACTATCATGGCACCCACGATCCAGAAGGCCGCCCGCACCGACGCCGGGCTCGCCTCCCAGCTCCGCCTCTCGGTGATGCGGCTGCGCCGGAGACTGGCCAACGAGCGCCATCCCGACAACGAGCTCAGCCTCAACGCGATGGCCGTGCTCGGCTCGCTCTACCGCGCCGGTGAGATGACCGTCGGCGACCTGGCCTCGCTCGAGCACGTGCAGCCCCCGTCGATGACGCGCACGGTCACGTGCCTGGAGGAGGGCGGCCACGTCCTGCGCCGCCCCTGCGAGAGTGACGGCCGCCAGGTCCTGGTGTCGTTGACGGAGTCCGGCACCACCGTCGTGCTCGCCGACCGCCGGCGCCGGGACGCCTGGCTGGTCCGCCGCCTCGCCGAGCTCACCCCCGCCGAGCGCGCCGTCCTCCGTGAGGCGGCCCCGATCCTCGAGAGGCTCTCGTCCAGTTGAGCCCCACGTTCCGCGCGCTGCACAACCAGAACTACCGGCTCTACGCGGCCGGTGGCGTGGTCTCGAACATCGGCACCTGGATGCAGCGCGTCGCCCAGGACTGGATGGTCCTGCAGCTGACCGCGAACAGCGGCACCGCAATCGGCATCACCACCGGGCTGCAGTTCCTGCCGTTCCTGGTGCTCTCCCCGGTCGCCGGTCTCGTCGCCGACCGGATGCCGAAGCGTCGGCTGCTGCAGATCACCAACGTCATGATGGCCGCCCCGGCGCTGATCCTCGGGCTGCTCGCCGTCACCGGCGCCGCCCAGATCTGGCACGTCTACGTGCTCGCCTTCGTCCTCGGCGTCGGTGCCGCGTTCGACGCCCCGGCCCGGCAGTCGTTCGTCTCGGAGATCGTCGACCCTGTCGACCTGACCAACGCCGTCGGCCTCAACTCCGCCAGCTTCAACGCCGCCCGCATCGTGGGGCCGGCGCTCGCGGGCCTGCTCATCGCCGCCCTGGGCGGCGGCGTCGCCGCGACGGGCTGGGTGGTCATCGCGAACGCGCTGACCTATGCCGCGCCGATCCTCGCGCTCCAGCGACTGAACACGAGCGCCCTCGACCCGGCGGTCATCACACCGCGACAGCCGGGGATGATCCGGGAGGGTGTCCGCTACGTGCGCAACCGACCGGACCTGCTGCTGGTGCTCTCCGTGGTGTTCTTCACCGGCACCTTCGGCCTCAACTTCCAGATGACCTCGGCGCTGATGGCCACGGAGGTCTTCGACAAGGGCCCCTCGGCGTACGGCCTGCTCGGCACCTTCATGGCGGTCGGCTCGCTCGCCGGTGCGCTCGCCGCGGCCCGGCGCGAGACCGTCCGGCACCGGCTGATCATCATCGCGGCTCTGACCTTCGGTGCGGTCGAGATCGTGGCCGGTGCCGCCCCGTCGTATGCCGTCTTCGCGGTGATCACACCGCTGCTCGGGCTCAGCGCGCTCACGATGATCACCGCGGCCAACGCGTTCGTGCAGCTGCACACCGACGCGGGCATGCGCGGCCGGGTGATGGCGCTCTACATGATGATCTTCATGGGCGGGACACCCGCAGGGGCACCGTTGGTCGGCTGGATCGGTGAGCAGTACGGCGCCCGGATGACACTCTTCTTCGGCGGCACCATGACGATCCTCGGTGTGCTGGTGGCGAGCGCGGTGTTCCTGCGCCGGGATCGGGCGCGGCAGCGGGCCGCGATCAGCCTCGACCGCCGCGTTTTGACCCCCTCTGGGTGACCGAGTAGCCTTGATCTTCGTGTCTGGGTCGACCAGACCGTCGCGCGTGCTCGAAATCAACCCCGCGGTTCATCCGCCGGGATCTCGTGCGCACCATCCAACGTGAGGCAAGCAACATCATCGTGCCCGGCAGAGCGCCGGGTCCTGAGAGAGAACAAGAAGGGGAACCACCCGGTGCCCACCATTCAGCAGTTGGTCCGCAAGGGCCGTCAGGACAAGGTGTCCAAGAACAAGACGCCTGCCCTCAAGGGTTCGCCCCAGCGACGCGGTGTCTGCACCCGCGTCTACACCACCACCCCGAAGAAGCCGAACTCCGCCCTGCGCAAGGTCGCCCGCGTGCGCCTGTCCAGCGGCGTCGAGGTCACGGCGTACATCCCGGGCGTGGGCCACAACCTCCAGGAGCACTCGATCGTGCTCGTCCGCGGCGGCCGGGTGAAGGACCTCCCCGGTGTCCGCTACAAGATCATCCGCGGCTCGCTCGACACGCAGGGTGTCAAGAACCGCAAGCAGGCTCGC
Organism: uncultured Actinomycetota bacterium; assembly: GCA_963767955.1. Lineage (GTDB taxonomy): Bacteria > Actinomycetota > Actinomycetes > Propionibacteriales > Nocardioidaceae > Nocardioides. The sequence goes on along the minus strand of CAVYGA010000003.1, from coordinate 2,440,114 downwards.
AGCCGGTACGGCGCGAAGAAGGAGAAGAGCTGATATGCCGCGCAAGGGTCCCGCTCCCAAGCGGCCGATCGACGTCGACCCGGTCTACGGGTCCGTGCTGGTCTCCCAGCTCGTCAGCAAGGTGCTCATGGACGGCAAGAAGCAGGTCGCCCAGCGCATCGTCTACACCGCCCTCGAGGGTTGCCGTGAGAAGACCGGCACCGACCCCGTGGTCACCCTCAAGCGTGGTCTCGACAACGTGAAGCCAGCCCTCGAGGTCAAGTCCCGCCGTGTCGGCGGCGCGACCTACCAGGTGCCGATCGAGGTCAAGCCGGGGCGAAGCACCACGCTGGCCCTGCGCTGGCTGGTGGGCTACGCCCAGGACCGTCGCGAGAAGACGATGTCCGAGCGTCTGATGAACGAGATCCTCGACGCGAGCAACGGCCTCGGTGCCGCTGTGAAGAAGCGCGAGGACACGCACAAGATGGCCGAGTCCAACAAGGCCTTCGCCCACTACCGCTGGTGATCGGGTGGGGCTCCGGATCGGAGCCCCACACCCACCGCCCCATTCAACTTCTGACGAGGGACTGAGACTTTCAGTGGCTGTCGACATCACCACGGACCTCAACAAGGTCCGCAACATCGGCATCATGGCGCACATCGACGCCGGCAAGACCACCACCACCGAGCGGATCCTGTTCTACACCGGCATCTCCTACAAGATCGGTGAGGTGCACGACGGCGCTGCCGTCATGGACTGGATGGAGCAGGAGCAGGAGCGCGGCATCACGATCACGTCCGCCGCGACGACCTGCTGGTGGAAAGAGCACCAGATCAACATCATCGACACCCCGGGCCACGTGGACTTCACGGCCGAGGTCGAGCGCTCGCTGCGCGTGCTCGACGGCGCGGTGGCGGTGTTCGACGGTGTCGCCGGTGTCGAGCCGCAGACGATGACCGTGTGGCGCCAGGCCAACAAGTACGCCGTCCCGCGCATGTGCTTCGTCAACAAGCTCGACCGCACCGGCGCCGACTTCTTCAACTGCGTCGACATGATGGTCGACCGCCTCAACTCCACCCCGCTGGTGCTTCAGCTCCCGATCGGTGCCGAGGGAGACTTCCTCGGCGTCGTCGACCTGGTCGGCATGCGGGCACTGACCTGGCGCGGCGAGACCACGATGGGTGACGACTACGAGGTCGAGGAGATCCCCGCGGAGATGGCCGAGCAGGTCGCCGAGTACCGCGAGAAGCTCCTCGAGACGCTGGCCGAGGCCGACGACGACATCATGGAGAAGTACCTCGAGGGTGAGACGTTCACGGTCGAGGAGCTCGAGGCCGCGATCCGTCGCGCCACGCTGGCCGACAAGCTCAACCCGGTCCTCTGCGGCACCGCGTTCAAGAACAAGGGCGTGCAGCCGCTGCTCGACGCGGTCGTCAAGTTCCTCCCCTCGCCGCTCGACATCGACGCGATCGTCGGCCACGCGCCGAACGACGAGGACAAGGAGATCGTCCGCAAGCCCAGCGACGACGAGCCGTTCTCCGGCCTCGCCTACAAGATCGCCTCGGACCCGCACCTCGGCAAGCTGATCTACGTCCGTGTCTACTCGGGCAAGCTCGAGGCCGGCACCAGCGTGGTCAACTCCGTGAACGGCAAGAAGGAGCGGATCGGCAAGGTCTACCAGATGCACGCGAACAAGCGTGAGGAGATCGCGTCGGTCGGCGCCGGCCAGATCGTGGCCGTCATGGGCCTCAAGGACACCAAGACGGGGCACACGCTGTCCGACGCCCAGCACCAGGTCGTGCTGGAGTCGATGACGTTCCCGGCGCCGGTGATCGAGGTCGCCATCGAGCCCAAGACCAAGTCCGACCAGGAGAAGCTGGGCATGGCGATCCAGCGGCTCTCCGACGAGGACCCGACCTTCACGGTCAAGTCCGACGAGGAGACCGGCCAGACGATCATCGCCGGTATGGGCGAGCTCCACCTGGAGATCCTCGTCGACCGGATGAAGCGCGAGTTCCGCGTCGAGGCGACCGTCGGCAAGCCGCAGGTGGCCTACCGCGAGACCCTGCGTCGGTTGGTGGAGAAGCACTCCTACACGCACAAGAAGCAGACCGGTGGGTCCGGCCAGTTCGCCAAGGTCGTCGTCTCGCTCGGCCCCAACATCGACCCGGAGACCGGCGTCGGTGCGGGCTACGAGTTCGTCAACAACGTGTCGGGTGGTCGCGTGCCGCGCGAGTACATCCCGTCCGTCGACCAGGGCGGCCAGGACGCCATGGAGTTCGGCGTGCTCGCCGGCTACCCGATGGTCGACGTGAAGTTCTCCCTCGAGGACGGCGCCTACCACGACGTCGACTCGTCGGAGCTCGCGTTCAAGATCGCCGGCAACCAGGCCTTCAAGGAGGCCGCCCGGATGGCCAAGCCGGTGCTGCTCGAGCCGATGTTCGCGGTCGAGGTGATCACCCCGGACGACTACCTCGGTACGGTCATCGGTGACATCAACTCGCGGCGCGGCCAGATCCAGGCACAGGAGGAGCGTCACGGCGACATGGTCGTCAACGCCCTTGTGCCGCTGTCAGAGATGTTCGGGTACGTTGGCGACCTGAGGTCCAAGACCTCAGGGCAGGCGTCGTACTCGATGGAGTTCGACTCGTACGCCGAGGTTCCCACGAACGTCGCCGACGAGATCATCAAGAAGGTCCGCGGCGAGTAATCTCGCGCGGGTCCTCGGCACCACAAGCACGACACACGAGTCAAGAAACTTACCAACCAGGAGGAGCCCACAGTGGCTAAGGCGAAGTTCGAGCGGACCAAGCCGCACGTCAACATCGGCACCATCGGTCACATCGACCACGGGAAGACGACGCTGACCGCGGCGATCACCAAGGTGCTGCACGACAAGTACCCGAACCTCAATGAGGCTTCGGCATTCGACCAGATCGACAAGGCGCCCGAAGAGCGTCAGCGCGGCATCACCATCTCCATCGCGCACGTCGAGTACCAGACCGAGTCGCGTCACTACGCGCACGTCGACTGCCCGGGTCACGCCGACTACATCAAGAACATGATCACCGGCGCGGCCCAGATGGACGGCGCGATCCTCGTGGTCGCCGCCACCGACGGCCCCATGCCCCAGACGCGTGAGCACGTGCTGCTCGCCCGCCAGGTCGGTGTGCCGTCGCTGGTCGTCGCGCTCAACAAGTGCGACATGGTCGACGACGAGGAGCTCATCGAGCTCGTCGAGATGGAGGTGCGCGAGCTCCTCACCGAGTACGAGTTCCCCGGTGACGACATCCCCGTCGTACGCGTGGCGGCCTTCCCGGCGCTGCAGGGTGACGAGAAGTGGGGCGACTCGATCGCCGAGCTCATGACCGCCGTCGACGACTACATCCCGACGCCGGCCCGTGAGACCGAGAAGCCGTTCCTCATGCCTGTCGAGGACGTCTTCACGATCACCGGTCGCGGCACCGTCATCACGGGTCGCATCGAGCGCGGCATCGTCAAGGTCAACGAGGAGGTCGAGATCATCGGCATCCGCGAGAAGGCCCAGAAGTCGACCGTCACCGGCGTCGAGATGTTCCGCAAGCTGCTCGACGAGGGCCAGGCGGGCGAGAACGTCGGTCTGCTCCTCCGCGGCACCAAGCGCGAGGACATCGAGCGCGGCATGGTCGTCATCAAGCCGGGCACCACCACCCCGCACACCAACTTCGAGGCGAACGTCTACATCCTCTCGAAGGAGGAGGGTGGCCGGCACACGCCGTTCTTCAACAACTACCGTCCGCAGTTCTACTTCCGGACCACGGACGTGACCGGCGTCGTGACCCTCCCCGAGGGCACCGAGATGGTCATGCCGGGCGACAACACCGAGATGGCCGTCGAGCTGATCCAGCCGATCGCCATGGACGAGGGTCTCCGCTTCGCGATCCGCGAGGGTGGCCGCACCGTCGGCGCCGGCCGGGTCACCAAGATCACCAAGTGACCTAGTCCCACCCAGCGGCACCGCAGCACCGCAGCACCGAAGAAGGCCCCGCTCTCCCGTCATGGGAGGGCGGGGCCTTCGCCGTGTCGCGCTCAGGAATTCACCGGCCGCCCGGGGAATCCCTGTCCTGTCAGGCAATGCTTTCCCTGACAGGAGATGATTTCCCCGGGCGCCCGGTGAATTCCTAGGGGATAACCGCGGGGGCGAGGGGTCAGGGCAGGAGGGCGTCGAGGGCGTCGGAGAAGACCTCGGTGTGGCGGTCGACGTCGGCTTCGGTGTGCTGGGGGCTGAAGAGCGCCATGTTGTGGAAGGGCGTCAGCAGCACCCCGCGGTTCAGGCACCACAGGTGCAGGAAGCCCTCGAGCTCCTCGTCGACGGCGGCGGCCGCGGCGGCGCCGTCGCCCGGCGGCGGGCAGAACCAGTACTCCGCGCGGCAGCCGAGCCGCTGCACGTGCCAGGGCAGCCGGTGCTCGGCGATGGCGTCGGCCACGCCGTCGGTGAAGCGCTCGGCGAGCGGGACGGCCGCCGCGAAGTCCTCGTCGCGCAGGCAGGTCGACAGTGTCGCCCGGATGGCGGCGACGGCGAGCGCGTTGCCGGTCAGGGTCCCGCCCACGCCGGCCACGTCGATCTCGTGGCCGAGCATCGGCCCGGAGAGCTTCGAGGCGACCTCGGCGCTCATGCCGTACGCCGCCGCGGGCACGCCCCCGCCGATCGGCTTGCCGACCACGACCAGGTCGGGCTCGAGCCCCCAGGCGCGGGTGCACCCGCCCGGGCCGGCGCAGAGCGTGTGCGTCTCGTCGATGACCAGCAGCACGCCGTGGCGGCGGGTGATCTCGCGCACCGCGTCGAGGTAGCCGGGCTCGGGAAGCACGATGCCGATGTTGGTCAGCGCGGGCTCCATCAGCAGGCAGGCCACGTCGCCCTCGGCCAGCCTCCGGTCGAGCGCGTCCGCGTCGTTGAACGGTACGACGGCCGTCGTCTGCGCGACGTCGACCTGGGGGCCGAGCGCCCCGGGACGGGGGACCACCCGGTCGCCGTCGAGAACGGCCAGCGTCTCGTCGACGGTGCCGTGGTAGCACCAGTCCATCACCGCCACCCGGGGCCGCCCGGTCAGGTGCCGCGCGAAGCGGAGCACGAAGCGGTTGGCATCCGTGGCGGTCATCGCCAGCTGCCAGGCAGGCAGCCCGAACCGGCGGGCCAGCTCCTCGCCGACCCAGACCGCGTCGGCCGACGGCAGCATCGTGGTGATGCCCCGCGAGGCCCGGTCGGCGATCGCCGCCGTCACCTGGGGGAGCGCGTGGCCGGTCATCGCCCCGGTGTCGCCGAGACACAGGTCGACGTACTCCAGCCCGTCGACGTCGGTGAGCCGGGCCCCGCTGGCGCTCTCGACGAACAGCGGGAACGCCCCCGGCCAGCGGGTCATCCACGGCATCGGCACGCCGGCCAGCAGCGGACCGCGGGCCCGGGTGGCCAGCTCGGCGGAGCGGGGGTGCAGGTCGGAGAAGCGGGACTCCTCCTGGGCGCGCAGCTCGCGCAGCCGGTCGCGGTCGATCATCGGGCCAATCTAGTCACAGCCCGGGCTGGCCGTCGGGCGTCTACTCGCCCCAACCCGTCTCACCGTCCCCGTTCCGGCGGTGGTGCTCCCGGAATCCCGTGATGCGCTCGCCGGCCGCGTTGCTCGCGGCCGAGGTGGTCCATGCCACCAACGGGTCCTCCGCGATCGCGGTGATCGTGGCGGCGGTGAGTGCGGTGTCGCGGTCGAACGACTCGTAGATGAGCTGGAGCGAGCGGGACGGGCCGCGCACGGTGGCCATCGCCGTCGCACCGTCGGGGTTGCCGTCCGACATGCCCTCGGCGACCCAGTAGACCTCGACGACGGTGCCGTCCGCCAGGATCTCGCAGGTGGAGGTGCCCTGGCGGCCCTCCCTCCCGGCCGGGTCCGGACACTCGTCGACCCCACCGTCGCCCGGAGGGTAGGCCGGATCCCTGGCCTCGACGTGCAGCAGGTTGCGGGCGCCGGCGAGCCGCAGGTCCACGCCGACGAAGCGCTCCTCCTTCGTGTCGGTGACCCCACCACCGGCGGAGGCGAGGGGGGCGTCGCCGAGGTGGGTCGACACGGCAGCGGCGAGGCCGCGCGGCGTAACGGTCTCGGGGGAGGTGTCGGCCGCCGGTGCCGCGGGTCCCTCGGTGGCCGGGTCGGCCACCCGGTCGGAGGGTGCCGCGCGTTGGTCACCGCAGGCGGCGAGCGGGGCCAGCAGGATGATCGTGGTCAGCAGCGGTGCGGTCCTCATGGAGACCTCCTCGTTCGGGTCCTCCCAGCGTCCTGTCCCCAGCCGTCCGGCGCCTGAGCACGGGTACCCATTCGCGATGACCCGACCCGTCGTCGCCGCGGTCCGGCCGCCCGGGACCGCGGGTGCGGTCAGGAGTACGACGTCCCCAGCGGCGCGGTGCCGGCCGCCCGCGCGCGGGCCGCGCTGACCCTCCGGCTGGACACCAGCTCCTCGCGTCCGGCGCCCCCGGAGATCCCCAGGGCCAACACCTGACCGACGCCGCGGGCATAGAGCTTGTACTCCAGGACGTCCGGCTGGATGGTGATCGTGTCCGCGGTCAGGACCGCGTCGTCGAAGTGCCCGGCGCGGACGTCCGCCTGCTGGTCGACCCCCATGATCGCGCCGTTGTCCTCGGCCTTGCCCTCGTAGTACTCCTGGCGATAGCTCATGCCGGGGGTCGGGTCCGCGGGCATGATGATGCCCGGCAGCGCACCGTCCTTGCCCGCCTCGAACGATCCCTCGCGGGTCGTCAGGCGGCCGTTCTCGAACTCCGCGGTGTCCTCGCCGAGGTACCAGACGTTCCCGTCCGCGTCCTGGGCGTACCAGTCGAAGGTGTCCTCGACCAGCTCGCCGTCCTCGGTCACGCTGTCGCGGACCACGCGTGCCTCCACCCCGTTGGCGATCGTGCGGGTACGCGTCGTCACGGTCACCACGACCCGCAACCTGGCACCGGACTCGTCGACCTCCCGGTAGGTCCACTGCCGGCGGGGTTCCAGCGGGAAGTACGGGTGGTCGGACCCGGCGGTGAAGTCGGCCGGATCGAGGTCGACGGGGTCGTCGCCGGTCGGCAGTGTCGCCGGCGTCGACGTGGCCGATCCGGTGTCGGAGGCTGCCGGGGTGGTCGCCGCGGGGGAGGTGGAGTCGGGCGCGGTGGCCGTCGATGCGCCGCCGCCGCAGGCGGCGAGGGAGCCCATCAGACACAGGCAGGTTGCCAGGGTCAGCGGGTGTCGGTTCTGGTCGGCGAGCCTCATCGGATTCTCCTGTCGGGTCGGGGCGGGTGCCCGATCTCAGGCTGGCAGCCGGGTGCTGAGGCCACGCTGAAGACGTCCTGGGGCCCAGGGCGCCCGGACGCCCTGACCTGCGGGAAGCACGACGGCCCGCGCGACGAGGGGCGCTCACGTCACGGGTGTCGCCGGTCACTAGACTCGCCCGGCGATGTCCGAGCCCACGTCCGAGTCCCCGTCCGAGCCCCACGTCAGACCCGCCCGCCCACACCTCAGGTTCACCGAGGACGGCCGCCGGGTGCGGGAGGTGCTGACCTACTCGCGTCGGGGCAGCCGCTTCTCCCCGCGCCAGCAGCGGGCCTGGGACACCGACGCCGAGCGCTACGTCATCCCGGACGAGGTGGTGGACCGCGAGGACTTCGACCTGGCCGCCTGCTTCGACCAGCCCGGGCGTCCGCTGGCGGTGGAGATCGGCTGCGGGGTCGGCGAGGCCACGGTGGCGCTCGCCGCGGCCCGGCCGGAGACCAACGTCCTGGGCATCGAGGTCTGGCGACCGGGCGTCGCCGACTGCGTCGGACGCTTCGCTGAGGCCGGACTCACCAACGTCCGGCTGTCCGGCATCGACGCGGTGTGGTCGATGGAGAACCTGGTGCCCGCGGACGGCCTGACCGAGCTCTGGACGTTCTTCCCGGACCCGTGGCACAAGACCCGGCACCACAAGCGCCGCCTGGTGACGCCGGAGTTCGCCCGGCTGGTGTCGACCCGGCTCGTTCCCGGGGGCACGTGGCGCCTGGCGACGGACTGGGGCGACTACGCCGACCGGATGGTCGAGGTGCTCGATGCCGTGCCCGGGCTGACGGGCGGCGTCGTCGAGCGCTGGCCGGACCGGCCGGTCACCCGCTTCGAACGCAAGGGGGTCGCCGCCGGCCGGGCCATCACCGACCTGGCCTACCGGCGCGTCTGAGCGTCATGCCGCGTCGGGGAAGGGCGTCAGCCCGGCCCGGTCGAGGAGGTACTCGAGGCGCAGCCGCTCGGCGTCGCGCTCGGTGCCCTCGGGCAGCCCGGTGAGGGTGTCCGGCAGGTCGACCGCCCGGCCCGCCTCGAGCAGGATGTCGTCGTACGCCGCGAGGATCCCCGTCCGGCGGGCCATCGACGTGCCGCGCTCGGTGTCGCGGGCCACCAGGTGCAACCGGCGCAGGTCGCGGGCGATGGGACCCAGGGGGCGGTTCGCCGGCGAGACCGGCTCCGGCGGGATCAGCTGCAAGCGGCGACCCTGGCGGAGGGCGTACGCGCTCATGACGCCCTGGTGGAAGCAGAAGTTGTGCAGGCCGATGACCAGCGCGCCGAGCGTGCTGGTGACCAGGAGGAGGGCGAAGCCCACGGCGAGCACCTCTCCACGGTACGTCGCGGTTGCGGGTGCGACCAGGGGAAACGGCCGCGCCGGCCCAGTCGTAAGGGGGGTCGGCGACCGCGCCGCGCAGGCCGCTTCGGCCGAGACCCGTGCCGGATCCCGGGTGCTCTCGGGGTGTCGTTCGGACCGGCGGGCAACGGATTTGGTAACTCGCACCCATCTCTGCCAAGATAGTCCGGTTGCTCCGGCGGGTTGCCGGGGTGCGACCACCTTGACTACTGAATCGCGTTTCCAGAACGATATTCGGTGGTCGGCGTGCGGCCGCACCGATCCTGGAGACCCGATCAGCTCGACGAACCCGTCGGGCGCCACCAACAAAACCAGCGAGATCCCGGTCTCGTGTTGTGCGAAGCCTGCACGACACGCCCGACCGCGGGGGTCGGCGGTTGGGGTGGCGGAGAGCGGGCGGTACTGCCTCACCCGAGGCGGTGTCGTGAGAGGAACGCACGCGGTACCCCTGGGGTACGTATGGAAAAGGACATGAGAGACCTATGGCGGGACAGAAGATCCGCATCAGGCTCAAGGCCTATGACCACGAGGTGATCGACACCTCGGCGCGGAAGATCGTTGACACCGTCACCCGCACGGGTGCGAAGGTCGCCGGCCCCGTGCCGCTGCCGACCGAGAAGAACGTCTTCTGCGTGATTCGCTCGCCGCACAAGTACAAGGACTCCCGCGAGCACTTCGAGATGCGCACGCACAAGCGCCTCATCGACATCATTGACCCGACGCCCAAGACGGTCGACTCGCTGATGCGACTCGACCTGCCTGCCGGCGTTGACATCGAGATCAAGCTCTGAGGTCCGAGTCATGACTATCGAACGCAATGTGAAGGGCCTGCTGGGCACCAAGCTCGGCATGACCCAGACCTGGGACGAGAACAACCGCATCGTCCCCGTCACCGTCATCGCTGCGGCGACCAACGTGGTCACCCAGGTCCGCGCCCCCGAGACCGACGGCTACAACGCCATCCAGCTCGGGTACGGCGAGATCGAGGGCCGCAAGGTCACCAAGCCGGCCGCCGGTCACTTCGACAAGGCCGGGGTCACCCCGCGCCGCCACGTCGTCGAGATCCGCACCGCCGACGCGGCGTCCTACACCGTCGGGCAGGAGCTCAGCCCCGAGGTGTTCGCCGCCGGCGAGGAGATCGACGTCACCGGCACCAGCAAGGGCAAGGGTTTCGCCGGTGTGATGAAGCGTCACGGCTTCCACGGCGTCTCCGCCTCCCACGGTGCCCACAAGAACCACCGCAAGCCCGGTTCGATCGGCGCCTGCGCCACCCCGGGCCGCGTCTTCAAGGGCATGCGCATGTCCGGCCGCATGGGTAGCGACACCGTCACCACCCAGAACGTCACCGTGCACGCCGTCGACGTGGAGAAGGGCGTGATCCTGCTCAAGGGTGCCGTTCCCGGCCCCAAGGGTGGACTCATCGTCCTGCGCTCCGCCGCCAAGAACACCGTCATCTCTGGCAAGGAGGCCTGACCATGGCTACCCAGTCCAGCACCACCAAGACCGTCAAGGTCGACCTCCCCGCGGAGATCTTCGACGTGGACGTCAGCATCCCGGTGATCCACCAGGTCGTCGTGGCCCAGCAGGCCGCCGCTCGCCAGGGCACCGCGTCCACCAAGCGTCGCGGCGAGGTCCGCGGCGGTGGCCGCAAGCCCTACAAGCAGAAGGGCACCGGCCGCGCCCGCCAGGGCTCGACCCGCGCGCCGCAGTTCGCCGGCGGTGGCGTCGTCCACGGCCCGCACCCGCGTGACTACTCCCAGCGCACCCCCAAGAGGATGAAGGCCGCCGCCCTGCGCGGTGCCCTCACCGACCGGGCCCGCAACGGTCGCGTCCACGTGGTCGACTCCCTGATCACCGGCGACCTCCCCTCGACCAAGACCGCCCTGGCTGCGCTCGCCGGTCTGAGTGACCGGGTCCGCTTCCTGGTCGTGCTCGAGCGCGGCGACAACCTGACCTGGCTGTCGTTGCGCAACGCCGCAAACGTCCACATCCTCGCGGTCGACCAGCTGAACACCTACGACGTCCTGCTCTCGGACGACGTCGTGTTCTCCAAGGCCGCGTTCGACACGTTCGTGGCCGGTGCCCCCCGGGGCAAGTCCGTCAAGGCGGTCGGCACCGAGTCCGAGACCGAGGAGGCTGCCAAGTGAGCACCCTGCACAAGGACCACCGCGACATCCTGCTCGCGCCGGTCGTGTCCGAGAAGAGCTACGGGCTCCTCGACGCGAACAAGTACACCTTCCTGGTGCGTCCGGATGCCAACAAGACCGAGATCAAGATCGCGGTCGAGAAGGTGTTCAACGTCAAGGTGACGTCGGTCAACACCATCAACCGTCAGGGCAAGACGCGTCGTACGCGCTTCGGCATGGGCAAGCGTGCCAACACCAAGCGCGCGATCGTCAGCCTCGCCGAGGGCCACCGCATCGACATCTTCGGAGGTCCGGTCTCCTGACCGGGCACCGATACGAGGACTGAGAAATGGCTATCCGCAAGTACAAGCCGACCACCCCGGGCCGTCGTGGCTCCTCGGTGGCCGACTTCGTCGAGATCACCCGGACCACTCCGGAGAAGTCGCTGACGCGTCCGCTGCCCAAGAAGGGCGGCCGCAACAACCAGGGCCGGATCACCACCCGGCACCAGGGTGGCGGTCACAAGCGCGCCTACCGCATCATCGACTTCCGTCGCTACGACAAGGACGGCGTCCCCGCGAAGGTCGCGCACATCGAGTACGACCCGAACCGCACCGCGCGCATCGCGCTGCTGCACTACGCGGACGGCGAGAAGCGCTACATCATCGCGCCGAAGGGCCTCGTGCAGGGCACCGCGGTCGAGTCGGGTCCGAACTCCGACATCAAGGCCGGCAACAACCTGCCGCTGCGCAACATCCCCGTCGGTTCCACCATCCACTGTGTGGAGCTGCGTCCGGGCGGTGGCGCCAAGATCGCCCGCTCGGCCGGCAACTCGGCCCAGCTGGTCGCCAAGGAGGGCTCGCGCGCCACGCTGCGCATGCCGTCCGGCGAGATGCGCTTCGTCGACGTGCGCTGCCGCGCCACCGTCGGTGAGGTCGGCAACGCCGAGCAGTCCAACATCAACTGGGGCAAGGCCGGCCGCATGCGCTGGAAGGGCAAGCGCCCGACCGTCCGCGGTGTCGTCATGAACCCGGTCGACCACCCGCACGGTGGTGGTGAGGGCAAGACCTCCGGTGGTCGCCACCCGGTCTCGCCCTGGGGCCAGCCGGAGGGCCGCACGCGCAAGAGCAAGGCCTCCGACTCCCAGATCATCCGTCGTCGCAAGTCCGGCAAGGGTAGGAAGTAACCGACATGCCTCGCAGCCTGAAGAAGGGCCCCTTCATCGACGACCACCTTCAGAAGAAGGTGGACGCCGAGAACGCGAAGGGCAGCCACAACGTCATCAAGACCTGGTCGCGCCGGTCGATGATCGTGCCCGACATGATCGGCCACACCATCGCCGTCCACGACGGCCGCAAGCACGTTCCCGTGTTCGTCACCGACTCGATGGTCGGTCACAAGCTCGGGGAGTTCGCCCCGACCCGCACCTACCGCGGGCACGTGAAGGAAGACCGGAAGGGACGTCGTCGATGAGTGTCACCGATCGCAGGCGCACCAGCGCCCGCCGTGAGTCGCTGCTCGGCGACCAGCCCGGCGCCTTCGCCAGTGCCCGCTTCGTGCGGATCACCCCGATGAAGGCCCGCCGTGTCGTCGACATGGTCCGCGGTCTGCCCGTCGAGGACGCCCTGGCGCTCCTGCAGTTCGCGCCGCAGGCCGCCTCCGAGACCGTCTACAAGGTCCTCGAGAGCGCCGTCGCCAACGCCGAGACCACCGAGGGCCTGGACATCGCGTCGCTGGTCGTGTCGGTGGCCATGGTGGACGAGGGCCCGACGATGAAGCGCTGGCGTCCCCGCGCGCAGGGTCGCGCGACCAGGATCAACAAGCGCACGAGCCACATCACGCTGGCTGTCCAGCCGGCTGACGTCATCCATGAGCGAAGTGTCGAGAAGAAGAAGGGACGGGACGCCTGATATGGGTCAGAAGATCAACCCGAACGGCTTCCGCCTCGGTATCTCCACCGACCACAAGAGCCGCTGGTACGCCGAAAAGCTCTACAAGGCCTACGTCGGCGAAGACGTGGCGATCCGCAAGCTCCTGTCGAAGGGCATGGAGCGGGCCGGCATCTCCAAGGTCGAGATCGAGCGCACCCGTGACCGCGTGCGGGTGGACATCCACACCGCGCGACCGGGCATCGTCATCGGTCGCCGTGGCGCCGAAGCCGACCGCATCCGTGGTGAGCTCGAGAAGCTCACCGGCAAGCAGGTCCAGCTGAACATCCTCGAGGTCAAGAACCCCGAGGTGGACGCTCAGCTGGTCGCCCAGGGTGTCGCGGAGCAGCTCGCGGGCCGCGTGCAGTTCCGCCGCGCGATGCGCAAGGCGATCCAGACGTCGATGCGCTCCGGCGCCAAGGGCATCAGGATCCAGTGCTCGGGTCGCCTCAACGGCGCCGAGATGTCGCGCACCGAGTTCTACCGCGAGGGCCGCGTGCCCCTGCACACCCTGCGTGCCGACATCGACTACGGCTTCTACGAGGCCAAGACCACCTTCGGCCGCATCGGTGTGAAGGTCTGGATCTACAAGGGCGAGGTCGCGGGCACCCGCGCCGAGCGCGAGGCCCAGGCTGCTGCCCGGGCCGGTGCGCCCGGCCGTGGCCGTCCCGCCCGCGCCGGCGCCGACCGTCCGGGCCGCGGCTCGCGCGGTGACCGTCCGGCCCGTGCGGACCGCGGCGGCGCGCCGTCGACGACCACCGAGGCTCCGGCCACGGCGCCGACCGAGGCCCCGGCCGCTGCGCCGGCCGAGGCCGCGACCAGCGGACAGGAGGGCTGAGTGCCATGTTGATGCCCCGTCGTGTCAAGCACCGCAAGCAGCACCACCCGAAGCGGACCGGTGCGGCCAAGGGCGGCACCAAGCTCGCCTTCGGCGACTTCGGTGTCCAGGCGGTCGAGGGTCACTACGTGACGAACCGGCAGATCGAGTCGGCGCGGATCGCGATGACCCGTCACATCAAGCGTGGCGGAAAGGTGTGGATCAACATCTACCCCGACCGCCCGCTGACCAAGAAGCCCGCCGAGACCCGCATGGGTTCCGGCAAGGGCTCCCCCGAGTGGTGGGTCGCGAACGTGAAGCCCGGCCGCGTGATGTTCGAACTTTCCGGAGTGGACGAGGAGACTGCTCGCGAGGCCATGCGCCGCGCGATGCACAAGCTCCCCATGAAGTGCCGCTTCGTCTCCCGCGAGGCAGGTGAATTCTGATGAGCTCCGCATACGAACTCGACGACATGACCAACGTCGACATCGAGACCAAGCTGCGCGAGGCCAAGGAGGAGCTCTTCAACCTCCGTTTCCAGGCGGCCACCGGCCAGCTGGAGAGCCACGGCCGGCTGCGTCTGGTCAAGAAGGACATCGCCCGGATCTACACCGTGGTGCGCGAGCGCGAGCTCGGCATTCGCACCGCTCCGGGCTCGAGCAACGAAGAGGACGGCGCCGCATGAGCGAGCAGGCTTCCACCACCGACCGCACGGCCCGCAAGGTCCGTGAGGGCCTCGTGGTCAGCGACAAGATGGACAAGACCGTCGTGGTCACCGTCGAGGACCGTGTCAAGCACGCCCTCTACGGCAAGGTCATGCGCCGCAACAGCAAGCTGAAGGCGCACGACGAGACCAACGAGTGCGGCGTCGGCGACCGGGTCCTCATCATGGAGACCCGCCCGCTGTCCGCCACCAAGCGCTGGCGCGTGGTCCGGGTCGTCGAGAAGGCGAAGTAAGCGACCGCCAGGTCACCCCAACGTTTTTCAACCATCAGTTCGGCAAGGCTCGTCGCTCGTGAAGACGGCGAGAACCGGCTCGACAACCAGGAGATAACCGATGATCCAGCAGGAGTCGCGACTCAAGGTCGCCGACAACACCGGTGCGAAGGAGATCCTTTGCATCCGTGTTCTCGGCGGTTCTGGTCGGCGCTACGCCGGTATCGGCGACGTCATCGTCGCCACCGTCAAGGACGCGATCCCCGGTGGCAACGTGAAGAAGGGCGACGTGGTCAAGGCCGTCATCGTCCGTACGGTCAAGGAGCGCCGTCGTCAGGACGGTTCCTACATCCGCTTCGACGAGAACGCCGCCGTGATCCTCAAGAACGACGGCGAGCCGCGTGGCACCCGCATCTTCGGCCCGGTGGGCCGCGAGCTGCGCGAGAAGAAGTTCATGAAGATCATCTCGCTCGCCCCGGAGGTGCTGTGATGACGAAGTCCAGGAAGCAGTCGCTGAACATCAAGAAGGGCGACACCGTCAAGGTGATCGCGGGCAAGGACAAGGGCGCCGAGGGCAAGGTCATCACCGTGCTCCGCGACGAGGACCGTGTCATCGTCGAGGGTGTCAACCGCGTCAAGAAGCACGAGAAGGTCGTCAACCAGGGTGGCCGCGCCGGCAACACCGGCGGCATCGTCACCACCGAGGCCCCCATCCACGTGTCCAACGTGATGCTGGTCGACGGTGAGGGCGTGACCCGGATCGGGTTCCGCCGCGACGAGGTGACCAAGAGTCGCCCCGACGGCTCGACGTACTCCGCGGGACGCAGCGTCCGGGTGTCGCGCAAGACCGGCAAGGAAATCTGAGATGACTGAGACCCAGGACCAGACGACGGCCGCCCCGGCCCGACTCAAGCAGCGCTACCGCGAGGAGATCCTCCCCGCGCTCCGGAGCGAGTTCGACTTCGCCAACGTCATGCAGGTGCCCGGCCTGACCAAGATCGTGGTCAACATGGGCGTCGGCGAGGCCGCGCGTGACTCGAAGCTCATCGAGGGTGCCATCAAGGACCTCACCGCGATCACCGGCCAGAAGCCCCAGGTGACCAAGGCCCGCAAGTCGATCGCGCAGTTCAAGCTGCGCGAGGGCATGCCGATCGGTGCGCACGTCACGCTGCGGGGTGACCGGATGTGGGAGTTCCTCGACCGGCTGCTGTCGCTCGCGCTGCCCCGCATCCGCGACTTCCGTGGCCTCTCGCCGAAGCAGTTCGACGGCCGCGGCAACTACACGTTCGGTCTGACCGAGCAGGTCATGTTCCACGAGATCGATCAGGACAAGATCGACCGGTCGCGAGGCATGGACATCACTGTCGTGACCACGGCCACCAACGACGACGAGGGTCGGGCGCTGCTCAAGCACCTCGGCTTCCCGTTCAAGGAGAACTGACATGGCAAAGACTGCTCTCAGGGTCAAGGCCGCGCGCAAGCCCAAGTTCGCGGTTCGTGGCTACACCCGGTGCCAGCGCTGCGGCCGCCCCAAGGCCGTCTACCGCAAGTTCGGCCTGTGCCGGATCTGCCTCCGGGAGATGGCTCACCGCGGTGAGCTTCCCGGCGTGACCAAGTCCAGCTGGTAATCACTCAACAAACGATCGCTGAAGGTCGATCCGCGCGAGGCGGGTCGAAACCACGGTGGGAAAGGGCCATTCGGCCATGACGATGACTGACCCGATCGCAGACATGCTCACGCGTCTGCGCAACGCCAACCAGGCGTTCCATGACTCTGTGGCGATGCCGTACAGCAAGCTCAAGGCTGGCGTCGCCGAGATCCTCCAGCAGGAGGGCTACATCACGTCGTTCGACGTCGCGGAGCCGACCGAGGGCGAGGTGGGCAAGACGCTCAACATCACCCTCAAGTACGGCCGCAACCGCGAGCGCTCCATTGCGGGCGTCCGCCGCATCAGCAAGCCCGGACTGCGGGTCTACGCCAAGAGCACCGGTCTTCCGAAGGTGCTCGGCGGTCTGGGGGTCGCGATCATCTCGACCAGCCAGGGACTGCTGACCGACCGCCAGGCCCACAAGAAGGGCGTGGGTGGGGAAGTCCTCGCCTACGTCTGGTAACGACGAGACCAGAAGGAGATACGAAGCATGTCGCGCATTGGCAAGCTCCCCATCCCGGTCCCGTCGGGTGTCGACGTCAGCGTCGACAACCGCCTGGTGACCGTCAAGGGGCCCAAGGGCACCCTGTCCCACAACGTGGCCGCCCCGATCACCGTCGAGCGCGGTGACGACGGCGTCCTCGAGGTCAAGCGTCCCGACGACGAGCGGGAGAGCCGCTCGCTCCACGGGCTGACCCGCACCCTGATCGCCAACATGGTGATCGGTGTGACCGAGGGCTACGAGAAGCGGCTCGAGATCGTAGGCGTGGGTTACCGCGTCCTGCCGAAGGGACCGACCCAGCTGGAGTTCCAGCTCGGGTACTCCCACTCGATCACGTTCAACGCTCCCGAGGGCATCACGTTCACCACCGAGGGCCCGACCAAGGTCGGCGTCCTCGGGATCGACAAGCAGCTCGTCGGCGAGGTTGCCGCGAACATCCGCAAGCTGCGCAAGCCCGAGCCCTACAAGGGCAAGGGCGTCCGTTACGCCGGCGAACACATCCGTCGCAAGGTCGGAAAGGCCGGTAAGTGACATGGCGATCTCGCTGAAGCACAACAAGCACACGGCTGGTCGCACGGCATCGCGCCTGCGTCGCCAGCTGCGTGGTCGCAAGAAGATCGCCGGCACCGCCGAGCGACCCCGTCTCGTGGTCACCAAGTCCAGCAAGCACATCAGTGTGCAGGTCGTGGACGACCTGGTCGGCAAGACGCTCGCGTCGGCCTCGACCATGGAGGCCGACCTGCGCGGCCTCGACGGTGACAAGACTGCCAAGGCCAAGCGCGTCGGCGAGCTCGTTGCCGAGCGCGCGAAGACCGCTGGAGTCGAGGGCGTGGTCTTCGACCGCGCCGGCAACAAGTACCACGGCCGCATCGCGGCCCTTGCTGATGGCGCCCGCGAGGGCGGCCTCACGTTCTGATCGCCGAGACGGCAGAGACAAGGAAGAGGTAGTTCTCATGAGCGGACCCCAGCGCGGACAGCGCGCCGGTGGTGAGCGCCGAGGCAATCGCGACGGTAGTCGTGGTGGCCAGCAGGCGGACAAGACCGCCTACATCGAGCGTGTCGTCGCGATCAACCGAGTCGCCAAGGTCGTGAAGGGTGGTCGACGCTTCAGCTTCACCGCCCTCGTGATCGTGGGTGACGGCGAGGGACTCGTCGGCGTCGGCTATGGCAAGGCCAAGGAAGTTCCGGCCGCCATCGCCAAGGGTGTCGAGGAGGCCAAGAAGGCATTCTTCAAGGTTCCCCGCATCCAGGGCACCATCCCGCACCCGGTCCAGGGCGAGAAGGCGGCGGGCGTCGTCCTGCTCCGCCCGGCCGCTCCCGGTACCGGTGTGATCGCCGGTGGCCCGGTGCGTGCGGTGCTCGAGTGCGCCGGCATCCACGACGTGCTGAGCAAGTCGCTCGGCTCGTCCAACCAGATCAACATCGTGCACGCGACCGTCGAGGCGCTGCGCATGCTGGAGGAGCCCGAGGCCGTGGCCGCCCGTCGTGGGCTGCCCGTCGAGCACGTCGCCCCGGCGGCGCTGCTCAGGGCCCGCGCGGAGGTGGCTCCGTGATGGTGCGCCTCAAGGTCCAGCAGAAGAAGAGCACGATCGGCTGCAAGGCCAACCAGCGGGAGACCCTGCGCACGCTCGGTCTCAAGCGGATTGGTGACGTGGTCGTCAAGGAGGACCGCCCGGAGATCCGGGGCATGGTCCACACCGTCCGTCACCTGGTGACGGTCGAGGAGGTCGACTGACATGACGCTGAAGCTGCACCACCTGCGTCCGGCGCCCGGCGCCAAGACCGCCAAGACCCGCGTGGGTCGTGGTGAGGCCTCGAAGGGCAAGACCGCCGGTCGAGGTACCAAGGGAACCAAGGCCCGCTACCAGGTCCCGGCCGCCTTCGAGGGTGGCCAGATGCCGCTGCACATGCGGCTGCCGAAGCTCAAGGGGTTCAAGAACCCGTTCAAGGTCGAGTTCCAGGTCGTGAACCTGGACCGGCTGGGTGACCTGTTCCCCGAGGGCGGGACCATCGGTGTCGACGAGCTCGTCGCCGCGGGTGCCGTCCGCGACGGTCACCCCGTCAAGGTGCTCGGCCAGGGCGAGATCACGGTCGCCGTACAGGTGACCGCGAACGCGTTCTCGGCCTCCGCCAAGGAGAAGATCGAGGCCGCCGGCGGCACCGTGACGGTGCTCTGATCGACCACCACGAGACAGTGCGAGGGGCCCGGATTCTTCCGGTGCCCCTCGCGTCGTCTCGCCGAGCTGGGCCGACGGTGCGCCTGTTAGGCTTCCCCGAGTTCTGGCCCGGCTAGCTCAGGGTGGTCTCGACTTGATGCGACCACCGACTGACTTGAGAAAGAGGATCACGTGCTTCGCGCGTTCGCCAACGCTTTCCGTACTCCGGACCTGCGTCGCAAGCTGCTGTTCGTCCTGTTGGTCATCGTGGTCTTCCGGCTCGGTTCCCAGATCCCCGCTCCCGGCGTCAACGCCGCCAACGTGCAGTCGTGCATCGACGTCCAGGACAGCGGCGTCTACACGCTGATCAACCTGTTCTCGGGTGGCGCGCTCCTCCAGCTGACGGTCTTCGCGCTCGGGATCATGCCGTACATCACGGCGAGCATCATCCTGCAGCTGCTGGTGGTCGTGATCCCGCGCCTGGAGGCCCTCAAGAAGGAGGGCCAGGCCGGTCAGACCAAGATCACCCAGTACACCCGCTACCTCACGCTCGCGCTGGCGCTGCTCCAGGCCACCGGCATCGTGGCGCTGGCCCGCTCCGGCCAGCTCCTGCAGAACTGCGACCTGCCGCTGCTGCACAACGAGAACATCAGCACCTTCCTGGTCATGGTGATCACCATGACCGCCGGCACCGCCGTGATCATGTGGCTCGGCGAGCTGATCACCGACCGCGGCATCGGCAACGGCATGTCGATCCTGATCTTCACCCAGGTCGTCGCCACCTTCCCGTCCGCCCTGTGGGCCGTCCAGCGCTCGCGCGGCTGGTGGACGTTCGCGATCGTGATGGTGATCGGTCTGACCCTCGTGGCGGCGGTCATCTTCATCGAGCAGGCGCAGCGCCGCATCCCGGTGCAGTACGCCCGACGCATGGTCGGTCGCAAGATGTTCGGCGGCAGCTCGACCTACATCCCGCTCAAGGTGAACCAGGCCGGCATCATCCCGGTCATCTTCGCCTCGTCGCTGCTCTACCTGCCGGCGATGGTGGTGCAGTTCAACCAGAACAAGAACCCCCAGCCCTCGTGGGTCGGCTTCCTCAACAACTACCTCGTCGGCGGTGACCACCCGCTCTACATGGCGGTCTACTTCGGGCTGATCATCTTCTTCACCTACTTCTACGTGTCGATCACGTTCAACCCCACCGAGGTTGCGGACAACATGAAGAAGTACGGCGGCTTCATCCCCGGGATCCGGGCGGGCAAGCCGACCGAGGACTACCTGTCCTACGTCCTGTCCCGCATCACGCTGCCCGGTGCTCTCTACCTCGGCCTGATCTCACTGGTGCCGTTGATCGCCTTCGCGCTGATCAACGCGAGCCAGAACTTCCCGTTCGGCGGCACCTCCATCCTGATCATGGTGGGCGTCGCGCTCGACACGGTGAAGCAGATCGAGAGCCAGCTCCAGCAGCGGAACTACGAAGGATTCCTACGCTGACATGCGCCTCATCATCATGGGCCCGCCCGGTGCGGGAAAGGGCACGCAGGCCAAGTACATCGCCGAGCACTTCGGGATCCCGGCGATCTCGACCGGCGACATCTTCCGCGCCAACGTGACCGCCGGCACGCCTCTGGGGATCGAGGCCAAGCGCTACATGGACCAGGGCGAGTACGTCCCCGACGAGGTCACCAACCTGATGGTCCGCAACCGGATCGACGAGGCGGACGCCGAGCCCGGCTTCCTGCTCGACGGCTACCCGCGGACCCTCGCGCAGGTCGAGGAGCTGGACGGGATGATCAACTTCACCGGCCACTCGCTCGACGCGGTGGTCGTCCTCACCGTCGACCAGGACGAGATCGTCCAGCGGTTGCTGCAGCGCGCCGAGTCGGAGGGGCGAGCGGACGACACCGAGGACGTCATCCGCCGTCGCCAGGAGGTGTACGTCGAGCAGACCGAGCCGCTGATCGGTGTCTACCGCGACCGGCACCTCCTCATCGAGGTCGACGGCATGGGTGAGGTCGACGAGGTCACCCAGCGGATCTTCGACGCGCTCGACGTCATCCCCCAGAGCTGACCGAGCGGGCTGACATGTCCTTGCGTGACCGTGGGATCGAGATCAAGACCCCCGAGCAGATCGACCGCATGCGGGTGGCCGGCCGGCTGGTGGGCGAGACCCTCGAGCTGCTGCGCTCCTCGGTGCGCGCCGGGATCACCACCGCGGAGCTCGACGCCGTCGCCGAGGACAACATCCGCTCCCACGGTGGCATCCCGTCCTTCCAGGGCTACGGTCACCCACCGTTCCCCGCCTCCATCTGCGCCTCGGTCAACGAGGAGGTCGTGCACGGCATCCCGGGGTCGCGCGAGCTCGTGGACGGCGACGTCATCTCCATCGACTGCGGCGCGATCGTGGACGGCTGGCACGGTGACGCGGCGCTCACCGTCGCCGTGGGCGACGTACGCCCCGACGTGCTGGAGCTGATGCGGGTCACCGAGGAGTCGATGTGGCGGGGCTTCGCCGCCGCCCGCCTCGGCGGCCGGGTCAGCGACATCTCGCACGCCGTGGAGGCCTATGTCCGCTCCCAGGGCGACTACGGCATCCTCGAGGACTTCACCGGCCACGGCATCGGCACCGCGATGCACCAGCCACCGAACGTGCCGAACTACGGGCGGCCCGGGCGTGGGCCCAAGCTGGTGCGCGGCCTGGCGCTCGCCGTGGAGCCGATGGTCACCCTGGGTGGCAAGCACACCGACGTGCTCGACGACGACTGGACGATCGTCACCTCGGACGGCAGCTGGTCCGCCCACTTCGAGCACACGTTCACGGTGACCCCGAACGGCGCCTGGATCCTGACCGCCCTCGACGGTGGCGAGCAGAGGCTCACCGAGCTCGGTGTCCCGTTCGGTGGGTCCTGAGCCCGCCACGGACCCGATCCCCGGTCCTGCCCTCCCTGGCGCCGGAGGTGGTCTAGCGTTGGCGGCGCACCGGTTCCCCATCCAGGCGAGGAGCGCATGTCCGGCATGACGCACCACCCTGCGATGCTGTCGCGGCTCCGCATCACGGTGGCCGGGCAGACCCGCGAGTTCGCCGATGCCGTGGTCGCGCTCGGACGCGACACCGCCCTCCCGGTGGTGGTCGTGCACCCCGACGTGTCGCGCCGTCACGCCGAGTTCCGCCGCGGCGGGGGCGGCTGGTTCCTCGTCGACCTGCAGTCGACCAACGGCACCTTCCTCGGCGGTCGCCGGGTGAGCCACGAACGGCTGCCCGAGGGGCAGCCCGTGAACGTGCAGCTCGGTGGCACCGATGGTCCCCAGGTGCTGGTCGAGGTGCTGGCCGCCCCCGCGGCGCCGGCCGGCCCGCCACCCCAGCAGCCACGCCAAGGGTCCCTGGGAGTGCCCCCGCAGGGACCGCCGGTCGCACGGGCGCCCTACCAGCCGCCTCCGCAGCACCCGACGCCGTACGCCCCGGGCCGGTCCCCGGGCCAGTCCCCGGGCCGGTCCCCGGGCCAGTCCCCGGGCCAGCCGCAGGGGTACGCCGCCCCGCCCTACGTCGAGCCGTCCACCCTCGCCGCCCACGGCCCCTCGGCCGGCACCGGCGGCACGCCGATGCCGCAGCCCCCGCCCGGGCACCTGGCGCACGGCCACACGGTCATCCCGTCGAACAGCCCGACCGACCGAACGTTGTCGATCGGCCGGTCCCGGACCTGCGACATCGTGCTCGACGACCCGCTGGTCTCCCGGCAGCACGCGACGCTGAGCGCCGGCCACGCGCCCTTCCTGACGGACCTCGACAGCTTCAACGGCACCTACGTGAACGGGCGCCGGCTCGCCGGTGGCACCCAGCTCGCTCCGGGCGACGAGGTCATCTTCGGCAACCAGACGTTCACCTGGACCGGCACCAACTTCGCCTCCCGCGCCACCCGCGCCGACCTCACGCTGTTCGCCGAGAACCTGACCTGGATCACCAAGGACGGCAAGCGGCTGCTCGAGAACATGTCGTTCGAGCTCGGCCCGGCCAGTCTCACGGCGGTGATCGGCCCGTCCGGTGCCGGCAAGTCCACGCTGCTGGGCGCGCTCACGGGACTGAACCCCGCGACGCACGGCCACGTCGTGTGGCAGGGGAGTGACCTCTACACGCACTACGAGCAGCTCCGGTTCCAGATCGGACTGGTGCCGCAGTCGGACATCCAGCACCCCCAGCTGAGCGTCCGTCAGGGTCTGACGTACGCCGCCATGCTGCGGCTGCCGCCGGACACGACCCAGCAGGAGCGCGCCCAACGGGTCGACCACGTCGTCGGCCAGATGCAGCTCGGCCGCCAGATCGACAACCGGATCGGCACCCAGCTCTCCGGCGGCCAGCGCAAGCGGGTCTCGATCGCGACCGAGCTGCTGACCGCCCCACCCCTGCTGTTCCTCGACGAGCCGACCTCCGGGCTGGACCCGGGTCTCGACCGCGACGTGATGCACCAGCTCCGCACCCTGGCCGACGAGGGCCGCGTGGTGATGGTGGTGACCCACTCCGTGCTGGCTCTGGACGCCTGCGACAACGTGCTGGTCCTGGCGCCCGGAGGTCGCCTGGCGTACTTCGGCCCACCCGCGAACGTGCTCGAGCACTTCGGCTGCCAGGACTACCCGCAGGTCTTCGACCTGCTCGACGACCCCGGCCTCTGGCAGCGGATCCCCGTGCCGCAGGGCCGCACGGAGACCGGGCGGCTGCCGGCCGTCAACGCCCCCGTGGTGCAGCCGCCTGTCCAGTCGATGACCCGTCAGCTGGTCACCCTGGTCCGGCGCAACCTCGCGATCGTGCTCGCCGACCGGCTGCTGCTCGCGATGCTGGTGCTGATGCCGATCGTGCTCGGGGCGCTGAGCCGCGTCGTACCCGGCGACGACGGGGTCTCGCTCGCCGCCACCCGGACCGACAACGGGCTCTTCGACCAGAAGGAGATCATGCAGCGGCTGACCATCCTGATCATGTCGGCGGCGCTGATGGGTGCCGCGGTCACGATCCGGGAGCTGGTCAAGGAGCGAGCGATCTTCCAGCGCGAGTACGCCGTCGGCCTGTCGCCCGGGGTCTACCTCACCAGCAAGATCCTGGTCCTCGGCACCGCCTGCTTCGGGCAGGGCATGCTGGTCACCTTCCTGGCCCTGGTGGGCCTGCCGGGCGCGGACCGGGGTGGGGTCTTCGGCCTGCGGGACGTCGAGATCGGCCTGGCCATCGGGGCTGTCGCGTTCACGATGGCCGTGCTCGGCCTCGCCGTGTCCGCCCTGGTGACGTCGTCGGAGCAGACGATGCCCGCGCTGGTCGGTCTGGTGATGACGCAGCTGGTGCTGTGCGGCGCCCTGGTCCCGGTCGCCGGCCGCGCCGTCCTCGAGCAGCTGGCCTGGCTGGCCCCGGCCCGGTGGGGCTTCGCGATGGCCGCGGCCAGCGTCGACCTGGACAAGGCCAAGCGCCGGTTGCCTGGCGAGGTGCTCGACCCGCTCTACGACCAGACCAGCGGCCAGTACCTCTTCAACCTCGCGATGCTGGGCGCGGTCCTGGTGGCGATCACCCTGTTCGCGGTCTGGGCGGTCCGCCGCAGCGCCACGGTCCGGCACTGAGCTCTCATCCCGGGTCCGACGGGTGGCGCACCCCACGGAGGCCCCGGCGCCGGTCGGGAATGCCGCGGCCGGCCAGACGCTTGTCCCGGGGTGACCCCTGCCCCCGCCCTGTCCGTGCTCGACCTGGTGCCGGTGCGCGGCAACCAGACCAGCGCCGACGCCCTCGCGGCGTCCCTCTCGCTGGCCCGCACCGCCGACCGCGCCGGCTATCGCCGCTACTGGGTGGCCGAGCACCACAACATGCCGTCCGTCGCCGCCACCAACCCGCCGGTGCTGATCGGCCTGCTGGCCGGCGCCACGGAGCGGATCCGGGTGGGTTCGGGCGGCGTGATGCTGCCCAACCACGCCCCGCTGGTGGTCGCCGAGCAGTTCGCCCTGCTCGAGGCCGCCTTTCCGGGCCGGATCGACCTCGGCATCGGCCGGGCTCCGGGCACGGACCCGGTCACCCGCTACGCGCTCCGCCACGGCGCCGGCGGCGTCGATGACAACGCGGTGGCCAACTTCCCCGCGTTCGTCGACGACGTCATCGCGATGATGGACGTCGACGGCGTCGGGATGTCCGTGGGGGCCCGCACCCACGAGCTGCGCGCCACTCCGCGGGCCGCGTCCCGCCCGCCGGTCTGGTTGCTGGGGTCCTCGGACTACTCGGCCCGGCTGGCCGCCGAGCGCGGGCTGCCCTACGTGTTCGCGCACCACTTCTCCGGCAGCGGGACCGCCGAGGCCCTGGAGCTCTACCGCACCGGTTTCCGGCCCTCGGTCGAGCTGGACGCGCCACGCACCTTCCTCACCGTCAACGTCTCGGTGGCGGAGACCCCCGAGGAGGCGCACCGGCTGGCGCTTCCGCAGCTGCACGCGATGCTCGCCCTGCGCACCGGCATGCCTCTGCGACCGCAGCTGCTGGTGGAGGAGGCCGAGGCGGTCTCCCTGTCTGACGAGCACGACCGGCTGCTCGACGCGATGCGCCGCCGCTGGGTGATCGGCACCCCCGACGAGGCGGCGGCCGAGATCGCGCGGCTCGCCGCGACGTACGGCGTCGACGAGGTGATGGTGCACCCCGTGGGAGGCGCGTACGCCGACGAGCCGACCACCGCGGTGCCGTCGCGCGAGGCCACCCTGGCGCTGCTGGCCCGCCACGCCGGGGCCGCCGTGGGCGCCTGAGCGCCCGCGGAGCCGGGTTGGCGTGCCGCCCGGGCTGATTAGGGGTTCACGGCGGGTTCGGACTAGACTTGCCGTTCGGCCCAACGTGGGTCTGTTTCGTGGTGCCTCGCGGCTGCCCGGACCAACACTCGAGTCTCTCCCCGAGGGCCTTCGGTGCGCCCGGGATTGGGGACCATGACACGACACCACGAGGTCCACCCGGCACCCGCCGGGAGGTTCCCGGGTCCGACGGTAGAACACACCCGATCAGATTGTGGAGGACATGCCGAAGAAAGAAGGCGTGATCGAGCTCGAGGGCACCATTACGGAGGCCCTGCCGAATGCGATGTTCCGCGTGGAACTGAGCAACGGGCACAAGGTGCTCGCCCACATCAGCGGCAAGATGCGACAGCACTACATCCGGATCCTCCCCGAGGACCGGGTCGTCGTCGAACTCTCGCCGTACGACCTCACCCGGGGTCGGATCGTCTACCGCTACAAGTAAGCAGCCGACTCCAACGAAAGGGCTTTCCTCGTGAAGGTCAACCCGAGCGTCAAGCCCATGTGCGTCAAGTGCAAGGTGATTCGTCGCCACGGCCGCGTCATGGTCATCTGTGAGAACCCGCGTCACAAGCAGCGCCAGGGCTGAACCAGCCCGCTGCTCCACAACTGAATCAACCACAACGTGATCGCTTAGCCCGTCGCAGGACGGGCGAATCACCTCCGGAGCAGAGGCCGGAGCCCGGACCATGAGGGCCGGGGCGCGACACGACCTGACACCTCTGTGCAACTGAAGGGAAACCGCCAGAACATGGCACGCCTAGTTGGTGTAGACCTTCCGCGCGACAAGCGGATCGAGGTCGCACTCACCTACATTTTCGGCATTGGCCGTACCCGCGCCCAGCAGCTCCTGGCCGCCACCGGGGTAGACCCGGACGCGCGTGTCCACTCGCTGGGGGACGAGGAGCTGGTCAAGCTCCGCGACGAGATCGAAGCCAACTTCAAGATCGAGGGTGACCTCCGTCGTGAGGTCCAGGCCGACATCCGGCGCAAGATCGAGATCGGCAGCTACCAGGGTCGTCGCCACCGCATGGGCCTTCCGGTCCGCGGTCAGCGCACCAAGACCAACGCCCGCACCCGCAAGGGTCCGAAGCGGACCGTCGCCGGCAAGAAGAAGGCCAAGTGACCACCGGCTCGCGCCGGGTCACCGCCGACTTCACTCGAATCCACAGCTTCCAGCAACTTTCAGGAGACTCTGACTAATGCCTCCCAAGAGCCGCGCTACCAAGGTGCGCCGCAAGGAGAAGAAGAACATCGCTCAGGGCGAAGCCCACATCAAGAGCACGTTCAACAACACCATCGTCACGATCACCGATCCCACCGGTGCGGTGATCGCGTGGGCCTCTGCCGGCACCGTCGGCTTCAAGGGCTCGCGCAAGTCCACCCCGTTCGCCGCGCAGATGGCAGCCGAGGCTGCTGGTCGTCGGGCGATGGAGCATGGGATGAAGAAGATCGACGTCTTCGTGAAGGGCCCGGGTTCGGGCCGCGAGACGGCGATCCGTTCGCTGGGTGCGATCGGCCTCGAGGTCGGCACCATCCAGGACGTCACCCCCACGCCCCACAACGGATGCCGGCCGCCCAAGCGCCGCCGCGTCTGACCCGACACCAGAACCTAAGGAGCAACTGACATGGCCCGTTACACCGGCCCCATGACCAAGAAGTCGCGCCGTCTCGGTGTCGACCTCGTGGGTGGCGACCAGGCGTTCGAGCGTCGCCCCTACCCGCCCGGCCAGCACGGCCGCGGCCGCATCAAGGAGAGCGAGTACCTCCTCCAGCTGCGCGAGAAGCAGAAGGCCCGCATCTCCTACGGCATCCTGGAGAAGCAGTTCCACAAGTACTACGTCGAGGCCTCGCGCCGCGCCGGCAAGACCGGTGACAACCTGCTGCAGATGCTCGAGTGCCGTCTCGACAACGTGGTCTACCGTGCCGGGTTCGCCCGGACGCGTCGCCACGCACGCCAGCTCGTCGTCCACGGGCACTTCAAGGTCAACGGCAAGAAGGTCGACATCCCGTCCTTCCAGGTGACCGCCCACGACGTCATCGACGTCCGTGAGAAGAGCCTCGAGATGACGCCGTTCATCGTCGCCCGTGAGACCCACGGCGAGCGGGTCGTCCCGGCCTGGCTCGAGGCACTGCCGACGCGCATGCGGATCCTCGTGCACCAGCTCCCCGTCCGGGCCCAGATCGACATCCCGGTCACGGAGCAGCTGATCGTCGAGTACTACTCCAAGAAGTAACGCCTCCCTCATCGATCACCGTTAGTTCGGGCCCGTCAAATGGTGGGTGGGCCCGGAAAGGACAGAATCAGTGCTTATCGCACAGCGACCGACCCTGTCGGAAGACGTCGTCGACGACTTCCGTTCGCGCTTCGTCATCGAGCCGCTCGAGCCCGGCTTCGGCTACACGCTCGGCAACTCGCTCCGCCGCACGCTCCTGAGCTCCATCCCGGGCGCGTCGGTCACGAGCATCAAGATCGACAACGTGCTCCACGAGTTCTCGACGATCGAGGGCGTCAAGGAGGACGTGACCGAGGTGATCCTCAACCTCAAGGGCCTCGTGGTCTCCTCGGAGCACGACGAGCCGGTGACGATGTACCTGCGCAAGCAGGGTGCCGGTGAGGTGACCGCCGCCGACATCGCGCCGCCCGCCGGCGTCGAGGTGCACAACCCCGACCTCAAGATCGCGACGCTGTCCGACAAGGGCAAGCTCGAGATGGAGCTGGTCGTGGAGCGTGGCCGCGGCTACGTCAGCGCCGTCCAGAACAAGGCCGGCGACACCGAGATCGGCCGCATGCCGGTCGACTCGATCTACTCGCCCGTCCTCAAGGTGACCTACAAGGTCGAGGCCACCCGTGTCGAGCAGCGCACGGACTTCGACAAGCTGGTCATCGACGTCGAGACCAAGCCGTCGATCCGTCCCCGCGACGCGATCGCCTCGGCGGGCAAGACCCTGGTCGAGCTCTTCGGGCTGGCACGCGAGCTGAACGTCGAGGCCGAGGGCATCGACATCGGCCCGTCGCCGGTCGACGAGCAGCTGGCCGCCGACCTCGCCCTCCCGGTCGAGGACCTGCAGCTGACCGTCCGGTCCTACAACTGCCTCAAGCGCGAGGGCATCCACACCGTGGGCGAGCTCATCTCGCGCTCGGAGCAGGACCTGCTCGACATCCGCAACTTCGGTTCGAAGTCGATCGACGAGGTCAAGGGCAAGCTGGTCGAGATGGGTCTGTCCCTCAAGGACAGCGCGCCCGGTTTCGACCCGGCCTCCGCCCTGGCGGCGTACGGCGACGACGACGATGACGCGTTCGTCGAGGACGAGCAGTACTGAACAGCGTCGAAGACGAGCAGTACTGAGTTCCACCTTCATCTGACAGCACCATCTACCCCGGTACCTCACACGGCCGGGGAGAATCGAGAGAACCATGCCTACCCCCAAGAAGGGTGCCCGCCTCGGCGGCAGCCCGGCCCACCAGCGGCTGATCCTCAGCAACCTGGCGACCGCTCTCTTCGAGCACGGCCGGATCACCACCACCGAGGCCAAGGCTCGGGTGCTGCGTCCGCACGCCGAGAAGCTGATCACCAAGGCGAAGAAGGGCGACCTGCACAACCGTCGCGAGGTCCTCAAGACCATTCGTGACAAGTCGGTCGTGCACACCCTCTTCACCGAGATCGCGCCCACCTTCGCCGAGCGCCCGGGTGGTTACACGCGGATCACCAAGATCGCGCCGCGCAAGGGCGACAACGCCCCGATGGCGGTCATCGAGCTGGTGACCGAGGCCTACAGCCCGAAGGCCCCCTCGACCAAGAGGACGGCCGCTCCGGCTGCCCCGGCCGAGCCGGTCGCCGAGGAGCCCGAGGTCGCCGACACCGAGGCCACCGAGGCCGAGGCCACGGAGACAGAGGCCACGGAGACAGAGTCCACCGAGGTCGAGGCCACTGAGCCCGAGGCCACCGACACCGTCGAGGAGACCCCGGCGGCGACGGTCGACGAGGCGGACGACTCCAGCAAGTGATCGCAGCCTGACGGTCCGCACGAGGGTCCGCCCCCGAGAGGGGGCGGGTCCTCGCGGCATTTGTGGTGTATCCATGGGGCATGGTCGGCGCTGCACTTGTCATCGGAGAGTCCCTCGTCGACGTCGTCCGGGGGGCGGACGCGGACATCGACTACCCGGGCGGCAGTGCCGCCAACGTCGCGGTAGCGCTGGCCCGGCTCGGTCGCCCCACCTGGCTGGCCACCAGCTTCGCCGACGACGCGTACGGCGTCCTGCTGGCCGAGCACCTGGCCGCCAACGACGTGCGCCTCGCGGGGGACCCCGGCGCCGTCGACCACACCTCCTCGGCGGTGGCCACGGTGGGCCCGAGCGGTGCGGCGTCCTACGCCTTCGACCTGGACTGGCGGCTCAACCCGGTCCGGCTGCCGGGTGACGTGCTGCCGGTCGTGGTGCACGCCTGCTCGATCGCCGCTGTCCTCCCGCCGGGCTGTGAGGCCGTCGTCACCGAGGTGGCGCGGCTGCGGGACGCGGCGACGGTGAGCTACGACGTCAACCTGCGGCCCTCGATCAGCGGTTCCGGCCCCGAGGTGGTGGCCCGGATCGAGCGCCTGGTGGCGCTCAGCGACATCGTGAAGGCCTCCGACGAGGACCTCGACGGACTGCGTCCCGGTCTCTCCCTCGCCGACGCGGCCGCCGACCTGCTGGCGCGGGGCCCGACCGCGGTCGTGGTCACCCGGGGTGGGGACGGAGTCTCCCTGTTCACGGCCGGCGGACGGCTCGACCTATCGGCGCAGCGGGTCGAGGTCGCGGACACGATCGGTGCCGGCGACACCTTCGGTGCGGCCACCCTGCACGCCCTGGGCCAGCGGGACCTGCTGGGCGCGGCCGCCCGGCCCCGCCTCGGGGAGCTCGACGGTCCCGGCTGGCGCGAGGTGCTGGACTACGCCGCCCGGGCCGCCGCGGTGACGGTCTCGCGTCCCGGCGCCGATCCGCCGTACGCCAGCGAGCTCTGACCGAGGGGCCGGACCGCGCAAGAAGTCACACCTCGCAGCGCAAGAACAGACACCTCGGCGCGCAGAAGCGGGCACCTGGGTGGAGAAGTGGAAGGATGCCCGACTGTGCGGATCCGGATCGACCTGGCCTACGACGGCACCGATTTCAGCGGCTGGGCAAAGCAGCCCGGCCTGCGGACGGTCCAGGGCGACCTCGAGGACGCGCTGGCCACCGTGCTGCGCCTCCCGTCGGTGTCGGTGACCTGCGCCGGACGCACCGACACCGGTGTCCACGCGCGCGCCCAGGTCGTGCACCTCGACGTCGAGGGTGAGGTGCTCACCGAGTCGGCCGGCCGGATCCGGCACCGCCCCGTGGACGCCCTCCAGCGCCGACTCAACGGCATCCTGCGCCCGGATGCCCGGGTACGCCGCGTCAGCCAGACCACCGAGGACTTCGACGCGCGCTTCTCCGCCCTCTGGCGGCGCTACGCCTACCGGATCGACGACGCCGGGCTGGCCGACCCACTGACCCGCAACCATGTCCTCGCGTGGCCCCAGCCCCTGGACCTCGACCGGATGAACGAGGCAGCGGCGCTGCTGCTCGGGCGGCACGACTTCGTCGCGTTCTGCAAGCGCCGGGACGGGGCCACCACGGTGCGGACCCTGCTGGACCTGCGCTGGCAGCGGGTCGACGGCCTCGCGGTCGCCCAGGTGCGTGCCGAGGCCTTCTGCCACAACATGGTGCGCTCGCTGGTCGGCTGCCTGGTCGCCGTCGGGGAGGGTCGCCGCCAGCCGTCGTGGGCAGGGGAGGTGCTCCGGACCAGCGCCCGCGCCGGCTCGGTCCGGGTGGCCGCCGCGCACGGGCTCACGCTCGAGGAGGTGGGCTACCCGGGCGACGAGGACCTCGCGGCCCGGGCGGCGGCGACCCGCATCGTGAGGACCCCCACGGATGGATGACCACTACTTCACCGCCGACCCCTCGGTCGCCTTCACGCGCACCCCGGTCGAGGCCACCGTGTGGGGGCACCGGCTCGAGCTGACCAGCGGCTCCGGGGTCTTCGCCCGGGGCCGGCTCGACATCGGCACCGCCGTGCTGTTCCGCGAGACCGAGCCGCCGGCGCCGGGCCGGATCCTGGACCTCGGCTGCGGCTACGGGATGATCGGCCTCGCGGTCGCGCGGGCGGTGCCGGGTGCGGTGGTGACCGGGGTCGACGTGAACGAGCGGGCGCTGCTGCTGGCGGGTGAGAACGCCACGGCCCTCGGCCTGGCGGACCGGTTCACCGCGCTGGCCCCGGAGGCGGTGCCCCCGGGGGCGACGTACGACGAGATCTGGTCCAACCCGCCGATCCGGATCGGCAAGGCAGCGCTGCACGCGCTGCTGCTGGCCTGGCTGCCCCGGCTGGCGCCGGGTGGGCGCGCGGTGATGGTGGTCGGCAAGAACCTCGGTGCCGACTCGTTGCAGCGCTGGCTGGGCGAGCGGGGCTACCCGACCCGGCGGCTGGCCAGCGCGAAGGGCTTCCGGGTGCTCGAGTCCCGACGGACCGAGGGGCAGGCGACCTAGGTGCCCCGGGAGCGTTCGTAGAACGAGCAGACGGCCAGCACCGCGATGCCGAAGAGGGCCCCCGCGACGATGTCGATGACGTAGTGCTCGCCGTAGTAGACCAACGCGAACGACATCACCAGCGGGTAGGCGGCGAGCAGCCACCGCCACGACGTGCGCAGTCGCTGGATGCCGTAGATCGCGACCATGAACGCGATCCCCGCATGCAGCGACGGCATCGCGGCCACCGGGTTGCCGACCCCGGTGAGGATGAGGTGGAAGCGACCCAGCCCGGTGTCCGCCCAGCCGCGGTGCGTGATCCGGAGGACCTCGTGGGGGAGGTAGCCCTCCTCCCAGGCCAACCACGGCGGCGCCATCGGGTAGAAGACGTAGACGACCAGCGCGGCCAGGTTGGCGCCGATGTAGCGGCGCATCCACCTGATCCACTCGCCGCGGTTGCGCAGCCACAGCACCATCGCGATCGTCAGTCCGACGACGAAGTGGGTGGAGTAGACCGTGGTGAACAGCACGTCGAACCAGCGTGGGTCGCTGCCCGGGTCGCACGGGGTGCCGCAGAGCGTCTCCTGCAGCCACTGGGAGGGCAGCACGCCTCCGCCCAGCCAGGTGTCGACGGTGATCGGCATCTGGAAGTGCGGGGCCAGGCCGAACTCGTCGGCCAGGCCGCGGCTGTAGAAGTACACGACCAACCCGGCGACCGGTGCCCACCAGTCCCGCAGGAACCCCAGGTGGTAGCGCCAGGGGGCCTCGACGTTCCAGGCGACGGTCGCCAGCCACAGCCACAGGAAGATCTGCACCGTGTCGCTGGGGACGCCGAAGGCGCGGATCCAGACGAGCAGGGCGACGCCGTACATCAGCACGGCAGCGACGCGGGTGCGGCTGCGGGTCCTGCGGGCGAGCTCCACGGCAGCACTGGTCTGCTGGGTGACCTCCCCCGAAACCCTCGCCATGCGCGGGATTCTACGGCAGCGGCCCGGTCGGGAAACCTCATTTATCAGCCGTGCGGAGATAACAATCCGGTTGGCGGAACGGGTCACGGACGGGACAATCGCCGCGTGGGTCATGTGGATGTCGCCGGAGTCCGTTACCAGCTGCCGGACGGACGGGTGCTGCTGGAGGGCGTGTCGTTCCGGGTCGGCGAGGGCGCCAAGGTGGCGCTGGTGGGTGCCAACGGCGCGGGCAAGACCACGCTGCTGCGGATCATCACGGGCGACCTCGCGCCGCAGGCCGGCTCGGTGACCCGCTCCGGCGGGCTGGGCGTGATGCGGCAGATGGTGGGCACGGGCCTGGGCGAGGACCCCACGATCGCTGACCTGCTGCTCTCGGTCGCCCCGCCGCGCGTGCGGACCGCGGCGTACGACGTCGACGCCTGCGAGCGGGCGCTGATGGACACCGACGACGAGAAGACCCAGATGCGCTACGCCCAGGCGCTGGCGGAGTTCACCGATGCCGGCGGTTACGACATCGAGGTGGTCTGGGACGTCTGCACGATGGCGGGGCTCGGGGTGTCCTACGACCGGGCGAAGTACCGCTCGCTGCGGACGTTGTCGGGTGGTGAGCAGAAGCGCCTGGTGCTGGAGTACCTCCTGCGCGGCCCGGACGAGGTGCTGCTGCTCGACGAGCCGGACAACTTCCTCGACGTGCCCGGCAAGGTCTGGCTCGAGGAGCGGATCACCGCCTCGGACAAGACGATCCTCTACATCAGCCACGACCGGGAGCTGCTCGACAACACCGCCACCCGCGTCGTCACCGTCGAGCTCGGTGCGTCCGGCAACCTGGTCTGGACGCACCCCGGTGGCTTCGCGTCGTACCACCAGGCCCGCAGCGACAGGTTCGCCCGCTTCGAGGAGCTGCGCCGGCGCTGGGACGAGGAGTACGCCAAGCTGCGCGCCCAGATGCTGATGTACAAGCAGAAGGCGGCCTACAACTCCGACATGGCCTCGCGCTACCAGGCCGCCCAGACCCGGCTGCGACGCTTCGAGGAGGCGGGGCCGCCCACCGAGCAGCCGCGCGAGCAACAGGTCAAGATGCGCCTCAAGGGTGGCCGCACCGGCAAACGGGCGGTGGTCTGTGAGCGGCTCGAGCTCTCTGCCGATGGGCCCTCCGGGCAGGGGAGCCTGATGGAGCCGTTCGACCTCGAGGTCTGGTACGGCGAGCGGGTCGCGGTGCTGGGCTCCAACGGCTCGGGCAAGTCACACTTCCTCCGGCTGCTGGCGGCGGGGGGCACCGAGCCGGAGAAGGAGCACCTCCCGGTGGGCGAGATCCGCGTGGAGCCGGTCCGGCACGCCGGCCGGGCCCGGCTGGGCGCCCGGGTCCGCCCGGGCTGGTTCGTCCAGACGCACGAGCACCCCGAGCTGGTCGGGCGCACGCTGCTGGAGGTCCTGCACCGGGGCGACGACCACCGTGGCGGGATGCCGCGCGAGGAGGCGTCGCGCGCACTGGACCGCTACGAGCTCGCGCACGCGGCCGAGCAGCGTTTCGAGTCGCTGTCGGGCGGCCAGCAGGCGCGGTTCCAGATCCTGTTGCTGGAGCTGTCCGGGGCCACCCTGCTGCTGCTCGACGAACCGACGGACAACCTCGACGTCCAGTCCGCGGAGGCGCTGGAGGAGGGGCTGGAGAGCTTCGACGGCACCGTGGTGGCGGTGACCCACGACCGGTGGTTCGCGCGCGGCTTCGACCGGTTCCTGGTCTACGGCGCGGACGGCTCGGTCTACGAGTCGGACGGGCCGGTGTGGGACGAGGGGCGGGTCCAGCGAACCCGGTGATTGGAGAGCGGCACGCTCCAGTGTGACAACTCGTCGTGCCGAAGGTCTTCCGGTGTAACGCCCTCCCGGGTTAGGTTCCTTCGACGGAACCACCCCCTCTCGAGGAAGCCCGATCACATGCGCCTGAAGATCCGATCCGCCCTGGTCCTCGTGGCCACCGGCGCCCTGCTCTCCGCCGGCGCCGCCCCCGTGGCCATGGCCACCGTCTCCGCCTCCGGCGCCTCGGTCACCGAGGCCGGCTGCGACGACGGCGCCTCTGCCGCCCGGGTGCGCAACAAGAAGGCCCAGGAGCCCGCCCAGGATCCCAACGCCAAGGCGTACGGCGCGATCAAGGCGCAGCCGCGGATGCCCGACGGATCGGTGCGCATCCCGACGGTCTTCCACATGATCCAGCCCGACTCGACGCCCAGCTCCCGGACCGAGGCCGAGTGGAGGACGTTGATCGACGCGCAGATGAAGGTGCTCAACGACTCCTTCGCGGGTGCGGCCGAGGCGCCCGGGCACGAGACCGAGGGGGCGAACACACCCTTCCGCTTCGACCTCACCGACGTCGAGTTCACCCAGAACGACGCCTGGTACAACGTGGTCCCGGGCAAGACCGAGCGCGACATGAAGAGGGCGCTCTACACCGGTGACAGCGAGACCCTCAACGTCTACGCCGCGGACATCGGTGGCGGTCTGCTCGGCTGGGCGTACTTCCCGCAGGGCTACAACAACGGCCGCGACTACATCGACGGCGTCGTCATGCTCGACGAGTCGATGCCGGGCGGCACCGCCGGCAAGTACGCCCTCGGCGACACGCTCACCCACGAGGTCGGCCACTGGCTGGCCCTGCACCACACCTTCAACAACGGCTGCTCGGCCTCGAACGACTTCGTGACCGACACCCCCAAGGAGGCATTCCCGCAGTTCAACTGCCCTCCGGACAGCACCGACACCTGCACGGCTCCCGGCACCGACCCGATCCACAACTTCATGGACTACACGCAGGACTCCTGCATGTACCTCTTCACCGCCGGTCAGGCGCAGCGGATGAACGACGCGTGGATCAACTTCCGCGCCGTGCAGTGACGCGCTGAGCACCTGACCCGCCGACGTGCGCCGGGCGCCCTCGGATCCCCCGAGGGCGGCTCGATCCGCAGCGCGTCGGCGACCTAGAGTGCGCGGCATGCCCGGCGGAACCGCCCTGGGCCCGGCGCGTCGTCGCGGGCCGCTGTCCTCGACGCCGTACCGGTGGCTGGTGACCGGCTCCACGGTCAACTCGCTGGGCAACGCGGTCACGCCGGTCGCCCTGGCGTTCGGGGTGCTGGAGCTGGGCGGCTCGGCCTCCGAGCTGGGCCTCGTGGTGGCGGCGTACGCGCTGGCCGAGGTGGTCACGCTGATGTTCGGCGGGGTGCTCGGGGACCGGTTGCCGCGCCAGCTGCTGATGCAGGGCGCGGCCACCGGAGCGGCCGTGTCCCAGGGCGTCATCGCCGCGGCGCTCGTCGGAGGCTGGGCGTCGGTGACGATGCTCGGCCTGATCGGGCTGGTCAACGGTTGTCTCGCCGCGCTCAGCGGTCCGTCGTCACAGGCGATGACCCGGCAGACGGTGCCGCCCGACCAGCTCGCCAGCGCGGTCGCGCTGCGCCGGCTGGGGCAGAACAGCGCGGCCGTCGCCGGCTACGCGATCGCCGGCATGCTGGTCGCGGGGGTCGGCCCGGGGTGGGCGATCGGGATCGACGCGCTGACCTTCGTCGCCGCCGCCGTCTGCTTCGCATCGATCCGGGTGCCCGCGGTGGTCTCCCCCACGGACCGTCAGAGCGTCCTCGGCGACCTGCGCGCCGGCGCCGCCGAGGTCTTCCGGCACACCTGGCTGTGGCTGCTGATCGGACAGGCCCTGCTCTACCACCTGTTCTACGGCGGTGTGCAGGGCGTGCTCGGACCGATCGTGGTCGGTGACGAGTTCGGCATGGCGGCCTGGGGCTGGTCGCTGGCGCTGCTGATGGCCGGCTTCATGGTCGGCGGGGTGGTCACCCTGTGGTGGAAGCCGCGCCACGGGCTGGCCATCGGCACCGTGTTCCTCGCGCTGACCGGGCTGTTCCCGGTCGCGATGGCGCTCTCGGACCAGCTGCCCCTGCTGCTGCTCGCTGCGTTCCTGCACGGCTTCGGGCTGGAGATCTTCAGCGTCAACTGGGACCTGTCCATCCAGACCGAGGTGGCCGAGGACAAGCTGGCGCGGGTCTACGCCTTCGACATCGTCGGCTCGTTCGTGGCCCGACCGCTCGGGCTGGTGCTGGTCGGGCCGGTCACCGCGGTGACCGGCATCGGGCCGTGGCTGATCGCGGTCGCCGCGATCATGACCGGCACCTCGCTGCTGGCCGCTTCCGTCCCGTCGGTACGCCGCCTCGAGCGGCGCGCCTGAGCGGGTCAGTCGTCGGAACGGCGCGGGCGGGGGATCCGCAACCGCGGTGCGGAGCCGTCGGCCGGAGCCTGCGGGCGGCGCCGCCGGGACGGCGTACGGTCCTGGGCGTTCCTGATCTGGAGCCAGGTGGCGAGGGGGTGTGGAGTGGTCATGCCGGTGAGGAGGCACCCATCGGCGTTCAGATACGTGCTGACCACGCGAAACCGGCGCCTACCGCGCGATGCTCCGCGTGGTGGGCGCCGGTTCCGACGGTGCCTGGGGGAACCGCAGCCCCTCAGGCCCAGCGCTCGGATGCCGGCACGAAGTCCAGCGTGCGGTCGCCGGTGTAGATCTGCTTGGGGCGGGCGATCTTCTGCTCCTTGTCCTGGACCAGCTCGAGCCACTGGGCCAGCCAGCCCGGAGTCCGGCCGATCGCGAAGAGCACGGTGAACATCTCCGGCGGGAACTGGAACGCCTCGTAGATGAGGCCGGAGTAGAAGTCCACGTTGGGGTAGAGCTTGCGCTTGACGAAGTAGTCGTCCTCGAGCGCGATCTTCTCCAGCTCCTTGGCGATCTCGAGCAGCGGGTTGACCCCGGTGACCTCGAAGACGTCGTCGCAGGCCTTCTTGATGATCGTTGCCCGCGGGTCGAAGTTCTTGTAGACGCGGTGCCCGAAGCCCATGAGCTTCTCGTTGCCGTTCTTCACGCCCTCGATGAAGGCGGGGATGTTCTCCTTCTTGCCGATCCGGCGCAGCATCCGCAGCACCGCCTCGTTGGCGCCACCGTGCAGCGGGCCGTAGAGGGCGGCGACGCCGGCCGCCACCGCGGAGTACGGGTCGACCTGCGAGGACCCGACCGAGCGGACCGCGTTGGTCGAGCAGTTCTGCTCGTGGTCGGCGTGCAGGATGAACAGCACGTCGAGCGCCTTGACCAGGCGCGGGTCGGCCTCGAACTTCTTCTCGCTCATCTTGAAGAGCATCGAGAGGAAGTTGGCGGTGTAGCCCAGGTCGTTGTCGGGGTAGACGAACGGCTTGCCCTGCGCGTGCCGGAAGGACCAGGCGCCCAGGGTCGGCATCTTCGCGATCATCCGGACGATCTGCATGTGCCGGTTGTCCGCGTCGGTGATGTTGCGGGCATCGGGGTAGAACGTCGAGAGCGCACCCACCGAGGCCATCAGCATGCCCATCGGGTGCGCGTCGTAGCGGAACCCGTGCATGAACGACTTGACGTTCTCGTGCACGAACGTGTGGTAGGTGATCTCGTGCACCCACGCGTCGTACTCCGCCTTGCTGGGCAGGGTGCCCTTGATCAGCAGGTAGGCGACCTCCAGGAACGAGGACTTCTCCGCCAGCTGCTCGATCGGGTAGCCGCGGTACTCGAGGATGCCCTCCTCGCCGTCGATGAAGGTGACGGCACTGCGGCAGGACGCCGTGTTGACGAAGCCGGGGTCGTAGACCGCCAGCCCCGGCTCGTTCTCGTTGACCTTGATGCGTCCCAGGTCCGCGGCCTTGACGGTGCCGTCGGTGATCGGGACGTCGTACTCGCTGCCCGTGCGGTTGTCACGCACGGTGAGGGTGGCTGCGTCGTTCGCAGCGGCCGGTGCGTCGGTCACGTCGGCTCCTGTCACAAAGAGTTAGGGTGGCTGACCTCGTGTGATGTCGACCCCAACCTATTCTGTGGGCGGTGACGACGCTAACCCGGGCCGTTTTGACGCCCGTACGACGCCGCGCCTATCCTTGGCCCTTGCGACTCCTGCCGCGTCGTGACTGACACGAGTCACGATGCAGACCCGGACAGCACCCACCACTGGGCAACCAGCGGCCTGGGGCAAGCCGGGCAGTGTTCGTCAGAAGCCGCAGCACCTCACCCCGTCGAGGACCTCTCGTCGGGCCCAACGAACGAAGAAGGCTACTTTCGTGCGCACGTACAGCCCGAAGCCCGCTGACATCCAGCGTGAGTGGCACCTCATCGACGCCACCGACGTGGTCCTGGGCCGGCTCGCCGTCCAGACCGCGACCCTCCTGCGCGGCAAGCACAAGCCGACGTTCGCCCCCCACATGGACATGGGCGACTTCGTCATCATCGTCAACGCCGAGAAGGTCGCGCTCTCCGGCAACAAGAAGACCACCAAGCTGGCCTACCGCCACTCCGGCTACCCGGGCGGTCTGACCGCCACGCCGATCGGCGAGATCCTGGAGAAGGACGCGCGCAAGGCCATCGAGACCGCGGTCTGGGGCATGCTCCCCAAGAACCGCCTCGGTCGCCAGGTGTTGAAGAAGCTCAAGGTCTACAGCGGCCCTGAGCACCCGCACGTGGCGCAGAAGGCCACGCCCTTCGAGATCACCCAGATCTCCCAGTAATCGCCGTCGAAGAAGGATCGAGAGAGAGCATCGTGGCTGAGACCACCGAGAACCCGACCGTCGACAACCCGACCGTCGACAACCCCACCGCCGGCGCAGACGTCGAAGAGACCTACAAGACCGACGAGCAGGGCGTTGCCTACAGCTCGGAGTCGTCCCCGTCGGCCGACACCCCGGCCCGCCCGGCGACCATCGCGCCGGCCGGCGCCACCGGCCGCCGCAAGCAGGCCGTCGCCCGCGTCCGTCTGGTGCCCGGCAGTGGCCAGTGGACCGTCAACGGCCGTCCGCTCGACCAGTACTTCCCCAACAAGCTGCACCAGCAGGTCGTGAACGAGCCGTTCGCGAACCTCCAGCTCGAGGGCCGCTTCGACGTCATCGCCCGCATCCACGGCGGTGGCATCACCGGTCAGGCCGGCGCGCTGCGCCTCGGCGTGGCCCGCTGCCTCAACTCCATCGACGAGGAGACGAACCGTCCCTCGCTCAAGAAGGCCGGGCTGCTCACGCGTGACGCCCGCGTCATCGAGCGCAAGAAGGCCGGTCTCAAGAAGGCCCGCAAGGCGCCGCAGTTCAGCAAGCGCTGATCGCCTCCTACAGTTGGTCGCATGACGCGACTTTTCGGCACGGACGGGGTCCGGGGCCTGGCCAACGGTCACCTGACCGCTGAGCTGGCCCTGGACCTCTCCGTTTCCGCTGCCCACGTGCTCGCCGAGCGGGGCTCCTTCGAGGGCCACCGCCCCGTGGCCGTGGTCGGCCGGGACACCCGGATCTCCGGGCAGTTCCTCGAGGCCGCGGTGGTCGCCGGTCTCGCCTCCGCCGGAGTCGACGTGCTGCTGCTCGGCGTGCTCCCGACCCCCGGTGTCGCGCACCTCACCGGTGCCCTCGGCGCCGACCTCGGGGTGATGATCTCCGCCTCGCACAACCCGATGCCCGACAACGGCATCAAGTTCCTGGCCCGCGGTGGCCACAAGCTCGACGACACTATCGAGATCGCCATCGAGCGCCGGCTGCGCGAGGGATGGCAGCGTCCGACGGGTGGCGATGTGGGCCGGGTGTCGCCGTACCCGGCCGCCGTCGACGAGTACGCCGCACGCCTGGTCGGCACCCTCGCGCGCCCCCTCGACGGGCTGCGGGTGGTGATCGACTGCGCCGAGGGCGCCGCGGCGCAGGTCGGCCCCCAGGCGCTGCGGGCCGCCGGCGCCGAGGTGATCGCGATCCACGCCGAACCCGACGGGCTGAACATCAACGAGGACTGCGGCTCCACCCACCTCGGCGACCTGGAGAAGGCGGTCGTGGAGCACGGCGCCGACGCCGGGTTCGCCGTGGACGGCGACGCCGACCGGGTGCTCGCGGTGGACGCCGACGGCGTGGTGGTCGACGGCGACCAGATGCTCGCGGTGCTGGCGCTGGCGATGCGGGAGTCCGGCGACCTGGCCAACGACACCGTCGTGGCCACCGTGATGAGCAACCTCGGCTTCGTCAACGCGATGCGTGCCGCCGGCGTCGGGGTCCGCCAGACCAAGGTCGGCGACCGCTACGTGCTGGAGGCGATGAAGGCCGGCGGCTACACCCTCGGCGGTGAGCAGTCCGGCCACGTGATCATGGGTCACCACGCCACGACCGGCGACGGGGTGCTGGCCGCCCTGCACGTGCTCGAGCGGATGGCGGGCACCGGTTCCACCCTGGCCGACTTGGCGGCGGTGATGACCCGGCTCCCGCAGGTGCTGGTCAACGTGGCCGACGTCGACAAGTCGCGCGCCGACGAGGACACCGTCCTGGCCGCCGCGGTCGCCGAGGCGGAGGCCGAGCTCGGCGACGAGGGCCGGGTGCTGCTGCGGCCGTCCGGCACCGAGCAGCTGGTCCGGGTGATGGTCGAGGCGCCGACCTCGGCGACGGCGACCGACGTGGCCGAGCGGTTGGCGACCGTCGTGCGGGAGCGGTTGGCCCTGTAGGCCGTGCCGGTGCGGGCTCAGACCTTGCGGAGCCGGACGTAGCGCACCGAGTGGTCGCCGTCCTTGCGCAGCACCAGCGTCGCCCGCGATCGGGTCGGCTGCACGTTCTGGGTCAGGTTCGGGCCGTTGATGGAGTCCCAGATCCGCTCGGCCTCGGCGACCGCCTCGTCCTCGGTCATCCCGGCGTAGCGGGTGAAGTACGACGCGGGGTCACGGAACGCGGTCTCGCGCAGCCGCCGGAAGCGGTCGACGTACCACCGGCGGATGTCACCGGTCGCGGCGTCGACGTAGACGCTGAAGTCGAAGAAGTCGGAGACCGCCAGGCCGGTTCGACCGTCGTCGCGCGCCCGGGCCGGCTGGAGCACGTTGAGCCCCTCGATGATGACGATGTCGGGGCTCGTGACCACGACCTTCTCATCGGTGACGTCATAGGTCAGGTGCGAGTAGATCGGCGCCTCGACCTCGTCCTTGCCGGACTTGATGTCGATGACGAAGCGGAGCAGTGCCTTGCGGTCGTAGGACTCCGGGAAGCCCTTGCGCTTCATGATCCCGCGGCGCTCGAGCTCGGCATTGGGGAGCAGGAAGCCGTCGGTGGTGACCAGGGCGACCGAGGGGTGCTCGGGCCAGTGCGCCAGCATCTGCTGCAGCACGCGCGCGGTCGTCGACTTGCCCACCGCCACCGAGCCCGCCAGCCCGATCACGAACGGGGTGCGGGGTGGGTACGGACGATCCAGGAACTCCTCCTGGCGTCGGTGCAGCCGGGCCGCCGACTCGACGTACATGCTGAGCAGGCGGGACAGCGGCAGGTAGACCTGCTCGACCTCGTCGAGATCGAGCTCGTCCCCGAGACCCCGGAGCCGGTAGATCTCCTCGGCGCTCAGCGGCTGCTCCGAGGAGGAGGCGAGCGCCGCCCAGGCGGCCCGCTCGAGCTCGACGTACGGGGAGCTCTCGGAGCCGTTCTCGCGTCCGCCGGAGGAGGGCATGGCCCGCATTGTTGCAGCCGGGGACTACGGCCGGCCCGGTGGCCGGGTCGAGGGAGCGCGCGGGCCCGGGCACACCGTTAGACTCCCGCCCATGTGCGGAATCGTGGGCTACGTCGGGGAACAGCAGGCGCAGAAAGTCGTGATCGAGGGTCTGCGGCGGCTGGAGTACCGCGGCTACGACTCGGCCGGCATCGCCGTCGTCGAGAGCGGTCGGCTCGCGGCTGACAAGAGGGCCGGCAAGCTCGTCAACCTGGAGAAGTCCATCGAGGAGACGCCGCTGCCGGCCTCCACGACCGGCATCGGGCACACCCGCTGGGCCACCCACGGCGCGCCCAACGACGCCAACGCCCACCCGCACCTGGGTCGGACCGGCCGGGTCGCGCTGGTCCACAACGGGATCATCGAGAACTTCGCCCGGCTCCGCGAGGAGCTCGAGGCCGAGGGCCACGTGCTGAGCTCCGAGACCGACACCGAGGTGGCCGCCCACCTGCTCGAGGCCGAGGTGGTCGGCGGTGCCGACCTGACCTCGGCGATGCACACCGTCTGCCGGCGGCTCGAGGGGGCCTTCACCCTCGTCGCGGCGGACGCCGAGGACCCGTCCCGGGTGGTGGCGGCGCGTCGCAACTCCCCGCTGGTGGTCGGGCTCGGGCAGGGCGAGAACTTCCTCGGCTCCGACGTCGCGGCGTTCATCGAGCACACCCGCGACGCGCTCGAGCTCGGCCAGGACCAGGTGGTCACGATCACCCGCGACGACGTCGCGGTCACGGACTTCGACGGGAACCCGGCCGAGGGCAAGCCCTACCACGTCGACTGGGACCTGTCCGCGGCGGAGAAGGACGGCTACGACTGGTTCATGCGCAAGGAGATCTTCGAGCAGCCGCGGGCGGTGGCCGACGCGCTGCTGGGCCGCCACACCGAGGCCGGACTCCTCCAGCTCGACGAGGTGCGCATCTCCGACGAGGAGCTGCGTGACATCGACAAGATCATCATCGTCGCCTGCGGCACCTCGAACTACGCGGCGATGGTCGCGAAGTACGCCATCGAGCACTGGACCCGGATCCCGTGCGAGGTCGAGCTCTCCCACGAGTTCCGCTACCGCGACCCGATCCTCACCAAGACCACCCTGGTGGTCGCGATCAGCCAGTCCGGCGAGACCGCGGACACCCTGATGGCGATCCGCTACGCCCGCGAGCAGAAGTCGAAGGTGCTGGCGATCTGCAACACCAACGGGTCGACCATCCCGCGGGAGTCCGACGCGGTGATCTACACCCATGCCGGGCCGGAGGTCGGGGTCGCCTCGACCAAGGGCTTCCTCACCCAGCTGATCGCGTGCTACCTGCTCGGGCTGTTCCTCGCCCAGACCCGCGGCAGCAAGTTCGGCGACGAGATCGCCGCGGTCGTCGACGAGCTGGCCAAGCTGCCTGACCACCTGCGGCGGCAGCTCGACGACGCCTCGGTCGTCCTGGACCTCGCGAAGTCGCTGTCCGGCGCGACGTCGGTGCTGTTCCTGGGCCGGCACGCGGGCTTCCCGA
Organism: uncultured Actinomycetota bacterium; assembly: GCA_963767955.1. Classification (GTDB taxonomy): domain Bacteria; phylum Actinomycetota; class Actinomycetes; order Propionibacteriales; family Nocardioidaceae; genus Nocardioides. The sequence continues at coordinate 2,396,057 of CAVYGA010000003.1, read as the reverse complement.
TCGCGCTCGAGGGGGCGTTGAAGCTCAAGGAGCTGGCCTACATCCACGCCGAGGGCTTCGCGGCCGGCGAGCTCAAGCACGGCCCGATCGCGCTCATCGAGCCCGGGCTGCCGGTGTTCTGCGTGGTGCCGCCCCGGGGCCGCGACCTCCTGCACGGCAAGATGATCAGCGCCATCCAGGAGATCCGCGCCCGCGGCGCCCGCACCATCGTGCTGGCGGAGGAGGGCGACACCGACGTCGCGAAGTGGGCCGACGTGATGATCTCGCTGCCCGTCGTGCCGACCCTGCTCCAGCCGGTCGTCGCGGCGGTCCCTCTCCAGCTGTTCGCCTGTGAGCTGGCCACGCTCAAGGGCCACGACGTCGACCAGCCGCGCAACCTGGCCAAGTCCGTCACGGTGGAATGAGCACGCCCACCGACCACCCGCTGAGCCCGGGCTCGGCCGGGTACCCCGCTCGGAGCGCCCCATGATCGTCGGGATCGGCATCGACGTGGTCGACGTGTCCCGCTTCGGGGAGTCCCTGGTCCGCACCCCGGGGCTCCGCGAGCGGCTCTTCACCCCGGCCGAGGCGGCCCTGCCGCCGAACTCGCTGGCGGCCCGGTTCGCGGCGAAGGAGGCGATAGCCAAGGCCCTCGGCGCCCCCGCCGGGCTGGCCTGGCACGACGCCGAGGTGGTCAAGGAGGCGGGTGGCCGGCCCCGCTTCCTGCTCACCGGCACCGTGCTCGCCTCGGCGGAGGCGATGGGCGCGCACGACGTACACCTCTCGCTGTCGCACGACGCCGGCATCGCCAGCGCGATCGTGGTCCTGGAGGGCCCCGGGGGCTGACCCGGTGCTCCGTGCTGATCGGAGCCCTGCCCGGCAGCACGATCATCGGCGTCGGCTGCGCGTTCCTGCTGTCCGTGGTCTGACCTGGCTACGTTGGGGCAATGCGATCCGCCCACACCGTCGCGCAGGTCCGCGCGGCCGAGCAGACCCTGATGAGCCGGGTGCCGGAGGGCGCCCTGATGGCCCGCGCCGCGGCCGGACTGGCGGCGGCGGTCGTCGACCTGCTCGGGGGGTCCTACGGGCGCCGGGTCCTGCTGCTGGTCGGCGGCGGCGACAACGGCGGTGACGCACTGTACGCCGGCGCGCTGCTGGCTCGTCGCGGGTGCGCGGTGGAGGCGGTGCTGTTGTCCTCCTCGGCCCACTCCGCCGGTCTCGACGCGTTCCGCTCGGCGGGTGGGCGGGTGGTCGCCGGAGACGAGGCCACGCGACCCGACGTCCTCGTCGACGGGGTCGTCGGCATCGGCGGCCGACCCGGTCTGCGCCCGGACGCGGTCGAGGAGCTCGCCCGGCACCCGGGTGTCCCGGTCGTGGCCGTCGACGTGCCGTCCGGCGTCTCGGTCGACGACGGGCGCCTCGAGGGGCCGCACGTGGTCGCCGACGTCACCGTCACCTTCGGCACCCACAAGGTCGCCCACCTCGTGCAGCCGGCGGCGGGTGCCTGCGGTGCGGTCACGCTGGTCGACCTCGGCCTCGAGCTCCCGGCGGCGTCGGTGTCGGCGCTGCAGCCGCGCGACGTCGCGGCGCTGCTGCCGGTGCCGCAGCCCGACGCCCACAAGTACACCCGAGGCGTGGTCGGGCTGCGCACCGGCGGTGGGTACCCGGGGGCCGGCCTGCTCTCCGTCGCCGGTGCCGCGACCGGACTGACCGGGATGGTGCGGTACGCCGGCCCGGACGCCGTCTTCGAGCAGGTCCGGCTGGCGCATCCCGAGGTGGTCTCCGCCGCGGGGCGAGTCCAGGCGTGGGTCGTCGGCTCGGGCGGTGGCGAGTCCGCCGGACCGGACCTGGCATCCGCGCTGGAGGACGGCGTCCCGGTGGTCGTGGACGCAGACGGGCTCGCCCACGTCCCCTCCTCGTTCTCCTCGCCGGCGGTGATCACTCCGCACGCGGGCGAGCTGGCGCGGATGCTGGGCGTGGACCGCTCGGCAGTGGAGGCCCGCCAGCTCGAGCACGCCCGGGAGGCAGCGGCGCGGTTCGACGCGGTCTGCCTGCTCAAGGGGCGGCACACCCTGGTCGCGGAGCCGGGCGGCCGGGTCGCGGTGACCAGCACCGGAGTGCCGTGGCTGGCGGTCGCCGGCGCCGGTGACGTGCTCGCCGGCGTGGTCGGGGCCCTGCTGGCCTCCGGTCTGTCCACCTTCGACGCCGCGGCCGTCGGCTCGTGGCTGCACGGTGCCGCGGCGACGTACGCCTCCCGCGGTGGTCTCGGCGCCGCACCCGGACCCGGACCCGTCGCGGGCGCCGGTCCGATCACCGCCCTCGACGTGGCTCGCGCCATCCCGCCCGTGGTCCGCACCCTCACCTGACCCGCCCGCCCAGGTGTCACTTCTTGCCTGCCGAAGTGTGCGTTCTTGCGTGCCGAGGTGTGCCTTCTTGCGGCCCGAGGTGCGTGTTCTTGCGCATCCGACGTGCCGTCATGCGGCGCGTCGACCGCGCGGCGTACCGAACCTGAAAGAATCGCGCCCATGAGTCCGGACCCGGCCCGTGCGGAGATCGTCGTGGACGTCGCGGCGATCCGGCACAACGTACGCCGGCTCCGGGAGCTCGTCGCGAGAAGTGACGCCTCGGTGCGCAAGACCGCACACCTCGGCACGCAAGAACTGACACCTCGGCACGCAAGAAGTGACACCTCGGCGATGATGATGACGGTGGTGAAGGCGGACGGCTACGGGCACGGGATGCGGCCGGCCGCCGCGGCCGCCCGGGCGGCCGGAGCGGACTGGCTCGGCGTCTCCACCATCGACGAGGCGGTCACGCTCCGCGACGGCGGCGACCGCGGGCCGATCCTCTGCTGGCTCGGCGTGCCCGGTGAGGACTACGCGGCCGCGATCGAGCGCGACATCGACGTGACGGCGTACTCCCTGCCCGAGCTCGCGGAGATCGAGGCCGCGGCCCGTCGACTCGGCACGACGGCGCGCGTGCAGCTCAAGGTCGACACCGGACTCTCCCGCGGCGGCGCCGCCCTCGGGGACTGGCCCGCGCTGGCCGGTGCGGCCCGGCAGGCCGAGGAGGCCGGCCACGTCCGGGTCTCCGGCATCTGGTCGCACCTCGCGTGCAGCGACCAGCCCGACCATCCGGCCAACGACCGGCAGGAGGCGGCCTTCCGTGAGGCGCTGGCCGTCGCCGACGGTGCCGGGCTGAGGCCCGAGGTCCGCCACCTCGCCAACAGCGCCGCCGCGATCCTCCGCCCGAGCTCGCGCTTCGACCTGGTCCGCTGCGGCATCGCCAGCTTCGGCCTCGACCCCGCGCCGGGTCAGCCCGGCACCGCCGACCTCGGACTGGTGCCGGCGATGACCGTCCGTGCGCGGCTGGCGATGGTCAAGCGGATCGCGGCCGGCGCTAGCGTGTCCTACGGCCACACCTGGACCGCCGACGTGGACACCACCGTGGCGCTGGTGCCCGTCGGGTACGCCGAGGGGGTGCCGCGGGCGGCCGGCAACCGTGCCGCCGTCGGCATCGCCGGGAAGCGACGCCCGATCCTCGGCGTGGTCTGCATGGACCAGTTCGTCGTGGACCTGGGGGACGACGCCGCCGAGGCGGGTGACGAGGTGGTGCTGTTCGGCGCCGGTGCGGGTGCACCCACGGCCACGGACTGGGCACAGGCCGTCGGCACCATCAACTACGAGATCGTGACCCGTGTCGGCGGGCGCTTCGCCCGCCGCATCGTCGACTCCGAGGAGACTCCCACGTGAGCCTGCGTCGCCGCGTCCTGACGTACGCCGCCGGGGCGGCCGGCCTGGCGGCCGCCGGTGCCGCCGCCGGTATCGCCCATCGGCGCCGGGTGATCGCCCGCCGTGGGGTGGGCGACGTCTCGCGTCTGGGGTCGCTGCGCTCCGACCCGATCACGGTGGTCGCCGAGGACGGCGTACCCCTGCACGTCGAGGTCGACGACTACCGCCCCGTCGTCGCCGGACATCGGCGCAGCGCCGACGACGCGCAGGAGCTGACCGTCGTCTTCGTGCACGGCTACGCCCTCAACCTGGACTGCTGGCACTTCCAGCGGGCCGGCTACCGCGGGCTGGTGCGCACGGTGTTCTTCGACCAGCGCTCGCACGGCCGGTCGGGACGCTCCAAGCCGGGGAACGCGACCGTGGAGCAGCTCGGCCACGACCTGCGCCAGGTCATCGACGAGGTGGTCCCCGAGGGCCGGATGGTCCTGATCGGGCACTCGATGGGCGGCATGTCGATCATCGCGCTGGCCGAGCAGCACCCGGAGCTGTTCGGCGAGCGGGTCACCGGGGTCGGGCTGATCTCGACCACCGCCGGCGGGCTGCACCCGCACCGGTTCTTCGTGCCGCTGCTGCCCGACGGCTTCGGTGGCGACATCGCGATGCGCCTGGTGGCCGGGCTGGCCCGCACGGGCAAGGTCGTCGACGGCCTGCGGCGGTTGAGCAAGGACGTCGCGATGGTGGCGACCGACGCGTTCGCGTTCGGGGACGACGTACCCCAGAGCTACGTCGAGTTCGTCGACGAGATGCTGGCGAAGACTCCGTTCGACGTGGTCGCGGAGTTCTTCCCGAACTTCGAGGCGCTCGACAAGTTCGCGGTCGTCAACGCGTTCGACCGGCTGCCGACCACGATCATCTGCGGCACCGAGGACAGGCTCACCTCGATCGGCCACAGCCGGAAGATGCACCAGCTCATCCCCGGCTCCCAGCTCGTCGAGTGCGAGGGCGCCGGCCACATGGTGATCCTCGAGCGGCACGAGCAGGTCAACGCGGCGCTGGACCAGCTGATCGCCGCCGCGGCCGCCCACCACGCGCTGGAGGGCGAGTGAGCGTCGAGGTCCGCCTCGTCGACGCCTCGGCGGCGGCCGACGTGCTCGCGGTGATCCGCGAGGCGTTCGGCGACCGGCCGACGCTCGACCCGCCCGCCGACGCCCTCTCCGAGGACGAGGCGTCGGTGGCGGCCGAGCTCGCGGCGTACGGCGGGCTGCTGGCCACCCTGGACGGGTCACCGGTGGGTGCGCTGCTCTTCGACGACTCCGGTCCGGGCATCATGCTGCGCCGCTTCGGGGTGGTCCCGAGCGCGCAGGGCCACGGCGTGGCCGCCCGGCTGGTGCAGGCGGCCGAGGAGCACGCCGCCGCCCGCGGCGCCGAGGGCGTCCGGGTCAAGTCGCGGGTCGAGCTGCCGGAGTCGATCGACTTCTGGAAGCACCACGGCTACGTGCCCTCGGGACGGGTCGGCGTCACGCTCCGGCTGGCCAAGGTGTTCCCCCGCACCCTCACCCTGTGCAGCGCCGACGACGCGCGGACCTTCGGCGTCGCCCTGGCGGGCGTACTCGGGCGTGGGGACCTCGTCATCCTGTCCGGCGACCTCGGCGCCGGGAAGACCACGCTCACCAAGGGGATCGGCGCCGGCCTCGGGGTGCGCGGCGAGATCACCTCCCCGACGTTCGTGATCGCCCGCGTGCACCCGTCGGCGGTCAACGGTCTGCCGTTGGTCCACGTCGACGCCTACCGGCTCGGGGGCATCGAGGAGCTCGACGACCTGGACCTCGACACCTCGCTGGACGAAGCCGTCACCGTGGTCGAGTGGGGCGAGGGCGTCGCGGAGGGTCTCGCCGACGAACGGCTCGAGCTGCGGCTGGCGCGCGCGGTCGGCGCGAGCGACGGAACCGGTGAGGACGACGACGTCCGCGAGGTGCGGATCCAGCCGGTCGGGCTGCGCTGGCTCGATGCCGGGCTCGACCGCATGGTCGCGATCGATAGCCTCTGACCGTGCTGCTCGCCCTCGACACCTCCTCGCCCCAGGTCTGCGTCGCGCTCGCCGACGGTGACGACGTGGTGGTCGAGCTGACCTCGGAGCAGACGATGAAGCACGGGGAGCAGCTGGCACCGCTGATCGCTCAGGCACTCGAGTCGACCGGGATCGGGCGCCAGGACCTCACCGCGATCGCGGTCGGCGTCGGGCCGGGACCGTTCACCGGGCTCCGGGTCGGACTGGTCACCGCACGCACGCTCGGCCTCGTCCTCGGGCTCCCGGTCCACGGTGTGTGCTCGCTCGACGTCCTCGCGGTCCAGGCGGTGGGCACCGGCGCGGTCTCCACGGCCTTCCTGGTCGCCACGGACGCGCGGCGCAAGGAGGTCTACTGGGCGGCGTACGACGAGAGCGGCACGCGGCTGTCCGACCCTGCCGTGGAGCGTCCCGGCGACGTGGAGACCGAGCACCCCGTCGTGGGGGAGGGTGCGGTGCTCTACCCGATGCAGTTCCCGTCGCGGCTCGGACCGCTGCGGCCGTCCGCCGGCTGGCTGGCCCGGGCCGTCGCGGGCGGGCTCGCCGAGATCGTCGACCCGGACCCGATGTACCTCCGTCGACCCGACGCCGTCGCGCCGCGGCCCCCCAAGGCGGTCTCGTGATCCGCCCCGCCGCTTCGAGCGACGTACCCGCCCTGCTCGCGCTCGAGACCGACCTCTTCGGGCCGGATGCCTGGAGCGAGGCGTCGTTGCGCTCCGAGCTGGACGGACCCGGCCGGCGGGCGGTGGTGCTCGTCGAGGGCGAGGTCGTGGTCGGGTACGCCGTCACGCTGCTGGTCGGAGACGTGGTCGACCTGCAGCGCATCGGGGTCCGTCCCGATCGGCGGCGTCGCGGCCTGGCCGGGCTGCTGCTGGCCGACGGGGTCGCCGCTGCCCGGGCCGGCGGCGCCGACCGCATGCTGCTGGAGGTGAGCGCGGCCAACGAGGCGGCGGTGGCCTTCTATGCCGCGCGGGGATTCACCCGGATCGACGTGCGCCGTGGCTACTACCGCGACGGCACCGACGCCCTGGTTCTCGCCCGACCGCTCCTGGAGGTGGCGAGATGAGCGAGCCGCTGGTCCTGGGGATCGAGACGTCCTGCGACGAGACCGGTGTCGGCATCGTCCGCGGTCACACGCTGCTGGCCGATGCCGTCGCCTCCAGCGTCGAGGAGCACGCGCGGTTCGGTGGCGTCGTACCCGAGGTCGCCTCGCGCGCCCACCTCGAGGCGATGGTGCCGACGATCGAGCGTGCCTGCGAGACCGCCGGCATCCGGCTGGACGACGTCGACGCGATCGCCGTGACCAGCGGGCCCGGCCTGGCCGGCGCGCTGCTGGTGGGCGTGGCCGCCGCCAAGGCGCTGGCGATCGGGCTCGGCAAGCCGATCTACGGGGTCAACCACCTCGCGGCCCACGTCGCGGTCGATCAGCTCGAGCACGGGCCGCTGCCCGAACCCTGCCTGGCGATGCTGGTGTCCGGCGGCCACTCGTCGCTGCTGCGGGTCACCGACGTGACCGTGGGCGTCGAACCCCTCGGCGCGACCATCGACGACGCGGCGGGGGAGGCCTTCGACAAGGTGGCCCGGCTGCTCGGGCTGCCGTTCCCCGGCGGTCCGCACATCGACCGCGAGGCGGCGTCGGGCTCCAGCGTGTACGTCGACTTCCCGCGGGGGCTCACCTCGCGCAAGGACATCGAGCGGCACCGGTTCGACTTCTCGTTCTCCGGTCTCAAGACCGCGGTCGCGCGCTGGGTCGAGGCGCGGGAGCGGTCCGGCGAGCCGGTGCCGGTCGCGGACGTCGCGGCGTCCTTCCAGGAGGCGGTCTGCGACGTCCTGGTCCGCAAGGCACTCGACGCGGCCACCTCTCAGGGCATCGAGGACATCCTCATCGGCGGCGGCGTCGCCGCGAACTCCCGGCTCCGCGCCATGGCGACCGAACGCGCCGCCGCCGTCGGCATCCGGGTCCGGGTGCCGCGCCCGGGGCTGTGCACCGACAACGGCGCGATGGTCGCCGCGCTGGGCACCGAGCTGGTCGCCCGCGGCCGGACGCCGTCCGCCCTCGACCTCCCCGCCGACTCCTCCCAGCCGATCACCACCGTCGTCGTCTGAGCACGTGCTTCGTCCGCTCGACGAGGTGTGCCTTCTTGTCGGTCGAGGTGTGAGTTCTTGCGCGTCGTACGACCAGACGCCGTGCGACGTACGACGTGCGACGTACGACCAGGCGCCGTACGACGGGCCGAGGTGTCGCAAGAATCGACACCTCGGCCCGCAAGAACTGACACCTCGCCGTGCAAGAACTCACACCTCGGCCCGCAAGAACTCACACCTCGCCGCGCAAGAACTCACACCTCGGCCCGCAAGAACTCACACCTCGGCGTGCAAGAACTCACACCTCGGCCCGCAAGAACTCACACCTGGTGGGGGAGGGGGTCAGTCGAGGAAGACCCAGGGCTGGACCTCGCCGCCGGCGGGGTTGTCCTCCTGGAGGACCCGCTCGACCGCGCCGTCGCCGAGGTCGACGCGGAACATGTTGTAGGCCGGGATGCCGTCCGCGTTCGTGCCCTCGGTCTTGACCAGCAGGGTGCCGGCGTCCTCCCAGGCGGTGTCCACGATCGCCTGGGCGCCGGGCTGGTCCGCGCCGGGCACCTCGATCACTGCAGCCTCGTCACCCGTCCGGGTGTCGAGCAGCACGACCGACCGGGGGCCGGCGCCGTCGACGTCCTGGGCGTAGGCGACGATCCGTGACTCATCCGGGGAGAACCCGGAGCCGGCGTACTCGAAGACGTAGTCGCAGGTCTTGAACAGCCGCGTGTCCGTCCGGCCGTCGTGGACCACGCTGCACGCCGGGGCGGCCGGGTCGGGGTCGAGTGGGGTGACCAGTCCCGCGAGCAGGCCGTCCGTCGAGACCGCCCGCAGGTTCCTCAGGCCACCGCCGACGACGTCGACGATGCCGTGCGAGTCCAGTGACTGGGGCGCCGAGCTGCCGTCCAGGTGGTTGACGAACACGCGGCAGCCGCCGTCGACCTCCATGCACGAGCCGCTGCCGAGGATCTCGACCGCCTCGACCGATCCACCGGTCACGGTGTTCAGCTCGACGGTACGCCCCGCGAAACGGGTCATCACCTTGCCCTCGGGGGTGACCCAGGCGCCCACGGTGCGGTCGGCGGAGCTGACCGCACCGGCGACGGTCTCTGAGGTCTCGAGGACCTTGCCCTCGGCGTCGAGCACGTCGACGGAGAAGTACGGGTCGCCGTAGCGGGTGGCGAGGAACTCGTCACCGACCCGGGCGAGGTAGTTGTAGTCGGCCGCCAGCTGGATCTCGTTGCCCGCGCTGTCCACCAGCGTCCGGCCATCGAGGTACTGCAGCTGCGGGTCCGCGCCCCGCGGGGCGTCCGCGTCGAGGACGATCGGCCCGTCCAGCGGCGCGGGCTCGGGGGTCCGGGTCACGCTCGGGCTGGGGTTCGCCGGCTGCGGCGCGGCGTCGCCACCGAGCAGGTTGCCGGCCACCAGCACGCTGGGCACGATGATGGCGGCGGCGGCAGCGACGACGGTGCCCGCGGCCACCTGGCGGCGGCGCCGGATCTTCCCCGCGGTCTTCTTGACGTCGTCGAGGCCGATCGGGTGGCCCGGCACCGACGCCCCCCGCTCGTGAAGCTCACGGCCGAGCTGGTCGGCCAGGTTGTCCTGGTTGCTCATCGCTCCTCCTCCCCACTGGTCGATGCGTGTCGTGAGGCGTCCTGCCTCAGGGTGGCCAGCGCGCGGCTGGCCTGGGACTTCACGGTCCCGACGGAGATGCCGAGCAGCTGGGCGGTCTCCGCCTCGCTCATCTCCTCGTAGTAGCGCAGCACGATCACCGCCCGCTGCTTCTTCGGCAGCGTCTGGACGTGCTCCCAGAGCGCTGAGCTCTGTCCCTCGTCGTACCGGTCGTGCACGGGCTGGCGCTCGGGCACCTCGTCGCTGCTGACCTCGCGCTTCTTCCACGCGCGGCGCCAGATCGAGTTGTTCTCGTTGACCAGGATCCGCCGGGCGTAGCCGTCGATCACGTCGCGCTTCTGCACCTTGTCCCAGGACAGGTACACCTTGGCGAGCGTCGTCTGGACGAGGTCCTCGGCGCTGTGGTGGTCACCGGTGAGGAGGTACGCCGTCCGCATCAGGGCCGGCTGCCGCGCCGACATCCACGCGCTGAACTCGGCGTCCTTGGTCGCCGTGTCATCTCGGGACATCGCTGCTCCTGGGTGCGTCATCGTGTGCATCCGCCTCACCATCCTTCCGCACCCAAGACGCGAAAGCGGGCATCAGGGTTGCATTCCGGGCGTCTGCTTGGATTGGCCGCACACCTAATCCAGGAGGACGTCGATGCAGCAGGTCCGCGCGGTCGTGGCCAAGGCCAAGGGAGCACCGGTCGAGGTGGTCACGATCAACGTGCCCGACCCCGGCCCGGGGGAGGTCGTGGTCACGATCCAGGCCTGCGGCGTCTGCCACACCGACCTGCACTACCGCGAGGGCGGCATCAACGACGAGTTCCCGTTCCTGCTCGGCCACGAGGCCGCCGGCATCGTCGAGTCCGTCGGCGACGGCGTCACCGAGGTCGCGCCCGGCGACTTCGTGGTCCTCAACTGGCGGGCCGTCTGCGGTGACTGCCGGGCGTGCAACCGGGGCGAGCCGTGGTACTGCTTCGCCACCCACAACGCGACGCAGAAGATGACCCTCGCCGAGGGGGAGGACGCCGGCACCGAGCTCAGCCCGGCGCTCGGCATCGGTGCGTTCGCCGAGAAGACCCTGGTCGCCGCCGGCCAGTGCACCAAGGTCGACGAGAAGGCTCGTCCCGCCGCGGTCGGCCTGCTCGGCTGCGGCGTGATGGCCGGCCTCGGCGCCGCGATCAACACCGGCAACGTCGGGCGCGGCTCGAGCGTCGCGGTGATCGGCTGCGGGGGTGTCGGCGCCGCCGCGGTGGCCGGCTCCGCGCTCGCCGGTGCCTCGAAGATCATCGCCGTCGACCTCGACGACAGGAAGCTCGAGTGGGCCCGCGGCCTCGGCGCCACCCACACCGTGAACAGCACGGACGACGACGCCGTCGAGGCGATCCGGGCGCTCACCGACGGCAACGGCGCCGACGTCGTCATCGACGCGGTGGGCCGCCCGGAGACCTGGAAGCAGGCGTTCTACGCCCGTGACCTGGCCGGCACCGTGGTCCTGGTCGGGGTCCCGACGCCCGACATGACCATCCCCGAGATCCCGCTCATCGACGTCTTCGGCCGCGGCGGGTCGCTCAAGTCGAGCTGGTACGGCGACTGCCTGCCCTCGCGCGACTTCCCGATGCTGGTCGACCTCTACCTGCAGGGTCGGCTCGACCTCGACGCGTTCGTCTCCGAGGAGATCGCCGTGGACGACGTGGAGGCCGCCTTCGCGAAGATGCACGGCGGCGAGGTCCTCCGCTCCGTGGTGATCTTCACCCCCCACGACGCCCCTCGCCCCGCTCGCGCCGACGCGGAGACCCCGGCATGAGCGGCGCGCGCATCGACCACGCGGTCGTCTCCGGAACCTTCTCCCTCGACGGAGAGACCCACCAGGTCGACAACAACGTCTGGGTGATCGGCGACGACGACGAGTGCATCGTGATCGACGCCCCGCACGACGTCGACGCGATCCTCGACGTGGTGGCGGGCCGCCGGGTCAAGGCGATCCTCTGCACCCACGCCCACGACGACCACGTCCGGGTGGCCCCGGAGCTGCGTCAGCGCACCCACGCGCCGATCCTGCTGCACCCCGCGGACAGGCCGCTCTGGGAGCTCACCCACACCGACGAGCTCTGGGACGTCGACCTCGAGGACGAGCAGACCCTCAAGATCGCCGGTGCGGCCCTGAAGATCCTGCACACGCCGGGCCATGCGCCGGGCGCGGTCTGCATCTACGTCCACGACCTCGGCTGCGTGTTCACCGGCGACACCCTCTTCCAGGGGGGTCCCGGCGCCACCGGCCGGTCCTTCAGCGATGAGGACCAGATCAGGGCCTCGATCCGGGCCCGGCTGCTCGCCCTCCCGGACGACACCGTGGTGCACACCGGTCACGGCGACGACACCACGATCGGCGCCGAGGCCGCCAACCTCTAGACACCCTGGCGGGCCCGGGGGTTCTGCCGCGCACCCGGCCGGCCGAGTGGTCTCATGGAGACATGACTCCCACCCGGCTCGTCGCCGTCGCTGCGCTGTGCGCGGTGGCGCTGGCGGGCTGCGCGCCGGTGACCCCGACGAGTCCCGACCGGTTGGCCCTGGTGTCGGCCGGGATCGAGCCGACGCCGTCGCCGCCGCCCTCGGTGGCGCCTCGGCCGGTGCTGCGGCCCAAACCGCCTTCTCGGGCGCAGGTCCCGGAGAAGCCGGGCCGGCTGCCGAGTGCCGGTGAGACCCGGCGGGCCGCTGCCCGCGTCGCCGCGATGTCCCTCCCGGAGCTGGCCGGCCAGGTGATCGTCGCGAAGTACCGCGGCACCACCGCCCCGGTGGCGCTGGTCCGTCGGCTGCACCTCGGCGGGGTCATCGTGTTCAGCGAGAATGTCACCTCCACCGCTCAGATCCGCCGCTCCAACCAGACCCTGACCCGGCAGGTACGCCGCCCGCTGCTGGTCGGCGTCGACCAGGAGGGCGGCGCGGTGGCCCGGGTGACGGGTGACGCGACCCGCTTCCCCGCATTCATGTCGGCCGGCGCCGCCGACGACACCGACCTGACCCGGGCCGCGGCCGCGGGCAGCGGTGCCGAGCTCCTGGGCCTGGGCTTCGACCTGGTGTTCGCACCGGTCGCCGACGTCACCGTCGGGCCCGGGGACCCCGTGATCGGCGCGCGCAGCGCCGGTTCGAGGCCCGCACTGGTGGCCCGGCACGTCATCGCTGCCGGCCAGGGGTATCAGGACGCAGGCGTGGTGCCGGTGCTCAAGCACTTCCCCGGCCACGGGTCGCTGCGCGCGGACAGCCACCTCGAGCTGCCGGTCCAGCGACGCACCCGCGCGCGGCTGGACCGGGTGGACCTGCGGCCGTTCCGCGAGGCGATCCTCGAGGACGCACCCGCGGTGATGACCGGCCACATCGACGTGCGGGCCGTCGACCCCGGCCGCCCCGCCTCGGTGTCGAGGAAGGTCACCGCCGGTCTGCTGCGCCGCGAGCTCGGCTTCCGCGGCGTGGTGGTCACCGACTCCCTGGCCATGGACGGCGTCGAGAGGCAGTACCCCGCTGGGCGCGGCGCCGTCGCCGCGCTCCACGCCGGCGCCGACGTGGTGCTGATGCCGCCGCGTCCGGCGCAGGCGCGCGCCGCCATCGTCCGCGCCGTCCGCGACGGTCGGCTCTCCCGGGATCGGCTCGAGAGCGCGGCCACCCGGATGCTGGCGATGCTCGTCCACCGCAACGCGGGCACCCACCGGCCCGCCGCTCCCGGCGCCCGCCAGGCCTCCGCGACCCGGCTCTCCCAGGCGGCCCTCACGGTGGTCGAGGGCCCGTGCTCCGGACGGCTGGTCGGTGCGGGCATCCGCGTCGTCGGGCCGGCGCCCCAGGCGGTCCGGCTGCGCGTGGCGGCTCGGCGGGCCGGGCTCCCGGTCGGCTCCGGCACGAAGGTGGTGCTGGTGCCCCGGGGCGCGAAGGCGGTCCGTGGCTCGGTCCTGGTCGCGCTGGACACGCCGTACGTCCTGCGGCGCAGCGAGGCGCGCGTCAAGGTGGCGACGTACGGCGACAACCGCGCGATCATGCGCAACCTCGTCGAGCTGCTGCTCGGCCGCACCACCGCGCCGGGCCGGCTCCCGGTGACCGTGCGCGACGTGCCCCGTGCCGGTTGCCGTCCCGGTCCGTCATGACGTCCTGAGCGCGGGGAACAGGAACGCCGCAACCGCCTCGGACGCCCGGCGCGGGTCGTGCGCGAACGGCGCCGCCTCGAAGGCGCCACCGATCCACAGGCTCGCGAAGCCGTGCACCAGCGACCAGGCCGCGACCGCCGCGACCTCGCGGTCGGGTCCCACCTGCGCGGTGGGCAGCTCGTCGACCGCGGTCTGCAGCACGCCGAAGGCCCGCGCCCCGGCGCGGGCCACCTCGTCATCGGCACCGAAGAGGTCCCGGCGGAACATCACCTGGAAGTGCGCCGGGTGCCCGAGCGCGAACTCGACGTAGGTCACTCCTGCCTCGACGACGCTGTGGCTGGCGGCGTACGACGCGGTGAGCCGGTCGGCGAGCAGGTCGAAGCCCTCGGTCGCGAGCGCCGCGAACAGCCCCGCCTTGTCGCCGAAGTGGTGCGCCGGAGCGGCATGGGAGACGTCGGCCCGCCGGCTCAGGTCGCGCAGGCTCACCGCGCTGGGCCCGACCTCGAGGATGCGTTCGACGGCCGCGTCGAGCAGGGCGCGTCTGAGGGATCCATGGTGATAGGCGTCCTTGGCCCGGGGCATGGTCGCCAGCCTAGGGAATAATCTTGACGGTGACAACATTGAGGACCATCATGGACTTGTCACTGTCAAGATAAGGAGCCTTCTCATGGAACCGTTGATCGTTCTCGTCGTCGTCGCCGCCGGGCTGTACGCGGGCCGCGCCGCTGGGGTGCGCCGCCTCCGCCCGTGGACCGTCCCGCTCCGCGGTGGGCTGGCCGCGATGTTCGTGCTGACCGGCCTGTCCCACTTCGTGGGCAAGCGCGACGAGCTCGTCGCGATGGTCCCCCCCGACCTGCCGGCGCCGGAGCTGCTGGTCACGCTGACCGGTCTCCTGGAGCTGGCCGGGGCGGTCGGACTCGTCTGGGCCCCCACGGCACGCGCCGCTGCCGGCGGGCTCGCGCTGCTGCTGGTCGCGATCTTCCCGGCCAACGTCTACGCCATCCGCAACGGCCTGGTCTCGTCGGCGTTCGACGAGCTGCTGCCCCGCACCCTGCTCCAGGTGGTCTTCCTCGCCGCCACCGTCGCGGTGGTGGCGGGCATGCGACGGACGGTGGGAAGGGGCGCGCTCGAGCGCTCGCGGGAACGGGTCGGCTAGAAGGGCTGGACGAGGTACGCCGTGCCGGCGCCGGCGACCCGGGTCAGCACCAGCGTCGACTCGTTCTCCCCGCGCAGCTCCAGCCGTTTCCGCAGCTGCTCGGGGACCACGTCCACCCCGCGCTTCTTGATCGTCAGCCGACCGATCTGCCGCTCCCGCAGCGCGGCCTTGAGCTGCTTCTCGCGGTAGGGCACCTGCTCCAGCACCCGGTAGCCCCGGGCGAACGGCGTCCGGAAGGCACCGTCGCCCGTCACCCAGGCGATGTGGGGGTCGAGCAGCCCGCCGTCGACGCCGGCGGCGACGGCGGTGACCAGTCCGGCCCGGATCACCGCGCCGTCCGGTTCGTAGAGGAAGCCGCCGACAACTCGCGTCGGGCGGTCGGCGCCGTCGTACGGGTCGTCCTCCTCGGTCAGGGTGGCCAGCCCGCCGGTGCCGATCACGGTGGCGCGGTGCCGGCAGGTGGCGAGGTACGGCGACCAGAGCGCCGCCTCCTTCACCTCGCCGGCCTCGCTGACCCACTCCGCCTCGACGCCCGCGGGGACCAGGTCGTGGGGGATGCCGGGCGCGACCTTGACCACCGAGCGCCGGGTCAGGAGCCGGGCGACGAACGGCCACGGCGGGGTCCAGCCCTCGGCGTCGAAGACGCGGCCGCGGGCGCCACGGCGGGCCGGGTCGGCGAAGACCGCGCCGAACCCCTCGAGGTCCAGGGTGGTCCCGTCGGCCACCTGCACCGCGCCGGCGAGGCCGAGGGCGGCGAGGTTGGCCTCGGCGACCGCGACCCGCACCGGGTCGAGGTCGACGCCGGCGACCGTGATCCCGGCGCGGGCGAAGGCGATCAGGTCGCCGCCGATGCCGCAGCCGACGTCGATGACGCTGGACGGCGCCGCGGCGGCCAGCCGGGCGGCCCGGTGGGTGGCGACCCGCGGTCGGGTGGCCTGCTCCAGCGCGTCGGGGGTGAAGTACATCCGCACCGCCTCGTCGCCGAACTTGGGCACCGCGCGGGCCCGCAGCTGGACCTGGGTGAGCGCCGCCGCGGTCCGGTCCGCGTCCGGCTCGATCCTGCGGACCGCCGCGGCGGCCCGGACCGGGTCGCCGGCCACGTCCGCCCAGGCGTGGGTGGCGCGGTCGAGCAGCTGCTGGCCGTCGTCGGTCAGCAGCCAGGTGAAGGAGTCGAGGTCCACGCCGTGCAGTCTCGCAGCCCGGCCCTGCTCTGGCACTCGGTTGTGGGGAGTGCTAGCGTCTGATCTGGCACTCTCGCCCTGAGGGTGCCAGCGCTTGCACGAGGTGCGACCCCCGCGACGGCGCACCTCACCTGCAGGCACAAACTTCCCGGAGGACCCCCCTCTGGGCACCCGTCAGACACACGAAAGTGGAGGTTGATCAGAAGTGTCGGTCAACATCAAGCCCCTCGAGGACCGCATCGTCGTCAAGCCCCTCGACGCCGAGCAGACCACGGCTTCCGGCCTGGTCATCCCCGACACCGCCAAGGAGAAGCCCCAGGAGGGCGAGGTCATGGCCATCGGTCCGGGTCGCATCGACGACAACGGCAACCGGGTGCCGCTCGACGTCAACGTCGGCGACAAGGTGATCTACAGCAAGTACGGCGGCACCGAGGTGAAGTACGCCGGCGAGGAGTACCTCATCCTCTCCGCGCGCGACGTGCTCGCCGTCGTTTCCTGATTCTCATCCGGGTCGTCCGCGTGACGGGGGTCTGAACACCCTGGTCAGGCGGACGACCCGAAATCTTTCCCGAGGAGAGCAATGCCGAAGATTCTTGAGTTCGACGAGAGCGCCCGACGCTCGCTGGAGCGCGGTGTCGACGCGCTCGCGAACGCCGTGAAGGTCACCCTCGGTCCCAAGGGCCGCTACGTGGTCCTGGACAAGAAGTGGGGTGCCCCCACGATCACCAACGACGGCGTGACCGTCGCGCGTGAGATCGAGCTGGACGACCCGTTCGAGAACCTGGGTGCCCAGCTGACGAAGGAGGTCGCCACCAAGACCAACGACGTCGCCGGTGACGGCACCACCACCGCCACCGTGCTGGCCCAGGCGATGGTCCACGAGGGCCTGCGCGCCGTGGCCGCCGGCGTCAACCCGATGGGGCTCAAGCGCGGCATGGACGCCGCCGCCGAGGCCGTCGGCGATGCGCTGCTCAAGGCCGCCCGCGATGTCGAGTCCCGCGAGGACATGGCGGCCGTGGCCACCGTCTCCTCCCGCGACGCCATCATCGGCGACCTGCTCGCCGAGGCCTTCGACAAGGTCGGCAAGGACGGCGTGATCACCGTCGAGGAGTCCAACACCATGGGCACCGAGCTGGAGTTCACCGAGGGCATGCAGTTCGACAAGGGCTACCTCTCGCCGTACTTCGTCACCGACCCGGAGAGCATGGAGGCCGTCCTCGACGACGCCTACGTGCTGCTGCACCAGGGCAAGATCTCCGCGATCTCGGACCTGCTGCCGCTGCTGGAGAAGGTCATCCAGGCCGGCAAGCCGCTGTTCATCCTCGCCGAGGACGTCGATGGCGAGGCGCTGTCCACCCTGGTCGTCAACAAGATCCGGGGCACCTTCAACGCCGCCGCGGTGAAGGCTCCGGCCTTCGGTGACCGTCGCAAGTCGATGATGCAGGACATCGCGACGCTGACCGGCGCCCAGGTCATCGCGCCCGAGGTCGGGCTCAAGCTCGACCAGGTCGGCCTCGAGGTGCTCGGCACCGCGCGTCGCGTGGTCATCACGAAGGACGAGACCACCATCGTCGAGGGTGGCGGCGACGCCGGCGCCGTCGAGGGTCGCGTCAACCAGATCAAGGCCGAGATCGAGAACACCGACTCCGACTGGGACCGCGAGAAGCTTCAGGAGCGCCTCGCGAAGCTGGCCGGCGGCGTGTGCGTGATCAAGGTCGGCGCCGCCACCGAGGTGGAGCTGAAGGAGAAGAAGCACCGCATCGAGGACGCCGTCTCCGCGACGCGTGCCGCGATCGAGGAGGGCATCGTCCCCGGCGGCGGCTCGGCCCTCATCCACGCCGTGTCGGTGCTCGACGACAACCTCGGTCTGACCGGTGACGAGGCCGTCGGCGTGCGCATCGTGCGCAAGTCCGCCGACGAGCCGCTGCGCTGGATCGCCGAGAACGGCGGCGTCAACGGCTACGTCGTCACCAGCAAGGTCCGCGAGCTCGGCCTCGGCAACGGCTACAACGCCGCCACCGAGGAGTACGGCGACCTGGTCGCCCAGGGCGTGCTCGACCCGGTCAAGGTGACGCGCTCCGCGCTGGTCAACGCGACCTCGATCGCGGGCATGCTGCTCACGACCGAGACGCTGATCGTCGACAAGCCCGAGGACGACGAGGACACCCCGGCCACCGGCCACGGCCACGGTCACGGCCACTGAGGGTCTGCCGGAACCCACGAGGCACCCTGTGAGACCGGCGCCTACCGCGCGAAGTATCGCGAGGTAGGCGCCGGTCTCGCGTGGTCGGGGTCCGGTCTCACCGAGGATGTCCCGAGTGCCGGACCGAGCCGGCACTCCTGGAAGCACCACCGGCGTGTTGTTCGTCCTGCTTGCGTGGAGTCGGTAAGAACTGGGGCATGCCCTCTCTGGAGAACGAGCTCACGGTGCCGGCCAGCGACTACGACGGCTTCGCGAACGCCTACGCGGCGGAGAACGAGTCCAACCTCTTCAACGCGTACTACGAGCGGCCGGCGATGCTCCGCCTCGCCGGAGAGGTCTCGGGCCGCCGGATCCTCGACGCGGGGTGCGGCTCCGGGCCGTTGTCGGCAGCGATGCGCGCCCGGGGCGCCGTCGTCACCGGTCTCGACGCGAGTGCCGCCATGGTCGATCTGGCTCGCCGGAGGCTGGGCGAGGACGCCGACGTGCACGTCGCGGATCTCGGCGCGCCGTTGCCGTTCGCCGACGCCGAGTTCGATGACGTCGTCGCATCCCTGGTCCTGCACTACCTGGAGGACTGGGCCGGCCCACTGTCGGAGCTGCGGCGGGTGCTGAGGCCGGGCGGCCGACTGCTGGTCTCGGTGAACCACCCCAGCGCCTACGCGATCGTCTATCCCGAGGCCGACTACTTCGCGGTGACCAGGTACTCCGAGGACTACACGTTCGACGGACAGGTGACGTGGCTGACCTTCTGGCACCGACCACTGCACGCCATGACGGATGCCTTCGCTGCCGCGGGGTTCCGCATCGCCACCGTCAGCGAGCCGCCTCCGGCGCCGGACACCCCTCCGGAGGTGCTTCCCCCCGGCCTGGAGGAGGGCAGCTCGTTCATGTGCTTTCTCTTCTTCGTCCTCGAGGCCGTCTGAGCAACCGCTCACCGGCTGGATGGGTGAACGTCGCTCCCCACCACGACACACCCGGTCAGAGCCAGGGCTTGGTGCATGTCGGCACCGGCTCCTGTCGCTGCACGTCCCTGCGGACGTAGACGGGATGGCCGCAGCCGCTCCCGAGCGGCACGTAGTACTCCTCCAGCGCCGACGTCAGCGGCGCTCCCAGACCGTCCCAGTCGCTGAGCGAGACCCACTCGAGGACCCAGGTCGGTCGCTCGTCGCTGCGCAGCAGCGCGGTCAGCTCGTCCAGCTGTGGGTCGAGCGTGCGCATCGGCAGGCTCCACAGGTGCTCGTACGGCGACTCGAGGCCGGAGGCGAGCACGATGTCCGCGCGGCCGCCGTACACCACGATGGTGTCGCCCGGCTCGGACACGGCACCGATGGCCTCGCCCGTGTAGATCTCCGTGGGTGGCTCGGCGCCGGCATGGTTGTTGTAGACCCAGCCCACCATCGACAGCACGCACGAGGCGCACGACAGGGCGACGAGTCCGCGCATCACGGCGCCGCGGCGTAGCGGGGCCGCCGCGACCAGCGCGGTGCACAGCACCACGCTCGGCACCATGCCGAGCAGGTAGGGGCGCCAGAAGCTTCCGCCGAGCAGCACCCCGGCGCCGTCGACGAGCAGCACCGCCAGCGTCGCGACCACGACGGTGGCGTTGGTGCGCCAGACCCGGGGCAGGTTCGCCAGGAACCACAGCACGATCAGCGCCATGCCGGTGGCGCCGAAGATGAGCAGCAGCCGCCACGCCCGGGCATCGGGTGCGTCCTGGGAGCCCTCCGCGAGGACGACCATGGCGTCGGAGCGGAAGCCGAACACGGCGTACCAGAGCGTCTCGAGCCGCACCCCGGCCGCCAGGCACCAGCCGATGGTCACGCCCAGCGGGATCGCGGCCCCGGCCAGGGCGGCGCCCGCGAGCCGACCGAAGTCGGGCCAGGAGATCTCGCGCCGGATCGCCGACACCAGCAGCACGACGCCGCCGAAGGCCAGCCCGGTGGCCATGTTCTGTTTCAGGCCCAGGCAGGTCATGCCGAGCAGCCCGGCCCCGAAGGCGTAGGCCAGCGCTCTCCGCGGGGCGGTCGGCAGCACCCGCAGCGCCTCGAGGGCGAGCCAGAAGCTGGCGACGATCAAGGGGATGCCGAGGATCTCGCCCTTGGCCGCGACCGCGTCGATCATCGCGTTGCCGGTCACGGCGGCGGTCGCGGCCGCCGTCCAGCGGGCGGCCCGGTCACCGCTGAGGAGGTACGCCGTCCGCGCGGCCGCCACCACGAGCAGCACGCAGCCGAGCGCCGCGACGAAGCGGATGAACAGCGGCCCGCCGATCCAGTCGGAGGCCTTGACCAGCGCGATGATCGGCGGCGGCCGGTCGACGAAGTAGTCGCCGTAGAGCCGGTCCGGCTGCGGGGCCCAGTGCCGCGCGACCAGGGTGAAGCCGGCCTCGTCGGGGCGGACCGGCCACAGCAGTCCGGGGAAGCGGAGCAGGAACGCGACCAGCGCGGCACCGGCGACGAGACCGCGGGTGCCGACCTCCGGGAGGCGAAGTCGCCGGCCACCCTCGGGGCGCGGTCTGGAGGTGGCCAGGTCCGAGGTCGTCACGCAGCCATTGTCCCCGACGGATTGTTCCATCGACGAAACACGCCCGCCTTCGACGCGCAATCTCGCCGCGGCACGCTGGTCATGTCGCCCCGAGGGGGTGTAATCGTGAGAGAGGACGAACATGAACCTGTGGCGCGTGCGGTGCACGCTTCCGGACCGACCCGGTGCGCTGGCCGCGCTGACGCGTGACTGCGGGGCCGCCCGGGTGAACATCCTCGGCCTGCAGATCTTCCCGGGTGTCGAGAGCGTCACCGACGAGCTGGTGCTGCACGTCCCGGACGACTGGAGCCTGGTGGACATCGCGCAGCTGGTCGAGTCCGCCGGCGGCACGTCGGTGCATGGGACCCCGTGCACGGAGCACGCCCTGGTCGACCAACCGGTCCGCTACGTGCTGGCCGCCCGCGCCGTGCTCGCCCAGCCGGCCAGCTTTCCGGAGGTCGTCGGCGGCCTCTTCGACGCCGAGGCCGACCCGGTGGAGGGCGAGCTGGGCCCCGTCCAGGACGTCATGGACCTGGTGGTCGGCGACGTCGCGGTCCAGGTCCGCCGGACCGCCCCGTTCACCGCCACCGAGCGCGGCCGCGGCACGGCGATGGCCGACCTGGTCAGCGACGTGCTGGCGCGGAGCCGGGCCGAGTCCGCGCCGCGCCCGCCACCCCCGGGCCGCCGGATCGGCAACGGCTCCGTCCCGGCGTACGTCGCCTCCGAGGACCGGGTGACCGCGCTCGTCGAGGGCACCGTGGTCGGACTGGCCAGGCTGGCCGCGGTCGAGGACGAAGCCGGCGTCCTCGCCCTCAGCCTCGATGTCGACCCCGTCTGGCGCCGGCGCGGCATCGGCACCCGGCTGCTGGTCGAGGCGGCCCGGTTCGCCGCTGGTTCGGACGCCGAGGAGATCCTGCTCAACACCGAAGCCGACAACCAGGCCGTGCTCCCGATGGTGCTGGGCGGCGGGCTGCGTGGTCGGATCCGGATGGCGAGCGACCGGCTCACGGTGCGTATCCCGGTGCGCGACCTCAAGCCGCTGCCGGCCTGAGATCGACGAGACCCCCTTCGAGTGCCGGGCGGGGCTCGAGGCCGTCCGGTGCGCCCGTAGAATGCAGGCGTGGAGCTCCCTGACAAGTTCGCTGCCCTCGGCCTCACCTACGACGACGTGCTGCTGCTGCCGGGGGAGAGCGACCTCGCCCCGAGCGACATCGACACCACCGCGCGGCTGACCCGCGAGATCTCGCTGAGGGTGCCGCTGGTCTCGGCGGCCATGGACACGGTCACCGAGTCCCGGATGGCGATCGCGATGGCGCGTCAGGGCGGTCTCGGCGTGCTGCACCGCAACCTCTCGATCGAGGACCAGGCCTACCAGGTCGACCTGGTGAAGCGGACCCAGACCGGGATCATCTCCAACCCGGTCACCATCGGGCCGGACGCGACCCTGGAGCAGCTCGACACGATCTGCGGCGAGTACCGCGTCTCCGGGCTGCCGGTCGTCGACAGCGACGACCACCTGCTCGGCATCATCACCAACCGCGACCTGAGGTTCACCCCGGTCGCCGACTGGGCGACCACCAAGGTCGACGAGATGATGACCCCGATGCCGCTGGTCACCGGACCGGTCGGCATCAGCCGTGAGGACGCCACCCTGCTGCTGCGCAAGCACAAGCGCGAGCGACTGCCGCTGGTCGACGACGACGGCCGCCTGGCCGGCCTGATCACGGTCAAGGACTTCGTCAAGAACGAGCAGTTCCCGCACACGTCGCAGGACGCCGACGGCCGACTCATGGTCGGTGCCGCGATCGGCTACTTCGGTGACGCCTGGGAGCGTGCCACCACGCTCGTCGACGCCGGCGTCGACGTGCTGGTGGCCGACACCGCCCACGGGCACGTCCGGATGCTGCTCGAGATGGTCCGCCGGCTCAAGACCGATCCGGCGACAAGGCACGTCCAGGTGATCGGCGGCAACGTCGCCACCCGGGCCGGAGCGCAGGCGTTCGTCGACGCCGGGGCGGACGCGGTCAAGGTCGGGGTGGGACCCGGCTCCATCTGCACGACCCGCGTGGTCACCGGAGTCGGCGTACCCCAGGTGTCGGCGGTCTACGAGGCGGCCCTGGCGTGCAAGCCGGCCGGGGTGCCGGTCATCGCCGACGGCGGCCTGAAGTACTCCGGCGAGATCGGCAAGGCCATCGTCGCCGGCGCCGACACCGTGATGGTCGGGTCGCTGCTCGCCGGCTGCGAGGAGTCGCCGGGCGAGCTGGTGTTCGTCAACGGCAAGCAGTTCAAGGCCTACCGCGGCATGGGCTCGCTGGGCGCGATGTCGAGTCGCGGCAAGAAGTCCTACTCCAAGGACCGCTACTTCCAGGCCGAGGTCGCCAGCGACGACATGATCGTTCCCGAGGGCATCGAGGGCCAGGTCGCCTACCGCGGCCCGCTGTCCGCCGTCGCCCACCAGCTCATCGGCGGCCTCAGCCAGTCGATGTTCTACTGCGGGGCGCGCACCATCCCCGAGCTCCAGGAGAAGGGCCGCTTCGTGCGGATCACCTCCGCCTCGCTCAAGGAGAGCCACCCCCACGACGTGCAGATGACCGTCGAGGCGCCCAACTACTCCGGCTAGCCGAGACGTCCCGCCCCGTCTCTGTCGAGTCGCGCCTCCCACCCCGTTGAGTGGCGGGTACCACCCGCCACTCAACGGGGTGGGAGGCGCCATTCAACGGGAGCACTAGGCTGGGCCGGTGACTGAGATCGAGATCGGCCGCGCCAAGCGCGCCCGCAGGGCGTACTCCTTCGACGACGTGGCGATCGTGCCGTCGCGGCGCACCCGCGACCCCGAGGAGGTGAGCGTCGACTGGCAGATCGACGCCTACCGCTTCGAGCTGCCCGTGCTGGCCGCGCCGATGGACTCGGTGATGTCGCCCGAGACCGCGATCGCCCTCGGCAAGCTCGGCGGCCTCGGCGTGCTCAACCTCGAAGGCCTCTGGACGCGGTACGACGACCCGACGACGCTGCTCGACGAGGTCGCCGGCCTGCGCGGGGCCGCCGCGACGGCGCGGATGCAGGAGATCTACGCCGAGCCGATCCACGCCGAGCTGATCACCCGACGGCTGCACGACATCCGCGAGTCCGGCGTCACCGTCGCGGGGTCGCTGTCACCCCAGCACACCAAGGAGTTCGCCAAGACCGTCGTGGACGCGGGCGTCGACATGTTCGTCATCCGCGGCACCACCGTCTCCGCCGAGCACGTGTCCAGCAAGGCCGAGCCGCTGAACCTCAAGGAGTTCATCTACGAGCTCGACGTGCCGGTGATCGTCGGCGGCTGCGCGACGTACCAAGCGGCCCTGCACCTGATGCGCACCGGAGCGGCCGGCGTCCTCGTCGGCTTCGGTGGCGGCGCGGCACACACCACCCGCACCGTGCTCGGTGTCGCGGTGCCGATGGCGTCCGCCGTCGCCGACGTGGCCGCCGCCCGGCGCGACTACATGGACGAGTCCGGCGGACGGTACGTGCACGTGATCGCCGACGGGTCCATCGGTCGCTCGGGTGACGTCGCCAAGGCGATCGCCTGCGGGGCCGACGCCGTGATGGTCGGCTCGCCGTTCGCCCGCGCGAGCGACGCGCCCGGCCGCGGCTTCCACTGGGGCGCCGAGGCGCACCACTCCGAGCTTCCCCGAGGCGAGCGGGTCGAGTTCGAGACCGTCGGCACGCTCGAGGAGATCCTGTTCGGGCCCTCACGGGTCGCCGACGGCACCATGAACCTGATCGGCGCCCTGCGCCGGTCGATGGCCACCACCGGCTACACCGACCTCAAGGAGTTCCAGCGGGTCGAGGTCGTCGTCGAGTAGCCGGCGCCGGCCTCGCTAAGGTCGTGGGCATGCCCGAGACGCCCGATGCCAAGCTCGCCGTCCTCATCGACGCCGACAACGCCCAGCCCGCCGGCAGCGACGCCCTGGTCGCCGAGATCGCGAAGTTCGGGGTGGCCTCGGTCAAGCGGGTGTACGGCGACTGGACCACGCCGAACCTGCGGGGCTGGAAGGACGCGGCCAACAAGCACGCGATCCAGCCGATCCAGCAGTTCGCCTACACCACCGGGAAGAACGCCACCGACAGCGCGATGATCATCGACGCGATGGACCTGCTCTACACCGACCGCTTCGACGGCTTCGTGCTGGTCTCCTCCGACAGCGACTTCACCCGGCTGGCCGCCCGGATCCGCGAGTCCGGGGTCCGGGTCTACGGGTTCGGGGAGCGGAAGACGCCCGAGGCGTTCGTCTCCGCCTGTGACCGGTTCGTCTACATGGACGTGCTGCGCTCCGACGACGTGGACACCCCGGACCAGCCGACCCCGGCCAAGAGGCTGGGTGCCAAGGAGCTCCGCGGCGACGCCAAGCTGATGAACCTCATGCGCCGGGGCGTCGAGGCCGCCTCCGACGACGAGGGCTGGGCCAACCTGGGCGCCGTCGGGTCCCACATCGCCAAGCAGTCACCCGACTTCGACCCGCGGACCTGGGGCTACACCAAGCTGGTCGACCTGGTCACCGCCATCGGGCTCTTCGAGGTCGAGCGCACCTCAGGTGAAGGTCGAGGCTCCCTGATCCGGATCCGGGAGAAGCGCAAGCGTTGAGCGGCACCGGACCGAGAACACCCGCCTGACACACTGGGCCGCATGAGCCAGCCCAGCGCCCTCAGCCCGCAGTCCCGCACCCGGGCACTCGACACGCTGGCGTCGACCGCCGAGGCCGGCGAGCTCGACGTCCTGGTGGTCGGGGGCGGCATCGTCGGCGCGGGCACCGCCCTCGACGCGGTCACCCGGGGACTGACCACCGGCCTGCTGGAGCAGCGCGACCTCGCCTCGGGCACCAGCAGCCGCTCCAGCAAGCTGATCCACGGCGGGCTGCGCTACCTCGAGATGCTCGACTTCGGGCTGGTCCGCGAGGCGTTGGAGGAGCGCGGGCTGCTGCTGACCCGGCTGGCGCCGCACCTGGTCCGGCAGGTGCCGTTCCTCTACCCGCTGCACCGGACCGTCGAACGACCCTACGTCGGCGCCGGACTGCTGCTCTACGACACGATGGCGATGCTCGGCAAGTACGACATGGGCGTGCCCCGGCACCGGCACCTGTTCCGCCGCCAGGTGGCCCGGATCGCCCCGGACCTGCGCACCGACGAGCTCCGCGGCGCCATCCGCTACTACGACTGCCAGGTGGACGACGCCCGGCTCGTGCTCACCGTCGCCCGGACCGCGGCGGCACACGGCGCCCAGGTCGCCACCCGGACCCGGGTCACCGGGTTCCTCCGCGAGGGCGAGCGGGTGGTCGGTGTCCGCGCCCGTGACCTCG
Organism: uncultured Actinomycetota bacterium; assembly: GCA_963767955.1. GTDB lineage: Bacteria > Actinomycetota > Actinomycetes > Propionibacteriales > Nocardioidaceae > Nocardioides. The sequence goes on along the minus strand of CAVYGA010000003.1, from coordinate 2,370,058 downwards.
AGACCGGCCGCGACCTCGAGGTGCGCGCCCGCGTCGTCGTGAACGCCGCCGGTGTGTGGACCGACGAGATCCAGGAGATGGTCGGCGGTCGCGGGTCGCTCAACGTCCAGGCCAGCAAGGGCATCCACCTCGTGGTGCCCCGCGACCGGATCCGCTCCGAGGCCGGCTTCATCACCCGCACCGAGAAGTCGGTGCTGTTCGTCATCCCGTGGGGCCGGCACTGGATCATCGGCACCACCGACACCGACTGGAACCTCGACAAGGCGCACCCGGCGGCGTCGCGGGCCGACATCGACTACATCCTCGGCCACGTCAACGAGATCCTCAGGGAGCCGCTCGACCACGACGACGTGGTGGGTGTGTACGCCGGCCTCCGGCCGCTGCTCAGCGGTGCCCGCGAGCCCACGTCGAAGATCTCCCGCGAGCACACCGTGGTCACCCCGGTGCCGGGGCTGGTGATGATCGCCGGCGGCAAGCTCACGACGTACCGCGTGATGGCCCAGGACGCCGTCGACGCCGCCGCGCACTCGCTGCAGTCCACGGCGAACACCGCGGTGCTGTCCTCGATCACCCACCGGGTGCCGCTGGTCGGGGCCGAGGGCTTCGAGACCCGCTCGAACCAACGGGTCGCGCTGGCCCGGCGCTCCGGGCTGCACGTCGCCCGGATCGACCACCTGCTCGGCAGGTACGGCGGCGAGATCGACGAGCTGCTCGACCTCGTGGCCGCGCGGCCCGGGCTCGGGGACCTGCTCGAGGGCTCCGAGGACTACCTGGCCGCCGAGGTCGTGCATGCGGTGACCCACGAGGGCGCCCGGCACCTCGACGACGTCCTCACCCGGCGTACCCGCATCTCGATCGAGACCTTCGACCGCGGCATCCACGCGGCCCGACCGGCCGCCGAGCTGATGGCCGGCGAGCTGGGCTGGGATCGGGCCCGCACCGACGACGAGGTCGACCACTACCTGCGCCGGGTCGAGGCGGAGCGGCAGAGCCAGCTGCAGCTCACCGACCAGGAGGCCGACGAGGCCCGGGTCAGCGCTCCGGACATCGTCTGAGCGGGGCGACCCGGGGCGACGCGCGGCGCCTCAGGCGCCGCGTCTGCGCAGCTGCCGCGACTGCAGCATGATCCGGGTCAGCATCACCAGCGCGACCACCACGGCGACGACGAACACCACGGTCGCGATCCGGCTCTCCGTGGTGGGCCCGTCCCCGGACGAGCGAGCCAGCAGCGCGGACGCGAGGATCATCGAGGACAGCACGAGGCCGGCCGCGATCACGTTCGCCAGCTTGTGCAGCCCCTGGAGGAACTGGTCCTCGTCGAAGGCGTTGATGCGCAGCTCGAAGTTGCCCTCGCCGATCGCGTCGAAGGCGCGGTTGACCCGCCCGGGCAGCGCCTCCGCGAACTCCTTCGCCTCGAGCATGGTCGCCAGCACCGAGGCCGGCGATCGGTTCATCGAGGTCTTCATCAGCTCGGTGGAGTGACGTTGCAGAGCCACCAGGGGCTGGAAGTCCGGGTCCAGCGTGGTGGCGACCTGATCGAGGTTGAGGATCGCCTTGCCGAGCATGGTGAGCTCGGGGTCCATGCGCAGACCGTGGTCGCCGGCCTCCCTGATCAGCTGCAGCAGCAGTGCGCCCAGCTCGAGCTCGCCGAGGGTGGCGCTCGCCGCGCGACCGACCACCCGGGCGACCGCTCGCTCGAAGCGGACGGCGTCGTAGTCCGGCAGCTCCTCACCCATGGTGCGCGCGGCGCGGACGACCTCGTCCGGCCGGGCGTCTGCCAGTGCGAGCAGCAGCTTGAGCAGCTTCTCCTGGTGGGCCGGGGTGATCCGCGCGACCATCCCGATGTCGAGCAGGACCAGTCGGCCGTCATCGGTGACGAGCACGTTGCCCGGGTGCGGGTCGGCGTGGAACACGCCCTCGACCAGGACCTGCCGGATGTAGACACTGAAGAGCTCGTCGGCGAGTGCGGTGCCGTCCAGGTCCATCTGTCCCAGCGGGCCCACGTCCGTCACCTTGCGCCCCGGGACGAACTCCATCGTCAGGACCCGGCTGGTGGTGAGGTCGGGGAACGGCTCCGGCACCACGATGCGATCGTGGTCCCGCAGCATGGCGCCGATGGTGGTGAGGTTGTCCGCCTCGCGCCGGTAGTCCAGCTCGTCCATGAGGGACCGTCGGAACTCCTCGAGGAGGTCGCCGATCCCGAACCGCTGGCCCAGCTCGGTGTGCCGGTCGATGAGTCCGGCGAGGTCGTGGAGCACCTCCATGTCCTCCAGCACCTGGGTGCGGATGCCCGGACGTTGCACCTTCACCACGACCTCCCGGCCGTCGCGGAGCGTGGCGCGGTGCACCTGCCCCAGCGAGGCGGAGGCGAGGGGGGCGTCGTCGAAGTCGGGGAACACCGTGGCGAGCCGGACGCCGAGCTCGGCGCTGACCAGCGGTTCCACCTCCGCGAACGGGAAGGGCGCCACGTCGTCCTGGAGCCGGGACAGCGCCTCGACGTACGCCGGGCTGATCAGGTCCACGCGGGTCGAGAGCATCTGCCCGAGCTTCACGAAGGTCGGCCCCATGGCTTCCAGGTCGTCGGCCAGCCGCGCCGCGGCCTCCGGGTCGCCCGTGTCGAGATCCTCGTCGGAGAGACCGGCGTCCAGCCCGGTCGACCGGATCAGGTCACCGCGGCCGTGCCGGGCGAGGAGCAGGAGAAGATCGCGGTAGCGCGCCGTGTGGCGCACCTTGAGGGCGGGGGACATGGGCTCTCCGAACGGTCGAGGGTCGGCCTAGTCGATCACACGATGTGCAATCGGTCTCAACGCGTTACCGAAGGGTAGTTTCCGAGACGTAGGTCACCTACGCTCGAAGCATGAGCCAGCAGATCCCGTCGCACGGCCCGGTGCCCTCCTGGGGAGCAGGCCCGCACGATCCCGAGCACGACCCGACGGCGTCCTACGCCCTCGAGCCCGACTACGCAGGCGCGCTGACCCGGCGGGTGCTGAGCACCGGCGGCGAGTCCGTCCTGGTGCGCTCGCCCCTGGGCGGCCAGCCACTGGCGCACGTGCCGCAGTCCAGCGACGAGGACGTGCGCGAGGCGTTCGTCCGGGCCCGCCGGGCCCAGCAGGCGTGGTCGCGCACCTCCCTCGACCACCGCGCCGAGATCCTGCTGCGGCTGCACGACATCATCCTCGACCGCCAGCAGGAGATCATCGACCTGATCGTCTGGGAGTCCGGCAAGGCCCGGAAGCACGCGTTCGACGAGCCGCCGCACGTCGCGCTCACCGCGCGCTACTACGGCCGCACCGCCCACCAGCACCTCGACACCGAACGACGGCGCGGCCTGGTGCCGGGCCTGACCCGGGTCGAGGTCAACCACGTCCCCAAGGGTGTCGTCGGGATCATCTCGCCGTGGAACTACCCCTTCAACCTGGCCCTCATCGACGGCCTGCCGGCGCTGCTGGCCGGCAATGCGGTGGTCGCCAAGCCCGACGCGCAGACCATGCTCACCGCGCTGCTCGGCGCCCAGCTGCTCGAGGAGGCCGGACTCCCCGCCGACCTGTGGCAGGTCGTGGCCGGCCCCGGCTCCCAGGTCGGCACCGCGATCATCCAGCAGGCCGACTACGTGTGCTTCACCGGCTCGACCGCCACCGGCAAGAAGGTGGCCCAGCAGTGCGCCGACCGGCTGATCGGCTGCTCGCTGGAGCTCGGCGGCAAGAACCCCATCCTCATCCTCCGCGACGCCGACGTCGAGAAGGCGGCCGAGGGTGCGACCCGGGCGTCCTTCTCCAACGCCGGCCAGCTCTGCGTCTCCACGGAGCGGATGTACGTCGCCGACCAGATCTACGACCGGTTCGTCGACCGCTTCGTGGCCCGCACCGAGGCGATGACGCTCGGCGCCAGCCACGACTGGGCCAACGACATGGGCTCACTGATCTCGCAGGCCCAGCTCGACGCCGTCATCGCCCACGTCGAGGACGCCACGGCGAAGGGTGCCCGGGTGCTCACCGGCGGCCGGCACCGGCCCGACCTGGGCCAGTACTTCTTCGAGCCGACCATCCTCGAGGGCGTCACCGCCGACATGGCGTGCTTCGGCACCGAGACCTTCGGCCCCGTCGTCTCCGTCTACCGGTTCCACGACGAGACGGAGGCGATCCTCCGCGCCAACGAGGGCGACTACGGCCTCAACGCCTCGATCTACAGCCAGGACGGCCGCCGCGCCCGGGCCATCGCCCGCGAGGTCACGTGCGGCACCGTCAACATCAACGAGGCCTTCGCGGCGTCGTTCGCGAGCATCGACTCGCCGATGGGTGGCATGCGCGAGTCCGGCATGGGCCGGCGTCAGGGCGGCGAGGGCGTGCACCGCTACACCGAGTCGCAGACGGTGGCCACCCAGCGCGGCATGCGGCTCAGCCCGATGTTCGGCATGTCCAACCAGAGCTACGCCAAGGTGATGACCGCTCAGCTGCGGTTGATGAAGAAGCTGGGCCGCGCCTGATGGGCGCCCACTACGACGTCCTGGTCATCGGGTCCGGCTTCGGCGGCTCGGTCACCGCGTTGCGGCTGACCGAGAAGGGCTACCGGGTCGGCGTACTGGAGGCGGGCGCACGCTTCGAGGACAAGGACTTCGCGGACACCTCGTTCGACGCCAAGCGGTTCCTCTTCATGCCGCAGGCCGGCTGCTACGGCATCCAGCGTCTCGACATGGTCAAGGACTGCCTGATCATGGCCGGCGCGGGCGTCGGCGGTGGGTCGCTGGTCTACGCGAACACCCTCTACGAGCCCCTCGACGCGTTCTACCGCGACCGGTCCTGGTCGCACATCGCCGACTGGAAGAGCGAGCTGGCGCCGTACTACGACCAGGCGAAGCGGATGCTCGGCGTGGTCGACAACCCCACCCGCACCCCTGCGGACGAGGCGATGGAGAAGGTCGCGGTCGACATGGGCGTCGGGGACACCTTCCACCCGACCCCGGTCGGCGTGTTCTTCGGTGGCCCGGGGGCGGAGGCAGGGGAGCGGTCCGCCGATCCGTACTTCGGGGGGGTCGGCCCCGACCGCAACGCCTGCCTGAACTGCGGCGAGTGCATGACCGGTTGCCGGCACAACGCGAAGAACACCCTGGTCAAGAACTACCTCTACCTCGCCGAGCGGGCCGGGGCCGTCGTGCACCCGCTCACCACGGTCACCCGCGTCCGGCCGCGCGAGGGCGGCGGCTACGAGATCAGCGCCCGGTGGACCAAGGCCAAGCTGTCACGTCGCACGGCCGTCACCACGTTCACCGCCGACCAGGTCGTCTTCGCCGCGGCCTCGATCGGCACCCAGCGGCTGCTGCACCGCATGAAGTCGGAGGGCCACCTGCCCGACCTCTCCGACCGACTGGGCGTGCTGACCCGCACCAACTCGGAGTCCATCCTCGGTGCGATCGCCCCGGACACCTCCACCGACTACAGCCGCGGTGTGGCGATCACCTCCTCGTGGCACCCGGACGAGGACACCCACGTCGAGCCGGTGCGCTACGGCAAGGGCAGCAACCTGATGTCCTTGTTGCAGACAGTGCTCACCGACGGTGACGGCCCGCACCCGCGCTGGCAGACCTGGCTCAAGGAGCTGTGGCGCGAGAAGGGCAACGTCAGCGCCCTCTACGACCTGCGGCACTGGTCCGAGCGGGCCGTCATCGCCCTGGTCATGCAGAGCATCGACAACTCGATCACGCTCCGGGCGACGAAGCGGCTCGGGCGCTTCCACCTGACCTCCGAGCAGGGCCACGGACAGCCCAACCCCACCTGGATCCCGGTCGCCAACGAGACCGTACGCCGCCTCGCCGGCGTCATGGGCGGCACCGCCGGCGGCTCGATCGGAGAGCCGTTCAACCGGCCGATGACCGCCCACTTCATCGGTGGGTGCACCATCGGCGACTCGCCCGAGACCGGCGTGGTCGATCCCTACCAGCGCGTCTACAACTACCCCGGGCTGCACATCGCGGACGGCTCGGCCATCTCGGCGAACCTCGGCGTGAACCCGTCGCTGACGATCACCGCCCAGGCCGAGCGGGCGATGGCGCTCTGGCCCAACAAGGGACAGGCCGACGCCCGCCCGGCGCTGGGGGAGCGCTACCTGCCGGTGCCGCCGGTCGCGCCCGCACACCCCGTCGTACCCGCGTCGGCGCCCGCGGCGCTGCGGCTGCCGATCGTCGAGATCCGGGGGACCTGAGACAAAGTCGCCGGGCGCCGTAACCCGCCCTCGCGGGCCTCGTTGGACGGGAACGGACCCGAAGTCACGCTCCCTCCCAAGAGTCGGGTCCGCGGTCCAGGCGCTGTCCAACAGTCGCGTGGACGGTCAGGGCCCGGCCACCCTCCCTCCCCGGCCGGGCCCTGACGTGTCTCCGGGCCCTGACGTGTCTCCTGGCCCTGACGTGTGTCCGGGGCCCGCGTCGCGGCGGGAGCGGCGCCGATAGACTCGCCGCTCACCGTGACCGCGCTCCGAAAGGCCACCGCATGCCCGGCTCCGCGTCCGAGCACGACCTCGTCCTCGTCGTCGACTTCGGGGCCCAGTACGCCCAGCTGATCGCCCGCCGCGTGCGCGAGGCCCGCGTCTACTCCGAGATCGTGCCGCACACCATGCCGGTCGAGGAGATGCTGGCCCGCAACCCCGCCGCGATCATCCTCTCCGGCGGTCCGTCGTCGGTGTACGCCGAGGGTGCGCCGGGCATCTCGACCGACGTGTTCACCGCGGGGGTCCCGGTGTTCGGCATGTGCTACGGCTTCCAGCTGATGGCGCGGGGTCTCGGCGGCGAGGTGTCGCACACCGGCGCCCGTGAGTACGGCCGCACGCCGGTCGCGGTGAGCGCCCCCGGCACCCTGCTGGCCGAGCTCCCCGCCACCCACACCGTGTGGATGTCCCACGGTGACTCGGTCACCGCGGCGCCGGCGGGCTTCGACGTACTCGCCTCCACCGACGTCACCCCGGTTGCCGCGTTCGAGGACCTCGACCGGCGGCTGGCCGGCGTCCAGTGGCACCCCGAGGTGATGCACACCGAGCACGGTCAACTGATCCTCGAGCACTTCCTGCACCACATCGCCGGCTGCCGCCAGACCTGGACGATGGTCAACATCGTCGAGGAGCAGATCGCCCGGATCCAGACCCAGATCGGCGCCGAGGGCCATGCCATCTGCGGGCTCTCCGGAGGCGTCGACTCGGCGGTCGCGGCGGCCATCGTTCAGCGCGCGATCGGAGACCGGCTGACCTGCGTCTTCGTCGACCACGGGCTGCTGCGCAAGGGCGAGGCCGAGCAGGTCGAGCGCGACTTCGTGGCCGCCACCGGCGTCGACCTGCACGTCGTCGACGCGCAGCAGCGCTTCCTCGACGCGCTGGCCGGAGTCAGCGACCCGGAGGAGAAGCGCAAGATCATCGGCCGGGAGTTCATTCGGGTCTTCGAGGCCGCCGAGGCCGAGGTGCTCGCCCGCTACGTCGGGCAGAGCGGCGCCGCCAAGGTCGCCTTCCTCGTCCAGGGCACCCTCTACCCCGACGTGGTGGAGTCCGGCGGCGGCGCCGGCACCTCCAACATCAAGTCGCACCACAACGTCGGCGGGCTGCCCGACGACCTCGAGTTCGAGCTGGTCGAGCCGTTGCGGACGCTGTTCAAGGACGAGGTCCGCCTCGTCGGCGAGCAGCTCGGCCTCCCGGCCGAGATCGTCTGGCGCCAGCCCTTCCCCGGCCCCGGCCTCGGCATCCGGATCATCGGTGCCGTCGACCAGGAGCGGCTCGACATCCTCCGGGAGGCCGACGCGATCGCCCGCGAGGAGCTCACCCGGGCCGGCCTCGACCGCGACATCTGGCAGATGCCGGTGGTGCTGCTCGCCGACGTCCGCTCGGTCGGCGTCCAGGGCGACGGCCGCACCTACGGCCATCCGGTCGTGATCCGTCCGGTCACCTCCGAGGACGCGATGACCGCCGACTGGGCGCGACTGCCCTTCGACGTGCTCGAACGCATCTCCACCCGGATCACCAACGAGGTCGCCGAGGTCAACCGGGTGGCGCTGGACGTGACGTCCAAGCCGCCCGGCACCATCGAGTGGGAGTAGGCGCCGGCTCTCGGGCATCCGTTGCGCCCGACGTCCGGGGCGTGGTCGCCCGGTGGAGCTGATCCGCGCGGGTGCGCTTGAATGACCGCGTGGCTGCTCCGGAGGACGTGCACGAGGCCGTGACGGCCACGCTCCAGGGCCTCTCCGGCGGGCGGCGCACGTCGTTCCACCTCCGGCTGGACCGCTGGTGGGCGGACCTGAGCGCCGGCCTCGCCGCGGTCTACCCGCAGCCGGACGCGCTGGCCCGGCGGCTCGTCGTCCTCGCCGCCACGGCGTACGCCGACCGCGACGACGACCTGCACGAGCTCGACGAGCGGCGGCTGCTCGAGCCGGACTGGCTGCAGCAGCCGCGGATGTTCGGCTACGCCGCCTACACCGAGCGCTTCGCGGGCGACCTGAACGGCGTCGCGGACCGGCTGGACTACCTGCAGGAGCTCGGTGTCACCTACCTCCACCTGATGCCGCTGCTGCAGCCGCGCGAGGGCGACAACGACGGCGGCTACGCGGTGCAGGACTACCGCAGCGTCCGGCCCGACCTCGGCAGCATCGACGACCTGAAGGCGTTGACGACCACGCTCCGCGAGCACGGCGTCAGCCTGGTGATGGACCTCGTCCTCAACCACGTGGCCCGCGAGCACGAGTGGGCGGCCCGGGCCCGGGCGGGGGAGCCGCGCTACCGCGACTACTTCCACCTCCACCCCGACCGGACCCAGCCCGACGCCTGGGAGGCGACGCTGCCCGAGGTGTTCCCCGACTTCGCGCCGGGCAACTTCACCTGGGACGACGAGGCCGCCGGCTGGGTGTGGACCACGTTCAACGCGTGGCAGTGGGACCTCGACTGGGCCAACGGCGAGGTGCTGGTGGAGTACGCCGACATCGTGCTGTTCCTGGCCAACCTCGGGGTCGAGGTCCTCAGGCTCGACGCGATCGCGTTCCTCTGGAAGCGGATGGGCACGAACTGCCAGAACCAGCCCGAGGTGCACGCGATCACCCAGGTGCTCCGCACGGTGGCCCGGCTGGCCGCCCCGGCGCTGGCCTTCAAGGCCGAGGCGATCGTCGGGCCGCGTGACCTGGTGCAGTACCTGGGCCAGGGCGGGCACGCCGGCCGGATCAGCGACCTCGCCTACCACAACAGCCTGATGGTGCAGGTCTGGTCGATGCTGGCCACCCGCGACACCGTGCTGTCCCGGCACGCGCTGGCCGCCCTGCCCTCGACGCCGATCTCCGGCACCTGGATCACCTACGTCCGCTGCCACGACGACATCGGTTGGGCGATCGACGACCGCGACGCCGCGGAGGTCGGGCTCAGCGGGCACGACCACCGGCGCTTCCTGTCGGACTGGTACGCCGGTGACTTCCCCGGCTCCTGGAGCCGCGGGCTGGTCTTCCAGCACAACCCCGCCACCGGGGACAAGCGGATCAGCGGCACCGCGGCCGCCCTCGCAGGCGTCGAGGACGACGACGGGGACGACGGGGACGACGGGGACGACGCGGCCCTCGCCCGGCTCTTCCTGGCGCACGCGGTGGTGGCCGGCTGGGGCGGGGTGCCGGTCGTGTGGAGCGGCGACGAGCTGGCCCAGCCCAACGACCCCGACTGGGCCGCCGAGCCTGGGCACGAGGGTGACAACCGCTGGGCGCACCGTCCACGGCTCGACCCCGATCGGGCCGCGCTGCGCGCCGATCTGCGCACCGTCCCGGGCCGGGTCTTCCAGGGCCTCGCCCACCTCGCGCGGGTCCGGGCCGCGCTGCCGCAGCTGCACGCCTCCGCCTCGAGCCGGGTGCTCACCGACACCGACGACGGCGTGCTGGCGGTGGTCCGCGGACACGCGTCCGGCCCGCTGGTCGGGCTCTACAACGTGACCGGCGAGCGCCGCCCCTTCCCGCTGGGACGGGTGCACGAGCTCGGCCTGGCCGCGCCGTACGACGCGCTCAGCGGGCACGAGATCACCGCCGGGGCCGACGGCCAGGTCCGGCTGCCGCCGTACGCCGCGTGGTGGGTCGTGGACGCCGGCGCCTGAGGCTGCTGGGTGGCCCCGGCTACGTTGGCGCGCATGAGCGTCGAGGTGCGGGACAACCAGGCCGAGAGCCGGTTCGAGGCCTGGGTCGGCGACGAGCTGTGCGGGATCGCGGACTACCGGCTACGCCCGGACGCCATCGTCTTCACCCACACCGAGGTGCTGGTCGAGGGCAAGGGGGTGGGCTCGGTCCTGGCGAGGGGGGCGCTCGACGCCGTCCGCGCCGACGGCGAGCTGCGCGTCGTGCCGCTGTGCGACTTCATCAGGACGTGGATCGACAAGCACCCCGACTACGAGGACCTCACCCACGAACAGTGAAGGATCCCCGGCACCCGGTGCCGGGGATCCTTCACTGTTGCGTCAGGGGACCGGGTTCAGTCGTCGTCCTTGTTCGGCATCGTCAGCGTGCGCGACTCGATCTCCCGCTGCGACATCCTGCGCGAGACCGCCAGGCTGGCGATCGCGGTCACCGCGAGGGTGCCGACGATGACCACCAGCGAGAGCCAGATCGGGATCTCCGGAGCCCACTTGATGTGCTCGCCGCCGTTGACGAACGGCAGCTCGTTCTCGTGCATGGCGTGCAGGATCAGCTTGACGCCGATGAAGCCGAGCAGGAACGACAGCCCGTAGGACAGGTAGATCAGGCGCTGCAGCAGCCCGCCGATCAGGAAGTAGAGCTGGCGCAGGCCCATCAGCGCGAAGATGTTCGCGGTGAAGACGATGTAGGGGTCCTTGGTCAGGCCGTAGATCGCCGGGATCGAGTCGAGCGCGAACAGCAGGTCGGTGGTGCCGAGCGTCAGGATCACCAGGAACATCGGGGTGATCAGGCGCTTGCCGCCCTCCTTCACCGTCAGCTTGGTGCCGTGCCAGGTCTTGGTGGCCGGGAGGTGCCTCTCGGCGAGCAGGACGAGCTTGTTCTCCTCGTACTCGTCGTCGTCCTCGCTGGCGCCCTCCTTGGCGAGCTTCCACGCCGTCCAGAGCAGGAACAGGCCGAAGATGTAGAACACCCAGCTGAAGTTGTTGATCGCCGCGGCGCCCACCACGATGAAGATCGCGCGCATGACCAGCGCCAGCACGATGCCGATCATCAGCGCGGTCTGCTGGTACTGCCGGGGCACCGCGAACTTCGCCATGATGATGATGAAGATGAAGAGGTTGTCGATGGAGAGGGAGTACTCCGTCAGCCAGCCGGCGAAGAACTCCGGCCCGGGGTGGGGCGACAGCTCGTGCGGCGAGGCGAAGATCCACAGTGCGAGCCCGAAGACGACGGCCAGGCCGACGTACAGGCCCAGCTGCAGGCTGACCTCCCGCATCGACGGCTCGTGGGGGCGCCGGCCGATGATCAGCAGGTCGACCAGCAGGACCCCGACCGTGACCACGATCGTGATCAGCCAGATGAGGGGGGAGGCGACCGAGTCGCCCATGATCGCGTTCAAGAGTTAGCTCCTCCGGAGTGACGCGGTGCCGGCGCACGCTCGAGCGTACGCCAAGCCGGACTGGGACTCCGGAGGTCTCTTCCGCCCACCCGTGGCGGGTGGACCGACGGCACCGGGCTGATCAGGGATCAGGCCGTGATGACGACGCCGTCGCGAAGGAATACTCCCCTCCAAGGCTCGCCATTCTTCCATGCCGACGGGCAACGACAGAATCGGTCCGTTCGGCGAGCCTGTCCACCGCCGGGCCCAGCGATGGTGCGGAGCGATTCTCAGAGTGCCAGGTGCGTGGGTCGGCCGGCCACGAACGTCGCGGCCACCACGACCTCCCGGAGGTGGGCGCCCACCTCGGCGGAGTCGTCGTACGGCGCCAGGGGGTCGTGGTCGAGCAGCACGATGTCGCCCCGCGAGCCGGCCCGCAGGGTGGGCTGGCCGTCGGTGCTGGCGGCCAGGGCCTCGGCGGCGGTGAGTGCCTGCTCGGGGTGCCACGGCGCCCGGGCGTCGGCGGTGCGGTGCACGGCCGCGGACATCGCCAGCCAGGGGTCGAGGGGGGCGACCGGCGCGTCGGAGCCGAACACGACGTCGACGCCCGCGGACAGCATCGAGCGGTACACGAAGCAGCGGTGGGTCCGCTCGGGCCAGCACCGCTCGGTGACGTCGCGGTCGTCGAGCAGGTGCGCCGGCTGGACGCTGGCGCGCACTCCGAGCTCGGCCATCCGGGGCAGGTCGACGAGGTCGACGAGCTGGGCGTGCTCGACCCCGCCCCGGGCGCCGGTCGCCGCGAACGCATCGAGTCCCAGTGTCATCGCGGCGTCGCCGATCGCGTGCAGGGCCAGCTGCAGGCCGTGGCGGTGGGCGGTGGCGAACAGCTCCACCAGCTCCTCGGGGGAGTTGTTGAGCCTGCCGTGGGGGTACTCCAGCAGCTCGCTGCCGGGGTACTCAGCGCAGCAGTACGCCGTCCGGGTGTTCAGCGAGCCGTCGGAGATGATCTTGAGCGGCCCCATCTGCCCCAGGCCGAAGGTCTCGTCCAGCACGTCGCCGGTGCGCAGCCCGGACGCGATCACGCCGTCCAGACCGTCGGCGTACGTCGCGGCACGGACCCGGAGGCTGTCGACGCCCTGGGCGAAGCGCTCGGGCCAGTCGAGGTGGGCACCTCCGAACTCCAGGTCCGTCACGCCGACCACGCCGCGGGCAGCCGCGTCGCGGACCACCTCACGCAGGGCGAGCTTGTGGGCGAGGCCGGCACCGGGCAGGTCGCCGAGGCGGCCGAAGACGGGGAACCAGTCGTTCTCGTCGAGGGTGGTCTGGCGCGGGGGTACGCCGAGCAAGGACAGGGCTGCGGAGTTCAGCCATCCGTGGTGCGCGTCGCCGCTGATCAGCACCACGGGGTGCATGCCGCTGACCGCGTCCAGCTCGGAGACCGTGGGCAGCCGGGTCCAGGTGCCGGTGCGGTGACCGAAACCGGAGACCACCGTCTCGTCGCGCGGGTCGAGGGTGTCGATGTGGCGGGCCACGCGCGCGACGACCTCCTCGGGAGCGTGCGTGCCGGACACGTCGAGACGGGAGGCGACGTCGGCCCACTGCGCCATGTGCACGTGGTGGTCCCACAGCCCCGGGGCCGCCCAGCGGCCGGCGGCGTCGAAGACCTCGTCCTCGAGATGGGGTGCCAGGTGTTCGGCGACCTCGGTGACGACCCCGTCGACGATCCGCAGGTCCAGTGGCTCGTCGGTCGGGGCCCGGCCGCCCGCGACCGGGACCAGGCGGGCGTTGCGGATCAGGGTCTTGACGGAAGGCACGACGCCAGTATTCGTGACCACCCCCGGCGCCGGGTCGGGGGGCTGCCCTCCCGGTTCACGAACGGCCGGGAGGCGGTATCACCGACACGTCGCGCGGCTCCTTGTCGGGAACACCCCCCAGGCGACGGAGGAGCCGTGGACCTCACCGTGTGTCCCGAGTGCGACGAGCTCGCCGAGGTGCAGTGGCGGGCCGTGATGGAGAGCACCGACGGCCCCGTCGAGCACGCCAAGGTCAGGTGCGTACGCCGACACTGGTTCCTGCTGCCCGTCTCCCAGCTGGTCCGGCCCAGCCGAGTCACCTCACCCCAGACTCGTCCCGCGGGCCTCGCGGGCGCTCCGGGCCGGGAGTAGCGTCGACAAGCGCCGATCCATACACGGCGCCGGCCGGTAGCGAGAGGAGTGCGACATGTTCGTGCAGGTGATCCAGGGGGCCGTGAGCGACCCGCAGGCACTGCGAGCGCAGCTGGACAGGTGGCAGGCGGACCTGGGTCCCGGGGCCGAGGGTTGGCTGGGCAGCACCGCGGGCGTCACCGCCGACGGGCAGGCCGTGGCCGTGGTCCGCTTCGAGTCCGAGGACGCGGCCCGCAGGAACAGCGACCGCCCCGAGCAGGGTGCCTGGTGGGAGCAGATGGCGGCGCTGTACACCGGCGACCCCGTCTTCCACGACAGCGTGTGGGTGGACGTCGACACCCCGGGCGACCCGGACGCCGCCGGCTTCGTGCAGGTCATGCAGGGACGAAGCAGCGACCCCGACCGGGCGCGTGAGCTGATGGCGAGCGACCCCACCGACTGGGCGGCGTACCGCCCCGACATCCTCGGCACGCTCCTCGTGGGGCACGAGGGCGGCGGGTGGACGATGGCGATCTACTTCACCTCCGAGGCGGAGGCCCGCGCGGGTGAGCAGAAGGAGCCGCCTCCGGAGATGGCCGAGATGATGGAGGAGATGGGCGCCCTGGCAGTCGGTGAGACCACCTACCTGGATCTCACCGATCCGTGGCTGCGGGGACCCGCCTGAGCCGGCATCAGCCCCCGGCGGACCCGATCCCCGGAGGTCAGCCGGCCAGCTCGACCAGCTCGGTGACGATCCGGTCGAGCTGGGCGACCAGAGAGACATGGCCGTCGCCCGGCTCCAGGTGGGCGACCGGATCGGCGAGCTGATCGACCAGCCAGCGTCCGTGCCCGGGCGGCACCATCAGGTCCTGGTCGCCCTGCCACACCGCGACCGGGACGTCGATCGTGGCGAGGTCGAACGGCCATGCCTCGATCAGCAGCAGGTCGTCGTCGCGCCACCCGCGGACGCCCTGACGGCCCGCCTGCTGGAACGTCGCCGCCAGGTAGTCCGCGAGCTCACCGGTCAGCGCGTCCCGATCGACCGGGGGCACCAGGTTGCCGAGCGAGTCCGCGATCTCGGCGGCACCGGCCCGGAGCGCCGGCGCGCCGTGCTCCTCGAGCCACGCCTGCAGCTCGGATCCTCCACGTGTCGCCGCACCGAACTCGTCGATGTTGTCCTGACCCATGCCGGAGTACCAGTCGAGCCCGGGTGCGTCCCACGGTGCGACGCCGGCCAGGCTCGCCGCTGCCCGGCACCGGCCGGGGAGGAGCGCCGCGCAGGCGAGCGCCCGGGGACCGCCGCCGGACCAGCCCAGGGTCACGAAGTCGCCGGCACCGACGGCGTCGAGGACGGCCACGCAGTCGGCGACGTCCTCGGCGAGCGTTCCGGGTGCGGCCCGGGGTGTCGAGCGGCCGTATCCCGGCCGGGAGTAGGTCACCAGGCGCAGTCCGTGCCGGTCCGTGGCCCGGGACAGCAGCGGGAACGGGGCCGCACCGGACGGGGTGCCCGAGTGGTAGAGCAGCGCCAGCCCGTCGGTCGGACCGCTCACGAGGACCTCGAGGTCCCCGCCCTGCGGCGAGCGTGCGGTCAGTGCCGTGGTGTCCGTGGTCATGCCGCCCACGCTAGGGCCGACTCGCGGCGCGTGCGTCGCGCGGGTCGCCCGTCGGGGGGTGACCCGGTCACCGGATCGTCCTAGGGTGAGCCGGTAGCCCACTTCCGGAGGTCCCCGTGCGTCGTACCCCGCTGCTCGCCGTCCTGCTGCTCGTCCCGCTGGCCGGGCTGAGCGCCCCCGCGGACGCAGGTCCGCCCGGAGACGCCGGTGACCGGGCCGGGCGAGGGCACGAGACGGTCAGGTTCTCGACGTTCAACGCCTCGCTCAACCGCAACAACGCCGGCGACCTGGCCCGGGACCTGTCCACGCCCGACAACCAGCAGGCCAAGAACGTCGCCGAGACGATCCAACGGGTCCGCCCGGACGTGCTGCTGGTCAACGAGTTCGACTACGCGCCCGAGGCGGTCGACCTCTTCCGGGACAACTACCTCGAGGTGTCCCAGCAGGGGGCCGCCCCGGTGACCTACCCGTACGCCTACATCGCGCCCTCGAACACCGGTGTGCCCAGCGGCTTCGACCTCAACAACAACGGCTCGGTCGGCGGTCCCGACGACGCGCTCGGCTTCGGCTTCTTCGAGGGCCAGTTCGGCATGGTCGTCTACTCGAGGTACCCCATCGACCTGGCCGGCGTCCGCACCTTCCAGCACTTCCTCTGGAAGGACATGCCCGGCGCGCTGCTGCCGGACGACCCGGCCACCTCCGAGCCCGCCGACTGGTACTCCGACGAGGAGCTCGCGGTGCTGCCGCTGTCGTCGAAGTCGCACTGGGACCTGCCGATCAGGATCGGGCGGAAGACCGTGCACTTCCTGGTCTCCCACCCGACGCCGCCGGTCTTCGACGGCGCCGAGGACCGCAACGGCAGGCGGAACTTCGACGAGATCGGGTTCTGGGCCGACTACGTCAAGCCGTCCACCAGTCGCTACGTGTACGACGACGCCGGGCGACGCGGCGGGCTGCGACCCGGTGCGGCGTTCGTGATCGCCGGCGACCAGAACTCCGACCCGCTCGACGGCGACTCGATCCCCGGCGCCGCCCAGCAGCTGCTCGACAACCCGCGGGTCAACGACTCCCGGACTCCCACCTCCGCGGGCGGTCCCGAGGCGGCCGTGCTGCAGGGCGGTGCGAACGCCACCCACCGCAGCGACCCGGCGTACGACACCGCGGACTTCGCGGACTCCAGTCCGGGCAACCTGCGCGCCGACTACGTGCTGCCCTCCAAGGGGCTCCGGATCACCGGCAGTGGGGTCTTCTGGCCGGTCAGGAGCGACCCGCTCTACCGGCTGACCGGCAACTTCCCCTTCGTGCCGACCTCCGACCACCGCGAGGTCTGGGTCGACGTGCGCCGCTGACCCGTGGCTAGGGCGGCCCGATCGGATAGTGCCGCCAGATGCCCTGGGCCACGCAGCCCGGCCGGTCCACACCCGCGATCTCGACCGTGAGGTCGACGGTCAGCTGGACCGCGCCGCCGACCTCCGCGACCCGTTCGACGCGGCCGCGCAGCCGGATCCGGCCGCCGACCGGCACGGGCGCCGGGAAGCGGACCCGGTTGTAGCCGTAGAACATCGTGGTGCCGCCGTCGTCGATCCGCAGCACCCGGCCGAGCAGGCACGGCAGCAGGGACAGGGTCAGGTGTGCGTGGCCGATCGCGACCCCGAACGGGCCGACCGCGGCGCGGGCCGGGTCGTTGTGGGCCCAGTGCCAGTCGTTCGCGGCGTCGGCGAAACCGTCGACCCGGTCCTGGTCGACCTCGAACCAGTCCGAGGAGCCGAGCTCGCGACCGGTGAGCGCCAGGGCCCCGTCGGTGTCGCGAATGGTCAGTGCTGTCAGCTCGCTCACCCGCGCGCCCCCGTTCAGTCGCGCTGCGGGATCCGCAGCCGCCAGCCCACCTCGATGTGGTCGGGGTCGGAGATCCGGGGGTTGGCGTCGACGATCTGCCTGACCGTCGTCCGGCCGAAGTCCTTCGTCTTCCGCACGATGGCGGTGAGCGTGTCGCCGCGCTCGACCCGGTAGAGCAGCCAACCGCGGAGGTCGGGGAACATGATCACCTCGACCTCGTGGAGGTTGAACCCCGGCGACGGTCCCTCGTCGGGGAGGCCGGGGTTGTCCCCGAACGCCTGCAGGGTCAGGTGCGTGCCCGCGCGGGGCGGCGAGGGCACCCTCAGCTCGGTGACGAACTCGCCGACGCCCGCCATGCCGCCGGCCGACTGCGCCGACCCGCGGGCCAGGACCCTGCCCTTCGGGCCGAGGAGACGCAGTCCCACGGTCCCCTCGAAGCCGGAGCCGATGCCGCTGACGCCGAACCTGCGTCCGACCAGGTCGTTCCTGGCCGGCTGTCGCACGCGCACGGTGCTGATGAGTCCCATGGCCGTCTCCTTCACTCGGCGGTGTCTGACCACTCCCACCACGATGCCCAGTCGACGGCGCCGCGTCCAGAGCCGGTCCCCGGGCAGCCGAGCCGTGGTCCCGCGTTACAGCGGGGCGGTGTCGGAGGGATGGGCGTTGAGGGCGTGGAGCATGGTGCGAGGGCCGAGGTCGGCGAGGGTGTGGCCGTGGGGGTACGTCGTGGTCGGGTAGGGCTTCGGCTCCGAGCGGGGTGGGGCGAACCGCAGTGCGAGCGCGCGGACCCGCAGTGCCCGCCGTACGCCGCGGCCGAGCCAGGCGGGCTGCCGGGGCAGGCCGAGGGCCTCGCGCAGCGGCTCGTCCATCAGCGCGATCGCCACCCGGCGTACGACGGCCGGCGGCGTGACCGGGGTGGTCGCCGCCGCGATCCGCAGCGAGGCCTCGGCCACTCGGAGGTTGGCCGGGTCGAAGGCGAACCGGTCCCGCTCGTAGTCCAGCAGCAGCCGCAGATAGCCGTCGTACGTCGTGGGCAGCCCGCGGATGCCCATCAGCTCGCCGAAGCGGGTGCTGAACCTCACGAACGCCTCGAGCTCGACCGGGTCGAGATCCCGCCAGCCGAACTCGTCGATCCAGCGCACCGGCCCCACGATCGTGGTCGCCAGCACGTAGGCGAACTCGTCCTTCGGGATGTCGTAGTGGCCGTGGATCCGGTTCAGTCGGCGCACCGTCTCGTGACCGTGCGATGAGTCCAGCCCGTCGGCACCGGCCTCCTCACCGATCAGCAGGGTGTCCTCGTAGCGCTTCACGCCGTCGTGCTCGAACTCCCCGGTCCGGTCGAGCAGCCGGGCGATCGACGGCACGCCGTAGTCACGCAGGAACGCGATCCCGGCGCCCTGGACGTAGTCCCAGGGGAACTCGTGCCGCATCGTGAGCGTGACGATCTCGTCGTAGTCGACGGCCGGGTCGAGCGCACGGATCCGGCGCAGGTGCTCCCACCGACGCGGGTGCGCCAGCCGCCGTGCCAGTCGATCACGGAGCCGGTCACGGAGCCGGTCACGGAGCCGGTCGGGAAGTCCCATCGCTCAACGTCCGGACCCTAGATCCCGAGGCTCCGGCCGATGATCTCCTTCTGGATCTCGGTCGTGCCCCCATAGATCGTCTGGACGCGGGAGTTCACGTAGGCCTGCGCGATCGGGTACTCGCTCATGTAGCCGTAGCCGCCGTGCAGCTGGAGGCCCGCGTCCACCGCGCGCTTCTGCAGCTCGGTTGTCCACCACTTCGCCATCGAGGCGGTCGACGGGTCGAGCTCGCCTCGCACGTGCCTGGCCAGGCAGTCGTCGATGAAGACCCGGGCGATCCTGGCCTCGGTGGCCATCTCGGCGAGCGCGAAGCGGTTGTGCTGGAACGACCCGACGGGCTTGCCGAACGCGGTCCGCTCCTTGGCGTAGGTCAGCGTCATCTCGAAGATCTGCTCGACGGCGCCGACCGCGGCCAGGGCGATCGAGAGCCGCTCCTGGGAGAGGTTCGTCATCAGCTGGACGAAGCCGTCTCCCTCCTTGCCGAGGAGATTGGCCTTGGGCACCTTCACGTCGGTGAAGAACAGCTCGGCGGTGTCCTGGGCGTGCTGCCCGATCTTGTCGAGGTTCCGACCGCGCTCGAACCCCTCCATGCCGCGCTCGACGACCAGCAGGCTGATGCCCTGGTGGCCGGCCCCCGGGTCGGTCTTGGCAACCACCACCACGAGGTCGGCGAGGATGCCGTTGGAGATGAAGGTCTTCTGGCCGTTGAGGAGGTAGTGGTCACCGGCGTCGACCGCGGTGCTGCGGATCCCCTGCAGGTCGGAGCCGGCGCCCGGCTCGGTCATCGCGATCGCCGCGATCAGCTCGCCGCGCGCCAGCTGCGGGAACCAGCGGGCCTTCTGCTCGTCGTTCGCGCTGGCCACGAGGTAGGGCGCGATCATGTCGTTGAACAGCGGGAACGCGCAGCCGTAGACCCCGCGCCTGGCCATCTCCTCCACGAGGATCGCGTTGAAGCGGTAGTCGGACGTCCCGCCGCCGCCGTACGCCTCGTCGAGCTGGAGGCCGAGCAGGCCCTGGTCTCCGGCCTTGCGCCAGACCTCGCGGTCGACGATGCCGGCCGCCTCCCACTTCTCGTGCTGCGGCACGCACTCGCGCTCGAGGAACGCGACCACTCCGGCCCGGAAGTCCTCGTGCTCCTGCTCGTAGAGCGTGCTCGTCGGGGTGCTCACGCGTCCACCAGCTCGCGCATCCGGGCGACCAGCGCGACCGGGTCCTCGGCCGCCGGGGTGATCTGGAGGTTGGTGACGCCGGCCTCGGCGAAGGCGGCGATCCGCTCCTTGACGTACGACGCGGGGCCGACGAGGTTGCCGAGCTCGAGCAGCTCGGTGGGCACCGCGGCCTCGGCCTCCTTCTTCTTGCCGTCGAGGTAGAGGTCCTGGATCTCCTTGGCCTCGGCCTCGTAGCCGTACTTGCAGGCCAGGTCGTTGTAGAAGTTCTTGCCGCGGGCGCCCATCCCGCCGACGTACAGCGCGACCATCGGGCGGGCGAACTCGAGCAGCTCCTTGGTCTCCGCGCCCTCGCCGATCGCGCACATGCCGCCCGCGGCGATCTCGAGCGGCCCGAGGCCGCCGGCGCGCCCGGCCGTGCCCGTCGCGAGGGCGTCGCCCCACACCGAGCCGGCCTTCTCGGGCACGAACAGGATCGGCAGCCAGCCGTCGGCGATGGCAGCGGTCTGCTCGACGCTCTTCTCGCCCAGCGCCGCGACGTAGATCGGGACGTCGGCCCGCTCGGGGTGGGTGAGGATCTTCAGCGGCTTGCCCAGCCCGGTGCCCTGGCCCGGGGGCAGCGGGAGGTTGATGATCCCCTCGTTGGTGAGCACCTCGCGGCGCAGGCCGCGGCGCATCAGGTCGACGACCTCGCGGGTGCGTCCGAGCGGCTTCGCGTAGGGCACCCCGTGCCAGCCCTCGATGACCTGCGGGCCGGAGGCACCGAGGCCGATGATCGCGCGGCCGCCCGAGACGTTGTCGAGGCCGGCGGCGGTCTGGATCAGGGTGCCGGGTGTCCGGGAGTAGACGTTGAGGATGGCGGCGCCGATCTCGACCCGCTCGGTCTTCGCGGCCAGGTAGCCCATCAGCGTGGGGGAGTCGAAGCCGTAGGCCTCGGCGATCCAGACGGTGTCCAGCCCGGCCTTCTCGAGGGCGGTGACCTGGTCGGCGGC
This sequence comes from uncultured Actinomycetota bacterium, assembly GCA_963767955.1. Classification (GTDB taxonomy): domain Bacteria; phylum Actinomycetota; class Actinomycetes; order Propionibacteriales; family Nocardioidaceae; genus Nocardioides. The sequence continues at coordinate 2,349,228 of CAVYGA010000003.1, read as the reverse complement.
GTCGCGCGGGTTGCCGGCGTACATCAGGGGGAGGGAGAGCTTCATCGTCCTCGTTCCAGGGGCCGTGTCTCGCCAGTGCGGACCGCCGGCGGGGGATCGTTCAACTGTGACAGAATCACTGTCACGATGGCAAGGACGCCGACGCTCGGAGAGGACCTCGTGTGACCACGTTCCGCATCGCCGTGATCGGTGGGACCGGCCCGCAGGGCAAGGGGCTGGCCTACCGCTGGGCCCGGCACGGGCACGAGGTGGTGATCGGCTCGCGCTCCGCCGAGAAGGCCGTCGCGACCGCCCACGAGGTCGCCGACCGGATCGCCGACGAGGGCGGTGCGCCGGTGGTCTCCGGGGCGACCAACGCCGACGCCGTCGCGGGTGCCGAGGTGGTCGTGCTGGCGGTGCCGTACGACGGGCACGACGAGCTGGTCACGTCGCTGGCCGGCGAGCTGGCCGGCACGACGATCGTCTCGTGCGTGAACCCGCTCGGGTTCGACAAGGCGGGCCCCTACGGCCTGGACGTCGAGCGCTCGGCCGCCGAGTCGGCCGCCGCGATCGTGCCGGACGCGACTGTGGTCGGCGCGTTCCACCACGTCTCAGCGGTCTCGCTGTGGTCGAGTGCCGAGTACCTCGACCACGAGGACGTGCTCGTCTGCGGCGACTCCGTCGAGGGCAAGGAGATCGCCCAGGAGCTGGCCCGCTCGGTGACGTCCCGGAGCGGCATCGACGCGGGCAGGCTGCGGCTGGCCCGCCAGCTCGAGCCCCTGACCGCCGTACTGATCTCGATCAACAAGGCCTACAAGGTCCGCTCCGGGATCCGCATCTCCGGCCTCTGACCCCGTTGAGTCGCGCCTCCCACCCCGTTGAGTGGCGGGTGCGCCCCACGACTCAACGACGACCTCCCCCCGTTGAGTCGCGGCTCCCGCCCCGTTGAGTGGCGGGTGCGCCCCACGACTCAACGACGACCTCCCCCCGTTGAGTCGCGCCTCCCGCCCCGGTGAGTGGCGGGTGCGCCCCACGACTCAACGGCGACCCACGACTCAACGGCGACCCACGACTCAACGACGACCCACGACTCAACGGCGACCCACGAGTCAACGGCGACCCGAACCTCGCGACGGTCAGCCGCCCAGGGTGATCGTCATCCGGACCGGGTCGTGGTCACTGCGGGTGTCGAACAGGGCCTTGGCGCGGGTGGTCGGGATGGACGACCGGACGTAGAACCCGTCGAAGCCGCGCGGTGCCCGGATCTTGAGCCCGGTCCTGCCGTTGATGTCGTTGGGGTCGTTGCGCACGATCTTGTTCCAGTCGGCGCCGAGCACGAGCCTGCCGCGGGTGTTCCTCGTCATCTGCACGACGCTGTCGGCCATCCGGTTGTAGACGCTGCCCCAGCATCGCGGTGGCGGCATGTGCAGCGAGGCCACCTTGAGCGTCGTCCCGTTGACCAGCCCGATGTCCACCCGGGCGATGTAGCGGGTGTTGATGCCGTCGGGCTTGCCGTCGTTGTCGATGTCGTCGCAGGGGGAGGCGCCGACGCCGCGGACCAGTGACAGGCCGCCGATGCTGGAGGCGATCGACCGGCGGACCAGCACCGCGCTCCCCCGCCTCGCCGGGGACGACGTCCGCTGCTTGACCGCCCAGCCCTTGCGGGGCACCAGCTTGCGCAGTCGCACGTCGCGGGCCTCCTGGACGAGGATCACGTCGGCCTGGGGACGGATCCGGGCGAGGTCCTTGCGGACCTTCCTGGCGGAGAGTCCGAAGTCGACGTTGGCGGTGACCACCCGGACCTGCTGCGCGGGCGCGGCGGCGTACGACGTGGCGGGAGCGGCCGGTGCGGCGAGCGCAGGTGCGGCCGCGGTCCCTGCCAGCGGAAGGGCGACGGACAGGGCGGCGACGACGCCGGCGAGACGGACGAGGGGCATGGTGGCTCCCGGAGGTGTGGGCGGCCGACCGGTCGGGCGGCCCCCCACCCCTACCCGAGCGTTCGTCGGGCCAAACGGACGAGTCGTCAGCCGCCGTTCCAGGAGCGCCAGAGGGCGGCGTACGACCCGTCGGCCGCGACCAGCTCGTCGTGGCTGCCGAACTCGGCGAGCCTCCCGTCCTCGACCACCGCGACCCGGTCCGCGTCGTGCGCGGAGAACAGCCGGTGTGCGATCGCGATCACGGTCCGGCCGTCGAGCACCGCCGCCAGCGAGCGCTCGAGGTGCCGGGCGGACCGCGGGTCGATCAGCGAGGTCGCCTCGTCGAGCACCAGGGTGTGCGGGTCGGCCAGCACCAGCCGGGCCAGCGCCACCTGCTGGGCCTGGGCGGCGGTCAGGGCGCGGCCGCCCGAGCCGACCACCTCGTCGAGCGCGCCGGGCAGCGCCCGGACCCACTCGTCGGCGTCGACGGCGGCGAGGGCCGCCCAGATCTCGTCGTCGCCGGCGCCGGGTGGCGCCGCCAGGGCGAGGTTCTCCCGGACCGTGCCCACGAACACGTGGTGCTCCTGGGTGACCAGCGCGACGTGGCCACGGAGGTCGTCGAGCGGCAGCTCGGTCAGGCCGACGCCGCCCACGGTCACGGAGCCGGACCGCGGCGGGTGGATGCCCGCGAGCAGCCGGCCCAGCGTCGACTTGCCGGCGCCGGAGGGACCGACCATCGCGATCCGTTCGCCGACCCCCACCGAGAGATCGACGCCGTGCAGCACGTCACGGCCCTCGACGTAGGCGAACCGTACGTCGTCCGCGTCGATCTTCTCGCCCACCGGCTCCGCGCCGGTGGCCACCCGGTCGTCGGGCACCTGCGCCACGCCGAGCAGCCGGGCCAGGGACGCGGCGCCGACCTGGAGCTCGTCGAGGATGGCCACCACCCGGTCGACCGGGTCGATGAGCATCTGGACGTAGAGCGTCGCCGCGGTGACCTCGCCCAGCCCCACCTGTCCGCGGGTGTAGAGCCAGCCGCCGAACAGCAGCGTCGCGACCGTCGGGAGCAGGTAGGCGATCTCCATCGACGGGAAGAACACGGTGCGCAGCCGCAGGGTGTACTTCTCGGCGTCGTAGGAGTCCGCGCAGTTGGCGTCGATCGTGCGGATCCGCTCGTCGGCGAGGCCGAGGGACTCGATGGTCCGGGCGCCCTCGGTGCTCTCGGTCAGGGTCGCGCTGATCACGGAGTACGTCGCGTTCTCGCGCAGGTAGCCGTCCTTGGCGCGGGCGAGGTACCACCGCAGCCCGATCACCAGGGGAGGTACGCCGAGCAGGCAGGGCAGCGCGACCCACCAGCCGACCGACAGCGCGGCGGCGAAGGTGAGCACCGCGGTGACCACGGCGATGGTCCACTCGGGCAGCGCCCAGCGGACCGACCAGCCGAGCTGGTCCACGTCACGCGAGGTGCGCGTGAGCAGGTCACCGGACCCGGCCGACTCGACGACGCCCACGGGCAGCGCCAGGGTGTTCTCGACGAAGTCCTCGCGCAGCTCGGCGAGCACCTGCTCCCCGAAGGTCTGCGACAGGTAGCGCGCGAAGCGGGTGAGCACGGTCTGCACGACCAGGAACCCGGCCAGCACCAGCATGATCCGGTCGACGTGGGCGGTCGTGGTGCCGCTCTCGACGGACTCGACCAGGTCGCCGAGCAGGCGTGGCGCGGCCAGCGCGGCCAGCGCCGCGGCGGAGTGCAGGCCGATCATGGTGAGCACGGTGCGGCGGTGGTGCCGGGCGATGTGCGCGGCGTACGCGCGGACCTCGGTGCGGCCGGCGACGGGAAGCACGGTGTTCATCGGGCCGCCTCCATCTCGGTCTCGCGGGTCACGGTCAGCCGGTACGCCGCGCAGGTCTCGAGCAGCTCGCGGTGGGTACCGGCGGCGACGATCCGGCCGCCGTCGAGGTAGGCGACCGTGTCGGCGGCGTCCAGCATCAGCGGGCTCGAGGTGGTGACCACCGTGGTCCGGCCGGTCCGGTGCTCGCGCAGCCGGGCCGCGATCCGGGCCTCGGTGTGGGCGTCCACCGCGCTGGTCGGCTCGACCAGCACCAGGATCTCGGGGTCGGTCAGCAGCGCGCGCGCCAGCACCAGCCGCTGCCGCTGGCCACCCGAGAAGGAGCGGCCCTTCTCCGACACCTCGCCCTCCAGACCGCCGTCGAGCGCGTCGAGAACGTCCTCGGCGCTCGCGGTGTGCAGGGCACGGGCCATCGCGGCCTCGTCGGCGCCGCGGATCGCGAGCCGGTCGTAGAGACGACCCATGAACAGGGTCGAGGCGGTGTCGGAGACCACGATCCGGCGGCGTACCTCAGCGGGCTGGAGCCGGGTCAGCGGCACCCCGCCGAGCCGGACCTCGTCGTCGGGGGTGCCGGTCTGGAGACCGAGTCGGTCGGCCAGTTCCGCGGACTCGTCGGGCTGCTCGGACACGATCGCGGTGAGGAGCCCGGGAGTGAGGTGCAGGCCGGTGCGGACGTCGTTCAGCGGTGCGCCGACGGGAGGCGACGGCTCGGGGTCGGCGACCTCGGGGAGGTCGGGGTCGAGGGCGAGCACCCGGCAGACCCGGCGGGCGGCGACGCGGCCGCGGATCAGCTTGTTGGCGTACTCGGTGGCGGTGCGCAGCGGGATCATCAGGAACGCGGCATAGCCGTAGAACGCCACCAGCTCCCCGGCGCTGATCCGCCCGGCGACGGCGTAGCGGGCGCCGATCCAGACCACGACCACCACGAAGACCCCGGGCAGGAACACCTGGAGCGCGTCGAGGATCGACTGCACCCTCGCGACGGCGACCCCGGCCCGCCGGGTGGTCTGTGACTCGCGACGGTAGCGGTCGAGGAAGACCTGCTCACCGCCGATCCCACGCAGCACCCGCAGCCCGCTGACGATGTCGCTCGCGGTGTTGGACAGGTCACCCATCAGCTCGCGGTGGGTGGCGCCGCGGCGCTGCAGCGGCGCGAGCAGCGGACCGATCAGCAGCATCAGCGCGGGGACGCCGAGGAGCACGACGAGACCGAGGGGAACACTGGTCTGCAGGAGGATCACGCTGACCAGCACGAACGACACGATGGCACCGGCGAAGCGGGCGCTCACGTCCATGACCTGACCCAGGCTGGACAGGTCGGTGGTGCCGATCGCGACGACCTCGCCGGTGGACACCTTGCGGGGCAGGGTGCCGCCCAGGCGGACCACCTGGCGGGAGATCAGCTGGACGGTGCGGTACGCCGCGGTCAGCCAGTTCGTCACCGCGAACCGGTGCCGCATGATGCCGCTGAGCGCCTGGACCAGGCCGATCACGAGCAGGATGCCGGCGTACCTCACCAGCTCGCCGATGTCCTTCGCGGCGATCCCGCGGTCGATCGCGCGCCCGATCACGGCCGGCAGCACGGCCTGCGAGCTCATCCAGACGATGCCGAAGAGCATCCCTACGGCGAGGGTGTGCCACTGTCCCTTCGCCATCCACCACAGGAAGCGGCCCGGCGACCTGTGGTCGGCGGTTCCTGGGTCGTCCAGCGGGAGGGTGCGCACATAGCGGAACGGTAGTTCGCGGATGCCTCGTGAGCGAACGGTTTTCCGGTGGGCTCGGTCACGTCGTCACGGGGTCAGTCGGCCAGGTCGGGGACGACCTCCGCGCCGGGGAGCTCGGCCAGCAGGGCGCCGGGCAGGAACAGCTTGGAGCGGCGGAGGCCGCTGCCCACGCAGGCTCGCTCGATCGCGGTCACCCGGGTGTCGACGAGCAGCCGCCACCCGGCAGGAAGGCCGAACGGCGTGATGCCGCCGTACTCCATGCCGGCCTCCTCGACCGCCCGCTCCATCGGGTGGAAGGACGCCTTGCGCACGTCGAGGGTGCGCTTGACCAGGTTGTTGACGTCGGCTCGGGTGTCGGCGCGGACCAGGCATGCCGCGACCCGCTCCTCGCCGGCGCGCCTGCCGCTGACCACCACGCAGTTCGCGCTGTCCAGCATCGAGAATCCATAGGCCTCGCTCATCGCCGCGGTGTCCGCGAGCTCCGGGTCGATCTCGGCGACCAGGACCGCGTCGGCGTAGGCCCAGTCGGCGAGTGCCGTGGCGACCGGCTCCCCGAGCAGGTCGAGGTGGTCCAGCGCCGGGCGGTAGTCGAGGTCCATGGCGCCATCGTGCCAAAGGGCCCCGGGGGCAGGGCAGGGACCGTCACCGCGTCCTCGTGCGCCCGTCGGGCTCCGTTCACCGGCCGGATGCCTCGCACTGCTCTCCTCAGGCCGTGACCGAGCTGTCGGTACGACCTCAGACATCGCTCCCGCGGGCATGCAGCCTGGTCGTGACGCCTGCCGTGGTGGCCCATCGCGGGGCGTGCGGCTACCGGCCCGAGCACACGCTCGAGGCCTACCGGACGGCGATCCGGATGGGTGCCGACGACATCGAGCTCGACCTCGTCTGCACGAAGGACGGGGTGCTCGTGGCCCGGCACGAGAGTGAGCTGTCCGCGAGCACCGACGTGGCCGCGCATCCGGAGTACGCCGACCGGTTCACCACCCGACTGCTGGACGGGGTCGAGCGCCAGGGCTGGTTCGTCGACGACTTCACGCACGCCGAGCTCAAGCGGCTCACCGCCCGTGAGCGGTATCCCGACCTGCGTCCGTCCAGTGCGGCGTACGACGGCGCCTGCGGGATCCCGTCCTTCAACGAGGTGCTGGCGATGGTGCGCGCCGAGTCCACGCTGGCCGGCCGCACCGTCGGCGTGATGGCCGAGCTCAAGCACGCCGCCCACCACGACGCCCTCGGGCTGCCGCTCGACCGCGCGCTGCTGGCCGACCTGCGGCGGCACGGGCTGGACCACCCGCGGTCGCGGGTGACGGTGATGTCCTTCGAGACCACGGTGCTGCGGCGGCTGGCCGGTCGGACCGGGGTCCCTCTGGTGCAGCTCCTCGGCCACGCCGACGAGCGGCCGCACGATCTCGCCGCGGTCGGTGACCCCACGACGTACGGCGACCTGGTCACGCCCGACGGCCTGGCCGGGATCGACGCGTACGCCGACGGGATCGGCCCGCGGGTCGCCGCGGTGCTGCCGCGTGACCCCGACGGGAACGTGTCCGGCCCGTCGACGCTGGTGCGGGACGCGCACCGGCTCTGGCTCACCGTGCACGTGTGGACGCTCCGGCAGGAGAACCGCTTCCTGCCGGCCAACCTGCGCGCTCCCGGCGGGCCGGCGGCGCCCGGCGATCTGGCCGGGCTCGCCCGGATGCTGCTCGCCGTCGGGGTGGACGGGCTGATCACCGATCACCCGGACCTGGTCCTCGACGTGCGCCGGTTTAGTGGTTCGGGCGACGCCGGTTGCCCAGCGTGACCGCGAGCAGCCCGGCCGTCCCGGCCAGCACCCAGGGGATCGGCAGCAGCCAGCGGATGTCGCGATCGGCGATCACCTCGCCCTCGATCAGGGCCCAGACCACCACGAGGCCGGCGAAGGCCAGGCCCATCACCAGGTGCCCGATGTTGACCGGGTGCCGTCCGGTCACCACGGCCGTGTCCGTGCGGGTGCCGGAGCCGTATCCCGAGTCGGTGCTCTCGTTGCCGTCCATGTCCGTCTCCGTCTCGCGCGCCGTGTCGCTGTCCGTCTCGTTGTCCCTGTGGTTGTCCCTGTCGCGGGCCAGGTCGCCGTTCGTCTCGCCCTGCGTCTCGTCGTTCATCGCGTCGTCACCTGCACCTCGCCGATACCGACCCAGACCTCCAGGTCCAGCCGCGGCACGTCGTCGCCGCCGTCGAGTGTGGCCCGGTCCTCGAGACCGATGCCGCCCTCGTCGCCGCCCAGCAGGGCCAGGTGGCCGGGCCCGTCGACGCGCCCCCGCACCGTGACGTCGACGCCGCCGGGCAGGATCACCTCGACCCGGCCGATGCCGGCGTGCACCTCGAGCGAACGCCCGTCGAGCGCCTCGACGTCACGCACGCCGGACAGGTCGACGATCACCTCACCGCTGTCGAGGGTGTACTCGTCCGACACCATCGCCGCCGAGGTCGGCCGGACGTCGAGCTGGCCGCCGTCGAACTGGGAGGCCGCGGTGGAGCCGACGGTGGCGACGGTGGCCACCAGGCCGATGAGGATCAGCCCGCCGGCGCGGCCGTAGAACGAGCCGACCAGCAGCATCACCGCGGTGGTGCCCAGCGCGAGCGCCGGGTACGCCGAGTCGACGACCTGCGCGCCGGCCAGGTCGAGGATGCCGAGGGCGCCCTCGAGGAGCGCGATCAGCGCGAGGGTGAACCAGAAGAGGACCGGTCCCGACTTCCGGGGGTCCCGTGGCCGGGGCGATGGAACGTACGCCTGGCCGTACGCGGGAGGCATCTGACTGGGCCCGCCCTGGTCCGCGGTGGCGTACGTCGTGGGGGCGCCGGCCCAGCCGGTCATCGCCGTGGTCCCACCGGCACCCGCCCATCCGGGCGCGGTGCCGGCGGGCGCTTCGGGGGGTGCCCAGCCGCGGCTCTCGCGACGCCGGTCGCGCCGGTCGCGCCGGGAGATGAGAAGCCAGGCGATCAGCAGGATGATCAGGATCGGCCACGGGAACCAGTTGTCGCCGCCGAACGCGCCCCCGACGGTGAGCAGGGCCGCGAGCACGCCGACGCCGATCAGTGCGACGTTCCGGGTGCGCGGGTCCAGGCTGAGGGTGGCGTGCTCGGTGTCGTCGGGGACCAGCACCCAGAGTGCGATGTAGGCCAGCACGCCGGCGCCGCCGAAGAAGCTGAGCACCACGAACGCCACCCGGATGATGATCGGGTCGATGTCGAGGTGGCGGCCGAGGCCTCCGGCGACACCCGCGACGTGCTTGTCCGTCGTGCTACGGCGCAGCCGGGCCAGGTCACGCATCTCGTCCCCTCCCACTCGGGGCCCCCCGCCGCTCTCGACGGGCCGTGGGTCGGGCGGGGTCGGGCCTGGGGCCGGGCCGGAGGAGGGTCCGGGGCCGGGTCCGGGGGGAGGTGTCGTGTTCATGGCACCAGCCTGTTCCTCGGTGGGCCCCCGCACCATCGGGGACGACCCTGAATCATGCACCCTCAGGGGCCCCCGGGGCTCAGGGTCGGGCCGGGGTCGAACCTCATGGTCCGGCCCCCGTGGCTGTGTGACGATGGGTTGACGATGACCACCGCCGCGCCGTACACCCCGCGACGGGCCACCCGCGACACCACCGACTCCTACCTCGGCGGGGTCGCGTCCGGGCTGGCCCGGCACCTCGGGGTGCCCGTGCTCTGGGTGCGGGTGCTCTTCGTGGTGGCCGCGGCCCTCGGCGGGATGGGGATGGCGTTCTACGCCGGGCTGTGGCTGGTGCTGCCCACCGACGAGCGGTTCGAGCGGAGCGCGCCCGGTCTCGAGGCGGCCCGCCGTGACGGGCGCCGGCCCGGCGTCGTGCGCCGCTTCGCCGACGTCGGTCCGATGATCGCGCTGGCCGCGCTCGGCATCGGCATCGTGCTGATGTTCGAGACCGTCTTCGGTCGGGGCGCGCTGTTCTGGCCGATCATGCTCGGCATCGTCGGCCTGGTGCTGATCTGGCGCCAGGCCGACGAGGCGCAACGCGAGCGCTGGCTCGACACCACCGGCCGGGTGGACCCGCTGCGCGCGCTGCTCGGTCGCGGCTCCTGGGCGTCGTACGCCCGGCTCTTCGCCGGTGGCGGCCTGATCCTCACCGCCTTCGCCGTCTTCGCGTTCCGCAGCGGACAGATCGGCGCCGCCCGCGAGATCCTGGTCGCCGCACTGCTCGGCGTCGTCGGGTTGGCGATCGCGATGGGGCCCTGGGTCTTCCGGCTGGCCTCCGACCTGGCCGACGAACGCGCAGAGCGGGTCCGCAGCCAGGAGCGCGCGGACGTCGCCGCGCACCTGCACGACTCGGTCCTCCAGACCCTCGCCCTGATCCAGAAGAACGCCGGTGACGGCCCGACGGTCGCTCGGCTGGCGCGCGCCCAGGAGCGTGACCTGCGGACCTGGCTCTTCGAGGAGCACAGCGTCGACGGCACCTCGCTGGCCTCCGCACTGCGCGCGGTGGCCGCGGAGGTGGAGGCCGGGCACCAGGTGGTCGTCGAGGTCGTCACGGTGGGTGAGCTCACCCTGACCGGCGCGAACACACCGCTGCTGCGCGCCACCCGCGAGGCCGTCTTCAACGCGGCCCGGCACGCCGGCACCGGCCGCGTCGACGTGTACGCCGAAGTGGGGCCGCGGGTGGTCGAGGTGTTCGTCAAGGACCGGGGCGTCGGCTTCGACCCGGCGGCCGTCCCGACCGACCGGCACGGAGTCCGGGGCAGCATCATCGACCGCATGGAACGCCACGGCGGCACTGCCGAGGTCAGGAGCACGCCCGGTCACGGCACCGAAGTGGTGCTGCGGATGCCGGTGCAGGAGGAGAAGTCGTGACCACAGTCGTCATCGTCGATGACCACGCCATGTTCCGAGCCGGCGTCCGCGCCGAGCTCGGCACCGACGTCGACGTCGTCGCGGAGGCGCAGGACGTCGACACCGCGATCGCCGCGATCGCCGCACACCACCCCGACGTGGTGCTGCTCGACGTGCACCTGCCCGGTGGCGGCGGCGTCGAGGTGATGCGCCGTACCGGCCCGACGGAGACCAAGTTCCTCGCGCTCTCGGTCAGCGACGCCGCCGAGGACGTCATCGGCACCATCCGTGGCGGTGCCCGCGGCTACGTCACCAAGACCATCACCGGCACCGAGCTCGTCGACGCGATCCGCCGGGTCGCCGACGGGGACGCGGTGTTCTCGCCGCGGCTGGCCGGCTTCGTGCTCGACGCGTTCGCCGGCTCGATCGAGGTCGCCGCGGTCGACGAGGACCTCGACCGGCTCACCGAGCGGGAGCGAGAGGTGATGCGGCTGATCGCCCGGGGCTACGCCTACAAGGAGGTCGGCAAGGAGCTGTTCATCTCGATCAAGACCGTCGAGACGCACATGTCGAGCGTGCTGCGGAAGCTGCAGCTCTCCAGCCGGCACGAGCTCACCCGGTGGGCCTCGGACCGCAGGCTCCTCTAGGACGGCCGAGCTGCCCCGGTCGAGGTTTCCGGGTCGCGGGGAGTGGGCACGACCGGGTGTCAGTTCAGCTGGATGCCAGGGGAACGCCTCATTCGGGAAGCGAGATCAGACGTGTCCGAAGCAACGACCACCACCGACCAGGAACCCGTGCCCGGTGCCCGGGACAGTGAGCTCAAGCGCTCGATCACCGGTCGGCTCCTCTACTTCTACGTCCTCGGCGACGTCCTCGGCTCCGGCATCTACGTGCTCATCGGGGCCGTCGCCGGCGCCGTCGGCGGCGCCTTCTGGATCGCCTTCGCGGTCGGTGTCTCGATCGCCACGATCACCGGACTCGCCTACGCCGAGCTGGTCACGAAGTACCCCCAGGCAGCCGGCGCCTCGCTCTACGTCAACAAGGCGTTCCGCAACAAGCCGCTGACGTTCCTGGTCACGATCTCGTTCCTGTCGGCCAGCTTCGCCGCGTCCGGCTCGCTGGCGACCGGCTTCTCGGCGTACTTCCTCGAGGTGTGGCCGGGGCCCCCGGTGCTGCTGATCACGCTGGCGTTCGTGCTGGCGCTGACGATCGTCAACTACATCGGCATCACCGAGTCGGTGTTCATCAACATGCTGATGACGTTCGTCGAGGTGGCCGGCCTGATCATCGTGATGGGTATCGGTGTCTGGTTCATCGTCGAGGGTGGCGCCGACTTCGGCGTGCTCACCGAGTTCGACGCCGACGGCAACCCGATCTTCGCGATCGTGGCGGGCGTGGCTCTCGCCTTCTTCGCGATGACCGGCTTCGAGAACGCCGCCAACGTGGCCGAGGAGACCATCAACCCCGCCAAGACCTTCCCCCGGGCCCTGGTGGCCGGCATGATCACCGCCGGGGTGATCTACGTGCTGGTCGCCATGACCGCCGCGCTCACCGTCGACATCCCGGTGCTCGCCGACTCGGACGCGGCGCTGCTCGAGGTCGTCAAGGAGGGCATCATCCCGGTCCCGGTCGGTGTGATGACCATCCTGTTCGCCTGCATCGCCATGGTCGCGATCACCAACACCACACTGGTCGCGGTGGTCACCCAGTCGCGCATCCTCTACGGCATGGCGCGCGAGGACATCGTCCCCGGCGTGTTCGCCAAGGTGCACCCGCAGCGGCGCAGCCCCTGGGTCGGGCTGATCTTCAGCTTCCTGGTGGTGGCCGCCCTGCTGTTCGCGGGCGACATCCTCGTCCGCACCAACGGCATCGACGTGGTCACCCGGCTGGCGACCGTGACGGTCGTGTTCCTGCTGTTCATCTACGCACTGGTCATCGTCTCCGCCCTCAAGCTGCGCGGCCAGGACGAGCACGAGGACAGCTTCACGGCCAACACCCCACTGCTGTACGCCGGGCTGCTCGGCAACGCGGTGCTGCTGGTCTACGTGGTCGTCGACGACCCGAGCTCGCTCTACTGGGTCGCCGGGCTGCTGGCCCTGGGTGTGGTGCTGTTCCTGGCCGAGTACCTCTTCGGACGTCGCGACCGACCGGCCGGCCACGACCGGGGTGCTCCGGACCCGCTCAAGGAAGGGTGATCGTCATGCACGTCATCGTCGCCACAGACGGCTCGAAGCAGTCCCTGGCCGCCGCCCGCCAGCTGAAGTCCTTCGCCGACCCGGCCAAGATCACCGACATCTCGGTGGTCGCGGTGCTGCGGCCCCTGGCCGCGGTCGCCTTCGCCGACGACCTCGCGGACCCCACTAAGGCCGTGGACGAGATGTCCTTCCGGGCCGCCGCCGAGGGTGCGGTCGCGACGGTCGCCGCGACGTACGACGGGTGGGGCCCCACGGTGCACCAGAAGGTGCGCAGCGGGTCGCCGGCCAAGGAGATCATCCGGGCCGCCGAGTCGGTGGGCGCCGGCCTGATCGTGGTGGCCAGCGGCGGTCGTGGCCTGAGCGACTCGGTGCTGGTCGGCAGCACCGCCCAGCGGGTGCAGCACTACGCACCGTGCCCGGTGCTGGTGGTGCGTCCCGCCAAGCGGAAGCCGAAGCCGAAGCCGAAGCGGGTCACCAGCACGTAGCCGGTTATCGTCCTCGGCATGGAGACGCTGCGACTGGTCCTGCTGTTCGTGCACATCCTCGGCTTCGCCGCGCTGATCGGCGGGCTGTTCGTGCAGTTCGGCCCCGGGGACAAGGTGGTCAACGCCCCCGTGCGCGACGGGGCAGGCACGGCGTTCCTGGCCGGGCTGGCGCTGGTCGGCGTCCTGGAGGCGGGTGACGGCGACGTCAACCACGCCAAGGTCGGTGCCAAGGCCGCGGTCGGACTGGTCGTGCTGGTGCTGGTGATGGCCAACGCCCGCAAGCCGAAACTGCCCGACGGGCTGTTCTACGGCATCTTCGCGCTGGCCCTGCTCAACGTCGGGCTCGCGGTCTTCTGGTCACCCGTGCACAGCTGAACCTCACCCACCCGGGCAGTAGGCCTCGCCCGGCTGCCGGTCGGGATGGATGGCGCCGTCGCGGTCGCTGACCGAGGTGACCGCCGCGTCGGCCTGGCGGCGCACGGCCACGATCTCGGCGAGGATGGACACCGCGATCTCACCGGGAGCGTCGGCGCCGATGTCGAGCCCGATCGGGGCGCGCAGCCCGGCCAGGGCCTCCTCGGTGACGTCGTGGGCGAGCAGCCACTCGCGGCGTCGGGCCTGGGTCCGGCGCGAGCCCATCGCGCCGACGTACGCCGTGCCGGCGGCGAACGCCGCCCGGATGGCCGGGGCGTCGAGTCCGTCGTGGTGGCTGGTGACCACCACCGCGTCGGTCGCGTCGAGGGCTTCGACCGCCTCGGTCAGGTCGGTCGTCGCGGTGGCCGTCCAGCCCAGCGCCGCGACCATCGGGGCCAGGGCGTCCGCCACCGGGCCGTCGCCCACGATCAGCAGTCGTACGTCGTCGCTCATGCTCACCAGTGAACCACCGGGGGCGAGGTTGTGCCCGGGCGTGGCCTCCGTCAGGCCAGCTCGGCGCGGTAGTGGGCGGCGAGGGCCGGGTAGTAGTCGTCGAAGTCGATCGCCGCGAGGTCGCCGCCGGTCTCGGCGGCCACCAGCCGGTCGAGGTAGTAGTCCCAGCCCGGACCGACGCTCTCGGCCAGCGACACGTCGACCGCCTCCTGGGCGAACCTGAGCGTGGTCAGCCCGGCGGACTCGTCGAGGTCGAGCTGCCAGCTCCAGACCTCCGTCCGGTCGTCGGGCCGTGCGGAGCGCATCACCAGCCGGGTCGGTGGTGTGCACTCGTCGATCCAGACGGTCTCCTCCGGCGCGTCCTCGGCCTCGGCGGTCATCCGGAAGGCGATGGACCCGCTCGCCGGGTCACCCGACCAGATGCCGATCCAGCGGGCCAGCCGGTCGGACTCGGTGACGGCTGCCCACACGTCGGCGATCGGGGCGCGGAAGGTCCGCTCGAAGACGACGTACGTCGTGCCGCCGCGATCCTCGCGCCGGCCGGTGGGTCGGGGGGTGAACGTGCTCATGCGGTCTCCTCGGTGGCGTGCTCGGCGTCGTCCGTCGACGTGGCTCCCTCGCGGACGGTGCGCCGGACCTCGAGGTCGAGGCCGTCGAGCGCGGACTCGTCGAAGCGCGGCGCCGGCTGGAGCCCCGCCAGCCAGGCGGTGACGGGCGCGAGGCCCCGGCGCTCGAGCCGGTAGTGGCGCTCCCGTCCTCGGTCCTCGACCGCCACCAGTCCGGCCTCGCCGAGCAGCCGGAGGTGCCGGCTGATCGCCGGTCTGCTGATCGCCTGGGTGGCCGCGAGGTCCACGACGCGGGCGGGGCCACGGGAGAGCCGATGCACCAGGTCGCGGCGGACCGGGTCCCCGAGTGCGGCGAAGGTGTCCATGTCCCTATTGGTAACCTATTCGTTACCAATCTGTCAAGGGCGGCTGTCGGTCAGTGACGTTCCTCGAGGCCCGCGGCGTCGCGCAGCCGGGCCGCGGCCTCGCGGAGCTCCGGGTCGTCCTGTCCCCGCGAGTCCATCAGCGCGGCCAGTGCCTCGGCCAACACGTTCAGCTTCTCCTGCGAGGCTTCCTCGGCCCGCTTGCTGGCGTTCTCCAGCAGCACCAGCAGCAGCAGGGTGAGCACGCTGCCGACAGTGTGGATCACCACCTGCCACGACTTCGCACTGGAGAAGAGCGGATAGCTCACCGCCCAGACCGCCACGATGCCGACGCACACGGCGAAGAACCCGGGCCCGCTGACCCGTTCGTACGTCGCCTCCGAGAGCCGCGCGAACCGCGAACGACCGTGGCCACCGTCTCGCGCGTCCCGCGCCGCCGCACCGTCCATGCCGTGACCCTAGACCAGCCGTGACCGGCGGGGAGGGTGACGACACGTAGGGTTGGCCCTGCGATGAGCACGTTCCCGATCCCCGGCCTCGAGGCCGTCACCCCCCGCCACGGTCCGTCCACCGAATCCCTGCTGGAGGGCCTCAACGAGCCCCAGCGAGCGGCGGTCGCGCACGCCGGCGCGCCGTTGCTCGTGGTCGCCGGAGCGGGGTCCGGCAAGACCCGGGTGCTGACCCGGCGGATCGCCTGGCTGATCCAGCAGCGCAAGGCGCATCCGGGCTCGATCCTGGCGATCACGTTCACCAACAAGGCCGCCGCCGAGATGAAGGAGCGGGTCGAGGACCTGGTCGGCAAGCGGGCCCGGATCATGTGGGTCTCGACGTTCCACTCGGCGTGCGTGCGGATCCTCCGCAAGGAGATCGACAAGCTCGGCTTCAAGTCCAACTTCTCGATCTACGACGCGGCCGACTCCAAGCGGCTGATGACCCTGGTCTGCCAGGACCTCAACCTCGACCCGAAGCGCTACCAGCCGCGGGCGGTCCTCAACTGGGTGTCCAACGCCAAGAACGAGCTCAAGGACCCCGAGGACGCCAAGGGGGACACCCGCAACGCCTTCGAGGAGGCGTACGCCGCCGCCTACGAGCTCTACCAGCGGCGGCTGCGGGACGCCAACGCACTCGACTTCGACGACCTGATCATGACGACCGTCCACCTGTTCCAGGCCTATCCCGAGGTGCGTGAGGTCTACCGCCGCCGGTTCCGCCACGTCCTCGTGGACGAGTACCAGGACACCAACCACGCGCAGTACGCCCTCATCCACCAGCTCTGCGCCGACCAGATGGAGGAGACCGGTTCCGGTGGGGAGCGGGTCGAGCCGGCCGAGCTGATGGTGGTCGGTGACGCCGACCAGTCGATCTACGCGTTCCGCGGCGCCAACATCCGCAACATCCTCGACTTCGAGCAGGACTTCCCCAACGCCACCTCGATCCTGCTCGAGCAGAACTACCGCTCCACCCAGACGATCCTCAACGCCGCCAACGCGGTGATCGGCAACAACAAGGGCCGCAAGGTCAAGCGCCTCTGGAGCCAGGCCGGCGACGGCGCCAAGATCGTCGGGTACGTCGGCGACGACGAGCGCGACGAGGCCCGGTTCGTCTCCGAGGAGATCGACAAGCTCACCGACGACGGTTCCGCCCGTGCCGGCGACGTCGCGGTGTTCTATCGCACGAACGCGCAGTCGCGCGTGTTCGAGGAGGTGTTCATCCGCACCGGCCAGCCCTACAAGGTGGTCGGCGGGGTCCGCTTCTACGAGCGCCGCGAGGTCCGCGATGCCCTCGCCTACCTCCGGATGCTGGCCAACCCGGCCGACGAGATCTCAGTGCGCCGGGTGCTCAACACCCCCAAGCGCGGCATCGGGGACCGGGCCGAGGCCTGCGTCTCGGCGTACGCCGAGCGCGAGCGGGTGATCTTCTGGGAGGCGCTGCGCCGGGCCGACGAGGCGCCGGGCATCGCGACGCGGTCGCTCAAGGCCATCCAGGGCTTCGTGGGCATGGTCGAGGAGCTGCAGTCGATGGTCGACGCGGGGGAGCGCGCCGACGTGGTGCTGGAGTCCGTCCTCGAACGCTCCGGCTACCTCGCCGAGCTCGAGGCCTCCGACGACCCGCAGGACGAGACCCGGGTCGAGAACCTCGCCGAGCTGGTCGCGGTGGCGCGTGAGTTCTCCGACGACCCCGTCGCCGGCCCGTCCGCGGATCCCGCCGACGTCGACGCCGGCACCGTCGCCCCGGGTCTCTCCGACTTCCTCGAGCGCGTGGCGCTGGTCGCCGACACCGACCAGATCCCCGCCGAGCCCGACGCGGACGACGCGGGGGTGGTCACGCTGATGACCCTGCACACCGCCAAGGGCCTGGAGTTCCCGGTCGTGTTCCTCACCGGCATGGAGGACGGCGTCTTCCCGCACATGCGCTCGCTCGGCGACCAGCCGGAGCTGGAGGAGGAACGCCGACTGGCCTACGTCGGGGTGACCCGCGCCCGCGAGCGGCTCTATCTCTCCCGCGCCATCATGCGCTCGGCGTGGGGGGCGCCCGCCCACAACCCCGCGTCCCGGTTCCTCGACGAGATGCCGGAGTCGCTGGTCGAGTGGCGCCGGACCGCCGCGGAGCAGACCTCCTGGCACCGCCAGGACGTCGCCGGCCGCACCGGCTCGTTCGGCAGCCCCACCGAGGCCGGGCGCCGCAACTTCGGCAGTGCCGCGATCCGGATGGACGCCGCGTCCAAGGCCAAGCCGGCCCGGGAGATCCCGTCGCTCGACCCGGGCGACCGGGTGGTGCACGACTCGTTCGGGATGGGCACCGTGGTCGCGCTGGAGGGCCAGGGCGACAAGACCGTGGCCTCGATCGACTTCGGCTCCGAGGGCGTCAAGCGCCTGCTGCTGCGCTACGCGCCGGTGGAGAAGCTCTAGGGGTCGGCTCGCCGGAGTGGGCTACGGGTTGAGCCCGTGGGCGACCAGCGCGTCGAAGGGGTCGACGGGATCGCCGGCGCCGGGGCGGTACTCGAGGTGCAGGTGGGGCCCGGTGCTGTTGCCGGTCGAGCCGACGTAGCCGAGGACCTCGCCGGTGCGGACCTCGTCACCGACCGAGGCGGCGAACTCGCTCATGTGGCAGTACCACAGCTCCTCGCCCTCGTCGGTGGTGACGATGACCTGGTTGCCGTAGGAGCCTTCGTAGCCCACCGAGGTGACGGTGCCGTTGGTGACCGACATGATCGGTGTCCCGCTCGGCGCGGCGAGGTCGAGGCCGGTGTGCGTGTTGGCCCACAGGCCGCTGGACTGGCCGAAGCCGGCACTCATCCGGTAGCTCGTGAGCGGCATGCCCCAGGCGTTGAGCGCGATCTTGGCGGCCTGCTGCTCCGCGGACTTGGCGAGCTTCGCCAGCTCGGCGTTGCGCTGCTTGGCCTGCTGCTCGACGGCGGCCTGCAACTCCTCGATGCTGGCGTCCTCGAGGGCGTCACGGCGGGAGTCGCGCGAGACCGCCCGTCGGCGCTCCTCGGCGGCCGAGGAGGACGACGTGGAGGTGGTGCCCGTGAGGGCGTTGGCGGCCACGAGGCGGCTGCCCGTGTGCGTGATCACGTCGTTGTCGGTCATGCTGACCGCGCCCGTCGCCGAGATCGCCAGCGCGGCGACGCCGAGCAGGATCGGTGCGGACGGGAGCCTGCGGAACAGCGGCCCGCGCGAGGCGGAGTGCTTGACGGCGCGGCGCTTGCCAGCCGTGGGTCCGGGGGCGGAGACGGAAGACGCAGACCGAGCCGAGGTCCCCGAGATGTCGGCTGAGCCGCGTCGGGTGGCCCGGTGGTTGCCCATGAAAGAAGTGATCCTCGGTGTTCGGTGACGGGGAAACGACCTCAGACACTAACTCACGAGGCCGGTGCCCCGAAATCGCTCGGGTGTCCATTGTGGACGAAATCATGCACTTCTCGCTGGAGTTCGGACGTGTTGGTGTCGCAGACCACACCATCCGGACACGGATCAGAAGCGGAGTGGCCCCACGATCGGGAGCCTCAGCGTCCCCGGATCGGCGGGACCGGTGACCACCGTGACCTGCTGCGGAGCGTTGTTGTTGGCGTAGGCGAAGTCGCTGGCCGCGATGACCAGGCGCAGCCGGTGACCGGTGGCGAAGCGGTGCACCACGCCCGGCAGGTCGACGGTCAGCGGTCTGGTCACGTCGGGCACCCGGACCGGCGAGACCAGGCGCCCCTTGAGCGTCTGGGTGCCGTCGGGCGCCACGTCGTACAGCTTGGCGAACAGGATGAGCTTGCCGCGGGTGCCGGAGGCCTGGGTGGCCGAGGCGCTCGGGGAGCTCAGCCGCACGGTCAGCCGCGGGGACCCGACCAGGTCGGCGGGCGCGGTCAGGGCCGGGCTGGTCCAGCGGGCGACGGTGCCGTCCGTGTCCGCGACCGGGTCGTCCTGCCCACCGACCGCCGAGGTCTCGGAGTACGACGTCGGGGCGGGGCCGGTGCTGGCGTACGACGCGCTCCCGCCCACCACCGCGCGGGCGTCGTCGACGAGCCGGTCGGCGCCGGAGAGGAACAGGCGCTGGCGGCGGCTCGGGACCGAGGAGGTCCGGGCGAAGGCCCGGGTGACGGAACGGCCCGCCGTGCCCTGCGGGTAGGACACCCAGTCACGGAAGTAGCTGAAGCGGGGGCCGACGTAGGTGCCGCGCTGGCCGCGGACGTAGCGGTTCATCCACGACAGGTAGCGGCGGCCGAGGTAGGTCGCGGTGAGTCGCTGCCCGATCCGCGGCTCGGCGTACTCCCCGGCGGCGGGAGTGGCGTCGGAGTGACCGAAGGTGCGCCAGATCATCCGGGTCGGGACACCTCGGGCCCGGAGCGCCCGGAAGGTCGCGGTGGCCTCCTGCAGGTTGAACAGGGTGTCCTTCTGTCCCTGCACGAGCAGGGTCGGGACGGTGATCTTGTCGAGGTAGGAGCCCACCGAGGCGTGGGAGGCGATCGCCCGGTTCTCGCCGTCGAGATAGCCCACGGTGTCGAGCTGGGCCTTCGCGGGGCAGATCTCGTCACGGAAGTTGGGGCAGCCCGCGGCCCGGTCCGGGTCGGACCGGATGTTCTCGAGGCCCTGCTGGACGCCCAGCGCGAAGAACGCCGAGGTCCAGACCTTCTTGTGGACACCGGGCTCGGCGTTGCGGACGCCGCGGGTGAAGGAGGTGTTGTTGGGCGAGAGCGAGTAGGGCAGGTCGTGCCAGGTGATCTGGGGGATGATCGCGTCGACGCGCTTGTCCTGCATGGCGACCGCGAACTGGACCTGGCCGCCGTACGAACCGCCGATCATGCCGACCCGGGGGTCCTTGCGGCCGTCCCGCGCGACGTAGTCGAGCCGCTTCTTCTGGCCGGCGCTGGTGCGGAAGGTGCGGGTGCCGGCCAGGACGCCGACCATCTGGGCGCCGGCGCGGCCGTCGTAGTCGGGGTCGTCGAGGTAGATCTTGCAGCCGGAGCCGCCGAAGCCGAGCCCGGAGTAGGAGAGCACGACGTACCCCTCCTGCACGAAGCCCAGGGCGGTGCCCACCTCGCCGGCGCCGCGCTTGCTGCCGCCGAAGCCGTTGGTGGTGAGGATCGCGGGTGCCCGGTGGCGGCGGTTGACGCCGTCGGGCTTGTAGAGGTCGGCGGTGACCGTGCAGCGCTGGTCGCCCGCCGGACCGACCTTCACGTTCACGGTGATGGGGCGCCGGGAGTAGCCCGGCGTACGGTCGGCGGCCGGTGCGGTGGGCGCGGCCGCACCCGGCGATGCGGACGGGCCGGCATCGGCGTGGCCGACGACGGCCAACGGCGCGACGGTCGCGGCCAGGGTGGTCAGAGTGGCGAGCAGGCGTGTGCGCATGGGGACCCCTTTTCCTCACCCGGTCAACGACACGGGTAGTACCCGGGTCACGCGGATCCACGCACGGTCGGTCGTCGCCCGCGGCGTCGTACCCGGTCCGGATCGCCCGGACCCACGTGGTCGTGGGCGGCCCGCCGGGTCTAGGGTGCCGAGGAGGAATCCCCGGACTGACAAACAGAAGAGGACTGGGTGGATCAGTGGATCTGATGGAGTTTCAGGCGAAGGAGCTCTTCGCCAAGCACGACGTGCCGGGCGCTCCGGGCATCGTCGCGACCACGCCCGCGGAGGCTCGTGCCGCCGCCGAGAAGCTCGGCGTCTGCGTCGTCAAGGCGCAGGTCAAGGCCGGCGGCCGCGGCAAGGCCGGCGGCGTCAAGCTGGCCAAGACGCCCGACGAGGCCGAGGCGCACGCCGAGGCCATCCTCGGGATGGAGATCAAGGGCCTCACCGTCCACCGCGTGCTGATCGCGCCCGCCGCGAGCATCGAGGAGGAGTACTACTTCTCCTTCCTGCTCGACCGCGCCAACCGCCGCTACCTCTGTATCGCCAGCGTCGAGGGTGGGGTGGAGATCGAGGAGGTCGCCAAGACCAACCCGGACGCCGTGAAGCAGATCGCCATCGACCCGGGCACCGGGGTCGACGACGCCACGGCCCGCGACATCGTCGCCGAGGCCGGCTTCCCCGACGCCCTCACCGACCAGGCCGTGCAGACGGTGCTGGCGCTGTGGAAGGTCTTCGTCGAGGAGGACGCCACCCTCGTCGAGGTCAACCCGCTGGCCCGGTTGGCCGGCGACAGGCTCGAGGCGCTCGACGGCAAGGTCTCGCTCGACGAGAACGCCGAGTTCCGCCACGAGGACCACGCGCAGTTCGAGGACAAGGAAGCCGCCGACCCCCTGGAGGCGAAGGCCAAGGCGAAGGGGCTCAACTACGTCAAGCTCGACGGCGCGGTGGGCATCATCGGCAACGGTGCCGGGCTGGTCATGTCGACGCTCGACGTCGTCGCGTACGCCGGTGAGGCACACGGCGGCGTCAAGCCGGCCAACTTCCTCGACATCGGTGGTGGCGCCTCCGCGCAGGTGATGGCCGACGGCCTGGACGTGATCCTCCACGACGAGCAGGTCAAGTCCGTGTTCGTGAACGTCTTCGGCGGCATCACGTCGTGCGACGCGGTGGCCAACGGCATCGTCGGTGCCCTGGAGATCCTCGGCGACGAGGCCTCCAAGCCGCTGGTCGTGCGACTCGACGGCAACAACGTGGAGGAGGGCCGTCGGATCCTCGACCAGGCCAACCACCCGCTGGTGACCCTGGTCGACACGATGGACGGCGCGGCCGACAAG
Source organism: uncultured Actinomycetota bacterium (assembly GCA_963767955.1). Classification (GTDB taxonomy): domain Bacteria; phylum Actinomycetota; class Actinomycetes; order Propionibacteriales; family Nocardioidaceae; genus Nocardioides. The sequence goes on along the minus strand of CAVYGA010000003.1, from coordinate 2,327,303 downwards.
GCCGCCGAGCTGGCGAACGCCTGAGAACGGGACTGAGAACATGTCGATCTACCTGAACAAGGACTCCAAGGTCATCGTGCAGGGCATCACGGGAGGTGAGGGCACCAAGCACACCGCCCTGATGCTCAAGGCCGGCACCCAGGTCGTCGGTGGTGTCAACGCCCGCAAGGCCGGCACCACCGTCGAGCACAAGGACGCCGACGGCAACGCCGTCGAGCTGCCGGTCTACGGCTCCGTCAAGGAGGCGATGGCCGAGACCGGCGCGGACGTGTCGGTGGCGTTCGTGCCGCCGGCGTTCACCAAGGACGCCTGTCTCGAGGCCATCGACGCCGGCATCGGCCTGCTGGTGGTCATCACCGAGGGCGTGCCCGTGCAGGACACGGCCGAGGTGTGGGCCTACCTCGACGGCAAGGACACCCGGATGATCGGGCCGAACTGCCCCGGCATCATCACCCCGGGTGAGGCGTTGGCCGGCATCACCCCGGCGACGATCTCGGGCTCCGGACCGGTCGGCCTGGTCTCGAAGTCCGGCACGCTGACCTACCAGATGATGTTCGAGCTGCGTGACCACGGCTTCTCGACCGCCATCGGCATCGGCGGTGACCCGATCGTGGGCACCACCCACATCGACGCCCTCGAGGCGTTCGAGGCGGACCCCGACACCAAGGCGATCGTGATGATCGGCGAGATCGGCGGCGACGCCGAGGAGCGTGCGGCGGAGTTCATCAAGGACCACGTCACCAAGCCGGTCGTCGGCTACGTCGCGGGCTTCACCGCCCCCGAGGGCAAGACCATGGGCCATGCCGGTGCGATCGTGTCCGGCTCGTCCGGGACCGCGCAGGCGAAGAAGGAGGCCCTCGAGGCGGTGGGCGTCAAGGTCGGCAAGACGCCGTCCGAGACCGCCCAGCTGATGCGGGAGATCCTGCAGACGCTCTGAGTCGACGTGCGCGTTCTTGCGGGGCGAGGTGGCGCTCGCGCGGGTCGTCACTCGGTGATGGCATCACCGCCCGCGCAAGAACGCACACCTCGGCCCGCAAGAACGCACACCTCGGCGCGCAAGAAGTGACACGTGGGCCCGCAAGAACGCACACCTCGGCGCGCAAGAAGTGACACGTGGTCAGCAGGCGGCGGCGGTGAAGATGCACATCGCGGGGGTGATCCGGCCGGTGGCGTCGAGCAGCTCGGCGACACCCTGATCGATGTTGTCGCCGGCGTACTCGCCGCTGGTGTAGAGGCCCAGGATGGCCGACCCGACCCGGGTGAACACGTAGGCCTCGCCGCCGAGGCCCTCGTCGAAGGCCCGGCCGAAGGCCAGCGTGTCGTAGCCGGTGTCCGCCTCCACCTCGGCGGTGAGGTACGCCGAGCCGTCCTCCTGCGTCTGTTCGGGGCAGTCCTGCACCGCCAGACGCAGCGACGTCATCACCCTGACCGCGTCGTCGGCGGAGGCGTAGCGCACCACCTCGCGGCTCGTGCGGCTCTCGGGGCCGGTGGCGGTGGCCGCCCACCGGCCCGCGCCGCCCTGCGGCCAGGCAGGTGCGTCGCAGAGAGTCGTCTCGGGCACTCCGTCCGCTCGCGCCGAGGGACCGTCGAGGGGCTCGCCCTCGGGCGACGTGAGACCCCGTGCGATCGGGAAGTCCGCCGGGATGCCGTCCGACGTCGACGGTCCGGGCTCCGGCGACGGGGCGTCGGGCTCGGTGGGAGCCGTGTCCGGGTGCCCGGCGAAGACGTCCATGGCCCGGACCACCGGGGAAGCCTCGGCGACGGCGGTGTCGCGGACCGTCAGCGCCGGGTTGCTCCCGAGCTCCCGCGAGAGGATGGACACCAGCAGGGAGTTCCCGACCCGCACCAGCTGCCAGACGGTCACGTCGGGGTAGAACTCACCGCCGGTCCGGGTGCGCGCCGTCCAGCCGATCGCCGCGTCCCCCGTGTCCATCTCGAACGGAGTGGTCACCCGCTCGGTGCCCTCCTCCACGACCTGGGGCCGGCAGCCGTCGACCGTAGCGGCCACGGAGTCGAAGACTGCCTGAGCGCTCTCGTCGGAGCCGTAGAGCGACAGTGCCCTGCTCCGCATGTCCGTGGAGTCCGCGTAGCTCGCGTTCTCCTCGTCGAGACGGTCGACGGCCAGGTCGACAGGCTCGCCGCACAGCTGGTCGATCTCGCCGTTGGTGTTGCGCTCGACCACCACCGGCGAGCCGTCGTCCGGGTTCTCCGCGGGCACTCCCTCGTCGAGCGGGAAGTCCTCCGGAATGCTGGCCAGCCAGGCGCTCCCGGCCGTGGCGGAGGAGGTCGCGGAGGGGGTCTGGGTGGCGACGCCGCTGTCGGGGCCGGCCTTCTCGTTGCCGCCGCTGAGCGCGAGCGGCACGGCGGCGATGGCCGCGACGGCGACCGCTCCGGCGACGCCGAACAGGGTGTGGTTGCGGCGGCGCAGCCGGTCGCCGCGGCGACGTACCTCGGCAGCCGGGAGCGCGGTCAGCGCGGTGCCGTCGGCGGCGAGGTCCTGGAGGTCACGGATCGGGTCAGACATGGCTGGCTCCTTCCTGGAGGCCGGGGTCGTCGGTGAGCAGGGCGGCGAGCGCGGCGCGGCCCCGGGAGAGGCGGGCCTTGACCGTGCCCTCGGGTACCCCGATCTCGGCGGCCACCGCCTGCACCGGCAGGTCGCACACGTGATGCAGCACCAGGACCCGGCGCTGGGCCTCGGGGAGCCGGCGGAGCGCCGCGACCAGGGCCACGTGGTCCTCGGTGGCCGCCGCGGTCTGGGTGGGCAGGGACACCGCGCGGTCCGCGGGGCGCCGGCCCCGCGTCGTACGACGCCAACGGGAGACCGCGAGCCGGTAGGCGGTGGTCCGCACCCACGCCTCGGGGTGCTGGGCGCGGTCCAGCCTCCCCCGATGGGCCCAGGCCCGGACGAAGGCCTCCTGCACGCACTCCTGCGCCTCGTCGCGGTTCCCGATCATCGCGTAGAGCTGTCCGGTGAGCCGGGTGAACGACGTGGCGTAGAAGTCGTCGAACTCCTCTTCGGTCATCCCGGGCCCCCGATCGCTCGTCTCCTGCATTGTCGTCGGGAATACGACCGAGAAGCCGGCTCGGTTGCCTCCGGGAGGCTATTTCTTGGCGGGGAGGTTCGAGATCCGGTCGAGGGCGCGCTCGGTCAGCGCCGCGAAGTCGGCGTTGCCGATGGTGTGTCCGGGGACCGGCACGAAGCCGACCTGGATGACGACCTTGCCGCGGCGACCGACGGCCATCAGGTAGGTCACCTTCTTCTTGTCGGAGATCTCGGTGGCGACGCTCCAGAGCGTGAGGTCCTCGGCCCTGCTCGAGCGGTGCGTGCGGCGGGCCACGCTGGTGGCCACATCCTTGTCCTCACAGGCGCCCATCCGGTCGCGGATGGTCGAGACGAACCCGGCCGCCGCCTTCTCGCTGCGGAACCGGCCGAGCGTCTCGGTCAGTCCGAACGCGCTCGGCAGCTTCTTCTGCGGCACCAGGAAGCTCCGGGTGCTGGAGTAGGGGATCGACTTGTCGAAGAAGTCGGCCTTGTCGCAGCGGGTCGCGGCGGTGTTGAGTCGGGGTCGCCGTGGCGCGGTGGCGATCCAGGGCCGGGTCACGCCCGGCACCGGGGGCAGGTCGACGACCTGGAGCATCCCGCGGCCGTCGTCGCCGGGGGGTGGCGCCACGGGCGCGGACCGCGGCCGGGTGGAGCAGGTGCCCGCCGACGGGTGGTCGCAGATCGACCAGACCGCCGAACCCATCAGCGAGGTCATCGGCGCCAGGGACGGGGTCTTCCTCGAGCGCACCGTCCGGACGGCGGAGGTGACGATGCTGCCGGTGCGCGCCAGCCCGACGGTGTACGTCGTCACCGGAGCCTTCCAGGACCGCAGGACGAGGAGCCTCCCCTCGTCGCCGGCGCCCGTGAGGCTGAGGCTCGTGAGCAGCTGCACCCGCTCGTCACGACAGCCGGTGTACCAGCCGACGGTGCGTCGGTAGGCGCGTCTCGCGGCTCGGTCCGAGGTGGACAGCTCTGCGGTCTGCACTGCGGACATCGCCGGTGAACCGGAGGTGGCGAACGTGCGGACCAGGGCACCGAGGCCCTCGGGATCCGCGAAGCGGTCCTCCTGGCAGATCGAGTTGATGCCGTTGCCTTCGGTGTTGTCGTCGGTCCGGCCCACGCGGAAGGTTCGGGTGTCGGAGAGCTGGCCGGTCTGCTCGGGCGACAGCAGGTCCTCCACCCGCAGGGTGAGTGGCTCGTCCGGGCCGGCGACCGGGGCGCCCTGGGCGCTGGCTCCGTGGAGGCCGGGGGCGGCGCCGCCGGTGTCATGGACCAGGGCCCCCCCGAGGAACATCGCCACCACCGCGGCCGCGACACCGGTCCCGGTGTGGGCGCGGCGCCGGGCCGCACCGGCGCGACGGACGATCGACGGGCGCGGGAAGCGGGCTTCGGTGACCCGGTCGGTCAGGTCCTGGAGATGACCGCGGACCGAGGTCGACGGCACGTCGCGCTGGGTGGCGAAGCGGGAGGTCGCGGTCTGCAGCTCGCGCTCGGCGGCGGCGGTGGTGAGCCCCACCTCGCGGGCCATCTCCTGCATGCTGGCCGAGGTGAGCTGGGTCAGCAGCAGCACCTTGCGCTGGGTCAGGCTGAGCTTCGACAGCGCGTCGAGGGTGGCCCGAGAGTCGGCGTCGAGGCTCTTGTCGCGGTGCCAGATGCGCGTGGTGTGCCTTCGCTGGGCGTGCTGCCAGGCCTGCGGCCGCACCCAGGACTCGGGATCGTCGAGGCGCGACACCTTGCGCCAGTGGTGCCAGGCGGCGACGAACGCGTCGCGGACCGCGCTCCGGGACGCCGGGAGGTCTCCGGTGAGCGCATAGGTCTGCACGAGCAGCCGCCCGCGGACGGACTTGTAGAACGCGTCGAACTCTTCGGATCCCTGCTGCATGGCCCGCTCCACGGTACGGGAGGCCAGCGTGGAGGCGAAACCGATGACGGCGGCGTGTGCAACGGATCGGGGCACCTCCGGCGCGGCAGGATGGTCGGGTCATGACCGCCACGCTCACGCCGCCGCGCATCGGAGACCCGGCCACCGACCGGCGACCGTTCACCCTGCTGGCCGCGCTCGCGGGCCTGGCCGCCGCCGGCGGCACGCTCGCCGTCTGCCTCGCGGCAGGGGTGATCGGCTGGTTCGTGACCGACGCAGGCGTGCACGGCGAACCCCGGGACGGGCTGCGCACCGGAGCCCTCGGCTGGCTGATGGCGCACGGGTCGGGCGTCACCGTGCAGGGCGTCCCGGTGACCGCCGTACCCCTCGGGCTGACGCTGCTGGTGGCGTGGGTCGTGTGGCGCTTCGGACTCCGCCTGGGCGAGTCGGTCGCGGGCCACGGCCCGGACGCGGACGCCCTCTCCGACGGTGACCGGGACTGGACCGTCCCGATGGCCACCGCCCTCTTCTCGGCCGCCTACCTCGGGGTCGCCGTCCTCACCCTCGTGCTCGCCGGCACGCCCGGGACCGCGCCGTCCCTGGGCCGGGTGCTGCTCTGGTCGCTGGTGCTGACCGCCGCCCTGGGGGGTACGGCGGTCGCGTCCGGCTCCGGACGGCTCGCGATCTGGCTGTCCCTGGCGCCGCCGTCGGTGCGGGCCACCGCCCACGCGGTGAGCACCGTGCTGCTGACGTTCCTGGCCGGGGCGTTCCTGGTGTTCCTGGGCGCCTTCGCGGTCGACTTCGGTGCCGCGATGAACGTCCTCTCGCGCCTGCACACCGACACCGGTGACGCGGTGCTGTTCTCCCTGCTGGTGCTGACCCTGGTGCCGAACGCCGTGGTGTTCTCCGGCGCCTACCTCCTGGGCCCCGGCTTCGCGGTCGGCAGCGGCACCCTGGTCACGCCGACCGTGGTCGCCGTCGGCCCGGTCCCGATGTTCCCGCTGCTCGCCGCCCTCCCGGACAACGGTCCGACACCTGCCTGGACCCCGGCCCTCATCGGCGTGCCTGTGGTGCTCGCGGCGGTCGCCGTCGCCCGCAGCCAGCGCCGGCACCCGACCACCGCCTGGGACCAGGGCGCGCTCCGCGGCCTGGTCGCCGGGGTGATCTCCGCGCTGCTGGTCGGGGTGCTCGCCGCGGTCGCGGGCGGCGCTGTCGGGCCCGGGCGGATGTCCGACGTCGGACCGGCGGCCGGGCAGGTGCTGGTGCACGCGGTCGTCGCGCTCGGCGGCGGCGGTCTGCTCGGTGGACTGCTGGCCACCTGGCGCCAGCGCCGGCGGGCCCGCTACCTGGCCTGATCGGGGAGGGGTGCCTCCCGCTGGATACACTCCGGCCGTGCCCACCCGCCGTACCGCTCGTCTCGTCGTGCTCGTGTCCGGGGGCGGCACCAATCTCCAGGCGCTGCTCGACGCGTGCGCCGACCCGGCGTACGGCGCGTCCGTCGTCGCCGTCGGCGCCGACCGGGACGACATCGAGGGCCTGGCCCGAGCCGACCGAGCCGGCGTGCCGACGTTCGTCCGCAAGGTCGGCGGGTTCATCTCGCGCGAGCACTGGGACCGGTCCCTGACCGACACCGTCGCCGCCTTCGAGCCCGACCTGGTGGTGCTGGCCGGCTTCATGAGGCTGGTGGGCGCGGAGTTCCTCGACCGGTTCGGGGGCCGGGTGGTCAACACGCACCCGGCGCTGTGCCCCGCGTTCCCCGGGACCTCGGGACCCGCGGACGCGCTGGAGTACGGCGTCAAGGTCACCGGCGCGACGCTGTTCGTCGTGGACGCCGGGATCGACACCGGGCCGATCGTCGCGCAGGCGACGGTGCCGGTCGAGGAGGAGGACGACGTGGCCACCCTCCACGAGCGGATCAAGGTCGCCGAGCGGACGATGCTCGTCGACAGCGTGGGCCGGCTGGCCCGCGAAGGCTTCACCATCACCGACAGGAAGGTGCGGTTCGGCGCATGAGCCCCGAGAGCCCCGCCGGCAACGGCAAGATCGCGATCAAGCGGGCCCTGGTGTCCGTCTACGACAAGACCGGGCTGGAGGAGCTGGTCCGCGGGCTGCACCGCGCGGGCGTGGCGCTGGTGTCGACGGGAGGGTCCGCCCGGCTCATCGAGGAGCTCGGCATCCCGGTGACCAGGGTCGAGGACCTGACCGGCTTCCCGGAGTGCCTGGACGGGCGGGTCAAGACGCTGCACCCCATGGTGCACGCCGGCATCCTCGCCGACCGGCGCCTGGACTCCCACGTCGCGCAGCTCGCCGAGCTGGGGGTGGAGCCGTTCGACCTCGTCGTGTCCAACCTCTACCCCTTCACCGACACGGTGATGTCGGGTGCGACCCCGGACGAATGCGTCGAGCAGATCGACATCGGTGGCCCGTCGATGGTCCGTGCGGCCGCGAAGAACCATCCCTCGGTCGCGGTCGTGACCTCGCCGGCGAAGTACTTCGACGCCCTCGAGGCGGCCGCCCACGGCGGTTTCACGCTCGACCAGCGGCGGGCCCTCGCCGCGGAGGCGTTCGTGCACACCGCGACGTACGACGTGCACGTGGCGTCGTGGATGGGCAGCGTGCTCGCCGACTCCTCGGCCGGGACCGGCTTCCCGGCGTGGATCGGCGCGACGTGGAACCGCTCGGCGGTGCTCCGCTACGGCGAGAACCCGCACCAGCGGGCGTCGCTCTACGTCAACGGCTTCCAGCCGGAGCCGGGACTGGCCCAGGGGCGGCAGCTGCACGGCAAGGAGATGTCCTACAACAACTACGTCGACGCGGACGCCGCGCACCGGGCGGCGTACGACCACGGTGACCGTCCGACCGTCGCCATCATCAAGCACGCGAACCCCTGCGGGATCGCGGTCGGCGACGACATCGCCGACGCGCACCGCAAGGCGCATGCCTGCGACCCGGTGTCGGCCTACGGCGGCATCATCGCGACGAACCGTCCGGTGACCGCGGCGATGGCCGAGACCGTCAAGGACATCTTCACCGAGGTGGTGGTGGCGCCGTCGTTCGAGCAGGACGCGCTGACGATCCTGACCGCGAAGAAGAACCTGCGGCTGCTCGAGGTGGCCGCGCCCGCGGTCGGCGGCGTGGAGACCCGGCCGGTCTCCGGCGGGATGCTGGTCCAGAGCCGCGACGCGATCGACGCGGCGGATGTGGACAAGGAGGGCAACGAGACCGGGGACGACCCCTCGCGGTGGCGGCTGGCGTCGGGGGACGCGGTCTCCGAGGACGTGCTCGCGGACCTGGAGTTCGCGTGGCGGGCGATCCGGGCGGTGAAGTCCAACGCGATCCTGCTCGCCTCCGGCGGTGCCTCTGTGGGCGTCGGCATGGGCCAGGTCAACCGCGTCGACTCGTGTCAGCTCGCGGTGACCCGGGCCGGGGAGCGGGCCGCGGGCTCGGTCGCCGCGTCCGACGCGTTCTTCCCGTTCGCGGACGGGGCGCAGATCCTCATCGACGCCGGGGTGTCCGCGATCGTCTCTCCCGGCGGGTCGATCCGCGACGACGAGGTCGTCGCCGCCTGCGCGGCAGCCGGGGTGGCTCTGTACTTCACCGGCACCCGGCACTTCGCACACTAGGAGCGCTAGCGACGACGGGAGCCGAAATGCCGGGTGGGAGTCGAGCCGTCCGAAACTGTCGTAGGCGCCCTGGCGCCGGAGACAGCTTCTGACGACTCGACGAGGGTGGAGGTCGCGCCGGAGGCGGCAGCGCACGCCGACCACAGAGGGTTGGTGCGAACGGCGACCACAGAAGTCGAGCCGCACGGCCACTGATGACAGGATGACCGCGTGACCGCACAGAAGCTGGACGGAACCGCCACCGCGGCGGCCATCAAGGACGAGCTCAAGCACCGGGTGGCCGCGCTGCGCGAGCGGGGTGTCGTGCCGGGTCTGGGCACCGTGCTGGTCGGTGACGACCCCGGCTCGAGGTGGTACGTCGGGGCGAAGCACAAGGACTGCGCGGAGATCGGCATCGAGTCGATCCGGGTGGACCTGCCGGCGACCGCGACGCAGGCCGAGGTCGAGGCGCGGATCGACGAGCTCAACGCACGTGAGGACTGCACCGGCTTCCTCGTCCAGCAGCCGACCGGTCTGGACGAGTTCGCGCTGCTGTCGCGGGTCGACCCGGACAAGGACGTCGACGGGCTGCACCCGGTGAACCTCGGCAAGCTGGTGCTCGGCGAGGCCGGTCCGCTGCCGTGCACACCCGTCGGCACGATCGAGCTGCTGCGCCGCCACGAGGTCCCCATCGCCGGCGCCGAGGTCGTGGTGGTCGGCCGGGGGATCACCGTCGGTCGTCCGCTGGGTCTACTGCTCACCCGCCGCTCCGAGAACGCGACCGTCACGCTGTGCCACACCGGCACCCGCGACCTGGCCGCGCACGTCCGCAACGCCGACATCGTGGTGGCCGCGGCCGGCGTACCCGACATCATCGGCGCCGACATGGTCAAGCCCGGCGCGGCCGTGCTCGACGTCGGCGTCTCGCGGGTGGACGGCAAGATCGCCGGTGACGTGCATGCGGACGTGTGGGAGACCGCCGGCTGGGTCTCCCCGAATCCCGGCGGCGTGGGTCCGATGACGCGCGCGATGCTGCTGGCCAACGTGGTCGCGATCGCCGAGAGCCGGCTGGGCTGAGAGCGTGCCCGACGACCGTGAGGAACCCCCGGTGACCGCTGCCGCATCCGGCTCGGAACCCGCGGACGCGACCTCGGACGGGGTTCCCGAGGCGGGCTCGACGGGGGCGCTGGCCCACGGGCTGCCCCCGGAGCCGGAGGACGGCACCGTCGACCCGGAGCGCCGCCCGGTCACCGAGATCAAGAAGCCTTCGACGCTCGGTGGGGTGCTCTACCTCTGTGTGCTCGGCGCCGCGATCGCCGGCGTCGCGATCGCCGCGACGGGGCCCTGGCGCACCGGGGTCAGCTGGCTTGCCTTCGCGCTCCTCGCCGGGGCGGGTGCTCGGCTGGTGCTGCCCGACCACGACGCCGGCATGCTGCGCGTGCGCGGCAAGCTCCTCGACGCCACGATCCTCATCGCGATGGGGGTCGCGATCCTGGTGCTGGTCGGGACGATTCCGGACCAACCGGCCTGAGCCGGGCCACTTCCGCGCAATTGTTGGGTTGTGGCCCTGCCTGAGGCCATGTCCGGGCCAGATCCCAACAATTGTGCGGTTGCGGTCCTGCTGCCTGGGTGGCGGGCCATATCCCAACAATTGAACGGATGCGGCCCTTTCGAGACGGCAAGAGGGGCCACAACCGCACAATTGCGCGGCTATGGCCCCTCCGGTGAGCGGGTTGCCTCAGATCAGCCCGAGGTCGGTGACCGCCTGACGCTCCTCGGCGAGCTCGGCGGTGGACTTGTCGATCCGGCCGCGGGAGAAGTCGTCGATCTCGAGGCCCTGGACGATCGACCAGTCACCGTTCGACGTGGTGACCGGGAACGAGGAGATCAGGCCCTCGGGGACGCCGTACGACCCGTCGGAGACGACCGCCATCGAGACCCAGTCGTTCGCCGCGGAGCCGTGCAGCCAGTCGCGGGCGGCGTCGATGGTGGCGGAGGCGGCGGACGCGGCCGAGGAGGAGCCCCGGGCCTCGATGATCGCGGCGCCCCGCTTGGCGACGGTCGGGATGAAGTCGTTCTCGAGCCAGGCCTGGTCGCCCACGGTCTCGGCGGCGTTCTTCCCGGCGATCTCGGCGTGGAAGAGGTCGGGGTACTGCGTCGCGGAATGGTTGCCCCAGATCGTCATCTTCGTGATGTCGGTGACGGGGGCACCGGTCTTCGCGGCCAGCTGGGAGATCGCCCGGTTGTGGTCGAGGCGGGTCAGCGCGGAGAACCGCTCGCGCGGGACGTCCGGTGCGTTGGTCATCGCGATCAGCGCATTGGTGTTGGCCGGGTTGCCGGTGACACCGATGCGCACGTCGTCCGCGGCGACGTCGTTGAGCGCCTTGCCCTGGGCGGTGAAGATCGCGCCGTTGGCCTCGAGCAGGTCACCGCGCTCCATGCCGGGACCACGCGGGCGGGCGCCGACGAGCAGCGCGAGGTTGACGCCGTCGAAGATCTTGGTCGCGTCCGCACCGATCTCGACGCCGGCCAGGGTCGGGAACGCACAGTCGTCGAGCTCCATCACGACGCCCTCGAGCGACTTCAGGGCGGGCTCGATCTCCAGGAGCCGGAGCTCGATGGGCCGGTCTCCCAGCGCACCGCTCGCGAGGCGGAACAGCAGGCTGTAGCCGATCTGGCCGGCGGCACCGGTGACCGCCACCTTGAGGGGAGTAGAGCTCACGGGCACTCCTTGGTGAGGAACGAGTGGATGAGATTCCGACGCTAGCAGCGCGCGGCGGGGCTCGCGACGGAGGGTTCAGCATCCTTGCGCCATGCTGGGCGCATGAGCTTCCCGACCCTGCGGTGCCTGCGTCCGGGTGCGGTTCTCCTCGTCCTCGCCGTGCTGGCCGGCTGCGGCAGCGCCCCTAAGGAGATCGACCCGACCGGGGTCGACGGGCTCGTCATCCCCACCCCGGACCCGGACCCGACGGACTTCGTAGAGGGCGTCGACAACCGCTACCTCCCGCTGAGTGCCCGGCTCGGTGTGGACCTACACCAGCACCTCGCCGGAGGGTGACGAGACGATCGTGGTCACGGTGACCGACGAGACGCGGGTGGTCGCCGGTGTCACCGCCACCGTCGTCCACGACGTCGCGAAGGACGAGACCGGGACGGTCGTCGAGGACACCTACGACTGGTACGCCCAGGACACCGCCGGCAACGTCTGGTACCTCGGCGAGGACACCACGGCGTACGACGGGCAGCTGTCCAGCAGCGAGGGCTCCTGGGAGGCCGGCGTCGACGGTGCCGAGGCCGGGCTGGCGATGCCTGCCGAGCCCCGGGTCGGCGACGGCTACTCCCAGGAGTACTACCAGGGCGTCGCCGAGGACCGCGGCGAGATCCTGGCGACCGACGCCACGGTCAGCATCGAGTACGGCGACTACGACGAGGTGGTCCGCACCGAGGACACCACCCCGCTGGAGCCCGACCTGGTCGAGCAGAAGTACTACGCGCCCGGGATCGGCGTGGTGATGGAGAAGACCGTCGCCGGGGGTGAGGAGCTCGTCGAGCTGGTCGCCTTCACCGCCGGCTGACCCGGCCGGGCGACCCGGCCCGGCTCGGAGACCCGGCGCGGCTCGGAGACCCGGCCCGGACATGGCCCAGATCGGGCCCGGGCCTCTGGCGCGGTCCGCGCGCCGGATGCGAGGGTGAGGTGCGCCGCGACGTCCGGTATCTTGACGTCAAGAAACCTTCAGTGTCTCGAGACGATCCAGGAGTTGCCGACCGATGGCCACGATCATCTACACCCTGACCGACGAGGCGCCGCTGCTCGCGACGTACTCCTTCCTCCCGGTGGTCGAGGCGTACGCCGCCACCGCCGGCGTCGAGGTCGAGACCCGCGACATCTCGCTGGCCGGCCGCATCCTCGCGCAGTTCCCCGACCGGCTCGGCGACGACCAGCGCGTCGACGACGCCCTCGCCGAGCTCGGCGAGCTGGCCACGCAGCCCGAGGCCAACATCATCAAGCTGCCCAACATCTCCGCCTCGATCCCGCAGCTCAAGGCCGCGATCACCGAGCTCCAGGGACAGGGTTTCGACCTGCCCGACTATCCGGAGAACCCGCAGTCCGATGCGGACAAGGACACCCGGACCCGCTACGACAGGGTCAAGGGCTCCGCGGTCAACCCGGTGCTGCGTGAGGGCAACTCCGACCGGCGCGCGCCCGCGTCGGTGAAGAACTACGCCAAGGCCCACCCGCACCGCATGGGTGCCTGGTCCGCGGACTCGAAGACCAACGTCGCCACGATGGGCAAGGACGACTTCTTCTCCAACGAGTTGTCGGTCGTGCTCGAGGCCGACGACACGCTGCGCATCGAGCACGTCGGGGCCGACGGCACCACCACCGTCCTCAAGGACGGCATCACGGTGCTGGCCGGCGAGGTCGTCGACGGCACCTTCATGAACGTCGCGGCGCTGCGCCGCTTCCTCACCGAGCAGGTCGCCCGCGCCAAGGCGGACGACGTACTGTTCTCCGCCCACCTCAAGGCCACCATGATGAAGGTCTCCGACCCGATCATCTTCGGCCACGTCGTGCAGGCGTTCTTCCCCACGCTGTTCGAGCAGTACGGCGCGCAGCTGCGCGAGGCGGGCATCTCGCCCAACGACGGGCTCGGCGCGTTGCTGAGCTCGGTCGAGAAGCTGCCGGACGGCGCCGCCATCAAGGCCGCGGTCGAGCAGGGCCTGGCCGACGGCCCGGCGCTGGCGATGGTCGACTCCGACAAGGGCATCACCAACCTGCACGTGCCCTCCGACATCATCATCGACGCCTCGATGCCCGCGATGATCCGCACCTCCGGCCACATGTGGGGTCCCGACGGCGAGGAGGCCGACACCCTGGCGGTGATCCCGGACTCGTCCTACGCCGGCGTCTACCAGACCGTCCTCGACGACTGCCGCGCGAACGGCGCCTTCGACCCGGCCACGATGGGCTCGGTGCCCAACGTCGGCCTGATGGCCAAGGCAGCCGAGGAGTACGGCTCCCACGACAAGACCTTCGAGATCCCCGCCGCGGGCACCGTCCGGGTCGTCAACGCCGCCGGCGACGCGCTCATCGAGCACGACGTCGAGCCCGGCGACATCTGGCGCGCCTGCCAGACCAAGGACGAGCCGATCCGCGACTGGGTCAAGCTCGCCGTCACCCGCGCCCGGGCCACCGGCTCGCCGGCGGTCTTCTGGCTCGACGAGGGCCGCGCCCACGACGCGCGGCTGATCGCCAAGGTGAAGGAGTACCTCCCCGAGCACGACACCGACGGGCTCACGATCGAGATCATGGCGCCGGCCGAGGCGACCGCGTACTCCCTCGAGCGGATCCGCAGGGGCGAGGACACCATCTCGGTGACCGGCAACGTGCTGCGCGACTACAACACCGACCTGTTCCCGATCCTGGAGCTGGGCACCAGCGCCAAGATGCTCTCGGTCGTCCCGCTGATGAACGGCGGCGGCCTCTTCGAGACCGGTGCCGGCGGCTCGGCGCCCAAGCACGTGCAGCAGCTGGTCCAGGAGAACTACCTGCGCTGGGACAGCCTCGGTGAGTTCTTCGCGCTGGCGGCCAGCTTCGAGCACCTGGGGGAGTCGACCGACAACGCCCGGGCCAGGATCCTGGCCGACACGCTCGACCGGGCCACCGGCACCTTCCTGGAGAACGACAAGGGCCCCTCCCGCAAGGTCGGCGGCATCGACAACCGCGGCAGCCACTACTACCTCGCGCTCTACTGGGCGCAGGAGCTCGCGAAGCAGGACGACGACGCCGAGCTGGCGGCGGCGTTCGCCCAGCTGGGGGAGACGCTGGCGGCCGAGGAGGAGGCCATCACCGGCGAGATGATCGCGGTGCAGGGCTCGCCGGTGGACCTGGGGGGCTACTTCCGCCCCGACGCCGACAGGGCCGCGACGGTGATGCGCCCCTCCGCCACGTTCAACAAGGCGCTGGCCGGCCTCGACGTCTGACCCCTCCGGGGAGCACGCGGACGGTGATCCGGGACGATGAGTCCCGGATCACCGTCGATGGCGGGAATCGGCAGGAGCGGCCCTAACGTTGGACTCAGAGATGTCTGCCACCTCCGCCGTCCGCCCCGACGAGTCCTCCAGCCGTGCCGCCCACTTCGGTCTCGCGGTGATGGCGCTCGCGATGGGCGGCTTCGCGATCGGCACCGCCGAGTTCGTGACCATGGGCCTGCTGCCGCAGATCGCCGACGGCGTCGCGGTCGGGATCCCGACCGCGGGACACGTGATCTCGGCGTACGCCGTGGGCGTCGTCGTCGGCGCGCCGGTGCTGGCCTTCTTCGGCGCCCGGCTGCCCCGGCGCGGTCTGCTGCTGGTGCTGATGGCCGCCTTCGTGCTCGGCAACGTGTTCAGCGCGCTGGCCAGCAGCTACGGGATGCTGATGCTGGCCAGGTTCCTCACCGGCCTGCCGCACGGCGCCTACTTCGGGGTCGCCTCCCTGGTCGCGGCCAGCATGGCCACGCCCGGGCGCCGCGGCCGCGCCGTCGCGATGGTGATGCTTGGCCTCTCCGTCGCCAACGTGGTGGGGGTGCCCGCCGCCACCTGGCTCGGGCAGAGCTTCGGCTGGCGCTCGGCCTTCTGGACCGTCGGTCTGCTCGGGCTGCTCACCCTCGTGCTGGTGCGCGCGTTCGTGCCGGCCGTCCCGGGCAACCCCGAGGCCACGGGTCGCCGGGAGCTGGCGGCGTTCACGAGCAGCCAGGTCTGGCTGACCCTGCTCGCGGGCGCGATCGGCTTCGGCGGCATGTTCGCGGTCTACACCTACATCGCCCCGACGCTCACCGAGGTCGGTGGCCTCACCCAGGGTGCGGTGCCGGTGTTCCTGCTCGCCTTCGGCCTGGGCATGGTGTTCGGCACCTGGCTGGCGGGGGAGCTGGCCGACTGGTCCGTCTTCGGCTCGTTGTTCGTCGGTGCCCTCGGCATGGCCGCGGTGCTTGCGCTGTTCGCCGTCGTCGCGCCGTACGGCTGGTGGGCGCTGCCGGTCGTCTTCGCGATCACGGTGACCGGCTCGGTGCTGGTGGTGAACCTCCAGCTCCGGCTGATGGAGGTCGCCGGAGACGCGCAGACGCTCGGCGCCGCGCTCAACCACGCCGCTCTCAACGTCGCCAACGCGCTCGGTGCCTTCGTGGGCGGGCTGGTCATCGCGGCCGGGTGGGGCTACCGCTCGCCGGCCCTGGTCGGCGTCGCGCTGTCGCTCGCCGGTCTGGGCGTGCTCGCGCTGTCGCTGCGCGTGCACCGCCGCCGCCCCGTCGCCTGACCCCGCCGGCCGACGCCCGTGCTCCGGGGCTGTCCCGACGCGACGTGGACGGTGTCCGGCTACGGTCGGTGCACCGGACCATCGTGGAGGAATCTGTGTTTCACCATCTCGGCGTCTTCGCCTCGGACTTCGCGGCCAGCCGACGCTTCTACGCGGCCGCCCTCGACGTCCTCGGGATCGTGCCTGGCTACGAGACCGAGGACGTGGCCGAGTTCTGGCGGGCTGGTGCCGACACGCCATCGCTCTCACTCGAGCGGGCGGTCGACGAGACCACCCGGGGCCTCCATCTGGCGTTCGCCGCACCGGACCGGGCCCACGTCGACGCGTTCTTCCGGGCGGCGTTGGACGCAGGTGGTCGCGAGCGGGTCGCGCCACGATTCTGGCCCGAGTACCGCGCGTACTGCGCCTTCGTCGACGACCCCGACGGGAACAACATCGAGGCTGTCCACAAGGAAGCCGGCTGACCTCGCCGCTGGCGCTCGCGCCGGCCGCGGGCTGAACCCGGCAGCCGGTGGGCGCCTGCGGGCGGTCACCGTCCCAAGGATGTCGCGAGCAGCTCGCGACGACTTGATGTCGAGGTCTTGGTGAATACCGACTTCAGGTGGTCCTGGACGGTGTGCTCACTGATCGCCATCAACCGCGCCACGGTTCGGGTGTCCGCTCCCTCAGCCAGATGCCGCAGCACTTCGTCCTCACGGCCTGACAGTGCGTGGGAGCGGGAGAAGAGATCGCGACGTTCCGCGGGTGAGCTTGCCTCCATGGTCACGACGATGTCGCGGTCGCCGACCGGCTCACCGCCCGCGAGACGGTCTGCTCGCATGGTCAGCCAGGCACCGCCGTCAAGATGTACCCGAGCCTGAGGAGGGTGGGCATCGACGCCGGCCTCGGTCGCCAACAGCTGGGCCGCCACGTTGTACGCGCCGGCCGGCACGGGCCCGCGCCCGGACTGGGGCGGCACCAGGGCGGCCAGCCAGTCCTGGGTCTGTGGTGTCTGGGCACGGACCTCGATCGCTGGTGACAGCACCAGAGCCCCGGGACGGTGTTGTCCCGGGGGTCTTGGGACAGCGGCGAAAGCCGCGGCCTGGACGCCGCGCAACAGGGACGTGATCACCGGCCCCGCACCGGCCAGAACAGCGACCTCGTCATCGTCGAAATGACTTCTACGCCACAGGTCGAGGAAGCCCCAGAAGCCGAAGCGGTCCGCGTAGACGCCGGAGTAGACATCGAGGATGCCGAGCCCGGCCAGGTGTTCACGCCAGATCAGGCTCCGCTCGGGCCGCCCTTGGGTGGTCTGCTGCAGAGTCGCGCCACCGCTGGGCGGGAGCCCAGTCCACCTGTTGACGGGGGTGAGGTACTTGAGTCGGATCAGGGTCGGCAGCGTGGCGAGGTCGGGCACCTCGGCCACGGGCGAGCATCCGACGGTGGTGGTCGGGTCGGTCAGCACGAACGCGTAGGCGTCGAAGGGCACCGAGCGCCGGATGGCATCCAGGACCTGCTTGCGCAACGTCCGATCGTCCGTGCTCGTCGCGCTGAGGCGTTCCAAGGCCGCCATGAGACGTGCTTCCCGCACGTGTCCTGCCACCCTGACAACCTAGCCCCCAGATCGTTGGGATGGTGCGCGCCCACGGTCCCGCCTAGCGTCGACACAGCCAGCAGCACTCACACCGGGAGGGGCAATGCCCACCTTGCTCATCGAACATTCCATCAGCGACTTCGGCACCTGGCGCGACGCCTTCACGAGGTTTGCGGAGCGGCGCAAGGAGGGCGGTGTGCTACGCGAGCGGATCATGCAACCCATCGATGATCCACACTATGTGCTCATCGACCTCGAGTTCGCCACGCGGGAAGCGGCGCAACGATTCCTGGAGTTCCTCGAGACCCGGGTGTGGTCGATCCCGGCAAACTCACCGGCCCTCATCGGCAGTCCTCGCACCCGGATCGTGGACGCAGCCCCCATCGATCTCGGCTGACCCGGCGCCCGCCCAGGCGCAGGCTCAACCACCCTTGGACGTGGGTGGAACCGCCCCGGCCGCGTGGGCAGCCGGAGCGGTCCAGAGCCGTGGTCAGGCGGCCTTCTTGTCCAGCCGCAGACCGAGCTGCTCTCGTTCTTCTCCGGTGCGTGGTTGACCTGCTGCCACGAGCCCCAGGCGTTCACCGTCCAGTCGCACGCGGTGTTGCTCCAGCGCTTCTTCATCACCTCGGAGCTGAGGCTGTAGTGGTACTGGTGCAGGCGGTACATGTGGTCGCGATCCGCCGGCACGTTGGCCGTGTAGCTCCACGAGGCGGACTTCGAGTAGCTGCCGCCGATGGTGACCCGAAGCTGGTCGACGCCTCGGCGAAGATGACGCCGGCCTCGGCCTCGACCGTGGCGGTCATCGAGCCGTTCACCTCCTTGGTCGTCGTCTGCTGGTAGGTGATGGACCCCCGGACGGGAAGGTGACCCAGTTCTCCTTGCTCGGTGGTCGGGCCCTCCGCCCGCTGACTCCACGCTCGCGGAGCGCCGGCCCGGGGACATCGGCGTCGCGGCCGGACCCGTCTCATCCGTGGGAAGGAGCGGCGGCTCGTTCTTTCGGTCGGTCCACGCCACCGCGGCGATCCCTAGGCTGGGGGTGTGATCACCAACGCCCTGCGCTCTCTCTGGGCAGAGCCCCGCGCATCAGAGGCTCCCCCGCGGGTGTCGCGCGACTGGGTGCTGGTCGGGGTGTCGATGGTGTCGGCGCTCCTCGAAGGAGCCCTCCGCGACGACGTCGCCTGGCGACCGTTCGTGACGATCGTCGCGGTCGGGCTCGCTCCGGTGCTGCTGTGGCGGCGTACCCACCCGTTGGCCTGCGTCGTGGCGGGCTTCGGCACCGCGATGATGTTGGGGCTGACGACCCTGGCGGGTGGACCCCCCCGTGTCGGTCTCACCACGATGGTCTACGTCCTGGTGCTCGTCTACGCGCTGGTCCGCTGGGGTGCGGGGCGCGAGATCGTGATCGGGCTGGCGGTGGTGCTGGTCGCCGCGGTGATCGGCACGGTCGCCGACTACACCGGGCCGGCCGACGTCATCGGCGGGTTCGGCATCCTGGCGGCGGCGGCCGCGGGCGGAGCGGCGTTCCGCTACCGCGCCGAGAGCTGGCGCCGGGCGTTGGACCAGATTCGCAGCCAGGAGCGGGTCGGCCTCGCGCGCGAGCTGCACGACATGGTCGCCCACCACGTCTCGGCGATCGCGGTGCAGGCGCAGGCGGGCCGGACGCTGGCAGGGCAGCGACCTGAAGCGGCGCTCGCGGCGCTGGCGGTCATCGAAGGGGAGGCGTCGCGGACGCTGACGGAGATGCGGGCGATGGTCCGGGTGCTGCGCGACGGAGCGCCGGCGGAGTACACCCCCCAGCCCGGTGTCGCCGACCTGGCGTCGCTCGCCCGCCGCGACCCGGTGCCGGTCGTCGACGTGGAGCTGCCAGCTGACCTCAACGGGGTTCCGCTCCAGGTGGACGCGGCGGTCTACCGGCTGGCGCAAGAGGCGCTGACGAACGCCCTGCGGCACGCGCGCAACGCCTCGCGCGTGGAGATCCGGGTCGTCGAGGGTGGAGGAACGCTGCGGCTGCGCGTGACCGACGACGGTCAGGTCGACCCGGCGCGGCCGGCGAGCCACGGCTTCGGGCTGCAGGGGATGACCGAGCGCGTGCAGCTGCTCGGCGGCACGTTGCATGCCGGGCCGGCGCCCGAGGGCGGCTGGGCGGTCGACGCCGAGCTGCCGACGGAGGTACGCCGATGACGGTGCGGGTGCTGGTGGCCGACGACCAGGACCTGGTGCGCACCGGCCTGTCCATGATCCTGGACGCCCAACCCGGCATCGAGGTCGTCGGCCAGGCCGCCGACGGCCACGCGGCTGTCGAGCTGGCGCGTCGGCTCCGCCCCGACGTGTGCCTGGTCGACATCCGGATGCCCGGGCTCGACGGCATCGAGGTGACCGAGCTCCTCGCCGGGCGGGGCGTCCCGGACCCGATCGCGGTGGTGGTGATCACGACCTTCGACCTGGACGAGTACGTCCACGGTGCGCTCCGGGCCGGTGCCCGAGGCTTCCTGCTCAAGGACGCCGGGCCCGAGCTGCTGGTCCAGGCCGTGCATGCCGCCGCCGTCGGCGATGCCCTGATCGCGCCGAACATCACCCGGCGGCTGCTGTCCACCCTGGCTGCCCGGGCACCGTCGGCACGGGGGATGCAACCGATCGAGCCGCTGACCGCCCGTGAGGAGGAGGTGCTGGCGCTGGTCGCCCGCGGCCGCACGAACGCCGAGATCGCCGCCGATCTCTTCATCGGCCTGACGACGGCCAAGACCCACGTCGCGAGCCTGCTGACCAAGATCGGCGCCCGCAACCGGGTCGAGATCGCCATGTGGGCCTACGACACCGGCCGGGTGGGAGACTGAGCCTGCCGGCGAGCGACCCGATCGTGCGCCGTTGTCGATGAAGGCGGTGGCCAGTAGGGTCCTGCGGCGTGAGTCGCCTCATCCACCTCAACGGGCCGCCCGGGATCGGGAAGTCAACGCTGGCCCGGCGGTACGTGGCCGAGCACCCGGGGGTGCTGAACTGCGACGTTGACGTGCTCAGAACGCTCATCGGTGGGTGGGAGAGCGATTTCCAGGGGGCCGGGGCGCTCATCCGCCCTGCGGCGCTGGCGATGATCGAGGCCTACCTCGCGAACGGCCACGACGTCGTGCTGCCGCAGATGTTGACGGACCCGACCGAGCTGGCACGGTTCGAAGGGTGCGCCGTCGGCGTCGGGGCGCAGTTCGTCGAGCGCTTCCTCATGGATTCGTTGTCGAGTTCCTTGGCGCGCTTCCACCGTCGTACGGCGAACGCGCCTGAGGATCTCTGGACCGAGCAGGTGGGCGTCATCGTGGCGGCGAACGGTGGGGACGTCGAGCTTGCTCGCTGTCACGCGGCCCTGGAACGCCTCCTGACCGAACGCTCCGGCGCGCTCGTCATCTCGAGCGCCGATGGCGAGGTGGACGAGACCTACCGCGCCTTCATCGGGTCCCTGGACTGACCCAGGACGACGTTCGCGCGTGCCTGCGCCCCCGACGGTCCGCTCGTCGACACCCGGAGGTCGCTCGGGCCCCGGCAGACGTCAGGGCTCGATCAGCCCGGCCCGGATCGCGTAGCGGGTCAGATCGGTGCGGTCGCGCATTCCGAGCTTGCCGAGGATGTTGGCGCGATGTCGCTCCACCGTCTTCAGCGCGATCGTCAACGCGTTGGCGATCTCCTTGCTGGACCGGCCCTCCGCGATCAGCTTGATCACCTCGTCCTCCCGCGGTGTGAGCACGGATTCCGGGACCCGCTCGCCGCGGCGCAGCCGGTCGAGGTAGTCGCGGACCAGCGCGCTCTCGGCGCCGGGGTACAGGAACGTCTCGCCCCGCATCGCCGCCCGGCACGCTCCGAGGAGGTCCTCGTCTGCCACCGACTTGAGCACGTAGCCGCAGGCGCCGGCCTTCAGCGCTCCGAAGAAGTACTGCTCGTTGTCGTGCATCGACAGCATCAGGATCCGCGGAGGAGAACGCCGTCGCGAGATCTCCGCGGCCGCCTGCAACCCCGTCATCCGTGGCATCGCGATGTCCAGGACCACCAGGTCCACCTCGGTCTCACGCAGCAGCTCCACGGCCTCGGCGCCGTCGCCGGCCTCGGCCACCACGGTGAGGTCGGGCTCCTGCTCGAGGATGAGGCGTACGCCGCGGCGCACGAGCGCGTGGTCGTCGGCCAGCAGGATGCGGATCATGGCACGGGCACCAGCAGGCGCACGGTGGTGCCACGTCGAGGCTGGCTAGTGACGATCAGCTCCGCCTCGACCAGGGCCGCGCGCTCGCGCATGCCGAGCAATCCCGAGCCCTCCACCAGCCCCCCGAAGCCTCGGCCGTCGTCGCGGACCTCCAGCACCACGACGTCGCCCTGGCGGCCGAGCGAGAGCTCCACGCTGTGTGCCTCGGCGTGCCGGGCGGCGTTGGTCAGGGCCTCCTGCGCGACCCGGTAGACCACCAGCTCCGCCTGCGTCGACAGGGCCGGCAATCCCGGTGAGAAGCTGCGGCGGACGGACGCGGAGCTGTGGGTCGAGAAGTCGGTGACGAGCGCGGCCAGCGCGCTCTGCAGGCCGAGATCCTCCAGAACTCCCGGACGCAGTCGCCTGGCCACGCGGCGGACGTCGTCCAGTCCGGCCCGGGCGCTCTGTCGCACCAGCGCCAGCTCCTCCGTCACCTCGGCCGGCACCCGCGACTCGATCCGCTTGAGCCCGAGCAGCACCACCGTCAAGCTCTGCCCGACCTCGTCGTGCAGCTCCTGGGCGATCCGGTGGCGCTCGGCCTCCTGGGCCGCGAGCGCCTGGGCGTCGCCGGCCCGATGCGCTGCCTCGAGCCGGTCGAGCAGGGCGTTGACGCTGCGGGCGATGCCGCGCACCGGCCCGACGCCTTCCTCGGGAAGAACACCGGGCTGGAGCTGGTCCATGGCCTCCATCGAGCGGATCACCCGGTCGAGCGGAGCCAGGCTGCGGCGGATCAGCAGGGCATTGGTGAGCAGCATGATCGCCAGCCCCACCGTGACGACGACCACCTCGGAGGCGACGACCCGCGACGAGACACTCAGGGGTGACAGCACGAGCACCAGGGTGCCGAGCAGGAACACTGCCCCGTTGATCAGGCTGATGTTCCAGAACAGCGGCAGATGGCTCAGCGGGCGCACGCCACAACCCTCCCACGGGTGGGACCGGCTCTCCGCGGGTCCTGTGGAGATGGGTGGTGGACCCCATTCAGGCGGAGGCCTCGCTCACGGAGACTGGAGGCATGCCACTCCTTCCGTCCGTCGCAGTTCCCGCGGAGGTCGCCTGGGTCTTCTGGGCGGTGCTGCTACTGCCGCTCCTTGCCCTTCTCGTGGGGGTGTCCGTGCGCCGGGTCGGGCGCGACGAACTGGTGCTCGTCGTGCGCAGGGGGCGGGTGATCCGGTCGGCGTCGACCGGGTGGCTGGCCCGGGTCCCGGGCCCCGAGCGGTTCGTAGCGGTGCCCACGCACCGCCAGGTCCTGCCGCTCGTGCTCCGGGGCCGCACCCGCGACGGTGTCGACATCGTCGCGCTGGCCGACCTGACGCTGGTGGTCGAGGGGGTGCCCGATGCCGCGGCGTACGACGACCCCGCGTCCGCCGCGGCGAGGGTTGCCGAGCAGGTGGTGGCCGAGGCGCTCGGCGGCTTCGCGGCTGTCACGCTGCTCGACGAGCTCGCCGACCTCGAGGTCGGCCTCCCGGAGGCGATCACGCGTCGGTCTGTTCCCGGCACGGTCGTCACGGCCCTGGTCGTCACCGAGATCCAGGCGCAGCTGACGCCCAGGCTCGCCCGCGCACTGCGAACCGACGTCGACACCCGGTCGTGACGCCGGCCGACCTCTACCTCGTCGTCCTGGCGACGACGGGCGTGCTGCTGGCGGCCCTGGCGGCGGTGCGCCTGTTGGCGGGCGCCGGTTTGCCGAGCCTGCTGATCTATCTGGGCATCGGGTTGATGATCGGCGAGGCCGGGCTCGGCCTGGAGTTCGACAGCACCGAGCTCACCCAGATCCTCGGCTCGGTCGCGCTGGCGATGATCCTGGCCGAGGGCGGCTTCTCGACAGACCTCCGCGTCGTACGTCCAGTGGCGCCGCTCGCAGGAGTGCTCGCGACGGCCGGGGTGTTCCTCAGCGTCACGATCACCGGCGGGCTCGCCTACCTGTTCCTCGACGTGGACGTTCGTACGGCGATCCTGCTCGGCGCCGTCGTCTCCTCGACCGACGCAGCCGCGGTGTTCGCGGTGCTCCGTCGACTGCCGATCCGGGAGCGGTTGCGCGCCACGGTCGAGGCCGAGTCGGGTTTCAACGACCCACCGGTGATCATCCTGGTCACCGTCGTCACCTCCAGCGCATGGGCGGAGTCGGGGGTGGTCGGCGTGAGCGGGCAGATCCTCTACCAGCTCACGCTCGGCGCGGTCGTCGGCCTGCTCGTCGCCCGGGCCGGCGCCTGGGTCCTCGTCCGAAGCGCGCTGCCCTCCTCGGGCCTCTATCCGCTGGCGACGCTGGGCATCGCCTTCTTGGCGTACGCCGGCGCGGGGGTCGCCGGGGCGAGCCCGTTCCTGGCGATCTATGTCACGGGTCTGATCCTCGGCAACTCGCGGCTGCCGCACCGGGGCACCACCGTCGGGTTCGTCGAGTCGCTGGCCTGGCTCGCACAGATCGGCCTGTTCATCATGCTCGGCCTGCTGGCCAGCCCGAGCCGTCTCTGGGAGGCACTGCCGACCGCACTGGTCGTCGGCACGGTGCTCACGTTCGTGGCACGGCCGCTGTCGGTGGCGCTGTGCGCTATCCCGTTCCGGGTGCCGCTGCGCGACCAGGCGTTCATCAGCTGGGCGGGCCTGCGCGGGGCGGTTCCCATTGTCCTGGCCACGATCCCGATGAGCGTGGGGCTGCCCGGGGCGGAGCGGATCTTCGACGTCGTGTTCCTGCTCGTCGTGGTCTTCACGCTGCTGCAGGGACCGACCTTGCCGTGGGCCGCGCGCACGCTCGGCGTCACCGAGGAGAGCTCCCCACGCGACGTCGCGCTCGAGTCGGCGCCCCTGGAGGACCTCGACGCCACGCTCCTGCAGTTCTCGGTGCCACCGCAGTCGCGGTTGGTCGGCGTCGAGGTCGCCGAGCTGCGCCTTCCGGCCGGTGCCGGGCTCTCGCTCGTGCTGCGTGACGGCCAGATCTTCGTGCCGGGACCGACCACCGTGCTGCGCGCCGGCGACCACGCACTGGTCGCCGCGGCACGAGAGCACCACCCCACCATCGAACGGCGTCTCCGCGCGGTCAGCGACTCCGGTCGCCTTGCCGGCTGGTACGGCGGCCGAGCCGGTGGAGCCCGGTCACGATCGTCGGCGGCGTCCGCCACCTCGTGACCTGCGCGAGCAGCGGTGTCCGGTGGACTCGCCCGCCGGCGGCGACCGCCACGGGCTCGGCCGGATCAACGGGCACCGACAGGTCAGACCTTGCCCCGCAGGATGCGCCTGAAGTAGGTCACGGGGAGGGCGTAGCGGTCCGCCACCCACGTGGCTCGCCGCGGTCGAACGAGGTCCGGGAAGGGCGCCGTCGGTGCCGGTCGGCCGTCGCGGTCCACCTCGACGAGCATGAGCTGGTGTCGCGCGACCGTGATCGGCATGACGGTGTAGCCGTCGTAGTGCTCGAACGAAGCCGTGTCAGCGGCAGCGATGTTGTGGGCCAGGACCGCGACCTGCTTGCGGAGGGCGCCGCCCGAAGGCCTGATTCCGAGGTCGGCGACGTCGCCCAGCGACCAGACCGCCGGATGCCGCCGGTGGCGCAGCGTGCCCGGGTCGACGTCCACCAGTCCCGCCTCCGTCGCATCGGCCAGACCGCTCTCGGCGACCCAGCTCGGGGCCCGGTAGTGCGGGACGACGTGGGCGTAGGAGAGGTCGTCGAGCTCGTGGTCGCCCTCGGGTGTCGTCACCCTGATCCGTCGTGCGTCGAGGTCGGCGACCCGCGCATCCCGCAGCACCCGCACGCCGTACGACGCCAGCGTCTGCTCGAGCAACAGGTCGGCCTTCGGCACGCCGAGGGGTGACGGGCCGGGGAGGACCAGGTGCACGTCCAGGTGCGGCAGCACGCCGGTACGCCGCCAGTGGTCGCACGCCATGAACAGGGGCTTGAGGGCGGTCGCGCCGCAGGGAGCCGGCTCGGGCGGCATCGTGAAGACCACCCGCCCCTGGGCCAGGTCCCGCAGCGCGGGCCACACCCGCGGCGCGCTCTCGACGACGAAGGTCGACCCGGCCCAGCCGGCGGCATAGGACTCGGCCAGGCCGGGGGTGGCGTCCCAGTCCTCCTCGAGGCCGGGGCACAGGACCAGCGTGGTGCAGCCGATCCGCCGGCCGTCCCGCGTCAGCACGCTCGGCCCGTGCGCATCGACAGCCACCACCCGGTCCTGGATCCACGTGCACCCGTCAGGCATCACCGCGACAGCCGGCCGCTCGAGCGAGGACATCGTCGCCTCGCCGGCTCCGACGTAGTTGAGCAGTGGGCGGTAGCGGTGCACGGACTCGGATTCGACCACGGCGACATCCCGGGCGCCGTCGCGGAGCAGCCGGGCGGCCAGCGAGATCCCCGCGTTGCCACCCCCGACGATCAACACCTCGTGACGCTCCGTGTGGTCCTCCCTGCCGTCCTGCATGCGGTCCTCCGTGTCGTCCTCGGTGTCGTCGGCGGTGCCACCCAACGTAGCCGCGGACGGCAACGCGCCCCAGCGGGCCCGCTCTCGGTGCCCGCTCACTCCGTGGACGGCAGCGGGTCACGGACGGAAGGTCGCGCGGTACTCGGTCGGCGTGCGGCCGGTGAGGTCGCGGAACGCGGCGTTGAACGCTGAGAGCGAGGTGTAGCCGACCGTGTGCGCGATGGTCGTGACGGAGTCGTCGCCGGCGGCGAGCTCCTCGATCGCGCGCAGCACCCGCATCCGGCGCAGCACCGCGCGCCAGGTCATCCCGGACTCCTCCTCGAACCGGCGGGCCAGCGATCGCGGCGTCAGGCCGACCTCGGCGGCGACGTCCTTGAACCGGACGTCCTCGGCCAGCCGTCCGCCGGTCAGGGCCAGGGCCCGACGGAGCTCCGGCGATCGGCCGGCTGGGACCGTGACGGGGCTGGGATGCTGCGCCAGCCGCCACGCCACAGCCGCCAGCGCACCGAACACACTGTGTGCGTAGGGCGGGAGTGGTTTTCCGGCGTCGGGCCAGGCGACACACTCCGAGACCAGGGCCCGGGCCAGGGGGCTGAGGTCGAACACCGTCAGTGGTGCTGGGGGTGCCGGAGCGAAGTCGAGATCGAACAGCACCGACGACGTCGTCACCGGTTGCGGGATGGCTACCTGGATCGGCTCACCGGCCGCGATCAGTGCGGCCCGTGCGGGAGGCAGCATCCACGACGTGCCGTGCGCCTCCAGCCGCAGTGCGCCCTGGGAGGCGCACAGCAGGTAGTGCCGGTCGACGCAGAGCTCGGACGGTGGAGCCGCCGCGAATTCCCGCGCGAACGCGAACGCCTCGCGCCTCACGGACTGCCTCGCACCCGCTCACCCTAGACGGGGCTGCGGGTCAGACCGTCTCGAGAAGGGCGGCGCGGAACCGGCGACTCACCGGTGGCGCGGTCACCAACGGGCGGAGCGCCGCGCCGGAGCGGGCGAACGCATCGGATGCGAGGTAGTCGGCGAAGGACGGCTCGCCGGCCCACTCGTGGATGACGGTGACGGCCTCCTCGTCGTCACGCGCGGCGTACACCCGGAAGTCGAGGTTGCCCGGCATGGCGCGGATCTCGTCGCGCTCGCTGTCGAGCTGGGCGAGTGCGACGGCCCGGTCGGCTGGGGTGGTGCGCAGGTCGAGTACGGCGATGAGCATGGGAATCTCCTGACGGTCGAGACGGTGCGGGTGGCCGGACGCCTCGATCCTGCACCGAAGGACCGGAGTCCGGCTCGCGTCGGTCAGACATGTTCAGGCTCCCAGCGGACAACCCGGGACGCCGTCACCAGACACGTCAGTCCTCGGGAAGCGCGGCGAAGGTCCGCTTGGCGTCGAGGTACCAACCCATGGACTTCTTGGGGTGCCGCCAGCGGCCCTTCATCGCTTCGCGGGCTTCCTGGTGGGCCCCGTCGCCGGCCTTCTCCGCCTCCTTGAGGTGGCGGTCCTGGGCCTTGATGACGTCGTCGGCGCTCTCGCCGTGGTGCTCGAGGTCGCAGGGCCCTCCGAGGGCGCGGCAGGTCATGGTCTTCATGGTCGTCTCCTTCTGATGCGGTGCTCAGTTGTGCTGATGATCGAACGGGCGAGGGTGTGTCCGGGTCAGTCGCGCGGGCGACTCCCGTCGCGGCGCACGACGCAAGCGAGCACGTCAGGCGCGGAGCGGAAGGTGATGGCGCGCACGAGGCCGTCGCTGATGGTGAAGTCGAAGACGACCTTGGCCGTGCCCAGGTGGAACCAGGCGCTGGCGGGCCGGTCCCCGACGAAGACCGGGAGCGCGGCTGCGGCGCTGCCGTCGAAGAACGCCGCCACCCGGTCGCGGCCCTCGATCTGCCGCGGTGTGCCGACCTGGACCGCGGCGTCGTCGGCAGCAACGGTGGCGTCGGGTGCGAGCAGTCGCAGCAACCGGTCGAAGTCGCCCGTCCTGGCTGCGGCCATGAAAGCGTCGACAACCTCCCAGTCGGCCAGGAGGTCCTCGGGATGGGGCTGGGCGACCTTGGCCCGCGCCCGCGAGGCCAGCTTGCGAGCGGCCGAGGGCGTCGTGTCGAGGATGGAGGCGATCGTCGGGAACTCGAAGCCGAAGCTGTCGTGGAGCACGAATGCGATCCGCTCGCGTGGAGAGAGCCGGTCGAGAACGACCTGCAGGGCGAGGCCGACGGTGTCGGCGAGCGCGACGTCGTCGGCCGGATCGTCGACGGTCTCGCCGAGTTCGACCTCGTCGACAGGAACCGGGGTGCGTGAGCGCAGCCGGTCGAGGCACAGCCGGGTGGTCACGGTCGTGAGCCAGGCCGGCAGGTTGTCGATCTCGGTGTCCGTCCGGTGCATCCGGAGCCACGACTGCTGCACGACGTCCTGGGCCTCGGCGTGGTCGCCGAGCACCCGGCTCGCCATCCCCACCAGGCGCGGTCGTTCCGCCTCGAACATCTCCGTCCTGTCCACGGCCTCCACCCTTCCATCTCTGTCGGTCACCCCACTGACGCGCGAGCGGGGTCGAGTGTGACCGATGAACTCGGAGGGCTGCGCGGGTCGGTATCTGCGCCGGGTCCCACGGAGCCGGCACAACGCGAAGCGAGGCGAGGACGCGATGGGTGAGCTGCACGTCAACATGAACATCACGCTCGACGGCGTGATCCAGGCCAACGGTGGCCCCACGGAGCAGGACGGTGACTTCGAGTACGCCGGCTGGGAGCGCCCGTACGGGGATGCGGGTTCCGGCGAACAGGTCATTGCGGACGTGCAGGCCTCCGACGCGCTGCTGCTGGGTCGCACGACGTACGACATCTTCCGCGGCTACTGGCCGGGCAGGACCGACGAGGTCGGGCAGGCCTTCGACCGCGTCCCCAAGTACGTCGCGTCCCGCGGCACGCCGGAGCTGTCCTGGAGCAACAGCATCCAGCTCACCGACGTGGCCACCGAGGTGCGTGAGCTGCGCGCGCGGCACGAGCGGATCCACACGTGGGGCAGCGCGAACCTGCTGCAGACCCTGTTCCGCGAGGCCCTGGTCGACCGGGTGAACCTGTGGGTGTGTCCCGTGGTGATCGGGCAGGGCAAGCCCCTCTTCCCGGAGGGCGCCGCCGCCACCCGGTTCGAGCAGGTCGAGCCACCGAGGTCGTATCCCGGCGGGGTGCTGCTGCTGCGCTACCGGTGCCTCGAGGGCCCTCCGGAGACGGTGGCCGGCACTGGCAGCGCTGCGGACTGACTGCTGCCGGCTTATGCCTCGGTGGCGCGCGTCGCGCGGACGTGCGACCGTCGGTGGCATGAGAATCGCGCTCGCGAGTGACCATGCCGGCTTCGGCCTCAAGGGGGCGCTCGCGACGCTGCTCGCAGCCGAGGGCCACGACCTTGTCGACTTCGGCGCCGACGACGAGGAAGCCTGTGACCTCGCCGACCACGCCTACCCGGCGGCACTGGCGGTCGGGAGGGGCGAGGTGGATCGCGCGATCCTGGTCGACGGTGTCGGCTACGGCAGCGCGATGATCGCGAACCGGATCCTGGGAGTCGACGCCGTGGTCTGCCAGGACCCGTTCTGCGCCACCCTGGCCAGATCGCACACGGACAGCAACGTGCTGTGCCTGGGTGCGAAGATCATCGGCTCGGCCATCGCTGAGGCGGTGGTCGCAGCGTGGATGACGACCGACTTCCTCGCGGACGAGGAGAAGTACCAGCGACGGGTGCACAAGGGCCGAGTGATCGCCCGACGTCACCTGCGGCCCCTGGACGAGCTCTCTAGGGTCGAGGCCGCCGACCTACCAGCCGGTCCGGACCGCTAGGGGCGTTGCGCCTCATCGAGGCGGATGGCCAGCTTGTCGAATGCCATCGACCATCCAGCCGCACCCGGGGAGCCGGCGGGAACGCCGGTGTGGGTCAACACCATCCTGGTGCCACCATCGAGGCGCTCCAGCTCGACCCGGACCTCGGTCGTGGTCGGGTGGCCCTCGGGCATGCTCAGCTGCTCCGGCGACATGACGTTGCCGTTCTCATCCGACATGGAGTCGGTGTAGACGAGGCGCTGGTTCTCGATGACCTCGAGGTACTCGCCGGTGAACCACATCTGCATAGTGCCGTCCGGCGTCGTCACCTCCATGCAGAGCAGACGGATGCCTCCTACGCGTACGTCCATCTCGGCCACCGGGATGGTGGCTCCGCCGGGGCCGTACCACGTTGCGAAGTGTTCGGGATCCGTCCACATCTTCCAGATCAGATCGGGCGGCGCGTCGAGCGTCCGCTCGATCACCAGGTTCTGGTCGCCGTTGTCATCGGTCATCGTCGCTACCGGCCTTTCGTCGCTGTTGGAGTTGCTCGAGGTAGGTGTCCATGCGGTCGAAGCGGGCCTCCCAGACGGGCCGGTACTGCTCGGCCCAGGTCGAGACCTCCTCGAGGGGTGCGGCGTCGAGGGTGCAGGGCCGGTACTGCGCCCGTCGGCCTCGCACGATCAACCCGGCTCGTTCGAGCACCTTGAGGTGCTTGGAGATGGCCGGGAGTGACAGTTCGAAGGGTTCGGCGAGCTGGTTGACGCTCGCCTCGCCTTCCGTGAGGCGTGCCAGGATCGCTCGCCGCGTCGCATTGGCGAGTGCCGCGAAGGTCTCGTCGAGCCGATGCTCCGCGGTGGTCGACGACATGCCCGTCATAGTTTCCCTATCCGTTAATTAACTACTAGGTAAAATAGAACCCCGGCGACAGGGAGTCAAGCGCCGGGGCGTCCTGCCCTGGGGATCTGGACAGGAAGGCACAGACGGATGCAGGGTGCTGGCATGCGCCGACTCGGAACCCTCTTCGTGTCCACCTTGCTCCTCGCCAGCCCGGTCCTCGGGAGCGCGACGTACGCCGGGAACGCGGCCGCCGCGTTCCCCGGTCACCACGGACCCAGGGGCCACGACCACGGCGGGGCGCCGTCGTGGAGGGAGACCGTCGTCGACGCCGACCAGAGCTTCCGCGGCCTCGACGCGGTCGACCGGCGAACGGCGTGGGTGACCGGCGGCAGTGCCACCGACGGTGGGCCGGGCCGGGTGTTCCGCACGACCGACGCCGGTCGGACCTGGCAGGACGTGAGCCCCCCGGGCACGGAGGGGCTGCTGTTCCGCGATGTCGAGGCACGCAGTGCGAAGAAGGCCGTGATCCTCGCGATCGGGCCGGGTGACGCGTCGCGGATCTACCGCACCACGGATGGTGGGGCGACCTGGGACGCGGCCTTCGTCAACGACGACCCGGCGGCGTTCTACGACTGCATGGCGTTCTACCCCGGTGGCCGACACGGGTTGGCGATGGGCGACCCGGTCGACGGGAAGTTCCGGATCCTCTCCACACACGACTTCGGCCGCTCGTGGACGGTCCTGCCCGACGACGGCATGCCGGAGGCCCCGACCGAGTACGGCTTCGCCGCCAGCGGCGACTGCCTCGTCACGGCCGGCAACACGGCGTACTTCGGCTCCGGCGGTGGCGCCGCGCGCGTCTTCCGTTCCGACGACCACGGCCTGACCTGGACCGCCAGCGACTCCACGATCCCGGCGGGGGAGGCGGCGGGCGTGTTCGCGCTGGCGTTCCGCAGGCCGGGTCAGGGCGTCGCCGTCGGCGGCGACTTCGCGGAGCCGGCCGACGGTGTCGACGCCGTCGCGACGACCCGCCGCGGCACCACCTGGCGCAACGCGGGTGACCTGACACATCTGGGCGAGGACGTGGCCTACCTGCCGGGTCGCAGGCACCGGCTGATCGTCACCGGCGAGTCGGGTGAGGTGATGGGCACCAGTGTCAGTGTCGACGGAGGTCGCACGTGGCGGCAGGTCGGCGAGGCGGGCTACCACGCCCTCGACTGCACTCGTGACGGCTCCTGCTGGGCGGCCGGCGGCAACGGACGCGTGGCGCGCCTCGCCCGCTGACGCGCCTCGCCCCTGACGCGCTGGCCCGGCGCGACGCACCGCGCCCGGAGTCAGCCGTGCGGGGCGGCCCTCGGCAGTGCTCCGCACATCCGGTCGAGCTCGTCGCGAGTGTCGCGTCGAGCTCGACGTGCGAGGTGACGGCCTCCAGTGACGGCCTCCAGTGTCTGGCGCGACATCAGCGCAGCACCGGCGTTGTCGAGATGGACTCGGTCGACGCACCCCGAGGTCTCGCGGCGCAGTTCCTCGATGTCCCTGAGCGCCCGCTCCGCTTCCTCAGGGGTGGATTCGCCTCTCGAATCTCCCTGCCTTGCCAGAGCACCGGCAAGTGCCAGGCCGGAGCTGGCCCCTCCACTCCATCACGTCGTAGCCGAGTCGTCCCGCCACCACGGACGGGTCGCTCCGCTCGTCGTACGGCCCGTTCGCCACGACCCTGCCGCGGCGTCGCTCGCTCCTGGATCGGGGGATGGGTGACAGCCGAGGAGGGCCCTTAAGTCGGCCGGCTCGCGCTCCCTCGGGTCCGGCGCGGTCCGACCGCAGACACGGCCGCGACGTGCGCCGCCAGGCTGCGCCCCGCCGCGCGCAACGGCTCGGCCGAGTGCAGTCCGCGGCTCAGGATGAACGCACCCTCGAGCGCGCCGAGCAGGGCGAACGAGAGCTCGCGAGCGGCCGCCTCGTCGAGTCCGCGGCCGGTCAGGTAGGCAGTGCCGTCGTCGATCCAGCCCCCGATCACCTCGGCGGCGACCTCGCGCAGCTCCGGCTCGCTGCCGGCCACCTCACCGGTCACCGTCCCGACCGGGCACATGTTGGCCCAGCCGGTGCTCTCGATGTCGGCGGCCGCGGCCGCGAAGAAGGCCTCGACGCCGACGACCAGCTCGTCGTACGGATCGAGGAGGAGGGGGACGAGCTGGATGTAGGCCGCGCCGGTCGAGCGCAACACCGCCGCGGCGACCTCCCGCTTGCCGCCCGGGAAGTGGTGGTAGATCGACCCCGTCGGCGAACCGGACAGCTCGGAGAGCTGCTTGACCCCGGTCGACCCGTAGCCCTGCGCGCGCATCAACTCAGCCATCGCGTGGACGATCCGGTCGCGCGTCTCCATGACCTCATGGTAGAACGATCACTCTAGAGTGATCGTTCTAATGAGGGCGTGTCGTGCGACAGATCGAGCTGAGCCAGGGCGTGGTGGAGTACGACGACACCGGGAGCGGGCCGCCGGTCGTCCTGCTGCACGGGCTGCTGATGGACCACACCCAGTGGGACCGGGTGCTGCCCCTGCTGCCCACGGGTTTTCGATACCTGCGACCCGTGCTCCCCCTCGGATCGCACCGGGTGCCGATGCGGGCTGACGCGGATCTCTCCCTGCGGGGGCTGGTGGACCTGCTGGCGGAGCTGCTCCATGCTCTCGACCTCCGCGACGTCACCCTCGTCCACACCGACTGGGGCGGCGGCCTGTTCCTCACCGCCCACGGTCTCGACGAGCGGGTCGGCCGCCTGGTCCTGCTGCCCTGCGAGGCGTTCGACAACTTCCCACCCGGTCTGCCGGGCACGATGGCCGCACTGGCGGCCCGACTCCCGGGCGGCATCCGGCTCGCCGCCCGCCAGCTGCGGGTCGGGTGGCTGCGCCGAACGCCCCTCATGTTCGGGCAGATGGCCAAGTACCCGCTGCCCGACGCCCTGGTCCGCGGCTGGACCGAGCAGGTGCTGAGCCAGCCCGGCGTACGCCGAGACCTGCGGACCTACGCCCGCGAGAAGTTCGACAAGCGGACGCTCATCGCCGACACGCAGGCGCTCGCGAGCTTCCAGGGACCGGCCCTGGTGCTGTGGTCGCCCGAGAACAGGGTGATGCCCCCCGAGCACGGACCACGACTCGCCGACCTGATGCCCAACGCCGAGCTGGTGGAGATCCCGGACTCCTACGTGCTCTCGATGCTGGACCAGCCCGAGGCCGTGGCTGAGGCGATGTCGGCCTTCCTGGTCGCGTGATCCACCGACACGCGCCGACGCGTGGCCACCGGATGTGACGCGGCGCGGGAGATGGGTGTCGCGGGGCGGGCGGGTGCGAGACGATGCCGACATGACGAGCATCCCCGGCACCACTGAGGCCAGCACACTCCCGCTGAGCGAGTCCGAAGCCCACATCGAGCTCACCGAGGCGTACGCCGCGCACAACTACCACCCGCTCCGCGTGGTGCTCTCGGCCGGCGAGGGGGCATGGGTGACCGACGTCCAGGGGCGTCGCTACCTCGACTGCCTGGCCGGCTACAGCGCACTCAACTTCGGGCACTCGCACCCCCGCCTGGTGGCCCGCGCCCAGGAGCAGCTCGGCCGGCTGACGCTCACCTCGCGGGCGTTCTACAACGACCAGCTCGGCCCGTTCGCCCGCGACCTCGCGCAGCTGACCGGCAAGGACATGATCCTGCCGATGAACTCGGGCGCGGAGGCCGTCGAGACGGCGATCAAGGTCGCCCGCAAGTGGGGGTACCTGGTCAAGGGCGTGCCGGAGAACCAGGCGACGATCGTGGCGATGGAGGGCAACTTCCACGGCCGCACCACGACCATCGTCTCGTTCTCGACCGACGCCGTCGCCACCGCGCACTACGCGCCGTACACCCCCGGCTTCCGCCTCGTGCCGTACGGCGACCTCGCCGCGCTCGAGGCCGCCATCGACGAGTCCACCGTTGCCGTGCTGCTCGAGCCCATCCAGGGCGAGAGCGGCGTGATCATCCCGCCGGAGGGCTACCTCCAGCAGGTGCGCACGCTGTGCAACTCCACCCGCGTCCTGATGCTGGCCGACGAGATCCAGTCCGGCCTGGCCCGGACCGGGAGGACCTTCGCCTGCGACCACGAGGAGGTCGTGCCGGACGTCTACATCCTCGGCAAGGCGCTCGGCGGAGGCCTCTACCCGGTGTCGGCGATCGCGGCCGACGGGGACGTGCTCGAGGTGATCACCCCGGGCTCCCACGGCTCGACCTTCGGCGGCAACCCCCTGGCCGCGGCGATCGGCCGCGAGGTGATCGCGATGCTGCAGACCGGTGACCTCCAGAAGCGCGCCGAGACCCTCGGCGACCGGCTGGCCGGCGGCCTCGCCGAGCTGGTCGGCCAGGGCATCGACGAGGTGCGCGCTCGCGGTCTGTGGGCGGGCGTCGACATCAGCCCCGAGCTGACCACCGGCCGGCACGTCTGCGAGCAGCTGCTCGACCACGGCGTCCTCGCCAAGGAGGCGCACGGCCAGACCGTCCGCCTCGCCCCGCCGCTGGTCGCGTCCGAGGAGGACATCGACCTGCTGGTCGCGGCCTTCCGCGCCATCTGCTCGGGCTGAGCCGGCCGCGGTCAGCGCGGCCCCGGCGGCGGCGCCCGGTGCCAGGTGGCGCCCGCGTCGTCGGTCCACCACATCGGTCCGCGGCCGCCGTACCGCGCGACCCCCCAGACCCGAGTGCCGGCCGCCTGCAGCTGGGAGAGCTCCGGAGCGTCGGGCAGCACGATCGTGGCGCCGTCCCGGGTGACCGCGATGACGACGCCGTCCCTGTCCGTGTGGAGGCCGGTGCCGTAGCGGGTGACCGCAGTGAGGACGTCCTCGCTGTCCGTGAGGAGGGTGGTGCCGTCCCAGGTCACGGCGACCCCCGTGAGCGATCCGGACGGCAGCGCGTGGGTGGGAACCTCACGCCAGCTCCGGCCCGCGTCGTGGGTGACCCGGATCCCGGTGACCTCGTCGGCGCCCGCGGTGTCCTGGGTCCGCACCACCACCGCGGTCTCGCCGTTGCCGGCCACCGGCCCGGGCAGCGCGGTCGGTCCGCGGTCCTGGACGGACAGGTCCCACGTGCCGTCACGCCAGACGGCGGTGCCCGCGGCCCGGCCCGGGTCACCGGACGCGGTCAGCGTCGAGACGACCAGCACCCCGTCGGGGGTGATGAAGCCCGCGCGGGCGGTTGCCCCGGACGGCTCGGGCAGCTCGGGCAGCCGATAGACGGTGGCCTCCTCCGGTCTGAAGATCCGCGGACCGGCGCCGAGGTCGACGGCCACGTCACCCGGCTCCGGGTCCTCCGGTCGGTCCTCGATCGAGACCGGGTCGATGGCGCCGGACGATCGGAGGACGCCCACCTCGCCGTGGCCCGTCCGCGGGGCCAACATCCCACCCGGGGTGGGGGTGAGGGAGAGCAGAGTCTGCCCCGGGTTCGTGAGGTACGTCGACCCGTCGACGCGGTCGATCGCGAGCGCCTGGCTCGTGCGGTCGCGGGACTCCCAGACCGCGGCCACGGTCCCGTCCTCGGCGATGCCGACGTCACGAAGCCGGCTCTGTGGGTCCGCGATCAGCTCGACCGACGCCTGCTCGAGGTGGTCCGACGGGGCCGGCGAGGCCGTCGGCTGCTGCGGGTCGCGGTCGGGCGTGGCGTCGGGGGCGTCGGACGGCAACGTCACCGCGGCCAGGGCAGCGGCGACCACCAGCGCCCCGGCGGCGATGCCGGCGCCCTGTCTGCCCCTGGGGCCGCGGGTGCCACGGGCCGGCTCCTCGGACTCGTGGTCCGCGTCAGGCACGCGGATCCCCGCGACCGGCTCGGTGGGATCCATGATCACCTCCCTCGGTGAACGGCCCCGGGCGGCCGGTGCGGTCACACCGGTGCCCGGATCCATCGTCCCCCCTGACACAATGCCGCCCATGTCCATCACGACGGTTCCCGAGGTCGCCGTGTCGGCCGTGGCGGCCGGGAAGGCCCGCCCGCGGGTCCTGTCCGGCATCCAGCCGACCGCGGACTCGTTCCACTTCGGCAACTATCTCGGCGCACTGCGCCAGTGGGTGGACCTGCAGGAGGACTACCAGCCGTTCTTCTTCATCGCCGACCAGCACGCGATCACCCTCGAGCACGACCCCGCGGTGCTCCGGTCCCGCTGCCTCCGGGCCGCCGCGCAGCTGATCGCGATGGGTGTCGACCCGCGCCGCTCGGCGCTCTTCATCCAGAGCCAGATCCCCGCGCACGCCCAGCTGAGCTGGGTGCTGCAGTGCCTGACGGGCTTCGGCGAGGCCCGCCGGATGACCCAGTTCAAGGACAAGTCCGCCAAGGGCGGCGAGGGGGCGGCCAGCGTCGGGCTCTTCACCTACCCGATCCTGCAGGCCGCCGACATCCTGCTCTACCGACCGCACTTCGTGCCCGTCGGCGAGGACCAGCGCCAGCACCTCGAGCTGACCCGCGACCTCGCCCAGCGGTTCAACCACCGCTACAAGAAGACCTTCCGGCTGCCCGAGCCCTACATCCTCAAGTCGACCGCCAAGATCCTCGACCTGCAGGAGCCCACCGCCAAGATGTCGAAGTCCGCGTCGTCGCCGGGCGGGATCATCGAGATGCTCGATGACCCCAAGGTGAGCGCCAAGAAGATCCGATCCGCGGTCACCGACTCCGACAGCGTGGTCCGCTTCGACGCCGAGGCCAAGCCGGGCATCTCCAACCTGCTGACGATCTTCGGCTCGCTCACCGGCCGCGGCATCGATGACCTGGTGGCGACCTACGAGGGCAAGGGCTACGGGGACCTGAAGAAGGACCTCGCGGACGTGGTGGTCGAGTTCGTGACGCCGTTCCGCGACCGGACCCTGGAGCTGCTCGAGGACGAGCAGGCGCTGGGCGACATCCTGGCCGACGGGACCGAGCAGGCCGCCGCGGTGGCCGAGAAGACCCTGGCCGACGTCTACGAGCGGGTGGGCTTCGTCGCACCCCGCACTCGGTAGGGTCGAGCGCGTGCCGACCATCGGAGTAGCCGTCGCGATCCCGGAGCCCTGGGCGAGCCAGCTGCAGCACTACCGGGCCTCGATCGGGGACACGACCGCCGCGAAGATCCCGACGCACATCACCCTGGTCCCGCCCACCGAGCTCGACGACCGCACCGAGCTCGACGGTCACCTCGCCGACGTCGCCGCCGGTCACCGGGCCTTCGTCGTGCACCTGCGCGGCACGGGCACCTTCCGGCCGGTCTCCCCGGTGGTGTTCGTGACGCTGGTCGAGGGCATCTCGCAGTGCGAGCAGCTGGCTGCCGACGTACGCCGTGGCCCGCTGGCCGTCGACCTGAGCTTCCCCTACCACCCGCACGTGACCATCGCGCACCACCTCGCGGACCCCGAGCTCGACCGGGCCTTCGAGGAGCTCTCCGCGTTCGAGTGCGTGTTCCCGGTGACCGACTTCCACCTCTACGTCCACGACGACGAGGTGGGCTGGCAGCCGGACCGGTCGTTCGAGCTGCAGCCCGCGCCGGCGGTGACCTGACCTCGTGGCCTCGCTGAAGGAGCGTCTCACTCGACGGGTCGACGACCTGCGGGAGCGCCGTCCCCTGGTCGACCACCTCGTCCGGATGGTCGGGCACTACGGCAACGTGAAGGGTACCCTCCAGGCCGGCGCGGTGACCTACTTCGCGTTCCTGTCGTTCTTCCCGATCATGGCGCTCGCGTTCTTCACCATCGGGTGGGTGTCGCAGGTCTACCCCGGCGCCAGGGCCGACCTGGTCGACGCGATCAACGGGGTGTTGCCGGGTCTGCTCGGCAACGGCGAGGGCCAGCTGTCGCTCCAGACCATCGAGGACTCCGCGGGCGCCGTCGGGCTGCTCGGTCTGGCCGGCGTGCTCTACTCCGGGCTGGGCTGGCTGTCGGGCATGCGTGCCGCGCTGCTGGTGATGTTCGAGACCCCCGGCAAGGAGCAGCCCAGCTTCGTGATCGGCAAGCTGCGCGACCTGCTGTCGCTGGTGACGATCGGCGTGGTGCTGGTGGTGAGCGTCGCGGTGTCGGGGTTCGTCTCGACGTACTCCGGCGAGGTGCTCGACTGGATCGGCCTCGGCTCCGAGCTCGCTCCGCTGCTGGTGCTGGTCACCGTCGTGATCGGCCTGGGCTCCAACATGGTGCTCTTCTTCACCCTGTTCCGGCTGCTCGCCGACCCCGACCTGCCGTCGAGGGCGATGTGGTCCGGGGCGCTGCTCGGGGCGCTGGGCTTCGAGGTGCTCAAGCGGCTCTCGTCGCTGCTGCTGGCCGGCACCCAGGGCTCCCCCGGTGTGCAGGCGTTCGGCGTCGCGCTGATCCTGCTGGTCTGGATCAACTACTTCTCCCGCCTCGTGATGTACGCCGCCGCGTGGGCCGAGACATCACCCGAGGCGCGGTCGGCGCGCGACAGCGTCCAGCAGGCGCATGCGATGAAGGACGCCACGTCGCGGTTCAGCCACGACCTCCCGACCGTGTCCACCGAGCCCGGCGACCCGGGCCGTTCCCGCACCGCCTTCGCGGCCGGCGGTGCCAGCATGCTGGCGCTGATGGCCGTCGTACGCCGCGTCGTCAACCGGAAGGACCGAGCATGAGGTTCGAGCGCAGGCACGCCGTCCTGTTCCTGGCCATCGCGGCGTGGAACGCGCTGACCTACGCGACGTTCACCAAGAACCTCATCAGTGCACACCAGTCGGGGGAGGAGCGGGCCACCGGCTACTGGGTGGCCCACTCCGTGCTGATCGTGGTCAACACCGTGATCGCCGTGGTGCTCGGTACGCTGGGCGTCAAGGCGCTGAAGGCGACGCGTCGTCCCTGATCAGTGACCGTGGCGCATCGCGGTGCGCAGGTCCTTGTTGAGCTGGGAGATGACGTCGAGCGGGATCTCCTTGGGGCACGCGGCGGTGCACTCGCCGATGTTCGTGCAGCCACCGAAGCCCTCGTGGTCGTGCTGGGCCACCATGTTCACGACCCGGGTGTCGCGCTCCGCCTGGCCCTGGGGCAGCTCGCCGAGGTGGGTGATCTTGGCGCCGACGAACAGCGACGCGGAACCGTTGGGACAGGCCGCGACACAGGCGCCGCAGCCGATGCAGGTCGCCATGTCGAAGGCACGGTCGGCGTTGTCCTTCGGCACCGGTGTGGCGTGCGCGTCGGGGGCCGCCCCGGTGTTCACCGAGATGTAGCCACCGTTCTGGATGATCCGGTCGAACGCCCGGCGATCCACGCAGAGGTCCTTGAGGACCGGGAACGCGTCGGCGCGCCACGGCTCGATGGTGATCGTCTCGCCGTCCTGGAACGACCGCATGTGCAGCTGGCACGTGGTGGTGACCTCGGGGCCGTGGGCCTCGCCGTTGATCATCAGCCCGCACATGCCGCAGATGCCCTCGCGGCAGTCGGAGTCGAAGGCCACCGGCTCCTCGCCCTCCGCGTTGAGCCGCTCGTTGAGCACGTCGAGCATCTCGAGGAACGACATGTCCTCGGACACGTCGTCGACGTCGTAGGTGTGCATGCGGCCGGCCGAGGCGGTGTCCGCCTGGCGCCAGATCTTCAGGGTGAGTCTCACTTGTAGCTCCGCGCCTTCATCTCGACGAACTCGTAGGTCAGGTTCTCCTTGTGCAGGACGGGCTTCGCCATCTCGTTCGGCGCCGACTCGCCCGCCCACTCCCAGGCCGCCACGTAGGCGTACTGGTCGTCGTGGCGCAGGGCCTCGCCCTCCTCGGTCTGCGACTCGGCCCGGAAGTGGCCGCCGCAGGACTCGCGCCGGTTCAGCGCGTCGATGCACATCAGCTCGCCCAGCTCGAAGAAGTCGGCCACCCGGCCGGCCCGCTCGAGCGACTGGTTGAGGCTGTCGGCGGTGCCGAGCACCTTCACGTTGCGCCAGAAGTCGTCCTTGAGCGAGCGGATCAGGTCGATCGCCTTCTTCAACCCGTCCTCGCTGCGCTCCATGCCGCAGTACTCCCACATGATGTTGCCGAGCTCGCGGTGGTAGGAGTCGACGCTGCGGGTGCCGTTGTTGGTCATGAAGTGTTCGATGCGGGACGCGACCGACTGCTGGGCCTCGACGACCGCCGGGTGGTCCACGGGGATCTTGTCGAACGGGCCCTCGGCGAGGTAGTCGCGGATGGTGTTCGGCAGCACGAAGTAGCCGTCGGCCAGGCCCTGCATCAGCGCGGACGCGCCGAGCCGGTTGGCGCCGTGGTCGGAGAAGTTGGCCTCACCGGTGACGAACAGCCCGGGGATCGTGGACTGCAGGTCGTAGTCGACCCAGAGGCCGCCCATGACGTAGTGGACGGCCGGGTAGATCCGCATCGGGACCGTGTAGGGGTCCTCGCCGGTGATCCGGGCGTACATGTCGAAGAGGTTGCCGTACTTGTTCTCGATCGCCTCGCGGCCGAGCCGCTCGGTGGCCTCGGCGAAGTCGAGGTAGACCCCGCGTCGTACGCCGTCCACCGCGGGCCCGACACCGCGGCCCTCGTCGCACATGTTCTTGGCCTGGCGGGACGCGATGTCGCGGGGGACCAGGTTGCCGAACGCCGGGTAGATCCGCTCGAGGTAGTAGTCGCGGTCCTCCTCGGCGATGTCCTGCGGCGGCTTGTCGCAGTCCGACTTCTTCTTCGGCACCCAGATGCGGCCGTCGTTGCGCAGCGACTCGCTCATCAGCGTGAGCTTGGACTGGTGGGTGCCGGAGACCGGGATGCAGGTCGGGTGGATCTGCGTGTAGCAGGGGTTGGCCATGAAGGCGCCCTTGCGGTGCGCGCGCCAGGTGGCGGTGACGTTGCAGCCCATCGCGTTGGTGGAGAGGAAGAACACGTTGCCGTAGCCGCCGCTGGCCAGCACCACGACATCGGCGAAGTAGGTCTCGATCTCGCCGGTGACCATGTCGCGCACGATGATGCCGCGGGCCCGGCCGTCGACGATGATCAGCTCGACCATCTCGTGGCGGGTGTAGGTCTTGACGGTGCCGGCGGCGACCTGGCGCTCCAGGGCCTGGTAGGCGCCGATCAGCAGCTGCTGGCCGGTCTGGCCCCGGGCGTAGAACGTGCGGGACACCTGCACGCCACCGAACGAGCGGTTGTCGAGCAGGCCGCCGTACTCCCGGGCGAAGGGCACGCCCTGGGCGACGCACTGGTCGATGATGTTCCGGCTGACCTGGGCCAGCCGGTAGACGTTGGACTCGCGCGAGCGGTAGTCGCCGCCCTTGATGGTGTCGTAGAACAGCCGGTAGACCGAGTCGCCGTCGCCCTTGTAGTTCTTCGCCGCGTTGATGCCGCCCTGCGCGGCGATCGAGTGCGCCCGGCGCGGGGAGTCCTGGTAGCAGAACGACTTCACCACGTAGCCGGCCTCGCCCAGGGTGGCGGCCGCGGAGGCGCCGGCCAGGCCGGTCCCGACCACGATCACCGAGAGGCGGCGGCGGTTGGCCGGGTTGGCGATCCGGGCCTCGAACTGGCGCGTGTCCCAGCGCTCGTCGATCGGGCCGCCGGGCGCCTTGGTGTCCTGCAGCGGCTCACCGGGGGTGTAGTAGCCGGCGGCGTCGTCGGTCTCCTGGTCGCTGTCCACGTGGCGGGAGGGGTCCGCCGTGGTGGTCGTGTCAGGCATGTCGGTCATGAGCGAACCCTTACTTGGTGATGACGCCGGCGAGGACGAAGATCGGCACCAGCGAGAAGCCGCCGGCGATGATCACCGCGAGGGTGAAGCCGACCCGCTTCCAGGTGGCCCGGGACCGGGGGCTGTTGGTCAGGCCCAGGGTCTGGGCGGCGCTCCAGACCCCGTGGTGCAGGTGGGCGCCCAGCATCGCCATCGCGACCAGGTAGATCAGCGTCAGCCACCAGGTGTCGAACGAGTCGACGAGCAGGTTGTAGGGGTCGTCGGTCGCCCCGCCCGCCACGTTGACCTTGCCGAAGGAGAAGTTCAGCAGGTGCCAGACGATGAACACCAGCAGCGTCACGCCGCCCCAGCGCATCATCCGGCTGGCGTACGTCGAGCCGACGTGCTTCTTGACCT
This sequence comes from uncultured Actinomycetota bacterium, assembly GCA_963767955.1. Lineage (GTDB taxonomy): Bacteria > Actinomycetota > Actinomycetes > Propionibacteriales > Nocardioidaceae > Nocardioides. Next base: position 2,284,660 of record CAVYGA010000003.1, on the reverse strand, counting down.
CGTACCTCACGCTGCGTGCCCTGCCCGCGCGGCGCCAGAGCGCCACCGCGGCGTAGACGTGCAGCACCAGGGCGAGCAGCAGCACCGCGCGCAGGATCCAGAGCAGTCCCTCGTGCGGGAGCATCGGCTCGCCGAACTCCCGCAGGTGGTGGGAGTACTCGTTGAACGCGTCGTGACCCGCGAAGGCCTTGAGGTTGCCGTACATGTGCAGCAGCACGAAGCCGATGAAGACGAGGCCGCTGAGGGCCATCAGGAGCTTCAGCGCGATCGTGGATCGCGTCGACCGGCTGCCTTTGACGAGGGTCGGGGTTGCCACGAGGGCCACGCTATCCCCCCGCGAGGGGCCCCGGGGCCCCGGGGAGTGTGAGATGGGCCGCCCCGGAGCCGGGCCGGGTCCCGCGGCAGGTGGCCCGGTCAGGCGGCGGTGCTCATCACCGAGCGGCGCAGGGTCTCGGGGTAGTGCACGCCGACCAGCTCCTCGACCGCGACCCGCCAGGACCGGCCCTCGGCCCGGGTGCGGGCGTGCTCTCCCAGCTCGGCCCGTAGGTCCGGGTCCCCGACCAGCGTGGCCACTGCCCGGCGGAGGCCGCGAGGGTCGGCCGGGTCGTAGAGCAGCCCGGTGCGCCCGTGCCGGACGGCGTCGAGGGTGCCCCCGGTATCGGGGGCGACGACCGGGACGCCGCTGGCGGCCGCGCTGCGGAGGACGTGGCAGCAGGTCTCCTCCTCGCCGGGGTGCACCAGCACGTCCAGCGTCGCGAGCGCGGTGGACAGGTCGCTGCCGGCGAGCCTGCCGGGGAAGGTGGCGTCCGGCATCCGGTCCGCGAGCCAGCGCCGCTGCGGGCCGTCGCCCACGACGACGAGCCGGGTGCCCGGCACCCGGGCGACCTCGACCAGGCGGCGTACGCCCTGGCGGCGCGACAGCCCACCCACGTAGCCGACCACCACACGAGGACCGCCGGGGGAGCGCTCCCGCGACCAGCGGGCGTGCAGGCGGTCGTCGCGCAGCTGCGGGCCGTACGCCGCGAGGTCGACGCCGGGCGACCACACCGGGGGCGCCTCGACGCCGGCGGCGGCGATCTCGGCGTGCATCCAGCGGCTGGTCACCAACGCGTGGTCGGCACGGGACCGACACCTGCGCAACCAGGGCTCGGCCGCAGCGACCGGGACATGCGACTGCTCCACCAGGAGCGTCGGGAACCCGAGCCGGGAGGCGTGCTTGAGGGCCTTGCGCCCCACCCTTCCGGGTGAGGTGACGTGGACGAGGTCGGGTGCGAAGTCGGCCAAGGCCTCCCGGACCTGCGGACCGGTCCGCAGCCCGGAGTCCGGTGAGGCGATCCGGGCGACCCGCGCGCCGCGGTAGCTGGTCAGACCCGGCGCCGGGGCCACCAGGAGGAGGTCGTGGCCGGCGTCGACGAGATGGTCGGCGACCTGCCGGACCGTGGTCGTCGTGCTGTCGACGGCAGGAAAGAAGGACTCGGTCACCAGTGCGATCCGCATGCGCCGAGCCTGGCGGCCCCGGCCCAACGCCGTGCCGCGTGCGGGTGGCCACCGGGTGAAATCCCACCGACCGGTCAGGACACCCGCGCCGGGCGGCCGCGAACCCGGACAAGTCGGGCGCGCCTCTTGTCGCCCGTCGCGATGTGTGGCAAGAGTGTTCCCCATCACTGCCCATGGAGGTGACGATGGCGTCGACCGACGCAGGAGTGCAGGGGCCCACCCGGGCCGCGATCGAGGAACGGACCCTGCGCACCGATCGGTGGTGGCTGACGCCGCTGGCGACGTTCGTGGTGTTCTCCGCGTTCGTCGTCTACGCCACGGTCCGGGCGTTCATGGGCCGCGACTACTACGCGTCGCCGTACCTCTCGCCGTTCTACTCGCCCTGCCTCGGGGACTGCGTGGAGGGCGCGTCCGACTTCGGGCAGCCCTTCGGCTGGTTCCCGTGGTCGGCGGCGCTGATCATCCTGATCTTCCCGCTGGGCTTCCGGATGACCTGCTACTACTACCGCAAGGCCTACTACCGGGCGTTCTGGCTCTCGCCGCCCGCGTGCGGCGTGGCCGAGCCGCACCAGGCCTACTCCGGCGAGACCCGCTTCCCGCTGATCCTCCAGAACACGCACCGCTACTTCTGGTACGCCGCCGTGCTGGTCGGGCTGGTGCTCACCTTCGACACCGTGCTGGCGTTCCGCAACGAGGACAAGGAATGGGGCCACATGGGCCTCGGCACGGTGCTGATGATCATCAACATCGTGTTCATCTGGCTCTACACCCTGTCGTGCCACTCCTGCCGGCACGCGGTCGGCGGCCGGCTGCGGCACTTCTCGAAGCACCCGGTCCGCTATCGGCTCTGGACCTGGGTGTCCCGGCTCAACGGTCACCACGGCCGCTACGCGTGGTACTCCCTCTTCTCCGTGGCGCTGGTGGACCTCTACATCTACCTCCTGGCCAGCGGAGTGATCGACGACGTGAGGTTCTTTTGAGCCACCCCGGAAGGCGCACATGAGTGAGGCACAGAACCGGCACCCGATGACCGGCAACCAGATGTCCGGCAGTGAGCCCGGCGGCATGGAGCGGCACACCTACGACGTGGTGGTGGTCGGCGCCGGCGGGGCGGGGCTGCGGGCGGCGATCGCCGCCCAGGACGCCGGCGCCCGGACCGCGATCGTCTGCAAGTCGCTGCTCGGCAAGGCCCACACGGTGATGGCCGAGGGTGGCATCGCCGCGGCGATGGGCAACCGCTGGCCCGAGGACAACTGGGAGGTGCACTTCCGCGACACCATGCGTGGCGGGAAGATGCTCAACAACTGGCGGATGGCCCAGCTGCACGCCCAGGAGGCGCCCGAGCGGGTGCAGGAGCTCGAGGACTGGGGCGCGCTGTTCGACCGCACCGAGGACGGGCTGATCTCCCAGCGCGACTTCGGCGGCCACAAGTACGCCCGCCTCGCCCACGTCGGCGACCGCACCGGCCTCGAGATGATCCGGACGCTCCAGCAGCGCGCCGTGGCGCTCGGCATCGACGTCTACATGGAGTGCACGGTCACCGACCTGCTCAAGGACGACTCCGCAGGCGGGGCCGTCTCCGGTGCGTTCGGCTACTGGCGCGAGACCGGCCGGTTCGTGGTCTTCGAGGCCCCGACGGTGATCCTCGCGACCGGCGGCATCGGCAAGTCCTTCAAGGTCACCTCGAACTCCTGGGAGTACACCGGGGACGGCCACGCGCTGGCGCTGCGGTCGGGAGCGTCCCTGATCAACATGGAGTTCGTGCAGTTCCACCCCACCGGGATGGTCTGGCCGCCCTCGGTGAAGGGGCTGCTGGTCACGGAGTCGGTGCGCGGCGACGGCGGCATCCTGAAGAACTCCGAGGGCAAGCGGTTCATGTTCGACTACATCCCGGAGTTCTTCAAGAGCGAGACCGCCGACACCGAGGAGGAGGCGGACCGCTGGTACGACGACAAGAAGAACAACCGCCGTCCCCCCGAGCTGCTGCCGCGTGACGAGGTGGCCCGGGCGATCAACTCCGAGATCAAGGCCGGCCGCGGATCACCGCACGGCGGCATCTTCCTCGACATCGCGTCGCGGCGTACCCCCGAGTTCATCCGCAAGCGGCTGCCGTCGATGTACCACCAGTTCAAGGAGCTGGCCGACGTCGACATCACCGCGGAGGCGATGGAGATCGGGCCGACCTGCCACTACGTGATGGGCGGGGTCGAGGTCGACCCCGACACCCAGGAGAGCGCGGTCACCGGTCTGTACGCCGTGGGTGAGTGCTCCGGCGGCATGCACGGGTCCAACCGGCTCGGCGGCAACTCGCTGGGCGACCTGCTGGTGTTCGGCAAGCGGGCCGGCGAGGCCGCGACGGCGTACTCGAGCTCGCTCGGCGGCACCCGACCACGCATCGACGAGGCGGCCGTGAAGGCCGCCCAGGAGAGCGCCCTCGCGCCGTTCGAGGTCGAGGGGGGCGAGAACCCGTACACGATCCAGTCCGACCTCCAGCAGTCGATGAACGACCTGGTCGGCATCATCCGCACGGCCGGGGAGCTCGAGCGGTCGCTGACCGCGATCGAGGCGTTCAAGGTGCGCGCCGCCTCGATGAAGGTCGAGGGTCACCGGCAGTACAACCCCGGCTGGCACCTCGCCCTCGACCTGCGCAACATGCTGCTGGTCAGCGAGGCGATCGCCCGGGCCGCGCTGGCCCGCGAGGAGTCCCGCGGCGGGCACACCCGCGACGACTTCCCGGGACCGAACCCCGAGTGGGGCACCAAGAACCTCGTGGTCACCCTCGACGCGGACGGCACCGGCGTGGACCTGGCGGAGCAGGCGCTGCCGGTGATGCCGGACGAGCTCACGAAGTACTTCGACCCGGCCCCGGCCGCGGACCGGACGGCCGACGACAAGGACGGGGGGAAGTAGACATGGGCTACGACCTGAACATGCGCGTGTGGCGCGGTGACGCGTCCGGCGGCGAGCTCGGCGACTACACGGTCGAGGTGGAGGAGGGCGAGGTCGTCCTCGATGCCATCCACCGCCTCCAGGCCACCCAGGCCGGCGACCTCGCGGTGCGCTGGAACTGCAAGGCCGGCAAGTGCGGCTCGTGCAGTGCGGAGATCAACGGCAGGCCGCGGCTCCTGTGCATGTCCCGGCTCTCGGACTTCGACCCGGAGGAGACGATCACGGTCACCCCGATGCGGAGCTTCCCGGTGATCCGCGATCTCGTCACCGACGTGTCCTTCAACTACGAGAAGGCCAAGGAGCTGCCCGCGTTCGCTCCCGGCCCCCGCGACGCCGACGGCAAGCGCCGGATGATGCAGGTCGACGTCGAGCGCGGCCAGGAGTTCCGCAAGTGCATCGAGTGCTTCCTCTGCCAGGACGTCTGCCACGTCGTCCGTGACCACGAGGACAACAAGCCGGCCTTCGCCGGGCCGCGGTTCTTCCTCCGGTACGCCGAGCTGGACATGCACCCGCTCGACACCCACGACCGGCGCGAGCTGGCCCAGGGCGCGGCCGGCCTCGGCATGTGCAACATCACCAAGTGCTGCACCGAGGTCTGTCCCGAGGGCATCAAGATCACCGACAACGCGATCATCCCGATGAAGGAGCGCGTGGTGGACCGGAAGTTCGACCCCCTGGTCTGGCTGGGCTCCAAGATCGGGATCCGCACCAAGGACAACGACGGGCGCGTCGAGATCTGAGGAAATCACCGGCCGGCCGGGGAAATCATGCCGTGTCAGGGAAAGCATTCCCTGACACGACAGCAATTCACCGGCCGCCCGGGGAATTCCTGGGGCTGTCCCGGCGTGCCGGAAACATCACACTGGCTGGCCGTGCGCGGACGGGACTCCTAAGGTCGCTCCATGACCGAAATCGAGGGCGGCCTCGACGAGCCGACCGAGCTCGAGCCCGTCCAGGGTTCGCTGGCGCTCGCCGCCGAGGACGACCGGCACGTCCGGTCCGACTGGGAGAAGGCCGCCGCGGCGGTGCTCCGCAAGGCGCGCCGGCTCACCGACGAGGACGACGACGCACTGGTCTGGGAGAAGCTGGCCCGGACCACCCTCGACGGCATCGAGGTCGCGCCGCTCGGCATCCGCGACCACCTCGACGGCCTGCCGCCGACCGGCGAGCCCGGCGCCGCGCCGTACACCCGCGGCCGGGAGGCGGAGCGTCCCGAGATCGGGTGGGACATCCGCCCCACCTTCGCCGGCCCGCATGCGCGGGCCTCCGCCGAGGCTCTGCTCACGGACCTCGAGAACGGCGCCACGTCGCTCTGGCTGGAGCTCGGTCAGGGACTGGAGCCCGACGACCTCGCCGCGCTCCTCGCGAAGGTGTACGTCGACCTGGCGCCCGTCGTGCTGTCCGCGCCGTCCGACCCGGTCGCCGCCGCCCGCGCCCTGCTCGTCGTGCTGGAGGAACGGGCCGTCCGGCCCGCGCCCGGCACCAACCTCGGCGCCGACCCGATCGGTGACCGGGTCCGCGGCGGCGACGGCGACCTCGACGCCCTCGTGACGGTCGCCGGCCTGGCCCGCGCCGCCGGAACCCTCGGCGTGGTCGTGGACGCGACCGCCGTCCACGACCTCGGCGCGTCCGACGCCCAGGAGCTCGGCTACAGCCTCGCCGTCGGCGCGGCGTACCTCCGCGCGCTCACCGACGCGGGCTGGGGCGTCGACGACGCGCTGGCGGTCCTCGAGTTCCGCTATGCCGCCACCGACGAGCAGTTCCCGACGATCGCCAAGCTGCGCGCCGCCCGGCGGCTGTGGAGCCGGGTCGCCGAGCTCAGCGGGGCGGCGCCCGATGCGGCGCGGCCAGCGGCAGCACGTGGTCACCAGCCGGCCGATGATGAGCAAGTACGACCCCTGGGTGAACATGCTGCGCACCACCGTCGCGGCGTTCGCCGCCGGTGTCGGCGGGGCGGACGCGGTCACGGTCCTCCCGTTCGACGCGCCCCTGGGTGCGCCCGACGCCCTCGCCCGCCGGATCGCGCGCAACACCAGCTCGCTGCTGATCTCCGAGTCCCACGTCGCCAGGGTCGCCGACCCGGCCGGCGGCTCCTACGCCGTCGAGAAGCTCACCGACGACCTGGCCCGGGCCGCCTGGGCCGAGCTCGGGCGCATCGAGGAGGCCGGGGGCGTCCTCGCCGCCCTCGACGACGGCTCGCTCCGGGCGCGCATCGACGAGGTGGTCGGGGTCCGCGACGACCAGGTCGCGCACCGGACCCGTCCGCTGACCGGGCTCAGCGAGTTCCCCCACCTGGCCGAGAGGCTCCCCGAGCGCACTCCGCTCCCGGGTGCCGACCGGGTGCGACGCTACGGCGCGGCGTACGAAGCCCTCCGCGACGAGCCCGCCGACCGGCCGGTCTTCCTGGCCACGATGGGCACCGTCGCCGCGCACACCGCCCGCGCGACGTTCGCCGCCAACCTGTTCGCCGCCGGCGGGGTCGCGGTCGACGTCGCCGGTCCGACGGACGGCCTCGACGCCGTCGTGGCGGCCTACGACGGCCAGCCGGTCGTCTGCCTCACCGGCACCGACGCGGCGTACGCCGAGTGGGGTGCGCCGCTGGTCGCCGCCCTCCGCGACGCCGGTGCCCGGCACGTGATCCTGGCCGGCAGGCCGACGGGCATCGAGGTCGACGACTCCTGCGCGGTCGGCGTGGACGCCCTCTCCTTCCTCCACCGGACTCGGGAGGCCCTCCGATGACCATCCCGAACAGCTTCGCGGGCCTGCCCCTGGACGCCGCCCCAGCGACCGGCCCAGCGACCGGCCCGGGGACGGCCGGTCGGGAGCCGACCCGGGAGCCGTGGCGGGCCCCCGAGGGCATCGACATCCTGCCCGTCTACGGCCCCGAGCACCTCGAGGGCCTCGACGCGCTCGACACCTGGCCCGGGCTCAGCCCGTTCCTGCGCGGGCCGTACCCGACGATGTACACGACGCAGCCGTGGACGATCCGGCAGTACGCCGGGTTCTCGACCGCGGAGGAGTCCAACGCGTTCTACCGGCGCAACCTGGCGGCCGGCCAGAAGGGCCTCAGCGTCGCGTTCGACCTGGCCACGCACCGCGGCTACGACTCCGACCATCCCCGGGTCCGCGGGGACGTCGGCATGGCCGGCGTGGCGATCGACTCGATCTACGACACCCGCACGCTCTTCGACGGCATCCCCCTCGACGAGATGTCGGTGTCGATGACGATGAACGGCGCGGTGCTGCCGGTCATGGCGCTCTACATCGTGGCGGCCGAGGAGCAGGGGGTGAAGCCGGAACAGCTCATCGGGACCATCCAGAACGACATCCTCAAGGAGTTCATGGTCCGCAACACCTACATCTACCCGCCGGCGCCGTCGATGCGGATCATCTCGGACATCTTCAGCTACACCGCCGAGCACATGCCGCGCTTCAACTCGATCTCGATCTCGGGCTACCACATCCAGGAGGCCGGGGCGACGGCCGACCTGGAGCTGGCCTACACCCTGGCCGACGGCGTCGAGTACCTCCGCGCCGGCCTCGACGCCGGCCTGGACATCGACCGGTTCGCGCCGCGGCTGAGCTTCTTCTGGGCGGTCGGGATGAACTTCTTCATGGAGGTCGCCAAGATGCGCGCGGCCCGGGCGCTCTGGGCCCGCCTGGTCCGCGAGTTCGACCCGCAGAACCCCAAGTCGCTCAGCCTGCGCACGCACAGCCAGACCTCCGGCTGGTCCCTCACCGCGCAGGACGTCTTCAACAACGTGCAGCGCACCTGCATCGAGGCGATGGCGGCGACCCAGGGGCACACCCAGTCCCTGCACACCAACGCCCTCGACGAGGCGATCGCGCTGCCCACCGACTTCTCGGCCCGGATCGCGCGCAACACCCAGCTGCTGCTCCAGCAGGAGTCCGGCACCACCGGCACCATCGACCCCTGGGCGGGCTCCTACTACGTCGAGCGGCTCACCCACGACCTCGCGGAGCGCGCGTGGGGCCACATCATGGAGGCCGAGCGGGCCGGCGGCATGGCGAAGGCCATCGAGCAGGGCATCCCCAAGATGCGCATCGAGGAGGCGGCCGCCCGCACCCAGGCCCGGATCGACTCCGGCGGCCAGGCGGTCATCGGCGTCAACACCTACCGGCTCGCCGACGAGGACCCGCTCGACGTCCTCCGGGTCGACAACGAGTCGGTCTACGCCCAGCAGATCGCCAAGCTCGAGCGGCTCCGCGCCGAGCGCGACGACGACGACGTACGCCGGACCCTCGAGGCGCTGACCAACTCCGCCGAGCGGGGCGCGGAGCACGGTCCGGCCGGCATGGACGGCAACCTGCTGGCGCTCGCCGTCGACGCGGCGCGGGCCAAGGCCACGGTGGGCGAGATCTCCGACGCGCTGGAGAAGGTCTACGGCCGGCACCAGGCCGTGATCCGTACGATCTCCGGTGTGTACCGCGACGAGGCCGCCTCCGTCACCGACGTCAAGGTGCAGGCCGTGCTCGACGCCACCGCGACGTTCGAGGAGCAGGAGGGCCGCCGGCCCCGCATCCTCGTCGCCAAGATGGGCCAGGACGGTCACGACCGGGGCCAGAAGGTCGTGGTCACCGCCTTCGCCGACATGGGCTTCGACGTCGACGTCGGGCCGCTGTTCTCCACGCCCGAGGAGGTCGCCCAGCAGGCGGTCGACGCCGACGTGCACATCGTCGGCGTCTCCTCGCTGGCCGCCGGGCACCTGGCGCTGCTGCCGGCGCTGCGCCAGGCGCTCACCGACCAGGGGCGAGGCGACATCATGGTCGTCATCGGCGGCGTGATCCCGCCCGACGACGTGGCCACGCTCAAGGAGATGGGTGCGGCCGCGGTGTTCCTGCCCGGCACGGTCATCGCGGAGTCCGCGCTGGACCTGCTGGACAAGCTCTCGGCGCACGAGTGAGCGGCTCCCCGGTCGGCGGTCGGCGCCCGGTCGACGTGCCGGCCCTGGTCGCGGGGATCCGCGACCGGCAGCGGGCCGCGGTGTCCCGGGCGATCACGCTGGTGGAGTCCTCCCGCCCGGACCACCGGACCGCGGCGCGCGAGCTGCTGACCGAGCTGGCATCGCCGGCGGGTGCCACCAGCGTGCGGATCGGCATCTCCGGTGTCCCCGGAGTGGGCAAGTCCACCTTCATCGAGGCCTTCGGCGGCAACCTGACCTCCGCCGGTCACCGCGTCGGCGTGCTCGCGGTGGACCCGTCCTCGGTCCGCACCGGGGGCTCGGTCCTCGGCGACAAGACCCGGATGGCCCGGCTCTCGGTCGACCCGGACGCCTACATCCGGCCCTCGCCCGCGGCCGGCACCCTCGGCGGGGTCGCCCGCGCCACCTCCCAGGCGATGACGGTGCTGGAGGCGGCGGGGTACGACGTGGTGGTCGTCGAGACCGTCGGCGTCGGCCAGTCGGAGATCACCGTGGCCGGGATGGTCGACACGTTCCTGTTCCTGACGCTGGCCCGCACCGGCGACCAGCTGCAGGGCATCAAGAAGGGCATCCTCGAGATCGCCGACGTGATCGCGGTCAACAAGGCCGACGGCGACCGCGAGCAGGAGGCCCGGATGGCCGCCCGCGAGCTGGCCGGCGCGCTGCGCCTGGTCCGTGGCCGCGACGAGTGGGCGCCGCCGGTGGTGACCTGCTCGGCCCTGGAGAACACCGGCGTCGACGACCTCTGGAAGCGGGTGCTCGCCCACCGCGAGCACCTCGGCGAGGACGGTCTCGCCCGCAAGCGCGCCGGGCAGCAGCTCGACTTCACCTGGGCCCTGGTCCGGGACGAGCTCGAGCAGCGGCTGCGGCACTCCGCACCGGTGGCCGCGGTCCGCCAGGAGGTCCGCGCGGCGGTGCTGGCGGGGGAGCTCACCGCGCCGGTGGCCGCCGACCGCATCCTCGCGGCGTACGACCGGGACGGTGGACCCGGACGCGCCCGCCCCGAACCGCCGGTATCCTGACGGGAACATGTCCTTCCCCAGCGCCCTGATCGCCGAGTCGATCGACAAGCTCGACGACGAGCTCACCGAGCTGCGGCGCGAGCTGCACGCCTATCCCGAGCTGTCGTGGAGCGAGGTGCGCACGACGGAGCTGATCGCCACCCGTCTCGAGGAGGCGGGCCTCCGCGTCCGCCGGCTGCCCCGCAGCGGCCTGATCGCCGAGGTGGGGGAGAGCGGTCCGCTGGTCGCCCTGCGCGCCGACCTGGACGCGCTCCCGGTCGACGACCGCACCGACGACTCCTGGGCCAGTCGAGTTCCCGGAGTCGCGCACGCCTGTGGCCACGACGTGCACGCCGCCGCGCTGGTCGGCGCCGGCCTGGCGCTGGCCGAGACCCACGCCGCCGGCCGGCTCCAGGGACGGGTGCGGCTGCTCTTCCAGCCCGCCGAGGAGGTGATGCCCGGCGGTGCCCTGGAGATGATGAGCCTCGGCGCCCTCGACGGCGTCGCCCGGGTGTTCGGGCTGCACTGCGACCCCAGCCTCGACGTCGGCCAGGTCGGGCTGCGGGAGGGCCCCCTCACCGGCGCCGCCGACGCGATCAGCGTCCAGCTCCGGGGCCGAGGCGGGCACACCTCCCGGCCGCACCTCACCGAGGACCTCACCTTCGCGCTCGGCAAGCTGGTCACCGAGCTCCCGGGCATCCTGTCCCGCCGGCTCGACCCGCGCGCCGGCGTCAGCGTGGTGTGGGGACTCGTGCAGGCCGGCTCCACCCACAACGTCATCCCCGCCTCAGGACGGGTGGCCGGCACCGTGCGCATGCTCGACGCCGTCGCCTGGGTGGACGCGGAGAAGCTGGTCCGCGAGCTGGTCGGCCAGATCGTCGAGCCGTACGGCGTCAGCGCCGAGGTGACCTACCAGCGCGGCGTGCCGCCGGTCGTCAACGAGCACGTCTCCACCGTCCTGCTCGGCCGCGCGGTCGACCGGGTGCTCACCGAGGTGGGTCACGTGCCCACCCAGCAGAGCCTCGGCGGGGAGGACTTCGGCTGGTACCTCGACCGGATGCCCGGGGCGATGGGTCGCCTCGGCACCCGCACGCCCGGAGGCGCGACGTACGACCTCCACCGCGGTGACCTGCGGGTGGACGAGCGGGCCACCGCGATCGGGGCGCGGGTGCTCGCGGAGGTCGCGCTGGGCGCGATCGAGCACGGCTGAGACCCGCGGGTAACAGTTCGGCCAACATGTGCCGGATCACAGTGACTTCTCCCTTAGGGTGAGCCCGCACCGTGCGTCCCACCAGGATGACGCATTTCTTTTTTCAGTCACTTTCAAGGGAGGCGTCTTGCGCAGGTTCAGCAAGATTGCAGCCGTAGCACTGGTGGCGTCCCTGACGCTCGCCGGATGCGGCAACGACGACAGCAGCGGCAGCGACTCGGAAGCCCAGGGCTGCGAGGCAGGCGGCGACGGATCCAAGGTCGGCATCGCCTATGACGTGGGCGGTCGCGGTGACCGATCCTTCAACGACTCGGCCTGGGCCGGCATGGACAAGGCGATCGACGAGCTCGACGCCTCCTGCACCGAGGCCAAGGCCGCCGCTGGTGAGAACGACACCACGCGTGAGGAGCGCCTGCGCACCCTCGCCGACCAGGGCTTCAACCCGGTCGTCGCGGTCGGGTTCATCTACTCGCCCGCCGCCGCCAAGGTCGCCACCGAGTTCCCGGACACCAACTTCGCGGTCATCGACGGCTACAGCCAGTTCCTGGTGGGTGACACCCCGCTGGAGAACCTGGTCGACCTGACCTTCGCCGAGGAGCAGGGCTCCTACCTCGTCGGTGTGGCAGCCGCGCTCAAGACGAAGGCCAAGCACGTCGGCTTCGTGGGCGGCACCCACGGCGACCTGATCAAGAAGTTCGAGGCCGGCTTCACCGCCGGCGTCAAGTCCGTCGACCCGAGCATCAAGGTCGAGGTCAAGTACCTCACCGAGGACCCGAACGACGGCAAGACGGGCTTCGAGAACCCGGCCGGTGGCAAGCTCGCCGCCGGGGGCCAGCTCGACAAGGGCGCCGACGTCATCTACCACGCCGCCGGCAAGTCGGGCAACGGCGTGTTCGAGGCCGTCGAGGCCGCTGGCGAGGGCAACCTGGCGATCGGCGTCGACTCCGACCAGTACCTCACGGCGTCGGAGGACCAGAAGCCGTTCATCCTCACCTCGATGCTCAAGCGCATCGACACCGCGGTGTTCGACTACATCAAGGCCAACGACGACGGCGAGTCGCCCTCGGGCAACGTCACCTACGACCTCGCGTCCGAGGGTGTCGGCTACTCCACCTCCGGTGGTTTCGTGGACGACATCAAGGACCAGATCGACGCCGCCGCCGAACAGATCAAGAGCGGCGAGGTCACGGTGCCCACGGCGCCCGCCAGCTGACACCTTGATCGACACGCACCATCCGTCGCGAGTCCGGGCCCAGACGATACGTTGGGGCCCGGGCTCGCTACTTTGAGGAGGGACAATGACGTCCTTGGCGCACGCGCCGTCCACCACCGACGCAGTCCGGGTCACCGGGATCGGCAAGCGCTTCCCGGGCGTCATCGCCAACCACGACGTCTCCTTCACCATCCCCGCCGGCACCATCCACGCACTGGTGGGTGAGAACGGCGCGGGCAAGTCGACGCTGATGAAGATCCTGTACGGCGTCCAGAAGCCGGACGAGGGCACCATCGAGGTCGACGGCCGGCCCGCCACCTTCTCCACGCCGTCCGACGCCATCGCGCGCGGCATCGGCATGGTCTTCCAGCACTTCCAGCTCGCCGACAACCTGACGGTCCTCGAGAACGTCGTGCTCGGCGCCGAGAAGCTGCACGGCATCGGTGGCGAGGCCCGCGCGGAGGTCGAGGCGATCTCCAACCAGTACGGCTTCGGGCTCGACCCGGACGAGCTGGTCGAGACGCTGGGCGTCGGCGAACGGCAGCGGGTCGAGATCCTGAAGGTGCTCTACCGCGGCGCCAAGGTCATCATCCTGGACGAGCCCACCGCGGTCCTGGTGCCCCAGGAGGTCGACGCGCTGTTCGACAACCTGCGCGAGCTCAAGGCCGAGGGCCACACCCTGATCTTCATCTCCCACAAGCTCGACGAGGTGCTCAAGGTCGCCGACGACATCACCGTCATCCGGCGTGGCACCACGGTCTCCACGGTGAAGCCGACGGAGGTCAGCTCCCGGGAGCTCGCGGAGCTGATGGTGGGCAGCGAGCTGCCCTCGCCGAGCACCGAGGACTCCACGGTCACCGACCGTCCCGTGCTCGGGGTCGAGAACCTCGAGATCGTCGACTCCTCCGGCCGCCCGCTCCTCAGCGACATCAACCTGACCATCCACGCCGGTGAGGTGCTCGGCATCGCCGGGGTCGAGGGCAACGGTCAGACCGAGCTGGTCGAGGCGATCGTCGGCATGCTGCCGACGTCCAAGGGCATCGTCATGCTTCGTGAGGAGGACATCAGCGAGTGGCCGACGCGGCGCCGCCGCGAGGCCGGCGTCGGTGTCATCCCCGAGGACCGGCACCGGCACGGGCTGCTGCTGGACGCGCCGCTCTGGGAGAACCGCATCCTCGGGCACCAGACCCGACCGCCGAGCGTGCGGAAGGGCTGGATCAGCCGCCGCGGCGCCCGCGGCGACGCCGAGCGCATCATCGAGGCCTACGACGTCCGCACGCCCGGCGCGGACACCACCGCCCGGGCGCTCTCGGGCGGCAACCAGCAGAAGTTCATCGTCGGCCGCGAGATGTCCAGCGATCCCCTGCTGCTGATCGCCGCCCACCCGACCCGGGGTGTCGACGTGGGCGCCCAGGCGCAGATCTGGGACCACATCCGGGCCGCCCGACGCGAGGGCCTGGCGGTGCTGCTCATCTCCGCCGACCTCGACGAGCTGATCGGGCTGTCCGACACCATCCAGGTGATCCTCCGCGGACGCCTGGTCGGCACCTTCGACCCGCAGACCGTGACGCCCCAGGACCTCGGGTCCGCCATGACCGGAGCAGGAGACGTGCAGTGAACCCCGCCAAGCGCCTCGGGCTGGCCGTGGCCGCCCCGGTGCTCGCCCTTGCGATCGCCGCGCTCTGCGCCACCCTCCTGCTGGCCGCGACCGGCAACGACGTCGCCGCGTTCTGGGAGACGATGCTGACCTGGCCGGAGAGCCGCCAGCTCGTCAACATCCTCAACGGCACCGGCATCCTCTACCTCTCAGGCATCGCGGCCGCCATCGGCTTCCGGATGAACCTGTTCAACATCGGCGTCGAGGGCCAGTACCGCATCGGCGCGTTCGCCGCCGCGGTGGTCGCCGGCGAGGCCTGGCTCCCGGGCAAGGCCAACACGGTGCTGGCCATCGTGGTGGCGATGGTCGCCGGGGCGCTGTGGGCCGGCATCGCCGGCCTGCTGCGGGTCACCCGCGGTGTCAGCGAGGTCATCTCGACGATCATGCTGAACGCGATCGCCGGCCTGCTCGTGGGCTACCTGATCGGCAAGGTCGGCGTCACCACCGGCGTGTCGACCAGCACCAAGACGGTCCCCGAGGTGAGCTGGGTCGGCGGGTTCCAACCGTTCGGCGACACCCCGGCGAAGCTCTACGGTCTGCTGATCCTGGCGGTCGTGATCGGCATCGCCTTCCACGTGCTGCTCAACGACACCCGCTTCGGCTTCAACCTGCGCGCCACCGGCCGCTCCGAGTCGGCCGCGGTCGCCGCGGGCGTCGACGTCAAGCGGATGGTGGTCATCTCGATGCTGCTCTCGGGCGCCGTCGCCGGACTCATCGGCATGCCGGTGCTCTTCGGCCAGGCCCACAACTACGGCACGTCCTTCCAGACCGGCATCGGCTTCGCCGGCATCGCGGTCGCGCTGCTCGGCCGCAACCACCCGATCGGGATCTTCCTGGGCGCGCTGATCTTCTCGTTCATCGCCGAGCAGGGCAACGTCCTCAACATCCTGGCCGGGGTCAGCCCGGACATCGTGGCGGTCACCCAGGGCATCATCGTGCTCGCCGTGGTGATCGCCTACGAGGTGGTCCGCCGCTACCGCGTCGCCATCGAGCAGTCCACCGTCGCCGAGCAAGTCGCGGCCGCCCGACCCGAGGAGGCCCGGGCATGAGCGTCGTCGTCCCCACCGCCGGCACCACCCCGCCGTCCGCCGGGCCGGCTCCCGAGCCGCAGAACCGGTTCCTGAGACTCGGGGGGTACTTCCTCGCCGCGTTCGTGCTCGTCGCCCTGTGCCGCCAGGTCACGGGCGCGGACGACGTCAACTCCACCGGTGCGCTGCGCGCCGCGCTGATCGCCTCGGTCCCGATCCTGATGGCCGGTCTCGGCGGCCTGTGGTCGGAGCGCGCCGGCGTGGTCAACATCGGCCTCGAAGGCATGATGATCCTGGGCACCCTCGGTGCCGGGTACTTCGCCTACAACTACGGCGTCGTGGCCGGCATCCTGGGCGCCATCGCCTTCGGTGCCATCGGCGGCGTCCTGCACGCGGTGGTCACGGTGCTGTTCGGCGTCGACCACATCGTCTCCGGCGTCGCGATCAACATCATCGCGGCCGGTCTGGCGGCGTTCCTGGCCGAGGAGTTCTTCACCAACCTCCCCGGCGGTGGCCCGACCCAGTCGCCACCACTGCCCTCGGTGCCGACGATCACGATCGGGCCGCTCGCGGACTTCGCCGGCGACATGGAGGACCGGAAGTGGTTCCTCGTGTCCGACTTCTTCTCCCTGTTCGGCGTGCTCGTCAACCGGATGTCACTGCTGACCCTGCTTGCGCTGGCGCTCGTCCCGCTCACGGCGTTCGTGCTGTGGAAGACGTCGTTCGGCCTCCGGATCAGGTCCACCGGCGAAGCCCCCTCGGCGGCGGAGTCCCTGGGCATCAACGTCTACCTCTACAAGTTCATCGCCGTCACCGTCTCGGGCTCCCTGGCCGGCTTTGCGGGCGCCTTCCTCGCGATGGTGTCGTCGAGCGGCTACCAGAACGGCATGACCAACAACATGGGCTACATAGGCCTGGCCGCGATGATCTTCGGCAACTGGCGTCCGACCGGTCTGCTCATCGGCGCCGGCCTGTTCGGCTACACCCAGGCCGTCCAGCTCCGCAACGGTGAGGAGTCGCTGCACGCGTTGCTCCTGGTGATCGCCGTGGTCCTGGTCTGGGTCGCCTTCGTCCAGTTCCGCCGTACCGCGATGATCCAGGCCGTGGCAGCACTGGTCGCCGCGGCGCTCAGCGTCTGGTGGTACCTCGCGACCGACGAGGTGCCCCGCGAGTTCACCGGCATGGCGCCGTACGTCGCCACGCTGCTGGTCCTGTCGGTGTCGGCCCAGAAGCTGCGGATGCCCGCCGCCGACGGGCAGATCTACCGGAAGGGATCGGCCGGCTGATGCCGGGGACCGAGGTCGACTGGGACGCCTTGACCCAGCGGGCCGTGGAGGCGATGGGCCACGCCTACGCGCCGTACTCCGGGTTCCCGGTCGGCGCCGCCGCGCTGGTCGACGACGGCCGCCTGGTGACGGGCTGCAACGTCGAGAACGCGGCGTACGGCGTGGCCCTGTGCGCGGAGTGCGGGCTCGTCTCACAGCTGCACATCACCGGTGGGGGAAGGCTCACCCACTTCGTGTGCGTCAACGGCAACCGCGAGGTCCTGATGCCGTGCGGGCGCTGCCGCCAGCTGCTGTTCGAGAACGGCGGGCCCGACCTGCAGCTGATGACCGTCTCGGGGGTCAGGCCGATGACCGAGGTGCTACCAGATGCGTTCGGACCCGATGCGCTCGACCTCTCTTGACCTGACCGCGCCGGACGTCGTCGCCGACCCGTACCCGCACTTCGCGGCGGAGCGGGAACAGGGGGCGATCGCCTGGCACGAACCGTCCGGGATGTTCCTGACCTTCACCCACGCGACGGTCGGGCAGGTCCAGCGCGACCGTCGGCTCGGGAGGCTGTGGAGGGACCGGGAACCGCTGGACTACCTCGAGCCGTTCAACCTGCTGCACCGCAACCAGATGATGGAGAACGAACCGCCGGAGCACACGAGGCTGCGACGCCCGGTCGCCTCGGCGTTCGCCCGGGGCCACGTGGAGCGTCTCAGGCCACGCGTGCGGGAGCTGGCGGCCACCCTGCTCGACGACGTGGACCCCGATGGCTTCGACGTGATCGCGGACTACGCCGAGCCGCTGCCGGTGCTCGTCATCGCCGACCTGCTCGGGGTGCCGCGCTCCCACGCGCCCGACCTGCGCGCCTGGTCGCAGGCGATCGTGAAGATGTACGAGGTCGCGCCGACCCAGCAGACCGTCGACGACGCCGTGAGCGCCGCGGTCGACTTCGCCGCGCTGGTCCGCGACCTGGTCGGCGAGCGTCGCTCCTCGCCGGCCGACGACCTGATCACCGACCTGGTGGCCACCGAGCTCTCCGAGGACGAGGTGGTGGCCGCCGTCGTGCTGCTGCTCAACGCCGGTCACGAGGCGTCGGTGAACGTCTTCGGCAACGGCTTGACCGCCATGCTGCAGCGCGGCCTCCGGCCCGGCCCGGACGTGCCCGCGACGGTGGAGGAGATGCTGCGGTTCGACTCCGCGCTGCAGCTCTTCGAGCGCACCGCCACCGAGGACGTGCGGGTCGGCGACGTCACGGTCGAAGCAGGGCAGAAGATCGCGGCGCTGCTCGGGGCTGCCAACAGGGACCCTGCCGTCTTCGACGAGCCGGACGAGTTCCGCGTCGCCCGCAGTCCCAACAATCACCTGGCCTTCGGCGTCGGCGTGCACTTCTGCCTCGGCGCTCCCCTGGCCCGCATGGAGCTCGCCGAGTCCGTGCCGCAGCTGTTCGACACCTTCCCCGACCTCGAGCTGGCCGACGAGCCGGTGAGCCGGGGAACCTTCGTGCTGCGGGGTCACCGCAGCGTGCCCGTGAGAGGAAGTCATGCCTGAGCGCACCCCTGCCGCCGCCCACGACGCCGTCGAGGTCATCCTCGCCAAGCGCGACCACGGTGAGCTGAGCGACAGCCAGATCGACTGGGTGATCGACGCCTACACGCGCGGCGAGGTCGACGACGCGCAGATGTCGGCGCTGGCGATGGCGATCCTGCTCAACGGCATGAATCGCCGCGAGATCGCGCGCTGGACCGGCGCGATGATCGCGTCGGGGGAGCGGATGGACTTCTCCACGCTCTCGCGGCCGACCGCGGACAAGCACTCCACCGGCGGCGTCGGCGACAAGATCACCCTGCCGCTGGCGCCTCTCGTCGCAGCCTGCGGCGTGGCCGTTCCGCAGCTCTCGGGCCGCGGCCTCGGCCACACCGGCGGCACGCTCGACAAGCTCGAGGCGATCCCCGGCTGGCGGGCCGCGCTCACCAACGCGGAGATGTTCGCCCAGCTCGAGTCGGTCGGCGCGGTCGTCTGCGCCGCCGGTGACGGCCTGGCCCCGGCCGACAAGAAGCTCTACGCGCTGCGCGACGTGACCGGCACCGTCGAGGCGATCCCGCTGATCGCGTCCTCGATCATGTCGAAGAAGATCGCCGAGGGCACCGGTTCGCTGGTCCTCGACGTCAAGGTCGGCACCGGCGCCTTCATGAAGGACCTCGCCAAGGCCCGCGAGCTCGCCGACACGATGGTCGGTCTCGGCACCGACGCGGGGGTCCGTACCGTCGCCCTGCTCACCGACATGTCCACCCCGCTCGGGTTGACCGCCGGCAACGCGATCGAGGTCGCCGAGTCGGTCGAGGTGCTCGCCGGCGGCGGCCCCGCCGACGTGGTGGAGCTGACCCTTGCGCTGGCCCGCGAGATGCTCGCCGGGGCGGGGGTGACCGACGTCGACCCGGCCGAAGCGCTCGCCTCGGGCCGCGCGATGGACGCCTGGAAGGACATGATCCGCGCCCAGGGCGGCGACCCCGACGCACCGCTTCCGACGGCCCGGGAGCAGCACGTCGCGGCCGCGCCGTCGTCCGGGGTGCTGACCCGCCTCGACGCGATGGCGGTCGGCACAGCCGCCTGGCGCCTCGGCGCGGGTCGCGAGAAGGCGGGCGCGGCGGTGCAGGCGGGGGCCGGCGTGGTCTGGCACGCCCGCCCCGGCGACACCGTCACCGAGGGGGCGCCGCTGTTCACGCTGCTCACCGACGAACCGGCCCGGTTCGAGCGGGCCCTCGCCTCGCTCGAGGGTGGCTACGACATCGCACCCGAGGGCACGGCGTACACCCCCGGCCCCCTGCTCATCGATCGCATCAGCTGACGGTCGGAGCCGGCAGCCTCAGGCCAGCAGGAGTACGACGGTCTCGGCGACGCAGGCCGGCTTGGCCTGGCCCTCGATCTCGATGGTGTAGCCGAGCAGCACCTGCTTGCCGGTGGGCAGCTCGGTGACCTCGCCGACGGAGACGTGGGCGCGCACCCGGCTGCCGACCCGCACCGGGTGGGGGAAGCGGACCTTGTTGAGCCCGTAGTTGAGCCGGGCGCCAGGGGTCTCGAACGTCATCACCTGGCTGCCGAGGAACGGCAGCAGCGAGAGCGTGAGGTAGCCGTGCGCGACGGGCCCGCCGAACGGGCCGGCGTTCGCCTTGTCGAGGTCGACGTGGATCCACTGGTGGTCGTCGGTGGCGTCGGCGAAGAGGTTCACCCGCTGCTGGTCGATCTCGAGCCACTCGGACGAGCCGATCTCGCTGTCGGCGGCCTCGGCCACCTCGTCAAGGCTGGTGAACACGCGCATGGATGGCTGCTCCTCGGGGTCGGTTGCTCCGGGCCCGAAACTACCGTCGCCACCAGCCGGTCCCGGTGCCACCCCTCGTGGTGCCGGGGTGGGTGGTGGAAGGATGGGCCGATGTTCAACAGCCGGTCCACCGCCCGTCCCTCCCGCGACGACGTCCGCCGTGCCCCCAAGGTGCTGCTCCACGACCACCTCGACGGCGGCCTGCGGCCCCAGACGATCCTCGACCTGGCCGCCGACTGCGGCCACGAGCTGCCCGCGGCCGACGCGGAGTCGCTGGGCCGCTGGTTCGCGGAGTCGGCCGACTCCGGTTCGCTGGTGCGCTACCTGGAGACCTTCGACCACACCGTCGCCGTCATGCAGACCGGACCGGCGATCTCACGCGTCGCTCGGGAGTGCGTGGAGGACCTGGCCGCGGACGGCGTGGTCTACGCCGAGGTCCGCTACGCCCCCGAGCAGCACGTGGCGAAGGGCCTGACCCTCGACGAGGTGGTCGATGCGGTCCAGCGCGGCTTCGAGGAGGGCATGGCCGCGGCCGGCGGCACGATCGTGGTCCGGCAGCTGCTCACCGCGATGCGGCACGCTGCCCGCTCGATGGAGATCGCCGAGCTGGCCATCTCCTGGCGCGACCGGGGCGTCGCGGGCTTCGACATCGCCGGCGCCGAGGCCGGCTTCCCGCCCACCCGGCACCTCGACGCCTTCGAGTATCTCCAGCGCCAGAACTCCCACTTCACGATCCACGCCGGCGAGGCCTTCGGGCTGCCGTCGATCTGGGAGGCGATCCAGTGGTGCGGCGCCGACCGGCTCGGTCACGGCGTCCGGATCATCGACGACATCACCGTGCGCGACGACGGGTCGGTGGAGCTCGGCCGGCTGGCGTCCTACGTCCGGGACAAGCGGATCCCGCTCGAGATGTGCCCGGCCTCCAACATCCAGACCGGCGCCGCCCCCTCGGTGGCCGAGCACCCGATCGGACTGCTGACGAAGCTGCGCTTCCGGGTCACCGTGAACACCGACAACCGGCTGATGAGCCAGACCTCGATGACCAGCGAGATGCATGCGTTGGTGGAGGCGTTCGACTACGGCTTCGACGAGCTGCGCTGGTTCACCATCAACGCGATGAAGTCGGCGTTCCTCCCGTTCGACGAGCGGCTCAGGATCATCGACGAGGTCGTCAAGCCGGGGTACGCCGCGCTGGCCGCCGAGCACCCGGCCTGACGGCTCTCATGGGTGTGTCTCCGTGCCGTCGGCCGGCAGGCGCTCCGGCAGCCCGAGCCGCGGGAACTGGTCGTCGTGGAAGGTGAGGATCTCGGTGATCGCCCCGCCGGTGATCCGCAGCACGTCGATCGTCAGCGGCAGGTACGCCTCCTCCTCCGGGTGCCACAGGTAGAACGCGATGGCCGGCTGCCGGTTCACGGAGGTCAGGACGCCGCGCAGGCCCTGCATGCCCTCGAAGCCGTCCTCGACCCAGCTGCCGACCACCGCGTCGCGGCCGACGTACAGGCCCGGGGTGGGCGGCATCGAGCAGCGGACGTCGTCCCGCAGCATGGTGGCGAGCGCTTCGACGTCCGTGGCCACGCTCGCGTCGGTGAAGCGACGGATCAGGTCGCGCGTCTCCGTGTCCTCCTCGCCGCCGGTCCAGTCCTGCCGCTCGGCGGGCAGGTGCTCCCGCATGCCGGCGCGGGCCCGCTGCAGCGCGCTGTTCACGGAGTTGACGGAGTCCCCGAGGAGCTCCGCGACCTCCTTGGCCGGCCAGCCGAGCACGTCCCGCAGGATCAGCACGGCCCGCGGGCGGGGCGCGAGGTGCTGCACCGCGACGAGGTACGCCAGCTCGATCGTCTCCCGCGCGACGGCGACGGTCTCCGGACCGTCCGTGTCGACCGCGGGCAGCTCGTCGAGCAGCCGGTCGGGGTAGGGCTGCAGCCACAGCACCTCGCCGCCGGTCGCAGGCTCCGGCCGACGCTGCGCGAGCAGGTCGAGGCAGGCGTTGGTGGCGATCCGGTAGAGCCAGGCCCGGAACGTCGACCGCCCCTCGAAGGTCTCCCGCCGCCGCCAGGCGCGCAGGAACGTCTCCTGCACGGTGTCCTCGGCGTCCTCGAACGACCCGAGCATCCGGTAGCAGTGCACGTGCAGCTCACGTCGGTGCCGCTCGGCCAGCCCCGAGAACGCCGGCTCGTCGACCTCGCCCAGACCGCCACCGCCCACGCCCAGCTCCTCCAGCCGCGTATCCACACTCATCACGTCATCCTTCCGCCCCATGGTGTCCCGTCGCAGGTGTGACGGGTGCCGGGCGCGGAAACTCATCACCGGCAGCAGTCCGGCACCGGCTGCAGCCGGAAGGGCACCGCGACCGGCTCGCCCTCGATGGTGAGCGAGGACGGCAACCGGCCGGTGCCCAGGCACACCGGGTCGTCGAGGACCGGTGCCTCGGCCAGCCGGTCGGGCACCGGCGCCTCGGGCACGGGCACCGCGATGCTCCACGCCACCTGTCCGTCCAGTGAGGGGTCCTGACGGACCCGTGCGGTGGCCACCCCGTGCTCGGTGACCAGACGCAGTCGTACGTCGACCGAGCCCGCGGGGGTCGGGACGCAGGACGCCCACGTCGGCTCCCACGCGTCCATCTCCGCGACCACCGCGGCGACCGAGGCGCGCGGCTCCTCGGCGGTCGCCGGCACCGTCCCGGACGCGAACGACCCGAATCGTCGACTGTCCCCGTCGCGCATGCTGGGTGACGAGACCGAGCCACCCACCTGCTGGACCCAGGGGTCGGCGGCGACGTCGGCGAGCAGGCCCTCCTCGTCGTCGCTCAGCGTGTCGCGGCGCCAGCCCTCGAAGTCGGGGTCCCCCTCCTCGCCGTCCCCGTCCGTCGGTGGACCCGGCAGCCGGAACGGCTCGGCCGAGCTGCCGCCCAGGAAGCAGGTGTCCTTCAGCGCGACCCGCTCGTCGCCCACCGGCCAGGACCCGTCGGCGTGGTGCGGCACCACCGCGCTCACCTCGAGTCGGGAGACGGGCTCGCCGGGCACCCCGGTGGAGGTGATGGTGGTCAGGGCGGCGTCCTCCAGCCCGTCGCCGCGGACCACCTGCACGGTCACCGCGCGCGACCGGCACGCGACGGCGTAGAGCTCCCAGCCGTGCGCCAGCGCCGCCCGGGTCTCCAGGAGCGCCGTGGCCAGCGGGCCGCCGGTGTACGCCGTCTCGCGGCTGCCCGCGAACCGCACGACGAAACCGTTCGAGCCGTAGCCGTGGGTCGGCACGCCGAGGTCCTCGGGGGCGACCCACGGGTCGGCCCACACCCGCTCGGCGCGGGCCAGGTCGGTGCCGGTCGAGGCGTGCTCCGCAGCGTCGTCGGAGCAGCCGGCCAGCAGCGCGGCGCCGAGCAGCACGGCGCTCAGTCCGACGGCACGACGGCGCCCCACGGCTCATCCCATCCGGCGACGTCGAAGTTGCCCGCGGCCCAGTCGGCCCGGCTGATGGTCACCGTCTGCCCGACCGGCTCGTTGGTGGCCGGGTCGGTGCCGGCGTACGGGTCGTAGACGGTGATCGAGTCACCGGTCGAGCCGGTCACCAGCACCACGTGCCGCGGGACCCGGTCGCTGCCGACGAAGATCGGCACGGTGTGGCCGTTCTCGCTGGCGGCGGAGATCTGGTCGTACGTCGCCGCCCGGTCGCCCGGGTCGACGTACTGCATGTCGTAGCCGGCACCGGGGACGCCGGACTGGCCGTGGTTCATCTCGTTGACCACCGCGCCGGGGGTGGTGCCCCAGGCCTCGGGCCACCAGACCTGCGGCTGCCCGTTCTGCCACCAGCTGTTGGTCTTGTCGTGCATGTCGAGGGCCGCGTCGCCGAACCTCTGGTCCTGGTCGGCGCCGCTGCCGTCGCCGGTCCGGGTGCCGGTAGCCGGGTCGTAGCCGGTGATGATCCACATGGCGTAGGCCGGGTCGTTCATCATCCGGGACATCACCAGCGTGGCGGAGCCGCAGGTGGTGTCGTCGGGCTGGCCGCCCTTCCCGTCGCGGAAGCCGGTCGGGTCGAGCGCGTCGATCTGGGCGGGGGTCAGGGTGCCCAGCCGGTCGAGGTAGTTGTCCAGGGTGGCGCCGTCCATGCCGGAGGCCACCGCGGCCATGATCCACGCCCGCTCCTCGTCACTGCGGGCGGCGTCGAGCGCGTCCCGCACCTGGGCCTGGTCGGCGACCGGCAGGTTGCCGAACTGCTCGTCGTAGCGGACCAGCGTGCTGCCCCGGAGCGGGCCGGTGGAGTCGTCCCAGGCGTTGACCACGTCGACGGCGCTGACGCCCTCGGGCAGGTGGTCGGGCAGCCGGATGCCGTCCATCGCGGTGACCACCTCGGCCTTCGCGACCCGAACCGCCTCCTGAGCGTCCTCGTAGGCACCGATCGCGCCGTGGACGGCCCCGACGATGCCGGTCACCTTGTCCTTGAGCATGTCCACCACGTCGAACGGGTTGAGGTCGCTCCACGAGATCGAGAGGTACTCGCCGAGGTCGGCGAGGGCGCTGCTGCGCCGGGTCCGCGCCGCGTCCATCGCCGCATCGAGGCGGATGAGGGCGTCGTGTACGCCGGTCGCTGCGTCGTCGACGGTGTCCAGCCGCATGGACAGCGCCGTGATGCTGGAGCGGAACGCATTGCCGTCCTCACCCCGCCAGGCGTCGGCGTTGACCTTCGTCGGCACCTTGCCGAGGTCGGTGTGGGCCACCTCGGCGTGCTCGGCGATGTTCTGCCACCCCTTCGCGGCGGCGGCGATGTCCGCGGCGTCCGGCCTGAAGTCGCCGCCGATCAGCTCGTGGGCCTCGGAGACCAGGTCGACGATCTGCTGGGCCGCGTCCCACGGCGGCCAGAAGTCGATGTCGTCGAGGCGGCTGAGGATCCGGCGGAGCCCGGCGACCGCGTCATCGAGCGAGCTCATGGAAGCTCCCGTCCGAGCGGCCGTCGGTGAGGCCGTAGGTGGTGATGCACTCCTCGAGGTTGGTGCCGAACGCGTCGAGGACGCCCTGCACCACCTCGAGGACCCCGTCCATGTCGTTGGCCGCGTCGCTGAGCGTGGTCTGCAGGTCCTCGAGGTCGCTGCCCCGCGCCGCGGGCACCTGGGCGCGGGCGTCCGCGATCTCACTGCGGGCCTCGGTGCCGTGCGTCCAGCCCAGCCGGATGCGGGCCGGGTCCAGGAAGATGGTCATGCGGCCTCCGTGGCGTCGCGATGTCCTCCTCGGATGCCCGGGTACGCCGGCCGGCAAACCTCGGCGCCTCAGCGGGGGAGCACGGCGAACCAGGGCCGGGACCACCCGGCCAGCCGTAACGAGCCGCCGGTGAAGTCGTCCGCGGTGACCTGGAGCAGGTGACCGCTCGCCGGCTCGTAGACCCGCAGCCCGGCGTCGAGGATGAGCACCACGTGGCGCGGCAGCCAGCGGCTGCCGACGTAGACCGGGACCGGTCGGGTGGCGGCGGCCTCCCGGATCGCCCTCAACGCGCCGGTCCGCGACCACGGCGGCACCGAACGCGACCCCCACGGCGTCCCTGTGGAGCCGGACAGCTGGCGGGCCACCGCCCACGGCGGCGTACCCAGCGCGCGTGGCCAGGGCAGCTGGGCCGCGCCGCGGACGTCGACGGGCCCGGTGGTGCGCCGGTGCATCGCGAGCACCTCGGCGGTGAACCGCTCCCGCATCGTGCCGGGCAGGCGGTGGCCGGTGCGTGGATGGAGGCCGGTGGCGATCAGCTCGGCGTACTCCGGGTCCTCGATGGCGCGGGCCATCACCAGCACCGCCGCCCCGCAGCTGCGCGCATCCGGCTGGCGGAGCGCCGCGGCCGCGAGTCGCCGGTCCATCAGCCGACCCGGACCAGGTCGGTGACGCGGTGGAACGCCTCGTCCGGGGTGACCGGGGCGCAGCCCTTGGCGACCGCGTCGGCCACCACCTCGCGCTGGTCGCGCAGCAGCGCGTAGCCACGGCGGAGCAGCACCAGTGGCGGCTTGCGGTGCTCCCGGAGGTCGCGGGTCAGCCGGCGCCAGAACGTCACGATCGGGTGCTGGCGCACGCAGTACGCCGCGGCGAGCAGGCCGCGTTCGGTGCACGCGGCGACCACGTCCTGGGCGAAGATGCCCTCCGCCACGAACACCGGGGCGTCGCCGAGGTCGAGCGACTGCCACCCGCAGCGGCCGTCGTGAGCGATGTCATAGATCGGCACCTCGGCGCGACCGTGGCGGCAGAGCTCGTCGAGCGCGGCCACCGCGTCGTCGGGCAGCCACGAGTCGGTGTGGTCCCAGTCGACGAGGCCGGCGTTCGGCCCCTCGGTGATCAGGGGGAGCGTCGGGTCGGTGCCGTCCTTGTAGAAGTCGTCGAGCCGCAGCACCGGCAGCCCGAGGCGTTCGGCGAGGCGGGACTTGCCGGCCCCCGACGGGCCGGCCAGCACGATGACCCGGGACTGCACCGGCTAGATGCCGATCGGGTGCCAGACCGTCTTGGTCTCGAGGAACTGGGTCATCCGGTCGATGTCCTGCTCCTCGGTCCAGTCGGGTTCGGTGTCCGGGGCGCGGCGTACCCGCTTGAGGTTCTCGGCCGCGGCCTGCTCGAGGGCGGTCGCGGTCTCGACCTCGCCCGCCGCACCGGTGAGGTCGATCGCGTTGACGTCCATGTGCGAGGCCAGCCAGGGGCCGGTGGTGGCCAGGGCGCCGGTGAGGATGTTCACGACCCCGCCCGGCACGTCGGAGGTGGCCAGCACCTCGGCGAAGGTCACCGCCGGCAGCGGCCGGGCGTAGGAGCTGGTGACGACCACCGTGTTGCCGGTCACGATGACCGGGGCGACCACGCTGACCAGGCCGAGCAGGCTCGACTCCTGGGGCGCGAGCACGGCGACGACGCCGGTGGGTTCGGGGGTGGAGAGGTTGAAGTACGGACCGGCCACGGGGTTGGCGCCGCCGACCACCTGGGTGATCTTGTCGGCCCACCCGGCGTACCAGACGAGCCGGTCGATCGCGGCGTCGACCACCTTCTCGGCCCGGGCCGCGGTGAGGCCCTCGGACCTCTGCAGCGCGTCGACGAACTGCGGGCGACGGTCCTCCATCACCTCGGCGATGCGGTAGACGATCTGGGCCCGGTTGTACGCCGTACGGGCGGACCAGCCGGGGAACGCCTTGCGGGCGGCCTGGACGGCGTCGCGCGCGTCCTTGCGGGACGCCAGCGAGGCGTTGGCCATGAACTTCCCCTTCGCGTCGTCGACGACATAGGAGTGGCCCGACTCCGAGCGCGGGAAGGCGCCGCCGATGTAGAGCTTGTAGGTCTTGCGGACGTCGATTCTCATGTGGGATCCCCGCGGAAGTGTGAGCGCAGCGAGCAGTTTCGTGGGGTGTTCTGGCGTGTCACTTGAGGTACCCCTCCAGGCCGTGGCGGCCACCCTCGCGGCCGTAGCCGGACTCCTTGTAGCCACCGAACGGGCTGGTCGGGTCGAACTTGTTGAACGTGTTGGCCCAGACGACCCCGGCGCGCAGCTGGTTCGCCATCCAGAGGATCCGGGAGCCCTTGTCGGTCCAGATGCCCGCGGAGAGGCCGTACGGCGTGTTGTTGGCCTTCTCGACCGCCTCGTGGGGGGTGCGGAAGGTGAGCACGGACAGGACCGGGCCGAAGATCTCCTCGCGAGCGATCCGGTGGGCCTGGGAGACGCCGGTGAACACGGTCGGCGGGAACCAGAATCCGGTGGTCGGCAGGTCGCAGGCAGGCGACCAGCGGCCGGCGCCCTCGGCCTCGCCGATGTCGGACAGCTCGTGGATGCGGGCCAGCTGCTCGGCGCTGTTGATGGCGCCGATGTCGGTGTTCTTGTCGAGCGGGTCGCCGACGCGCAGCGTCGACATGCGGCGCTTGAGCTTCTCCATGACCTCGTCGGCGATGTTCTCCTGCACCAGCAGCCGGCTCCCGGCACAGCACACGTGGCCCTGGTTGAAGAAGATGCCGGTGACGATGCCCTCGACCGCCTGGTCGATGGGTGCGTCGTCGAAGACCACGTTGGCGGCCTTGCCGCCGAGCTCGAGGGTGGCCTTCTTGTCGGTGCCGGCGATCGACTTGGCGATCGCCCGGCCGACGTCGGTCGAGCCGGTGAAGGCGACCTTGTCCACGTCCGGGTGGGCGACCATGGCGCGGCCGGTCTCGCCGGCGCCGGTGACGATGTTGACGACACCCGGCGGCAGGTCGGCCTGCTGGCAGATCTCGGCGAACAGCAGGGCCGTCAGCGGCGTGGTCTCGGCCGGCTTGAGGACGACCGTGTTGCCGGCGGCCAGCGCGGGCGCGATCTTCCAGGCCAGCATCAGCAGCGGGAAGTTCCACGGGATGATCTGGGCGGCGACGCCCATCGGCTGCGTGCCGAAGCCGGCGTACTCCAGCTTGTCGGCCCAGCCGGCGTAGTAGAAGAAGTGCGCGGCGACGGTCGGGACGTCGACGTCGCGGGACTCCTTGATCGGCTTGCCGTTGTCGATCGACTCCAGGACGGCGAGCTCGCGGCCGCGCTCCTGGATGATCCGGGCGATCCGGTAGAGGTACTTCGCGCGCTCGGCGCCGCTCATCTTCGACCAGACACGGGTGTAGGCGCTGCGGGCGGCCTTCACGGCGGCGTCGACGTCGGCCTCGCTGGCCTCGGAGACCTCGGCGAGGACCTCCTCGGTGGCCGGGTTGATGGTCTTGAACGCCGTGCCGGTGCCGTCGACGAACTCACCGTTGACGAACAGGCCGTACGACGGCTTGATGTCGACGACGGCACGCGACTCGGGGGCGGGGGCGTACTCGAAGGGGCTCACGGTTTCCTTGGCCATCGCGAATCAGTCCAGCGTGAAGTAGTCGGGGCCGGAGTAGCGGCCGGTGGTCATCTTGGTGCGCTGCATCAGCAGGTCGTTGAGCAGCGTGGAGGCGCCGAAGCGGAACCAGTCCGGGTCGAGCCAGTCGGCGCCCGCGACCTCGTTGACCGTCACGAGGTACTTGATGGCGTCCTTGGCGGAGCGGATCCCGCCGGCCGGCTTCACGCCGACCATCTGGTCGGTCGCGTCACGGAAGTCACGGACCGCCTCGAGCATGATCATCGTGACCGGCAGCGTGGCGGCGGGCTGCACCTTGCCGGTGGAGGTCTTGATGAAGTGGGCGCCGGCCAGCATCGCGAGCCACGAGGCGCGGCGGACGTTGTCGTAGGTCTGCAGCTCACCGGTCTCGAAGATCACCTTGAGGTGCGCGCTCTCGCCGTCGGGTCGCGCGCAGGCCTCCTTGACCGCGACGATCTCCTCGAACACCCGGAGGTAGTGACCGCTCAGGAACGCGCCCCGGTCGATCACCATGTCGATCTCGTCCGCACCTGCCTCGACCGCGTCGCGGGTGTCGGCCAGCTTGATGTCCAGCGCGGCGCGGCCGCTCGGGAACGCGGTGGCCACGGCGGCGACGTGGACGCCGCTGCTGCCGAGGGTCTCCTTCGCGACGCCGACCATGTCGGGATAGACGCACACCGCGGCGGTGGCCGGGCAGGACGGGTCCGCCGGGTCGGGGCGCATGGCCTTGCTGGCCAGTGCGCGGACCTTGCCGGGGGTGTCCTGTCCCTCGAGCGTGGTCAGGTCGACCATCCGGATGGCCAGGTCGATCGCGTAGGCCTTGGCGGTGGTCTTGATCGACCGGGTGCCCAGCGACGCGGCCCGGGCGTCGGCGCCGACCTGGTCGACCCCGGGGAGGCCGTGCAGGAAGCGTCGGAGCGAGGCGTCGGAGGCGGTGATGTCGTCGAAGCCGGTGCTGGCGGCGTACGTCGACGGAGATGGTGCGGAGGTACTCGTCACCGACCCAGCATAGGGTTGTCGGGGCGAGGAGAGGAATCGCATGGGAGCAGGTGCAGAAGTGACCGAGATCCGCACGGAGAAGTTCGGCCCGACCAACGGCCGGGTCCCCGGCGTCCTGGGGGTCGCGGCGGTCGTGGTGGCGGTGGTGGTGGCCCTCTCCGACGGCTGGGACGACTCCGACCCGCTGGTGCTGGGCTGCCTCGCGCTGGCGTCGCTGCTGATCTGGGTGGTGATGTTCCGGCCGGCCGTGCGCTCGGACGGCACGCTGCTGCACCTGCGCAACATGGTCAGCACCACGACGATCCCGTTGGCCTCGATCGAGAAGGCCCTGGTGGGCGCGATGCTGCTGGTCCGCACCCCCGAGACGACGTACAAGTCGATCGCGGTGCAGCGCTCTCGGCGCCGGGGGCGCAGCAGCGACGGCGCCGGCCTCGCCTCGGCCCGCGGCGGCAGTCACCAGCACACGACGATGCCGATGGGGTCGGTCGCGAAGGAGTTCGGCGGCTACTGCGACTTCATCGAGGAGCGGATCAAGTACCTCGCCGACGAGGCCCGCGTGCACCGCAGGGGGCTCGACGAGCCGGTCCGGACCACCTGGGCCTGGCCGGAGGTCGTCGGTCTCGTCGCGCTCGCCGCCCTCGTCGTCGCACTCGTCCTCCGCTGACCCCCTCTCCTCCTCTTGCCTCTCGTCCGTTGAGTGGCGCCTCCCACCCTGTTGAGTGGCGCCTCCCACCCTGTTGAGTGGTGTCTTGCGCCCTCCAGAGGTGGGAGCCGCGACTCGACGGGTGGGAGCCGTGACTCGACGGGTGGGAGCCGCGACTCGACGGGGTGGGAGGC
This sequence comes from uncultured Actinomycetota bacterium, assembly GCA_963767955.1. Lineage (GTDB taxonomy): Bacteria > Actinomycetota > Actinomycetes > Propionibacteriales > Nocardioidaceae > Nocardioides. The sequence goes on along the minus strand of CAVYGA010000003.1, from coordinate 2,253,936 downwards.
GCGAATGAACGGGGTGGGTCAGATGCCGGCGGCGGCCTTGATGTCGTTGCGCAGGGCGTCGAGGCGTCCGCTGGCGGCGATCCGGGCGGCGTCGGTGGCGGCCCCGGGCTCGACGGGTACGACGACCTCGAGGTAGCACTTGATCTTCGGCTCGGTGCCGCTCGGGCGGACGATCACCCGGGCGCCGTCGGCCAGCCGGTAGCGCAGCCCGTCGGTGGGCGGCAGCAGGTCGGAGCCGAGGCCGAGGTCGTCGACCGCGAGCACCTCCAGGCCGCCCAGGGACGCCGGGGGAGCCTCGCGGAGCCGGGCCATCGCGGCCGGGATCTCGGCGAGGTCGGCCACCCGGGCGGAGAGCTGGTCGGTGGCGTGCAGCCCGTGGCGGACGGCGATGTCGTCGAGCAGGTCGACCAGGGTCCTGCCGTCGGCCCGGGCCCGGGCCGCCAGGTCACAGAGCATCAGCAGTGCCGAGACGCCGTCCTTGTCCCGGACGTGCTCCGGGTCCACGCAGTAGCCGAGCGCCTCCTCGTAGCCGAAGGCCAGCCCCGGCACCCGGCCGATCCACTTGAAGCCGGTGAGCGTCTCGACGTACTCCTGCCCGTGCTCGGCCGCCAGCTTGCTGAGCAGGGAGGAGGAGACGATCGAGGCGGCGTACACCCCCTGCTTGCCCGCGCGGAGCAGGTGGTCGCCGAGCAGCGCGCCCACCTCGTCGCCTCGCAGCATCCGCCAGCCGTGCGGGCCCTCGACGGCCGCCGCGCACCGGTCGGCGTCGGGGTCGTTGGCCACCACCAGGTCGGCACCGACCTGGGAGGCCAGGGCCATCGCGAGGTCCATCGCCCCGGGCTCCTCCGGGTTGGGGAACGCCACGGTCGGGAAGTCGGGGTCGGGGTGCTGCTGCTCGGGTACGACGTGCGGGGCGGCGAAGCCGGCCCGCTCCAGCACCTGGAGGACCGCGTCGTTGCCGACGCCGTGCAGCGGCGTGTAGACGAGCGTGAGGTCTCGGGGGCCGTCTGCGGCGACCGTGCCGACGGCGGTCAGGTACGACTCGATGATGCTCTCGTCGAGGACCTCCCCGGCGCCGCCGCGGGCCACGTCGGCCAGCGCTCGGACGGCCTCGATCTGCGCCGCGATTCCCGCGTCGGCCGGCGGCACGATCTGGCTGCCGTCGCCGAGGTAGACCTTGTAGCCGTTGTCCTGCGGCGGGTTGTGGCTGGCGGTGACCTCCACGCCGGCCACGCAGCCGAGCTCGCGGATCGCGAACGCCAGGATCGGGGTGGGCAGCGGTCGTGGCAGCACCAGCGCCCGCAGTCCGGCGCCGGTCATCACCTCGGCCGTGTCCCGGGCGAACACGTCGGAGTTGTGGCGGGCGTCGTAGCCGATCACCACGGAGTCACCGTCCGCGGCACCGTGGGCGCGGAGGTACGCCGCCAGCCCGGCCGCCGCGCGGATGACCACGACCCGGTTCATCCGGTTGGGCCCGGCGCCGAGGGCGCCTCGCAGCCCCGCCGTCCCGAACTCGAGGGTGCCGGCGAAGCGGTCCGCGAGGTCCGCGGCGGCGGCGTCGTCCCCGGCCTCGACCGCGGCCAGCACCGCCTCGAGCTCGGCCCGGGTCCGGTCGTCGGGATCCTCCGCGGCCCAGCCGCGGGCGCGCTCGAGCAGGTCGGAGCCGGTCTGGGAGGTCATGCCCGCACCGTAGCGCCTTCGCGAGGTTCGGCCGCGTGCCGGGATAGGCCTACTCGGGGGCGTCGAAGGGGCCCAGGTCCGGGTCCGGCTCGTGGTCGGTGAACTGCCCCGTGGTGGAGTCGAAGTCGCGGTCGGTGTTGTCGACCTCGGCGTTCTCCGGCCGGTTGTCCGGGTCGAGACGTTCCTTGCGCTCGGCCTCGATCTCGTCGAGCTCCTCCTGGGAGACGTCCTCGCCGCCACCGGTGCCCGACGTCTCGACGCCCGAGGCCTCGTCCACGCCGGAGTCCTCCGACGGGGTGTCCTGCCGGTCGGACTCGACGGTCGTCTGGTCGGTGGACTCGTCGGCGTCAGCGCTGTCGCTCATGCGGGCTCCCGGGGAGGCTGAGGTCTGGACACTTCACCCAAGCCCGGGCCGCGGCCGGCTGTCAACGCCCGCAGGGGTGAGTCGTTCAGCGCCGTCCGCGGGGGCCGTAGGTCGGGACGTCCTTGGAGAACGCGGCCTTCCGGGCGACCTTCGTGTTGGCCGCGGCGAGCAGGTAGAGCTGCTCGACCCGCTCCCGGGCGAACGTCGCCCGCGGGCCCGAGGCCCAGCTCCGGTTGAACAGTCGCTTCGCCGCCGCCACCGCGTCGGGGGAGCGGGTGGTCAGCTCACGGGCGAACGCCTCGGCCGCGGCGACGGGGTCGGCGGCGAGCTCGGTGACCAGCCCGAGGTCGGCGGCCTCCTTGCCGGACAGCGTGGCGCCGGTCATGGTGAGCCGCTTGGCGGTGTCGATGCCGACCAGCTCCTTGAGGGACTGGATGCCGCTCATGTCGGGGATCAGCCCCCAGCGGGCCTCCAGCACCGACCACTCCGAGTCGGGGGTGGCCAGCCGGAAGTCGGCGGCCAAGGCAATCTGGACGCCACCGCCGAAGCAGTGGCCGTGCACCGCGGCGATGACGGGGACGGGCAGTCGGCGCCAGGCCCAGCACGCCTCCTGGAAGGTGTTCGTGCCGCGCCAGGGCCGGGGCACGAACGCCTTCGCGATGCCCGCCGGCTGCTTCATCACGGTGCCGAAGTCGAGTCCTGCGCAGAACGACGATCCCTCGCCGGAGAGGACCACGGCGCGCAGGGTGCGGTCGGCGCGGAGGGCGCGTGCGGTGGCCACGAGCTGGTCCAGCGTCTGGAGGGTGAGGGCGTTCAGCTTGTCGGGACGGCTGAGGCGCACCTGCGCGATGCCGTCGGTGACGGTGCAGGTGACGAGCTCGCGGGACCGGTCAGGGTGCTGGTCACTGGGTCGGGGGTCGGCCATGCCGACAGCGTAGGTGCGCCCGGGCGATGATGGCGAGGTGATCCCCGCCCCACGCGACCGCAAGGCGCCGGTCGGCGAGCTGGTCGTCGAGCTGGCCGGCCACCTCGGCGAGCCCGCGGTGGTGGCGCTCGCCCGTGACCTGCTCGGCGGCGCCGACCGGGCGACGTACGCCGCGGAGCTGGTCTATCTCACCCGGCTCGCCGACGCCGACGGGCACCCCGAGGAGTGGTCGCGGGTCTGGGGTGCGCGGGCGCTGCTCTACGTCTGGGACGACGGCGCCGCGGTCGAGGTGGTGGCCGGGCTCGACGACGAGGCATGGCGGGTGGCGGAGATGTGCCTCAAGGTCGCCACCCGGCATGAGATCGCGACGGCGGCCGAGGGTGCGGTCCGGCTGGTCGGGCACGACCTGTCCCGGGTCCGCGGCCACGCCCTGCGGTTGCTGGGCGTGGCCGGTGACACCGAGCACGTGGCCGCGGTCCGGGACGCGCTCGGCGACCCCGACGCGGACGTGCGTCGCCACGCAGCGCGAGCCCTCGGCCGGCTCGAACGGCGGTTGGACCTCGCGTGACGGGCCCCTCAGGCCACGTCGAACTCGTTGCCCTCGGGGTCCAGCATCGCCACGGCGTAGCGATCGTCGGTGAGGCCGTGGTCGGTCAGGCGGTGGGCGACCGTCGCGCCGAGGCCGAGGAGCTCCTCGACCTTCGCCTCCACCAGCCTGATCCGCTCGTCCCGTGGGAGCGAGCGGTCCCGTCCGGTGGGATAGAGGTCGAAGTGGAACCGGTTCTTGACCGCCTTGCGCTCCGGGACCGGCTGGAACCAGATCCTCGGGCCGCCGCCCGTCGGATCGAAGATCCGGTCGGTGCCGTCGCCCTCGACGTCGAGCTCGTCGTCGGGCACCCCGATGGAGCGGTAGTAGTCGTTCATCGTGGCGAACCCGTCCGGCGGCGGCTGCACCGCGTAGCCGAGGGCCGGCGCCCAGAACCTCACCATCCGGGTCGGGTCGTCACAGTCGATCGTCAGCTGCCAGGTCACCATGCTCCGAGGCTAGACCGCCGCACCGACAGCGGCGCTGTCGCTCAGGCGTCGATGCTCGACAGGTCGCCGTACCGGTCTCCGGCCACCGCACCGCGCGGGACGGCATCGGCGAGCCGCTCCAGGTCCGCGTCGCTCAGGGTGAGCGACGTAGCGGCCACGTTCTCCTCGAGGTACCTCACGCGCTTGGTTCCGGGGATGGGGGCGACGTCGTCGCCCTGAGCGAGCACCCACGCGAGCGCGAGCTGGCCGGGGGTGGCCCCCTTCTCCTCGGCGATCCCGGCGATCCGGTCGACCAGGGCCAGGTTGGCCTCGAGTGCCGCACCCTGGAACCGCGGGAAGCGCGACGACCTGCGGTAGTCCGCGTCACCGTCGGCACCGGTGTCCTTCGTGATGGCGCCGGTGAGCAGTCCGCGCCCGAGCGGGGAGTAGGGCACCAGCCCGATGCCGAGCTCACGGAGGGTCGTCAGGATCTCGTCCTCGAGGTCCCTGCTGAACAGGGAGTACTCCGTCTGGAGCGCGGTGATCGGGTGGGTCGCGTGAGCCCGACGGATGGTCGCCGGGGACGCCTCGGACAGGCCGAGGTGCCGGACCTTGCCGGCCTCGACCAGCTCCTTCATCGCGCCGACGGTCTCCTCGATCGGCACCGTCTTGTCGACCCGGTGCTGGTAGTAGAGGTCGAGGTGGTCGACGCCCAGTCGCCGCAGCGACGCGTCGCAGGCGGAGCGCACGTAGTCCGGCGTGCCGTTGATGCGGACTCGGGTGCCGTCGGCGAGCCGCTCGTTGCCGAACTTGGTGGCCAGCTGGACCTCGTCGCGACGGTTCCCGATCGCCTTGCCGACCAGCTGCTCGTTGGTGAACGGGCCGTACATGTCGGCGGTGTCGAGGAACGTGACGCCCAGGTCGAGGGCGCGGTGGATGGTGGCGATCGCCTCGGACTCGTCGCCGCGACCGTAGAACTCCGACATGCCCATGCAGCCGAGGCCGAGGGTGGAGACGGTCAGCGGGGCGGTGGTCCCGAGGGTCCTGGTGCCGATGGATGCAGTCATGTCGGCAGTGTCACTCGCCCGTCCAAGTCCTCGCCCGTCCAGGTCAGGGCGTCCCGAGGGAGCGGACCGCCCGGCGGATCCGGGCCTCGCGCGTCGCCGCCGTGCGCGCCGTCACCACGTCGAGGATCACGGCGTACTGCTCGGACTTCCCGAGCGCCTCGAAGGCTCGGGTCGCCGGTGCCGCAGCGAGGGCAGCGGCGAGGTCGGGCGGGACGGTGGCCTCCTTCTGCGAGACGTACGCCGCGTCCCAGCGGCCGTCGGCCCGCGCGGCCTCGACCTCGGCCAGACCCGACGGACGCATCCGCCCCGCCGCCACCAGCTCCTCGACCTTGCGGACGTTGACCTGGGACCAGCGGCTGCGCGGCCGGCGGGGGACGTACTTCTGGAGGTAGTGCGTCTCGTCGAGTCCCTTGCGCTGGCCCGAGATCCAGCCGAAGCAGAGCCCGGTGTCCACCGCCTCGTCCTCGGTCAGGGACGGGATGCCCGACGACCTCTTGGCCACCTTCAGCCACACCCCGGGCTGGTGTCCGACGTGTGCCTCGAGCCAGGCCTCGAAGGCCGCGGCGTCGGGGAAGAAGATGACCGGTGCCTCGTCGCCGTACGCCGTCATGCCGGCCCGTCGTCGGGCTCGAGCCACGCGCCGGGAGCGAACTCGCTGCCGAAGTCGGGACAGGCCTCGTTCTCGCAGCGGCCCTGTGTCTCGAACGTGATCCCGGCGTTGCCCGAGGCGGTCAGGAAGGCAGCGTTCGCGGGCGAGATGTGCCCGCCGTGCCGCAGCGGCTGGCCGCACGTCGGGCACTGCGGGTCCGTCAGGTCGCGGGGGTCGCTCATGCCACCAGCGTAGGCCCGACGGCGCCGCGGCCCCCGGAGCAGCGAAAAGCCGGGAGCCTCAGCTGTGGTCGAGCGCCGGGCGGTAGAACGTCTCGCCCGCGAACGGACCACCGACGTGCGCCGCCTCGAAGGCGTCCTTCTCGTCCGCCGCGATCCGGTCCGCGAACTCCTCGGCGTCGTCCTGTGGGTGGAAGCCCAGGGCCCGCCCGGGCTCGAGGTCCCACCAGGCCCGGGTGTTGGCCGAGATGCCGTAGAGCACCGCGTAGCCGGGGGCGGTGGCGGTCAGGGCGGCCTCGACCATCCGCACGCAGTCGTCGTGCGAGAGCCAGGTCGACAGGTTGCGGGTCGACTCCGGTGCGGGCAGGAACGACCCGATCCGGCAGGCGACGGCGTCGATGGCGTAGCGGTCGGCGTACAGGCTCAGCACCGCTTCTGCGGCCACCTTGCCGACGCCGTAGAACGTGTCCGGCCGCGGACGGGCGTCGTCGGAGACCGGGCCCGCTGCCGCCGGGGGACGGGGAGTGCGGCCGACGGCGTGGTTGGAGGAGGCGTAGACGATCCGGTCGACCTGGTGCGTGACCATCGCGTCCAGCAGCGCCGCGGTGGTGACCACGTGGCTGGTCAGGGAGTCGGGCAGGCTCGCCTCGCCGGGGTGGCCGGCGAGGTGCACGACGGCGTCCAGGGGCTGGGCGGCGAAGGCCGCGAGGACGGCGTCGGCGTCGGCACAGTCGCCGGTGTGCCAGGTCCCGTCGAAGCCCGCGGGCTCGGGCACCCGGTCGAGGCCGACCACCTCGTGGCCGCGGTCGACGAGGCCGGGGCAGAGCACCCGACCGATGGAGCCGGCCGCGCCGGTGACCAGGACGCGCATCAGATGCGGGGCACGATCTTGCCCAGCAGCTCGCCCATCCGGGAGGCCGCGGCCCTGCCGGCGTCGAGGACCTCCTCGTGGTTGAGCGGCTCACCCGAGATTCCCGCGGCGAGGTTGGTGACCAGGCTGATGCCGAGCACCTCGAGACCCGCCTCGCGGGCGGCGATCGCCTCCAGCGTGGTGCTCATCCCGACCAGGTCGCCACCGATGGCGCGGACCATCCCGATCTCGGCGGGGGTCTCGTAGTGCGGCCCGGGGAACTGGACGTAGACGCCCTCGTCGAGGGACGGGTCGACCTCGCGGCACATCGCCCGGAGCCGCGAGCTGTAGAGGTCGGTGAGGTCGACGAAGTGCGCGCCCTCGATCGGGCTGGTCGCGGTGAGGTTGATGTGGTCCTTGATCAGCACCGGGGTGCCGGGCGACCACGACTCCTTGAGGCCGCCGCAGCCGTTGGTCAGGACGACGGCCCGGCAGCCGGCGCGGGCTGCGGTGCGGACCCCGTGGACGACGGCCGCGACGCCCTTGCCCTCGTAGAAGTGGGTCCGGGACAGGAAGACCAGCAGGTTCGTGTCGCCGGAGCGGACGCTGCGGATCCGGCCCGAGTGGCCAGCGACGGCGGCCGCGCCGAAGCCGGGCAGGTCGGTGGTGGCGATCTCGGCGGTCGCCTCGCCGAGGGCGTCGACGGCGGGCAGCCAACCGGAGCCGAGGACCAGCGCAATGTCGTGGCGTTCCACACCGGTCAGCTCGGCGAGCGTCGCGGCGGCCTGCTCGGCGAGCTCCTGGGCGGGGGTCTGCGTGTCGGTCACGCGGCAGAGCCTAGTACCGCCACGGGGGTGGCGGATGTGGGTGGTGGCGGGCAGGCTCGGTGCCATGATCGATCACTTCGGCATCAACTGCTCCGACCTCGGCAGGGCCGCGGCCTTCTACGACGAGGTGCTCGCCACCCTGGGCCATCGCCGGCTCATGGATTTCGAGGTGGCCATCGGCTACGGCACCGACACCCCGGACTTCTGGATCTCGACGTTCGACGGGGTCGGCCCCAACCGAGAGGTCCACCTCGCCTTCACCGCACCCGACGCCGACCGCGTCCGTGCCTTCCACGCGGCCGCGATGGCGCTGGGTGCGGAGTCGCTGCACGAGCCTCGGCTGTGGCCGGAGTACCACGAGCGCTACTACGGCGCCTTCGTGCGCGATCCCGACGGCAACAACGTCGAGGCGGTCTGCCACGCCGGCGACGGCTGAGCCGGAGGCAGCGCGGTCAGAGGCCGGTGGACCGGCACGGGCGACGCCGCAGGGCGGCGACGTAGTCGGCCGGGGCGTCGGCGGCCTCGGCCGCGTCGGCGAGCACCCCGAGGTACGACGCGGAGGGCAGGCCGCCCTCGTAGGCGTCGAGCACGTAGGCCCACACCACCAGCTCCCCGGTCATCGTGGAGACCCGGACCCGGGTCTTGCGGTAGAGGCCCGTGTCGGCGGACTCCCACCCGTCCAGGGCGGAGACGTCCTCGGTGGTGACGTCGTAGACCGCCACGAAGACCTGCTCGAAGTGGTCCTCGACGATGGTGGCGAGCGCGCCGTCCCAGCCGTGCTCCTCGCCTCCGAACGTCAGCCGCCAGCCCGCGAGCCACCCGGTGCTGCGCAGCGGGGAGTGGGGGCAGCGCTCGCCCATGCGGGCCGGGTCGAGGTTCGTCCCGTAGGCGGCGTACAAGGTCACGACTGCAGGCTAGCGACCCTCGGCGGTGATCCGGTCACGCCACTCCTCGGCCAGCAGCGCGTATCCCACCCCGTCGAGCCACCCGCCCGTCCGGTGGAGGGAGTCCCGCACCGTGACGACCTCCCGTCGCATGCCCAGCCGCTCCATCAACCGCCACGACGCCGTGTTGGCGGCGAAGCTGTTCGCGACCACCCGCCGGAGGCCGAGGTCCTCGAAGCACACCCGCAGCAGGCCGGCGACGGCCTCGGTGGCGTAGCCGTGCCCCTGGTGCGCCGGGTCCAGGCACCAGCCGACCTCGGCCTGCGTGCCCCGGGCCCGGTCGGCCACCTCGACCTGCCCCCACGCGTCCTCGACCGAGAGATACAGGTCGCCGACCACCACGCCGTGCAGCTCGACGACCAGCGTCTTCTCGAGGCGCTCGGGCCAGCCCGCGATGCGGGCGACGTGGTCGTCGGAGGTGGCGGGAGCGGTGGGCAGCCACTCGCTGACCTCGGGCAGCCGTCGGTAGGCGCCGACGGCGGGGAGGTCGTCGACGCGGGCCGGACGGAGGGACAGGCGGTCGGTGCGGACGGGCCAGTCCACGGCGGAGAGGTGGGCGGTCACGGCACCATGATCCCGCCACCCTCGAGACGCGGCCACCGCGGTGGATAGGCTGACCCCCGTGACCCACTTCGATGTCCTCGTCCTTGGTGCCGGGCCCGGCGGCTACGTCGCGGCCATCCGTGCGGCGCAGCTCGGCAAGTCCGTTGCTGTCGTCGAGAGCCAGTACTGGGGCGGTGTCTGCCTCAACGTGGGCTGCATCCCGTCCAAGGCGCTGCTCAGGAATGCCGAGCTGGCCCACGTGCTCGCCCACGAGAAGGACAAGTTCGGCATCGAGGGCGACGCCACGATGTCGTTCGGTCCGACCCACAAGAGGTCGCGGCAGGTGAGCGCCGGCATCGTCAAGGGCGTCCACTTCCTGATGAAGAAGAACAAGATCACCGAGATCGACGGCTGGGGCACCCTGACGGGCGCCGCCGGCGGCAAGCAGGGGCTCGACGTCAAGGACGCCGACGGCGGCACCACGTCGTACACCTGCGACAACCTGATCCTGGCCACCGGCGCGACCGTGCGGATGCTGCCGGGCATGGAGGTCAGCGAGAACGTCGTGACCTACGAGGAGCAGATCCTGGACGAGGAACTCCCCGGCTCGATGATCATCGGTGGCTCCGGCGCGATCGGTGTCGAGTTCGCCTACGTGATGAAGAACTTCGGCGTCGACGTGACGATCGTGGAGTTCCTCGACCGGATGGTGCCGACCGAGGACGCCGACGTGTCCAAGGAGCTGCTCAAGCACTACAAGAAGCTCGGCGTGAAGGTGCTGCTGTCGACCAAGGTCGACCAGGTCGAGGACACCGGCTCCGGTGTCCGGGTGACCGTCAGCCCCGCCGACGGCGGTGACAGCCAGGTGCTCGAGGCCGACAAGATGCTGGCCGCCTTCGGCTTCGCCCCGCGGGTCGAGGGCTACGGCCTCGACGCCGTCGGTGTCGAGCTGACCGACCGCGGCGCGATCGCGATCGACGGCCGTGGACGCACCAACGTCGACGGCATCTGGGCCATCGGCGACGTCACCGGCAAGTTCATGCTCGCCCACGTGGCGGAGGCGATGGGCATCGTGGCCGCTGAGACGATCGCCGACGCCGAGACCATCGAGATCGACTTCGACATGGTGCCGAGGGCGACGTACTGCCAGCCGCAGATCGGCTCGTTCGGCTACTCCGAGGCGCAGGCGAAGGAGAAGGGGTACGACGTCAAGACGGCGACGTTCCCGTTCTCGGCCAACGGCAAGGCCCAGGGCCTCGGGGAGGCGGTCGGCTTCGTGAAGGTGGTCGCCGACGCGGAGCACAACGAGATCCTCGGCGCCCACCTGATCGGGCCCGACGTGACCGAGCAGCTGCCGGTGCTGACCCTGGCCCAGAAGTGGGACCTGACCGCCGACGAGGTCGCGCGCAACGTGTTCGCGCACCCGACCCTGTCCGAGGCGGTCAAGGAGGCCGTCCACGGCATCGCCGGCCACATGATCAACTTCTGATCGCGAGAGGCACCGCATGAATCGCGTCGTCATCATCGGCGGGGGCCCGGGCGGCTACGAGTCCGCCCTGGTCGCCGCCCAGCTCGGCGCCGACGTCACGGTCGTCGACTCCGACGGCCTGGGCGGCAGCGCGGTCCTCACCGACTGCGTGCCCAGCAAGACGCTCATCGCGACCGCCGAGGTGATGACCGAGGTCTCCGACGCCGCCGAGCTCGGCGTCGTGCTGCACGACCGCGACGGCGACCCGGCCTCCGCGGTCCGCGTCGACCTCGCGCGCGTCAACAAGCGCGTCCTCCAACTCGCCGCCGACCAGTCCGCGGACATCGGCCGCCGGCTCGAGAAGGAGGGCGTCCGCGTCGTCCACGGCCGCGGCCGGCTCGCCCCCTCGACCGGCTCCGGACAGGCGGCCACGGTCGTCGCCACCCGCGAGGACGGCACGGAGGAGCGGCTCGAGGCGGACGCCGTACTCCTCGCCACGGGTGCGGCGCCCCGGGTGCTGCCGAGCGCCCAGCCCGACGGTGAGCGGATCCTGACCTGGGAACAGGTCTACGACATCACCGAGGTGCCGTCCAAGCTGGTCGTGGTCGGCTCGGGGGTGACCGGCGCCGAGTTCGCCTCCGCCTACCTCGCCCTCGGCGTGGACGTCACCCTGGTCTCCTCGCGCGACCGGGTGCTGCCCGGCGAGGACGCCGACGCGGCGACCGTCCTCGAGGACGTGTCGATCCGGCGCGGCATGAACGTGCTGTCCACGTCCCGGATGGAGTCCGTGTCGCGCACGGGGGACATCGTCACGGTCACGCTGACCGACGGCCGCACGGTCGAGGCGTCGCACTGCATCCTCGCGCTCGGCTCGGTGCCCAAGACCGCGGACCTCGGCCTCGAGGAAGCGGGCGTGAGGGTCGACGAGGGCGGCTTCGTCGCCGTCGACAAGGTGTCGCGTACGTCGGCGCGCGGGGTCTACGCGGCCGGCGACTGCACCGGGGTGCTGATGCTGGCCTCGGTCGCCGCCATGCAGGGCCGGATCGCGATGTGGCACTTCCTGGGCGATGCCGTCACCCCGCTGGACCTGCGCAAGGTCTCCTCCAACGTCTTCACCGCCCCCGAGATCGCCACCGTCGGCTGCTCACAGAAGTCCGTGGACGAGGGCGAGATCCTCGCCGAGGCGATCACGCTGCCACTGAAGGGCAACCCCCGCGCCAAGATGCAGGGTGTGCGGGACGGGTTCGTGAAGCTCTTCTGCCGGCCCGGCACCGGCACCGTCGTCGGTGGCGTCGTCGTCGGCCCGCGGGCCTCGGAGCTGATCCACCCGGTCGCCCTCGCGGTGGCCGAGTCGCTCACCGCCGACCAGCTGGCGCAGACGTTCACGGTGTATCCGTCGATGAGCGGGTCGATCGCCGAGGCCGCGCGGCGGGCGCACCACGTCTGAGCGGGCCATATCCGTTCAATTGTTGGGAAATGGCCCTCGGCGCCGCTGATCCGGGGCCACTTCCCAACAATTGAACGACTGTGGCCCGCGCAAGGGGTTCGAGGACATGGCGGAGCTGATCGCCGTCGCCCGGACGGAAGCTGGTCGCCCGCACCTGGGTGGGCGGGTTCCGCCCGGGCTAGAAGCCGCCGAAGTCGCCGCCGCCACCGAAGTCGAAACCGCCTCCGTCGCCGCCGAACCAGCCGCCGTCCCCGCCCCCGCCGTCGCCACCCCCGCCGTCGCCGCCCCCGCCGCCGTCGAACCAGCCGCCGTCACCGCCCCCGCCGTCACCGCCGCCGTCACCGCCGCCGGACCAGTCCTCGCCACCGCCCCCCTCGATGCCGGACGCGTCGCCGGCGTACATCCCCGGGCTCCACATGCCGACCATCATCGAGCCGATCAGGAAGCCGGGGAACAGCCCGTTCATCGCGTACGAGCCGTAGTAGCCGTCGGCGTACGCGCCGTAGGCCGGGCCGCCCTGGTACCACGGGACCATCTGGTTGCCCCGGCGCACCTGGCGGGTGTCCGGCTCGGCGCCGGCCACGACCCGCTCGGCGTCCGCGAGGCAGACCGGCACCTCTCGGCGTACGCCGCCCGGCGGCGCCCACTCGACGTCGGTCTGGGCGGGGCCGTGGGCGGGGTTGAAGAAGCACGGTGGCCGGCGCTGGGGGAGGGGCTCCCCGGCCTGCCGGGCCAGCACGCACGCCTGGGCGTAGCGGCCGTCCTCCAGGGTCCTGGTCACCGCGGAGACGTCCTCGGGCACGGTGGCCTCGGCGAGGAGGGACTTGGCGTTCTCGTAGCAGTCCAGTGCGCGTTGGTAGTCCTGGCGCATCGCCGGGTCCAGCTCGGTGGTCATCGTGTCGATGTGCAGCTCCTGGAGCTCCTCACCGAACCGGGTGACGTCCTCCTCGGCGACCTTCGCCGGCTTGCGCAGGGCCGAGGCCTTCTCGAGCTCGGCGCGCTGCCTGGACCGGGACTGCGCGAGGGCGAGTGCGCCGACCGCGGCGACGAGGAGGACCAGGAAGAACCACACCATGCATCGACGGTAGCAATGCCCCGGGAAACAACAGGTCTGTAGTTCACCCGGTTCCGTGGACCCGGCCTTCGGGGCCATGATCTGATCCTTCGGTCACACCCGTCACTGCCGCCTCACCGATCACGGAGTTCTCATGTCCCGGGCCGTTTCCGCGCTCCTCCTCGGCGTCCTGCTGGGCGTCGTACCGGCGCTGCCCGGACCCGCGAGTGCCCAGGCCGTCGACCAGACCTACGCGATGCCCGGCACGGGCTCCGTCACCCTCAAGGGTCACGGCTACGGACACGGCCACGGGATGTCGCAGTACGGCGCCGAGGGCGCCGCGCGCGAGGGCCGGAGCTGGCGGCAGATCCTGAAGTTCTACTACCCCGGCACCGCGTGGGGCACCAAGGGCGGGCGGGTCAAGGTGCTCATCTCCGCGGACACCTCCCGCGACGTCATCGTCGCCCCCCGGTCGGGCCTGCGGGTGCGGGACACCGGGAACGGCAAGGACTACCCGCTGCCCAAGAACGGCGCCTCGCGCTGGCGGCTCGAGGTGGCTCGCGGTCAGAGCGTGGTGGACTTCAAGACCGACCGCTGGCACCGCTGGACGACCCTGGCCGGCGACGGGGCGTTCCACGCGGGCGGCGACCCGGTCCGGCTGTTCCTCGCCGGGACCAGCCGGCAGTACCGCGGCTTCCTCAAGGGCGCGCGTCCCGCCAAGGGCTCGAGCGACCGGGACACGGTGAACTCCACCAAGGTCGACACCTACCTCAAGGGTGTCGTCCCGCTGGAGATGCCGGCGTCCTGGAAGCCCGACGCGGTGCGTGCACAGTCCGTCGCGGCGCGCACCTACGCGGCGTACGAGATGCAGCACCCGCGGGCCGGGCACTACCAGATCTGCGACACCAGCTCGTGCCAGGTGTACGGCGGGTACACCGCCGAGCACGCCCTCTCCAACGCCGCAGTCGACGCCACCGCCCGGGTGATCCTCACCTCGGGCGGGACCCCCGCGTTCACCCAGTTCGGGTCGAGCAGTGGCGGCTGGACCTCGTCGAACCAGTTCGGCTACCTGCCCGCGAAGGCCGACCCGTACGACGGGTGGTCGGGGAACCCGGTCCACAACTGGTCGGTCAAGATCGACGTCGCCCGGATCGAGCGTGCCTGGCCGCGTGTCGGCAACCTGAGGGCGGTCAAGGTCACCCAGCGTGACGGCAACGGCCAGTGGCAGGGCCGGGTCTGGCAGCTCAGTCTCGTCGGCACCAAGGCCGGCAAACGCACCGCCGTCAACGTCTCCGGCGACACCTTCCGCGCCACCCTCGGGCTCCGCTCCACCTGGTTCACCTTCGCCTGATCCGGGATACTCCCTGACATTCGGGCCCCTGTTCGCGCTCGCGAGGGGCCCAAACGTCAGGGACTATCCCGACGGTGTGGCGGTCAGAGGACGAGGATGAGGTCCCCGCCCTCGACGGACTGGGTGCCGGAGAGGGCGACGCGGGAGACGGTGCCGGCCTGAGGAGCGGTGATCGAGGCCTCCATCTTCATCGCCTCGATGGTGGCCACCACGTCCCCGGCGGCGACCTCGTCGCCCTTCTCGACGTTGAGCGTCACCACGCCCTGGAACGGCGCGGCCACCTGGGCCGGGTCGTTGGGGTCGGCCTTCTCGGTGGCCGGTACGTCGGCGGCGACGTGGGTGTCGCGGATGCTGATCGGCCGGATCTGGCCGTTGATCAACGCCATCACGGAGCGGTAGCCCCGCTCGTCCGGGTCGCCGATCGCCTGGAGCCCGAAGAGGACCGTCTTGCCCGGCTCGAGCTCGATGACGTGCTCGTCGCCGGCGCGGAGGCCGTAGAGGTAGTCGATGGTCGGCAGCACCGAGGTGTCGCCGTACTTCTCCCGCGACTCCGCGAACGCCGCCGAGGGTGCCGGGAACAGCAGCTCGTTGAGGGTACGCCGCCGGGAGGACGCGAGCCCGTCCCGCTCGTCCGAGGTCAGCTCCTGCTGCGCCCGCTTGACGGTGCGACCCTCGAGCGCCTTGGTGCGGAACGGCTCCGGCCACCCTCCGGGCGGATCGCCCAGCTCGCCGCCGAGGAAGCCGATCACGGAGTCGGGGATGTCGAAGGTCGCCGGGGACTCCGCGAACTCGGCGGGGTCCGCGCCGACCGCCACCAGGTGCAGGGCGAGGTCACCGACCACCTTCGACGACGGCGTCACCTTGACGATGTTGCCGAGGATGTCGTTGGCGGCGGCGTACATGTCCTCGATCTGCTCGAACTTCTCGCCGAGCCCGAGGGCGATCGCCTGCTGGCGCAGGTTGGAGAGCTGACCGCCGGGGATCTCGTGGGTGTAGACCCGCCCGGTCGGCGAGGCCAACCCGGACTCGAACGGCGCGTAGACCCGCCGGGTCGCCTCCCAGTAGGGCTCGAGCGCGCACACCGCGTCCAGGGACAACCCGGTGTCCCGATCGGAGTGGTCGGTCGCGGCGACCAGCGCCGACAGCGCCGGCTGCGAGGTGGTGCCGGCCATCGCGGCGCAGGCGGCGTCGACCGCGTCCACGCCGGCGTCGATCGCCGCGACCAGCGTGGCCAGCTGGCCGCCCGGGGTGTCGTGGGTGTGCAGGTGCACCGGCAGGTCGAACTCGGCGCGCAGCGCCGCGACCAGCGTGCGGGCCGCAGGTGCGCGCAACAGCCCGGCCATGTCCTTGATCGCGATCACGTGCGCGCCGGCGTCGACGATCCGTGAGGCCAGCCGCAGGTAGTAGTCGAGCGTGTAGAGCTCCTCGGCCGGGTCCGACAGGTCGCCGGTGTAGCAGAGCGCCACCTCGGCGACGGTGCCGCCGGTGGCCCGGACCGCCTCGATCGCCGGCCGCATCTGCTCGACGTCGTTGAGCGCGTCGAAGATCCGGAACACGTCGATGCCGGTGGCGGCCGCCTCCTCGACGAAGGCGTCGGTGACCTCCGTCGGGTACGGCGTGTAGCCGACCGTGTTGCGCCCGCGCAGCAGCATCTGGAGGCACACGTTCGGCACCGCCTGCCGCAGCGCGGCCAGCCGCTCCCACGGGTCCTCGGCGAGGAAGCGCAGCGCCACGTCGTACGTCGCGCCGCCCCACGCCTCGACCGACCAGAGCTGCGGCGTCAGCCGCGCGACGTGGCCGGCCACCGCGATGAGGTCGTGGGTGCGGACCCGGGTGGCCAGCAGGCTCTGGTGGGCGTCGCGGAACGTGGTGTCGGTGACGCCCACCCGTGACTGCTCCCGGAGCGCCCGGGCGAACCCGTCCGGCCCCAGCCGCAACAGCTCCTGGCGTGAGCCGTCCGGCGCCGGCACCGACAGGTCGAGGTCCGGCAGCTTGAGGGCCGGGTCCAGCCGGGTGGGCGCCGGGCCGTGCGGCTGGTTGACCGTCACGTCGGCGAGGTAGGTGAGCAGCTTGGTGCCGCGGTCGGCGCTGGATCGGGCGGTCAGCAGCTGCGGGTGGTCCTCGATGAACGCGGTGGTGAACCGCCCGGCCACGAAGTCAGCGTCGTCGAGCACCGCCTGCAGGAACGGGATGTTGGTCGAGACGCCACGGATCCGGAACTCCGCGACCGCGCGTCGGGCCCGGTCGACGGCCTTGTCGAAGGTGCGCCCGCGGCACGTCAGCTTGGCCAGCATCGAGTCGAAGTGGGCGGAGACCTCGGCGCCGGTGTACGTCGTGCCGCCGTCCAGGCGGACGCCCGGCCCGCCGGGGGAGCGGTACGTGGTGATCTTGCCGGTGTCGGGACGGAACCCGTTGGCGGGGTCCTCGGTGGTGATCCGGCACTGCAGCGCGGCCCCGCGCAGCTGCACCGTGTCCTGGGAGAGGCCGAGGTCGGCCAGCGTCTCGCCGGCCGCGATCCGGATCTGCGACTGCACCAGGTCGACGTCGGTGACCTCCTCGGTCACCGTGTGCTCGACCTGGATGCGCGGGTTCATCTCGATGAAGACGTAGTGGCCGTGCGGGTCGAGCAGGAACTCCACGGTGCCGGCGTTGCGGTAGCCGATCTCCTGGGCGAACCGGACCGCGTCCGCGCACATCCGCTCGCGCAGCTCGGCCGGCAGGTTCGGGGCCGGCGCGATCTCGACCACCTTCTGGTGCCGCCGCTGCACCGAGCAGTCGCGCTCGAACAGGTGGATGACGTTGCCCTCGCCGTCGGCCAGGATCTGCACCTCGATGTGCCGCGGCTCGACCACCGCCTGCTCGATGAACACGGTCGGGTCGCCGAAGGCGCCGTCCGCCTCGCGCATGCAGGTCTCGATCGCCTCGCGCAGCTGGCCGGCCTCGTCGACACGGCGCATGCCGCGGCCGCCACCACCGGCCACCGCCTTCACGAACAGCGGGTAGCGCATGCCCTCGGAGGCCGCGATGAGGGTGTCGGCGTCGGTCGACGGCTCCACGCTCTCCAGCACGGGCACTCCGGCCGCCTTGGCCGCGGCGATCGCCCGGGCCTTGTTGCCGGTCAGGGTCAGCACGTCGGCCGTGGGACCGATGAAGGTGATCCCGGCGTTGGCGCAGGCCTCTGCCAGTGCGGGGTTCTCGGAGAGGAAGCCGTAGCCGGGGTAGATCGCGTCAGCACCGGCCCGCACCGCCACCTCGACGATGCCCTCGGGGTCGAGGTAGGCGCGCACCGGGTGCCCCCGCTCGCCGATCTCGTAGGCCTCGTCCGCCTTCAGCCGGTGCTCGGAGCCCCGGTCCTCGTGCGGGAACACGGCAACGGTCCGGCAGCCGATCTCGTACGCCGCGCGGAAGGCGCGGACAGCGATCTCGCCGCGGTTGGCTACGAGCACCTTGGTGAACATGCCGACGAGCCTAGGGGCTATCGGGCGGCATGCACCGCGTCGTTCGCGCAGCGGAAGCCGACACGTGTCCCGCCACGGAGCCCGACCCGGCCGCCGGTGCTGCGCACGCCGCCGGGCCGCAGCCGGGGAGACCGGGTCTGGGTACGCGCGGTATCAGGCGCCCTCGAGTGCGAGGGCGAAGCTGAGGTCCGAGGAGTTGAGCGCGTCCTGGTGGACCTCCACCGCCAGCGTGTTGGAGCCGGCGACCAGCGCCGACGCCGGGACCGTGAACGTGCGGGTGGCGTTCTCCCCTGCGCCCCATCGACCGCCCGCAGCGAGGGTCGTGTAGCCGACGGCGCCCCCGGGCATGTTGTCGCGGAGCAGCTCGACGCCGTTGAGATAGACGATGGCACCGTCGTCCGCGACCAGGCTCACCCTCAGCTCGGCCGGCAGCGTGGTCCCGGCGTCGAAGGTGGTCCGGAAGTATCGCGTGGGATAGGCCGGCGAGGTCGGCGTCGCACCTCGGGGAACGACCGTCGTCTCGTCACCGTCGCCGTACCCGAGCTGGGCGGCGCCGGAGGTCCAGCCACTGTCGTCGTACGCCGCGTTGCGCCAGGCCGTCCCCAGGTCACTGCCCGAGACGGTGCGCCAGGTGCCATCCATGGCCACGAAGCCGGAGGCCGGTGGTGGCGGCGGCGGCGGGGGTGGTGGCGGCGGCGGTGGCGGCGGTGGCGGCGGCGGCGGCGGGGGGCCGCCGGTCGGGGTCGCGGTCAGGCTGAGGTCGAAGCTGAGGTCCGAGGAACCGGTCCAGTCCTGGTGGACCTCGACCGCGATCGTGTTGGTGCCGTCGACCACCAGCTCGGGCGGGAGGGCGAACGGGCGCCAGGTCGACTCGGCGTTGCCGGAGCGGTTCCCCGCGGCGAGGGTCGTGTAGGCGATCGCCCCGTCGGGCATGTTGTCGCGCAGCACCTCGGTGCCGTTGAGGTAGACCACGGCGCCGTCGTCCGCCAGGATCTGGATCTCGGCCGAACTGTGTGCCGACGAGGCGTTGAACGTCGAGCGGAAGTACGCCGTGGGGAAGCGGGAGTTCGCCGGGCCGGAGGGGATCACGGTCGTCTCGTCACCGTCGCCGTACCCGAGCTGGGCTCCCCCGGACTGCCACGCGGAGTCGTCGAAGCCGCTCGCCCGCCAGGCCGTGCCCTCGCTGGCACCGGTGGCATAGCGCCAGGTGCTCCCGGCGGGCACGTACGTCACGTCCTCGGCGGGCGGCGCGCCCACCAGTGGGAAGACCGCGGCCCGGCCAACGTCGGCGCCGTTGATCCGGGTGAACTCGCCCCCGATCGCCAGCCCTCCGACGGAGGCGTCGATGCTGTGCACGCCGAAGAAGCTGTTGACGACCGGTCGGTAGTCCTCGAGCAGGCCGGTGTCGGAGTCCGCCACCGCCAGGCGGAACTCGTCGCCGTCGACAAAGAGCCCGTCATGGAACCCGAAGTAGACGTTGCCGGCCTCGTAGGACACCGCCTGCACGTCCCCACGGGCGAACTGGCGCCACTGGCGCACCCCCGACGACGTGCTGTAGGAGATCGCCGCGTTGCCACCCGTGCCGGCGAAGAGCTGGGCTCCGGTCGGCGACATGTCCAGGGCCAGCGCCGGCTCGGAGGAGGTGTTGAACACGATGGGCTGGAGGGCGCCGGTGGCGGTGGACAGTGACGCGAGGTAGGAACGCGTGCCTCCACCGATGGCGCTGAAGGTTCCACCGGCGTAGACGACCGCGCCGCCCGGGTGCGCCTGCACGGTCAGCACGGTCCCGTTCGCGTTCGGCGTGAAGCCGGGGTCGACGACGCCGGTCCCGGTGTCGACGGCCGCGATGCGCTGGCGGGTGAGGCTGCGGAGCGTCGAGAACGAGCCGCCGACGTACAGGCGGGGGCCGAGCACGTCGAGCGCGTAGACGTGGCTGCTGGCATTGGCGAGGAAGCCGGTGCGCAGGTCGCCGGTGCCGAGGTCGACCGCCGCCAGCCGACCACGGGTGAAGCCGCCGAGCGTGGTGAAGGAACCGCCCACGAACAGCGACGTCCCGTCGTTCTCCAGGGCCCGCACGACACCGTTGGTGTTCGCGGTGAAGGCGGTGCGCACGTCCCCGGTGACCCGGTCGAACGCCGCGACGTTGGCGCGGGCGAAGGTGCCGTTGGGTCCGGTCACGCTGGAGAACGAGCCGCCGACGTAGACGGTGTCGCCCACCGTCCGCACGGCGTAGACGGGGCCGTTGGTGCGGGTCAACGGCAGTGGGTCGTCCCGGTAGGGCACCGGGTTCGCGAGGGCCGCCGTTCCGGCGCCGTACAGCAGCATGAACGCGAGCACGAACGTCACGCACCGCTTGAGCAGCATTGCCCCACCGACTCCCCTAGCCCACCGGGACCGTTCCCCCGAGTCGTCCCACCGACCACGTCACGCTAACAGCGGCGTCGGGACACGAGAAGCAATCCCTACCCCAGTGTGTGCGCGGCAGATGGTCTAGTACGGATGGGGGAGCTGGGGACAGTCAGTCCTTCAGCTCACAGATGACCTCGCCGTTGGTGACGCCCGCGCCGACCTCGGCCCTGAGCCCGGTGACGGTCCCCGCCTTGTGTGCCTTGAGAGGCTGCTCCATCTTCATCGCCTCGAGAACGACGATGACGTCGCCCTCGGCCACCTCGGCGCCGTCGGTGACGGCGACCTTGACGATGGTGCCCTGCATCGGGCTCGCGACCGCGTCGCCCGAGACTGCGGCGCCGGCCTTCCTGCCCGTGGCCCGCTGGGGCTTCCGGGCGCCGCCCCCGCCCGCGCCGGCCGCAGCCGGTCCGCCCAGGCCGGCGGGCAGCACGACCTCGAGGCGTCTGCCGCCGACCTCGACGGTCACCCGCTGGCGCTCGCCGGGCCCCCAGCCGTCATCGGAAGCCTCGCCCGCGTCGCCGGCGTAGGGCGCGATCTGGTTGTCGAAGTCGGTCTCGATCCACGTCGTGTAGACCCCGAAGTCGCCGTCGCCGCTGGGATTGGAGGCGCCGACGTACGCCGGGTCGGAGACCACCGCGCGGTGGAACGGGATCACCGTGGGCATCCCGTCGACGACGAACTCGTCGAGCGCGCGGCGGGACCTCTCCAGCGCCTGGGTGCGGTCGCGGCCGGTGACGATCAGCTTCGCGACCAGCGAGTCGAAGGCCCCGGGCACGGTCTCGCCCTGGTCGTAGCCGCCGTCCAGGCGGATGCCGGGCCCGGCCGGCGGGTGCCAGCGGGTCAGGGTGCCGGGAGCGGGCATGAAGTTGGCGCCGCCGTCCTCGGCGTTGATGCGGAACTCGATGGAGTGGCCGCGGACCTCGGGGTCGTCGTAGCCGAGCTCCTCGCCGGCGGCGATGCGGAACATCTCGCGCACCAGGTCGATGCCGGTGACCTCCTCCGAGACGCAGTGCTCGACCTGGAGGCGGGTGTTGACCTCGAGGAAGGAGATGGTGCCGTCCTTGGCGACCAGGAACTCACAGGTCCCGGCGCCGACGTAGCCGGCCTCGGTGAGGATCGCCTTGGAGGCCTCGTAGAGGCGGGTCACCTGGTCCTCGGAGAGGAACGGTGCGGGTGCCTCCTCGACCAGCTTCTGGTGGCGCCGCTGCAGCGAGCAGTCGCGCGTCGAGACGACCACGACGTTGCCGTGCTGGTCGGCCAGGCACTGGGTCTCGACGTGGCGGGGCTGGTCGAGGAACTTCTCCACGAAGCACTCGCCCCGGCCGAACGCCGAGACCGCCTCACGGACCGCGGACTCGAAGGCGTCGGCGACCTCGGACATCTCGCGGGCGACCTTGAGGCCGCGACCGCCGCCGCCGAACGCGGCCTTGATCGCGATCGGCAGGCCGTGCTCCTCGGCGAAGGTGACGGCCTCCTGGGCGTTCTCGAGCGGGTCCTTGGTGCCGGGGGCGAGCGGGGCGCCGACCTTCTCGGCGATGTGGCGCGCCTTGACCTTGTCGCCGAGGTTCTCGATGGCGCTCGGCGGCGGGCCGATCCACACCAGACCGGCATCGATCACCGCCTGGGCGAATTCGGCGTTCTCGGCGAGGAAGCCGTAGCCGGGGTGCACGGAGTCGGCACCGGAGCTCTCCGCGGCGGCGAGGATCTTGGCGATGTCGAGGTAGGACTCGGCCGGGGTCGCGCCGTCCAGCGCGTGCGCCTCGTCGGCCAGCCGCACGAAGAGGGCCTCGCGGTCGGGGTCGGCGTACACCGCGACGCTGCCGATGCCGGCGTCCCGGCAGGCCCGGATCACCCGGACCGCGATCTCACCGCGGTTGGCGACGAGGACCTTCTGCAACGGCTTGATCTCGGTCACCCTGGCTCCTGGTCTGTGGTCCGCACGTGTCCGCTGGGCAGCGTAACGCCCGGCCTCCGTCCGCATGCCCGGGGGCAGGGAGGGTACGCAGGCCGGACGCCCACATCGGAGGTCACCGTGATTCCCTCGTTCCTGGCTCGGGAGAGGACCGTTGCACCGGCCGGCTACAGCCGCTGGCTGATCCCGCCCGCTGCGCTCGCCGTCCATCTCTGCATCGGGCAGGTGTACGCCACCAGCGTCTACAAGACCGCGCTGGTCGCCCACTTCGACAGCAGCCTGACCGCGGTCGGGGTGATCTTCTCGATCGCGATCGTGATGCTCGGTCTGTCCGCCGCGGTCTTCGGCACCTGGGTGGACACGAACGGCCCGCGCGCCGCGATGTTCGTCGCCGCGGTCCTCTGGGTGACCGGGTTCCTCGTGGCCGCGCTCGGCATCAGCACCGGTCAGCTCTGGCTGGTCTACCTCGGGTACGGCGGCATCGGCGGCATCGGGCTCGGCATCGGCTACATCTCTCCGGTCTCCACGCTGATCAAGTGGTTCCCCGACCGCCCGGGCCTGGCCACCGGGATGGCGATCATGGGCTTCGGTGGCGGCGCGCTGGTGGCCAGCCCGCTCAGCGGCCGGCTGCTCGGCCTGTACGACGATGCGTACGACCCCACCGACCCAGCCTCGGTCGCCAGCGGTGATGCGGTGACGCTGCTGTTCGTGACGCTGGCCGCGGGCTACCTCGCGGTGATGATGTTCGGCGCCTTCACGGTCCGGGTGCCCCCGGAGGACTGGGTCCCCGAGGGCTGGGACCCGCACGAGGTGGAGGAGAAGTCGCTGGTCACCACGGAGAGCGTCTCGGCCGCCAACGCGATCCGCACCCCGCAGTTCTACCTGCTGTGGGTGGTGCTGTTCTGCAACGTGACCGCCGGCATCGGCATCCTCGAGCAGGCCGCCCCGATGATCCAGGACTTCTTCCGTGACGAGGGCGTCTCCTCGGTGAGCGTGGCCGCGGCCGGCGGCTTCGTCGGGCTGTTGTCGATCGCCAACATGGCCGGTCGCTTCGTCTGGTCCTCGGCCTCCGACCTGATCGGCCGCAAGCCGATCTACCTGATCTACCTCGGTGGCGGCATGGTCCTCTACCTGGTCCTGGCGCTGAGCGGCTCCACGGCGACCCTGCTGTTCGTGCTGCTGGCGGCGGTGATCCTGTCCTTCTACGGCGGTGGCTTCGCCACCGTTCCCGCGTACCTCCGCGACCTGTTCGGCACCTACCAGGTCGGCGCCATCCACGGCCGCCTGCTGACCGCGTGGTCCGCGGCGGGCGTGGCCGGACCGCTCATCGTCAACGCCTTCCTCGACGCCCAGGGAACCCCGGGCGAGCTGACCGCGGCGGCCTACCGACCGGCCCTGCTGACGATGGTGGGCGTGCTGGCGGTCGGCTTCGTCGCCAACCTGCTGGTGCGGCCCGTCGCCGACAGGTTCCACGAGCCCGAGCGAGCCAAGGAGGAGGTGGCGGCATGACCGCACGCATCGCGCTGGCCTGGGCGGTGGTGGGGATCCCCCTCGCCTACGGCCTCGTCGAGACGGTCCGCAAGGCAGCGACGCTCTTCACGGGGTGAGCATCAGCCGGTCGCCAGGTCACGCCGCCGCATCCCGGCGAGCCCGACGGCGGTGAGTGCGGCAGCGACCGCGGCGAGCACCAGCAGCGGGGTCCAGTCGAGCCCGACCAGCGGCACCTGCGGGGTCCGGTCGTACGGCGAGAGCCCGCGCACGGCGTCCGGCAGTCGGAGCACCTCGCCGAGCCACCCGACGACCACGCAGACGGCGAGCGCGGCCCAGACGAGCCCCCCGAGCCGCGGCGCCCAGCCGAACACCGCGACCCCGAGGCCGCCGAGGACCAGCGCGGCGGGCAGGTAGGCGAGCGAGGCGCCGGTCAGCAGCCCCACCTGCCCGGCGTCGTGCACCACCGCGGCATAGGCCAGGCCGCCGCCGAGGCCGGCGGCCGCGAGGGCCGCGGCGGTGCCGACCAGGGTCGTCACCAGTGACGCGGCCACCCAGCGGACGCGCCCCAGGGGCGTGGCCAGAAGCGGCTCGGCGCGCAGCGCGGTCTCCTCGCTGCGCAGCCGGGTCACCGAGGACACGGTGAAGCCGCTGGCGATCAGCGCGGCGATCATCAGCACGGTCCCGAAGTAGGCGTCGACGATGGTGGCCCCGCCGGAGCCCTGCATGAAGATCTGCTCGAGCTCCGGGTTGGCCTCGATCATCTCCTGGACGTCCTCCCCGAGGGAGCCGAAGGCGGCGCCGAGGACGAGCATCCCGGCCACCCAGCCGATCACCGCGGTCCGCTGGAGCCGGGCGGCGAGCCCGACCGGGCCGGACAGCCATCGCGAGGCGGCGGGCGGGCCCGGGCGGGCGGCGACCAGGCCGGAGCCGATGTCGCGGCGGGTGGTCAGCCAGCCCGCGAGCACCCCGAGACCGACGCCGACCAGCACACCGAGCAGCGCCGGCCACCAGCGCTCGTCGCCGAAGGCGTTGGTGGCCTGGGCCCAGCCGATGGGGGAGGCCCAGGTGAGGGCGTTCTCCCCGACGTCGCCGATCGCCCGCAGCAGGAACGCCACGCCCAGCACCGCGAGGCCGAGCCCGACCGCACCGCGGGCGTGCCCGGTCACCTGCGCCGCGACCAGCCCGACGCCGGTGAAGGAGAGGCCCATGCTCGCGACGGAGGCGCCGTACAGCACGGAGCCGGAGGCGGGCAGGCCCGAGGCGACGAACGAGACCCCGACACCGAACCCGACCGCGAGACAGGCCGCGCCGACCACGAGGCCGGTGGCGAGCAGGTCGGCCTGCCGGCCCATCACGCCGGCGCGCAGCAGCTCGGTGCGTCCGGCCTCCTCGTCGGTGCGCGTGTGCCGGATCGTCAGGAAGAGCGCCATCAGGGCGATCCCGATCATCGCGGTGGCGGAGACCTCGAAGACGGTGATGCCCCCGATGGTGTCCAGCGCGGTCGCCGGTCCGCCCATCGCGATCGATGCCCCACTGGTGCCGACGGTGGCGGCGTACGCCGCCCGCTCCGGCGGGGTGTCGTAGACCCCCTGGACGCTGATCGCGGAGACCCCCACCAACCCGACCAGGGAGAGCCACCACATGGGCAGGCGCCGGCGGTCCCGACGCAGGATCAGGCGGGCCAGGGCGCCGGCGGCGACGAACCGGGTCACGGAGTGGCCTCGGGATGCCGCTCGACGCGGTCGCCGTACTCACGCAGGAAGAGCTCCTCCAGCGTGGGGGGATGGGTGACCAGTGACGTGATGCCGGCCCGGCTGAGCAGCGCCACCGCGTCACCGAGGTGTTCGGGGTCGACGTCGAAGCGGACCCGTCCGTCGTGGCGCTCGACCGATCCGACCCCGGTCAGTCCGTCGAGGTCCTCCGTCGGTCGGGCGGTCTCGGCGGTCACGGTGGTGCGGGTCAGCAGGCGGAGGTCGTCGAGGGTGCCGACCTGCACGGTGCGCCCGGCACGGATGATGCTCACCCGGTCACAGAGCGCCTCCACCTCGGCGAGGATGTGGCTGGACAGCAGCACGGTCCGCCCCTGGGCGCGCACCTCGCGGATGCACTCCTGGAAGACCTCCTCCATCAGCGGGTCCAGCCCGGAGGTCGGCTCGTCGAGGACCAGCAGCTCGGCGCTGGAGGCCAGGGCCGCGACCAGCGCCACCTTCTGCCGGTTCCCCTTCGAGTACGTGCGGGCCCGCTTGGTCGGATCGAGCTCGAAGCGCTCCAGCAGCTCGGCGCGGCGCGTCGGGTCCTGGTCGCCGCGCAGCCGACCGAGCAGGTCGATCACCTCCCCGCCGGTGAGCTGCGGCCACAGGTTCACCTCACCGGGCACGTAGGCCAGCCGCCGGTGCAGCGAGGTGGCGTCCCGCCAGGGGTCACCGCCCAGCAGACGGGCCTCGCCTGCGGTCGCCCGGAGCAGACCGAGCAGCACCCGGATGGTGGTGGACTTGCCCGACCCGTTCGGCCCCAGGAAGCCGTGCACCTCGCCGGTGCGGACGGAGAGGTCGAGCCCGTCGAGGGCGCGGAACCGCCCGAACTCCTTGACCAGGCCGGAGGTCTGGATCGCATAGGTCGTCACGTCGATCCACGCTACGACGATCCGACGGGCCGCGCGCGGGTCTTAGGTCCCGGGGCCGTCACCCCAGCCCGGCGAGGTCCTCGCGGCAGCGGGCCTCCACCGCGTCGAGGTCGTGCTCGGTCTGGTCGATGTCGGCCCGCATCCGCGCGAGCTCCGCACGACGGATCCGGATCTGGTCGAGGAGGTACTCCAGCTGGCCGGCCTCGCCCGGCTGGTCGTCGTACATGTTCACGATCCGGGCGATCTCGTCGAGTGAGAAGCCGAGCCGCCGGCCACGGAGCACCAGCTCGAGCCGGATCCGGTCCCGCTGGTGGAAGACCCGGGTGGTCCCACGACGCTCGGGGGTCAGCAGGCCCAGCGCCTCGTAGTGCCGGATCGTGCGCAGCGTGACGTCGTACGCCGCTGAGAGGTCGCGGATCGTCCAGCTCTGCTCTGCCATGGCTGCTCCGGGCTTGCGGTGACGTTACGTAAGCGTCGTACCGTGCTTACGTTGACGTCAGCGTAATGGTCCGAGGCGGTCGCTGGGCGACCTCCTCAACCCCAGGAGGAGATGCATGTTCGAGCTGTCCCGCGAGCACGAGGAGTTCCGTCGCAGCGTCCGCGACTTCGCCGAGAAGGAGATCGCGCCGCACGCCGCGCAGTGGGACCGTGACCATCACTTCCCCGTCGACGTGGTGGCGAAGATGGGCCGGCTCGGCCTGATGGGGCTGACCGCGCCGGAGGAGTACGGCGGCGCCGGTGAGGACGGCGACTTCACCAGCCTGTGCGTCGCGATCGAGGAGATCGGCCGCGTCGACCAGTCGATGGGCATCACGCTCGAGGCCGCGGTCGGCCTCGGCATCAACCCGATCCTGACCTACGGCACCGACGAGCAGAAGCAGCAGTGGCTGCCCGACCTGGTCGCCGGCACCGCACTGGCGGGCTTCGGCCTGACCGAGCCGGGCGCCGGCTCGGATGCCGGCGCCACGGCGACCAAGGCCGAGCTCAGGGACGGCGAGTGGATCGTCAACGGCAGCAAGCAGTTCATCACCAACTCGGGCTCCGAGATCACCAGCCTGGTCACGGTCACCGCCCGCACGGGCACCCGTGACGGCGGCAAGGCCGAGATCTCGACGGTCGTCGTCCCGTCCGGCACCCCCGGCTTCACGGCCGAGAAGGCCTACGACAAGCTCGGCTGGCACGCCTCCGACACCCACCCGCTGTCCTTCGAGGACGCGCGGGTGCCCGAGGCCAACCTGCTGGGGGAGCGGGGTCGCGGCTACGCCCAGTTCCTCGCCACCCTCGACGACGGCCGGGTCGCCATCGCCGCCCTCGCCGTGGGGTGCATCCAGGCCTGTCTCGACATGTCGCTGGAGTACGCCGGCGAGAGGCAGACGTTCGGCGGGCCGATCGGCCGCAAGCAGGGCGTCGCCTTCCAGATCGCCGACCTCGAGGTGATGCTGCACGCCAGCCGGCTGCTGACCTACAGGGCGGCCTCGCTGAAGGACGCCATGGACCGGGGCGCGAAGGTCTCGATGAAGGACTACAAGCAGGCCGCCTCGGTGGCCAAGCTCCACGCCACCGAGTCGGCGGTGACCGCGACCCGGATCGCGACCCAGGTCTTCGGCGGCTACGGCTTCATGGAGGAGTACCCCGTCGCGCGGTTCTACCGCGACGCCAAGGTGCTCGAGATCGGCGAGGGCACCTCCGAGGTGCAGCGGATGCTGATCGCCCGGGGACTCGGCCTGCCGGTCGAGTGATCTCCGTTTCAGGCGGGCAGCGGCTCCGGTTCGGGCAGGTGGGTGTGCACGAACGTGAGCACGTCGTCGAGCACGTCGGACCGGTTGGTCTCGTTGAAGATCTCGTGCCGGGCGCCGGGGTAGGACCTCTGCTCCGCGCCGGGGCCGGCGATGCGCTGCCACCCGGTGCGCGACGCCTCCATCGGCACCAGTTGGTCCTCCTCGCCGTGCAGCCACAGCACCGGAGTGCTGGTGACCGGGCCGGCGTCGTTGATCGCGTCGATGCAGGTCTGGAGCGCTGCCAGGGTCGGCCGCTTGAACGGACCGTGCCACACCAGGGGGTCGTCGACGTACGCCTGACCGACCGCCGCGTCGCGCGACAGAGTGGCCGGGTCGATCGGGACATCGGGGATCTCGTCCATGGCGAGCAGCGCCGTCACTGCGTCCCACCGGCCGATCACCGGACCGCTGAGGACCACGCAGGCGAGGTCGTCACCGTAGCGCTGGGCGTAGCGCGCACCGATCATCCCGCCCATCGAGTGTCCGACCAGCACGACCGGCAGGCCGGGATGCTCTGCGCGGGCGGTCTGGTCGAGCCGACGCACGTCGTCGACGACACCCTCGAAGTCCTCGACGAGCACCCGGTCGCCGTCGCTGCGGCCGTGCCCGACGTGGTCGATCCCGTAGACCGCGGCGCCGTCCCCGGCGAGCCGGGTGGCCACCTCCTCGTAGCGTCCGATGTGCTCGCCGTACCCGTGGCAGAGCAGGGCGACGTACGTCGGGTCGGTTGCCTCCCAGCGTCGGGCCACGAGATGTCCCGCGTGGCCGTCGATGCCGAGCTCCGTGCTGGGGGTGGTGGGGGTCGTCATCCCGCCACCCTAGGCCGCGCCCGCCCGTGACCTAGGCTGCCTCCGTGGGTCGAAGCAAGCGGGTCCTCTCCGAAGGCGGCAAGTTCCTCGCCGTCGGTGCGGTGGCGACCCTGGTGGCGCTGGTGCTGTTCAACGTCCTGGTCCACGGGATCGGCTTCGGGTTCGGGCCCGGCCCGATGAACCAGCAGCCGCTGGTCGCGTTCGCGGCGGCCAACCTGATCGGCATGTTCGTCAGCTACCGCGGCTCCCGGCACTGGGCGTTCCGCAAGCGGGAGCCGGTCGGACCGGGCAACGGACGGGTCGGGTTCTATGCCGTCAACCTGGTCTCGCTGCTGATCCCGATGGGCTGCCTGACCGTGAGCCGCTACGTGCTCGACCTCAACGGCGCGATGGCCGACAACGTCGCGGCGAACGGGATCGGGCTCGGGCTCGGCACCGCGTTCCGGTTCTGGGCCTCGCGACGCTACGTGTTCCGGACCCCGGCGCCGCCGGACCTGCTCACCCGCCGCTGACCCGGCTCAGGCCCAGAGCTCGACCCAGCTGCGGTCGAGCTCGGCGAGCAGGTCGCGCAGCAGCGGCAGGCTGAGCCCGACCACGTTGTGGTGGTCACCCTCGATGCCCCGGACGAACGCGCCGCCGCGGCCGTCGACGGTGAACGCGCCCGCGACGTGCAGCGGCTCGCCGGTGGCGACGTACGCCGCGATCTCGGTGTCGGTGACGTCGGCGAAGTGGACGGTGGTCGAGGCGGTGGCCGCGGCCACCCGGCCGGTGCCGAGGTCGTGCAGGGCGTGGCCGGTGTGCAGCACGCCGCTGCGCCCGCGCATCGCCTGCCAGCGCGTGGTGGCCTCGGTGGCGTCGGCCGGCTTGCCGAGCGCCTGGCCGTCGAGCTCGAGGACGGAGTCGCAGCCGAGCACCAGCCGTCCGTCGCCGTCCGCGCGCAGCCGGTCCGCCACCGCGGAGGCCTTGAGCTCGGCCAGCTGGAGCGCCAGCTCCGCGGGCGGCAGGCCGCCGACCTGCGACTCGTCGACACCGGAGACGACCACCTCGGGCTCGACCCCGGCGGCGCGGAGGGTGGCGAGACGGGCGGGGGAGGCGGAGGCGAGGACCAGGTGGGGCACCGCGCCAGCCTAGGACGCGCGGGTCAGGGCGTGACGATCGGCAGGGTGTCACCGAAGGCGCACTGGGTGAGCCGGGCCAGCGCGTCGTTCTCGTGCGCGTGCTCGGGCGCGCGCATCGCGATCATCACGTTGAGCAGCATGCCCTGGGCGATGAAGTCGCGGACGTCCTCGTCGCTGCCGCCGCTGCCCGCCAGGATCTCGAAGATGCGCCCCATGCCGTCGCGGGCGGCGGAGCCGATCTCGGGGATGCCGGCCGCCGAGAAGCCGTGCATCATCACCAGCAGGAAGTCGCGATCGGCGAGCAGCTCGGCGTACGCCAGGCCCAGGCGGTCGCGGTCCTCCTCGGACGCCGGGTCGAAGTCGCCGTCGGCCAGGACCGCCGCGAACGCGTCCCCGATCCGCCCGGTGGCGCGGCTGAACACCTCGAGGAACAGCTCGAGCTTGGAGCCGAAGATGCGGACCACGTAGGGCTGCGACACGCCGGCCTCCTTCGCGACCGCGTCGGTGCTGGTGCCGGCGTACCCGCCGCGGGCGAACGCCTTGGTCGCGGCGGTGAGGACGAGGTCGCGGCGTTCGTCGGCACCCATCCGGGTCTGGGGGGCGGGATTCATGGTTGACAGATTATCACTTGATTACTTATTGTTCTGGAATCTAGTAATCATTCGATGCCTTCTTGTGCGGAGTCCCTCATGACCACAGTCCTGCCGGCCCACCCGGCCGTACCCCTCGCACCGGCGCCCGTCGCACCGGCGCCCGTCCCGGCGCCGCGCCGACGGGTCCCGCTCTGGCTGGCCATCGTCGCCACCTCCCTGCCGATGTTCATGGCGACGCTCGACAACCTGGTGCTGACCAGCGCGCTCCCGGTGATCCAGCGTGACCTCGGGTCGTCGACCGGCCAGCTGGCGTGGTTCCTCAACGCCTACACGCTGTCGTTCGCCACCTTCATGCTGCCGGCGGCCACGCTGGGCGACCGGATCGGGCGCCGGCGGGTGATGCTCGCGGGGATCACGCTGTTCACCCTCGCCTCGATCGCCTCCGCGCTCAGCACCTCCTCCGAGGCGCTGATCGTCGCTCGCGCCGTGCAGGGGCTCGGCGCCGCCGCGGTGATGCCGCTGTCGCTGACGCTGCTCGCCGCCGCGGTCCCGCCGGCGATGCGCTCGGCCGCGATCGGCATCTGGGGCGGGGTGTCCGGGCTCGGGGTCGCGCTCGGCCCGGTGATCGGCGGCGCGGTCGTCGAGGGCGTCAGCTGGCAGGCGATCTTCTGGCTGAACGTGCCGGTGGCGCTGGTCGCGCTCCCGCTGCTGCTGCTCGCTGTCGAGGAGTCGAAGGGTGCCTGGCAGCGGCTCGACCTGCGGGGCACCGTGCTGCTCGGCGGTGCGGTCTTCCTCGGCATCTGGGGGATCGTCCACGGCAACGGCGACGGCTGGTCCTCGCCGGTGGTCCTGGGCTCGCTGGTCGGCTCGGTGCTGCTGGTGCCGGCGTACGTCGTCCACGCCCGCGGTCTGGCCCACGCGGTGCTGCCGCTGCGGCTGTTCTCCAGCCGGGGCTTCTCGGTCGCCAACGTGATCGGTCTGTTCTTCACGCTGGGGATGTTCGGGGCGGTGTTCCTGCTCAGCCAGTACCTCCAGATCGTCCAGGGCTACACCCCGCTCGAGGCCGGCATCCGGACGCTGCCGTGGACCGCGGCGCCGATGGTGGTCGCGCCGATCGCTGGGCTGCTGGTGCCACGGACCGGGCTGCGCCCGCTGCTGCTCTCCGGGCTGGTGCTGCAGGCCGGGTCGCTGGTCTGGCTCGCGTTCCTGGCCGAGACCGCGGCGTCCTACTCCGCGTTCGTGCCGGCGCTCGCGATGGCCGGCGTCGGCATGGGCCTGACGTTCGCACCGAGCGCGACCGCGGTCCTGGAGGGGCTGCCGGAGGCGGAGTTCGCGGTGGCCAGCTCGGCCAACTCCACGATCCGGGAGTTCGGCGTGGCCCTGGGCATCGCGGTCCTGGTCGCCGTCTTCGAGAGCAACGGCGGCCAGCTGACCCCGGTCGGCTATGACGGGGCCGTCGGTCCGGCCCTGCTCACCGGTGCCGCCGCCGTCGGCATCGCCGCGGTGGCCGCGCTCTTCGCCCCCACCCGCGCCCGCCCCTGACCCGCCCCTGACCCGCCCGCGACGGGTAGTCCCTGACGTTCGGGCCCCGGAACACGTCTCCGGAGGGCCCGAACGTCAGGGACTATCCCAGGTCGGGTGTCCGAATGGTCCCCAACGTTCTGCGGGTTCGGACGGCGAAAATCTGTCGGACGTTTGGGAGTACCCCTCAGAAGGCGCTGGGGAAGGCGTCGCGGTAGGAGCGGACGAGGGTGGTCGGGGTGGTCGGGGTGGGGCCGGGTGGGTCCTGGGGGAGGGCCATCTCGACGGAGGTGGCGGCGAGTACGCCGCGGGCGACGGCGCGGGTGACGCAGGTCGCCGCGGCCTCGAGCAGGGCGTGGAAGGCGACCGGGTCGGGGGACTCGGCGCCGCCGGTGGCGAGGGTGAAGACGGTGTCACCGTCGAACATCGTGTGCACCGGGTTGATCGCCCGGGCCAGGCCGTCGTGGCCGACCCCGCTGACCTTCGCGCACTGGGCCTTGGTGAGCGTCGCATCCGTGGCGACGACCCCGATCGTGGTGGCCAGCGCCGGCTTGAACGGGGTGTGCTGCGCGGCGGCAGCCTCCCGTGCCGCGGTCACGTCGGAGACGTCGGGCAACCGCAGCGGCGCCTGGTCTCCGGGCAGGCAGAAGCGGGCGGCGTACAGCTCGCCGGTCTGCGGGTCCACCGTCGAGCCGAAGGCGTTGACCACGACCAGGGCTCCCACGGTCACCCCGGACGGCAGGCGCACCGAGGCGGTGCCGACACCGCCCTTGAGCCCGCCCGCCCGGGCTCCGGTCCCGGCGCCCGCATTGCCCTCGGCGACCTGCCCACCGGCCGCGTCGTACGCCGCCGCGCCGAGCTCGGCGTCCGGGTGGTGGCCGAAGACGCCACCGCGACCGAGGTCGAACAGCACCGCCGCCGGCACGATCGGCACCACCTCGCCGGGCGCTCCCATGGGGAAGCCGATGCCGGCCGCGAACAGCCGCTGGACGACGCCGTCCACCGCGGCCAGGCCGAGGGCCGAACCGCCGGTCAGCACCACCGCGTGCACGCGGTCGACGAGGTTGCGAGGGTCGAGGAGGTCGGTCTCCCGGGTGCCCGGTCCGCCGCCGCGCACGTCCACGCCGGCGACCGCGCCCTCGCGCGGCGGCAGCACCACGGTGGTGCCCGTCAGCCAGCCGTCACCGGTGCGCTGGACCTGCCCGACCCGGATGCCCGGGACGTCGGTGATCGCGTTCACGGGGCCTACTTCCGGGGGCGCGTGGCCCCGTCGTCGATGTCGACCGAGGCCACCTCGACCAACCTCGGCCGGTCGTGCTCGCCGTCGTGCACCTCGCCGCGGGCCCACCACATGCGCATCCCGCCCCGCGTCACCTCGAGCGTGGCGAGGTTGTTGTCGAACCAGGGTCCCTTGACCAGCTTCCACTTCAACGGCGCCTTCGGGACCTTGGCGGATCGCGCCACCACGTGGCCGATCGGGCCGGCCACGCCGTAGGCGAGCACCGCGGTGGCGAAGCGCCACCGTCGCCCCATCGGGTTGCGGATCGGGGAGCAGACCGCCTGGACGATCCGGCTCTGCAGGGGCGGTCGTCCCCGCGCGGCTCGGCGGGTGGGCCAGGCTTCGGAGACATAGCTGTGGTGGACGTCGCCGGAGAGGAAGGTGACCGTCGCAGGCGCCTTCCCACGCTGGCCGCGGGCCACCTCGAGAGTCATCGCGGCGACCTTCTGGAAGCCGTCCTGGAAGGCGCCCCAGTGCTCGAGGTCCGCGCCCGTCCGGAGCCTCTCGCCGATCTTCGCGCCCCGCTTGCCCCAGGCGCCGCCGGCCAGCGCCTCGCTGAACGCCTCGACGTAGTGCAGTCCTGGTGCCAGCAGGAACGGCAATGACGTGCCGACGAGCAGGTGGGTGAACCCGCCGCGCATCTGCTCGTCGAGCCACGACAGCTCGCCGTCGTCGAGGATCGAACGCCGGTCGGGGTCCAGCACGCGGGCGGCACGCGAGTCCACCACCACCAGCCGCGCCTGGTCGCCGAAGTCGCGCGCGTAGCTCCACCGGTAGCCCTCCGGCTCCTGGTCGGCCCGGTCGGCGAAGTCGTCCAGCACCTTCGAGAGGTCGAGCTCGTCCTCGCCCTGGTGCCCGTCGATGCGCTGCCAGATCTCGTCCTCGGCCCGCGCGGCGGGTGTCATGTTGCCCAGGTGCTGGTGCACCCAGTACGACGCCAGCCCGGCGACGATCCGGTCGTGCCACCACGAGGTGGCCTCCATCTCGTCCTTCCACGCCTGGGAGGTGTTCCAGTCGTCGCGGATGTCGTGGTCGTCGAAGATCATCACCGTGGGCACCGTCGACAGCAGCCAGCGGTTGGCGGGGTCGTTCCAGGCGAGCTTGTAGAGGTGGGCGTACTCCTCGTAGTCCTTCAGCTCCTTCCACGGCGGTTCGTCGATGTCGCGCCGGGACTCGATGAACTCCTGCATCTCCCGCGTCGTCTCGTCGGCATAGACCTGGTCGCCGAGGAACAGCACCACGTCGGGCCAGCGCGCCTCGTCGCCGGGGTCCGGATCGTGGTCGGCCGCCGGGTCGGTCATCCCGGCCATCCGCAGGGCGTACGCCCGCAGCGCGTCGACACCGTTCGACTTGTTGCCCTCCTCGTCGTGCGTCACCGAGGTCCGGCACGACCCGAACGCCATCCGCAGTGGCTTGCCGAGGTCCAGCGTGGGGATCACCGACGCAGGGAACGGCGAGTCCGCCGGCGGCCAGACCCCGGTGCCGTCCACGGCGACGGTGTAGGGGTTCTTCGTGCCCTTCTCCAGGCCCTCCAGGCAGACCAGCGCGTAGTGGTGGCCGTGCACGCGGAACGTCCGGGACTCGCCCGCGCCGGCGCCGGCCTCGACGCGGACGATGCCCGCCCGCTCGGTCTCGACCCAGATGCAGGCGGAGCCCTCGTCGACGTGGCGCAGCAGCGGGCCGAGGACCAGGCCGTTATTGGAGGCAGCGTTCATGGGGTCAGCATGCACCACCCCGGACCGGGCGTCCGGTCAGCGCGGCAGGCCGCTGGCGCGCCAGCCACCGGGCCCGCGGGGGTACGTCGCGCGGACCTTGCGGTGGTGCGCCTGCCACGCGGGCGTACGGCGCGGGGGAGCGGTCGGCGCCGACCCCAGGGAGGCGACCACCGCGACCAGGGCCGCCAGCTCCTCGGGCGTCGGGTCGCCGCTGACCACGCGGAGGATCGGCGCGGCGTCTCCGGACTCCTCCTCGGTCACCTGGTGCTCCTCAGGTGCCGAACGATGCGTGGGGTCGCCGACCCGTCGCTTCCTCGCTCCTCCGCTGCGCTCCTCCGCCAGGAAGCGACGGGTCGGCTCGTCGCGGACCCTTCGGGCCGCCTCACAGCGGGATGTTCCCGTGCTTCTTGGGCGGCAGCGTCTCGCGCTTGGAGCGCAGCAGCCTCAGCGACCGGACGATCTCGACCCGGGTCTCGTGCGGGGCGATGACCGCGTCGATGTAGCCCCGCTCGGCGGCGACGTAGGGGTTGGCGAGGGTGTCCTCGTACTCGGTGATGAGCTCGGCCCGGCGCTCGTCGACGTTGCCCGCCTCGGTCGCCTCGGCGATCTCCTTGCGGTAGAGGATGTTGACCGCGCCCTGCGCGCCCATCACCGCGATCTGCGCGGTCGGCCAGGCCACGTTGATGTCGGCGCCGAGGTGCTTGGACCCCATGACGTCGTAGGCGCCGCCGTAGGCCTTGCGGGTGATCACGGTGATCAGCGGCACGGTCGCCTCGGCATAGGCGTAGATCAGCTTGGCGCCGCGACGGATGATGCCGTTCCACTCCTGGTCGGTGCCGGGCAGGAAGCCGGGCACGTCCACGAAGGTCAGCACCGGGATGTTGAACGCGTCGCAGGTCCGCACGAACCGCGCGGCCTTCTCGGAGGCGTCGATGTCGAGGGTGCCGGCGAACTGCATCGGCTGGTTGGCGACCACCCCGACCGGGCGACCCTCCACCCGGCCGAAGCCGATGAGGATGTTGGGCGCGAACATCGGCTGGACCTCGAGGAACTCCCCCTCGCCGTCGGCATCGGTGTCGAGCACGGCCTCGATCACCGTGTGCATGTCGTAGGGCTGGTTGGGGGAGTCCGGGATCAGCGTGTCCAGCGTCCGGTCCAGCTCGGAGATATCCAGGCCGGCCGGCCCCAGCTCATCCTCGGGGTACGTGATCGGCTCGTCGAGGTTGTTCTGCGGGAGGTAGGACAGCAGCGCCTTGGTGTACCCGATGGCGTCGTCCTCGTCCGAGCCCATGTAGTGGGCGTTGCCGGACCTGGTGTTGTGGGTCCGGGCGCCGCCGAGCTCCTCCATCGTGACGTCCTCCCCGGTGACGGTCTTGATCACGTCGGGACCGGTGATGAACATGTTGGAGGTGCCGTCGACCATGATCGTGAAGTCGGTGACCGCGGGGGAGTAGACGTGCCCGCCGGCGCACGAGCCCATGATCAGGCTGATCTGCGGGATCACCCCCGAGGCGTGCACGTTGCGGCGGAAGATCTCGCCGTACAGGCCGAGCGAGACCACGCCCTCCTGGATCCGGGCGCCCGCGCCCTCGTTGATGCCGATGATCGGGCAGCCGGTCTTGATCGCGAGGTCCATCACCTTGGTGATCTTCTCGCCGTAGACCTCGCCCAGCGACCCACCGAAGACCGTGAAGTCCTGGGAGAACACGCACACCTGGCGGCCGTCGATGGTGCCGTAGCCGGTGATCACGCCGTCGCCGTACGGACGCCGCTTCTCCAGCCCGAACGCGGTCGAGCGGTGCCGGGCGAGCTCGTCGAGCTCCACGAACGAACCCTCGTCGAAGAGCAGCTCGACCCGCTCGCGGGCGGTCTTGCGGCCCTTGGCGTGCTGCTTCTCCACCGCCTTCTCGGAACCGGCGTGCACCGCCTCGTCGAGACGGCGCTCGAGGTCCGCGAGCTTGCCCGCCGTCGTGTGGATGTCGATGTCCTCGGGGACCTCGGTGCCCTCGCCGGGCTCTCGCTGTGCACTCACGGGTGGTGGCCTCCTCAGTGTGGCATGCGCCAATCTAGTGCCCATGGAACCCAGCCAGCGCCCACCCCTCGACGCCGACCGACTGCCCGCCGGCGTCGAGATCCTGTCCGAGGCTCCCTCCACCAACGCGGCCCTGGCCGCACGTGCCCGCGAGGGTGCCCTCGAAGGCACGGTGGTGGTCGCCGAGCACCAGACGGCCGGTCGCGGCCGGCTCGACCGCACCTGGGAGACGCCGGCCCGCTCGGCGCTGACGTTCTCGGTGCTGCTGCGACCCAACCTGGCCGCGTCGTCCTGGCCGTGGATCCCCCTGCTGGTGGGGTACGCCGTGCAGGCGGCGCTGGCCGACCGGCTGCCGGCGATCGCCCTGAAGTGGCCCAACGACGTGCTGGTCGAGGAGCGCAAGCTCGGCGGCATCCTGGTGGAGAGGGTCGAGGCGTCCACGGGACCGGCGGCGGTGGTCGGCATCGGGATCAACATCTCCCAGACACTCGACGAGCTGCCGGTCGCACTGGCCACCTCGCTGGCCCTCGAGCTGCCGCAGCCGCCCGACCGGACCGAGGTGCTGGCCCAGGTGCTGGGCTCGATCGACGGCCTGCTGCCGCTCCTGGACGACACGACGGCGCTCCGCGCGGCGTACGCCGACGCCTGCTCGACCCTGGGCCGCGACGTCCTCGTCGACCTGCCCTCGGGGGAGCAGCTGCGTGGCCGCGCGGAGGACATCGACGCCGAGGGTCGGCTGGTCGTGAGCGGCCCGTCGGGGGTGGTCGCGGTCGGGGCGGGCGATGTGGTGCACGTCCGGCCCGAGACTTTGACATGATCTGACGGTGGCCATCTCCTCGAAGCTCCTCAACGACGGTGAGCACGTCGTCGTCTCGACCCGCACGCACCCCAAGGTGCTGCTTCTCCCGCTCGTCGTGCTTCTCGTGGTGCTGGCCGCCGCCGTGTGGGCCCAGCAGGCCATCGACGGCAGGGGCGCCGGCATCCCCACCATCGTCGTGTGGGTGACCGCCGCAGTGGTGCTCTTCTGGTGGGTGCTGCGACCGGTGGTGCTCTGGGCCACCACGACGTACACGTTCACGAACCGCCGCTTCATGAAGCGGGCCGGCCTGGTCGCCAAGACCGGCCGCACCATCCCGCTCAACCGGATCAGCGGCGTGGACTTCGACATCGGCGTGATCGACCGGATCTTCGGCTGCGGCACCCTCATCGTCAGCGATGCCAGCGAACAGGGACGGGTCGAGCTCTCCGACATCCCGCGTGTCGAACG
Source organism: uncultured Actinomycetota bacterium (assembly GCA_963767955.1). Lineage (GTDB taxonomy): Bacteria > Actinomycetota > Actinomycetes > Propionibacteriales > Nocardioidaceae > Nocardioides. The sequence goes on along the minus strand of CAVYGA010000003.1, from coordinate 2,215,569 downwards.
GGTCCAGCTGCTGGTCTCCGACGAGCTGCACCGCCTCTCCGAGCCCCGCCGGCAGTCTGATGACGGGACCTGAGGAGACGCAGGGGGAGCCTCCGCGGCTGACCCGGGAGGACCTCGAGCGAGCCATCCTCAAGGAGTCGCCGGTCTACACCGCCAGCGAGATCGCCGGTGAGGACGAGTCCGTCCTGGAGGAGTCACGCCGGCTCTGGCGTGCCCTGGGCTTCCCGGAGTACGCCGGCGACGAGGTCGCCTTCACCCGCGGCGACGCCGGCGCGCTCGCCACCCTGCGTGCGGCCATCGCCAGCGGGGTCATCGACTTCGACACCGCGCTCAACCTGACCCGCGCGGTGGGCCAGACGATGGCCCGGCTCGCCGACTGGGAGGTGGCGACGCTGGTGCCGAAGCTCGACCGGGCCGAGGCGGGCCCCGACCGCACCGGCAGCCGGCTGGGGGCCGCGATCAACATGGTCGAGCAGGTCAACGGCCCCTTCGAGGCACTGCTGGTCTACGCCTGGCGCCGGCACCTGGCCGCTGCCGTCTCGCGGGTCGAGGCACTCGGGTCGGACGAGGACGAGCTCAAGACCACCGAGGTGACCGTCGGTTTCGCCGACATCGTGCAGTTCACCGCCCTCTCCAACGAGATCGGCGAGGAGCGGATCGGCGACCTCGTCGAGGTGTTCGAGTCCCGGTGCTCCGATGTCGTCGCCGCCCACCGCGGCCGGATCATCAAGAGCCTCGGCGACTCGGTGCTGTTCGTCGTCGAGGACGCGGTCCGCGCCCACGACATCGCCGCGGGCATCATCGCGGTCATCGGCCGGGACCCGCGGATGCCGGACGTCCGGGTGGGGCTGGCCAGCGGAGGTGTCGTGATGCGCCTCGGCGACGTGTTCGGGCCGCCGGTCAACATGGCCTCGCGGCTCACCGCGGTGGCCCGGCGCAACCGGGTCATCGTCGACGAGGCGACCGCCGCGCTGCTGCCCGAGGACCAGTTCGACACCCGCCGGCTGCCGGCCCGCCCGGTCCGCGGGTTCGGGCTCGTGGAACCCATCGCCGTGCGCCGCCACTAGGCTCCCCGTCGTGACCCTCCCTCATGCCGGGCTCGGATCCGGGCACGCCCCCGGGGCCCCCACCCTCGCCGTCATCGGCGGCGGCCAGCTGGCCCGGATGATGGCCCAGCCGGCGATCGCGCTGGCGCTGCCGCTCCGGCTGCTCGCCGAGGCCGAGGGCGTCTCTGCCGCGCAGGTCATCGCGGACCACACCGTCGGCGACTACCGCGACCTCGACACGCTCCGCCGGGTGACCGACGGCTGCGCGGTGGTCACCTTCGACCACGAGCACGTCCCCACCGACCACCTGCACGCACTGGAGGCTGCCGGTGTCGCCGTGCGCCCCGGGCCCGACGCGCTGGTGCACGCCCAGGACAAGGGCGTGATGCGCGAGCGGCTCACCGAGCTCGGCGTGCCGTGCCCCCGGCACGCGCTGGTCACCACACCCGAGGAGGTGGCGGTCTTCGGCTTCCCGGCGGTGCTCAAGACCACCCGCGGCGGCTACGACGGCAAGGGCGTGTGGGTGGTCCGCTCCCCGGGCGACTGCGTCGAGGCCTTCGCGGCGGCGGACGCCAGCGGCGTACGCATCCTCGCCGAGGAGCTCGTGGACTTCCGCCGTGAGCTCTCCGCGCTGGTGGCCCGGGCGCCGAGTGGACAGGCTGCGGCGTACCCCGTCGTCGAGTCGACCCAGCGGGACGGGGTGTGCGCCGAGGTGATCGCGCCGGCGCCCGGTCTCGACCCCGCCCTGGCGGTCCGGGCACAGCGGCTGGCGCTGACGGTGGCCGGTGAGCTCGATGTCACCGGCATCCTCGCCGTCGAGCTGTTCGAGACCACGGACGGCCGGGTGCTGGTCAACGAGCTCGCGATGCGGCCGCACAACACCGGCCACTGGACCCAGGACGGCGCGGTCACCAGCCAGTTCGAGAACCACCTGCGCGCGGTGATGGACCTGCCGCTCGGCTCCCCGTCGCCGCGGGCCCGCTGGACGGTGATGGTCAACATCCTCGGGGGCGAGGACGGCGGGACCGGTCGGCTCTACGACGGCTACCCGCACGCCCTGGCCCGTGACCCGCACCTGCGCGTGCACCTCTACGGCAAGGAGCTACGCCCTGGGCGAAAGGTCGGCCACGTCAACGCCTACGGGGACGACCTGGATGATTGTCTGGAACGAGCGCGGCACGCGGCCGCCTGGTTCCGGGGCGACCTGGGCGACGAGAGCGAGTGAGCAGATGACCGAAGCACGCGTGGGCATCGTGATGGGCTCCGACTCCGACTGGCCGGTGATGAAGGCCGCGGCGGAGGCGCTGGAGGAGTTCGGCGTCACGCATGAGGCGGACGTCGTCTCGGCGCACCGGATGCCGGAGGAGATGCTGGCCTACGGCCGCGAGGCGGCCGACCGCGGGATCGCGGTCATCATCGCCGGAGCCGGCGGGGCAGCGCACCTCCCCGGCATGCTGGCGGCGGTCACGCCGCTGCCCGTGATCGGGGTCCCGGTGCCGCTGAAGTACCTCGACGGCCTCGACTCACTGCTCTCGATCGTGCAGATGCCCGCCGGGGTGCCGGTGGCCACGGTCGCGATCGGCAACGCACGCAATGCCGGCCTGCTCGCCGTGCGCATCCTCGGGGCCACCGACCCCGGGCTGCGCGCCAAGGTGACCGAATTCCAGGCGGCCCTGCGCGACCGGGCGCACGAGAAGGGCCAGGCCGTTCGGGGCGGGGCAACGCGCAGGCTGGGCTTCTGACCCGATCTCGGGCTGCCCGGGCCGCAGGGCGCGGCCGGTCGGCATCTGGGCCGAACCGGTCACCGATGGCAGACTCCCGCCCGTGACCAACGATGGCGTGGCGGGCGAGTTCGCCGACCTGGCGATGAGCCTCCACGACGAGCCCACCCTCGAGCAGACCGTCGACCGGGTGCTGGAGTTCGCGCTCAAGGCCGTCGACTGCAGCTACGCCGGCATCATCTTCGTGCACCGCGAGAAGCGGGTGGAGACGTTCGCGGCGACCGACCCGCTCGTCGCCCGCCTCGACGAGGTGCAGTTCGAGGTCGGCGAGGGCCCGGACATCGAGATCATCGAGGACCACCGAGGCGTGGTCGTCGACGACACCAGGACCGACCCGCGCTGGCCGGCGTGGAGCAGGGAGGTCGCCGACGCGGGCGTGCTCAGCATGCTCGGCACCCGGCTGCACACCAGCGAGTCCACCATCGGCAGCCTCAACCTCTATGACGTCCGCAGGGGCGCCTTCACCGGCGAGGACCGGGACGTCGCCCACATCCTGGCCCGGCATGCCGCGGTCGCCCTGGCCGCCAGTCGCGAGCAGACCAACCTCTGGAAGGCCATCGACGCGCGTCAGCTCATCGGCCAGGCCCAGGGGATCCTGATGGAGCGATTCGCCCTCGACCCCGACCAGGCCTTCGGGGTGCTCCGCCGCTACTCCCAGGACCGCAACGTCAAGCTGCACGAGGTCGCCGCGCAGCTGGTCGAGACCCGACGGCTGCCGAACTGATTCTCGCCGGGAGCACATCACTGCCGCCGGATTGGGCACGGTCGGGCCAGCGCGGTCTCACCGCCGCGTCGCCGGGGCCTCCCGGTTGAGCAGACAGCCGGGGGTCCCGGTTCTGCTGTCCGGGCTCCCACCCGCGGTGCCGACCCTGCGGACCCTGTCGGCAGGGACGCATGCACCGGAAAAGGTGGGGTACTCCCCTCGATGGACCTGCCGGGACGACCCTTCCGGAGGCCGCCCCGAGTGAAGCGCTGAGGCAGGAGACGCATCATGTCGAAGGTCGAGACAGGTCGTATCACCACGGACATCCCGGCCCGCATGGACCGGTTGCCGTGGGCGCGCTGGCACTGGATGGTGGTGATCGGCCTCGGCACCGTCTGGATCCTCGACGGCCTCGAGGTCACCATCGTGGGCTCGATGTCGGAGGCCCTCAAGCCCGAGGGCACCGGCCTGGGCCTCACCAGCTCGGACATCGGCATGGCCGGCGCCGTCTACGTCGCCGGCGCCTGCCTGGGCGCGTTGTTCTTCGGGCAGCTCACCGACAAGTTCGGCCGGAAGAAGCTGTTCCTCATCACGCTGGCGGTCTACACGGTCGCCACGGTGCTGACCGCGTTCGCCCCGAACGCCCTGTGGTACTTCATCGCCCGGTTCCTCACCGGCACCGGGATCGGCGGCGAGTACGCCGCGATCAACTCGGCGATCGACGAGCTGATCCCCGCGCAGTACCGCGGCCGGGTGGACATCGCGATCAACGGCTCGTTCTGGATCGGTGCCGCCGGTGGTGCGCTGCTGACCATCCCGTTGCTGGACCCGACCCTGGTCGACCCGGCCTGGGGCTGGCGCCTGGCCTTCGGTCTCGGCGCGATCCTCGCGGTCGGCATCCTCGTCGTACGCCGCAACGTGCCCGAGAGCCCCCGGTGGCTGTTCATCCACGGTCGCGAGGACGAGGGCGAGCGGATCGTCCGCGGCATCGAGCAGACCGTGATCGACGAGACCGGCCGCGAGCTGCCGGCCGTCTCCGAGACGATCACCATCCGGCAGCGCAAGACCATCGGCCTGGCCACCATCGCCAGGACGGTGTTCACGCTCTACCCCAAGCGGACCGTGCTCTGCCTGTCGCTGTTCATCGGCCAAGCCTTCCTCTACAACGCGTTCTTCTTCACCTACGGCGACACCCTCACGACCTTCATGGGCGTCAAGCAGACCGGCTGGTACCTCGCGATCTTCGCGGCCAGCAACTTCGCCGGGGCGCTGCTGCTCAGCCCGCTGTTCGACCGGATCGGCCGGGTCAAGATGATCACCTTCACCTATGTGCTCTCCGGCGTGCTGCTCGGCATCGCGGGCTTCGTGCTCGGCGACCTGACCGCCACCACGCTGACGCTGTTCGGCGCCGTCATCTTCTTCTTCGCCTCGGCCGGCGCCAGCTCGGCGTACCTCACCGCCAGCGAGATCTTCCCGATGGAGACCCGAGCGCTGTGTATCGCGTTCTTCTACGCCGTCGGAACCGCGGTCGGCGGCATCAGCGGGCCGCTGCTCTTCGGCAAGCTGATCGAGGACGCCTCGGCGTCCGGCGACATCGGCGGCATCGCGATCGGCTACTACATCGGCGCCGTCCTGATGATCGGCGGCGGCATCGTCGAGGCGTTCCTCGGGGTCAAGGCCGAGGGCAGGTCGCTGGAGAGCATCGCCCAGCCGCTGACGGCCGAGGACGCCGACGAGCCCCGCGAGCCTGCTCCCGCCTGACGACACGACCACGAGCCGAGGAGCCCAGCATGCCGATGCCACCCCCCAAGCCCACGACCGAAGGGCCCCGGGACCGTCAGGTCCTCCACGAGATGGGTCAGATCGTGCGGGCGATCGAGGCCCGGGGCCCCCAGACGAAGGAGTCGCTCGGCGACCTGGTGGGGGCGGCCTACTGGGAGGCGGGTCGCTACGACCGGGCGCTCGCGCTCTCCGCGGCGGACGGACTCCTGACGCGTGACCCAGAAGGACTACTCCGCGTGGTCTGAACGGACTACACCCTGCGGGGTGTGGCATGACCCGGTTGAGAGTTTTACAGTCGTCACGGACGTGGTTCAGACAAGTTGCCGCGGATCGACGTACTGGGAGGTTCTCGTCGTGCGGCAAGGAAATGCTGAGCCTGCTTACTCCGACCCCGAGTTTGCCGATCTGAGCCGTCGGGAGGCGACCGACCGGCTGCTGGCCCTCGCGCTGGACGCGACGCCGGCTGACCGCCCCGGCTATGAGGACCGGGTGGTGCGCCTGAACATGAGCGTCGCCCGCGACGTCGCGCGGCGCTACCGCGGTCGGGGCATCCCGGCCGACGACCTCGACCAGGTCGCCCTGCTCGGCCTGGTGAAGGCGGTCAAGGGGTTCAAGGCGGACCGTGGATCGGAGTTCCTGAGCTTTGCGGTCCCGACCATCCGGGGCGAGGTGCGTCGCTACTTCCGGGACAACGGCTGGACGGTCCGACCGCCCCGCTCGATCCAGGAGCTCCAGGCGCGGATCACGTCGGTCGAGTCCGAGCTGGTCCAGGAGCTGGGCCGATCGCCCCGTCCCAGTGAGATCGCCGAGCGTCTCGGCGAGGACCTCGCCCGCGTCGTGGACGCCCTGTCCGCCAACGGGTGCTTCGCCCCGACCTCGCTCGACGCCGACGGCGGCGACGCGGACGACGCCGGCCTCGGGGACCGTCTCGGCGGCGCCGACCCGGGCTTCGCCAGCGCCGAGGCCCGGGTGGTGCTCAAGCCGCTGTTCCGCGACCTCGACGAGCGGGAGCGACTGATCCTCGAGATGCGGTTCGTCCGCGGCTGCACCCAGGCCGAGATCGGCGAGGCGGTGGGGGTCACGCAGATGCAGGTGTCCCGACTGCTGACCGGGCTGCTGACCCGCATGCGCGAGCGGATGACCACGGCCGCCTGAGCGCTCGCTAGCCTGATCGGGTGACTCCGGACGAGACCGCCCGCCGCAGCGCCGACCTCATGTGGGCCGAGGACCGGGCCAGCCGGGCCCTCGGCATGGAGATCGTCGAGGTCGGGGCGGGTCGGGCGGTGCTGCGGATGACCGTCCGGCCGGACATGGTCAACGGGCACGACATCGGGCACGGCGGGCTGACGTTCGCGCTCGCCGACTCGGCGTTCGCGTTCGCCTGCAACTCCCACAACCGACGCACCGTCGCGGCCGGCGCCGAGGTCAGGTTCCGCGCGCCGACCCACGGTGGCGACGTGCTCGTGGCGACCGCGGTCGAGCGCAGCCGCGAGGGACGTGACGGCGTGTACGACGTCACGGTCACCCGCGGGGACGTGGCGGTGGCCGAGTTCGTCGGACACAGCCGAGAGATCGGCGGCACGTTCTTCGACGAGGCACGTGAGGAGGCGTGATGAGCGGTCACCACGACCGTCCGGGGAGCGAGCCGGGTTCGGTCCCCGAGCTGAGCCGGGCCGAGGTGGAGGAGCTGCAGCTCACCCGGCTGCGCGAGACGCTGCACCGGGTCCATGCCCACGTCCCGCACTACCGGCGGGCCTTCGACGAGGCCGGGGTTCGACCCGAGGACCTCGAGAGCCTTGCGGACCTGAGCCGCTTCCCGTTCACCACCAAGGCCGACCTCCGCGACAACTACCCGTTCGGGATGTTCGCGGTCCCGCGCGCCGACGTCAGCCGGATCCATGCCTCCAGCGGCACGACCGGGCGCCCGACGGTGGTCGGCTACACCCGTGCGGACATCGACACCTGGTCCGAGGTGATGGCCCGGTCGATCCGGGCGGCCGGCGGGCGGCCGGGTGACCTGCTGCACGTCGCCTACGGCTACGGGCTGTTCACCGGAGGCCTCGGTGCGCACTACGGCGCCGAGCGGCTCGGCTGCACCGTGGTTCCGATCAGCGGCGGCATGACCGAGCGGCAGGTCCAGCTGATCACGGACTTCGGGCCGCGGGTGATCATGGTGACGCCGTCCTACTTCCTGGCCATCCTCGACGAGATGGAGGCGCAGGGCATCGACCCGCGCGAGACCTCGCTGGAGATCGGCATCTTCGGTGCGGAGCCGTGGACCGACGAGATGCGCCAGGCGGTGCAGGACCGCTCGGGCATCCGGGCCGTCGACATCTACGGTCTCTCCGAGGTGATGGGTCCGGGTGTCTCGCAGGAGTCGGGCGAGACCCAGGACGGCCTGCACGTGTGGGAGGACCACTTCCTGCCCGAGATCGTCGACCCCGTCTCGCTCGAACCGGTGGCGGACGGCGAGGAGGGCGAGCTGGTGTTCACCTCGCTGACCAAGCAGGCGATGCCGGTGATCCGCTACCGCACCCGCGACCTGACCCGGCTGCTGCCGGGGACGGCGTACCCGTCGTTCCGGCGGATGCGCAAGGTCACCGGTCGCACCGACGACATGATGATCGTGCGCGGGGTCAACGTCTTCCCGACACAGGTCGAGGAGCAGATCCTGGCCGTCGACGGGCTGGCCCCGCACTACCTCTGCGTGCTCACCCGGCCCGGGAACATGGACGAGCTGACCGTCCGCGTCGAGGCGGCCGGGGGCGGGGACCGGGAGGCGATGGCGGCCGACCTCGCCCGGCGCATCAAGCACCGGATCGGTGTCACCGCGCGCGTCGACGTCGTCGACCGGCACGACCTGGAGCGCTCACTGGGCAAGGCCAAGCGGATCAGCGACCAGCGCTAGTCGCCGTCCACCCGTCCGCGCAGGGCCTTGGTGCGGCCCCGCTGCTTCTTGGTCTCGAGCCGCCGTCGCTGGGAGCCCCGGGTCGGCTTGGTGGCTCGGCGCGGTGCCGGTGGGGGCGCCAGCGCGGTGCGCACGATCTCGGCGAGCCGGTCCCGGGCAGCCACCCGGTTGCGGTGCTGGGAGCGGTGCTCGGAGGCGGTCACCAGCAGCCGGCCGCCGACCAGCCGGGACCCGAGCCGGGCCAGCATCCGGGACCGCTGGGTGTCGCTGAGGGCGGTCGAGGAGGAGACGTCGTACTCCAGCTCGACCCGGGTGTCGGACGTGTTGACGGACTGCCCTCCGGGGCCGGGGGAGCGGGAGAACCGTTCCACCAGCTCGCCGGCGGGAATGGCCAGCCCGTTGGGCAGGCCCGGGCCGGCGGGCACCACCAGCTCCTCGCCCGGCCGGCTCATCGCGCGCTCACCCTCGGTCGCACCACTCGATCGCGGGCCGTCCGCCCCGGTGGCCGACGAGCCCGACCACGACCCTGGGCGAGTGCCGCTCGAGCACCAGGTCCACGCTCTCGCGGTGTTGCCGGGTGCCCATGGCGCCACCCTAGCCGCGCCCCGGAGAGACGATGATCACGTGCAGCACCGGTTAGCAAGCGCTCACCGGCGACTAGAATCCGGGCCATGTCAGCCGACTACCCGATGTATGCCCTGTCCGAGGAGCACCAGGCGATCCGCGAGGCGGTGCGCGCGGTCTGCGACGCCAAGGTCGCGCCGTACGCCACGGACGTGGACGAGAACGCCCGCTACCCGCAGGAGGCGGCGGACGCCCTGCAGGCCGCGGACTTCCACGCGCCGCACGTGCCGGAGGAGTACGGCGGCGCGGGCGCCGACGCGCTCGCCACCGTGCTGGTCATCGAGGAGATCGCCCGGGCGTGCGTGAGCAGCAGCCTGATCCCGGCGGTCAACAAGCTGGGCTCGCTGCCGGTGCAGATCGCGGGCTCCGAGGAGCTGAAGAAGAAGTATCTCGGCAGGCTCGCCGCCGGCGAGGGCGGCTTCTCCTACTGCCTGTCCGAGCCCGACGCCGGTTCGGACGCGGTGAGCATGAAGACCAAGGCGGTGCCCGACGGCGACCACTGGGTGCTCAACGGCGTCAAGCGCTGGATCACCAACGCGGGCGTGAGCGAGTTCTACACCGTCCTGGCGGTCACCGACCCCGAGGCGCGGGCCCGGGGCATCTCGGCGTTCGTCGTCGAGAAGTCCGACGAGGGCGTCTCCTTCGGGGCGCCGGAGAAGAAGCTCGGCATCAAGGGCAGCCCGACCCGCGAGGTCTACCTCGACAACGTGCGGATCCCGGCCGACCGGATGATCGGCGCGGCGGGCACGGGTTTCGAGACCGCGATGAAGACCCTCGACCACACCCGCGTGACCATCGCGGCCCAGGCCGTCGGGGTTGCCCAGGGCGCGCTCGACTACGCGCTCGGCTACGCCCGGGAGCGCCAGCAGTTCGGCAGGCCGATCGCCGATTTCCAGGGCCTGCAGTTCCTGCTCGCCGACATGGGCATGAAGGTCGAGGCCGCGCGGCAGATGACGTACGCCGCCGCCGGCCGCTCGGAGCGCGGTGACGAGGACCTGACGTTCTTCGGGGCCGCGGCCAAGTGCTTCGCCTCCGACGTCGCGATGGAGGTCACCACCAACGCGGTGCAGGTGCTGGGCGGATACGGCTACACCCGCGACTACCCCGTCGAGCGGATGATGCGCGACGCCAAGATCACCCAGATCTACGAGGGCACCAACCAGGTCCAGCGGATCGTGATGGCCCGCCAGCTGCTCGGCGGCATCCAGTCCGAGCTCTGACCGGTCGATGACCTCGGCAGCCGGCGGGGGGCGCATCGACGACGCCACCCGGCCACGCCGCTCCCGCGGCCTGGAGCTGACCCTCGTCCAGCAGCTGCCCGGCCGGCACCTGCGGGCCATCCACGACGTCTTCCGCGGTGACCTGCGCTCGCTGCTCGACCGGGTCGATGAGGTACGTCGCGGGGAGGCCACCGTGGCTGACCTGCGGGCCGCGGTCAACCACCTCACCGGTCGGCACACCGAGGAGACCCTGAGCGGCTTCTGCGCCCGGTTCTGCAGCTTCGTCACCCTGCACCACACGCTCGAGGACCAGTCGATGTTTCCCGCGGTGGCCGAGCTGCCCGACTATGCGCCGGTCGCTGAGCGGTTGGCCGAGGAGCACGTGGTGATCCACGAGCACCTGACCCGGATCGACGCCGTGCTGCGCAGGCTCGACGGCCGGCACGACGCGTTCGACGAGCTGGACACGGCAGTGGCCGAACTGGCCGAGGACCTTCTCTCGCACTTCACCTACGAGGAGACCGAGCTGGCCGAGCCTCTCGGCCTGCTGGGGATGCCCGGCTAGACCGGTGCGGCTCACCTGCCGGGTGGGCCCGGGGAGCTCAGGAGCTGGTGCAGGGCGGCTGCGCCGGTCGGCACCGCGAGCAGGAGCTCGCCCTCGGCGCACCGTGCGACCAGGTCCGGCATGGCGGCGCCGAGCCGACCCTTGGCCAGGTAGCCCGTGGTGCCCGCCCGCAGCATCTGGTAGACCGTTGACGCCTCCAGCTGGGCGGACAGGGCCACCAGCACGATCCGCCGGCCGAACCGCTCGGTCAGCTGCTGAGCGGCGATCGGGCCGCCATCCGGCATGCGGACGTCCAGCAGCACCACGTCCGCGCCGGTCTCCTCCACGAGCTCGACCAGGCCGACCCCGCTGGACACGGCCGCCACGACGATGAACCGGGCGTCGGCCTCCAGGACGTCGACGGCTGCCGAGCGGAAGGTCGGATCGTCGTCGGCGACGATCACGCGGTAGGTGCGCATCGTGCTCCTCTGGCCGGCGAGAGTTTCCATGATCCTGGTGCCGGGCTCCTCCGACAGGACACAGAGGTATCAACCGTCTAGTACGTTGGCACTAACTTCTGGCACCAACTACTCGGGGCGCCGCCACGCGTCCAAGGTCACGGGGACAGCAATGGTGGAACGCGGTCAAGGGAGCGAGGCGTCGCCTCGCGCGGCACGCGTGCTCATCGTGGACGACCACGAGGTGCTCGCGGCCAGTCTGGCGCAAGTGCTCAACCACGAGCCCGACCTGGATGTGGTCGGCTCAGCGGGCACCCTGGAGCGGGCCCGGGCGCTCATCGCGACCGAGGCACCCGACGTGGTCCTGCTCGACCACCGCCTGCCCGACGGCGACGGGGTCGAGGCGATCGCCGGCCTGCTGGCGATGCGCCCCGAGGCCAGCGTCGTCGTGCTCACCGCCACCACTGCCGACCACGTGCTGATCGCCGCCATCGAGGGCGGTGCGTCCGGCTTCGTGTCGAAGACTCGGGGGCTGGCCGAGGTGACCAACGCGGTGCGGGCCGCGGCGGCGGGTGAGTCGGTGATCTCACCGGAGATGCTGGCCCGGCTGCTGCCTCGCCTGCACCGCCGAGAGGCCGCCCCGCGCGACCAGCTGACCGATCGCGAGCGTGAGGTGCTGGAGCTGCTCGCCGAGGGACTGTCCAACGCGGCGATCGCCGACCGGCTGTTCGTCAGCGTGCACACGGTGCGCAACCACGTGGCCAACCTGTCCACGAAGCTCGGTGCCCACTCCAAGCTGGAGGCGCTATCGATCGCCGTGCGCGAGGGTCTGCTGACCCGCCCCTCGGCATCGTCCTAGTGCCTGGGGCCCAGTCCGATCCACAGCATCGGTCTCAGGCGCCGGCCCCTCGGCTCGGTCACACTTGCTGACGCAGCCCTCTCCCCCGTGGGCTGCAACCAGAGCTCGGCCCGGTGGGAGCAAGTTCGGCGTCCCCCGGTGCCCGTCCCGCCGGGTCGAGCCTTGGAATCCGTACGACGTCAGGGGCGGCCGCCTCCTGGGTCTAGTACCGATGACCCAGGGTGAACACAGCATCGGTCTCAGGTGCCGAGCCCGCCGCCCGCCCAGACTGGTGGAGCAGTCTCGAGACTGCCTCCACACGCTCGGCCCGGTGGACCAGTCGGCGTTCCCCCGGTGCCGACCCCGCCGGGCCGAGTCCCGGGGATCCCGTCGGCCGGTCGGCCCGTCACCAGCCGGCGCCGAAGCACAGGAACGGCGACGGCGCACGCGAGCCCGGCTTCTGGGACGCCGCCGCGAGCGCGTCGGCAGGCGAGTCCCCCCGACTGACCCGCTGGTGCCACCCGGCCAGCACCTCGCAGGCCACCTCGTCGGCCACCAGGGCGGGTGAGGAGACCACGGTCCTCGCCCCGGCGTGCAGCCACGCGGCGCTCATGCCGACCGCCTCCTCGCCCGAGCGCACGGCCACCCGGCCGAGCTCGCACGCGGAGAGCACCACCGTCGACGGGGTCGCCGCCAGCTGGTCGATGTCGTAGCCGAACCACGGTCCGTCGACCAGCTCGACCGCAGAGAAGAGCGGGTTGTCGCCGGGGTGTCGACCGTGGCCGGCCAGGTGCAGCACGTCGACCTCGGCGGCCAGCGCGCTGACCCGGGACGCCGTCGCCTCCTCGCCCCGGAGCACGCGTGCCCCGGGCCATTCCCGCGCGGCACGCGTGACCTCCTCCTCACCGCGGGGCACGTGGGGGCCGGCGACCAGCCCGACCCGGCCCTCCGTGACGGCAGGCGTGCGGCGCAGGGCCAGCCAGCGGGTCGCGGAGGGCGGGATGGTGAGGGGGCGCCCGACGAGCCCGGCCAGCAGGGACCACGGCGTCCCGGCCAGATGGCCCGACGGGGTGAGCACCAGCCGCCGGTCGCCGAGAGCGGGGAGCACCGGGCCGAGGAGCAGCTCGCCGACCCGGGTCAGCCTGTCGTGGAGCGAGCCACGGATCGCCGCGGCGAACGGTCCGGTCCGGTCGGAGGCGGCCATGTCCAGGTCGGCGGCGACGGCATCGAGGAGGTGGCGTACGTCGTCGGCGCGGCCGAGCGGGCGCACGTCGGTCGCCTCGGGCGTGACCACCAGGGCGCACAGCTGCCCGTCGGCGACGAGGTGGGCCACCAGCGCGGCGTCGGTGGCCGTCAGCTCGTCGCGCAGCTCGGCCAACCCGGCCGGCTCGCGCACGCTTCCGCCACCCTCGCCGTACCAGCTGCGCTGCCGGATCGACGCGGCCAGCTCGTCACGGCGTCGGGCCGCGGCGGACCGCGCGGCCGGCTGGGCCGCCTGCAGGATCCGCAGCTCGGTCAGGTCCGCGGCCAGCCGCGGGTCGTGCGGTGGGCGCACCGGCGCCACCCGGCCGACCAGGGCCCGGGCCCGCTCCGACCACTCGAGGACCAGGTCCGGCCGTCCGTCCGCGAGCGCCGAGCGCAGGCCCTGCCGGGCCAGGTCGCGGCCGTGCCCGACCAGCGTGCTCTGCAGGTCGAGGCTCCCGAACGAAGACTGCCAGGCATGCAGGTCGGTGAGCCCGGCCCGGATGTGCCGGCGGGCCACGGACGGGCGGCCGCGGGCGACGTCGAGCTCGGCCTGCACCTCCCGCCAGTGCAGGCGTACGGCGAGGGGGTCACGGTCGCGGACCCGGATCCGGCGCAGCCGCTCGGTGGCGTCGTCGAGGTCGCCGCGCGCGGTGGCCAGCCGGACCGCCTGCAGGCGGAGCGGCAGCGCGTGCAGGGGGTCGTCGCGTTCCTCGAGGGCGCTGGCCAGCTCGTCGAGCCGGCGCCGGAGCGCCGGAGCGCGGCCTCCGGCGGCGACCTCGGCGACGGCCGCGACGCCGTCCGCCCGCAGGGCCGGCAGCTCGCCGCCCTGGGTGCGGAAGCGACGCGCCGCCCGGCGGGCCACCACCCGGGCCCGGGTCGGGTCGCCACGCAGCAGGGTCTGGGCGAGCGCCAGCTCGCAGTCCGCCTGGAACAGTCGCAGCCGACGGGTGCCGTACGCCGCGGCGGCCGCCTCCAGCGCGCGGGCCGCCTCACGCGACATCCCGGCGGCCATCAGCACCTCGGCGCGATCCTGCTCGACCGTGGCGCGGTACGCCGGCGAGAGCGGGGCCAGGACGTCACGAGCGTCGTCCATCCCACGCAGCGCCGCCACCAGGTCGCCGCGAAGGAGCTCGACGTAGCCGAGGTTGAAGCGCGACTTGGCCCGCTCGACGGTGATCCCTGCCTCGTCGAACCGGTCCGCGGCGTCGGTGAAGTCATCCGCGGCCCGCGTCGCGTCGCCCTGCTGGAGGAAGACGTTGCCTCGGTTGAGCAGCACCCGGGCCTGTGGCTCGGGGTGTTCGTCGAGCCGGCTGACCGCCTCGGCGAAGGCGTTGAGGGCATCCTCGGCCCGGCCCGTGCGCATGTACAGGAGCCCGAGCTGCGACCAGGTCCGGCCGTATGTCTCGAGGCTGAGGTCGGCCCGGTCGAGGACGCCGAGCGCCAGCTCCAGACCGCGGCCCGGTGACTCCGTCTCGCTCTCGACGTACGCCGCCGTCAGGTCGACCCTGGCGCGCAGGTCGCGATCCGTCGCTGCGGCCCCAGCGCGGTCCAGCAGGCGACGCGCGACCGGGAAGCGGCCGGCATTGGTCGCCGTCAGTGCCCGTGCGTACAGGTCCTCTGCCGAGACCTTTGCCGGGACCATGAACCCATCATGTCGTGACCGCCTTCGCCGCGGCCAGTGCCGCCTGCTGCCGCTTCGCGGCCGCCTTGATCTCGGCGGTCACCGCCGCCCGGGCCCGTTTGCGGGCGGCTCTCCTGCCGTCATGCTCGCGGTCGATGCCGGCCGCCAGCCGGGCGGCCACGCGACCGGCGAAGAGCGGCGCGGCGAACGAGGTGCCACTCCACAGCGCGAACCCACCGCTGAAGTCGTCGGGGTCGATCGACTCGCGAGTCCGCCGGTAGGCCTCGGTGCGGGCCACCGGCTCCAGGCCGCCCTGGAAGCCGGGAGGCATGGTGCTCATCACGAGCGCGCCCTCGGCGTACGTCGTCACCCAGGGGCCGGCATTGCTGAAGAGCGCGTCCGTGTAGCCGTTGGGGTTCAGGGCGCCCACCGAGGTCACCGGTACGGCGTTCCTGCTGCCCGGCACCGTCGGTTCGGTGGTGCCGGCCCAGGGCCCGAACGCCGCCGGGAACATCTCCCGCGCCGTGGCGTCGTTCCCGGCCGAGCAGACCACCGCGACTCCGCAGCGTCCGAGCTTCTCGAGGATGCGGTACATCGTCTTGTCGAACTGCTTGTCCTTGGGCGTCTCGTGGTAGTAGCCCATCGACAGGTTGAGGACGTCGATCGGGTAGCCACCCGACTCGCCGTCGCGGTGCTTGCGCGCGACCTCGGCGATCCGCTCGAGGGTCCTCACCAGCTCGCTCTCGACGATCGGGCCGTCGGACCCGACCACGCGCCAGGCGAGGATGTCGGCGTCGGGGCAGGCCTGGTGGATCAACCCGGTGATGAACGTGCCGTGGCCGGACAGCGCGTCGATGCCACCGTCGAGCGCGCCCACCTGGTCGAACCACTTCTCGGGGTCGGTCGCGTCGTCGACGTACCCGATGTCCAGGACCTCGCCGTCACTCTCGAGCTTCACGTTCCGCTTCACGGCCTCGTTGAGCCACGGGTGCTCGCCGCAGCCGGTGTCCAGCACCGCCACCACGGGGCGCCGCCAGGCGATCTCGTCGTCCGGGCGCCGCGTCGGCCTCGGGCCGACGTAGGCGAGCGGCTGCCGGCCCCCCCAGCCGAGGGTGGCGTAGCTGGAGACGGGGTTGGAGGTGTGGAACGGGTTGGACGTGTGGAACGGGTTCGAGGTGTGGAAGGGGTTGGAGCCGATGTCCCGCACCAGGACCACGTGGTCCAGGCCGACCCCGTCCATCTCCTCGACCGAGGTCTGGGAGCGGGCGTTCTGGAGCACCACCCAGCCGTCCGGTGCGAGGGTCGCGGTCTCGTTGCGGATCCGGAAGTCCAGCTGGACCACCCCCAGTGGCCGCTCGGTCCCCTTCTCGTCCGGCTCGGCCGGCTCGACCGGCGACACGTCGCGTGCCGGACCGCGCTGCGCCTTCGCCGCCGGCCCCGTCTCGTCCGGCCCCGTCTCGTCCGGCCTCGTCTCGTCCGACGTCTGGACCGAGGCCTCGTCGGGCGACGGCCTCACCGGCTCGCCCTGCTCGTCGAGCGGATCGCCGTCCCGGGTCACCGCCCAGCCCAGCGAGCTCGCGATCCTGACCAACACCGCGATCTGCTCCTCGGTGCGATCCGACCGGGCGACCAGCAGACGCGGCCCCACGTAGACCGTGGATCTCGGCTTCACGTCATCGACCGTCAATGCCGTCGCCGGGTCGAGGACCCGCCCCTGGATCTGGTCGAGGACGTGCCGGGCGGGGATGAGAGGCTCGCGGGTCGTCGACAGCGCGGACTGGCGGCTGCCGCCGGTGCTCCTCGACTGGTGCTCCTCGGTCCCGCGCTCGGGCGGCGGGTTCATGGCCATGCGGTCCTCCAGGGAGGTCGGGGGCGGTGGGCGTGGATCAGATCAGGAACGGGGGAGTGGCGAACGGTCGCGGGGCTTCGGGGTCGTCGCTCTCGAGCGGCGTGAAGGACAGGCGGGCCCGTCCGGTGCCCGGGGCGGCGACCTCGAACCGGCCGTTCTCGTCGGTCCGGGTCTCCTGGGCGACCACCTCGCTCCCGTCCCCGCCCGGCGCGATCGCCACGGTCATCGGCACCGCGGGCACCACCCAGCCGTCGAGGCGGCGTACGCCGTCGACGGTGCTGACCCGGACCAGCAGGTGACAGCTGTCGCTGGAGTACTCCAGCGTCCAGGGGCCGTCGGGGGTCGCCTCCGCGGCGCCGCGGACCCCCGCGGGCAGGCCGCTGGCCTCGATGAGCGTCATCAGCTCGTACTCGAGCTCGAGGTCGTCGGCCGCGAGTGCGGCCAGCACCCCGTCGGCGAGGTCGGGCGGCGGCGGGTCGACGGTCTCCCAGAGGTCGCGGACCGCCTCCATCAGCTGCTCGTCGGTCGGCATCTCGGCATTCATCGGGCACCTCCGTCTCGGGTGAGCTCGGCCCGCAGCTTGTCGAGGCAGCGGCCGCGGGTGGGGCCGATGCTGCCGACCGGCATCTGCAGGTCGGCGGCGATGCGCGTGTAGTCGGGACGTTGCTCGGCGGCGACGATGCGCAGCAGCCGCTGGCAGCGTTCGGGCAACCGGGCCAGGCAGCTCCAGAGCAGGCGTTGCTCGTCGTTGAGGACCACCGCGGACTCGGGTGACTCCTGGTTCGGCAGCCGGAACTCCAGCGCCTCGTCCTCCACCGGGGTGCTGCGCGTGGACTGCTTCCGGATCCGCCACGCCTCACGGCGGGCGGTGGTGCAGAGCCAGCCGGAGACCGCCTGCGGGTCCGAGATCCGCTCCGCGGAGCGGACCAGCGCGAGCCAGGTGGACTGGACCACGTCCTCGGCCGGCTCGCGGTCCAGACCGGTGGCCCGGACCACGTGCCACAGGACCGGGCTCATCAGCCGGACCAGGTCGTCGAGGGCGCGCTGGTCTCCGTCACGCCAGCGTCGGAACGCACTCCCGGCTGCGTCCCAGACAGAGGCGGACGAGGGGTTCTCCGCCGTTTCATGCATGCTCATCACGCCCACAAGGAGTCGGGGGACGTGCTCCTGATACCCGGTCTATCGAATTCCTCGCCCGAGCGCAGCCCTTCAGGGCAATTCGGACGAAAGGTCCCCGTCCGCGCGGTGCGGTCCGTCAGCGGGACATCGCCTTGGTCAGACCGGTCGGCGTGCACAGGTCCTTGCCGATGCCCTCGGTGTCGTCGTCGATGATGTGCTGGAACATCGCCTTCGACCGCTCCGGGTCCCAGTTGACCGCCAGATCGCGGATCGGCACCCCACAGGTGAGGCCGTTGTCGCCGTCGACGCGGGTCATCGCCCAGGCGAAGCGCCCGAGGTCGATGGGCCCGGTCCCGTCGCTGACCGAGAACGTCCGGGCACCAGCCATGTTCACCCGGTAGTAGCGCACCGGGTTGACGATCGTCCACGGGGAGGTCGCCTCGTGGCCGATGGCGGAGACCACCTCGCGCTGGTGCCGGGCCCGGGTCACGTCGCCGAACCGGGGATCGGTCTTGCGGGAGCGTGCGTAGCCGAGCGCGGTGACCCCGTCGGCCTCCTGGCAGCCCTTGTCGATGTCGAGGTTGGCCTGCTTGTCCTTCATCGTGCGGGTCGGGCAGATCTCGATGCCACCGACCGCGTCCACCACGTCGACGAAGCCGCCGAAGCCGATCTCCACGTAGTGGTCGATCTTGATCCCGGTGTTCTGCTCGATCGTGCGGATCAGCAGCTTCGGCCCGCCGGCGGCGTACGCCGCGTTGACCTTGCCGCTGCCCCGACCCGGGATGTCGACGATCGAGTCGCGGGGCACCGACATCAGCAGGTTGGGACCGTCGCCGATGTGCATGATCATGATCGTGTCGGTGCGCTGCCCACTGGCGCCGCCGGTGCCGAGCCTCTTGCGCTCCGCCTTCGACAGGTCCGCACGCGAGTCGCTGCCGACGATCAGGTACGTCGTGCCGGACTGGTCGCCGGGACGGTCGCCGTCGGGGAACGCGTCGACGGTGGAGACCTGCTGGAAGGCGAAGATCGGCACCGCCACCAGGAACACCACCCACAGCAGCAGCAGCGTGAGGACCCAGCGGAACGGCCGCCTCGGGCGGCGCAGCCAGGAGCGCGGGCGGCGTGGTCCACCACCGCCGGAGCTGCCGGTCTGGCGCGGCGGCGCGGCCGGCGGCGGAGGCTGCCGGTAGGGCTGCGCCGCGGGCATCACCTGCGTGGCGTCGCTCCCGGGCGCGCCCGGGCCGCCGGCGTCCGGCCGGGTGGGGCGCTGCGGGTTGTTCGAGGCGGGGATGACCTCGGTGGCGTCGTCGTCGTGCGACGCCTTCGACCCGCCGTACAGCCAGTCGTACTCGGGCGTACCCGGCTCGGGTCCCTGGGAGCGGTCAGACATGGGGCAGACGCTACCGTGCAGGACGTGACCGACGACCGCCCGACGCCGGGCCCGCTGCCCCCGTCGTTCGCCCGCGTGAGCCTGGCGATGATCACCGCGAACCGCGAGGCCAACCTGCTCGGCAACGTGCACGGCGGCGAGATCATGAAGCTCGCCGACACGACCGCCGGCGCGGTGGCGCAACGGCACAGCGGCGGTCCGGCGGTCACCGCGGCGCTCGACGAGATGGCGTTCCTGCACCCGGTGCACGTCGGCGACATCGTGCACACCCACTCCCAGGTCAACTGGGCCGGCCGGTCGTCGATGGAGATCGGGGTGCGCGTCGAGACCGAGCCATGGACGGACGCCTCCGGTTCGCTGCGGCACGTCGCGTCGGCGTACTTCGTGTTCGTGGCGATCGACGCCGAGGGGCACCCCCGCGAGATCCCGGGCCTGGCCCCCGAGACGCCGGACGAGGTGCGGCGGATGCGCGAGGCCGAGATCCGCCGGGCCCACCGGTTGGCCAAGAAGCAGGAGATCGAGTCGGGCCGGTCGAGATCACCGGGTACCTAGTGAGCCCGGCGTCCGGCGCGCCGTGACGGCTGTTGCCTCTGTGGCTGGTGATACTGACTCCAGACAACCGGCTTCCCCAGCAGAGAGGTTCGTCGATGCCGCCCGCTTCTTCCCCCGGGTCGCACGGTCAGCCCACCGAGCACACCGATCCCTCCGACCGCACCCGGCGTACGCCGGACCGGGCGGCCAAGGTGCGCTTCCGCCGCGCCGTCACCTTGATGGTGATGACGCTGTTCCTGCCGGGCTCCGCGCAGCTGGTCGCCGGCCGCCGCGACGTCGGCCGGATCGCGATGCGGGTCTGGCTGGTGCTGTGCGCCGTCGGTGCCGTGACGGTCGCCGTCGGAGTGGTCTGGCACGGGCTGCTGTTCTGGGCCGCCTCCAACACGATGCTGCTCGGTGGCCTGCGCCTGGTGCTGATGCTGCTGGCGATCGCCTGGGCGGGCCTGTTCGTCGACGCCTGGAGACTGGGCCAGCCGCTCACCCTGGTCAAGAACCAGCGCCTCGCCGCGGTCGGCATCAACGGCGTGCTCTGCTTCACCGTCGCCGGCGTGCTGCTCTTCGGCTCCCACCTGGTCGGCGTCCAGCGCGACTTCATCAAGGCGATGTTCGGTGACGGCTCGGTCACCGACGCCTCGCACGGGCGCTACAACGTGCTGCTGCTCGGCGGCGACTCCGGTGCCGGCCGCTGGGGCCTGCGCCCCGACTCGATGACCGTGGCGAGCATCGACGCGGAGACCGGCAAGACGGTCCTGGTCGGGCTGCCGCGCAACATGGCCAACTTCAGGTTCGCGCCCGGTTCGGTGATGGACGAGCAGTTCCCCGACGGGTTCGACTGCGAGGACTGCTACCTCAACGGCGTCAGCACCTGGGCCGGTGACAACACCGAGCTGTTCCCGGGGTCGGAGAACCCGGGCGTCGACGCGACCATGCAGGCCGTCGAGGGCATCACCGGCCTGAGGATCAACTACTGGACGATGGTCAACCTGCAGGGCTTCAAGGACCTCGTCGACGCCGTCGGCGGCGTCAGGCTCACCGTGCGCGACCGGATCCCGGTCGGCGGCCTCGGCTCGGACGTGACCGGCTACATCGAGCCCGGCAACAGGCTGCTCGACGGCCACGACACGCTCTGGTTCGCCCGCGCCCGTGAAGGCTCCGACGACTACTCGCGGATGGCCCGGCAGAAGTGCGTGATGAACGCGCTGCTCACCCAGATCAGCCCGCAGTCGGTGCTCCGCAACTTCGAGAGGATCACGAAGGCCGGCTCGGCGATGCTCTCCACGAACCTCCCGGCCAGCGAGCTGGACCGCTTCATCGACCTGTCGCTCAAGGCCAAGGGTCAGAAGATCGCGACGGTGTCGCTGGTGCCCCCGGTGATCAACACCGCCGACCCCGACCAGCGCAAGATCCGGGCGATGGTGCAGCGCGCGATCGACAAGTCCGAGGGCAAGGCGACCAAGCGTGCCGGGAAGAAGCCGGGCACCCAGACCGGTGGCTCGCTCGGGACCCGGGACGGCGGCTACGCGGCCAACGCGTCCGAGGACCTCGCCGCTGCCTGCTGAGGCCCGGCCGGCGCCGGCCTCTAGGGTGGTCGCCGTGCCCGACACCCCCCAGTCCAGTCCGCAGCCCGACGGCCAGCCCGAGCGCCGGCCCGACGAGCGGATCGTCGCCGTGGTGGTGACCTTCAACCGGCTGGCCCTGCTGCAGGGGCTGGTCGCCGAGCTGCGGCGTACGCCGGGCCTCGCCGAGGTGGTCGTGGTGGACAACGCCTCGACGGACGGCACGGGGGAGTGGCTGGCCGGCCAGGACGACCTGCACGGCGTGACGCTGGGCGACAACCTGGGCGGGGCCGGGGGCTTCCACGAGGGGCTGCGGCTCGCCATGGACCACGGTGCCGACCTGGCCTGGCTGATGGACGACGACGGCCTGCCGACGTCCGGGTGCCTGCTGCGGCTGCTCGAGCACGTCGGTGACTTCGACTTCTGGGGACCGGTCGTGGTCGACCAGGACGACCCCGAGCGCCTGGTGTTCCCGATCCGGCTGCCCGGCGGCGCGCGCGTCGTGCACCGGATGGCTGACGTCACCGCGGCCGCGGTCGACGGGGTGATCCGCGACGTGGTGATCCCGTTCAACGGGGTGCTGGTGACCCGTGAGCTGGTCGAGCGCATCGGACTGCCCCGTGAGGAGTTCTTCATCTGGGGCGACGACCACGAGTACCGTCTCCGGGCCGAGCGGGCCGGGGGCCGGGTCGGCACCGTGGTCGGCGCCGCGGTGCACCACCCCAGCGTCGGCGAGCTCGGCACCCCGATGATGTTCGGCCGCACGACCTACAACCACAGCCCGAGCGACCTGAAGCACTACTGCATGGCGCGCAACAACCTGGTCAACCTGCGTGACTACCGGGGCTGGCCGCACGCCCTCGCGTTCGTGGCGAAGACGCTGTGGTTCTACTCCGTCACGCGCCCCTCACCGGCCCGGATCAGGCTCAGCCTGGGCGCGATGCGGGCCGGGCTGCGCGGTGACTTCACCGGTCACCGGAGGTTCCTCGGATGAGCGAGTCCGTGGCGGTCGTGGTGGTGACCTTCAACCGCGCCGACCTGCTGGTCGGGATGCTCGACGGACTGGCCGGCCAGACCCGGCTCCCCGAGGCGGTCTTCGTCGTCGACAACGCGAGCACCGACCACACGCGGACCGTGCTCGCCGACCGCACCGACCTGCCCCTGACCGCGATCCACGCCGAGGAGAACACCGGGGGCGCCGGCGGCTTCCACCGCGGCATGCGGGCGGCCTACGACGCGGGGTTCGACCGGATCTGGCTCATGGACGACGACGTGGTCCCGGCTCCGGGATGCCTGGCCGAGCTGCTCGCGCACGACGGCCCGTGCCTGATGGCGGTGCGGGAGGACCGGGAGGGGCGGCTGGTCGAGAAGTCCGCGACCCGGTTCGACCTGCGCAACCCACTGGCGATCCGGCCCAAGACCGAGAGCGTCGAGACGCGCTACGCGACCCGGGCCGAGATGCCCGCGGAGGTCGACCTCGACGTCGTCGCCTTCGAGGGCTTCCTGGTGCACCGTCGCGTCATCGACGCGATCGGCCTGCCCGACCCGTCGTACTTCATCTTCTACGACGACGTGGACTTCGCGATCCGCGCCCGCCGCGCCGGGTTCGCCATCGTGGCGGTGCGCGACGCGGTGCTGGTGCGGCAGCTCGACTTCGACCAGCAGCACGCGCTGGACACGTGGAAGGGGTACTACATGTACCGCAACCTCTTCGCGGTCCACCTGCGCTACGGCGAGAACGCCCTGGTCCGGCTCAAGCCGTGGCTGATCACGCTCGCGGTGGTGCTGCTCAGCCCGCTGCGGGGTGGCCGCGCCGAGGCCGGAAACGTGATTCGCGCCATGCGGGCGGCCCGCGGCATGCGGGAGGTGCCCCGGGCGCCACGCCACGCCCCCACCGAGGAATCCGGCTAGCGCCCGCCCTGACCGTAGACTGACCCACTGCGCCGATCTGTTGGCCGATCCTGTAGGAGAAACAGCCCTTGCCTGCCCCTGACCTCGTCGTCGTCGGATCCGGGTTCTTCGGACTGACCATTGCCGAACGCTGCGCCACCGAGCTCGGCCTCAACGTGCTCATCCTCGAGCGACGCCACCACCTCGGCGGCAACGCCTACAGCGAGGCGGACCCCGAGACCGGCATCGAGATGCACGTCTACGGTGCGCACCTCTTCCACACCTCCAACGAGAAGGTCTGGGAGTACGCCAACCGGTTCACCAGCTTCACCAACTACCAGCACCGGGTCTTCGGCCAGTACGACGGCCAGGTCTACTCGCTGCCGATGAACCTGGCGCTGATCAACTCGTTCTTCGGCAAGATGCACACCCCCGACGAGGCCCGGGCCCTGATCGCGGAGCAGGCCAGTGAGTTCGACACGGGTGCGGCCGCGAACTTCGAGGAGAAGGCGATCTCCCTGATCGGGCGGCCCCTCTACGAGGCGTTCATCAAGGGCTACACCGCGAAGCAGTGGCAGACCGACCCCACCAAGCTGAGCGCGGAGATCATCACGCGGCTCCCGGTGCGCTACAACTTCGACAACCGCTGGTTCAACGACACCCACGAGGGCCTCCCGGTCGACGGCTACACGGCCTGGCTGACGAAGATGGCCGAGCACCCCAACATCGAGGTCCGCCTCGAGACCGACTTCTTCGACGTCGCCGAGGAGTTCAAGGGCCAGGTCCCGATCGTCTACACCGGCCCCGTCGACGAGTACTTCGGGAACTCGGAGGGCCGGCTGTCCTGGCGCACCGTCGACCTCGAGGCCGAGGTCAAGGAGGTCGACGACTTCCAGGGCTGTGCGGTGATGAACTACAACGACCAGGACGTTCCCTGGACCCGGATCCACGAGTTCAAGCACTTCCACCCCGAGCGCACCTACATCTCGGGCAAGACCGTGATCGTCCACGAGTACTCCCGGTTCGCCGAGGACGACGACGAGCCCTACTACCCGATCAACACCGCCGAGGACCGCGAGAAGCTGCTCAAGTACCGCGAGCTCGCGAAGAAGGAGCCGATGGTGCTCTTCGGCGGTCGGCTCGGCACCTACAAGTACCTCGACATGCACATGGCCATCGGCTCGGCCCTGAGCATGTACGAGAACAAGCTCAAGCCGCACTTCGCCGACGGCGCCGAGCTGACCAGCGGAGGAGTCGACGCATGACCGCCACCCGGACCCTGCAGCGCCTGGTGTTCCCGGCCGACCGCGACACCGACGTGTTCGCGCTGTACGTCGACCCCGAGCACGCGTCGCTGGACGCCGACAAGTACGAGATCGGTGCGAACCGCAACGCCCAGGAGATGAACGCCGCGCAGCTGCGGCAGTCGACCGCCACCGGCGCGGCGATCCACCCGGACCAGATCCTCGGGCGACGCAGCATCCGGATCGCCGAGGGTGAGCGACTGTCCTTCGGCACCTACTTCAACGCGTTCCCCGCGGCCTACTGGCGGCGCTGGTCGATCGTCACCGACGTCACCCTGACCGTGAACCTGGTCGGCCGCGGGGCGGCCGTGACCGTCTACCGCTCGATGGCCAACGGCCGGTCGCAGCGCGTCGACGCCGCCTCCACCGACGAGGGGGGGCGCGGCTCGTTCACGTTCGAGCTGCCGCTCAAGCCGTTCGTCGACGGCGGGTGGTACTGGTTCGACGTGGTCGCCGGCGACGAGGACGTCGTCGTCGACGGCGCCGACTGGACGGCCCAGGTCCCCGAGGACCGCGTCGCCAACGGCACCACGACGGTGGGCATCACCACGATGAACCGCCCGGACTTCTGCGCCAAGCTGCTCACGCAGATCGGCGAGGACGAGGATCTCCGACCGTTCCTCGACGAGGTCTTCGTCGCGGAGCAGGGCACCCAGAAGGTCACCGACTCCCCGGAGTTCGCCAAGGCGCAGGCCTCCCTCGGCGACCGGCTGCGCATCGTGGAGCAGGGCAACCTCGGCGGCTCCGGCGGCTACGCCCGCGGACAGCTGGAGACCGTGCGCCGGGGCACCGCGACGTACTTCATGTGCATGGACGACGACGTCGTCTGCGAGCCGGAGGGCATCATCCGCGCGGTCACCTTCGGCGACCTGGCCCGCCGTCCCACCATCGTCGGTGGCCACATGTTCAGCCTCTACTCCCGTTCGCGGCTGCACAGCTACGGCGAGATCATCCAGCCCTACCGCTTCTGGTGGCAGTCGCCGCCGAGCGTGCACAACGACTGGGACTTCGCCGCCCGCAACCTGCGCTCGTCGCGGTGGCTGCACCGCCGCGTGGACGTGGACTTCAACGGCTGGTTCATGTGCCTGATCCCCACGCAGGTGCTGCGCGAGGTGGGTCTGTCGCTGCCGTTGTTCATCAAGTGGGACGACTCCGAGTTCGGGATCCGCGCGAAGGCGGCCGGCTACCCGACGGTGACGTTCCCCGGTGCCGCGGTGTGGCACGTCCCGTGGACCGACAAGAACGACGCGCTGGACTGGCAGTCCTACTTCCACCAGCGCAACCGGTTCGTGGCCGCGCTGCTGCACTCGCCGTACGAACGTGGCGGGCGGATGGTGCGTGAGAGCCTCAACCACCAGATCAAGCACCTGGTGTCGATGCAGTACTCCACCGTCGAGCTCCGGCACAAGGCGCTCGAGGACGTGCTGCGCGGTCCGGAGGCCCTGCACGGTGACCTGGGCACCAAGCTCACCGAGGTGCGCGAGTTCGTCAAGCCGTTCAGCGATGCGCAGCTCCAGGCGGACCCCGACGCGTTCCCGCCGGTGCGCCGCAAGAAGCCTCCCCGGAAGGGCAAGGACGGCACCGAGGTCCCGGGTCGGCTGTCCCAGCTGATCACCGCCGGCCTGGCGCCGATCCGGCAGCTGCGGCCGACCCGTGAGCTGGCGCGCGAGCACCCCGAGGCGGAGATCCTCGCGATGGACGCCAAGTGGTACCGCCTGGCCCGCTACGACTCCGCGGTCGTGTCGATGCCCGACGGGACCTCGGCCGCGCTCTACCAGCGCGACCCGGAGAAGTTCCGCGACCTGCTCCGCCGCACCCTGGAGATCCATCAGCAGCTGCACCGCGAGTGGCCCGAGCTGGCCGAGCGGTACCGCGGCAGGCTCGGCGAGATCGCGTCGGAGGAGGCGTGGGCCACCACCTTCGGGGAGTCTCCCGAGGGGGGCGCGTGAGCAAGCACCGCGCCGGCCCGGTCGACCAGCTGGTGTCACCGGCTGCGTCCAGTGGTCTGCTCGAGGTGTTCCGGCGCCGCTACCTGCTCAAGCTGCTCGTCAGGCGCGAGATCTCGGCGCGCTACCAGGGATCCTTCCTCGGGCTCTTCTGGTCCTACCTGGAGCCCGCGTTCCGGCTGGCGGTCTACTACTTCGTCATCAGCATCATCTTGAACCGCGGGATCGAGAACTTCGCCATCCACCTGTTCGCCGGCCTGACGATCGTGCACTACTTCACCGAGACCTTCAGCTCGGGCACCCGCTCGATCGTCCGGAACAAGGCCGTCGTGCAGAAGATGGCGGTGCCACGGGAGATGTTCCCGGTGGCGTCGATGCTGGTCTCGGCCTACCACGTGATCCCGGGCCTGGTCCTGCTGGGCGGCTTCTGCGTCGCGCTGGGCTGGACACCGGACCCCGTCGGCGTCGCGGCCGGCGCGCTGGGGTTCCTGTTGGTCGCCGTTCTCGGCACCGCGCTCGCGCTGCTGTTCAGCGTGGCGAACGTGTTCTTCCGCGACTTCAGCAAGGTCGTCTCGATGCTGACGATGTTCACCACGTTCAGCGTGCCGATGATGTACCCCTACAGCCTCGTCTCCGAACGGTTCGGCGAGTATGCGAAGTACTACCTCGCCAACCCGTTGGCCGAGGCGGTGCTGCTGTTCCAGCGCGCCTTCTGGGTGGGCACCACCGACGACCCCGAGGCGACGATCGCCGAGCACATCCCCGACGACGTCTTCCAGATCGGCTTCCTGCATCTCGCGGTGGCCGCGGCGTTGCTCGGCATCGCGCAGCTGGTCTTCGCCCGCCTCGAGAAGAAGATCCCGGAGCGCCTCTGATGCCGACGTACCCGCACGACGCGTCGATCGTCGTGGACCAGGTGTCCAAGGACTTCACGCTGCGTCACCACCGGACGATGAAGCAGATGACGGTGGCGATGGTGCGCCGGCAGCAGCTGTCGACCACCTTCTCGGCCCTCGACGACGTCACGTTCACCGTCCGTCAGGGCGAGTCGATCGGCATCATGGGGCTGAACGGCTCCGGGAAGTCGACCCTGCTCAAGCTGATCAACGGCATCATGAAGCCGGATCGCGGCGAGGTGCTGACCCGGGGGCGGATCGCGGGGCTGATCGCGACGGGCACCGGGTTCCACCAGCAGCTCAGCGGCCGCGACAACATCTTCCTCAACGCCGCCGTGCTCGGGATGTCCGAGGCGGAGACCAAGCGCAAGCTCGACTCGATCATCGAGTTCGCCGACATCGGCCAGCACCTGGACAGCCAGGTGGGCCACTACAGCTCGGGCATGACCTCCCGGCTGGGCTTCGCGATCGCCATCCACGTCGACTCCGACATCTTCCTCGCGGACGAGGTGTTGGCGGTCGGGGACAAGCCGTTCAAGAAGAAGTGCATGGAGAAGATGCAGGAGATCCGGGACAGCGGTCGCACGCTGTTCTACGTCTCCCACGCGGCCGGGTCGGTGCGGAAGATGTGTGACCGGGTGCTCGTCCTCGAGAAGGGCCGACTGGGCTATGACGGCCCGGTCGACGCCGGCATCCGCTACCTCAAGTACGACGAGGGGAACGAGACCGAGGAAGAGCACGCCGACGACGAGCTCGGCGCCGACATCTGACGCCGCTGGCCCGCCGCAGCCGTCGCCGCCCGCTCGCCGCGCGACCGGAACCGAGCGTGGCCGATCGGTTCGTCCTGTGAATGCGAGCCGGATTTGGCGAGTTCGACTTGACAAATCCTGAAGTGCCCGGCGTGTCGACTGGAAATTACACGTTTGTAGTTACTCAGTTCCGCTTGCGGGTACCCATGTGACTGGTGTGAAACTTGCTACTCGTGTGAATCCTTCCCCCGCACTGGAGTAGTCGAGTATGCGTCACAACAGGGCCCGTTTCGTCACCGTCTGCCAGCAGAGCCTGGCCCTCGGTGCCGTCCTCGCTGTGCTCGCACCCGCCACGAACGTCATCTCGCTCGACGTGGTCGGCACCCTCCCGGGCCGGCCGTCGGCCGAGGTCGCCGAGCGACCTGCGCTCCAGCCCCGCGACATCCAGGCCGCACCCGCGGACCCGGACGCGGACCGGGACGCGGACCCGGAGGTGTCCCGGGTCGAGACCGAGCCCGTGGCGCCCGTGGTCGAGGAGGTGCCGATGGCACCCGCGACCCGGCAGCCCGAGGACCCGGCCCGGCACGAGATCGTCAGTGCCCCCGAGAAGGTCACCGGCTACGGCGCGGTCGGCGTCACGTGGGGACACGGCCAGCAGCTGAAGGACGACCAGATCACGGTGCTGGTCCGCACCCGCACCGACGGCACCTGGTCGACCTGGTCCGCGATCGAGTACCACGAGGAGCACGGCCCGGACGCGGACAGCGCCGAGGGCAAGAAGGCGCGCCCCGGCACCGACCCGCTGATGGTCGGCGAGGTCGACGAGGTCCAGGCCAAGGCCGTGACGAGGTACGGCGAGATTCCCGACGACGTGACCATGTCCGTCATCCAGCCCGGCGAGAGCGGTGACACCGACCTCGAGGAGCCGGCACTCGACACGAGCAGGCTGGACACGGCCAAGCGGGACCAGGCGGTGGGCGACGAGACCGTCTCCGACCAGACCGCCGACCAGGCGCTCGAGTCCAGCGACGGAGAGATCGCGCTGCAGGCAGGGAGCTACACCCCCAAGCCGCAGATCTACTCCCGCGCCCAGTGGGGCGCCAACGAGCGGATGCGGGACCGCGGCTCGCTGCACTACTACGAGGTGCACGCCGGCTTCGTCCACCACACGGTGAACGCCAACAGCTACTCGCGCTCCGACGTGCCCGGCATCATCCGGTCGATCTACGCCTACCACACGCAGAGCAAGGGCTGGAGTGACATCGGCTACAACTTCCTGGTCGACCGTTTCGGTCGCACCTGGGAAGGCCGCTACGGCGGGGTCGACCGTCCCGTCGTCGGCGCGCACACCCTCGGCTACAACGACTACGCGTTCGCGATGTCCGCGATCGGCAACTACGAGACCGCCAAGCCCACCTCGGCGATGCTCACCGCCTACGGCAAGCTGTTCGCCTGGAAGCTGTCGCTGCACGGGGTCGACGCCAGCGACACCCGCCAGAAGGTCGGTCCCAAGACCTTCAAGGCGATCAACGGACACCGTGACGCCGGCTCGACCGCCTGCCCGGGCCGCTACCTCTACGCGCAGATCCCCCGGATCCGCACGCTGGCCGCGGGCTACCAGGTCGACTGGACCGGCCGCGACCGCAGCACCGACATCGTCGGCTCCGGGCACCCCGACATCCTGCTCCGCAGGTCCACCGACAAGGCCGGGTTCGTGCTGCCCACCGCCGGCACGCTGAAGTGGCGCCCGGGCCGGGTGGCCGCCTCCACCGGTTGGTCGTCGTACGACGCCGTCGTCGCCAGTCCCGACCTCACCGGTGACGGCAGGGCCGACCTGGTGGTCCGCAACAAGAGGGGCAACGGCGGCGTACGCCGCGGCAGCGGCGAGGGCGAGTTCCGGGCCACGTTCAAGAAGACCAGGGCCTTCGCCGGCTACGACCAGCTGACCGCCGTCGGGGACCTCAACGGCGACGGGCGCAACGACCTTGTCGCCCGGCAGACCGCGACCGGCAGGCTGGTCGCCTTCCGCGGCACCGGCACCGGCACCTTCGCCCGCACCCTCGCCAGCTCCGGCTGGAGCGGCTACAACCTGACCGTCGGCGCCGGCGACCTCAACGGTGACGGGAAGACCGACGTGGTCGCGCGGGACAAGGCCGGTGCGCTCTGGCTGCACGCCGGCACCGGCAGGTCCCTCCTCGGCGCCCGGACGCGGCTCGCGGGCAGCTGGGCGGGCTACGACGTGATCACCGGTGGCGGCGACTACACCGGCGACGGCCGGGCCGACCTCTACGCACGACGGGCCTCCAGCGGGCGGGGCGTGATCTTCCCGGGTAGGGGCGACGGCACCCTCGGGCGCCAGTTCGGCCCGTTCGGCCGGGTCAGCGGCCTGACCGCTCTGTCCGGCCCCGGCACCGTGATCCGTAGCGACGCGCCGGACCTGGTCGGCGTCAAGGGCGACCGGCTCGTCGTGGTCGCCCACCTCGGCAGCCACGACACCCTCGCGCCGGTCTCGGTCGGCAAGGCGTTCGCCACGGCCGGTGTCGTGCTCAACGTCGGCGACTGGGACCGCGACGGCCACGGCGACGTGATCACCCGACCCCGGGGATCCGGCACCCTCGAGCTGCGGCGCGGGCTGCCCGGAGGCAGGCTCGCCGCTCCGGTCAGCATCGCCAGCGGGTTCAGCGGGGTCCGCCTGCTCACCGCCGTCGGGGACACCACCGGCGACGGCTGGCCGGACCTGATGGGCCAGCCGAAGGGCTCGGGCATGCGCATCTACCCGGGCAACGGGCTCAACGGTCTCCGGTCCAGCTACGTCGCGCACAGCGCGGTCAGCGCCACCACGCAGCTCGGCGCCGGGCGTTGGGACGGCGACGGTGCACCGGACAACCTGTTCCGGGTGAGCAACAGGCTCAAGGTGATCCGTGGCAACGGCCCGGGCGGCCTGACCGGCTCCTCGACGACGATCTCGACGGACCTGAGCCGCTACGACTGGGTGCTCAGCCCGGGTGACGTCAACCGCGACGGCCGGGCCGACCTGGTGGTGCGTGAGAAGGCCACCGGCTACCTGTGGCTGCTGGCGGGCACCTCGGGCGGCTACAAGGACCGCCGGTTCCTCGCGGAGGGCTACGGCGGCTACGACCTGGCCGGCTGACCGGACTCCACGGTCGCGCGCTCGTCGTCGCGGCGGCGCTCCCAGGCCGCGGGGTCGGCGTGGCGCACCCAGATCGTCGAGCCGCCGCGCACCAGTGGCTGGACGAGCGTGGCCAGCCCGTCGGGGGTCACGGGGTTGGCGGTGGTGATCAGCCGGCCGCCCGGGGCCAGCGCCAGCGTGTCGTGCGACGGCGTGAGCAGCGCCGCCTGGCCGATGCCGGGCAGTGCCGGGTCGTCGGGGCCGGGCGGGTCCCACGGCACGAACGCGTCGGGCTGCGACCACACCTCCACCCCGAAGTCGTGCACGTCCGACGGCAGCGGATCGCGGAAACGCACCCCCAGCGGTGCCAGGGCGCAGGCCACCACCGGCGTCGCGGCCGCCCGGGCGGCGTACTCCTCGAGGCCCTCGGGGCCGCACACGTAGGCGTCGGCGTCGCCGTCGGGCACCACGATCAGGCCGACGTTGAAGGCGGCGCCGAGGAACACGGGCCCGAGCCAGTGCGTGGGCAGGTCGACGCGGAGCCGGTCGCCGCGGGTGAGGTCGAGCTCCTCGACGAACAGTGAGGAGGTCTTCGCGACCCAGTTGGCGTACGTCGCCACGGAGAGCTCGACGCGCTCGCCGGTGGCGTCGTCGTAGAACGTCACCAGCGGGCGTGCGGCGTCGGCGCGCAGCAGCTCGGCGAGCAGGGCGGGGAACGTCGAGGCCATGCACCTAACCTAGGCGCATGACGCAGACCCCCCGACCGGAGGCCGTGATCGTGGCCGGAGGCTTCGGCACCCGGCTGCTCCCGCTGACCGCCCGGCGTCCCAAGCACCTCCTCGACGTCGGTGGAGTCCCGTTCCTGGAGCACCAGATCGCCCGGTTGGCCGAGGCCGGGGTCGACCACGTCGTGCTGGCCACCTCCTACCACGCGGACATGTTCGCGCCGGTCCTCGGCGACGGGAGCCGGTGGGGGATCCGGCTCGACTACGTGATGGAGGAGGAGCCGCTCGGCACCGGTGGTGCGATCCGCAACGTCGCGGACGCGCTCGGCGACGACCCCGACGGCGCGGTGGTGATCCTCAACGGCGACGTGCTCTCCGGGCACGACCTGCCCGGCCAGCTCAAGGACTTCGACTCGCCGCGCGACGGCCGGCGTGTGGACGTCTCGCTGCACCTGGTCACCGTCGAGGACGCCCGGCCGTTCGGCTGCGTGCCCACCGACGACGTCGGCCGGGTGCTCGACTTCGTGGAGAAGTCCGACCATCCGGTCACGGACCAGGTCAACGCCGGCTGCTACGTCTTCCGCCGTGACGTCATCGACACCATCCCGGCCGGCCAGGTGGTCTCGGTGGAGCGCGAGACGTTCCCCGGGCTGGTCGCCGACGGCAGGCTGGTGGTCGGCTTCGTCGACTCGGCGTACTGGCGCGACGTCGGCACCCCCGAGGCGCTGGTGGCCGCCTCGCGCGACGTCGTGCTCGGCACGGCGCCGACGCCCGCGGTCGACGCCGCACCGCCGGCCCGGGTCGACCCCTCGGCCGGGGTGGCCGGCACGGTCGACGGCGGCAGCCTGGTGATGGCGGGCGTCCAGGTGGCAGCGGGTGCCTCCGTCTCCGGCTCCGTGCTGATGACCGACGCCCGCGTCGAGGCCGGTGCCCGGGTCACCGACTCCGTCGTCGGGCCGGGCGCCGTGGTGGGCACCGATGCCGTGCTCGACGGCGTGACGCTCGGCGACGACGCCCGGGTGGTCGCGGGCGCGACGCCGGAGCCCGGCACCCGCGTCGACTGCGGAGCCACGTTCCGCCCGCTGTAGTTCCCACCCCGCCCCTTCCTTGCGCCGAGGTGTGACTTCTTGCGTGCCGAGGTGTGTGTTCTTGCGGGGTGCTTGGGTGGGTGGGTTGTCCATCAGCCAACGCAGCTGCCGCGCCACCGACCGCACCGTGCCGGCCACCTGGTGCGAGGCCCACCACAGCGGCGACCTCTGGTCCCGCGGCGGACGCACCGACCTCGCCGACGGCGTACTGCTCTGCTCCTGGCACCACCACCGCGCCCACGACGAGCGCTACCTCGTCCAACGCACCCCAACGGCGCCTACCGCTTCCACCAGCGGACCTAGCCGGAGGTGCCGGCCGGACTCAGCCGCCGAGCGGCTCCGGGGAGTCGAGGTAGGGGTACTTCGTCATGAAGTCGTTGAGGCCCTTCCCGGAGACCTCCGAGCAGTACTGCCACACGCCGACCGCCTTGTCGGTGTCCTCCGCGGAGGTGTCCTTGCCGCCCTTGGACCAGTGCGTGAACGCGATGTGCTGGTCGTCGGGGAAGGGCTTGCCGTCGTCGCTGGTCCACGGCACCGCCTTGAACTTCTTGCGGTAGTTGTCGGTGCCCTCCAGCTTGCTCGCGATCGCCCGCAGCTGCGTCATCTGGTCGCTGTCGCTCGCGATCGTGTCGTCGTACCAGAGGACCGTGTAACCGTGCTCGAGGTTGTGCACCAGCATCTCCACACGCGGACGGTCGTCCTCGGTGTAGAGCTTGCGGTTGATCGGGTCCGAGGCGTTCTCGTGCTCACCGAAGGCCGGCGGGGAGTCCGTGTATTCCACGACCGTCCCTGGTTCCACGTGCTGCTGGTTGCCGGACGCCTTCTTCGTGGTCGGGTCCTGGCAGACGCTCGCCGGGGCGCCGACCTCATCGAGCCCGAGGCTGTTGTACTCCCGCAGGTCCCACCAGTCCTTGATCGGACGGAACGCCGCGACACCGACGATGAGCAGCGCGACCAGCACGCACACGCCGACGATGATGGCGCCCTGACGCTTGTCGGCGCGCTTCTGCTGGCTACGGATCTGGTCGACGACGTCGCGTCGGCTGGACTTGTCGGACTTGGCCACGAAACAGGCTTCTCTCGGCTGGACGTTCGGCTTGGACGGTCTCACGGGTGCCGGGGCACCCGCTGAGGCATTCGGGGGCAGAGTCTACGGACTGCCCGGCCGAAACCGGAGTTCGGTGGTGTCGGGGCTGTCCGGTCGGGGCTCGGCCGAGCCCTCGACGGCGCTCCAGCCGAACGCGAACGCCAGCGTGCGCGCCGCGAGCGGCCACCCGGCGTACGCCGCGGGGGCGCGCACGGTCAGCGCGTCACCGTCGATGTCCGTGTCGACCCCCGTAGCCAGCGAACGAAGGGCCACGTCCAGCTCCGCGGCGGACGCGGGGTCGCCGAAGACGTGCTGGCCGGTGCCTCGCAACGCCTGCAGCACCGCCTCGCGGGCGCCGTACCCGAACATGTCGCTGCCGTCGGCGCGCAGCAGGGCGCCGGCACCGGGACCGTCCTGCCCCCGCGGCAGCACCAGGTCCGGTCGGCCGCGCAGCACCCGGAACGGCCGGCCGCCGAGCTTGCCGCTGGCCAGCTCGGCGGCCCCGGCGAGCTCGTCGGCGACGGCGGGCTCGGTGACCTGCAACGGGTTCCCGTGACCGTCGTGGCGGCCGGCGAAGCTCTCGGTGACCACCAGGCCGGCGGCGCCGATCGCGATGTCGGTCTGACCGGTGCGCCAGGCCCGGCCGGCGGTGTCGGTGAGGAGCACGCCCACGTTGGGGCCGACCGCCGCGATGCCGGCGCGGATCCGCCGGGCGGAGTCGTCCGGGTCCTCGGGCAGGAGCGCATGGCTGCCCGCCGCGACGTTGGACGCGTCGATGCCGGCCGCGGCCAGCGTCAGGCCGTGGTGGGTCCGCACGATCGTGGTGGGCCCGCGGCGGGCGACGACCCGGGCCGTCTCGGCGGGCAGCGCGGCCTCGCGGTCGCCGGTGCGCACCCGCCCCTCGGCCTTGCTGACCACCTTGCTGGTCACCGCGACCACGTCGCCGTCGGCCAGGTCGCAGTGCCGCACCACCAGCGCGGCGAGGTCGTCCCCGGCCACCACCTCGCCGACACCGTCGGGGGCGAGGACCTCGAGACGGCCGGAGACCGGACCCATCAGACGAGGTCGAGCGCAGCCGCGGCCATCGCCGCGGTGGCGTCGTGGTCGGTCATCATGAGGGGTACGGCGCGGCACTCGATGCCGAGGGCCTCGACGGCCGCGACCTGAGCCGCGTCGGTCTCGTCGACCAGCCAGCCGTCGAGCACACCGCCGTCCTTGCGGGCGCCGTAGTGTCCGGCCACCCCGGCGGCGCTGACCTCGACGCCGATCGCGGTGAGAAGCTGCTCGGCCATGCCGCGGACGTGGGTGCCACCGACGATGGGGGACAGGCCGATGACGGGGGCGCCGGTGTCGCGCAGCGCCTCGCGCAGTCCGGGGACGCCCAGGATGGTGCCGACCGAGACGACCGGGTTGGACGGCGGGAGCAGCACGACGTCGGCGTCCGCGATCGCCTCGAGCACGCCGGGCGCGGGGCGGGACTCGTCCAGGCCGACGAAGACCAGCCTCTCGGCGGGCACCTGGGCGCGCAGCCGCACCCAGTACTCCTGGAAGTGGATGACCTTGAGCCCCGACGGGGACGCGGGATCGGCGATGGCGACGTGGGTCTCGACCCGGTCGTCGCTCATCGGCAGCAGCCGCACGCCCTCGCCCCAGAGGGGGCCGAGCCAGCGGCGGCAGAGCGCGACGGTCACCTCGCTGAGCGGGTAGCCCGCCTCGAGCATCTGGGTCCGCACCAGATGCGTGGCGATGTCGCGGTCGCCGAGTCCGAACCACGTCGGCTCCACGCCGTACGCCGCGAGCTCCTCC
Source organism: uncultured Actinomycetota bacterium (assembly GCA_963767955.1). GTDB lineage: Bacteria > Actinomycetota > Actinomycetes > Propionibacteriales > Nocardioidaceae > Nocardioides. The sequence continues at coordinate 2,179,712 of CAVYGA010000003.1, read as the reverse complement.
TTGGCGCTCCAGGTCTCGTCGCGGCGCCCCCAGCCCCGGTCGGGATCGATGCCGTCGCCGAGGGTATACATCACCGTGTCGAGGTCGGGGCAGACCTTCAGACCGTGCACCCAGAGGTCGTCCGCGGTGTTCGCGACGACGGTCACGGTGGGAGGCTCGGCGCCACCGAGCCGGCCGGTGCGGATCCCGTGCAGGAGCCCCTGCAGGAACCTCGCACCGCCCATGCCGCCGGAGAGCACGGTGAGGGAAGGCATGCGCACAGCCTGCCCGATCGGTCAGCGGTCATGGACCGGTGGGGGCATATATCAGACTTTGGCTTGACTTCCCGGGACGACAGGCATGTAATTCCCATAGTGTTGTTCACGCCGCCACCATGGGGCGGAGGAACACCGGTCCCGAGTTCCAGGACCAACAGCCATGGGTCGAAAGGGGAGTGCCGTGCGAGAGCTCTTTCTCCTCGACGGGGATGCCGACGAGATGGGCTGGCAGGAGCGTGCGTTGTGCGCTCAGACCGACCCGGAGGCGTTCTTCCCCGAAAAGGGTGGCTCCACCAGGGAGGCCAAGAAGGTCTGCCTGACCTGCGATGTTCGAGACAGCTGTCTCGAGTACGCACTGATGAACGACGAACGCTTCGGCATCTGGGGCGGGCTGTCGGAACGTGAACGCCGCAAGCTGAAGAAGCGCGCTGTCTGACCACTCCTGCCCTGCGGGTAGGGTCGCTCGGCGTGACAGTCACCGCCCTCCTGGTCAGCCACGAGGGTGCGCGGTGGTTGCCGGCGGTGCTGACTGGTCTTCGTGACCAGCAGCTCCCGCCGGACCGCATCCTCGCCGTCGACACCGGCAGCGGGACCGACACCCTCGGTCTGCTCACCGAAGCCCTCGGCTCCGACGCCGTCCACTCCTACGACGGCTCGTTCCCCGACGCCGTGCGTCACGCGGTGGCGATGATCGACACCGAGTGGGTGTGGATCATCCACGACGACGCGAACCCCGACGCTCGCGCGCTGCTCGAGCTGGTCGCCGCCTCGGAGGTCCACGACGCCGACATCTTCGGCCCCAAGCTCCGGGAGTGGCCCTCGCTGCGCCGGCTTCTCGAGCTCGGTGTGACGATCTCCGCGACCGGGCGCCGCGAGACCGGTCTGGAGCGGGGGGAGTACGACCAGGGCCAGCACGACGAGGTCCGGGAGATGCTGGCCGTCAACACCGCCGGCATGCTGGTGCGGCGCGAGGTGCTCGAGAAGCTCGGCGGGTTCGACCCCGAGCTGCCGCTGTTCGCCACCGACCTCGACTTCGGCTGGCGCGCCGCCCGCGCCGGCCATCGCAGCCTCGTGGTCCCGCAGGCCGTGGTCTTCCATGCCGAGGCCGGTCACCGCGGCCAGCGCCGCACCAAGCTGCTGGGTCGGCGCACCCGCACCCACCGCGCCGAGCGCGAGGCGGCGCTGTTCGTGCTGCTGGCCAATGCGGCCGGACGTCGGCTCCCGTGGCAGGTGCTGCGGCTGCTGGTCGGCAGCTTCTGGCGCATCCTCGGCTTCCTGCTGGTGCGGGCGCCCGGGCTCGCCGCGGACGAGCTGGTCGCGCTGGTCAACGTCTACTCCCGGCCCGGCCGGATCCGGGCCGCTCGGCGCGCCCGGCGGGTGGCGCAGGACGCGGAACCGGTCGACGTACGCCATCTGCTGTCGCCGTGGTGGGTGCCCTACCGCCATGGCCTCGACCTGATCACCGACCTGGCCACCGCGGCCGCCAACGAGGGCCGCGACGCCGCCGAGCGTCGTCGGTCGGCCCGGACGGAGGCGGCGGCGGAGGCGCAGGGCTCGCTCGGGGCGCACAGCCACACCGGCCGCCTGTCGCTGTCCGATGAGGAGGACGAGGCGATCGCCCCCGACGCCGGCCTGCTGGTCCGGATCGTCACCAGCCCGTTGGCGATGGCCTCGATCGTCTTCGTGCTGGTCAGCCTGTACGCCGCCCGCGAGGCGTTCGGTCCACTGGCCGGTGGCGCGCTCTCGCCCGCACCGGCTGCGGCTGCCGACTGGTGGCGCCTGGTCGCTGAGGGCTGGCACCGGATCGGGCAGGGCACCGACGCCCCCGCACCCGGCTACCTGCTGCCGTTCGCGCTCACGGCGAGCATCCCGTTCTTCACTCCCAACGTCGTGGTCGGACTGCTCTTCCTGCTCGCCGTCCCCGTCGCCGCCCTGGGCACCTGGCGGGTCGGCCGGGTCGTCGCCGAGCTCGGCTCCGGGCACGCCGCCTCGCCCTGGCTGGTCGGCTGGGCCGCCGCGACGTACGCCGTGATCCCGGCCGTCAGCGGCGCCTGGGGACAGGGCCGGTTCGGGGTCGTGGTCTCGGCGGCGCTGCTGCCGTGGCTGGCGCATGCCGCACTCGGTTTCGTCGAGCCGTCCAGCGACCGACGCTGGCGCGCCGGCTGGCGCTGCGGCCTCCTGCTCGCGGTGATCACCGCGTTCACCCCGGTGGCGTGGCTGTTCGTGCTGATCGTGGTGGTCGTCGTGGTCGTGGCCGGTTTCGCACTGGCCGGCCGGGCGATGCGTCCGCGGTCGGTGTGGGGCCCGCTCGCGGTCGCCGTGGCCGCGCCGCCGGTGCTGCTGCTCCCCGGCACGCTCGGCGTGCTCGGCCACGACCTCACCACCATCTTCCTCGAGGCCGGCCGGCTGGCCTCCACGCCCGGTCCGCTCGGACTCCTGGCCGGACGCTTCGACGACCTGGCCGCTCCGCTGTGGATGGGGCTGGTCCTGGTCGTGCCCGCCGCCGTGGCGGTGCTGCGCGCGCGGTCGCGGATCGCGGTGGTGGCCTGCTGGCTGCTGGTCGCGATCGCGGCGGTGCTGGCCGCGGTGCTCAGCCGGATCACCATCACCCTGCCGGCCGTCGAGGCCCGGCCCGGCCTCGGATTCCTGCTGCTGGTCGTCCACGGTGCGCTGGTGGTGGCGGTCCTGGTCGCCGCCCACGGCGTGTGGAGTGACCTCGGCTCCTCCCGGATCTCCTGGCGTCAGCCCCTGGCGCTGGTCCTCGCGGGCTGCGCCCTCGTCGTGCCTCTCGGCGGATGGGGTTGGTGGCTCGCGTCCGGTCAGGACGACCTGGGCCGTCCCGCGGCCGGCGACGTCCCGGCGTACATGAGCCAGGTGACGGAGTCCGCCCCCGGCCGCGGCGTGCTGCTGCTGCGCGGCGACGTCGGGTCGGGACTGACCTGGAACGTCCACCGGGGCGACGGCACCACGCTCGGGGAGGACGAGATCCTCGCCCTCACCGATCCCGATCGTGCGCTGGACGCCGACGTGAGGGAGCTGGTCGCACGGCCGACGCCCGCCGTCGTGGAGCGGATGCCCGGGCACGGCGTCGACTACGTCGTGATGCCCGCTCCGGTGGACACGCAGGTGGCAGCCACGCTGGACGCGACGAGCGGCATGACGCAGGCGAGCGCAGCCGATCGCGCCACGCGGGCCTGGCAGTTCGACCGAACCGCACCGGACAACGCCATCGACGGTGACGGTCCGTGGTGGCACCCCTGGCTGCTGGGCCTGCAGGGCCTGGCCATCCTCGTCATCGCCGTGCTCTGCGGACCGACCCGGAGGGAACTGTGAGCACCCCCGCGACGAGCGGCCGCCGGGTCGCCGGGCCGGCCGGCTCCCCTCGCTGGCGACCGACGCTCGTCCTCGGTGTGGCCGCGATCCTGGTCACCGGCGCCGCCCTGGCCCTGCAGGCCCCGGCCGCGGAGCAGGGTGAGCCGCCGGTCGGCGCCCCGCAGCGCGTGCCGCTCACGGCCGCCGACGTGGCCTGCCCGGCCAGCAGCGGCAGCCCCGAGCTCTCGCTGGGCAGTGTGAGCACCGGGCAGGGCGACGGCGAGATCACCCTGCGCTCCTCCTCCGTGCCCCAACCGGTCGCCGTACCCCTCGCGGCGGGGGAGGCCTCCCGGGGCCGTGCCCCGACCGGTCCGGTGGTGGTGCACGGCACCGGCGCACTGGCGCCCGGCCTGTTCGCAGCGCGATTCGCCGGTCCCGGAGTGACGGCTGCGGGTGAGTGCGCGCCGCCGACCGGGGAGACCTGGTTCGTCGGCATCGGTACGTCCGGGTTGCACAACTCGGAGCTCCAGCTCACCAACCCGGACGGTGGCCCGGCGGTCGCGGACCTGGCGCTGTGGAGTGTCGACGGACCGATGGAGGAGGTGCGCTCGCGCGGACTCACGATCGCCGGCAACGACAGCACCCGGATCGACCTGAGCGACCTGGCCCCGGACCGCGCGGAGATCGCGATGCGGGTGACCGTGTCTCGCGGTCGGGTGGCCGCGTCGGTGCAGGACTCCTACTCCCTACCGGGCAAGTCGCCGTCGCTCGACTGGCTCCCGGCGTCCGGAGCACCCGGCACCTCGCTGGTGCTGCCGGGACCGTCCCGTCGGGCCAGTGAGCGCACGTTGGTGCTCGCCAACCCGGGCGACGCCGCGGGACGGGTCGAGGTGAAGGTGATCGGTGCGCGCGGCACGTTCGCACCCTCCGGCCTCGCGCCGATCCGGGTACCCGCGGGTCAGGTCGTGGTCACCGAGCTGACCGACCAGCTCCCGGGGGCGTTGGAGGGTGAGGACGCCGCCCTGCAGCTGACCTCGAGCGTCCCGGTGACGGGGTCGATGCGTGCGGTGGTCGGAGGCGACCTCGTGCAGCTGCCGGCGGTGTCCACCGCATCCGGCCAGACCTCCGTGATGGTGCCGCCGTCGGGTGAGCGGGTGCTGCTCCTGTCCACCACCACGAAGGGCGGCGCCTTCTCGGTCCGGTTCCTCGGTGACGGCAGGCCGACCACCTGGCGGAGCAGGCTGAAGCCGGGCATCACCACCGCGGTGCCGGTCCCCGCCGACACGGTGGCCGTCGTCGTCGACGGCGTCGCGCCGTACGCCGGTGGCGTGCGCACCCGCACCACCCGGGGCGCGATGTTCCTGCCGCTGCGCACCCCGCTGTTCGACCAGATCCTCCCCGAGGTCACCCCGGCGCTGCCCACCGACTAGCTCTCGTGCGCAAGAAGTGACACCTCGGCGCGCAAGAAGTGACACCTCGGCGGGGACTAGTCGGAGGGGATCTGGGGCTCGATGCCGGCCTCGGCGTGCTCGGCGGGGGTGTCCGCGTCCTCGAACGGGTGCTTGGCGATGTGGTCGGCGGCGTCGGCGTACGCCCGCTGGATGTAGTCCTCGAGCTTGTCGACCTCGACCCGCCACTGGCCCCGGCCGCCGATCTTCATCGCGACCAGGTCGCCGCGGCGGACCAGGGCGTAGACCTGCGCGACCGAGGTGTTCAGGATCTCCGCCACCTCCGCGAGCGTGAGGAAGCGCTGGGGTCCGGCCATGCGCCCAACTCTGCCATCTCCGAGGGGCCCGGCGTGGGCCGGGCGGCGGGCCTGTGGAAACAGGCCGTGACGGAAACGACGTCTTGTGCCCATGATGACTTCCGTGAGCAGAGATCTCGGGACCCTGGACGCTCCACCGGCGGTGCGCGCACGCGGGCCGGGATGGCGTGACCCGCGACTGTGGCTCGGCATCGCCCTGGTGACTGTGTCCGTGCTGGTCGGGGCCCGGTTGCTGGGCGGTGCCGACGACACCGTCGAGGTGTGGAGCGCCGACGCGGACCTGGCCGCGGGCCAACCGGTCACGGAGGCGGACCTGGTCGCCCGGCGCGTGCGCTTCGACGACGAGGCCGACGGTGCTCGCTACGTCCGGGTCGGCGACCCGCTGCCGGTCGACGCCGCCCTGTCCCGCGCCGTGGGGGCGGGCGAGCTGCTGCCGGCCACCGCTCTGGGAGCCGCCGAGGAAGGGCTCGTCGAGGTCCCGGTGTGGGCGCCCGCCGAGGTGATCCCGGCCAGCATCGAACCCGGCTCCACGGTCGACGTGTGGGTCACCCCGACCCCGGGGTCGGGTTCCACGGTGAAGGGGTCGGTGCTGGTCCTCGACGACGTGGTGGTGATCGCGGTGCCGCGCGGTGAGGACTCGTTCGGTCCAGGCGGCAACCGCCAGGTGCTGATCGGTGTCACCGACGGCGCCGCCCCCGAGGTGGGCCGGGCGCTGGCCGCGGCCAAGGACAACCGCATCGTCATCACCCGGCAGGGGTGAGCATGGACGGGAGCACGGAGGGCATCAGGGACGACCGGCGCACCGGCGTGCTCGTGGTCGCCTCCGGTGCGTCCTGGGAGTCCGCGGCGCTGCGGGCCCTGGCCACGCGCCCGAACATCGTGGTGCTCAAGCGCTGCATGGACGTCACCGACCTGATGGCCGCGGCGACCACCGGCCAGGCCGCGGTGGCGGTCGTGTCCCTGGACGCGCCGGGGCTCGACCCCGCCGCCGTCGACCACCTGCACCGTCACGGCGTCCGACCGGTCGCGGTCGTCGGGGCGGCCGCTCGTGAGGACACCGCCACGGTGCTCGCCCGCCTCGGTCTGGCCGGCACCGTCGACGCGGGCCGGCTGGAGCGGCTGCCCGAGGTGGTCCTGGCCGCGGCGGCGCCTGCCGAGGTGGCCGACGACGCCGAGCCGACCCGGGCCGGCCCGCTCGCCGCCCGGGGTGCGGGTCGGGTGGTGGCGGTCTGGGGACCCGGAGGTGCGCCCGGACGCACCACGGTCGCGCTCGGGATCGCCGGTGAGCTGGCCCGGCGTGGAGCCGACCCGCTGCTGCTCGACGCGGACCCGTGGGGCGGCGTGGTCGGCCAGCACCTCGGGGTCCTGGACGAGGTGTCCGGACTGCTGGCCTGCGCCCGGTTGCATCCCTCCGGCGAGCTGCCCGGCCGGTTCATCGGCCTGCAGCGCCGGGTCGCCGGACTGCGGGTGGTCACCGGTCTGCCGCGTCCTGACCGGTGGAACGAGGTCCGCGACGGCACCGTCGAGACCCTCGTCGAGCTCGGCCGCCGTCAAGGGGACGTGGTCGTGGACACGGGCTTCTGTCTCGAGCAGGACCCGGCCACCGACTACGCCGGACGCGCCGGCCGCAACGCGATGACGCTGGAGGCGATCGAGGCCGCGGACGAGCTGGTGGTGGTCGGGGCCGCCGACCCCGTGGGCCTCTCGCGGCTCGCCCGGGCACTCGTCGAGCTGCACGAGCACACCGGCGGCCGGCCGGTGCAGGTGGTGGTCAACCGGATGCGTCCGTCACTGGGCTGGTCGGAGGCGGACGTCGCCGCGATGGTCGGCGGGTTCGCCACGGTCGCCGGTCTGCACGCGCTGGCCGACGACCGGGCTGCGGTGGACCGAGCGCTGGTGGCTGGGCGCACCCTGGTCGAGGGCGGGGAGTCGCCGTTGACCCGCGGACTGGCCGAGCTGGTCGACGTCCTGCACCCCGACCGCGCCACGGGTGGCCGCCGCGGGCGGCTCAGGCGCCGAACAGCAGGTAGAGCCCGCCGATCGTGAACCCCACCATCACCATCAGCAGCGGCAGCTGGCCGGTGAGCTGGTGACGTTGCGGCAGCAGCTTGACGGCGCGGTCGTGGGCGGCGACGACGGCCAGCACGTGCCCGATGATCACCCCACCCACCTTGGTGACGGCCAGGAACGTCGGGTGGTAGGTCAGCCAGTAGTTCACCGCCCGGTCGCCGGTGCCGAGGTAGTTCGCGTCGCCGGTGCTGAACGGGTCGCTGAGATAGATCACCGTCTGCTGCCCGACTTCGACGAGGTAGCTCAGGTAGTGCGCGACGACGTACCCCACGACGATCGGGATCAGCGAGTGTGCGAACTCCCGCGGGAGCCGCAGCCGCCGGTGCCCGACGTGGGTTCCGGTGGCCATCGTCGCGGCCGCGAACAGGGTGCCGACGGCCGTCACGAACCCCACCAGCGCGATCAGGTTCAGCCAGCTCGAGTCGATCTCCCATGACTGCACCCGCCGCACCCAGAAGGCGGAGTCCTTGAAGGAGTCGAACGCGGTGCTGCCGAGCAGCACCGCGCAGACCGCCAGCAGCCCGGGCCGTGCCGGCGTGAGGTCGAGGTTGGCGAGCGGAGAGCGGACCACGAGGTGCCCCTCGTCGTCCCGGCCCCACACCGAGAGCTGCCCGACCAGCGAGGAGAAGACCTCGAACGGGTCGGCGTTCTCATAGAACCGGTTGCCGAACACGGCACCGCCGATCAGCATCGCGCCGACGTACGCCGCGCACCACAGGCGGGCGGGGCCGAGCTCGGTGCTGAACGGGTAGACGAGCTCGAACCACACGAACGCGAAGAGCCCCAGGGCGGCGGGCCAGTAGCCCAGCCGGGTGGGATAGTCGCGCAGCCCGACCTCCGGATCGGAGCCGGAGAGCCGGGCGAGCAGGGCGTTGATCGTGCGTACGGGGCTGATCGCCTTGTAGAACGGGCCGAACGCCAGCGACATCGGCACGATGCCGACCCAGAGCAGGACGAAGAACACCCCGAAGAACGGGTTGATCAGCAGGTCCTTGCCGAAGACCGCGGCCATCGCGACGTACAGGAAGAACGCGAAGCCGAGGACGCGCACCAGCGCCCCGAACCAGGCGCTGTCGACGACGGTCTCGAGGAGTTCCGGGGCCCGCCGCGGCGGTCGGGCGGCCGTGTTGAACCGTGGCTCGCGCCAGGCGATCGCCAACACCGTGAAGGAGATCGCCAACGCGGCGCAGGCACCGGCGATCGCGTACTCGGCGGGGATCGGGAGGTCCTTGGCGCCGCCGATCCCGTGCGCGAAGTTCCTCAAGTCAGCGGACCTCGACCTGGACGACGATCTTCGTCAGGTCGTGCGACTCGACGTCGACGACGCCCGGCTGGTCGAAGGTCACCTCGTGGGTGGAGGTCCCGGCGCCGTACGCGATCTCCTGCTCGGGGGTCGAGTGGATGTGCAGCTCCCCGGCGGCATCGGCGTCGATCTCGAGGGTCACCGGCTCACCGACCTTGGCGTCGACGCGCTCGCCGTTGGGCGTGACGCTGTCGCCGTCGAAGGTGATCTCGACCACCACACCTGCCGGCTCCGGCTCCGGCTCGGGCTCGGGCTCGGTCGACGTCGAGGCTGATCCGGTCTCCGTCGGGGCAGACGAGGTGGTGGCGGCGTCGTCGGGCCCGGCGTCCTCCGTGCTGGCGCAGGCGGACAGGCCGAGCGCGGCGACGGCGACGGCGATGGCTGCGACGGTGGCGGACCGCAGGGGGTGACGGGGCACGACGTGACTCCTCCAGACATGGGACCCGTCCGGGACGGACGGCTTCTCTGTCAGAATCCCATGCAGGACAAGACGAGGATCACCGGACCCGGTGGTCGACGACGACGTGGGGTGAGGCATGAGCGAGCGACTGCGGCCGCGGGACCTGGCCTTCCTGGCCGCCGACTCCGCCTCGAGCCCCATGCACAACGCGACCCTGGAGATCTTCGAGCCGGGTCCGTCGGGCTTCGACTCCGCCGACCTCACCGCGCTGATCGCCGACCGGATCGCGTTCGTGCCCCGCTACCGCCAGCGGCTCCAGCAGGTGCCCGGCCGGCTGGCCAACCCGATCTGGGTCGATGACGACCGCTTCGACCTGAGCTTCCACATCCGCCGATCAGGGCTGCCGCGACCCGGCTCGATGGAGCAGCTGCGCGAGCTGGTCGGCCGGATCATGAGCCGGGCGCTCGACGTACACCGGCCGCTCTGGGAGGTCTACTTCATCGAGGGCCTCGCCGACGGCAGGGTCGCCCTGCTCTCGAAGAGCCACCAGATCCTCGTCGACGGCGTCGAGACCGTCGACATCGGCCAGGTGCTGCTCGACACCAGCGCCCACGCCAAGGAGCTCGAGCGCGACGACTGGATGCCGCGTCGCCCGCCGTCCGCGGCCGGCCTGGCGCTCAGCGCCCTGATCGACAACGCCCGGGACCCGGCGACGCTGGTCTCCACGGGCCGCAGCAAGGCCGAGGCCGTGGTGCGCGCTGCCGACGCCACCCGCGTCCGCGTGGGCGCCGTGGTCAACGCGCTCGCGAACCGCCGGCCGACCCCGGTGTCGCCGTTGTCGGCGCAGCTGTCGGAGCAGCGCCGGTTCGTCACCGTGCGCACCGACCTGGAGGCCTACCGCGCCGTGCGGAAGGTGCACGGCGGCTCGGTGAACGACGTCATCCTGGCCACCGTGACCGGTGCGCTCCGGGCCTGGCTGATGGCGCGCGGCACGTCGTCGTCCTCGATGCGCCAGCTGCGCGCGATGGTGCCGATGTCGGTCATCGATGACGAGCTCGAGGCCACCTCGCTCGGGACCCAGATCACCGGCCACCTGGTGACGCTGCCGATCGGTGAGGCCAGCGCGGTGGTCCGGCTGCACCAGGTCTCCTACGCCTTCCAGGCCCACAGCGAGACCGGTCACGCGGTCGCCGCGAACAGGCTGGCCGGGATCGCCGGATTCGCGCCCACCACCTTCCACGCGCTCGGCTCCCGGGTCGCCGCCGAGGACTACCGCAAGGGCTTCCACCTCACCGTCACCAATGTCCCGGGCCCGCAGTTCCCGCTGTACGCCGCCGGCGCGCGGATGCTCGAGACGTATCCCGTCCAGCCGCTGCTGCCCGGACAGGGCCTGGCGATCGGGGTGACGTCGTACGACGGCGGTGTCTACTACGGCATCACCGCCGACCGCGACGCGCTGCCGGACGTCCAGCTCCTCGGCCAGTGCCTCACCGACGCACTGGAGGAGCTCGTCGACAGCGCCAGCGCCAGCCGACCCCGCGCGCCGCGCGGCCGCAAGAAGGTCGTGAAGAAGCCATGAGCACCCGTGTCTACGTCCCGACCACGATCGACGGCCTGGCCGCCTTCGTGCTCGAGGGTGGCATCGCCGAGTCGGCCGTCCGGGTCGAGGCCGCCGACGAGTCCGAGGAGGCGGAGTACGACGCCCTGATGACCGCCGCTGCCACCTCCCGCGAGCTCCTCGACGGACCGGGGAAGCGGGTCGTCGTGGTGGCCGAGGCCGGCGACCCGACCGGGATCATCCCGCTGCGCCTGGTCGTCGCGGTCCACGTCGACACCGAGGACGACGCCGATCCGGACGCCGAGCTGGCGTGGTACGCCACCCAGGAGATCCCCGACCTGCTGCCGGAGGTCTAGCTCCACCGGGGCCTGCCGACGCGGCGCCCCGGCAGCACGGTCGCTACGCTCGGCTGCATGGACGCGATCACCTTCCCGCCGGCTCCCGTCAACGAACCGAACCTGACCTACGCACCCGGCAGCCCCGAACGGGCCGCCCTGGTCGCGGAGATCGACAGGCTCGAGGGCAGGCAACACACCTTCAAGGCGCACATCGGGGGCCGGCAGAAGGCCGGCGGCGGCGCCGAGATCAACGTCGTCCAGCCGCACGACCATGCCCACGTGCTCGGTGTGCTCAAGGACTCGACGCAGGCCGACGCGAAGGCCGCGGTCAAGGCGGCCAACGACGCCGCGCCGGGCTGGCGCGCGATGCCGTTCGACGACAAGTGCGCGATCCTGCTCAAGGCCGCCGACCTGCTGGCCGGCCCGTGGCGCCAGCGCCTCAACGCGGCCACCATGCTCGGCCAGTCGAAGACGGCGTTCCAGGCCGAGATCGACGCGGCCTGTGAGCTGATCGACTTCTGGCGCTACAACGTCCACTACGCCAAGCAGATCCTCACCGACCAGCCGATCGCGAACTCGCGGGGCATCTGGAACCGCACCGACCACCGCCCCCTCGAGGGCTTCGTCTACGCGATCACGCCGTTCAACTTCTCCGCGATCGCCGGCAACCTGCCCACGGCGCCCGCGCTGATGGGCAACACCGTCATCTGGAAGCCGTCGCCGACCCAGCAGCTGGCCGCCAGCCTGACCATGGAGCTGCTCGAGGAGGCCGGCATGCCGCCGGGCGTGATCAACATGCTTCCCGGGCACGGCCGGGCGGTCTCCGAGGTGACGCTGGCGCACCGCGACCTGGCCGGCATCCACTTCACCGGCTCGACCCCGGTGTTCCAGCACATCTGGTCGACCGTCGGCGCGAACATCGCGGGCTACCGCTCCTACCCGCGCATCGTCGGCGAGACCGGTGGCAAGGACTTCATCGTCGCGCACCCGTCCGCCGACCCGGACGTCGTCCGCGTGGCCATGCTGCGCGGGGCCTTCGAGTTCCAGGGCCAGAAGTGCTCGGCCGCGTCGAGGGCGTACGTCGCGAAGTCGGTGTGGAACAAGCTGAAGGACCGGTTCGTCGCCGAGGTCGAGGCCATCCCCATGGGAGACGTCACCGACCTCTCCAACTTCATGGGTGCGGTCATCGACGACCGGGCGTTCGCGAAGCACAAGGCCGCCATCGCCCGGGCCAAGCGCAACAAGCACCTCGACGTCGTGGCCGGCGGCCAGGTCGACGACTCGGTCGGCTGGTTCGTGCGCCCGACCGTGGTCGTGTCGTCCGACCCGACCGACCAGATGTTCTCGACGGAGTACTTCGGCCCGATCCTCGCCGTGCACGTCTACGAGGACGGTGACTTCGAGAAGGTCGTCGCGCAGATGGAGTCGTTCGCGCCCTACGCGCTGACCGGCGCGATCATCTCCCAGGACCGGGCCGCGATCGCCTGGGCCCAGCAGGAGCTGCGGTTCGCGGCCGGCAACTTCTACATCAACGACAAGCCGACCGGGGCGGTCGTCGGTCAGCAGCCGTTCGGCGGCGGTCGCGCGTCGGGCACCAACGACAAGGCCGGTGCGGCGGTGAACCTGCTGCGGTGGACGAGCCCGCGCTCCATCAAGGAGACGTTCGTGCCGCCGAAGGACTACCGCTACCCCTACATGGACACCGAGTGATCCCAGCCCTCCACCTGGGGGAGCTGCACTCCTACGAGCAGTGGCTGGTCGCGTTGATCGCGTTCGGCCCGTTCGTGGTGCTGGGGGTCGTCGTCTGGTGGCGCCGCCGCCAGGACCCCCCGACCCGTCGCTGACTGACCGCGAGCGGCGTCGACCTGCCGCATGTTCGCGGCAGGTCGGTGCTCTGCGGTGTCAGCTCGCGGCAGGTCAGCGGTTGCCGGCGAGCCAGTCGTTGCCGACCCGGCCCTGCAGCTTGAGCAGGTTGCCGAGCACCTGACCGATCAGCTTCTCGACCTTGCCGCCGATCAGCGGGATCTTGACCTTGATGTCGGCATCGACGCTCTGCACGGTCGCGGTGCCGTCGGCGGCCAGCGCGATGACACCACCGATCATGCCGGGGGTGCCGGGGATGGTGACGTCGAGCGCACCCTCGTCGGGCTCCGCCCAGGTCTCCTCCTGGCGGATGGTGTACTCCTCGCCGAGGAACTTGCGGGCCACGCCCGGCAGCTCGGCCGACGACTGCCGGGTCTCGACCACCGACGCGAACCCGTCGGCGCCGTTGGGCGACACGGAGACGTCGTACGACGAGGCGCCGGCCGCGGCGGCGACCTTCTCGCGGAAGGCCCGGTCACCGAGCATCGCGTAGACGTCGGCCACCGGGGCCTCGAACCGGATCTCCTTGTGGAACTTCATGCCTGTCCCTCCAGCCAGGTGTGACCGACGCGGTTCTCGGTCTCGAGCGAGTGCCGCAGCTTCTCCCCGATGAGTGACTCGATCTTCCCACCGACGAGCGGGATCGAGACGGTGATCTCCAGGACCACCGTCTCCACGACACCCTCGCCCGATCTGCCCACGTCGACGGTGCCGGCGATCTGTCCGGGCTTGCCGGGGATGGTGACGGTGACGTCGCCGTGTGTCGGCGAGGTCCAGTGCTCCTTCTGAACGATCCGGATCTCGCTGCCGACGAACTTCTTCGCGAAGCCGGGGATCCGGTCGGCGCCCTGGGTCTGGTCGACCGTCACCGTGGTGCCGTCGATGGACACGGTGCTGGCCTGCACGTCCTTCTGGGCGTCGCAGACGGCCTCGCGGAAGGCCGGGGTCATCAGCATGGCCGTCACCTGCTCGACGGTCGCTCCGGGATAGGTCAGCTCGTGGGTGATCCGCTTCATGGGCGCCATCATGTCCGATGTGCTCAGTGCACCCGTCGGCACCCGGCGCGCGGGGCGGCATCCCGATGGCTAGGGTCGCCTGCATGGCAGACATGCACTTCGGCGAGCAGGGCGCCCAGCTGACCTACGGCAGCTACCTGCGGTTGCCGCAGCTCCTCGACGCGCAGCACCTCGAGTCCGACCCGCCCGCTCACGACGAGCTGCTGTTCATCACCATCCACCAGGTCTACGAGCTGTGGTTCCAGCAGCTCCTGCACGAGGCGTCCAACGCCCGGCAGGCGATGTACGACGGCAAGCTGTGGTGGGCCCAGCACCTGCTCAACCGCATGCACGTGATCGAGCGGGTGCTGGTCCAGCAGATCGACGTCCTCGAGACGATGACGCCCCAGGACTTCCTGGAGTTCCGGCAGCGCCTGGCCCCGGCCAGCGGCTTCCAGTCCGTGCAGTTCCGTGAGCTGGAGTTCCTCTCCGGTGCCAAGGACGCGTCCTTCGTCCAGCGGTTCCGCGGACTCACGCCGGCGGAGAAGGACCGCCTCGCCCGCCGGCTGGAGGAGCCGACCCTCTGGGAGGCGTTCTGCGCGGTACTCGTCGACAAGGGGCTGGAGGCCGGCGACGACGACGCACTGCGGGCCTCGCTGCACACCGTGGCGCACGACCGGTCCTCGCACCCGGAGGTCTGGGCGCTGGCCGAGGCGCTGCTCCAGCACGACGAGCTGGCGGCCGCCTGGCGGGCCCGGCACGTGGTGATGGTGGAGCGGATGATCGGATCCAAGACCGGCACCGGAGGCTCGACCGGAGCGGCGTACCTCGCGAGCCGGTTGCCGCTGCGGTACTACCCCCTGCTGTGGGAGCTGCGGTCCCTGCTCTGATCCGGCATCGGCCCGACTCAGGCTCGATCCGACCCGCTCCGTGGGGCGAGTTGTCCCCGTCACGCGCGCGGCCCTAGTGTCGAGTCGTGTCGAACTCCCTCGATGACAAGAAGTCCGAGCTGATCACGCAGGCCATCGACCTCGCCGTGCATCGCAAGGGCGCCGGTGGGCCGCCCGCCGACGTGGTCCCCGGGCTGTTGAAGGCCTACTACCGCCACGTCGCTCCCGAGGATGTCTGCGACCGCACCGAGGTCGACCTCTACGGGGCGCTGGCCCACCACTACAAGCTGGCCGGCAACCGCCCCCAGGGCACCGCGCAGGTCCAGGTGTTCACTCCCACGGTCTCCGAGCACGGCTGGTCGGCCAACGCGCACTCGGTCGTCGAGGTGGTCACCGACGACATGCCCTTCCTCGTCGACTCCGTGACGATGGCGCTGTCCAACCAGCAGCGCAACCTGCACGTCATCGTGCACCCGCAGTTCGAGGTCACGCGGGACATCACCGGCAACCTCGAGACCGTGCGCGCGGCGGCGGAGGGCAGCACCGGCACCGCCGACGACACCACCCTCCGCGAGTCGTGGATGCACATCGAGATCGACCGGATCCCCGAGGACGAGGACATCAGTGCGATCGAGACCGCACTGCAGAACGTCCTGCGCGACGTGCGCGAGGCGGTCGAGGACTGGGAGCGCATGCACGCGCAGGTGCTGTCGATCGTGGCCGAGCTGGCCACCGAGCCGCCGCCGCTCCCGACGGAGGAGATCGGGCAGGGCCGGGCGCTGCTGGAGTGGCTCGCCGACGACCACTTCACGTTCCTCGGCTACCGCGAGTACCGGCTCGAGCGCGAGGGCGACGACGAGGTCCTGCGCGCCATCCCCGGCACCGGCTTCGGCATCCTGCGCGCCGACCAGGACATGTCGGCCTCGTTCGGCAAGCTCCCCGACCTGGTCAAGGCCAAGGCCCGCGAGAAGAAGCTCCTGGTGCTGGCCAAGGCCAACTCGCGGGCCACCGTCCACCGGCCGGCGTACCTCGACTACGTGGGCGTCAAGACGTTCGACGACAACGGCGACGTGGTCGGCGAGCGCCGGTTCCTCGGCCTGTTCTCGAGCGCCGCCTACACCGAGTCGGTCAACCGGATCCCGATGCTGCGCGAGAAGGTCGCCGAGGTGATGGCCCGGGTCGGGTTCGACGCGCACAGCCACGCCGGCAAGGCGCTGATGGACACCCTGGAGAACTACCCGCGCGACGAGCTGTTCCAGACTCCGGTCGAGGAGCTGGCGCCGATCGCCGAGGCCGTGATGTACACCCGCGAGCGGCGGCAGCTGCGACTGTTCGTCCGTCGCGACACCTACGGCCGCTACCTCTCGTGCCTGGTCTACCTGCCGCGCGACCGCTACAACACGACCGTCCGCGAGCGGATCTCCACGATCCTCAAGCGCAGCCTGGGCGGCGAGTCGGTGGAGTTCACGGCCCGGGTCAGCGAGTCCAACATGGCCCGGCTGCACTTCGTGGTGCGCCCGCCCAAGGGTGAGCCGATGGGCGCCGTCGACCTCGGCGACCTCGAACGCCGGCTGATCGAGGCGGCGCGCTCCTGGCAGGACGACTTCATCACGGCGGTCACGGCGGAGTACGGCGAGGAGGCCGGCTCGCGGCTGGGCCGGACGTACGCCGACTCGTTCCCGGAGGCCTACAAGGAGGACTTCTCGGCGCGCACCGCCTCGGTCGACCTCGGCCGTCTCGAGGCGATCGACGGTGACGAGGGCCTCGACCTCTCGATGTACGAGCAGATGGACGCGGGCCGCGGCGAGGCCCGGCTCAAGGTGTTCCGGATCGGCTCGCCGCTGTCCCTGAGCCAGGTGCTGCCGATGCTCAGCTCGATGGGCGTCGAGGTCGTCGACGAGCGGCCCTACCAGCTCGAGGGCATGGTGCGGCCGTCGTACATCTACGAGTTCGGGCTGCGCTACGGCCGGACGCTGCCGGCCGGCTCCCGGGACCTGTTCCAGGACGCGCTGCACGCGGTGTGGGACGGCCACAACGAGATCGACGGCTTCAACGCACTGGTGCTCGGCGCCGGGCTCACCTGGCGACAGGCCACGGTGCTGCGTGCCTATGCGAAGTACATGCGCCAGGGCGGCACCCCGTTCGCACAGGACTACATCGAGGACGCCCTCCGCATCAACGTCGACATCACCCGACTGCTGGTGCAGCTGTTCGAGGCGCGCTTCGCCCCGGGCCGCGACCACCTGCCGGCCGACGCCGAGTCAAGGATGGCGAGGGTGAGCGAGCTCGAGGAGCGGCTGGCCCGCTCGCTCGACGACGTGGCCAGCCTCGACCACGACCGGATCCTGCGGTCCTATCTGACGCACATCCGCGCGACCCTGCGCACCAACTACTTCCAGCGCGATGCGGCCGGCGGCTCGAAGTCCTACATCTCGTTCAAGCTCGAGCCCTCGGCGATCCCCGAGCTGCCCGAGCCGCGGCCGAAGTACGAGATCTTCGTCTACTCCCCGCGGGTCGAGGGCGTGCACCTGCGCTTCGGGCCGGTGGCCCGCGGCGGGCTGCGCTGGTCTGACCGACGCGACGACTTCCGGACCGAGGTGCTCGGTCTGGTCAAGGCGCAGATGGTCAAGAACACCGTGATCGTGCCGGTGGGCTCCAAGGGCGGCTTCTTCGCCAAGAACCTGCCCGACCCCGCCGACCGCGAGGCGTGGATGGCGGAAGGCATCGCCTGCTACACGACCTTCATCTCCGGCCTGCTCGACATCACCGACAACCTCGTCGACGGCGCCACCGTGCCGCCGAACGACGTCGTCCGCCACGACGGTGACGACTCCTACCTCGTGGTCGCGGCGGACAAGGGCACCGCGACGTTCTCCGACATCGCCAACGGGGTCGCCCAGGACTACGGCTTCTGGCTCGGTGACGCGTTCGCCTCCGGCGGCTCGGTGGGCTACGACCACAAGGCGATGGGGATCACCGCCCGCGGCGCCTGGGTCTCGGTGCAGCGGCACTTCCGGGAGATGGGCATCGACTCCCAGACCGAGGACCACACCTGTGTCGGCATCGGTGACATGTCCGGCGACGTCTTCGGCAACGGTCTGCTCTGCTCCGAGCACACCCGGCTGGTGGCGGCCTTCGACCACCGCGACATCTTCGTCGACCCGACCCCGGACGCCGCGACGTCGTACGCCGAGCGCAAGCGGCTGTTCGCGCTGCCGCGCTCGTCGTGGCAGGACTACGACACGTCGCTGATCTCGGAGGGTGGCGGCGTGTTCCCGCGCAACCTGAAGTCGATCCCGCTGACGCCGCAGATCTGCGAGGCGCTCGACATCGACGCCGCGATCACGACGATGACACCGGCCGAGCTGATGCGGGCGATCCTGCTGGCGCCGGCCGACCTGCTCTGGAACGGCGGCATCGGCACCTACGTCAAGTCCCGCGGCGAGACGCACGCGGAGGCGGGCGACAAGGCCAACGACGCGATCCGCGTCAACGGCGAGGACCTGCGCGTGCGATGCGTGGGGGAGGGCGGCAACCTCGGTCTCACCCAGCGCGGCCGGATCGAGTACGCCCGCGAAGGTGGCCGGCTGAACACCGACTTCATCGACAACTCCGCGGGCGTGGACACCTCCGACCACGAGGTGAACATCAAGATCCTGCTCGACCGGGTCGTCGCCGACGGCGACCTGACCGGCAAGCAGCGCAACGAGCTGCTCGCGTCGATGACGG
Organism: uncultured Actinomycetota bacterium; assembly: GCA_963767955.1. Classification (GTDB taxonomy): domain Bacteria; phylum Actinomycetota; class Actinomycetes; order Propionibacteriales; family Nocardioidaceae; genus Nocardioides. The sequence goes on along the minus strand of CAVYGA010000003.1, from coordinate 2,161,232 downwards.
ACGAGGTCGCCGCGCTGGTGCTGCGCGACAACTACGAGCAGAACCTCGCCCTGGCCAACGCGGCCGCGAACTCCGCAGGGCTGCTGCACGTGCACGAGGACTGGATGAAGAAGCTCGAGCGCGACGGCGTGCTCAACCGTGAGCTCGAGGCCCTGCCCACCTCACGTGAGGTGCGCCGCCGGCTCGAGCGGGGCGGCTCGCTCAGCGTCCCCGAGCTCTCGGTGCTGCTGGCCTGGACCAAGATCGTGCTGGCCGACGAGCTGCTGGCCTCGGACCTGCCCGACGACCCGTTCCTGCGGACCGACCTGTTCGCCTACTTCCCGTCGAAGATGCGGCAGGGCTACCGCGACCAGATGGAGCGCCACCCGCTGCGCCGGCAGATCATCGTGACCCAGGTGGTCAACGACCTGGTCAACGGGGCGGGCATGACGTACTGGCCGCGGTTGGCGGGTGAGGCAGGTGCGTCGGCAGAGGAGCTGGTGCGCGCGAACTTCGTCGCCCGGGAGATCTACGGCTCGTTGGAGCTCCGCGAGGAGCTGGCCTCCTACGACAACCGGATGCCGGCCGCGGCCCAGACCCGGATGCGCATCGAGATGCGGACCCTCGTCGAACGGGCCTCCCGCTGGCTGGTGAGCAACCGCCGCCCGCCGATCGACAGCGAGGGCACCGTCGACTTCTTCGGTGTCACAGCCCGCCGGGTGGTGGCCGAGCTGCCGACGCTGGTCTCCGGACGTGAGCTCGCGGCGTTCGAGGAGCGGCGTGACTCGCTGATCGCGGAATCGGTGCCCGAGGACCTGGCCGTCCGGGTCGCGGTGCTGCCGCCGGCGTACATGGTGCTCGGGATCGTCGAGACCGCCGCCCGCGACGAGATCGACCCGCTGGAGGTGGCCCGGGTGCACTTCGCCCTCGGGGAGCGCCTGGGTCTGCCGTTGCTGGTGTCCCGGATCCTCGGGCTGCCACGCCAGGACCGGTGGCAGACGATGGCCCGGGCCGCGCTCCGTGACGACCTGCATGCGGTGCACGCCGCGCTCACCTCCCGAGTCCTGGCGACCACCTCGACGGACGATCCGGCACCGGTACGGATCGCCACGTGGGAGGACGACGACCAGGTCGTCATCGCCCGGGCGGCGACGACGCTGGAGGAGATCTGCGCCGACGACGAGGCCGACCTGGCCCGGATGTCCGTCGGGCTCCGGGTCGTCCGTGGCCTGCTCTCCACCGGCTGACCGTCAGCGCCGGACCCCCAGCTGTCACGCGGTGTCCAGGTCGCTCAGTGCCCTGCGTGACGCGCACCCAGCGTCGCGAACACCGCGTTACATCCGGCGTCGCGGCAGTGGCGGTGCGGCGGTCCCGGACCACCGAGGTGGTCCAGCACACCCCCTAGGGTGGTGCGCATGGGAGCGATCGAGGTGCGGGACCTCCAGCTGTCCTACGGGGAGCTGACGGCGGTCGACGGGGTCAGCTTCGAGGTGGCCGAGGGCGAGTTCTTCGGCATCCTCGGGCCGAACGGCGCCGGGAAGACCACCACCCTGGAGATGATCGAGGGCCTGCGTCGCCCGGACTCCGGGTCGATCACCCTGCTCGGCGGCAGCCCGTGGCCGCGCAACGCCGGCCTCACCGCGCGCATCGGCGTGCAGCTGCAGGCCTCGTCGTTCTTCGAACGGCTCACCGCACGCGAGCAGATCCGCACCTTCGCCGCCCTGTACGGCGTCTCCGCGGTCCGCGCGGACGAGTGGCTGGAGCGCGTCGGGCTGGTCGACAAGGCGGGGGACCGCGTCGAGGTGCTCTCCGGCGGCCAGGCGCAACGGCTGTCGATCGCCTGCGCACTGGTGCACGACCCGGAGGTGGTCTTCCTGGACGAGCCGACCGCCGCGCTCGACCCTCAGGCCCGGCGCAACCTGTGGGACCTGCTCGCCGGCCTCAACGACAGCGGTCGCACCGTCGTGCTGACCACGCACTACATGGACGAGGCCGAGGCGCTCTGTGACCGGGTCGCGATCATGGACCACGGGCGGGTGCTCGAGCTCGGGACGCCCGCCGGGCTGGTCCGCGGCCTCGACGCCCCGACCCGGATCACCGTGACGCCGGGCGACCTGACCACGGAGCGGGCGGCCGGGCTGCCCGGGGTGGAGAGCGTCCAGGGTGGCGTCGACGGGCTGGTGCTCACCACCCGCACCCCCGCCACCGTCCTCGGCCGGCTGGCCGAGCTCGACCGGCTCGACGGGCTGCGGGTGCAGACCGGGACCCTCGAGGATGTCTTCCTCGACCTCACCGGCCGGGAGTACCGAGCATGATCACCCCACGGAAATGCTCGCTGCGCTGCGCTTCCCGCAGGGACCCCGCATGATCACCCCACGGAAATGCTCGCTGCGCTGCGCTTCCCGCAGGGACCCCGCATGATCACCCCACGGAAATGCTCGCTGCGCTGCGCTTCCCGCAGGGACCCCGAATGATCGCGTTCGTCGCGCTCTCGCGCGCCATCCTGCTCGGCTTCCTCCGCGACAAGTCGTCGGTGTTCTTCGCGATCATCTTCCCGTTGATGTTCCTGGTGCTCTTCGGTGGCGTGTTCAGCGACCAGACCCAGTCCAAGGTCGACCTGATCCAGGTCGGCGACGTCCCGCTCTTCGACCAGCTGCCCGCCGGCGCGAGCGAGGCCTTCGCCGAGACCTTCGAGGTCACGAGGTCCGCCGACCTGGAGGACGCGCTCGCGACGGTGCGCAAGGGCGATGCCGACGTGGCCGTCGAGATGCGGGACGGCGAGCTCGTCGCCCACTACACCCAGACCGACCAGGTGAAGGCGGCGGTCACGCAGGGATCGCTGCGGGCGTTCGTCGACGGCGCCAACGTGGCCGCGTCGGGCGACCCCCCGACGTACGCGCTGCGCACCGAACGGGTCGAGGACGAATCCCTCGAGACGATCCAGTTCGTCACCCCCGGCCTGCTCGGCTGGGCGGTGGCCATGAGTGCGGCGTTCGGAGCCGCCGCGACGTTGCAGGGCTGGCGGCAGAGCAAGCTGCTGCGCCGGCTCCAGCTGGCACCGGTCTCGACCCGCACCGTGGTCGGTGCGCGGGTCGCGGTCACGGTGGCGATCGCGCTCGTGCAGATGGCGATCTTCCTCGGCCTCGGCGCCGCGGCGTTCGGTCTGACCCTGACCGGGGCCTGGGCGGCGGCGGTGCCACTGCTGGTGGTCGGCACGCTGTGCTTCATGTCGCTCGGTCTGCTCGCCGGTGCGGTGACGAGCACCACCGAGGGTGCGGTCAACATGGCCAACTTCCTGGTGCTGCCGATGGCCTTCCTCAGCGGATCCTTCTTCCCGCTCGACGGTGCCCCCGCGTGGATCCGGAACTTCTCGCAGCTGCTGCCGCTGCGGCATCTCAACGACGGGATGCTCGACGTGATGGTGCGGGGTGAGCCGGCCACCGCGGTGCTGGTGCCGATGGGGATCCTGGCCACGTTCGCGGCGGTGATGACGCTGGTGGCCGCCCGCCTCTTCCGATGGGAGTCGACCTGAGTGCGCCAGGTCAGAGCATCGCGATGGCGGCGGTGATGCCCGCGAGCACCACCAGCGTCCGGAACAGTGTCGGCGGCAGCCTGCGGCCGATGCGTGCGCCGACGTAGCCACCGACCACCGAGCCCAGGGACAGCAGCAGGATCGCCGACCAGTCCAGCTCCGCGAGGACGACGAAGATCAGCCCGGCCACCACGTTGCCCGAGAACACGGCGAGGGTCTTGAGCGCGTTGACGATCCGCAGCTCGAGGTCGAGGCCGAGGCCGAGGACGGCGACCATCATCACCCCCGAGCCGGCGCCGAAGTAGCCGCCGTACACACCGGTCAGCGCGGCGAAGAACGTGGTCACCGGCGACATCGAGTGACGCGGGTCCGGCGGGTGCGCCGTGTCGTGGTGCCGCTTGAGCCAGCGGGTGATCCGGGGCTGCGCCCCGACCAGCACGCAGGTGAAGAGGATCAGCCAGGGCACCACGGCCTCGAAGACCGACGGGTCGAGGCCGAGCAGCAGCGCGGCCCCGAGGACCGCCCCGGCCGCGCAGGTCACGATCACCGTGGCGGCCACGCGCGGATGCTCGCGCAGCTCCGCGCGGTAGCCGAACGACCCGCTGACCCCGGCCGGGATCAACCCGACGGTGTTGGAGGCGTTGGCCACCACCGGCGGGAGGCCGAGGGCGACCAGGATCGGGAAGCTGAGCAGCGAGGCGACTCCGACCGTGGAGGTGAGGATGCCGGCGCCGAGACCGGCCGCCAGCACGGTCAGCTGTTCGAGGAACGACATGCGTCAGGGACGCTCGCGGAGCAGGGCGACGTCGCTCACCATCACCACGTGCTCGTGCATGGCGGCGGAGGCGCCGCTCGGGTCGCCGGCGATGATGGCATCGGCCACCTTGCGGTGCGCGGCCAGTGAGTCCCGGGGCCGTCCCGGCTGGGACAGCGACTCGATCCGGGTCTCCACGATCAGCTCGCCGATGGTGGCCATCATCCGCGCGAGCAGGGGGGAGTACGCCGCGGCGGTCACGGCCCCGTGGAAGTGCTCGTCGGCTCGCACGCCGCGGCCGCCGGCGTCGATGTCGCGCTCCATCTCGTCCAGGGCTGCGGTGATCGCGGCGATGTCCTCGTCCGTACGCCGGGTGGCGGCGAGCTCGGCCAGCTTGGTCTCGAGGGCGTCGCGGGCCTCGATCACCTCGGGCATCCGGTCGGCGTGCGCCCGGATCGCGTCGGTGATCCGGGCGGTGCCGACCTGGTCGGTGAGCACGGTGCCGTCGCCGTGCCGGACCGCGACCACGCCGACCACCTCGAGGGCGACCAGGGCCTGGCTGAGCGTCGCCCGGCTCACGCCGAGCCGGGTCGCCAGCTCTCGCTCGGGCGGCAGCCGGTCGCCGGCACGCAGGCCGTTCTCGCCGATCCAGGTCGAGATCTGCTCGGCCACCTGCTCGTAGAGCCGGGTGCGCTGCAACGGTCGCGGGAAGCGTGGCGACGGGTCGGACATGGTTCCTAGGGTATTGACAGGCTCTGCCATTGTCCTATTGGCTAGTCCACTGAGCCAGCGTGACGACTGTCACAGCGCGGCTCGGACACTCTCGGATGGAAGGACACCTCATGGGACCGGAATGGGTAGCGATCCTCGCTCTCATCGCCCTCTTCGTCATCGGCACCGTGCTGCCGATCAACATGGGCGCGCTCGCGTACGTCGCGGCGTGGCTCGTCGGCATGTACTCGCTGAACCTCGACGAGAAGGAGATCCTGGCCGGCGTCAGCGCCGACCTGGTGCTGACGCTGATCGGCGTCACGTATCTCTTCGCGATCGCCCGGCAGAACGGCACCGTCGACCTGATCGTGCGCAGTTCGGTCAAGGCCGTCGGCGGTCGCGTCGCCCTGATCCCGTGGGTGATGTTCGGCGTCACCGCGGTGATCACCGCGATCGGTGCCGCCAGCCCGGCCGCCTGCGCGATCATCGGCCCGATCGCCCTCGGCTTCGCCGCCCGCTACCGGATCAGCCCGCTGATGATGGGCATGCTCGTCGTCCACGGCGCCCAGGCCGGTGGCTTCTCGCCGATCTCGATCTACGGCACCATCACCAACTCGGTGATGGAGGACAGCGGCCTGCCCTCCAGCGAGATGACGGTCTTCCTGGCCAGCTTCGTCGTGAACCTGGTGATGGCCGCGATCCTCTTCTTCGTGCTCGGCGGTCGCCGCCTGATGTCGTTGCGTCTGGACCCCGACGAGACCTTCGACGACCAGAGTGCCGACGACACGGATGGCCCTCACGACGCCGGCGCCGGCGCACGGCCCGATCGCAGCTCCGCCGCCTCCGGCACCGGCGCCGGCCCGACCACCGGCACCGTCGTGTCCCCGCCCGTGACCGAGCCCGTGACCAAGACCGTGACCGAGCCGGTGACCGAGCCGGTGACCGGCGTGCGCGCCGACCAGGTCCTGACCCTGCTCGCCTTCGTCGGCGTCGCCGCCATCGCGCTGGCCTTCGACAAGAACATCGGCTTCGTCTCGATCACCGCCGCGGTGGTGCTCTCGATGCTCTCCCCGACGGCCTACAAGGACGCCGTCAGGCACATCGCCTGGCCGACCGTGCTGCTGGTCGCCGGTGTCAGCACCTACGCGACCATCCTCACCACCGCCGGCTCGCCGGAGTTCGTCGGCAACTGGGCCGCCGGCCTCGGCGCGATCGCGATCGGTGCGCTGATCCTCTGCTACGTCGGCGGGGTGGTCTCCGCGTTCGCGTCGTCGACCGCGCTGCTGCCGGTGATCATCCCGATCGCGATCCCGCTGATCGCCGACGGCGGCATCTCAGCCGGCCTGTTCGTCGCCGCGCTCGCCGTCAGCTCGACGATCGTCGACGTCAGCCCGTTCTCCACCAACGGCGCGCTGATGCTGGCCAACCGGCCGGACACGATCTCCGAACCGACGTACTACAAGCAGATCCTCGTCTACGCCGTCATCGTCACCGTGGTCGGACCGCTGCTGGTCTGGGCCGCCCTCGTGGCACCGGGCTGGTGACCGGGTGATGAGCACGGAGGGGGTGGGGCCGCTGCGGGACATCCTGGTCGTCGACCTCTCGCGGGCCCTCGCCGGACCGCACGCCGGGATGATGCTCGGTGACCTCGGTGCCCGCGTGATCAAGGTCGAGGCGCCCGGCCACGGGGACGACACCCGTGGCTGGGGCCCGCCGTTCGTGGGCGACCCCGACGAGCTCGAGTCGACGTACTTCCTCTCGACCAACCGCAACAAGGAGTCGATCACCCTCGACCTCAAGAACGAGGCCGACAAGGACGTCCTGCTGCGCCTGGTCGACCGGGCCGACGTGCTGGTGGAGAACTTCCGCACCGGCGTGCTCGACCGCCTCGGGCTCGGCATCGAGTCGCTCCAGGAGCGCAACCCGCGGCTGGTGGTGCTCTCGATCACCGGCTTCGGGCACGACGGCCCCGAGGGCGGCCGGGCGGGCTACGACCAGATCGCCCAGGGTGAGGCCGGCCTGATGTCACTCACCGGCTCGGGGCCCGAGGACCCGCAGCGGGTCGGCACGCCGATCGCGGACCTGCTGTCCGGGATGTACGGCGCGTACGGCGTCGTGGCCGCGCTCAACGAGCGGCACCGGACCGGGGTCGGCTCGGTCGTCCGGACGTCCCTGCTCGCGGCCGTGGTCGGCGTGCACGCCTTCCAGGGCACCCGCTGGACCGTGGCCGGCGAGGTCGGCCGGGCGCAGGGCAACCACCACCCCAGCATCGCGCCGTACGGTCTGTTCCACTGCCGCGACGGCTCGGTGCAGATCGCGGTCGGCAGCGAGGGTCTCTGGCGCAGGTTCTGTGCCGCGTTCGGGCTCGACCCCGACACCGACGGGCTGGGCAGCAACCGGGAGCGGATCGGCAACCGCGCACGGGTCATCGAGCTGGTCGAGGCGGCGTTCGCCGACCGCGACGCGGAGCCGTTGCTCGCCGAGCTGGCCGCGGCCGGCATCCCGGCGGGCAAGGTGCGCACCCTCGACGAGGTCTACGCGTGGGACCAGGCGCTCAGCCAGGGCCTGCTCGTCGACGTCGAGCACCCGACGCTGGGCGGACTGCGGCTGCCCGGCCCACCGCTGCGGTTCTTCGACGGCGACGGTGCCGAGACCACCCGCCGTGAGCACGGCGCACCCCCGACGCTCGACCAGCACGGGCAGTCGATCCGCGCCTGGCTGGACGAGGAAGCATGAGCACCCCATGAGCCGGCGCTGGACGGCTCCGGAGCTGTTCGACCTGGTGCTCGACCCGGGCTCGTTCGAGTCGTGGGACCGCCCGGTGGACCGCAGCGGGCTGCCCGAGCCCTACCTCGCCGAGCTCCGCGCCGCCGAGGAGAGGTCCGGCGTCGACGAGTCGGTGCTGACCGGGCGCGGCCTGGTCCGGGGCCGGCCGGTGGCCGTGGTGGTCAACGAGTTCCGCTTCCTCGCCGGGTCGATCGGCCGCGCGGCCGCCGAGCGGATCATCGCCGCGGTCCGCCGGGCCACCGCCGAGGGCATCCCGCTGCTGGCGACGACCGCGTCCGGTGGCACGCGCATGCAGGAGGGCACCCCGGCGTTCGTGCAGATGGTCGAGATCTCCCGGGCGCTGATGGAGCACCGGGCCGCCGGGCTGGCCTACCTCGTCTATCTGCGGCACCCCACCACCGGCGGGGTGTTCGCCTCCTGGGGCTCCCTGGCGCACGTCACGGTCGCCGAACCCGAGGCGTTGATCGGCTTCCTCGGTCCCAAGGTCTACGAAGGGCTGAACGGCGAGACGTTCCCGCCCGGCGTGCAGACTGCCGAGAACCTCGCGGCCCACGGCATCGTGGACGCGGTGGTCCCCGTCGAGGCGCTGCCCGGGCTCGTCGACAACGCGCTGGCCACCCTGGTCGACCCGCCGGTCGCACCGGTGCTGCCGGGTCGGGACGTCTCCTCCGACGTCGACGAGTACTCGGCCTGGACGCACATCGAGGCCAGCCGGCACGCCGGCCGGGCCGGCATCCGGGAGCTGCTGCGCTACGGCGGCACCCGGACCGTGCGGCTGCGCGGCACCGCCGAGGGCGAGCGCGACTCCGCGGTGATCGTGGCGCTGACCCGCCTCGACGGCCAGCCCTGTGTGGTGGTCGGTCAGGACCGGTCCCGGCAGTCGGCGGCGCACCCGATGGGTCCGGCCGCGCTGCGACAGGCCCGCCGGGGCATGAACTTCGCCGAGGAGCTCGGGCTGCCGCTCGTCACCGTGATCGACACCCCTGGTGCCGAGCTCTCGCCGCACGCGGAGGAGGGAGCCATCGCCGGCGAGATCGCCCGCTGCATCGCGACGATGACCACGATGACGGTGCCGACGCTGTCGGTGCTGCTGGGCGAGGGCTGCGGCGGGGGAGCGCTGGCGCTGCTGCCGGCCCGGACGGTGATCGCGACCGCCCACGCCTGGCTCTCGCCGCTGCCTCCCGAGGGGGCCAGCATGATCGTGCACCACGACACCGCGCACGCCGCGGAGATGGCCGAGCTGCACCGGGTCCGGGCCAGCGACCTGGCCGCCGCCGGCATCGTGCACGAGATCGTGCCGGAGCGGGAGGACGACGTGGCCCAGGACCTGGCCGTCGCGGTCGCCGCCGCCTGCGCCCGACACCTCGCCGCCGCTGCCCGCCCCTGACCAGGTGTGACTTCTTGCGCGCCGAGGTGGGAGTTCCTGCGCTCAGGCGGGGGCGATCTCCGCGACCAGCGCCTCGACGCGGGCCCGGATCTCGTCGCGGATCGGGCGTACGCCGGCCACTCCCTGCCCGGCCGGGTCGTCCAGCTCCCAGTCCTCGTAGCGCTTGCCCGGGAAGATCGGGCAGGCGTCGCCACAGCCCATGGTGATCACCACGTCGGACTCCTGGACCGCCGCGGTGGTGAGCAGCCTCGGCGCACCGGCGGCGATGTCGACGCCGTCCTCGGCCATCGCTGCGACCGCGGCCGGGTTGACCTGGTCAGCGGGCGCCGAGCCGGCCGAGCGGACCTCGACCCGGTCGCCGGCGAGGTGCCGCAGGTAGCCCGCGGCCATCTGGGAGCGCCCGGCGTTGTGCACGCAGACGAAGAGCACGGTGGGACGACGGGTCATCGGGTGCCCTCCTGGGCCTGGTGGGGGAAGCGCCGAGACAGCGCGAGCGAGACGTAGACCAGGCCGACCAGCACCGGCACCTCGATGAGCGGACCCACGACCCCGGCGAGGGCCTCGCCGCTGGTCACCCCGAAGGTCGCGATCGCCACCGCGATCGCGAGCTCGAAGTTGTTGCCCGCCGCGGTGAACGCGAGCGTCGTGGTCTTCTCGTACGTCATGCCGAGTGCCTTGCCGAGCGCATAGGCGCCGCCCCACATCAGTGCGAAGTAGGCGAGCAGGGGTACGGCGATCCGCGCGACGTCGAGCGGCCGGTGGGTGACCTGGTCGCCCTGCAGGGCGAACAGGATCACGATCGTGAACAGCAGTCCGTAGAGCGCCCACGGGCCGACCCGCGGCAGGAACCGGTCGTCGTACCACTCCCGGCCCTTGCGCCGCTCCCCGAGCGTGCGGGACAGGTAGCCGGCCAGCAGCGGGACGCCGAGGAAGATGAGGACGGACTTGGCGATCTGCCACGCGCTGACGTCGAGCGATGCCGTGTCCAGCCCGAGCCAGCCGGGCAGCAGCTCGAGGTAGAACCAGCCGAGCAAACCGAACGCGAGCACCTGGAACACCGAGTTCAGCGCGACCAGCACCGCCGCCGCCTCGCGGTCGCCGCAGGCGAGGTCGTTCCAGATGATCACCATCGCGATGCAGCGGGCCAGGCCGACGATGATCAGGCCGGTGCGGTACGCCGGGAGGTCCGGCAGCAGCAGCCACGCCAGGACGAACATCAGCGCCGGCCCGACCAGCCAGTTGAGCACCAGCGACGACCACAGCAGCCGCCGGTCGGCGGTCACGCTGTCGAGCCTGTCGTAGCGGACCTTGGCGAGGACCGGGTACATCATCACCAGCAGGCCGATGGCGATCGGCAGCGAGACCCCGTCGACCTCGATGGCGGAGAGCAGGTCGTCCAGTCCCGGGACCAGTCTGCCCAGCAGCAGCCCGGCGACCATCGCGAGGCCGATCCACACCGGCAGGAACCGGTCGAGGGTGCCGAGCCGGGCCGGGCGCGCCGGCGTTCGGCGCTCGGTGTCGGCACTCATCCGGCGACGTCACCGAGCAGGGCGTTCAGGGCGCCGAGCGCGTCGCGGTCGACGCGGTAGTAGACCCAGACGCCGCGCTTGCTGCGCGTGAGCAGGCCGGCGTCGTGGAGCACCTTGAGGTGGTGGCTGATCGTCGGCTGGGAGAGCTCGAAGGCGTCGTTCAGGTCGCAGACGCACGCCTCTCCGTCGGCGTGGGAGGCGACCAGCGAGAGCAACCGCAGCCGGACCGGGTCGGCGAGCGCCTTGAGCAGCGGGGCGATGGCCGTGGCCCGCACGGCGTCGAGCGGCTCGCTCATCAGGGGCGAGCAGCAGGCCGCGGTCTGGACGGGGGTCAGGGTCAGCTGAGATTTCGACACGTGTGAATATTGACAGAGTCCTATGTCTGATGCAAGATGACACATCGACAGACATCAATATCTATGGAGGTCTCCCATGTCCCGCATCCAGCTCGCCCTCAACGTCGACGACCTCGACACCTCGATCGCGTTCTACACCACCCTCTTCGGCAGCGAGCCGGCCAAGGTCCGCCCGGGCTACGCCAACTTCGCCGTCACCGAGCCGCCGCTCAAGCTGGTGCTCATCGAGAACCCCGGCCAGGGTGGCTCGATCAACCACCTCGGCGTGGAGGTCGCCGACACCGGGGTGGTCGACGCCGAGCAGACCCGCCTCGCCGCGGCCGGGTTCGCCTCCGTCGAGGAGCGCGACACCACCTGCTGCTACGCCCGCCAGGACAAGTTCTGGGTGCAGGGCACGCCGAACGGCGAGAGCTGGGAGGTCTACACCGTGCTCGAGGACAGCCCCACGTTCGCCGCCGACACCGGCGACGGCTGCTGCGGCGGGACGCGCCAGGACCAGGAGCCGGCCGCCGCCTGCTGCTGAGCGTCGGCCGGGACGGACCGGGCCGGCGTCAGTCGGATGAGCCTGCTCCGGTGAACCCCGACGACCGGACCGCGACCCAACCCCGCGTCAGCGTGCCGGAGTCACGAAGCCGGTGACGCTCCCGCTCGCGCTGAAGGTGACGACCTGGCCGAACTCCTCGTCGAAGTCGGTCACCGAGAACGCGAACGTGCACGTCGTGGACGTGGCCCGGGACCTGGTGGAGCGACCCTTGGTGCTGGGCGGCTCGGTGAACTCCGCGAGCACTGCTCCGCTGGTGTCCCTCACGGTGCCCTGGAACTCACCGAACGCGGTCGGCACCAGGATCGACGTGCTGCCGAGGTCGTGGGCCGGGGTGAAGTCGCCGTTGCCGGCAACCGTCGCGGCGTAGGTGTTGCCGTTCTCGCACACGAGGACGATCGGGTCCGAGGCGTCACCTGGATCCGCCGTGGCTGGTGCCACCAGGCCGACCGTGGTCAGTGCTCCGACGGCGACAGCAACCGCCCGTGATGAAATGCGCATGAGGACCCTCCGTCCAAGTTCCAGTGGTCCGGTCATGGTGCGCACCCACCCTGCCCCGCCACAAGGTCCGTTCGGGGCAGACCGACCCGAGGTCGACCCCGGCCCCGGGAGGGTCAGCTCGCCTTCTTGGCGGGGGTCTTCCTCGTGGCCGACTTCTTGGCCGCGGGCTTCTTCGCCGCGGACTTCTTGGCCGCCGACTTCTTGCCCGCTGTCTTGGTCGATGTGGCAGGGGTCTTCTTGGCGGGTGCCTTCGTGGCCCCCGTCTCTTCGCCGCGGGCCTCCTTGGCCGCGGTGACCGACTTCTGCAGCGCCGCGAGCAGGTCCACGACCTCGCCCGAGGACTTGGTGGCGGTCGGGGTCCGCTTGACCTCACCGCCCTCGATCTTGGTCTTCACCAGCTCCTGCACGGCCCCGGCGTAGTCGTCCTCGAACTCGGAGGCGTCGAAGTCACCGGCCAGGGTCTCGACCAGCATGTGCGCCATCTTGACCTCGGCGTCCTTGATCTCGCCGACCTCGATCTTGAAGTCGGGCTCGCGGACCTCGTCGGGCCACATCATCGTCTGGAGCACGATCACGTCGTCGCGCACCCGGAGCACCGCGACCGCGGTCCGCTGCCGCAGTGCCACGGTGACGACCGCCATCCGGTCGGCGTCCACCAGCGCCTGACGCAGCAGCGCGTAGGGCTTGGCCCCGGACTTCTCGGGTTCGAGGTAGTAGGACTTCTCGAACAGCATGGGGTCGATCTGCTCGCTGGGCACGAACTTCTCGACGGCGATCTCGCGCGACGACGTCGACGGCAGGTCGGCCATGTCCTCGTCGGAGAGGATGACCATCTCCCCGTCCTCGGTCTCGTAGCCCTTCGCGATGTCGGCGTACGCCACCTCCTCGCCGTCGATCGCGCAGACCCGCTGGTACTTGATCCGGCCGCCGTCCTTGGCGTGCACCTGGCGGAACGAGACGTCGTGGCTCTCGGTCGCGGAGTACAGCTTGACCGGCACCGAGACCAGACCGAAGGACACCGCGCCCTTCCAGATTGCTCGCATCGTTCGTTCCTCCCCGGGGAAGCGGCCGACGAGGGTCGACCAGCGCTTGGCTCCAGTATTGCCGCAGGACGTGCGACGGCGCACGCACCCATGTGACCATCGGGCCATCGCGTTCTCATCGGGAGGGCGCCGGTGCCCCGGAGGCGACACCCTGATGGCCCACCAGATGACGGTGCTCTACCACCACCCCGACGACGTGGCGGCCTTCGACGCCCACTACGAGTCGACTCACGCACCGCTCGCCGCGACCATCCCCGGCCTCCGCTCGTACGCCGTGCTCCGTCCGGTCCCGAACCCCGGCGAGAGCCGGCCGGTCTACCACCTGCTCGCCAGTCTCACCTTCGACGACGAGGTCGCGTTCGGTGCCGCGATGACCAGCGACGAGGGCAAGGCGACCGTGAGGGATCTCGCCAACTTCGCCAGCGGTGGCGTCACCATCGCCAGCGGACCGGTGACCACCGTCGTCTGAGACGACCCGGGCGCGACACGGCTCCGACGTCCCTCTGGACTGGACCGGGCTCACGTAGCGTGCTGGTGTGTCCTGGTCCTACCGGCCTGCCCTGGACGGTGTGCGCTGCCTTGCTGTCTACCTGGTGGTGCTCTTCCACACCGGTGTGGGGGTCTTCGCGGGTGGCTTCGTCGGGGTGGACCTGTTCTTCGTCCTCTCCGGCTTCCTGGTGTCCACGATCCTGTTCGAGGAGCTCGCCGACACCGGCCGCCTGGACCTCGCGCACTTCTACGAGCGGCGGATCCGTCGGCTGCTGCCGGCCGCGGTCCTGGTCGTGCTGGCCACCGGCTGCGTCGCGGTGGTGCTGCTGTCGACGGTCCGCCGCGCGCCACTCATCGGTGATGCGCAGTCGGCCCTGCTCTACGTCGCCAACTGGCACTTCCTGGTCCAGAGCAACGACTACTTCTCCGCGACCGAGGTCGGGGTCAGTCCGTTCCTGCACTTCTGGTCGCTGTCGATCGAGGAGCAGTTCTACTTCTTCTTCCCGCTGCTGCTGATCGGACTCGCCCGGCTCGAGCGCAGGCGGCCCGGCATCACGGTGTGGGTGCTGGTCGGGCTGTTCGCCGCGTCCCTGGCGGCGCAGGTCGTCTGGGCGTTCGTCGACGCCAACCACGCCTACTACGCCACCGAGGCCCGGCTCTACCAGCTGCTCGCGGGGTCGCTGCTGGCGGTGGCCTACCGCAGCACCAAGCGGCCCACGCTCACCCGACGGGCGGTCGGCCTGGGGGCGACGCTGTCGGTGGCCGGGTTGGTGCTGACAGCGACCGCGCTGGTCGACCTGTCCACCTCGGTCCGTGGCCTGCTCGCCACCTTCTTCGCCGTGGGGCTGGTCGGCTCGCTGGCCGCTACGTCGGGAGGGCTGCCGGAGCGGGCCTTCTCGCTGCCGCCGCTGGTGTTCCTGGGCAAGATCTCCTACGGGACCTACCTCTGGCACTGGCCGGTCCTCATCCTGCTGCGGGAGGTGGTCGACCCCGGCGTCGTCGGCCGGACGTTGCTGGTGGTGGTGCTCAGCACCGCGCTCGCGACCGCGAGCTACCAGATGTTGGAGCGTCCGGTGCGGTCGCTGCGGCTGCGGTCGCTCTTCCGCCTGCCGGTGGTGATGGTCGCGCTCACGACCAGCGCCCTGGTCGCGATCCTGGCGGTGCCACCGGTCCTCGAGCGCGACGACCGCCCGGCCCTCGCCCTGAGCGGCGGTGAGGTCACCGGCACCGCCCGCAACGCCACCGGCCCGGTGCCGGACGTCGACTTCGTCGCCTTCGCCGAGGACAAGGGCGGCGACGAGCTCTACTGCACGGCCGACGACCTCGAGCGCTGCGAGCTCGTCTCCGGCAACGCCGGCCCCGACGTGATGCTGGTCGGCGACAGTCACGCCCAGATGCTGCAACGCCCCATGGTCGCGCTCGCGCGACGGCATGACTTCAACCTGAGCGTGAGCGTCCTGACCGGTTGCCCGTGGCAGCGCGGCCTGGTCAAGCAGTCCAACACCGTGGGGCGCCGTACGACGTGCGCGTCGGCCCGCGACGAGCTCTACGACGAGGTGCTCGCGGCGGCCGACCCCGACCTGGTCCTCCTCGCCCAGCGCTCGCGGGACCCTGCCGACCCGGAACGCCTCAACCTGGGTCGGCCCCCCGGCGACGACCGTCCGGTGACCTCGGTCCGTGACCTGCTGGTCGAGACGACCGACGAGACCCTGGGCACCCTCGAGGCGGCCGGGGCGCGGACGCTCCTGCTGCGCAGCATCTGGCTGCCGTCGAAGGAGATGGGCGACCCACTGGACTGCCTGGCCGGGTCCCGCCGGCTGGCCGACTGCCGGGTCGCCGTGCAGCCGGAGATCGACGTGCTGGACTCGCTGGTCCTGGCCGCCGACGCCCGCTCCGCCGACGTCTTCACCGTCGACCTCAACCCGATCATGTGCCCGGCGGCGCCGGTGTGCGACGCGATGCTGGGCCGGATCCCGGTGTGGCGGGACAAGTACCACTACTCCCCGGCCATCCTGGACAGTCGGCAGACGGAGATCTGGGATGCCCTCCAGGCCTCGGGGGCCTTCGAGGGGCTCTCCTAGCCCGACCGACCGGTGCGGAGTGCCGCGCGGATGGCGGTGCGGAAGGATGTGCGGCATGCGCCCCATGCTCGCGACCCGCGGCAGCCACCTGCCGTCCGGACCGGAGTGGACCCACGAGATCAAGTGGGACGGCATGCGCATCCTGGCCGACGTACGACGCGACGGTGCCGCGCCGCTGGGCGTGCGCCTGAGCAGCCGCAACGAGAACGACGTCACCGCGTCCTACCCCGAGCTGCTCGACCTGCCCGGCCGCGACCTGCTCCTCGACGGTGAGGTCGTGGTCCTCGCCGACGGGATGCCCAGCTTCGGCGCCCTCGCCGAACGGATGCACGTCCGCAACGCCCGCCGGGCCGCGGCGCTCGCCCAGACGCGACCGGTGACCTACCTGGTCTTCGACCTGCTGCGGCTCGACGGCCGCGACCTCACCGGCGAGCCCCTGTCGGTGCGCCGGGACGTGCTGGAGGGGCTCGGGCTGGACGATGTCTGGTGGCAGGTCCCCGGCACGTACGACGACGGCGCGACGCTGCTCGAGGCCACCGGGCAGCAGGGCCTCGAGGGCGTGGTCAGCAAGCGGCTGGCCTCACGCTACGAGCCGGGCCAGCGCAGCAGGTCGTGGCTGAAGTTCCCGCACCGGCACCGCACGTCCTGGGTGGTGGGCGGCTGGCGTCCCGAGACCGGCTCGACCACCCGACTCGGTGCGGTGCTCGTCGGTGAGCCCACGCAGGACGGGCTGCGCTACCGGGGGCGGGTCGGCAGCGGCATCGCCGGCCGGGTCGGCCCGCTCCTCAAGGAGCTGCTCGAACCGCTGGCCACCGACGCCTGCCCGTTCACCGGCGAGGTGCCGCGCGAGGACGCCCGGGGCACCCACTGGGTGAGCCCCCTGCTGGTGGTCGACGTCGAGTCCCTCGGGCTGGGCGCGCAGGGCCGGCTCCGCCAGCCGTCGTACCGTGGCCTCCGGACCGACATCACCCCAGCCGACCTTCTCGGGGAGGACCAGACGTGAGCAAGCCCCAGCTGCCCGGCAGGGCCCTGGCCGTGGGCCTCCTGTTCGCCGGCCTCCTGCTGGTGCCCCCCGCACCGGCCGGGGCCGGCACCGTCACCCTCGACGGCGTGCGCGTGGCCCTCGCCAACGGCACCCGCCAGGTGGTGACCGTCAACCACACCAGCGGCACCTATGCCCGGGTCACGCTCTGGCGCAAGAAGCACGGTCGCTGGACGAACGTCTCCCGGACCACCGGCCGCACCGGCTACGGCGGTCTGGTCGCCAAGGAGGACCGCCGCCAGGGCACCGGCACCACGCCGCTGGGCACCTACCGGCTGCTGTCGTCCTTCGGCACCCACAGCCGCGGCGCCAACTGGGGGTTGGCGCACCGCCGGATCCGCGCCGGTGACTTCTGGGTGCAGGACAACCGGTCCGCCCACTACAACCGCTACCGCAACCAGAGCCGGGGCGGGTTCCGCTGGCGGCTCCCCGCGAGCGACCCGAACGCCTCCGAGCGGCTCACCGACTACCGCAGGCAGTACGAGTTCTCCCTCGTCACCGGGTTCAACTACGGCGCGCAGGTCCGCCACCGCGGCTCCGGGATCTTCCTGCACGTCAACGGCAGGGGCGCGACCGCCGGCTGCGTCTCCGCGCCGCGCCGCTTCATCGTCCGGCTGATGAACCGGCTCGAGCCGGGGCTGGTCCCGCTGATCGCGATCGGGCGCTAGGGCGGACATGGCTGGCAGCGAGATCCGGGCCGAGATCGAGGGCCGCACCCTCAAGATCAGCAACCTCGAGAAGGTGCTCTACCCGGCCACCGGCACCACCAAGGGCGAGGTGCTCGACTACTACGCGCGCGTCTCGCCGGTGCTGCTCCCGCACCTCGCCGACCGGGCCGTGACGCGGATCCGCTGGCCGCACGGCGTCCAGGCGGCGTCGTTCTTCGAGAAGAACGCACCGGCCGGCGCACCCCGCTGGCTCCGGACCGCCGAGGTGCCCACGACCGGCTCGCGCGGCAGCTCCCGCAACGGCGACACGCTGGTCTTCCCGATCGTCGACGGGGTGGCCGCGCTGACCTACCTGGTCAACCTGGCCAGCCTCGAGCTGCACGTGCACCAGTGGACGGTGACCGGTGCCGGACGGCCCAGGAACCCGGACCGGTTGGTCATCGACCTCGACCCGGGCGAGCCCGCCGGGCTGGGGGAGTGCTGTGAGGTCGCCCTGCTGGTCCGCGACAGGCTCGCCGAGCGCGACCTGGAGGCCAGCCCGGTCACCAGCGGCAGTAAGGGCCTGCACCTGTACGCCGCGCTGCCCGGGAGGTTGGACCCCGACGGCACCACGGCGTTGGCCAAGGAGATCGCCGAGGAGCTGCAGGCCGCGCACCCGAAGAGCGTCACCGCGACGATGACCAAGTCCCGCCGCTCCGGCAAGGTGTTCCTCGACTGGTCGCAGAACGCGGGCTCCAAGACCACCATCTCGCCGTACTCACTGCGCGGCCGCGACAAGCCGTACGTCGCCACTCCCCGCACCTGGGAGGAGATCGAGGCGGGGGCCGACGACCCCGTCGAGATCGGGCAGGTCCGCTTCGAGGAGGTCCTCGACCGGGTGGCCGACCTGGGCGACCTGTTCCTCTCGGGCGCCTGATCGGGCCCGATCGTCAACACGTGCCTCAGCTGTTACCGAAGGATTGATCCCCGTGGTCGCCATGTGGACCTGACGTGGTCGGCGGCTCTCTAGCGTTGCACTCATCAACGAAACCACTTGGGAGTTCGCCATGACCAGCACCACCAACCGCCGCAAGATCCTCGTCCCGCTCGCCACGCTGCTCGCCGCCGGCGCGGTCGCGGTCGGTTCCGGTGCGACGTTCACCTCCACCTCCAACAGCGCGGTCGCGGTGACCTCCGGTGCCCTCTCGCACTCGAACGACACCCTCTCGATGGAGCTCGACGACCTCAAGCCGGGCGACACCGTCACCGGCAGCGTCGTGATCACCAACGACGGCACGCTCGACTCCACCCTCGCCCTCACCGAGGTCAACGAGTCCAACGCCTTCCAGGCCGGCAAGCTGCGCCTCAAGATCACCCAGGCCGGCAACACCACCGCCCTGTACGACGGTGAGTTCGGCGACGCCGACGCCACCGTGACCTCCGACCTGGGCGACCTGGACGTCGACGACTCCACCACGATCACGTTCGCCGTATCGCTCGCCGCCGACGCCGGCAACGTCGACCAGGGCAAGGCGGCCGAGGCGACCTACCGATGGGTGACCACGCAGAAGCCGGGCCAGTCCGGCCGACTCTTCTGATCCGTCGCTGACGGACCAGATCCCGGGGGGACCGGGGGAGGACCCCCGCCCGGTGTCGTTCCACACGGCGCCGGGCGGGCCTCACCCCCACACATCACAGCCAGGTTGGAGAGTTCCATGGAGATCATCCTCGAGAAGCAGCGTCGGCCCCGTGCCGCTCGCTGGGCGGTCAACGCCCTGTGCCTCCTGGTCATGGTTCTCGCCCTGGGCTTCCTGCTCCCGGCCGCGTTCGGCCTCCAGCGCTACGTGATCACCGGTGGCTCGATGGAGGGCACCTACGACCTCGGCTCCGTCGTCTTCGAGGAGAGCGTGCCGGTCGCGGACCTCGAGGTCGGTGACGTGATCACCTACGTCCCGCCCGCCGAGTCCGGCATCGACACCCTGGTGACGCACCGGATCGTCGCCATCGAGGGCTCCGGCTTCCGCACCCAGGGCGACGCGAACCCCGACGTCGACCCGTGGACCTTCGAGCTGACCGCCGGGTCGCAGAACCGGGTCACCGCCTCGGTGCCGTACGTCGGCTACCTCTTCCTCGCGCTCGGCGACCGCTCCACCCGCATGGTCGTGATCGGCGTACCCGCCGCGGTCATCGCCCTCGCCAGCCTCGCCGAGCTGCTCCAGGCGCTCCGTCGCCGGCCCACCACGATCTCCGCGACCTCCACCGTCGAGGTGCCCGACCAGAGGCCGGCCGCCGCGATGGCGTCCGTCCCGGCCCGACGGGCCGGTTCCTGACCCGTGGCTCTGCACCGCCTGCTGCTCGTCGTGGTCGCGACGCTCCTGGGAGCGGTCGCGGCCGGTGGCGTGCAGTTCTCGACGGCCGCCTACACGGCGACCAGCACCGCTCCCGTGACGGTCATGGCGGCGAACGACTGGACCCCGCCGACCGTCGCGATGACCGACCCCGGCAGCCCGCTGTCCGGCACCGTCACGGTCGCCGCGACCGCCGCGGACGCCCGCTCGTCGGTGGCGTCGGTGACCATCCAGAGGGCGCCGCACGGTTCCAGCACCTGGACCACGATCTGCACCGCCACCGTGGCGCCGTACACCTGCGCGTGGGTGACCACCGCGGTCGCCGACGGCACCTACCAGCTGCGGGCCATGGCCACGGACATCGCGGGCTACTCCGCGATCTCGGCGATCGTCACCACCACCGTGATCAACAATGCGACCGTCACCCTCGGCACCATCGCCGACGTGGTCCGCGGCAGTGTGCCGTTGAGCCTCACCGTGACCGGCAGCGCGGGCGCCAGCGTCACGACCCGCTTCGAGTCCTCGGTCGCCGGTGCCAACTCGTGGAGCACCATCACCGGCTGCGGCGACGCTACCGGCACCGGCACCACCCGGTCCTGCACCTGGGTGACCAGCGGCGCCGCGACGTACGACGTACGCGCGGTCGCCGTGATTGGCAGCAAGACCTCCTACGGCACGCGGACCAACGTGCTGGTCGACAACGCGGCTCCTTCGGTGACCCTCACGGTGCCCACCGGGACCCTGCGTGGGTCGGTCGTCCTGTCGGCCAGCGCCAGCGACGCGGACTCGGGCGTGGACACGGTCTCGTTCCAGTACAAGCTCGCCTCGGCCGGCACCTGGTCCGTGTGCGGCAACGCCGTCGGCGCGCCGTACACCTGCACCCTGGACACCGCGTCCCTGGCGAACGGCCCCTACGACTTCCGAGCCGTGGCCACGGACCGAGCCGGCAACAGCACGACCTCCCTCACACTGAACCGCACGGTGGACAACACGGCGCCGTCGGTGAGCATCGCCAGCCCTACCGGCGGGAGCACGATCGCCGGCACGGTGACCGTCACGGCCGCCGCCAACGCCGTCCAGGGCATCACGTCGGTCCGCATCGAGGGCCGGTCGGGGACCTCCGGCACGTTCGTCACCATCTGCACGGACACCACCGCGCCGTACTCCTGCAGCTTCGACACCACCTCCGTTGCCCGCGGCACCTACCAGATGCAGGCGGTGTTGACGCCCTCGAGCGAAGCAGCCGTCACGTCGGCGCTGGTCTCCGTGACCATCGACAACGCACCGCTCACCGCCCTGGACGTGCAGACCGTCAACGTCGTCACCGCCAACCAGCCCGCTGCGGGCGACCAGGTCGTGCTGACCTACTCCTCGCTCGTCAACCTGTCCACGATCCGGTCCGGATGGACCGGCTCGTCGACCGCCGTGACCGCGACCTTCAAGGACAAGAACATCGCCGGCGCTGCGATCGCCGGCTTCGACCGGCTGGAGCTGACGGGGGCGAACCTCGGGCAGGTGGCCCTTGTCCAGGACTTCGTGGGCGTCAACAAGACAGTCACGATGAACGGCTCGACCATGACCGCCTCCACTGGCACGGTCGCTGGGGTGTCGGTCACGGTCGTGACGATCACACTCGGGAACCCGTCGGCGAGCGGGCTCGTTGCCTCGACCCTCGCTGGTGCGATGCGGTGGACGCCGTCCACGTTGGTCACCAACCTGGTGGGCCGGGCGTGCTCCGCGACAGCTGCCACGGAGTCCGGCACGAACGACCGGGACTTCTGATGGTCCCCGATGCCAGGAGGATCGGCCCTATGCTCGACGCCGTGACGCATCACGTTTTGGTCGTGGAGGACGAGGCCGACATCGCTTTCCCGCTCGTGCGGACGCTCGAGCGCGAGGGCTACACCGTGACCTGGGTGGAACGCGGGCAGGCGGCGCTCGACCACCTGGTCCAGACGGACACCAGCCTGATGATCCTCGACCTCGGGCTGCCGGACATGGACGGCCTCGACGTCTGTCGGGCCGCCCGCACCGCGGGCTTCGGCGGCGGCATCATGATCGTGACCGCGCGGGGTGACGAGCTCGACAGGGTCGTCGGCCTGGACTACGGCGCGGACGACTACCTCGCCAAGCCCTTCGGGCTCGCCGAGCTCCAGGCCCGCGTGCGGGCGTTGCTGCGGCGCAGCACGTCGACCCACGGCGAGGACGACGGTGACACCCAGCCCGAGGGCCTGCGCATCGACGCGGGCGCCCGCCGGGTGTTCTCCGCTACAGACGCCGAGGTGCTGCTGACCGCCAAGGAGTTCGACGTACTCGCGCTGCTGGCCGAGCACCGCGACAAGGTGGTCTCCCGTGAGCAGCTGATGGCCGAGGTCTGGGACGAGAACTGGTTCGGCTCCACCAAGACGCTCGACGTGACCATCGGGCGGCTGCGCCAGAAGCTCGAGGAGGCCGGTGTCACCGAGCGCGTCGTCGCCGTGCGCGGAGTCGGCTTCCGGCTCGAAGCAGCCGGCGATGCGTAGGCGTCTGACCGCCTCCTTCGTCCTGCTGACGATCCTGTTGCTGCTGTTCGCGGGAGTGATCCGGGCGTTCGCCGTCCGCGACCTCCTCAACGACCAGGAGCGCGCCCACCTGCGCCAGGACGTCCGGGTGATGACGCTGCGGATCGAGGACCGGGTCGCCGCCGGCCGGCCGATCGACCGGGAGTTCCTCGACGAGCTGGTGACCTCCGACTCGCAGGCGACGTACCTGCACGACGGCGAGGTCGTGGTCGCCAACGGCGCCGGCTTCCAGGACTCCGACAGTGACAACGCCCTCGTCGTCTCCGCGAACACCTCCGCGGGACGGCTGACGCTCCGCCAGTCCTCCGACGTCATCGGCAACGCGCTGGGGCGCAGCGTCGGCTCGCTCATCGTCCTGACGACCGTGCTCTGCCTGATCGCCGCCGTGCTGGGTCTGGTCGCGGCGACGTTGCTCGCCCGGCCGTTCCAGAAGCTCGCCGCGGCGGCGGCAGCGCTCGGTCGGGGCCGCTTCGACCTGGACCTGCCTCGGTCCAAGATCCCCGAGGTGACCGCGATCAACGACGCCCTGGTGCTCAGCGCCGCGCAGCTCAAGCACTCCATCAGCAGGGACCGCGACTTCCTCCAGCACGCCTCGCACGTGCTGCGTACGCCGATCGCCGGCGTCCGTCTCGAGCTCGAGGAGCTCGCCGAGCGACCCGGGCTCCCCGGGGAGGTGCGCAGGTCGGTGCTGCACTCCGCCGCGGAGATGGAACGCCTCAACACGGTGATCGACACGCTGCTGTCCGACTCGCGCAAGCGACCACTGGTGGCCGGTGCGGAGGTCGACCTGCAGACCCTGGCCACCCAGATCGGGCAGCGCTGGCGCGACGTCGTACGCGACGAGACCTCGGTCCGGGTCTTCGTCGACGACGGCGCCGACGAGCGCCTCACCCCCGGCCCGGTGGAGCAGCTCTTCGACCACCTCCTGGTGGACGTGGTGGCCCTCGACCCACGTGAGGTGTCACTCCGGTTCTCCGGGCAGGGCAACCACGTGCGGATCCGTGTGACCGGCCTGCACTCCACGGCCACCAGCGGCGACGAGCGCGCCCTGGGGCGGGCGCTGTCGGTCAGCGACGCCATGGGCGGTCGCATCAACGGCGACGTGATGGCCGAACGCGGTCTGGAGATCCTGCTTCCGCGCCGCTGACGCCGCACTCAGCGGTCGAGCGGCTGCCAGCCGGCCGCGCCGACCACGATCATCCGCGCCTGGTGGCGCAGGGTCTGCTCGATCTCGCGACGCACGGCCGTGTCCTGGGCGGCCGGGCCGACCATCTCGCCGGCCGCGGAGACCATCAGGTTGACGAAGAGCCCGGCCAGCAGCCGCAGGTCCTGCGCCCCCCACTGCTCCAGGCCGGGCATCCGGGCCAGGTCGGTGGCGAGCTCGCGCTCGATCAGGTCGAGCTCGTGGGTGATGGCGTCACGGACCGCGGACACCCCGCCGTAGCGCTCGCGCCCGATGAAGCGGAAGTGCGCCATGTTGGCGTCGAGCTGTGCGGAGAGCACGGCCACCGAGCGGTCGATCAGCTCGTCGGCGGGCGGCCGGTCGCGGCGTACGTCGCGGATCATCGCCCGCAGCGTCACGAAGGACTCGTCGACCAGGCTCAGCCCCATCTCGTCGAGGCTGGAGAAGTGCCGGTAGAACGCGGTGGGCACGATGCCGACCGCCTTGGTCAGTCGGCGCAGCGACAGCGAGCCGAAGCTCTCCTCGGCCAGCTGGTCGAGCGCGGCGTCGAGGAGGGCGCGGCGGGTGCGCTCCTTGCGCTCCTGACGCGACTCGGTGACGGGCGGGGTCGGCATTCGCGCCAGTCTAGGCAGAGCCGGTGCGCTGAATGGACCTCATGGCGGACCGCCGGTTGTCGCCGAGCCCGTGGCGGCCCGACACTGGAGACATCATGAGCAGCGACGACCGCGACCACATCAGCCAGGGCGAGATCCGCAAGGACGCCGTCCAGGGCGTCGTCGACGCCGGCATCTCCGCCGTCGGGGCGGCCGGCTCGATCATCACCCATGCCGTGCGCGACATCGCGCGCGTGGCCGGCGACCTCGGCAGCGAGCTGTTCGAGATCCGCGACGCCGCCCGCAGGGCCCGCAGCGAGCACGACGACCCCGAGGCGGACTGAGGGGCCACGGGCCGCGGCGATCCGCCGACGGTCTAGTCCAGTCGGATCCCATCCGGGCCAGATTTGGACGATCCCCGGACGGGTCGCGAAGACCGGAACTAGCGTCCCGGCAACTTCACGCACTCGGGGGATGTCATGCGCCGTCCATTGCTCGCCGGACT
Source organism: uncultured Actinomycetota bacterium (assembly GCA_963767955.1). Taxonomy (GTDB): domain Bacteria; phylum Actinomycetota; class Actinomycetes; order Propionibacteriales; family Nocardioidaceae; genus Nocardioides. Next base: position 2,136,663 of record CAVYGA010000003.1, on the reverse strand, counting down.
CGTCACCAGTCTCGTCGCCGCGCTGTTGCTGCCCATGGGCGCCAGCTCGGGAGCAGATCCGGACAAGCCGGTGGAGCCACCGGCGCCGGATCCCTGCACCAACCACCTCGCCTACCAGGTGGACGAGAGCGGGTTCTTCAACATCGGCGCGGGCACCAACGACGTGTGCGAGCCGCAAGACGGCGCCTGGGACCTGATGTACCGCTGGCCGTCCGGTCCGGGGACGTCGTACACCTCCGTGCGGACCGCGGACGGGGTCTTCGTCCTCGGCCGCGACGTTCAACCCGACTACGGCACCGACAACCCGCCGGGCGACACCGACACCAGCAGCTCCCGCACGTACACGTTGCCCGGAGACATCCAGGTCACCCAGCACCTCGAGATCGTCGAGGGTCTGACCCCCGGCCGGTTGGACGCGGTGCGGATCTCCTACACGGTCGAGAACCTCTCCGGCGCGCCCGCCCAGGCCGACGTGCGGGTGATGCTCGACACCGAGCTCGACTACAACGACGGCGCCGCCTTCCAGGTGCCCCGCGTCGGCGCGGTCACCACCGAGCTGGAGCTCGAGGGTGACCAGGTGCCCGACTACTTCGCCGCGTTCAAGGACTTCGAGGACCCGGTGCACGTCGCCGCGGGCATCCTCCGGTCGCCTGGTGACCAGACGCCCGAGCGGGTGGTGTTCGCCGACTGGTCGCGCATCTACGACAGCACCTGGGACTACGAGCCCACGCCCGGTCACCCGATCACCCGCGACAGCGCCGTGGCGATGTACTTCCAGCCGCACACCACCGGCGGGCTCGTCCCCGGCGGGGGCAGCGTCGAGTACGCCGCGAAGTACGGCCGTGCGTCCGCCAGCTCGGACCTGCGCCCGCCGCTCGCCCTGTCGCTGCTCGCCCCGGCCCAGGTGACCCTGGGCACGCCGTTCCAGGTCAGCGCGTTCGTGACCAACGTCGGCAACGACGACGCGATCCGGCCGATGCTCCGGATCTATGCACCCAACGGATTCGACATCGGTGACGACATCTTCCGCTCGCTCAGCGACCCGATGGCGCCGAACACCACGGAGCTGGTGACGTGGACGGTGACGCCGACGTGGGACGGGCTCATCGGCGAGCAACCCATCTCCGTGGTGGTTGCCGCCGACAACGCGCCCGCGAAGCTGGTGACCAGGATGGTCAACGTCCTCGAGGGCGACGAGACCACCGGTCCCTATCCACTGCTCGGCGCGCACGGGATCACCGGCAGGGCCGAGGACATGACCATCGCGATGGAGCAGGCCCAGGACACGGTCCCCGAGATCGAGGGGACCTTCAGCGTACCGACCGGCGCGACCGACTCCGTGTGGCTCAACGGCACCCACATCGAGGGCTACGCCCAGGACATGATCGACCAGACCGGTGCGGACAAGGTGAACGTGATCGCGCACTCCAAGGGTGGGCTCGACACCCGCTATGCGATGTGGCTGCACCCCGAGCTGTTCGACACGCTCGGCATGCTGGCCACCCCGAACGCGGGCTCCAAGGGTGCCGACAAGCTCTGCTGGCTGCGCCGGCACTCGAGCAACGCGCAGAGCCAGTTCGGCGCCTGTGACAGCGAATGGGACGGGCTCTTCAACCTGCAGACCGGCTGGATGGCCGACGTCTTCAACCCGCTGGTGCGCGACGATGCGCGGCACCTCAAGGTGGTGGCCGCGGGCGACTGCACGGGGCTCTTCCAGGTGAAGTGCAACGTCGCTCGCGACTACCTCGGGTGCGATCGCAACGACACCGCGGTGTGCATGGAGAGCGCCTTCGCCCGCACCCGTGAGTACGGCGACGGGCTGGCGCACGCGCTGCAACCGATCTTCCGGTACGACCACACGCAGATGCGGACCGAGCACTGTTCGATCCATCGGGTGCTCGCGGAGCTCTATCCGCTCGACAGCGTCCGCAACGACTGGCTCTACTACGGCTCCTGCGGCGGGGGTCCCGACGACACGTGGCCGATGGACGGCCGGACGGTGTCGAGCAGTACGGCGGCCTTCGCCGCCCGCACGACCGAGGAAGCGGCCCCCGCGACCGTCCCTGTCGACGCGCAGGAGTCGGTGACCGGTGCCGCCTCACCGGCCGCCCCGCTGCGCTACACCTTCGACCCCGAGGGTGCGGCGACGGGACTGGTCGAGGTCTACCTGCCGGCCGGCCGCACCGCCGAGGTCCGGGTGCTGCGTCCTGACGGGAGTGTCGACACGTCGGCCGCGGTGACCGAGGACGAGCTCTTCGGCGAGACCAGCTATGCGGTGGAGCTCTCCGGCCTCGCCGGAGCGAAGCGCACGGTCGAGATAACGCCGGACCAGGCGACCGAGGTGGGATTGTTCTCCTCGGTCGCCCGGGGCACCCGCCGCGTGTCCGCGACGGTGACGCCGGCCGGGAACGAGGCGAGGATCGAGGTCACCACGACCGGGATCCCGGGTGGTCAGGCCTCGGCGGCCCGGGTCGTGGCAAGCTGGCGCGACGACGGCGGCGTACGTCGAGAGACGACGCTGGTCCGCAGCAGCAAGGACGGCGTCTTCCGCGCGACGGTCGCGCTGCCTCGGGGTGGCTACGTGCCGGTCGACGTGACCTACGCCGACGCGGTGCTCCGCCGGGCCCTGATCGCCGGGATCGCCCTCCCGGACGGCTCCGGGTCGTTCATCGGCCTCGGCGCCTCGGGCCGAGTGGACACCGATGGGGACGGACGCGAGGACGCCCTCCGTCTCCCGGTGCGGGTCCGGGTCGACCGACCGGGCGACTATCAGGTCGCGGTCGACCTGGCCCAGGACGGCAGCACCCTGCTCAGTGCGCCGGGCTCGGCCACCCTGGTCGCCGGCGACGGCGTCGTCCCGGTGGACGTACCGTTCGCCGAGCTGCTGAGGGTCGGCCGGGACGGACCGTTCCAGGTGCGTCGGGCGATCCTCTCCCGCGGCACCGTGGGCAGGACCATCGTGGCCACGGCCGACGACCTCGGCTCGACCGGGACGTTCGAGCTGGCGTCGGTGACCAGCCAGCGGGTGGTGCTCTCCGCACCGACGGGCGCGGGTGCGGACACCGACGACGACGGCCGGCTCGACGAGCTCCGCTTCGCCGGCAACGTCACCGTCCCGAGCGCCGGGGACTACCTGGTCAACGCGACCCTGCGCGATCCGCGGGGCAGGGTCGTCTCGGTGCACGAGACCACTCGGACTCTGCAGGCGGGTCTCCAGAGACTGGTGGTGCCCTTCCCGGGTGAGCTGGTCGGGGCGAACGGGTCGGGCGTCTACTCGCTGGTCGGCCTGACCGCGACCGCGGTGAATGATCCCTCGCTGACCGACACGGTGCACGGGAGCTACACCGGCGCGCTGCGCTCCTCGGACTGGGTGGGCGGCACCCCGGCTGTGGTGAACCTCCGCGAGATGTGGAACGCCGCCCAGGCCACCGGTGCGATCTCGCCGTACGGTTTCTACGTCTCGCAGGACCTCCGCCTCGGGCGCGTCCAGGAGTACGTCGACGGGAGTCAGACCGCCCGTGCCGAGGCCGAGCTGACCAGGTTCCTGGACGATGTCGCAGCGAGGCCGGGTGCGGTGCAACCGGCTTGGCGGTCGCGGATCCTCGGCTACGGGCGTCTACTGTCGTCGACGATGTAGTCACTGAAGGGAGCTGGCCAGGGTGCTGCGTCTCGGCCTCGTCGTGCTGCTCCTCGTGGCCCTGCCCGGCTGCCGCGAGGAGGAGAAGGACGACGCCGTGCTGCGGGAACTGGCCCGGCTCCCGATCGCGACGGTCCCCGACGACGGCACCCGACTGACCCGCGAGGAGATCCGCGGCGGTGGCTCGGACCCGGCCGGGATCGCGGGGGCGTCCGCGATCCGGTTGACCTACGCGACCTCGCGGACCCCGGAGCAGGTGTCCGCGTGGTACCACCGCGAGTACGACGGGACCTGGCGCCTGCATGACAACGGCTATGCCCCCGGTGGTGGGGTCGCGCTGGTCGGTGCCCTGACAAGCGATGAGTCGACCACCGTCACCGTCGAGGCCCGGGAGTCGACGGGGTCCGACGGCGCACCCGAGGGCTCGGCGTCCGTGGTCTCACTCAGCGTCGCCAGGACCCGCGACTGACCGCAGTCGCTGCGGGACCTCCTCCGGCGCTGTCTCCGGCGTCAGGTGCTCCGGCCTCCCGGAAGCGCGACCCGCATCGTGGTCCCGGCTGGGCCGGTGTCGATGGTGAGCGAGCCTCCGTGGCCGTCCTCGACGATCCGGCGGGCGATGTCCAGCCCGAGCCCGGTTCCCCGGCCGACGTCCTTGGTGGTGAAGAACGCCTCGAACGCCCGGGCCACGACCTCGGGAGGCATCCCCGGACCGGTGTCGGCGATCTCCACCACGACCCCACCCCCGTCGCTCCGAGCTGCCACCCGCAGGGTGCCCCGTCCCTCCATGGCGTCCGCGGCGTTCTCGATCAGGTTGGTCCACACCTGGTTCAGCTCACCCGCGGACGCCTCGATCGTGAGCAGGCCGGCGTCGTACTCGCGCACCACGGTCACGCCGTCGCGAAGCCGCCCACCCAGCATCACCAGGGTGCTCTCCAGGCCCTCGGTCACGTCGGTCGGCTGCACGGAGGCGCGGTCCATCTGGGTGTAGGACCGGACGGCGGCGACCAGGTCGCTCACCCGCCGGGTGGACTCCTTCACCTCGGCCAGCAGCGAGGTGGCCGCGAAGGTGCTGGCCACCCACTGCAGGGCGTGCTCCAGTGCCTCCTCCTCGAAGAGGTCCGCGACCCGGTCGCACCACGCGGTGTCGACGCCGGCCGTCGCCAGGACGGAGGCGACCGCCCACGGGTCGCCGACGCCCTGCCGCTCCATCCAGGCGGACAGCTCGTCCTCCCGGTCCGCCTGCTGGAGCGCGCTGGCCGACCCGGGAGGCGGCCGGACCTCCCGGCGCAGGGTGTCCAGGGCCAGGAACTGGGCGGCAGAGATCTCCCCGGCGGCGAGCCGCGCGAGCGATGACAGCAAGCCGGCGCAGGCCTCCTCGAGCGACGCGACGGCCCGTGTCGTGGCCGCGGCCGGGTTGTTGATCTCGTGGGCGAACCCCGCGGCGAGCGTGCCGAGGGTGACCAGCGCGTCGCGCTGCCGCGCCGTCGACTCGATCGCGCGCGCCGTGCGGTAGAGCCCGCTGATGAGGTGTACGCCGAACGGGAACCACTCGTCGAAGAGCTCACGGAGGCGGGTGGCCGGGACCCGCAGCACCCGCCCGGCCACGGCGCCGCGGGCCGTCGCGAGGTAGACGCCGTCCTCGTCCCAGGCCCGGAAGCCGCCGGCCCAGCGGCCCGGCACGTCCATCCGCCCGACGACGGTGTCCTCCCGCCCGGTGTGCCGGATCAGGTCGAGCGCGCCGTCGACGAGCACCCACCAGAAGTCCGCGTGCTCGCCCTCGGTGAACAGCGTCTCCCCGGGCTCGATCGCCACCGCCGTCCCGGCGGCCGCCAGCTCGCCGAGCTGCTCGTCGCTGAGTCCCACGAAGAGGGGGAGCGGCCGGAGCGCGCGGACGTCCATCAGCTCGTCGCCAGGTAGCGGTGGACGAGGTAGACGGCCATCGCGCCCTCCCCGACGGCGGACGCGACGCGTTTCATCGAGTCGAGCCGCACGTCGCCGGCCGCGAACACGCCGGGGACGCTGGTCTCCAGGGCGTACGGCGCCCGCTCGAGCGGCCACGCGTGTCCCGGCTCCGGCACGGTCAGGTCGGGACCGGTCCGCACGAAGCCCTGGCCGTCGCGCCGCACCTCCTCACCCAGCCAGTCGGTGCGCGGAGACGCGCCGATGAAGACGAAGAGCCAGCTGGTGACGACCTCCTCCGTCGCGCCGGTGTCCCGGTCGCGCAGGGTCAGTGCCTCGAGGTGGCCGTCACCGTGAGCAGCCACCACCTCGCGGCGGCACCGCACCTCGATGGTCCGGGAGGCGTCGATCCGGTCGACGAGGTAGCTCGACATCGACTCGGTGAGCGTCGCTCCTCGGACCACCAGCACGACCCGCTTCGCGAACCGGGCGAAGTTGAGGGCGGCCTGGCCGGCGGAGTTGGCGGCGCCGACGATGAACACATCCTCGCCCGCGCACTGCTGCGCGTCGGCCGCGTTGGCGCCGTAGTAGGCGCCCCGGCCGGTCAGCGCGTCGAGGCCGTCGGCCGCGAGGCGCCGGTAGGACACCCCGGTGGCCACGATCACGGCCCGTGCCTCGAGCTCACCGGCGCCCTCGAACCGCACGACGCGCACCGGGCCGCGGGCCTCGAAGCCGGCGACGTCCTGGGCGAGCACGACCTCGGCGCCGAACCGGGTCACCTGGGCCAGGGCGCGCTGGGTGAGGTCCGAGCCGCTCAGCCCCTTGGGGAAGCCGAGGTAGTTCTCGATCGACGCGCTCTGACCGGCCTGGCCACCCGGGGCCTCGCGCTCGACCACGACGGTGCGCAGTCCCTCGGAGGCGGCGTACACCGCCGCGGCGAGCCCGGCCGGGCCGCCGCCGACGATGCAGACGTCGTAGAGCGGCCGGTCCGGCAGCGTGCGCAGCCCGAGGGCGTCGGCGGCCTCGCGGACGGTGGGCGACCGGAGCGTGGCGCCGTCCGGCACCAGCACGAGCGGGAGGTCGGCGGGAGAGGCGGCCGCCAGGTCGCGCAGGCGCTCGCCCTCGGCGTCCCGCTCCACGTCGTACCACCGGTAGGGGACGTAGTTGCGGGCCAGGAACGTCTTGATCTCGTGACTGCGCTCGGACCAGCGGTGCCCGACCAGGCGGACCTCCGAGGTGTGGTCGGGGTGGGCGCGGCGCCAGTCGTCGAGCAGGTCGTCGATCACCGGGTAGAGGTGTTCCTCGGGCGGGTCCCACGGCTTGAGGAGGTAGTAGTCGAGGTCGATGTCGTTGATCGCGCGGATCGCGACATTAGTGTCGGCGTACGCCGTGAGCAGCAGGTTCTTGGCTCCCGGCGCCAGGGTGCGGGCCCGCTCGAGCATCTCGATGCCTGTCATCTCCGGCATCCGCTGGTCGGCGACCAGCAGGGCCACGGGGTCGTCCCGCAGGGCCAGCTCGGCAAGGGTGTCGAGCGCCTCCGTGCCGGCCGTCGCCCGGAGCACCCGGTAGTCCGCGCCGTAGCGTGAGCGCAGATCCCGGGCGATGGCGGCGGCGACCAGCGGGTCGTCGTCGACGGCGAGGATGCTGGGCTTGCTCATCGGTCCCTCTCCGGGCGCAGCAGGCGCTGTCGAGCGCTGCGGGCCAGGCGGTCCTGGCCGCGATGTCCGCGACGGTACGCGCGCCTCCGGCCGTTCCGACAGGCCCGAACGGATGGTTCGCCCCGAGGTCTTTCGGTGCTTGTCCTCGTGCGGTGACGCTCAACCGCCGCGGGGCTTCACCATGCCCGACTCGTAGGCGAGCACGACCAGCTGGGTGCGGTCGCGCAGGCTGTGGCGGGCGAGCACCTCACTCAGGTACCCCTTGATGGTCGTCTCGGCCAGATGGAGTGCCTGTGCGATCTCGTGGTTGGACAGGCCCTGGGCGACCAGTGCGACGACCTCACGCTGGCGATCCGTCAGCTGCATCGTGGGCCGGTCGCCGCGCGTCCTGGTGAGGTACTGCTCGATGAGGCGCCTGGTGATGCTGGGGGCGAGCAGGGCATCCCCGGCTGTGACGGCGTCGATGCCCCAGAACAGCTGCTCGCGCGGGACGCTCTTCAGCAGGAAGCCACTTGCGCCGGCCCGGAGCGCGGATCCGACCACCTCGTCGGTCTCGACCGTGGTGAGGATGAGCACCTTCGCGGTGGAGGGGCTGGCCACGATGCGGCGGGTGGCCTCGATCCCATCCATGGTGGGCATCCTGATGTCCATCAGCACGACGTCTGGTTCGGTGTCGCGGACGGCAGCGACCGCTTCGGCTCCGTCACGGGCGGTCGCCACGACGTCGTAGGCCGGATTGCTGGCGACGATCGCGACCAGCCCGTCACGGACGAGGGCCTCGTCGTCGGCTATCACGATCCGGGTCATCCCGCGCCCCGAGGGATGGTGGCGACGAGGCAGTGGCTGTCCGTCGTCGTGTCGACCTCGATGTCGCCACCCAGGACCGCGATCCTCTCGCGCAACCCGGCGAGGCCGCGACCGGTGCCGCCGTACGCCGACTGGTGCGGGGTGCCCCTCGTCGCAACCGTGACGCGGACGGATCCGGGCTGATGATCGACGGTCAGCTTCACCCGCGGATGGCGGTTGTGGCGTAGCGCGTTGGTCAGGCCCTCCTGGACGACGCGGTAGGCGCACGAGTCCCGGTCGGACGCCAGGGCCAGGGGTTCTCCTGTCTCATCCACGGTGATGCTGAGCCCGGCCGCTCGCACGCCCGCCACCAGTGTGGGCAGCTCGCCGAGCCCGGTCGGCTGGTTCTTGCCGGAGGGCTCGTCCAGGAGCCCGAGGAGCGTCTGCAGCTCCGCCACGACGTCCTGGCTCGAGGTGCTGATCGCCTCGAACGCGCGTCGCGCGGCGGCCGGATCGTCGTCCAGCACCGCCCTGCCCCCCTCGGCCTGGATCGCGATCAGGGTGACCGCGTGGGACACCATGTCGTGCAGCTCGCGGGCCAGCCGACGGCGTTCGGACTCGACGGCCAGCTCACTCTCGCGCTCCGCGGCCGCGGCCCGCAGCCCCATCGCGGCCAGATCCTCACCCCGGCGCCGGAAGGCGAAACCCAGCACGGCGGGGACCACCACGAACAGGCCGACCGTGGGAAGGATGTTCGTGGTGGAGTCGGAGGGGTCGACCGTGATGGACACGGCCAGGGCCATCGCCATGATGCTCAGCCCGAGGACGGCCTCGCGGACGGAGGTGTAGGCCGCGACCGAGAACGTCGAGATCAGCACGGCGAACAGGACCCCGGTCTGGTCAGGGGACTCGGTCGCCAGCGACTCGACGGCGAGCCCGGAGGCCACGAGGAGTGCCGAGATCGCTGGAGTCCGGCGCCGACCCAGCAGACTGAGAGCGGTCGCCGCGGCCAGGACCGCGCGCAGGCTGATCGCCCCGTCGACGGCGGCGGTCTCGAGTCCGGCCAGCAGCCCCAGGGCGCAGGCAAGGGCGAGGTCGACGGGCGTGGTGACCCGGGCGACGACCGACCGCGGTGCCTGCATGGGCTCACCGTAGCCAGCGTGGTCCGGTGCCACCCCCTCCCTGAGTAGGGAACCGGCACCGACTCGGGAGGGGTCCGCTCCGGCCCGGCGGCGGTGTCGTTGCCTCGGCCCCCACTCCTAGCGTCGAGGCGTCCCTTCGCCCACTCGTGAGGAGCCCGTCATGACCCAGACCCTGACCCCACCCAGCACCACGCCCACCGCAACCTTCTCCGCCGCCGCGCGCATCCTGCTCGTGGCCGGTCCGCTCCTCGTGCTGGTGTCCGAGCTGGTCGCCCCGCGCGAGCCCGAAAAGCTGTCCGAGGACGAAGGGATCCGGTTCCTCATCGCCAACGCGGACCGACTGACGGCGAGCTGGGTTCTCGGCATGCTGGCCGCGGCAGTCCTGGCGGCGGCGTACGTCGTGATCGCGAGCCGGATGGGTGGCCGCGGCCGGGTCGTCGGCCGGGTCGCGGCGGTGCTCGGCACCACCGGCGCGATCGGGCTGGCCGGACACTACGCGGCCTCGCTGGTCACCCTCGATGTGGCTCTCCACGACTCCACGCTGGTCGGCGCAGTGGAGGCGGCCGAGGACGGTCGAGCGGCACTGACCACGATCCCCCTCGTGGTCCTTGGTCTCAACCTGGCGGTGGTGCTGGTCTGCGTCGCGGCTGTCCGGGCGGGCTGGGTGCCCACCTGGGTGATCGCCCTCGGTGTCCTGGCGATGGTCGGTGACTTCTCGCCGACCAACTACAACACGATCCTGCACGCGGTGTTCGCCTCGGTGGCATTCCTGTTCATCGCGTCGGGAACATCGGTCCGGGGCTTCCGGGGCGACGGTCGTGACGCCACCATGGGGACATGAGCGACTCGATCGTCCCGGCGGAGGGTGAGCACCTCACCAACGGCTGGGAGCCGGACGTCCCGGCGGACGACACGCTCAAGCGCCGGGCGGTGCTCGTGCACGCCGCCTGGCCGCTCGCGGTCGCCGCAGCACTCGGGGTGCCGTTCCGCCGCACCGAGCGCTGGACCGGTGCCGTCATCGGGGAGGTCGGCGAGCTGTCGAACCCCGTCGTGCTCACCCAGCCGCTCACCGCCGAGGACGCCGCGGAGCTCCTCGCCGAGGTGGCCGGGCTGGTCCCTTCCGCGTCGCCGTACCTCCTGCTGAACCCGTGGCCGGCCCCCGACCTCACCCCGCACGGGCTCGTCCTGGTCGGGCACCCGCCGCTGATGGTCCGGTTCCCGGCACCCGGTCCGGCCGGGGAGCCGGACGGGGTCCGGGTCGTCGAGGTGACCGACGCCGAGACGCTCGCGCTGGCCGAGCGGGTGCTGATCGAGGGCTTCCCGATGGCGGGCGCGGCGCCGGGCAGTGTGCTGCGCCCCGGTCTCCTCGACGGCACCACCCAGGTCTGGCTCGGGTACGTCGACGGCGAGCCGGCCGCGGTCGCCTGTGCGCACCGGGCCGCCGGGGCGACGCTGGTGGAGTACGTCGCCGCGCTGCCCGCCGCCCGCGGCCGCGGCGCCGGGGCCGCGGTCACCTGGCGGGCGACGCTGGCGGATCCGGCCGTGCCGGCGGTGCTGCTGGCCAGTGACGACGGCCGCCCGACGTACGAGCGGATGGGCTATCTCGCCCTCGAGCGCTGGGCCGCCTGGCTGCGCCCGCCCGGCGGCTGAGGCCGGTGCTGCGCCTGGCTTCGTCCTGGGTGTGGGACTTCTGGGTGGCCGACGACGGTGACCTGTTCCACCTGTTCTTCCTCAAGGCACCCCGCGACCTCGACCCGGACGAGCGGCACTGGCACGCGCGCGTCGGGCACGCCGTGTCCCGTGACCTCCGCGAGTGGGCCGAGGTCGCCGACGCGCTCGCCCCGGCGGTCGGCCCGGCCTTCGACGACCTCGCGATCTGGACCGGCTCGGTGGTGCGTCACGGCGACGGCTGGCGGATGTTCTACACCGGCATCGACCGCGCCGACCGGGGTCGCGTGCAGCGGATCGGGACGGCGGTCTCCGCGGACCTGACGACCTGGACGCGGGTGACCGAGCGGCCGGTGCTGGTGGCCGACCCGCGGTGGTACGCCACGGCCGGTGCCGGGGGCCCGGCGGTCGAGGAGTTCTGGCGCGACCCGTGGGTGTTCGCCGACCCGGACGGCGACGGGTGGCACCTGCTCGCCACCGCCCGGGCCGCCGGAGTGCCGCCCGAGGACGGCGGCGTCCTCGCCCACGCCACCTCACCCGACCTGCACACCTGGACGGTGCGGGCGCCGCTGAGCGCACCGGGCGCGGGTTTCGGCCAGCTCGAGGTGCCGCAGGTCGAGGTCGTCGACGGTCGGCCGGTGCTGCTGTTCGACTGCCTGACGACAGAGCTCACTGCCGGGCGCCGGGCCGCAGGGGAGCGGGGCGGGATCTGGGCCCTCGCGCTCGACGACCTGCGTGGCCCCTACGACGTCGGGCGCGCGCACCTCCTGCACGACGAGAGCCGGTACGTCGGGAAGCTGGTCCGCGATCGTGAGGGGGACTGGTGCCTGCTCGCGTTCCACAACGTCACCGCGGACGGTTTCGTCGGCGAGATCAGCGACCCGGTCCCGGTGCGCTGGGGCGTGGACGGGCGGCTGGCCCTCGGCCGGTGAGAGCAGTTGGCCGGTCGTGGGTGGCCGGGTCGGGCCGACCGGCCCGGGGCAACTCCCGTTGACCGCCGCGGGCGTGCTGACGTTGACTGGAGGATCCACACCATTCCCGAGGGAGGCAGCATGTCCGGCAAGGTGGTGCACTTCGAGATTCCGTTTGACGATGGCGACCGAGCCCAGAAGTTCTACGGCGAGATGTTCGGGTGGCAGATGATCCCGGTGCCCGACATGGGCTACACCATGGTGATGACCGGTCCGAGTGATCCGGAGCAGGGCCCGACCGAACCAGGTTTCATCAACGGGGGCATGTTCGAGCGCAGCGCGGACTTCCCGGGCAAGGCACCCAACCTGGTGATCGACGTGCCGAGCGTCGATGAGGCGTTGCGCAAGGTCGAGGCGGCCGGCGGGAAGACGGTGACTGAGAAGATGCCCGTCGGGGACATGGGTTTCGCCGGCTACTTCACCGACACCGAGGGCAACCTGATCGGACTCTGGGAGACCGCCTGAGCTTCACCCCGCCCCCGACAGCGAGCTCGGTCGCCGTTCCCGCTGCCGGGTGAAGCGTCGCTGCTTGGCGCGTAGGCCCTGGCTCCACCGATCGACGTGTGTTTGGATGCCTGTCAACCGAGGTCATCCGACCTCGGGACTTCTGTGGGATCGCCCTTGCTTCCGGACGTTCCTGCTCTCGGGACCATGGAGGCTCCATGAAGTACAGGCGTGTCCTCGGCGGCTTGGCGGCCGCCCTCCTCATCGCGGCCATGTCACCGGCTGCGGCGCACGAACCCTGGGACGACGGCAGCATCCCGCCGCCCCCGCCGGCCAGCCCGGCCGACGGCGTCAGCAAGAACATGCACCTGCTGAGCACCGCCGAGCACCGCGGCGGCGTGAACTCCGACCTCGCCTTCAAGGGCACGCTCGCGTTCGCCGGCCACTACGGCGGCTTCCGGATCATCGACCTCGCGGAGCCCGGCAGCCCGGTCGAGGTGGCCGACGTGCACTGCAACGGCCCGCAGGGCGACGTCACCGTCCACGGCGACCTGCTCTTCCTGTCCGTCGACACCCCGCAGTCCACGGTGGGCTGCGAGGGCTCGAAGAACGTGACCGCCAAGACCCCAGGTGCGTTCGAGGGCATCCGTGTCTTCGACGTCAGCGACCCGGCGGACCCGGTCTTCCTGCAGGGCGTGCGCACGGACTGCGGCTCGCACACCAACACGCTGGTGCCGGCGGCCGGCGACAAGGCCTACCTGTACGTCGCGTCGTACCCGCTGTCCGCGAGCGGCCTCGGCCCGGACTGCCAGGCGCCCTTCGAGCGGATCTCGGTGATCCAGGTCGATGGGAAGGACGCGGCCGCCGGCCGCTCCGCCCGCGTGGTCGCCGAGCCCACGATCGAGGGCATCGAGATGTTCGGCGAGCAGTTCGGCGCCGAGCCGTTCTTCGCCTGCCACGACATCACCGTGCTGTCGCCGCGGAAGACGGCTGCGGCCGCCTGCCTGTCGCAGGGCCAGCTGTGGGACATCTCCGACCCGCTGGCGCCGCGGGTCACCGCGAACATCGACACCCCGGACGTCGACATCTGGCACTCGGCGGCCTTCAGCCCGGACGGCAGGCTCGTCACCTTCGGCGACGAGTACTTCGGCCCCGCCAAGGAGCCGTACGGCGCGCTCTGGACGTATGCGGTGGCCGACCCGTCCACCCCGCTGAGCCACTACCGGATCCCGCGCGACGAGCCGAGCACGTACCACAACTTCAACTACCTGCCGCTGCGCGACCGGAACGTCCTCGTGTCCTCCGCGTACGGCTCCGGCACGTCGGTCGTCGACCTGTCGAAGCCGGCGGCGCCGAAGGAGATCGGCTACTACGACATGCAGTCCAACGCCTGGTCGACCTACTGGTACAACGGACTCATCGTGGCCAACGACATCTCCCGTGGCCTCGACACCCTCCGGCTCAGCGACCCGATCGCGGCCGGGGCCCGGAAGCTGCCGATGCTGAACCCGCAGACGCAGACCTACGTGTACTGACCTGACTGACCTGCAGCGCACTGGGGCCCGTCGTCTCGGCGGGCCCCTGTCGCGTGCCCGGCGCGGTGTGGTGGCCGGCCCTCGGCGGGTGCGTCCCTCGTGATGCCGTGCGCACCAGTCGTCACTGGTGTCACGCGTTGTCCACAGGTTCGCGCCGCACCCCTTGCCACCTGCGGATCCTGCGGGTTAGGAATGCGGCAGGAACCTCACTCGGGGACGGGACCGGATGACTCTCGCGCATGCCGATGCTCACGCCGCACTGCTCGACGACCTCGACGAGCGGGTGCGGGAGTCGGTCCGCCGCGACGGCGTCGACCCGCAGGCCGAGGTGGCCGCCGTACGCCGCATCGCGGAGCGGGTGGTCACCTCCCACGACGAGCGCAGCCTCACCGGCCAGGTCGCGCCCGTGCCCGACCAGCAGGCGATGGTCGGCGAGCTGGTCGCCCGGGTGTCCGGGTTCGGACCGCTGCAGCCCTACCTCGACGACCCGTCCGTGGAGGAGGTGTGGATCAACGACCCGAGCCAGGTGTTCGTCGCCCGCCAGGGTCGACACGAGCTGACCACCACCGTTCTCACCGCGGCGCAGGTCCAGGAGCTGGTCGAACGGATGCTCAAGTCCAGCGGCCGCCGCATCGACATCAGCCAGCCGTTCGTCGACGCGATGCTGCCCGAGGGCCACCGGCTGCACGTCGTCCTCGAGGGCATCTCCCGCGGCTTCACCGCCGTCAACATCCGCAAGTTCACCCTGCGCGCCAGCCGGTTGTCCGACCTCGTCGGTCTCGGCACCCTCACCCCACCGGCCGCGCGGTTCCTGGAGGCCGCCGTCCGCGCCGGGCTCAACGTCCTCGTCGCCGGGGGCACCCAGGCGGGCAAGACCACGCTGCTCAACTGCCTGGCCAGTGCCATCCCGGGCACCGACCGGGTGGTGTCGGCCGAGGAGGTCTACGAGCTGCGCTTCCATCATCCCGACTGGGTGCCGATGCAGACCCGGCAGGCCGGCCTCGAGGGCACCGGCCGGATCCAGCTGCGCGACCTGGTCAAGGAGTCGCTACGAATGCGGCCGTCGCGGATCATCGTCGGCGAGGTCCGAGCGGAGGAGTGCCTCGACCTGTTGCTGGCGCTCAACGCGGGGCTCCCCGGGATGTGCACGCTGCACGCCAACAGCGCCCGTGAGGCCCTGGTCAAGATGTGCACGCTGCCGCTGCTGGCCGGCGAGAACATCGGAGCCCGGTTCGTGGTGCCCACCGTCGCCGCCAGTGTCGACCTCGTCGTCCACCTCGGCATCGACCACACGGGCGTACGCCGCGTCAACGAGGTCGTGGGTGTGCCCGGCCGGGTGGAGAACGACGTGATCGAGACCGAGACACTGTTCAGCCGGGAGGGTGGCGAGCTCACGTACCGCGGCGGGATGCCACCGCGCCTGGAGAACTTCGCCCGCCTCGGCATCGATGTCCGCCAGGTCGTGGGCGGCTGAGATGGGGGTGCTGCTCGGTCTGGCGTTCGGCCTCGGACTGGTGCTGATCTGGTCCGCGTTCGCGGTGCCGCGCGCCGGCCGAGGACCACGTGGACCCCGCCGGCTGCGCCGGTTGCTCGACCAGGCCGGGCTCGCCGGTGTCGCGGTCCGCAGCCTGGTGCTGCTCAGCCTGGTGCTGGGACTGGTGGCCGCGGTGGTCATCCAGGTGGTGTCCGGGACGGCGCCCGTGGCGGTCGCCTTCGGCGTCCTCGCGGCGTACCTCCCCCCGGCGGTGGTCAGGGGCCGCGCCCGTCGGCGCCAGCGGGAGTTCGCGGAGGTGTGGCCGGAGGCCGTCGACAACCTCGCCAGCGCGGTCCGCGCGGGCATGTCCTTGCCCGAGGCGCTGGCCGGCCTGGGCACGCGCGGCCCCGAGCCGCTGCGACCGGCGTTCGGGGGCTTCGCCCTCGACTACCAGGCCTCCGGGCGGTTCGGTGACGCGCTCGACCGGCTCAAGGCGACCCTCGCCGACCCCGTCGGCGACCGGGTCGTGGAGGGCCTGCGCATCGCCCGTGAGGTCGGTGGCGGCGATCTGGGGCGACTGCTGCGCAACCTCTCGGGCTACCTCCGCGACGACCTGCGCACCCGCTCGGAGCTGGAGTCGCGCCAGGCCTGGACCGTCAACGGCGCCCGGCTCGCGGTCGCCGCGCCCTGGCTGGTGCTGTTCCTGCTGTGCTTCCAGCCTGAGGTCATCGGCCGCTACTCCTCGCCCGGCGGCGTCGTCGTGCTGGTCGGGGGAGCGGTCAGCTGTGGGGTGGCCTACCGACTGATGGTGCGGCTCGGCCGACTGCCGATCGATCGACGGATCCTGGCATGACGCTCACCGCTTGGGGCGCACTGCTCGGCGGGCTGGCCGGCACCGGCGTCCTGCTGGTCGGCACGTGGGCGCACGCGCTCCGGCGTGCCGACCTCGGCATCCGGGTGCTGCCCTACCTCCGTGACCTCCCGCACCCGGACCGACCGGTGTCCGCGGCGGCCGAGACCAGCGCGGCGCGCGGCGTCTTCGGGCCGCTGCTGCGCGGCGCCGCCGAGGGCGTGGAGCGGGTGCTCGGCGGCGCCGCATCCGTGCGCCGCCGCCTCGAACGGGCCGGGATCGACCAGAGCGTGCACGAGTTCCGGGTCCGGCAGGTGCTCTGGGGGGTGGTGGCGTTCGCGACTGCCGCCGGCGTCGCGGTGCTGGAGACGCTCAGCAGCCCCGGCGGGTCGGTGGCGCTGGTGCTGTTCTGCCTGGCCGCCTTCGCGACCGGGGTGCTGGTCTGCGACAACCGGCTGACCGCGGCGGTCCGGGACCGGGAGCGGTTGATCCTGCTGGAGTTCCCGGTGATCGCCGAGCTGCTCGCGCTTGCCGTCGCGGCCGGTGAGGGTCCGGTGGCCGCCCTCGACCGGGTCACCCGGCGCAGTCACGGCGCGCTGTCCGCGGACCTCGACCGGGTGCTGGCCGAGATCCGCACCGGCGCGCCGGTGAGCCGGGCCTTCGACGCGCTGGCCGCGCGCACCGGGCTGCCGCTGGTGGCGCGCTTCGCCGAGGGGGTCGCGGTGTCGGTCGAGCGCGGCACCCCGCTCGCCGACGTACTCCACGCCCAGGCCGCCGACGTCCGCGAGGCCGGGCGTCGGGAGCTGATCGAGGCCGGGGCCCGCAAGGAAGTCCTGATGATGGTGCCGGTGGTGTTCCTCGTGCTGCCGGTGACCGTCGTCTTCGCGTTCTGGCCGGGAGTCATCGGGCTCCATCTGGCCACGGCATAGGAAGGAAGCTCGGGATGGATGGCTACGACTCACTGCTGAGGCTGTACGTCGTGATGACGGCGCCACGGAGGTCGCGACGCGACGAACGCGGAGACGTGCCCGGCTGGGTGCTGATCACCGTGATGACCGCGGGTCTGGTCGGCGGGCTCTGGCAGTTCGCGGGGCCGCAGCTGCGCGGCATGCTGGCTGATGCGCTGGCCCAGGTCCGCGGCTGAGCGACGGCCGCGTCCCGGAGGCACCACCCGGGACCAGCGCGGCTCGGCGGTCGTCGACTTCGTGCTGGTGCTGGTCGTGCTGCTGCCGCTGTTCCTCGGCATCCTGCAGCTGGCGCTGGTGCTGCACGTCCGCAACACCCTGACCGCGGCGGCCTCCGAGGGCGCCCGGCACGCGGCCACCGCCGACCGTGGCCCGGCCGACGGGTCGGCGTACACCCGACGCCAGATCTCCGGCGCCCTGGCCGACCGCTTCGCCGACGGTGTCGAGGCGACCTCGACCCGCATCGACGGCGTCCCGGCGATCGAGGTCACCGTGCGCGCCGAGGTGCCGGCGCTCGGGCTCTGGGGTCCGGGCGTCAGCCTGGTGGTGCGTGGGCACGCGACCGAGGAGGATCCGTGAGGCGCCGGTGTCCACGAGGTGAGCGGGGGAGTGCCCTGATCGAGGTGACCTGGCTGGCGATCCTGTTGCTGGTCCCGCTCGTGTACGTCCTCATCTCGGTCTTCGACGTCCAGCGCGGCGCGTTCGGGGTCAGCGCCGCGTCCCGGGCGGCCGGGCGCGCCTACGCGCTGGCCGGGACCGACGCCGAGGGCCGCAGCCGGGCCAGGGCGGCCGCTCGGACCGCGCTCGCCGACCAGGGCTTCGACGGCGGCTTCGACCTCGACATCTCCTGCACACCGCTGCCGCGCAACTGCCTGTCACCGGGCTCGGTGATCACCGTCGTGGTCCGCACGGACGTCGACCTGCCGCTGGCGCCGGCCGCCCTGGGCGGGGGAGCGCCGAGCTTCCGCGTCGACTCCACCCACCGGGTGCCCTACGGCACCTACGTCGAGGAGCGCTGAGGTGCGCGACGACCGGGGGCAGACCAGCGTGCTGATCATCGGCTTCGCGTTCGTGCTGCTGCTGATGGTCGGCGTGGTGGTCGACAGCTCCGCGGCGTACCTCCAGCGCCAGGGACTCGACACCCTCGCCGACGGCGCCGCGCTCGCGGGGGCCGACGAGGTCCGCGGTGCCGGGGTCTACGAGGGTGGGCTGACCGGCGAGCGGGCACCGCTGGACGCGGACGCCGCCCGGGCGGCGGTGCGCGACTACCTCCTGCGCATCGGCGCGTACGACGACCACCCCGGCCTGTCCTTCGACGTCGCCGTCCGCGACCGGTCGGTGGTGGTGCGCGTCTCCGCGCCGCTGGACCTGCCGGTCACCGTGGACGGGGTCACCGACACCCGGGTCGACGCCCGCGGAGCCGCGGTGGTCGAGGTGAGCGACCCCGGGTGAGGCCCTGTCCTGGCCGGCCGCCCCTGGGCCCGGGTATCACCGTTCCGTCCTCCGGCTCTTGTCTGATGACAGTCGGTGGAACATCTCCTCGGCGACCGGCGTCGAGAGCCTCCGGCTGGATCCTGTGGAGGGACTCCCATGCCTGTCGAGAACATCGAAGAGCTCTTGCGTCATCGCAAGGGGCTCAACAAGCTCCTCGCGGTCAATCCGAACTACTTCGGAAACCTCGTGGACACCCCGTTCGCCCCGAAGCTCGAGATCGTCCACGACACGGTCTTCGAGGAGGTCACCTGCCTCGGGTTCAACCCCGACACCGACGTCCTCGAGGCGACCGTCCACGTCAAGCTCCCCACCGGCTACGGCGGCGACCTCTGTCGCCCCGGGAGCACCGAGTGGGTCCGCTTCTACCTCTCCTACGACGACGGTACGACGTGGGAGGACGTCGGGCTGGGCTCGTTCAACGCCCATGACATCCCGGACTCCGTGGACTGCCACAGGGAGGACACCAAGCCGCTGGTCTACACCGTCGCGTTCCCGCTGAACGACGCCAAGCGGAGGCGCTGCTCCAGCCCGGTCCTGCCCCTGGTCCGCGCGATCCTCTCCTGGCAGGTCCAGCCGCCTGCCGGCCAGCCGGGCTGGAGCCCGATCTGGGGCAACCACCTCGACCGGCACATCCAGCTCCGACCCCGTCCGAGCATCTTCCTCGACGTCGTGGAACACCTCGACATCGATCTCAAGAAGATCCCGAAGTGGTACGAGAAGGTCCTGCCCCTGCCGATCCCCGAACCGGACCCGGCGCCGTTCTCGCTCGTGGAGGCGGCCAAGGTGGCCGAGGCGGGCCAGGTGCCGCCGCACCGGTTCGCGACTCCGTTGCTGGCCGAGGCGCAGAAGGCCGGCTTCCAGGACCAGTCCGCGCTGCTCGCCACGTCCGAGCAGTTCCAGGCCCTCAAGATCGACCTGGGCGACCTGCTCGGTGCCTACAACGACAACCAGGGCGACACGACGTACGAGCAGATCAACTGCCTCGGCCTGGACTACAACCGCGACCTGCTGGTCTCGACCCTGCAGGTCAAGCTCCCGTCGGGCTTCTCGGGCCCACCGTGCAGCGCCGGGTCGGTGGAGTACGTCTCCTTCTGGGTGGACTACGACGACAGCTGTCAGTGGACCTACCTCGACACCGCCCAGGTGGTCGTGCACGACTACGACCGGCTGCCCAGGGACGGCCTGAACTACTGGGTCGGGGTGCCCGCCAGGACCGCCGAGCACGCCCGTTCGTGCGAGGAGCCGAAGATCGGCCGGATCCGGGCCGTGCTGTCGTGGAACACGCCACCCTCGACCACGGACCCGTTCGAGATGCCGCGGTGGGGCAACGCGGTCGAGACCCACATCGAGATCCCGCCCCGTCGCCGGCCGCCGACCGACGAGCCGGACATCCGGGCCCTCGGACGCATCCCCGTCGAGTCGATCGACACCGCGGTGACCGGCCTGACGACCTCGGGCGCGGTGTTCATCGAGTACGGCTCGCCCGCCGACGGATCCCTCGGCCGGCCCTGCCCGTTCGGTGGCAGCATCACCGTCCACGCCTACGCGAACGACGCGTTCGCGGCAGCGGGTCGGCAGTACCGCGCGGTCTGGCGTCCGGCGGGCAGCTCGTCGAGCGGAACGCCCGTCACGGACACCTTCGTCACCGGGTTCTTCCCGGTCGTGACCCGGACGCCCGACCCGGTGACCGGCTACACGCCGTACCTCTCGACGGCCCTGAACCCGTTCGGCCAGCTCGCGGCCTGGCGGACCGCCGGGGTGGTGGTGGACGGGCTCTACGAGATCCGGCTGGAGATGGTGGACGCTGCGCTGAACCCGGTGGGCGTCACCGACTGGCACACCATCCGGGTGGACAACACCAAGCCGGAGGCCGACATCACGTTCACGAGCGGGACGTCGTGCAACAAGGCCACCCCCGGTGACACCGTGCAGGGCACGTTCACGGCGACGGACCCGTTCTTCGGGTCCTACTCGATGAACACGCTGCCGGCCAGCCTGGCCCCGCCGGACCCGACGCACACGCCGCTGTCGACCACGGACCCGGTTCCCGCTTCCTCGGGCACCTGGCAGCTGGTCACGGACGGCACCTGGCCGCAGTGCGGGTACGTCGTCCAGCTGTGGGTCCACGACCGATCGATCGTGAACAGCGTGCCGTGGCAGAAGAACGTCGGGTACGACGACGTCGGGTTCTGCCTGGGTCTGTAGCACGAACGGCTCGGGGCGGGTGTGCCCGACAAGGGCGCACCCGCCCCGAGGGGCCTCGGCGCAGACCTCGCCGACGACGACCCGGCAGCGTCATGCGCGCCGGCTGGGTCAGTGCCACACTCGGAGCATGTCGCACACGGGTGACCAGGGGACTCGCCGTGCCCTGCTGGTCACGAGCGTCGTCATGGTGGGCGTGGTGATCCTCGGCGGTCTGTCGCTGTGGCTCCTGCCGTCCCTGCTCGCGGACCGGTCGCCCCAGGGCACGGCCGAAGACGGCGTACGCGGCCGGGTGGTCGCCCTGCTCGGTGTCCTCGGCGTACTCGGCGGATTGGTGTTCACCGGGATGAGCTTCCGGCTGAGCAGCCGGACGCAGGCTGAGACGAATCGCCACGCGATGGAGAACCTCCGCAATGCGACCCAGGCGTTCGAGCTGACCCGCCGGGGTCAGATCACTGATCGATACGCCAAGGCCGTGGAGATGTTGGGTGACCCTTCCCCCGAGATCTGCGTGGGAGGGATCTACGCACTCGAACACATCCTGCGTGACGACCCCGACCACGAGCGAGCGGTCGTCTCGACGCTGTCCGCATTCGTCCGCCGTCACGCGAAGCTCGACGACGGCACCCCTCCCAGTCCGCCGTGGCCCCCGGACGAAGCCGAGCGGGACGCGACGAAACCCTCGTTCCGAGTGCAGGCGGCGCTGAACGTGCTGTCCGAGCGAACCACCTCAGGTGGCATCGCGCCCGACCTGCGTGACTGTGACTTGCGAGGCGCACGACTGTCCAACGCACGACTGGCCAACGCCAGTTTCCGACGGTCCTATCTCCACAAGGCCAAGCTGCACGACGCCGACCTGCGGGGCGCGGCGCTGCGACAAGCCGATCTGACCGGGGCCTCTCTCCGCGGGGCCGATCTCACCGACGCAGGTGTCGCGGGGGCCAAGTTCACGGAGGGCAGCCTCAGCCGCGAGCAGATCGACTCCGTCCGGAACGCCGATGCGATCGACTGGCAGGAGAAGCCGCGCGTGCCTGACGAGCAGGCTTCCGAGATAGCGGAGTGACCGGGTCCGGCAGCTGCAGGCCCGTTGCCGGAGGAAGGGTCAAGACGATTGAACCTTCGGCTACGCCGGTCGGAACAGGTAGGCGAACGCCGTCCTGGTGTAGCGGATGCCTCGCCCCTGGCTGCGGATGAGATCGGGGCCGGCCGAGGCCGGATTCCTGGGCTCCAGGTAGCTGTGGAGTGCGGTGTCGTCGAGGCGGTACTCGTCGCCGCGGTGGTGGACGGCGGCCACGAGCTCGAGGCTCGGGTCGGCAGCGGCGAGCGGGAGCGGACCGGTGTAGTCCGAGCGCAGGAACCCGACCTCCGTCCCGGCCCCGGGTCTCCGATGCTCTGCCGGTAGGTCGCCCACGAGGGCGGGTCGTTCCACGAGCACGCCCTTCTCCAGCACCGCGCCAACGCGGACTCGTTCGACCAGGTGGCCCATGGCTCAAGACTGCCGTGGCCCCCATCGCTGCGGTCAATGCCGCACGTACTCGCGGGATTTAGTCACAACGTGCCACGCGACCGACGAGCCCACTGCGCTAGGAAAGAGGGTGACGCCCAAGGCTTCACACCCCCACGACGGGCGATCCCATCCGAGGCACCAGGTGGCGAGCTCCAACTGACCGCGGCCGACGTGTCGACGTCTCGGGACGACCGTCCCTCCTGTCATGGCCCCCGGACAGAGGAGTTCCTCCATGTCTCGTTCCAAGAAGCAGATCAGCGCCGGCCTCACCACCAAGTCCGCAGTGGCCGAGGTCACTGCCGTCCAGGACTACCTCAAGCGGTTCGGCTACCTCGGCGAGGCTCCCGAGGGTGACTTCGGGGCTCCGGCCTTCCCCCTGGGCGAGGGCGACGACGTGGCCTCGATCGCAGGTCGCCCCAGCGGCGCGAAGAAGGGCAAGCTCGACGCCCCGACCAAAGCCGCGATCGAGGAGTTCCAGTCCTTCGCGAACCTGCCTCGCACAGGCGTGGTCGACGAGGCCACGGCCGCGAAGATGAACCAGCCGCGCTGCGCCAACCTGGACGGCCCCGGCCTTGCCGAGTTCACCACCTCCGGCCGGAGGTGGGCCACCACCAACCTGCGCTACGCCTTCCAGAACTTCACGCCGGAGCTCACGGAGGGCGAGGTCGCGCTCGCCGTGGAGCAGGCGTTCTCCCTGTGGGCGGGGTACACCCCGCTCCGCTTCACGCGGGTGCCACTGTCGACGGGGCCGGAGATCGTCATCCGCTTCGTGCCCGACGACCACGGTGACGGGTTCCCCTTCGACGGGCCGGGCAGCGTCCTCGCGCACGCGTTCTTCCCGTCCGTGCCACCGGCGGCCCCCAGCGCCATCATGGGTGACGCACACTTCGACGAGGACGAGACCTGGACGGTCAACGTCCCGACCGGAGCCGGCAAGATCGACCTCGTGACCGTCGCGGCCCACGAGTTCGGCCACTCGCTCGGCCTGGACCACAGCAGCGTCGCTGGTGCTCTGATGGCGCCCTTCTACGGCGGGCCCTACCGCAAGGTGGTCGACGACGACATCGCGGGCATCACGAGCCTGTACGGCGGGTTCCCCATCGAGTACGCCAGCTGGGCCCACGGCACCGACCTCCAGATCGAGCGCGAAGCCAATGTGGCGTCGATGCGGAAGTTCGGGTTCTTCACCCGGGTGGTCGGCAAGGCCGACACGACCAACTGGTACCACCTGCCGATCCCGACGCCGGTGATCACGAAGGGCAACCGGCTGGCGATCTGCCGCGCGATGCTGCGGTTCGTGACGGGGGGTCCCAAGGCAGTCGTCCGGGACGTGCACATCTACGACGGCTCCAGCCGGATCGCCGCCCACCAGTTCGTGAACCTCTCCGGCAGCCAGCCGTTCGCGGTGTTCGGGGTCGCCCACAAGCCCGATGTGTTCTGGGGGACCGGCATCTCCATCGGGGTGAAGACCGGGTCGGGGACCGCGGCTGAACGACGCATCGACATCATCAGCGGCGGCATCGACTTCCTGGCGTGATCGGCGAGCCGATGAGTGAGATCAGCGTGCGGAACGACACCGGTGAGATGCTCGACGAGGTCCGGATCAGGGGAGGGGAGGGATTCCAGTCGCTGGGATCCCTCCCGCCGGGCGCGGTCTCGTCCTGGCGCCCGGCGGACGTCGTTCAGCGCTACCCGGCGATCGAGGCGTCCGGGCCCGGCGTCGACCTGGTGCACCTGCCCTACGACGGCGACGCGCAGCCCGATCTTCCGCCGGGCCGGTACACCTACGTGCTCCGACTGGAGGGGGGCCGGCTCGTGGTGGTGCTGGAGCAGGAGGACTGACGCCCGGACTGGGCGACGGGCGGTGCGGGTGGGTCTCACGATCGCCGTGTTCAGGAGATGAGAACGTGCTGGAGCTTGTGCGGGTTGTAGACGGCGTAGACCTCGGCGATTCGCCCGTCGGTGACAGCGAAGGCGATCACGCCGTAGAGGCGTTCTTCGTCGGCCACCTTCACTCCGGGTGAGCCGTTGACGGTGACGATGCGAGCGTTCGAGGCGTAGGTGCTGCCCTGGCGCAGCACCATTGCGGCAACTGGTGCGGCCCCGTGGATGGGGCGCCGTGGAGCAGGGAGCTGGCCGCCTCCGTCGCTGCGCCACACCACGTCGGGATCGAGCACTCGGATCAGCCCGTCCAGGTCGCCGTCGCGAGCGGCACGTAGGAATGCGGTGATGACGCCGTGCTGCTGCGCCATGTCGGTGTCGAAGCGCGGCCTGCGGGCTTTCACCCGACGACGAGCGCGGCTGGCCAGTTGCCGTACGGCGCTGGCTGAGCGCCCGACCACGATGCCGATCTCGTCGAAGGGCACCGCGAACACGTCGTGGAGTACGAAGGCAGTCCGCTCGGCGGGGGTCAGGGTCTCCAGCACGAGCAGCAGTGCGGCGGCGACCGACTCATCGAGGGCGACCTGCTCAGCCGGGTCGGTTGCTGTCTCCTGACCGACGAATGGTTCGGGCAACCAGTCGCCGACGTACGTCTCGCGGCGGGCGCGAGCTGACGTGAGCCGATCCAGACAGATCCGGCCGGTGACCCGGGTCAGCCACGACCGCAGGTCATCAATGTCGCTGGGGTCGACCCGTTCCAGCCGGAGCCAGGTGTCCTGCACCGCGTCGTCTGCTTCGCTCAGGCTGCCGAGCATCCGGTAGGCAAGCGAGCGCAGTCGGTCGCGGTGCGCCTCGAAGTCGGAAGCCGAGTCGGTCTGGCTGTCCATAGGTCACATCCTCCGCCGCTGCGTCGTCCTCATATAGAGACGAATCAAGTGCCTCGGATGTGACTGCCTACCACCACGTCCGAGCGTCATGACCGCGAGGAGTGCCGATGACAACCGACGAGTCCCCGAGCCCATCCACACTGCCACGACCTGACTGGCTTCCGGAGACGCAGTGGCCGTTCTCGCTTCGCTCCGTGAATCTGGCTTCCGGTCCGGTCCACTACACCGACGAGGGCGCCGGCCCGGTGCTGCTGTTCGTCCACGCGGGCATGTGGTCCTTCATCTGGCGCGACGTCATCCGCGACCTGTCTCGCGACTTCCGGTGCGTCGCGTTGGACTTTCCAGGCTCGGGGCTCTCACCAGCGGGAGCGGACTGTCGGATCGGGCTCGCCAGCCACTCAGCGGTCCTCGCTGACCTCGTCGACCGGCTCGGCCTGCGCGACATCACCTTGGTGCTGCACGACCTGGGAGGACCTGTTGGACTCGGCTTCGCGGCCACCCACGCGAGCCGAGTCCGGGGCTTGGTGCTGTCACAGACATTCGCCTGGTGGCCCCGACAGCGGCTGCTGCGGGGGATGCTGCGATTGATGGGCGCGCGCCCGATCCGCGCCCTCAACGTGTCCACCAACGCCATCCCCAGAGCCACCGCGAGTCGCTTCGGGGCAGGCCGCCGACTAGACCCGATCGGCCGAGCGGCGTTCCTCGGCCCAACCCGTGACCACGATCAACGGATGGCGTTCCACGACCTGATGGGCGATGCCGCGCGTTCCAGGTCATGGTTGGAGTCGATCGCCTCAGCTCTGACCGGCGAGTTGGCGGACCGGCCGGTGCTCACCATCTTCGGCCAGCGCAACGATCCGATGCGCTTTCAAAGCCAATGGAGGCAGATGTTTCCGACCTGCCACCAGGTGGTGGTGCACCACGGCAACCACTTCCCGATGAACGACGCGCCCGACCTGTTCGCGACGTCGCTCCGGGACTGGTGGCACGCGAGTCTGCCTGCAGAGGAGTCCGTCGCGTCGAGACGAGCCGCAGCTGTCGGTCGCCGACCGAGCCGAGCCAGTCAAGGAGAGACACCATGAAGACGATCCTGCTACTCGTCGATGTGGCCGCGTCCCGAGGCAGCGTCTTCGCGGCGCTGTCAACGACTGACGGTCTGGCTGCCTGGTGGACGACATCGGTCAGCGGAGACGCCAGTCTCGGCGGCCGGATCGAGTTCACTTTCGGCGGTGACTTCAACCCCGTCATGCGGGTCACCCAGGCCAACCCGGTCGACGGTGTCGCTTGGGCGTGCGTCGGCGGCGTGGAGCAGTGGACCGACAACTCGTTCGTGTTCGATCTCGCGGACCACGACGGTGCGACGAGAGTGCGGTTCAGGCAGGACTACGCAACGGAGCTCAGCGACGACGACTACGCCATCTACACCTTCAACTGGGCCTACTACCTGGAGAGCTTGCGGCTGTACTGCACGAAAGGCTCCGGCAACCCGTTCCGACCGGAGGTCTCACCACCGACCCCGAGTGGGGAGACCCCGGGAGCAGGGCACTAGTTCGTGCTCTCGGACGGCCTGCTGGATGGTCCCGTCGGGTCAGCGATCCTCTGTCGGCGCGCTGCCTGGGTCCGGAGTCCAGGCGGGGGTGCGGCCGGTGAACGCGATGACCTGGTCGAGGAGTGGGGCGTCGTTCGGGACCGGGACGGCCGGCAGGTAGGCGGCACCCTCCTGGGTGCCCCTGGCCTGGTCCGAGACCACGAGGGGAAGCAGGGACCAGACGTGGTCGACGAGGTCCTGGGCGGGGAGGAAGGCCCGGTCGAGCGCGCGGCCGAGGTCCCATCCGTGGACCACGGTCTCCACGGTGTGCAGCGCCAGGGCGAAGCCCGCGGGCACCTCGTTGCCGGCGAGGTCGACAGTGCCGTCCACGCCTCTGACATTCCATGCCTTGACGGCGTTCTCGGCGAGGTCCCGGTGGATCTCGGCCAAGGCTCGGTCGCTCTCGACATGTGTCTCGGCGGCTGCGTTGATGAGGAGGAGGTGGGTGTCACGGACGTGGTCCGCCAGGGCCGCCACGTCATAGGACCTGCACGGTGTGGGGCGAGCCAGCGCGGCGGGCTCGATGGGACTCGCGTCGATGAGGTCACCGACCGTGTCGAGGGCGAGGGAGAGGCCGTCAAGAGGTGTCATGGTTCTGCCTTTGCTGTGGACGGGATGGGGTTTCGGTCAGGCCCCCGCGGTCGCCGGCCGGGCGGCGAGATGCGTCAGATAGCAGGCTGCCGCCACGGCCAGCAGGCCCGGCCCGAGAAGACCCTGGCTGGCGGGCAGCAGTCCGGGGATCACGAGGAAGAGGAGCAGGCCGCTGTCCAGGACCAGCGCGACGCCGAGGCCCACGGTCGCCTGCCAGACCCGGTGCGAGTGGTGCCACGCGAACGCCAGGACCAGGACGGCAAGTCCGGCGGCGGCGATGTTGAGGCCGTGGAAGTGCAGGAGCGCCTCGGCGGCCTCGCCGCCGTCACGGGGCGCCGAGGTGGGCGCATTGGGGCCGAGCGTGTTCAGCCCCTCGCTGGCGCCCATGGCGACGAGTGAGGCCCCGCCCACCAGGTGGAGCAGGCCCCACAGCGCCAGCGAGACGGCCGCGGCCGGGCCCGTCCAGCGCGCCGCGGTGGTGTCGGTGACGGCGGTGCGAGTGATCATGACGAGCTCGTCTCGAGCTCGGTCGCCAGGTGGGCCAGCGTGGCGAGGTGGTCGACCCAGCCCCCCTGGTTGCTCTCCAGGTCGACCGGGTCGACGAAGCCGCGGTGAGTGACGACCAACCGCGTCCGCGTCCCCTGTGGCTCGAGGCCGAACGTCACCGTCGTGACGAGCTCCTCGTCGAGGGTGCGCCAGGTGTGCACGAGTCGGGTGACAGGCTCGATGACCTCGTAGAAGCCCTCGATCCCCACGGTGATGCCCGCCGCCGGGATGTGGATGGCCAGCTCGAGCCGGCCGCCCAGGCGGACGTCCATCTCCTCGACGGTCACCTGGGAGCCGTCGGGGCCGAACCACCGGGCATACAGGGCCGGTTCGGTGAGGAGCCGGAACACCGTCTCCGGTCTGGCGTCGACCAGCCGGTCGACCTCGAGTGACAGCTGCACGGGTTCGGTCATCGTGATTCACCTTCGACGGGTGCGTGGTCGGGGTGGCCCTCGATCTCGGCCGCCAAGGATTCCAACCGGGCCAGGCTCTGTGTCCACAGCGACCGGTAGCGGTCGATCCAGTCCTCGGCGAGCAGCAGCCGGTCGGACTCGAGGCTGAGGACGTGTCGGCGACCGTCCAGCCGGCGGGACAGCAGGCCCGCGTCCTCCAGCACCTTCACGTGCTTGGTGATCCCCGCCGGGGACAGCGCCAGGCCGGTGCTGGCCTCTCCCACACCAAGCGACCCACGCTCGGCCAGCTGGCCGAGGATGTGGCGCCGGGAGGGATCGCCGAGAGCGAGGAAGACGCGGTCGAGCGTCGGGTCCCCTGGATCCAGATACTTCGTCATGTGGCGTACAATACGCTCAAAGGTGAACTGAAGCAACGAGCGACGGGGATGGTCTGGACACCGCCGAGGCCGGGGCCGAGACGCTGCACGCGGCACCGGGTGACCTACCCGGCCTGCGAGGTCCATCATGTTTCCAGCGACACCACGTGCCCGTTCAGGCGCCAGCCTGAGCCGCCGGAGCTGAGGAGACCGCGATGACGACCGAGACCGCTGATTCCCTCGTGAAGAGCGGCCGGTGGGCGTTCCTCACGGACGGGCCTCCGATCCGCAAGCCGGTGTTCTACTCGGCGGTGATCGGTGTCCTGGTCATGGCGACCTGGGCGATCTTCGCCCCTGACCAGGCCGAGTCGGTCATCGGAGAGGCCGTGGCCCGGGTGGTGGACTGGTTCGGGTGGTTCTACGTGCTGCTGACCACGGTGGTGCTGGTGTTCGTGCTCTACCTGGCCGTCTCTCGCTACGGATCGATCAAGCTCGGCCCTGACCACTCCAAGCCGCAGTTCTCCACGTTCGCCTGGGCCTCGATGCTCTTCGCTGCCGGCATCGGCACCGACGTGATGTTCTACGCGGTCGCCGAGCCCGTCAGCCAGTACATGGCGCCGCCGACCGGAGACCCCGAGACCATCGCGGCCGCCCGCGAGGCGACGGTGTGGACCTTGTTCCACTACGGGATCTCGGGGTGGGGCCTCTACGCCCTGATGGGGATGGCGCTCGGCTACTTCACCTACCGGATGAACCTGCCGCTCGCGGTGCGATCCGCGTTGTACCCGATCTTCGGGCGACGGGTCGACGGCGGGCTCGGCCACGCCGTCGACACGGCGGCCGTGCTCGGCACCATCTTCGGGGTCGCGACCAGCCTGGGCATCGGCGTGGTGTTCCTCAACCAGGGTCTCAACATCCTGTTCGGCGTCCCTATCGGCATCAGCGCCCAGATCGGCCTCGTCGTGCTCGCGGTGGCCATGGCCGCGGTCTCGGCCACCACGGGTGTCGACCGAGGCATCCGCCTGCTGTCCCAGCTCAACGTCATCCTGGCCCTGGGTCTGGCCGCCTACGTGCTGCTGACCGGCCGCACGGGCTTCATCCTCAACGCCGTGGTCATGAACGTCGGCGACTACGCCCAGACCTTCCCCCGCAAGACGATGGAGACCTTCGCGTTCGACGGTGCGACCGAGTGGATGTCGCTGTGGACGCTCTTCTTCTGGGCGTGGTGGATCGCGTGGGCGTCCTTCGTGGGGCTGTTCCTGGCCCGCATCTCTCGCGGTCGGACCATCCGGCAGTTCGTCGCCGGGACGATGATCATCCCGTTCACCTACATCGTCATGTGGATCTCGATCTTCGGCAACGCCGCCCTCGAGCGGATCCGTGGCGGTGACGACGCGTTCGCCGACGCGGCGCTGGCCTCCCCGGAGGCGGGCTTCTACTCCCTGCTGGAGGACTACCCCCTGTCCGGCATAGTGATCGGCGTCTCGGTCTTCGTCGGCCTCCTCTTCTACGTCACCTCAGCAGACTCCGGTGCTCTGGTGATGGGCAACCTCTCCTCCGAGCTGCGTTCGGTCCAGGACGACGCCGCGCCCTGGCTGCGCATCGTGTGGGCCTCCGCGACCGGGCTGCTCACGATCGCCGTGCTGGCGGTGGGCGGCATCTACGCCCTGCAGTACGCCACGGTCATCTTCGGCCTGCCGTTCGCCTTCGTGATCGTGTTGGTCATGCTCGGCCTGCACAAGGCGCTGCGGGTCGAGGGCCGGCGCGCCGAGTCCGGGAATCGCGCGTCGCCGCTGATGCTGATGGGCCGCGACGCCGACGGCGAGGGGCGCGACGACTGGTCGTGGAAGGCCCGGCTGGCCCGCGCGGTCAACTTCGTCGACGTCGAGGCTGCGACGGCGTACCTCGACTCCGTCGTTCGACCCGCGCTGAGCGACGTCGCCCACGAGCTGGAGGAGCGGGGGCTGCCCACCGAGGTCAACCAGGGTGTGGGGGGTGCCGAGGTCGACGAGGACGACGAGGACGGCGGGCTGACCTGGGTGGAGCTGCGCACGGTCGGCGGCGACGACCCCTTCGTCTACCGGGTCCAGGTCCACGAGTCACCGGTGCCGACG
Organism: uncultured Actinomycetota bacterium; assembly: GCA_963767955.1. Taxonomy (GTDB): domain Bacteria; phylum Actinomycetota; class Actinomycetes; order Propionibacteriales; family Nocardioidaceae; genus Nocardioides. The sequence goes on along the minus strand of CAVYGA010000003.1, from coordinate 2,106,055 downwards.
TACGGCGGCCGGATGATCGGCGACCGCGACCGATACGCCCGTCTGGAAGTGCACACCGCCGGTGGCGGGCAGGACTACGACGTGATGGGCTACTCGACCACCCAGATCATCCACGACTGCCTCAACCAGTACGAGGCGCACCTCGAGTTCCTGCGACTCGCGTGACCGCCGGATCCGTCGAGTCGCCAGACTCACCCGCCGGCGGTCGCCTGCAGCTGCTGGACCAGGGCGGCGATCGGGAAGTACGCCCGCAGCGCGGTGATGCTGCCGCCGCTGATGTCGTAGAAGATGGCGTACGGCAACCGGACCTGGGCTCCGGTCGGCGGCACTCCGGCGAACTCAGCGACGTGCGTGGCCACGAAGTCGGCCTCCAGGCCCACCACGCCGTCCGTCACGGCGAGACCCCGCAGCTCCGGCGTCGCCTCGAACAGCTGGCTGTGCAGCGCGACGATGTAGTCCCGGACCGCCTCGCGGCCCGTGACCTCGTCGCCGGTCTCCATCGTCGTCCAGCGGACGTCCTCGCTGAAGAAGGCGGCGAAGTCGCCACCGCCCAGCATGGCGTCCATGTAGCCACGCATCGTCGACTCCGTGTCGGTGACGGACATGTCTGCTCCTCTCGGATGCGCCGCGGCGCGTTGTGAGTTGACCTACTTCAGGACGCCCAGCTCCTGGGCCGTCAGCACGGCCCCCATCCGGTCACAGACGCCGAGCTTGCGGTAGACGTGCGACAGGTGCGTGTGCACCGTGCGCGGCGAGACCCGCAGCGCGTGCGCGATCGAGACCGCGGTGCGCCCCTCGGAGAGCAGCCGCAGCACCACGACCTCCCGCGCCGTCAGGCCGGCGCCGGAGGCCTCGGGGCAGCCCAGCCCGTTCAGGAGGTCGACCTGCCGGGCCAGCAACGCCAGCAGCGGCTGGATCAGCCGGGCCAGCTCGACGTCCTCGTCGCAGTAGTCCGTGCCGGACTCGGTGAGGACGACCGACCGGGTCGCGGGTGATCCCGCCATGTCGGGGCTGGACCGCCGCTCCGAGCCGACGGCGCCGCTGTCGATCCAGCTCCACGACACCCGGGTGGCGAACGACTCCGCCAGCTGGCGCCCCACCTCGGCCCGGGGGAAGGTCGGGGACGGATGAGCCGCGAGACCGCTCACCAGGTCCAGCCACTCGTCCCAACGCTGTGCAACGCTCGCCATGATCGCCCTCCCGACGGGGCCCCCTTCGCCCTCGATTCTCCCGACCACCCCGCCGCTGTGTCTGTAGCCCGGCCGGGCGGTCACCCGCCCCTGGCGGTGCCATCCGTAGATGTGCGGATGGTGCCTCCCTCCGCCGTGCGCTCGACTGGAGGGACATCGCGCGGATCCGCGTCCCCCGCGCTGTCCCCTTCCCGGAGGTCGCCATGAGCATCGTCCGTCACCCTCGTTCCCAGGCCGTCGCGCTCGCGGGCGTGCTCCTCGCCAGCGCGGCCGTGGCCGTGCCCGCGGCGTACGCCGCCCCGCCCGGCAACGACTCCATCCGCGCGGCCGTCCCGATCAGGACGGTGCCCGCCACGTTCACCGTGCGGACCCAGCAGGCGACCTCGTCGCCGAGGGACGGGAAGTGTGTCGGCGGGTCCAGCGTCTGGTACCGCTATCGCCCCGCCACCACCAGGACCCTGCGGGCGGCGACGGTGGGCAGCAACTACCACACCCAGCTGGCCGTCTTCGCCGGTCCGCGGTCCGCCCGGGAGCTGGTCGCCTGCAGGAGCGGCTACCCCGCCGGTGTCGAGCTCGAGTTCACCGCGGGGGAGCGGTACTGGATCGCGGTGAGCAGGTGCTGCAACCCCGCCCGGAAGGGCAGGCGGGCGGTGCTCCGCCTCTACGAACCGGTGCCCTTCGCGGTCACGACCAACATCGACGACGTGTACGCCGGAGACGTGTCCGGGCGGCTGTTCGTGCGGGGGACCACCACGTGCACCAACCCTGCGGAGACCTACCTGACCATCTCGGCCAGCCAGCGCGTCGGGGACGGGGTGGCGCAGGGCTACAACGAGGACGCCTTCATCAGGTGCGGCCCGGACGGCCTCACGTGGGAGTTCCCCCTCTGGAGTCAGACCGGTTGGGCGTTCCGGGGTGGCCGCGCGTCGATCGATGCCGATACCTGGGCGAGCGACGCCTTCAGTGGTGCCCGGCACGCGGCTTCCGGCATCCACGACGTGCGTGTGGAGGACAACGCCAGGCGCCGCCCCTAGCGATCAGCCGACCGCGGGCGGCGCTTCGCGGACACCCTCGGTCCACAGCTCACGCGTCTGGATCACCCAGAACGCCGCGAACAGCACCAGCAGGGTGGCCTCGACCCACAGCACCAGGTGGTCCCACTCGACGGCGAGCGAGATCAGCCACATCGCCACCGGGAGCAGGACCATCAGGGCCGCGATGACGGCGTAGCGGTTGCGGAGCACCTGGGTGAGGGCCGTGTTGCCCGACCGGGCGCCGTACCACCGTGCGTTGATCACCACGACGGCGACGATGCAGGCGAACAACGGGAACGCCGCGCCGTAGTGGGCGTTGGCGATGAAGTGCTCGCGAGCGGCCAGGAACCACGCGAAGCCGCCCACCAGCACGAGGCCGGCGACCGCCATGCCGAGCAGGTGCTGGGGATCGTGCCCCCCGTCGCGCTGCCCGATCCAGAAGGTGACCACCAGCCCGACCACGCCGGCGACGAAGATCGCCGGGATGTTGTTGGCGACGTTCGCCGCGATGTCCGGCTGGGCGCCGGCGACCGAGAAGCAGCGACCCGCCCCCGGCGTCGGCACCAGCGCCACCACGGGTGCCAGCATGCCGCCGAGGTTGAGCAGGATGTCCTCCCACTCGGTGCTGCCCTTGAGCACCACCATGCACACGCCGACCGTGATCAGCGTGCCGACGAAGATCGCCTGAGCCGGGGTGTAGTAGTAGGCGCTGATCGAGGTCTGGAAGCACCCCGGATCGGTGTGCTGCCACTCGATGAGCACCGCCACCGCCAGGAGCAGCAGCATCGTCACCATGGCCAGGCGCAGGTAGCGGTAGGTCTTGACCGTGTAGCCACCGATCTCGGGCACGGGACACCCCTCTCGCGGGACATGGAGCCGCCGTCTGCCTCCCGAGGAGGCGATGGGCCGCCCACTGATACGGAACCTCGTGCATACACCCTCGTTGGGAGGGGTACACATCCGCAAAGCGCACTCGAGCCAGGACCCGGCGTGACCCGCCGGAGCCGGGAATGGATCTTCATGAGCAACGACGAGCAGTCCGGACTGTCCGAGGCCGAGCTGGCCGGCGAGGCCGGCACCGCCCTCCCCGACAAGGAGGTCGTCTCGATCCTCGACCTCAACGCCGACCTCGACCTGGCCCTCGACGTCGCCGCGCCGGTCGACCTGGCGGTGGCCGCCAACGCCAACGTGGCCGCGCCCATCGACGCCGCCGTCGGCGCCAACATCCTGTCCTCCGGCTCCGAGGCGCAGGCACTGGCCAGCCAGTCGGCGACGATCGACCAGGGCGTCACCGGTGACGCCGCGGCCACCTCGGTCCAGGACAGCACCATCGACAGCAGCGACGCGGCCCCGACGGACGGCGCTGCCAGCACCGACGCCCCGGCCGCCGACAGCGGCGACGGCGCCACCCTGACCGCCGACGGCGGCGGTGTGGAGGGCGCCAACCTCGACGCCCCGGCGGTGCCCACCGACGGCGCGCTGCCGACGGACCTGCCGACCGATGGCACCGTGCCGACCGACGGCACCGTCCCGACCGACGGCACCGTCCCGACCGATGGCACCGTGCCGACCGACGGGCTGCCGACCGACGGGCTGCCCGACGTCGACCTCCCGCCGGTGGGTCTCCCCGACGCCGAGCTCCCGGACCTGGGCGCGACCCTCGACGGCAACCTGCTGAACGTGGACGTCGACCTGGCCGCCGACCTCGACCTCACCGCGCCCATCAACGGCGCGGTGGCGGCCAACGCCAACGTCGCGGCCCCGATCGACGCCGCGGTCGCGGCCAACATCGGGTCCATCGACTCGAGTGCCACGGCGGTCGCCCAGCAGGAGGCGGTCATCAACCAGGACATCTCCGGCGACGCGACGGCCAACGCCGACCAGACCTCGGACATCGACCAGTCCGACCAGGTCCCGACCGACGGCGGCGGCAGCACCGAGCCCGCACCCGCCGAGCCGGCACCTGCCGAGCCGGCTCCGGCGCCCACCGACACCACCGACCAGGGCGCACCCGAGACCGAGCCCGCGCCGACCAGCACTCCGTAGCACTCGGTGACGATCTCCCCGCCGGCAGGACGCGGCGACGCCACGGCGTCGTCGCGTCCTGATGTGTCGCGTCCGGACGTTCCGGCCCCCGCCGACGGCATCCACCTCATCGGTGTGATGCCCGGCTCGGGCTACAAGGAGCCTCCGTCGCTGGTGCGCCGTGCCGACGGGCAGATGATCCAGCTGACCCCGCTGCTGTTCGCGGTCCTCGGCGCGATCGACGGTCAGCGCACGTACGACGAGATCGCCGCCGAGGTCACCACGGCGTACGGCAGACAGGTCAGCGCCGCCAACATCGCCACCCTGGTCGACGAGAAGCTGCGACCGATCGGCGTGCTCCTCAAGGCCGACGGTTCCGAGCCGGAGCTGAAGAAGTCCAACCCGCTGCTCGGCCTGCGGATGCGCTACGCCGTCACCGACCCGGTGAAGACGAACCGGATCACCAGGCCGTTCGCCGCGCTCTTCAACCCGGTCCTGGTGCTGGCGATCGTGGCCGGCTTCCTCTACGTCTCCTGGTGGCTGCTGTTCTCCAAGGGCCTCGCCTCGGCGACCCACGAGGCGCTGCACAAGCCGGGGCTGCTGGTGCTGATCTTCGTGGTCACCATCCTCTCCGCCGGCTTCCACGAGTTCGGGCACGCCGCCGCCGCCCGCCGCGGCGGCTCCACCCCCGGTGTGATGGGGATGGGGCTCTATCTCTTCTGGCCGGCGTTCTACACCGACGTCACCGACTCCTACCGGCTGGGCCGCGGCGGCCGGCTCCGCACGGACCTCGGCGGCCTCTACTTCAACGCGATCGTCGCGCTCGGCGTCGTCGGCGTCTGGTGGGCCACCGGGTACGACGCCCTGCTGCTCGTGGTCGCGACCCAGATCCTGCAGATGCTGCGGCAGCTGACGCCACTGATCCGCTTCGACGGCTACCACGTGCTCGCCGACCTCACCGGCGTGCCCGACCTCTACCACCGGATCAAGCCCACCCTGCTCGGCATGCTGCCGTGGCGCTGGCGCGACCCGTCGGCGACCGCGCTCAAGCCCTGGGCCCGGCTGGTCGTCACCGCCTGGGTGCTCGTAGTGGTGCCGCTGCTGGCGTTCGCGCTGTTCCTGATGGTGCTCTCGCTGCCGCGGGTGCTGGCCACGGCGTGGGTGAGCCTCGGGCAGCAGACCGACCTGCTCGGCGCCTACTGGTCCGACGGCGACGTGCTCGCCGTGCTCGCTCGGGCGATCTCGATCCTCGCGCTGGTGCTGCCGATCGCCGGGATCGGCTACATCCTGACCCGCCTGGTGCGTCAGGTCGGTGGCGGCGTGTGGCGACGCACCGACGGCAAGCCGTTGCGCCGCAGCCTCGCGGTCGTCACCACGATGGCGCTGGTCGCGGGCCTGGTGTGGACGTGGTGGCCGCGCGAGGACACCTACCGCCCGATCGCGGCGTACGAACGCGGCACGCTCGGACAGGCACTGCCCGGAGCGGAGCCGCAGGCGCGGGTCGGCGACGGTCCCCTGACCGAGGGCCAGCGCGGGCGGACCGAGGCATTGCTGCCCGAGGGTGTCCGGCCCACCGAGGCCGAGCCCAGCCTGGCGATGGTGATGGTCCCGCGCGAGGGAGGGGACACCCCCGAGCCCGACCCGGACGGCACGCCGGACGACTCCGGCGGCACCGGCGTCGCCGGCGGCACCGGTGAGCCCAACACGTGGATCTTCCCGTTCGACCAGCCGCTGCCGCCCGACGAGGGAGACAACCAGGCGCTCGCGGTCAACACGACCGACGACACCGTGGTCTACGACCTGGCCTTCGCGATGGTCTGGGTCGACGGCGACGACCCGGTCACCAACACCAACGAGGCGTACGCCGCGGCGAGCTGCCAGAACTGCGCCGCGGTCGCGGTGAGCTTCCAGGTCGTGCTGATCGTCGGCGACGCGGACACCGTGGTGCCGGCCAACCTGGCGACCGCGGTCAACTACAACTGTGTCTCCTGCCTGACCTACGCGCTGGCCAGCCAGCTGGTCGTCACCCTCGACGGTCCGCTGAGCGAGGACGGCATGGCGGCGTTGCGGGAGCTGTGGGCCGAGATCGCGACGTACGCCCGGAGCATCACCGAGCGCAGTCTCTCCGAGCTCCAGGGTGCCCTCGAGGGCTTCCAGGACCGGATCCTCGAGGTCATCGACGCCGACCCCTCCCGGGTGCCGGACGAGGCGGACGGCACCGAGCCGAGCGAGCCACCCAGCGCGTCGCCCAGCGGGTCACCGGGCGACTCGCCCAGCGGGTCACCGAGCGGGTCGCCGGGCGCGTCGCCGAGCCCGGCGCCCAGTGGGTCGCCCAGCGCAGCGCCCTCGGAGCAGCCGAGCCAGAGCACCAGCCCCTCGGCCAGCCCGTCGGCCGAGCCGTCGACCTCGGAGCAGGCACTGGCGACCGCGTCGCCTTGACGTCGGGCCCGGGGGAGGGCACGGTGTACCCAACTGGTGAGTGACGCTCACCATCGGGGGATTCGTCGGTGACCGTCAGGAACAAGTCATGATCCTCCACCCCGCCCGCGCGCTCGCCGCAGCTGTCGCCGCGCTCGTCGTCCTCGTCGGCACCCCGGTGCCGGCCCAGGCCGTCAGCGCCGGCGACTACGCCAACGGCGCCTTCCGTGCGACCAACGAACGCCGTGCCGCCCACGACCTGGCCCGGCTCTCCCGGGGCGACTGCCTCCAGCGATTCGCCCGGCGGCAGGCGATCCGGATGGCCGAGCAGGACCGGATGTTCCACCAGGACCTCGGGCGCGTCCTGCGGGCCTGCAACCTGGTGGCGGTGGGGGAGAACGTCGCCTACGGCTACCCGTCGGGCCGCGCCACCGTGCGCGCCTGGATGAACTCGCCCGGCCACCGCGCCAACATTCTCAGCCGCAGCTACCGCGGCATGGGCCTGGCGGCCCGGAGGAGCGACGGGGTCTGGTACGTCGCGCAGGTGTTCGGCAGACGCGGCTGACCCGACCGCACGGTCGGGGGCGGGCTCCGGCGGTGACCAATCCGGTTCGCCGTCCGCGTCGAATGACTTGATGACGAGGGACCGACACGGTCTCGTCACCTCGACATCAACGAAGGACGTGCATTCCGATGCGCATCAAACACTCCAAGCGCACCCTCGCCGGCCTGGCCGGCCTGGCCCTTCTCGCCGTTCCGCTGGCCGCCTGCTCGCAGGACAGCGAGGCGTCCACCGGCAACAGCTCGTCGTCGCAGTCCGCTCCCAAGGCGGTCGCCTCGATCGACGCCCTGAGCGGTGACAGCACCGCGGTGAAGCTCGACCAGGGCTTCGTGGACGCGCTGACCCAGCTCAAGCTGACCCCGGGCGTCGTGGGCGACGCCACGCTGGAGGCCGGCTCGCTGGTCTTCCCGATCACCGGCGGCAACGTCACGGTGTTCAAGCCGGGCGAGGTCTCGCCGTACGTCATCGGCCAGCTGCAGCACGAGAACTCCGGTCTCTCGCTGACCGCGGGCAAGACCACGGTCGAGCTGACCAACCTGAACGTCGACCCGGGCGTCTCGCGGGTGTACGGCGACGTGGCCGTCAACGGTGAGACCGCCGTGACCAGCGCGTACCTGTTCTCCCTCGACGGCCGCACCCTGGAGCCGCTCGCGGCGGAGGGCGGCACGGCCGTGCTCGAGGGCACCGAGGTCAAGATCTCCGAGGTGGCCGCGCCGCTGCTCAACGACACGTTCAAGACCGACGCGGTCAAGCCCGGCCTGCTGGTCGGGATCGCGAAGATCACCGTCAACACCAAGTAGGTCAGTGCTCCACGGCGACGATGCGGGGCCGGGCCCGGTGCCCGGACCTCGCATCGTCGCTCGTCCACCAGGAGCCGGGCCGCGCGCCCGCTCCGTGCCGCGCCGCGAGGGAAGTGACGAGCCGATGACTCACGTGGTCCATCTGCTCGCCGGCGCCTACGTGCTGGACGCTCTCGACGAGAGCCAGCGGGTCGCCTTCGCCGACCATCTCGCGGACTGCTCCGAGTGTCGTGCCGAGTTCGTCGGACTGCGCGAGGGGACCGCACTGCTGTCACAGGTGACGGCGCTCCCACCTCCTCCGGAGCTCCGGGCGAGGATCCTCGCCCGCATCAGGCAGGTCCGCCCGCTGCCGCCCGTCGTCACCCCCGCACTCCCGCCGGCGGCCACCGTCGCCGGCCACGGTGAGGATGCCGTGCGCCCTCCACGAGGCCGGCGCTGGTCCTGGGTGGCCGCAGCTGTCGCCCGCACGCGGGGATGGGCCACCAGGCGTGGCCCGACCGACCCGGAGGGCCGTGGGACCACTACGGCTTGAAGACCACCTTGACGGTCCCGTCCTGCTTCTTCTGGAACGAGTCGTACGCCGTGGGCGCGTCCGTGAGCGGCACCTGGTGGGTCGCGAAGTCCTCGGTCCCGAGCGGATCGGTGTCATCGGTCAGCAGCGGCATGATGTCGTCGACCCAGTGCTTGACGTTCGCCTGGCCCATGCGCAGCTGGAGCTGCTTGTCGAACATCGTCATGATCGGCATCGGGTCGGACTGTCCGCCGTAGACGCCGATGATCGACACCGTTCCGCCGCGACGGACCGCGTCGATGGCGGTGTAGATCGCCGCCATCCGGTCGAGGCCGACCTTGGTCATCAGCGGCGCGGTCAGCCGTTTGGGCAGGGCGCTGAAGATGCGCTGTCCCACCGCGGCCACGGGTGAACCGTGGGCCTCCATGCCGACCGCGTCGATGACCGAGTCGGCCCCTCGGCCGGCGGTGAGGGAGCGCACCTCCTCGCCGACGTCGTCGACGGCGCCCAGGTCGATCACCTCGGCACCGCGTGCCTTCACCCGGGCGAGCCGCTCGGGGACCCGGTCGACGCCGATCACGCGGAAGCCCCGCTGCAGGGCGATCCGGGCCGCCATGTCCCCGATCGGTCCGAGCCCCAGCACCAGCAGCGTGCCGCCGTCGGGGACATCGGCGTACGCCACGGACTGCCAGGCGGTCGGCAGCACGTCGGAGAGGAACAGGAACCGCTCGTCCGGCGGGCCGTGCGGCACCGTGATCGGCATGTACTGCGCCTGCGGCACCCGCAGGAACTCGGCCTGCGCACCCGGCACCTCGCCGTACAGCTTGCTGAAGCCGAACAGCGCCGCGCCGGTGCCCTGGTCCCGGACCTGGGTCGTCTCACACTGCGTGTGCAGACCCTGGCGGCACATCCAGCAGTGGCCGCAGCAGATCTGGAACGGCAGCACCACGCGGTCACCGACGGCCAGGTCGCCGACCTCGGGGCCGACCTCCTCGACGATGCCCATCGGCTCGTGACCGAGGATGTCGCCCTCGCCCATGAACGGGCCGAGGGTCTCGTAGAGGTGCAGGTCGGACCCGCAGAGGCCGCTGGAGGTGATCCGCACGATCGCGTCGTTGGGTTCCTTGAGGATCGGGTCGGGGACGTCCTCGACGCGCACGTCGCGTCGTCCGTGCCAGGTGACTGCCTTCATGGTGTCCTCCGTCTCGAGGGGTGCGTGGGGAACCAGAGGCGTACCCCCAGCGCGGCTGGTCATGCGGGTGCGCGAGGACTGCGGGTGCGCGATGACTGCGGGTGCCTGACCGTGTCGTAGCCTGCCCTTGTGGCAGGACCAGACTTCGACCAAGAGATCAAGCAGCTCCAGGCGACGATGCGGACGATCGAGCAGGTGCTCGACATCGACGCGATGCGCACCGAGATCGCCGACCTCGGTGAGCAGGTGGCCGCCCCCGACCTGTGGGACGACCAGGACAACGCCACCCGGGTGACCGCGCGGCTCTCCACCCTCCAGGGCGAGGTCGACCGGTTCGACGGCCTCCGCGACCGCATCGACGACCTCGCGATCATGGTCGAGCTCAGCCAGGACGAGGGCGACGCCGAGGCCCTCGCCGACGCCGAGCGCGAGCTGGTCAGGATCAAGAAGTCCGTCGAGGTGCTCGAGGTCCGCACCCTGCTCTCCGGCGAGTACGACGCCCGCGAGGCGCTGATCAGCATCCGCGCCGGGGCCGGTGGCGTCGACGCCGCGGACTTCGCCGAGATGCTGATGCGGATGTACACGCGCTGGGCCGAGCAGCACAACTACCCCGTCGAGGTCTTCGAGACCTCCTACGCCGAGGAGGCCGGCCTGAAGTCGGCCACCTTCGCCATCCACTCGCCGTACGCCTATGGCACGTTGAGCGTCGACGCCGGCACCCACCGGCTGGTGCGGATCAGCCCGTTCGACAACCAGGGTCGCCGGCAGACCAGCTTCGCCGCCGTGGAGGTGGTCCCGGTGCTCGAGCAGACCGACGTGATCGACATCCCGGACGAGGACATCCGCACCGACGTCTATCGTTCCGGCGGCCCGGGCGGCCAGTCGGTGAACACCACCGACTCCGCCGTCCGGCTCACCCACATCCCGACCGGCACCGTGGTCAGCTGCCAGAACGAGAAGAGCCAGCTCCAGAACAAGGCCAGTGCGATGGTGGTGCTCAAGGCCAAGCTGCTCGCGATGAAGAAGGCCGAGGAGGCCGCGCACCTCAAGGACCTCAAGGGCGACGTCCAGGCGTCGTGGGGCGACCAGATGCGCAACTACGTGCTGAACCCCTACCAGATCGTCAAGGACCTGCGGACCGGGTTCGAGAGCGGCAACCCGAGCGCGGTCTTCGACGGCGACATCGACGGGTTCCTCGAGGCCGGCATCCGCTGGCGCCGCGGCGCCGACTCCCAGACCGACGCCTGAGGCCTACGCCCACGATCGACCCGACGGTGCAGGATCCCCGGCACCCGGTGCGGGGTCGAATCACGGTCACGTCAGGATGCGGGCGACGGAACCGGGACGCTGTTCTCCTCCGGACCGGGTTCGACGTCGTCGTGCAGCAGGTCACCGAGCACCGCGAGCGCCATCTCCTGCTCGACCTCCGGGCTGGGGGCCTGCGTCGCGCCGGTGATGACGGCCAGGTCGATGGCCCGGCCCGCCTGCACGACCCACAGGGTGCTGCTCGGCTCGTCGTCGACGGCCTCCCAGCGGGCGACCCGGGCGCGGGACCCCTCCGGCAGCGAGTAGTCCGTCACGGTGCCCTGCCGGCCGCACGCGTCGATCGAGGCGGCCAGCAGGTCGAACACCTCGGCGCCGGTGGTGCCGTCCGGCATCCGGGAGGAGAACACGCTCGCGGCCACGGTCGAGCCGCTCGCGAAGTCGCTGGAGTCCAGGGAGATCACTGCCAGCGACTCGGTGCCGCTCCCGTCCAGACACACGGGGTCGTTGACCACCCGGGAGGCGGCGCCGGCACGCCAGCCGGACTGCCACCCCTCGGTGGCCTCGGCCAGGCGCTGGACGGTCAGGTCGGCGGGCTCGGGCGACCGGTCCTCGATCCGGACCGGTCCCGCGGGCTGCGGTGCCGCGTCGTCGGGGCCGGCGAGCTGGCTGACCACCAGGCCGCCCACGGCCAGGACGCCGACCGCGGCCACGGCACCGAGCGAGGCGCGCCGGCGCCGGCCGGTGGTGATCGCCCGCTCCGCACCCGCCGGGTGCGTGCGGGAGGTGACATCGCGGGCCAGGTCGTCCAGGGCTCGGTCCAGGTCGAAGGTCTCAGGCATGGCTGCGCTCCTGGTCGTCGAAGGAGTCGGGAGAGGGGGTGTCGGGGGAGGGGGTGTGGGGGTCCGGGTCGCCGAGCAGGACGGCGAGGGCCGCCCGGCCCCGGGAGAGCCGGGCCTTGACGGTGCCCTCGGGGCACCGCTCGGACCGGGCCACCTCGGCGACCGGAAGTCCGGCCAGATGGTGCAGCACGACGGCCCGGCGCTGGGCCTCGGGCAGCCGGCGCAGGGCGGCGACCAGCAGCACGGTGCTCTCGTCCGGGGCGGCAGCGGGCTCGGGCTCGCGGCTGCGGACCAGGTGGTTCAGCGCGGTGCGGGTGCGGCGCCACCGGCTGATCGCCTGACGCGTGGCGACCTGGCGCACCCAGGCGCCGGGGTCGTCGTACTCACGCAGCCGCGACCAGCGGGGCCAGGCCCGCGCGTAGGCCTCCTGGGCCGATTCCTCCGCCGTGCCGAGCTCGCCGCAGATCGCGTAGGCGCAGGCGACGGTCCGACCCCAGGTGGCTTCGTAGAACGCGGCGAAGTCCTGTTGCGTGGCTGGCGCCATGGTCTCTCCCGGTCGCTCGGACGGCTCCCATGGCCGTCATCTGCAGCAGACACGCACGAGGGTGGCAGACGGTTGCATCCGTGGGCGGTGATTCAGTCGACCTCGACCTCGGCCGCGGTAGCGGTGCTCACGCACCACTGCCCGGCCTGCTCGAGCAGCGTCGGCTCGTCCAGGTCCCGGGCCGTCACCGAGCAGCTGAACCAGGCGTCCGTGAACAGCCCGCGGTACGCCGCCTCCGTCCCGTCGGAGGTTGCGCAGACGCTGCCGGTGCCCGGGGTGCCGAAGGACCTGCCGTCCACGGCGCGGCAGCCCTGAGGCTTCGTGACGTCGGCCACCAGCGACCTGGCCTGGGCGCGGGTGACCCGGGGCACGAACACCCAGGCCCGGGCGACCGCGCCCGAGGTGCCCACGAAGGTGCAGTTGAACTCGTGGGCCACGTCGGTGACCGCGCCGGTGATCCGCTCCCGCTCGCCGTTGCCGTAGTGGTCGGTGGAGGCGACCTCGCCGACCGCCGCGGTGACCGCCTCCTCGGGGATCCGGTCACAGAAGTCACCGCGGGTCAGTGCGGCCGCCGCGGCGTCGAACTCCGTGATCGGCGTCGGCTCCTTGACGGAGTCGTCGGCGGACCCGGACCCGGACTCGTCCGGGTCACCCGTGCACGCCGTACCGGCGGCGAGCAGCACCAGGGTGGGCAGCAGCCGGGAGGCCACGCGGGCGAGGCGGCGGGACATGCCGCAAGGGTAGGCGACACCTCGGGTCCTGACGGGTCCCCGGGGACGTTGGGAGGGTCACCTAGACTCCCTCCAGTGATTCGCTTCGAAAAGGTCACCAAGACCTATCCGGGCCAGGCCCGAGCCGCCCTCGAACAGGTGTCCGTGGACATCGAGAAGGGCGATTTCGTCTTCCTCGTCGGAGCCTCGGGCTCCGGCAAGTCCACGTTCCTGCGACTGGTGCTGCGCGAGTACCGCCCGTCCGCGGGCAAGGTCTACGTCGCCGGCAAGGAGATCAACCGGTTGGCCAGCTGGAAGGTGCCCCGGCTGCGCCGCCAGATCGGCACCGTCTTCCAGGACTTCCGGCTGCTGCAGAACAAGACCGTCAGCGAGAACGTCGCGTTCGCGCTCCAGGTGATCGGCAAGCACAAGCAGCACATCGAGGAGACCGTGCCCGAGACGCTCGAGCTGGTCGGCCTCGAGGGCAAGGGAGACCGGTTCCCCGACGAGCTGTCGGGTGGCGAGCAGCAGCGGGTGGCGATCGCGCGCGCGTTCGTGAACCGGCCGATGATCCTCATCGCCGACGAGCCCACCGGCAACCTGGACCCCACGACCTCCGTCGGCATCATGAAGCTGCTCGACCGGATCAACCGCACCGGGACCACCGTCATCATGGCCACGCACGACGCCGGCATCGTCGACCAGATGCGCAAGCGCGTCATCCAGCTGGAGGACGGCCGGGTGGTCCGTGACCAGAACCGCGGCGTCTACGGCTACCAGAACTAAGAGGAGCCCTTTCCCCATGCAGTTGCGCTACGTCTTCTCCGAGCTCTGGCAGGGCCTGCGTCGGAACCTGTCGATGCACCTCGCCGTGATCCTGACGCTGTTCGTCTCGCTGACCCTCGTCGGGCTCGGTGTGCTGCTCAACGCCCAGGCCAAGAAGGCCGAGGACCACTTCGGCTCGCTCCTCCAGGTCACCGTGTTCCTCTGCAACGACGCCGCCACCAGCCCCAACTGCACCGGTGAGGTCACCAAGGCGCAGCGGGACGCGATCACCCAGGTCGTCGAGCAGAACCCCGAGGTCGACACGTACCACATCGAGTCCAAGCGGGAGGCCTACGACAAGGCCAAGGAGCTGTTCAGCGAGGAGTACCTCTCCCGCGTCGACAGCTTCGGACCGCAGTCGATGAAGGAGTCGGTCTGGATCGAGCTCAAGGACGCCCAGGAGTTCGAGGGCGTCCTCAGCGCGGTCCAGGGCCTCGACGGGGTCTCCCACGTCCGAGACCAACGCGCCGTCCTCAAGCCGATCTACGCGACCATCGACGCCCTCAAGTACGGCGCCATCGGGATCGCCGGCTTCCTCATCGTGGCCGCGCTGATGCTGGTCGCGAACACGATCCGCCTCGCGGCCTTCGCGCGACGGCGGGAGATCGGCATCATGCGCCTGGTCGGTGCCTCCAGCCTCTACATCTCGTTGCCGTTCCTGCTGGAGGCGCTGGTCACCGCGCTGATCGGGGTGGTGCTCGCCGGCGGGGCGCTCGGAGCCTTCATGTGGTTCGGCGTCCAGGAGGGCATCCGGGACTCCATCAACTTCATGCCGTGGATCGGGCTGCCGGAGTACCTCACCTCGCTGCTGTGGATCGGGGTGCTGGGTCCGCTGCTCACAGTGGTCCCGACACTCGTGCTGACGCGCAAATACCTCAAAGTCTGATCCTCGTCGGTTAGCGTCGAGGCGTTCACTTCCCCGAACGAAGGCTTTTCCGTGGCTCGCTCCTTCCCCAGCGACCGTCGGCGCACCGCGGCACTCGTGACCGCTGTGCTTCTGACCATCGGTGTTGCCGCGTCCCCGATCGCGCATGCCGAGGACGACCTCAAGCACAAGCAGAAGCAGGTCAAGAAGCAGATCAGCAGCGCGCACGACGACCTCGACGAGTCCAGCTCCGCGCTGCGCACCGCCACCATCGCGCTGCGCAACGCCCGCACCCGGCTCAACGGGGCCAAGGCGGAGCTGGCCACCACGCGCGGCAAGCTCGGCGTGGCCCGGATCCGGGACACCGCGATGCAGACCAAGCTCGACCAGGCGGTCGTCGACCTGGCCACCGCCCGCGAGGAGCTCGACGCGGGCCAGGAGGACCTGGCGACCCAGAAGGTCGCGGTCGGGCAGATGGCCGCCGACATCTACGAGATGGGCGACCCCCGGCTGCTGTCGTTCGCCACCCTGCTCGAGGCGGAGGACACCGGGGAGATGACCCGGTCCAACGCCGTGACCGACGCGGTGATCGACGAGGAGAACGGCACCCTCGACGACCTGACCGCCGCCTCGGTCCTGCTCACCGTCCGTGAGGGGAACGTGCAGAAGAAGAAGGAGGCCGTCGCGCTGCGCCGCAAGCAGGCGGCGGCGAACCTCCAGCTGATGGAGACGCTCGAGCAGCAGGCGGAGGACCAGAAGAAGTCGGTCCGCGTACTGGTGGTCAAGCGGGGCGCGGCGCAGTCCGGTGCCGCCAGGATCAAGCGCCGTGACGCGCGCGAGCTGGCCCTGCTGCAGCGCCAGCAGAACCGCATCGCCGCGACGCTGCGCAAGCGGGCGCTGGCCCTGGCCGCCAGGAACAACAGGAAGCTCGGCCGCCCGACCTCCGCGGGCGGCTACCTGCTGCACCCGGTCAACGGCCCGGTCACCTCGCCGTACGGCTATCGCACGCACCCGATCTACCGCTACTACTCGCTCCACGACGGCGTCGACTTCGGCGCCAGCTGCGGGCAGCCGATGTACGCCGCCGCCGACGGGCGGGTCATGCAGCGCTACTACTCCTCCGTGTGGGGCAACCGGATGGTGATCGACAACGGCTACGCCCGCGGTGTCGGCCTCGGCACGATCTACAACCACGCCACGAGCTACACCGTCGGCGTCGGGCAGCGGGTCAAGCGCGGCCAGGTCATCGGGTACGCCGGCACCACCGGCTGGTCGACCGGCTGCCACCTGCACTTCACGGTGATGGTCAACGGCCGACCGGGCAACCCGATGAGCTGGTTCTGAGGCTGGTCGAGGAGGCTGCTGCGCGCCCGTCTCGAAACCACGTTGCCCCTGCTGAGAGGATGGCCGCATGGTCAAGGAGAAGGGGCAGAAGTACGTCGCGCAGAACAAGCGGGCGCGCCACGACTACCACATCGAGGACACCTACGAGGCCGGCATGGTGCTCATGGGGACCGAGGTGAAGTCGCTGCGCGCGGGGCGGGCCTCGCTGACCGACGGCTTCGTCGACATCGACGACCACGAGGTGTGGCTGCACTCCGTGCACATCCCGGAGTACACCCAGGGCACCTGGACCAACCACTCCGCGCGACGCAAGCGCAAGCTGCTGCTCAACCGCGCCGAGATCGACAAGATCGAGCGCAAGATCAACGAGAAGGGCTACACGGTCATCCCGCTCGCGCTCTACTTCAAGGACGGCCGGGCCAAGGTGGAGATCGCACTGGCCAAGGGCAAGAAGTCCTGGGACAAGCGGCATGCCCTCGCCGAGCGCACCGCCGAGCGCGAGAAGGAGCAGGCCCTGGGCCGCCGGCTCAAGGGGATGGACTGACCGGGTGCTCGACCGGCTCGGGATCCCGGGACTCTTCGACGTCCACACCCACTTCCTTCCGCCGCGGGTGATGACCAAGGTCCGTGCGCAGTTCGACGCCGCGGGGCCGCTGATCGGGAGGCCGTGGCCGCTGCACTACCGCGACACCGACGAGGTGCTGGTCGCGACGCTGCGTGACCTCGGGGTGCGGCACTTCACCGCGCTCGCCTATGCGCACCGCCCGGACATGGCGGAGTTCCTCAACGACTGGACCCACGACTTCGCGGCCCGGACGCCCGGCTGTCTGCCCTCGGCGACGTTCTATCCCGAGCCGGGGGTGGCGGCGTACGTCGCCCGCAGGATCGAGTCGGGGGCCCGGGTCCTCAAGCTCCACGTCCAGGTCGGTGCCATCGACGTCACCGACCCGCTGCTCGACGAGGCCTGGGGTGTGATCGCGGACGCCGGCACCCCGGTCGTGCTGCACGCGGGCTCCGGGCCGGTCGCCACCGAGCTCACCGGCCCCGGCCCGGTCGCGGCGCTGCTGCGCCGGCACCCGCGGCTCCCGCTGGTGATCGCGCACCTCGGTGCCCCGGAGTACGCCGAGTTCCTGGCGCTGGCCGAGGACTACGCCGAGGTGCGACTCGACACCACGATGGCGTTCACCGACTTCTTCAGCGAGATGGGTGGGGCGTTCCCGCCGGCGTTGCTGCCGCGGCTCGCCGACCTGCGGGAGAAGGTGCTGCTGGGCTCCGACTTCCCCAACATCCCCTACCCCTACGCGCACCAGCTCGAGGCGCTGGAGCGTCTGGGGCTGGGTGACGACTGGCTGCGGGCGGTGTGCTGGGAGAACGGTGTCCGGCTGCTCGGGACGCAATAGCGTGCGACCGGGGTGGGTTGCAGCGACTAGTATGGACAGCGGTGCCCCAGGAGTCTCTGGGCGCCGACAACTCAAGAGGGGCTGATCGGTTTCGACTTGGGACGTTAGTTCCAGGGGAAGCGGGTCGAGAAGCCAGCGTCATCTCGTAAACGATCGCTGGAAAACACAGTTGCCGACACCAATCGCAACGACTTCGCTCTCGCTGCCTGAGCAGTGATCGAAGGGTCTGACCGGGCACCCGTCCTCGTCCCGGACCCAGGCCTCATCTAGAGGACTTGCTGATCAATTCCCGTCAGGAGGGTTGATCGGGACTTTTTCCTGACTGGGCCTGTCGGCGACGTGTCTGTGCGAGCGCCGGGGCCGAGAAAAGCGACAACACTGACTGCACCCGGAGAAGACCTGGATCGGCGCTCGAGGACGCGGGTTCGATTCCCGCCAGCTCCACCCAGGGGTCTTCGCAGAGACAGCGCAGACTCTTCGCAGCATCACCGGTCACCGCGGCGCAAGGCCGCGGAGGTCAAGCCCTCTTGAACGAGAGCCGCCCCGACACCCGTCGGGGCGGCTCTCGTGTGCGCGTCTGGAGGAGCAGTCGCACGGCGGGTGACGAAACTGATGGTCTGGCTACACATCGCCAGCGAAAAAGGGCGCCAACCCATCAGTTTTCATTCGCGGGGCGCGCGCCGCACCGGCTGGCGACGACGTTGTGCACAATGGTCGGCATCCTGCCCTACCTCTGTCGGGAGAGCCATGCAGAAGTTCCGTCCCTTCCCCGCTCTGCTCGCGCTGGCCGTCGCGGCCGTCGTCGCGCCGGTGATCGCGCTCCAGGGCGCGTCGGCCCACGGTGTCGAGACGGCCCACGGTGTCGAGACGGCGCCGAGCGCGGAGGTGGGGACCGTGCCCACCACGACCAGGCTGACCGGCCCCGCGCGCTACGCCAACACCGCGTCCCCGCTGGACATCGCGGTCACCGCCCAGGAGGGCGCCATCGTGCCGCCGGGTTCACCGGTGCGGGTCGAGCGTCGGGTCGACGGTGCGTGGCAGCCTCTGCAGGTCGAGCCGATCCTCACCGAGGCGGACGGTCACGCCCACGTGGACGCGACGCTCTCCCGCGATGCGAGCGACAACGTGTTCCGGGCGTTCTACGACGGCGACCCGACGTACGCCGCCTCGGCCTCCGGGCCGGTCCGGGTCTCGCTCAAGGTGCG
Organism: uncultured Actinomycetota bacterium; assembly: GCA_963767955.1. Lineage (GTDB taxonomy): Bacteria > Actinomycetota > Actinomycetes > Propionibacteriales > Nocardioidaceae > Nocardioides. The sequence continues at coordinate 2,087,325 of CAVYGA010000003.1, read as the reverse complement.
CGGCAGCCGCATCGGGCTCGGCGGGCCCGACCGGGTCGTCGACGAGAAGTCGGTGACGCTGAAGGTCTTCTGGCGCACCGCCAACGGCATCCCGGTGCCGGGCAAGGTCAACCTCTACCGACGAGCCGGCAAGAAGTGGGTCCGGCACGCGTCGGGCCGGACCGGCGACAACGGGCGCACGACGTTCACGCTGCGCCCGCGCTCCGACTCCCGCTGGCAGGTCCGCGGCCTGAGGCAGGACTGGGTGCGGGCAGCGGCCAGTGACGGGCATGCCGTCGACAACCTCCCGCCGGGCGTCCCGGTGCGGCTGCCGAAGGGTGCCCCGAGCCCGCGGGTCAAGCTGCCCAAGCAGCGGCACGCGGTCGGTGCCGGCCCCAACGCCGTCGTCTCGACCATCCCCACCGGGGTCTGGAACCAGATGACCGGGATCACCTGGCACCGCGGCTGCCCGGTCGGCCGCAGCGGCCTGCGCTACCTCCGGATCAACTACTGGGACTACCAGGGCTACCGCCGGCGCGGCGAGATGGTCGTCAACGCGGGTGCGGTCGGTCAGGTCAGCCGCGCGCTGGCGGGCATGTACCGCGCCAAGCTGCCGATCCGCTCGATGTACCGCGTGGACCGCTTCGGCTACTCCTCCCGCGTCCGCGGCGGCAACGACCACAAGTCGATGGCCGCGGGCAACACCTCGGGCTTCAACTGTCGCGACGTGGTCAACCGGCCGGGCGTGCGCTCGCCGCACTCCTACGGGCGGGCGATCGACATCAACACCTGGGAGAACCCCTACCGCTCGGCGACCGGGCTGGTGCCGAACTCGTGGTGGATGTCGCGCTCGCACCCGCGGGTGGCCTGGCGCTCGGGCAGCCACGCGGTGGTCCGGATCATGCGGAGCAACAACATCCGCTGGACCTACGGCAACGGCGACACCCAGCACTTCGACGCCGCCACCGCCCGTGGCCGCGTGGTGATGGCGCCGGGCTGCGCGCTGCCGGCCGCGGTGGCCTGCGACTGAGGCACGCGCGCCTTGGGGCGGCGTCGCTAACCTCGGCCCATGCCCGAGTGCCTCTTCTGTGCGATCGCGGCCGGGAGCGTCCCGGCCGATGTGGTGCTGGAGACCGGCGACGTGGTCGCCTTCCTCGACACCCGGCCGGTGTTCAAGGGCCACGTCCTCCTGGTGCCGCGGGAGCACGTGGTGACGCTGCCGGACCTGCCCGCGGTGCTGCGCGACCCGTTCCTGGCGGCCGGGCAGCGGCTGGCGACCGCGATGGTCGAGGCGCTCGGCGCCCAGGGCTCGTTCGTCGCGATGAACAACACCGTCTCGCAGTCGGTGCCGCACCTGCACCTGCACGTCGTACCCCGCACCAAGGGCGACGGGCTGCGCGGCTTCTTCTGGCCGCGGACGACGTACGCCGATGGCGAGGCGGGGGAGTACGCCGCGCGGCTGCGCGCGGCGCTGTAGGGAGCCAGGAATTCCCCGGCCGCCCGGTGAATTCCTCGCGTGTCAGGCAATGCTTTCCCTGACAGGGCAGTACTTTCCCTGACCTGACCCTCCTCTAGGGTGACGAGCCGGACCACCCTCGATCACCAGGAGTCAGCATGGGCCGCTTTGACGGACGCGTAGCCGTCGTGACCGGAGCCGCACGGGGCATCGGGTTCGGCACCGCGCAACGGTTCGCCGAGGAGGGCGCCGCGGTGGCGATCCTCGACCTCGACGAGGGCGCCGCCGCCGAGGCCGCCGGCCGGCTGGGCGCGGAGCGGTCGATCGGCATCGGCTGCGACGTCAGCGACGCGGCATCCGCCGAGGCCGCCGTGGAGCGGGTCGTCGAGGAGCTGGGTGGCATCCACATCCTGGTGAACAACGCAGGCATCACCCGCGACAACCTGCTGTTCAAGCTGACCGAGGAGGACTGGGACCTGGTCATGGGGGTGCACCTCAAGGGCGCGTTCCTGATGACCAAGTTCGCCCAGAAGCACTTCGTGGCCCAGAAGTACGGCAAGATCCTCAACCTCTCGAGCGTCTCCGCACTCGGCAACCGCGGCCAGGCCAACTACTCCGCGGCCAAGATGGGCGTCCAGGGCTTCACCCGCACGCTCGGCATCGAGCTCGGCCCGTTCGGGGTCAACGCCAACGCGATCGCCCCCGGCTTCATCGCCACGGAGATGACCGACGCGACCGCGGCCCGGCTCAAGCTCGGCGTCGAGGAGTTCCGCCAGCTGAACGCGGACGCCAACCCGGTGCGCCGGGTCGGCTTCCCGGAGGACATCGCGGCCGCCGCGGCGTTCCTCTGCAGCGACGAGGCGTCCTACATCACCGGCCAGACGCTCTATGTCGACGGTGGCGCCAAGCTCGGCTGAGCCGCACCGCGACCCGCCGGGGATTCCGCCGTGGATTTGGGTCGGCGCGCGCCTGTGCCTACCCTCGGCGAGGCTCGGTGCGCCTTCCAGCGCGCCTCCCCGATCCCGTCGGAGGCGCGCGCACACTGGGAATCCCTACCAGAATTGTCGACGAACGGAGATACGCGTGCGCCGCGTTCGCCTGTCCCTTGCCGCCACCCTCGCCGCCAGCCTGCTGCTGGCCGCCTGCGGTGGAGGTGACGAGGAGAGCAAGGACGAGCCCGGGGGCTCGAAGGGCACCGGCGACGCCGCCGTCCTCGAGAGCACCTGGCCGCTGACCGGGCTCCCGGTGTCGGGAGACGAGTCCGCCTCCACCGACCACCCCGTCTTCGTCGTCAAGATCGACAACACCTCCAGCAGCGCCCCGCAGCTCGGACTCGGCAAGGCAGACCTGGTCGTCGAGGAGCTCGTCGAGGGCGGTTCGACCCGGCTCGCCTCGTTCTTCTACTCCAAGATCCCCGCCAACGCCGGACCGGTGCGCTCGATGCGTGCCTCCGACATCGGCATCGTCAAGCCGGTCGACGCCCAGATGGTGACCAGCGGCGCGGCGGGCGTGACGATCAACCGCCTCACGGGCGCGAACGTGAAGTTCTACGGTGAGGGCTCCAAGGGCTTCTACCGCGAGGGCAGCCGCAGCGCCCCCTACAACCTGATGGTCAAGCTCGACGAGCTGGCCGGTTCGGTCAAGGTCGACGAGGCCCGACCCGCCGACTACCTCCCGTGGGGCGACGCCAAGGACCTGCCGAAGGGGCAGCCCGCGGCCACCATCGCCGCGTCGTTCTCCGGTGGGCACACCACCAACTGGACGTTCCGGGGCGGGAAGTACCACAACGACAACACGTTCGCCGCCGAGGGCGACCAGTTCGTCGCCGACAACGTGCTGGTGCTGCGGGTCCCGATCGGCGACGCGGGCTACCGCGACCCGGCCGGCAACCCGGTCCCCGAGACGAAGTTCGTCGGCAAGGGCACGGCGATGCTGTTCCACGACGGCCGCCTGGTGCGCGGCAGCTGGTCGAAGACGAAGCTGGAGGCCCCGCTCAAGCTGACCACGAAGGCCGGCAAGCTCACCGTCCCCGCCGGGCACACCTGGATCGAGCTGGTACCGAAGAGCTCCGGTGCCGACGTCACCTTCGGCAAGTAGCGGCAGTCCCGGTCGACCCTCGGCGAGACGGGGGCGTCACTCCGGTCGCGGGCCGAGCAGCCGCTCGCCCGCGGCTCCCGGCGCGGCCACCGGGTCGTGGAGCGCGACGCCCTCGTCCACCAGGGAGCGCAGCCCCCTGAGGATGAAACCGATCGCCGCCTCCACCCGGAGGCTGGCGGCTGCCGGGTCCGCCGAGCCGGACACGCTCTCGCCCGCGCTCGAGAGCGCCCCGAAGAAGATCCGGCTGAAGGTCTCGACCATCGGCTCGTCGGGACGCAGCGGGCCGGCCGAGAGCACCGTGTCGACGATCTCGAGGACGATCGCGAACGACGAGCGCCCCTCCTGCTCACGGAACCGCTCGTAGCCGAGGACGCTCGGACCCTCCTGCATGACCACCCGGCGGTACGTCGGGTCCTGGACCACCGCCAGGAACGTGCGCAGTCCCTCGATCGACTTCTCCCAGGGGTCGTCCACGCCCTTGACCGACGCCGCGATCTCGCGCGCCGCGTCCCGCTCCACCCGCTCGAAGACGGCCTCGAAGAGCGCCTGCTTGCCGGTGAAGTGGTGGTAGAGCGCTCCCTTGGTGACCGCGGCGGCGGCGACGATCGCGTCGAGGGAGGTCGCGGAGTAGCCCTTCTCGCTGAACTGCTCGAGTGCCGCGTCGACGAGTGCCCGCTTGGTGGAGGCGGCGTACTGCGCCCGGCGGGAGGCGCCGGGGAGGTCGGGGACCTTGGGCAGCAGGCGCTGGGCGGCGGACTTGCTCATCGCCGCAGTCTAGGCCGACGCCCAGCGCCGGAGAGGGAAGCCCGGTGGGCGAGGTCACAGCCGCGCGGCTTGGGCGCGGCACCTGTCCGGCTGCATACTGAGAGTACGTACCAACGGTATGTGAGTGAGAGAAAGGAGCTTTGCCCATGACCTGGGAAGCCTTTCACCACCGTGGAGAAGTGCTCCACACCGTGATCGCCGAGGCTGACATCCGTCGTGACGGCACCCTGCCGATGGAGCTGCCCGGCGTCGCCGAGACCTTCCGTGGTGAGCTCGACGTGCTCGCCACCCTCCAGCTGCGCTGGCACACCCGCCTCGCCGGCCGGATCGACCGCGAGCTCGCCGACCAGCCGCTCGACCTCGAGTCCGCGGTCGTCGACGCCTGGCGCGCGACCGCCGATCAGCTGCCCGGCGTCCGGGCGATCCTCGACCGCCACGCCGGCGACCCCGCCGACGACGCGATGGCCACCATGGTGGCCGTCTCGACCGCCAAGGAGCGGCAGATGCTGGCCGTGATGGCCGGCCGCGTGTCGAGCACCGACGTCGAGCGGCACGGCCAGCGCATCGGCGAGGAGCTGGAGGACCGGGCCCGGGGCGGCTGGTCCCAGCCCGCCCGCGGCCGCCGTCGCGCCACCCAGCCCGGGTTCGTCGACCGGCTCAAGGCGGCCCTCGCCGCCTGAGCGGCCCAGCCGCCGCAGCGGTGGCCCGGATCCGACGGCCCGGATCCGACGGCCCGTCCGAGGACATTTCCCAGCCACCGATGGTGCGGCATGCTGGGGGCATGGAACCGACTCCGGGCACACTGCTGGTGGCCAGCCCGGACCTGCTCGATCCCAACTTCGCCGACGCGGTCGTGCTGGTGCTGGACGCCGACGAGTCCGGTGCCCTGGGGGTGATCCTCAACCGTCCCTCCCAGGTGCCGGTCGCCGCCGTGCTGGAGTCCTGGGCCGACGTGGTGGCCGATCCCGACGTGCTCTTCCACGGCGGCCCGGTCAGCACCGACGGCGCGCTCGCGGTCGCCGTACTCGCGGATCCGGAGGACACGCCGGTCGGCTGGCGCGCGACGTACGGAGCGGTCGGGCTGATCGACCTGGACTCCCCGGTCGAGCTCGTCGACGGCACCGTGCGGGCGATGCGGGTCTTCGCGGGGTACGCCGGCTGGGGCGCCGAGCAGCTGGTCGAGGAGATCGCCGAGGGCAGCTGGTACGTCGTCGCCTCCGAGCTCGACGACGTCTTCCGTGCCGACGTGGAGGACCTCCGCCGGCGGGTGCTGCGTCGTCAGCCGGGCGAGCTCGCCTGGGCCTCGACGCGCCCGGCCGATCCTTTGATGAACTGAGTTCTGGCGTAGGCTTGGGCAGGTGAGCAACCCCATCGGATTCACCGACACCGACGTCCTCGAAGACCGCCGCACGGTCCCGACCGACGCGGGGGACCACGAGCGGTTCTCGCACTATGCGCCGAAGGACAAGGTGACCGAGGCGATGGTCCTGGGCACCCCGGTCACCGCCCTGTGCGGCAAGACCTGGGTCCCCAGCCGGTCTCCGGAGAAGTACCCCGTCTGCCCGGAGTGCAAGGAGATCTGGGAGTCGCTCCCCAAGGGTGGGAACGCCGGGTGACGGGACGGCCTGACGCCGTCCCTCCCGCACCCGCAGCGCTCACCCCGGCCTGGCCGGACCGCGCCGCGTGGGGGACCGCGCAGTCCCTGCGCGCCTGGCAGTCGGCGGCACTGGAGCGGTACTTCGTGCGGCCAGCGCGTGACTACCTCGCGGTCGCGACACCGGGCGCCGGCAAGACGACGTTCGCGCTGACCGTCGCCGCCGAGCTGCTCGGCCGCCGGGTCGTCGACCGGATCGTCGTGGTCGCCCCGACCGAGCACCTCAAGACCCAGTGGGCGGAGGCCGCCGCCCGGGCCGGCATCCCGATCGACCCGACGTACTCCGCCGGGCAGGGCAAGACCTCGCAGGACTACGTCGGCATCGCGCTGACCTATGCCGGAGTCGCGGTCAACCCGCTGGCCCACCGGATCCGCACCGAGCGGTTCAAGACCCTGGTCATCCTCGACGAGGTGCACCATGCCGGTGACGCGTTGTCGTGGGGCGAGGGTGTCCGCGAGGCCTTCGAGCCCGCCGTACGCCGGCTGGCACTGACCGGGACACCGTTCCGGTCGGACATCAACCCGATCCCGTTCGTGACCTACGCACCCGGCGACGACGGGGTGCCGCGCTCGGTCGCCGACTTCACCTACGGCTACGCGCACGCGCTCGCCGACCACGTCGTCCGTCCGGTGCTGTTCATGGCCTACTCCGGGGAGATGCAGTGGCGGACCCGGGCCGGCGACGAGCTCTCCGTCCGCCTCGGTGAGCCGATGACCAAGGACGCCACCTCCCAGGCGCTGCGCACGGCGCTCGACCCGAACGGCGCCTGGATCCCGTCCGTGCTGGCCGCCGCCGACCGGCGCCTCTCGGAGGTACGCCGCCACGTGCCGGACGCGGGCGGGCTGGTCATCGCGACCGACCAGGACACCGCGCGCGCCTACGCGAAGATCCTCCAGGCGGTCAGCGGCGAGAAGCCGACCGTGGTGCTCTCCGACGAGAAGGCCGCGTCCAGGAGGATCGCGGCGTTCACCACGTCGGAGGACCGCTGGATGGTCGCGGTCCGGATGGTCTCCGAGGGGGTCGACGTGCCGCGCCTGGCGGTCGGCGTCTTCGCCACCACCATCTCCACACCGCTGTTCTTCTCCCAGGCGGTCGGGCGCTTCGTCCGGGCCCGCCGGCGCGGCGAGACCGCGTCCGTGTTCCTCCCCTCGGTGCCCGTGCTGCTCGGGCACGCCTCGGACATGGAGGTGGAGCGCGACCACGTCCTGGGTCGCAGGGTCGACGACGAGGACGACATCTTCGCCGCGGAGCAGGACCTGCTCGACGCCGCGAACGCCGGCGAGGGCACCTCCGACGACCTGCTCGGCTCCTGGGAGGCACTCGGCTCGCAGGCGACCTTCGACCGGGTGCTCTACGACGGGGGCGAGTTCGGCCACTCCGGTGAGGTGCACGTCGGCTCCGACGAGGAGATGGACTTCCTCGGCATCCCGGGCCTGCTCGAGCCCGACCAGGTGCGCGACCTGCTGCACTCGCGCCAGTCGGAGCGGGCCGCGAAGCAGAAGTCGAGCGCGCCGGCCGCCGACACCGTCGCCGAGGTGAGCACCCACGAGCAGTTGGCGCTGCTGCGCCGCGAGCTGAACGGACTGATCGCTGCGTGGTACCACCGCACCGGCCAGCCGCACGGCGCCACCCACGCCTCGCTCCGCAAGGAGTGCGGTGGCCCGGCCGCCGCGGTCGCGACCGCCGACCAGCTCCGGTCCCGGATCGTCGCCCTGCGTGAGAAGGCGGCACGCAAGTCGTCCTGATCCTCCCCGTTCCTCCGCAATGACCCGATGACGTCATTGCTGGGTCCGGTTGCCTGGTGCACGCTGAAAAGGTCGTCGCGCTCAGGGAGTGAACGATGCCAGCAGTCGCCGTACAACCCATCCAGCGGTTCCAGACCGGGAGCCGGTCCTTCGACTGGTTCATGCTGCCGTTCGACAAGCGGGGGGTGTGCACCGGGCCCCGCACCCGCGACCATCTGGTCGACACGGCCGGGGACGGCTCCGTCACGGACGTGTTCGTCTTCTCCCACGGCTGGAACAACGACTGGCACGTCGCCACGCAGCGCTACCGCGACTTCATCACCGGCTACCTCGACCAGCGTGGCAAGCACGGCATCCCCCTCGAGCGGGAGATGCGACCTCTCCTGGTCGGGGTGTTCTGGCCCAGCACGGCGCTCGTCTTCGGGGACGAGCGTGGCATGCAGATCGCCGCGGGCGACGCCGCCGAGGAGACACGGAGGCGCGAGGCCGCCGAGCACCGCCGCGAGGTCGAGGCGCTGGCCGAGGACGTCGCCGCCGACCGGCTCGACCGCTTCTACGACCTGGTCGACCGGGCCGAGCTCACCGAGGACGAGGCCGTTGAGCTGGCCCGGATCCTGGCGCCGGTCCTGGAGCGCGACGACGACGACGAGCGGCGCCGGGACGCGGGCGACCCGGCCTCGGACGTCGAGCTCTGGCGACGGCTCCCGGCACAGTCGCCGGGGCGGGACGAGGAGGACCCGGAGGCGATCGCGGCGCGGCTCTCGGACTTCGGCCGGGCGCGGGTCGACGACGACCTGACCGGGGCCTCCCTGCTCGGCAGGCTCGACCCGAGACAGGTCGTCCGGATGGTCACCGTCCGGTCGATGAAGGACCGGGCCGGGACCGTCGGCGCGCGAGGGGTGGGGTCGTTCCTGGTCGACCTGCTGACGGCCAGCAGCGAGAACCGCTGCCGGGTCCACCTGGTCGGCCACTCGTACGGCGCCAAGGTGTGCCTCTCGGCGATCTGCCATCCTCGCAGGCTGCCGCGCCCCGTCGACTCCCTGCTGCTGCTCCAGCCGGCCGTCTCGCACCGCTGCTTCGCCGACGACGATCTCGGCCGCGGGGGCTACGTCGAGGCACCTCGTCGGGTGGACCACCCGATCCTGACCACCTTCAGCCGCCGCGACGTCCCCCTCAGCAGGATCTTCAAGTACGCCGTGCGCCGCGAGGTGGACGTCGACGAGCTCCGCATCGCCTCCGGCGAGCCGAGTCGGTATGCCGCGCTGGGTGGCGTGGGCCCGCACGGACTGGGGGACCACGCCCGGCTGGAGCCCGTGGTGGACCCCGAGGACCGCTGGGAGAGGTACGACCTCGCGGCCGACGGCCCCGGCGTCCTCGGCCTCGATGCCAGCGCCACGATCGGTGGCCACGGCGACATCAGCAATCCCTCGACCTGGTGGGCGCTCGACAACCTGGTCGCTGCCCCGCGGAGCGACGAGGGCGGAGCCGTGAACACCCGTCCGCCCATGCTGAGGCTCACGCTCACCAACGACGGAGGGACCGCGATGGTCGTGCGCGCCTCCCTCCCGGGCGCCCCCGGCGAGCCGGACGGTGCCAGCATCGCCCTCGACCCGTCGTACTTCGGGCTTCCGCTGCAGCTGTCCGGTCGCGAGGACACGCCCACCGACTTCCGGATCCCGGAGGCTCTGGACAGGATGCTGACCGACCGTCTGGAGGGCACCTCCGAGGAGCTTCTGTGCCTGCAGCTGGTGGAGCCCTTCGGCTACCTGGGGCTGGTGCCCTGGGAGGCGCTGCTCACGAGTCGCTACGGAGTCGCCGTCGTCCGGGTCCCGACGCTGACGCTGACGCGTCGTCGCCCCCGCAGGAGCCTGCAGGTCGCGATCCTGGCCGCCGTTCCCAGCCAGCGGCGCTCGAGTGATGCGCTGACGACCGCCCACGGCGCCATCTCCCGGCTGGGCGCCACGCCGGTCCGACGTGCCGCATCGGCGGAGCGGCGCGGCGGGCGGGCCGGGCGGAGCGAGTTCACCGCCTACGACGTCGACCGTCTCGTGCGGGCCGTCCTGCGGGGCTCTCCCCGGCCGCAGACCAACGTCAACGTGATCACCACCCCGTGGATCTACCACGACCTGAGGGTCCTGTGGCGGCGCGAGACCTGGCCGGTGACCCTGCACAACCCCTTCGCCCTCCGGGACCAGGTGCAGGCCACCGACAACCGCGGCGCCCTGGCCCAGACCCCGTGGCTGCGGATCCTGAAGGAGGCCCAGGGCGGTGAGCAGGCGGACGTCGTGCACGTCATCTGCCATGCGAAGGTCTCGGACTCCTCGGCCAGGCTGGTGCTCGCGGACCCACTGAGCACCAGCACGAACACCTCGTCGCGCTACGTCTCGATGCGCACGATGATGGCCACGCTCGACGAGATCGGCGCCTGGTCCTTCTGCCTGACCGCCCCCACCTCGCGCCAGGTGCCGTCGCTGCGCTACCTCGCCTCTCGGCTGGCCGAGCTCCGGCCCGGCCCGGTGCTGCTCACCGATCTCGAGGCCGACCCGCAGTGCGCGGAGGTCGAGGCGGGATACCGCTTCATGTTCGGGGTGGGTTCGTCCGTGCCGCCGGCCATGCGGCACGGCATGGTGACCTGCGAGCCGCACCAGATCGCCGGGGCGGAGGCGCTGGGCGGGCTCAGCCGCGCGGTGACCAGCGCTGCCGACGAGGAACCGCGGGCCTCGACCGAGGCAGTGATCGACGATGACAGCACGCCGATGTGGGTCGCCGCGGCGCAGCGCTTCATCGAGCAGCGGCAGATCGATCTGGCCCGGTTGGAGTCGCAGGGGCGCGACGAGCCGCTCGGCCCCGAGGCGGCCGCCATCGCCAAGGGCATCCGGATCGCCCTGGTCGCGATCCAGGAGAGGCTGGCCGCGCGGACCCAGCAGGACGCGAGGGGGACCGATGACTGACAACCAGCGCACGGCGATCCTGATCGAGGACGGCGAGGGCGGCCTGATCCGGGTCAAGCTGACCCGGGCACCCGGCGGCGGGCCCGGCCGGGGCAAGCTGATGTCGCCCATCGAGCTCGACCCGCCGGCGGACGAGAAGAACGCGCGCGACTACGGAGCCGCCCTGCACAAGTCCCTGTGCAAGGAGCGCGAGCTCAAGGAGGCCGTGCGGCACGCGCTGCGCGCCCGCGAGGGCGACGTGTGGCCGCTGTGCTTCAAGATCGAGGGCCGGCTCGAGGATCGCCAGGAGCTGTGGGAGGCACTCTGGGTCAGCGGGGTGGAGTTCCTGGCCCTGCGACCGCAGTGGCCGATCGCCCGGCTGGTCGACTCCGAGAGCACGGCACGGATCTACCAGGCTCCGATCCGGGTGCTGGCGATCATGTCGGCCCTGGGGGAGTCTGCCCGCGAGGACTGGGAGGGCATCCGGGCCGCGGTCGAGGAGGCGCGGGAGCACGACTTCCCGGTCCACGTCACCGCCATCGTGGGTGAACGGGACCTGCTGCGCGACCTGCAGGCCCTGGAGCAGGAGCTCACCGCCAAGCGTGACGGCTGGCTCACCGTCGAGGCGCTCGGAGACCAGCGGACCATCGACAAGCACCTCGAGGACCGTCCGCACATCCTGCACTTCTTCTGCCACGGGACGGTCGGGTACGGCGGGGGAAGCCTGTCACTGGCCACCATCGCCGACCGTGCCGACGGCGACGAGGCGGTCGAGTCGGTCAGTGTGGACATCAACCGTCTCAAGATGCTGGTCAGCGGGCGCAAGCTGTGGCTGGTCACGCTGAACTGCTGCTCCGGTGCCCAGTCGAGAGGTCCGACCCAGTCGCTGGCCCAGATCGTGGTCGAGTCGGGCGCGGGTGCGGCCCTCGGGTGGCGGACCCCAGTCGACCCGGAGGACGCCCACGTGCTGTGCCGCACGGTCTATGGGGCGCTGCTGCGGCTGATCCGCCGACAGCTGGGGTCGGCCGAGGTCAACGACACGGTCACCCTCGAGCTGGCGACGTTGGGCTACGACCTCCGCGACGCGCTCCGGACCAAGCACCGCGAAGAGCTGCGCTGGGCCCTCCCCGTGCTGTTCGTCGCGGGGGAGCCGTTGACGATCATGGTCGCGGCGCCGGAGCCGGACGACGCGGAGGACCTGTCGCGGCAGCACGTCAGCGCGGAGGACGAGCGGGCCATCACCCACGCCGTCGCGCGGCAGACCCTTGCCGAGCTCGGCACCGCGGTGCCCGAGATGGCCGCGGACTTCCCGTGGCTCCTCGAGCTCGGCACCGCGCTGGTCGACGGCCTCGCCCAGGTCCGCTCCGGCGAGGCGGGACCCGACCCCGGTGACGACCCGCCATGACCGGCCTCCAGATCAACGCCTGGCTCGACGACGCCTCGGGCGGAGCGCGCGGCGAGGTGTCCGCGGACGTCGACGACTGGGCGATCGGCTCCCGTGGCACGCTGCGACCCAACGCCGCCCTGTTCGCCGACGAACGCGATGACGCCGACTGGCGTGACGTCGGCTGGGGTGTCGTGCTGGCGGACGACGACGAGCTGGACGACGACATCAAGGCCGCGGCCCTCGATGCGCCCGAGCCGGTTCGCCGGCTGCTCGCCGCCCGCGAGGGCAGCCGCGTGCTCCGCTACCGGCCGGACCTGGGCACCGCGCACTTCCTGCTCTACGAGACCGACGGCCCGCGCACCATCGCCACCATCGGCGGTGACGTCGGGACCGGTCGCCTCGAGATGCCGAAGTACCTCCTGATCGTGGGGTCGCCCGCCCAGATCCCCTGGCGGGTCCAGTACGTCCTCAACCCGACCCACTTCGTGGGGCGCCTCGACCTGGACGAGGAGGGGCTGACCCGGTACGTCGACGCGCTGCTGTCCGACTGGCACGGAAGCGACGCCAGCCGGAGGACCGCGCTGATCTGGTCCGTCGACCTCGGCGAGGACGACATCACCTGGACGATGCGGCACGGGCTCGCCGAGCCGCTGCGTCGTACCCTCGACGACGACGGGGACGTCACGCTGGTGCGGCACCTGGCCGGCCCGCAGGCGACCGGGGCCGGGCTTCTCGAGTCGCTGGCCACCGACCACCCGGGGCTCGTGGTGACCACCAGCCACGGAGCGACCCCGATCGACCGCGATCCCGCCGGCCTGCGGGCGGCGCTGGGCCGCCCCGTGGACGAGGGGGGCGAGGCGCTCGTGGTCCCGCAGCTGGACGGGGGTGTGGGCGGGGCCATCTGGTACGCCCATGCCTGTTGCTCCGCCGGGTCGGACGCGTCGACGCTCTACGCGGACGTCGCGCGGGCGGACTCCGACATCGATCGGGTCCTCTCCGGGGTCACCGCCGCGGGCTCCTGGACCGCGCCGCTCCCGCGCCAGCTCCTGGGCGGGCCCTCCCCGCTTCGGGCGTTCGTCGGGCACGTGGAGCCCACGTTCAACTGGACGTTGCGGGACCCGACCACCGGGCAGCTGCTCACCCGGAGCCTGCGCGAGGCGCTCTACGACGGGCTCTACCGGCGACACGGCGAGCCGATCGGGCTGGCCCTGCACCGGCACTTCGAGCCGATCGGTGCCTACTGGTCGCGGTGGAGCGGCTACCGCGAACGCGCCAGCCGGGGGGACGAGGACGCCTATCGGCTCGCGCTCGAGGCGCGGTTGGCTGCGCTGGACCGGCAGAGCGTGGTCATTCTCGGCGACCCGGTGGTCACGGTCTCCCAGGACTAGAAGCGTGCTCGACCGCCGGCATCGGCCCTATGCTCGGTGCATGCCGGCCGAGACCTCGCAGACGCTGGACCGGGGTCTGCACGTCCTGCGCATCCTGGCGGGCGCCCCCGCCGGCCTGACCGTCACCGAGCTGGCCGGTGCCCTCGGGGTCAACCGCACCGTGGTCTACCGGCTGGTCGCGACGCTGGAGCAGCACGCGCTGATCCGCCGCGACAGCCGTGGCCGGCTGCACGTGGGGCTCGGGGTGCTGCACCTCGCCTCGGCCGTCCAGCCGGTGCTCCGTGACATCGCGGTGCCGGTGCTGCGCCGCCTGGCGGAGTCGGTCGGCTGCACAGCCCACCTCACCGTCGCCGACGGCGAGGAGGCGCTCGCGCTGGCCGTGGTCGAGCCGTCCTGGACCGACTTCCACGTCAGCTACCGCGTCGGCGCGCGGCATCCGTTGGGCCAGGGTGCGGCCGGCAAGGCGATCCTGCTGGGCCGCGAGCCCGGCTCCGCGCCGTACGCCGTCACGTCCGGCGAGCTGCAGCCCGGTGCCCGCGGGCTGGCCGCTCCGGTCCGTGGGGTCGACGGCCTGGAGGCATCGGTCGGCATCGTCACCCTCGACGACTTCGAGGTCGACCAGATCGGGCCGCAGGTCTCGCGGGCCGCCGACGAGGTCGCCGAGCGGCTGGCCTGACGGGGGGTGTTGGTTTCCCCGGTCGACCGGGGAAACCCATGCATGACAGGCATTGCAACGCCTGACAAGCGTTGGTTTCCCCGGTCGACCGGGGAAACCTACGACGGGCCCGCGGCAACGCGGGCGAGGGGCAGCACCCGGTAGGGCACCTGCTCGGCCAGGGCGATCACGGTGGTCGAGCGCACGATGCCCGCGCTGCTGAGCACCCGGTCGATCACCCGCTGCAGGTCGGTGTTGGAGCGGGCCACCAGGCGGCACCACATGTCGCCGGCGCCGGTGATCGTGCACGCCTCGAGCACCTCCGGGATCTGTGCCAGGTGGACGCCGACGACGTCGTGTCCGGCGCCCTGGCGGATCTCGAGGGTGAGGAACGCGGTGACCGGGTAGCCCAGCGCCTCGGGTGCCAGGTCGGGGCCCCATCCGGTGACCACCCCCTGGCCGGCCAGCTTGTCCAGGCGGGCCTGGACCGTGCCCCGGGCGACGCCGAGCCGACGGGACGCCTCGAGCACCCCGATGCGAGGCTGCTCGGCGAAGAGCTCGATCAAAGTGACGTCGAGATCGTCCATGGGGCGCCCCTGAAGTGGTCAATGTGCACAGCGATCAGGGCTACTGTTGCACATTGTGTCCGCACTCGACAGGGTGACCCCATGACCACCACTGCATCGACGGGCGGCGCGCTGACCGCCGACGAACTCAAGGCCGACCTCACCCTCGACCAGCTCAAGCAGCTGGTCGGACTCGTCGAGTACGACGAGGAGAACGACCGGTTCCCGGTCACCGGGTGGGACTCGATCGTCTTCGTCGTGGGCAACGCGACCCAGACCGCGCACTACTACCAGTCCGCCTGGGGCATGCAGCTCGAGGCGTACTCCGGCCCGGAGAACGGCAACCGCGACCACAAGTCCTTCGTGCTGCGCTCGGGCTCGATCCGGTTCATCATCAACGGCGCGGTCGATCCCGACAGCCCGCTGGTGGAGCACCACCGCAAGCACGGCGACGGCGTGGTCGACATCGCGCTCGAGGTGCCCGACGTGGATCAGTGCATCGCCCAGGCGCGCCGCGCCGGCGCGACCGTCGTCCGCGAGCCCGAGGACATCACCGACGAGCACGGCACCGTCCGGATCGCCGCGATCGCGACGTACGGCGAGACCCGGCACACGCTGGTCGACCGGTCCCGCTACTCGGGTGTCTACCTCCCCGGCTACGCCCCCGCGGAGAGCACCTGGGTCAAGCGCGAGGGCGAGCCCAAGCGGCTCTTCCAGGCGCTGGACCACATCGTCGGCAACGTCGAGCTGGGCCGCATGGACGAGTGGGTGGACTTCTACAACAAGGTCATGGGCTTCACGAACATGGCGGAGTTCATCGGCGACGACATCGCCACCGACTACTCCGCGCTGATGTCCAAGGTGGTGGCCAGCGGCAACCACCGGGTGAAGTTCCCGCTCAACGAGCCGGCGATCGCGAAGCGGAAGTCGCAGATCGACGAGTACCTCGAGTTCTACCGCGGCGCCGGTGCCCAGCACCTGGCGGTGGCGACCAACGACATCCTCGCCTCCGTCGACGCGCTGCGGGCCAACGGCGTGGAGTTCCTCGAGACCCCCGACTCCTACTACGAGGACGCCGAGCTGCGGGAGCGGATCGGCAACGTGCGGGTGCCGATCGAGGAGCTGCAGAAGCGCAAGATCCTCGTCGACCGCGACGAGGACGGCTACCTGCTGCAGATCTTCACCAAGCCCCTCGGCGACCGGCCGACGGTCTTCTTCGAGCTGATCGAGCGGCACGGCTCGCTGGGCTTCGGCAAGGGCAACTTCAAGGCGCTGTTCGAGGCGATCGAGCGCGAGCAGGAGGCCCGAGGCAACCTCTGAAGCCGGGCCCGTTCCTGAGAGCCGACTGAGTTTGCGCTGAGTTCGTCCCACATCGCCATCCGCCCGGCGCCCCGCCCCGAAGGACTCCCTGTAAGAGCCCCAATCCTCGACACAGGGAGGACGCTGACATGCGATCCCACCTCACCATCCCCAGCAAGAAGCTCGCCACGATCGCAGGCCTGGCCCTTCTCGCCGTTCCGCTGGCCGCCTGCTCGCAGGACAGCGAGGCGTCCACCGGCAACAGCTCGTCGTCGCAGTCCGCCCCCAAGCCGGTCGCCTCGATCGACGCCCTGTCCGGTGACAGCACCGCGGTGAAGCTCGACCAGGGCTTCGTGGACGCGCTGACCCAGCTCAAGCTGACCCCGGGCGTCGTGGGCGACGCCACGCTGGAGGCCGGCTCGCTGGTCTTCCCGATCACCGGCGGCAACGTCACGGTGTTCAAGCCGGGCGAGGTCTCGCCGTACGTCATCGGCCAGCTGCAGCACGAGAACTCCGGTCTCTCGCTGACCGCGGGCAAGACCACGGTCGAGCTGACCAACCTGAACGTCGACCCGGGCGTCTCGCGGGTGTACGGCGACGTGGCCGTCAACGGCGAGACCGCCGTGACCAGCGCGTACCTGTTCTCCTTGGACGGCCGCACCCTCGAGCCGCTGGCGGCGGAGGGCAGCACGGCGGTGCTGGAGGGCACCGAGGTCAAGATCTCCGAGGTGGCCGCGCCGCTGCTCAACGACACGTTCAAGACCGACGCGGTCAAGCCCGGCCTGCTGGTCGGCATCGCGAAGATCACCGTCAACACCAAGTAGGCACCCGTACGTCGTCCGGGGGGACGGCCGACGCCCGGAGCGGATCACCGCTCCGGGCGTCGGTGCGCCCGGACCTCTTCTGTCCACGTGGGGGATCATGGGGGTCGTGACCGATCCGGCCGACCTGTGGGACTTCGACGACCCCGCCGCGAGCGAGCGCCGGTTCCGCGCCGCTGCGACGGGGCCGGGCCGGTCGACGATGCTCACCCAGGTGGCGCGTGCCCTCGGCCTTCAGGAGTCGTACGACGCGGCCCACGCGCTGCTCGACGAGGTGGCGGCCGGTCCGCTCGACGAGGAGACCGGCATCCGACTGCGTCTGGAGCGCGGTCGGCTGCTGCGCTCCGCCGGTGACGCCGTCGGCGCCCGACCCGAGTTCGACGAGGCTGCGGCCCGAGCCGCAGCGGCGGGCCTGGAGGCGCTGCACCTCGATGCCCTGCACATGCAAGCACTCGTCGCCGGCCCCGAGGACGCGGTCGAGCTCACCGAGCGGGCGCTGGCGCTCGCGGCCGTCGCCGAGGACGTGCGGGCCCGCAACTGGGACGCGTCGCTGCTCACCAACCTCGGCATGCTCCGGGTCGACGCGGGCATGCTCGAGCAGGCTCTCGAGACGTTCGAGGCCGCGCTCGCGGCGCGGCAGCGGATCGGCGTACCCGCCGACATCCGGGTGGCCCACTGGATGGTCGCGTGGGTGCTGCGGCTGCGGGGCCGCACCGATGAGGCCCGTGCCATCCAGCGCGCACTGAAGGCCGAGCTCGAGGCCGTGGGCGAGGTCGATCCGTACGTCGACGAGGAGCTCGCGCTGCTGGGGAACTAGCCCGCCGCCCGCTGCCCGTGCTCCCTGTCGGGCGCGTCTCTCGGCTAGGGTGCGTGGTTCCTACAACGACCACTCGGGAGGTCGCTCTCATGATCCGCGCCCGTTCCACGGCCCTCGGGGCCCTTCTCGCCGGAGCACTCGCCGCCGGCCTCGCGGTGGGCACCCCCGCCGCGACCTCCGCTCCTCCGGAGCCCGCCACCGTCGCGGCCGCGCGGGTGGTGAACCCCCTCGTCGCCGACCAGAGCGCCGACATCAAGGACCGGGTCGCGGCCCTCGACGGAGTCTCCTCGGTCACCGAGGCCGCCGCGCCCAGCGGCTACCGGTTCTTCAAGATCACCTTCACCCAGCCGGTCGACCAGCAGCACCCGAAGCGCGGCACCTTCGAGCAGCGCCTGACGCTGCTGCACAGGGACACCGCCCGCCCGATGGTGATGTACACCGGCGGCTACTACGTCTCGCAGAACCCCTCGCGCAGCGAGCCGACCCAGATCGTGGACGGCAACCAGCTCTCGATGGAGTACCGCTTCTTCAACCCCTCCCGCCCGGCGGACCCGGACTGGCCCGAGCAGCTCACCATCTGGCAGGCAGCGACCGACCAGCACCGGATCATCGAGTCCTTCCAGGACCTCTACCGGGAGAAGTGGCTGACCACCGGCGGCTCGAAGGGCGGCATGACCGCGACGTACCACCGGCACTTCTACCCCAACGACGTCGACGGCACCGTTCCGTACGTCGCCCCCAACGACGTGGTCGACAGCCAGGACGTCTACAACGAGTTCCTCGACCAGGTCGGCACCGACCCCGCCTGCCGCGATGCGATCACCGCGCTCCAGCGCCGGGTGCTCGGCGTCGACCGGGCCTGGTTCACCGAGCGCACGCGCAGCGACTCCGAGGCCAACGGCTACACCTACGACATCGTGGGTGACCTGGACACCGCGATGGAGTCGGGCGTGGTGGACGCGTTCTTCGCCTTCTGGCAGTACTCCCCGCAGTCGGCGTGCGCGCGCATCCCGAACGCCGCGACCGCCACCAACGACCAGGTCTGGAGCTGGTTCGAGGGCGTCTCGCCGCTGACGGTCTACTCCGACCAGTCGGTGGGCTACTACACGCCGTACTACTACCAGGCGGCCTACCAGCTCGGCGCCCCGGAGCCCTACGAGACCCACATCGGCGACCTGCTGAACCACCCCGGCGCGGACGTCGCCCTGACGTTCGTCCCGCCGGAGCTCAAGCCGATCGACTTCGACGAGAAGGCGATGCCCCGGATCGACCGCTGGGTGCGCACCTCGGCCCGCGAGATGCTCTACGTCTACGGCGGCAACGACCCGTGGAGCGCCGAGCCGTTCGACTGCGGCAAGAACGCGGCCAAGCGCGAGTGCTCGCGGTTCTATGTCGAGGGGGGGACCCACGGCTCGCGAATCAGCCAGCTGCCGGCTCAGGAGAAGGCGGCAGCGACTGCGACGATCCTGGGCTGGGCGGGACTCACCCCGAGCGACCCGGCCGCCCGGCAGATCGCCAGGACCGGCAAGCCGGACAAGAACGCCAAGCTGGACGTCAAGCCGGACTACCTGAAGCGTCGGGGTCTCTGACGCCGGCCCGTCCCGACACCGGCATGTAACGCGGTGTTCGTGACGCTGAGTGCCTCCCACGAGACGCACTCAGCGGCATGGACACCGCGTTGCAGCGGGTCAGAGGACCTTGGACAGGAACGACTGCGTGCGCTCGTGCTGCGGGTCCGCCAGCACCTCCGCGGGCACGCCTTCCTCGACGATGACGCCGTCGTCCATGAAGACCAGCTTGTCGCCGACCTCGCGGGCGAAGCCCATCTCGTGGGTGACCACCATCATCGTCATGCCCTCGGTGGCGAGCTCCTTCATGACGCCGAGCACGTCGCCGACCAGCTCGGGGTCCAGGGCACTCGTCGGCTCGTCGAACATCATCATGTCCGGGTCCATCGACAGGGCCCGGGCGATCGCGGCGCGCTGCATCTGCCCGCCGGAGAGGTGCGCCGGGTAGGCGTCCTCCTTGTCGGCCAGCCCGACCTTCTCGAGGTTGCGGCGCGCCACCTCGACCGCCTCGGTCTTGCCGCGCTTCTTGACGCGCTGCTGGGCGATGGTGAGGTTGCGCAGCACCGAGAGGTGCGGGAACAGGTTGAACTGCTGGAAGACCATGCCGATGCGTGAGCGGAGCTTGTCGATGTCGGCATCGGGATCGGTGATCTCGTCGCCCTCGACGAAGATCTTGCCGCTCGTCGGGATCTCCAGCATGTTGACGCAACGCAACAGGGTGGACTTCCCCGAGCCGCTGGGCCCGATGACGCAGACCACCTGCCCGTTGCCGACGTGGAAGTCGATGCCCTTGAGCACCTCGTTGTCGCCGAAGTACTTGTGCAGCTGCTGGACGTCGATCGCCGCGGCGCCTCGGTCGGTGTGGCTGGTGGTCATCAGCGGGCCCTCTCCGAACGGCTCTCCATGCGGCGTACGACGATCGACAGCGGCACCGTGATCAGCAGGTAGCACAGGCCGATCACGACGATGGGCGTGAGGTTGGCAGCGGAGTTCATGCCCTCACGGCCGAACTTGGTCAGCTCGTAGCCCTCCAGGGACAGGCCCAGGATGTAGACCAGCGAGGAGTCCTTGGTCAGCAGGATCAGCTCGTTGGTCAGCGGCGGCAGCACGATCCGGAACGCCTGGGGGACCACGACGCTGACCATCGCGCGGCCGTGCGACATGCCGAGCGATCGGGCCGCCTCCATCTGGCCCTTCGGCACGGCCTGGATGCCGGCCCGGATGGTCTCGGCCATGTAGGCGCCGCCCACCAGCCCCAGCGCCAGGGTGACGATGCCGAGGTTGTCGAAGGGGATCTCGTAGGCGGGGAACGCCAGGCTGAAGCCGACCCCCAGGCCGATGAAGACGACCAGGGCGGGCAGCCCGCGGAACAGCTCGATGACGGCCGTCGCGAGCCATCGGTAGGGCCCCACGCTGGACAGGCGCATCAGCGCCAGGACCAGGCCGAGCGCCAGGCCGAAGGTGAAGCCGCACGCGGTGTAGATGATCGTGTTCTTCAACCCGATGGTCAGGACGCGGGGGAACTGCTCCTTGACCAGCCCCCAGTCGAAGAACGCGCGTCGGAGCTGTTCCCAGTCGGCGAGGAACACGAGCCCCACCACCACCGCCACGAGCACGGCGTACTGGATGTAGCGCCATCTGGCGGCGCGCTGACGAGGACTCGCCATGAGGTCAGGTCACCTTCTTCGTGGGGGAGGCGGGGAAGTGATGATCAGCTGGCCGGGGCCTCGCCGAACCAGGTGGCGTAGACCTCGTCGTACTCGTCGCTCGCGATCGCGTCGTTGATGACGGCGATCAGCTCGTCGTTGCCGCCCTTCTTCACCGAGAAGCCATAGCTCTCGCCGGTCTTGAACTCGGTGGTCACCTCGACGTCGGGGTTCTGGCTCACGAAGTAGTTGAGCAGGCCGTTGTCGTTGACGCCTGCGTCAACCTTGCCGGTCCGGACCGCCTGCTGCATCAGGGAGGAGTCCTCGAAGGAGACGATCTTGGTGTCCTCGGGGGCGTTCTCACGGACGTAGTCGGCGCCGGTCGTCCCGTCCTGGACGGCGACCTTCTTGCCGGCGAGCTGGTCGAGGCTGGAGATGCCCGAGCCGGTCTTGGTCATCAGGGCCTGGGTGGCCTCGAAGTAGGGGTCGGTGAAGTCCATCACGGCCTCGCGCTCGTCGTTGATGGTCATCGCGCCGGCCCCGACGTCGCACTGGCCGGTGTTGAGCGCCTCGCCGGACACGATCGTCTCCCAGGCGATGTCGAGCACCTTGGTGTCGACCCCCTCGGCGTCGGCCGCGATCTCCAGCACCGCGGGGTCGAAGCCGACGACCTTGCCGTCCTTGGTGAACTCGAACGGCTCGTAGGGGAGGTGGGTGCAGATGGTCAGCACGCCTTCCTCGACCAGCTTGACGCCCGAATCGGTGGTCGTGGTGGTGTCGTCCTTGGCGCATCCCGCGGCGACGAGGGCCAGGGCGAGGATGCTGATACCGGATGCAATAGCGCGTGTCTTCATGCGGGTCACCGTAACGCCATCGGGCCGACACGACCCCTCGGGGAGCGGAACAGGACCACATCGCGTCACAATCGTGACCATGCCGTCGTACGTCGCCATGTTGCGGGCCATCAACCTCGGAGCCACCCGGAAGTTCCCGAAAGGCGACATCAAGACCGCCGTCGAGGCCGCCGGCGGCACCGGGGTCGAGACCTACATCAACACCGGGAACGTGCGGTTCGACAGCGCCCTGCGGTCACGGGCCAAGGTGGAGGCCGCCCTCGAGAAGGTGTTCCTCGCCGACCGCGGCTTCGAGGTGCCGACGATCGTGTTCACGCTGGCCGAGCTGGCCGAGGTCGCCGCCGACGCGGAGGAGCTCGCGAGAGGGCGCGACGACGGGGGGCGACACTACGTCTCCTTCCTGAAGCAGGCGCCTTCGCCGACGGCGGTGAGCGAGGCGGAAGCCCGCTCCACCGGGACGGAGCGGCTGGTGGTCCGTGGACGGGCCGCCCACCTGTTGCTCGGGGAGAACTACCACGAGGCCACGCTCACCAACGCGGCCGTGGAGAAGGTGCTGGGCGTGGCGACCAACCGCCGGGACACGGTGGTCATCGCGATGGCGCGGAAGTGGTGCTGAGCTCCGGGCCGACGATCGTGCGCTCCAGGTTGCGTACGGCGGGCGCGGCCAGCACGAGCAGGCAGATGCCGGCGTAGACGATGCCGCTGACGACCAGCACCGGCTCGCGGCCGAACCACTCGCCCAGGGGCCCGTAGACCAGCTGACCCACCGGGATCGCGACGAACGAACCGAGCGCGTCGTAGGAGTAGGCGCGCGACAGCATCTCCTCGGGCACGTGCTCCTGCATCGCGAGGTTCCAGCCGAGCCCGAACACCTCCATGCCCGCCCCGGCCAGCAGCATCGCGCCGACCAGGGGTACGACGTGCGGGTCGAGGCCGAGCAGCAGCAGCGGCGCCGCGAACACCAGGCAGCCGAGCATGCCGGCCCGCAGCGGGAAGCGGAACGAGACGCGGAGCAGCACCGCGGTGGCCAGCAGCAGGCCGATCGACTCGGCCGAGAGGACGTACCCCCAGCCGGCGATGCCGATGGTGTCCCGGGCCACGGCCGGACCGAGGGTGAACCAGGCGCCCGCGTGGATCGCGTTGAGCAGACCGAAGCCCAGCACCACCACCCAGAGCCAGGTGGTGCTGCGGAAGAGCGTCCAGCCCTCGAGCAGGTCGTGCACCACGCCGGCCGTGGGCGTGCCGGTGCGCCGCGGCAGCCGCACCGGCAGCAGCAGCGCGGCCGCGACCAGCCAGGTGGTGGCGTCGACCGCGAGTGCCCACCCCGGGCCGAGCGCGACGACGAGCAGGGCCGCGGCCGTCGGGCCCAGCACCATCAGTGAGCCGCGAGCCATCGACAGCAGCACGTTGGCGGACTGGAGCTGGGCGCGTGGCACCAGCTGCGGGATCATCCCCTGCATCGCGGGGAAGGACGCGGCCGACGAGGTGCCGTTGACCGCCTCGATGACGATCAGGTGCCAGAGCTCGGCGTGCCCGGTGATCACCAGGTACGCCGCCAGGGCCTGCGACAGGGCCGAGATCGTGTTGGAGACCTGGATGACGAGGCGGCGGTCCACCCGGTCCGCGATCACGCCGCCGAGGAGCAGGAAGACCACCATCGGCACACTGCGGGCCGCGAGCACCTGGCCGAGGGCGGTGGCGCTGTCCTCGATCGCGAGCACCGCGAAGGCGAGCGCTATCGGTGCCATCATCGAGCCGGCGAGGTTGACCGACCGGGAGGCGAAGAAGTAGCGGAACTGCCGGTCGCGCAGGGGTGCCAGTGCGTCGCGGCGGTTCACCGGTCTCGCCTCCGCTCGGGCCTCGGCTGGCCCGGTTCCGGCTGGCCCGGTTCCATCTGGCCCGGTTCCGGCTGGCCCGGTTCCATCTGGAACAGCGCGGCGGTCAGGTTCACCCGGACGGTTCCCTCGGTCCGTGGCGGCCGGGCCGCGCCGTGCAGCGCGATCGAGGCCGCGTGGACCTGCTCCATCACCGCGGCATAGTCCTCGGGGGAGACCCACAGCTCCGCGTCGGAGTAGTGCGAGAGGGTGCCGATCCGCGACGCCCGCGAGCGGCGTACGAGCTCCTCCGCCATCACCCGGAGGTAGAGCGTGCGGTCCTCCAGCGATCCCGTCTGCCGGGGCTTGGTGACGGCATCCTCCTGCCAGGGGTGGCGGTAGCGCTTGGCCACGCCACCGCGGATCTTCTCCTCCGAGGCGAGGACCAGCTCGCCGGCGTCGAGGAGGACCCGGAGGTGGTAGGACGCGTTGGCGTGCGTGATCGCGAGCTCGCGGGCCACCTCGGCGGCGCTGAGCTCGGTGCCCGTGAGCAGCGACAGGATCCGCAGCCGCACCGGGTGCGCGACGGCCCGCAGGGCGCTGGTGCTGTCGTCGGTCATCGACCCTCCAATGGTTATTGGGGAGTCTGCACCCGGGCGCGTCCCACTGTCAAGCAGTTGTTGGGGAGTCGGTATGGGCGCGCCGTTCCGCCACGGCGCCGGACCGGGGGAGGCGCGCCGCTAGGTTGGCGGCATGACCGTTCCCGGGCTGGCCGTCACCGAGGCCGACGGCGTGCTGACCATCCGCTTCGACCGGCCGGAGGCGTTCAACGCGCTCACCGGTGAGATGACGCTCGGCGCCGCCGGGCTGCTCGAGGAGGCGTCGGCGCGCGACGACGTACGCGTGGTGGTGCTGACCGGCACCGGGCCCGCGTTCAGCACCGGGGCGGACATCGCCGGCACGGATGCGCACGAACGGTTCGACGTCCGGGCGCTGGATGCTGCGAACCGGCTGATCCGGGCGATCACCGGCTGCGCCACGCCGGTGGTCGCCGGCGTCAACGGCATCGCCGCCGGGGTCGGCCTGTCCGCGGCCCTGGCCTGCGACCTGGCGGTGTGCGCGGAGTCGGCGACGCTGCTGCTCGCCTTCGCGCGGGTGGGGTTGATGCCGGACGGCGGCGCGACCGCCAGCGTCGCCGCCTCCATCGGCCGGGCCCGTGCCATGCGGCTGGCCCTGCTGGCGGAACCGATGCCGGCGCGGGAGGCGTACGACGCCGGGCTGGTCTCGCACGTGGTGGCCGACGCGGACTTCGCCGACGAGCTGGCCCGGGTGGTGAAGCGGCTGCGGTACGGCGCCCCGCTGGCCCAGGCGGCCACCAAGCGGGCCGTGAACGCGGCGTCGTTCGCGCAGCTCGACCCGGCCATGGAGCTCGAGCGCACCACCCAGACGATGCTGCTCCGCACCGCCGACGCCGCCGAGGGGATGCGCGCGTTCTCGGAGAAGCGTCACCCCACCTTCACCGGCGACTGACCCACCTCCCCGCCGAGGTGTGAGTTCTTGCGCGTCGAGGCGTGAGTTCTTGCGGTCAGATGCGGTCAGATGCGGACGCCGGCCGCCGCCAGCTCGTCGAGCGCCGACGCGGTCGTCTCCGGCGCGACACCCGCGCAGAGACCCGGCAGCAGCCGCACCGCGAAGCCGTTGCCGACCGCGTCCAGAGCGGTGGCCCTGACGCAGTAGTCCGTCGCGAGCCCGCACACGTCGACGTCGGTGACCCCGCGCTCGCGCAGCCAGGCCGAGAGCGCGGCACCGTCCGTCGTACGCCCCTCGAAGCCGGAGTACGCCGCCTCGTGCGCGCCCTTCAGGAAGATCGCGTCGAACGGCTGCGGGTCCAGGTTGGGGTGGAAGGCCTCGCCGTCCGTGCCGACCTTGCAGTGCACCGGCCACGACTCGACGAAGTCGGGCTTCTCCGACCAGTGCGCACCCGGGTCGATGTGATGGTCCTTGGTGGCCACCACGTGGGCATAGTCCGGGGCGCCCGGCGACCTCGTCGACCACGTGTGCAGGATCTCGGCGATGTCGTGGGCGACCTGCGCGCCACCGCTGACGGGGAGCGATCCGCCCTCGCAGAAGTCGTTCTGGACGTCGACGACGATCAGTGCGCGCTTCATGCCGCAACCGTAGTGGGCGGGCGACCGGTGCAGCCAGCGTGCCTGGCGGCACTGGGTGCGGCGCCGTCGCACAACTGATGGGTTCGGCGCTCTCGGGGGCCCGAGCGGGCGCCCAACCCATCAGTTGTCGCTCCGGTGCCCGCCCCGGCCCGGTTTCCGTGCACACGACGGGTGCGATCGCACGTCATCCACAGCGCCGGCGGCACCCGCGCTCTCGCTCGGTCCGCGACGCGAGGCTGGACGGATGACCCCCATGGACGACCCCATGGACGACCCATGATGACCCCATGGATGACCGGGACGTCGTGCGCCTGGGGAGGCGACCGGGACGGCACTGGCTGCCGGTCTCCCGGGGCGTTCACCGTGCGGCCGCCGCGACGGATCCGGTGCGTGCCGAGCTGCTCGCGTGGCAGGCCGTCCTGCGCGAGGACGTGGTGCTGACCGGCCTCACGGCGGCACAGGTCCGGGGCTGGTGGCTGCCACCCCTTCCGAGCGCGCTACCGGTGTTCGCGTGCGCGGGCCTCGACCGCAACGCGCCGCGCCGGCCGGGCCTGGTGGTCACCCGGCATCGGGTGCCGCCGGTGGCCGAGACCGTGCGCGGGCTGCGCCTCACCGAGCCGGCGGAGTCGCTGCTGGCGTGTGCCCGCGTCCTCTCCTCGCTGGACCTCACCGTGGTCGTCGATGCGGCACTCTCCCGGGGTGCGGTCACCCTCGAGGAGGTGGCGGCGGTGTCCGCGACCCGGAGGAGGGGAGCGCCCCGGCTCCGGCGGAGTCTCTCGTGGGCCGACGGGCGTTCCGAGTCGCCGTGGGAGACCTTGCTCCGGGCCCTGCACCGGACGGTCGGTGTCGCTGTGGTCCCGCAGCACGAGGTCTTCGACGACGAGGGCCTGTTCGTGGCCCGGGGTGACCTGTGGATCCGCGGCACCCGGGTGCTGCACGAGTACGACGGCGGCGAGCACCTCACGCGGGCCCGCCAGCGCCGCGATCTGGCACGGAGCCGCCGCCTGGCCGCTGCCCGGTGGCTGCGGCGGGGCTACACCGCGGTGGACGTGATGAGCCGGGCCGGCGGGATCCTTCGCGATGCCGACGCAGCCCTCGGCCGCCCGCACCGACCGGACCGGATCCGGGCCTGGCACGCCGAACTCCGGGAGTCGGCGTTCACGCCGCCCGGGCAGGCGCGACTTCGCTCGCACCTGGGCCTGGACGGGGCAACTGATGGCTTGGGGGCCTGAACCGGCCCGAACCGGCCCCCAACCCATCAGAAACGCCGGGCGTCGCCACGGGGCCCGTCCGCCCGGAGCCTCAGAGGTGGATGGTGTCGAGCACGGTCTCGCCCTTGCTGAGCATCCGCGCGATCAGCGGGAGCTCGTCGCGCGCGGCGACGTGGCGCTCGCGGGCCGCTTCGAGGGGCTCACGCCCGACGATCTCGCCCTGACGCACCAGCGGGACGAGCAGGGGCCGGTCGTTGCCGTCGTTCTCGGGAGCCTCGCCGACGCCGATGACCTCGGCCTCGGCGATGCCGCGGGGGGTACGCCGACGCAGCGCGAACTTGCGCCCGCCGATCGACATCTTGTCCTTGCTCTTCTTCGCCACCGACACCATCTGCCCGTCGGCACCCTCGCGGGAGACCAGCTTGTAGACGAAGCCGCAGGTCGGGTGGCCGCTGCCGGTCACCAGCTCGGTGCCCACGCCGTAGCCGTCGACCGGCGCCGCGCCGAGCGAGGCGATCGCGTACTCGTCGAGGTCGCTGGTCACCACGATCCGCGTCTCGGTGGCCCCGAGTCCGTCGAGCTGGGCCCGGACCTGGTGGGCCAGCTCGCCCAGGTCGCCGGAGTCGAGGCGTACGGCGCCGAGCTCCGGGCCCGCGACCTCGACGGCCAGGCGCACCGCGTCGGTCACGTCGTAGGTGTCCACCAGCAGCGTGGTGCCCTTGCCCAGCGCCTGCACCTGCGCCCGGAACGCGTCCTCCTCGGTGTCGTGCAGCAACGTGAAGCTGTGTGCCGACGTGCCGGCCGTCGGTACGCCGTGCCGCTGACGCGCCGCGAGGTTGGAGGTCGCCTCGAAGCCGGCGACGTACGCCGCCCGGGCACTCGCCACCGCCGCCTCCTCGTGCGTGCGCCGGGCGCCCATCTCGATGCAGGGCCGGCCGTGCGCGGCCATCGTCATCCGCGACGCGGCGCCGGCGATCGCTGAGTCGTGGTTGTAGATCGACAGCAGCACCGTCTCCAGCACGATCGCCTCGGCGAACGACGACTCCACGATCACCAACGGCGAGTAGGGGAAGTAGATCTCCCCCTCGGGATAGCCCCAGATGTCGCCGTGGAAGCGGTAGTCGGCGAGCCAGGCCAGCGTCACGTCGTCGACGACGTCACCGTCCCGCAGCGACTGCAGCGCCGCGTCGTCGAAGCGGAAGTCCTCGATCGCGTCGAGGGCCCGGCCGACGCCGGCCACCACGCCGTACCGACGACCCTCGGGGAGCCGTCGGGGAAACAGCTCGAAGACCGACCTCCGGTCCGCGGTGCCCGCCTGCAGCGCGGCCTCGAGCATGGTGAGCTCGTAGTGGTCGGTGAGCAGGGCGGTCGAGGTGCCGGGTGCGCGGGTCACGCTCCGTACTGTGCCACGATGGTCCTCGTGTCAGCAGCGAGCCCCGTCGAGGTCGAGCCCACGCTCACCCCCGACGAGATCACGGTCGTGGCGAAGCCCTGGGTCACCATCGTGTGGAACGACCCGGTGAACCTGATGTCCTACGTGTCCTACGTCTTCAAGAAGTACTTCGGCTACGACAAGTTGAAGGCCGAGAAGCTGATGCTCGAGGTGCACAACGACGGCCGTTCGGTGGTCTCGACCGGCACCCGCGAGGAGATGGAGCGCGACGT
The DNA here is from genome assembly GCA_963767955.1 of uncultured Actinomycetota bacterium. Taxonomy (GTDB): domain Bacteria; phylum Actinomycetota; class Actinomycetes; order Propionibacteriales; family Nocardioidaceae; genus Nocardioides. The sequence continues at coordinate 2,058,839 of CAVYGA010000003.1, read as the reverse complement.
GCAGGCCATGCACGAGTACGGCCTCTGGGCGACGATGGAGCGGTCCTGATGAGTGGGGTCGCATGAGCGGGTTCGCCCGGCATCGGCGGAGCCGGCTGGTCATCGCCAACTTCACCGGCTTCGAGGCCGAGCTGCTGCGGTCCCTGGCCCAGCAGCTGGTCGAGCTGCTGCGCAACGAGGAGGCGGCGCCCAAGGACCAGGACCCGTTCGAGGCGATGATGGACTTCTCCGGCCCGACCAACGCGCCGGAGGACCCGGTCCTCGCCCGGCTCTTCCCCACGGCGTACGCCGACGACGAGGAGGCCGCGGCCGAGTTCCGTCGGTTCACCGAGGGCACCCTGCGCGACGGCAAGTCCCGCGCCGCGATCGCGATCATCGACGGCCTCGAGGAGGCCGGGCTGCCCCCGGAGCTGACCGAGGACGGGCTGCACTTCGACGTCGAGCTCGACGAGCCCACCGCCGAGACCTGGCTGCGCTCCTTCACCGACCTCCGCCTCGCGCTGGCCACCCGGCTCGGTGTCGAGGAGGGCGACGAGGCGGTCTGGGAGGCGCTGCCCGACGAGGACCCGCGCTCCCAGGCGCACGACATCTACGAGTGGGTCGGCTACCTGCAGGAGACGCTGGTCGAGGCACTCGTCGACTGATGCGACCGCACCCGTCGGCCGGCCCGATCCCGTGGTCCGGGACCCGCGCGGTGCGTGTGACCGGGTCGCCTACGCTCGGAGGGTGCTGAACATCGACCGGACGACGTACGACGCGATCGTGGTGCACGCCAGGCGGGACCACCCCGACGAGGCGTGCGGCGTGGTCGCGGGCCCGGAGGGCACCGACCGGCCCGAGCGGTTCATCGAGATGGTCAACGCGGCCGGCAGCCCGACGTTCTACGAGTTCGACTCGACCGAGCTGCTGCGCCTCTACCGTGAGATGGACGACCGCGACGAGGAGCCGGTGGTGATCTACCACTCGCACACCGCCACCGAGGCCTATCCCAGCCGCACCGACATCGGGCTGGCCATGGAGCCGAACGCGCACTACGTGCTGGTCAGCACCCGCGAGCACGGGAATAACGAGGGCCCGGTGGAGTTCAGGTCCTACAGAATCATCGACGGCGAGGTGACCGAGGAAGAGGTCACGGTCGTCCCCGCACTGCCCGACCGGGCGGCACAGACGAGGAGTACCGACTGATGGCCATCGAGGTCCGGATCCCGACCATCCTGCGCACCTACACCGACGGCGAGAAGGCCGTCGACGCCCGGGGCGAGAACCTCGCCGGGCTGATCGAGGACCTGGAGTCCAACCACCCCGGCATCCGCGAGCGGCTGCTCGACGGCGCGGACCTGCGCCGCTTCGTCAACGTCTACATCAACGACGAGGACGTGCGGTTCATCGGCGGCCTCGAGGCGCCGCTGAGCGACGGCGACCAGGTCACCGTGCTTCCCGCGGTCGCCGGCGGCTGATCCCCCGATCCCCGCCGCCCGGAGCGGCCCGGGGTCGTAGGCTCTGGACATGGAGCCGAGCCGATGAGGCGCACGTTCGTCATCGTCGATGGCGAGAACATCGACGCCACGCTCGGCAACTCGCTGCTCGGCCGACGGCCGCTGCCCGAGGAACGCCCCCGCTGGGAACGCGTCACGGCGTACGCCGAGCGGCTCTGGGAGCAGCCCGTCACCGGCCTGTTCTTCCTGAACGCCTCGAACGGCCAGCTGCCCTCGACCTTCGTCCAGGCCCTGCTGGCGATGGACTACCGGCCGATCCCGCTGGCCGGCCGCAGCGACGAGAAGGTCGTCGACATCGGCATCCAGCGCACCCTCGACGCGTTGGCCGCGCACCCCGAGGCCGACGTGCTGCTCTGCACGCACGACGCGGACTTCGCCGACCACGTCGAGCGCCTCGTGGGCGGCGACCGGAAGCTCGGCCTGATCGCGCTGCACGAGTACGCCAGCACCGCGTTCACCACGCTGGAGATCCCCATCCACGACCTCGAGGACGACGTCGGCGCCTTCAAGGTGCCGTTGCCCCGGGTCCGGATCATCCCGCTCGACGACTTCGACCCGGAGCGCTTCCTGCGCTGAGGCCGCCACCGTCCCGGACACCGGCGGGGACGCTCCCGGCGGGGTGTCATGCTGGTGGAATGCGTTTCGACAACCTCCTCGAGTCCGTCGGCGGCACCCCGCTGATCGGGTTGCCGAGCTTGTCCACCCTGTCCACGGCGGGTGGTCCCGACGTACGTCTCTGGGCCAAGCTCGAGGACCGCAACCCGACCGGCTCGATCAAGGACCGTCCGGCACTGCGGATGATCGAGCAGGCGGAGAAGGACGGGCTGCTGCGGCCCGGCTGCACCATCCTCGAGCCGACCTCCGGCAACACCGGCATCTCGCTGGCGATGGCGACCAAGCTCAAGGGCTACCGGCTGGTCTGCGTGATGCCCGAGAACACCTCCGAGGAACGCCGGGTGCTGCTGCGCATGTGGGGCGCCGAGATCGTGTCCTCGCCGGCCGCGGGCGGCTCCAACGAGGCGGTCCGGGTCGCCAAGCAGGTGGCCGCGGAGCACCCGGACTGGGTGATGCTCTACCAGTACGGCAACGCCGCCAACGCCCTCGCGCACGAGGAGAGCACCGGCCCCGAGCTGCTCGCCGACCTCCCCGAGATCACCCACTTCGTCGGGGGCCTGGGCACCACCGGGACCCTGATGGGGGTCTCCAGGTTCTTCCGCGCGACCAGGCCCGAGGTGAGGATCATCGCCGCCGAGCCGCGGTACGGCGAGCTGGTCTACGGCCTGCGCAACCTCGACGAGGGCTTCGTCCCCGAGCTGTACGACGCCTCGCTGATCGACGGTCGCTTCTCGGTCGGCCCCCGCGACGCCGTACGCCGCATGCGTGAGCTCCTCGAGCTCGAGGGCATCTTCGCCGGCATCTCCACCGGCGCGATCCTGCACGCCGCGCTCGCCCAGGCCGCCAAGGCGGTCAAGGCCGGGGAGCGCGCGGACATCGCGTTCGTGGTCTGCGACGCGGGGTGGAAGTACCTCTCCACCGGTGCCTACGAGGGCACCATCGACGAGGCCGAGGACCGCCTGGAGGGCCAGCTCTGGGCGTGAGGCGCCCCCAGGAATTCCCCGGCCGGCCGGGGAACTCCTGTCCGGTCAGGCAATGCTTTCCCTGACCGGAGAGAGATCCCCCTGACCGGCCGGCGCCAAGCGCACGAGCCGCTGGCCGCGAACGCTGCCGCTGACGGCGCTGCCGCCGGGGTGGCCCCACCCCTGCGCGGATCCGGACCCGTAGCAGCCTCAGCCCCGCCGGATCGCAACGCAGGGGAGGTAGACGATCGTTCGAGGCTCATCGACGTCCGGCCCGTCGAGGTAGGACTCCCACGGCGCCCCGGCCGGCCGGTAGCCGTTCTCGGTCAGCCAGCCGCCGAGGGCGTCGTAGGCCGCCGCCACCCCCGCGTAGGAGCCACGGTGCAGGGTGCGCGCGGCGCGTCCGCCCGGCAGCTCGCCTGCCACCACTCCGTCGGCGGCCCCCTCGACGGTCCCCTCGACGGGGCCGTCGGCAAGGCCGCCGACGCGGCCGCCCACGGGGAAGCCGGCCTCGACGTCGAAGCCGTCGGTCGCCGTCGCGTACTGCGCGAACGGCGGTCCGGCCGGGCCGGTGGCGTGCTCATCCAGGGCCCGGGAGACCACACCGAACGCGCCGCCCAGGAAGTCGGCGATGCCGTCTAACGTCGCGTGCCCGCGCACGACCGCGGTCCTCTGCTCCTGCAGGTCGACCAGTTCCACCTCGTAGTCCATGCCGCCAGCATCGTCGGCCGCGGAGCCGCCCTGCAGGGCCGAAGGTCCCTCCTGTGAGTGACGCCACGCCCAACCCGGGGCGTGACCTCGGTCGCGAAGGCACGCGCGCCGGGCCCGGGCCGACTAGCCTGTCCGCATCATGGCGGATCGACCTATCGGCATCTTCGACTCGGGCTTCGGTGGACTCACCGTGGCCCGTTCTGTGATCGACCAGCTGCCGCACGAGTCGATCCTCTACGTCGGCGACACGGCACGGCAGCCCTACGGGCCCAAGCCGATCGGTGAGGTCCGCGAGTACGCCCTCGAGTGCCTGGACCACCTGGTCGCCCAGGACGTGAAGGCGCTGGTCATCGCCTGCAACAGCGCCAGCGCGGCGATGCTCCGGGACGCCCGCGAGCGCTACGACGTACCGGTCGTCGAGGTGATCTACCCCGCCACCCGCCGCGCGGTCGCCGCCACCCGCAACGGCCGGATCGGCGTCATCTGCACCCGCGCCACCGCCGACTCCCAGGCGTACGACGACGCCTTCGCCGCAGCGCCCCAGGTCGCCCTCACCACCCGGGCCTGCCCGAAGTTCGTGGACTTCGTCGAGCGTGGGGTGACCGGTGGCGACGAGCTGATCGCGGCGGCGCACGACTACCTCGACCCGCTGAAGGACGCCGACGTGGACACGCTGATCCTCGGCTGCACCCACTACCCGCTGCTGACCGGCGTCATCTCGTGGGTGATGGGTGACGACGTGACGCTGGTGAGCAGCGCCGAGGAGTGCGCCAAGGACGTCTACAAGCTGCTGCTCGACCACGACCTGCTGCGCTCCTCGGGTGAGCCCGCGCACCGGTTCCTCACCACCGGCAGCGCCGCCGACTTCGCGCGGATCGGGCAGCGCTTTCTCGGCCCGGAGCTGCACGTCGCCAACCAGTTCGTGGGAGGACTCGCGTGAAGGTCACCGTGATCGGGTGCGCCGGGTCCTATCCCGGGCCGGACTCCCCGGCCAGCTGCTACCTCGTGGAGGCGACGCACGAGGGTCGCACCTGGCGGATCCTGCTCGACCTCGGCAACGGCGCGCTCGGCGTCCTGCAGCGCTTCGTCGACCCGCTGAGCATCGACGCGGTCCTCTTCAGCCACCTGCACGCCGACCACTGCCTCGACCTGTGCGGCTACTACGTGCTGCGCAAGTACCACCCCGACGGACCGCGGCCGCGGATCCCCGTCTGGGGGCCGGTGGACACCGCCGCGCGGATGGCCCGCGCCTACGACCTCCCCGAGAACCCCGGGATGACCGAGGAGTTCGACTTCCGCGCCTACCCCGACGACGGCGCCGTCGAGATCGGACCGTTCCGGGTGGAGCCGGTGCCCGTGGAGCACCCGGTGCCGGCGTACTCGCTGCGCGTGCACGCCGACGGCGCCCTGCTCGTCTACACCGGGGACAGCGGGGTGTGCGAAGGCGTCGAGCGGGCCGCCCACGGCGCCGACCTGCTGCTGGCCGAGGCGGCGTTCTGCGAGGGCGACGACAACCCCGAGGGCATCCACCTGACCGGGACCGATGTCGGCCGGATGGCCACGCGGGCCGGGGTGGACCGACTGGTGCTCACCCACATCCCGGCGTGGAACGACCCGCAGGTCGCCTACGCCGAGGCGCGCGCGGTGTGGGAGGGCCCGCTCGACCTGGCGACGGTCGGCGCGACGTACGAGCTCTGAGCCCGGGTCCACCGGCACCGCACCGCAGGCTCAGGCGAGACCCGCGTCATGGACGCAGATGGCGATCTGCACCCTGTTGGTGACCTGCAGCTTGTCGAAGAGCCGCGAGACGTGAGCCTTGACCGTCGGCACCGAGAGGAACAGCTCGGCGGCGATCTCCGCGTTGGACAGCCCGCGCCCGACCGCGACCGCGACCTCCGACTCCCGCGCGGTCAGGCCGCCCAGCAGGCGCCGGGCGTCGGTGGACCGGCCGGCGCCGTCGCCCGACTCGCGGACCTGCCGGATCAGCGTGGCGGTGACCGACGGCGACAGCATGGGGTCGCCGGCGGCGACCCGCCGGATGGCGTCGACGATCTCCTGCGGCGGCGTGTCCTTGAGGACGAACCCGTCGGCGCCGGCGGCCAGCGCCCCGAGCACGTGCTCGTCCGCGTCGAACGTGGTCAGCACGATCACCCGCGGCGGGTCGGGGTCGGCGTGCAGGGTGCGGGTGGCCTCGAGCCCGTTGAGCACCGGCATCCTGATGTCCATCAGCACCACGTCGGGTCGTTCGGCCCGCGCCGCGGCCACCCCGGCCCGGCCGTCGGGAGCCTCGCCGATCACCTCGAGGTCGGGCTGGCCGCCGAGCATCAGCCGCAGCGCCGACCGGACCAGGGGATCGTCGTCGACGACGAGCACACGGATCACCGGCCGGTCGTCGTGGAGCGTCACACCGCCCACGGTATCCACCCGTGCAGGACGAACGTGGACCCGTCGACCCGGTGCTCCAGCAGGCCCCCCCGCAGCTCCGCGCGCTCGGTGAGCCCGACCAGGCCCAGCCCGGCGCCCGGGGTCCCGGTGCGCGCGAAGCCGATCGGGTTGCGGACCAGCACGTCGATGCCCTCGGCGGGGGCACCGCTCAGCCGGATCAGCACCGTGCACCCCGGGGCGTGCTTGGCCGCGTTGGTCAGCCCCTCCTGGATGATCCGGTAGACGGTGCGCCCGGCCGTGCCGGGCACCGGCTCGCCGTCGGGAAGTGCGGTGGTGAACTCGACCTGCATCCCGTGCTCGCGCGCGGCCGCCACCAGCGCGGCGACGTCGTCGTACGTCGGCTGCGGCCCATCCTGGAGCTCGCCGGTCCGGGTGTCCCGCAACACCCCGAGCACGCCGCGCAGCTCGTGCAGTGCCTGGTTGGCCTGGGCCTGGATCACCCGGGCGCTCTCGCGCATCGCGTCGGCGGTGAGGTCCTCGCGGAAGGCCAGCGCGCCGGCGTGCATGGAGACCTGGGAGATGCGGTGCGCGAGCACGTCGTGCATCTCCCGGGCGATCCGGGCCCGCTCGTCGCCGCGGGCCTTGCCGGCCCGGAGCTCCTGCTCGGACTCGGCGCGCTCGGCGCGGTCGCGGAGGGTCCAGAGCAGCTCGCGCCGCGATCCGACGTACATGCCCCAGGCCAGGAACGCGATGCCGACGACCGCGTTGACCGTCAGCGTCAGCCAGTAGGGGTCCTCCTGCGACATCGGCTGGGTGGTGGTGAAGAACTGCGCCGCCGCCAGCCCGAGTACGCCGACCGCCACCACCTGCCAGATCACCCGCCGGGTGGCCAGCGAGACGGCGGCCAGCGCGGCCGGGCCGCCGGCGAGGCCGGAGAACGCACTGAGCACCGCGGTCGCCGCGGCCACCGTAAGCGGCCAGCGCCGGCGGAAGGCGACCAGGACGTAGGAGGAGGCACCGAGGGCCAGGTCGAGCCAGAACAGCCAGCGGTGGTCCTGCCACTGGTTCGGCAGCACCGTCCACCAGACCACGAACGAGATCAACCCGGCCAGCAGGTAGCGCCAGACGTGCGACCACACGTTCAGACGCGTCTGCCAGAGGGGTTGTCCGACCTGCTGCACGCGCCAAGGCTAGGCGTCACCGCGGCGGCGGGGCAGCGACCCCGGGACCGGGCACCCCCTACTTTGGTCGCGCCGAACCATCCCCGGGGAGGATGCCGAGCCGCGCCTCACCCGCAAGGGTGGTCCCCATGATCACGGTGGACAGACTCACACGGACCTACGGCGGCTTCCGGGCCGTCGACGACATCAGCTTCGTCGCCCAGCCGGGACGGGTCACCGGCTTCCTCGGGCCCAACGGGGCCGGCAAGACCACGACGATGCGCATCATGGTGGGGCTCACCGCCCCGACCCACGGCAGCGTCACCATCGGCGGCCACGCCTATCGGGACATCCCCAACCCGGGCACCCACGTCGGTGTCCTGCTCGACGCCTCCGCCCAGCACGCCGGGCGCACCGGCCGCGAGGTGCTCACCATCGGCGCCCGGACGATGGGCCTGCCCGACACCCGGGTCGAGGAGATGCTGACCCTCGTGTCGCTGACCGGGCCGGAGGCGGGGCGCCGGGTGCGCAACTACTCCCTCGGCATGCGGCAGCGGCTCGGCATCGCCCACGCCCTGCTCGGTGACCCGCAGGTGCTGATCCTCGACGAGCCCGCCAACGGTCTCGACCCGGCCGGCATCCGGTGGATGCGCGGGCTGCTCAAGGGGTACGCCGAGCGCGGCGGCACCGTCCTGCTATCCAGCCACCTGCTGAACGAGGTGCAGCTGATCGCGGACGACATCATCATGATCGGCCGCGGCAGGATCGTGGCCGAGGGCACCCCGGAGTCGCTGCTCGCCGACTCGGGCACGTTCGTGCGGGCGGTCGAGCTCGACCAGCTCAGGACCGCCCTCGAGCAGGACGGCATCGCGGTCGCCGCCCACGGCGCCGGCCTGCGTGCCGAGTCCGAGGCGCTCCAGATCGGCAAGATCGCGGCCGCCCACCAGATCACCCTCATCGAGCTGCGCCCCACCGACGGTGGCCTCGAGGACCTGTTCCTCGAGCTGACCGCGGACGCGCAGCGCGACGACCTCACGGAAGGAGCGGCCGAATGACCGCCCCAGCACTCGCCCCGGGCATGATCGACATCTCGGGCTCGAAGAAGGTGCCGTTCTCCCGCCTGACGCGGGTCGAGCTGCGCAAGATGGCCGACACCCGGGCCGGCTTCTGGCTGCTCGCGGCGATCGGGCTGGTCACCGCCGCGATCATCGTCATCTTCTTCCTCGCCGCCCCCGACGAGGAACGGACGTTCCTCAACTTCATGGGGATCACCGCGACGCCGCAGGGGTTCCTGCTGCCGGTGATGGGCATCCTGCTGATCACCAGCGAGTGGGGCCAGCGCACCGGCCTGACCACGTTCGCCCTCGAGCCTTCCCGGCCCAGGGTGATCGCCGCCAAGGTCACGGCCGCGCTGCTCGTCGGCCTGGCCGCCATCGTGGTGGCGATCGGGCTGGCGGCGCTGGCCACCGTGGCCGGTGGCCAGGAGGGCGCCTGGGACAACATCGGAGTCGACGACCTCGGGAAGTTCGCGCTGCTCCAGCTGAGCGGCCTCCTCCAGGGTCTCGCCTTCGGCCTGCTGCTGCTCAACTCCGCGGCCGCGATCGTTCTCTACTTCGTGCTGCCGATCGCCTTCAACATCGTGGCGAGCATCTGGACCGCGATGCAGGACGTCGCGCCGTGGCTGGACCTGGGCACCTCCCAGCAGCCGCTGTTCAGTGGCACGAACCTCAGCGGCGAGGAGTGGGCGCAGCTGGCCACCGGGTCGGCGCTGTGGATCCTGCTCCCGTTGCTGGTCGGGCTGTTCCGCGTGATGCGCGCCGAGGTGAAGTGACGGCTCACCGACCCGTCGACTCCGGGGACCGCGCGGCCTGAGGTCGCGCGGTGCCTCGGTAGGGTCGGCGACATGACGCGCGCAGACGGCCGGGCCGACGACGAGCTCCGCCCCATCACGATCACCCGCAACTGGCTCGACCACCCCGCCGGCTCCGTGCTGGTGGAGTTCGGCGGCACCCGGGTGCTGTGCGCCGCGTCGGCCTCCGCGGGAGTGCCGCGCTGGCGCAAGGGCTCCGGTCTCGGCTGGGTCACCGCGGAGTACGCCATGCTCCCCGCGTCGACCAACACCCGCACCGACCGCGAGTCGGTGCGCGGCAAGATCGGCGGCCGCACCCACGAGATCTCCCGGCTGGTCGGCCGATCGCTCCGCGCGGTCATCGACTACCAGGCCCTCGGGGAGAACACCATCGTGATCGACTGCGACGTCCTCCAGGCCGACGGCGGCACCCGCACGGCCGCGATCACCGGGGCGTACGTCGCGCTGGCCGACGCCTGCGCTCACCTCGACGTGCCCACGGCGCTGACCGGGTCCGTGGCCGCGGTCTCCGTGGGCATCATCGACGGCATCCCCCGCCTCGACCTGCCCTACGAGGAGGACGTGCGCGCCGAGACCGACATGAACGTGGTGATGACCGGCGCGGGCAAGTTCGTCGAGGTGCAGGGCACCGCCGAGGGTGCTGCCTTCGACCGCGCCGAGCTCGACGCGCTGCTGGTGCTGGCCGAGAAGGGCTGCGCGGACCTCACGCGCCTGCAGCAGGAGGCGCGTGCCGGTGGCGCCGCAGGCTGACGGCGCCGGACCGCGGGTCTTCCTGGCCTCCCGCAACGCCAAGAAGCTCGAGGAGATGCGCCGGATCCTCGCCGACCACGTGCCCGAGGTGCAGGTGCTCGGCCTCGACGACGTCGCGGCGTACGACGAGCCGGTCGAGGACCAGCCGACCTTCGAGGGCAACGCCCTGCTCAAGGCCCGCGCGGCCGTCGCCGCGACCGGGCTGCCCTGTGTGGCCGACGACAGCGGACTGTGCGTGGACGCCCTCAACGGGATGCCGGGCGTGCTCTCCGCGCGCTGGTCGGGTCCACCCCTCGGTGACAAGGAGGGGGCGGACGCGCGCAACAACGAGCTGCTGCTGGCCCAGCTCGCGGACGTCCCCGACGAACGACGCGGCGCCCACTTCACGTGCGCGGTGGCGTTCGCCTACCCGGTCGGTGCCGGCGGCGTCGCCGAGCATGTCGTCCACGGAGAGATGACCGGCCGGGTGATCCGTGAGGTCAGGGGCAGCGGCGGCTTCGGGTACGACGTGGTGTTCTGCGCCGAGGGTCACCAGGTGACCACCGCGGAGCTGCCGCGCGAGCAGAAGGACGCGATCTCGCACCGGGGCAAGGCCCTGGCCGCGGTCGCGCCCGTGATCGTGGACGTGCTGTCCGGTCTTTGACCACGCGCGCGACGCGGCGCTGTCTCAGATGGTGATCGCAACCTTGCCGCGCGGGTGGCCCTCCTCGGAGAAGCGGTGCGCCTCGGCGGTGTCGTCGAGGGCGAACGTCCTCGCCAGGCTGACCTGCAGCGACCCGGTGTCGACCAGCTCGGTGAGGGCCGCGAGGTTCTCCCGCGAGGGCCGAACGAAGACGTAGTGGCCGCCGAGCTTCAGCACGGTCTCCGCGTCGATCACCGACACGACCCGGGAGGTGTCCCGGACCTGCTTCGGCGCGTCCTCCAGGGCGTCCCCGCCGATGAGGTCGACGACCGCGTCGACCACGTCGTCGAGCTGCTCGCTGATCGGACCCGCGGAGTAGTCCAGCACCTCGTCGGCGCCGAGCTCCCTGAGCCAGTCGTGGCTGGCCGGGCTCGCGGTGGCGATGACGTGGGCGCCGAGCGACGTGGCGATCTGCACGGCGAGGTGGCCGACGCCGCCCGAGGCGGCGTGGATCAGCACCCGCTCGCCCGGCTGGACGTCGAGCGCCTCGACGAGGCACTGGTACGCCGTCATCCCGGCCAGCGGCAGCGCCGCGGCCTCCTCGAACGAGAGGCCGGCCGGCTTCCGGGAGACGGTCCGCTCCGGCGCGGGGACCAGCTCGGCCGCGGTGCCGAACGCCAGGTCGTCGCGGCGTACGTAGCCGAAGACCTCGTCTCCGACCTGCACGCCGGTGCGGACCGCGGGACCGACCGCCTCGACGACGCCGGCGACGTCCCAGCCGGGGATGATCGGGAGGTGGTGCGGGTAGGCGCCCTGGAGGTAGCCCTCCCGGATCTTCCAGTCCACCGGGTTCACGCTGGTGGCCCTGGCGCGGACGAGCACGGTGTCGGGCCCGACCGGGGGGTCGGCCACCTCGCGGACCTCGAGCACGTCGGCTCCGCCGTACTGGTCATAGATCGCTGCGCGCATGGTTCAGCCTCTCGTGGGGTTCGGCGTACCTCTCCCCAACAGTGCGCGCGGTGGCGTATTCCGGGAGCGGGAGTCAGCTCTCCCAGGTCCAGCCGCCCAGCAGTGCCTCGTAGGCGGCCGTCGCCTCGTCGGCGTCGTCCTGCTTGGCGCTGAGGGTGATGGAGTACGCCGTGTCCTCGTGGACGGTGAGGTAGGCGATCTGCACGATCGCGGTGCCGGAGTCGTTGTCCCTCTCGAACTTCGCGCCGATGGCCTCCTCACCGTCGATCGTGGTGCCCTCGTGGTCCCGCGGCGCGGAGCCCGCGGCGCCGCTCATGTTGGACTCCCAGGTCGAGCGCAGCGACTCCAGGTCGGCGTCACCGACGCCGGAGCTGGCCTCGACGATCACGTTGGCCCGGCTGCCGTCGAGCTTCTCGCCCCAGACGGCGACGGTGTCGATGGTGCCGGGCGCATCCTGTTGCTTGGCCTCCTCGGTGGCGTCGTTCCAGCCCTTCGGCAACGAGAAGGCATAGCCTTCGCCGCCGAGCGTGTCTTCGGACAGCGATGCCTCGCTCGCGGTGTCCTTCGTGTCGTCGTCCCCGTCGTCCCCGGACACCAGGGCGATGGCGATGCCGGCGCCGACGAGCACCAGGACCAGGGCGAGCACGCCGAGGACCAGGCCGGTGCGGGACTTCCTCGGCTGCGGCGCGGGGGCGCCGTACTGCTGCTGTCCGGCGTACGGCGGCTGCTGGCCGTAGGGCTGCTGGCCGGGCGGAGGGGGCGTTGGGCTGCTCACGAGGACTCCTGGATGGCGGGCACAGCCGGCTGCAGCCGGCGCGAGATGACTGCTCCCCAGAGTGCCGCGAAGACAAACATGAAGAGCGAGTAGACGGCGGCGGGGATCGAGATCTCGGTCGTGTCGAGCACCTCGACCGCCACGAAGATGGCGAGGGTCGCGTTGTGGACCCCGATCTCCATGGACGACGCTATCGCCTGGTCGTCGACGACTCCGAAGGCCCGGGGTACGACGTAGCCCACGACGAGACTGATCGCGCAGAAGAGCGCGGCGACCAGGCCGACGTCGGCGAGGTAGCCGCCGACGTTGTCGCGCTGGTCGAGCAGGATGGCCAGCACCAGGACGGCGAGGATGACCGCCGACCCGATCCGCACCGGCCGGTCCGTCCGAGCGGCGAACCCCGGCTTCCGGTCCTTGACCAGCATGCCGACGGCCACCGGGACCAGCACGATCGCGAACACGTTGAGCACCTCGCCGAGCGGCAACGAGACGTCCTCGCCGCGGTCGTAGTAGCCGATCGCCAGCCCGGTGATGAGCGGCAGCGTGAACAGCGCGATCACCGAGTTGATCGCGGTGAGCGTGATGTTGAGGGCGACGTCGCCCTTGAAGAGGCGGCTGTACAGGTTCGCGCTGGTGCCGCCGGGCGAGGCCGCGAGCAGCAGCATCCCGATGCCGAGGAGTGCCGGGAGGTCGAAGAGCACCACCAGGCCGAAGCAGACCGCCGGCAACAGCACCAGCTGGCAGGCCAGGGCCACCGCGACCGCGCGGGGGTGCCGGGCGACCCGGCGGAAGTCGGCCGGGGCGAGGTCCAGCCCGAGGCCGAACATGATCAGGGCAAGGGCGATGGGCAGGCCGATGCTGGCCAGAACGGAGTCCATGGACGGACTGTAGTGACGCTGCCCACCGATCGCCGGCACCTGGGGAGTACGCCCGGCGAGAGTCGAACTCGCACTGGCCAGGACCTAAACCTGGGGCCTCTACCTGTTGGGCTACGGGCGCTTCAGCAAAACCCTAGGCCCCTCATCCGCCGAAGTGTGAGTTCTTGCGACCCGAGGTGTGTGTTCTTGCGTCGCCCGAGCGACGGCGACCGTTCGGCGTCGCAACAAGTCACACCTCGACGCGCAAGAACTCACACGTCGGCGGGGGAAGGCGCCAGGTCGGACCGGGTCAGGGGAGGGCGAGGTCGCGGCGGAGCTTGGCGACGTGGCCGGTGGCCTTGACGTTGTACTGCGCGACCTCGACGTTGCCGTCCTCGTCGACGACGATCGTGGAGCGGATGACGCCCTGCACGAGCTTGCCGTAGAGCTTCTTCTCACCGAACGCGCCGTACGCCGTCATCACCGCCCGGTCGGCGTCGGAGAGCAGCGTGATCGTGAGCCGGTCGCGCTCGCGGAACTTCGCGAGCTTGTCCGGCTTGTCGGGGGAGATGCCGAGCACGTCGTAGCCCGCGTCCCGCAGCGCGCCGAGGGAGTCGGTGAAGTCGCAGGCCTGCGTGCTGCAGCCCGGCGTCATCGCCGCGGGGTAGAAGTAGACGATCACCTTGCGACCCCGCAGCGCGGACAGGGTGACCTCCTCGCCCGTGTCTGAGCGGAGGGTGAAGTCGGGGGCGGGGTCACCGGGGGAGAGTCGATCGGCCACGGGTGGATCCTCTCCGAATCGCACAGTTGCAACCAATGTGCAATAACGTAGGGTGGGCGGAATGCACGTACCTGACGGGTTCCTGGACGCGCCCACGTCGCTGGCCACCGGCGCGGTGGCCGCGGTCGGCGTCGCCGTCGCCCTGCGGCAGGCGCGCAAGGAACTGGACGACCGTACCGCCCCGATGGCGGGCCTCGTCGCCACCTTCGTCTTCGCCGGTCAGATGATGAACTTCCCGCTCGCGGCCGGCACCAGCGGGCACCTGCTCGGCGGTGCGTTGGCCGCGGTGCTGGTCGGACCGTGGACCGCGGTGCTGTGCATCAGCGTGGTGCTGCTGGTCCAGGCCCTCTTCATGGCCGACGGGGGCATCACCGCGATCGGGACCAACGTCACCCTGATGGCACTCGTCGGGGTCGCGGTCGGCTGGCTGGTCTTCGTCGCTGTCCGCCGGGTGCTGCCCAGGAACGTCGCCTCCGTCGGCCCCGCGGCCGGGATCGCCGCCCTGGTCAGCGTGCCGGTCGCCGCCCTGGTCTTCACCCTGCTCTTCGCGGTCGGCGGCACCGCCCCGGTCGCCGTGGACACGGTGCTCACCGCGATGCTGGCCTGGCACAGCGTCATCGGCCTCGGGGAGGCCCTCATCACCGGGCTCGTGGTGGCCAGCGTGACCGCCGTACGCCCCGATCTCGTGTACGGCGCCCGCCCGGCGCTGCGCGAGCGCTCCCTGGTGATCCGACCCGGCCTGCGGACCGGGGGTGCCGGGTGAAGCGGATGAGCCGCCGCGCCTTCTTCGCGGCCTTCCTGCTGGTGGCCCTGCTCATCGCCGGCTTCGGCAGCTACTACGCGAGCACCCACCCCGACGGTCTGGAGTCCGTGGCCGAGAAGACCGGCTTCAGCGACCAGGCGAAGGAGTCGGCGACCGCCGACGGCCCGTTCGCCGGCTACTCGACCAGGGGCATCGACGACGCCCGGCTCAGCGGGGGCGTGGCGGGCATTGTCGGCTCCCTGCTCGTGCTGGTGCTCGCCGGCGGCCTGGCCTGGACGGTCCGCCGCCGCGGGCCCGTCGAGGGGCCTGCCGAGGAGCCCGTCGAGGGGCCTGCCCAGGAGCCCGCCCAGGAGCCCGCCGAGGGGCCCGCCGAGAGGCCCGGCACCGACGCCGCGCGGGACAGCGCGGATGCGTCCCCCGGGAGCGGGTCCTAGATGGGCGCCGGGCACGGCCACCGCCTGCACTTCCACGGACACAGCCCGGTGCACCGGGCCCCGGCACACCTCAAGATCGCCGCGCTGGTGCTGTTCATGCTCACCGTGGTGGCCACCCCGCGCGAGTGGTTCCCGGTGTTCGGCGGCTACCTGGCCGTGCTGGTCGCCGTGATCGCCGTGTCCGGGGTGCCGTTCGGCTACCTCGGCCGGCGGATGGTGATCGAGACGCCGTTCGTGCTGTTCGCGCTGCTGGTGCCGTTCGTGGCCACCGGGCCGCAGACCGAGGTGCTCGGCGTCTCGGTGTCCGAGCCGGGGCTGCTGGCCGCCTGGGGGCTGCTGGCCAAGGGCACCCTCGGGGTGCTGGCCTCGCTCACCCTGGCGGCGACCACCGAGCCGGTCGCCGTGCTCGCCGGCCTCCGCAGGCTGCGGATGCCCGACCTGATCGTGCAGATCATGGGCTTCATGATCCGCTACCTCGACGTGGTCACCGCCGAGATGGGCCGGATGGTCGTCGGGATGCGCTCCCGCGGCTGCGACCCGCGCTCACCCCGGCACTGGCCGGTGCTGGCGCGGTCCCTCGGCGCGCTGTTCATCCGGTCCTACGAGCGCGGCGAGCGGGTGCACCTCGCGATGCTGTCCCGCGGCTACACCGGCACCCTGCCCGACACCGGGACGACCACCACCCACGCCGCACACCCCACCCCGACCGGAGCGCACTGATGGCCACCCCCGTCCTCGAGGTCCGCGGGCTGGCGCACGCCTACCCCGACGGCCACCAGGCGCTGTTCGGCGTCGACCTGCACGTCCACCGCGGTGAGCGGGTCGCGCTGCTCGGCCCCAACGGCGCCGGCAAGACCACGCTGGTGCTGCACCTCAACGGCATCCTCACCGCCGGGGCCGGCACCGTCGCGGTCAGCGGGATGCCGGTCGAGAAGAGGAACCTCGCCGAGATCCGGCGCCGGGTGGGCGTGGTCTTCCAGGACCCCGACGACCAGCTCTTCATGCCGACGGTGCGCCAGGACGTCGCGTTCGGACCCGCCAACCACGGCGTGACGGGGGCCGCCCTGGACCGCCGGGTGCTCGACGCGCTCGACCGCGTCGGGATGGCCGACTTCGTCGACCGCCCGCCGCACCACCTCTCCTTCGGCCAGCGCCGCCGGGTGGCGGTGGCCACGGTGCTGGCGATGGAGCCGGAGATCCTGGTCCTCGACGAGCCCTCCTCCAACCTCGACCCGGCCTCCCGGCGCGAGCTGGCCGACATCCTCCGCTCGCTGGACGTGACGCTGCTGATGGTCACCCACGACCTGCCGTACGCCCTCGAGCTGTGCCCGCGTGCCGTCGTACTCCATGACGGGGTGGTGGTCGCCGACGGCGCGACGTACGACCTGCTCACCGACGACGCGCTGATGACGGCCAACCGACTGGAACTCCCGTTCGGTTTTGACCCGAGGGTGGTTGGTAGCCTTCCCCACGCGACACTTCCGGCGACCTCAGGAGACTGACCCGTGGGCAACGACATGAGCTCGCTCGAACGCGAGATCGAGGAGACGCGCGAGCGGCTCGCCACCACGATCGACCAGCTCGTCCACCGCTCGAGCCCCAAGACCATCGTCAAGCGCGAGGTCGCGTCGCTCAAGGCGCACTTCGTCGACCCGGTCACCGGGCAGCCCCGCACCGACAACATCCTCAAGATCGTCGGCGGCACGGTGGGCGTCGTGGTCCTCTTCGGCGTCATCCGCAAGATCGTCCGTGACTGACAAGACCCCGATCAAGATGCTCCACGACCGGATCCTCGTGGAGCTCGACCAGGAGGCCGGGGAACGTCGGTCCTCCGGCGGCATCGTCATCCCCGCGACCGCGGCGATGGGCGCCCGCCGGCTGGCCTGGTCGCGGGTCGTCGCCGCCGGACCGCAGGCCCGCTCCGTCGAGGTCGGCGACCGGGTGCTGTTCGACCCCGAGGACAAGGCAGAGGTCGAGGTGCAGGGCGAGGTCTACGTCCTGATGCGCGAGCGGGACATCCACGCGGTGGCCGCCGAGCGGCTCGGCGACGAGGCCACCGGCCTCTACCTCTAGGGTCCCGGCGGCGTAACCCCGTCTCGCCTCGGAGCGTTGTGCCCGTGTGCGCATCGTCACAGCGGTCTCGCTGACCCTCCTGGCCCCCGTCCTCGCCGTCGGCGGTCTCGACCGCGCCGAGGTTCCGGCCGTCGCGGTGCCCGCGGCAGCGGAGGCGCCGGCAGCGGCGGCCCCGCGCGCGGCGTACCGCGCCGAGGTGACGCGCACCCGGCACGGCGTCCCGCACGTGGTGGCCAGGAACTTCGGGTCGCTCGGCTTCGGCAGCGGGTACGCCGCCGCCGGGACGTCGATCTGCACGCTCTCCGACACCCTGGTCACCGGCCGCGGGGAGCGGTCGCGCTGGTACGGCCCCGGTGCCTACAACGACCAGGTCGCGATGAGCGGGTCCAACCTGCAGATCGACGCCCTGGTGCGCGACATCCGCAACCGGCGCGTCGTCGAGAGGCTGCTCGCGGACCGCACGAACGGTCCCAGCGAGCGCGCCCGGCGGATGGTCCGCGGCTATGCCGCGGGCGTCAACAGGTGGCTGGTCTCGGTCGGTGGCTCGAGGGGGGTCACCGACCCGGCCTGCCGCGGGGCCGGCCACCTGCGGACGAAGGCGACCGCGCTGGACCTCTGGTACGGCGTCTACCTGGCCAACCTGATCGCCTCGACCGGCTTCTTCGCCAAGGAGGTCGTCGACGCCGCCCCGCCGTCGCCCACCGACCCCGGCCTGCCCGAGGCGCCGGTCGTCGCCGACGTGGACCGGGCCGCCCTGCTGACCGCGCTCGGCCGTGACCCGAGGTCGCCGTTCGGCTCCAACGCCACCGCGGTCGGGTCCCAGGACACCTCGACCGGGCGCGGCATGCTGCTGGGCAACCCGCACTTCCCGTGGCGGGGCCGCTACCGCTTCACCCAGCAGCACCTGACGATCCCCGGCAGGTACGACGTCGCCGGGGCGTCGCTGATCGGCTCCCCGGTGGTGAACATCGGCTGGAACAAGCGGGTCGCGTGGAGCCACACGGTGTCGACGGCGTACCGCTTCACGCCGTACGAGTACCGCCTGGCCGGGCCCACGACGTACCTCACGACCGACGGACCGCAGCAGCTCGAGCGTCGCGAGGTCCGGATCCCGGTCCGCCAGAAGGACGGCTCGTTGAAGCGGGTGACGGAGGACCTCTACCGCACCCCGCAGGGCTACGTCATCGACGCCCCCGACGCGCTGATGCCCTGGTCGCCGGCCTCGGTCTGGGCGCTGCGCGACGCCAACGGCGAGCAGCTGCGCACCATCGACACGTTCCTGGCGATGGGCTCGGCCAGGAGCGTCCGCGACCTGCTCGCCAAGCAGGACCGGCAGGGCGGGATGCCGTGGGTCAACACCACCGCCGCGGACCGGGCCGGCAACGTGCTCTACGCCGACCACTCGGTGGTGCCCAACGTGCCCGACGACCTGGCCGAGGCCTGCATGACCCCGACCGGCCGGGTGCTGCAGGCGGTCGCCGGGCTGCCCGGCCTCGACGGCACCCGCGCCTCGGGTGACTGCGCGTGGCGCACCGACCCCGACAGCGTCCGCCCGGGTGTCTTCGGCCCGTCCAGGCTGCCGGCCACCGTCCGCAAGGACTGGGTGGTCAACGCCAACGACTCCTACTGGCTGCCCAACCCCGGCGTCCGGCTCGAGGGCTACGCCAGCATCATCGGCTGCGAGAAGTGCGAGCGGACCCTGCGCACGCGGATGGTCTACCGCTACGTGATGGACCGGCTCGCCGGGGGCCGCAAGGTCACGCCGGCGTCGCTGCGCGGCACCGAGCACGCCAACCGGGTGATGGGCGCGGAGGTGATGCGCGAGGACGGTGCCCTCGACACCGTGTGCCGCTCCGCCGGCGGAGGTGCGTCCTGCGAGGTGCTGGCTGCCTGGGACGGTCGCTCCGACACCGACTCGGTGGGCACCCACATCTTCGAGGCGTTCGTCGAGCGCCTGCCCGCCGAGGGGGTCTGGCGGACCCCGTTCCAGGAGTCGGACCCGGTGAACACGCCGCGCGACCTCAACGCCGCCAACCCGCAGGTGGTGCAGGCGATGCGCGACGCGCTCGCGTTCCTCGAGTCCCGCGGCATCGCCCCGCGTACGCCGTGGGGCAGGCTCCAGGTGGCCGGCGACCGCGGCGCCAGGCCGCTCCCGATCGGTGGGGGCACCGGTGCGGCCGGCAACGCGAACGCCGTGGCGTCCCGGTGGCCGGCGGCCAACAGGAACCGACTCACGCCGATCACCTACGGGTCCTCACACGTCCAGGCGATCTCGTTCCTGGACGGCGGGCGGGTCTCGGCTCGGACGATCCTGACCTACTCCCAGTCGGAGAACCCCCGCTCGCGCTGGTCGCTGGACCAGACCCGGCTGTTCTCCCAGGAGCGCTGGGTGCGGTTCCCGTTCACCCGTGCCCAGATCCGGGCGCAGCAGGTGTCGCGCAAGGTCGTGACCGGACGCTAGCGGCGCACCGACACCGGTCACCGGGTCGGCCCGTCCGCCTCTTCGCGGATGTCCACGCTGCGGCGTGCCTCCCTGTCCGACCCCGCGCACCCGGTCTACCGTCGAGGAACCGACGGAAGGTGGGCATCTCGTGCCGCTCGGGCAGGAAATCGGCGCCATGGCAGAAGCGGTCCGGGACCGGATCGAGGTCTCGTCGCACGGCCGGACCTGGCACGTCACGGCCGGCTCGTTCGACGGCGCGTTGGTTTATTGCCGCGAGCGCTTCGACCGACCCGTCGTCCTGTCGCGCTCGGACCGCGGGCGGTGGTGGCCGCGGGTGACGCTGGTGGTGACCGAGGATCGTTCGTTCGCCGCCTCGGCGCCCTCGCTGGACGACCTCGCGGATCCGGGCGCACCCGCCGGGCCCGCAGTCGACACCGGTCCGGAGGTGGCCGCCGGCGATGCGGGTGACTCCGACATGCCGGCGATGCTGGAGGAGATGTTCGCACGACAGGCCAGCCAGGACAGCCAGGACCGGGGGCCGGCCGGCGCGCACCGGGTTCCGCGTCAGCGCCGGAGCCACTGACCGGGGCCGGACCGATCGGATCCGTCGGGACCGGTCAGCCACGGCCGATGACGCAGAAGCGGTTGCCCTCGGTGTCCTCGAGCACGGCCACCACCTCCTCGGACTCCACCTCCGAGGCGCCGAGCGCGGTGAGGCGCTCGACCTCGGCGGCCGGGTCGTCGGCGTACAGGTCGACGTGGATGCGCGGCTGCTGCTGGGCCTCCGAGGGGCTCACCATCAGCGCCAGCTGCGGGCCGGCGGTGCCGTCCGAGGGGACCAGGATCGCCCAGGTCTCGTCGGGCTCCTCGCGCGGCAGGTAGCCCAGCGCCGCCTGCCAGAACGCGCTGGCGCGGGCCAGATCGTCGACGCCGATGACGACGGAACCGAAGGTCAGCATGCGCCGAGCCTACGGTGGGTCCCTCGATTTTTCCGGGGTGCGGGTCACTGTTAGAGTTGCACCTGCTTCGCGCGCCATTAGCTCAATTGGCAGAGCAGCTGACTCTTAATCAGCGGGTTCGGGGTTCGAGTCCCTGATGGCGTACCACGACAGACCGCAGTTCACGGGCCACTCCCGTTCAACGGGAGCTGGCGCAAGGCTGTGTAGCGAGTGCGCAACCGGCTTCAGCCAGGAATGCGCACGATCCTCGATACTTCTTCGACGGTGGACGTGCCCGAACCATCCTCGAGTGCGAACGTCGCCGTCGCGGTGCCCGGGTGGAGGTTCGGACCGTAGAACCCCACGGTGATCGTCGACTTCCGATCGTCGCCGCGGCAGAACAGTTCGCCGGCTCCGTGCGCTGTCGTGGCCCAGGGCAACGAGACCCCGTCCTGTGTCAGAGTCGCCGACAGACGGTGCTCCCCCTCAGGGCAGTGCTTCAGGACTGTCGTCACTCGTGTTGCCGGGTAGGAGATTTCTCCGGTCCCGGCGGGGCTGGGATCGTACATATAGATCTCAGAGGTCTTTGATTTGATCTGCGCGGTTGGCGCAGGCGCGGCTCGCGCCAACCCGGCCGAGGCGATCACAAGCGTCAACGCCGACACGAGAAATATCGCGAACCTCCGCATTACAGCCCCTCTCGACTGCCCTGTCGCGATCGGTGGCGCGGTGCATCGACCCTCGCCCCGATGACGCACCCGGGCCGTGTGCCTGACCGGTTTGCACGCGACGCTAGGCCGCTGCCGTCGAGGGCCACAACAGCCCGATGGGGTGGCGCAGCACGGTCGTCTGTCCGAAAGCCGTAGACCACGTGGATCCTGTCGACACTGGGGTCGAGACCAACCAGCTTCGAACCAGCCGAGCTGCTGGTGGATCACCCACCGGCACCGCCGGCGCGGCGACCTGGACAGGAGTGTGACTTCCACCGGACGCCGGGGGACCTTCGACCCCTCCGCATCCCGGTGGCGGCGTGATCGGGTGGTGCTCGGAGCGGCCCCTCCTCTGATCGAGGGAGGCCATGACCCATTCCCCGACACCCTCACGGAGACCCCATGCTGTCCACCACGTCCGCCGCCGTCGTCAAGGCCACGCTGCCGGTCATCGGAGCGGCGATCGGCGACATCACGCCGGTGTTCTACCAGCGCATGTTCGCCGCCCACCCGGAGCTCGAACGCGACCTGTTCAATCGCGGCAACCAGGCCCAGGGGGACCAGCAGAGCGCGCTGGCCGGGGCGATCGCGGTGTACGCGACGCTCCTGGTGGCGGAGGACGGCCGCGACCCGGTCGAGGTGCTGGCCCGGATCGCCCACAAGCACGCCTCGCTCGGCATCACCGAGGACCAGTACCCGATCGTGCACGAGCATCTCTTCGCCGCGATCGTCGAGGTGCTGGGTGACGCGGTCACCGCCGAGGTCGCCACCGCCTGGGACGAGGTCTACTGGCACATGGCCGGAGCGCTGGTCACCATCGAGAAGCGCCTGTACGCCGACGCCGGTGTGGCGGACGGTGACGTGTGGCGCACCCTGGTCCTGCGCCGTCGTCTCCAGGAGTCGCCGGACACGGTGTCCTTCGTGCTCGGCACGGCCGACGGAAGCACCCTGCCGAAAGCGCGTCCGGGCCAGTACGTGTCGGTGCAGGTGACACTGCCGGACGGCGCCCGCCAGATCCGCCAGTACAGCCTGACGCGCACCGCCGAGCCCAGCGAGTGGGGCATCTCGGTCAAGGCTGTCCCCCCGAGTCGGGCGGGTGACGGCACGACCGTTCCCGCCGGCGAGGTGTCGAACTTCCTGCACCACAGCCTCTTCGAGGGCGACGAGATCAGGGTGTCGGCTCCCTTCGGCGACCTGGTCGTCGAGGACTCCCTCCAGCCGTTGGTCCTCATCTCCGCGGGCATCGGCATCACCCCGATCATCGGCATCCTCCACTACCTGACGGGCATCGCCTCGACCCGCGAGGTGCTGGTGCTGCACGCCGACCGGTCGCCGGCGCGGCACGCCCACCGGCAGGAGCTGAAGGAGCTCGTGGCCGCGATGCCGACCGCGTCCCTGCACCGGTGGTACGAGGACCTCGGCGTCCGTCCGACCCGCGACGTGCTCCGGGCCGGACGGGTCGACCTGGGCACGGTGGCGATCCCCGCTGACGCTCACGTCTACCTGTGCGGGCCGCTGCCGTTCATGGAGTCCGTACGCACCGACCTGATCGAGGAGCAGAACCTCCCCGAGGCCGACATCCACTACGAGGTCTTCGGGCCGGACAAGTGGCTGGCCTCGACCTGAGTCGCGTGACCGCGTCGCTGCCCGCGTGAACGCACGTGGACCGGTCAGCTGTGGGCATCGCTGGGGTGTCCGGTCGTCGATGGGCTGGGTAGCGAGAGAAGTCGTCGGGCGTGAGCGATGGCGGTCGGGGTGTCGGGGAGGATGCGACCGGCGGCGCGGAGTGCGGCGGCGGAGCCGAGCGAGCGCAGCACGTCGTCGTGCTCGGGTGCCACGCCCGAGAGCAGGACGACGATGCCGCGCCGCTCGAGCCGGGTGATGGCATCGGCCAGGACGTTGGCGCCGGTCGCGTCGAGGGTGGTGACGCGTGACATCCGCAGGATGACGACGTCGACGTCGAGGACGTCCGGCAGCTGGAGGAGGAGCCGGTGGGCGGCGCCGAAGAACAGCGGACCGTCGATGCGGTAGACGACGATGTGGTCGCTGAGGAGGGCGTGCTCCTCGGCGCTGTGGTCACCGGTGTCCAACGGGACCTGCTCCAGTCGCGCGGTGCGCGCGACGGAGCGCAGGGCCAGCACCACCGCCGCGCCGACACCCACGCCCACGGCCGTGACGAGGTCGAGGGCGACCGTGACGGTGAACGTCAGGCCCACGATGACCGCGTCGGAGCGGGTCGAGCGGAGGAGAGCCCGCAGTGCTCCTGCCTCGACCATGCGCACGCAGGTGGCGAAGAGGACGCCGGCCAGGGCGGCCAGCGGAATGCTGGACACCAGTGGGGCGGCGATGAACACCATCGCGAGCAGCACCAGTGAGTGGGTGACCGCGGCGAGTCGGGACGTCGCGCCCGCGCGCACGTTGACCGCGGTGCGTGCGATGGCGGCTGTCGCGGGCACGCCCCCGAACAGGGGCACGACCATGTTGGCCAGCCCCTGACCGAACAGCTCGCGGTCGGGATCGTGGTGCTCATCGACCGTCATCGCGTCGGCGACGGTCGCGCACAGCAGGCTCTCCAGCGCGGCCAGTGCCGCGATGGCAAGGGCTGCCGTGGCCAGGGTGCGGATGGCGCCCGGATCGACGAAGGCCAGCGAGGGCGCGGGCAGGCTCGAGGGCAGGTGACCCAGTGTCACCACCCGCAGATCGAGGACGTGGGTCGCCACCGTCGCGAGGGCCACGCCGATGAGGGAGAACGGGACGCGTGGCCGCCACCGGGCACCGACCAGCATCAGAGCGGCCACCGACAGGGAGATGGTCAACGGGACCGGACTCGGGTGGATGGCGAAGCGCCGCACCGCGTCCGCGGCCGTCGCCCAGACCTGGTCGCCTGACGCGTCGCTGATGCCGAGGGCGGCCGGCACCTGCTGCAGGGCGATGACAACGGCGATGCCGGCAGTGAAACCCTCGATGACCGAGACCGGCAGGTAGCGCACGTACCGGCCGAGGTGCGCCAGGGCCATGGCCACCAGCACCATGCCCGCCAGCAGCCCCACCATGAGGACGCCGGTGACGCCGTGCTCGTGCACGACCGGCACCAGCACGACGGTCATGGCGCCCGTGGGGCCCGACACCTGGATGTTCGAGCCACCGAAGACCGCGGCGACGATCCCAGCGACGACCGCGGTGACCAGTCCCGCCTGGGCACCCAGGCCGGAGGCGGCACCGAAGGCCAGAGCCAACGGGAGCGCAACGATCGCGACAGTGAAGCCGGCGATCAGGTTCTGTCGGGGGTCGCGACGCGCGGCGACCACGTCGGCTGCGGTCGGCAGCAGGCAGCGCACCCGCCGCGCGGCCACATCGAGGTGGAGGGTGCGGGCGACGTTCACCCGGTCTCGGATGCTGCGCGCAGGCTGACCAGCAGCTCCTCCTGCTCGGCCCACAACGACGCGAGGATCCCCCGGGCATGGAGCAGCAGGTCGGCGACGTCCGGTGTCGCGAGCGTGTAGAGCACCGTGGCCCCGTCACGCGAGGAACGGACGAGACCCGCCCGGCGGAGCACCCCGAGCTGTTGTGACAGGTTCGACGCCTCGATCCCGATCTCGTCGAGCAGTTCGTGCACCGGCCGCGCACCGTCCTGCAGCAGCTCCAGGACCCGGATGCGGGCCGGGTGGCCGAGTGTCCTGAACAGCTCCGCCTTCGCCTCGGACAGGGGTACTGGGGTCACTGGTCCGGGCTCCTCGGTCGGCAACGCGTTCTCGCCTGAAGAATACACCATATGAAGAAGTTATCAAGTGACGTATCCAAGGCCACCGGGCACCCGCGGGTGCGTCGGCCTCAGGTGTCGATCGCCTCGACGTTGGCGCGACCCTCGGTGGCGAGGATCAGGGAGATCCAGCCGTCGGTGCCACGCGTCTTCCGGACGGAGCTGTCGCTCACCTGGTAGCGGCCGACGAAGGTGTGCGTCACGACGTACGTCGCGTCCGGCCAGGTGCCACAGACCTCGCCGGTGGCGGCGAGGTGGAGGTAGCGGTGCTTCGGGCCGGTCACGTCCAGGGTCGCGGTCGCGGGCTCGCAGACGCCGGGCTCCGGCAGGGTGCCGTCGTCTGCCGCGAGGACCGCGGCGTAGGTGCCGTCGAAGGGCGCGCCGGTGACCTCACCGGCCAGGTGGGCGGATCCCGCCTCGTCGACGACGAACGAGCCGACGCCGGCTCCGCGCAGGTCGATCCGCGGCTTGGCAGCCGCCTCCGCAGGGACCGCGGTGGCCGCAGCCAGCAGGACCCCGCCGATCAGGACGGCGGTCTTGGTGAGCAGGTGCATGGTGGTTCTCCTCGGGTCTCGGTGGCGCGGATGCGCGACCGAACGGTGCCTCGAGCGACTTGGTGCGCGCTTGAGGACCGCTTGAGTCCCGGCGCCCCTGCCGGCGCAGAACCCCCCATCCGGGCCATCGTCGATCCGGTGATCGCCGATATCCTCGACGCAGCGGCATGGGGAGAGAGGTGGACCAGGACACGAGGTTGCGCCTGCGTGTGCTCGGCGAGCTGGCGGCGACGCGGGACGGCGCGGTCGTCGATCTCGGCGGGCGGCGTCAGCGCGCGGTGCTTGCGGCGCTGGTCGTCATGCGGGACCAGGTCGTCGCCGCCGACCGCCTCGCCGACTGTGTCTGGGGCGATGTGGCCCCCGCCAACACCACGGGGGCGATCCAGGCCTACGTGAGCCACCTGCGCCGGCGCCTCCAGCCGGAGGCGGGTGCGCGTCGGCGCGACGGCGTGATCGCGAGCACCGGGGCCGGATATGTGCTCCGTCTCGGGCCGGACGCCGTGGACGCGTGGTGCTTCGAACGAACCGTGGGTGCCGCCGCGGCCATGGCGCCCGCGGAGGCCGTGGACGCTCTGCAGGAGGCGCTCCGCCTGTGGCGCGGGCCGCCGTACGCCGAGTACGCCGGCGAGTCCTGGGTCGAGGCCGAGACCGTACGACTCACGGAGCTCCGGGCGGTGGCCCGCGAACGCCTGCTGGAGGCGCGCCTCCACCTGGGCGGGGCCGCCCTGCTGGTGGGCGAGCTCGAGGCGCTCGTCGCCGACGATCCGCTGCGGGAGGAGCGGTGGCGGCTCCTGGTGCTGGCGCTGTACCGGTCCCATCGCCAGGCGGACGCGCTCTCGGCCCTCCGCCGGGCCCGCGCGACCCTCGCGGAGGAGCTGGGAGTCGATCCGGGGCCCGCCCTGCGTTCCCTCGAGTCAGAGGTGCTCGCGCAGTCGCCGGCGCTGGACGCGCCACCCGCTCCGGTGACCGCGCCCGCTGCCGCCCCGGCGTCCAGCCCGCGCGTCGCCCCACCCGACCTGGTGGGCCGCGCCCGGGAGACGGCCGTCCTGCGAGGGGCCGTGGACGACGTGGTCGGCGGCACGTCGGGTTGCCTGCTCGTCGAGGGACCGGCGGGCATCGGCAAGACGCGGCTGCTCGTCGAGGCCGCCCGCCTCGGCGCAGCGGGTGGGGCGCGGGTGCTGTCCGCACGGGGGAGCCAGCTGGAGCAGTCCTTCGGCTTCGGGGCGGTGCGACAGCTCCTGGAACCCTGCACCAGCGACCCCGCTCGTCGTGGCGCGCTGCTCGGCGGGGCCGCTGCGGGGGCGGCAGCGGTGCTCGAGCCGGTGGCCGGTGAGGCACCGGTGCCGAGCGGGGGCTTCGCGGCCCTGCACTCGCTCTACTGGCTGACCGTCAACCTCGCCGCCGAGGGCCCGCTCATGATCTGCGTCGACGACGTCCAGTGGTGCGACAGTGCCTCGCTCCGCTACCTCGCCTACCTGGTCAGGCGACTGGAGGGGATACCCGTGCTCGTCGTCCTCGCGCGGCGCACCGGCGAGCAGCAGCCCGACGACACGCTGCTCGCCGAGATCGCCCTGGACCCCTCGGTCACCGTGCTCCGCCCGGCACCCCTGACCGAAGAGGCGGCCGGGACACTGGTGCGGGAACGCCTCGGTGAGGGCGCCGAGTCCTTCGTCGGTGCCTGCCATCGCATGACCTCGGGCAACCCCCTGCTGCTGCGCCAGCTGCTGCGGGCGCTGGAGGACGAGGGGATACCGCCCGACGTGTCGCACGTCGACACCGTGCGCGCCGTGGGCTCGCGGGCCGTGTCGGCGCTGGTGACCCTGCGGCTGCGCCGGATGCCGGCCGCGGTCACCGCCGCGGCGCGAGCGGTCGCCGTACTCGGTGAGGCCGCTGGGCTGCCGACCGTCGCGGCGCTGGCCAAGCTGCCCGAGCAGGTGGTCGCCACCGCGCTGGACACCCTGAGCCGGACCGAGATCCTCACCGACGAGCACCATCTGAGGTTCGTCCATCCGCTCATCCGCGAGGCGGTGTACGACGACCTGCCCGCCGGAGAGCGGGCGCTGCATCACGAGCGGGCCGCGAGCATCCTGCAGCAGCAGGGTGCGGCCCCCGAGCAGATCGCCGCCCACCTCCTGCTGGCACCCCGGAGGGGGAGCGCCGACACCGTCGGTCTGTTGCGCGCCGCAGCCCGGACGACGATGACCCGGGGAGCATCGGACTCGGCGGTGCTCCTGCTCCGTCGGGCCCTGGAGGAGCCGGTGCCGGCCGACGAGCGGGCCGCCGTGCTGGTCGAGCTGGGGTCGGTGGAGACCCTGGTCGACGGGCCGGCGGGCGCCGCCCACCTGTCCGAGGCCTACACGCTGCTCGACGACGACCGGGAACGAGCCCGCGTCGGCATGGTCATCGCACGCACCCACGTCTTCGTGTCCGCCCCGGGCGTGGCGACCGACTTCGCGGCCGGGGCGGCGGCCGCGGTGCCGCCCGGGCTCGACGACGAACGGCAGGGCCTGGTCGCCCTGCAGCGGATCAGCGGATTCATGCACGGGCTGCCGGAGGCGGGGTACCGGACCGGGCCGGTCCCCGAGGTCTCCGGGGACGGCGACGGAGCGAGGATGCTTGCCGCCGTCCTCGGCTACGAGCTGCTGCGCGACGGCACGGATCGCGCCCGGGCCGTCGAGCTGTCCCGCTTCGCCTTGGCAGGTGACCGGCTGCTCGCCGTGGACAACGGCCTGCTCTGGATCGTGGCCGCCAACGTGCTCCTGCTGGCCGACGAGGATCTCGGCGACTTCTGGGACCGGGCGCTGGCCCGCGCCCATGCCACCGGAGGTCTGTTCGCCGCGCTGTCGGTGAACCTGTGGCGTGGCTTCACCCAGTGGCGCCACGGTCAGCTCGACGACGCGCTGCAGTCGCTCACGGACGCCACCGAGCAGCAGCGCATGTGGGGCATCTCCGACGTCAGCGCGACCTACGCGGCCGCGTTCACGCTCGGGGTGCTGCTCGACCGAGGCGACCTGGCGGCGGCGGCGGCCAGCCTGGAGACGGCGCGGACGCTGCCGTGGCTGGGCGAGGGCGGCCGGCTCGTGCGGGAGGGCGCCGCCCGGCTCCTCATCGAGAGGGCGCAGCCGGTCGAGGCCCTCGACCTGCTCACCGCTCCCGTCGACCGACCGGAGGTCGTCAACCCCGCGTGGGCGCCGTGGCGCGGCCTGAAGGCCCGGGCGCTGGCCGGGCTCGGTCGCGTCGAGGAGGCCCTGGTGCTCGCGGACGAGGAGGTGGCGCTCCTGCGCGGGTGGGGTGCGGCCTCGCCGTTGGCGTCCTCCCTGCGGCTGCGCGGCGAGCTGCGCGGCCCCGTGGGGACGGCGGACCTCCGCGAGGCGGTGGCGCGGCTGTCCGGGTCTCGGGCCGTGCTGGAGGCGGCCCGCGCCCACCTGTCCCTCGGCCGCTCCCCAGAGGTCGGGGACGCCGAGGGGGTGGCCCTGCTGCAGTCGGCCCTCGACACCGCCCGAGCCTGCGGCGCCCACGCCGTCGCCCGAGCCGCGGCCGAGGCGCTGGCACAGCGCGGCCACGGGCCGGCCGAGCCCGGCACCGCACCCGCCGGGCTCACCAGCCGGCAACGGAGGATCGCCGACCTCGCCGCCTCCGGGTCGGACGTGAACGAGATCGCTCAGCGCCTGTTCCTCAGCCCTGGAACGGTGCGCGCCGTACTCGACTCCACGACCGAGGTCGCGCCGTGACCGGCCATCCGAAGCCTCGGTCGAGGCGACCCGGGGGCACCTCGTCACCGGGCTCAAGTCGGGCTCAAGTCGTCGTTGTCATGCTCGAACGCCCCGATCGTGAGGACCGCCATGGTCTCTGAGCCCGTGTCCGCATCCGGAGCCGACGTGCTGCGGGGGCTGTGCGGCGGCGCCGTGCACCTCCCCGGGGACGCCGCCTTCGACGAGGTCAGGGTGCCGTGGAACCTGCAGGTCGACGCCCGGCCGGCGGCCGTGGCCTACCCCGCCTTCCCGTCCGAGGTCGCGGAGGTGGTCCGCGCGGCGGCCTCGGTCGGCCTCAAGGTCGCCCCGCAGGGCACCGGCCACGGGGCGCCGCCGCTCGCC
Source organism: uncultured Actinomycetota bacterium (assembly GCA_963767955.1). Taxonomy (GTDB): domain Bacteria; phylum Actinomycetota; class Actinomycetes; order Propionibacteriales; family Nocardioidaceae; genus Nocardioides. Next base: position 2,029,117 of record CAVYGA010000003.1, on the reverse strand, counting down.
GGCCGGCTCGAGGACGCCGTGCTGCTGCGCACCTCGGCGATGACCGGGCTGAGCGTCGACGCCGAGCGACGAACGGCCCGGGTGGAGGCGGGACTGCTGTGGGGAGACGTCGTGGACCGGGTCGGCGGCGTCCACCTCGCCGCCCTGCACACGTCCAGCCCGGGCGTGGGGGTGGTCGGCTCCTCGCTCGGTGGCGGGCTGAGCTGGTACGCCCGCCACGCCGGTCTGCAGTGCAGCGCGCTCACCGCGGTCGAGCTGGTGCTCGCCGACGGCACGTTCGTGCGCGCCACGGACACCGAGGACAGCGAGCTGCTGTGGGCGGCCCGCGGAGGTGGCGGCGGCTTCGGCGTCGTCACCGCCCTGGAGTTCGACCTGCTGCCGGTGCAGCGGGTGTACGCCGGGATGCTCGCCTGGGACTGGAGGCATGCGCACCGCGTGCTGCGGGCCTGGGGTGAGTGGGCCGGGGACGTGCCGGAGACCATCACGAGCATGGCCCGGCTCTTCCAGCTTCCGGACGCGCCGTGGCTGCCGCCAGACCTGCGGGCCCGCCGTCTCGTCCTCGTCGACGCGGTCGCGCTCGGAGACCCGGAGCGGTCCGAGGAGCTCCTCGCACCGCTGCGGGCGCTGCGGCCCGAGCTGGACACCTTCGACGAGGTCTCCGCTGCCTCCGTCGCGCACCTCCATCTGGACCCGGAGGCCCCGACCGCGGTCTATGCCAACAGCGTGCTCCTCACCGGCCTGCCCGACAGTGCGGTCGAGGCGCTGGTCGCCTCCGCCGGCCCCGACTCGGGCTCGGAGCTGCTGTTCGTCGAGCTGCGCCAGCTCGGGGGAGCGCTGTCCCGGCCGGCGCCGCGAGGCGGCGCCCTGGACCACATGGACGGTTCGTTCCTCGTCCTCGGTGTGGGCATGGACACCGGCGCGGGATGGGCGGCGGTGCGGGAGGACGCGCACCGGGTGATGCGCGCGCTGCAGCCCTGGGTGACCGGGTCGGCGTACCTCCTGATGACGGACGAGGCCGTGGACGAGCGACGCGGCTGGCCGGCCGCGTCCTGGCAGCGCCTCGTGGCGCTCCGCACGGCGGCCGACCCGCACGGGTTGTTCGTGCCGCCGCACCCCGCGACCGGCTAGCCCCGGCCCTCCGGCCCCGGCTCAAGTCGTCCGCAAGGCCGGCTCAAGTCTCCGGGCCCATCGTGGCGGCCTCAGCTCACCACGACCCCGGAGGAACCATGACCCTCGTCGACACCCGCACCGAGCCGACCACGTCCTACGCGCCGTTCGCCGAGCTGGACGCCCGCACGTCCGGCACGGTGGCAGTCCCCGGTGACGGATCGTACGACGCCCTCGTCTCGCCCTGGAATCTCGCGATCCCGGTGCGTCCGGCTGCGGCCCTGGCCGCGCGGACCGCGCAGGACGTCGTCGAGGCCGTCCGCTTCGCCGCCCGCCACGGCATGCAGGTCACACCACAGGCCACCGGGCACGGCCCCATGGCCGAGCTGCTCACGGAGCTGCTCGTCATCACCCAGGGCCTCGACGAGTGCGTCGTCCACCCCGAGGGCTGGGCCCGTGTCGGGGCCGGGGTGAAGTGGCTCCGCGTCGTCGAGGCGGCGGCGGCCCACGGTCTCGCCCCGCTCTCCGGGTCGATCACCGACGTGGGCATCGTGGGCTACACCACCGGGGGCGGGCTCGGACCGATGGCCCGGACCCACGGCCTCGCGATCGACAAGGTGCGCGCCATCGAGGTGGTGACCGGCGACGGCGTCCTGCGCCGGGTGACCCCCACCGAGCACCCCGAGCTGTTCTTCGGTCTGCGCGGCGGCAAGGGCATGCTGGGGATCGTCACCGCGATCGAGTTCGACCTCGTGCACCAGCCCACGTTCTACGGCGGTTCGCTGTGGTTCGACGGCGACGACGCGGCCACGGTCATCGAGCGGTGGCTGCACTGGTCCGAGGATCTTCCCGAGCTCGCCACCACCTCCATCGCGCTCTTCCAGCTGCCGGCCATGCCCGGGGTTCCGCCGGAGCTCGCCGACAGGCTGACTCTGTCGGTGCGCTACGTCTGGACCGGGGAGGCCGCGGAGGGTGAGCACCTGTTCGCCGCGATCCGCGAGTCGGCACCCGTCCTGCTCGACGACGTGGCGCTCAAGCCCTACACCGCCATCGACTCGGTGCACACCGACCCGCTGGACCCGACGCCGGCCTACGAGGCGGGCGCGGTGCTCACGGACTTCCCCGCGGAGGCCGCCGACGCCCTGCTCGCCCTCGTCGGGCCGGGCGCGGCGTCTCCGCAGGTGCTGGTGGAGGTCCGCCAGATGGGCGGGGCGATCGCCCGCGGCGGTCAGCACGACAGCGCCTTCTGCTCACGCGGGGCGGCGTACTCGCTGCTCACCGTGGGGATCGACGGCGTCCCGGGGGTGGAGGCCCACGCGGCGGAGATCCTGGAGGCCCTCCGCCCGTGGACCGGCGGTCACCGGCTGCCGAACTTCACCTTCGCTCCCGAGGAGTACGTCGACGCCTACGACGAGCTCACCCTGGCGCGGCTGCGCCGGGCGATCCGCACCTACGACCCCCTTGGCGTGATGGCCATCGGTCGCGTGCTGTCCACCTGAGCCCGTCAGCGCCTGCGCGAGCCCGTGCCCCGGGACGTGGTCCCGGGGCACGGGCTCGCGGTTATCGGCTCGCGGCCAGAGCCGACGGTCAGCGGCTCTTGCGGTGGGCGGTCTGGTCCTTCTTCGACATGCCGACGTAGGACTTGAACGTGGCACCGGCCTTGAACCCCGGCACCTTGGACTTGGCGATCTTCAGCGCCTCGCCGGTCTGAGGGTTGCGTCCCTCCCGGGCAGCGCGCTCACGACGCTCGAAGGTGCCGAAGCCGGGCAGCGTCACCTTCTCGCCGGCGGCGACGGCGTCGGTGATGGCGTTCAGGGCGGCCTTGAGGGCCTGCTCGGCCGCCTTCTTCTCGATGCCTGCGTCGGCTGCGATCTTCTCGACGAGCTCGGTCTTGTTCATTTGTTCGGTTCCTCCCGGTCGCGGGCCGCCCTCCCCGCACCTGCTTGCGACAGCGGGATCGGGGCGGCTTGATGAGGCCATCGATCGATGGCAAGTGGCCCCCGTACCCGAAGTGGCGATCTTCAGCCACGGCATCATGGAGGTCAGGGTCCGACCGACCTCGACAGGGTTGTCGAATTCGTGGACGCTGAGGGTGTGCGGCGTCCGGCCCCGAAGAGGCCCGACGGGCGGTCGCGCACTTCCCGATCCCGGCGTGAACGGAGACGGCCATGGGGCTGTACGGCGAGCAGGTCCTGCCCAGAATCATCAACGTCGCCTGTGCCGCGGGACCGGTGGTGGGACCGCTGAGGGAGCGGGTGTGCGCCGGCCTCTCCGGGGAGGTGGTGGAGATCGGGTTCGGCTCGGGGCTCAACGTGCCGCACTACCCCGCGGCCGTCTCGCGGGTCGCCGCCGTGGAGCCGTCGGACGTCGGCTGGAAGCTGGCCGAGGATCGAGTCGGAGCCAGCTCGGTGCCCGTGGCCCGGGCGGGGCTCGACGGCCAGGCGCTGCCGTTCGAGGACGACTCCTTCGACTGCGCGCTCTCGACGTGGACCATGTGCACGATCCCGGACATCGACGGGGCCCTGGCGGAGCTGCGACGCGTCCTGCGACCGGGCGGAACGCTGCACTTCATCGAGCACGGGCTGGCGCCCGACGAGTCGGTCGCGCGGTGGCAGCGCCGCCTGGAGCCGGTCCAGAGGCGCCTGTTCGGCGGATGTCACCTCACCCGTCCCATCGTGGACCTGGTCGAACGGGCGGGCTTCGTGGTCAGGGAGCTGGACGAGTTCTACGAGAAGGGCGCACCCAAGGCGCTCGGCGCCGACGCGCTCGGCGTCGCGGCGAACTGAGGTGCGTCGCCCACCCGGGCTGCGCGTGAGTCGCCATTCGCCCGCGACCGCACCGCAGGTCGGCGCCCCGACCTCGTCGCTCTGGAAGGATGGGTGAGGTGAGCGAGCGGGTCAGGTTCCTCAGCACGAGCGGGCCCGGGCTGGCCGGTGTGATCGACCACCCCGAGGGGCGGGCCCGGGGCTGGGGGGTGTTCTCCCACGGCTTCACGCTGGGCAAGGACAGCCCGGCTGCGAGCCGCATCTGCAAGCAGCTGGCCGCCGAGGGCATCGGGATGCTGCGCTTCGACAATCTCGGGCTCGGCGACTCCGAGGGCGACTGGGGTGACGGGTCGTTCTCCCACAAGATCGCCGACACCGCGCAGGCCGTGCGGTTCATGAACGAGTCCGGTCGCGAGGTGCGGCTCCTGGTCGGGCACTCCTTCGGCGGAGCGGCGGTCCTCGCCGCGGCCCACGAGGTCGACTCGGTCCGTGCCGTGGCGAGCGTCGGGGCGCCGTACGAGCCCGGGCACGTCGAGCACAACTACGACGTCCTCGTGGAGAGGATCCTCGCGGACGGAGAGGCGCCGTTCCTCGTCGGCGGCAAGGCACTCACTCTCCGGCGGCACTTCATCGAGGACGTGCGCGCCGCGGACCTGCGCGAGCAGATCCGCACGCTGCGCCGGGCGCTGCTGGTGATGCACTCCCCGACCGACAACACCGTCGGCATCGCCAACGCGAGCGAGATCTTCCGGGCGGCGCGGCACCCGCGCAGCTTCGTGTCGCTGGAGGGTGCGGACCACCTGCTCACCGGCCGCAACCAGGCCAGGCGCGCGGGCCGCATCATCAGCGCCTGGGCCGATCCCTACCTCGTCGAGGACTGACGCCGGACGTTCAGGTCCAGCCCCGGCGGCATCCGGCCTATGGTGGTGGCGATGACTGAGTCCGAGGACTACTGCGCGCTGTGCGACCTGCCGAGGTCCCAGTGCGTGCACGGCCAGCCCCCAGCGGTTGCGGAGGCGGTGGCCAAGGCGCCGCCCAGGCCACGAGCGTCGGCGCGCTCGAGAACCCCCGGGGCGTCGCCCACGCCCGTGACCCGGCGGTGGACGCCCCCCGAGGCGTTCAAGCCCCTCATCGTCGGGGTGCTGCGGGAGTCCGGCGGCGAGCTGGACGCGGACGAGCTGTTCCTGGAGCTCGAGAGCGTGGCCGACGCCAGACTGCTGCCGGGGGACCGCGAGAAGACACCGGAGGGCGAGCTGCGCTGGCAGTACGCCGCACGCCGTGCGCGGCAGGCACTGATCAGCGAGGGCCTGATGACGCGGAGCGGTCCGGGTGTCTGGCAGCTGAGGGGGCCGGGACCCGACCCGGGCTGACCCGGGCGGCGGTGGACGGACCTCGCGCGGAGCCGGGCGCATCGAAGACCGCCGCATCGGGCACGGACGTCGCATGACCACCAACACCCGGATCCTGCAGGCGACCCCCGACCAGGTCTGGCGGGTGCTCGCCGACGGCTGGCTCTACCCGAACTGGGTCGTCGGTGCCACACGGATGCGCGAGGTGGACGACAGCTGGCCCGAGGTGGGCAGCAAGCTGCACCACTCCGTCGGCGTGTGGCCACTCCTCATCGACGACGACACCGAGGTCACCGCCGTCGAGCCCGGCGTCTCCCTCGCGCTGCGGGCCCGGGCGTGGCCGATGGGGGAGGCGGCGGTCCACCTCCGCCTGTCGCCTGCCGGCGCCGGCACCGAGGTCGCGATGACGGAGGACGCGATCTCCGGCCCCGGCGTGCTCGCGCCCCAGCCGATGCGCGGGATCACCCTGAAGTGGCGCAACACCGAGGCGCTGCGTCGGCTGGCCTACCTCGCCGAGAACCGCGAATGACCCCTCGGTACGACGTCTACGATGCCGTCGTCGTCGGCGCCGGTCCCAACGGGCTGGTGGCGGCCAACCGCCTGGCCGACGCCGGCTGGACGGTGCTGCTGCTCGAGGCCCAACCCGAGGTCGGGGGCGCGGTGCGCAGCGACCGTGACGTCCACGAGGACTTCGTGCACGACACGTTCAGCTCGTTCTATCCGCTCGCGGCCGCGTCACCGGCGATCCGCTCGTTCGACCTCGAGCGGCACGGCCTCACCTGGCGGCACGCGCCGGCGGTCCTCGGCCACCCGATGCCGGACGGCGACTGGGCACTCCTGCACCGCGACCGGGACCGCACCGCCGCGATGCTGGAGGGCCACCGCAGCGGCGACGGCGAGGCGTGGCTCCAGCTCTGCGACCAGTGGGACGTGATCGGCCCGAGCCTCCTCGGTGGGCTCCTGTCGCCGTTCCCGCCCGTCCGCGCCGGCCTCGCAGGACTGGCCCGGCTGCCCAGGGCGGGGGGACTGGGCCTGGTGCGGACCCTGCTCACGCCGGCCAACGAGCTCGGCCGGTCCCGGTTCGCCGGGGCGGCCCCCCGGCTGCTGCTCGCCGGCAACGCCGGGCACTCGGACATCCCCCTGGACGCGCCCGGCTCCGGCCTGATGGCGCTGCTGATGTCGATGCTCGGCCAGACGGTGGGCTTCCCGGTGCCGGAGGGTGGCGCGGGCATGCTCAGCGGGGCCCTGGCCCGGCGGTTCGAGGGCCGCGGTGGCGAGATCCGCACCGGTGCCGAGGTGGTCTCGATCGAGGTCGACCGCGGCCGCGCGACCGGCGTACGCACCGCCGACGGCACCCGGTACGCCGCCCGCCGGGCCGTGGTCGCGGACGTCGCGGCGCCGCTGCTCTACCGCCGGCTGCTGGCCGACCGCGACGTGCCCGCGCGCACCGCGCGGGCGATGGACGCCTTCCAGCTCGACCCCGGCACGGTCAAGGTCGACTGGGCCCTCGACGGGCCGGTCCCGTGGCGGTCGACGCCGGTCGCGGCACCGGGCACCGTGCACGTCGGCGACTCGGTCGAGCAGATGAGCGAGTCCCTCGGCCAGGTGCAGGCCGGTGCGGTGCCCGCCCGGCCGTTCCTGCTCGCCGGCCAGATGACGACCAGCGACCCCACCAGGTCCCCGGCCGGCACGGAGTCGTTCTGGGCCTACACCCACGTCCCGCAGCACTTCCGTCGGGACGCCGGCGACGGCGGGATCCGGGGGACCTGGGACCGCGACGACAACGAGCGCTTCGCCGACCGCATGCAGGCCCGCATCGAGGAGGTCGCGCCGGGCTTCGGAGCGCGGGTCCTGGTGCGCCGGGTGCTCGGGCCGCGCGAGCTCGAGGCGCGCGACGCCAACCTCGTCGGTGGGGCCATCAACGGCGGCACCGCCCAGCTGCACCAGCAGCTGGTGTTCCGACCGGTGCCCGGCTGGGGCCGGGCCGAGACCCCGATCGCCGGGCTCTACCTCGGCTCCGCGTCCGCCCACCCCGGCGGCGGCGTGCACGGCACCCCCGGCATGAACGCCGCCCGGGCCGCGCTCCTCCACGACCGCCTCCCGTCCGGACGACCCCTGTCCGCCATCCGCGCCCGCCTGGGTGCCACGACCGACCCGTCAGAGGAGTGAGAGATGCGCTTCGGCTTCTTCCTGTCCACCGAGGAGTACACCCCCGCCCAGCTCGTCGAGCAGGCGGTGCTGGCCGAGGAGGCGGGCTTCGAGTGCCTCTGGATCAGCGACCACTTCCATCCGTGGAACGACGAGCAGGGCCAGAGCCCGTTCGTCTGGTCGATCATCGGCGCGGTGGCCCAGGCCTGCTCGCTGCCGGTGACCACCGCCGTCACCTGCCCCACCATCCGGACCCACCCCGCGGTCATCGCGCAGGCCGCGGCCACGAGCGCCGTCCTGCTCGAGGGCCGGTTCACCCTCGGCGTGGGCTCGGGTGAGGCGCTGAACGAGCACATCCTGGGTGACGCGTGGCCGACCGCCGACGTACGCCTCGAGATGCTGGAGGAGGCCGTCGCCCTGATCCGCGAGCTCTGGACGGGCGAGTTCGTCACCCACCGCGGCCGGCACTACACCGTGGACACCGCCCGGATCTACACGCTGCCCGACCGGCCGCCGCCGATCTACGTCTCCGGCTTCGGACCGAAGGCGACCGACCTCGCCGCGCGCATCGGGGACGGCTACATCACCACCTCGCCGGACCCGGAGCTGCTCGGCCGGTTCCGCGAGGCCTCCGGGGGCAAGCCGGCGCAGGCCGGGGTGAAGGTGGCCTGGGCGGAGACCGCGGACGAGGGGGCCCGCATCGCGCACCGGCTCTGGGCCAACGCCGGCCTGCCCGGTGAGCTCGCCCAGGTGCTTCCGTCGCCGCGGCACTTCGAGCAGGCCTCCGAGCTGGTCACCCTCGAGCAGACGCGCGACAGCGTCGCGGCGGGGTCGGACCTCGAGGTCCACCTCGACGCGCTGAGGCCGTTCGTCGAGGCCGGTTTCGAGGACGTCTACGTCGCCAACATGGGTCCCCACTACCGCGCCATGATCCGGGCGTACGGCGAGCGCGTGCTGCCCGCCCTGCGCGGCGCATGATCGACCACCGGGAGAGGGAGACACCCATGACATCGACACAGCCCACGGTCACCGATCGGCCGGGCGAGACCCGGGAGACGACCTTCGGCGACCTGCGCATCGCCTTCGACGAGCGGGTGCTGACGCCTCGCCCCTGGACCGCGGAGCAGTCCGCCTGGGCCGCAACCCTGCTCGGGGATCTGCCGACGGGGCCGGTCCTGGAGCTGTGCTGCGGCGCCGGCCACATCGGGTTGCTCGCCGTCCAGGGCTCGGACCGCGACCTCGTCCAGGTCGACCTGAACCCCGTCGCCTGCGCGTTCGCCCGGCTCAACGCCGACCGGGTGCGCTCGCGCGGTCGCGTGGAGGTCCGGAACGTCGCGCTGCACGAGGCAGCACGCCCCGACGAGATGTTCGCGATGGTGATCGCCGACCCGCCCTACCTGCCGCGCGCCGAGGTCGCCACCTATCCCGAGGACCCGGTCCTCGCCGTCGACGGTGGGGAGGACGGCATGGAGCTGGTGGGGGAGTGCCTCGAGACGGTACGGCGTCACCTGCTCCCCGGCGGCCAGGCGCTGCTGCAGCTGCGTGACCGCGACCAGGCCGAGGACGTCCGCAACCGGCTGGCCGGCGGTCGGCACGGCGAGCTGCGGCTGGTCGAGACCCGGAGCGTGCGCGACCGTGGCGTGCTGTGCCGGATCGGCTCCCCGGGGCCGGCCGAGGGGTCCGTGCCGCCCTCCGCGTCGCCCGGAAGCCTGCGGACATGACGCTCCGTCAGGTCGGGGTCGAGGAGGAGCTGCTGCTCGTCGACGCCGACACCGGCGAGCTCCGACCGGTGGCGCAGGAGGTGATCGCCGCCTGCTCGCTCCGGGCGGACCACGACGCGGGCGCGGACGTGAAGCAGGAGTTCTTCCTCAGCCAGGTCGAGGTGGCCACCCGCCCGCACCGGCACCTGGCCGCGGTGCGGGACGAGCTGGCCGGTGCCCGGGCACGCATCGCCGACGCTGCGACGGACTGGCTGGCCGCGCCGGTGGCCGTGCCCGGTCCGGTGCTCGCCCCGACGTCCGCCGGACGCGGGGACCTCTCGCCGGGCGACCGGTACACCGAGATCGAGCACCACTACGGTGCGGTGGCCCGCGAGTCGCTGATGTGCGCCCTGCACGTGCACGTGGAGGTCGCCGACGACGAGGAGGGCGTGGCGGTCATCGACCGGGTGCGTCCCTGGATCCCGGTGCTGGTCGCGTTGGGTGCCAACTCGCCGTACTGGCACGGGATCGACAGTGGCTACGCCAGCTGGCGGTCACGGATCTGGAACCTGTGGCCGACGGGCGGGCCGGCGGAGCTCTTCCAGGACGCGGCGACCTACCACGCCGTGGTCCGCGACATGGTCCGTCGGGGATCGGCCCTCGACGTCGCGATGGTGAACCTGGACGTGCGGCTCTCGCACCGCTATCCCACCGTGGAGTTCCGGGTGGCCGACGTCTGCACGGACCTCGACGACGCGATGGTGGTCGCGGCCCTGGCCCGGGCCCTGGTCACGCACGCCGCGGACAGGTGGCGGGCGGGGGACCCACCGGGCACCTGGCGCGTCGACGAGCTCCGTTCGGCAGCGTGGCGGGCCGCCCGCTTCGGTCTCGCCGACACGCTCGTCTCGCCCGAGTCCCGCGAGCTCGCCGACGCACCCGACGTACTCAAGCAGCTGCTGGCGCTGCTCGCGGCGCCGTTGGAGGCGTCCGGCGACCTCGCCCGGGTGACCGCGGGTCTCGCGGCGATGGGCGAGCGCGGCAGCGGGGCGGACCGGCAGCGCGCCGCGGTCGGCGCGAGCCCGGACTCTGCCGCCCTGACCCGGCTGGTGACGGACCTGCGACAGCGGACGCTGGCCCGCTGACGGCGGCGGGTCGTCAGCCGCGCGGCCGCACGACCTTGTGGGTGCCGTCGCACCAGGGGGCGATCGCGGAGTGGCCGCAGCGGCAAACCGCGCTCACCGGACGGGTGCTGCGATGCTCGGTGCCGTCCTCGGCGCGCACCACCACCTGGCCGCGCACCAGCATCGGCCCGTCGGGACAGATCACGACGTCCGGGGTGCCGGACACCTCGGCGCTCACGCGGCCACCTCCCCCCAGCGAGCGAGCAGGTGGTCGGCGACGCGCGCCTCGGAGTCGAGGCAGACGAACGCGCCGAAGAACACCTGGTCCCGCAGGTGGGGCTCGTCGGCGACGAGCGGGGCGCAGATCTCGCGCACCGCCAGCTGCTCGTGCACGGCGTCGGCCTCGACGTGCTCGTCGTAGTAGGCGCTCATCTCCGGCGGGAAGTCCAGCCGCCGCAGTCCCTGCGACATCCGGCGCGAGGGCAGGGAGCTGGTCGCCTCGAAGGCGGCGAGGTGCCCCAGGCCGGCAGCGCGCAGCCGACGGTGCAGCCCGAACAGGGACATCGCGTTGTTCTGCTCCAGGACCTCGGTCGGCGCCTCGTCGACGTAGCCGCCGAAGTCCGGGCGGAGACCGCTGGCCGACAGCCCTCGCGCGAACAGGCGGGCGTGCACGCGGGAGGCGTCGCCGCCGCCGTACTCGTCGTACTGCAGCGACATCAGGGCGGCCTGCGGACCCGAGCCGATCCGCGGGACCAGCCAGGCGGTGGGATCCGACTCGCGCAGCGCGTAGACCGAACGCACCCGCAGCAGCTCCTCCACCTGTCCGCGCGCCGCGTGCCGGTGCACGAAGGCTCCCAGCGACGGTCCCTCGAACGCCGAGACGTAGTCGAAGAGCGCCGCGGACAGCTCGCCCTCGGGAGGAGGACCGTCGTCGGCCCGACGCCGGCGCAGCTCGTCCTCGAAGTCCCGTTCGAGCGCGGCCCGGGCGGCCAGCAGGCCGGGGTGCCACTCCCAGGCGTCGTCGACGTCCTCGAAGCCGTGGTAGTGCAGCTCGTACATCATCCACAGCGTGAGAGCCGCGTCGCCGGCGCTGTCGGCGTCGGGGACGGTGGCCGGCCAGGCATCCGGACGCCCGCGCAGGGCGTCGGCGACCCGGGCGCTGAGGGTTCCGCGGGGTCGGGGGGTCAGCACGACGACCCCGGGCAGGGTGGGAAGGCGTCAGTGGGCGTCACGGCGACGCCGTACCCGGTGAGGTGGCCTCGCATGCCGACGCCCAGACGCTCGGTCGGGCGCTGGGGCGGCTCGGTGGCGGGCCAGATCCGCGCAATTGTTGGGAAGTGGCCCTGCGATCGCGCAGCGGTGGGCCAGATCCGCGCAATTGTTGGGAAGTGGCCCTGCGATCGCGCGGCGGAGGGCCATAACCGCCACAATTGAACGGTCATGGCCCTCCGGACCTGCGTCAGCCCCGGACCTCGAGGTCGTAGCCGAACGCGGGGGAGACCCGCAGCGGCACCCTGACGTTGCCGTAGGTCACGACCAGGTCGGCGTTCAGCGGGGTGTGCGTGCCGCGCACGACCTTCGGCTCCGAGTCCAGGGCCGGGTCGACGGCCGTGGCCGCTGCCCCGGTGGGTGCGACGGTGCCGGTGACGGTCGCGGTGCGGCCGTCGATCTCGACGGTGGCGGCCAGCACGCCGTCGACCACGAAGGCCGTGTCCTGCTCGACCGCGCCGATCCGGTCGTCGGCGGGGTCGCCGAGGACGACCTGGGCCGAGTTGCCGTGCGCGTCGTTCTCGTAGACGTGGACCGTCACGGAGAGGTCGCCGACGGTGCCGGTCCCCTCCAGGACGATGCCCCGCTGGTGCTCGGTGCCCGTCTCGTCCGGCCGCTGGTCGGGCGGTGTCCCGGCGGGTTTCGTGATGCTCCCTTGGCGGTTGCCGGTCTCCGGTGCGTCGCCCTGGGCGACGGCCGCGCCTGCGATGCCGATGCCGACCGCCAGGGTGGCGGCGGCGATGAGGTAGCGGGTGGTGGTGGTGTTCATGTCGGGTTCCCTTGTCTGTGATGTCCGATTCCGACACCAAGACGCGGGCTCGCCCGCCGGGGTTGCATCCGCTGCGCGGAGGTGGGCGACCGGTCTAGCGCGCGGCCGCCGGTCGACCCTCGCGCCGGTCTAACGCGCCGCGAGCACCGCCTGGGCGGCGTTGTGCCCGCCGAGACCCGACACCGCGCCGCCACGCCGCGCGCCCGAGCCGCACAGCAGCACGCTGTCGAGATCCGTGGCCACGCCCCACTGCTGGGCCGGCGTCTCCAGGCGCGCGCGGTTGGAGGCCCACGGCCACTCCAGGTCGCCGTGGAAGATGTGCCCTCCCGGCATCGCCAGGTCGGACTCGATGTCCTGCGGCACCTTGGCCTCGATGCACGGCCTGCCCTCTGAGTCGGTCGAGAGGCAGGACTCGATCGGCTCCACCAGGTGCTCGTCGAGGGCGGCCAGGGCCCGGGAGACGGCGAGGTCGCGGGCGGCCGGGTCCTCGAACAGGCCGGCCGGGGTGTGCAGCCCGAAGTAGGTCAGCGTGTGGCCCTGGTGCGACCCGAGGATGGTGGGATCGGTGAGGGAGTGGCAGTAGACCTCGCCCGGCAGCACCGACGGCACGGCCCCGCCCGCCGCCTCGGCGTACGCCGTCGCGAGCTGGCTGTAGTCCTCGGCCACGTGCAACGTGCCGGCGAAGGCCACCGCCGGGTCCACGCCGGACTTCAGCCGCGGCAGCCGGTCGAGCAGCAGGTTGATCTTGAGCTGCGCACCCTGCGGCTTGGTCTCGGGGTCGGGCTCGTCGCCGAGGAGGATCCGCAGCACCCAGGGGGCCACGTTGGAGAGCACCCGGCCGGCGCTCACGGTGTGGGAGCCGGTGCCGTCGTGCCAGGTCACCTCGGCGCTGTCGTCGGAGGCGGAGATGGAGCTGACCCCGGCTCCGGTCAGCACCTCGGCACCGGCCCGGGTGGCGGCCGCGAGCAGCCCGTCGGTGACCGCGCCCATGCCGCCCACCGGCACCCGCCACTCGCCGGTGCCGTTGCCGATCAGGTGGTAGAGGAAGCAGCGGTTCTGGATCAGCGACGGCTCGTCGAGTCCGGCGAAGGTCCCGATCAGCGCGTCGGAGGCGACCACCCCGCGCACGGTGTCGTCGCGGAAGCGTCGTTCGAGCGTCACGCCCAGCGGCTCGCGGACGAGCTCGCGCCAGACGTCGGCGTCGACCTGACCGGCCACGGCCGACTCGGTCGGCAACGGGCCGAGCAGCGTCGGCGCGACCACCCCGGCCAGCCGCCCCACGTCGGCGTAGAACTTCAGCCACGCGGCGTACTCGTCGTCACCGCCGGTCAGCTCGCGGAACGACGCCCGCGTCGCCTCGCCCTCGGGCCGCTCGATCATCAGGCCGCCGGCCCGGCCGTCGCGGACGTAGGGCGTGTAGGAGTTCAGGGTGCGCGAGCGCAGCTCGACGTCGAGCTCGAGGTCCTTCATCAACGCCTCGGGCATCAGCGAGACGAGGTAGGAGTAGCGCGAGAGCCGGGCACCCGTGCCCGGGAACGCCATCGTGGAGACCGCCGCTCCGCCGGTCCCGGGCAACCGCTCGAGCAGGAGGGTGGAGACGCCGGCCCGCGCGAGGTACGCCGCCGCGGTCAGGCCGTTGTGTCCGCCGCCCACGATCACCACGTCGTACGACGATCGCTCGGCTCCGCTCCCAGAAGTCATGGGGCGACGGTATCGGGCTGGGCCCGGGAATGACCGGCGCCCACCCGCGGTTCCACCCACATGCCTGCGATCACTGTCGAGGACCTCAGCGTCCTGCGTCGCATCACCGCGCCGGGACTGGGCGACCAGCCCCGTCCCGTCTGGCAGGTCAGCACCGCCCCTCAGGGCTTCGAGGGCGAGGGCTTCCCCGTCCGCCGGGCCTTCGCCGGGATCGACCTGCAGCACCTCGACCCGTTCATCATGATGGACCAGATGGGCGAGGTGGACTACGCGCCGGGCGAGCCGAAGGGCACGCCCTGGCACCCGCACCGCGGCTTCGAGACCGTCACCTACATCATCGACGGCCAGTTCGACCACCAGGACAGCCACGGCGGCGGGGGCACCATCACCAACGGTGACACCCAGTGGATGACGGCCGGCAGCGGCATCCTGCACATCGAGGCGCCGCCGGAGTGGCTGGTGGCGAAGGGCGGTCTCTTCCACGGCATCCAGCTCTGGGTGAACCTGCCGCGCGACGCCAAGCTCACCGACCCGAAGTACCAGGACATCCGCTCCGGCGAGGTCGCCCTGGCCACCACCCCGGACGCCGGCGCGCTGGTGCGCGTCATCGCGGGCGAGGTGGACGGGCAGGACGGCACGCTGGGCGGTCCGGGCGCGACGTACACCCCGATGTCGCTGGTGCACGCCACCGTCCAGCCGGGTGCGCGGATGGAGCTGCCGTGGCCGGTGGACTACAACGCGCTGGTCTACGTCCTGTCCGGCCAGGGCACCGTCGGCACGGACGCGCAGCCGATCCGGATGGGCCAGGCCGCCGTGCTCGGTGCCGGCGACTACCTCACCGTCGCCGCGGACCAGCGGCAGGACGGCCGGGCGTCGGCGCTCGACGTGGTCGTCGTCGGTGGCCGGCCGATCCGCGAGCCGCTGGCCTGGGCCGGTCCGTTCGTGATGAACACCAAGGCCGAGGTGCTGACCGCCTACGAGGACTTCCAGAAGGGCAGGTTCGGGCACATCCCCGCCTGAACCAGACGCGGGCACGCCGCGTACCACCCCTCGCACGGCGACACCGGTGCGGCCGATGGCAGACTCGCCGGCACGCACTCCACCACCCACCCGGCCGGTCGCGCCCCGGTCCCGAGGGAGCGATCCACGTGACTGCAGCACCATCCCCGCCGACGACCCTGCCCTGCGCCGCGGACGAGGGTGCCGGTGACGACCCGGCCGGTGGTCGCCGGTGAGCGCCGAGCACGTCGTCGTGGTGGGCGCCGGCATCGTCGGCCTGGCGACCGCCCACGAGCTGACCACCCGCGGGTACGGCGTCACGGTGCTCGACAAGGAGCAGCGGGTGGCGGCCCACCAGACCGGCCGCAACTCCGGCGTCATCCACTCGGGCCTCTACTACGCGCCGGGCAGCCTCAAGGCGGAGCTCGGGGTCGCCGGCGCGACGTCGATGCTGCGCTTCGCCCGCGAGCACGGCGTCGACGTCGAGGTGGGCGGCAAGCTGGTGGTGGCCACCCACGAGCGTCAGCTGCCGGCCCTGCGCGAGCTGGTACGCCGCGGCGCGGCCAACGGCGTGCCGTGCCGTGAGGTCGGGCCCGAGGAGGCGCGTGAGTTCGAGCCGCACGTCTCGTGCGTGGCGGCGCTCCGGGTCGAGACCACCGGCATCGTCGACTACCGCGGTGTCAGCGAGCGGCTGGCGCAGCTGGTCGGTGACGCCGGCGGCGACGTCCGGCTCGGCACCACGGTCGAGGGCATCCACACGACGGCCACCGGTGTCACCGTCGAGACCGACCGCGGGCCGGTCCGCGGAGATAGGCTGGTCAACTGCGGCGGCCTGCAGAGCGACCGGATCGCCCGCCTCGCGGGGCTCGACCCGGACCTGCGGATCATCCCCTTCCGCGGCGAGTACTACGAGCTGACCGCCCGCTGCTCGCACCTGGTGCAGGGGCTCATCTATCCGGTGCCGGACCCGACCCTGCCGTTCCTCGGCGTCCACCTCACCCGCGGCATCGACGGATCGGTGCACGCCGGACCCAACGCGGTGCTGGCCCTCGCCCGCGAGGGCTACCGGTGGCGCGACGTACGCCGCGCCGACCTGGGGGAGTCCCTCCGCTGGCCGGGGCTGTGGCGACTCGGTCGGCGCTACTGGCGCACCGGCGCCGTCGAGGTGGCCCGCTCGCTCTCCCGGGCGAGGTTCGCCAAGAGCCTGCAGGAGCTGGTGCCCGACCTGCCCGCGGACGGCCTGGTGCGCGCGCCGGCCGGCGTCCGCGCACAGGCGCTGCGCCGCGACGGCAGCATGGTCGACGACTTCGCCTACGCCCGCGCCCCGCGCCAGGTGCACGTGCTCAACGCGCCGTCGCCGGCCGCCACCGCCGCTCTCGAGATCGGCCGGCGGATCGTCGACGAGCTCGAGAAGGAACGCGTCGCCTGAACGGCCCCGCCGCCCCAGCTCTCATCGGGGCTGGGGGCCGACGTGCCGGCCTCGCCGTTCGAGGCGCCTGCGCGGGTGACGGAGACCAGTGGCAGACCCATGTCACGGACCTTGGTGAGCAGCCCGTGCAGTGCCGCCTGGTCGGCCACGTGACCCTGGAGGAGCGTGGTTCCGTCGTCGTCGTGGGTGAGCGCCAGCCCGTCGAACCAGGACGCCCACCGCTGGTCGAGGTGGCCCTGGATGCGGATCAGGTACCCGTCGCCCTCTCCGCCGGGACCGGACGTCGCGTGGCGTGTGCTCATGACCCGGACGCTAGAAGCCGAGGTGGTGAGCGGTCGTCACCACAGGTGGTGAACGAGGTGGTGAGATCCGGCAGTGCCGGCGGCGAGAGCGCTCCCGACAAGAGACGTGGAGTTGAATGAGGTGATGTGATGTCGAGAAGCTCTGTCCGGCTCCGCTCACCAGGTGAAGGGCCTCGACAGACGCGGCCCACGGACGTCAGGAGACCACCATGCCGAAGTACCTGCTCCTCAAGCACTACCGCGGCGGCCCGCAGCCGCACCACCCCTTTCCCCCGATGGACCAGTGGGCCCCCGAGGACGTCGAGGCCCACATGGCCTTCCTCCACCACGTCCGCGACCTGCTGGTCGAGAAGGGCGAGTACGTCGACGGACAGGCGCTCACGCCGGAGCGCACCTGGGTGCGCTACGGCGGCCCGGACGCCGCGCCCGTCACCACCGACGGCCCGCTGCCCGAGACCAGCGACCTCGTGGCGGGCTGGTACATGATCGACGTCGAGTCGCACGAGCGCGCGGTCGAGCTCGCGGCGTACGTCTCCTCCGAGCCCGGTCCGGGCGGGGAGCCGCTCTACGAGTGGATCGACGTCCGGGAGGTCATGTCCGAGTCGTCATCGGACCACTGACCCGACGTGATCGACGAGCCGACGCGCGGGCGGGACGAGGGCGCGCTGCGCGCCCTCGTCCCGCGGGTGCTGGCCGGCCTGGTCCGCCGGGGCGAGGACTTCGACGCCGCCGAGGACGCGCTGCAGGAGGCGCTGCTGGAGGCGCTGCGCGGGTGGCCCGAGCACCCGCCGCGCGACCCCCGCGCGTGGCTGGCCACGGTGGCGACCCGGCGGCTCGTCGACGCCCGGCGCAGCGAGGCCGCCCGCGACCGCCGCGAGGAGGCGACGTACGCCGAGCCGCGGCCGGTCGTCACCGAGGAGGGTGACGACACCCTCTTCCTGCTGTTCTGCTGCTGTCACCCCGACCTCACGCCCGCCTCCCAGGTGGCGTTGACCCTGCGTGCGGTCGGCGGTCTCACCACCCGTGAGATCGCCGACGCCTTCTATGTGCCCGAGGCGACGATGGCGCAGCGGATCAGCCGGGCGAAGGCGGGCCTGCGGGGGCGCCGCCTCGACCAGCCCGGCGACCTCGCGGTCGTGCTGCGCGTGCTCTACCTCGTCTACACGGCCGGCCACGCGGGCCGGATCGACCTGGCCTGCGAGGCGATCCGGCTCGCCCGCCAGCTCACCCTCGCCACCACGGAACCGGAGGCGGGCGGGCTGCTCGCGCTGATGCTCCTCAACCACGCTCGCCGCCCGGCTCGACTCGACCCCGAGGGCCGGATCGTCACCCTCGACCGACAGGACCGCGGCCGGTGGGACACCCGCGAGATCGCCGAGGGGGTGCACGTCCTGCAGTCGGCGCTGGCCGCCGGGCGCCCCGGTCGCTATCAGATCGAGGCCGCCATCGCCGCCCTGCACGACGACGCGGCACGTGCCGAGGAGACCGACTGGCCGCAGATCCTCGCGTGGTACGACGACCTGGTCGCCCTCTACGACGACCCGGTGAGCCGGGACCCCGCCGCCGTGCTCGGCCGCGCGGTCGCGCTCGGCCAGGTCCACGGCGCGGCCGCCGGACTGCGCGAGACCGACCGGTTGCGTGACGTGCTCGGCGAGCGGCACCGCTGGCACGCCGTCCGCGGCCACCTGCACGAGCTGGGCGGCGACCTCCCTGCCGCAGCCACGGCGTACGCCGACGCCGCCCACCGGGCCACGAACGTCGCCGAGCGCGACCACCTGGTCCGTCGGGCCGCGCGCGCCCGGGCCGCCGGGCAGACCGGGAGCGGTCCTCTCACCGAGGATCCTCCCGGGAAGTGAGCACCCGACGATCCCTTGCCGGGCCGGCTACGCGAGCGATTCGTCGTGCGAGGTGGTCAGCGGACCCACGCTGCCGGCCACCCGCTACAGCAGGCCGAGCTCGCGGGCCCTGCTGAGGGCGGCCCGGCGGTTGTTCACGCCGAGCTTCAGGTAGACGTTCTTGGTGTGGGTGCGCACCGTGTTCAGGGACACCACCAGCTCACGCGCGATCTCCGGGCCGTTGAGGTCCGTGCCGAGGAGCCGGAGCACGTCACGTTCGCGACCGCTCAGCGGCTCGACCAGCGCGGCGGCCGGGCGGTCCGGGGCCCCACGGACCGGGGCCACCCCCGAAGCGGGCCGAAGCCGGCGGGCGTACGGCGATCCGCCGCCGTCGGCCACCGCCGTCAGCAGGGTCGCCATCGGCGCGCCCTCGTCGAGGAACAGGCGGGCGTACCCCTCCGGCTCCGCCAGGTCCAGCGCCGCCTCGAGGGACGCCACCGCTCGGGCCAGGTCTCCGCTGCTCTGGTGGGCCAGTGCCTCCACCACCCGGATCTCGATCTCGGAGCCGCCCCGGCGTCCCTCCTGCGCCGCTCGCAGCAGACCTCCCAGCAGGTCGAGTGCCTGGGAGAGGCTCCGCGCGTCACGCCCCCGCGTGTGCTCGGCGACCAGCGCCCGGGCCAGGGTGAGGTGCTCGAACTCGCGCAGGTAGCTGAGGTCGTCCGCCGCGGACAGGCCCTGCCGGCTCGCCCAGGCGAGGGCGTCGTCCACCCGTCCCTGACGGATCCACGCGCGCGCCCGCACGGCGGGCACCGGCCGGACGTTGGGGGAGAAGTCTCCTTCGTACCTGCGCTCCGCCTCGTCGAGCAGGCTGATCGCTGCCTCCAGGTCCCCGTCCGCCTCGCAGACCTGTGCCATCACCACCCGTGAGCGGTAGTCGTTCTGCGGGAGCCCGGCGTGCTCGCCGAGCTCCCGGCTCCTGGCCAGGGCCTGCCGGGCCGCGGGCAGGTCGTCGAACTCCCGGTGGAGGGCGGCCAGGCCGACGTGCATGTCGACCGTGCCGCGCAGCACCCGGCCGCCGTGGCGCGAGGCCAGCTCCAGCGCCTGCTCGTAGGTGCGCTTCGCCGCGCGCAGGCGACCCTGGGTCACCTCGATGTCGGCGAGCGTGATGGAGCAGCCGAGCACGTCGGAGACGTGGTCCATCCGCTCGAACTCGACCAGGCAGTCGGCGTACGACGCATGGGCCACCTCCAGGTCGCCGGTCGACCACGCCGCCAGCCCGCGCAGGGCAAGGGCGGCGCCCCGGGCGAGATGGTCGTCCTCCCGGGCGACGTCGAGAGCGCGCCGCGCCTGCTCGACCGTGGCGGCGACGTCGCCACGCACCAGGGCGAGGCCCGCACGATGGACGGCGATGTCTGCGGGCAGCCGGCCGAACTCGTCCCGGTCCACGACGACCAGCTCGTCCTCGCTCGCCCTCTCACCGTCGCTGGTGCCGAGCCAGTGCTCGGCCTGCCGCAGCAGCTCCTCGACCCCCTCGAAGGTGCCGGTCGACATCCGCGCGCCGGCGAGGCTGTTGCAGAGGACCGGCCGGACGCGGAGCACGTCGGCGGGCAGGCTCTCGAGCCAGCCGCGCATCGTCGCCTCCCGGCGTTCCCTGCGCAGGACGGGCATCTCCAGCTCCATCAGGTCGGCGGCGCCCGGGAGGTCACCGCCGGCCATGGCATGCCGGATCGCCGCGGACCGGTCTCCGTTGCGCTCGTACCAGTCGCTGGCCGCCCGGTGCAGGTGGCCGACGCCATCGGGTTGCTCGTCGAGGAGCCGGGCGTGCAGGACGTCGGCGAACAGGTGGTGGTAGCGGTACCACTGGCGGCGGTCGTCCAACGGGACCACGAACAGGTTGTCCCGGTCGAGGGCCTCCAGCACCGCCCGGCCGCCGTCCTGTCCGGTGAGGGCGTCGCACAGGGAGCCCGTCATCCGTTCGAGGACGGAGGTCCGGACCAGGAACGACTGGACGTCCTCCGGCTGACGCTGCAGCACCTCCTCGACCAGGTAGTCCACGACGTAGCGGTCGTCGCCGGCGAACCCGGCGATGAAGGAGGCGACGTCGTCCCGTCCGGCCATCGAGAGCGCAGCCAGCTGGAGCGCCGCGATCCAGCCCTCCGTGCGGCCCTCCAGGGCGGTCACGTCGTCCGGCGTGAGCCGCAGGCCCATGGCGCCGTTGAGGTAGGCCGCTGCCTCCTCGGGGGTGAAGCGCAGGTCCGAGGCCCGGATCTCGACGAGGTCCCCCCGGGCCCGCAACCGTGCGAGGGGCAGTGCCGGGTCGGCACGGCTGGCGAGGACCAGGTGCAGTCCGGGTGGAAGGTGGTCGAGCAGGAACTCCATGCCCGACTGCACGTCCGGCGAGTCGATGACGTGGTAGTCGTCGAGCAGCAGCACCACCTCGGTCCGCGCGGCGCCGAGGTCGTTGAGCAGCGTGGTGAGCACGACCGGCATGGGCGGCGGCTGGGGTTCCCGCAAGAGGTCCAGCGCGCTGACCCCGACCTCGGGTGCCACGGTGCGCAGCGCGGTGATCACGTAGGTCCAGAACGTGGCGGGGTCGTTGTCGCCCGCGTCCAGCGACAACCACGCCGTCGAGGTCTCGCCGTCGGCGGAGGCGGAGAGGTCCGCCATCCAGTCGACGAGCAGGGTCGTCTTGCCGAAGCCGGCCGGTGCGGAGACGAGCGTCAGCCTCGCTGCGAGCCCTTGGTGCAGTCGGTCGCGCAGCCGGGGCCGGGGCACCAGGCCACGGCGCGGACGGGGGAGGAACAGCTTGGTCTCGAGCAGAGGGGTGGACATCCCCGACTCCCTGTGGCGCGTCAACGTGCGCCCAGCGGGACCTGGACGCCTGGCACACGGTAGTCCTTCCGGTGTCCCCGACCACCGGTTGGACCGCGCAGGGATCACCACCTGATTCATCAGGTGTGGTGATCCACGCTCATCACATCGCTGCCTAGCTTCCGTCCATGGGCAACATCCACGCACTCACGAAAGGCACCACCATGGACAGGTTCACCCGTGGCATCGCCATGACCAGCGCCAGGCACCCCTGGCGCACCATCGCGGGCTGGGTCCTCGTGATGGGGACCGTCTTCTTCCTCGCCGCCAGCGGTGGCGGCGCGTTCACCGAGCAGTTCAGCGTCCCCGACAGCCAGAGCGCACGCGCCCTCGACCTGCTCGACGAGGGCTTCCCCGAGGCGGCCACGGGCACGGCCCTGGTCGTCTTCGCGGCCGAGGACGGCGAGACCCTCGAGAGCCACCGAGCGGACGTCGACGCGGTGCTGACGGACGTCGCGCGTCTTCACCACGTCGCGTCGGTGAGCGACCCGTTCGCGGCAGGCACCGTCTCGGAGGACGGCCGGATCGGGTTCGCCGAGATGACCCTCGACGCGCCGCAGCGTGAGATCGGCAAGCCGGCGTTCACGGTGCTCTCGGAGGCCGTGTCCGGGGTCGACGTACCAGGGCTGCAGGTGGAGCTCGGCGGCGACGCCGTGTTCCTCAACGCCGAGGATGACACCGGCCACGCGGGGATCGGGCTCCTGGTCGCGCTGCTCGTCCTGGTCGTCGTGTTCGGGACCGTCGTGGCCGCCCTCGTGCCGATCGGCCTCTCGGTCGTCGCCCTGGGCGCCGGCATCGGGGCGGTCACGCTGCTCGCCGGATCGATGGACACCTCCGCCTCCGCCATCCCGATCGCCGGCCTGGTCGGCCTGGGCGTGGGGATCGACTACGCGCTGTTCATCGTGGTGCGCTACCGCGAGAACCGCGCTGCGGGCCACGACAACCAGAGGGCCCTCGCCGACGCCATGGGCTCCTCCGGAGCCGCGGTCGTCTTCGCGGGCGGCACCGTCATCGTCGCGACGGCGTCCCTCGCCCTCACCGGCCTCGGGGTCCTCACGTCCATCGGCCTCTCCACCGCCCTGATGGTGCTCTTCGCGGTCGCGGCCGCCGTCACCCTGCTCCCGGCGATCCTCGGGCTGCTGGGCGACCGGATCGACAGCGGTCGGGTGATCCGTCGTCACCGCACCGCCGCACGACCCGAGGACACCGCCTGGTGGCGCTTCGGGCACCGGGTGTCCGGGCGCCCGTGGCCGTACCTGCTGGGCGCCGTCGTCGTCCTGGTGGCGCTCGCCACGCCCACCCTGTGGATCCAGACCGCCTTCCCGGCAGCGGGTGACGCTCCTGCCGAGACCACGCACCGACAGGCCTACGACCTGCTCGCCGACGGCTTCGGCACCGGGTTCAACGGGCCGCTGCTGGTCGTCGTCGACCTGGATGCTCCCGGCGTCGACGCCGCGGACCTGCCCGGTCTGTCCGAGGACATCGCCTCGACCCCGCGGATCGTCTCGGTGAGCGAGCCGCAGACCTCCGCGGACGGTGGGACCGCGGTGTTCACGGCGATCCCGACCACGGGCCCGGCCGATCTCGAGACCTCCATCGCCATCGAGCAGGTCCGTGAGCTGATCCCGGGCAACGTCTATGTCTCCGGGATCACCGCGGTCACCGACGACGTCAACACCCAGCTGAGGGACACGCTGCCGCTCTTCATCGGCGTCGTGATCGCGATCTCGTTCCTGCTGCTGATGATGGTGTTCCGCTCGGTCGTGGTGCCGCTGAAGGCCGCTGCGATGAACCTGCTCTCGATCGGTGCCGCCTACGGCGTCCTGGTCGCGGTCTTCCAGTGGGGCTGGGGCAGCAGCCTGATCGGGCTCGAGGGCTCGACGCCGATCACCTCGATCATCATCGTGATCATGTTCCCGATCCTGTTCGGGCTGTCCATGGACTACGAGGTGTTCCTGCTGTCGCGGGTCCGGGAGGAGTTCGTGCGGACCGGGGACAACGTGGAGTCCGTGGCTCGTGGGCTGGCCGGGACCGGGCGGGTGATCACCTCGGCCGCGCTGATCATGATCGTGGTCTTCCTCAGCTTCGTCGCCAGTCCGGTGCCGTCGCTGAAGATGCTCGGGCTCGGGCTGGCGACCGCGATCCTCGTCGACGCCACCATCGTCCGGATGGTCCTGGTCCCCGCCACGATGGCTCTGCTCGGGAATGCCAACTGGTGGTTGCCGGCCTGGCTGGACCGAGCCCTGCCCCACCTGACGATCGAAGGCGCCGCCCACGACGACGCGGCACCGGAGTCGGCGTACGACCCGGCGCACGACGCTGCGTCGGTGGTCGTCCTCGAGGAGGAGGAGCTGGTGGGTCACTGAGGTCGACCCCGCGAGTCCGCTGGCCCCCGGCATCACTGCCGGGGGCCGGCGTCGCGCCGTCACCGCTCACCGTCACTGGGAACGCCGGTGGTGCGAACTGTGCGCGCCCGAGTGCCGGGCCGGCCGCGATCGCCTCGCGGCCCAGGCCGCGGCCGACGAGCTGGGCCGCAGTGCCCCGCCCGTGTCGAGCGCCCGGTCGTCGTACTCCCAGCCCGGCACCTGTCCGTGCGGACCGAACGAACGAAAGCCGACGAGTCGGTCGCCCGCGAGGAGGGAGTGCAAACCCAGCTCGGGCAGGAGCAGCTCGTCCGGGTCGGCGCCGGCCCTACGCGTGGGCGCGGGTCACGAGGCGGGCGCGGACGCGGTGCAGCCGCGGCATGATCCCGTAGATGACGATCGGCACCGCGACGCTGGCCAGGATGAAGGTCCGCAGGACCGGCGACAAGGTGGTCAGCCAGTCACCCAGGGCCACGTTGATCAGGGTCAGCGTCGGGAAGACGGCGAGCCAGATCATCAGCGCCAGCTGGTGCTTGGTCGGTGGCGGCACCTGCGCCGAGGGGCGGGTCGCACTGGAGTCGGGCATGGGTTCTCCTCGAGTCGGGCTTGATGGGGGTGAGGGCGGGGAGCGGGACTGAGGTGAGGTCAGGAGACCCGGTCGAAGTCCCGCACGGCGTCGCGGACGTCCTCGTCGACCAGGTCGGCGTTCAGGGCGATGGCGGCGGCCGACCCTTCGCCGGCCGCGGTGATGACCTGGGCGCGCGCGTTGGCGAGGTTGCCGGCGACCCAGACTCCCGGGACGGTCGTCCGTCCGCTGGGGTCCCGGACCGGCCACCCGTCCTCGTCGGTGACGCAGCCCAGCCGGAGAAGCAGGTCGTTGTTCGGGACGAAGCGCGGGGGCACGAACAGGGCGGCACGCGGGATGACCCGACCGTCGTCCATCTCGACACCGGACAGGCGGTCGCCGTCGACCAGGACCCTGCTGACGGTGCCTTCGACGATCCCGATCGCCCGGGCCACGAGCTCGGTCCGCTGGACCGCGGTCAGGGTCCCCGCCGGGGCGAAGAGCACCACGTCGCCTGCCCACTGCCGCACGATCTGTGCGTAGCGGACGGTCTCGGGCGACCCACCGAGCACGCCGAGCTGCTGGTCACGCACCTCGAAGCCATGGCAGTAGGGGCAGTGCAGTACGTCGCGCGCCCACCGGTCGCGGAGCCCGAGGACGTCGGGGAGCTCGTCGCGCAGCCCGGTCGTCAGGAGCAGTCGCCGGGCGAGGATCCGCTGCCCGTCGGCGTGCACCACCCAGGCCCCGGACCCGCCGTGAGGCGCGACGTCGGTCACGGTGCCGTCGAGGAACTCACCCCCGTAGCCCCGGACCTCCGCGCGTCCGAGCTCCAGGAGCTCGCTGGGCGGCATGCCGTCACGCGACAGGAACCCGTGCATGTGCGCGGCTGGGGCGTTGCGTGGGGACCCGGCGTCGACAACGAGGACCCGGCGGCGGGCCCGGGTCAGCACCAGCGCCGCCGACAGCCCCGCGGCGCCGCCGCCGATGACCACTACGTCGTACTCGCTCATGCACGCCAGCCTGATCCGTCGGGCGGACATCGGCAACGAACGTTGCCATTTCCGGGAACCTGCCTGTGCAATGGGGGAGTGGACGACCTCACGGCGATCGCCGCGGCCCTGGATCTGGTCGGGCCGCGGCTCAAGAGCCTCCGTGTCCGACGGTCCGTGACGTTGACGGATCTCTCGGAGCGCACCGGGATCTCGAAGAGCACGCTGTCCCGGCTGGAGAACGGCCAGCGCCGGCCCACCCTCGAGCTGCTCCTGCCGCTCGCCCAGACCTACCGGGTGCCGCTGGATGATCTGGTGGGGGCTCCGGAGGTGGGCGACCCCCGCATCCGGCTCAAGCCGCGCCGGGTGAAGGGCCGCACGGTTCTCCCGTTGACCCAGGGGCCGGGTGGCATCCAGGCCTGGAAGATCATCATTCCCGCGGACCAGGCCACGCCGAACCCTCGAGTGCACGAGGGCTCCGAGTGGCTCTACGTCCTGGCCGGTCGCATGCGGCTGATCCTCGGCGACCAGGATCTCGTGCTGGGGGTCGGTGAGGCGGTCGAGTTCGAGACGACCGTGCCGCACTGGTTCGGGAGCACCGGTGAGGGACCGGCTGAGATCCTCAGCCTCTTCGGGCGCCCCGGAGAGCGCATGCACGTCCACGGGAGCGCACGCGTAGCCGAGGTCCAGCCGTGACGAGGCCGGTGGGTGCCTTCTTCGAGACACCGCGACTGCGTGCCCGCCCGTTCCGGGAAGCGGACCTCGAGGTCTTCGTGGCCTACCGGAGGCACCCGGAGGTCGAGCGCTACCAGGGCTGGAGCAACTACACGACGGCCGAGGGTCGGGCGCTGATCGCGTCGATGCAGGGAATCCGGCCGGGCGCGCCGGGCCAGTGGTACCAGTTCGCCCTGGAGGAGCGCTCGAGTGTCGCCCTCGTGGGCGATCTCGCCCTCAAGGTGAGCGAGAGCGATCCGCGCGAGGCCGAGGTGGGCTTCACGCTCGCGCCGGCGTACCAGGGGCTGGGCTACGGCACCGAGGCCCTTCGGGCCCTGCTCGGCTTCGCGGTCCGGACGGTGGGGCTGCGCCGTGTGGTGGCTGTCACGGACGCGTTGAACGCTCCAGCGGCGACCCTGCTGGAGCGGGTGGGAATGAGGCGCGAGACGCACTCCGAGGAGGGCCTGCTGTCGTGGACACGGAATCTCGCTGATCATCCCGGCTGATGGATCCGCGTCCGTCTGAGGATCAGCTTGCGTACCTCGTCGACGACGAGGAGGAGAGACGCGGTCGCGACCGCGAGCAGCCATTGCCACCGCGTGAGCGCCACGGTGTCGAACAGCTCCTGCGCGAAGGACACGTTCACGACCATCACCTGGAGACCCACGACGAGGGCCAACGCGATCCACAGGGACCGATTGGTGAAGGTTCGGGCATGGAACACCGACAGGCCGGGTGAGCGGACGGTGAGCGCGCTGACAACCTGGAACAGCACGAACGTGGTGAAAGCCAGGGTGGCTGCCTGATCGGCGGCGAGAGCGCTCACGCCGTAGCCGAGCACAGCCAGCGTGCCCACCGCCATGATCGCCCCGTTGAGGGCGATCACACCTATGCGCGACACAGGCAGCAGCTGGTCGCGCGCGGCTCGGGGCGGGTGCTGCATGACATCGGGCTCGGGAGGGTCCATGCCCAGGGCGATGGCCGGCGGTCCGTCCATGATCATGTTGACCCAGAGGATCTGGACCGCGGTCAGGGGAGCCGGGAGCCCGATGAGCGAGGCCGCGAGCATCGTGGCGATCGCTCCTGCGTTGGTGGTGAGCTGGAACCGCAGGAACGAGACGATGTCGGCGTAGATCGTGCGTCCGGCCTCGACCGCGCGAACGATGGTGGCGAAGTGGTCGTCGACGAGCACCATGGCGGCGGCGTCACGACTGACCTGGGTGCCGGCCCTGCCCATGGCGACGCCGATGTCGGCGGCCCTGAGGGCGGGGGCGTCGTTGACCCCGTCACCGGTCATTGCGGTGACGTGTCCCTCGGCTTGGAGGGCCCGGACGATCCGGAGCTTGTGCTCGGGGCTGACCCGAGCGAAGACTCCGACGTCGGCGAACGGGCGGTCGTCGTCCTGGCTGGCGTCCAGCTCGGCGCCGGTGAGGGTCCGTCCGGTGATTCCCAGCTCCCGCGCGATGGCCTGGGCGGTCGCGGCGTGGTCCCCCGTGATCATCTTGACGTCGATCCCGGCGGCATGACAGGCGGCGATCGCCTCGACGACGCCCGGTCGTGGTGGATCCAGGAGGCCGACGAGGCCGAGCAACGTGAGCTGGCCGACCATGTCCTCGATGGGTTCGTCCCTGACGTCCTGGCGCGGGACGCGGCGCTCGGCGACGGCCAGGACGCGGAGCCCTCGACCGGCCATCAGGGTCATGGCCGCGGACACGCCTGATCTGGAGGCCGCGTCGAGCGCGGTGGTCCGCCCGCCGGGCGAGGCGACGCGGGTGCATCGCTCGAGCAGCGCGTCGAGTGCGCCCTTCACCATGATGAGGACGTGCGCCGGGTCCTGGTCGTCGACGTGTGCGGTCGCCATGTAGCGGTGGTGCGCGTCGAACGGGACCTCGGCGACGCGTGGCAGCCGCGCACGCTCGCGATCGCTGTCGAGCCCGATCTTTCCGGCGAGCACCAGCAAGGCGGCCTCCATCGGATCTCCGACAACGGTCTCGCCGGACAGGGTGCTGTCGTTGCACAGTGCTGCCGCGCGGCCGAGGCGGCGCAGCGGGCCGACGTGTGGTTCGCACACCACGGTGCCGACCCGGGTGACCTCGCCCTGTGCGCGATAGCCCTCCCCGGACACGGTGTAGTCGTGCCCGTCGATCCACACCTCGCGCACGGTCATCTGGTTGACCGTGAGCGTTCCGGTCTTGTCGGTGCAGACCACGGAGGTGGCGCCCAGGGTCTCCACCGAGGCGAGCTGCTTGACCAGGGCGCCCCGACCGGACATGTGGTGGACGCCGACGGCAAGGGTGACGGTGACGACGACCGGTAGGCCCTCGGGGACCGCGGCCACCGCCAGCGCCACCGAGGAGAGCACGACCTCGTGCCAGGGCTCCCCGCGCAGGAGCCCGATCATCAGGTACGTCGAGACCGCGAGACCACCGATCACAGCCAGCCGCCTGCCCAGCTGTGTCAGCTGACGCTGGAGGGGAGTCGCCGTGACCGCAGTGCGGTTGATGAGCTCGGCCAGGACACCCATCTCGGTCCTGGCGCCGGTGGCGGTGACCACCAGCTCACCACGCCCCCGGGTGACGAGGGTGTTCATGAAGACCATGCACCGCTGGTCACCGACCGGCGCCTCGGCCGCGGGAACCGGGTCGGTGCGCTTCGCGGTCGGAAGCGACTCCCCGGTCAACGCCGACTCATCCACCTCCAGCTGCTCGGCAACCAGCAGCCGGCCGTCAGCCGGGACCTGGCTGCCCGCCTCCAACATCACCATGTCCCCCGGCACGAGGTCGGCGGCGAGGATCTCGGCCAGGTGTCCGTCTCGTCGTACGACACAGGTCGGGGCCAGCATCTTGCGCAAGGACTCGAGGCTGCTCTCCGCGCGGAACTCCTGGACGAACCCGAGCACCGAGTTGATCACGATCACCGCGACGATGACGGCGGCGTCCTTCAGGTTCCCCACCAGGGCTGCGATCAACCCGGCCCCCAGCAGCAGCATGATCAACGGGTTCCGGACCTGATCGACCAGCAGCATCACTCGCGGACGTCGTGCGGGTTGCGGCAGTGTGTTGGGTCCGTGTGTGACCAGCCTGGTCGCCGCCTGGCCGTCGCCGAGCCCGGCGCCGGCCGACACGATGAAGTCGTCAGCCACGACGTCGGCCGGCAGGGAATGCCAGGGGCGCGCCGCGTCGGTCGATCGGGTTCGTGGTGCGTCGGTTGTCACCGGGGTTCACCTGCTCGAGATGATGTCGCTTGATCTGCCAACACGACCAGCGGCCGCGCAGGGCGTCGAGGGTCGGACCCGACGCCGCCCCCTCCTTCCGGCTGCAAAACTACGCATCCTCCATGCTGAGGCACAGGGACGAACGTCCTTGTCGGCCGAGTCATCCAGCAGGCCGGGACAACCCGAGGAGGTCCAGGTGGTCACGACCGTGCTGCTGATCGCGGGCGTGGGCTGTGCTGTCCTGGGTGGGGACCTGTTCGTGCGTGGGCTGGTCAGCCTCGCGGGTTGGTGGCGGGTCCCGGCGGGGATCATCGGGGCCACGGTCGCGGCGTTCGCGACCTCCAGCCCCGAGTTGGCCGTCGCGGTGACCTCTGCGTTGCGAGGTCGGCCCGAGATCGCCCTGGGCGACGCCTTGGGCAGCAACGTCGTCAACGTCGGCGTGGTCATCGGCCTGGCGCTGGCCTTCGGAGTCCTGGTCGTCGACTCGGGCGCCCTCGCTCGTGACATCCCGATGGCACTGGCGGCACCTGCGGTCCTGGGCGTGCTCGGTCTCGACGGCACCGTCAGTCGCCTCGACGGGACGGTGCTCCTCGTCGTGTTCCTCGGCTGGCTCACCCAGAGCATGCTCGCCGCCCGCAGCGCGCGGCGACTCCGTGGTCGAGGTGCTCGAGGAGCGGACCCACCGGGGGATCGTCCTGAGCGTGGTGGCCGGTCTCGTTCTGCTGGTCGTGGCCGGCCGACTCATCGTGGCGGGCGCGGTGGGGGTCGGTGAGGCCCTGGGCTGGGGCGGCTTCGTCGTCGGGGCGGTGTTCGTCGCCCTGGGGACGTCGACCCCGGAGATCGCCACCATGGTGGCGGCACGGGTGCGCGGCCACGATGAGGTCGGGGTCGGGACGGTGCTCGGCAGCAACATCTTCAACACGCTCTTGGTCGTCTCGGTGGCGGCGTTGATCTCTCCGATCGAGATCGCCCTGGCCGAGCTCGAGGTGGGCATCGCGGTGAGTGTTCTCGTGGTCGTCCTGGCGATCCCCGGGCGCTCGGGGCACCTCGCGAGGTGGCGGAGCGTGCCGCTGCTGGCCACCTACGTCGCGATGCTCGTCTTCATGATCAGCTCATCGGCCCCGTGACGCCGTTCACCGGTGCGGCCAGCAGCACGGGCACATCGGCCCGCTTCACGATCTGGGTCGCCACGCTTCCCAGCAGCCGGTGGGAGAGGCCGCGGCCACGGCGTCCCAGGAACAGCAGGTCGGCGTGCCTCGAGGCCGCGGTCTCCAGGATCACCTGCACCGGGTCCCCGGTGTCGACCTCGCACTCCACGGTCGCCGTAGCCGCCTCGAGCCACGAAGCCCGCTCGTTCAGCAGGTCCTGTGCCGCCGACTCCTCCTCCGGACCTGCTCCGTCCGGGTCCAGGACGGTGAGCAGCACGACCTGGGCTCCGGACCCTGCCCACATGCGTCCCACCTCACGAAGCGAAGCGTCGGACTCGGGTGATCCGTCGACCGCTCCCACCATCACCCAACCGTTCGGCGACTCCTGGCGCGACGAGCCGTCGACCGTCCAGCGGCGCAGTCGATCACTGCGGCGTTCCATCTCTGCGGCGATCGGGATCAACATCGGGCCGAGGACCACACCGACGACGTACCAGAGCGAGCTCCGTCTCCCATGACGAGCGAAGAAGTAGATGACCGTCGACACTCCGAGACTGACCCAGATGACGAGCACCAACACGCCATACACGGCAACCTGCATCGTGGGCACCTCCTCAGCCTTATCGTGACCGGCTCTGATCACGAGGATCCTCGGGCTCGTTGACGGCCCATAGAGCCGAATGTCAGAGGTCGGCGGGAGGTTCGGCCCTGCTCTTGATCCGGGGACGGTCACGCGGCGGTCACGGGGCTGGGCGCCGTGAGCGGTGCCCACGGGCGGCCACGTGGTCGGCCACCCGGGCCAGGACGGGGCCGGCGACAGCCAGCAGCAGGATGTAGGCGCTGGCCAGGGGACCGACCCTGTCGTAGCCGGCCAGGACGGCCAGGCCCGCGATGACGACGGAGAACTCGCCGCGCGCCACCAGGGCGGTGCCGGCCCGGATGCGTCCGCGGGTGCCCACCCCGTCCCGGCGTGCGGCGTACCAGCCGGTCATCACCTTGGTCACCGTAGTTATCGCGGCGAGCGCGAGTGCGGCAGGCATGGCCGGTGCCACCTCCGCGGGAGCCACCGTCAGGCCGAAGGAGAGGAAGAAGAGCGCGGCAAACAGATCTCGCAACGGGGTCAGCACCTCGCGGGCCCGGCGCGCGGTGTCGCCCGGAATCGCCAGACCGACGAGGAAGGCGCCCACTGCCGCCGATGCCCCGACCCAGTGGGTGAGTCCAGCGACGAGCAGCGTGAGCCCCAGCACCCGCAGCAGCACCTGCTCGTCGTCCTCGTGGCTCAGCACACGCCCCAACCGATCCCCGAACCGGTGCGCGACGACGAAGACCGTGAGCACCACGCCCACCGCAAGCAGCGCCCCCAGTGCCGCCCGGGGGGCGGTGCCACCGCCGAGGAAGACCGCCAACACGGGCAGGTAGACGGCCATGGCCAGGTCTTCGAGCACCAGGACGGACAGGACCGCCGGGGTCTCACGGTTGCCCACGCGGTGCAGGTCCGCGAGCAGGCGCGCCACGATCCCCGACGAGGAGATCCAGGTGATTCCCGCCATGGCGAGACAGGCCTGCCAGTCGAGACCGAGCAGGATCCCCGCAAGGTAGCCCGGCGTGGCGTTGAGGGCGACGTCGACCAGTCCACTGGGCGCGTGCCGCTTCAGCGAGGTGCTGAACTCCGCGGCGGAGAACTCCAGGCCGAGGAGCAGGAGCAGAAGCAGCACTCCGATCTCCGCCGTCGCCTCCACGAAGGGCGCCGCGGCATCGATGTCGGCAAGCCCGCCGTTGCCGAGCAGCAGTCCACCGAGCAGGAACAGCGGAACGGGCGACAGCCCCCACCGTCGAGCCAGGGTCCCCAGCACACCCAGCAGAATGAGCAGCAGACCCAGCTCGACGAGGAAGCCGCCGACATCATCCACGGGGTCAGCCGGTCACGATCTGCTGGACTCCTGCGATGCCGGCCTCGGTCCCCACGACGATCAGTGCGTCCCCGCCTCGAAGGATCTCCTGCGGGGTGGGGGAGGCCACCACGCCCTCACCGCGGACGACGGCCACCACCGACGCCCCGGTCAACGTGCGCGCTCGGGTGTCTCCCAGCGCAGCACCGTCGAACCGCGAGTTCTCCGGAACGAGGACGTTCCCCGCCACCAGGCCGGGGATCTCACGCGTCAGGTCCGCGAACCGTTCGGTGAGGCGGGGAGCACCCAGGAGCTCCGCGACGGTGTCCGCCTCGGTCGGGGACAGCATCAGCAGAGGGGCACTGGAATCGGGATCCTCCGGGTCGTACCGGACGAACTCGAACCGGCCGTCGCGGTAGGACACGATCCCGATCCGATGCCCCCGATCGGTATCGAACTCGTAGCGGACGCCCACTCCGGGCAGCAGCACTTCGACGACATCCATCCGACCATCCTGCCTGACGATGGGGGCGGCGTACGTGGCCGACGAGCGTGGGCAACGCATCGAGCCCCTGACCGCGTCTCGCGAGTCAGGGGCCCGATGACCGTCTGGGGTGAGTAACGGGACTTGAACCCGCGACATCCGCCACCACAAGGCGGCGCTCTACCAGCTGAGCTATACCCACCACGAATCCGGCGCCATGAACGCCGGACCGGAGAAGATTGTAGCCGTACTCAGGGGGTGTTCTGCGAATCGGGGTCGTCGGTGATCCCGGTCAGCGAACCGCCGTGCCTGGCGGCGATCTCGCGCACCGTGTCGCCGTTCGGGCCGGGCCTGGGCACGAAGACCGCCTCGCGGTAGTAGCGCAGTTCCTCGATGCTCTCCTGGATGTCGGCCAGGGCCCGGTGATTGCCCCGTTTGGGTGGTGATCCGTAGTAGGCACGGGGGAACCAGCGCCGCGAGAGCTCCTTGATCGAGGACACGTCGACGATCCGGTAGTGCAGGAACGCCTCCAGCGTCGGCATGTCCCGGATCAGGAACGACCGGTCCGTCGCCACCGTGTTGCCGGCCAGCGGCGGGCGGCTGCCGTCGGGGCAGTGCTCCTTGATGTAGTCGAGCACCTGCGACTCCGCCTCGGCCATCGAGATGCCGTCGGCGAGCTCGTCGAGGAGGCCGGATGTCACGTGCATCTCGCGCACGAAGTCGTTCATCTGCTCGATGGCACCCGTGGGCGGCTTGATGATCAGGTCGATGCCCTCACCGAGGACGTTGAGGTCGAAGTCGGTGACCAGGGCCGCCACCTCGATCAGCGCGTCCGCGCGCAGGTCGAGGCCGGTCATCTCGCAGTCGATCCACACCAGGCGTTCCTTCACGGTTGGCACCCTACTTCGTCGGGACTTCGGTCCCGTCGGCGCGAGTCCTCGGACTCAGGTTCGTCTCAGCCGGGGCTCATACCCTCGGGTCCATGCAGGTCTGGATCGGGCTGGCCGCCCGTCTCGTGGTCGGCGGCGTCTGGATCGTCGCCGGTGCCCTCAAGCTGCCCGATCCGGCGGCCAGCGTGCGCGCGGTCCGCGCCTACGATCTGCTCCCGGAGTCCGTGGTGCCCACCGTCGGGCACCTGCTGCCGGTCCTCGAGGTCGTGGTCGGGCTGTGCCTGGTCCTGGGCCTGCTCACCCGCGTGATGGCCGTCGTGTCGGCACTGCTCTTCGTGGCGTTCATCGTGGGCATCGCGTCGGCGTGGGCCCGTGGCCTGCAGATCGAGTGCGGCTGCTTCGGCGGTGGTGGCTACGACGCCGGAGCGAGCGACGACTACCCGTGGGAGATCGCCCGCGACGTCGGCCTGCTGCTCGCCTCGGCGTACCTCGTCTGGAGACCCCGCACCGGGTGGGGCCTGGACGCACTGCTCTTCCGGGCGCCGCAGTCGGCGCCCGTCCCCCAGGAAAGGAACTAGACATGGAGACCTCCAGACGCAACGGACTGGTCGCGGTGGCCGTGGTCGCGGTGATCGCGATCGTGGTCGGCATCGGGTACGCCGTGCAGGCCGGACGTGACACCACCGGCGAGGATGCTGCCGCTCCCGGCGACGCGTCCAGCGCGACGACGGGCACCCCGACGGGGGACGCAGCCGGGGCGGAGGTCGAGCCGGGCGTGGCGGACACGTACGGCGTGGGCGTCGGCGACCCGGACGCACCCGTCAAGGTGGAGGTGTTCGAGGACTTCCTGTGCCCGTTCTGCGGGCAGTTCGAGGCGACCGCGCGTGCTGACCTGCGGCAGGCCGCGGTCGACGGGAGGGCCTACGTCGTCTACCGGCCGATCGCCTTCCTCAACGAGTACTCCACCCGCTCGCTCAACGCGTTCGGCGTGCTGCTCGACACCTCGGGCGGTGCGGTGGCGCTGAGGTTCCACGATCTGCTCTTCGAGAACCAGCCCGCGGAGGGCGGCGCCATGCCCGACGACGAGTGGATCATCGACAGGGCCGTCGAGGCAGGCGCCGACGAGGACGCGATCCGGCCGGGCATCGAGAAGCTGTCGTTCGAGCAGTGGATGGTCAACGGCAACGACGAGGCGTCCCAGCGCGGGGTCAACTCGACCCCGACGGTGTTCGTCGACGGCGAGGCCGTCTCCGGCAGCTCGATCGACGAGCTGGCCGCGCAGGTGCAGGACCGCGTCGACGGCGGCTCCTGAGCCGGACGGTCCCGGAAAGGACAAGGCCCCGCAATCTCATACATTGCGGGGCCACGACCATTCAAAGGCTTCGAGGACTGGGATCCGGGCACGACACGCTGGCAGACTCCCGGGTTGTGACCGACTCCACCGATCTGACCTCGTTCATCGCGGGACTGCCGAAGGCCGAGCTGCACGTCCACCACGTGGGCTCCGCGTCCGCGCGCATCGTCGCCGAGCTGGCCGAGCGGCACCCCGGCGTGGTGCCCAGTGACCCGGAGGCGCTGAAGGAGTTCTTCGCGTTCCGCGACTTCGCGCACTTCATCGACGTCTACCTCGCGGTCGTCGACCTGATCCGCACGCCGGACGACATCCGGCTGCTGACGTATGAGGTCGCGCGCGAGATGGCCGAGGGCCAGTCGCTGCGGTACGCCGAGCTGACCTGCACGCCGTACACGTCGGTGATCCGGGGCATCCCGATCGAGGCCTACACCGAGGCGCTGGAGCAGGGCCGGGTCGACGCCGAGCGGGACTTCGGGCTGGTGCTGCGCTGGATCTACGACATCCCGGGGGAGTCGGGGCTGCCTGCGGCCGACGCGACGCTGGGCTACGCGTTGAACCACGCCCCGGACGCGCTGGTCGGCTTCGGCCTCGGCGGGCCGGAGATCGGCGTACCGCGGCCGCAGTTCCAGCCGCACTTCGACGCGACCCGGGCCGCCGGGCTGCGCAGCGTCCCGCACGCCGGTGAGACCACCGGTCCGGAGACGGTGTGGGACGCGGTGCGGCTGCTGGGCGCCGACCGGATCGGACACGGCACGTCATCGGTCCAGGACCCGGCGCTGCTGGCGCACCTGGCCGCCGAGGGCATCCCGCTGGAGGTGTGCCCGTCGTCCAACATCGCGACCCGGGCCGTGGCGACGCTGGAGCAGCATCCGCTGCGTGCCTTCCGCGATGCCGGGGTCGTGGTCACGATCAACTCCGACGACCCGCCGATGTTCGGGACCGACCTCAACCGGGAGTACGCCATCGCCGCCGACCTCCTCGACCTCGACGAGACCGGGCTCCGGGCGCTGGCGACCACGGCGGTCGACGCGTCGTTCGCACCCGAGGGCGTGAAGACGCGGCTGCGGGGCGAGATCGCGGACTACGGCAGCCGCGCGTAGAGCGTGCCGGCGCCCGGCCCGGTCAGCTCGTCGGCGCCGACCGGGCGACCGGTGAGCGCGCGCATCATCGCCGAGCCGGAGCCCTGGACGGCGGGCCCCTCGCCGTGGGTCCACCCGACGTCGTCGGCCATCAAGCGCAGGCCCTTGGCCATCGCCTTGCTGTTGGCTCCGAACGCGAGATGCAGCGGGAACCCCATCCCGACGTACCGGGTCAGCGCCAGCCGGAACGGCTCCGCGGGCGAGGTCCGCGGCGCGCCGAGCGGGACGCGGATGTCGAGGTCGTGGCAGAGCAGGTCGGCGAGGCAGTCGACCGGCGTGGTGCCGGGCGTGGGGCGAACCCGACTGCCCGCGATGTCACGCAGCCGGGCGATGATCTCCGCGGTGGGCCGTCGGCCCCACTCCTGACCGAGCCTGGCGTTGACGGCGTTGGCGCGGAACCCGCCCCTCACGACCGCGAGCACCGTCTTCATCGGGGGAGAGGTGTTGCCCCAGGCCACGTGCGCGGCGACGTCGCGGACGGTCCAGGCGTCACAGAGGGACGCCACGGCCCACTGCTCGGCGGTCAGCGTCCGGAGGAAGTCGGCGAGCGTAAGGCGCTCCACCGCGACGAGGTCCCAGATGTCGCTCACCCACCGATGATCCCACCAGTGCGGGTCGCGGTCACCCCGGTCAGTCGTGGTCGCGAGCCGCGGCCTCGGCCGTGCCCATCGGGTCCTCGACGCCGTGGAAGCGGCGGTAGCTGAACATGATCAGGGCCAGTGCGACGAACGCCGAGACGATCATCGTGACGCCGGTTCCCCAGCCGCCGAACAGCCACCACTTCTCGTCGACAGGCCAGAAGCCCGGTGCGTCGGGCTGGATCCCCCACACGATGCCGACGCCGACCATGGCGAGCGCGGCGAGGACGGAGGTGATGACCCGCGGCCAGGTCTGCACACCCTGTGCGGCGGCGCGGAACGCGGCGACCTTGACCGGCTCGACGCGTCGTTCGGCCCACTCGTACTGCTGGGAGAGGACGTAGAGACCGGCGAACAACCCGAGCAGTCCGGGCCCGGGCAGGATCAACGCGGCGATGCCGAGGACGACCAGCGTCCAGCCCAGAATCTCCAGCCCGACGCGCTTCGCGGCCTTCGCTCCCACCATGGGAGGGAGCATGACACACGGTCCCACGAGGGCCCGGCGTTGCGATGCCGCGCGTCGGGCGGGTGCGTCGTCGCGTGCTCAGGCGGGCTGCGCGGTCGACTCGAGAACGAGTCGCCGAAGCACGGCGACGTCGACGGGGCCGAACTCCATCCCGGGCCTGTCGCCCTTGGCGGCGACGCGCAGGAACCGGCCGGCGACGGCGCGGAGCGGCACCCCGACCGTCGACCCGCCGTCGTCCGGCTGCAGCACGAGCACCTGCTCGACCACGGTCGCTGCGGTGCGGCTGCGCACCTGCGCATGGATCCAGTGGCCGCTCAACGTCTGGACGCGGGCGGACCTGCTCTCGCTGGTGGGCCAACGGTCCAGCAGACCTGCGGTGCTTGCCATGCTCTCGCCCCTTGCATCCGGTCCACCGGCCGTGTCCCGGCTCGCTGTCAGCTCGACGCTAGGGCGCTGCGACGCGCAGCGGAACCGGTGAAGCGGACTTGGTGCCGTCGCGTGGCGAGGTTCGTACCGTCCTGTTGCCCAGAGGACACCGTCCCGTTGCTCCGCCCGCTCAGAGGGTCGTCAGGTGGTTCCCGCGACGGGCGCGCTGCGCACCAGGGGGCGGGCCGCTGGGTGCGGCCCGCCCCGTCTCAGGTGCAGGTCGGAACCACGTTCCGGACAGGGCCGGCTGATGCTCAGCGGGCGTGCTTGCCCTGGGCCTGCCTCAACACCTCCTGCGCCTTCTCGCCCTTGACCAGACCCCTGCCCGGGTGGCCCGGCACCCCGTTGACGGTGGAGGTGTCGTAGGCGAACGTCAGCACCGCGGTCGCGATGGCGTCGGAGTTGACGTCGAGCGCGTGCACGTTGACGTTGCCGACCAGCTCGTAGTCCGCACGCAGCTGGTCATAGAGCGCCTGGTCCTGGCCGGCGCCCGTGAGGTTGTCGCAGGGCTGGTGGTAGCACGGGTCGTACGCCGCGCCCGGAACACCGCCGTACAGCGCCGCCTCGGCCGGGGTCTTCGACACCTCGGCGCCGGTGAAGAGGCCACCCGCCGGGATGCCGACGGCGATGAACGGTCCGTAGTCGGAGCGGCCGGAGAACTCGCTGTCCTGCGAGGGCTCACCGCGGTCGGCGTAGAACTTCTCGAACACGTCCTCGATCTGCGCCGAGCCGTCGGGGATGAAGCCGTCGGGTGCCGTGTCGCCGGAGTTGTCTCCGTCGTAGACGCCGAACATGTAGTTGGGCGAGGCGACCA
This sequence comes from uncultured Actinomycetota bacterium, assembly GCA_963767955.1. Classification (GTDB taxonomy): domain Bacteria; phylum Actinomycetota; class Actinomycetes; order Propionibacteriales; family Nocardioidaceae; genus Nocardioides. The sequence goes on along the minus strand of CAVYGA010000003.1, from coordinate 1,990,659 downwards.
TGTCGAAGTTCAGGTAGAGCGCGATGTCCTCCCCTTGCTCCTGGGTCAGCTGCTCCACGTAGTACTCCGAGCCCAGGAGGCCCTCCTCCTCGGCACCCCACCAGGCGAAGCGCACCTTGTTGGTGGGCTTCACCTTCGACATCTGGATCGCGGTCTCGAGCAGCGCAGCGCTGCCGGAGCCGTTGTCGTTGATCCCGGCGCCGTCCTGGACGCTGTCGAGGTGGGCGCCGGCCATCACGACGTTGTCGGCGTTGCCGCGGGCGGTCTCGGCAAGGACGTTGTAGGCGGTGCGCTCCTCCGCGGCGAAGTCGACCACGACGCGGACCGTCGCACCGGGCGTGCTGGCCAGGTCGGTGCCGGCCACCTGGCTGGCGAACACCACCGGGATCGTCAGGCCGGTCGCGTCACCGATCATGTTGACCATCCCGGCCTGGTTGTTCCAGATGATGGCGCCGGACGCGCCCGCCTGCTCGGCGTTGAGGGCCTTGAGCGCGAAGGCGCACCCGCCGCGCTGCATGAGTGCGATCCCGTCCGCGGGGAACCCGGCGAAGTCACCGCTCTCGCAACCGCTGTTCGCGCTGCCGGGGTCGACGACGACGAGCGCGTCCTCGGCCGTCCCTTGTGGCGTGCCCGAGTCGAAGGTGTTGCGCAGGAACTCGGAGCCCGGCAGGAAGGTCCGCGGCGAGGGGGAGATCCGCTCGAGCTCGGAGTTCTCCTCGGAGTAGGTGAACGGGAACTCCTGGACGGTCGGGGCGTACCCCGCGGCCTGGAGCTGTCCGACGACGTAGTCGACCGAGGCCGTGTATCCGGGGCGGCCGACGGCGCGGTCGCCGCCGTTCTCGTCGGCGATCTCCTGGAGCGCCTCCAGGTGGTCGAGCACGCCGTCGACGGTGACCGCCTTGGTGAGCTTGCGAACGGTGTTGTTGTTCGGGTCGGCGTACGACGGGCTCGTCGCCGATGCTCCGAGCAGTGCCACCGCGAGCGCGACCGCTGCGGCCGCTCGTGTTCTCGTGGGCATAGCGGATCTCTCCGTGTCTCCCCCCGGGATGTATCGACGACGTTAGGGTGTGACCCGCGTCACAGGGAACCCCTGAAGCCGATTTCCGTGGCGATCGACCGCCGGAGGATCGGGAACGTGAAGGCTGATCTCGGGAATCCCCGTCATCCGGGTCGGCCCCCTCGTCGGGATCCGAGCCACCCAGCGGACCTGGCGACCTCACCCAACCCGGCGATCGCGGGGGAGAAGGTGGCGCTGACCGGTCGGCTCTCCACCCGGGTCGCCCGGCCAGTGGTCCTGCAGCATCCCGACACCCACCAGCTGTACCTGTGGGACCGGCAGGCGAACACGGCCATGCTGATCAGTCACGACCTGACGGGTGACCCGGTGCAGGACAAGGTGCTCGCCTACAGCATCTCCGACGACGGCCGCTTCGTCACCTTCGCCTCCAGCGCCCCGGGCATCGTGGCCGACGACCCCACCGAGGTCCGCGACGACGTCTACCTGTGGGACCGCACCAAGGACGAGACCACGCTGGTGTCGGGGCCGATGGTGGACGAGGCATTCGGCTCGACCTCACGCAAACCGGTGATCAGCCCCGACGGGTCCTACGTGCTGTACGGCGCCTGGCTCCAGGACATCAACCCGACCCGCACCGACGAGATCGGCATCGTCAGGTGGAACCGCACGTCCGGCACGTCGTCGATCGTCGACCTACCCGGCTACGACATCGACCCGGGACCGAACTGGCCCATCGAGCCGATCTCGGCGGACGGACGATGGGTGCTGACCCAGGCGCGCGACGAGGAGAGCACGATCACCGAAACCGTGCTCTGGGACACCACGACCAACGCGGCGACCCCGGTCCCCGAGGCACCCACGCCGTCGGCGGACGGCAGCACGGCTGCGCTCTACCCCGATTCGATCTCCTCCGACGGCTCCACGGTCACGGGCACGGTGTGTGGGTTCCGCTACGACCAGCAGGCACAGTTCCTCTACGAGCCCTGTTACGCCTACGTCTGGACGCGGTCCGCCGGCGACCCGGTCCTTGTCTCGAAGCACTGGAACCTCGCGAACGACCCCTCCCTGTGGCTCCGGGAGTCCAGCGGCGGGGGCACTCTGTCCGGCGACGGCCGATACCTGGTTTTCGGCTCCGAATCGACAGCCCTGATCCCGAACGACGGCAGCGCCGGCGGCATCTACACCTGGGACCGCGACTGGACGCCGTGACCGAGCCGTGAGTCGGCCGTCGTTGGGTACCGGGGCGAGCCCGACACACACCACCGACGAGAAGGAACCACTCCGTGGTCGGAGCAGCGGTGGTGCAGTTCGTTGCTCGAGAGAAGGCCAACCTCGACATCAGCTTGCTGCGCCGTCCGAGGGCGTGAACGTGGACTGAGGCATACTGGCGCGGGGTCGGAATGAGTCGGTGAACTACACGATGGTTGTCCTGAGGTTTGTCCCGACTGTACCTCCGACCCCCCGCCCTCGTAGCTCAGCTGGACAGAGCAGCGGCCTTCTAATCCGCCGGTCCCAGGTTCGAATCCTGGCGGGGGCACCCAGCGTTTGTGCAGGTCAGAACAGGTTTAGCTGCTCCCAGAGGGCATTGTTGTCGGGTCGAGAAGAGTGGTTGTGGCACATTTGTGGCACAACAGGATCGAGCGCGACGGCAACCGAGTCCAGGTCGTCGCTGAACAACCCGGCGTAGACATCCAGCGTCATCGCGGCTGAGGCGTGGCCCAGCATCCGCTGCACGGCCTTCACGTTGGCGCCCCGCTGGATGGCCAGGCTGGCCGCGGTGTGCCGCAGGTCGTGCGGGCTGACATCGGTCAGCCCGAGCTCCTTGCAGGCCGGGTCGAAGACCCGGCGCCGCCAGTTGTTGAGGCGCAGTGGGCCGCCCTCGGGCGAGGTGAACACGAGGTCCTCCGGCTCCTTGCCCGCGCACAGCGACCGGATCGGCTCGAGCAGGCTGGGCGGGAACGGCACCGACCGCGTGTAGTGCGTCTTCGGCGTGGTCCAGCTGAGCCTGCCGCCGACCTCGGTGACGCTCTCGGCGATGGTGAGCCGGTGCCGGCCGAGATCGACGCGTTTGACCCGCAGCGCAGCGAGCTCGCCGTACCGCAGTCCGGTGAACGCCAGGACCGCGACGGAGAGCCCTTCGTCTGCGGAGTGGCGAACCAGGTCCGTGACCTCGCCAGCGGTGAGGAACCGGGGCTCACCACGGACGGGGGAGGGGAGTCGCACCTTGGCCGCGGGGTTGGTGGCGATCCGGCCGTCCGTGACGGCGGCCTCGAAGATCATCGACAGCACCCGGTGGATCTGACGGACGGTGCCGGGCCTCGAGCCGGCCGCCACCAGCCGGCCCACCCAGGCCGTCACGTCGGAGTGCCGGACCTCGCCGAGCGACCACAGCCCCCACTGCGGTTCGATGTGGACCCGGACGATGCTGGCGTACCGGGCCGCGGTCGACGGCTTCAGGTGTCCCATCCCGTCCAACCAGATCGCCGCGAACTCGCCGATCTTCAGCTTCGCCGCGACCGGGTCGATGAACTGCCCTCGGTGGGACGCGGCCTGCATCTGGTCGAGCCAGCGCTGCGCGTCGGCCTTGCGTGCGAACGACTTCTTCCGCTGCCGACCCGTCGGGTCGCGCCACCGCGCCAACCACCGTCCGTCGCGCGGAGTCACGCGTGACGGCGGCCATCGCCGCTCTCCTCCAGCCCGTGCGCCCATCGCGCCACCGACTCCGGGTCGAACCGCAGGTGCTTCCCCAGCCGCATGGCCGGCGGGCCCTCGCTGCGCACCCGCCACTGGTAGATCGTCCCGACCGGGACTCCGAGGTACTCCGAGACGTCCTGGATGCTCCACAGTTTGCCTGGCGTATCGGTGTTGATCGTCTGGCTCATGACCCCTCCTCCGGGCCGCTCGCAACGTCGCCAGCCCTTGGCAACGGACGGCCCACCGCTAACAAGCGCGCCGCCCGAGGGCGCAGCGGACAACAGTCATGATCGAACGCCTGCTTGCGGGGCGTGGCACAGACGAGAGGTCCTGTGGACAGCGGCGGTCCGTTGCACAGGCTGTGGACGATCCGTGCGACCGTGGCATCGGCGGCGGTCACGCGGGTCGGGCTCAGGATCCTCAGCCGCCGTTCGACACCGCCGATGCGCGGGACCGCAGGTCAGCGGTGGATCGAAGCCCTCGCATTGTGAACGAGCGGCTCACCACGTCGCTCACCGCGAGCCTCACCACCGTGCTGCCTTCCGCCCACTAGGACACACGAAGCCATGTCGTTTGAGCCGCCGAGAGAGTGTCGGTGGACACGCCTAGGTTGGCTGTCATGACCACCACTCCCGATGTCATCGCCCGGTACTACACCTCGGCGGCCAATGGTGACCTCGACGCCCTCCTCGACTGCTTCACCCCGCAGGCTCACGTTCTCGATGAGGGCCAGCACTACCAGGGCCTCGCTGAGATCCGCAGGTGGCGGGAGCGCGTGGCTTCCCGCTACACGTACACGACCGAGATCACCGGGACCCAGCGGACAACCGACGCCGAGTACGTCGTCGCCACCCATCTCGAAGGCGACTTCCCCGGTGGGGTGGTCGATCTGGAGCAGAAGTTCACCGTGACCGGTGACCTCATCTCAGAGCTCCTGATCTGAGCCGACGGATCGTCGCAGCGCGGTGCGTCACACCGCCGCCAATCGGCGACGTCGGTCACTCGAATCACATCGGGTCGGCGATCGACTGGATGCGCGTTGTCGCCAGCTCGATCATCAGCTGGGCGGCCTTCGACAGGGTTGCGCCGGACCGGTGCACGATCCCGTAGGTGTCGACTTGCTTGGGACGCAGCGAGACCCAGCCGGCCTTCGGGGCCAGGCGGGGCAGGAGTGCTCGGGCCCCGCCTTTGGGGATGACCGTGTCGGCGAACCCCATGCCGACCAGCTCGACGGCGGTTTCGACGTCCTCGACCTCGATCCGGGTCTGTGGGTTGATCCCGCTCTCGTGCAGCATCCTGCGCACGACCAACCGGGTGGAGTCCTCGTCGCGCCAGGTCGTCTCGGGCATCACGAGCTGGGCCTGACCGAGTCGGTGGGCGGTGACGGGTGACGTGAGCTTCTCGGGATCGGCGCTGACGTAGACGAGCTCGTCGGTGGCCACGGGTGTCACGGTCATGCCCTCGCTGCGCACCTGGGGGATGGCGATCATGGCGGCCTCGATGTAGCCCCGGCGCAGGTGCTCCTGGACGTCGCTGGAGTTCTGCCCGATCAGCTCCACGCGCACGCCCGGGTGGCGCTCGAGGACGTCGGCGATGAGGGACGCACCTGCGTAGAGCCGTGCCGTGCCGAACATGCCGAAGCGGATCGTCCCCGACTCCATCGCAGTGACCGACTCGATCGCCTTCTGCGCCTCCGCAGCCGCAGCCAGGGTGCGCTCGGCGTGCGGTCGCAGCGAGTCGGCGACAGTGGTGGGGACGACACCTCGACCTACCCGGCGGAACAACTTCGCGTCGATCGACTTCTCCAAGCCCCGGATCTGCTCACTGATCGACGGCTGGGCATAGCCGAGGTGCTCGGCGGCGGCGGTGAGCGAGCCCAGCTCATACGTGGCCAGGAAGCACCGCAGCTGGTGCAGCGACATCATAGGAATCTCCTTGATCTTCCGAAGGAAACTGAGGCTACCCCTATAAGTCTCAGCCCCTCACACTCGAGTCAGACAAGAATCGCCCGAGGGAGGTCCCGATGTTCACCCACCACTGCACCGCCTGCGACAAGACGCAGCTCATCTTCTTCAGCCAGGTCACAGGCCTCGCTGACACTGACCGCGGCACCGCCGTCACCTTCACCTGCTGGTGCGGTTCGGAGCAGACCTGGGTTGCCACCCTGCACTCGAGGGACACTGGCGTCGCAGCCTGACTCCGGCCGGTGAGTTCGGGTGGCGTTCACTCGCTGGACCACTCCGTCGACACCTGGCCTCGTAGCTAGGCTCCGATGCATGACGGAGTACCAGGTGACCCGGTGGCGCGAGCTTCCGTCGATGGTCGCGGCCAGGGCCGGAGAGGGGCTGGTGAAGTCCGAGCTCGCATCGCGGCTGCAAGAGGCGATCGATGAAGCTGCGATGCGGCTCGGTGACACCGGTGCTGACGACTACCTCGCGGGCTGGGAACGAACTCCCTGGACCTCGGCAGAAGGCACGCCGGTCGAGGTGCTCGACCGAGTCACTTCCGAGCTCGAAGCGGAGTGGCCGGCCGACAGGATCGCGGAGTACCTCAGCAGGCTGGGCCGGTGAACCGGCTGGCGGCGCGGCTGGGCGCGCAACGACCTGTCCTGCTCGACGGGGGCATGGGCACTCTGCTGCAAGACGCGGGTCTTGAGGACGGTGCGCCCGGTGAGCTCTGGAATCTCGAGAACCGCGACGCGGTCCGCACGGCGCACGCGGCGTACGCCGAGGCCGGGGCGCGGCTGCTCACCACCAACACGTTCGGCGGGACGCGACCACGGCTGGAGATGCACGGGCTCGGCGACCGCGTCGGCGAGGTGAACCGGACGGCGGCGCAGATCGCGCGATCGGTGGCGGACGAGCGCGGCCTGCTCGTCGCGGGTGACCTCGGCCCGACCGGTGAGCTGCTGGCGCCCCTGGGTGTGATGACGCGCGAGGACGCACAGGAGTTGTTCGCCGAACAGCTGATCGGACTGGTCGAGGGCGGCATCGACCTGGTGCTGGTCGAGACGCAGAGCGACCTCGGCGAGGCCGAGGCGGCCCTGGCCGCGGCACGCCAGGTCGCGCCCGGTCTTCCGGTCGCCGTGACGATGAGCTTCGACACCAACATGCGCACGATGATGGGCGTCCGGCCGGCCGACGCAGTGGCGCGCCTGGCAGCGGCGGGCGTCGACGCCGTCGGCGCCAACTGCGGCCGGGGTCCTGCGGAGATGGAGATCATCGCAGCGGAGATGGTGCGTGCGCGCACCGGCGACCTGCTCCTGATCGCCCAGTCGAACGCCGGCCTGCCCCAGGTCGTGGGAGACCACTTCGAGTACGACGCCACCGCCGACGACCTGGCCGCTCACGCTAGCCGGCTGGCCGACCTCGGCATCGACCTGATCGGCGGCTGCTGCGGCTCGACCCCCGCACACGTCGTCGCCATGGACGCCATCCTCACCCCAACCTGAACCGCTGCTGGCTCGACCAGGGCCACGTGTACGTCCGCTCATCGGTGCGGGCGCTTGATTTGTGGCACGAGTTTGGCGCATCAGGTCCGAAATCGGGGGCATTGACGACAGGCTTCGATCACATAGCCGCAGGGGCGCAAGAGGTGGCGGTCAGTCGATGCACTGGCTCCAGACGCCAGCACGCCAAGCCCCCGCTCGGGTACGCCATACATCGACTTGAGCCAGGCGCCGGCCGTTCCGGTCGAGTAGATCCACCACGCGCACAGCATCCTTGTTCCCCGCACCGACGTCGTGCCCTCGCGCTTGTGTCCGCAACGACGCAACTGCCCCTCGCTCCTGGTAGCCCGACATCTCGTCCTTCAGGGCATGCCAAGTGGGAGCACTTGCTACGGGCTCGTAGTGGCTCACGCAGTCGCCTCCGCCCTCAGTGGAGCCTGTGCACGCGCTCAGAATCCCGCAGGCGAGTACGGCCAGGGACATCCGAATGGGCGCCGTCATGCTCATGGGACGCAGTCTCGCTGCCGTTGGTTCCGCCCGTCCGCTCATCGGCAGTGAGTGCCACCCGACCCGCATCCACGGGTTCGCGAGCGGTCGCTTGAACGACTGACCACGACGTCAGGGCCGGTAGACGGCCAGTATGTGGGCCCTCCCACTAGCCAGGCACGGCACCGTGGCCGGTTCGAAGGGGTTGCTCCCATCAGGCTTGCTCGCGCTGGGCGTGCGGTCCGGGACGTCGCAGACGACGGCGTGCAGTGCCCATCGGACCCCTTGGACTGGGAGCCTGGCTGTCCACGTCGCCGTTCCCGCTGCGTCCGGGAAGGCGGTCGCCTTGAGTACGGTTGCAACCTTGGCCCTGGCGTCCTTACCGCGAGGGCGGAACCGGATCGCCACCTGCTGGCCGGGGTCGACGTTGCTCGCCGTCAGCGTTGCGGTGAGGTCCTTGCCGTCGGGGCTCACCTTCATCGAGCCGCCAAGCGCAACGTCCGGCTTGAGGGCAGTGCCGGTGAGGTAGGAGGTTCGTTCGACCGGGACGCAGTTCGGCCGGATCTCGGCGTCGCTCTTCTCCTCCGTGCACGTCTGGATGCTGACTTCAGCCCAGTTGCGCGTGTTCACGGGGACCGCGTAGGTCTCCGAGACGGTACGGGTCTCGTCGACGTTGAAGTAGCTCTCCCACAGGTGCCGACCGCCGGCGGAAGCAACCGGCCTTCCGGTCCTCGGGTCCCGGTCCCGTTCAGCGCGGTACCCGACTACGGCAACAATGCCATCTCGCTGCTTGGATCCCGCGAGGGTCACTTCCAACGTCTGAGTCGGGATCTCCCCGGTCAGCGTGGCCCTGACGCGGAGGTCTTCGGGCGCCGCCTTGGTTGCGATGGAGACCTTCGCCGCGGCGTACAGACCGAACGAGGTTGCCGACACGGCGAGTACGAGCAGCCCTGCCGCGAGGGCAATCGTCGTCCCCCGCGCCCACGACCAGATGAGGGCGATGGTGAGGACGACGAACGCGAGGACGAGCATCCAGCCAGTGACAGCCGTCTCGTTGATGTTCTTGAGCAGCGCAGCGGAGCACACTGACATCGCAAGAATTCCCAGGATGAGCCAGGCGACGTACAGGTGGGTCCTGTCCTTCACTGCCACGGCGAACAGGCTCAGCACCACGCCACCCCCGACGAGGATCAACGCCCACAAGGACGCGGTGGGCTCGTCGGTCAGAATGCGAGTGAGCATCCCGTCCTTGATGCCCAAGAAGGTCAGAACGCTCGTCAGGGCCACGAAGCCCGCTGACGACCACTTCGCAGCCTTCCCCAACTTCGTCGGGTCGAAAGGACCTCTGGTGGTCGGCGCATCCGTGACCAGTGTGCGTGGCGCTTGCGTGATCAGTGTCCGCAGTTTCGCGATCAATGTCGGCATTGTTCGACCTCCAACCGCCACCGCCCCCCGTAGGAGGTGCCTCGAGCGAGTGCGGGTATCCCGCAGGCCGCGATCGCGCCATGCCAGGCGGCCAAGTCAATTGAACCACCGCGAGGGCGTGCGGAGGCGCGCGCTAGATCACCCCACTCCAACCCTTCTAGACGTTGCCGGTCCCGCTCTGCTCTCGATGCCGGGCAGGGTGCTGGCTCAGCGGGCCACGAACACCGCGACGCTGCGCGCCGGCACTGTGAAGCTGCCGGCCCGGCCGTCGTAGCGGGAGCGTCGGACGGTCGCGTCGGAGCCGTGCGCCTGCACCGGGTGCAGGCGGAAGTGCTGCCCTGCGGTGCCGGCCACGCTCTGTGTCGTCTTGTCCGGGGAGGCGTTGAACACCACGACCAGGCCATCGAACCGACGGTCGATGCCGGGGCCGACGCGGTCGTCGATGCGCATGACGATCACCCCAGGTGTCTGCGCCGGGCCCCCGTTGGGGAACGACAGCTTCCGCTGGACACGCGGGGCGGTGCCGAGGTGGAACAGCCGGGTGCCGGCACGGATCGCAAGCAACTCGTCGGCGCGACGCGAAGCCGTGGCGATGTCTCTCCTCGTCGGGACCAGCGCGGGGTCGGCGAGCAGTGGGCGCATGAAGTCCCACTTGGCCTCGTTGTCCGGGCGCGGCGGTAGTCCGCGGCCGAACCCGTTGGTGCGCCGCGAGAGGTCCAGCAGGTTGAACCAGTCGCCTGAGTCGTAGCTGTTGCGGTCGAGCGACTTGCTGCGCAGCAGGTCGCCGCCGGCGTGCCAGAACGAGATGCCCTGACTGAACGCCGTCGTCGACAGCGCCAGGGTCTGCATGCGGATCCGGTCGGACATCGAGGTGTCCTGCGGCAGCTTGAAGGCGAGGGCGTCGAACAGCGTCTCGTTGTCGTGCGCCTCGACGTAGGTGACCGCCTCCTGCGGGTCACGGGTGTACCCGGTGGGTTGCCCGTTGTAGTCGACGTCCGCACCGGTGACCACCGCGCCCGTCCGATCGGTGAACCGGTAGTCCTTGAGGTTGCCGGTCAGTCCGACCCGGATCCGATCCTGGTTGAGAAGCAGGGCCTGACGCTGGGCGGCCGGGGAGCCGTTGGTCGCCGCGCCGTTGGGGTCGGTGAACTGGCCGCTGGCGAAGCCCTGCACGCGTGGGTCCTCGTCGAACGGGCCGCCGCCGCGGACCGCGTCTCGCAGCCTGTCGTTGAAGGTGGCGATGCCGGTGCCGGCCATCTCGCGCTGGGTGGCCTGCACGAACCGGGCATTGTCGGCGACCTCGCCGAAGTTCCAGCCCTCGCCGTACAGCAGGATCCTGCGCCCGTTGACGCCGTCGCGACGCACGGTGAGCCGATCGAGTGCGGCCCGGAGCCTGAGCATCGCAGCCTTCGGCTGGTGGCCCATGAGGTCGAACCGGAAGCCGTCCACCTTGTACTCCCGGGTCCAGGTGAGGACGGAGTCGATCATCAGCTTCTCCATCATCGCGTGCTCGGTCGCGGTGTTGGAGCAGCACGTGGAGGTCTCGACCTGTCCGGTGGCGTTCAGCCGCTGGTAGTACCCGGGCACGACGCGGTCGAGCACGGACTTCGGATCCTGGCCGGACGCGGGCGTGTGGTTGTAGACCACGTCCATGACGACTCGCTGGCCGGCGCCGTTGATGCCCTTGACCATCTCGCGGAACTGCTTGTTGCGGGCGGTGCCGCTGGGATCCGTGGCGTAGGAGCCCTCCGGAGCCGTGTAGTGCCAGGGGTCGTAGCCCCAGTTGAAGCCGTCGTTCGCGGCCACCTCGGTGACGCACTCCTGCTGCTCCTCGCTGTCGGGCGGGTAGGAGGCGAGATCGCACCGCGGGTCCTGCTGCACGGAGCGGTCCTCCTCGATGGAGGCGATGTCGTTCACCGGCAGCAGGTGGACGGTGTTCAAGCCGGCCCTCGCGAGACGGCGCAGGTGCCGCATGCCGTCGCTGTCGCGGTCCGTGAACGCCAGGTAGGTGCCGCGGTGGCGCGCCGGGACGGTGCGGTCGCCGATGGAGAAGTCGCGCACGTGCAGCTCATAGATGCTGGACTCCTCGGGTGGGCCGACCGAGGGCTTGGGCAACCGGTCCCAGCCCTTCGGCTTCAGGGCCGGGTGCTCGAGGTCGACCAGGATCGAGCGCTGCGAGTTCGTCGTCAGGCCCAGGGAGTACGGGTCGGTCACCAGGTTCGTGACGACCTTCTGCTCGTTCGGGACATAGACGCGCACGGCGAACCGGTAGCGCGCGTCTCGCCAGGCCCGACGCCCGCGCACCGTCCAGGTGCCGTCGGCGGTGCGCGTCATCGGCACGCTGCGCTCGCTCGAGGAGCGCTGCGGGGTCAGCAGGAGGTCGACGGACCTGGCGGTCGGCGCCCACAGCGCAAAAGCCGGTCGGCCCCGGTGCCACGTCGGCCCGAGGGCGCGGGTGCGCGCCGCGGCGTACAGGTCGTCCAGGACGCCGGGCAACTGCAGGCCGGTGACGGTCTCGACGGTGCCATCGGGGGCGACGGAGGCGATCGCGACCTGTCCGGTGAGAACCCTCCGCAGCGCAATGCCGTCGGGGACGGTCAGCGCGTCGTAGGAGGCGAGGTGAGGGTACTGCGCACGCAGGTCGGCCGGGAGCCCGCCAGCGCGAACCCTCAGCGGAGCGGACTCGCCACCGGTGATCCGGCCGTCGTCCCGGGTCAGTCCGCCCTCCTCGGCCCAGTAGAGCCGGTAGCTCCGGCTCTCGTTCGGCTCGGGAAGGTCCCAAGCGATGGTGTCGCGACGCAGCCACTGTGCGGCGGCGCCGTCGACCAGCGGCTTGGGGGAGTCGTCGACGATCCGGTGGGTGCCGTGGTCGTAGGTGAACGTCACCTGACCGCCTGGCGCTGTCAGCGGGATGTTCGCGCCGCCGGGGCTGCCGTCCGCGCCGTAGTTCTCCGTCCAGGCGTCGTTCAGCGCGACCTTGTAGTCATAGCCACCCGCTGGTACGTCGAACGTACCGCGGAAGACTCCGGGCTGGCCGTCAACGGGCTGCAGATGCGTGGCAGCACACTCCGGCTGCCAGTCGCCGGGACAGCCGAGCTCCTCCTGAAGTGATCCGACGAGCGTGACCGCCTGCGGCACAGCCGTGTGATCGCCAGCCGCCGGTGCGGCCGGCAGCAGCGCAGTGAGCACGGCGAGCCCGGCCAGCGCTGCCCCCAGCGAATGCCTGTTCGGGCCCCTGCGAGACGTCCCCGAGAAAATCGTGCTCACCTGGTTCTCCCTGTGGTCGGGCGCCGCGAGCGCCCACGGTTGCGGCAGTGCTGGCAGCGGTTGGGAAACGTGACGAGGCGCCCGGGCATTCGACTGCGTGAGCGAGTGTCCGTATGCGCCTCGTCGGACCACACCTCTACCGGAGTCTGGTGCAGAGCACAACGATGCTTGAAGGGTCAATCTCTGACGGCGCGGCCGGGGTGGCCGGGGCGCCGGAGACTGCCGGGGGGCTGGGAGCTCAGTGCCGCTGGCCGCCCGCTCTGGGCCTGGCTGGGCCCGGAGGCGCATGATGAAGGCGTGCGCGAGATGTGGCGGCGCAGGATCAGCGTCGAGCTGAATCGGCTGCGCAAGGACGGCCGCGCGAACGCGGCGTGGTCCTTGCGGGTCACGATCGCGGCGGTCGCGAGCTATGTCGTGGCGACCCTCGTGTACCCGGGCACCCTGCCGCTCCTCGCCCCACTGACCGCGATGCTGGTCGTCCAGGTCACCCCGGTGTCGCTGCTGGCCAGCGGCGTCGATCGGGTTGTCGCCGTGGTGGCAGGGGTCGCCCTCGCGGTCGCCTTCGCGGCCGTCGTGCCGCTGGAGTGGTGGAGCCTCGGCCTGCTCATCTTCATCTCCATCGCGATCGGCCACGCACTGCGCCTGGGCTCCAATCTTCTCGAGGTCGCGATCAGCGCCATGCTCGTGCTCGGTGTCGGCGCCTTCAGCGCCGAGTCAGCGGCGTGGCAGCGGATCGCGGAGACCCTGGTCGGTGCCGCCGTGGGTGTCGCTGCCAACCTTCTGTTCCCGCCCAGGATCGCGAGCACAGACGCCGCCAAAGCCATCAACGGCCTGGCCGAGCTCATGAGCGGGCTCCTCAACCGGGCCGCCGACGAGCTGGCCGATCTGGTGGCGCAGGGGCGTGAGGTGGCCTCCGCGGCACGCGACTGGCTCGACGAGGCCCGGCGCACCACCCACGAGGAAGTCCCCCGGGTCGGATCGGCACTCACCCATGCCGAGCATGGCCGCCGTCTCAACGTCCGTGCGGTCGGCACGCCCGACATGGGACCCGGGCTCCGTCAGGGCTTCGAGGCGCTGGAGCACGCCGCCGTCGCCTTGCGCTCGATGTTCCGCACCGTGGCGGACGCGACCACCGAGCCATCGGAACTCGACAGCGAGAACGCCGACGACGTGCTCCTCGGCCTCGCCCAGACGTTCCGGGAGCTGGCGGCGGGCCTCGACGCTTTCGGTGCGCTGGTCCGCAACGAGGCAGGCGCGGCACCGCGCATGAGTTCGGACGATGTGCACGCGCTGCGCGACGCGCTGGAGGGCATGCACGAGGCCCGGGCCAGGCTCGACGACCTGTTGACCACCGCAAGCTCTCCGGAGCTCGTGGAGTTGCACGCCGCCGTGGTCGCGACCGTCAAACGGCTGTTGGCGGAGATGGATCTCGAGCAGCGGGTCCGTCGCCAGCTCCAGTTGGGCCGGACCCCCCGGGTGCGGTTGGGGAACCCCGGCAGGCCCCCGGCGACACTCCCGACCCAGACCGCGGACGAGGTCATCGCGGGTGCGGAGACCCAGCCACTTCCGCGGCTGCGTCGCGACCGACCGGACAGACCGGAGCCCTGACGGGCGGAGCGAACGCAATGTCCCGGTGACGGTTGCGGCACCGTCTTGGCCGCGGCCGTCGGAGAGGATTCGCGCGGACGTGCGGACGGTTGCCGCGCCCACCGCCGCGTCCGGCATGGTTGTCGCCATGCGCCTGCATGAGATCCGCCATCGGCCGGATGTCCCCGCCGCGACGACCGGGGCCGTCGATGAGTGACCGCGCCGTCAGCAACGTGGACGCGTTGCTGTGCCCCAGGGCCGCGACATGAGCGGCAGCGCCGCCGGGCCCGCGGTGACCTCGCCCGAGGAGCGGCTCACCCTCTACCGACGCTCGCTGACCGTCGTCGTGGTGTCTCAGGTCTTCGGCGGTGCCGGCCTGGCCGCCGGCGTGACCGTCGGCGCCCTCCTGGCGCGGGACATGCTCGGCGGCGAGGGGGTGGCCGGCCTACCCGCTGCCCTGTTCACGCTGGGCTCCGCGCTCGCGGCCTTCACCGTCGGCGCACTCTCCCAGCGGTCCGGTCGCCGGATCGGCCTCGCGGCCGGGTTCCTCGCGGGCGCCCTCGGGGCGGCGGGCATCGTGGTGGCCGCGGTGCTCGACAACCCGGTCCTGCTGTTCCTCGCCCTGTTCGTCTACGGCGCCGGCACCGCCACGAACCTCCAGGCCAGGTACGCCGGCACCGACCTCGCGCCCGCGAACCGTCGGGCGACCGCGGTGAGCATCGCCATGGTGTCGACCACCCTCGGGGCGGTGGCCGGCCCCAACTCCGTCGAGGTGCTCGGCGACCTGGCGACGTCACTGGGCATTCCCGCGCTGGCCGGGCCGTTCCTGCTCGCCGCGGTGGCCTACGCCGTGGCAGGTGCCATCCTGTTCGTCTTCCTGCGACCCGACCCGTACCTCGTCGCCCGATCCATCGCGCGTCACGACGAGGAGCGCGCAGCCGAACGGGCCCGGCAGGCAGCCGAGACACCGCCCCAGGAGGCCCGGGCAGCGGACCAGCGCGGTGTCGCGGTCGGTGCGACCGTCATGGTCCTGACCCAGGTCGCGATGGTGGCGATCATGACCATGACGCCCGTGCACATGCGGCTCCACGGACACAGTCTCGGTCAGGTCGGGTTCGTCATCGGGATCCACATCGGCGCGATGTTCCTGCCCTCGCTGGTCACCGGTGTCCTGGTGGACCGGGTCGGTCGCCTGCCCATGACGATCGCTGCGGGCACCACCCTGCTGGCCGCCGGGCTGGTCGCCGCGCTGGCGCCCGGCGACTCGCTGCCGCTGCTGACCATCGCCCTCGCGCTCCTCGGTCTGGGGTGGAACTTCGGGCTGATCAGCGGGACCGCGCTCATCGTCGACTCGACCCCTCTCGAGGATCGGGCCCGCACCCAGGGCGCGGTCGACGTCCTGGTGGCGCTCGCCGGCGCTTCAGGTGCGGCGATGTCCGGGGTCGTCGTCGCCGCCTCCGGCTTCGCGACGCTGTCCCTCGCGGGAGGGTTCCTCTCCCTGCTCCTGATCCCGGCCGTGCTGTGGTCCCGGCAGCCACCTCGGAAGAGCCCCTGATCCTCGACGGAGGCGTCCGCTTGCTGACTTCTAGATGACAACCCTCGACAGGATCTGGCGTGTCCGAGCTCTCCGGGCGATGGTGGGTTGCATGGGCTGGCGAGTTGGCTGCGCCACGGTCGTGGGCTGCAGCCTGATTCTGATGGTGACCGCGGGAACGGACCGGGTCGCGTCGGGACAAGCGCGGGCCGGATCGTTGGACAGGAGTCCGTCGCCCGCATCGGTCACCCACGCCACCTGGCGTCCTCCCGTGCACGTGGCAGGGGCCGCGCGGGCGTCCGCGACGGCCGTGTCGGACGCGGCTCACCGTCGCGGTCGCGAGGTCGCGGTGGCGGAACCGCTGCTGCTGGCCTACCGGGCGGCCGCGTTGGTCGTGTCGCCCGACTGCCACCTGTCGGTCTCGCTGCTTGCCGCCATCGGCCAGATCGAGTCGGGCAACCTGCGAGGCCGGGTGCTCGACTCAGAGCATCGGGCGGTGCCGGCGGTGCTCGGCCCCGTCCTCGACGGCGATCCGTTCAGTCGGATCCCCGACACCGACGACGGCGTCCTTGACGGAGACCGGACCTGGGACCGGGCCGTCGGTCCCATGCAGTTCCTTCCGGCGACCTGGATCGCGTATGCGGTGGACCTCGACGGTGACGGGGCGCTCGACCCCCAGGACGTGGAGGACGCCGCAGGTAGCGCCGCGGTCTACCTCTGCCAGGCGGGACGGGACCTGGCGGATCCCGTCTCCCTCCGGCAGGCCGTCCTGTCCTACAACCACTCCCGCGCCTACCTGAGGCTCGTGCTCTCGTGGATGTCGGTGTACGACGCCGCGGGCCTGACGGGCGGGTCCACCCTGGCCGCGTTGCCGGCCACGCTGGTCCGCGCCGGCCAGGTGCTCTCGGTCCCGGTGCGGTTGTCCGCCCGGCCGGTCCACGGGGTCACGGGGTCGACCACAAAGAAGCCGCGTCCGCACGTCAGGGTGGAGTCCACGCCTCGCCCCGACGCCCCGGACCCAGGCCCGGAGCGGCCCGAGGCCGTCGCGTGGACTCCCGAAACCGTGGACCCGCCCGACACCGAGCCGGAGCTGCCCCCGTGTGAGGTCGCGCCTACGCCGGCCACGCCGCCCGCGGGCCAGCCCCCTGCCGACGAGCCGGCGACCGACCCGGCGACCGACTCGACGACCGACTCGGCGACCGAGCCGGCGACCGACTCGGCGACCGAGCCGGCGACCGACCCGGCGACCGACCCGGCGACCGACCCGGCGACCGACCCGGCGACCGACCCGGCGACCGACCCGGCGACCGACCCGGCGACCGACCCGACGACGGCCACCGTCCTGGATCCCGAGAGCTGTGATGCCGCGATGCCGCCGGGTGAGACGCCGCCGCCCGACATCGCGACGCCGCCCGACCCCACGACACCGGGCGAGGGTCAGGCGGCAGAGCCCTGCGGCACCTGTGGCCCGTGACCGGGAGCCTCAGTGGACGGCGGCGCTCGGGACAACGGCCGTTGCATCAGACACCGCGACCAGAGGCACGGCGCTCCGACGCAGCGGTTCGCGCACGTCCGGCACCTGACTCTTGGCTCGCACCTCGGCGCGCGGGAGAACGATGACGAGGAGCGCGCCGCCTTCCGCCGAGGACCCGGCCGCCAGGCGTCCGCCACGTTCTCGGACCACTTCCTGCACGATGCTGAGGCCGAGGCCGGTCTCCGCGTACTGACGGTCGTGGACGTCGACATCGGTGAGCTGGAGGCTCTGCTGGTTCACGGCGCCCAGCTGGTCCTCGCTGAGGCCTGGCCCGGAGTCGGCCACCCCCAGACACAGGTGCCCGTGGACGCGGATCCCGAAGAGGCGGATGGTGCCGTCCGGCGGTGTGTGGCGCAGCGAGTTCTCGATCAACGTGTCGAAGCAGGCACGGAGCCGATGCGGCGTGCACTCGGCCCAGCCGGCCCGGGCATCGAGCAGCCACTCACGCTCCGCCACGGTCGACCACCGTTCCAGCGTCTGGCGCATCAGGGCGTCGACGTCGATCGGCTCGATCGTGTGGTCCTCCTGCATCCGCATCATCCGCAACAGGCGCTCGCTCGCCCTGCTCAACCGGTGCAGCTCGTCGCGGGCCACCTCGAGGTCGTCGCGCGTGGTCGGGGTCCTGACCTGGGTGAGCACCAGGTCGAGGTATCCGCCCGCGATGGTCAGCGTGGTCTTGATCTCATGGGAGATGAGCCGGGCCATGTGCTCGCGTCGTTCGGCGTTGCGCTGCTCGTGGAGACGGACGCGGGCAAGCGCGGCGAGCGCGTCCTGCCGCCGGTTCACGTGCCAGATCATCAGGATCACCAGCATGCCCATCAGCGGGATCTCCGCCGTCTCCTCCATGGGGATGTCCCCCCGAGCGGCTCTGTCCAGGAGCACCAGACCCGAGACCAGGGCGTACGCGACCACGGCCGTGGTGGCCCACCGGAGCGGCCACGGGTCCAGCCCGTAGACCAGGCCCAGCGCGATCCAGCCCAGGTGGTAGGGCACCGTCTCGGAGCCCGGCACCCAGACCATCAGGCCGACGCAGCCGGTGGCGAACACCACCCACGGCAGGAACAGGCCACGCGGGATACGCGTGTCCGTTCGGGGGGCGGTGTCACTTCGCATAGAAGCAGTACCCGACGCCGCGCACGGTCTCGATGGGTGGGTTGTCCAGCTTGCTCCGGAGTCGCCGCATGCACACCTCCACGACGTTGCTGCCGGGGTCGAAGTCCAGGCCCCACACGTCATGGAGGAGCTCCTCGCGGCCGCACACGTCTCCGCGTCGCCGCATCAGGTGGGCGAGCAGGGCGAACTCCCGCGCGCTGAGCACCACGTCCTGGCCGTCCGCGCGCGCATGACGACGGTCGAGGTCCAGCTGAACGCCGCCCGCCTCCAGGTAGCGCTGGTCGGAGCGCTTGCGCGGTACGTCGTCGATGTGGCGCCGGACGCGTGCGATCAGCTCGGCGACGTGGAACGGCTTGCACACGAAGTCGACGGCGCCGCGGTTCAGGGCCTGCACGCGCGCGCCCACGTCGGACACGGCCGAGAGCACGATGACCGGAGGCGCCGAGTCCCGGCTCTGCAACGACCCGAGCATCTGCAGGCCGCTGACCTGCGGCATCATCAGGTCCAGGAGAACGAGGTCTACCTCTTCTCGCGCGAGGACCTCCAAGGCCTTGCGCCCGTCGCCCGCCGTGAGGACCTGGTGCCCCTCACCGGTCAGATAGCGTGACAGGAACGTCAGCACCCGCTCCTCGTCGTCAACCGCCAGAATTTTCGACATCGTGACGCCCCGCCCCACATCTCCCTTTGCCCCTTGCGGGGCCCCCCAACCACTGTCGATGATGCGACCCTTCTGGGCCGCTGACCAGCCTTCACCGCTGAAATGGCCCGTCAGTGTGCGTAGATGACCCGTCGGGCCGAGCCCACGCTGGGGGATGTGACCGCAGATGACTGCCGGATGACCGGTTCGTGACGGGCGAGCTCAGGGCAGGTCGATGGCGTCCACGTCGAGATCGGCGTTGCCCCCGAGCCCGTGGGCGGTGCCGTCGAAGTACATGGACCAGCTTCCGGCGTCGTACCGCACGACGTCCTCGTCCTGGACTCCGTTCGTGCCCAGCCCCGGGATCGTCGCGTTGGGGTTGCCGAACGAGAGGAACAGGTGGCTCGGGTCGGTCAGGTCCAGCGCGTCGACGGTGAGGGTGCCAGCCGGGATGCCCACCGTAGAGGCGTCGAACACCCGCGTGTACGTGTTCGCGGCCCCGCCGGAGTTCCACCGGTAGACGTCGGCGGCGTCACCCGACCTCGCCTTCCCCGCGCCAGGCGGTACGGCGTTGCCGGCGATCGTGAAGTAGAGCGTGCCGCCGACCACGGACGTGGTCGCGATCGCCATGCTGCTCGCGATGCCGTGGGTGCTGCCGTCGAACCAGAGCTGCCAGGCGCCGGCGTTGTAGAGGACGACGTCCTCGTCCTGCACGACGAGGTCCGGACCCGGGCGGACGATGGTGACCTTCGCGCTGAAGGACAGGTAGAAGCGGCTGTCGTCGACCCGCGAGTAGCCGTCGACGTCCGTGCCTGCAGGGAGGCCCGCCGCACTGGCGTCCCACGCCCGGCCGTGCGCGCTACCGCTCCACCGGTAGACGTCCGCGTCGTCGGCGCTCCCGGTCACCCCGGGGGGATTGACGTCGCCCAGTGTGGAGTAGAAGAGCCCGTCTGGCGGCGGGGGCGGCGGAGGTGGCGGTGGCGGTGGCAGAGCCGTCAGGACGGCGCCGGCGCTGCGGGTCAGGTCCGCGCTGGTCGCGGTCACGGTGAGGGCATGGTCTGTGGACGAGATCGAAGGCGAAATCGCGATGGTCAGCTCCGACATCCCACTCCCACCGGGGACCACAGCTGGGGTGAACGTCCACCCGGCCTCGGACGCATCCAGGCCGGCCAGGGACAGGGCAACGTCTCCGGCGAAGCCGTTGACCGGCGACACCTGCACCGAGAGGGACACGGCGTCACCCGCCCTCACGGTGACCGCTGAGGGAGCGAGCGTGAGCGTGAAGTCCGGGGCCGGCGGTGGCGGCGGAGGCGGCAGTGACTGGAAGGCTGCCCATCCGTCCAGCAGGCCGGCACCGTAGGTCTCGTCCGGCCCTGCGACGCCGAGGTCGAGGGCACTTCCCACCAGCGCTGCCTGCTGCTGGTCGGGCGTTAGCCAGGGTGCCGCGCCGAGGAGGAGGGCGAGCGCCCCGGCCGCGTGCGGTGCTGCCACCGACGTGCCCGTGAGGGTCTGGTAGAAGCCGTAGCGGTCGGCGGTGGAGATCCCCACGCCCGGGGCGACGAGGTCCGGGAAGGCCCGGGTCCGGCCCCCGCAGGTGGAGGGACCGCGGCTGCTGGCCGAGTGGACCAGGTTCGTGGACGAGACGGCGCCCACGGACAGGGACTCGGGATAGTTGGCGGGGCTGACACTGCTCGAGGCACCGGGGCCGAAGTTGCCTGCCGCGAAGATGGGAAGGATGCCTGCGGCCCGCAGCGCCTGGACGTCCGGCTGGAACGACAGGTCGCAGCCAGGCCCGCTGCCGAGGGACCAGGATGCGTTGACGACCTGCGGCGCGTCGGCCGTGCTCGGGTCGTGGTCGGGGTCCAGCACCCATTGGAAGGCCTGATGGACCGCTGTGGCGGTCGCGGCCCCGGCGTTGTTGAAGACCCGGGCCGCGATCCACCGGGCGCCCGGCGCCGTACCGATCGACGTGCCACCGGCGTCCCCACCGACCAGGACACCCATGGTGCCGGTGCCGTGCCCGGTCAGGTCGGTCGGTGTGGCCTGCTGCGCGTACGGGTCGAACCAGCTGTTGGTTCCGCCGCGCCACCGCCCGGTCAGGTCCGGGTGCGACCCGTCCACCCCGCTGTCCAGGTTGGCCACGACCACGCCCTGGCCCGTGTGCCCCTGCTCCCAGAGGCGCGGGGCGCCGATGGCCGTCTGGTTCGTGGTGGGAGGTGCCGTGGCGGGCACGATGACGATCTGGTCCGGCACCACGCTGGCCACGTCGGGGCGCGCGGCGAGCTCGGCGATCACCTCCGCGGTGGCGGTCACCGACACGGCGTTGGAGACCCACAGCGGGACGACCGCCGCGACGGTGCCCTGCAGGGCCCGGAGCCGCAGGCGGGACCGGATCCCGGCCTGGGAGCTCGTCGCCGTCGACTGCAGCCGGTCAACCGTGGCCCGGAGACGCGCCCGTCGGTTGCCGCGGACGGTGCTCAGGTCGGCGCGCTCGGTGAGCGTGACGACGACCGTCGCCATCTCACCCGGGTCCAGGGACGCCAGCAGCGCCCCCACTGGGGGCGACAGGTGGGACCCGGGTCCCGGTTCCGCTCCCGGCGGCTGCGCCGTGACTCCGGTCGTCAGCAGGGCGGTCCACAGGGCGACGAGCGCCACGACGACCAGGGTCTTCCTCATCTCGTGCTCCCTTCCGGTTCGAGCGTGCGGGCAGCTGGACCGACGACCACCTCGTGGCGGCGTCGACGCCGGCTCCACCAGAGGCCGGTCGCCACCAGGGTGAGCAGGAGCCCGGCCAGGCTCGTGGTCGCGACGCGAAGTCGGGTCGTGGTGTCGGCCGCCGGGTCCTCGACGGTCCATTCCACGGGCACCAGCGTGTCGGGAAGGCCGTCCCGGAGGACGGTGACCGTCGTCGTCCAGGTGCCCGGGGCCGGCCGCGCGGTCAGCGCCCCGTAACGCCCCTTCTCGACGGGGACCAGGGGGAGCGTGGTGCCGGTTCCACCGGGTTCGTCGATGGTGACGACGACCTCGCGAACCGGCGCCGGCTCCGGGAGGATCGTGGGGCGGACATGCACCTGGAGACTGACCCGGCCCGGACCGGCCGGGAGGTCCTCGAAGGTGACGAAGAGCCCGTTCACGTCCGCGTGCTGCGGTGCCGTCGACTCGTTCGCGGCTGCGACCTCACGGGCGGTGGGCACGGAGGTCACCAGGGCCGCCGCCAGGACGGCGACCATGAGCACGGCCACCTCAGCCATGATCATGGAGGGGAAGCGACGCAGTGAGAGCGGTGCCCAGCCGGGCCGCCGTCCCAGCCGCGCCCCGATCGCCCCGGCGAGGCGGGGGTGGACCAGGAGGGTGTTGAGGCCCGCCATCACGAACGCCGCGACGACCAGCACGGTCTTGCCCGCGACGGCACCGCCGTACACGGTGGTCCGCAGGGCGCCCAGGTCGGGAAGGTGGACGCCTGCCTGGTAGAGCCCGCTGGCCAGGAGCACCACGGACGCGACCGCGGCCAGGGGGCTGAAGCCGCGCGAGACCGTCGACAGGATCGGGCCACGCTGGTCAGGGTCGCGGCGCATGAGCGGCACCAGGCACACGGCGAGCACCAGCAGCCCACCCGCCCACACGCCCGCTGCCACCAGGTGGGCCGCGGAGGCGATCACGGCCGGGACCGTGCCGCTCGACAGGTCGGCGGCGTGCCCGGCCATCGCCTCCAGCAGGGACACCACGACCAGGCCGGCAAGGGCGATCCGGGCCCGTGCCGCGGTGCCGCCACGGTTCCTCGCCCACGACCAGACCGCGATCGCTGCGAATACGACGGCGACCTCCCGCGCCAGCCACACGTGGCCCCACGGCGTACCGTTCACGGTCGCCCAGGTCTCGCTGAGCCAGTCGCCGGGCGGGTTGCCCGGGCGCTGGGTCCGCACGAACGGCGTGAGCAACCCCGTGTAGGCGGCGGCGACCGTCGCCGCGACGGCGAGCCGGCGAGCGCGGCGCCGGGCGCGCACCCCGCCCTCCCCGAGACCCGCCATGACGCTTCCCGAGACGGCCAACGCCCCGATGGCCAGCAGGATCGCCGACAGGTCCACCCAGCGCACCGCGACCAGGGTCCCGCCCGGCAGCGCGCCGCCCTCGGACGGCAGCACACCGGGTCGGAGCCCCACCCCGAACGTCAGGGTGCCGCTGGACGGGTGCCCATCGCCCAGGGAGATGATCCGCCACTCCAGCTGGTAGATCCCTCGTTCCAGGGGTGCGGTGTCGATGCGTACGACGCTTCGCCCGTTGTCGATCGACGAGACCCGGGTCTCCACCCCGGTGCCGTCCACGAGGTGCAGGACGAACGTGCTGGTGCTTCCGCTCACCGGCTCGCCGAACCACAACGTGACGAAGTCACGACCCGGGGCGACCATGCCGCCGTTGGGGGGGTCGGAGCGCTCGAGTCCGCTGTGCGCCCGGGCCGGTGACGCACCGAGGAGGAGCACGACGACGGCGACCATCAGGGTGGCCGCGTGCCTGCAACCCGACCGGAGCCGGCCCCCGCCCATGGCTGTCCCTCATCCCTCGACAGTCAGGTGCTCGACCCGCAGGTCCCCGATCACGAGCGTGAGCTTCGTGCCCCGCTGGACGGCGTTTCGCGCGTTGGCCATCAGGAAGAAGTAGGTGCCGCCGAGCCGGAGCTCGGCCCCGTGGCTGTGCGGCGGAGAGCTCATCACCAGGGTCTCGCCGGTCTTCTCGACCATGAAGGCGGGCGCCAGCTTCGCGTCGTGCAGGAGTCGCGCGGCCTTGTCCGGGTCCACCACCTGGTAGCGGAACTCGATCAGCCCGCCGGCCGCCGTGACCGCGATTAGGTTGACGTCGATCCCATATCGCGCCGCCAGCCCGTCGGTGCTGACCAGCGTCGTCCCGTAGCGGAGATCGGCCCGGTGGTCGGACCACGCCTGCCAGGCCAGCGTGGCCGCGACGACCAGGGCCAGCGCGACCACGACAGCCACCCAGCGCCTACGGCGCGGCGACGACCGGGGCAGCTCGGTGCCGAGCTCGGGCATCGTGTCCGTGGCCATGCGATCACCGCTCCTCTGGAGGGAATGGCCCCCACCCGCCAGAGCGGGGGTCTGCCGGGTGGGGGTGGCTAGGGAACATCGAAGGCATCGATGTCGAGTGCGGCCGAGGTCAGTCCGTGGCCGGTTCCGTTGAAGTAGACGGACCAGGCGGTGCCGCTTCGGAGGACGACGTCCTCGTCCTGCACCGCTCCGAGTCCCGGCACCGTGATGTCGCCGCTGAAGGAGAGGTACAGGGTGGTGGCGTCCACGTAGTCGAGTCCGTCGATCTCCGCGGCGCCCGGCAGCCCGACGGCCGAGCCGTCGAAGACGCGGGTGTAGGAGTTCCCCGGCGCGGCCGAGTTCCAACGGTAGACATCGGCGTCGTCACCGGCCCCGCCGGCACCCGGCGGCACCGCCGTGTTGGTGGTCGAGAAGTAGAGCGTTCCGCCGACGATCGTCATCGCCCCGATGTCGAAGGTCCCGCCCAGACCGTGCGCGCTGCCGTCGAACCACTGGGACCAGGTGCCCGCGTTGTAGTAGACGACGTCCTCGTCCGGCACGGTGCCGACCCCGGGGACCACCACGTTCGCGGTGAACGATGCGTAGAAGTGCGTGGCGTCCACGCGGGTGAAGCTGTCCATGTTGGCGGAGGCCGGGATGTTGTACGGCGCCGCGGTGATGTCGATCGACCGGCTGTGGGCACTGCCGTTCCACAGGTAGACGTCGGCGTCGTCCGCGCCGCCCCCGACGCCCGGCGGATTCGCGTTGCCCGTCGTCGAGTAGTAGAGCGGCGCCGTCACCGTGAACGTGCTGCTGGAGAGGGCGCTCCAGTTGCCCGCCGCGTCCTTGACCCGCACACGCACCGTGTAGCTGCCCTCGGCCCTGGTGCTGGTGTCGATGCTCGTGGACAGGGTGGCCGGCGACGGGCCCGATCCGGTCGTGAACCCGGTGGCCTTCCCGACGCCCGGGTCGGCGCCGATGAACCACTCGGCCGCCGCCAGACTGGTCAGGCTGTCCGACGCGTTCACGGCGAGCGTCACCGTGCGGGCGCCCTGGGTCGGGCTGGGCGCGACCATCACGCTGCTGATGGTCGGCGCGAGCTTGTCGACGCGCAGCGTGGTCCGGGACCCCGGTGCGCTCGCGTCGCCCCAGTTGCCCGCAGCGTCGCGGGCGTGCACGAAGATCGTGTGATCGCCGTTGGACAGCTGGCGGACCGTCGTCAGCGGGAGGAGGGCGTAGCCCCCCTCGGAGGTGTCGTTGAAGGCGCCGTCGCTGGCGGTCAACGGGATGCCCGAGCCGTTCGCACCCGGGGTGTCGAGGAACGCCTCGGCCTTGGAGATCGGGCTGTTGAGGCTGTTGGCGACGGGGTCGGACATGGTGGTCGCGACGATGCGTACGGACGGCGTGCCCGGGCTGAACGGGAGCGTTCCGTTGTTGGGACTCGGGGATGCGGAGACCCCGATCGTGGTCGGCGCGGTGAGGTCGACCGACAGGTTGATGGTGATGGCGTCACCCCAGTTGCCCTGCGCGTCCTGGCTCCGGATCGAGACGACCCGGCTGCCCTCGGCGAGCCCGGCGACGACGCTCGCCGGGATCGTGGCATCGATGCTGGCGATCGACGAGGCGGTGTTGACGGTCATGGGTACGGACACGCCCCCGTCGATGGAGTACTCGGCGGCCTGGATGTTCGACCCGCCGGCCGCGGAGTCGTCCGCGGTCGCGGAGACCACGACACCTCCGGTACCGGCGTGGTTGGTCAGCGACGGCGTCAGCGTCGGGAACTTCGTGGTCGGGCCACCGGAATCGCTGCCGTCGACGAGCACCGAGGTCAGCGGGCCCCAGTTCGCCGCGGCGTCCTTGCCGCGGACGTAGAGCACGTGCTGACCCGAACCCACCGAGACGGCGGCGGTGAAGGTGGATCCGGTCGCGGTCATCGCGGTCGGCGTCGCCGTCACGGTGTCGAGGTAGTACTCGGCGTCCGTGACGGCCGAGCCACCCCGGGTGGCGTCGTCGACCGTCGCGGTGAGGACGTCGGCGTCGAAGCTGGCGGCACTGATCGGTCCCGCGTGGTCTCCCGCCACAGGGGGGAGCGCCGGGTCCGGGGCGACGTCGATCGGGGTGATCATGCCGCCGAAGCCGCCCGAGCTCACGTTCGAGTTGTGCAGCAGCAGGCTGCCGTCGAACAGTGACATCGCGACGTCGACGGTCGCGCTCGGTGCCGTGACGATGGCGTCCGCCGTCTGCCCCGGGCCGAACGTCTCGGCGACATACCGGCGCGCGTGGTCGAGGGGGCTCCCGTCGAGTGCGATCAGGCTCTGGTGGGCGCCGAGGACCTCCATGGAGTGGTACTGCGTGCCGGCGTTGACGTAGCGCAGCAACAGGCGGTTGCCGCCCGTGGTCGCGATCGGGTCGGTGTTCGGGTGCGCCTTCCCGTTGATCAGGAAGTAGCGGGGGGCGTACGCGCGCATGTCGAAGGACGCCGGGGTGGCCGAGTTGTTGAGCGCGGGGTCGATCTCGCCCATCACGAGCACGGCCTCGTCGTCGTATGCGCTCGCCGTCGAGGCGTAGGCCTGGCCCGAGGTGGGGGGGCGTACGACGAGGGCGCCGTACAGGCCCATCGCCACCTGGTGCTGGGCATTGGGCAGAGGCGCAGCCTCGTAGAGGTACGTGCCTGCGTCGCCCGCGGTGAACGTGTAGGCCTTCGTCCCGCCACCGGCTACACCCGTGAGGTCCGGGACCATGCGCTGGCCCTGGACCAGCAGCCCGCTCGCCTCGCCCAGCTGGTTGTGCAGGGTGATCGTGACCTCGTCACCCTGGTCCACGACAAGGGTCGGTCCGCCGGGCCGGGTCACCGCTGCGCCGGTGTCGTTGTAGCCCCAGATGTGCACCGACTGCCCGCCGGGCATCACGGCGTCGGTGCCGACGACGGCGTACAGATCGAAGCTCCTGACGGCAGCGGACGCCGGTCCGGTGGGCCCGAACAGGACACCGAACAGTGCCAGTGCTGCCGCGGTCAGGAATGCGGTGGCGGCCCTCATAGTGGTTCCTCGCTTCATCGTGCTCCCCGCCTCTCTCATGACCTGCAGTGGTTGGAGCCGGGCGGGTCGATCCGCATGTACGTGATCGGGCCGGTCATGTTGGCGCCCCACGAGGTGATCTGGAACAGGGCGTGGTTGTGCGAGATGATGTAGAACTCGCCGCACTGGTTGAGCGTCTGGATCCCCGGCGGGAGCGCCTTCCTGCTACCGAGGTACGGCGTGCCGCTGTAGAACGTCCCGATCTCCGAGTTCGAGAGGTCTGGCACGTCCACGGGCACCGGGTTCGACGCGCTGTAGTTCTCCGCGTCGTACCACCGGAAGATCACGTCCCAGGTCTGTCCCGGCCCGATGTTGATCGCGAACTTCTCGAACGACAGGTCCTCGCCACTGGCCCCCTCGAGTGGCCGGCCGTCGCGCCCGATCACCAGGCCGTTGTTCCCGTGCGGGTGGAAGGGGTAGTCCTCGGTGCCGACGTTGAGGTACCGCGCCATCCCCGGATCCGGGTGGATCGACGGGTCGTACCCGTAGATCTGCGCCAGGGCACCGTAGGGCTGGGTGGGCAGCCAGGAGGCGCCGTTGTCCGCGATGCTGTCGGGGAAGCCGCGGCCGTTGATGAGCCAGTAGCGGGGGCGGTAGTTGTTCATGTTGAACGGCTTGCCCTGCTCGGCCCGCTGGTGCTGGTAGGGGTCGATCTCCGAGAGCAGCACCATGAACTCCTCGTCCGGGTTGAACTTCGAGTCCGCGCGGTTGTAGGCGTGGTCGGCACCCATCGCCGGCCGGACGATCAGCGCTCCGAAGAGACCCATCCGGACCTGCTTCTCCGGATTGGTGCCGGACTCGTAGAGGAACGTGCCGGGGTGGTCGGCGGTGAAGCTGTAGGTGATCGTGCCGCCGTCGGCGGCGGCCGGGTCGGTGAGCGAGGTGACCAAGCCGGCGCCGTTGCGCTGGAGTTGGGCCGGAGCGCCGTCGGCCAGCACGTCGTTCTGTCCGGGGAACGCGATGGAGGTGGGCTCCTGCAGCGTGTTGTGCAGGATCACCGTGACCTCGTCACCCTCCTCGACACACAGAACGGGCCCGGGGTGCTGGAACCCGTCGAACCCGCTCGAGTAGCCCCACATGAAGGAGGTGTTTCCGTCCGGAAGGCTGATGTAGCCGGTCCGCGTGGTGATGTTGAAGATCTTCTGGCTCCCAGGACCGGCCTCGCCCTGGGTGCACACGATGCCGACCTGGGGCGGAGCCGCGGGCGGTGCCGCGGTGGCCCCGGGGAAGGCCGCCGCGAGGCCCGCGAACAGCGTCAGCGCGGTCGCCGGCAGCGCGATGCCGAGGACGCGGCTCCTGGCGGTCCGGTTCATGGAGGTGCCTACTCTGGTCATCTCGCTCACATCCCCCAGTGATTCGGGTACAGCTGCGGGCCGAGCGGTCCGCCCGTCGTCGGGTACACGTGCACCTCGGTCGCCTGGCCGCCGAAGCCGCCCGGTGCAAGGTTGTTGGACCGCGTGTAGTTGCGGTTGTAGAGCAGGTAGGTGTCGTAGCCCAGGCCACTGCTCCCGCTGCCACCGCTGTAGGGGGGCGCCGTGAACAGCGCGTCGTAGCTCTCTCCTGGCCCGATGTTGAGCGTCTCGGTCTCGTACGACGTGTCGGTGCCGTCGCGACCCAGCATCGGCGTCGCGTCGCGGCCCACCACGCGCATCCGGATCCCGGCCAGCGTCATCGCCTGCTCTCGGAACCCGAGGTTGGCGAACCGCAGGCCGACGCGCTCACCGCTCCGGCAGGTGACCAGGGACGAGTGCGGCTGGTACTTGAGGTTCGTATGGCCCGGTGGCGCAATGAGATCGCCACCGGAGTCGTACACCGGGTTGAACGGGTCGATCGATCCGTTCGGTGCGATCGTGTCCGGATAGACCCGCCCGTTCAGCAGGCTGAAGTCCGCGCGGTAGTCGCTCCACTCCGGAAGCTGGATGTGCGCGTCGGCCCAGTGTGCCTCGGCCCACACCTCGGAGAGGAACATCGCGTACTCCCGGTCGAAGCCGGTCGAGCCGTTGCCGTCGTTGTACATGAACTTCGTGAACGGGCTGCCGCCCCAGGTCATCGTGGTCCCGTCCTGGCGGGGGCGGACGAACACGAGCCCGGTCATGCCCATCTGCACGTGCTCCACGTCCTCGACGTGGCAGTGGTACATGTAGGTCCCCGGTTCGCGCGGGCGGTAGACGTAGGTGAAGTCACGGCCACTCGGCACCGCCACCGATCCGGAGGGTTCGCCGTCGAAGAACGGGATGACGTTGCGGAACCCGTGCCAGTGCAGGGTGTGGGCGTCGAACAGGTCGGGTCGCAGGGCCAGTCCCAGGTTCATGATGGTGACCCGGAAGTCGACCGGTTGTGCGGGGTCGAACTCGTTGACCCAGAACAGCGGCGCCGAGTGCTGGGCGCGG
Organism: uncultured Actinomycetota bacterium; assembly: GCA_963767955.1. Taxonomy (GTDB): domain Bacteria; phylum Actinomycetota; class Actinomycetes; order Propionibacteriales; family Nocardioidaceae; genus Nocardioides. The sequence goes on along the minus strand of CAVYGA010000003.1, from coordinate 1,961,413 downwards.
TTCTTCTGTGCGGCCCGCTGGCCGGCGGTCATCCCGGTCACGTTGCGGAATCCGAAGATGTACGTCGTGAGCCCGGCCGGGGCCAGCACGTCCGGGTGGAAGGGCGGGATCGCCGGGGTCTGCGGCAGGTGCATCCAGCCGTCGGTGCCGCCGAGGTACAGGTCCGGAGGACCCGCGGCGGCCGCCGCCAGCTCGGGGGTCAGGACCCTGCCCCGCCACGTGACCGCCCCGAGCGCCGCGGCCCCGCCAGCCAGCTGCAGGAAGCGCCGCCGGCCGATCCCGGCGTTCTCGTTCGTTGCTGAGTGGCTCATCGGGTCACCTGGTCCCTTCGGGTGTCGGTCGTGCGGGGCGGTGGTCATGGGATGTCGATCGCGTCGAGGTCGAAGGCGGCGTTGCCCGCCATCCCCCGGGACGTGCCGTCGAAGTACAGGGACCACGTGCCGTTCTCGTAGCGGATGACGTCCTCGTCCTGCACGCTTCCGACACCGGGGACGGTGGTGTTGAGGTTGATGAAGGAGAGGTAGAAGTGCGTCGCGTCTGTGAAGTCCAGCGCGTCGACGTTGGCGGAGGCGGGGATGCCGGCCACGGACGCGTCGAAGACCCGGGTGTAGCTGTTGCCCGGCGCCGCCGCGTTCCAGCGATAGATGTCGGCGTTGTCGCCCGGTCCTCCGGCCCCGGGTGGGATCGCGTTGTTGTTGATCGAGAAGTAGAGCGTGCCGCCCACCATGGTCACGGCTCCCACGTCGATCGTGCCGCCGAGCCCGTGGGCGCTGCCGTCGAAGGTCAGCTGCCAGGTGCCGGCGTTGTAGTAGACGACGTCCTCGTCCTGCACCGTCAGGTCCGGGCCGGGGCGCGGGATGGTCACGCTGCCGGAGAAGGACAGGTAGAAGTGGGTCGCGTCGACGCGGGAGTAGCCGTCCACGTTGGCACTCGCCGGGAGGTTGTTCGGCGCCGCGGTGGCGTCGAACAGCCGGCTGTACCTGGCGCCGTTCCAGCCGTAGATGTCGGCGTTGTCAGCGGTCCCTGGAGCTCCCGGGGGGTTGGAGTTGCCCGCGGTCGAGAAGGTCAGGGGACCGGCGGGCGGCGGGGGCGGCGGAGCGCTGGCGCCGTTGCTGAGCGCGATCGCGTCGAGATCCAGGTTCGCGCTGGGGGACAGGCCGTGGGCGGTGCCGTCGAAGTAGAGCTGCCAGGTGCCGTTGTCGAAGTACACGACGTCCTCGTCCTGGACACCGTTGGTCCCGAGGCCGGGCACGTTGACGTTGTCGTTGCTGAACGAGAGGTAGAAGTGCGTGGCATCGACGAAGATGAGTCCGTCCACGTTCGGGTTCGTCGCGCTGGTTGCCGTGCCCGAGTTGGGCAGGTTGTAGGGCGAGGCGCTCGCGTCGACGACACGGGTGTAGGTGCTGCCGCCGTTCCAGCGGTAGACGTCGGCGTTGTCGCCGGAGCCCGCCCCACCGGCACCCGGGGGGACCAGGGCGTTGCTCGTCGAGAAGTACAGCGTGTTGCCGACCACGCTCGTGGCGCCGACGTCGAACCCCGCCTGGGTCAGTCCGCGGACACTGCCGTCGAACCACATCAGCCACGCGCCTGCGTCGTAGTAGACGACGTCCTCGTCAGCCACCGCGCCGAGCCCGGGCAGGGTGACGTTGCCGGTGAACGACACGTAGAAGTGCGTGTCATCGACGCGGGAGTAGCCGTCCACGTTCGCGCCGGCAGGCACGCCGGCCGTGCTCGCGTCCCAGAAGCGGCTGTTCGCAGTGCCGTTCCAGCGGTAGATGTCGGCGTCGTCGGCCGCGCCGGTCACGCCACCGGGGTTGGTGTTGCCGAGCGTCGAGTAGAACAGGTTGACGCTGGGAGGAGGTGGCGGTGGCGCGCTTCCGGCCTCGTCGGACCCGGCGTCGAAGCCGCCCAGGGCTGGGCGGGCCTCGTCGTCGATGTCGGTGGCCGGGGCAGCGAGGTTGTTCGGGGGCTGCTGGTAGCCGGGCACGGCTGTGCTCGCCGCTCCCAGGTTGCAGGCGGGGGACCCGGGGCAGCTGCCCAGGTGGTAGTCACCGAGCTGCCCCGCGGGTGCCTCCACGGCCACCAATGTCGCGTCGACGAACGCCGGGTTCTGCCGCCAGGTCGCGAAGCTCACCGAGAGGTCGTACGGCGCCAGCACGGCCGGGTCGGCGCCGCTGTTGGTCGGGCTCGCCGTGTAGGAGTGCTCGCCGGCATCCTGCTGGACGATCGAGTTCGTCGGGGCGAGGTCACCGGTGCCGTCGGAGACTCCGACGTCCCAGCGGTCGATCGGACTCCCGTCCCCGGCCACGCCGATGCCGGTCACGGAGTTCCCGGCCCGGGTGCCTGCGCGGTTGTCCCACAGGATGTTGTTGAACAGCAACGGCTTGCTGAACTGCGGCGACCCGGCCGACAGGGTCGTCTGCAACTGGTCGCTGTTGGACGTCGTCGAGACACCGGACGGCATGGGTGACCCGTCGGAGGTGACCGCGGTCGCCGTCGTCTGGTTCTTCATGATCGTGTTGTGGTAGATCCGGACGTTGGGAGCGTCGTTGAGGCTGATGCCGCCACCCTCGTGGGTCGACACGTTGTTCGCGATGGTGTTGTTGTAGACGTTCATCGCGTCCGTGCCGTTGGGACCGCCGGCCATCAGGAACCTGATGCCACCGCCGTCGTCGTTGGCGAGGTTGGCCTGGATCTGGTTGTTGTAGATGTCGACGGGACCGCTGCCGGGGGAGAGGGCGTCGGGGTCCGCCGGCAGCTGGCCGGCGATCATGATGGCGCCGCCCTCGTCGTTGGAGTGGTTGAACGTCAGCCGGTTGTGGTGGATCTTGCCGTTGGGGCTGCGTCCGTAGACGCTGACTCCGCCGCCGTACTCGAGGGAGAAGTTGCCGCAGATGTCGTTGCCGGCGACCTCGTAGTTGTCCGCCCCGGCGAAGAAGCCGACGCCGCCCGCGAGGTTGGTGCCCGCGTTGTTGATGATCCGGTTGTCGGCGATGCGGACGTTCTCGTTGTGCTGGTTGGTGTCCGGCGCGGGCAGGTCGGGTGTGCCGAAGCGGATGGTCCCGTAGCCACCGCCGTTGCCCTGGACCACGTTGTTGGTGACCTGCAGGTGTCGCGCGAACGCGTTGGCGAAGACCGCGCCACCCTGGGTCGTGATGTCGGCGGGCAGCCCGGTCGGACCACCGGTCAGGGTGTTGATGTTGCCCGGGAAGCCCTGCTGATCACCACCGCGGATGTCGAAGCCGTCGATGGCGGCCTTGAACCCGCTGGTGAACTGCCGGGCGCTGCCGGCTGCGGTGGTGGCGTTCTCAGAGGCGAGGACGTAGACGACCTGTCCGTCGCTGACACTCTGGTTGCCGTCCCAGGTCAGGGCCCCGATGCTGTCGTACCAGTCGGTCGCCAGCTGGGTGTCGCCGGCGAACGCGCTGCCGTCGATGATCGAGCCGGGCACGAAGGTGGTGCCCTGGAACCCTCCGGGCCCGACACCCTGCAGCTTGACCGGCGAGGCCATGATGAGGTTCTCGTAGTAGGCGCCACGCGGGTTGAGCCGCGGGTTGCCGATGCTGGGCGTGCCCGGGTAGACCACGACGAGGTCGTCACCGTTGTTGGTGAAGCCGGCGTCCAGTGCCGCCTGGATGGTGGCGAAGGCCCGCCCCGGGCCCACCTCGCGCACGGCCGGGTTGTAGCCCGTGCCGCGCACATGGAAGGTCAGCCCGTTCACCGTGTGCTCGCCGTTGTTGCCGGTGATCATCAGTCGGTGTGGCCCGACGGGGGTGCCGGAGGGCACGGTCACGCCGATGTGCGTGTCCGTCCAGCTGGTCGTGGGCAGGGCGGTGCCGTCGAGCGTGACCGAGCCGATGCCCTTGGTGGCGCCGAAGCCGAGGCCGTCGATCCCGAACGCTCCCGAGCCGTTCACGTAGGGCTGGGACACCGCCATCAGCTGGGGGGTGCTCCCTGCCTGCGGGCAGGTCACGGGGGTGAGTTGACCGGTGCCGGGCCGACCGATGGTCGTACCCACCTGGGTCACCGCGAGGTCCGTCGGGATCGTGACGCCCGGCACCGCCTCGAACTCGGTCGAGATCACCCGGTAGCGCGGGTTGAAGTTCGGGTTCAGCCGACCCGGGATACCCGGATCGTTGCCGACGAACCGGTACATGCCGGGGCACACGCCCGAAGGTGTCGGGCAGCTGATGTGGTTCGTGGACGGCAGCAGCACGTCGTAGAAGCCGTTGTAGTCGGACTCGACCGTGGTGATCAGGCGGTTGCCGTAGTCGTAGACCCCGACCGGCACGAACGGGGCGCCCATCTTCTCCCCGTAGGTAGTCGACTTGATGTCCCCGGAGAAGTTGACGTCGTCGATGATCAGACCGCGCATCCGGGACGGCAGCGGGACGTCGGTGAACACGTTGAACATCGGCACCACCGACTTGCGGGTGCTGACGGTCACCAGCTTGGTGTCACACCGAGGCTTGTCGGTGCCCTCGTACGGCGATCCGCCGAGGTCGACGAACGTCTGGTTGAGGACGGCGTCGGGGCCGTCTCCGTCGAAGTCGGGGTTGGGGTCCCCGTTGGCGAGGAGCTCGAGGTCACCCTGGGCGTCGATCCCCGCGACGTCCACGTCGTGCAGGGCGCCGGCACAGGCCGGCGGCGGGATCTGCGGGATGATCTGGTTGCCGTTCCCGATGTTGATGTCCTCTTCTCCGGTCACCTTGTACATCGGGTTCCCCGTCTGGTCGTCCGGCACGTCCAGGCTGACCAGGTAGTCCCTCGCCGCGAGCGGCTCGAAGGTGCCGCCGTCGCAGGAGACGGTGTCGAAGTCGAAGTCGGGCTCGCCGGGCAGGCGGCCTTCGCCGTCCTTCACGGTTCCGCCGGAGCAACCATCGCCGAAGCCGTAGTTGCCGTTGACGGTGGCGCCGAAGTTGGCGTCGGCGGTGCCCTGGTCGGTCGCGTAGGTGCCGAACTGCACGCTCTGGGAGAACGTGGGGATGCAGATGCCGTCGGTCTCCTGGTTGCGGGCGAGGACGTCCTCGTCGACGCCGTGAACCAGCGGGCCGCCGTCGAGGTCGCGGGCCGTGCAGCCGGTGGGTCGCTCCCAGTTCTCGGACAGGTAGGTGTTGAGCAGCGGGCCCCTCTTGTAGGAGCCGTCCTCCGCGAGCTCGTAGTTCTCATCCGCGTCGCAGGTCGCGCCGGCGTTCGTGCCGCAGTCCACGGTGTCGTACAGGTTGACCGGGATGTCGGGCACGCCCGGCTGCCAGTCCTCCGCGGCGGCGAACCGGGGATCCAGCTCGTTGCGGGTCGTGTCGTAGGAGATCGAGCCGACGATGCCGCCGTTGGTCGGGTCGACGCCGGCGGGGTTTGTGCCATAGGCATGGACGCCCCAGTCCATGGTGCCGCCCAGGCCGATGATGTTCAGGGTGCTCACATCGACCCCGGCACCCTTGATCGTGGTCGGGGTCGCCTGGTTGTCGGCCTGATAGGTGACTCCGGTGGTGTAGAACGAGTCGTTGTACGCCTCCATCACGGTCCACCCGAACTCGCCGAGTGGGTAGGTGCCCTCGAAGCTGTAGTAGCCGTTGGCGTCGGTGGAGACGGCCGTCTGGCCGCGGTCCATCAGCGAGTTGTCCCGCTTGCGCATGGTGAGCCCGAAGTTCGGGACCCCGGGCTCCCCGGCGTTCCTGACGCCGTTGCGGTTGAGGTCGTTGAAGACATAGCCGGAGTACTCGGTCCACCAGCCGGTCATCGGCACCGTGCCCATCGCCTCGGTCTCGCCACCGGAGACGGTGACGTTCTGGAGCGCCAGGAGGTTGTTCTGCGGCTCGTCCCACCAGGTGAGGGTGTAGGTGCCGTCGGGGACCCCGCTGATGTCGAACCGGCCGTCGGTGCCCGCCTGTCCCACCCACACGGCCTGGTCGCCGTTCTCCAGGTCGTTGAGCGACAGCCACGCGTCCTTGACCGGGCGCTGGACCTTGGAGCCGGTGAAGCCGTTGTAGATGTCGAAGTCGCCGCCCTTCGGGGGCACGTAGTGCAGGGTGCGCATCACGCGACCGGTCACGTGACCGGAGGCGGCGGGATCCAGCGGCTGACCGTTCTTCGTGGGCACCGCGTAGCCGAAGAGCGGCGTGGGCACCGCCTCGCCGGCCAGCACGAACTCGGTGTCGAAGCCGGTCGAGCCCTCCATCACCCAGCTGTCCCAGTCGTGGTTGCCCTCGAGCGTCGTCGTCTGCACCCACTGCGCGGGGTCACCCGCCCGGGCCGGGCGCGGGGTCATGTACTGCGTGTAGCGGTTGGTGCCCATGTGCGGGTACGTCACGACGCCGTCAGCGTCGCTGACGCACTCGCCGCCGATGTCCTCGACCACGGGAAGCATGTCCTCGTCGAGCTGGCTGAGCGGGATCTCGTGGCTGACCGGGTCCTCTCCGACGTACGTCGTGCACAGCGGGTTGCCGTAGACGTCCGTGCTGACCTCGCCGAGGACGTCGTTGAGGTGGCCCACGAAGCCCGCCAGCGGTCGGTCCCCGGCGTCGTAGGCGCCGTTGGTGGGTGCCATGTCCTCGAACACCTGACCCTTGACCGTCGAGGCCGGCAGCGGCATCGGCTGAAGTGAGACCGGCACCGGAGCGGCGTCGTCGATCGGCATCGTGAAGTGGGCGCCGTCGATCTTGTAGCCGTCGGCCAGCACCGAGATCAGGTACTTCCCGTCGGCGAGGTGCAGCCCCGCCGCGAGGGTGTCCTGGTCACCCTGCGCGACGATCGGGGCGCTGTCGGAGGGGGCGTTGAGCGAGGTCCAGTCACAGGAGTTCGGGTAGTCGGCCGCAGCCGGGGAGCAGGCACCGGTGGGCGTCTTCTGGTCGGTGGCCCCCGTCGTGTCCGCGTTGATGAGGAACGTGTAGGTGTCCACCGCGTCACCCTGGGTGACGCCGGCACCGCTGAAGGCGCGGGGTTCGGTCCGCGCGCTGGTCACGTCGAGGGTGAGCAGGTCCGTCGGCGCGGACTGCGCCGCGGGCGGCGGCAGGACCAGGAGCCCCGCGACCGCGAGGGTCAGCGAGGCCAGGACGGCCGTGGCGCGTCTCCGGTTCCGTGCCGTGACGTCCCGTGTCGTGCGCCTGCTCGTCGACATAGACCACTGATCACGCATGTGCGCCACCCCTTCGGAAGCCTCGGGACGTCTCGTCCCGACGCTTACGGTCCACCCGGACCCGGACGGCAGCGTCATTCCTTGCGGAGCCGTCACGGCTCCGTCATCAACGGATCATCTGGGCAACGGTGGGCCGTCACCTTCGCTCCGGAATGACCACGAGGAGTTCTGGGGTGGGTGGCCAGGCGCAGGTCGGCGATAGTGGACAGATGAGCCTCGACGAGGTCAGCGCCCTGCACATCTCGGCCGACGGCATGGACGCTCACGTGTGGGTGGTGTTCGCCATCGTTCTCGGCCCTGCCCTGGTGATGATGGTCGTGGTCGCTCTCCGCGTACGCCACGACGCACGCGAGGAGGACGCACGCGCCGAGGACGCTCGCGAAGCTCACGGGTTCCCGGACGGCGTGGGGTGACCCGATCAGTCCTCGCGGTTCGACTCCGCCGAGAAGCGAGGGGTACCGCCCACACAGACGGCGTGGACCTCGGTCTCGCGCCCCTCGTCACCGCGCCCGTCGAACTTGACCTCGACCTCTTCCGGCCCCCGGCTCCCTACCTCGACGGCGAACCCACCGTCGGGCTGTGCCGCGACGAGCCGGCTCCGGTTGCCCGCGCACTCGACGACGACGCTGCCTCCGGTGCCCGACCACGTACGCCGCGACGCCGCTGTCGCCGTCGACCGGGAGGTCGGTGCCTGGGTCGACCGCGTTCCGGGCCCCGGCTCGGACCCATCCGTCGGGGCCGCGGATGGGGTCGGGGCCGCGGAAGGGGACGAGGACACCGACGGGCCGTCGGTCGGAGATGACACAGGGGAGCTGGGTCGCGCGGGCCGCAACGTCGGCTGCTCGGTCGCCGGCCCGGGGGAGCGGACGGTGCGCGGAGGCGTCGGTGGCGCCGCGTGGACGACCGGATCGCCGGCGGCCACGGACGCTCCCGGTCGCGGGGCCACACCGGCGCCCGCCTGGGAGATGACGACCCAGACCAGGCTGGAGCCGGCGAGCACCACGAGCACCCAGACGAGGGCCCCCATCGCCCAGCTGCGCCTGTCGTTGTTCATGGTTCACCGTCCACCCGGTTGCGGGGACCCACCGACGTGCCCGTGGTCGTACCCTTCCGAACATGACCAGCATCCTCGTCATCGAGGACGACGCGGCGATCCGCTCTGCGGTGCACCGCGGCCTGGCCGAGCGTGGCCACGCGGTCAGCACCGCCGGCACCGCCCTGGCCGGGCTGGACCTGATCCTTCAGGAGAAGCCCGAGGTCGTGCTGCTGGACCTCGGCCTTCCTGACGTCGAGGGTCTCACGCTGCTCTCGATGGTGCGCGCCGCGAGCGACGTACCGATCATCGTCATTACCGCGCAGGACGACGACCAGACGATGGTCCGGGCCCTGGATGCGGGCGCCGACGACTACGTGGTGAAGCCGTTCGGCACCGAGCAGGTGGCGGCGCGGATCCGCGCGGTGCTCCGCCGCGGAGGCCGGGGTTCGGCACCCGAGCCGCTCCGCATCGGTGACCTGGTCATCGACGAGCGCACCCGGACGGTCGCCCTGGGAGGCGACGCCGTCGACCTGGCCCGTCGGGAGTTCGACCTGCTGCTGGCACTGGCCCAGCGCCGTGGCGACGTGGTCACCAAGCGTGAGCTGCTGGCGGAGGTGTGGCAGCAGGCGTACGGCGGTTCCGACCGCACCGTCGACGTCCACCTGTCGTGGCTGCGCCGCAAGCTCGGCGAGACCGCGGCGGCGCCCCGCTACCTGATCAGCGTGCGAGGTGTCGGGGTCCGCCTCGTCGACCCAGAGACCTCCTCCTGATGCGTCGCCGGATCTCATGGCTGGTCATCACCACGACGTCGGCCGTGGTGGTCTCCTTCGTCATCCCGCTGTGCCTGCTGGTGCAGACGCTCGCCGAGGACCGGGCGACCGCCGCCGCCGACCAGGAGGCCCGCAACGTCGCGATCCTGGTCGCCAGCCTCTCGGGCGACCCGCAGCTGCCCGCCCTCGTCGTCGACCTCGACGGGCGCGCCAGCCCCCACACCGCGGTGCTCACCAGCGACAGCCAGGTGCTCGGCTCCGGTCGCCTCACGGCCGAGGAGCTGGCGACGGATCCCGAGGTGCGGCGCGCGCTCTCGGACAACGAGGCGTTCACCGTCACCGACGACGACGGGGTGCGCGTGCTCATCCCGGTGGTCGTCGACGACGGCACCGACGTCATTCGCACCGACGTCCCCCGCACGATGATGCGACAGGGGGTGTGGCCGGCCTGGCTCGGCATCATCGGTCTCGGGGTGGTGCTGATGGTCCTCGCCCTGGTGGTCGCGGTGCGGCTGAGCCGACGCATCAGCAGCCCACTCCGCGAGGTCGCCGGCGTCGCGCACCGGCTCCGCGGGGGCGACCTGTCCGCGCGGGCCGAGGTCCGCGGGACCGGCGAGACCCAGGAGCTGGCGCGCGCCCTGAACGGGCTCGCGGACCGGACCGTGGAGCTCCTCGCCGCGGAGCGGGCGGCGGTCGCCGATCTCTCCCACCGACTGCGGACCCCGGTGACGGCGCTGCGCCTGGACGCCGAGGCGGTGGCCGATCAGGGGCTGGGGCAGCGGCTGCAGGTGCACATCGCGGTGCTGCAGCGCACCATCGACGCCATCGTCCGCGAGGCCCGCCGTCCGGTCCGGGCCGACCTGGCCGCCGACAGCGACGCGGTCGACGTCGTGGGCGACCGGTGCCGCTTCTGGCAGGCCCTCGCCGAGGACCAGGGTCGAGCGATCACGGTCGACCTCCCGCCGGGACCCGTCGTGGTCCCGGTGGCCGCGGTCGACCTCGCCGACCTCGTCGACGTGTTGATCGACAACGTGTTCGCCCACACCCCCGAGGGAACTCCCTTCGGAGTCACGCTCGCGTCCGGCGACGGCACGGCGCGTCTGGTCGTCGAGGACGCGGGGCCGGGCATCGCCCGGCCCTCTCCCGGGCCGCGGACCGGCAGCACCGGCCTCGGCCTCGACATCGCCCGGCGTACGGCGACCGGGTGCGGAGGGTCCTTGGCGGTGGTCCCGGCCCACCTGGGGGGCACGCGCGTCGAGGCGACGCTGCCGCTCCGGTCTGCCTGACACCTCAGGGCCCCTCCGGCTCCTGGGGCTCGGGGGTCTCGTGCCCGTCGTGCTCGTCCTCGTGCTCGTCCTCGTGCTCGTCCTCAGCGTCGTGCTCGCGGTCGTCGTCGCCGTCGTCATCGTCGTGGTCGTCGTGCGTGGCCCGGTCCTCGTGCTCGGCCTCGTCATCACCGCCGGCCCGCGTGGGAGTCCCCGCGTCGCGGGCGGGGGGCACCGGCGCCGACGGTGCGGGGTTCTGCGGGGGGGCCGTCGGCGCCGGGGGTGCGGGGAGGACGACGGTGCGGACCACGTCGGTCACGCAGGCGCCGTGGTGGAGCGTGGCCGGGGGCCGGCAGGGCGCCCAGACCAGTCGCGGACGCTTGGCCACCGCCTTCACGGTCGGCTGCGAGGGGGAGGCCACGGGGACGGGCTCCTCGGCCGGCGCCGCGGCGTCGTAGGCCCAGGCCGCTCCGACGGTTCCGGCCGCGACAGCCGCCAGACCGACCAGTGCGCTCGTGCTTCTCATGGCTCAGATGATGTGGCCGCGCACGATATGCCCGCGTCGCGGGCGCCTCAAGTTTGGGTCAAGAACGCGCCCGGGTCATGAGCCGGAATTAACGAGACGATGAGGCGCACTTGGTGGCCCGGCACCGACCCTGTTCCCATGGCGTACACCCCCAGGACGCGCGACCGGCACCGCTTCGCAGTCAACGTGGCGACCGGCGCCACCGCCGCCGTGGCCCTGACCGCGACCGGATGGGTGATGGGTGCCGCGGCGCACGACTACGAGGCCGAGCAGGCGTCGCGTGCCGCCCAGCAGCGGGATGCCGAGGCGACGGCGGCACGGCGGCAGGCGGAGTACCTCGTGGCACTCGAGAAGGCGAAGCCGCGAACGGTCATCGTCGGCCGGAGGCCGGCGCGGGTCCGTGTCGTCACCCGCTACGTCCGCGCTGCGACGCGGGTCGCGCCCGGGGCAGGCGGCGCGGTCCGCGCTCCCTCCGCGTATCCCGCTCCCGCGACTCCCTCGGGCGGCGGCGGCGGAGGAGGTGCCGCTCCGGCCAGGAGCTCACCCGCACCGCAGCCCCCGCCGCCACCCCCACCTCCGCCGCCGCCGGCCCCCAGCAGTGGGTCATGACGGCGACGACGCGCTTCCCGGCGTGGAGCACCTACGTGGTCCTGGCGGTCCGGCACGACCAACACCTCGCGCACGCCCGGGCGCTGGCGGACGAGGTGCTCGCCGAGGTCGATCGGACGTGCAGTCGCTTCCGTGACGACTCCGACCTGAGCCGGGTCAACGGGGCGCCGGGAACCTGGGTGGAGATCGATCCGATCCTCGCCAGGGCGGTCGCGGTCGCCGTGGAAGCGGCCAGGGAGAGCGACGGCCTGGTGGACCCGCTGCTCGGCCGGACGCTGGTCCATCTCGGCTACGACCGGGACTTCGCCGAGCTGGAGGCGGTCCCGGACCTGCCCGGCGAGCTCGCGACGCCTGCCGAGCCCCGCCCACACCAGGCGTGGCGGCAGATCGACCTCGACACCGCCGGTGCGGTGCGGATCCCGCTCGGTACCGCGCTTGACCTCGGCGCCACGGCGAAGGCATGGGCGGCCGACCTGATCGCCACCGCCTGTGTGGACGCGCTCGGCGCGGACGTGCTGATCAGTGTGGGAGGGGACGTCCGCATCGCGGGCCCCGGCGCCGAGACCTGGCCCGTGGGGATCAGCGAGCATGTCGACTCACCCTTCGACGAGGTGGTCGACGTCGCCGGCGGCGGTCTGGCGACGAGCAGCACCCGGGTCCGCCGCTGGACCCGGCACGGGGCCGGCCGTCACCATCTGCTGGACCCGAGGACGGACCTGCCGGTCGAGGAGACCTGGCGCCTGGTGACGGCCACCGGGCCCTCCTGCCTGGCGGCCAATGTGGCCAGCACGGCGGCCGTCGTACTCGGCAGCGCGGCACCGGCCTGGCTGGCGGCCCGTCAGGTCACCGCGCGGCTCGTCAGCACGGACGGCGCCGTGCACCGGGTCGGCGACTGGCCGGAGCCGGCCACGCCGCAGGACGGTGAGGTGGCATGACCGACGGGCCCCTCCTCTGGTACGTCAACCGCGGCACCGGTGTGGTGCTGCTCGTGCTGCTCACGGCCTCGATGCTGCTCGGCGTGCTCGCGTCGTCGGGCCGGGCGGGTGGCCGGGTGCCGCAGTTCGTCCGGCAGGACCTGCACCGCAACATCTCCCTGCTGTCCGTCGCGCTCCTCGTCGCTCATGTCGCGTCCGCGATCCTCGACACCTTCGTCGACATCCGCTGGTGGGATGCGTTCGTCCCGGTGAACGGCGGCTACCTTCCGTTGTGGCTCGGGCTCGGCGCCCTCTCCCTCGACCTGCTGGTGGTCATCGTGCTGACCAGCCTGGTCCGCGCCCGGCTGTCGTACCGGTCGTGGTGGCTGGTGCATCTCCTGTCGTACGCCGCCTGGGGGCTCGGGGTCGCCCACGGGATCGGGATCGGCACCGACGAGACGTCCGACGTCGTGTGGGGACTGCCGCTGACCCTGGCCTGCATCGGGACCGTCGGGCTGGCCGTCGTGGTCCGCGTCGTGCAGGGCATCGGGTCGATGCGCCGCCGTGCCGTCACCGGGGTTCCCGGATGACCCCGTCGTCTCGGTCGCCCGTCCCGATCCCGGGCGCGGTCGATGTCCGGCCCGGGCCGGCCCTGCTCGCGGGCATCTCCGACGGGCCGGGTCTGGCCAGCCACCGCGACCGTTACTTCGCCGTTCCCACCACGGACGTGGACGCCCTGGCCCACCTCGCCGAACGGGTCCACCTGCGCGGGCGGGGCGGGGCCGCGTTCCCGTTCGCCACGAAGCTCCGGGCTGCCGCCGACGGACGGGGTCGCCCCGCCGTGGTCATCAACGCGAGCGAGGGCGAGCCCGCCTCTGCCAAGGACTCGGCCCTGGCCCTGACCCGCCCCCACCTCGTCCTCGACGGGGCGGTCGCCACCGCGCAGGCGCTCGGCGCCCGCGACCTGCATGTGGTGCTCCCCGGCGAGCGCCGGGAGGCGGCCGCACGGCTGCGGGCCGCCCTGGCGGAACGGGATGACGGGCTCCGCGTGCACGAGCACGTGGCCGACAACCGCTTCGTCGCGGGTCAGGCCCGGGCCGTGCTCGAGCTGATGGCCGGGCGACCCGGCTATCCGGTCACGGCCTGGCAACCGGAGGCGGTCCAGGGCCATCGCGGCCGTCCGACCCTGCTGTCCAATGCCGAGACGTGGGCGCAGGTCGGCTGGCTGCTGCACCGGGGCGAGGCCGGACACCGCCGCCACGGCACGCCCGCGGAGCCCGGCACCACGCTGCTGACGCTCGGGCTCCGGGACCAGCGTCCTGTCGTCCGCGAGGTGGAGTACGGCGCGCGGTTGCGTGACGTGCTCGACGTCGAGGCACACGGACGACCCGCCCTCATCGGCGGCTTCCACGGCAGCTGGGTCACGTGGCCGACGCTCGCGTCGCTCAGGCTGTCGGTGGACGGGATGCGGGCACTCGGCGCCCCCGTCGGCGCGGGAGTCGTCTTCACCCCAGGATCGTTCGAGTGCCCGGTGCGCCTGACCAGCCGGATCGTGGACTACCTGGCGGGCCAGAGCGCCCGCCGCTGCGGCCCCTGCCTCAACGGCCTTCCGGCGCTCGCGACGGCCGTCCGCGCGGTCGCGGACGGCCGCGGTGGCACGGACCGGGTGAGGCAGCTGGCCGGGCTCGTGGAGCGCCGGGGGGCGTGCGCCCACCCCGACGGCACCGTCCGGTTGGTCCGCTCGCTGCTGGTCGCGATGCCGGACGAGGTCGACCTCCACGTGCGGGGGGCGTGCGGCCACGCCCGGCGGGCGCGCTCCTCCGAACGGGCACGCCGGCTGCACGCCGTACCGGACTGGGAGGGCGAGGCGTCGTGACCCGTCAGCTGCGCGTCGACTGGCCGGCCTGCCAGGCCCGAGGCCTGTGCCACGAGGTCTTCCCCGAGCTCGTGGACCTCGACGAGTGGGGCTACCCGATCGTGAACGGCCCGGTCACTCCCGACCTGGTCAACCGGGCCCGCGAGGCCGTGCGGGTCTGTCCGAAGCTGGCGCTTCGCCTCCTCTGATGCGTCGGCGATCCTGTCGAACGGCTCGAACCGCTCGAGCGGGCCGGGTGGGAGCCGGCGCGCACCTCGTGTGATCGTGGTGACCCGCCCGTCAGGCGTGGCGCCCGGTCGACCCGGCGCCACCGCCCTACCATGCGCGCATGAACGCCACTGCCGAGGCGCGCGTCGTCGCGTCCTTCACCTTCATCGTCGCGCTGCTGCTGGGCGCGTGGGGTTCGCTCGAGCACCTGATCGCCGGACCGCCCTCCTTCCTGCTGTCCGAGCCGGAGCCGGGCCGCCTCCTCATCGCGCTGCTGCCGTTCGCGGCGACCGCGGTGGCGTTCCAGGCGGCGAACGCGGCCGCGGCCGAGTGGGCCCGGGTGCTGGGCGGTGCGGCCGTGATGCTCGGCGTCCTCTCCAGCCTGGGCGGGGTGCTCTACTTCCTCGCGAGCTGGTGAGCTGCCTGACTCGACCCGGATGCTCGACCCGGATGCTCGACCCGGATGCTCGACCGGGAGTAGCGTGGCCGACGTGACAGGGCAAGGGTGCTCGCGGCGGCCGGCGAAGCCGGGCCGGATACCGGCCTACGACTGCTGCGACAGCGAGGAACCCGCGAGCTGACGTCCCGGCGCCGCGATGCGGCGCCCACGCTCACGCCCGCCCACCTCGGCCTTCACCGGAGCATCGCCATGCCCACTCGCCTGTCACATCGGGGCGCGCCCCCGACGCTCGCCGCGGTCGCGGCCCTCGTCGGAGCAGCCGCCAGCTGGGGCGTCGGCACCGTCGTCACCAAGCAGGTCGTCGACGACGTCGCCCCGCTCACGCTTCTGCCGCTGCAGCTGGCCGCCAGCTGTGCCTTCCTCCTCGCCGTGACCGTCGCCCGTCGGGAACCGCTGACGTGGACGCCACCGGTGCGTCGCCTCGCCGCCCTCGGGGTCCTCAATCCCGGGGCCGCCTATGCGCTGGGTCTCATCGGCCTGACGACCATCACCGCCAGCATGTCCGTCCTGCTGTGGGCCCTCGAACCCGTCGTCATCCTGCTGCTCGCCGCGCTCGTGCTCCGCGAGCACGTCCCGACCCCGCTCGCGGCCTCGGTCGCGGTCGCGATCGCCGGAGTGCTCGTCGTCGTCTACCAGCCCGGGGTCTCCGGTGACGCCACCGGCATCACGCTCACGCTGGTCTCCATCGGGTGCTGTGGGGTCTACACGGTGCTCACCCGGCGCCTGATGCTCGACGACTCGTCGCTGAGTGTGGTGCTCGCCCAGCAGGCGGCGGCGCTGGTGTTCGCCCTCGCCCTGGTCGCGGTCGTCGGGGTGGCCGGCGGCCCGGGATGGGATCTCGACGGGGTGCCGCTCGCGGTGCTGCTGGGGGCGGCGGCCTCGGGTGTCCTCTACTACGGCCTCGGCTTCTGGTTCTTCCTGACCGGGCTCCGGCAGGTCCCGGCGTCGTACGCGGGCTCGTTCCTCCCGCTCATCCCGGTGTTCGGGGTGGCGGCCGGCTACCTGGTCGGTGAACGGCTGGAGCCGCGCCAGTGGCTGGGCGCGGTCGTCATCGTGGCCGCGACCGTCGCGCTCGCGTGGCAGCAGCACCGCAGCGAGCGGACCGGATCCGTCCAGCAGCCGCGACCCTGACTGAGACGCCCAGGGTGGAGCTCGGTCGAGGGAGGCCGTCAGCTCGGGTCGTCGATGGTGGTCGCGGAGACCCCGAAGACGTCAGGCAGTGCCGCCAGGTCGGCGAGCAGGTCGTCCGAGAGGCGTCCGGCCACGTCGATCGTCGCCACCGCGGCGGCCCCGCCACGGAAGACCCGGTTCTGCATGTGCTCGACGTTGAGCCGGTCACGGCTCAGCCGGTCCAGGACGTGGGCGAGGACGCCGACCCGGTCCAGGTGTCGCACCGTGAGCGTGGCGGAGCCGATCCGGCTCGGCGTCAGGTTGACGCAGTTGGGGGTCTCACCCCGGACGAAGGCGTCCATGACCTCCACCACCCCGGCGGCGATGGCGTCCTGGGCCTGCCGGGTGGAAGCCCCGATGTGGTGGGTGCCGACCACGCGCGGGTGCCCGGCGAGCCGTGAGACCCAGGCGGCCGATCCGGAACCGGGCTCGTCGTCGTACACGTCGAGTCCGGCGCGCAGGTCTCGTTCGTCGAGCGCGTCGAGCAGCGCGCCCTCGTCCACGAGGTCGCCCCGCGAGGTGTTCAGCAGGATGGACCCGCGCCTCATCTGGCCGAGGAAGGACCGGTCGACCAGGCCGAGCGTGTCCGGTCCGGACGGCAGATGGAGGGAGACGACGTCGCAGGCCGGGAGCAGCTCCGCCAGGGACCCGGCCATGCCGATGTGCAGCTCCTCCACGCGGGACAGGACGCTCTCGTCGCGACCGGGCTTCTCCAGCGTCACGACGTCCATCCCGAAAGCCCGGGCGCGCGCGGCCACCTCGAGCCCGATCGAGCCGAGTCCGAGGATGCCCATCGTGGAGCCGAACAGGCCACGCGCCCCGCCGTACGCCGCCTTGTTCCAGCGACCGGACCGCAGGTCGACCGTGCTGTCGACGATCCGCCGGTCCACGGCGAGCAGGAGGCCCATCGTCAGCTCGGCCACCGCTACCGCGTTCCGGCCGGGCAGGTTGGCGACCAGCACCCCGCGCGCCGCGGCGGCTTCGGTGTCGATGGTGTTCGTGCCGGCGCCGGCGCGTATCACCAGGGCGAGCCGGTCGGCGTTCTCGAACACCTCGCGAACGACCTTGGTGCTGCGCACCACCAGCGCGTCGAACCCGCCGAGGCTGCTCGGCAGGTCACCCGCCTTCAGCCCGGTGTCGACGACGCAGGTGTGGCCGCGCGCCTCGAGCTCGGTGACTGTCGACTCGCCGACGGCGTCGGCAAAGAGCACCCGCATTCTGACCTCCGGTGATCGCCGAGGTTGTCCGCCACCGTAGCGGGCCCGGGCGCCGAGCGCGACGCTTCGCCGCGGCTCGGGCCACCGGTTCTCCCTAGTTTCTTTACCAGTTGGAAGGTAGCCTTTTCCCATGTCTCGCCCTGCCCACCGTCCCTCCCTCCGTGACGAGGCTCTGGACCGAGCCGTCGACCTCGTTCGGCACGGCGATCCCCTCTCGCTGGACTCGGTGGCTCGCGCCGCCGGTCTGACCAAGCCCGGCCTCATGTATCACTTCCCGACGAAGGAGGCGCTGATGACGGCCCTGGTCGATCGTGTGGTCGACCGGTGCGAACGGGTGCTGGAGGGCCTCCTGCCGGCCGGTGCCACGAGTCCGACGACCGGGGAGCGCCTGGCGGCCTACCTCCGCTGGGCGCTCACGTCCCCGCACGACGGGTCCGACCTCGTCATGCTCAGCGACCCACGGTTGCGCGACCGCCTCATCGAGCGCTGGTCCGAGCGCCTTCGCGTGTGGGTCGAGGTTCCCGAGGACCTGCCGGCTCCGGAGCGAGCCCGGCTGCAGGCGGTTCGTCTCGCGGCCGACGGCTGCTGGTTCGCCGATGCCAGCGGCTACGCGCCGTTGGCCCAGCAGGACAGGCCCGAGGTACTGCGCCTCGGGCTCGAGCTTCTCGGGCGGGGTGCGGCCGGATGACGACGTGGGTCCTCCTCGCAGCCGCCATCGCCGTCGAGGTGACCGCCACGCTGTCCCTGAAGGCGGCGCTCGACCACCCGGGCCTCTACGTGGTGGCCGTGCTCGGCTACGTGGCGTCGTTCGCCGCCCTGGCGGCCGTGCTGCGCCGGGGGATGCCGCTCGGCGTCGCCTACGGCATGTGGGCCGCCCTCGGGGTCGCCGCCACCGCGGTCATGTCGGCCCGGCTCTTCGGCGAGACCATCACCCGGCTGATGGGGGTGGGGCTCGCGCTGGTGGTGGTCGGTGTCCTCCTGGTCGAGGTGGGGTCCCGCTCCGCGCGGACGCACGGCCGCAGTGGTCCCGCCTGATGGCCCCGCTCCTCCTGGTGGCCGCCATCCTGTTCGAGGTGATGGGGACCCTGGCACTGCGGGTGGCGATCAGTCGTCGCGGGTGGTACGCCGTGGTCGTCAGCGCCTATCTGCTGGCGTTCCTCTGCCTGTCGATGGCGCTCGGCCACGGGATGGGGCTCGGGTTCGCGTACGGCGTCTGGGCCGCGGTCGGCATCGCCCTCACGGCGATCGCGTCGAAGGCCCTCTTCGACGAACCGCTGACCCCCGTCATGGCGGGCGGTATCGCGCTCATCGCGGGCGGCGTACTGCTGCTGGAGCTCGGCC
This sequence comes from uncultured Actinomycetota bacterium, assembly GCA_963767955.1. Lineage (GTDB taxonomy): Bacteria > Actinomycetota > Actinomycetes > Propionibacteriales > Nocardioidaceae > Nocardioides. The sequence goes on along the minus strand of CAVYGA010000003.1, from coordinate 1,942,887 downwards.
GAGTCCACTGAGGAGCCGGGAGCCCTTGGCCGGGACGTCCTCGGCGCGGTACGCTGACGCGAATTGATGCGCATCACGAAACGAGTCTCATCATGCGCAACAGGCTGCACGCCGAGCTGCTGACCCGCCTGGTCGAGCACGCCCGCTACGAGGTGCTGCCCACGCCGTCCGCCGAGGACACGGTGCTCGCGCACCTGCCGCGGGACCGCGTGATCACCGTGACCGCCTCGCCGGGCAAGGGTCTCGCCGCCACCCTCGACCTCGCGGAGCGGCTCGCGGGCCACGGCTACACCGCGGTGCCGCACCTGGCCGCGCGCATGGTGCACGGGCGCGGGGAGCTGGCCGAGATCTGCGACCGCCTGACCGGGAAGGGCGTCAACCGGGTCTTCGTGCCGGGCGGGGACGCCGACGCGGACGACACCTATCCGGACGCGCTGGCCCTCCTGGAGGACCTGGCCGACCTGGGTCGCCCGTTCTCGCAGGTCGGCATCACCGGCTACCCCGAGTCACACCCCACCATCACCGACGACCTCACGGTGCAGTCGATGTGGGACAAGCGCCGGTACGCCACCCACGTGGTCAGCAACCTCACCTTCGACCCGACCGCGATCCGGGTCTGGGTGCGGCGGGTGCGCGACCGCGGGATCACGATGCCGCTGCTGCTCGGCGTACCGGGTCCGGTGGAGCGGACCAAGCTGCTGGCGATGGCGACGAAGATCGGCGTGGGGGAGTCCACCCGGTTCCTGGTCAAGCACAAGGGCACGCTCGCCCGACTGGCCGCCCCCGGCGGCTTCACCGGCGAACGGTTCCTCGAGCAGTGCGCCGCGGCGCTGGCGATGCCCGATGCGGGGGTCGAGGGCCTGCACGTGTTCACCTTCAACCAGATCGCGGCGACCGAGGCCTGGCGCGAGGACCTGCTGCGCCGGCTTCGCGGGTGAAGTCGCCGGTCGACGACGTCATGCGATCCGGCTGCTCGGGCGACCTGCTCGTATGACGTCCGCCGCTGCGTCATGCGATCCGGCTGCTCGGGCGACCTGCTCGTATGACGTCCCCCCTACGTCATGCGATCCGGCGGCTCGGGCGACCACCTCGTATGACGTCCGCCGCTGCGTCATGCGCACTGGCTGCCCGGGCGACCACCTCGTATGACGTCCGGGCAGGTGGCGGTGCTCAGCCCTCGACCAGCGCGGCGAGCGCCCGCACGAGACCGGAGTCCCCGGTCTCCACGACCGTGAGCGGCAGACCCAGCCGGTCCGCCGCCTCCTGCGCCAGGGAACGCAGCTCGGCATCGGGCGCCTGGGCCAGCCACACCACCCGCGTGTAGTGCTTGAAGTACGCCTCGTGCAGCTCGGGCCACCGGTCGAGCCCGAGCTCCTGGAGCACCGTCCGGGCGAAGGACCGCACCAGGAAGTCCGTGAGCACGTAGGTGCCGGGCTGCTCGTCGAAGAACCGCTCCAGGCGCTCCGCACCGGCGTAGAGGTCGTAGCAGTGCAGCCCCTCCAGCCGGGCCACCCCGAGATCACGGCACACCTCGTCCAGCGCGCCGTAGGTGCCGCAGTCGGCGTACCCCACCACCACCTTCCGGTACGCCGGCAGCAGGGCCTCGGCGGTACGCCGCACCTCGCCGGCGATGCGCTCGGGACGGTTGTGGAGCAGCGGCGGCAACGGGTGGACGTCCAGCGGCCAGCCGCGACGAGCGGCGATGGCGGCGGCGGGCTGGGCGAGCGCGCCGCAGGCGACCAGGGCGGTCCGCGCGGACCGGTCAGTCGCCGAAGGCGAGCTGGTCGACGAACCGGTCGTTGAAGTCGGGGCGGTCGGAGAGCTCGACATAGGCCACCTCCTTCGTCAGCGCGGTGGCACCGGCCCGCTCTCGCAGCGAGAGCAGGGCCATCTTGGCCCCCTCGCCGGCGATGTTGCCGGCGGAGACGATGCGCAGGACCGGCAGCTTCGGCACCATCCCGATCCGCACCGCGGACGCGGGGGAGAGGTAGCTGCCGAACGACCCGGCCAACAGCACCTGCTGGATGTCGCCCGGGTCCAGGTCGAGCTCGTCGAGCAGCAGCGACCAGCCCGTGGAGATGGCCGCCTTGGCGAACTGGAGCTCACGGACGTCGCGTTGGGAGAGCACCACGCAGTCGGCGGGGTCGGCCTCGGGGTGGGGGCGGTGCAGCACGAACACGCGCTCGTCGCCGATCCGGGTGAGACGGTCGGCCAGGGCCGGCGCCACCGTCGGCGCGACGTCGTCCGGGACGAACCTGCCGGAGCCGTCGAGCATCCCGACCTTGACCAGCTCGGCGACCACGTCCACCAGGCCCGATCCGCACAGGCCCTTCGGCTCGAGGTCGCCGATCACGCCGAGGGAGACCGGGTCGTCCCCGTCGCCCCGCAGCCGGACCACCTCGATCGCCCCTTCGGCGGCCCGCATCCCGCACCGGATGGCACCGCCCTCGAACGCGGGGCCGGCGGGAGCGGCGGTGGAGACGATGCGGTCGCCGTCGCTGAGCACGATCTCGCAGTTGGTGCCGACGTCGATCAACAGGCGCGTGCGCTTGTCGCGGTCCATGCCGGTGGCCAGCATCCCGGCCACGATGTCGCCGCCGACGTACGCCCCGAGCGCCGGGAACAGGGCCGCGCGGGCGCCCGGGTGCAGGGCCAGCCCCAGGTCGGCCGCGAGGACGACGGGTGGGTGGGCGACCGACATGATGAACGGCGCGACGCCCAGCGGCTCCGGGTCGATGCCGAGTGCCAGCGCGGTCATCGTCGCGTTGCCGGCGAGCGCCACCTCGTAGACGTGGCCGGGGTCGACCTCCCCCTCGGCGCAGACCTGCGCGGCCAGCGTCGACAGGGTCTCCGCGGCCGCCCGCTGCAGCCGGCCCAGGGTGTCCGGGTCGAGCATCGTGGCGCTGATCCGGGTGATCACGTCGCCGCCGAACGGCTGCTGACGGTTGAGCATCGACGCCACCGCGACCGGGGTGCCGGTCGAGACGTCGAGGAGGGTGGCGACCACCGTCGTGGTGCCCAGGTCGAAGGCGATGGCGTACTGCGTGCCGGTGGTGTCGCCGGGCTCGACGTCGACCAGGGCCTCGTCGACGACCACGGCGGTCACCTTGAAGTCGGCCGACCGCAGCACCGTCGGCAGCCGGCGCAGCACGTGCAGGTCGGGTCGTGGCTCCAGGTCGTCCACCGCCGCCAGCAGCCGGTCCAGGTCGCTGCGCTGGTCGGCGAGCGTCGGCTCGTCGAGCTCGACGTAGCGCTTCTGGATCGCCGGCCGCAGGATCACCTGGCGCCCGACACCGACGGTGGCTGCCTTGGGGCGCGTGGTCAGCGGGGGTACGTCGACGGTCAGGTCGCGGGTCGCGTTGACCAGGCAGGCCAGCCGCCAGCCGCCGTCGAGCTGCTCCCGGGTGAACGTCTTGACGTCGTGGCGGGAGATCGGGGTGGGTTCGTCGATCCGGACCCGGCACTTGTGACAGGTGCCGTGCCCGCCGCAGGTGGAGTCGATCGCGATGCCGTTCCACGACGCGGAGTCGAAGACCGTGACGCCGGGCGGGACGCGGACCTGGCGCTGTGCGGTGCGCGCGGGGTCCGGGTCCAGCACGGTGAACGAGAGCGAGACCCGGCCGGTGCCGTCGTGCGGCGCGGTCCCGGAGCCCGACGGGGCCAGCAGGCCCTCGCGGCGTACGGCCTGGAGGTCGACGTCCGGGACGCCGTCACTCATGCGTTCCCCGTGGTGTGCTCATGCCGTCGCGGCCGCCTTCGCCCGGTGGGCCGCGATCCAGGCCATGCCCCACTCGTCGTGGTCCAGGAACACGTCGGCGGCCTTGACCGCCTCGACGATCTTCGGTGTCCGGGTGTCCATGATCGCGCTGGTGAGGCCGGCGGTCATCGCCATCGGCAGCCAGGCCGCGCCCAGGGTGTGCCGGTCGGGCATGCCGAAGGAGGTGTTGGACGCGCCGCAGGTCATGTTCAGCCCGTGCTCGTCGCGGATCCGGCGCATGGTGTCGAGGGTCACCAACGAGTTCGTCGTGTCGGCGCCGATCGGCATCGCCAGCGGGTCGATCACGATGTCCGCCTTCGCGATGCCGTACTCCTCGGTCGCGACCCGGATGATCTTCGCGACCAGGTCGAGGCGCTTGTCGGCCTCCATCGGGATCTCGTCGTGGTCGTTGGGCAGCGCGATGACGGCGGCGTCGTACTTCTTGACCAGCGGCAGGATCGCCGCGAGCCGGTCGTCCTCGGCGGTGACCGAGTTGACCAGCGCCCGGCCCTGGTACGCCGACAGGCCGGCCTCGAGCGCCTCGACGACCGAGGAGTCGATGCAGATCGGGACGTCGGTGAGGCTCTGGATCAGCGTGATCGCCTTGGCCAGCAGCTCGGCCTCGTCGGTGAGCGGCACACCCATGTTGACGTCGAGGACGTCGGCCCCGCCCGCCACCTGCGCCGCCACGTCCCGCTCGATGGCCGACAGGTCCCCGGCCCGCAGCTGCTCCTGGAAGATCCGGCGGCCGGTCGGGTTGATCCGCTCGCCGATCAGGCAGAACCGCTGGTCGTGGCCGAGCACCACCTCGCGGGTGGCCGAGCGGAGGACGGTGTGCAGCGGGGGGCCGTTCATGCGGAGTCCCGGTCCGCAGCGGAGCGGCGCGAGCATGCGACGGGGGTGCTCATGCCGGAACCCTGGCCCGGCGCTCGTTGATCAGGGCCTTGGCCTTCTTCACCGTCGCGGAGGCATCCGCGGCGTACCCGTCGGCACCGACCGCATCGGCGTACTCCTGGGTGACCGGGGCGCCGCCGACCATCACGACCACCGCGTCGCGCAGGCCGGCCTTCTCGAGGGCGTTCATGTTCGCCTTGAACATCGGCATCGTGGTCGTCAGGAACGCCGAGAACCCGACGATGTCGGGCTGGTGCTCCTCGATCGCCGAGACGAACTTCTCGGGTGCCACCTGGACCCCGAGGTCGATGACCTCGAACCCGGCGCCCTCGAGCATGATGTTGACGAGGTTCTTGCCGATGTCGTGGACGTCGCCCTTGACCGTGCCCATCAGGAACTTGCCGACCGTCTGCACCCCGGTCTCGGCGAGCAGCGGGCGCAGCCGCTCCATCGCGCCGGCCATCGCGCGGCCGGCGATGAGCATCTCGGGCACGAAGAAGTCGCCGCGCTCGAACCGCGCGCCCACCTCCTCGAGCGACGGGATCAGCGCGTCGAAGAGCAGCGTCTGCGGCTCCATCGAGGTGGCCAGCCCCTCCTCGGTCAGCTCGAGGACACGCGGGGCGTTGCCGACCAGCGTCTCGTCGTACAGACCCTGCAGGATCTCCTCCGGTGTCATGCGGTACCTCCGGTGACGTGTGAGCGCAGTGGGTGTCTCGCTGGGGTGACGGTCATGCGACCCCCTCCTTGGGTGTGCGACCTCGCAGCAGCGTCGAGAGCTGCGTGGCATGTTCGAGCAGGCTTCGGCCGAGCTCGTCGAAGCGGACCCTGCAACCGTTGCGTGGGACCGGAGATGCCGAGCGCGGCGACCACGTCGCCCCGGGGGCCGTGCACCGGCACGGCGACGCCGGTCAGGCCGACCTCGAGCTCGTCCGCGGTGACCGCCCATCCGCGTCGGCGGGCGCGCGTGACGTCCAGGCGCAGCCGCTCGGGATCGGTGAGGGTCGCCCCGGTCTGCGCGGACAGCGCACCGTCCGGCACCGTGAGCACGCCCCAGCCCAGGAACACCTTGCCGAGCGCCGAGCAGTGGGCGGGTACGTCGACCTCGGTCCAGTCCCGCGTGCCGAGCAGGTAGCGCGAGTCGACCTGGGCCACCTGCACCACCCGGTCGCCGCGGGCCACGCTCAGGTGCACGGTCTCCTGCGTGTCCTCGCCGATCGCCTCCATGGCCGGGCGGGCCAGGCGCACGAGCTCCTCATAGGGGTCGTGCCGGGCGGCGTACAGCCAGAACAGGGAGCCGGCGACGTAGGAGCCGGCGGCGTCGCGCTCGAGCAGGCCGGAGCGCTCGAGGGCGGTCAGCATCCGCGACGTGGTCGACTTCGCCAACCCGGAGGACTCCTGCAGGGCGGCGAAGGTCTGCGGCTCGTCGGCGCGGACGACGGTGGAGACCAGGTCGGCCGCGCGGTCGACGGCCCGGGTTCCGGGGGCCGTGGCTGCGGCGGTCTCGCTCACGAACGTCTCCTCGATGCGGGGTTCCCGAAGGTTCCATGATGTGGAACTCTGGTTCCACATGATGAGGCTAAGAGCCGAACCGTGCCCGGGTCAAGCAACCACGCGACTCCGGGGCCGGTGCGGCCGTGACCGCAGGAGGACCGATGTTCCGCAACCGGATGCCGCGCTACGAGGTGCTGTCCGAGCAGGCGATGGCCACCCTCGATGGGGGATGGCGGCGACTGATGACCGAGATCGGCGTGGAGTTCATGGACCCCCGGGCGCTGGAGCTGTTCCGCGGCGCGGGTCAGAGGGTCGAGGACAACACCGTGTTCCTCGATCCGGACTTCGTCCTGGAGCAGGTGGCGAAGGCTCCCTCCGAGTTCGACGTCCAGGCGCGCAACCCGGAGCACTCGATCCACATCGGGGGTGACGCGATGGCGTTCGGCGCGGTCTACGGCCCCCCGTTCGTGCGCGAGGGCGAGGTGCGCCGCGACGCGACGATGGAGGACTTCCGCAACTTCACCAAGCTCGCCCAGTCGTTCCCGGTGCTGGACTCCGCGGGCGGGGTGATCTGCGAGCCGAACGACACGCCGCTCGACAGCCGGCACCTCGACATGACCTACGCGCTCCAGACGCTGACCGACAAGGTCTACATGGGCAACGTGGTGTCGGGCGTCAACGCCGCGGACACCCTGGCGATGACCTCGATCCTGTTCGGCTCGCGCGAGGCCATCGAGGAGACGCCGGCCACCATCTCGCTGATCAACTGCAACTCGCCGCTCCGCTGGGACGACCGGATGCTCGAGGCGCAGTTCGAGTACTCCACCGCGGGGCAACCCGTCGTACTGACCCCCTTCATCCTCATGGGTGCGATGTCGCCGGTGACGATCCCGGCGGCGCTGGTGCAGCAGATCACCGAGGCCCTCTCGGGCATCGCCCTCTCCCAGCTGATCCGGCCGGGGACGCCGGTGATCTTCGGCTCCTTCCTGTCCAACATCGACATGCAGTCGGGTTCGCCCACCTTCGGCACGCCGGAGTCCGGGCTGGGCCTGCTGTGCACCGGGCAGATCGCCCGTCACTTCGGACTGCCGTTCCGCACCGGTGGCGGGCTCACCTCGTCCCAGGTCCCCGATGCGCAGGCGGGCTACGAGGCGCTGATGACCCTGCTGCCGACCTTCCTGGCCGGCGCGAACTGGGTGATGCACTCGGCCGGCTGGCTCGAGGGAGGCCTGGTCGCGGGCTACGAGAAGTTCATCGTGGACATCGAGCTGCTGCAGATGATGCATGCGGAGTTCACCCCGCTCGAGATCAACGAGGACTCGCTGGCCTTCGGCGCCCACGAGGAGGTGGGCCACGGCGGCCACTTCTTGGGTGCCATGCACACGATGGAGCGCTTCCGCACGTGCTTCTACCGTCCGCTGCTGTCCTCCTCCGAGAACTACGAGCGCTGGATGCGCAACGGCGGCAAGGACGCCTCGGCCCGGGCCGGCGAGATCTACAAGAAGCGGCTCGAGGAGTACGAGCGCCCGCCCCTGGACGACGCGGTCCGCGCCGAGCTCGAGGAGTACGTCGTCCGCCGGCGTGCGGAGCTGGGCGACTGAGCCGAGGCGAGCAGGTCAGATCTTGGGCGTGACCCACTTGTAGTCGGTGTTCCGGATCCAGATCACGCCGTTGTGCGTGTAGCTGTAGCGCGGGATCTCGACTCCGAAGTTGAACGTCGGCCGGGTCGACCCCCGGCGGACCTTCTGCATGTACACCGTCTCGACCCGGTCGATCTTGCCGACCTTCGCGGAGTCCCAGAAGGCGCTGTTCCCGTCGAAGACGCGGCGGGTGACGCGGTAGCTGTCACACAGCTGCTGGGTGCTGGACACGCTGGCGCCGTAGAAGCCCGCGGACACCGTGAACGGCTGTCCGCACTCCTTGTTCGACGTGAACGAGCCGGTGGCGCTCTCGGTGTTGTGCGCCGCCCACTGCGTGGAGCTGATCTGCTGGCTCATGTAGGCGTCCGCGGTCCACTGCGTCGGGCCCGAGTCGTTGTACCAGCGCGTCTCGAGGTGCGCGACCCACCAGTCGAACCGCCTGTTGCTCTCGCGGACCTTGTACAGCCCCCAGCAGATGTACATGGTGCCGCGTGGTCGGCTCTCGACGTTGGCGATGTGGCTGTACTGCGGCTCGCCGCCCCTCCACTTGATCTGCTTCTGCTTGCTGGTGCACTTGGTGTTGATCGGCTTCAGGCTGATCGAGGTGCTCGGGCCGGCGCTTGCCACCGGCTGGGTGTTGGCGAGCAGTCCGCCGATCAGTGCCGTGGCGAACAGGCCGATCCGCGCTGTTCTCTTCCCTCGCATGCGTTCTCCCCGAGTGACAGCCCGGACCGAGCGCCCGGGGGACGGAATCCTCGCACGCCCGGATCCTCAGCACCAGAGCTCGCAGTCGAGCGCGCGTACGCCGGTCGCGCGGGTCAGGACAGGCCGAGGATCGTCCCGTCGTCGGCCAGGTCGATGCGGGACGCGGACGGGTCGCGGGGCAGCCCGGGCATGGTCATCATGTCGCCACACACCACGACGACGAAGCCGGCGCCCGCCGACAACCGGACCTCGCGAACGTGCAGCTCGTGCCCTGAGGGGGCGCCGAGGGAGGTGGGGTCCGTCGAGAAGGAGTACTGCGTCTTCGCCACGCACACCGGCAGTCCGCCGTACCCGTCGCGCTCGACGCGCTGCAGGCGTCGCCGGGCCTTGGCGTCCCAGGTCACCAGGCCCGCGCCGTAGAGCCTGTTCGCGATCGCCTCGACCTTCGCGGTGAGCGAGAGGTCGTCGTCGTAGGTGAACGAGAACGAGTACGGCGACGGCTCGTCCAGTGCCTGCAGCACGCCCTTCGCCAGGTCCTGCGCCCCCAGCCCACCGTCGGCGAAGTGAGTCGCGGGGAACGCCCTGACCCCTTCGGCAGCCGTCAGCTCGACCACCCTCGCCACCTCGACGTCCGTGTCGGCCGGGAACCGGTTGACCGCGACGACGCACGGGATGCCGTACACCTCGCGGATGTTGTCGAGGTGCCGCCGCAGGTTCACCATGCCGGCCTCGATCGCGTCGAGGTTCTCCGTGGCGAGATCGGCGAGCGGCACGCCACCGTGGTACTTCAGGGCACGCACCGTGGCCACGACCACGGCGACCTCGGGGCGGAGGCCGGACTTGCGACACTTGATGTCCACGAACTTCTCCGCGCCGAGGTCGGCGCCGAAGCCGGCCTCGGTGACCACGATGTCGGCCAGCCGCAGACCGGCGCGGGTCGCCACGACCGAGCTGCACCCGTGGGCGATGTTCGCGAACGGGCCGCCGTGCACGAACGCCGGTGCCCCCTCGAGGGTCTGCACCAGGTTCGGGGCCAGCGCGTCCCGGAGCACGGCCGCCATGGCGCCGTCCGCGCCGAGCGCGCGTGCCGACACCGGCTCCGTCGCTCGCGTGTAGCCGAGGACGATGTCACCGATGCGCCGTTTGAGGTCGGCCCACGACTCGGTCAGGCAGAAGATCGCCATCAGCTCCGAGGCGACCACGATGTCGAACCCGTCCTCGCGGGGAAAGCCGTTGACGTGCCCGCCGAGGCCCACGACGACCTCGCGCAGCGCACGGTCGTTCATGTCGAGGACCCGTTTCCAGGTCACGCTGCGCACATCGATGTCGAGCTCGTTGCCGTGGTGCACGTGGTTGTCGATCAGCGCGGACAGCAGGTTGTTGGCCGCGGCGATCGCCGCGAAGTCGCCGGTGAAGTGCAGGTTGATGTCGGTCATCGGCACGACCTGGCTGTAGCCACCACCGGCCGCGCCCCCCTTCATGCCGAACACCGGCCCCATGGACGGTTCGCGCAGGCAGGCGACGGCGCGGTTCCCCAAGCCGTGCAGGGCGTCCGTGAGGCCCACGGTGGTGGTGGTCTTCCCCTCCCCGGGCGGGGTGGGGGACAGGGCGGTCACCAGGACCAGCCGTCCCTCGGGTCGGTCGGCGAGAGAAGCGAGATAGGTCAGGTCGACCTTGGCCTTGTAGTGGCCGTACGGCACCAGGTGTTGCTCCGCGATCCCGAGGGTCTCGGCAGCCACGTCCTTGATCGGTTGCAGGACGGCGGCGTTGGCGATCTCGATGTCCGACAGCATGTGTGGTGCCTCCTTGTGTGACTACCGGGTGCGCACGGACCTTCAGCGGAAGACGATGGTCCGGTCGCCGTTGAGCAGGACCCGCGACTGGGAGTGCCAGCGCACCGCCCGTGACAGCACCTGCGCCTCGACGTCGCGGCCGGCCGTCACCAGCTGGTCCTGGTCGTAGGTGTGGTCGACGCGCACGACGTCCTGCTCGATGATCGGCCCCTCGTCGAGATCGCCGGTCACGTAGTGCGCGGTCGCGCCGACCAGCTTCACGCCACGGTCGAACGCCTGGTGGTAGGGCCGGGCCCCCTTGAAGCTGGGGAGGAAAGAGTGGTGGATGTTGATCGCCCGCCCCGACAGCCGGCGGCACAGGTCGTCGGAGAGCACCTGCATGTAGCGCGCCAGCACCACCAGATGCACGCCGTGCTCCCCGATCAGCCCCAGCAGCCGTGCCTCAGCGTCCGCCTTGGTGTCGGGCGTGACCGGGACGTGATGGAAGTCGATGCCGTAGGACCGCACCAGGGACTCCGCGTCCGGGTGGTTGGACACGACGGCCGGGATCTCGATCTGGAGGGCGCCGGTGCTGGTGCGGAAGAGCAGGTCGTTGAGGCAGTGCAGCTGGCGGGAGACCATCACCAGCGTGCGGTACGGCACCGTGGCGACCCAGAGCTCGAACTCCATCGCGAAGAAGTCCGCGACCTCGGCGAAGTCCCGGCGCAGCGTGTCGGCATCGACCGGGTCCGCGACCGTGAAGTCGATGCGCATGAAGAACCGTCCCGAGAGGCGGTCGCCGTACTGCTGGCTCTCCAGGATGTTGCCTCCGTGCTTGACCAGGAAGCCACTGACCGCGTGCACGATCCCGGGCCGGTCCGGGCAGGAGAGCACCAGCACGAAGTCGCCGGCCGCGGCCGTGGCCGGCGCGGGTCCCTGAGGTGTCATCGTTCGGTCCTGTCCTGTCATCGAGTCGTTGCGCGTAACGGTGCGCAGTCTGCGATACGCAACAACTCCTGCGCTAGTGTCCGGCCATGAGCACCTCCGCGGAGCCGAACGGTCAGCGGGCCGCGGCCGCGGCCGGGGTGCAGTCGGTCGACCGGGCGCTGACCATCCTCGAAGTGCTCGCCCGCATCGGCGAGGCCGGGGTCACCGAGATCGCCGCGGAGCTCGGCGTGCACAAGAGCACCGCGTTCAGACTGGTCGGCACGCTGGAGGCGCACCGCCTGGTCGAGCAGGCCGAGGACCGGGGGAAGTACCGCCTCGGTGTCGGCGTCTTCCGGCTGGCCGGCGCGACCGCGGCCAGGCTCGACGTGGTCCAGGAGGCGCGGTCCGTCTGCCGCGCGCTCGCGGCCGCGACCGGCGAGACCGTCAACATCACCGTGCTCTCCGAGAGCTCGGCGCTCTACCTCGACCAGGCGGCGGGCACGTCCGCGCTCCAGCCGCACAACTGGGTCGGCCAGCACATCCCGCTGCACGCGACCAGCAACGGCAAGGTGCTGCTCAGCGGACTAGACCCCTCGGCGCTCGACAGGCTGCTGCCCACGTTGCCGTCGTTGACGCCGCGGACGATCACCCGGCAGGCCGGGCTGCGCGCCGAGCTGGACAGGGTGCGGGAGCAGGGCTACGCGCTCGCGGTCGACGAGCTCGAGATCGGTCTGACCGCAGTGGCTGCGCCGATCCGGAACGCCGGCGGGGACGTGGTCGCCTCGATGAGCGTCTCGGGCCCGACCTTCCGGCTCACCGAGCGCATCGAGGAGATCGTCAGGCTGCTGCGGGAGTCGGCCCAGGAGGTCTCTTTGCGCCTGGGCTGGGGACACCGTCAGGTCACGACTCCCGAGTAGTGCTTGACGACGGGGGGTGCCCGCAGCATCCTCAAGTCAGACAACCCGTTGCGGTTCGAGCACTGGGTTGCGGGATGCGCAACGATCCGTTGCGTGAGGGGTGTGCCGGTGCCGGAGCTCTACGTCGACGGACAGTGGGTGCACGCTCGCGCCGGTGGGCGTCGGGAGATCCGCTGCCCCGCCGACGCCGCGCTGGTGGGCGTGGTGAGCGAGGCCGGCGCCGAGGACACGACCGCTGCCGTGGCGGCCGCGCACCGCGCCTTCGAGGACGGGCCCTGGCCGAGGCTGCCGGCCCGCCAACGGGGTGACCTGCTCCTCCGGGTCGCCGACCTGCTCGAGCGGGACGTCGCCGAGGTGGCCCGGATGGAGTCGCTCGACACCGGGAAGCGTCTGGTCGAGAGCGAGTACGACGTCGCCGACGTGGTCTCGGTCTTCCGGCACTACGGCCACGTCGCCGCCGAGGACGCCGGCCGGGTGGTCGACACGGGCAATCCCGACGTGGTCAGCCGCATCGTGCACGAGCCCGTCGGGGTCTGCGCCCTGATCACCCCGTGGAACTACCCGTTGCTCCAGGTCTCCTGGAAGGTCGCGCCGTGCCTGGCCGCCGGCAACACGTTCGTGCTCAAGCCCAGCGAGCTGACGCCGCACTCGGCCATCCACCTGATGCGGCTGCTCGAGGAGGCCGGGCTGCCCGCAGGAGTCGGGAACCTGGTGCTGGGTGCCGGCCCGGACGCGGGCGCGCCACTCTCCACGGACCCTCGGATCGACCTGGTCTCCTTCACCGGGGGACTCGAGACCGGGCGCCGGATCATGGCCGCCGCCGCCGGGTCGGTCACGAAGGTCGCGCTCGAGCTCGGCGGCAAGAACCCCAACATCGTCTTCGCCGACGCGGACCTCGACGTGGCCATCGACTTCGCCCTGACCGCCGTGTTCGTGCACTCGGGACAGGTGTGCTCGGCAGGCGCCCGCCTGGTGGTCGAGGAGTCGGTCCACGACCGGGTCGTGGACGCCGTCGTGGAGCGGGCCGGCCGGATCCGGCTCGGCGGTCCGTTCGACGAGCGGGCCGAGACCGGTCCGCTGACCAGCGCCCAGCACCGCGAGAAGGTCGAGGCGTACGTCGCCGCCGGGATCGCCGAAGGGGCGGTGCTCCGCTGCGGCGGTGCCCGGCCCGACGACCCGGAGCTGGCCGACGGGTTCTACTACCTGCCGACCGTCCTGGACCGGTGCAGCAGCGCGATGTCGGTGACCCAGGACGAGTCGTTCGGGCCGGTGCTGACCGTGGAGACGTTCCACGACGAGGACGAGGCGGTCGCGATCGCCAACGACAGCATCTACGGGCTCGCGGGGGCGGTCTGGACCCAGGACGCCGGCAAGGCCCAGCGCGTCGCGGGTCGGCTGCGGATGGGCACGGTCTGGATCAACGACTACCACCCCTACGTGCCGCAGGCCGAATGGGGCGGCTACAAGCAGTCGGGGATCGGCCGGGAGCTGGGAGCGGCGGGCCTCGACGAGTACCGCGAGACCAAACACGTCTGGCACAACATCCGGCCGACCGTCCAACACTGGTTCAACGGCTAGGCGGCGGAAGATGGGCACGGATCGGTACGACATCGTCATCGTGGGTGGTGGCTCGGCTGGATGCGCGCTCGCCAACCGGCTGTCCGCCGACCCGGGCACGAGTGTGCTGGTGCTCGAGGCCGGGCACTCCGACTACCGGATCGACCCGCTCATCCACATGCCGGCGGCGCTGCCGATCCCGATCGGCAACCGCCTCTACGACTGGAAGTACGAGACCGACCCCGAGCCGCACATGAACGGCCGTCGCGTCTTCCACGCCCGCGGCAAGGTGCTCGGCGGATCGTCGAGCATCAACGGGATGATCTTCCAGCGCGGCAACCCGTTGGACTACGAGCGCTGGGCCGCCGAGCCCGGGATGACGGAGTGGGACTACCTCCACTGCCTGCCGTACTTCAAGCGCATGGAGACCTGCCTCGCCGGCGCAGACCCGTGGCGCGGCGGTGACGGGCCGCTCAAGCTCGAGCGCGGTCCGGCCACCAACCCGCTGTTCGGGGCGTTCTTCGAGGCCGCCCAGGAGGCCGGCTACCCACTCACCGACGACGTCAACGGCTACCGTCAGGAGGGCTTCGCCAGGTTCGACCGCAACGTCTACCGCGGCCGGCGGCTCTCCGCCGCGCGGGCCTACCTGCACCCGGTCCGGAAGCGGAAGAACCTCACCGTCGAGACCCTGGCGTTGGCCACCCGGGTGCGGTTCCGGGGCAGGCGCGCGGTCGGGGTCGACTACCTGCGGGCCGGCCGGCTGCACCGGACGGTCGATGCCGGCCTGGTCGTGCTGAGCGGCGGCGCGATCAACACCCCGCAGCTGCTCCAGCTCTCCGGCGTCGGCGACGAGACGCTGCTCAGGTCCCACGGCATCGAGGTCGTGCACCACCTTCCCGGCGTGGGGGAGAACCTCCAGGACCACCTCGAGGTCTACCTCCAGTACGCCTCGAAGCAGCCGGTCTCGATCGCCCCGGGGCTGCGCTGGCGGGCCAGGCCCAAGATCGCCTACGACTGGTTGTTCCACCGCAGCGGCCTCGGGGCAACCAACCACTTCGAGGGCGGCGGCTTCGCCCGCAGCAACGACGACGTCGACTACCCGAACCTGATGTTCCACTTCCTCCCGGTCGCGATCCGGTACGACGGGTCGGCGCCGACGAAGGGCCACGGCTACCAGGTGCACATCGGCCCGATGTACGCCGACACCCGCGGCTGGGTGCGGATCCGCTCACGGGACCCGAAGGTGCACCCGTCGATGCAGTTCAACTACCTGTCCACGGCGACCGACCGCAAGGAGTGGGTGGAGGCGGTCCGGGTGGCCCGCGACATCCTCAACCAGCCGGCCTTCGCGGCGTACAACGACGGCGAGCTGTCGCCCGGCCCGGAGGTCGAGACCGACCAGCAGATCCTGGAGTGGGTGCGCGCGGACGCCGAGACCGCCCTGCACCCGTCGTGCACGGCGAAGATGGGCGTCGACGAGACGTCGGTGGTCGACCCGTCCACGATGAGGGTGCACGGACTCGAGGGGATCGCCGTCTGCGACGCCTCGGTCTTCCCGTTCGTCACCAACGGCAACATCTACGCGCCGGTGATGATGGTCGCCGAGAGGGGCGCCGACCTGATCGCCGGCAACACCCCCCTCCCGGCCGCCGACGTGCCGTACTACCGCCACCGCGACGGCAGCCCGCTCCACCCGCCCGGCGACAGCCGCAACGACGCCGGCATCCGCAACCACGAGGAGCAGCGATGAGCACGGTGACCCCGCAGGACGAACGGACGACGGACGCCACGGGGGAGGCCGCCCTGTCGGTGCACAACCTCTGGAAGATCTTCGGCCGTGGGGGCGACAAGGTGATCGGCTCCGCGGACGAAGGCCTCTCCCGCGCGGAGCTCAAGGAGAAGACCGGCTGCGTCGTCGGCATCCGGGACGTCTCCTTCGAGGTCGCGCCCGGCGAGGTGTTCGTGGTCATGGGGCTGTCCGGGTCGGGCAAGTCGACGCTGGTCCGGTGCCTCACCCGGCTGATCGAGCCGACCGGAGGCGAGGTCGTGATCCAGGGCGAGGACGTCACCAAGGCCAGCGACTCCGAGCTCCGGGAGCTGCGACGCAACCACACCTCGATGGTGTTCCAGCACTTCGGCCTGCTGCCGCACCGGCAGGTGATCGACAACGTGGCGTACGGCCTCGAGATCCGTGGCGTGTCCAAGAAGGTACGTCGCGCCAAGGCCGCCGAGGTCGTCGAGCTGGTCGGGCTCACGGGCTATGAGAACTCCTACCCGGACCAGCTGTCGGGCGGCATGCAGCAGCGTGTGGGCCTGGCCCGGGCCCTCGCCGGCGATCCGGAGCTGCTGCTGTTCGACGAGCCGTTCTCCGCGCTCGACCCGTTGATCCGACGGGACATGCAGAACGAGGTGATCCGGCTCCACGAGGAGCTCGGCAAGACGATGGTGTTCGTCACCCACGACCTGCAGGAGGCGCTGAAGCTGGGTGACCGGATCCTGATCATGCGGGACGGCGAGGTGGTCCAGATCGGGACACCGGACGAGGTGGTGGGCGCCCCGGCCGACGACTACGTGCGCGACTTCACCTCGGAGGTCCCGCGCTCGCACGTGCTCACGCTGAAGTGGGTCATGCACGCGCCCGACGGCGACGGAGGCGACGGGCCGGTCCTCCAGTCCGACCAGATCGTGAGGGACGCGGCCCGCGTGGTGCTCGACCACCAGGGTCCGTGCCGGGTGATGGAGGGCGACCGGCTGGTGGGAGTCGTCGACGACGAGGACATCCTCCGGGTCGTGGTCGCCGAGGAGGACGCCCGGTCATGAGCGCCACACTCGCGCCTCCCCGGCCCGAGGCCGAGGAACCCCCGCCGCCTCCCGCCGAGCCGAAACGCCTGCCCCGCTGGGGATGGGCGCTCATCGTGATCGGGGTCTGGATCCTGGTCTGGTCCGTCACCGAGGGGAAGGACACCCTCGTCCTCGCCGCCCGCGAGCACACCGACGTGCAGAACCGGCTGACCGAGTTCCGCGACGCCGTCCTCGCGAGCCGCGACACCAACCCGGTCATCCAGTTCACCTACCAGCTCGGCGACTGGTTCAAGAGCGCGGTCGAGTGGTTGCAGCGGATCATCTCGCTCCCCGACTTCCCACGGCCGGTGCCTCAGATCGGCTGGTTCGGCGTGACCGCCGTGGCGTCGTGGATCGGGTTGGTGGTCGCCGGCTGGCGGATCGCCCTGCTGGTCGCCGCGTCCTTCGTGTCCTTCGGGCTCTTCGGCTACTGGTCCGACGCCATGGACCTGATGATCGTGACGTTCGTGGCGGTCTCGGTCGCCGTGCTGATCGGCTTGCCGCTGGCGGTGCTGCTCGGCACCTCCAGACGCGTCGGAAACACGATCATCACCACGATCCTCGACATCTTCCAGACCATGCCGACCTTCGTGTACCTGCTGCCGATCGTGCTGTTCTTCGGGATCGGCGCCTCGGCTGCCGTCGTGTGCACGTTGGTCTACGCGCTGCCGCCACTGATCCGGATCGCCGGCCACGGCATCCGCTCGGTGTCCAGCACCACCATCGAGGCCACCGACTCGGCCGGGCAGACGCGGTCCCAGCGGCTGCTCAAGGTGCAGCTCCCGATGGCACGCAAGACCATCGTCGTGGGCCTCAACCAGACCATCATGGCCGCGCTCTCGATGGCCACCATCGCGGCGTACGTCGACGGGCCGGGGCTCGGCCAGCCGGTGCTGTCCGCGCTCTTCAAGAACGACGTCGGCGCCGCCTTCGTGCCGGGCATGCTGATCGTGGTCATGGCGGTGATGCTCGACCGGACCACCACCTCCGCCAGCGAGGCCTCGGAGCGGGCCGCTCGCGGGGGCATCGACCTGCGTCGGCGCCGCATCGTGCTCGCGGCGACGGCGGTGCCGGTGATCGTGGCGCTGTGGATGTCGCGCTACTACCCGTGGGCCGCGGAGTTCCCCGAGAACGGGCTCGGAGCCAGGGTCGCCGAGGCCGTCAACCGGTTCACGGAGTGGTTCGTCGACACGTTCGGCGACGCCACCGAGTGGTTCAAGAACCTCGTCACCGAGGGTCTGCTCAACCCGATGCAGTCGCTGCTGGCCGAGTCGCCGTGGTACGTCTCGGGTCTCGGCATCCTCGCCCTGGCCGGTGTCCTCGGGGGCCTGCGCGCGATGCTCCCGACCGTCATCTGCCTGGCGGGCATCTGGTTCCTCGACCTCTGGCACGACGCGATGATCACCCTGACCATGACGCTCGTCGGCACCGCCATGGTGATGGTGCTCGCCCTCGTCTTCGGGGTGTGGATGGCCAGGCGCAGGGCCGTCGACCTGATCCTGCGCCCGCTGCTCGACGCCGGGCAGACGATCCCGCCGTTCGTCTACCTGATCCCGATGCTCGCGCTGTTCGGGCCGACCCGCTTCACCGCGATCGTCGCCGGCGTCGTCTACGCCGCGCCGGTGGCCATCAAGCTGGTGTCCGACGGCGTGACCGGGGTCTCCGCGACCACCGTCGAGGCGTCCCGGTCCACGGGGGCGACGGCGTGGCAGGAGATCACCAAGGTCCAGCTGCCGATGGCCAAGGGCTCGCTCGTGCTGGCCGCCAACCAGGGACTTCTCTACATGCTCTCCATGGCCGTCATCGGCGGCATGGTCGGCGCCGGTGCCCTCGGCTACGACGTCGTCCTCGGCTTCTCCCGGTCGGAGGAGTGGGGCAAGGGGGCCGCGGCCGGGATGACGATCGTGCTGCTCGGGATCATGGTCGACCGCATCGCGCGCGCCGCCGCGGACAAGGAGTCGGTGACCCACGACCCGGCCCGCCGACCGTGGTGGCGGTCCGCCATGGGCTGAGGGACCGAGCAGCTCGGAGACAGCAATCGCACGCAACCACGCACGAGGCAACGGAGGAGACGGAAATGCGGATGACACGGAATGGATGGAGACTGCCGCCCGGCCCAGCTGCCGCGGCGGCCTGCCTGGCCCTGGTGCTCGCCGGCTGCGGCGGCGGCTCGATCGACGATGACACGAAGGCCAACGAGAAGAAGGCCGCCGATGCGGGCGGGGAGTGCGGCGAGCTGAACATGGCCGTCAACCCGTGGGTCGGCTACGAGGCCAGTGCCTACGTCGTGGGCGCGGTCGCCCAGGAGCAGCTCGGGTGCACGGTCAACTACAAGGACCTCAAGGAGGACGTGTCCTGGCAGGGCTTCGGCACCGGCGAGGTCGATGTCGTCATCGAGGACTGGGGCCACCCCGCCCTGGAGAAGAAGTTCGTCGAAGAGAAGGGCGGCGACGGCAGCGCCACCGACTTCGGTGAGAACGGCAACGTCGGCATCATCGGCTGGTACGTCCCGGGCTGGCTGGCCGAGGAGCACCCGGACATCCTGGAGTACGACGGCCTGAACCAGTACGCGTCGGAGTTCAAGACCTCCGAGTCCGGCGGCAAGGGGCAGTTCCTGGGCTCCGACCCGTCGTACGTCCAGTTCGACGAGGCGATCGTCGACAACCTGGGCCTGGACTTCAAGGTGGTCTTCTCCGGCGGTGAGGCGGCCACCATCACCGCCTTCGAGCGGGCGCAGAAGGACAAGAAGTGGCTGATCGGCTACTTCTGGGAGCCGCAGTACATCCACGCGGAGGTCCCGATGGAGCAGGTCAAGCTGCCGGAGTACACCGACGGCTGCCAGGACGACCCGGCGAAGGTGGCCTGCGCCTACCCGGACACGCCCCTGAAGAAGTTCGTGTCGACCGAGTGGGCCGAGTCCGACTCGACGTCGGTCGGCCTGGTGCAGAACTTCTCGTGGACCAACGACGACCAGAACCAGGTCGCGGCCTACATCACCTCCGACAAGATGTCGCCCGAGGACGCCGCTGCGAAGTGGATCGCGGACAACCAGGAGACGGTGGACACCTGGCTCGAGTAGCCGGTTCCCGGGACCGACCCGGAGGGACGGCGCCGCGGACGGCGCCGACCCCTCCGGGTCGGTCACCCTTGACGGTCACGGCGCGTGGGGCGCACACTAGCGGTGTTCCACATAGCGCAATACGTTGCGTCATACGCAACAAGGAGTTGACGGCACATGGCCACCGTTCCCCCCACCGCCCGCGTCGTGGTCATCGGCGCCGGCATCGTCGGCAACAGCCTCGTCCACCATCTCGCCCGGCTGGGCTGGCGCGACATCGTGCAGCTCGACAAGGGCCCCCTGCCCAACCCGGGCGGCTCCACCGGGCACGCGTCGAACTTCATCTTCCCGGTGGACCACTCGCGTGAGATCACCGACCTCACCCTGGACTCCGTTCGCCAGTACCAGGAGATGGGCGTCTTCACCGAGTCCGGCGGCTTCGAGCTGGCCCGCACCGAGGAGCGGATGGAGGAGCTCCGTCGGCGGATGTCGTCCGCGCGCGCCTGGGGCATCGAGGCCGAGCTGGTGGACCCGGCGTTCGTGAAGGACAAGGTCCCCTTCATCGAGGCCGACCAGTTCCTCGGGGCCTTCTGGACCCCGAGCGTGGGGGTGGTCGACTCGCTGCGGGCCGGCACGATCATGCGCGAGCGCGCCCTCGCGACCGGCGCGCTGACCGTCGTACCGACGGTGGAGGTGGTCGGGCTCGACACCGAGGTGGACCGGGTCGGTCGTCGCCGGATCACCCGGGTGCGGACCTCCGACGGTGACATCGAGGCAGAGACCGTGGTCATCGCGTGCGGTGTCTGGAGCCCGAAGATCGGCGACATGGCCGGCATCTCGATCCCACTGACACCGGCCGTCCACCAGATGATCAGCGTCGGCCCCTGCCCGCAGCTCGCGGGGAGGGAGGGCGAGATCTCCTTCCCGATCGTCCGGGACATGGACACCTTCTGCTACGAACGCCAGCACGGCGCCGACATGGAGGTGGGCTCCTACGCCCACCGGGCGATCCTGCACGAGCCGGAGGACATCCCGTCCATCGACCAGGCCAAGCTCTCCCCGACGGAGATGCCGTTCACCTCCGACGACTTCGACCCGCAGCTCGAGCAGGCCTACGAGCTGATGCCCGAGCTGCTGGGCGCCGAGGGCGCCGAGATGCGCTACGCCATCAACGGCCTGCTGTCGCTCACCTGTGACGGCAGCCCGATCCTCGGTGAGAGCCCGGTCAAGGGGTTGTGGACCGCCTCTGCCGTCTGGATCAAGGAGGGCCCCGGCGTCGGTCGCGCGGTCGCGGAGTGGATGACCCACGGCCAGCCCGAGATCGACGTCAACGCGAGCGACATCGCCCGGTTCCACCCGCACCAGCTGCGGCGCGAGCACACCCGCCTGCGCACCACCGAGGCGTTCATCAAGACCTACGGCATCATCCACCCCGCCGAGCAGTACGAGTCCGATCGCGGGCAACGGCTGGCGCCGATGCACGAGTCGCAGAAGAAGCTCGGCGCCTTCTTCTTCGAGACCGCCGGCTGGGAGCGGCCGCACTGGTACGAGTCCAACGCCCCCCTGCTCGAGGAGTACGGCGACGCCGTGATGCCGCGCGAGCACGAGTGGGACGCGCGGTGGTGGAGCCCGATCATCAACGCCGAGCACCTGCGGATGCGCGAGGCCGCCGGTGTCATCGACCTGTCGGCCTTCTGTGCGTTCGACATCGAGGGGCCCGGTGCCCTCGAGTCCGTGCAGCGCACGTGCGTGGCGCAGTGCGACGTCGCGGTCGGCAAGGTGATCTACACCCCGGTGCTCGACGCGGCAGGCGGGTTCCGCTCCGACCTGACCGTGATGCGGCTGGGAGACGACAGGTTCCGGGTGGTCACCGGTGGCGCGCACGGCATGGCGGACCGGCAGTGGTTCACCGACCACCTGGTCGACGACGGCGCCACGGCGCTGACCGACCGCACGGACGAGGTCTGCACCATCGGGCTCTGGGGCCCCCGCGCCCGCGACATCCTCGCCTCGCTCACCTCGGACGACGTCTCCGACGCCGGCTTCGGATTCCTCACCTGCCGCGAGGTCCAGGTCGCGGGCACGCCGACGCTCGCCTCGCGGATCTCGTACGTCGGCGAGCTCGGCTGGGAGCTGTACGTCGCCATGGACGCCGCCGCCGACCTGTGGGAGACCCTGCTGGAGGCCGGGGCCGCCCACGGCGCCGTACCCGTCGGCATCGGCGTCTACGGCACCACCGGCCGGATCGAGAAGGGCTACCGCGCCTACGGCTACGAGCTCGACGGGGAGCGCAGCATCGTCGAGGCCGGCATGCAGCGGCCGAAGGTCAAGGCGGCGGACTTCACCGGCAGGGAGGCCTACCTCCGGCAGCGCGCCGAGGCCCCGCGGACCGTGCTCTGCACCCTGACCGTCGACGACCACACCTCCGCCAGCGGCGTCAAGCGCTACATGCTGGGTGGAGAGCCGATCCTGACCCGGGACGGCGACGTGCTGACCGACGGGCACGGCCACCACCCCTACGTCACCTCCGCCGGTTCGGCCCCCACCCTGGGCAGGCACGTGCTGCTGGCCTACCTCCCGCCGGACCAGGCGACGCTCGGCAACCGGCTCGCCGTGTCCTACATGGAGGAGCTGTACCCCGTGACCGTCGGCTCGGTGGACGCGACCAGCCTGCTCGACCCGAGCAACGAGCGCATCCGATGACGCCCGGCGTCCTGGTCTGTGTGAAGCGGGTCCCGGACTCCTCCAGCGAGGTCGTCCTCACCGACGACGGCCAGTCCGTCGATGGTCGCTTCGCGGGCTTCACGACGAGCGTGCACGAGGAGTGCGCGGTCGAGCTGGCCGCGCAGGTGGTCGCCGCCGGCGGGGGTGAGGCGACCGTGCTGACCCTGGGTGACGCCGGCGCCGTCGAGCAGCTGCGCTCCTCGCTCGCGGTCGGCTGCACCGCCGCCACCCACGTGGTCGCCGATCCCCAGCGGTTCGGTCCCGCGGACGTCGCGCGCGAGATCGCCGCCGTCGTGCGCGACCACGAGGCACAGGGGCGCCGGCACGACCTGATCCTGCTCGGCAACGACGCGGCCGACAGTGGTGACTTCCAGGTGGGGATCCGGCTCGCCTACGAGCTCGACCGGCCCGTCATCAACGGGGCCATGCACGTGTCCGTCGCGGACGGGGTGGTCACGGCCCGGGGCACCGGACCCGACGGGCACGAGACCTACCGGGTGCCGCTGCCGGCCGTGGTGACCGTGCTCGAGGGTGGCGTCGAGCCGCGCTACCCGACCGTGCCGGGCCGGATGCGCGCCAAGAAGGTGCCGATCGAGGAACGGGACCCGGTCGCGGCTCCGGCCGGACCGAGCCGGGTCCGGCTGCTGCTGCCTCCACCGGCGCCGAGCGACGTGCAGATCCTCGGGAAGGGCGCCGACGCCGCGCCCGCCGTCGTCGACGTCCTCGAGCGACTGGGGGTGCTGGCGCGATGATCCTGGTCCTGGTGGAGGCCGACGCCTCGGGCGTCATCGAGGTGTCCCGCGAGGCGATCACGTTCGCCCGGTCCCTGGGCGAGGCCGGTGGCGGGATCGCCGTCGACGTCGTGGTGGTCGGTGAGGTGACCGGCCCGGTGCGCGACCAGCTGGCGGCGTACGGCGTCCGCACCGTGCACCGGGTCGTGGGCGAGGAGTTCAGGGCGTACGGCGGGGCCGCCTGGGCCGCAGCCGTGCAGGAGGCCCGGCGACAGGCGGGGTCGGTGGTGCTCACCGCCGCGGGCACGCCGCGCGGCAACGAGGTGCTCGCCCACGTCGCCGCTCGAGAGGGCGTGGCGATGGCCGCCAACGTGCTGTCGTTCGCGGGCCTGACGCCCTTCGTGGTCACCCGGCAGGTGGTGGGCGGCGCCGTGCTGGAGGAGATGCAGCTCGCGGGACGCCCGGCGGTGTTCACGGTGGCCGGCCACGCGGTCGAGCCGCAGCCCGCGCCGACCCCGGGCCCCGCGGACGTGGTCGAGGTCGCCGTCGAGCTGTCCGAGGCGGACCTGGTGGCGCGGGTGTTCTCCACCGAGGAGCCGGAGCCGGACCTGTCGGGCAGCCTGCGATCGGCCCGGGTCGTCATCGGTGCCGGTCGGGGAGCGGGCGGCGTGGACGGGTTCGCGGACCTGCTCGAGCTCACCGACCTGCTCGGCGGCTCGCTGGGCGTGTCACGGGTGGTGACCAGTCTGGGGTGGCGGCCGCACCACGAGCAGGTGGGACAGACCGGCAGCCGGATCTCCCCGGAGCTGTACGTCCCCTGCGGAATCAGTGGCGCGATCCAGCACTGGGCGGGCTGTTCGTCGGCCAAGAACATCCTGGCCATCAACACCGACGCCGACGCGCCGATGGTCACGAAGGCGACGTACGCCGTGATCGGGGACCTGCACGAGGTGGTCCCCGCCATCAATGCCGAGATCCGTCGACGGACCGGCGGCTGAGACGTGGCCACGTTCGTGCTCACCGTCACCGGCGACGACCGGCCCGGGGTGGTGTCCGCCCTCTCGGCCCCGATCAACGCGCACGGCGCCAGCTGGGAGGTCAGCCAGATGTCCCGGCTGGCGGGCACGTTCGCGGGGAGCGTGCTGGTCTCCGTCGCCGACGATCGGCTCGACGCCCTGGTCGCGGACCTCACGTCGCTGAACGCCCCCGGCCTGCAGATCGTCGTCGAGCGGACCGACGAGCCCGACGAGCCCGACGAGCCCGAGTCGCTGCGGCTCAGGCTCGACCTGCTCGGGGCCGACCACCCCGGCATCGTGGCGGAGATCTCGGCGTCCCTGGCCGCCTGCGGCGTCAACATCGACGAGCTCACCACCGACGTGCGCGAGGCCCCCATGGCCGGCGGGACGCTGTTCGAGGCCCGAGCCGTGCTGTCCGCGCCGCCGACGGCGAACACCGAGGAGCTGCGGCTGATGCTCGAGGGGCTGGCCGACGAGCTGATGGTCGAGATCGCCGTGTCGGAGACGGACGGCTGAAGCCAGCCTCGGCCGCGCCCCGGCGGGGTGCGCCCACGGTGTCGTCACGTCGTCTCCCGCTCTTGATGTATCGGTCGATTGTCGATAGATTAGTGCCGTTAATCGACAATAGGAGACACCATGGGCAACGCACATCACGTCGCACTCCGCCTCGTCCTCGGGTGCGCGCTGGTGGGATCCCTGTTCGTGCAGGGGGTGATGCTGCCTCTGGTCGCGAGGGACATGGACGGCGCGGACGCGGAGGTTCTGGAGCTGCGTACCCCCCTGATCGTGATCCTCGTCCTGGGCATCGTGACCACGCAGATCGTCATGGTCTGCCTGTGGCGCCTGCTGACGATGGTGCGGCGCGGCACGGTGTTCTCCGGTGACGCCTTCCGTCATGTCGACGTCATGATCGGCGCGGTGGTCTGCGCCTCCGTCCTGCTCTTCGCCCTCGGCGTCGTCCTCGCGCCCGGCGACGCCGTGGCACCCGGCGTCGTCCTGCTGATCGGGGGTGCGGGAGCCGTGGTGGCCGGTATCGCGCTCGTGATCGTGGTCATGCGTTCGCTGCTTGCCCAGGCGGTCGCCCGCGAGGTCGAGGCACGCAGTCTGCGGGCCGAGTTGAACGAGGTGATCTGAGTGCCGATCGTCGTTGACATCGATGTGATGCTCGCCAGGCGCAAGCTGGCCGTGGGTGTGCTGGCCGACCGGGTGGGGATCACGCCGGCGAACCTGGCGGTGCTGAAGAACGGGCGGGCCAAGGCCGTCCGCTTCAGCACGCTGGCTGCCCTGTGCGAGGTCCTGGACTGCCAGCCGGGAGATCTGCTGCGGTGGGAACCCGCCTGGGTGGAGACGGGACTGAATCTCAGGCAGGAGGCCCCGGTTCCTCCCGCAGATCCACGCTGAACCGCCGGGCGCTCTCGCCGTCGCGACGCTCCGAGCTCACATCCGTGACCCACCACCGTGCGCCGCTCTCGTCCACCAGGGCGCGACGACTCGAGGCCTGGTGCAGCTCCCGACTGATCCGGGCGTGGTCCGGGGTCAGCACCTCGAAGCCGATGCGGACCGACCGCAGCCAGGCCCCGTCCGGGGCGCGGACGCTGCGCAGCTCCTGGACCACCACGGCCCGCAGGGCGCCGCCCAGGTGGATGCCGGTCTGGTCCTTCATGTGGACGCCGGGCCTCCCTGGTCGCTCGCCGCTTCGAGTTGCTTCTTGCACCGCGCCCGACACACTCGATCCGTCCTGGACCTGCGTCGCACCTGCATTGTGTCGCACCTCTCCCTGCGTGCCGCGCACGCATGCGGTCCGACCCGTCCAGGCTGGCCTCGACCGCCGAAGTCGCCTCTGCGGGCAAGTGTCGGCACACTGATCCCTGACGGCGCGTCCGCGCCACCTCCCATCACCACAGACGGCCCGGCTCCACCCGGGCCAGGACGGACCAACTTGTGAGTCATCCCCATCCCGAACTCCAGCGGCCCCCGAAGCTGCCGGCAAAGGGGCTGCGAGTCGTCGCGCTCGGCGGGCTCGGAGAGATCGGCCGCAACATGACCGTGTTCGAGTACGGCGGTTCGCTCCTCGTCGTCGACTGCGGGGTCCTCTTCCCCGAGGAGCACCAGCCCGGCGTGGACGTGATCCTGCCGGACTTCAGCTACCTCCGTGACCGCCTGGACTCCATCGTCGGGATCGTCCTCACCCACGGGCACGAGGACCACATCGGCGGGGTGCCCTACCTGCTGCGTGAGCGCGCCGACATCCCGGTCATCGGTTCGCGCCTGACGCTGGCGCTGATCACCGAGAAGCTCAAGGAGCACCGGATCCGTCCGCAGCGCGAGGAGGTCAAGGAGGGCGACCGTCGGTCCTTCGGGCCGTTCGACCTCGAGTTCCTCGCGGTCAACCACTCCATCCCCGACGGCCTCGCCGTCGGGATCCGCACCGGTGCCGGCCTGGTGCTGCACACCGGCGACTTCAAGATGGACCAGTTCCCCCTCGACAAGCGGATCACCGACCTGCGCGGGTTCGCCCGGCTCGGCGAGGAGGGGGTCGACCTGTTCCTGACCGACTCCACCAACGCCGAGGTCCCCGGCTTCACGACCTCCGAGCGCGACCTGGCCCCGGCCATCGAGCAGGTCTTCCGGACCGCGCCGCGTCGGGTGATCGTCTCGAGCTTCGCCAGCCACGTGCACCGCATCCAGCAGGTGCTGGACACCGCCCAGGCCCACGGGCGCAAGGTCTCCTTCGTGGGCCGCTCGATGGTGCGCAACATGGGGGTCGCCCAGGACCTCGGCTACCTCCAGGTCCCGCCCAACCTGATCGTGCCGCTCGACCAGCTCGAGCGGATGGCGCCCAACAAGGCCACGCTCATCTGCACCGGCTCGCAGGGGGAACCCCTCGCCGCGCTGTCGCGGATGGCCAGCCGCGACCACAAGATCCGGGTCGGCGAGGGCGACACGATCCTGATGGCGAGCTCGGTGATCCCCGGCAACGAGAACGCCATCTCCAACGTCATCAACGGCCTCACCCGGTGGGGCGCCAACGTCGTCCACAAGGGCAACGCCAAGGTGCACGTGTCGGGTCACGCCAGCGCCGGCGAGCTCGTCTACTGCTACAACGTCGTCCAGCCGAAGAACGTGATGCCGGTCCACGGCGAGTACCGCCACCTGCGGGCCAACGCCGAGCTCGCTATCAGCACCGGCATGGACCCGGCGCGGGTGGTCCTGGCCGAGGACGGGGTGGTCGTCGACCTGGTCGACGGCCGGGCCAAGATCACCGGCAAGGTCGCCGCCGGCAACGTCTACGTCGACGCCCAGGTCGTCGGCGGGGTCACCGAGGCCACGCTGAAGGATCGCCGCACCCTGGCCGAGGAGGGCGTCATCACCGTGCTGGCGATCGTCGACGCCGACACCGGAGCCCTGGCCGACCCGCCGGACTTCCTGGTGCGGGGTTTCGAGTACGAGCCCGGAGCCTTCGACCAGGCCGTGAAGGTGGTCGAGAAGACCTTGGCGCGGGCCGCAGGCGAGGGCATCGGCGACGCCAGCCGGCTCGAGCAGATGATCGGTCGCGACGTCAGCCGGTGGGCGCACCGCGCGTTCCGCCGTACGCCACTGGTGATCCCGATCATCATCGACGCCTGACCGGCACCCGGACGGGTGGACCCGTTCGGACAGGGGCGAACGGGTCATGGTGCACCGGGCATCCAGGCCCTAACGTCGCTGATCAACGACAAGGGACGGAGGCACCCGTGTGGTGGATCCTCGTCCCGGCACTGGCCGTGCTGGCCAGCGCCGCGCTGGCGCTGACCTTCCGGGGCCGCTACGCGTCGGTGCGCGTCGACCGTTCTGCCGACGAGGCGGACGACGACCGACCGTTCCGGTGAGCGCCGTGCCCGGAGGCGTGGCTCAGCCGCGGAGCTCGGCCATCCACTCCTCGACCTCGCCCGGCTCGCGGGGGAGCGAGGCGGAGAGGTTCGCCGAGCCGTCCTCGGTGACCACGATGTCGTCCTCGATCCGGATGCCGATGCCGCGCAGCTCCTCGGGGACGAGCAGGTCGTCCTCCTGGAAGTAGAGCCCGGGCTCGACGGTGAGCACCATGCCGGCGGCGAGGGTGCCCTCGGCGTACGACTCGGGGGCGGCCTGGCCGCAGTCGTGCACATCCATGCCGAGCATGTGGCTGGTGCCGTGCAGCGTCCAGCGCGAGTAGACCTTGCTGTCCGGGGACAGCGCCTCCTCGACCGACACCGGCAGCAGCCCGAGATCGCCGAGGCCGTGGGCCAGCACCGTCATCGCCGCGTCGTGCGAGGCCTTGAACGCCACGCCCGGGCGCACCGCCTCGATGCCCGCGACCTGCGCGGCGTACACCAGGGAGTAGAGGTCGCGCTGCAGCGGCGTGAAGGCCCCGTCGACCGGCAGTGTGCGGGTCACGTCGGCGGTGTAGAGGTTGTGGCCCTCGACGCCCATGTCGAGCAGCAGCAGCTCGCCGGGGGTGACCGGGCCGGAGTTCTCGATCCAGTGCAGCGTGGTGGCGTGCGAGCCGGAGCCGACGATCGAGTCGTAGCCGATGTCGTTGCCCATCGCCCGGGCCCGGCGGAAGAAGGTGCCCTCGATCCAGCGCTCGCCGTACTTCAGCACGTTGGCCCAGTCACGCGCCGAGTCCTCGAAGCCGAGGGTGGTCGCGTCGCACGCGGCCCGGAGCTCGCCGAGCTCCCACTCGTCCTTGACCAGACGCATCTCCGAGAGCACCCGCGCGAACTCCGTGTCCCCGCGCTCGTCACCGGAGACCAGCGCGTCGACGCGGGAGTCGACCCCGCGCAGCACCCGCGTCTTGCCGCTGCCGGAGAGAGCGGCGGGCAGGTCGTCGATGTGCTTGCAGGTCAGGCCGAGGGAGTCGGAGATCTCGTGCAGCGACGCACGCCGGCCGGCCCACAGCTCGCCGTACTGACGGTCGCGGAAGAACTCGTCGGTCTCGCGCGACGAGCGGGGGCGTGCGTAGAGGACCGCCTCGCCGCCGTCGATCACCAGCACCGCGTCGGAGGTCTGGTTGCCGCTGAAGTAGGCGTGCGCGGTGTCCGCGCGGAAGCGGTAGTCGGTGTCGTAGCTGCGGACCTTGTAGCCGCCGGCGGGGAGCACCAGGCGCTCGCCGGGGAAGGTGTCGACCAGCCGGGCGCGACGGGCGGCGGCGTACGGCGTGACGGGGTGGGCGGGGAGGTCGAGCTCTCGGTCGCCCCAGCCGGAGCGCATGAACGCGGACCAGGCGGCGGGGACCTTGGGGTCGTGGGACTCGACAGCGGGGCGGGTGTTCTCGGTCACGGGTCCACCATACGTGGGTCTCGCGGTACGTCGGGTTACGCTTCGGCCCATGCCTGGCGGCCGCAACGACAACCTCGTCTTCACGGCCGTGGTCTCGGCGATCGCGGCCGTAGCCGCCGTGCCCATCGCGCTCGTCATCGCCCTGTCCGGAGGGGGTACGACGGTCGTCGTCGCCGCCGTCTTCGCCCTGGTCCCGGTGGGTCCGCTGATCGGCTGCTACCTCTGGCTGGACCGCTACGAGCCGGAGCCGCGCTCCCTGCTGGTGACCGGTCTCGCGTGGGGCGCCTTCGTGGCCACCCTCCTGGCGCTGGTCCTGCAGGGGCTGGGCGGCCTGGTCGCGGGCTTCAGCGACGCGCAGCTGCTGGCGGTCGTCGCGCCGGTCACCGAGGAGGCGACCAAGGGCCTGTTCCTGCTCCTGCTCCTTTTCTGGCGCCGCCACGAGCTCGACGGCGTGCTCGACGGCATCGTCTACGCCGGCATGGTCGGGATCGGGTTCGCGTTCACCGAGAACATCCTCTACCTCGCGGCCGCCTACAACGGCACCGACGGGATGGGCCCGGGAGGTGTCGAGGAGCTCGGCATCACGTTCCTGATCCGCGGGGTGGCCAGCCCGTTCGCGCACCCGCTGTTCACCGCGTTCACCGGCATCGGGGTGGGCATCGCGATCAGCAGCCGCTCCGGCACCGTCCGCTTCCTGGCCCCGCTCCTCGGGTACGCCTGCGCGGTCGGGGCGCACGCCCTCTGGAACGGCTCGACGCTGCTGGCCGGCGGTGCCGGGTTCTTCGGTGTCTACCTGCTGGTGATGGTGCCGGTGTTCGTCTCGGTGGTGGCGCTGGCGATCTGGGCCCGCACGCGTGAGGCCCGGATCCTCGAGGGCGCCCTCAACGACGCCGCGCTCCGCGGGCTGATGCCGTACGCCGACATCCCCCACATCGTCCACCTCGGCGCGCGTCGCCGGGCCCGGCAGTTCGCCCGCACCCACGGCGGCCCGCGGGGGCTGGATGCGATGCGGACCTACCAGCAGGCCGCGGTCGAGCTGGCCTACCTCCACCACCGCTTCCTGCGGGGCACCGCCCCGCCGAGCTTCGCCGCCCGCGGCCAGGACTTCGTCGACCGCATGCAGGCGGTCCGCCCCCTGATCGCCTTCCCCGCCGTGCCCGGAGGGGTGCACCACTGATGAAGATGCAGACCGAGGAGATGCTCACCGCACTGGTGCAGCTCCACAACGTCCTCCAGCAGGTCGACTTGCCGCTCGACGTGCCGGGGGCAGCCGAGCAGCGTGCCGCCCGGACCGAGGTGATCGACCAGCTCGAGGACTACGTCATGCCCCGGCTGATGACGATCGACGCACCGCTGCTCACCGTCGTCGGCGGCTCCACCGGCGCCGGCAAGTCGACGCTGGTCAACTCGCTGGTCGGCACCCGGGTCACCGAGCCCGGTGTGCTGCGTCCCACCACCCGGTCGCCGGTGCTGGTGCACAACCCCGCGGACGCCCACTGGTTCGGCCAGGAGCGGATCCTGCCCGACCTCGAGCGCACCGACCGCCCCACCGGCGACCCCGCCGCCCTCCAGCTGGTGCCGGCCGACACCGTGCCGGCCGGGCTGGCGATCCTCGACGCCCCCGACATCGACTCGGTGGAGGAGCGCAACCGGACGCTGGCCGCCCAGCTGCTGGCCGCGGCCGACCTGTGGCTGTTCGTCACCTCGGCCGCGCGGTACGCCGACCAGGTGCCGTGGGGCTTCCTCAAGCAGGCCGCCGACCGCAGCACCGCGGTGGCGATCGTGCTCGACCGGACCCCGCCGGAGGCGGTCGACACCGTCGCCGCGCACCTGGCCCGGATGCTGGCCAGCCGCGGGCTCAAGGACTCGCCGCTGTTCGTGGTCACCGAGGGGACGGTCGACGACCAGGGCCTGCTGCCGGCGTCCGCCGTCTCCGACATCCGCGGCTGGCTGCAGTCGCTGGCCGCCAGCACCGAGGCCCGCGCCGCCGTGGTCAAGCAGACGCTCGAGGGTGCCGTCCGCAACGTGGGGCGGCGCTCCCACCTCGTCGCCGACGCGCTGGACGAGCAGGTGGTCGCGACCGCCGCACTGCGCGAGGACGCCGAGCGGGCCTACGCCGAGGGCGTGCGAGCCGTCCACGACGCCAGTGCCGACGGCACCCTCCTCCGCGGCGAGGTGCTCGCCCGGTGGCAGGAGTTCGTCGGCACCGGGGAGCTGCTCCGCTCCCTGGAGTCCAAGGTCGGCCGGGTCCGTGACCGAGTGGTCGGCGCCATCAAGGGCAAGCCGGCCCAGGTCGAGCGGGTCACCGTCGCCGTCGAGAGCGGCCTGGAGACGCTGCTGCTCGAGCACGCCGAGGCCGCGGCCGAGCGGGCCGAGGCGTCGTGGCGCTCGCTCGCGCACGGTCGGACCCTCCTCGAGGGTGCCCCGCAGGACCTCGGCCGAGCGTCACGCGACTTCCGCCGGCAGGCCGAGCGCGCGGTGCGCGAGTGGCAGCAGGGCGTGCTCGACATGGTCCGCAGCGAGGGCGCCGACAAGCGGACCACCGCGCGGTTCCTCGCCTACGGCGTCAACGGTCTCTCGGTAGCCCTGATGGTGGTCGTCTTCGCCCACACCGGGGGAGCGCTGGTCGGTGCGGAGGCCGGCATCGCCGGCGGAGGCGCCGTACTCGGCCAGAAGCTGCTCGAGGCGGTCTTCGGCGACCAGGCCGTGCGCACCCTCGCCGAACGGGCCCGCGCGGACCTCGACACCCGGGTGCAGGGGCTGATGGACGTCGAGCTGGCGCGCTACCGGGGGCTCGTCGACGGGCTCGCGATCGATGCTGCGGGACCCGATCGGGTGCGCGACGCGGCCCGACGGGTGGACGACGAGAGGTTCGCCAGCCAGAGCCGGGTCAAGCAGGGCGACCACGCCGAATAGAGTTGGGCGTCCCACCCCGACCCCGATGCTCCGAGGGAGACGATGACGTCCGTGCTGGACGGAGCCAGGAACCTGCTGTCCAGGACCACTGACGTGGGAGCCCGCGTCACCGGCCTGGAGACCGCGGTCACCCATGCCCGCGGGCGCCTCGACGACGACCTCGTCGACGCCGCGCAGGAGGTCGTCGAGCGCGCGTCCAGCCGGCTCCGCCTGGCCGCGGACCACACCGTGATCGCGATCGCCGGCGCCACCGGCTCGGGGAAGTCCTCGACGTTCAACGCCCTCACCGGCATCGAGCTCGCCGCGGTCGGCGTGCGCCGGCCCACCACGTCGTGGGCGACGGCCTGCGTCTGGGGCTCCCAGGGCGCGACCGAGCTGCTCGAGTGGCTCGGCATCCCGGCGCGCCACCAGGTCACCCGGGACTCGATGCTCGACACCGCTCGCGAGGACCGTCGTCTCGACGGCACCGTGCTGCTCGACCTTCCCGACCACGACTCCACCGAGGTCTCCCACCACCTCGAGGTGGACCGCCTGGTCAAGCTGGCCGACCTGCTGGTCTGGGTGCTGGACCCGCAGAAGTACGCCGACGCGGCGATCCACGACCGCTACCTCAAGCCGCTCGCCGGCCACGCCGAGGTGATGATGGTGGTGCTCAACCACATCGACACGGTCCCCGAGGACCGACGCGACGCGATGCTGGCCGACGTACGCCGCCTCCTCGACGAGGACGGCCTGGCCGAGGTCCCGGTCCTCGCGGTCAGCGCCCGGGAGGGCATCGGCATCGACGCCCTCAAGACCGAGATGACCGCGCGGGCCAGCTCCAAGAAGGCCACCCGCGCCAAGCTCGAGGCCGACGTCCGCGGCAGTGCCGAGGCGTTGGCCGCGGTCTCCGGGACCGGCAAGCCGTCCGCGGCGACCAAGGACCGCGCCGTCGAGCTCGAGGACGCCTTCGCCGACGCCGCCGGGGTGCCGATCGTGGTCGAGGCCGTGGCCACCTCCACCCGGCTCCGGGCGCGTCGCGCGACCGGCTGGCCGGTGACCGCCTGGCTGGCCCGGCTCAAGCCCGACCCGCTCAAGCGCCTGCACCTCGACCTCGGCAAGGAGGGTCGCGCCCTCACCCGGGCGTCACGCACGTCGGTGCCGCCCGCGACCCAGGTCCAGCGCGCGCGCGTCGACGCCGCCGTGCGGTCCGTCGCCGACGACGTCGGTGCCCGGCTCACGCGGCCCTGGCAGGACGCCGTACGCCGCGCGTCGGTCGCGCATCTCGACGACATCTCCGACCGCCTGGACCAGACCCTGGCCGGCACCGACCTCGGCGTCGCCAGGCTGCCCTGGTGGGCCGGGCTGGTGCGCGTCGTGCAGTGGATGCTGATCCTGGCGGCGACCGCCGGTGCGGTGTGGCTGGGCTCGCTCGCGGTGCTGGGCTACCTCCAGGTGCGGCAACCGTCGTTGCCGTCGGTGTTCGGGATCCCCGTCCCGACGCTGCTGCTGATCGGGGGAGTGGGGCTCGGCATCCTGCTGGCCCTGCTCAGCCGGGCACTGGTCTCCTTCACCGCCCGGTCCCGCGCCCGGGCGGTCGACAGGCGGCTGCGCTCGGGCCTGCGCAGCGTGATCGCCGACATGGTCACGAAGCCGATCGAGGAGGAGCTGGACGCCTACAACCTGGTCCGGCACGGCCTCAACGACGCGCTCCGCTGACCCGGTTTCCGTCCACAGCCGTCCCCTCCGCGGCGTTTCTCCACAGGCCCCGTCCGACCGGCGCACCGTCGTCGGCGGTTGCGGTGACCGTTGTCCTCGACACGCACACCGACAGACGAGGAGCTGGCTGTGAACGAGACCTATGTGACCTTCCAGGGGTGGCTGGGCAACGATGTGGAGTCCCGGGAGGTGGGCGACGCGACCGTCGCCACCTTCCGGGTGGGCTCCACCCCGCGGCGCTGGAACCGCAAGGACCGGACCTGGGCCGATGGCGACACCACCTGGTACACCGTGAACGCCTGGCGCGGGCTGGCCGAGCACTGCCTCGCGTCGCTGAAGCGACGCGACCCGGTCGTCGTCCACGGGCGGCAGACCACCCAGGTGTGGACCGACGCCGACGGGCGCGAACGGCTGAGCCTCGTGGTCGAGGCGGTGTCCGTCGGACACGACCTCAGCAAGGGCACCAGCAGCTTCGTGAAGGCGGTCCGCGCCGCCGAGGCCGACGACTCCGCGCTGCGCGAGCTCAACGCGTCGTTCGGTGCCGGCGGCCCCCAGGTCAGCAGCCTGGACGGCGAGGCGGTCGAGCAGACGGACACCGACGGACGTCAGGAGGAGGCGCGCCGGGAGCCGGCCGCCTGAGGCGACCGACTGCCGGCACTGCTCAGGGGCGGTAGCTCGTCCACACCGGGTCGGCGGCGATCTCCCGCAGCTCCTCGAGGGTGAGCGGCGGCTGGTCTGCCGTCGGGGCCGACCCGAGACCCCACTTGTCGTCGGTGGAGTTGCTGGCGTCGATGGTCATCGTGCCGCCGTCCGTCATGCGCACGGTGGCGGAGAGGAGGACCAGCTCACCGAGGTCGACGCGCGACAGCCGTCCGATGCGCCGACCCTCCGCGTCGCGGAGCACGTCGCAGGAGGTCAGCTCCTCGCCGTAGCCGCTGCAGCGCAGGTCCTGGCGGCTGGCGGCCGCGAGCGGAGCGTCGGCACCGGTCGTGACCGGCCCGGTCGTCCCGGCTCCCGGCCCCGCGGTGTCCGGCGAGCCGACATGGAGGTTGATTCCGCCCGGACCGGAGCCGGACGGGGTGTCGAGGTGGGCGACCAGGAAGCCCTGCCACTCGCGCTTGCTGTCACCGGGCTCGTCACTCCGGGTGCGCAGCGCCACGATCCGGGTGCCCCGGGGGAGCAGGTCGACGAGGTGGTCGGCCATCTCACCGGCCGGCATGCTCCACCAACCCGACGGCTGGTCGGCGAGCGGCTCACTGGGGGCCACGGCGCCGCCGTCCGCGTAGCCGACCTCACCCGAACGCTGTCCGCGGTCGCTGCCGAGGGCCTGGGGGAGCCCGATGCCGACGACGGCGGCGAGGGCCGCGGCCCCGACCGCGGCGGCGCCGCGGCGACGCCGGCGGAGCCGCCGGCCCCGCTCGATGGCTCCCGCGGAGAGACGGGACGTGGGCGCGGCCACCTCGGCCATCGAGCCCTCGATCACGTCGCGCAGGGCGCGCTCGTCGTTCGTCATGATCCACTCCCGTTCGTCTGGACTGACCTCCGGGTCGCCCCGGGGGCCGACACCTGGGCGGACAGGGTGTCCTCCGCGAGCAGCCCGCGCAGCGAGCGCAGCGCCCGGAGGCTCCGGTTGCGCACCGCGGCGACGCTCAGCCCGAGCTGCGCCGCCGTCTCGGCGACGCTGCGGTCCTCCCAGTAGCGGAGCACCACCACGGCCCGGTCGAGGTCGCTGAGCTCGGTCAGCGCGGCCATCAGGGCCAGCCGCTGTGCCGGGTCGTCGTCGTGCGCGTGGCCCTCGGGCACCCGGTCGGTGGGCAGCTCACCGCTGCTGCGCCGGCGGCGGTCCGAGAGGAACGACTTGATGAGGATCCCGTGCACGTAGGCCACCGGGTCCGACGCTCCGCGCACCCGCCACCACGCGGCGTACGCCCTGGCCAGTGCGGTCTGCACGAGGTCCTCCGCGGCGTGCGGCGACGTGGTGAGCAGATACGCGTTGCGGTAGAGCTGCGGCGACCTGGCCGCCACGAACTCCGTGAACTCCGCGTCCCACCGTGTCGATCGGCGCACCCGGTCACGCTCCCTGTCCTGTGCGGTCCCGCTGGGGGAGACCGTCACCCGTACAGACGCCGGGCTCCACGGCCACGTCTCACGCCAGACGCTAGGTCTCCCGATTGGAGTGCTGCCGCAGGCTCACCGTAGGCTCGACCGCATGGCTGACTACGTCTTCACACTGCGCAACGTGCGCAAGGCTCACGGCGACAAGGTCGTTCTCGACAACGTGACCTTGTCCTTCCTGCACGGCGCCAAGATCGGCGTGGTGGGACCCAACGGCACCGGCAAGTCCTCGCTGCTGAAGATCATGGCCGGGCTCGACCACGCCAACAACGGCGACGCGATCCTCGACCCCGGCGCGACCGTCGGCATGCTCCAGCAGGAACCCCCGCTCAGCGAGGGCAAGACCGTCCTGGAGAACGTCGAGGAGGCCGTCGGCGAGATCAAGGGCAAGCTGGACCGCTACAACCGGATCTCCGAGGAGCTGGCGGACCCGGACGCCGACTACGACACGCTGCTCGCCGAGATGGGCGACCTGCAGACCGACCTGGACCACGCCCAGGCCTGGGATCTGGACAGCCGCCTGGACCAGGCGATGGACGCGCTGCGCTGCCCCCCGCCGGAGGTGCTGGTCGACAACCTCTCCGGTGGTGAGCGTCGCCGCGTGGCGCTGTGCAAGCTGCTGCTCCAGCAGCCGTCGCTGCTGCTGCTCGACGAGCCCACCAACCACCTCGACGCCGAGTCCGTGCAGTGGCTCGAGGGCCACCTGGCGTCCTACCCCGGTGCGGTGCTCGCCGTGACCCACGACCGGTACTTCCTCGACAACGTCGCCTCCTGGATCCTCGAGCTGGACCGGGGGCAGGCACACCCCTACGAGGGCAACTACACGACGTACCTCGAGACGAAGCAGAGCCGCCTCAAGATCGAGGGCCAGAAGGACGCCAAGCGGGCCAAGATGCTGGAGCGCGAGCTCGAGTGGGTGCGGTCCAACGCGAAGGCCCGGCAGACCAAGAGCCGGTCGCGGCTCGCGCGCTACGAGGAGATGGCCGCCGAGGCCGACCGGATGCGCAAGATCGACACCTCCGAGATCAACATCCCCGCGGGCCCGCGCCTCGGCGACATCGTGCTCGAGGCCGACGATCTCGCCAAGGGCTTCGAGGGTCGCACCCTCATGCACGGCCTCGACTTCAAGCTGCCCCGCGCCGGCATCGTCGGCGTGATCGGGCCCAACGGCGTCGGCAAGACCACGCTCTTCCGGATGATCACCGGAGAGGAGAAGCCCGACGAGGGCGAGCTCAAGGTCGGTCAGACCGTGAAGATCTCCTACGTCGACCAGAGCCGCGGCGGCCTCGACCCCACCAAGAACGTCTGGGAGGTCGTCTCCGACGGCCTCGACTTCATCAAGGTCGCGAACTTCGAGATGAACTCGCGGGCCTACGTCGCCTCGTTCGGGTTCAAGGGCCCCGACCAGCAGAAGAAGGCCGGTGTCCTCTCCGGTGGCGAGCGCAACCGGCTGAACCTCGCGCTGACGCTGAAGATGGGCGGCAACATGCTGCTGCTCGACGAGCCCACCAACGACCTCGACGTGGAGACCCTGTCCTCGCTCGAGGACGCGCTGCTCGACTTCCCCGGCTGTGCCGTGGTCACCTCGCACGACCGGTGGTTCCTCGACCGCGTGGCCACCCACATCCTGGCCTGGGAGGGCGACGAGGAGGACCCGGCCAGGTGGTTCTGGTTCGAGGGCAACTTCGCGTCCTACGAGGAGAACAAGATCGAGCGTCTCGGCGCCGAGGCGGCCCGTCCGCACCGCGTCACGCACCGCCGGCTCACCCGCGACTGAGCGGCGCCGCCCCCGCGCCGGCAGCCCTCGTGCAGGCGGGGCCCCGGCCGGTTGACCGACTGCTCAGGAGTAGCGGTGGCTCTTGGCCGCGTGGCCGTGCTCGCGTGTGCAGGTGCGCCCGCTGATGGCCCGATGGCCGCACAGTGCCGTCTCTAGTTGCTGTGCCGTCTCGGGTTGCTGGGCCGTCTCGCGCTGCTGCTCGCCGGGCTCGGGCGCCGCGGGCGGCTCCGCTGCCGGGCGCCGGCGATCGGCGGATCTCGTCGGCGTCTTCGTCGCGCCGGCGGGCGTGCTGGTGCGAGCCGTCGCCCGCTCGTAGCGGGCCTCGCGCATGGCGCGCAGTCCGTCCATCTTGCTCATCGTCGCTTCACGCGACCGACTCTAGGGCCAGCGACCGACAGTTCCCTGCAGGCGCCTCGCGGACCGCTGACTTCCCGACCGGTCATCCGCGCCGGCCGGGGAACCGGGGAGCGGGCGTCCGCGTCTGAGCCCTTATGAGATCTCCGGTCGCCGTTGCGGTCCTCTGCCTGGTGCCGGCGCTCGCGGGGTGCGGCGATGCCGACGTGTCTCTGGGTGCCTGGTCGGAGCATTCCTACGACGGGCCGCTCCACCTCACCCGTCAGGAGGCCGAGCGTCCCCGCGCGGGGGCGGCCGGCGACGTCGTCGACTGCACCACCTGGGGCGGCGGCGGCTCCAGCGGCGCCGGCGGGTACGGCGAGGGCGCCACGGCCGTGAGTCCCGCGAAGGCGCTGGAAGTGGCCCGCAGTGAGGGCGGCTTCGGGGGTGTGCAGGAGGGCCTGCTGGTGGCGAAGGAGGAGGAGGACCGGGTCCTCTACGTCGTCGAGGTCGAGGGCGTGGCCAAGCAGGCGGTGATCGTGCACGACGGGCCGGCGACCGAAGGAGCCGGCGGTCCCGGCTGGTACGTCGAGTCGTGGGCCCA
This sequence comes from uncultured Actinomycetota bacterium, assembly GCA_963767955.1. Classification (GTDB taxonomy): domain Bacteria; phylum Actinomycetota; class Actinomycetes; order Propionibacteriales; family Nocardioidaceae; genus Nocardioides. The sequence goes on along the minus strand of CAVYGA010000003.1, from coordinate 1,904,116 downwards.
CTGCGACTACTCGGAGCTCCCGCGCACGTTCACCGACTCGATCGGCCTCCAGATCTGGTCCGACGCCGAGGGGAGGGCGGCTCCCACCCGGGCCATCGAGTCGTGGACCGGCCCCGAGCACTGCGACTGGCAGTCGATGACCTTCCTGCGGCTCGACGAGGCCACCTACGTCCGCGACCCGATGCCGGGGCTCGCCGACTTCTTCGTCCACCCCTACCACGGGCACGCGGTGCTCCCGGGCGACGCGTTGGACTCCGGGTTCGAGCGGGAAGGTGACCGCCTCTGGCTCTCCCCCGACGGGCAGCTCGCGTTCGTCGGCTCACCGGGCGACGTCGAGGTCTGGCCGCGCACGGTCCGGCCCCTCGGTTGTGACTGAGGCAGCGGGTGAGGCAGCGGCCTGACGCAGCGGTTTGGGTCAGCCGCTGTCGGTGCGCAGGTCGACCTCGGGGTGCGCGGGGGCCAGCTGGTCGACGACCGCGTCCATCACCCGGCCGAGGGCCGCGAAGTCGTCCTCGTCGGCGAGGTCGACCATGTGTGCTCGGACGCCGGCGACGTGGATCGGGGCAGCCTCCACGAGCGTGGCGTGGCCGAGCTCGGTGAGCTGGGCGATGATGCCGCGGCCGTCATCGCTCGCCGCGCACCGGTGCACCAGGCCCGACCGCTCCATGCGGGTGATGGTGTGGGTGATCCGGCTGCGGCTGAACGACATCGCCTCGGCCAACGTGGACATCCGCATCCGATGGCCGTCGGACTCCGACAGTCGGACCAGCACCTCGTACTCGTTGATGCCGATGCCGATCGCCTCGCGCAGCTCGTCGTCGAGTCTGTCCGAGAGCAGGGTGAAGCCCACCAGGAACGCACGCCAGGCCCGTTGCTGTGACTGGTTCAACCAGCGGGTGCTCGGCTCGGTCACGTGCGCAGTTTATGCCGGGGCTCCGGAGTGGGCGCAGCCGCACCCGCCCGCGCGCGTCGCTCGTCCACCCCCGCAGGCGGGACGGCCGGGGGTCGCGGCGGCGTTCGTCGACTGGCGCGGGGCTAGATCCGCTCGAGGATCAGGGCCATGCCCTGCCCGCCTCCGACGCACATGGTGATCAGCCCGGTGGACTTGTCGTGCCAGTCCAGCGAGTTCAGCATCGTGTTCTGGAGGCGGGCGCCGGTCATCCCGAACGGGTGACCGATCGCGATCGCGCCACCGTTGACGTTGAGCTTGTCGAGGTCGATGCCGAGGTCCTGGTAGGACGGCACCACCTGGGCGGCGAACGCCTCGTTGATCTCGACCAGGTCGATGTCGCCGATCGACATGCCGGCGTGGGCGAGGGCGCGCCTGCTGGCCTCGACCGGACCGAGGCCCATGATCTCGGGGGAGATGCCGGAGACCCCGGTCGAGACGATCCGCGCCAGCGGGGTGAGCCCGAGCTCGGCCGCCTTCGTGTCGGACATGACCACGACCGCGGCCGCGCCGTCGTTGAGGGGGCAGCAGTTGCCGGCGGTGACCACGCCGTCGGGGCGGAAGACCGGCTGGAGCTGGGAGATCGCGTCGTACGTCACGCCGGCGCGGGGACCGTCGTCCCTGCTGACGACGGTGCCGTCCGGGGCGGTGACCGCGGTGATCTCGCGCTCCCAGAAGCCGTCGGCGATCGCCTTCTCGGTGAGGTTCTGCGACCGGACCCCGAACTCGTCGAGCTCCTTGCGGTCCAGGCCGCGCAGCTTCGCGAGGTTCTCCGCGGTCTGGCCCATCGCGATGTAGGCGTCGGGTGCGGCCCCGTCCTCGCGCGGGTCGTGCCAGTCCTGGCCACCCTCGGCCTGCTTCTCGGTCCGGGCGGTGGCCTCGGCGAAGAGCGGGTTCTGGGTGTCGGGGATGTGGTCGGAGGTGCCCTTGCGGAACCGCGACACCGTCTCGACGCCGGCCGAGACGAACACGTCGCCCTCGCCGGCCCTGATCGCGTGGAAGGCCATCCGGGTGGTCTGCACGGAGGACGCGCAGTAGCGGGTCACCGTGGCGGCCGGCACCTCGTCCATGTCGTTGAGGACGTTGACGACCCGGCCCATGTTGAAGCCGCTCTCGCCGCCGGGCAGGCCGCAGCCGAGGTAGAGGTCGTCGACGGTCTTGCGGTCCAGGGCCGGGATCTTGTCCAGGGCCTCACGGACGATCAGCGCGACCAGGTCGTCGGGACGGAAGTCCTTCAGGGCGCCCTTGTTCGCACGCCCGATGGGGGAGCGGGCGACGGAAACGATGACGGCCTCGGGCATGCGGGGACTCCGTTCGACGGGGGCGGTCCGCTCGGGCAGGGCCGCCGCGGGGTGCGTTGCGTGGGTCGTTCGTCACCCTAGACCCGCGCCCGCGACGGCGGGATGTGGCCTTTCTCATGCGTCCTCGCCTCGGAGGCTCAGGCGTCGGTGGTGGCCTCGAGCAGCACCGCCACGCTGTCCTCGACGTCGCCGCACCGCGTCCCCCTGGGTCAGCGCGCCCATCAGCACGCCGTCGAGCGCGGCGACCAGGGTGGCGGACCGGTCCGGCTGGCCCGCCGCGAGTCCGTGCCGGCGTACTACCGCGGACTCACGCACGCGCACTGACCCATCTCTGGGACGATCGGGACGTGCGCCACGTCTACGAGTGTCCTGTTCGCTGGGCCGACCTCGACCTGCTGGGTCACGTGAACAACGTGACCTACGTCGACTACCTCCAGGAGGCCCGGGTCGACATGCTGCTCACGCAGTCACCCGACACCCGGGCGGTCGACCTCGCGGAGGGCGTGGTCGTGGTCCGTCACGACGTCCGGTACGTCGCCCCGATGGGCTTCCGGCTGGAGCCGGTCAAGATCGCCTGCTGGGTGACCCAGGTCCGCGCCGCGTCGTTCACGATGGCCTACGAGGTCTACGACGACACCCCGGACGGGGGGCGCACCGTCTACCTGCAGGCCAAGACCCTGCTCACGCCGTACGTCTTCGCCGAGGAGCGGCCCCGTCGCATCACTCCCGACGAGAAGGCCGCCCTGGGGCGCTTCCTCGGTGAGGAGCCGATCCCGACGGTGCGTGAGCGCAGCCAGCCGCGGCACCTCGAGACCGGCCACTACCCCCTGCACGTGCGCTTCTCCGACGTCGACCTCTACGGGCACGTCAACAACGTGAAGTACTTCGAGTACTTCCAGGAGGCGCGGATCCGCTACCTCATGCGCATCTTCGACATCGGCGGCCCGGGCGAGCGCGCCGTACCGCTGGTGATCGCCCAGATGGACGTCGACTACCGCGTCCCGATCCTGTTCCGACCCGAGCCGTACGACGTCCACTCGTGGGTGAGCGACGTCGGCCGCTCGTCGTTCGTCGTCGAGTCCGAGATCCGCGACGGCGAGACCCTGCTCAGCCGTGCCCGGGTGGTCGCGGTGACCTTCGACGCGACGACGCAGAAGGCGTCCCCCGCGCCGGCGGCGCACCGCGCCGCGCTGATGGCGGAGCTGACCCGCACCAGCTGACCTCGCCCGCCGTCCCTGTCCTATCGTGGCGGGGTGCTTCCCTGCCCGACAGCGCGCCTGCGGTTCCGTGAGATGACCGACGACGACCTCGACGAGGTGGCCGCCGTTCTCGGCGCACCGGACCCGGTGCGGCCGGAGAGGAGGGGAAGGTCCCGCGCGGACGCCGAGCAGTGGATCGCCTGGAACCGGCGCAACTACGCCGAGCACGGCTTCGGCCTGTGGGTCATCGAGACGCACGAGGGTGAGTTCGTCGGCGACTGCGGACTGACGGTCCAGGACATCGAGGGCGAGCCGTTCGTCGAGGTGGGCTACCACGTCCACCTCGCCCTGCGCGGGCAGGGCCTGGCCCCCGAGGCCGCCGCCGCGGTGCGTGCGGCCGCGCACGAGGCCGCGATCCCGCACCTGGTCGCGATCATCCGGCCGGAGAACCTTCCCTCCCAGCGGGTCGCCCAGAAGATCGGGCTCACGCTGGAGCGCCGTGTCGTCAAGAACGGCGGCGACGCGCTCGTCTTCGGAGCGGACCTCTGAGCGTCGACGGTGCCGCACACGCGTCGAGCGCCGACGCCGCCCTGCTCACTCGAACGAGTTGACCATGAACTGCGCGGCGTGGGTGACGTAGTCCCAGAACTGCGCGTCCTGCTCCGGGGACAGCGCGACCTCGTCGAGCGCGGCCCGGAAGTGCAGCAGCCAGTGGTCCTTGGCCTCGGGGGTCACCTTGAACGGCGCGTGCCGCATCCGCAGGCGTGGGTGGCCCCGCGTCTCGGAGTACGTCGTCGGGCCGCCCCAGTACTGGACGAGGAACAGCCGGAAGCGCTCCTCGGCCGGCCCGAGGTCCTCCTCGGGGTAGAGCGCCCGGAGCAGCGGGTCGGACGCGACGCCCGCATAGAACCTCGCGACGATGCGGTGGATCGTGTCGTACCCGCCGATCTCGTCGTAGAACGTCGTCGTCGCCTCGGTGCTCACCCGGTCCATTGTGCCGATCCCGGCGGCAGGCTCCGAATCGGGCGTGGAAGACTCGAAAGCGACCCACCCCCCGACGAAGGAGCAATCCGCAGATGGCTACCACCCGCACCGCGCAGACGCACTGGGAAGGCACCCTGTTCGAGGGCGCCGGCAAGGTGACCCTCGAGTCCAGCGGGCTCGGCACGTACGACGTCTCCTGGCCCGCGCGCACCGAGGCGGCCAACGGCAAGACCAGCCCCGAGGAGCTGATCGCCGCGGCGCACTCCGCCTGCTTCTCGATGGCCTTCTCCAACGGCCTGGCCAAGAACGACACCCCGGCGACCGCCCTGGACACCAAGGCGGACGTCGAGTTCACCCCCGGCACCGGCATCACCGGCATCCACCTCACCGTCGTCGGCACCGTCGACGGGATCAGCGAGGAGGACTTCGTCGCCGCGGCGGAGGACGCCAAGCAGAACTGCCCGGTCAGCCAGGCGCTCACCGGCACCACGATCACGCTCTCGGCCTCGCTGGCCTGAGCGCCTGTTGCCGGGGCGGCACGGGCCCGCGCGGGCCCGTGCCGACCGGCTACTCCGGCGCGGGGGCCGGTGTGGGCGCAGGCGTGTCCGCCTCGGCGTCCTGCACCGGCACGTCGCGGTGCCAGATCATCCGCTGGGGGAACGGGATCTCGATGCCCTCGAAGTCGAAGCGGGCCTTGATCCGCTGACGCATCTCCCGCGCGACCGCCCACTGCTCCAACGGTGCGGTCTTGAGCGTCACCCGGACCGTCACGCCGTCCGGGCTGAGCGCCTCGACGCCCCACACCTCTGGCTCCTCGATGATCAGGCCCTTGAAGTCCTCGTCGTCCCACAGGTCGTGGGCGACCTCCATCAGCACCCGGCGCACCTTCACGAGGTCCTCGCTGTAGGCCACCCCGATGTCGAGGACGGTGCGGGCCCAGTTCTGGCTCATGTTGCCCACGCGCAGGATCTCGCCGTTGCGGACGTACCAGACGGTGCCGTTGACGTCGCGGAGCCGGGTCACCCGCAGGCTGACCGCCTCGATGGTGCCGCTGGCCTCGCCCACGTCCACGACGTCGCCGACGCCGTACTGGTCCTCGAACATCATGAAGATGCCGGAGAGGAAGTCCTTGACGAGGCTCTGGGCGCCGAAACCGAGGGCGACGCCGATGATGCCGGCGCCGGCGATCAGGGGCGCCACGTCGTAGCCGAGCTCCGAGATCGACATCATCAGGATGATCGTGAAGATGACGCCCGACGAGATGCTCTTGAGCAGGGATCCCATCGTCCGGGCACGCTGGACGCGGCGGGTCGTGGCGGTGGGGTCGCCGGTCTTGACGCCCTTGCCGCCGGCGTGGCCGAGGGTCATCTTGCCGACCCGTCCCGGGAGTACGCCGTCCTCGGCGCGGCGGACGACGCGGTCGATCATCCGGTGGAGGACCCACCGGCCCACGAGCCCGATCAGAACCAGTCCCAGGATCGCCAGCGGCTTGCCGATCACCCAGGCGGCGACGTCCGAGGCGGTCTCGTTGCTGGTCAGCTTCCACACGATCCGGCAGGACACGGCCTGGTCCGGGTCGCACTCGTCGTACTGGTTGAGGCCGGGCATGTGAGGGAGGCTACGGGTCTGGTGGCAGTGGTCAAATCGAGGAACCGATATCGTTGGTCCCGTGAACGCCACCTCCCTCCAGTCCCACGCACGGCACGCGCTGCGTGCCGTGACAGCCGTCACGTCGCTCGGGGTCCTGGGCTCCGCGGTGCTGCTCGCGGCTCCCGCCCACGCCACCGGCACCCCCGAGGGATGGAGCGACCCCGAGCCGGTCGGCTCGTTGCACGCGCTCACGCTGCTGGTCGGCGGCCCGCTGCTGCTGTTCGTGCTGATCGCGCTGGCGGTCTACCTGCCGGCCCTGGCCCGCGGCGAGAAGGTGACGCCGGGCGATCCCGAGAGCGAGTGGTTCGGTGGCCCGCGTCGGGGCGTCCACGCCGCCGACCGCGTCGACCCCCAGGCTCTCGAGGGCAAGGACACGGGTGGCGCCAGTGGCCGTTGGTGAGTTCCTGACGGACCGCGAGCGGCAGCAGGTCGACAAGGCGATCCGGCACGCCGAGACCACGTCCCGCTACGAGTTCTCCGTCTTCGTCGGTGCCGCCGAGGCCGAGTCGCACCCCTTCGCGTCCCGGCTGCACGCCTCGCTCACCGCGCCGCACCGCAGCGTCCTGATCATGGTCGACCCGGTCTCGAGGCTGCTCGAGATCGTCACCGGCTCCGACGTGCGCCGTGACCTCCACGACGCCGAGGTCGAGCTGGTGGTGCTCCAGATGAAGACGTCCTTCGCCGCCGGCGACCTGGTCGACGGCCTCACCCGTGGCATCCACATGCTGGCCGAGCACGCCACCCCGCAGAACACCCTGCACGCCGGGGCCTGAGCCACACCCTCGATCAGCCCTGGGCGTCCCTGGCCTGGCCGGCGAGGTAGCGCGCGACGTCGGCACGACCCTCGCGGACGTAGCGGATCGCGCCCGGGTTCGCCTGGGACGTCTCCAGCCACGCGTCCACCTTCTCGAGCAGCTCCGGCGAGGCCAGCGGCCGCGGGAAGATGAACTCGAGGGCCGTCGACGCCTTGTGGGTGCCCAGCAGCTCCCAGGTGGTGTCCACCGCTGCGAGGTAGCGGTCGACGTACGGCGCGAGCACCTCGTCCTGGCCCGGCGCCTGGAAGGCGAGGACCACGCTGCGGTGCGTCTCGTTGGGCACGTCGTCGCGCACCATCGCCAGCTCCCACGCCTCGGCCTTGGCCTCGGGGGTGGGCCGGGCGGCGCGGGCCGCGGCGGCGCGCTCCTGCCCGGAGATGGTGTTGTCCCGGGCGAGCTCGGCGTCGATCCGGGCGGCGTCGGCGCGGCCGGCGCGAGCCAGGCCGTGCAGCAGCGTCCAGCGCAGGTCGGTGTCGATGACCAGGCCCTCGTGGGTCGTCGAACCGTCGAGCAGGCCCTGCAGCTCGTCGAGCGCCTGCTCGGTGTGCGCGGCGGATGCGAAGGCGCGGACGAACGAGAGCTGGTGGTCACTGCCGGGCTGCGCGTTCGCGAGCAGCTTGCGCAGCCCCTGCTCCCAGGTCTCCCGGAGTGCCGCCCGGTTGGCCGGGGCGGAGAAGCTGTTGACCGCCTGGGCGCCGTACCCGGGGATCCGGCTGACCCCGAACGCGTCGGTCTCGGTGCCGATGTTGGCCAGCACCAGGTCGACGAAGTCGGTGGCGGACAGCTCGGCGTCGCGGGTCATGTCCCAGGCCGCGCCCCAGCACAGGGCCCGGGCCAGCGAGTCGTCGAGGCGGGCAAGGCCGCCCACGACCGTGGCCAGCGAGCGTTCGTCGAGACGGATCTTGGCGTAGGTCAGGTCGCCGTCGTTGAGCAGCAGCAGGGCCGGCTGGCGCTGTCCGACCAGATCGGCGATCTCGGTGCTGGCGCCGTGGATGTCGACCTCGACGAGCGAGCGGCGCACCAGGCGGCCGTCGACCTCGTCGTACATGCCGATCCCGATGCGGTGTCGACGCAGCGTCGGGTAGTCCGGGGCGGCGGTCTGCGCGACCGCGAAGCTCGCGTAGCTGCCGTGGTCGTCGAGGGTGAACTCGGGGTGGAGGGTGTTGACCCCCGAGGTCTGCAGCCACTCCTGCGCCCAGTCGGCCAGCTCGCGGCCCGAGGACCTCTCCAGCGCGCCGAGCAGGTCGGAGAACTCGGCGGAGCCGTAGGCGTGGTCGCGGAAGTACTCACCCAGGCCGGCCAGGAAGTTGTCCAGTCCGACCCACGCGACGAGCTGCTTGAGGATGCTCGCGCCCTTGGCGTAGGTGATGCCGTCGAAGTTCACCTCGACGGCCTGCAGGTCGTAGTTGTCCGCGGCGACCGGGTGGGTGCTGGGCAGCTGGTCCTGGCGGTAGGCCCAGTTCTTGCGGGCGTTGGTGAAGCCGGTCCAGGACTCGTCGAACTCGGTGGCCTCGACGGCCGCGTGGTAGCAGGCCCACTCGGCGAACGACTCGTTGAGCCAGAGGTCGTCCCACCAGCGCATGGTGACCAGGTCGCCGAACCACATGTGCGCCATCTCGTGCAGGATCACCGAGCAGCGGAACTCGTAGAACGACCGGTCCTGGCGGCTCCGGGGGAGGTACTCGTCGCGCAGGGTCACGCAGCCGGCGTTCTCCATCGCGCCCATGTTGTACTCCGGCACGTAGAGCTGGTCGTACTTCTCGAAGGGGTACGGGAACCCGAAGGCCTCCTCGAAGTACTCGAAGCCCTGCCTGGTGAGCTTGACCAGCTCCTCACGGTCGAGGTGCGGGACCAGCGACTGGCGGCAGTAGTGGCCGAGCGGGATCTCGCCGTGCTTGCCCTGGTAGGTGTCGAGGACCTCGTAGTACTCACCGGCGACCAGGGCGGTGATGTAGGTCGACATGCGCTTGGTGGCCGGGAAGTTCCACACGGCCACGCCGTCCCCGGTCTCGCGCGGCTCCGGGGTCGGCGCGTTGGAGACGACCTTCCAGTGCGCGGGCGCGGTCACGTTGAACGTGTACGTCGACTTGAGGTCGGGCTGCTCGAAGGTGGTGAACACGCGCCGGGCGTCCGGGACCTCGAACTGCGAGTAGAGGTAGACGCGGTCGTCGGCCGGGTCCACGAACCGGTGCAGGCCCTCACCGCTGCGGCTGTACGTGCAGTCCGCACGGACCACGAGCTCGTTGGCGGCGGCGAGCCCGGACAGCGCGATGCGGCTGTCGGCGTACGCCGTCTCCGGGTCCACGGCGGTGCCGTTGAGCGTGATCTCATGCACGGTCGCACCGACGAGGTCGACGAACGTGTCGGCTCCCGGCTGGCTGCAGGTGAAGCGGATCGTGGTGGTCGAGCCGAAGGTGGACTCGCTGGTCGTGAGGTCGAGGTCGACGGTGTACGACTCGACGGCGAGGAGTCCGGCGCGGGTCAGCGCCTCCTCGCGGGTGAGGTTGGTTCCAGGCATTCGGCCATCATGTCATCCGGGTCACACGTATTTCGATTCGCGCTCCATGATGGTGACGTGACCGACCCCGCTCCGCGCCACGTGATCCCGCTGGCGCAGGCGACCCGGGCCTGGTTCCTCATCTCGCTGCAGACCTTCGGCGGCCCGGCGGGCCAGATCGCGGTGATGCAGCGGACGCTCGTGGACGAGAGGCGCTGGCTGGGTGAGCGGCGCTTCCTGCACGCGCTGAGCTACTGCATGCTGCTGCCCGGCCCCGAGGCCCAGCAGCTGGCCGTCTACGCCGGCTGGCTGCTCAACGGCTGGGCGGGCGGCGTGATCGCGGGTGTCCTGTTCGTGCTGCCGGGGATGCTGGCGCTGCTCGTGCTGTCCTGGGTCTACGTGAGTCAGGGCGACACCGCCCTCGTCGAGGCCGTCTTCCTCGGTCTCGCGCCGGCGGTGCTGGCGATCGTGGTCCAGGCGGTGTTCCGGGTCGGGGGACGCGTCCTGCGGCACCGGGCTCTCTGGGTGATGGCGCTGGCGTCGTTCGTGGCGCTGGCCGTGCTGTCCGTGCCCTTCCCGCTGGTCATCCTGGCCGCCGCCGTGGTCGGGTGGCTGCTGGGCCGCTGGCGTCCGGCCGTGATGGCGCCGCCACCGGCCCCGTCGACGGACGACGGTCCGACGCCGCTGATCCCCGACGACGCCCTGCACCACGCCCGTCCCTCGGCCCGTCGCAACCTCACCGTGCTCGTCGGGGGCCTCGCCGTCTGGCTCCTGCCGGTGGTGGTGGCACTGGTGCTCACCGACCGCGACTCGGTGTTCGTGAAGCAGGGCGTGTTCTTCTCCGGCACGGCCCTGGTCACCTTCGGTGGCGCCGCGGCGGTGATCGCCCTCCCTGCTGGTCACGTGGGTCACGTTCGTGCCGTCGTTCCTGTTCATCTTCCTGGGCGCGCCCTACGTCGAGCGGCTGCGGGAGAACCGCAGCCTGGCCGCGGCGTTGACCGGCGTGACGGCGGCCGTCGTCGGCGTGATCGCGAACCTCGCCGTGTTCTTCGGCGCGCACACACTGGTCGAGTGGCGCTCGGCGGTCATCGCGCCGGTGGCGTTCGCCCTGGTGTTCTGGCTGAGGTGGCCGATGCTGCGGGTGCTCGCGGCCTGCGCGGTGCTGGGGGTGGCTGTCGGGCTGCTCACCTGAGCGTGTGGCAGGGCACGACCAGGAGACGGCGGGAATGTCTGAACCGCGATATTGGTTGTGTGGTACATGAAAAAGGACACCGCAGACTTCTGGTTCGACCCGATGTGCCCCTTCGCCTGGATCACCTCCCGATGGATCCTCGAGGTGGAGAAGGTTCGTGACATCGAGGTGCGGTGGCACGTGATGAGCCTGGGCTACCTCAACCAGGACCGCGACATCCCCGACGACTACCGCGCGCTGCTCGCGCCGGCCTGGGGCCCGGTGCGCGTCGCCGTGGCCGCGGCCCAGGCGCACGGTGACGAGGTGATGCTGCCGCTCTACACAGCCCTGGGCACGCGCATCCACCAGGAGAAGCAGCCCATCGACCGCGAGCTGGTCCTGGCCGCGCTCGACGAGGTGGGCCTGCCCGCCGGGCTCGCCGACGCGATGGACGACACGACGTACGACGACGCCGTGAAGGCCTCGCACCACGAGGGCATGGACCGGGTCGGCGACGACGTCGGGACCCCGACCATCGCGATCAACGGGTCCGCGTTCTTCGGGCCCGTGCTCGGCCGGATCCCCCGCGGGGACGACGCCGGGCGGCTCTGGGACGGGGCGGTCGCGGTCGCGTCCTTCCCGTACTTCTTCGAGCTCAAGCGCAGCCGCACGGGCGAGCTCGACTTCAGCTGACCCGCCGCCGTACCGACGCGGACTTGGCGGTCAGCGCCGGGCGTCGGACCGGCGGGGCGGAGGCCTCCAGCTCCTCCAGCATCGCGGACAGGCGTCGCGGCACCTGGAGGCTGTCGGCCCCGTAGTGCGCGATCTCGTCGACCGCGAGGTCGAGGTACTGCTCGAAGGTCCACGCGCTGATGACCAGGCGCACCACACCGTCGTCATCGTGACGCACCGGGTAGGGGTCCCTCCCGGTGGCCATCCGGCGCAGCAGGTCGTGCAGCTGGTCGATCACCTGGACGGCGGTCGTGGGGTCGTTGATCCCCGGTGACAGGGCACGCTCGGCGATGTCCACGAGCCGTCGGAACCCGAAGGAGACGTCCTGCTGCATGGTGCGTTCCTGGGCCACGCGGAGACCTCCGGCGACCTCGTCGTCCCAGTCGACGGTGTCCGGTGCGGCGCCGTGGACCAGCGCCACGGGCGCACCGGCGACCACGAAGCTGCCGAGCGGGTGCAGCAGCTCGATCCGGACGTCGTGATGCGTCCCGAGCCGGCACAGGGTGCCCTGGTCGATGGTGTCGAGATAGCCGGACTCCGGGGCCACGGCGACGCGCTGGTGGCCGAGCTCCGGCAGGTCGGGCGGCGACGTCGGGTGGTCGGCGGTCTCCTCGAGACCGCGGTCCAGCAGGCGACGGGTCTCGTCGGCGGTCCGCCCGATCACGGTCGTCACGGAGATCGCCTGCGTGATGTGGTGGATGAACGCGAGGAACATCACCACCGCGCCCAGCACCAGCAGGTAGGCCAGCGTCACCCCCAGCTGCGGGACGCTGCTGCCCGGGATGTCGAAGACCGAGCGCAGGACGGTCAGCGCGTAGAGGAACGAGGCGGCGAACACGCCGAGCGTGTGCTGGGTGATCCGGCTCTGGAGGAAGGTCTTCAGCACCCGGGGCGAGAACTGGCTGCTGGCCAGCTGCAGCACCACGATCGTGATCGAGAAGACCACCCCGGTGACCGAGATCATCGCCCCGGCGATCGTGGACAGCACGGTGCGGGCGCCGTCGGCGCCGCCCTGGAACAGCAACGGCAGGGAGTCGGCCGCGCCGCGGTCGAGCTCCGGCACCAGCAGCCCGAGCCCGACGGCGCCCACGCACCACAGCGCCGGGACCACCCAGAACGGGGACAGCAGCAGGTAGGTCCACTGCCGGACCCGGTCGGACTCCCGACGCGGGCCGGGGGTCGGCCCAATGGTCCGGGCGGGGGTCGGGGCGGGCGTCGGTCGGGGGCGGGTGGTCACGCTCCTTTGTATCGCGTTCGCGCTCGCCCGGAGCCGATCCGTCCACCCGCTGCGCACCCCGGGTCCGCGGCGGCGAGCCGACTCCTAGGATTCACCCATGACCCATGTCCTGTCCGCCGTCGCCTGGCCGTACGCCAACGGCCCGCGCCACATCGGCCACGTCGCCGGCTTCGGTGTGCCCTCCGACGTGTTCAGCCGCTACCAGCGGATGGTGGGACACGACGTGCTCATGGTCTCCGGCTCGGACGAGCACGGCACCCCGCTCCTGATCGCCGCCGACGAGGCCGGGGTGACGCCCCAGCAGCTCGCCGACCGGAACCACCGGCTGATCGTCGAGGACTTCGTGGCGCTGGGCCTCGGCTACGACCTCTACACGCGCACCACGACCCGCAACCACCACGCGGTGGTGCAGGAGCTGTTCCGCGGCGTCCACGAGAACGGCTACTTCGTCGAGCAGACGACGTACGGCGCGATCTCGCCGTCCACCGGCCGCACCCTCCCCGACCGCTACATCGAGGGCACCTGCCCGATCTGCGGCTACGACGGCGCCCGCGGCGACCAGTGCGACAACTGCGGCAACCAGCTCGAGCCGCAGGACCTGAAGAACCCGCGCTCCAAGATCAACGGCGAGACCCCCGAGTTCATCGAGACCCAGCACATCTTCCTCGACCTGCCGGCCCTGGGCGAGGCGCTGGGGGAGTGGCTCGACGACCACGAGAGCACCGGCCGGTGGCGGCCGAACGTGATCCGGTTCAGCCAGAACATCCTCAAGGAGATCCGGCCGCGCGCGATGACCCGCGACATCGACTGGGGCATCGCCGTGCCCCTCGACGGATGGCGGGAGAACCCCACCAAGAAGCTCTACGTGTGGTTCGACGCCGTGATCGGCTACCTCTCGGCGAGCATCGAGTGGGCCCGTCGCAGCGGCGACCCCGAGGCCTGGCGGGCCTGGTGGAACGACCCCGAGGCACTGTCCTACTACTTCATGGGCAAGGACAACATCACGTTCCACAGCCAGATCTGGCCGGCCGAGCTGCTCGCCTACGACGGCCGCGGGTCGCGCGGAGGCGAGCTCCACACGTACGGCGACCTCAACCTGCCGTCCGAGGTGGTCTCCAGCGAGTTCCTCACCATGGAGGGCAGGAAGTTCTCCTCCTCCAAGAAGGTCGTCATCTACGTGCGCGACCTGCTCAGCCGCTACCAGCCGGACGCCTTCCGCTACTTCGTGGCCGCGGCCGGTCCCGAGAACCAGGACGCCGACTTCACCTGGGCCGAGTTCGTCCGGCGCACCAACGACGAGCTGGTCGCGGGCTGGGGGAACCTGGTCAACCGCACCGCGACCATGGTCGCCAAGAGCTTCGGCGAGATCCCGGCCGCCGGCCGTCTCACCGCGGAGGACGAGGCGCTGCTCACGCTCGTCGAGGCCAGCTTCGACACCGTCGGCGACCTGATCGGCCGCAACCGGATGCGGCAGGCGATCGGCGAGGCGATGCGGGCGGTGGCCGAGGTGAACAAGTACGTCTCCGACTCCGAGCCCTGGAAGCTCAAGGGCGACGACGAGCGGGAGCGGCTCGGCACCGTCCTGCACGTGGTGGTGCAGTGCGTCGCCGACCTCAACCTCGTGCTCTCGCCGTTCCTGCCGTTCTCCGCGAACGCGGTGGACGTGACCCTCGGCGGCCCCGGGGACGTCCAGCCGATGCCGCGCGTCGAGGAGGTCGAGGACCTCGACGGCGGCGCGCCGTACCCGATCATCACCGGCGACTACACCGGTGCCCGGGCCTGGCGCCGACACCCGATCGCGCCCGGCACCCCGGTCGGGAAGCCGACGCCGGTCTTCACCAAGCTCGACACCGCGATCGTCGACGAGGAGCTCGCCCGGCTGGGCGCCTGACCGAGAGGAGCCGGTGATGGTGCTGCACCCGCAGGCCCGCGCCGCCGTGGAGGCAGCCGCCGGCGTACCCCCGGTGTGGGCACCCGGCTACGACATCCCCGCCGTCCGCGCCGGCGACCGCGACGCGGCGCTGGCCGGGCCGCGCGAGGACGTCGCCGAGGTCACCGACGTCGACGCCGACGGGGTGCGCTGCCGGCTCTACCGGCCCGCGGGCGCCCTCGACGGGACGATCGTGCACCTGCACGGGGGTGGGTTCGTCTTCAACGACATCGACGTGCACGACGCCGCCGCCCGGATGCTGGCCAACCGGGCCGGCATCGGTGTGCTCAGCGTCGGCTACCGCCAGCCGCCGGAGCACCGCTTCCCGGCGGCCCGCGACGACGTCGACATCGTGCTCGCCTGGCTGGCCCGGAGCGCGGCCGGCCCGACGTACGTCCACGGCGACAGTGCCGGCGGCAACCTCGCCCTGGTCGCGGCACTGCGGCACCCGGGCCGGTTCGCGGCGGTGGCGCTGACCTACCCGTTCCTCGACCCCACCGCCTCGTTCGACTCCTACACCACCGCGGCCGACGGCTTCGGGCCGGAGGAGGCCGCGTGGTACTGGCAGCAGTACGCCGCGTCCCCGGCGGACCTGGCCGACCCCGACCTCGCCCCGCTGCTCTCCGACCGGCTCGGCTCCCTGCCGCCGACCCTGGTCGTCACCGCCGAGCACGACCCGCTCCGCGACGAGGGCGAGCACCTCGCCCAGCGGCTCGCGGAGGAGGGGGTGCGGGTGGTCGGCACCCGCTATCTCGGCCAGGTGCACGGCTTCTGGCGGCACGCCGACGTCTTCGACGCGGCGGAGCCGCTGACCGTCCAGATCGCGACGTTCCTGCGGGTCCACCCCGGCTGAGCGGTTCGGCACCGTCCCCGGGCCGACGACGTCCTAGTTCACCGGGCTCTCGCCGAGGGTGACCGTGCCGCTGGCGGTGGAGCCGGACGCCGTGGTCCAGGTGAGGTCCACGCTGTCCCCGGGCTCGCGGTCGGCGAGCTGGCCCAACAGTGCCTCGAGGGTGGCGACCTTGCTGCCGTCCAGCGTGGTGATGGTGTCGCCGGCGGCCAGACCGGCCCCGGCCGCGCCGGTGCCGGTCTCGACGCTCTCGACGTCCACCCCGCCGGACCCGTCGGCGGCGCCGATCCCGAGGTACGCCGAGGGGCCGATCTGGACGTCACCGGACTCGTTGCCGGCCTCGATCTGGCCGACGATCGCGATCGCGTCGCCGATCGGGACCGCGAAGCTGTCGGCCGCGGTGCTGCGCCCGGCGACGGCGCCGTCGGTGCTGGACGCGGCGGTGCTGATGCCCACGACCTCGCCCTCGTCGTCGTACATCGGGCCGCCGCTGTAGCCCGGGACCACCGCGGCGTCGGTCTCGAGCAACCCGGTCAGGTCCTCGGTCGCGGCGCTGGAGCCGGCGCCGTCGCCGGTGGTGATCGACTGGTCCAGGGCGGTGATGGTCCCGGTCGCCGCCAGCAGCGAGCCCTGGCCGAGCGCGTTGCCGACCCCGGTCACGGCGTCGCCGATCGCGGTGCCGTCGTCGTCGAGCGAGACCGTCTCCAGATCGGAGGCGTCCGCGAGCCGGATCAGGGCGACGTCGGCGTTCTCGTCGAAGCCGACCAGGTCGGCGGTGTAGGTCTCGCCGGTCGAGGCGACGGTCGCCCGGATGGTCACGGAGTCCTCGACGACGTGGTAGTTCGTCAGCGCCAGCCCCGAGGAGTCGAGCACCATCGCGGTGCCGGCGCCGGAGCCGTCGGTGAGCTCGGTCTCGACCAGCAGCACGCCCTGCGACTGCGCGGCGGTGGCCGCGGTGCCCGTGGCCTGGGTGGTTGCGCCCGGCACCGTGCCCCGCCCCGGTCGGGCGCCGCCCCCGGACCCGTCGCCGCCCGGGAGGGTGCCGGGCAGGGGCAGGGTCCCGCCGCCCGAGGCCGCCGACCCGGCCACCGCGCCCGAGGCGCCCCGGTCGGAGACCTGCAGCGTGACCGGGACCGCGACCGCGGCGGCCAGCACGCCACCGGCGAGGCTGCCGGCCAGCGCCCAGCTCCAGCGGGAGCCTCGGTGGCGCGGGGCCGCGGCGGTGGGGGGACCGGCGCTCGGCGCGGGCACGGGGGTGGCGTCGGGCGGGGTGGTGGTGTCCATGTCACCACTTCACCGTGCGAACCTGACCTGAGCCTCAGGAAACCCTGTGGAGACCATGTGAACCAGTCGGCTCAGCGGGTCGGCTCAGCGGGTCGGCGCGGGGACCAGCCGGCGCACGAACGGCAGCAGCGCGACCCCGTTGACCAGCACCGAGAACACCAGCAGCGCCAGCGCCCAGCCCGGGTGCCCGGCCTGCCAGAGGCCCAGCGAGGCCAGTCCGAAGACCACCGTCTTCACGACCGGCCGCACCACCACCCCGCCGTACGGCGCCTTGGGCGAGGCGAACGCCCACCACACCGTGACCACCCCCAGAACGGCGACGACGGCCAGCACCGGACCGCCGGCCCAGTCGCCCCAGACGGCCGCCGCTGCGAGTGCCAGCACCTCGTCGACGAAGACCAGCAGCAGCACGAACCAACCCAGGGCGACCACGGGACCAGTCTCCCGCAGGGCCGCGTCCGTGCGGGTGCCCGGCTCGGCTAGGTTCTCGCCATGACCGCAGCCATGTACGTCCCCCAGTTCGTCGTGCGCCAGAAGATCACGCTGATGGTGAACCGCTACCAGATCTTCGGCACCAACCCCGACGGCAGCCAGGGGCCGCTGATGGCGCTGGCCGAGCAGAAGCGGATGGCGTTCAAGGAGCAGGTCACCTTCTTCACCGACGAGTCGAGGACCCGTCCGGTGTTCGGCTTCAAGGCGCGCAAGAGGCTCGACCTCAACGCCGGCTACGACGTCACCGACGAGCACGGTCAGCAGATCGGCTTCTTCAGGAAGGACTTCGGTGCCTCGCTGCTCCGCTCGACCTTCCACGTGGAGGGCCCGGGGTACGCCGGCACCGGTCGGGAGCGCAACCAGGTGGTGGCGCTGCTGCGCCGGTTCACCAACCTGTCGTTCCTGCCGGTGCACTTCGACTTCGTCGACCCGCAGGGCAACACGCTGCTGAGCAGCAACCGGCAGTTTTCGATCGGCGACCGCTATGACGTCTCGGTGCCCGACCAGCGGGTCGACTTCCGGGTCGCCGCCGCGATCGCCGTCGGTCTCGACGCCCTCATGGCGCGCTGACGGGGTCCGCGGGACCTCTGTCAGACTCTCCGCCATGCGCGTGCACCTCGGCTCGGACCATGCCGGCCTCGAACTCAAGGACCATCTGCTCACCTGGCTGATCGACAACGGCCACGAGGCCGTCGACCACGGACCGTTCGTCCACGACCCCGTCGACGACTACCCGGTGTTCTGCCTGCGGGCCGCGGAGGCTGTCGTCGTCGACCAGACCGAGGGCACCGAGGCGCTCGGGGTGGTCATCGGCGGATCCGGCAACGGGGAGCAGATCGCGGCCAACAAGGTGATCGGGGTCCGGTCCGCGCTGGTCTGGTCGGAGGAGACCGCGGTGCTGGCCCGCGAGCACAACGACGCCAACGTCGTCGCCGTGGGCGGCCGGATGCACACGGTCGAGGAGATGACGCGCTTCGTCGAGGTCTTCCTCGCCACCGCGTTCAGCGGCGACGAGCGGCACGCCCGCCGGATCGCCCAGGTCGGTGACTACGAGACCACCCGCGAGCTTCCCCCGCTCCCGGCGTCCGCGCTCCTCGGCGAGCTGCCCCCCGGCGCGGACCCGGATGCCTGAGGGGCACACCCTCCGCCGGCTCGCCGACGACCTGGCCGGGGCGTTCGCGGGTCTGCCGACCCGCGTGAGCAGCCCGCAGGGCCGGTTCGCGGCCGACGCGGCGCAGCTCGACGGGCAGACCCTGCTCGGCGCCGACGCCGCCGGCAAGCACCTGTTCGTCGAGTTCGCCGGCGAGCGGTTCATCCACGTGCACCTCGGCCTGATCGGCAGGTTCGACGTCCACACGGACGCGGCATCGGTGCCGCCGCCGGTCGGCCAGGTGCGGCTCCGGCTGGTCGCGGCGACCGGGTCGGCGACGGGGTCGGCGACGGGGTCGGCGAACCCCGAGACCGCGTCGTACGCCGATCTCCGCGGGGCCACCCAGTGCGACCTCGTCGGCCTCGAGAGACGGGACGCGATCATCGCCAGGCTCGGCCCGGACCCGCTGAGGCCGGACGCGGACCCGGAGCGGGCCTGGCGGCGGATCTCGCGCAGCCATCGGCCGATCGGCGACCTGCTGATGGACCAGGAGGTGCTGGCGGGGGTCGGCAACGTCTACCGCGCCGAGGTGCTCTTCCGGCACCGGCTGCACCCGTTGCGGCCGGGGGCGACGCTGCGGCGCAGCCAGTTCCGGGCGGTGTGGGACGACCTCGTGGAGCTGATGGGCGAGGGCGTCGTCACCGGGCGCATCGACACCGTGCGCCCCGAGCACCTGCCCGGGGCGATGGGGCGCCCGCCGCGGGTGGACGACCACGGCGGGGAGGTCTACGTCTACCGTCGGACCGGACAGCCGTGCCACGTCTGTGGCAAAAAGGTGTGCACGGAGGTGCTCGTGGGGCGAAACTTGTTCTGGTGCCCGCGTTGCCAGCCCCGGTTCCGCTCTCGGGCCACGCACCCAAGAAGGCAGGCATGAGCCAGTCCCCCCCTCCCTCCCTCGGTCGGCGCCTCAGCCGCTCGGTGGCACGGATGCGCCGGGGCACCACCGGGGTCGAGACCTACTGGCTGGGCCTCCTGGTCGTGCTGACCCTCGGCTCCGGGGCCTTGATCGCGATCTGGCCCGACCTGTGGCCGATGACCCTGCTCGTGGTGCCGATGGTGCTGGCCCACCTGGTGCTCGGCCCGCGCAACCTGCCGTGGTTCATCGTGTTCGTGCTGGCCGCACTCACCGGGCTCGCGGTGATCGTGACCCCCACCGTGACGCTCTCCTCGAGCAGCGTGATCGGGGTCGCGGTGCTCTTCATCGTCGGCTTCATCGTGCTGCTGACCTCGTTCCGCCGCTCGCGGCTCGGGGTCCCGGGCGCGATCGGCGAGTCGATGCTGGTGGACCTGCGCGACCGGATCATGAGCCAGGGGATGCTGCCCGCGCTGCCGCCCGGCTGGTACGCCGAGTCGGCGCTGCGGTCCGCGGGTGGGACGCCCTTCGCCGGCGACTTCGTGGTCGCGTCCCGACCCGGTTGGGGCAAGCGCCTCGAGCTCTGCGTCTGCGACGTCTCCGGCAAGGGGGCGGAGGCCGGGACCCGGGCGCTGCTGCTGACCGGAGCCTTCGGTGGCCTGCTCACCTCGCTGCCGCCGGCCGAGTTCCTGCCGGCCGCCAACGAGTACCTCCTCCGCCAGCACTGGATCGAGGGGTTCGCGACCGCGATCCACCTCTCGATCGACCTGGAGACCGGTGACATCGAGATCCGGTCGGCCGGCCACCCGCCGGCCGCCCAGCTGCGGGCCGGCTCCGGCCGGTGGGTGGTGCACGACTCCGAGGGTCCGGCGCTGGGGATCATCGAGGACGCGGAGTTCCGGCCGGTGCTGGGCCGTCTGGACCGCGGCGACGCCGTGCTCCTCTACACCGACGGCATGGTCGAGACCCGGGGCCGCGACATCCAGAGCGGCATCGACCGGATGCTCGGCCAGAGTGACCGGCTGCTGCAGCAGGGCTTCGAGGACGGCGCCCGCCGGCTGATCGACTCGGTCGGCGCCCGGGGTGACGACCGGGCCCTGCTCCTGGTGCACCGCCGCTGATCGCTGCTCGTCCTGATTGGGAGCCGTGCCGCGCGGTGTGGCACCATGACACCCGCACAAAAGGTGCGCGGATGTAGCTCAATGGTAGAGCCTCAGTCTTCCAAACTGATGACGCGGGTTCGATTCCCGTCATCCGCTCCAAGTGGCCTGGCAGCACATGTCGGGGCGTCTTGGCGGGGCGTAGCGTAGTGGCTAGCGCGCCTGCTTTGGGAGCAGGAGACCGCAGGTTCGAGTCCTGTCGCCCCGACACGAATCATCCACACCCCCAGAAATCCTGGGAGATCCGAGACCTGAGGAGACAACCTGTGAAGAGCGCCGTCGAGACCTTGAGCCCCACCCGGGCCAAGCTGACCGTCGAGGTGCCCTTCGAGGAGCTCAAGCCGAGCCTCGACGCGGCGTACAAGAAGATCGCCCAGCAGATCAACATCCCCGGCTTCCGGCGGGGCAAGGTGCCGCCGATGGTCATCGACCGTCAGGTCGGGCGCGGGGCCGTCCTCGACGAGGCCATCAACGACGTGATCCCGGCCAAGTACATCGAGGCCCTCCAGAGCAACGACCTCGAGCCGCTGGCGCAGCCCGAGATCGAGGTCACCAAGTTCGAGGACAACGACGTGCTCGAGTTCACCGCCGAGGTGGACGTGAAGCCCGAGGTCACCCTGCCGGCCTACGACGGCCTCGAGGCCGAGGTGGACGACATCACCGTGACCGACGAGGACGTCGAGGAGCAGGTGCAGGCGCTGCGTGAGCGCTTCGCCAGCCTGAACGACGTGGACCGCGCGGCCGCCGACGGCGACTTCGTGGTGCTCGACCTCAAGGCCACCCAGGACGGCGAGGTCGTCGAGGGCGCCGAGGTCACCGGCATGTCCTACCAGGTCGGCCGCGGCGGCATGCTCGACGGCCTGGACGAGGCACTCGAGGGCATGGCGGCCGGCGAGGAGAAGACCTTCACCTCCCAGCTGGTCGGTGGTGACCTCGTGGGCGCCGACGTCGAGGTCGCGGTCGCGGTCACGCAGGTCCAGGAGCAGGAGCTCCCCGAGCTCGACGACGACTTCGCCCAGATGGCCTCGGAGTTCGACACCGTCGTCGAGCTGACCGAGGACGTGAAGGTGCGGCTCGGCCGGGGCAAGCGCCTCGAGCAGGCCGCCGCCGCTCGCGACGCCGTGCTCGAGAAGCTGCTGGAGCAGGTCGAGGTGCCGCTGCCCGAGGGCATCGTCGCCGACGAGCTCACCGCCCGGCGCCAGAACGTCGAGCAGCAGCTCGCCCAGGCCGGCATCACCATGGAGAAGTACCTCGAGGACGAGAAGCAGACCGTGGAGGAGTTCGAGGCGGACCTCGACCGCCGGGTCCGCGACGCGGTCGCCGCGCAGTTCATCCTCGACGAGGTCGCCAAGCAGGAGGAGCTCGGTGTCGACCAGAACGAGCTCTCCCAGCACCTGGTGCGTCGCGCCCAGCAGTCGGGCCAGGACCCGCAGGAGTTCGCGAACCACATGTTCGAGCACAACCACGTCCCCGAGCTCGTGCAGGAGATCCTGCGCGGCAAGGCGCTGGCCACGATCGTGGAGTCGGCGACCGTCAAGGACGCCAGCGGCAACCTGGTCGAGCTGAAGAACCTGGGCCCGGACGGCAGCATCGTCGAGCCGGCCGCCGAGGGTGACGCCGAGGTCGAGACCGAGTCCGAGACGGAGCTCGAGTCCGGCGAGAAGGCCGACGAGCCGGTCTGACCCACCACGCAGCGACCACCGCGCCCCCGGACGACGAGATCGCCCGGGGGCGCGGTACGTCCCGACATGCGCCCCAGGTGAGTGCACATTCGTTCACTGAACTCGTAGGCTGCGTCCATGACCACCACCTCCGCCGCCGCGCGGCCCGCCGAGCCGGGTCTGCTCGACGCCCTGTCCCTGCTGGCCGAGGTGGCCGACGAGCTGGTCGTCCGCACGGCCCGTGACACCCACTTCGCCTGGACCGACCGGATCCACGGCATCGGCCGTCGCGTCACGGGTGCCACCGGCGCCTCGGCCGGGGAGGTCCTGCACCGCGGCATCGCGGGTGCGGTCTACGGAGGCCTCGGCGCCGGGCTGCGGGCCGCGTCCCGTGGTCTCGACGCGGTGGCCGCCACGGGCACCGGTCCGCGCCTCGAGGCCGCCCCGCGCGGTCGCTTCCTGAGCTCGGCGGTCAACGGCCTGATCGGCGACCGGCTCGACCGCGACCGTCCCCGGCTGGCGATCCCGATGGCGGTCCGCTCGGCCGGACGCGACGTGGCCCCCGAACGCGACGCCCTCGCCGCGGCGTACCCCGGCGCCACCGGACGGGTCGTGGTGCTGCTGCACGGACTGTGCGAGAACGAGGAGTTCTGGGACCTCCACCGCGACGAGGTCGGCACGACGTACGCCGAGACGCTGGCCGCCGCGGGCTGGACCCCGGTCCTCCTCCGCGCCAACACCGGGCTGTCGCTGCGCGAGAACGGCGTCGCGCTGACCGCGCTGCTGCAGCGCCTGGTCGAGGAGTGGCCGGTCGAGGTCGAGCGGGTCGCCCTGGTCGGGCACTCGATGGGCGGCCTGGTGATGCGGGCCGCCGCCGCGGTGGCGACCCGGGTCGAGGCTCCCTGGACGGGCCTGGTCTCCGACGTCGTGTCGCTCGGCGCGCCGCACCTCGGCGCCCCGCTGGCGGCGTACGTCGGCCACGGCAGCAAGGCGCTCGCCCGACTGCCCGAGGCGGCGGCGTTCGGCCGGATCCTGGACTGGCGCTCGGTGGGCGTGCACGACCTCGTCGTCGGTCTCGCCGAGGACGTGCCGGCGCTTCCGCACGCGCGCTACCGGCTCGTCTCGGCGACGCTGACCGCCTCGCCGCGACACCCGGTCGGGGCCTTCCTGGGCGACCTGCTGGTGCGCACCCCGTCGGCCTACGGTCGCAAGCGCGGGCGGCCCGACCTGTTCCCGGGCGCGGAGACGCTGCACGTCCCGCGGGCCGACCACTTCGACCTGCTCAACCACCCCGATGTGCACGACGCGCTGCGGCGCTGGCTGGCCTGAGCCCCCTGGGAGGCTCAGTCGGCCACGAGCACGACGACGGGCTGGTCGGCGTTGTTGGTGAAGCCGCCGCGGTTCCACGCGGCGGCGACCGGCTGGACCCGGCCCGAGGCATCGGTGGCCCGGGCCCGCAGCCGGTGCTCGCCCGGTCGCGCGTCCCAGGTGGCGGCGAACGGGCGCCAGGCCCAGCGCCCCTGGTCGGCGCCGAGGGTCGCCTCGGACCAGGTGGCGCCGTCGTCGGTGCTCACCTCGACCCGCTCGACCGGCGCCCACCCCGACCACGCCCGGCCGCGCAACGGCACCACGCCGGGGCGGGCCACTCGAGCGCGGGTCATGAAGTCGGGGAAGCCCGGCGGCTCGAGCAGGGCGCGCGGCTCGATCCGGGTGACCGGCTCGCCCTCCTCCCCGGCCTCCTGCCGCAGCCGGTAGGCCCGGTTCTGGAAGCCGTCGAACCGGTCGGTCGCCGCGGTGATCCGGGTCAGCCACTTCACGTTGCCCATGCCGTACCAGCCGGGCACCACGAGCCGCACCGGGAAGCCGTGCTGGACCGGCAGCGGCGAGCCGTTCATCGCCCACGCGACCAGCACGTCCTCGCCGCGCGCGTCGGCCGGGGAGAGGCCTCGTTGGTAGTCCTGCTCGACGCCGCGCTCGATGCCGTGGTCCAGCCCGGTGAAGACCAGGTCGACCACGTCGTCGGCGAGGCCGGCCTCGTCGAGCAGGTCGGCCAGGGGGACGCCGGTCCAGTCCGCGGTGCCCACCGCGCCGGTCAGCCAGGGCTGGCTCAGCGGTCGTGGGAGGAGGGTGGCGCGCCCGTTGCCGGCGCACTCCATCGTGGCTCGCACGGTCCGTGAGGGACGGGCCCGGAGCGCGTCGAGGTCGAGGGTGATCGGCCGGCGTACGGCGCCGTCGACGTGCAGCCGCCAGGCCGTCGGGTCGACGGCGGGGATGTCGTAGTGGGTGAGCACGTAGTGCAGCCCCGGCGGCGTGACGTCGTCGCGGAGCAGCTCCATCGGCATCGCGTGGTTGCGGGCGGCCAGGCCGAGCTCGTCCAGGGTGATCCCCTCGCCGGGGCCGGCCACCCGGCCCGGGATCCGCAGTGCGTCCAGTGCGTCGCTCATCCGTCCAGCCTCCCACCCGGCGGTCGCGACGGCCATGCCCGAGCGACGGCCCGCCGAATCCGCTGTTGGCGAACAGGGGCGTTCGTGCCGTGGTTGTGTGCGCCCTTCGGGCTAGTGTCGCCCTCGTGAACAACGACCACGCTTCGATGAGCGGACCCCGATCCACGGCGCCCGAGTCCAACGGCGGCGGCCCGGCGACGTACGGCCTCGACGACAACGTCTACCAGCGCCTGCTGCGCGAGCGCATCGTGTTCCTCGGCTCCGAGGTGCGCGACCAGAACGCCAACGCGATCTGCGCCCAGCTGCTGCTCCTGTCCGCCGAGGACCCCGACGCCGACATCTTCTTGCACATCAACAGTCCGGGTGGCTCCGTCGACGCCGGCATGGCGATCTACGACACCATGAACTACATCCCCAACGACGTGGCGACGGTGGGCATGGGCCTGGCCGCGTCGATGGGTCAGTTCCTGCTGTGCGCCGGCACCAAGGGCAAGCGCTACGCCCTGCCGCACGCGCGGATCATGATGCACCAGCCCTCGTCGGGCATGGGTGGCTCCGCCTCGGACATCAAGATCCAGGCACAGCAGTCGCTGCACATCAAGAAGGTGCTGCTCGAGCTGATCTCGGAGCACACCGGCCAGAGCATCGACCAGGTGATCGCCGACGCCGACCGCGACCGCTGGTTCACCGCCGAGCAGGCTCGCGAGTACGGCCTCGTCGACCAGGTGGTCAAGAGCGCCCGCGAGGCCGCCGACGAAGGACGCCCCGCCCACAACACGGACTCCAAGGACTGACATGAACTACTACATCCCGCAGTGGGAGGAGCGCACGTCGTACGGCTTCCGCCGCATCGACCCCTACGCCAAGCTCTTCGAGGAGCGCATCATCTTCCTCGGCACCCCGATCAGCGACGACATCGCCAACGCGGTGATGGCCCAGCTGCTCTGCCTGGAGACGATGAACCCGGACCAGGACATCTCGATCTACATCAACAGCCCGGGCGGCTCGTTCACGGCGCTGACCGCGATCTACGACACGATGCGGTTCATCAAGCCGGACGTGACGACCGTGTGCCTGGGCCAGGCGGCCTCGGCGGCGGCGATCCTGCTGGCGGCCGGAGCACCCGGCAAGCGGCTGGCGCTGCCCAACAGCCGGATCCTGATCCACCAGCCCTACACCGAGGGCACCTTCGGCCAGACCTCGGACATCGAGATCCAGGCCAACGAGATCCTCCGGATGCGAGAGCTGCTGGAGAAGATGATCTCCGAGCACACCGGGAAGGACGTGGAGCAGGTCAGCCGGGACATCGAGCGCGACAAGATCCTCACCGCGGAGGCGGCCGTCGAGTACGGCCTCATCGACGCGGTGCTGGAGTCGCGCAAGGGCCTCCCCGCGATCGCCTGACCCGAGGGCACCCATGTCGGCCCTCGTGTCCGCCCTCCATTCGGGGGTGGCACGGGGTACCGTCGAGAAGTTCGATCAGGACGCCGGTAGTGCACCTCGCGCCGGCCGACACGAAGGATGAGCGCGCGTGGCACGCATTGGTGACGGAGGCGACCTCCTCAAGTGTTCCTTCTGTGGGAAGAGCCAGAAGCAGGTCAAGAAGCTGATCGCCGGTCCCGGCGTCTACATCTGTGACGAGTGCATCGACCTGTGCAACGAGATCATCGAGGAGGAGCTCAGCGAGCGCGGCGAGGTCAGCCTCGACGAGCTGCCCAAGCCGCGGGAGATCTTCGAGTTCCTCAACTCCTACGTGATCGGCCAGGAGCACGCCAAGAAGTCGCTCGCCGTCGCGGTCTACAACCACTACAAGCGGGTCCAGGCGGGCGTGAACAGCAACGCCGCCGGCAAGCACGCCAAGGAGGAGGCGATCGAGGTCGCCAAGTCCAACATCCTGGTGATCGGCCCGACCGGCTGCGGCAAGACCTACCTCGCCCAGACCCTGGCACGGATGCTCAACGTGCCGTTCGCGATCGCGGACGCCACCGCGCTGACCGAGGCCGGCTACGTCGGCGAGGACGTCGAGAACATCCTCCTCAAGCTGATCCAGGCCGCGGACTACGACGTCAAGAAGGCCGAGACCGGCATCATCTACATCGACGAGATCGACAAGGTGGCCCGCAAGGCGGAGAACCCCTCGATCACCCGTGACGTCTCCGGCGAAGGGGTGCAGCAGGCGCTGCTCAAGATCCTCGAGGGCACCACCGCCTCGGTGCCGCCCCAGGGCGGGCGCAAGCACCCGCACCAGGAGTTCATCCAGATCGACACCACCAACATCCTGTTCATCGTGGGTGGTGCGTTCGCCGGGCTCGAGCACATCGTCGAGCAGCGCGTCGGCAAGAAGTCGCTCGGCTTCACCGCCGAGGTGCGCAGCGCCGCCGAGCGCGAGGCCGAGGACCTGATGGGTCAGGTGCGTCCCGAGGACCTCACCAAGTTCGGGCTGATCCCGGAGTTCATCGGCCGGCTCCCGCTGATCGCCGCGGTGACCAAGCTCGACAACCCCGCGCTGGTGCAGATCCTCACCGAGCCACGCAACGCGCTGGTCAAGCAGTACCAGAAGCTCTTCGAGCTCGACGGTGTCGAGCTCGAGTTCACCGAGGACGCGATCGCCGCGATCGCCGACCGGGCGATGGAGCGCGGCACGGGTGCGCGCGGCCTGCGAGCGATCATCGAGGAGGTCCTCCTCCACGTGATGTACGACGTGCCCTCGCGCGCCGACATCGCCAAGGTGGTGGTGACCCGTGAGGTCGTCGACGACAACGTCAACCCCACGCTGGTCCCCCGCGAGGCCGAGACGAAGAAGAAGAAGTCCGCCTGACGTCGGTCAACCGGCCAACGGGCATGGTCCATTCGGGCCATTTGCGCTCCCCGCCCTTGGGAATGGCTTCACAAGCCCCGAGAATGGAAACCGTTCGTTTCCGCCCCTGCGCGCATCATCTCGGGAGAGCACATGTTGACCCAGCACCGTGGGCCGCTGTTCGCCTCCCTCGTGCTGACCGTGGTCTGCGGCTTCTTCCTCGGCAACACCCTGCGCACCCAGGGCATCATCGACGTCATCACGGCGACCGAGCGCTACGCCGTCCACGCCTCAACGGCCGTGGCGATGCCGATCCGGCTCGACCTCGACCTCAGCGCCCAGGGTGACGCCTCGCGCGACGCCGTACCGGCTCCCGTCGTCCGGCCGGTCCCGCTGTCGCGCCCGCAGGCCCCCGGGGCCACCGTGACCCGCCCGACCCTCCAGCGGGCCCGCGCGGCCACGCGCCCCGCCGGCTCCCGCGCGGCCAGGGCCGCTCGCACCGCCCGCGGTGCCCGGCCGGCTGCGTCGGCGCGCCAGACCGGCCCGAAGACCCCGAAGCAGGCCCGGCAGCAGGCCCGGCCGGCCCGGCAGCACGCCCGGAAGGACACCACGCAGGCCCGGCCGACCGAGCAGGGCCTTACCAGCTCGCAGGCCCGGCAGACCGGGCCGGTCTCGACCCGCACGGTGTCGCGCGGCCAGGCCAAGCACCAGGACCGCGCGGACGGGTCGAGCAAGCACTCAGGCGGGGACGGCACAGCCCGTTCCCACGGGTCGACCAAGGGCCACGGCAAGGCGAAGCCCCACGGCCGGGCGAAGACCCACGGGTCGACCAAGGGCCACGGCACAGCGAAGAGTCACGGCAAGGCGAAGAGCCACGGCAAGGCGAAGAGTCACGGCAAGGCGAAGAGTCACGGGAAGACCCGCTCGCCCGGCAAGGGCCACGGCAGGCGGCACTGACCCCACCGCGGTCGATCTCGCCCGGTGTGCGTCTCAGGCGCTCTCCGCCAGCGTGGCGGCCACGCCGAGCTCGTGGACGTCGGCGTCCTCGGTCAGCACCAGCTCGCCGGTGATCTTGCCGGCCTTGCGCAGGTCGTCCTCGGCCAGACGGACCGCGGCCAGCATCGCGGGCGTCCCGGTCAGCTCCACGCGTGACAGCTCGGCCCGCATCGAGGCCTTCGCCTGCGACTTCGCGCCGCGGATGCCGGTGAGCGCGGCGGCCACGGTGGTCATCATCGTCCCGTCCGCTGCCGCCGAGGAACCGAGCTGGGTCGCCATGGGCCAGGCGGCGTGGTGCACGGAGCCCGTCTGCCACCACGACCAGACCTCCTCGGTCACGTAGGGCAGGAACGGGGCCAGCAGCCGCAGCTGGACGTGCAGCGCCAGGGCCAGGGTCGCCTGCGCCGAAGCGGTCGCGATGCCGCCGTCCTCGGCGTACGCCCGCTCCTTGACCAGCTCGAGGTAGTCGTCGCAGAACTCCCAGAAGAAGCGTTCGGTGACCTCGAGCGCAGTGGTGTAGTCGTAGGCCTCGAACGCGTCGGTCGCGGTCGTGATCACCCCGGCCAGCCGCGACATCAGGGCGCAGTCGACCGGATCGGAGATCGCGATCGGGTCGGGGGAGGTGGCGCCGACGCTGCCGAGGACGAACTTCGAGGCGTTGAGGACCTTCATGGCCAGCCGGCGCCCGACCTTCATCTGCGTCTCGTCGAACGGCGAGTCCAGCCCGGGACGGGCCATCGCGGCGCGCCAGCGGACCGCGTCGGCGCCGTACTTGTCGAGGACGTCGGTGGGGACGACGACGTTGCCCTTCGACTTCGACATCTTCTTGCGGTCGGGATCCAGGATGAAGCCGGACACCAGCGCGTGGGACCACGGCGCGACGCCGTGCTCGTAGTGCGACCGGACGACCCGGGAGAAGAGCCAGGTGCGGATGATGTCGTGGGCCTGCGTGCACAGGTCCATCGGGAAGACCCGGGCCCACAGGTCCTCGTCGGTGGTCCAGCCACCGGCGATCTGCGGGGTCAGCGAGGAGGTCGCCCAGGTGTCCATCACGTCCGGGTCGGCCTCGAACCCACCCGGCCGGCCGCGCTGCGCCTCGTCGTACCCGCGCGGGGCGACCGTCGTCGGGTCCAGGGGGAGCTCGTCCTCGGTGGGCAGCAGCGGGTGGTCGTAGTCGGGCTCGCCCTCGTCGTCGAGGGGGTACCACACCGGGAACGGGATGCCGAAGAACCGCTGGCGGGAGATCAGCCAGTCGCCGTTGAGACCGCCGACCCAGTTGTCGTAGCGATGCTTCATGTGGGCCGGGGACCAGGTGATCTCGGTGCTGTGCTCGACCATCTCGGCGCGCAGCCCGGCGTCGCGGCCTCCGTTGCGGATGTACCACTGGCGGGTCGCGACGATCTCGAGGGGCTTCTCGCCCTTCTCGTAGAAGTTCGCCATCCGCTGGGTCGGGGCGGGCTCGCCGTCGAGGTCACCGGAGTCGCGGAGCAGGGCGACCATCGCCTCGCGCGCGCTGAACGCGGTCTTGCCGGCCAGCTGCTGGTAGGCCCCGTCGGCGGTGGCCAGCCACTCCGGGGTGTCGCGGTGCAGGCGGCCGTCCCGGCCGATGACGGTGCGCACGGGCAGGTCCAGCTCACGCCACCAGGTGACGTCGGTGAGGTCGCCGAACGTGCAGCACATCGCGATGCCGGCGCCCTTGTCGGGCTCGGCCAGCGGGTGCGGGAGGACGGGGACCTCCACGCCGAACACCGGGCTCGTCACGGTCTGGCCGAACAGGTCGGCGTACCGCTCGTCGTCGGGGTGCGCGATCAGGGCGACCACGGCCGGGACCAGCTCGGGACGGGTGGTCTCGACGTGGACCGGGGTGCCGTCGGTCCGGTGGAACGCCACGCGGTGGTAGTGGCCGGCGTACTCGCGGGCCTCGAGCTCGGCCTGCGCGACCGCGGTCTGGAAGGTGACGTCCCAGAGGGTCGGCGCCTCCTGGAGGTAGGCCTCGCCGCGCGCGAAGTTGCGCAGGAAGGCGCGCTGGCTGACCAGCTGGGCCTTCGGTCCGATGGTCGTGTAGTGCTGCTGCCAGTCCACCGACAGGCCGAGGGTGCGCCACAGCGACTCGAAGACCTGCTCGTCGGCCTCGACGAGCTGCTCGCAGAGCTCGACGAAGTTGGGCCGGCTGACCGGCACCTGCTTCTTGGCGTCCGGCTCCTCCGGCGGGGTGAAGTCCTCGTCGTACGGCAGCGAGGGGTCGCAGCGGACGCCGTAGTAGTTCTGCACGCGGCGCTCGGTCGGCAGGCCGTTGTCGTCCCAGCCCATCGGGTAGAACACCGACTTGCCGTTCATCCGCTGGTAGCGCGCGATCAGGTCGGGGTGCGTGTAGGAGAACACGTGGCCGACGTGCAGGCTGCCGCTGACGGTCGGCGGGGGAGTGTCGATCGAGTAGACGTTCTCCCGCGGCTGGCTGCGGTCGAAGCGGTAGGTGCCGTCGGCCTTCCAGCGCTCCGCCCAGGTGGACTCGAGACCCTCGAGGGCCGGCTTGTCCGGTACGACGACGTCGCGAGGCGGCGTCGGCGCGGACAGGTCGGTGCGTTCCGGGGTCTCGGTCATGGCGTGAATGCTACGGAACCCGCAGGTCACCCGGCCAATCACATCCCCGCCGAGGTGTGAGTTCTTGCGCTCCGAAGAGTGAGTTCTTGCGAACACCGGCCGCAAGAAGTCACACCTCGGCACGCAAGAAGTGACACCTCGGCGGGGGATGGGCAGCCTGCTGGTCGGGGAGGGGTCCCCCATAGACTCGGGCCGAGATGACTGAGCAACCCCCGCAGGCCCGGCTGGCCCAGACGTACGCCGAGGTCGAGGACGCCCTGTTGTCCCGCTGGCCCGAGACCCGTCTCGAGCCGTCGCTGGACCGGATCCGGGCGTTCACCGAGCTGCTCGGCGAGCCGCAGCGCGCCTACCCGGTCATCCACCTGACCGGCACCAACGGCAAGACCTCCACCGCGCGGATGGTCGACACCCTGCTGCGCGCCCTCAACCTGCGCACCGGGCGGTTCACCAGCCCCCACGTGGAGCGGATGAGCGAGCGGATCTGCATCGACGGGGAGCCGCTGGACGACGAGGCCTTCGTGCGCGCCTTCAACGACATCGCGCCGTACACCCATCTCGTCGACACCGACCAGCCGCATCCGCTCTCGTTCTTCGAGACCGTGGTCGGGATGGCGTTCAGCGCGTTCGCCGACGCCCCGGTCGACGCGGCCGTCGTCGAGGTCGGCATGGGCGGGTCGTGGGATGCCACCAACGTCGCCGACGGCGCGGTCGCCGTGGTGCTCCCGGTCGCCGTCGACCACGCCCGCTACCTCGGCGACAACGTCGCCGCGATCGCGCTCGAGAAGGCCGGCATCATCAAGGAGGGCGCCACGGCGATCCTCGCCGGGCAGACCCCCGACGTCGCCGAGGTGCTGATCACCCGCGCCGGCGAGGTGGGTGCGACCGTGGCCCGCGAGGGCATGGAGTTCGGCGTCGTCTCGCGCGTCCCCGCGGTGGGCGGCCAGACGATCTCGCTGCAGGGCCTCCGGGCGCGGTACGACGAGGTCTTCCTGCCCCTGTACGGCGCCCACCAGGCGCAGAACGCCGCGGTGGCGCTGGCCGCCGTCGAGGCGTTCACGGGGGATGAGCCGCTGGCCGAGGACCTGGTCCGGGCGGCCTTCGCCGAGGTGACCTCGCCCGGCCGGCTCGAGATCATCCGGCGCAGCCCGACGATCCTGCTCGACGCGGCGCACAACCCGCACGGCGCCGAGGCGACCGCCGCTGCGCTCGAGGACTCCTTCCACTTCGACCCGCTCATCGGCGTGCTCGGCGTGATGGCCGACAAGGACCACGAGGGCCTGCTCAACGCGCTCGAGCCGCACCTGTCGCACGTCGTGATCACCCAGAACTCCGCCGACCGCGCCCTGCGCGCGGAGGAGCTCGGCGAGGCGGCGGTCGACGTGTTCGGCGAGGACCGGGTCACCGTCACGCCGCGCCTCTCGGACGCGATCGAGCTGGCCGCCACGATGGCCGAGGCGGGCGAGGCGTTCGGCGACGCGCTCGGCTCCGGTGGCGTGCTGGTCACCGGGTCCGTGGTGACCGTGGGCGAGGCCCGCGCGATGCTCAAGGGCCGGAACCAGTGACGGGACCGGTCGCCGGGAGCCCCGAGCCGACCGGCCTCGACCGCGAGCGGCAGAAGTCGCCGCGGCGCGGCATGTGCGCGGCGGTGCTGACGCTGGAGTCGATCACCCTCGGGCTCACCGCGCCGGTGATGGTGACCATCGCGGACGTGTCGCTGGGCACCGCGCTGGCCACCGGGCTCGGCCTCGCCGCGGCCTGCCTGGTGACCGCCGGGATGCTGCGCAGGCCGTGGGCCTACGGCCTGGGCTGGGCGATCCAGGTGGCGGCGGTCGGTCTGGGCTTCCTGGTGCCGATGATGTTCTTCCTCGGTGGCCTCTTCGCCCTGCTCTGGGGATCGGCCGACGGGCTGGGCCGCAAGATCGAGCGGGAGCGGGCCGCGGCGTTCGCCGCGCACGACGCGCGCGAGTGAGTCAGGGCCTGCGGAGGATCACCTGGTAGTTCTTCGACATCCCGATGTCCGTGCGCTTGTCGGTCGTCTCCAGCTCGGCGAACTCGGCCGCGAGTCGGCGCAGGAGCCTCTTCCGGGACTTCAGCTCCGGCGGCAGGTGCCGCGCGCCCATGGACAGCGAGTAGGAGAGGGTGGCGTAGAAGCCCTCCATGCGCTCGATCTCCACCACCTCGAAGCCGGAGACATCGGCGAGCTGCCGCCATCCGAACTGGCTGAACCGCCAGAAGTCCCAGGGCTTCTCGTGCTCCTCGTAGTAGAAGGGCGCGGTCAGCCAAGCTTCGCCGCCGGGCTTGAGGATGCGGTGGAACTCGCGCAGCACGGCGATCGGCTCGCGGCAGTGCTCCAACGTCTGCGAGCACCACACCAGGTCGAATCGGCCGTCCTCGACCGGAACGTCGACGATGTCACACCGGTAGTCGAGGTGGCTGTAGTCCTTGCCGGCCGTGCCGGCGTAGTCAGCCATCTCGTAGGTCACGTGCTCGAACAGGTCGGCGTACGGGGCGCTGCCCGCGCCCGCGTCGAGGACCCGGAACGTGCGATCGGTCCCACGTCGGGCGGCACGCGCGGCGAACTCGCGCGCGTACCGACGGGAGGCGTTCGGCATGGCGGGCATGGGCGAAGCCTGCCAGACCGTGTTGAGGCCAAGACCGTGCGCCTTGGTCGATCGACCACCGGGGTCACTCGCCCGGGTAGCGGACCCCGACCTGCGCTCGGATCTCGTCCAGGGTCCGCAGCACCTCGAGCGTGCCCTGCCAGCTCATCCGCGGGCTCTCGGTCTCGCCGGCCGCGACCCGCCGGGCCACCTCGGCCGCCTCGTGGTGCAGCCCGTGACTCTCGAGGTACGACGCGGTCCGGGGCTCCGCGCCGCGCCGGTGGACCGTGAACGACGTCGGCCGGTAGAACTTCCCGGACACCTCGGCATACCCTTCGGTGCCCCAGATCGTCGCCACGGTCGGGGTCCGGGCGAGCAGCGTGGTGTGCAGGGTCGCCTGGACGTCACCGGCGTACGTCAGGATCGCCGACACCTGCGCGTCGACGCCGGCCCCGGTCAGCGAGCCCATCGCGGTCACCTCCTCGGGAGGGCCGAGGAAGTCGTGCGCGAAGGAGACCGGATAGACGCCGAGGTCGAGCAGTGCCCCACCGGCGAGCGCGGGGGCGAACAGCCGAAAGGCGGGGTCGTGGGCGAACCACTGGCCGTGGTCGGCGGCCAGCCCCAGCACGGTGCCGATCTCCCCGGACTCGACGACCTGGTGCAGCGCGGCGACGTGCGGCAGGAAGCGGGTCCACATCGCCTCCATCACGAACACCCCGCGGTCCCGGGCGGCCGCGAAGACCTCCTCGGCCTCGGTCACGTTGCGGGTGAACGCCTTCTCGACCAGCACGTGCTTGCCGGCCTCCACGGCGAGCAGGGCGTGGGCGTGGTGCTCGGAGTGCGGGGTGGCGACGTAGACCGCCTCGACGGCGTCGTCGGCACACAGGGCCTCGTAGGAGTCGTGCACGCGGCCGCCTCCGTGGGCGGCGGCGAAGGCCTCACCCCGCCCGCGGGAGCGGGAGCCGACGGCGGCGACCTCGCCCCGGGTGCGAGCCAGCAGGGCATCGACGAAGGAGGCGGCGATGCCGCCGGCGCCGAGGATGCCCCAGCGCAGCGGCGGGGCCTCGAGGGGATCGGGGACGGTCATGGGCCCACGCTAGTGCCCGGCTAGGCTGCCGCCCATGACCCAGCGCACGCTCGTCCTGATCAAGCCCGACGCGGTCCGTCGGGGCCTGGTGGGGAACCTCCTGTCCCGTTTCGAGTCCAAGGGGCTCACCCTCGTCGCGCTGGAGCAGCGCCACATCGACGGCGAGCAGGCCGACCGGCACTACGCCGAGCACGTCGAGCGCGACTTCTACCCGCCGCTGCGCGCGTTCGTGACCAGCGGACCGATGGTCGCGCTGGTGCTCGAGGGTGACGAGGCCATCGAGGTGGTCCGCGCCCTCAACGGCGCCACCGACGGCCGCAAGGCCGCCCCCGGCACCATCCGCGGCGACCTGTCGCTGTCGAACCGCGAGAACCTCGTCCACGGCTCCGACTCCCCGGAGTCCGCAGACCGCGAGATCGCGCTCTGGTTCCCGAGCCTCTGACCCGGTGAGCCGGGGAGCGACGCGCTGCTGGTCGCGACGCTGCTGCTCGCCCGCACGGCGTACGTCGGGGGCTACCGGTGGGCACCGAGCTACGACCCCCGGCCCGGCCGGATCGCCGTCGTCGACCTCCGCAGCGGACGGGTGCGCGCGTTCGTGCCCCGGTTCGAGGCGCCGGTCTACCACCCCGAACCCACGTACTGCCGCCACGGCGGCGGCCTCGAACGGACCCGCGACGGCCTCTGGTTCAGCACCTCCTCCACGCGGTGCGGCGAGCGCGAGGGACCGGACCTGAGGGTGCCGTTCGTCCCGGGGGCCGAGGACGTGGAGTTCGTCGGGCGCGACCTCTGGACGGTGAGCGAGGCCGGGGCCGCTCCCTACCCCGACCCCGACGAGCCGACGGTGCCGATGCTGCTGCGCCTCGACCGGCGGGCGGTGCTGGCCGGATCCTCCACAGCCCGCTGCTGACGGGTTTCCGGGCGGGGCGGACGGGCAAGGATGGTGGCCATGGACTTCCAGCGCAGCGCCGGTCCGATCGGTGACCCGTTCCTCGACGCCGTGCACCGGCGCCATCCCGACGTCGACATCGTGGTGTTGCCGGACCCCCGGGCCGACACGCCGGTCGCCGCCGCCCTGCCTGCCGCCCTGCCTGCCGATGCGGCGACGGCCCGCGTCGAGCGCGCCGACGCCGCCACCCGCCTGACCGCGCTGTGGCGTGCGCTGCACGAGGATGCCGACGCCGCTGACCCCGCCGGGGTCGTCGCCCGGCTGGCCCCGGGGCCGGTCGCCGGCACCGTGGTCGCCACCGCCCGGGCCACCACCCGGGTCGACCCCGGGACCCCGGACGGACGCCGGATGCTGTCCCGCCTGGCCGGCGCGCTCGACGGCTGGCAGGTGCAGCGCCTGCCCGGCCCGGTCGAGAGGCTGGTGGCCGGCCGGGACGGCGCGACCCTCCGCGCGTCGTACGCCGAGCCCACCGGTGTCCTGGTCGTCCAGCTCACCGGCCCGCCGCTCGCGGTCGGTGCCGAAGTCGTGCACGACCTGGTCCGGGAGGCCTGAGGTGGAGATCGTGCCGGTCAGCGTCGGCATCGCCTCGCGCGCCTGGGACCAGCAGAACATCGACCTCTCCTCGGCGGCCGGCCTGGTCGGCGAGGCCGACACCGCCGGCTTCACCGCGGCCGTCGCGGGCCCGGCCAGCCGCTTCACGAGCGACTGGCAGCGGTTCACCGCGGCGCTCGCCACCCGCTGCGAGACCCAGGCCGACGGTCTGCGCGCGACCATCGAGACCTACCTGCGGACCGAGGTCACCGTGCAGGACAACTTCGGCCTCCGGCTCTACACCCGGGAGCAGCGGTGAGCGCCCGGATCGTGATCCCGGCCAACCCGCCCGAGACGCCGTCGCTCGAGGTGGACCCGGTCGCGATCCGCGCCTTCGCCCAGGAGCTGCGCTCTGCCTCCGCCCAGATCGACGATCTCGGCGGCTTCGTCACCGGCGAGGCCCGGATCGGCGACTGGCAGGGCTCGGACGCCACCGGCTACCACGAGACGATCACCCCGCTCGGCAGCCGGGCGGACGCGATGTCGCTGGCGCTGCGCAGCGTCCACCAGCAGGCCGACGACCACGCCGACGAGATGGCGCAGCTCCTCGAGGACCGCACCGACCTCGAGACCCGTCGCGGCTACGCGATGCAGTGGATCTCGGGGCTCTGGCAACGGGCCGACGGCGCCAGCGCGGAGGAGGCACCGGCGATCCAGACCGACGCGGACTCCTGCCAACGGGCCTGTGAGGACCTCGCCGGCGCGGTGACCGCCTGGCAGAAGCGGGTGACCGCCGCGGAGCAACGGATGCTCTCGGCGTTCAGCCGGGTCGCCACCGTCGAGCAGGTCGAGGGGAAGTACGGCGGCGTGCCCGACCCGGCCGACGAGCCGCTCTCGAGGCTGCCGCGCGACGGCACCCCCGAGGAGGTCAACGCCTGGTGGGACGGGCTCACCCGGGAGCAGCAGCTGGCGATCATCTCGGCATCGCCCGGGTCGATCGGGAACCTGGACGGCATCCCGGCGTGGGCCCGGTCGGAGGCCAACGAGACCTCGATGACCCGCGACCTGGCGGCCTGGGAGCTGCTCGAGCAGAACCACACCCTCACCGACGACGAGGCGACGTGGCTGAAGAACGCCCGGGCCGCCGAGGACGCGCTGATCGACACCCGGGCGCGCGTCGATCCGGTGACCGGCGAGCCGCTCGTCTCGCAGCTCTACCTCTACGACCCCGCGGCCTTCGACGGCGACGGCCGGATCGCGGTCTCGGTCGGCGACCTGGACACCGCCGACAACGTGAGCGTGTCCGTGCCGGGGCTGACCACCGACATGTCGGGGATCGGTGGCAACGTGGCGAACGTGCAGGACCTCTACGACGCGACCCGCGCGATGCACCCCGACCAGACGATGGCCGGCCTGTCCTGGATCGGCTACGACGCTCCCAGCGGCTGGGACTCCGGCAACGTGGCCTTCGAGGGCTCCGCGACCGAGGGCGGCAACCGGCTGGCCGACACCCTCGACGGCATCCGCGCCTCGCAGGACGAGCGGTCGCACCTGACCGTGATCGGGCACTCCTACGGCTCCACCACGATGGGCCACGCGCTGAGCGACCACGATGTCGACGTGGACGAGGCGATCGCGATCGGCAGTCCCGGCCTCGGCGCCCACGCTGACGACGTGAGCGAGATCGACGTACCCGACGGACACTTCTTCGTCGGCCGCAACTCCGACGACCCGGTCGCGGACCTCGGCGACAAGGGGTGGGTCAACAAGGGCAACGCGTTCGGTGCCGGCCTCGGCAACGACCCGTCCACCGACGACTTCGGCGGCCGCCGCTTCGAGGCGGAGGACACCGGGCGCACCCACCCGGACCAGCCCCTCGACCTGCCCGGTCTCGACGCGGGGGAGGTCATC
Source organism: uncultured Actinomycetota bacterium (assembly GCA_963767955.1). GTDB lineage: Bacteria > Actinomycetota > Actinomycetes > Propionibacteriales > Nocardioidaceae > Nocardioides. The sequence goes on along the minus strand of CAVYGA010000003.1, from coordinate 1,866,288 downwards.
GACCACGCGAACTCGATCGAGATGCACACCAGCTACTACGAGCCCAACAGCGAGTCCCTGTGGAACATGAGCCAGATCGTCACCGGTCACACCGGCGACGCGGACATCATGAACGCCGGCCACGTCTACGACCCGTGGTACGACGGCCCCCGCGACCCCGAGAGGGACGCCGACGTGAGCCAGCCGAGCACCTCGCGACGAGTGCCGTGAGAGCGGTGACCGTGGTGCTGCTGGCGCTGCTCCTGGCCGGCTGCGCCGGCACGGGCGACCAGGACGGCGCGGGCGGCCTCGACCAGGAGAAGGAGGCGCGGGAGCTGGACGCGGCCCGCACCCGGGTGCTGGACGAACTCGCGCCGGTGCTCGATGGCCTCAGCGCCGCGCTGCCGGGCCGGCTGCGGTTCAGCCAGGGCAACTACGACGCCTGCGAGAACGACCTCGACGGCGCCACCGCGGTGACCTACCGGGTCAACGGGCGGGTGGACGGCTCCGGCGGGGGCGACCCCTCCCAGGCGGCCCGCGCCGCCCTCGAGGATGCCGGCTTCGAGATCGCCCCGTCGTCCGAGGGGGCCACCGTGGACGCCACCCGCGGCTTCACGTCCGCCACCTTCTCGGGCCTGGACGGCGAGGACGCGCTGCTGTTCTCGGCCCACGACACCCGCTGCTTCGCCGTCGGCGGCGATCGCGCCCGGTCCTACGCCGCGGAGAGGAACCCGCTGGAGCCGGGGTGACCCAGGCGTGTCTCGGCCTCCGGTCGCGTGTCCTCCACGGGATCGGCACCACCGGAACCTACGCTCGATCCGGGTCCGTTCCGGCGGACGCACTTCCCCGACAGATCGAGCAAGGGTTCCCCCAATGGCGAACAGTCTCATCGGCCGTGACATGGCTGTGGACCTCGGCACCGCCAACACACTGGTCTACGTCCGCGGCAAGGGCGTGCTGCTGGACGAGCCGTCGGTGGTGGCGCTGAACTCCACGACCAACGAGATCCTCGCCGTGGGGCATGAGGCCAAGCGGATGATCGGCCGCACCCCCGACAACATCGTCGCCATCCGCCCGCTCAAGGACGGCGTGATCGCCGACTTCGACGCGACCGAGCAGATGTTGCGCTACTTCATCCAGCAGGTGCACCGCCGCCGCTACTTCGCCAAGCCGCGGCTGGTGATCTGCGTGCCCAGCGGCATCACCGCGGTCGAGCAGCGCGCCGTCAAGGAGGCCGGATACCAGGCCGGTGCCCGCCGGGTCTACATCGTCGAGGAGCCGATGGCCGCCGCGATCGGCGCCGGGCTGCCCGTGCACGAGGCCACCGGCAACATGGTCGTCGATGTCGGCGGCGGCACCACCGAGGTGGCGGTGATCTCGCTCGGCGGCATCGTCACCTCGCTCAGCATCCGCACCGCCGGCGACGACCTCGACGCGGCGATCATCGCGTGGATGAAGAAGGAGTACTCCCTCATGCTCGGGGAGCGCACCGCCGAGGAGATCAAGATGACCCTCGGCTCGGCCTTCCCGCTCACCAGCGAGCCCGAGGCCGAGATCCGGGGCCGCGACATGGTCTCGGGGCTGCCCCGCACCGTGGTGGTGTCGAGCGCCGAGATCCGCCAGGCCCTCGAGGAGCCGCTGCACGCGATCGTCGACGCGGTCCGCTCCACCCTCGACCAGACGCCGCCCGAGCTGGCCGGCGACATCATGGACCGCGGCATCGTGCTGACCGGCGGGGGCGCGCTGCTCCGCGGCCTCGACGAGCGGATCCGTCACGAGACGGGGATGCCCGTCCACGTCGCCGAGGAGCCGCTGTCCTCGGTGGCCCTCGGCGCCGGCAAGTGCGTCGAGGAGTTCGAGGCGCTCCAACAGGTGCTGGTCTCGGAACCCCGGCGGTACTGATGGGGGAGAAGCGGTGGCGGCGGCCTGACGGCCTCGACGGATCCGAGCGCCCGCGGCGCTCGGTGCTGGTGGCCCTGGTGCTCGCCTCGGTGACCCTGATCGCGCTGGACTACCACGGCGGCAGCGACTCGCCCGTCGAGCCCGTACGCCGTGCCGTCGGTGAGGCCTTCGGCCCCGTCGAGGGCACCGCAGCGGCGATCATCAGACCGTTCACGGCGGTCCCCGACTACGTCCGCTCCACCGACCACCTGCGCGAGGACCTCGCCCGGCTCGAGGCCGAGAACGCCGACCTGCGCCGTACCGTCGGGACCACCGACCTCGACCGCAACCGGCTGGCCGAGCTCGAGGGACTGACCAGGACCGCGCGCAGCACCGGCTACGCGCTGGTGCCCGCCCACGTGATCGCGCTCGGATCCCGGCAGTCGTTCTCACAGACGGTGACCATCGACGCCGGCACCAGCTCCGGCCTCCACGCGGACATGACCGTGCTCAACAACGACGGGCTGGTGGGCCGCGTCGTGCGGGCCACGCGCACCACCGCGACCGTGGTGCTCGTCATCGACGCCGACTCGGTGGTCGGCGGGCGCCTCGGCTCCAGCATGGAGGTGGGCACCCTGCGCGGGCGCGGCGACACCGGCAACACGAGCCGCCTCGACCTCGACCTCGTCGACGACGCCGTGGTCGCCGACCGCGGTGACGTCGTCACCACGTGGGGGAGCGAGGGCGGTGCGCCCTACGTCGCCGGGATCCCGATCGGCACCGTCACCGACATCTACAGCAGCCCGCGCGAGACCTCGCGGCAGGCGGTCGTGAAGCCGCTGGTCGACTTCACCTCGCTCGACCTGGTCGGCGTCGTGGTTCCCGACGGCGAGACCCGGGGCCGTGGCGTGATCAAGGCGGAGGGACACCACCGATGAGCATGCTCCGGGCGTTCGTCGCCTTCTGTGTGGTCGCCCTCGCGGTGGTCCTCCAGATCACCCTGTTCCCCCACCTCGCCTGGGACGGCATCGTCCCCAACCTCGCCCTGCTGGTCGTGGTCGGCGCCGCCCTGGTCCGCGGCCCGCAGTTCGCCGCGCTGCTCGGCTTCGTCGCCGGCGCCGTCATCGACCTGGCACCGCCCGCCGACCACATCGCCGGCCGCTGGGCGCTGGCCCTGGTCGTCGTCGGCTACCTCGCCGGCCGGGTTCGCCAGGACCTCCGCCCGACCGCCGGCTCGGTGGTGCTCACCGTGGCCGCGTCGTCGTTCGTCGGCACCTCGGTCTTCGCGCTCTCCGGCCTGCTGCTCAGCGACCCGGTGGTCGCGGTGCCCGAGATGCTCCAGGTGATCCTCGTCGCCGTGCTGTGGGACGTCCTGCTCACGCCGTTCGTGCTGCCGCCGGTGATGGGGCTCTTCCGCCGGCTCGAGCCGGCCCGGGTCGCGTACTGATGGCGGCGCCCACCTCCGAGAAGAGCCGGCTCCGCCTGATCGTCGTGCAGGCGCTGGTGTTCTCCCTGTTCGCCACCCTCTTCGCCCGGCTGTGGTTCCTGCAGGTCGCCTCCGGCGAGGACTACCAGGCCAAGGCCGCGTCGCAGTCGGTCCGCGAGATCGTGGTCCAGCCGGACCGTGGGCTCATCGTCGACGCCCAGGGGCGCCCGCTGGTCGCCAACCGCAGCTCGTGGGTGGTCTCCGTCGACCGGACCGTGCTCGGCAAGATGGCCGCCGACGAGCGAGCGACCGTCGTACGTCGGGTGGCCCGGGCCGTCGACGTCCGGCCTGCAGCGATCCGGGCCCGGCTGCTCAACTGCGGCGACGACGGCAGCGTCAGCGGGAAGTGCTGGAACGGCTCGCCCTACCAGCCGGTGCCGGTGGCCACGGACGTGGCGCAGAACGTCGCGCTGCGGATCCTCGAGCAGGGCGAGGACTACCCCGCGGTGGTGGCGACCAAGCAGTCGGTGCGCGCCTACCCCCAGCCCTACGGCATCAACGCCGCGCACCTGCTCGGCTATCTCAGCCCGATCACCGAGGACGAGCTCGACACCGCCGAGGGGGACGCCGACGCCTCCGTCAACGGCGCCTCCCAGGTCGGCCGGGCCGGCGTGGAGAAGTCCTACGACCGCTGGCTGCGCGGCATGCCCGGCTACCAGCGGGTCGGGGTCGACTCGATGGGCCGGGTGCTCGGCGAGGACGGCATCGACACCGGTCGTCCGGGCGACACCCTGGTGACCTCGCTCGACGCACGGGTCCAGGCGGTCGTCGAGAAGCAGCTCGCGCTGACGATCAGGACCGCCCGCGCCACCACGGACACCGTGACCAAGCGCAAGTACGTCGCCGACTCCGGCGCCGCGGTGGTGATCGAGGCCAAGACGGGACGGGTGGTGGCGATGGCCAGCCAGCCGACGTACGACCCCGGCGTCTGGGTCGGCGGGATCACCAAGGCGCAGCTGGGCCACCTCTACTCCGAGAAGGCCGGCACCCCGCTGCTGTCCCGCGCGACCCAGGGCCAGTTCGCGCCCGGGTCGACCTGGAAGCCGATGATGGCCGCCGGCGCGCTCACCCACGGCTACACCACCGACACCCGGCTGAACTGCTCCTCGGCCTTCCAGGTCGGCAACCGCGCGTTCAAGAACTACGAGTCCGGTGCCTACGGCTTCATCGGCTTCGACAAGGCCCTCGAGGTCTCGTGCAACACGTTCTTCTACCGGGTCGGCTACGACTTCTGGCGCCGCTACGGCTCCGATGTCAGCAACGTCAACGCCAAGGACCCGCTGGTGCGGGAGGCGCAGGCCTTCGGCTTCGGCAAGGAGACCGGCATCGACCTGCCCGGTGAGGCCTCCGGCCGGATCGCCGACCGGGCCTGGAAGCTGGGGTACTACACGGCGCAGAAGGACTACTACTGCAAGCTGGCCGAGAACCCGCCGGCCAAGGCCAGTGACTTCCTGCGCCGCTTCGCCCGCGAGTTCTGCATCGAGGGCTACGCCTACCGCGCCGGTGACGCGGTCAACTTCGCGATCGGCCAGGGCGACACGATCGTGACGCCGCTCCAGCTCGCGCGCGCCTACGGCGCCCTGTCCAACGGCGGCACGCTCTACGAGCCCCGGGTCGGCAAGGCGATCGTGGATCCCGACGGCAAGGTCGTGAAGCGGATCCCTCCCAAGGTGCAGGCCAAGGTCGGGGTTCCCCAGAAGACCATCGACTACATCGACGCCGCCCTCCAGGGCGTCACCCGGCAGGGCACCATGTCCTGGCGGATGATCGGCTTCCCCCTGGACGACGTGCGGGTCCGCTCCAAGACCGGCTCGGCCGAGGTCTACGGCAAGCAGTCGACCTCGTGGGTCGCGTCCTACACCAAGGACTACGTCGTGGTGATGATGGTCAGCCAGGGCGGCACCGGCTCCGGCACGTCCGGCCCGGCGGTCCGCACGATCTGGGAGACGCTCTACGGCATCGAGGGGGAGACCGTCCGGACGTCGACAGCCGCGATCCCCGGTGTGGTCGCGGGCAAGGGCCTGCCGGTCTTCGCCGACGACGGCACGATCCTGCCGCCGAGGCGGCCCGCCACCCGGAGCAAGCGGTGAGCCGCCGCGCCGCCGGGGTCGACTGGGTCCTGATGCTCGCCTCGCTGGCCCTGGTCGCGCTCGGCACCCTGCTCGTCTGGTCGGCCACGGCGCCGCGGGACGCGCTCACCGACGGCGACCCCACGGCGTACCTCAAGAAGCAGCTCGTCAACGTCGCCATCGGCGTCGTGCTGATGATGCTGGTGATGGCCACCGACCACCGGTGGGTGCGGATCCTCGCGCCGCTGGTCTACCTCGCCTCGATCGTCGGGCTGGCACTGGTGCTGGTGATGGGGACGACGATCAACGGGTCGCGGTCCTGGTTGATGCTCGGAAGCCTGTCCATCCAGCCGTCCGAGTTCGCCAAGCTCGCGGTGGTGATCGGGATGGCGCTGCTGGTCGCCGAGCGCGCCGAAGGCACCTGGCGGCGCCCGGTCGCCACCGCCGACGTGGTCGGGATGCTGGCAATAGCGGGCGTGCCCGCCGCGCTGATCCTCCTGCAGCCCGACCTCGGCACCATGCTGGTGCTCACCGCCACCGTCTTCGGGGTGCTGGCCACCTCGGGGGCCCCTCGCCGCTGGCTGGTCGGGCTGGCCGTCGCCGGCGTCTCCACGGCGGCCTTCGCGGTCACCGCCGGCGTGCTGAAGGAGTACCAGATCCTCCGCTTCCTGGCCTTCACCGATCCGTCGCTCGACCCCCGGGGTGCCGGCTACAACGTCGAGCAGGCCCGGATCGCGGTCGGCAACGGAGGTGTCTTCGGCCAGGGGCTCTTCCACGGCTCCCAGACCCGGTCCGGCTTCGTGCCCGAGCAGCACACCGACTTCATCTTCACGGTGGCGGGAGAGGAGCTCGGCCTGGTCGGCGCCGGTCTCCTCATCGCGCTGCTGGCAGTGGTGACCTGGCGCTGCCTGGCCATCGCCACCCGGGCGCCCGACATGTTCGGCCGGGTGGCGGCGGCCGGCATCGCCTGCTGGTTCGGGTTCCAGGCCTTCCAGAACATCGGCATGTGCCTGGGCATCATGCCGGTCACCGGTGTCCCGCTGCCCTTCGTGTCCTACGGCGGGTCGTCGATGTTCGCGGGCATGCTCGCCCTCGGGCTGCTCCAGAACATCCATCTGCGCTCGGCCGAGACGCTGCCGACCCGCTTCACCAACTCACGGGTGCTCGTCTCACGCTGACGCACCTACGGTCACGTCCGGGGGTCATGCCTCCGTGTCGCCACGCACCCCGGCCCGCCGGGCGATCGCGACCGCGGTGAGGGCCGAGTGCACCTCGAGCTTGTTCAGGATGCTCTGGACGTGCGTGCGGATCGTGTTCGGGGACACGTTCAGCAGCACCCCGATCTCCTTGCGGGAGCGGCCGTCGACCAGACACCGCAGCACGTCGAGCTCCCGGTTCGAGAGCTTGCGGATGACGGTCTCGTCGCGGATGCCACCCTCGCCCCAGGCGGTCAGCGAGGAGAGCACCGTCGTCAGCAGGCGACCCGGGATGTGGGTCTCCCCGCGGGCCACCCCGCGGATCGCGTCGACGAGCACGCTCGCGGGACCCAGCTTGGACACCCAGCCGCGAACCCCCGAGCGCAGGGCCTCCAGGCACCGCTCGTCCGCGTCGACGCCGGTCACCAGCACCACCCGGACCTCCGGCCAGCGGGACAGTACGTCGCGTGCGAGGTCGAGACCGTCGTCCGCACCGAGGGCCAGGTCGACCGTGACCACGTCGACCTCGGTCGCCCCGAGCAGCTCCAACGCGCCCGCCGAGTCCTGGGCGGTCCCGACGACGTCCAGGTCGGGCTCCTGCCGGAGCCGTTCGGCGATGGCGTCGGTGAAGACCTGGTGGTCGTCGACGACGGCGATCCGGATCGTTGCGCCGGTCATCGTCTGATCCTGCTCGTCACGGCGCCGCGCCGACACCACCAGCCGCCGCAGCGTCGACTACGACAGGTGGGGGAGCCGGGCGGGTCGTGCCGTGCCGCAGGTGCGGCGGCCAGCTCACCGTGGAGGCGTGGGCGGTCATGAGGGCGGCGGCCCTCAGTCGCGAGTGGACGCCCAGCTTGGTGAGCAGGTTCTGGACGTGGGTGCGGGCCGTGCTGCGTCGTACGCCGAGCTGCTGGGCCATCTCGCTCGTGGACAGCCCGTCCATGATGCAGCGCATGATCTCCCACTCCCGGGCGGTGAGGAAGCGCAGCTGCCACAACGGGTCGTCCCGGTCCGGCTCGACCCGGCCCACCGGACGCAGGAGCACCGGGTCGACGCCGACCGCACCGGCCTGTGCCGCTTCGAGCGCGGCGACGATCTCGGACATCGGCTGTCGTTTGCTCACGTAGCCCGAGGCGCCCTCGTCCAGCGCCCGGGCGACGATCTCGTGCTCGGTCCAGGCCGACATCACCACGACCTTCGTCGCACCGCCGGTCTCTCGAACCCGGCGGATGACGTCCAGGCTGCTGCCGCCGGGGAAGTTGACGTCCAGCAGGCAGACGTCCGGTCGGTGCTGCCGAGCCAGCTCCACCGCGTGCTCAGGGATCGTCCCCTGCCCGACCACCTCATGGCCGTGCTCGGCGAAGGCCATCCCCATCGCCTCCATCAGCAGGAGATGGTCGTCGCAGATGATGATCCTCACGATGCGGCGGCTCTGGTCCGAGTGCCGGGCACGGCGATGGTGGCGATCACGCCGCCCGAGACGCGCGGGCGCAGCTCCAGTGATCCGCCGAAGGAGCCGACGAGGGCGCGGGTGAGGGGCAGGCCGAGGGAGGAGCGGGCCGCGACGTGTCCGAACCCGGGGCCGTCGTCACGGACGGCGATCGTGACGCCGCCGCCGGGGTCGGCCCCGACCGACACGCAGACGGTGCCCGTCGTACCGGCGGCACGGACCGCGTTGTCGACCAGGCAGGAGATGGCGCGGGTGAGGGCGACCGGCCGGGCCGTCGCCTGGACCGGGGCGCTCGAGCGGAGGACCAACGTGCAGTCGGTCGAGGGTCTCGCGGCGTCGACGGCCACGGCGGCGCACGCGGTGACGTCCACCAGGCCGGCCTCGTCGCTGGCCGCGTCGATGAGCACGTCGTCCACGAGGCGGGCCAACCACTGCGCCTGGTCGGCGATGAGCTCGAGGCGTCGCTGCTGGTCGCCGCCGGTGGTCTCGGCGAGGATGAGGATGGCGGCCAGGGGCTGGCGCATGTCATGGCAGAGACCCCGGATCGGGTCGACGTTGCGCGCCGGAAGCGCCGAGGGTTCCGTGTCGACGAGCATCGCCGTTCCTTTCCGGTCGGGCGCCTCGATTGCGCTCTCCAACATAAGAGTGGCCCGCGGCGGCGGACAATAGTCACTACGGACCACCGCCCCCCGGGCTCAGGACGACCCCGAGCTCACCCTTCGGTAGGAGCGGACCCGTCCCGGACGGGCAGGGCACCCTCCGCGACCAGCCGCCGTCCGGTGGCCAGTCCGGCGTCGTACAGCGCGTCGAACTGGTGGAACTCGAGCAGTCCGACGCCGAGCGACGGGGGCGTCACCACCACCAGGCCGGCTGCCGCGGCACTCGACGCGGCGCCGCTGCTGCCGATGAGCATCGTGCGGAGCAGGGTCTCCCCGAGCAGGGGAACCCGCAGCGGACGGGTCGGGTCCCCTGCCCCGCCACCGGGGGAGCCACCCATGCCCACGTTCACCGCGACCACGGGCCCCTCGTCGCGCTCGAGCAGGGTGTCGGTAGGGAGGTTGGCCAGCACGCCCCCGTCGACCAGGAGCCGCCCGTCCAGGGGAAACGGTGGAAAGAGGCCGGGCAGGGCGGTCGTGGCCGTGAGCGCGTCGACGACCCGGCCGCAACGGTGGACGACGATCTCCCGGGCCAGCAGGTCGGTGCTGACGCAGCGGAACTGGCGTGGAAGCCCCTCGATGCTGCGCTCCCCGAATGTCCTGGCCAAGGCGTTCCGCACGCGTTGGCCCTTGGCGAGCGACGTGCGCGGCACCGTGTAGTCGGAGAACGGCCGGCGGCGCACGAACTCGGTGTAGAGGGTCTCCCTGACCTCCGCCGCCGACATCCCTGAGGCGTGCAGGGCCGCCACGACGCCGCCGACACTGCACCCGGAGACCCGGTCCACCGGCTGGTCGGCCTCCTCCAAGGCGGCCAGCAGACCGACGTGGGCCAGTGCGCGGGCGCCGCCGCCGGCGAGGACCAGGCCGAGGGCCCGCCCACCGACCCGGGCGGCCAGGGCGCGGAGCTCGGCGGACGTGACCGCGGGGACCGCGGTGACCTGCCAGGCGTCCACCGCCGCCGCCCAGGCCGTACGCCGGGTCTCGGAGGTCACGGCTCCGACAAGGACGAGATCGCACCCCGCCGGCAGCGCCGGCCGGGCGTCGGTGGGTTCCAGCTGGGTGGTCGCGACCGCGACGACGAGGTCGGACTGACGCACGGCCCTCGCCCACCAGGCCGGGTCCGCGCCGGGGTCCGCGACCAGCAGCACCACGTCGTGGTCCCGCTCCGCCCGCTCCAGTCCCGCGCCGTCCACCGGGCCGGGGGCGACGACCGAGCCGTGCGGGGCGAGGTGCTGCTCCAGTGCGTGGGCGACCTCCGCCGCCGGTGCGCCGGGGTGCAGGCCGACCACCGCCACCGTGCGCGTCGAGTTCCCGGGTCGGGCAGCGGTCGCCGGCCGGGCCAGCTGACCCGCGAGCACCCGGGCGACGGCGCCGCCGGCCCCGGGGTGCCGGTCCAGGACGGTGAGCAGCGCGGCCGGTCGGAGCCGCAGCAGCACCGAGTCGCGTCGGGCCCGGACCGTCGCGCTGCGCGTGGCCTCCGTCAGCAGGGCCAGCTCCCCGATGACGGCACCGGTGCCGAGCAACCGGACGGCGGAGCCGTCGACGGCCACCTCGAGCCGGCCGCTCACCACGGTGTACGCCGCGTCGGCGACGTCGCCTGCCTCGAACAGGACCTGGCCGGCGGGCAGCAGGACCTCCTCGGCCGAGGCCACCAGCTCACTGCGGGCCTCCGCGGACAACTGGGCCATCAGCGGCGCGCCGGAGAGCGGAGTCCCCTGCTGCGGCGACGGGAGCGGGGGGACCGGCAACGAGACCCGGCCCGGAGCCTCCCTCGGCTGAGGTTGCTCGGCGGCGGCCGGGTCGTCGGCCTCCGCCCGCCCCAGCGCCATGGCGATGACCGCCGCAGCGACGAAGCAGCCCGCGGCGAACATCCACCCGTGGCGGAACGCCTGCTCGACGTCCTGCGGAGCGGGGTCCCCGATGAGAACGACGAGCAGGGCGATGCCCAGCACGCCGCCGAGCTGACGGACGCTCGCGTTGACCGCCGAGGCGGTCGCGTAGCCGCCCCCGGGCACCGAGGCCATCGACGCGCTGCCGAGGACGGGAAGCGTGGCCCCCACCCCGAGCCCGCTGAGCAGCTGCCCCGGCAGCCACTCGAGCAGGAAGGCCGGCTCGGTGCCGACTGCCAGCGCGTACCAGAGATAGGAACCGGCCCAGATCAACGCGCCCGGCACCACGACCCGCCGATAACCACGGCTCTGGGCCACCGGGCCGAGGCGGGCCGCCACCACGGCCGCCACCAGCGCGGCCGGCACCAGCGCCAGACCGGCCCTGATCACGTCGTACCCCCAGATGTACTGCAGCCACAGCACATTGGTCAGCAGGTAGGCGTAGAACCCCATCCCGGCCACCGTCGAGGCGAGGTTCGCGACGACGAAGCCGCGCACCCGCAGCAGCTGCGGGTCGACCAGCGGAGACGGATGGGAGCGCGAGCTGAGCACGAAGGCCGCGGTCGCGAACGTGGCGCCGGCCAGGCACAGGAGCACACCGAGGCTGGTCCACCCCCACTCGTCGCCGGTCGTGATGACGGTCGTGAGCAGGGCCAGGGTCAGCGCGAGCGCGAGCGCACCCCGGAGGTCCGGCATGCGGCGCCGTCCGGGGCTGCGGCTCTCCACGAGCGACCGGCGGGCCGCCACGATCGCCACCAGGCCGACGGGGACGTTGACCAGGAACGCCCACCGCCAGCCACCCCACTCGACCAGGGCGCCACCGACGGGTGGCCCGAGCCCCGCGGCCACGGCAGCGCTCGCGCCCCAGAGACCGACGGCATGCGCGCGCCGCCCGGCCGGGAAGGCGTCGATCACCAGCGCGAGGGAGGCCGGGACGAGCATGGCCGCTCCCAACGCCTGGCAGACCCGGGCGAGGACGAGCAGCAGCACCGAGCCGGACGCCGCGCACAGCAGTGAGGCGACCACGAACAGCGTGAGCCCGGACGTGTAGAGCCGCCGGCGCCCGATCAGGTCGGCCAGGCGCCCGCAGGCGACCATGGAGGCGGCCAGGACGATGTTGTAGGCATTGAGGACCCACGACAGCTCGCCGATCGAGGTTCCCGGGAACGACTCCCGGATGCTCGGGAACGCCACGTTGACGATGGTGACGTCGAGGAAGGCGAGGAACGCGCCCAGCGCCGCGACGACCAGCACCCTCGACGACGAGAGCCTGCTCGATCCCGCCGATGGAGGTGTCGTCTCCGCCCGCACCGCCACCACCGTGACCTCCTTGGCTCGACCGGCTCGACTGGCTCGACCGGCTGGACAGGATCGACAGGCTAGGCAGCCAGCGAGGCGCGGTGACCCGGCAGCGGTGCTAGGACATCCGGCCGAGCGGGGAGGGTGAGCCGGACCTACGTCTTTCTCAGCATGTGTGGACCGCCTCGCCGCCGGACTATGGGAGGACCAGTCCCGAGTCGAACGAGGCCACCCATGCCGCGAGACCTCACCCGGTCCATCCGCCTGCCGCTCTCGGTCCTCGCCGCCAGCCTCCTCGCCCTGGCCACGCTGGTGGGTCTCCCACCGGCGGTGGGGGGAGCCGTCAAGGGCTCACTCGTCGTCCTCTCGGTCGAGGACACCTCGACCGGACTCGGCGGCGCCGTCCAGGGCCGTCCGTTCTCGGTCGTCGTCGAGGCGCGAGACGACGACGGGGTGCCGGTGACGGTCACCCGGGACACCACCGTGACACTGGTGGCGATCTCCGGTCCCGGGTCCCTGGGCGGGACGGTGACCGGAAAGATCCTCAAGAACGGGTCTCGGGTGACCATCTCCGGCGCGACGTACTCGACCTTCGCGAACGGGGTCGTGCTCGAGGCGCGATCGAGCGGCGGGGTGGCGCTCAGCGCCGGGCGGACGACGGTGAACGTGTCGCGGACCGCGGTCAGGGCGACGGCCACCCCGCGCCAGGCGATCGACGTCACCGACCCCGCCTGCGCAGCGCCGTCCGCGGCGGTCCCGGTGTGCGGCTACCTGAGTCTCCCCAACGGCGCCAACGGCACCGTGCTGCTGTCGGTCGGCTCCTGCGCCGGCATCGTGTCCTGCTTCGCCCAGGCGCAGGCTCCGCCGGGCCTGGTCACCGCGTCGGTGTCACTCAAGGACGCCGGCGGCGCGCCGCTCTACACGAAGGAGGCCCCGGCGACGTTCGTGATCGGGTGCGACAAGTCGCTCTGCTCGAACGGCGGCGTCCCCAAGTTCGACGTCCTCATCGACGTGACGGACACCGGGGCGTTCGCCGTGGCACCGCGGTGTCCCTCGAAGGGAGTGCTGGGCGCGACGCAGACCGCGTGCGTGGACACCGTCCAGAGCAAGCGCAACGGCGCGGGCGACCTCTACAGCGTGGTGCTCTTCGACTACGACATCCGCGGCAGCTACCCGTGAGGTACGCCGGCCGCCCCAGCCGGCGGGTCCGCCAGCCAGGGCAGCGGGGCCCGGACCACACCGAGTGAGGCCAGTGCGTCGTCCGCCTCCACGGCGAGCGCCTCGGCCTCGGCGGGCGAGCCACCGCCCAGCAGGGCCAGCCGGGCGGCGACCACCCGGAGGAACCCGCGCTCGTGCGCGAGCTCCGGGGCCGCGCCCAGCCGCAGCCCCTCCGCGAGCGAGTCCTGCGCGGCCGCGAGGTTCCCGAGCTCCAGGTGCGCGGCGGCGCTGACCCGGTACGCCGACGGCAGCAGCGTGACCGCCCCGATCGACCGGGCCACCTCGACGGCCTCGGTCACGGCCTCGAGCGCCTCCCTCGGGCGGCCGGACATCAGGTGCGCCTCGGCGAGCGCGATGTCGGTGTCGGTCACCTCGTGTGGCTCCCCGAGCTCCACGAAGACGGCCCGGGCCGACGACAGCAGCTCCAGGCCCGCGGCCCGCCCGTCCCGGCTGAGGGCCCGGCCCTGCTCGCGGAGCACCAGTCCGACCAGCTCCTCGTCGCCGACCGCGCGTGCCACGTGCATCACTCTGTCCAGCCTGGCCGCTGCTTCGGCGTAGCGACCCTGCCGGTTCAGCAGGTCCGCCTCGTTGTAGGAGGCGTTCGCCTCGTTGGCTGCGTCACCGGTGCGCTGGAACATGCCGGCGGCCCGTTCGAACATCTCGAGCGACGCTGTCCACTCACCCTGCAGCAGCCGCCGCATCGCGAGGTTGTTGAGGGCGTGCGCCTGCCCGCCCAGGTCACCCAGCTCCTCGAACAGGCGAAGCGCGGTGTCCCCGTGGAGCTCGAGATCGGGCGTGCCGGAGAAGACATGCACGCCGTGCAGCACGAGATGGGCCTGGGCGAGTGCATCGGCCTCACCCGCGACACCCGCGACCGCGACAGCCTCGTTCGCGGCATCCTGGGCGGCGGCGTACCGGCCCTGGCTCATCAGCACCACCGAGCGACGGGCCAGCAGCCGGGCGCGGGGAGCCATCGTCGCGGCATCGCCCGTCGCGTCGAGGTCGCGCAGCCCGAGGGTCAGCCGGCGAAGCGCCAGCCGGTAGCGTCCCTGCCGCTGGGCGACCTTGGCCAGCTTGAGCATCAGCCCCGGCGAACCCGGGGCGTGTGCGCCCAGGACACGGCCGGCGTGGTGGTAGGCGAGGTCGGCCGCCCCGGACCGCCCGCAGAGGAAGTGGGCATCGCCGAGCGCCTCGAGGTCGACCGCGCGCTCCGAGTCCGGCACGGTGGCCGCGCGACGGGCCGCCTCCGCGGCCTGCGCGAAGGCCTCCGCCGCCGCCGCGGGGGAGAAGCGCTGGTTGGCCCGCTCTCCGGCTCGCCGCGCGTAGCGCCAGGCCGGCTCGAACATGCCACCCGCGAAGTAGTGCAGCGCGAGCAGCTCCGGTCGGCTGGTCACCGTGTTCCGGCTCTGCTCGAGGATCTCCGCTGCCCGGACGTGGAGCGCGCGCCGGGTGCGGAACGGGAGTCCTGCGTAGGCCACCTCACGGTGGACCGCGTGGCGGAAGGTGAGCTGCCCCCGGTCCTGGGTGACGACGAAGGCGTCGAGTCGGTCCAGAGCCGGTTGCAGCGTCTCCACGGCCGGCGTGGAACGCGGCCCTGCGAGCATCTGGTGGAGCAGCGCCACCGGGAAGGTGTTGCCGAGCACGGCGGCCCGGCGCAGGAGCGCCCGGTCGTCGGCCCCCAGGGCGTCGAGCTGTACGGCGACCAGCTGCTCCACCGACTCCGGCGGCTCGTCGAGGTTGTCGCCACGAACTGCCGCGAGCACCAGCTCACGCAGGAACAGCGGGTGGCCACCCGCCCGTCGGGCCAGTGCCTCGGCCGTCGCCGGGGGCAGGGGCCGGTCGGGCGAGGCGACGTCCGCCAGCAGCCGCGCGGACTCCTCGGTCAACGGGCTGAGCGTGACGGTCGCGTCCGGCGCTGACTCGGGCCGCCAGCCCGTCGGCTCGTCGCGGCGCGTGGTGACCACCAGCCAGGGCCGACGTCGGGCCTCGGCGACGATGCGGGTGAGGATTCCCGAGCTGGCCGGGTCGAGCAGGTGGGTGTCCTCGACGACGAGCACGGTCGGGCCGGTGTCGATGGCCGCGAGCAGGTCGACGACGAGCTCGTGCAGGGCCTCGGTGCGGAACCGCTCGTCCAGGGCGTCGACGGCGCCGCCCGCGTCAACGAGGTCGACGTCGAGGACCGCACCCAGGAGAGGCAGGCGGTCGGAGAGCTGGGGGGCGATCCTGAGCACGCGCTCCCGCACCCGGGTGGCGGCCACGGTGCGGTCGCGCACTCCCGCGATCCCCAGCGCCCGTGAGAGCAGTCCGCGGACCGCGCCGTACGGCGTGATCACCCCACTGCGGTCCGCTGTGGCGGTGTGGACCACGAAGTCCTCCGCCCGCGAGGCGAGCTCGCCCACCAGCCGTGACTTGCCCATGCCCGGCTCTCCCACGATCTCCACGACGCCGCCGGTCCCGCCACCGGCTCCCGGCGGTCCGCCCAGCCGGTCGAGTGCGGCGGTGAGCACGGCCAGCTCCCGCTCGCGTCCGACCATCACCGTCGTCGCCGGTGCCGCCTCACCGTCGCGGGGGTCCCCGACCACGACCGTGATCACCGGCCGGGCCACCCCCTTGAGCGTCAGGGCCGGTCGTACCTGCAGGTCGAACGCCCGGTGTGCGTGCTCGAACAGCTCGACCGGCGCCAGCACCTCGCCGGGCCCCGCCCGCGCCGCGAGCCGGGCGGCCAGGTTCACCGCGTTCCCCTTCACCGAGTACGTCCGCCGCGACGCCGGCCCGAGGTCACCGGTGAACACCCGGCCGTGTGCGATACCGGCCCGCAACGGGAGCTCGCCGGCCCGGCCGACCACGACGCGGACGGCCGCCACCAGGTGGTCGACGTCGTCGCCGGTGCTGAGCGGGGCCCCCGCAAGCAGCATCAGCTTCCCGCCGTCGATGTCGACGTCGGACTCGTGGAGGGACACCCCGTGTCGCGCGACCGAGTCCTGCACGTTCCGGACCAGCTCGTCGACGGCGGCCGCCAGCCGCTCGGGCCCGCTGTCGTCGAGCAGCCGATCGGTCCCGTCGAAGCGCACGAAGGCCGCGGCGACCATCCGGTGCTCCGGTTCGCGCTCGCGCTGGGTGAGGTGGCTTCGCAGCTGGGGTGGCAGCAGCGTGGCCAGCAGCTCGGGAGGTGGGACGCCGGGAGCCACGACCGGAAGCGTTTCGGGCTCCGGCACCGCTCGGGCCAGCAGCCACCCGGCGGGGACGGCGGCGCCGAGCAGCCGGCTCGGGAGCGCCCGAGCGGTCTCCTCGCTGACCACGATCTGCCCGGCCCCGGCCGCGGCGTCGACCCGGCAGACCGCGGTGGCCGCGGGGCCGACGACGATGAGCTCCCGATGCGCGGCCGGGTCCCCCGCGAGGACGAGGTGGACCGTGCCGGTGTGGATGCCGCTGGAGGCGCGCAGCACGACGCGGCCGACGGACGTGCGCAGGTGGCCGACCAGGCCGAGCACCCGGTGCATGCCGCGCGCGGCACGGGCCGCGCGGAGCGCGTGACCGGGACCGTCGAGCAGCAGCAGGACGGCGTCGCCGCCCCACTTGAGCAGGTCCGAGCCCTCGTCCTCGGCGACCGCCACCAGGGGGGTGAACACGGCATGGAGGACGTCGCTGAGCTCTTCGGCACCCGCGCGCCCCTGGCGCGAGAGCCGCTCGGTCAGGCGGGTGAAGCCCGAGATGTCGAACAGGACGAGACTCGCGTCGATCTCGCGGTGGGCGAGGGCGTCGCTCGCGAAGGCCCAGCCGGGCAGCAGTCGGGGCACGTAGGCCGCGTGCTCCGGCCCGATCGAGGCGTTCGGCGTCGCTGTCATCGACCTAGCCCGTCAGCAGGCGCCTCGAGACCACCGACTCGGCGGCGTTGGCGGCGTCCGTGTCACCGGTGATGGCTTCCAGGAAGGCCGCGCGGTCCAGCCGGCGCAGGACGGTGTCGACGACGGCGATCGCGTCCGCGGTCCGGGGTATGTCACGCAGCAGCGCGATCTCCCCGAAGTAGTCCCCGGCCACCTCGTTGCGCAGGACGGTCGGCCCGTGACCGATCCGGACCTCGCCGGACTCGATGACGTAGAACGCGTCGCCGATGTCCCCCTCGACGAAGACCGGGGTACCGGCCGCCACGTGGACCGGGGTGAGCTGGCGGGCCAGGGTCTCGAGCGTGGTCGAGGCGAGCGGTGCGAACATCGGGATCGCCTGCATCAGCGGCAACCCGTCGGGCGCCACGAGCCTCTCGTCGAGCCGGTGCAGCCGCGGCAGGGCCGGCACCACCGTGAGCGCAATGGCGACGCCGATGCCGGCCAGTGCCCAGCGAATCCCGAACAGCTCCATGAGGAGCGGCATCAGGCCGGCGCCGATGGCCATGAAGGCGATGAACGCCGACTCGAGGGTGCCGAAGACGCGGGCCAGCAGGCGGTCGGGCGTCAGCCGCTGGAGCATGGTGTCCAGGTTGACGTCCACCAGCGGGTTGGCCACCCCGAGGACCGCCATCACCAGCAGCGCGATCGCCGCGTTCGGCCAGATCGCGAGCAGCGCCAGCGGCAGCGACCACAGGATGACGCCGAGACCGAAGTCGACACCGAGACTGTTGCGCGAGGCTCGCGACATCGCGATGAAGCCACCCAGCAACGCGCCCAGGCCCAGGGCCGAGTCCAGGTAGCCGACGCCCTGCGGGCCGAGGTTCACGAGGTCGAACGCGATCGAGACCACGAACACGGCCGACGCCCCGGCGACCAGGGTCTGTGCACAGGTGAGCGCCAGGATCAGACGGAGGTCCGGGTTGCGGACCATGAAGGTGAAGCCCTCGACCATGTCACGCAGGAATCCCGCGTCCTCCTCGTCGTCGGCGCCGGCGCCCTCCTCCTGCGCCGTGGGGGTGACCGCCGAACGGGCACCGTGGACGCCCGAGATCAGCAGGGCCGACCACGCGAACGTCGCCGCGTCGAAGAGCAGCACGACCGGGACGCTGGTCGTCGCCAGCAGCAGCCCGGCGATCGCGGGACCGGCGAAGAAGGAGAGGCTCTCGAGGGTGCTGCTGGTCCCGTTGGCGGCGGTCAGCTCCTCGGGCCGGGTCACCAGCGAGGGGAGCATCGCGCGCAGGGCCGGCCGGAACGGCGTACCCACCATGGAGGCGACGGCGGCCAGCACGAAGACGGGGAGCGTGAGATCGGCCCAGACACCGACGGCGGCGGCGGTGATGAGCACCATCCTGATGAGGTCCGAGCCGACCAGGATCATCTTGCGGTTGTGCCGGTCGGCGAACGTGGACGTGAACGGCGTGACCACTGCCATCAGGAGCAGCCGGACGACCGCCCAGACCGCGACCAGCTTCGCGCCACCGATGCCGTAGGCCCACACCGCAATGGCGGTGGCGTAGGCCCAGTCCCCGATGAGGGAGCCGCCGAAGGCGAGGTTGAGCCGGCGCAGCGAGGGGTTGGTGAAGACGGTCCTGAGGGCGTCACCGGTGTCGCTGAGCGCGGTCGCGACTACTCCCATCGCGACAGGGTCGCAGAGGTGCCGGGCCCCGGGCACCCCCAGATGTCGCAGGGGGGACTAGGACAGAAGGCCCAAGCCGACGGCCGGCGCGCAGCCGGGGACCTCCTCGGCGACGGTGAGCACCAGCAGCGCCACCGGCACCGGCACGCGCAGCAGAAGAACGACGCGTCGCACCGCGTAGACACCCCGGTCAGGAGAATGCGCAAAGGGTCCGAGCGGGCCATGGCGTCGGCCGTGGCTCGGTGGCACCGTGGACGGGTGGACCTGAACACGCTGTACCACCGCACGGTCGAGAGCTGGGCCGACCGGGTCAACACCGTCGCCGCCGACCAGTGGGACGACCCCACCCCGTGCTCCGAGTGGTCGGTCCGGGACCTGGCCAACCACGTCACCGGCGAGGACCTCTGGACCGCGCCGTTGATGGGGGGCGGCACGATCGCGGAGGTGGGAGACCGCTTCGCCGGCGACCTGCTGGGGGACGACCCGATCAAGAGCGCCCTGGCCGCCGCGTGGGAGGCGAAGGAGTCGGTTGCCCGCGAGCTGCCCCGGGGCGGCATCGTGCGCCTCTCGTACGGCGAGGAGCAGGCGGCCGAGTACGTCCACCAGCTGGCCGCCGACCACCTCGTGCACGCCTGGGACATCGCCGCGGCCACCGGAGGGGACACCCGCCTGGACCCGCATCTGGTCGCCGAGGTGGCGGCGTGGTTCGCCGACCGTGAGGAGCTCTATCGCGCCGGCGGGATGATCGGGCCCCGGCAGGCCGGAGGGGATCCGCAGGCGGACCTGCTGGCCGCCTTCGGGCGCGATGCCCACTGGGGTCGCAACCACGCCTGCCTGGCCCGGTTCGGTGCGGCCACCGCCCGGCACGACGTCGACGCGATGATGGCCGAGATGACCGACGACTGCGTCTTCGAGTCGACCGGACCGGCTCCCGACGGCGTCCGTCACGAGGGCGTCGAGGCGGTCCGCGAGCAGTGGACGCAGCTGTTCGCGGGCAGCACCGATGCGCAGTTCACCGAGGAGGACGCGTTCCACGCGGGCGACCGGGCGCTGGTCCGGTGGCGCTACGGCTGGGTCTCCGACGACGGCACCCCCGGGCACGTGCGGGGTGTCGACGTCCTGCGCTTCCGCGACGGCCGGATCAGCGAGAAGCTCTCCTACGTGAAGGGCTGACGCGGCCACCCGGCGCGCTCCGACGAATTCGGCACGCCCCCGGGGGCGGCGTACGCTGGGGGGTCGCCCCGTCCCCGAACTTCCCCGAGGTGTCGTTGTGACCGCTGGTCTCGACCAACGGAACGCTCCCGAGTCCGTCTTCCCGCGCCTGGAGCCCCGCCTGCCCGGCGTCTCCAAGCCGATCCAGTACGTCGGCGGTGAGCTGAACTCGACCGTGAAGGACTGGGACTGTGCGCCCGACGGGGAGCCCACGGTCCGCTGGGCGCTGATGTACCCCGACGCCTACGAGGTCGGCCTGCCCAACCAGGGGGTGGCGATCCTCTACGAGGTGCTCAACGAGCGCGACTGGATCGTCGCCGAGCGCACCTACTCCGTGTGGCCGGACATGGAGAAGGTGATGCGCGAGGGCGACGAGCGCGGCCCGATCCCGCAGTTCACCGTCGACGGCCACCGCCCGGTGCGCGCCTTCGACGTGCTCGGCCTGAGCTTCTCCACCGAGCTCGGCTACACCAACATGCTCAACGCCCTCAGCCTCGCCGGCATCCCGCTGCACGCGGTCGACCGCACCGACGAGGACCCGATCGTGCTGGCCGGCGGCCACGCGGCGTTCAACCCGGAGCCGGTCGCCGACTTCCTCGACGCCGCCGTGCTCGGCGACGGCGAGGAGATCGTGCTGGCGATCTCCGAGGTGATCCGCGAGTGGCGCGGCCAGGGCGAGCCCGGCGGCCGCGACGAGGTGCTGCGCCGGTTGGCCGCCAGCGGTGGTGTCTACGTGCCGAAGTTCTACGACGTGGTCTACGGCGACGACGGCGCCATCGCCGGCGTCGTACCCAACCGGCCCGGCGTCCCGGCGCGGGTCACCAAGCACACGCTGATGGACCTGGACGCGTGGCCCTACCCGGCCAAGCCGCTGGTGCCGCTCGCCGAGACCGTCCACGAGCGCTTCTCCGTGGAGATCTTCCGCGGCTGCACGCGCGGGTGCCGGTTCTGCCAGGCAGGCATGATCACCCGACCGGTGCGTGAGCGGTCCATCGAGACCATCGGCGCGATGGTCGAGAACGGCATCCGCAAGTCCGGCTTCGAGGAGGTCGGCCTGCTGTCGCTGTCCAGCGCCGACCACACCGAGATCGCCGAGGTGGCCAAGGGGCTGGCGGATCGCTACGAGGGCACCAACGTCTCGCTGTCGCTGCCCTCGACCCGGGTCGACGCGTTCAACATCAGCCTCGCCAACGAGTTCTCCCGCAACGGGCGCCGCTCGGGGCTGACCTTCGCCCCCGAGGGCGGCTCCGAGCGGATGCGCAAGGTGATCAACAAGATGGTCACCGAGGAGGACCTGATCCGGACCGTGTCCGCGGCGTACTCCCACGGGTGGCGGCAGGTGAAGCTCTACTTCATGGTCGGACTGCCGACCGAGACCGACGAGGACGTCCTCCAGATCGCCGACCTGGCGCGCAAGGTGATCGCCGAGGGCCGCTCCGTCTCCGGGCGCAACGACATCCGGTGCACGGTGTCGATCGGTGGGTTCGTGCCCAAGCCGCACACGCCGTTCCAGTGGGCCTCGCAGCTCGACGTCGAGACCACGGACGATCGGCTCAAGAAGCTCCGCGACATCGTCCGGGCCGACAAGAAGTTCGGCCGCGCGATCGGGTTCCGCTACCACGACGGCAAGCCCGGCATCATCGAAGGTCTGCTGTCGCGCGGCGACCGCCGGGTCGGCGCGGTGATCGAGCAGGTGTGGCGCGACGGCGGCCGCTTCGACGGATGGAGCGAGCACTTCTCCTACGACCGCTGGATCGAGGCGTGCGAGGAGGCCCTGGCCGGGACCGGTGTCGACCTCGCGTGGTTCACCACTCGCGAGCGCGGCTACGACGAGGTGCTCCCGTGGGACCACCTCGACTCCGGGCTCGACAAGGACTGGCTCTGGGCCGACTGGGAGGACGCCATCGACCCGTCCACCGACGTCGAGGTCGAGGACTGCCGCTGGACGCCGTGCTACGACTGCGGTGTCTGCCCGGAGATGGGCACCGACATCCAGATCGGGCCCACGGGCAAGCAGCTGCTGCCGCTCAGCGTGGTCTGAGCTCTGCCGGTCGCACCGTTCGACGACGGCCGGTCCCCAGGGGGACCGACCGTCGTGCGTCGGCGACCCGGTGCGGCGTCAGCCGACCTTGCCGGTGAGCTTGTCGCCGTTGCTGGGCTCGACGTAGCAGACGAAGTTGTCACCGTCGCCGGGGTTGTCCGGGTCCTCGCTGGCCAGGCCCCAGGTGAACTCGTCTCCGAGGCTGTCTCCGTCGGTGGCCAGCTGGCGGCACAGCTCCTCGGCGATCTGGTCCTCACCGCTGGCGCCGTCGAGCTGGCCCGGGTCCACCTGCGTCTTGGCGTCGCCGTACGACCCGACGTAGACGATCTGGCCGTCGTGGTCGTCGCCGCAGTCCTTCTTGAACATCGAGATGGTGTCGCCGTCGTGCTCGATGTCGACGCACATCCCGGCCTCCGCGTTGTCGGGCGTGATGATGTTGTTGAACAGCCACACGCCGCCGACCGCCAGGCCGCCGATCGCCAGGGCCCACACCGCACCGAGGACCAACGAGGTGATCGCTGCCCAGCGCCCCTTGGTGCGGTCCCGCTTGATCTGGCGGAGGCCGACGATCGCGCAGATCCAGCCCGGGATGACCAGGCCGCAGGGGGTCAGGTTGAGCACGAAGGCCGCGATCGAGGTGCCGTTGGTGCCGCGCTTCGCGTCGTTGCCGCCCTGCCACTGCCCGTAGCCCTGCTGCCCGTAGCCCTGCTGCCCGTAGCCCTGCTGGCCGTAGCCCTGCTGGCCGTAGCCCTGCTGCCCAGAGCCTTGCTGGCCGTAACCTTGCTGGCCGTAGCCCTGCTGCTGGCCGTACGGCGGTTGCTGCCCGTAGGGCTGCGGGCTCCCGGCGTACGGCTGGCCGTACTGGCCGGGCTGCTGCCCATCGTGCTGGCCCGGACCGCCGTACTCCTGGTGCGTGGGCGGCGGTCCCTGCTCGCCGTACGACGGCGGCGGGGCCGGCTGGCCGTCGTCGGGCGCCCGGTCGTCGCCCTCGCCGGTGCCGTCACCGGGGCCGGGGTAGTTGGGGGGTTGCGTCATCGTGGGCCTCTCAGCCGAGGACGGAGTCGGACAGCTGGTCGCCGTCGCTGTTGCGGATGAAGCACACCACCTGGTCGCCCTCTGACGGCTCGTCGGAGCCGACCAGCGGCCGGACCTCGTTGCCGTCGGTCTCGAGGTCGTCGAGCGTAGTGCCGGCACCGGACAGCTCGTCGACGCACGCCGACCCGGCGGCCTCGAGGTCGAAGTCGCCACCGGCCTCGTCGCCGCCGACCTCGAACGTCGCGAACACCTCGGCGTCGTGGTCGTCGCCGCAGTCCACGGTC
The DNA here is from genome assembly GCA_963767955.1 of uncultured Actinomycetota bacterium. Classification (GTDB taxonomy): domain Bacteria; phylum Actinomycetota; class Actinomycetes; order Propionibacteriales; family Nocardioidaceae; genus Nocardioides. Next base: position 1,843,073 of record CAVYGA010000003.1, on the reverse strand, counting down.
TCGATGTCACCGATGGAGTCGCTGGCGTCGGCGATGTCCGAGCTGACCAGACAGTCGCCCTCGGACAGGTCGTCGACCGCGGTGCCGCTGGAGTCGTCGCCGGTGAGCGCGAGGATGCCGAAGACGCCACCGACCACCAACAGGATCACGACGATCGCGACCACCGGGACCAGCCACTTCTTCTTCGACTTCTGCTGGCCGCCCGGAGCGTACTGTCCCTGCTGCCACTGCTGCTGCCCGCCGGGGCCGTAGCCCTGCTGCGGTGCCTGGTGGCCCTGCCACACCGGCTGGTTGGGCTGACCCTGCGGCGGGCGCCCGCCGTAGGGGTTGCCCTGGGGAGGCTGGCCGTACGGGTTCTGTTGGGGCGGTTGGCCGTAGGGGTTGTGCTGCTGCGGGGGCCCGCCGTAGGGGTTGCCCTGCTGGGGCGGCTGGCCGTACGGGTTCTGCTGGGGCGGCTGGCCGTAGGGGTTGTGCTGCTGCGGCGGCCCGCCGTACGGGTTGCCCTGCTGGGGGTTGCCCTGCTGGGGGTTGCCCTGCTGGGGGTTGCCCTGCTGAGGGTCACCGCCCTTGTGCCGGGTCGGCGGCTCTTCCGGACCCTGGTCCGGGGATCCGGGGTACGGCGGCTGGTTCGACATCTTCACTGACCTTCCGGAGAGGCTCGGGGCGGCCGCGCGGCGGCGGTTGCGGTCGCAGACTATCCGAACCCTGCCCCCGCTCGCGGCACAAGAAACGCACGGTGAGGCATGCTTTCGGGATGCGTCTCGTCACCGACCAGGAACGCCGTGACCGCATCGCCCGGCGGCACGCGATCGCCCCGGCCTGTCGCGTCGGTGACGCCGAGGCCGCGACCCGGGCGATGACCGTGCTGCACGCCACCGAGCCGCCGACCGTCTATCTGTCCGTCGCGGTCCGCACCGACGGGGTGACGGTCGCGGACGTGGACGCCGCCCTCTTCGAGAAGCGCTCACTGGTCCGCCAGCTCGCGATGCGCCGCACGCTGTTCGTCTTCCCGCGCGACCTGCTCCCGGCCGCCTGGGGCAGCGCCTCGGCCCGGGTGGCGGACCTGGAGCACCGACGACTCGCCAAGGACGCCGCCGCCTCCGGGCTGGGCGTGGACGGCGCGGCATGGGTCGAGACCGCGCGGCGCGCCGTGCTCGACGCCCTCGACACGGAGCCACGCGGCCTGACCACCACCGAGATCCGCGCCCGGGTGCCGGAGGTCGCCGGCACGGTGTCGGTGTCCCCGGGGACGAAGTGGGGCGGTGAGGTGCCGATCGCACCGCGGGTGCTCGGTCAGCTCGGCGCCTCGGGTGCCGTCGTGCGTGGCCACAACGACGGCCACTGGCGGATCTCGCGGCACCGGTGGATGCCGATGGAGCGCTGGCTGGGGGAGCCGTCGGAGGCGACGTCGCCGGAGGAGGGGTACGCCGAGCTGGTGCGCCGCTGGCTGACCACCTTCGGGCCGGGCACGACCGCGGACCTGAAGTGGTGGCTGGGCTCGACGGTGTCCGCGGTCAGGAAGGCACTGGCCCACCTCGAGGCCGTCGAGGTGGCGCTGGAGCGCGGCGGCACCGGCTGGCTCCTCCCCGACGACGTGGAGCGGACCGACCCGCTCGAACCCTGGGCGGCGCTGCTGCCGGTGCTCGACCCGACCACGATGGGCTGGAAGGAGCGCGACTTCTACCTCGACGCCGCGCACGTGCCGTACCTGTTCGACAGCAACGGCAACGCCGGCACCACCGCGTGGTGGGACGGGCGGGTGGTCGGCTGCTGGGTCCAGGACCCGGAGGGCGTCGTCGAGGTGGTGCTGCGCGAGGACGTGGGCAGCCAGGCGGAGGCGGCGCTGGGCATCGAGGCGGAGCGCCTGACCCGCTGGCTGGAGGGGATCCGCGTCTCCACCGTCTACGCCTCGGCGCAGATGAAGGCCGCGCGGTTGCCGTGAGCGCGGAATCGCGGCCGGAGTGGCCGGCGACCTAGGCTGCGCGGGTGCGTGAACAGCCCGAACAGCAAGCCCCGCCGGTCCAGCGGCTGCGGATCCGCTACGCCAAGCGCGGCCGGCTCCGCTTCACCAGCCACCGCGACTTCAGCCGCGCGTTCGAGCGGGCGGTCTTCCGGGCCCAGGTGCCGATGGCGTACTCCTCCGGCTTCAACCCGCACCCACGGATCTCGTACGCCGGCGCCGCGCCGACCGGGTCGGCCAGCGAGGCGGAGTATCTCGAGATCGCCCTGGCCGAGGTCGTCGACCCGGCCGCGGTCCACGCCCAGCTCGCGGAGGCGCTGCCCGCCGGGCTGGACGTCATGGAGGTGAAGGTCTCCGCGGGAGGCTCGCTCGCCGACCTCCTCGAGGCGAGCCGGTGGCTGCTGGACGTCCCGGCCGAGCCGGCGCGGACCGCGGCCGCCGTGACGGCCTTCCTCGCGGCGGAGGCCATCGAGGTGGAGCGGATGACGAAGAAGGGGCTGCGGACCTTCGACTGCCGCGCCGCAGTCGTCTCGATGACCGCCGAGCCGCGCGAGCGCGACTCCCGCATCGACGTGGTGCTGCGCCACGGCGTACCCACTGTCCGCCCCGACGACGTCCTGCACGGGATGGCGGCGGTGGCCGACTTCACGCCCGGCGAGGGCGTGCTGCTGACCCGGGTCGCCCAGGGGCGGCTGGAGGAGGACGGCACTGTCGGGGACCCGCTGGCCTGAGCGGCAGTGGCGTCGTTCGACCCGCCGTGTGCGATACTCGCCAGCAGGTCACCGTGTTGGGGTTGGTCCCCGAGCCGGACGCTCCCGCGCCCGTCTCGACGGCTCGTTCCCGGCACATCGACCCGACGACGTTCTCGCCGAGGCCACCACGTGCTCGGCACTGTGAGTTCCAGGTCTCCCCAGACCGCGACGCGGCCAGTGTCGGTGACAGCGACACACCCGGCCCGGCGACCGCGGCAGGTGGAGAATCCGGGCGCATTGACGCTCCTGCGGAGGGCTCGTCGCCAAACGAAGGCTTAGCGCCTGCCCCTCCCGGGTGGCCGGCGTCAGACCAGCGTCGACCGGCTCCCGCGGGAACGGCGGCGCGTAGGAGCTCACCATGCTCGACGACGACACGACGAACACCACCGAGACCGGCCCGGAACGGGCGCCCGAGGTGAGCCCGGCCCCCGAGGGCGGCCAGGCACCCCCGCCGGCCAAGAAGACCGCCGCGAAGAAGACCGCGGCCAAGAAGACCGCCGCGAAGAAGACGGCGGCCAAGAAGACCGCCGCCAAGAAGACCGCGACGACGGCGGCGACCAAGAAGACCGCCGCCGCACCGGACGCCGCGGCCCCCGCAGACGCTCCCGTCGAGACGCCGACCGCCGGGACCGAGGCTCCCACCGAGGCGCCCGCCAAGAAGGCAGCCGCGAAGCGGACCACCACCCGCAAGACCCCGGCGAAGAAGGTCGCGGCCCCGGTCAGCGAGCCTGCTCCGGCCGGCGAGACCGCTCCGGAGAGCCAGGCCGGCGAGTCCACCACCGACCCGGAGCCCTCCGGCGGGGCGGCCTCGATGGTGCTGTTCAAGGCTCCCGAGGTCACCACGAGGCCGGCGCGCCGGACCCGCAAGAGCGCCGCGACCCGCGCCGCCGAGGCCGCCGGATCCGACACGTCAGGGGACACGCCCGACGACACGCCCGACGACACGGCCGGCGTCACGGCTGGCGACACGGCGGATGAGCAGCCCGGTTCCGGCGACGACGCACCCGCACGGGGCCAGGGCGGCTCCGGACGCCAACGCAACCGCTCCGGAGGTGGGCGCGGGCAGGCCAGGGCAGGCGAGGACCTCCCGGTCGAGGACACGACCGACACCGACCGCCAGGAATCCGGTGACGACGACCGCCAGGACTCCGGCGACGACGACGACAACGAGCAGGGCGGCCCGCGCCGACGGCGCCGCCGCGGAGGCCGGCGCCGCCGCAAGTCCGGTGACTCGGACGGCGGTGGGGGCGACACCGAGTCGGAGGACGACTCGGACGACGACGACTCCGACGACTCCGACGACCAGTCCGGCGAGGGCGGGAGCGGCAGCCGCCGGCGCCGTCGGCGTCGCCGCGCCGGCGACTCCGACGACCAGTCCGGGGACCAGCCGCCGAACACCGTCACCCGGGTGCGCAAGCCCCGCTCCGCCGAGGACGAGATCACCGCGATCTCCGGCTCCACCCGCCTCGAGGCGAAGAAGCAGCGCCGCCGGGACGGCCGCGAGGCCGGCCGCCGCCGCGCCCCGATCGTCAGCGAGGCGGAGTTCCTGGCCCGCCGCGAGTCGGTCGACCGGGTGATGGTGATCCGGCAGCACGAGGACCTCACCCAGATCGCGGTGCTCGAGGACAAGGTGCTCGTGGAGCACTACGTGGCCCGCGAGTCGCAGACCTCGCTGATCGGCAATGTCTACGTCGGTCGCGTGCAGAACGTGCTGCCCTCCATGGAGGCGGCCTTCATCGACATCGGCAAGGGCCGCAACGCCGTGCTCTACGCCGGCGAGGTCAACTGGTCGGCGCTCGGCCACAAGGACGGGCAGCCCCGCAAGATCGAGTCGGTGCTCTCCAGCGGCCAGTCCGTCCTGGTGCAGGTCACCAAGGACCCGGTCGGGCACAAGGGTGCCCGGCTGACCAGCCAGGTCAGCCTGGCCGGCCGCTTCCTGGTCTACGTGCCGGACGGCACCACCAGCGGCATCTCGCGCAAGCTGCCCGACACCGAGCGTGGCCGGCTCAAGACCCTGCTCAAGGAGATCGTCCCCGACACCGCCGGTGTGATCGTGCGGACCGCGGCCGAGGGCGCCTCCGAGGACGAGCTGACCCGCGACGTGGAGCGGCTGAAGGCGCGGTGGGAGGACATCGACAAGAACGCGAAGTCCGGCACCTCTCCCAAGCTGCTCTACGGCGAGCCCGACCTGACCCTCAAGGTGGTCCGCGACCTCTTCACCGAGGACTTCGTCAAGCTGGTCATCCAGGGTGACGACGCGTGGGACACCGTCCAGGGCTACGTCTCACACGTCGCCCCCGATCTTGAGGAGCGCCTCGAGCGGTACGACGGCGACGGCGACGCGTTCACGGCGTACCGGATCGACGAGCAGATCGCCAAGGGTCTCGACCGCAAGGTGTGGCTGCCCTCCGGCGGGTCACTGGTCATCGACCGCACGGAGGCGATGACGGTCGTCGACGTCAACACCGGCAAGTTCACCGGCTCCGGGGGCAACCTCGAGGAGACGGTCACCAAGAACAACCTCGAGGCGGCCGAGGAGATGGTGCGCCAGCTCCGGCTCCGCGACATCGGCGGCATCATCGTCATCGACTTCATCGACATGGTGCTCGAGTCCAACCGCGACCTGGTGCTGCGCCGGCTGGTCGAGTGCCTGGGCCGGGACCGTACCCGCCACCAGGTCGCCGAGGTGACCTCGCTCGGCCTGGTGCAGATGACGCGCAAGCGGATCGGCACCGGCCTGGTCGAGGCGTTCAGCGAGAACTGCGACCACTGCCAGGGCCGCGGGCTGGTCATCCACGACATGCCGGTCGAGCCCCACAAGGGCGATGACGGGGACCGTCGGGGTGGCGGCCGCCGCAACCGGGGTCGCGGTCGCGACGACAACGGTGGCGGTAGCGGCAACGGTGGCGGTGGCGGCAACGGTGGCGGTGGCGGCAACGGTGGCGGCAAGTCGCCCTCGCCCAAGGACGTGGCCGCCAAGGCCAGGGCGGAGAACGCCGACCGGCCGAACGCCGACGACCCGTCGGCCGATCCGGCCGAGAATCGATCCGGCGACACCTCCTCCGACCAGGCGTCGGAGCAGCCGCGCGAGCCCCGAGGTCAGCGAGGTGGTCGTCAGCGGAACCAGAGGCCGTCCGGTGGGCAGCCCGAGGGCCAGTCGGGATGACCAGTCGAGTGACCGGTCGGGTGAGCAGTCGGGTGACCGGTCCCGCGGCCGGTCGGGCGGTAAGTCGGATGACCAGGCAGGCGGCCAGTCCGACGGCCAGTCAGACGGCCAGTCCGGCGGTCAGTCCGACGGCCAGTCAGACGGCCAGTCCGGTGACCGGTCCCGCGGACGGTCGGGTGACCGGTCCCGCGGCCCGTCGGGTGAGCAGTCCGGTGACCGATCCGACGATCAGTCGGGCGGCCAGTCCGGCGGTGAGTCGGGTGAGCAGTCCGGTGACCGATCCGGCGAGCAGTCCGCGGACGAGGCGCCGACGACCTCGGTCTCGTCGCGATCCCGGTCGCGTCGCTCGTCCTCCCGTCGCGGCGGTGCCGCGGCGTCCGCCGACCCGGCGACCGACCGGCCGGGTGACGCGCAGACTCAGCAGCCCGAGCCTGCGCCGGCCTCGTCCGAGCCCGAGCGGTCGGCGGAGCAGCGCGAGCAGGCGGCGACCCAGGAGCGGTCGGAGCCCACGGCTGAGTCCGCCGTGTCCAGCCCCGAGCCCAACCCCGTGACCAGCCCCGAGCCCGCGGCACCGCCGGCGGCGCCGAAGGTGGTCACCCGGACCCGCCGCCGTAGCGCCAGCCGCCCGGCCGGGCCGCCGACCAGCGCCGCGTCCGATGCGGGGGTGCCGAGCCTGGCCGAGGCCCAGCCGCACCCGGGGTCCGGTTCCCCGGCCGCCGACGGTCTCGTCGAGCCCGGCACCGTCGGGGTCGAGCCCGGAGCGGGCGGTGCCGGGCCGACGGATGACTCCGACGACGGCCATCCCGAGCTGCACGTCCCGATCAAGAAGAAGGGCTCGCGCAAGCGCTGACCCAGTCCTGACTCCCCACCGACCCCGGGGCCATATCCGTTCAATTGAACGGATATGGCCCCGGTTCGCGGGGTGGCGGGCCACAGCCCAACAATTGAACGGATATGGCCCGGTTTCGCCGGGGTCCCACATCCCAACAATTGAACGGATATGGCCCCGGTTCCGGCGGTGCGCGGGCCATAACCCAACAATTGAACGGATGTGGCCCCGGCCCCGGGCGGTCAGTCCAGCGCGCCCCGCCAGCTGAACAGCCGGTCGCGGACCTCCTGGGGGACCGCGGCGTCGTCGAGCAGCCGCGCCAGGTCGAGGCCGGCGAGGGCCTCGCGGAAGGCGCCTTCGGTGCTGGTGCCCTGCGTCGCGCAGAGGGCCTCCAGTTCGGCCTCCGCGTTGTTCCGGTTCACGGTCGCGGCCCGCAGGTCTCCCCGGCGCACGGTCTCGAGGTAGTCGTCCACGATCGCCTCGGGGTCCACGTCCGCCGCGAGCAGGAGGACCGCGGCCACCAGCCCGGTGCGGTCCCGCCCACCCATGCAGTGGAACAGCACCCCGCCCTCGGGCGCGTTCGCCAGGGCGGTCAGCACCGCGCCGGTGCGTTCCGGGAGCGCCGCGAGGTGGGGAAGGTAGTAGAGCGCGGTGCCCACCAGCCCGGACTCCCAGTAGTCCACCCAGAACTCCGGATGGTCCTCGAGGCCGTCGTGATCGACGGGCAGCGTCGTCAGCCAGTCGGGGCGCGCCGAGCGGTCCCCGGCCCGTTCCGTGGGCTGGCGCAGGTCGAGGACGGAGCGGACCCCGGCGTCGTGCACCTGCTGCCAGCCGGCGGGGGTGAGGTGGTCCACGCTCTCGGACCGGAGGAACACCCCGGAGGGGGTCAGGGAGCCGTCGCGGCGGGGGAGGCCGCCGAGGTCGCGGGCGTTGGTCAGCCCCTCGGCGTGCAGGGTACGGTCCACGGGAGGAGGCTAGCGCCGTTCGTTTTGCGGTGCAGGCTGCTCATCCGTACTATTGACTCTCGGTGTGCATCCGCACGCCCCTCCTGTGTGGCCCTCCACCCGCCGTACGCCGTCAACCGGCGCCGCGAGCGTGCGAGAAGGCCCCAGGGACACGGCTTGAAGCACAGAGAATCGACGAAGGAGACCGCGGTGTACGCGATCGTGCGCGCAGGAGCCAAGCAGCAGAAGGTTGCCGTGGGCGACGTCATCGAGATCGACAAGGTGGAGACCGGTGTCGGTGAGACGCTGACCCTTCCCGTCGTGCTCGCCGTCGACGGCGAGAAGATCACCTCCGATGCCGCGACCCTCGACAAGGCCTCCGTGACCGTCGAGATCCTCGGCGCCACCAAGGGCCCCAAGATCATCATCCAGAAGTACAAGAACAAGACCGGTTACAAGAAGCGCCAGGGTCACCGTCAGAAGTACACCCAGGTCAAGGTCACCGACATCTCCCTCTGAGCTCCCGACGATCAGTAGGGCGCGAGACTTCACCGAAGGACTGAACTCATGGCACACAAGAAGGGCGCGGCCTCGACCAAGAACGGTCGGGACTCCAACTCCCAGCGGCTCGGCGTGAAGCGCTTCGGCGGCCAGACCGTCAACGCCGGGGAGATCATCGTCCGCCAGCGCGGCACTCACTTCCACCCGGGCAGCGGCGTCGGCCGCGGCGGTGACGACACGCTGTTCGCGCTCGTCGCCGGTGACGTCGAGTTCGGTCGCAAGCGCGGCCGTCGCGTCGTCAACATCGTTCCGGGCGAGTGACCTGACGCTCACCCACCCCAGCTTTCCCCCGAAGGGCGTCCTCTCGACCAGGGCGCCCTTCGGCCTTTCCCAGGAGCACCCATGGCAGTCCCCACGTTCGTCGACCAGGTCACGCTGCACATCGCAGCGGGACGGGGCGGCAACGGTGTCGCCTCGGTGCACCGGGAGAAGTTCAAGCCCCTCGGCGGCCCCGACGGCGGCAACGGCGGCCCCGGCGGCTCGGTGATCCTGCGGGTGCAGTCCGACGTCACCACGCTGATCGACTACCACCACAGCCCGCACCGCAAGGCCGAGAGCGGCGGCCACGGTGCCGGCGGCCACCGCAACGGCGGTCACGGCTCCGACCTGCTGCTCCCGGTCCCTGACGGCACGGTCGTCTCCGACAGTGAGGGCACCGTCCTCGCGGACATGGTCGGGCCCGGCACCGAGCTGGTCATCGCCCAGGGTGGCCGTGGCGGGCTCGGCAACGCCGCGCTGGCCTCGTCCAAGCGCAAGGCCCCCGGCTTCGCGCTGCTCGGCGAGCCCGGCGACGAGATCGACGTGGTCCTCGAGCTCAAGGTCGTCGCGGACATCGGCCTGGTCGGCTTCCCCAGCGCCGGCAAGTCCTCGCTGATCGCGGCGATCTCCCGAGCCCGGCCCAAGATCGCCGACTACCCGTTCACCACGCTGGTGCCCAACCTCGGCGTCGTCCGCGCCGGGGACACCACGTTCACCGTCGCCGACGTCCCCGGCCTGATCGAGGGCGCCGCGGAGGGCCGCGGCCTGGGCCACGACTTCCTGCGCCACATCGAGCGGTGCGCGGCGCTGGTGCACGTCGTCGACACCGCCACCATCGAGCCCGGCCGCAACCCGGTCGAGGACCTCGACATCATCGAGGCCGAGCTCAGCCGGTACGGCGGCCTCGAGGAGCGCCCGCGGCTGGTCGCCCTCAACAAGGTCGACGTCCCCGACGGGCGCGACATCTCCTCGTTCGTCGTCGACGAGCTGCGTGAACGCGGCCTGCGGGTCTTCGAGGTCTCCGCTGCCTCCGGCGAGGGGTTGCGCGAGCTGACCTTCGCGATGGCCGAGATCGTGTCCGCCGCCCGCGCGGCCACGACGGTCGCCGAGGCGCAGCGCATCGTGATCCGTCCGCCGTCGGTGGTCCGGGGCGCCGACTTCACCGTCAAGGAGACCGGCGAGGGTTGGCGGGTGCGCGGGGAGAAGCCCGAGCGCTGGGTCCGGCAGACCGACTTCAGCAACGACGAGGCCGTCGGCTTCCTCGCCGACCGGCTCAACCGACTCGGCGTCGAGGCCCGGTTGGTGCAGCTGGGGGCGGTCGAGGGTGACCCCGTCCTCATCGGCGACCCGGACAACGCCGTGGTCTTCGACTTCAAGCCCGGTGTCGACGCCGGGGCCGAGCTGCTCAGCCGCCGTGGCGAGGACCAGCGGTTCAACGAGGACCGTCCGGCCGCTCAGCGTCGCCGCGACATCCACGAGGCGATGGACGAGCGGTCCGAGACCGAGACCCGTGCCGACGTGGCCCGGCGCCTCGACCGCAAGGAGCCCGCCCGCGGTGGGTCCTCCGGCCCGATGTCCTACGAGATCGGCAGCGACGAGGACCCCGACTGGGCCGAGTCCGACCCCGACGCCCGCTCCTGAGCCACAGATCATGAGCGAGCTGCGCCCCGAGGTGACCGGTGCCCGCCGGGTGGTGGTCAAGGTCGGTTCCTCCTCCCTGACCAGCACGGCCGGCGGCATCGACCCGGCGCGCATGCGTCGACTCGTCGAGGTGCTGGCCGCCGCTCGCGGCCGGGGCGCCGAGGTGGTGCTGGTCTCCTCCGGCGCCATCGCGGCCGGACTGGCGCCGCTGGGTCTGGCCCGCCGGCCCCGGGGGCTGGCCGCCCAGCAGGCCGCCGCCTCGGTGGGGCAGGGGCTGCTGGTGCACCGCTACACCGAGGAGCTCGCCCGCCACGGCGTCACCGCCGGCCAGGTGCTGCTCACCGTCGACGACGTCACCCGACGCTCGCACTACCGCAACGCCTACCAGACCTTCGCCAAGCTGCTCGAGCTCGGTGTGCTCCCGATCGTCAACGAGAACGACACCGTGGCCACCTCGGAGATCCGATTCGGTGACAACGACCGGCTGGCCGCCCTGGTCGCGCACCTGGTGCACGCCGACCTGCTGGTGCTGCTCTCCGACGTCGACGGCCTCTACGACGGGCCGCCCGCGAAGGACGGCACCCGGATGATCCCGTCGGTGGTCACCACCGCCGACCTCGACGACGTGACCATCGGAGGGGGCGGCGCGCTGGGGACCGGCGGGATGCGGACCAAGGTCGACGCCGCCCGGATCGCGACCGGCGCCGGGATCCCGGTCGTGCTGACCGCGGCCGACCAGGCCGGCCGGGCCCTGACAGGCGACCCCGTCGGCACGCTGTTCCACGCCACCGGCAAGCGCCGCCCGACCCGGCTGCTCTGGCTCGCGCACGCCACCGAGCCGCAGGGCTCGTTGGTGCTCGACGACGGCGCCGTACGAGCCGTGACCGAGCGCCGGGCGTCCTTGCTGGCCGCCGGCGTGACCGGCGTGACCGGCTCCTTCGTGGCCGGCGACCCGGTCGACCTGGTCACGACCGCCGGCACCCCGGTGGCCCGCGGCCTCGTCAACTTCGACGCCGCGGAGCTGCCGCCGCTGCTCGGGCGCTCCTCGGGGGACCTCAAACGCGAACTGGGCGCGGCCTACGAACGCGAGGTCGTCCACCGCGACGACCTCGTGCTCCTGTGACGCCCCGGTGATGGACGACGCGGAGTTCGACCGGCTCTACGGTCCCTGGGACTCGATCGACCCGGCCGGTGCGCGCGAGTTCCTCGCGGACTTCCCGGGACCGTGGTGGGTCGTCGGTGGCTGGGCGGTCGAGGCGTTCACCGGAGTGCCCCGGCCGCACCACGACCTGGACGTGGTCATCTTCAGGCGCGACCTCCCTGCCCTGGTCGACCTCGTCGGCGAGAGGTACGACCTCTGGAGCGTGGCCAGCGGCGCGCTGCGCCCGATCACCGCCGAGTGGCCCGAGCCACACCCCGACGCCGGCCAGGTGTGGCTGCGTGAGCACGCGGGGGCGCCGTGGATCGTGGACTGCCTGATCAACGAGGACCGTGACGGACGCTGGGTCTCACGCCGGGAGGAGTGGTCGGCACCGCTCGAGGAGGTGACCTGGGTGGCCAGTGACGGCATCCGCTACCAGAATCCCGAGGTGGTGCTGCAGCACAAGGCGCTCCAGGACCAGCCGAAGGACCGGGCCGACCTCGACGCGGCGCTGCCGCTGCTGTCGCCTCGCCAGCTGGCCTGGCTGCGCGACGGCGTACGCCGGGTGTACGGCGACGACCACCCGTGGCTGCCGCTGATCTCCGGGACTGCGACCTCGTGAGGCGCGGCCGTGCGGGCCCACCGACGGCGGACCCGCACGGTGCTGGTCGACGGCTCAGCCACACCCGGTGCACCACACCAGCCCGGTGCCGAGGTGATGGCTCCCCGACCCCGCGGGGGCGGAGTACGGCGAGACCCCGTAGAAGAGGGCGGTGCCGACCCGCTTCTGGGCGATCACGCGCACCGGGTAGGTCCGCGCCGTGCTGGTCAGGTTGAAGGTGAAGCAGCCGTTGAAGTTGGTCTGGGTGTGCCAGGCGGTGTGCCAGCCGCCGTACGTCCAGACCTGCACCTGGACCGGCGCGTTGCCGTAGGCCCCGTAGTAGGGGGCCGGGAACCGGAAGCAGGACGTGAAGCTGCTGGCGGCCTAGGCCGGGGTCGCGGTGCCGGCCACCCCGAGCAGGGCGGCCAGGGCGAGGGTGATCGAGACGACGGCGGCGCGGCCGGTGCGGCCGGGACGACGACCTGCCTGCGGGACGGGAGTGTGCGTGGTGCTCATGATGACCTCCTGGGGATCGGGTGACGCCGGGTGACGCCTGGCACTGATGCTCCGGGACCGCCGTCGGCGACTCCGTCCGCCCGCGCACCCTCACTGTGTCGGGCCACCGACACAGCGTGCGGAGCCGCGGACGCCGACCGGGGCACCCGCCCGATCGGGCCCCGGGTCCGGACAGTTCGCCGAGATGAGGTGGCGCGCCGTACGCTTGAAGGTGCAATGAGTGAGTCCACCGCGCTGCCGGTCAGCGTCTACCTCGACCACGCCGCGACCACGCCGATGCTGCCCGCGGCCGTCGAGGCCATGACGTCGCACCTCGAGGACACCGGCAACCCGAGCTCGCTGCACGCCTCCGGGCGCCGAGCCCGGCGAGTCGTGGAGGAGTCCCGCGAGACCATCGCGCAGGCCCTCAACTGCCGCCCCGGCGAGGTGGTGTTCACCTCCGGCGGCACCGAGTCCGACAACCTGGCCGTCAAGGGCATCTTCTGGTCCCGCCACGGCGCCGACCCGCGCCGGACCCGCATCCTCTCGACCGCCATCGAGCACCACGCGGTGCTCGACCCGCTGCACTGGCTCGACGAGAACGAGCACGCGGACGTCGAGCTGCTGCCGGTCGACTCCCTCGGACGGCTCGACCTCGACGCCCTGCGGACCTCGATCGACCGCGACCCCACGTCGGTCGCGCTGGTCTCGGTGATGTGGGCGAACAACGAGGTGGGCACCCTGGAGCCGATCGCCGAGGTCGTGGCGATCGCCGCCGAGCACGGCATCCCGGTGCACACCGACGCCGTCCAGGCGATCGGCGCCGTCCCGGTGGACTTCGCCGCGTCCGGCGTCGACGCGCTGACGCTGACCGGGCACAAGGTCGGCGGGCCGTACGGCGTCGGCACCCTCGTCGTACGCCGCGAGCTCGAGGTCACCCCGTTGGTGCACGGAGGCGGCCAGGAGCGCGACATCCGCAGCGGCACCATCGACACCCCGGCGATCGCCGGCCTCGCCGCCGCGGTCGAGCTGTCGGTCAAGCAGCAGGCCGAGCATGCGGCCCGGGTGAGCGCCCTGCGCGACGAGCTCGTGGCCGGAGTCCTCGCGGCCGTGCCCGACGCCGTCCTCAACGGCGACCCGGTCGAGCGGCTGCCCGGCAATGCGCACCTGACCTTCCCCGGCTGCGAGGGCGACTCGCTGCTGATGCTGCTCGACGCCCGCGGCATCGAGTGCTCGACCGGCTCGGCCTGCTCGGCCGGGGTTCCCCAGGCGTCTCACGTGCTGCTCGCGATGGGCCGCACCGACGCCGACGCACGGGGATCGCTGCGCTTCTCGCTGGGCCACACCTCCACCGCGGCCGACGTCGAGGCGGTCGTGGCCGCGATCGCGCCCGTCGTCGAGCGGGCCCACGCCGCCGGCCAGCGCAGGCCGGGCTGACATGAAGGTGCTCGTCGCGATGTCCGGCGGGGTGGACTCGGCGGTCGCCGCCGCCCGCGTCGCCGAGGCCGGCCACGAGGTGACCGGGATCCATCTCGCATTGTCGCGCAACCCGCAGTCCTATCGCAGCGGCGCGCGCGGCTGCTGCACGATCGAGGACAGCAACGACGCCCGCCGGGCCGCGGACGTGATCGGGATCCCGTTCTACGTCTGGGACCTGAGCGAGCGGTTCCACGAGGACGTGGTCGAGGACTTCATGGCCGAGTACGCCGCCGGCCGGACGCCCAACCCGTGCCTGCGGTGCAACGAGAAGATCAAGTTCGCCGCGGTGCTCGACCGGGCCCTCGACCTGGGCTTCGACGCGGTGGCGACCGGCCACTACGCCCAGCTCCGCACCGGAGCCGACGGGCTGATCGAGATGCACCGGGCGGTGGACATGGGCAAGGACCAGTCCTACGTGCTCGGGGTGCTCACCCAGGAGCAGCTCGCGCACTCGCTGTTCCCGCTCGGTGACTCGGCCAAGCCCGACGTGCGCGCCGAGGCCGGACGTCGGGGGCTGCTGGTCGCCGACAAGCCCGACTCCCACGACATCTGCTTCGTCGCCGACGGCGACAACGCCGGCTGGCTGCGCGAGAAGCTCGGCGACACCGCACCCAACGACGGCGGCGACATCGTCGACCACGCCAGCGGCGAGGTGCTCGGCAGCCACGACGGCACCTACGGCTTCACCATCGGCCAGCGCAAGGGACTGCGGATCGGCCGACCGGCGCCGGACGGGAAGCCCCGGTTCGTCCTCGACATCGAGCCGGTCTCCGGCACCGTGACCGTCGGCCCGCGCGAGGAGCTCGCGATCGACCGGATCAGCGGCATCCGGGCCCGGTGGTGCGGGTCCGTGCCGGAGTCGCTGGAGGGCACCGTGCAGCTCCGGGCCCACGGCGACGAGCACCGCGCCCGCATCCGGGTGGGTGGCCCGGCTGCGGAGGCGACGACCGTGGAGATCGAGCTGCTCGACCCGGCGTACGGCATCGCGCCGGGGCAGGCGGCCGTGATCTATGCCGGCAGCCGTGTCGTCGGTTCGGCCACGATCGAGACCACGTCCCGCACCGGCGTGGGCACCCCGGCATGACGCTGGCCACCGGCGTCGGGTCGATGCCCGGCGGGGAGCCGCTCGGCTCGGAGTCCGACAACGCGCGCGACTATGCCGAGGCGGTCCGGTTGGTGCTCGGCGAGCTGCCGGACCTGGTCCATGTGCCCGAGGTGCCCGGCCGGGGCGCCGCGGCCACCATGACCGGCCGCGGGCTCGCGGTGACCTCCGGGCTGGGCGCCGACCTGCAGCCGGCGGGCTGGCGGCTGACCGACGCGTCGGGCATCGACCACCGCCGGGCGCGCTCGCTGCTGGCCCAGGACCTCGACGCGGTCGAGGAGCAGACCCAGGGGTACGCCGGCACGTTCAAGGTCCAGGTGGCCGGACCCTGGACCCTGGCCGCGACGGTCGAGAAGCCGCGCGGCGACAAGGTCCTCTCCGACCACGGTGCCCGGCGCGAGCTGGCCCAGGCGCTGGCCGAGGGACTGCTCGACCACGTCGCCGACCTGCGCCGCCGGTTGCCCGGTGCCGCGGAGCTGCTCGTCCAGGTCGACGAGCCCTCCCTGCCCGCGGTGCTGGCCGGCCGGGTGCCGACCGCCTCCGGCTTCGGCCGCCACCGCGTCGTGCACCCGCCCGAGGCATCCGACGCGCTCTCCGCGGTGTTCGCCGCGATCACCGGAGCCGGTGGCGTGCCGGTGGTGCACTCGTGTGCCCCGGGCTTCCCGATCGGCCTGGTCCGCGGTGCCGGTGCCGCCGGCATCTCGGTCGACCTCGACCAGCTCGACCCCGCGGCGTACGACGCCCTCGCCGAGGCCGCCGAGGCAGGGGAGTGGGTGCTGCTCGGGGCGGTGCCGGCCGTCGACCCGGCGTCCGAGCCGGACGCGCAGCAGGTGACCGAGCGGGTGCTCCGGACCCTCGACATGCTCGGCCTCGAGCCGGGCCCGCGGCTGGCGGTCACCCCGTCCTGCGGCCTGGCCGGGGCCTCCCCCCGCTGGGCCAGGACCGCGCTCGGCCTGACCCACCAGGCCGCTCGCCACCTCGAATCCTGACCGAAATCGAGATAGTCCCTGACCTTCGGGCCCCGAATCCGTCGAAATAGGGGCCCAAACGTCAGGGACTATCCCTTCGTCGGTGGTGGGGAGGGATCAGCCGACGTGGACAGCCTCGGGGCCGTCGGTGGCGAGCTCGGTGTGCTTGACGTTGAGGAAGACCCAGACGACCACGGACGCGGCGAGCATCATGGCGGCTCCGACGAGGAACGCGGTGGTCGCGCCCTCGGTGAAGATCTGGTTCGCCGCGATCTGCTGGAGCGAGGCCATCTCCTCGGGGCTCGGCTGCGGACCACCGGCCGAGGCGGACGCCCCGGCCCGGGCGAACTCGGCGCCGCGATCGGTGAAGATGTTGGTCGCGACCGTGCTCAGGGTCGCCAGACCCATCGCCCCGCCGACCTGCTGCATGGTGTTGAGCACCCCGGAGCCGATGCCGGAGTCCTCACTGCGCAGGTGGTGTACGGCGGTCAGGGTGACCGGCACGAACACCATGCCCATGCCGAAGGACATCAGCAGGATGAACGGCAGGATGTCGGTGAGGTAGCTGCCGGTCACGTCCGTCGCCGGGAACTCGGTGTCGTAGGGCAACCGCGAGAAGCCGAGCAGCGCCCCCGCAGCCATCAGCGTGCCGACGCCCGCGAGGTAGCGCGCGTCGATGCGGTTGACCAGGTTGGAGGCCAGGCCCGCGGCCACCACGATGCCGAACGAGAACGGCAGGAACGCCATGCCCGCCCTGAGCGGCGAGTAGCCCATGACGTTCTGGATGTAGAGGCTCAGGAAGTAGAACATCGCGAACATCGCGGCCGGAGCCAGGAACATCGCCACGAAGCTGGCCGCGCGGGTCCGGTTGAGGAACACCCGGAACGGCAGCAGCGGGTGCTCGACCCGGCTCTCGATGAAGATGAACACCGCGAGCAGGGTCGCGCCGACGGCCAGGCTGGCGATGGTCCAGCCGTTGCTCCAGCCGTGCTGACCGGCCCGGTTGAGTCCGTAGACGACACCGAGCAGGCCCAGGGTGCCGGTGATGGCGCCCGGGACGTCGAGCTCGCCGGGGTGCCGCTCGGACTCGGCCAGGACCCGCGGCGCGAACAGGGCGGCGACGATGCCGATCGGGGTGTTGATCAGGAAGGTCAGCCGCCAGCCCTCGATGCCCAGGCCGCCGAGGTCGAGGTGGAGCCCGGTCAGCCAGCCACCGAGGATCAGGCCGACGGCCGCGCCCGCGCCGGACATCGCCGCGTAGATCGCGAACGCACGGTTGCGCGCCGGTCCGGCCGGGAAGGTCGTGGTGATCAGCGCCAGGGCGGCGGGGGAGGCGAGCGCCGCGCCGAGACCCTGGAGGCCCCGGGCCGCGAGGAGCAGCCCCTCGTTCTGGGCCAGGCCACCGAGCAGCGAGGCGATCCCGAAGATCACCAGGCCGAGCATGAAGATGCGGCGCCGGCCGTAGAGGTCGGCGAGGCGACCACCGAGCAGCAGCAGGCCACCGAAGGCCAGCGCGTAGCCGGTCACGATCCAGGGCAGATTGGCGTCGGAGATGTTGAGCGAGATCTGGATGTAGGGCAGTGCGATGTTCGCGATGGTGGCGTCGAGCACGACCATCAGCTGTGCGATCGAGATGAGCACGAGTGCCCATCCGAGACGGACCTGCTGCCCGCTCGGGCGGCTCTCCGCCGTCGTGGTCTCAGACATGGTGCTTCCTTCGTGTGGGATGCGCGGGTGGCGCGGGGACGAACGGTGGAGGTGGCTCAGGTGACCGTGCCGGCGGTCGGGTGCGTGGCCGCCGGCAGGATGATCTGGTCGATCACGCGGACGATGGCGTCTGCGGTCGGCTGCTCACCCAGAACGAACTGACGGTGCAGGATGATTCCCGCGAGCGCCGGCGCGAGGAGGTCGACGTCGGCGTCGGCGTGCAGCTCGCCGCGGTCGCGGGCCCGCTCGAAGATCAGCTGGGACGAGGCGATCTTGGGGCCGAGTACGTCGCGCCGGAACAGCGTCGCGAACTCCTCGTCCCGGCTGATCGCGGTCAGCACGCTGGCGAAGGTCGCCACGCCCTGCTCGTCCGTGAGACCGCCGAGGCCGCAGAAGGACGCGATCAGGTCGCCGCGCAGGCTGCCGGTGTCGGGCACCTCCTGGTTGTGCTTGACCACGAGCAGCGCATCGACGACCAGGCTCGCCTTGTCCTTCCAGCGCCGGTAGAGCGTGGCCTTCGACGCCCTCGCCCGGGAGGCCACGGCATCCATGGTCAGGCGGTCGTAGCCGACGTCGGCGAGGACCTCGAGGGTCGCCTCCAGGATCTCCAGCTCACGGTCGCCCTCGACGCGCGGCCGGGCCGCCGGGGTGTCGGTGGGGTGCGGGGTCATCCGGGATCCAGACTTTCGATGAAACGAAACGGTTTCGTTTCATCAGATAGTACGGAAGCGTTCCATCCCCTGCAAGTTCTTTTCGGGAGAGCGGCTGGTGATCCTCCTCTCCTCGCAGCCGTCGCGGCGCCGGGTCAGCGGGTCAGGGCGTCGTCACGGTCAGGGCGTCAGCGGGTGAGCGACGGCGTCAGGATCGCCAGCGAGCGGCTCACCGCGAAGTCGTTCCACCGGTCGGCGCCGCGGAGCATGTAGTGCCCGACGGTGCCCATGTCGTGGAACTCCACCCCGGCCGCCAGGTCCTCGGCTCGTCGGGTGAAGGCCGCACTGGCTCGGAACGAGGTGATCCGGTCACGATGCCCGTGGGCGACAGCGAGGCGGCGGCCCCGGAGCGCGTCGACCGGCTCGCCCGGGGGCAGCCACGGCGCCAGGGCCACCACCCCGGAGACCAGGTCGTCGTCGGCGACGTGCACGGCGGTCCGGGCGCCCATCGAGTGCCCGAGCAGGACGACGGGCAGCGGACCGAGCCGGCGGCGCACCTCGTCCAGCGCCCACCGTGCATCGGGGACCGGCGAGGGGGAGCCGAGGTCGTTCCAGCCGCGGTGCCGGTAGCGCAGCAGCCAGGTGCTGACGCCCTGCTCGTGCGCCCGGGGCGTGATCGAGCGCTGCATCGCCGCCGCGCGGCGCCAGGACGCGCTGCGACCGTCCACGGACTGGTGCGAGCGCTGCTTGCCGCCGTGCAGCAGGAGCACGAGCGCCCGCGGGCGTCCCGGGGCGTCGTACCTCGTCAGGGTGGGCTCGGTCACCGCGGTCCTCTCTCGGGCAGGGCTGACCGGTGTTCGTCACCGCACCCGGAGCGGATTGGGAGGGGGCGGCCGGGTGTGGGTGGGACACGGCAAGATGTGCCCCATGAGCGACGTGGGGCTGGAGCAGGGGTCGAACGCGTGGGCCGAGGCGCAGGCCGAGCACCGGGTCCTCGCCGAGCAGATCGAGGACGCCCGCTGGCGCTACTACGTCCTCGACGACCCGACGCTCTCCGACGCCGAGTTCGACCACAGGCTGCGCCGTCTCGAGGAGCTCGAGGAGCAGGTCCCCGAGCTGCGTACGCCGGACTCTCCGACGCAGAAGGTCGGCGGTGCGGTGTCGACCGAGTTCACCGCGGTCGACCACCTCCAGCGGATGGAGAGCCTGGACAACGCGTTCTCCTACGACGAGCTGGCCGGCTGGTACGCCCGGCTGGCCCGCGACGGTGTCGAGGACCCCGCCCTGCTGTGTGAGCTCAAGGTCGACGGGCTGGCCATCAACCTCCTCTACGAGCAGGGCCGGCTGGTGCGGGCGCTGACCCGCGGCGACGGGCGCACCGGCGAGGACGTCACCCCCAACGTCAAGACCATCGACTCCGTCCCGCACCGGCTCACCGGCACCGACGAGTTCCCGGTGCCCGAGCTGGTCGAGGTGCGCGGCGAGGTGTTCCTGCCCGGCGCCGCCTTCGAGCGGCTCAACGAGACGATGCGCGACGCCGGCAAGCCCGCGTTCGCCAACCCGCGCAACGCCGCGGCCGGGTCGCTGCGGCAGAAGGACCCGCGGGTCACGGCGACCCGGGCCCTCGGCATGGTCTGCCACGGCATCGGTGCCCGCCGGGGCTTCGAGCCGACCGCCCAGTCCGCGGCGTACGCCGCCCTCGCGGCCTGGGGCCTGCCCACCAGCGAGCGGGTCGAGGTGCTCGGCACCCTGGAAGCCGTCGAGGCCTACATCCAGAACGCCGGGGAGCACCGCCACGACATCGTCCCCTACGAGATCGACGGCGTGGTGGTCAAGGTCGACCAGGTGTCCCTGCAGCGACGGCTGGGCTCGACGTCGCGGGCGCCGCGCTGGGCGATCGCGTTCAAGTACCCTCCCGAGGAGGTCAACGCCGAGCTGCTGGCCATCGAGGTCAACACCGGGCGCACCGGTCGGGTCACGCCGTTCGGCCGGATGGTGCCGACCCGGGTGGCCGGCTCGACGGTCGAGATGGCCACCCTGCACAACGCCCATGAGGTGAGGCGCAAGGACGTCCGCCCCGGAGACACGGTGGTCCTGCGCAAGGCCGGCGACGTCATCCCCGAGATCGTCGGCCCGGTGCTCGCGCTGCGTCCCGAGGGCCTGGCGGAGTGGGTGATGCCGACCGAGTGCCCCGCCTGCGGCACCACGCTGGCCCAGCAGAAGGAGGGCGACAAGGACCTCCGCTGCCCCAACCACCGGGAGTGCCCGGCCCAGGTCCGCGAACGGGTCTACCACGTGGCCGGGCGCGGCGCGTTCGACATCGAGGGGCTCGGCTACGAGGCCGCCGTGGCGCTGCTCGACGCCCGGGTCATCGAGAACGAGGGCGACCTGTTCGACCTCGACGAGGCCGCGCTGCTGCGGGCGCCGCTGTTCACCCGGGCACCGAAGAAGGGCGAGGGCGACGACCCGGTCCTCTCCGCCAACGGCGAGCGGCTGCTGGCCCACCTGCACGACCGCAAGGGCGTGCCGCTGTGGCGGGTGCTGGTGGCACTCTCGATCCGGCACGTCGGTCCGACCGCGGCGCGCGCGCTGGCCACCGAGTTCGGCTCGATGGACGAGATCCGGGCCGCCGACCACGAGCGGCTGGCCGGCGCCGACGGGGTCGGCCCCACCATCGCGGAGGCGGTGATCGAGTGGTTCTCCGTCGACTGGCACCGGGTGATCGTGGACAAGTGGCTCGCGGCCGGGGTGACGATGGCCGACGAGCGTGACGCGTCCGTGCCGCGCACCCTCGAGGGGCTGACGGTGGTGGTGACCGGCTCGTTGGAGCGCTACTCCCGTGACTCGGTCAAGGAGGCGATCATCGCCCGCGGTGGCAAGGCGTCGGGGTCGGTGTCGAAGAAGACCGACTTCGTGGTGGTCGGCGAGAACGCCGGCACCAAGGCCGAGAAGGCCGAGCAGCTCGGCGTTCCGATGTTGGACGAGGCGGGGTTCGAGGTGCTGCTCGCCGAGGGCGCCGAGGCCGCGCGCGCTCTGCTCGACTGAGCGTCGGTCACCGCCTAGGGTGGTTCGTCATGCCCGGAAAGCGCGCCCTGCCCTCCCTGTGGGCCTCGCGCGGCGCGGTCGTCGCGACGCTCACCGGCGTCGGCATGATGCTGGTCGCCGGGGTCGGTGCGTGGATGCTGTTCACGCCGGTGGGCGAGGCGCCCACGACCAGCCGCGACCAGCCGTCCAGCACGTCGACCGAGCAGTCGGGCGACGTGGCGATCGAGGACGAGCCGACCCGGGAGACGACGGCGCCACGGACGCCACGCATCACCGTGGAGACGGTCCCGCCGGCCGCCGCGCCGACCCCGACCGCGCACCCCGCGGCCGCGGACGACCCGGCCGCGCCCGCTCCGGAGCCCGCCCCCGAGGCCCCGGAGCCGTCCCGCGGGACCGAGGACCCGACCCCGGCTCCGTCGACCGATCCCCATCCGGGCAACGGCAACGGCAACGGCAACGGCCACGGCAACGGCCACGGCAACGGCCACGGCAACGGCAATGGCCACGGCCCGGGCAGGCCCCGCGCCTGAGGCGGTCAGGGTTCGGGCCGATCGACGCGCCCCCCGCCGGACCACGGCTCCGCTAGGGGGTGGCGGAACCGCCGATCACCGACAGCACCAGGTCGGCCACGGCACGCTGCTCGACGGCCAGCGGGTGATAGGCCAGCGCGGTGCCCGGCTCCGACCTCCGGCCGTTGACCCACGGGTCGTCGGAGCAGACGTCATGGCCGGCGCTGGCGGCGTACAGGTCGACGTGCTCGACGCCGGTCTGGGCCGCGGCGCCGCGGACCGAGGAACTGAGCCGGGCGTTGACCCGGGCCGCCCAGCGGTAGTCCCCGTCGGCCAGCGGCAGCAGCCGCGGGCAGCTGCCCGCGGTCGGCACGATCCGCGGGTAGTCCACGACCACGATGCGGGCCCGGGGAGCCTGTGCTCGGATGCCGCGGATGGTCGCCGCGACGCGGGCCTCGATCCGGCCCGCGTCCCGCAGCAGGGTGTCGGCACCGGTGCTGCCGAAGGTCTGCTGGCAGGGGTTGCCGGTCGGCTCGGTGCCGCGCAGCCGCGGGCACAGCCCGGTGAGGTTCGAGAAGAGGTCGAAGTCGTTGCCGCCGATGCCGAGGGTGACCAGGTCGGTGTCCTCCGTCAGCCCGCGGAACTGCGGCGGCCACGGGTCGCCGCCGAACGCGTTCGGCTGGGGCTGCGTCATGTTCACCGTCGTGGCCCCGCTGCAGCTGCGGTCGACGAACGTGGTGCCGTCGAGCTCGGTCGCCACGAGGCTCGGGTAGTTGTTGCTGGAGCGGAAGCAGCCGTCGTTCGAGCTCTTGCCCGCCAGCAGCGGTCCCGCGGTGTAGGAGTCGCCCAGGGCGACGTACCGTGCGTAGGCCGGCTCCGACCGGGTCGCGCGCGACCGGTCGAGCGCCGCATCGGACGTGTCCGCGGTGGTGCTCGTGCAGGCGCCGAGGACCAGGGAGAGAAGGCCGACGAGCAGGCTCACCGGCAGGCCGCCGGGAAGCGGCGCGGCGGCGGTGCGAGGGCGGCTGGCAGGCACGCGTGCAGCCTACGGGCGGCCCCCTCATGCGCATCGGCCACGGGACGGGGGGCACCCGGGCGGACAGCGTCCGGACGCCACTAGGATTGCCGCGAACCCAGTCGTCCACGAGGGATGCCCCATGCCTGAAGCACCCGGCTCGATCACCCGTGACGAGGTGGCCCGTCTGGCCGGCCTCGCCCGGATCGACCTGTCCGACGCCGAGCTCGACCACCTCGCGCCCCAGCTGAGCGTGATCCTGGACTCGGTGGCCGCCATCCAGGGAGTCGCCGGTGACGACGTGCCGCCGACCTCGCACGCGCTGCCGCTGACCAACGTCTTCCGCGAGGACGTGGTGGTGCCCGGGCTGAGCGCCGAGGAGGCGCTGGCGGGTGCCCCGGCGTCCGAGCAGCAGCGGTTCTCCGTTCCCCGCATCCTGGGAGACGAGCAGTGACGGCCCCGACACCGCACGGTGACCTCGTGCGGCTCTCCGCCGCGCAGCTGGCCGACGCGCTGGCAGCGGGCGAGACCACCAGCGTGGCGCTCACCCAGGCCCACCTCGACCGGATCGCCGCCGTCGACGGGGAGGTGCACGCGTTCCTCCACGTGGACGCCGAGGGCGCACTCGCCCAGGCCGCCGCAGCCGACGAGCGCCGGGCCGCGGGCTCGCCCGCGTCCGTGTTCGACGGCGTCCCGATCGCGGTCAAGGACGTGCTGGCCACCAGGGGCCTGCCGACCACCTGCGGCTCGAAGATCCTCGAGGGCTGGATCCCGCCGTACGACGCCACGGTGGTCGCGCGCCTCCGGGCCGCCGGACTGCCGATCCTCGGCAAGACCAACATGGACGAGTTCGCGATGGGCTCCTCCACCGAGCACTCGGCCTACGGCCCGACCCACAACCCCTGGGACCTCGACCGGATCCCCGGCGGCTCCGGCGGCGGGTCCGCCGCGGCCGTCGCCGCCTTCGAGGCCCCGCTCGCGATCGGCACAGACACCGGCGGTTCGATCCGCCAGCCCGGCGCGGTCACCGGCACGGTCGGCGTGAAGCCGACCTACGGCGGCGTCTCGCGCTACGGCCTGGTGGCGCTCGCCAACAGCCTCGACCAGGCCGGTCCGGTCACCCGGACCGTGCTCGACGCCGCGCTGCTGCACGAGATCATCGGCGGCCACGACCCGCTCGACTCCACGTCCGCCGCCGAGCCGCTGCCCGGGCTGGTCGACGCGGCCCGACGGGGCGCCGACGGTGACCTGTCCGGCGTCCGGATCGGTGTCGTCACCGAGCTCGGCGGCGAGGGCTACCAGGCCGGGGTGCTGACCCGGTTCCGGGAGTCGGTCGACCTGATGGTCGCCGCTGGAGCCGAGGTCGTCGAGGTCTCCTGCCCGAGCTTCGTGCACGCGCTCGCGACCTACTACCTGATCCTGCCGGCCGAGGCGTCCTCCAACCTCGCCAAGTTCGACGCGATGCGCTACGGCCTGCGGGTGCTGCCCGAGCACATCGACGACCCCAGCGCCGAGGACGTCATGCGGGCCACCCGCGACGCCGGTTTCGGCGACGAGGTGAAGCGCCGGATCATCCTCGGCACCTACGCGCTGTCCAGCGGCTACTACGAGGCCTACTACGGCCAGGCGCAGAAGGTACGGACGCTGATCACCCGCGACTTCGCGGCCGCGTTCGAACGGGCCGACGTCCTGGTCAGCCCGACCGCTCCGACCACGGCGTTCCGGATCGGGGAGAAGGTCGACGACCCGTTGGCGATGTACCTCAACGACCTCGCCACCATCCCGGCCAACCTCTCCGGTGTGCCCGGCATCTCGGTGCCGAGCGGTCTCGCCGAGGAGGACGGCCTGCCGACCGGCGTGCAGATCCTCGCGCCGGCGCTGGCCGACGACCGGGTCTACCGCGTCGGGGCGGCGCTGGAGGCGCTGCTCGAGAAGCAGTGGGGCGCCCCGCTGCTGACGAAGGCCCCGGCCCTCGCCGGACCAGGAACCGAAGGAGCGGCCCGATGACCGACACCCTGCTGTCCTTCGAGGACGCCCTGGAGCACTTCGACCCCGCCCTCGGTCTCGAGGTGCACGTCGAGCTGAATACCGCGTCCAAGATGTTCTGCGGCTGCCCGACCGGGTTCGGCGCCGACCCCAACACCCAGGTCTGCCCGACCTGCCTGGGCCTGCCCGGCGCGATGCCGGTGGTCAACAAGGTCGCGGTCGAGTCCGCGATGCGCATCGGTCTCGCGCTCAACTGCGACATCGCCGAGTGGTGCCGCTTCGCCCGGAAGAACTACTTCTACCCGGACATGCCGAAGAACTTCCAGACCTCGCAGTACGACGAGCCGATCGCGTTCGAGGGCTACCTCGACGTCACGGTGCCGGTCGAGGGGGGCGACGACGAGTCGTTCCGGGTCGAGATCGAGCGGGCGCACATGGAGGAGGACACCGGCAAGTCGCTGCACGTCGGCGGCGCCACCGGCCGGATCCACGGCGCCGACTACTCGCTGGTCGACTACAACCGCGCCGGCATCCCGCTGATCGAGATCGTCACCAAGCCGATCATGGGCACCCGCGACCGGGCGCCCCAGATCGCCAAGGCGTACGTCGCGCAGCTGCGCGAGCTGATCGTCGCGCTCGGCGTCTCGGACGCCCGGATGGACCAGGGCTCGATCAGGGCCGACGTGAACCTGTCCCTGTCGCCGGCCGGTGCCGGCGGACTCGGCACCCGCACCGAGACCAAGAACGTCAACTCGCTGCGCTCGGTCGAGCGCGCGGTCCGCTACGAGATGCAGCGGCACGCCGCGATCCTCGACGGTGGGGGCACGATCCTCCAGGAGACCCGGCACTGGCACGAGGACACCGGCGTCACCACCAGCGGTCGTGAGAAGTCCGACGCGGAGGACTACCGCTACTTCCCCGAGCCCGACCTGGTCCCGGTGGCACCGAGCCGGGAGTGGGTCGACGAGCTGCGCGGCACCCTGCCCGAGCCCCCGCGCGTGCGTCGGTCCCGGCTGCAGGCCGAATGGGGTTTCTCCGACCTCGACATGCGCGACACCGTCGGCGCCGGGGCGCTCGGGCTGGTCGAGGAGACCATCGCCGCGGGCGCCAGCCCCCAGGCCGCCCGCAAGTGGTGGCTCGGCGAGCTGGCCCGACGCGCGAACGACACCGACACCGACCTCGCCTCCCTGGGCGTGAGCCCGGCCGACGTGGCCGGCGTGCAGCGCCTCGTGGAGGCCGGCACCATCAACGACAAGCTGGCCCGGCAGGTCTTCGAGGGCCTCTGTGCCGGCGAGGGCACGCCGGAGGAGATCGTCGCGGCCCGCGGGCTCGCGATCGTGTCCGACGACGGCGCGCTGGGCGCCGCCGTGGACAGCGCCATCGCCGCCAACCCCGACGTCGCGGACAAGATCCGGGACGGCAAGGTGGCCGCCGCCGGCGCCCTGATCGGTGCGGTGATGAAGGAGATGCGGGGCCAGGCCGACGCCGGCCGGGTCCGCGAGCTGATCCTCGAGAAGCTCGCCTGAGTGATGCTGCTAGATTGACGCCGCTCCACTCCG
Source organism: uncultured Actinomycetota bacterium (assembly GCA_963767955.1). Taxonomy (GTDB): domain Bacteria; phylum Actinomycetota; class Actinomycetes; order Propionibacteriales; family Nocardioidaceae; genus Nocardioides. Next base: position 1,816,705 of record CAVYGA010000003.1, on the reverse strand, counting down.
GAGCGACAACCACATATCACGCCCACGTGCAGGGGAAGCCGGTCCAAGTCCGGCGCTGACCCGCAACCGTAGGCCGCCCTCGTGGCGGCGAGCCGGAGCACCTCATGTGACGCGTCCTGATCACATCGCTGTCGAGGAAAACAGCGGGTGACCTCCCGGCGTACGTCGTGGGTCCCCGCTGTCGCAGCGGGAAGGAACCCATGCAGCGCATCCTGCGCCGCGGCGTCGTCGTCGCGACTCTGCTCACCCTCTCCCGGGCTCTCACGATGCCGTACGCCGCAGCCGCCACGGCGGCCGCGGACCCGGCGTCGGACCCGTCCGCGGGCGCGGTCGGGGCCGACTGGCTGGCCGGCCAGCTCACCGACGGGCTCGTCCACAACGACCAGTTCGCCTTCGACGACTACGGCCTGACCATCGACGTGGCGCTCGGCCTCGACGCCCTCGGTGGGCAGGCCCCGCGGGTCTCCTCGATCGCGTCCGCGGTCGCCGACCACGTCGACAGCTACACCACCGGTGCCGACTACGACTCCGCCGACGTGTACGCCGGCGCCACCGCCAAGGCCCTGCACCTGGCCCAGGTCGCCGGGCGGGACGGGACCACCTTCGGCGGGGTCGACCTGGTCGACCGGCTCGAGGGGCTCACCGCCGACGCCGGTCCGTCGACCGGCCGGATCGCCGACCGGAGCGAGTACGGCGACTACACGAACGCGATCGGCCAGGCCTTCGCCGCGGCCGGGCTCGACGCAGCCGGCTCCGGCGAGGCGGCCGCCGCGACGGCGTACCTCCTCGACCAGCAGTGCGCCGCCGGCTGGTTCCGGCTGTTGCTCACCCGGGATGCCACCGCCGCCGACCAGACCTGCGACGGCGGCCTGGGCTCGGGCGCCAGCACCGCCGATCCGGACACCACCTCCCTCGCGGTGATCCTGCTGGACGACCAGGCCGACGACCCCACGGTCGCCGCGGCCCTGGCCAGGGCCGAGAGCTGGCTGACCACCCAGCAGCACGAGGACGGCTCGTTCGGTGGCGGGACCTCCACCGAGGCGGCGAACACCAACAGCACCGGGCTGGCCGGCTGGGCGCTCGGGCTCCGTGGCCACACCGCGGAGGCGACCCGGGCCGCGCTCTGGGTCCGCGACGCGCAGGCCGCCGACCTGGCCCCCTGCACCACGGGGCTGACCGGCGAGACCGGGGCGATCGCCTACGACGCCGCGGCCTTCGGGACCGGCCGCGCCCAGGGGATCACCGAGACCTCCATGGACCAGTGGCGCCGGGCTTCGGCGCAGGCCCTGCCCGTGCTCCGCTGGGCGCCGGCGGCCGCCTCGCCGTACGCCCTCACCGGCCCGCGCGGCTTCGTGCGGGCTCGCACCACCGTCTCGCTCGAGGTCACCGGCCTCGCCCGGGCCGCCGACGCCTGCCTGTCCGCCGCGTCGCGCCGGCAGGCGCTCACGGGCACGGGCGGCACCCTGCGCCGCGAGCTCCGACTGCCCGCCGGCACCGCGCGGCTCACCGTCACGCTGGCCTCCCCGGCCGGCACCGACCGGGTCACCCTCCGGGTCCTCGGCGGGCTCGACATCGCGCTGCGGGTCTCGGACCGCACTCCGCGCCGCGGCACCCGGCAGTACGTCGTCGCCCGCGGCCTCGCGGCGGGGGAGAAGGTCGCCGTGCGCTACCGCGGTGACGTCGTCGCACGCGGGAAGGCGAGCCCGACCGGCCGGTTCCGCGGCTACTTCCGCTCCGGCCCGAGCGCCGGGAGGCGGACCCTGACGGTGGTCGGTCAGTTCCCGTCGATCCGCAACGGCGCCACCCGGCTGCGGGTCCGATGAGCCCCGCGGGGATCGCGGCGCGACTCGTCGCGATGCTCGGCCTGGTCGCCTCGGGCCTGGTCCTCCTGGGCGACGGGCCGGCCGCCGCGGCCGGCTGCGCGGGCAGCACCGGCGTCACCGTGGTCGTCGACTTCCACCAGCTCGGCGGCGGGGTGCGGCAGGCGTGCGATGCCGACGGCGGCGGCAAGGCCGCGTCGACGGTGTTCCCGGACTCCGGGTTCCCGCTGGCCTACGTGCAGCGCCAGCCGGGCTTCGTGTGCCGGGTCTCGGGAGCACCCGCCGGCGACCCCTGCGTCAACACGCCGCCGGCCACGGCGTACTGGTCGCTCTGGTGGTCCGACGGCACCTCGGGAACCTGGACCTACGCCAGCGTGGGCGTCGGGTCGCTCAAGGTCCCCGACGGTGGGTACCTCGCGTTCTCCTGGCAGGGCCAGGAAGGCAAGGCGGCGCCCGGGGTCGCACCGAGCCCGCGCACCGCCCCCTCCTCTCCGTCACCGTCGCCGGGCACGGGGGAGTCCGGGGACGGTGACGGTCCCACCGGCGGCGCCCGCCCGGGCGGCGCGACGGACGGCGCCGGCCGCACGCCCGGAACGGGGACCCGGTCGGGCGGCGCCGCGCCGTCGAAGCCGGACGGGACGGCTCCGGCGGCCCCCGGAGCCGGCCCGGGCACCGGTCCGTCGACTGCGGACAAGCGTCGGGCGGGAGACACCTCCGAGACGCCACGGACTCCCGGGTCCGCGGCGCCGTCCCCGGGAGACACGGCGGGCGCGACCGACGAGCTGTCGCTGGACTCGCCGCCGAGTGGCGGGGACCCGAACGACCGGGCCGTGGCCCCGTCCGGGGGGAACCTGCTGCCGGCCTGGGCCAGCGTGCTCGCCGTGGGCGGGCTGCTCGCCGCCGCCGCGTCGGTCGCCGCCGTCCGCACCCGGCGCGGCAGGTCGTGAGCGGCGCCCTCCGCGCTGCCCGGCTGCCGCGCGAGCTGCATCCCGTGGCGTGGTGGGTGTGGGCGCTCGGCCTCGCCGCCGCGGCGTCCTCCACGCTGAACCCGCTGGTGCTGCTCGTCGTCGTGGCCGTCGCGGCGACGGGGGTGGCGCTGCGCCGAACCGACCAGCCATGGGCCGCGTCGTTCCGGCTGTACGTCGTGCTGGGCTGCTGGATCGTGGTGGTCCGGGTGCTGTTCCGGATCGTGTTCGGCGGCGGTGACGGCCCGACCGTGCTGGTCACGCTCCCCGAGATCCCCCTGCCCGACGTGGCGGCCGGCATCCGGCTGCTCGGACCGGTCACCCGCGAGGCGGTGCTGTCCGGGCTGTACGACGGGATGCGGCTCGCGGCGCTCGTCATCTGCGTCGGCGCGGCCAACGCGCTGGCCAACCCCAAGCGGCTGCTGCGGTCCCTGCCGCCGGCGCTCTACGAGATCGGCACCGCACTGGTGGTGGCCACCACGGTGCTGCCGCAGTTCGCCGACAGCACCCGGCGGGTCCGGGCCGCCCAGGGGCTCCGCGGTGGCCCGGCGGGTCGCCTCGCGGGGCTGCGTCGGGTCGTGGTGCCGGTGCTCGAGGACGCCCTGGACCGGTCGCTGCGGCTGGCGGCGGGCATGGACGCCCGGGGCTACGGTCGCTCGGGCTCCGCGACGCCTCGGCAGCGTGCCGTGACCGGTGCGCTGATGCTGGCCGCGCTGTGCGGCATCTGCGTCGGCGTCTACGCGGTGCTCGACGCCACGGCGCCGCGGCTGCTCGCGGTGCCGATGCTGGCCGGCGGCGCGCTGCTCGCCTCCGCCGGACTGGTCAGCGCCGGCCGCCGGGTGCGGCGTACCCGCTATCGGCCCGACCGCTGGCGCTGGCCGGAGCTGGCGGTGGCCGGCTCCGGAGTGGCGACCGGGACGCTGGGCTGGTGGCTGGCGGGACACGACCTGGCCGTCGCCTATCCCGGCGTCGGCGTCGTCCCTGCGCTCAGCCCGCTCGTGCTGCTGGCCGCCGGCATCGCCCTGGCGGGTGCCGCGTGCGCGCCGCCGGCGCCGGCGGCGGCCGCCTCATGAACACTCCGATGCTGTCACTGCGTGCCGCCTGGCTGAGCTATGACGAGCGTCCGGTGCTGGCCGGGGTCGACCTCGACGTCGACGAGGGCGAGCTGGTGCTGGTCTCCGGGTCGACGGGTGCCGGGAAGTCGACGCTGCTCGGCGTACTGGCCGGCCTGGTGCCGCGCTTCACCGGCGGAGACCTCCGTGGCGACCTGCTGCTCGACGGCGCCGGCATCCTGCACCTGCCGCCGCGCGAGCGGGTGCAGGCGATCGGGTACGTCGGGCAGGACCCCGCCTCCGGCTTCGTCACCGACACGGTGGAGGAGGAGCTGGCCTACGGCATGGAGCAGCTGGGACTGCCGCCGGCGACGATGCGCCGCCGGGTGGAGGAGACCCTCGACCTGCTCGGGATCGCCGAGCTCCGGGCCCGGGACCTGCGGACGCTCTCGGGCGGCCAGCAGCAGCGGGTCGCGATCGGCTCGGTGCTGGCGATGCACCCGCGCCTGCTGGTGCTCGACGAGCCGACCTCGGCGCTCGACCCCACCGCGGCCGAGGAGGTGCTGGCGACGCTGGCGCGGCTGGTCGACGACGTCGGGTTGTCGGTGCTGGTGGCCGAGCACCGGCTCGAGCGGGTGATCCCGTTCGCCGACCGGATGGTGCTGGTGACCGGGGAGGGCTCGCTGCGCGTGGGCGCTCCGGCCGACGTGCTGGCCACCTCGCCGGTGGTGCCGCCGATCATCGAGCTCGGACGCGGCCTGGGCTGGTCCCCGCTGCCGGTGTCGGTCAGGGACGCTCGTCGCCGGTCCCGCTCGGTGGTGCTGCCCGACCCACCCGTGCCGGCGCCGCGGGGGACCGGTGAGGTGGTGCTGGACGCCGCCGGGGTCAGCGTGACCCGCGGGAAGACGGTGGTGCTGCGCGAGGTCGACCTGAGCGTGCGGGCCGGTCGGGTGTGTGCGCTGATGGGCCGCAACGGGGCCGGGAAGTCGACGCTGCTGTGGACGCTCCAGGGCACCCGGCGGAGGACGACGGGACGGGTGACGGTCCTCGGCGCGGACCCGGCCCGCCTGGAGCCCGGGGAGCGCCGGGCCCGGATCGGCCTGGTGCCGCAGGACGCCGACGACCTGCTCTACCTCGAGACCGTGGACCAGGAGTGCGCCGCCGCGGACTCCGGGGCTGGTGCCGCGGTCGGCGGCTGCCGGGCGGTCCTGGACGCGCTGGTCCCGGGCATCCCCGGAGCCCGGCACCCGCGGGACCTGTCCCAGGGGCAGCGGCTGGCGCTGGTGCTGGCGATCGTCCTCGCCTCCGCACCGGCGCTGGTGCTGCTCGACGAGCCGACCCGGGGACTCGACTACGCCGCCAAGCGAGCGCTGGGCGCCGCGCTCGCCGGGCTCGCCGGCGCGGGGGCGGCGGTCGTCGTGGCCACCCACGACGTCGAGTTCGTCGCCGGGGTGGCCGACGACGTGGTCGTGCTCGCGGACGGTGAGGTGGTCTCCTCGGGGCCGGTGCGCGAGGTCGTGGTCGAGTCACCGTCGTTCGCTCCGCAGGTCACCAAGATCCTGGGCCCGCCGTGGCTGCGGGTCGACGAGGTGGTCGGATGAGCACTCCGACGGACCACCCGCTGCGCTCCCGCTCTGCGGTCGCCGTACCCCTGACCCGGCGATCGGCCGCGGTGCTGGGCACCGCGTCGCTGGCCGGGCTGCTGATGCTGGCCTGGCCGCTGCTGCTCCGGGCGCCAGAGGGGGCCCGGGTGGACCCGCCGTTCGTGTTCCTGGCGCTGCTGCCGCTCGTGATCGTCGTGGTGCTGGCCGAGGTCAGCGAGGGCGGCATGGACGCCCGGGTGCTGGCGATCCTCGGCGTGCTCAGCGCGGTCAACGCGCTGATGCGTGCGCTCGGTGCCGGCACCGCGGGGATCGAGCTGGTGTTCTTCCTGCTGATCCTGGCCGGGCGGGTCTTCGGGCCGGGGTTCGGCTTCGTGCTCGGGTGCACCTCGCTGTTCGCCTCCGCGCTGCTGACCGCGGGCGTCGGTCCCTGGCTCCCCTACCAGATGCTCTGCTCGGCCTGGGTCGGAATGGGCGCCGGGCTGCTGCCGCGACGGCTCACGGGGCGGGCCGAGCTCGCCGCGCTGATCGGGTACGGCGTGCTGGCGGCGTACGCGTTCGGCCTGCTGACGAACCTGTCCGGCTGGCCGCTGCTCACCGGTCTCGAGGTGGCCGGGCAGCCGGGCGCGCTGTCCTTCGTGCCGGGCGCGCCGCTGCTGGAGAACCTGCACCGGTTCGCGATCTACACGCTGCTCACCTCCACCGCGGGCTGGGACACCGGGCGGGCGATCACGAACTCGGTCGCCCTCGCGGTGCTCGGTCCGGCGGTGCTGGCGACGCTGCGGCGGGTCTCGCGGCGGGCCCGGGTCACCCGCGTGGTCGCGGGCTGATCACAGCGAGGCAGGGGGCGAGGCAGGGGCGGGGCCGGGCGGGGCCGGGCGGGGCCATTTCCCAACAATTGTGCTGATGTGGCCCGGAACCCGAGTCACCGAGGGCCATTTCCCAACAATTGTGCTGATGCGGCCCGGAACCCGAGCCGGGGAGGGCCATTTCCCAACAATTGTGCTGATGCGGCCCGGAACCCGAGTCACCGAGGGCCATATCCCAACAATTGCGCGGAAACGGCCCGCGGCGACCCCCTCAGGCGGAGACAACCCGCACCGGCAACGGCCGCGCGCACGCCGCCGGCACCGAGAGCGACCACCAGGGACCGAGGAGACGCCCGAAGGAGGCTCAGGACGGCCTGACGACGAGGATCCGGTCGTCGTCCTCGGCCGGGTCACCGCGGCCGTCGCGGTTGGACGTGGTCACCCACAGGTTGCCGTCGGGCGCGACCTCGACGGTACGGATCCGGCCGTAGTCGCCGACGAAGAAGGCGGTCGGCTCGGTGGCCTTCCTCCCGTCGACCGCGACCCGCCACAGGCGCTCGCCCCGCAGCGACGCCATCCAGAGGTGACCGTCGGCGTACGCCAGCCCGGACGGGGACGCCTCGGAGGTCCGCCACACGAGCTGCGGGTCGGTGTAGTCGGGCGCGCCTCCGGTGCCCTCGACGCCCGGCCAGCCGTAGTTGTCACCCCGGTCGATCCGGTTCAGCTCGTCGAAGGTGTTCTGGCCGAACTCGCTGGCCCAGAGCTGCCCGGCGTCGTCGAACGCCAGCCCCTGGACGTTGCGGTGCCCCCACGTCCAGACGGGGGAGTCGGGGTCGGGGTTGCCGGGAGCCGGGTCGCCGTCGGGGGTGATCCGCAGGATCTTGCCCCCGAGCGAGTCCCGGTCCTGCGCCAGGGCCGGTTGCCCCGTCTCGCCGGTGGAGGCGTAGAGGTAGCCGTCCGGCCCGAACGCCAGCCGCCCGCCGTCGTGGATGAAGCCGTTGGGGATTCCGGTGAGGACCGGTTGGAGGGGCCCCAGGCCACCGCCGGCGAACCGGGCCCTGACGATCCGGTTGTCCTCGGAGGTGGTGGCATAGAAGAACAGCGTGCGGTCCTCCTCGAAGTCGGGGGACACCGCCACCCCGAGCAGCCCGGCCTCGCCTTCGGGCGCGGCCTGGTCGACGGTGCCGATCTCGGTCACGTCGTCCTCGGTGACCGCGAGCACCCGCCGGCTGTCGCGTTCGGTCACCACCGCGGTGCCGTCCGGCAGGAAGTCCATCCCCCAGGGCGCCTCGAGCCCGGTGGCGATCGTGTCCACGACCTCCGGTCGGCGGTCGGCCGGCCCGCTGGACGTCTCGCCGGTGGGTGAGCGAGTGGGTGACGGGCTGACGGTCGGGCTCCCGGTGCGCTCGGCGCGGTCCGGGTCAGCGTCATCCTCGGACGAGCAGGCGGCCAGGGCCAGGGCGAACGCGAGCGGCAGGGCGACGAGCCTCATGCCCCGTGACTGTAGCCAGCGGCCGGGCACGGTCGGGCCCGATCGCGTCAGTCGACGCGGTCGAGCAGCTCGAGCAGCAGCTCGTGCACCTCGTCGGGCCGCTCGAGGCCCAGGAAGTGGCTGCCCGGCAGCTCGACGTACGTCGCCCCGTCGATGCGGGCGGCCGCGCTGGCCATGTCGCGGGCCCCGGCCAGCACGTCGTACGTCCCGGCCACGAAGGTGGTCGGCACCGCGACCTTGCTCAGCGACACCCGACGGTGCTGGGAGGTGCGCAGCGCGAGGTGCATGTACCAGTCGATCGGGGTGGTGAGGAACTCCGCGATCGCCTTCGCGGCGACGGCCGGGTCGGCCACCGGCAGCATGAACCCGCTGTGGGAGACCAGGGCCACCGCGCGCGGGCCGATCGGCAGCCGCCGGGCCACCGGGGTCAGTGCCCGCCCGGCGAGCTTCATCGCCCGGGTGAGACTCACCGTCGTCACGCGGCTGAGCGGCCTGGGCAGGTGCAGCGGCGCGAGCATCGTGCCGAAGGTGTCGCCGGGGACGCCCGCGACGGCGAACAGCCCGGAGACCCGCTCGGGGTGGTGCAGCACCAGCTCGAACATCGTGTTGACGCCCATCGACCAGCCCATCAGCACCGCCCGGTCGATGCCGGCGTGGTCCATGACAGCGATCGCGTCCTCGACGAACGCGTCGATGCCGACGTGGCGGGGGTCCACCGGGCGGTCGGAGCCGCCGGTGCCGCGGTGGTTCCAGGACACGACACGGACCCCCGAGTCGGGGGCGAGCAGGGCGGGTGCCGTCCAGGCGCTGGTGCCCAGGCCGTTGCAGAGCACGACGGTGGGCCCGTCGACGAGGCAGTCCGGGTCGTTGGTCCAGGCCCGCAGGCGGGTGCCGTCGGCCGAGACCACGTCGTAGAAGTACGGCGCGGGGAGTACGTCGAGAGCGGCGGTCGTGCGCGCGGTCGCGGTCATGTCGCGGATTCTGCCCCAGCCGCACCCCGCGTGGGGGGAGGTGTGGCTGGGTTCACCTCGCCGCCCGTGGAGGCGAGGCTGGTCGGGTGGGCTCAGCCGAGTGCCGCGACCGGCCCAGCGGCGGGTTCGCCGTCGCGCCGGTGTGCCAGGAAGTCCTCGACGTCATCGAACTCGGCCCGGCGGCGGGCCAGGGCGGTGGAGGCGATCATGGCGTTGCGGCGGGCCCGCTGCTGCGAGGCCACGCCCCAGGTGTCGATCCAGTGGAGGGGATTCATCGGCGCTGCTCCGATGCGTTGCGGGTGGTGCGTTGCTGGTGGACGACACCGAACCTAGGAGGCGGGGGAGTCGTCGCCGTCAACGCCGTGTGACATCCGTGTGAACTCCCCGCGGACCGCCGACCGCACCCCGGACCGCGGACCGCCGATCGCGGTCAGTCGGGTGCGGGTTCGGTGTGCGGCGTGCCGCTGCGGGTGGCGCCCACGCTGGCGAGGATCACGCAGACCATCGCCACCCACTGCACCGGCGCCAGGAACTCCTGCAGCACCACGACGGCCGCCAGGGCCGCGACCGCGGGCTCGAGGCTCATCAGGATGCCGAACACCGCCGGCCGCAGGTGCCGCAGCGCCGCCATCTCGAAGCTGTACGGGATCACCGAGCTGAGCAGTCCCACCGCCGCGCCGAGGGCCAGGATCTCGGGGTCGAGCAGGGTGCTGCCGCCGCTGCCGATCGCCGGCGCCAGCAGCAGCACGGTGGCCAGCACGCTCGCCACCGCGAGCCCGTCCAGACCGGGCCAGCGCCGCCCGGTGCTCGCACTCAGCAGGATGTACGCCGCCCAGCTGGCGCCGGCGAGCAGCGCGAAGAGGACACCGGCCAGCGTGACGCCCTCGGGCTCGAAGCCGAGCAGGGCGACCCCGACCGCGGCCAGGCCCACCCAGACCAGGTCCCGGGCGCGCCGGGAGCCGATCACCGCGATCGCCAGCGGTCCGACGAACTCGATGGTGACCGCGATGCCGAGCGGGATCCGTGCGAACGACTGGTAGATCGCCCAGTTCATCAGGCCCAGGCTGATGCCGAAGCCGGCGACCACGAGCCAGTCCTCCCGGGTGCGACCGCGCAGCGCCGGATGGGCGATGGCCAGCAGCACCACGGCGCTGGTCAGCAGCCGCAGGAAGACCATCGCGGTCGGGTCGATCCGGTCGAAGAGGTCCTTGGCGATGGCGGCGCCGAACTGCACGGAGAGGATGCCGACGAGGACGAACCCGATGGCGCGCCGCATGCCCCTCCCCTTTCGTCATGGACCAGCGTCGGTGGACCGGAATACTGTCGACGAGCATGGCACCGTCGGGCGGGCACCGATGAATCCGTCCCCTTCCGCCGGTCACCACGCAGGGCAGCCCGACAGCTGTCCGCCAGACATTCAAGGCGAGGGAGAGTGTGACGTGACAGGCACGAGCGACGGCGGAGCCACGGTGCTCCTGGTGGGCACGCGCAAGGGGCTGTGGATCGGCCGGTCGGACGACGCGCGCGTCGACTGGTCGTGGACCGGACCGCACTTCGACATGGAGGAGGTCTACTCCTGCGCGGTCGACACCCGCGGCGACCGGCCACGGCTGCTGGTCGGCGCCTCGTCCAGCTGGACCGGTCCGCAGGTGTGGCGCTCGGACGACCTCGGCGAGACCTGGCAGGAGACGCCCAACGGCGCCGTACGGTTCCCCGAAGGCGTCGACGCCACGGTCGAGCGGGTCTGGCAGCTGGTCCCCGGTGCGGAGGACGGGGTCGTCTTCGCCGGCACCGAGCCGGCGGCGATCTTCCGTTCCACCGACGGCGGCGAGACCTTCGCGCTCGAGCGGTCACTGTGGGACCACCCGCACCGGTCCCAGTGGGGCGCCGGGTTCGGCGGCCAGGCCTTCCACACCGTGCTGCCGCACCCCACCGACCCGCACTCGATCACCGCCGCCCTCTCCAGCGGCGGCGTCTACCAGACCACCGACGGCGGCGGGTCCTGGTCGCCCCGCAACCGCGGCCTGCGCGCGGAGTTCCTGCCCGAGGGCCAGCAGTACCCCGAGTTCGGTCAGTGCGTGCACAAGGTGGCCCGGCACCCGTCCGCTCCCGCGCGGCTCTTCGCCCAGAACCACGGCGGCGTCTACCGCTCCGACGACGAGGGCGCCGAGTGGCACTACATCGCCGACGGGCTGCCGGCCGACTTCGGCTTCCCGATGGTGGTGCACCCCCACCAGCCCGACACCATCTTCACGTTCCCGATCCAGGGCGGCGACGCCCGCTACCCCGTCGACGCCAAGCCGCTGGTGTGGCGCTCCCGCGACGCCGGCGAGACCTGGGAGCCGTGCGGGGACGGCCTGCCGGAGACGTTCTTCGTCGGGGTGATGCGTGATGCGATGTCCGCCGACCAGCACGACCCGGCCGGGATCTACTTCGGGGGCCGCAACGGTGCCGTCTTCGCCTCGTCCGACGAGGGCGGGACCTGGCGCGAGGTGGTGCGCAACCTGCCCGACGTGATGGTGGTGCGCGCGGCCCGGATCTGACCCGCCCACGAAGCCCGGCCGACGCCCGGCCGACGCCCGGCCGACGCCCGGCCGACGCCCGGCCGACGCCCGGACGACGTCCGCTCGGAATCGCTACCCGACGGACCGACGGATCGGGCAGGATGCAGGCGACCCCTAGCAGGAGGTTCGTCATGGGCGGCTACGTCGTTTCCCGCAGCACCACCGTGGTCGTCGACCCGGCACGCGTGCACGGGCTGATCAACTCCTTCCACGAGTGGACCGCCTGGTCCCCGTGGGAGGACATCGACCCCGCGCTGCAGCGCGAGTACGCCGGTCCGGACAGCGGCGTCGGGGCGCGCTACGCCTGGAGCGGCAACCGCAAGGCCGGCCAGGGCGCGATGGAGATCACCTCCTCCAGCCCCGACGAGATCCGCCTCCGGATCGACTTCCTCAAGCCCGTGAAGGCGACGAACCGGGTCGTCTTCAGCCTCACCCCGGCCGCCGACGGCACCGAGGTGACCTGGTTGATGACCGGCGAGCAGCGCGGACTGATGGCCCTGGTCGGCAGGCTGGTGCCGATGGACAGGCTGGTCGGCAAGGACTTCGAGAAGGGCCTGACCCGGCTCAAGGCGGTCGCCGAGGCGCCGTAGTCCCGGACGACCGGGCTCGAGGGGGCGACGACGGCCTAGGCTCGGGGCCATGACCTCCACCCCGGACATGAAGCCCCGCTCCCGCGACGTCACCGACGGTCTCGAGAAGGCCGCGGCCCGCGGCATGCTGCGGGCCGTCGGCATGGGGGACGAGGACTTCACCAAGCCGCAGATCGGCGTCGCCTCGTCCTGGAACGAGATCACCCCCTGCAACCTGTCCCTCGACCGACTGGCCAAAGCGGTGAAGAACGGGGTGCACGCGGCCGGCGGGTACCCCCTGGAGTTCGGCACCATCTCGGTCTCCGACGGCATCTCGATGGGTCACGAGGGCATGCACTTCTCGCTGGTCTCCCGCGAGGTCATCGCCGACTCCGTCGAGACGGTGATGATGGCCGAGCGCCTCGACGGCTCGGTGCTGCTGGCCGGCTGCGACAAGTCGCTGCCGGGGATGCTGATGGCCGCGGCCCGCCTCGACCTGGCGTCGGTGTTCCTCTACGCCGGCTCGATCATGCCGGGCCAGGTCGACGGCCACGACGTCACGATCATCGACGCCTTCGAGGCGATCGGCGCCTGCCTGGCCGGGAAGATCAGCCGCGCGGAGGTCGACCGCATCGAGCGGGCCATCTGTCCCGGTGAAGGTGCCTGCGGAGGCATGTACACCGCCAACACGATGGCCTCGGTCGGGGAGGCCCTGGGCATGTCGCTGCCCGGCTCCGCGGCGCCGCCGGCCGTCGACCGGCGGCGCGACGGGTTCGCGCACCGCTCCGGGCAGGCGGTCGTCGGCATGCTCCGCCAGGGCATCACCGCCCGCCAGGTGATGACCCGCGAGGCGTTCGAGAACGCCATCGCCGTGGTGATGGCGCTCGGCGGCTCCACCAACGCCGTGCTGCACCTGCTGGCGATCGCCCGCGAGGCCGAGGTGCCGCTGGAGATCGACGACTTCAACCGGATCGGCGACAAGGTGCCGCACCTCGGCGACCTGAAGCCGTTCGGCCGCTACGTGATGAACGACGTCGACAAGGTCGGCGGCATCCCGATGGTGATGAGGGCGCTGCTCGACGCCGGGCTCATGCACGGCGACGTGCTGACGGTGACCGGGAGGACGATGGCCGAGAACCTCGCCGACATCGCGCCGCCGGACGTCGACGGCCAGATCATCCGGGCACTGGACAGGCCGATCCACAAGACCGGTGGGCTGACCATCCTCAAGGGCTCGCTGGCGCCCGAGGGGGCGGTCGTGAAGTCGGCCGGCTTCGACGACTCGACGTTCACGGGCACCGCGCGGGTCTTCGACGGCGAGCGGGCAGCGATGGACGCGCTGGAGGCCGGCCAGGTGGTCGCCGGTGACGTGGTGGTGATCCGCTACGAGGGTCCCAAGGGGGGTCCCGGCATGCGCGAGATGCTCGCCATCACCGGCGCGATCAAGGGCGCCGGCCTCGGCAAGGACGTGCTGCTCATCACCGACGGCCGGTTCTCCGGCGGCACCACCGGCCTGTGCGTCGGCCACATCGCGCCGGAAGCCGTCGACGGCGGCCCGATCGCGTTCCTGAAGGACGGCGACCCGATCACCCTCGACGTCGCGAACCGCACCCTGGACGTCGAGGCCGACCTCGAGGCCCGCCGCGTGGGCTGGGCCCCGAACCCGCCGAAGTACACCACCGGTGTGCTCGGCAAGTACGCCAAGCTCGTGCAGTCGGCGGCCCACGGCGCGGTCACCTGCTGAGCGCCCCCTCGCTCCGAACGCGTGACGCCCGGCCCCACGGGGGACCGGGCGTCACGACGTACGGCGCTGGGATCCGGGTCAGAGACCGAGGCCCAGCCGGGCGAGGATGCGGTTCAGCAGGTTCGTGATCCGGCCGAGCAGGCCGGCGAGCCCGCCGTCGAGCAGGCCGGCCACCGCGCACAGCAGGTTGCCGAGCAGATTGCCCGCGCCCGACTGCGCCACGATGTTGAGCACCACCTTGTCGAGGTGCACCTCGAGGCCGAGCAGGTCGAGGTCCAGGGGACCGAGCACCAGGTTGAGGACGTCGCAGGCGGGTGCCGCGGCGGCCGCCTGCGCGCGGGTCCGGATGGGCACGCCCTCGATCGTCCGGACCCTCCTCGTGCGCATCACGTCGAACGTGCGGGTGGTGCCGTTCTTGTTGTGCACGACACCGTGGATCAGGCCGCGGACGAACACCTTGCCGTCGTGCCGGGTGAACTTGAGCGGCGTGAAGTAGCCGGTGACCCGGCGCGCGCCGGCATGGCCGACGATCCGCGACCTCAGCTCGCCCTGGCCGGTGTGCGCCACCGTGCGCTGGGCCGATGCGGCGGGTGCCGACGGTGCGCTGCTCGCAGCGACACCACCGGCGGCCAGGGCGATCGACGTGGTCACCACCAGGGCGACCAGCAGGGCCAGCGGCCCCGCGACGTACTTGTTCCTGAGATTGTTCATGGTGGGTTTCCCTCCCCAAGATCCTGGCCACGAGCCAGGTGCCGGGCGCAATGTCCGGCCTCTCGACACGCTAGGACCGGGCCTCGGGACGGGATACACCCCTAAGGGGGGCGGCGCCGTCCCTCCCCGTCCGGTGGTCCGGCCGGCGGCTGCGGGGGGCTGGTCATGGTGGTCTGACAGAGTGGACCGGCCGCGTCCCGCTCCCCGAGAGGCCCTCCGTGACCGATCCGACGACCCCCGAGTACGCCGCCGCGCGCGACGCGGCCGACCCGCTCGCCGGGCTGCGTGACCGCTTCCTCGGCGCGGAGACCCCGCTGGTGTACTTCGACGGGAACTCGCTCGGTCGACCGCTGCGGTCCACCGCGGACCGACTGGACCGGTTCGTCCGCGAGGAGTGGGGCGGCCGGCTGATCCGCGGCTGGGACGAGGGCTGGTTCGACCTGCCGGTCACCATCGGTGACGACCTGGCCCGGGTGCTGCTCGGCGCCGGGCCCGGCCAGACCGCGATCGGCGACTCCACCACCGTGCTGCTCTACAAGCTGATCCGGGCCGCGGCCGACCACCAGGCGCGCACGGACCCACGGCGGACGGAGATCGTCATCGACCGCGACAACTTCCCCACCGACCGCTACGTCGTCGAGGGCATCGCCGCCGAGCGCGGACTCACCGTCCGGTGGATCGACGTCGACATCACCGCCGGCGTGGAGGTCGACCAGGTCCGGGAGGTCGTCGGACCCGCCACCGGGGTGGTGGTGCTCAGCCAGGTCGCCTACCGCTCCAGCCACGTCGCCGACGCCGCCGCGATCACCGAGGTCGTCCACGAGGCCGGTGGACTGGTGCTCTGGGACCTCTGTCACTCCGCCGGCGCGGTGCCGGTCGACCTCGACGCGTGGGGTGCGGACCTGGCGGTGGGCTGCGGCTACAAGTACCTCAACGGCGGACCGGGTGCTCCCGCCTTCGCCTACGTCGCCACCCGGCACCAGGAGACGCTCACCCAGCCGATCCAGGGCTGGATGGGAGCGGCCGACCCCTTCCGGATGGGGCCGGAATACCGCCCGGCGGCGGGCATCCGCCGCTTCATCAGCGGGACCCCGGCCGTGGTGGGGATGCTCGCGCTCCGCGACATGGTTGCCCTGATCGAGGAGGCCGGGATGGCCGCGGTCCGCGCCAAGTCGGTCGGCCTCACGGCGTACGCCGTCGACCTCGCGGACGCCTGGCTGGCGCCCCTGGGTGCCTCCGTCGGATCGCCCCGCGAGCCGGAGCGGCGCGGCGGCCACGTCACCGTCAACCACCCCCGGATGCGCGCGGTCACCACCGCGCTGTGGGACCAGGACGTGCTGCCGGACTTCCGTGACCCGGACGGCCTGCGGGTCGGGCTGTCGCCGCTGTCGACCAGCTTCGAGGAGGTGCGCCGTGGCATGGAGGCCGTGCGCGCCACCCTGATCGAGATCGGAGCCTGACCGTGGACCGGCTCGACCCGATCCGTCCGGCCGCGCCGCCCCGAATCCCTTTGCGGCCGTGGCGTCGATGCCGGGAGGATGCGGCATGGCCCGTTGTCCCCGTCCGCTGAAGCCCGGCGACCGCATCGGCATCACCGCCCCGTCGAGCGGGGTCGCGCCGGCCCTGATGCCCCGCTTCGAGGCCTGCCTGGCGTCCCTCCGGGAGCAGGGGTACGACGTCGTGGTCGGCCGGTGCGTCGACGGCGCCACCCACGTCAGCGCGACGAAGGAGGAGCGGGCCACCGAGCTGATGGCCATGCTCACCGACCCCGACATCCGCGCGGTGTTCCCGCCCTGGGGCGGCGAGACCGCCATCGACCTGCTCGACGCCCTCGACTGGGACGCCCTGGCCGACGTCGACCCGACCTGGGTGATCGGCTTCAGCGACACCACCACCTGGATGCTGCCGTTGACGCTGCGGCTGGACTGGGCGACGGTGCACGGCGCGATGCTGATGGACGAGCCCTACCGCCAGCCCGAGGGGCTGGCTCGCTGGAGCGACCTCGCGTCCGCCACCGGCCCCGTCGTCCAGCGCGACATCGGCGCCCATCGCACCGCCGGGTTCGAGGACTGGGTCAGCGACCCCGACATGTCGGAGTTCCGCCTTGACGGCACGGGGGAGTGGTCCACGCTCGTGCCCGGTCCGGTGGACGTCACCGGTCGGCTGGTCGGCGGCTGCATCGAGACGCTGGCCAACCTCACCGGCACGCCGTACGGCGATCTGCCGGGCTGGGCGGAGCGACAGGAGGAGGGCACGATCGTCTACCTGGAGGCGTGCGGTGACGACGCGTTCACGATCTGTCGCAACCTGCACGGGCTCCGGCTGGCCGGTTGGTTCGACCGCGCCCGCGCGGTGGTGATCGGCAGCACGCCGGCGCCGGACAGCGACACGCTGACCCAGCACGAGGCGGTCGACGACGCGCTGGGCCGGCTCGGCCTCCCGGTCGTGCTGGACGCCGGGATCGGCCACGTCGCGCCGCGGCTGCCGCTGGTCAACGGCGCCCTGGCCCGGCTGGTCGTCGACGGCGACCGGCACGAGATCACCCAGGACGTCACCGCGTGACCCGGACCAACGCGCACGGCCAACCGATCGGCGACCCGGTCGACTGGACCCCACGGCCACGGGTCGCGCCGGTCACCCTCCAGGGACGCACCGTGCGGCTCGAGCCGCTGACCGAGCAGCACGTGGACCACCTGGCGGCGGCGTTCCTGGGGCACCCGGAGCTCTGGACCTACAGCCCCTACGGTCCGTACGCCGATCGCGACGGCATCGCGACGTACGTCGACACGCTCCTCGCCGCGACCACCCTCGTGCCGCTCGTCGTCGTGGTGGACGGCCGAGCCACCGGCGTCGAGTGCCTGATGCGGATCGACGAGGGGCAGGGCGTGGTCGAGGTCGGTGCCATCGTGCTGGGGCCGTCGCTGCAGCGGAGCACGGCCGCCACGGAGGCGGCCTACCTCCTGGCCCGGCACGTCTTCGACGACCTCGGCTACCGCCGCTACGAGTGGAAGTGCGACAGTCTCAACGCGCCGTCGCGGACCGCGGCCGCCCGCCTCGGGTTCACCTACGAGGGGCGCTTCCGGCAGGCGCTGGTCTACAAGGAGCGCAACCGCGACACCGACTGGTTCTCGATCACCGACGCCGACTGGCCGGTGGTGCGGGCCGGTCTCGAGGCGTGGCTGGACCCGGCCAACCACGGGCCCGACGGACAGCGCGCCCGGCTCGAGGACCTGCGAGGTCAGGCGAACGGCGGCCTGTCGGTGAGGTGGTGAGTGGCTCAACATGCGCACCCTGATGCCTCTGGCCAGCCTCGGCGTCGGCAGGCAGGATGACGGACATGACCGAGAAGCTCACCGGACAGCACGTGCTCGACGCCGATCTCGCGGACTGGAGGCTGATGGTCCGCGCCCTGCACGCCCGCTTCGCCACCGGCGACTTCGCGACCGGGATCCGGTTGGCCGAGCGCATCGGCGCCGCGGCGGAGGAGCTCAACCACCATCCCGACATCGACCTGCGCTATCCGCACGTGACGGTCCGGCTGACCAGCCACGACACCGGCGGCGTCACCCAGCGCGACGTCGAGCTGGCCCGGCGGATCACTGCCGCGGCCGCCGAGCTCGGCGTGCCGGCGGAGCCGGCGCGCGTCTCGGCGTTGGAGCTCGCGCTCGACACCGCCGACCACGACGCGATCAAGCCGTTCTGGCGGGCCGTGCTCGGCTACGACCAGCACCCCACGGAGGACGACGAGCTCAACGACCCGGCCGCCGCCGCGCCCCCGGTCTGGTTCCAGGCGACCGACCCCCACGACGAACCCCGGATGCGCTTCCACGTCGACGTGTGGGTGCCGCACGACTGCGCCGACCAGCGGGTCGAGGACGCCCTGGCCGCGGGCGGGACGATGGTCAGCGACGCCGCGGCGCCGTCGTTCTGGGTGCTCGCCGATGCCGACGGCAACAAGGCCTGCGTCTGCACCTGGCAGGACCGGCCGTAGTCACGATGTGGGATCTGCATCCCAGCATCTGGGATCCGTGATGGACTGTCTTGACGCCGGATCGCCCCGGCGGCGAACGTAGACGCATGCGCACCGACGCCGTACGCACGCGACGCGTGAGCTGAGCCCCCAGGGGCCAAGCCCCCGCGTCCTCCCTCCGTTGCCGTCAGGCCGGGGGGTTTTTTGTTGGAACGCCGACAAGCACACGAACAGGATCACGTGATGAGCGAGCAGGGCAGTCCCGGAGCACAGGTCACCGGCGCGCAGAGCCTCGTCACCTCCCTCGAGGCGGCCGGCACCGAGGTCATCTTCGGCATCCCGGGCGGCGCGATCCTCCCGGCGTACGACCCCCTGTTCGACAGCCGGATCCGGCACATCCTGGTCCGTCACGAGCAGGGCGCCGGGCACGCCGCGCAGGGCTATGCCACGGCGACCGGCCGGGTCGGCGTCTGCATGGCCACCTCCGGGCCCGGCGCGACGAACCTGGTCACCCCGATCGCGGACGCCCACATGGACTCGGTGCCGATGGTGGCGATCACCGGACAGGTGGGGGCCGCGATGATCGGCACCGACGCCTTCCAGGAGGCGGACATCCGCGGCATCACGATGCCGATCACCAAGCACAACTTCCTGGTCACCGACCCGGCCGAGATCCCACGCACCATCGCGGAGGCCTTCCACATCGCCTCCACCGGCCGTCCCGGCCCGGTGCTGGTCGACGTCGCGAAGTCCGCGCTGCAGGCGATGACGACGTACGCCTGGCCGACCTCGCTCAACCTTCCCGGCTACCGCCCGGTGACCAAGCCGCACTCCAAGCAGATCCGCGAGGCGGCCCGGCTCATCCTCGAGGCCAAGCGCCCGGTGCTCTACGTCGGCGGCGGCGTGATCCGCTCGCGGGCCTCCCAGGAGCTGCGCGCGCTCGCCGAGTTCACCGGCATCCCCGTGGTCACCACGCTGATGGCCCGCGGCGCCTTCCCCGACTCCCACGTCCAGCACCTCGGGATGCCCGGCATGCACGGCACCGTCGCCGCGGTCGCCGGCCTGCAGCGCTCCGACCTGATGATCAGTCTCGGCGCCCGCTTCGACGACCGGGTCACCGGCAACCTCGACTCGTTCGCCCCGGGTGCGCGGGTCATCCACGCCGACATCGACCCGGCCGAGATCGGCAAGAACCGGCACGCCGACGTGCCGATCGTCGGCGACGCCCGCGAGGTCATCAGCGACCTGCTGGCGCTGCTCACCAGCGAGCGTGCGGCCGGCCACGAGGGCGACTACGAGGCCTGGGTCGACTTCCTGGCCGGGGTCAAGAAGAAGTACCCCGTCGGGTACGACCAGCCCGCCGACGGCTCGCTCTCGCCGCAGTACGTCATCGAGCGGCTCGGCAGGATCGCCGGGCCCGAGGCGATCTACACCTCCGGCGTCGGGCAGCACCAGATGTGGGCCGCGCACTTCGTCGGCTACGAGCACCCCAACACGTGGATCAACTCCGGCGGCCTCGGCACCATGGGCTTCTCGGTGCCGGCGGCGATGGGCGCCAAGGTCGGCCGCCCGGACGCCACCGTCTGGTCGATCGACGGCGACGGCTGCTTCCAGATGACCAACCAGGAGCTGGCCACCTGCGCGATCGAGGGCATCCCGATCAAGGTCGCGATCATCAACAACGAGTCGCTGGGCATGGTCCGGCAGTGGCAGACCCTCTTCTACAACGAGCGCTACTCCAGCACCGACCTGCACTCCAAGCGGATCCCCGACTTCGTGAAGCTGGCCGAGGCCTACGGCTGCGTCGGCCTGGCCTGCGACTCGCCGGCCGACGTGGACGCCACCATCAACAAGGCGATGGAGATCGACGACGCACCGGTCGTGGTGGACTTCCGGGTGCACCGCGATGCGATGGTGTGGCCGATGGTGGCCGCCGGCACCAGCAACGACGACATCAAGTACGCCCGCGACATGGCGCCCGACTTCGACGAGGACGATCTGTGATGGCCGAGCGGAGCGAGCGCACCGACCAGCACGGTGCGGCCGGTGCCTCGTCGGCGCCCGGAACGAAGCGAGGACATTGATGAGCAAGCACACCCTGTCGGTGCTGGTCGAGAACAAGCCCGGCGTGCTGGCCCGGATCGCGGGCCTGTTCAGCCGCCGCGGCTACAACATCGACAGCCTCGCCGTGGGCCCGACCGAGCATCCCGAGATCTCCCGGATGACGATCGTGGTCCAGGTCGACGACAGCCCGCTCGAGCAGGTCACCAAGCAGCTCAACAAGCTGGTCGAGGTGATCAAGATCGTCGAGCTCGACGCCGCGGCCTCGATCGCGCACGAGCTGATGATGGTCAAGGTCAAGGCGGACGCGTCCACCCGCGGGCAGGTGCTCGACGCCGTCCAGCTGTTCAAGGCCAAGGTCATCGATGTCTCGCCCGACGCCGTCACCATCGAGGTGTCCGGGAACGTCGACAAGCTCAGCGACTTCCTCCGGGTGCTCGAGCCCTTCGGCATCCGCGAGCTCGTCCAGTCCGGGATGGTGGCCATCGGCCGCGGCGGCCGCTCGATCACCGAGCGGACGCTGCGCCCGGTCGCCGTACCCGCTCCACCCCCACACGCCGTCTAGCGCCCAGGAATTCCCCGGGCGCCCGGGGAATCCCTGTCGTGTCAGGCAATGCATTCCCTGACAGGAAACGAATTTCCCTGACGGGTTCAGCACCACGACCACGAAGTACCGAGAGAAGGAGCAGCCCCGTGGCTGAGATGTTCTACGACGACGACGCCGACCTGGCCCTGATCCAGGGCAAGAACGTTGCGGTGCTCGGCTACGGCAGCCAAGGGCACGCGCACGCGCTGTCCCTGCGCGACTCCGGCGTCGACGTGCGGATCGGTCTGCCGGAGGCCTCGAAGAGCCGCGCCAAGGCGGAGGCCGAGGGCCTGCGCGTGCTGAGCCCCGCCGAGGCGGTGGAGGAGGCCGACGTCATCGTCATCCTCGCCCCCGACCACGTGCAGCGGAAGCTCTACGTCGAGTCGGTGGAACCCAACATCACCGAGGGCGACACCCTGGTCTTCGGCCACGGCTTCAACATCCGGTTCGGCTACATCACCCCACCCGAGGGCGTCGACGTGTTCATGGTCGCGCCGAAGGGGCCCGGCCACCTGGTGCGTCGCGAGTACGTCGACGGTCGCGGCGTCCCGGTGCTGGTCGCGGTGGAGAAGGACGCCTCCGGCACCACCTGGGACCTCGCGCTGTCCTACGCCAAGGCGATCGGCGGCCTGCGCGCCGGCGGCATCAAGACCACCTTCACCGAGGAGACCGAGACCGACCTGTTCGGTGAGCAGGCGGTCCTCTGCGGTGGCGCCAGCCAGCTCGTCATGTACGGCTTCGAGGTCCTCACCGAGGCCGGCTACCAGCCGGAGGTCGCCTACTTCGAGTGCCTGCACGAGCTCAAGCTGATCGTCGACCTGATGTACGAGGGCGGCATCGCCAAGCAGCGCTGGTCGGTCTCCGACACCGCGGAGTACGGCGACTACGTCTCCGGTCCGCGGGTCATCACGCCGGAGGTGAAGGAGAACATGAAGGCCGTCCTCGAGGACATCAAGAACGGCTCCTTCGCGCAACGCTTCATCGACGACCAGGACAACGGCGGCAAGGAGTTCAAGGAGCTGCGTGCCAAGGGTGAGGTCCACCCGATCGAGGAGACCGGGCGCGAGCTGCGCAAGCTGATGGCCTGGGTGAAGAGCCACGACTCCGACTACGTCGAGGGCACCGCCACCCGCTGACCCGGAACCCCGGAAGTCCGTCCGACGGGCACCGGCCGCGCACCTCGTCCGCGGTCGGTGTCCGTCGTCGCCTCCAGCCCCGGACGCCCGGCTCCGTGAGATCACGGAGTCGGGCCCCCGGAGGCCGGAGGTGGGTCCTACTTCACTTCCGAGCGCATCACCAGGGTGAGCCCGACCGCGAGCGGTGCCACCAGCCAGATCATCCCGGCCACCGCGAGGTTGGCCCACTGCTCCCCGGTCAGCACGCCGTTGAACAGGGCGCTCTGCGCATAGCTGAAGTCCACCCAGGGCTGCAGGTCCCGGAACCACTGCTGGCTCATGGCGAGCACCCCGAAGATCGTCGGCAGCGCGAACGAGTAGACGAAGTAGGCCACGATCGCGCCGGCCGAGTTGCGGATCAGCACACCGAGCATGAAGCCGATCGCCAGGCCCAGCACATTGCCGAACACGATGTAGAGGAGCTCCATGGCGCTGGCGTCCCAGACCACGTCGGTGCCGGTGATCGCCGTACCGACGAGGTTGCCGACCGCTCCGATGACCATCGCGATCAGCATCGACACCACGGCGACCAGGACCGTCGCGATCGCCTTCGCCCCGACGACCCGGTGCCGATGGGGGACGAGCGTGAAGGTGGTCAGGCCGCTTCGCTGGCTCCACTCGCTGGTCACGGAGAGGATCGCCACCATCGGCAGGATGATCGCCATCGGGAAGCCGATCGCGGTGGCGAACGTCGAGTAGGTCAGCTCGCTGTCGGGCGCCCACAGGATGACGGCTCCGGTGGCGAGCAGGGACGTGATCACGATGCTGGCCATCAGCCAGAACCCCGACCGGGTGTCGAACATCTTGCGCAGCTCCACGGAGGTCACCCGGGACAGTGGGATCCCTCGGGGTGCGGCGGGACGTGCCTCGTGGGTCTCCCGGACCTCGTCGACGACCATCGTGCTCATGCTGCTGCTCCTTCTCGCTGGGTGTCTGCGGTGAGCTCGAGGAACATCTCCTCGAGCCCGGCGCCGTCGGCACTGCGCAGCTCGGTCAGGGCGAGCCCCGACGCGAGAGCGACCTGCCCGACGAGCGCGGGGTCGGCGTCGGTGCGCAGGGCCCCGTCGCCGGACGTGGTGGCGTGGACGCCGGCGGCGTGCAGCGCCCGGACCAGGGCCGGGCCGTCCGGCGTGCGTACGACGGTGCCGGCGGCCGCGAGCAGGTCCGA
Source organism: uncultured Actinomycetota bacterium (assembly GCA_963767955.1). Lineage (GTDB taxonomy): Bacteria > Actinomycetota > Actinomycetes > Propionibacteriales > Nocardioidaceae > Nocardioides. Next base: position 1,793,447 of record CAVYGA010000003.1, on the reverse strand, counting down.
CTTGGTGCCGCTGGCGACGATCCGGCCGTTGCCGATCACGATGAGGTCGTCGGCGATCACCTCGATCTCGTGCAGCAGGTGCGAGGACAGCAGGACCGTCCCGCCCCGGTTGGCGTAGCCGCGCAGCAGGTCCCGCATCCAGCGGATGCCCGCCGGGTCGAGCCCGTTGGCGGGCTCGTCGAGGATCAGCACCCCCGGATCGCCGATGAGGGCGGTGGCGATGCCGAGCCGCTGGCGCATGCCGAGGGAGTAGTTGCCGACCCGGCGGTCGGCCTCGTCGGCCGTGAGGCTCACGAGCTCGAGCATCTCGGACACCCGGTGACCCGGCAGGCCCATCGTGCGCCGGGCCAGGGTGAGGATCTCGCGACCGGTGCGGCCGGCGTGCTGCGCGGACGCGTCCAGGAGGACGCCGACCTCGAGCCCGGGGTTGGGCAGCTCGGCGAACCTCCGCCCGGAGATCGTGGCGGACCCGGAGGTGGCCGGCGTGAGGCCGACCATGATTCGCATCGTGGTGGACTTGCCGGCGCCGTTCGGGCCGAGGAATCCCGTGACGCGGCCGGGCCGCGCGGTGAAGGAGACGTCGTCGACGGCGGTGAACCCGGCGTACTTCTTGGTGAGTGCTTCGACTGTGATCATGTCGCACAGCCTCGTCGGCGCGGGCCTGGCGCACATCGGGGAAGCCGCTGAGCCTGCCCCGGGCCCGACCCCGGGAACTTCTCGGGGTCGACCCCGAGACACGAGCCGGCCGGAATCGGCCGCGCAGAACGAGAGGGCCGGGCTGGTGCCGAGCACCGGGAACACCCCGGCGTCGGCCGTCGTTGGGATGCACGTGATCATCGAAGTCTGGTCCGACGTCGTCTGCCCGTGGTGCTACATCGGCAAACGCCGCCTCGAGTCCGCGCTGGCGGCCTTCCCCCACGACGTGCAGGTCATCTGGCGCTCCTTCCAGCTAGACCCGGGCGCACCCCCCGTGGCCGTCGAGACGGTCGCGGAGAGCCTCGGCCGCAAGTACGGCGGTGGACCCGGGGCCGGCGCGCGGATGATCGACCGGGTCGAGGCGGTGGCCGCCGAGGAGGGCCTGATCTACCGCTACCACCACGCCCAGCGGGCGAACACCATCGACGCGCACCGGCTGCTGCACCTGGCCCTCGTCCAGGGCGGCCCGGCGCTCCAGGGCGCGTTCAAGGAGGGCCTGCTGGCGGCGTACTTCACCGACGCGCGCAACGTCGCCGACCACGCGGAGCTACGCGACGTCGCGAAGGCCGCCGGACTGGATCCGGAGCGGGTCGAGCAGGTGCTGGCCTCCGCGGAGTACCGCGACGCGGTGTACGCCGACATCGAGCAGGCGCAGGCGTACGGCGCATCGGGCGTGCCGTTCTTCGTCATCGACCGGAAGTACGGCGTCTCCGGCGCGCAGCCGGCCGAGACGTTGCGGGAGGTGCTCGACCGGGCCTGGGCCGATGCCCACCCGGCGCTGGAGGTCGTGGGCGGCGGCGAGGCCTGCGGTCCGGACGGCTGCGAGGTCTGACCGGCTCTCCGCCGCCGGTGCCGGGCGGCTCAGCCCAGGACGACGAACGCGAGCACGGCGATGATCGAGACCAGCGCGGCCACGAGCGCGATCAGCAGGTGACGCGGCTTCCGGGCCACGTTCCCGAGGGCGGGTGCGGCCACCGCTGCCGACCGCCCACCGTCGAGCTCGCCCCCGCAGGACGAGCAGGCGGGGGCACGCGACGTTCGCAGCGCGCCGCAGTGGGAGCAGAAGGCCTCAGGCATGGTGACAGCCTGCCAGCGAGTGGTGCTTCCTGTTCGCGGATCGGACCAGGTGTGACCGATCGGTCGACGTGACGGGTCATGCGTGCGTGACACCCAGGTGGAGCGTGCGCTCGACCCTGACCCGGTCGAGGAAGGCCCGGTCGTGGCTGATGACGACCAGGGTGCCGGAGAAGGTGGCCAGCGCCGACTCCAGCTGCTCGATCGCCGGTACGTCGAGATGGTTGGTCGGTTCGTCGAGCACCAGCACGTTGACCGCCCGCGCCTGGAAGAGAGCCAGCAGCGCGCGGGTCCGCTCGCCCTGCGACAGGCTCCGGGCGGGTCGGTCGACGTGCTCGGCACCGAGACCGAACTTGGCCAGCAGCGTCCGGACCGCACCGCGGTCCGGGACGGGCTCGCCGGCGCGCTCGAGCTCGGCCCGGACCACGTCGACGACCGGGGCCCCGGTCTCCAGCAGCGAGCGCGGCTGGTCGATCACCCCGATCCGCGCGCGTGACCCCTGGGTCAGCCGGCCGGCCGAGACCGGCAGCTCGCCGAGCATGGCGGCCAGCAGGGTGGACTTGCCGGTGCCGTTGTCGCCGGCCAGCGCCAGCCGGTCGCCCCGGGCCACCGTCAGGTCGACGGGGCCGAGATGGAAGTCGCCGCGCGTCACCTCGACCCGGTCGAGGGTCCAGACGACCTCGGCGGACTCGGGGCCGGCCGCGATCGCGTAGCGCAGCTCCCACTCCTTGCGCGGCTGCGCCACCTCCGGGAGGCGGTCGACGGACTGCCGGATCCGAGCCGCCTTGCCGGCCTGACGGTCGGCGCGCGCCTTGTGCTTCTCCCGGATGTGCTTGTCGGGTTCGTCCCCGCGGGCCACGTTGCGACGGCCGGTCGCGGCCCAGTCCGCCCGCTGCTGCGACTGCGCGACCAGCCGGTCGCGGGTGCCGGCGTACTCCTCGAACGCCTCGCGCGCCTGCTGTCGCTCCAGGTCACGGGCGGCGACGTGATCGGACCAACCGCCGGCATGGTGGCGGATCCGCTGCTGGGCCAGGTCGAGCTCGACGACGCGGGTGGCGACCCGGTCGAGGAAGTCGCGGTCGTGGCTGGCCACCAGCACCGGTCCCGGGTGGGAGGTGACGAACTCCGCCATCACCGCGAGGCCGGGCGCGTCCAGGTTGTTGGTCGGCTCGTCCAGCAGCAGCACGTCGTACCTGCTGAGCAGCACCGACGCGAGCGCCGCGCGCGCCGCCTGGCCACCCGAGAGCGAACCCAGCGGCCGGCCCACGTCCACGACCAGGCCGAGCTGACCGGCCACCTGCGGCAGTCGATCGTCGAGGTCGGCGGCGCCGAGCGCCAGCCAGCGCTCGAGCACCGCGGCGTACTCCTCGGCGGCCCCCGGCGCGGTGTCCGCCAGCGCCTCGGACGCCGCGTGCAGGGCGCGGTCGGCCGCGGCCACCCCGGTGCGCCGCCGGGCGTAGTCGAGCAGCGTCTCCTCCGGTTCGGGCAGCGTCTGGGGCAGCCAGCCGATGCTGGCGTCATCCGGGGCCAGCCGGATCGAGCCGGCCTCGCGCGGCAGCTCGCCGACGAGCGTGCGCATGAGGCTGGACTTGCCCGAGCCGTTCGGGCCGACGAGCGCGGTGACGTCACCGGCGGAGAGCACGAGGTCGAGGCCGGAGATCAGGGTACGGGCGCCGAAGGCGACCTCGAGACCGGAGACGGTGAGGGTTGCGGCGGTGGGCATCGTAGCTCCCGGGGATGACGAGACGGACCACCTGGCGGTGGCGGGCACGGAGTCGTCAGCGGATGTCCACGGACCCGACGATATCGACGGTGTGGGTGGTGGACGCAACCCATTTGCGGCCACGGCGGTCGGGTAGGCTGGCGGTTCGGGCACAGCGTCGTGCACGACCCTCCACGCCGAGCCGCCGTCGGGCCGCGTGGACACGGGTCACACACCCACGACCACATCGAGGACATCGCCGTGAGCAAGCCCGTCGTACTCATCGCCGAAGAGCTCAGCCCCGCGACCGTGGAGGCGCTCGGGCCGGACTTCGAGATCCGGCAGTGCAACGGCGCGGACCGCGCCGAGCTGCTGGCGGCCATCGCCGATGTCGACGCGATCCTGGTCCGCTCCGCGACCCGGGTCGACGCCGAGGCGCTGGCTGCCGCCGGCCGGCTCAAGGTGATCGCGCGGGCCGGCGTCGGGCTCGACAACGTCGACGTCAAGGCCGCCACCCAGTCCGGGGTCATGGTGGTCAACGCGCCGACCTCCAACATCGTCTCGGCCGCCGAGCTCGCGGTCGCGCTGATGCTGGCCGCGGCGCGCCACCTCAGCCCGGCGCACGCCGCGCTGAAGAGCGGCGAGTGGCAGCGGTCGAAGTACACCGGCATCGAGCTCTACGAGAAGACCGTGGGCATCGTCGGCCTCGGCCGGATCGGCGTCCTGGTCGCCCAGCGGCTCTCCGCGTTCGGCATGAAGGTGATCGCCTTCGACCCCTACGTGCAGGCCGGCCGGGCCGCGCAGATGGGTGTCCGGCTCGTCGATCTCGACACGCTCTTCGCCGAGGCCGACTTCATGTCCGTGCACCTGCCGAAGACGTCGGAGACGATCGGGCTGATCGGGTCCGAGCAGCTGGCCAAGGCCAAGCCGTCTCTGGTGCTGGTCAACGCGGCCCGCGGCGGGATCGTCGATGAGGACGCCCTGTACGACGCGCTGAAGACCGGCCGGATCGCCGCGGCGGGGCTGGATGTCTTCGCGCAGGAGCCGTGCACCGACAGCCCGCTCTTCGAGCTCGAGAACGTCGTCGCCACCCCGCATCTGGGCGCGTCCACCGACGAGGCGCAGGAGAAGGCCGGCATCGCGGTCGCGAGGTCGGTGCGGCTCGCGCTCTCGGGTGAGCTGGTGCCCGACGCCGTCAACGTCCAGGGCGGCGTGATCGCCGAGGAGGTCCGCCCGGGCATCCCGCTGACCGAGAAGCTCGGGCGCGTGTTCACCGCGCTGGCCGGCGAGGTCGCCCAGCAGATCGACGTCGAGGTGCGCGGCGAGATCACCGAGTTCGACGTGAAGGTCCTGGAGCTGGCCGCGCTCAAGGGCGTGTTCTCCGATGTCGTCGAGGACCAGGTGTCCTACGTCAACGCGCCGCTGCTGGCCGCCGAGCGCGGCACCGCCGTACGCCTCGTGGCCGACGCCGAGAGCCCCGACCACCGCAACCTGATCACCATCCGCGGCACCCTGGGGGACGGCTCGCAGGTCTCGGTGAGCGGCACCCTGATCGGGATCAACCAGAAGGAGCGGCTGGTCGAGGTCAACGGCTTCGACGTCGACATCGAGCCCACCGAGCACCTGGCGTTCTTCCGCTACGAGGACCGTCCGGGCATGGTCGGCACGGTCGGCGGCATCCTCGGCGACGCCGGCGTGAACATCGCCGGCATGCAGGTGGCCCGCGACGCCAAGGGTGGCCAGGCGCTGGTCGCCCTCTCCGTCGACTCCGCGATCCCCGCCGAGACCCTCGACGAGATCGAGTCCGCCATCAACGCCGAGAGCGTCCGCGCCGCCGACCTCACCTGATTCCACCCCATCCGCCTCATGGACCCCGCAGCCCGCACATCTCGGGATAGTCCCTGACAGTCGGGCCCCGATTTCGACCGGATGAGGGCCCGAACGTCAGGGACTATCCCGGGTTGTCCACAGGTCAGGCGACGGTGAGGCGGGGGGTGAGCCGGGTCGAGCGGGGGTGCCGGCCGTCCTGCCAGACGGCGTGCCAGGACTCGGCGAGGCGGCGGGCGGCCGCCTCGAGCTCGTCGACCGGGCGGGTCCAGGGGATCCGCACGAAGTGGTCGAGACCGCCCTCGGCGGCGAACACCGGGCCGGGCGCGACGATCACCCCTCGGGCCTCGGCGTCGGCGACGACCGCGGTCGCGGCCGGCGCCGGCAGCTGGCACCACAGCGCCAGCCCGCCGCGAGGCAGGTGGTAGCCCCACTCCGGAAGCTCGCGCGAGACCGCCGCGGCCAGGCCGTCGCGCTGCTCGCGCAGCCGGGTCCGGTGCGCGGCGAGGATCTCCTCGGGCGCGGCCAGCAGCCGGGTCAGCACCAGCTGCTCGAGCACCGGGGCGCCGAGGTCCAGCCCCAGCCGCGACTGGGTGAGGGCCTCCATCCGGGCGTGCGGCGCACGCAGCCATCCCAGCCGCAGGCCGCCCCAGAACGACTTGCTGGCGCTGCCGATGGTGATCGTGTCCGGGGCGTACGCCGCGAACGGCCGCGGCATGTCCTGCCCCTCGAGTGCCAGCGCCTGGTGCGCCTCGTCGACGACCGCGACCGTGCGGGTGCGCCGCAGGTGGGTGGCGTACTCCGCCCGCTGCTCGTCGCGCATCACGTGCCCGGTCGGGTTCTGGAAGTCGGGGATCAGGTAGGCCAGCCGCGGCGAGGTCTGCCGCAGCGCGGCGGCCACCGCGTGCAGGTCCCACCCCTCGGGGTCGACCGGGCTGCCGGTGATCCGGGCGCCGCCCTGCCGGATCGCCTGGGTGGCGTTGGGGTAGACCGGCGACTCCACCAGCACCCGGTCGCCGGGCCCGGTCAGGGCCCGCGCCACGATCGCGGTCGCCGACAGCGCGCCCGGCGTGACCATGATCTGCTCCGGGTCCGTGGGCAGCCCGCGGTCGGCGTACGTCGAGGCGATCGCCTCCTGGAGCCGCGGCAGGCCGGCCGGGAAGTAGCCGTGGCCACCGAGGTACGCCGGCAGCTCGGCGACCGCGTTGACGTACGCCGCGGCGATGCCGGGCGGTGCGGAGGCGGCCGCGCAGTTGAGGTCGATGGCGTCGCCGTCGTCGGGGCCGGGCAGCAGTGCCCGGTCGTGCGCGCGCGAGCGGCCCCCGGGCACCCGCGTGAAGGTGCCCGCGCCCTGGCGCGCCTCGGCGTACCCACCCTCGGCCAGGGCGGCGTACGCCCGGGTCACCGTGGTCCGCGAGACGCCGAGCGCGTCGGTGAGCTCCCGCTCGCTGGGGAGCCGGGTGCCCAGGGCGATGCGGCCGTCGCCGATCAGCAGGCGCAGGGCGTCGGCGAGGCCGGCGTAGGCGGGGGAGCGGTCGAAGTCACCGACCAGGGTGGCCACCCGTGAGGCGGCGACGGAACGGATCATGCAGACCACTTTCTCACGATTGGCCATTTCAGCCAAGGCCAATCTCCCGCAGACTGGGGACATGAGCACGCAGACCCCCTCACGACCGCGGCCCCTCCTGACCGACCTCGGGCCGGTGGCGCAGGTGCGCGCCGGCCGGCTGGCCCGCCGGCTGCCGCAGCTCTATGTCGGCCTGGTGCTGTACGGCGTCTCGCTGGCGATGATGGTCCGGGCGGAGCTCGGCCTGGCCCCCTGGGACGTGCTGCACTCCGGCCTGGTCCGGTTCCTGCCGCTCAGCCTCGGCGAGGTCATCGTGGTGATGAGCTTCGTGGTGCTGCTGCTCTGGATCCCGCTGCGTGAGGTGCCCGGACTCGGCACCGTGTCCAACGCGATCGTCGTCGGGGTGGCCGCTGACGCGACCCTCGCGCTGCTGCAGGTCCCCGACGCCCTCTGGCTGCGGGTGACCCTGCTGGTCCTGGGCATCGTCGGCAACGGCCTGGCCACCGCCCTCTACATCGGCAGCCAGTTCGGCCGCGGGCCGCGTGACGGGCTGATGACCGGGCTGGCCCGGCGCACCGGCTGGTCGCTGCGGCTGGTTCGCACCGGGCTCGAGGTCACGGTCGTGGTCCTGGGGCTGCTGCTCGGCGGGGTGCTTGGCCTGGGCACGGTGCTCTACGCGCTGCTGATCGGGCCGCTGGCCCAGCTGATGCTGCCGTGGTTCACGGTCGCGCTCCCCGCACCAGGCGCACCGCGCCGTCGCGACGAGGATCGGCTGCCGCCAGCAGGTGACCGTCAGGCTGCGTGAGCGCGGCACCGACGCCACCGAAGTACATCGACAGCTCCGTCTCCCGCCGGACCACCTCGTCCGCACGTCCGGCACGGTGCACGTGGACCCGCGGGTGGTGCACCGCCTCGGCCAGGCCTAGCCCGCCGACGAAACCGGCCAGCACCTGCACGACCGCGGTGGTGATCCGGTCGGCGCCGGGGGAGCCGATCGCCAGCACGGACCCGTCCGGGTGCCGGCCGACCGTGGGTGCCATGTTGGACAGCAGCCGGGCGCCACGGGGCAGCCCGTGCAGGCCTCGCGGGTTGAGCTCCTGCTCGCCGAGACAGTTGTTGAGCCAGATCCCGGTGCCCGCGGCGACCATCCCCGCGCCGTACCCCGACGACACCGTCACCGAGCAGGCGGCGCCGGCGCGATCGGTCACCGAGACGTGGGCGGTGGACCCGGACTCGAGCACCTGTCGGTGGTCGGCGTCGACCAGGTCGAGGTAGGCGGCCGCGTCCCGTTCCAGCGCGTCGGAGCCGTCGAGCACGTCGAGCCGGTGGCCCAGCACCGCGCGCTGCACCCGCACCAGGTGCTCGACGTCCGCGGCCTGCCACGGGCCATGGGGGCGGCCTTCGAGCAGCCGCAGCATCGCCGCCAGCACCACCCCGCCCACCGACGGCGGTGGCGTCGTGGCCAGCGCCCAGCCGGCCACGGTCGTGGTCAGCGAGGGCCGGACCGCCGGGCGGTACGCCGCGAGGTCGTCGGGCCCGAGCAGCCCGCCGCGCTCCAGCACGTCCGCACCGATCCGCCGGGCCAGCTCACCGGAGTGCATCGTGTCGGGGCCGTCGGCGGCGATCAGCTCCAGGGACTCCGCGAGGTCGGGGACCACCACCAGGCCCGTGGTGATCTCGCCGTCCTCGTCGTGGACGGCCGCGTGGCTGGCCGGGTCCCAGCCGAAGACGTCGTCGTGCACGTAGTCGAGGTAGTAGCGAGACGCCGGGCTCAACCGGAATCCGCCACGGGCCACGCCGATCGCCGGCGCGACCACCTCCCGCCAGGGCAACCGGCCGTCGCGCGCGTGGGCCTCTCCGAACGCGGCCAGGGACCCATGGGTCGCCACGGACCCGGGCCCGATCGTGATCGCCACCCCGCCGCCGTACTCGGTCTCGACGTCCCAGGTCGCGCCGTCGGCGAGCCGGCCCTGGCCGGGCATGTCCATCCAGCCGTCCACGGTGTACGCCGCCGCGCCGGGAGGCTGCACGGTGACGAAGCCGCCGGAGCTCAGCGACACCAGCCCGACCTCGTTGACCATGGCGACGAGCGCGGCCGCGATCGCCGCGTCGATCGCGTTGCCGCCGGCCCGCACGACCTGCTCGCCGGCATCCGCGGCGGCCTCACTGGGGGCGGCGATCGCGGCGTCGGTCATGCGCGCACGCTAGTCGAGGAGGATCTGGAACAGCACGAGCAGCATCGAGACGACGCCGAGCAGGGACACCGGGCCGGCCCACCAGGCGATGCGCCGCGACAGCAGCGCGTCGGCGCCGGCGTCATGGAGGTCGCCGCGCCAGTGACGGTAGGCGGTGGTCTTGCTGGGCACCGTGGCGAAGGCGAACGGCGCGTAGGCCAGGGTCCCGGGGAGGATCGCCCAGAGGGCGGCCGCCTCGGTGCCGCTGGGCCCGGCGATGCCGGCGCCCACCAGGCAGACGACGAGGAACGCGGCCAGGCAGGCGAGCGAGACCAGCGACGACAGTGGTCCGGCCCAGCGGCCCCGGCCGCGGGCCAGGCGCACCCACCAGGCTGCCAGCCGCTCCGAGAAGGACAGGCGCACCTCGACCCAGAGCGCCCAGCCGACCACACCCACGGCGACGATCGCCAGCCACCAGCCCCCGCTCACGAGGTCATCATGCCTCGTCCGGGGCTGCGTCAGCGCCTGGTCGCGATGATCGCGGAGGCGTCCGGGGCGATCATCACCTCGACCGCGGTGAACCGCTCGTCGGTGAGCCAGGACTCGCGCAGCGTGTCGACCCGGCCCATGAAGATCGGCGGCCAGGACTCGCACGGCGTGAAGTCGTCGAGCACCACGATGCCGCCGGGCTCGATCAGGTCGACGATGGAGTCGACGCCGACGGCGGAGGGTGTGCCGGAGTCCAGGAACAGCAGGGAGAACGGTCCCTTGTCGTGCAGCGTCGACCAGTCCGCGGCCAGCACGTCGACCTGGTCGTCGTCGGCGAAGATCTCCTGCGCCGACCCGGCCAGCTTGGCGTCGAGCTCCGCGGACAGGATGCGCGTGATGCCCTCGCGGACGCCCGAGCGCAGCCACGCGGTGCCGACTCCGCACCCGGTGCCGAACTCCGCCAGGGTTCCTTCCCGGGTGGCGGCCAGCGCGGCCAGCAGCCGACCGGTCTCGTTGCGGCAGAACGACACGTACCCCGCCTTGCGGCAGACGTCGAAGGCACGGGACACGATCGGGGGCAGGTCGGGCGGATGACTCATGCCGGCGAGTCTCTCATCCTGGTACTCCTGTCTCGCAATGTGAGCCGAATGGGGAAAGGTGTCGCGACTCCGTCCGGGCCGTCGTACGGTGATCGCACCATGCGGAGCGTCTTCGTACTTATCGAGCGCCGCGGCGAGGCCCAGCAGTTCTGACTGCTCAGTGAGGCCACCTCGTCGCGGTGGTCGTCGTGTGGCCCCACAAGTCCGGCTCAGCCGGCACAGCTGAAGACGCCTCCGCGGCGGGTCCGCCGGCAGCACCGCGCGATCCGCATCTCTCCCGGTCACCACCGACCGAACCCGTCCACGCGATCCGTGGATCCGTTCGTTCCACCCCCGCCGCGGGGCGTCTCGGTGTCGAGACGGTCGTCAGCGACCCCGACACCGACCACCGAACCCATCACGACCCAGGAGAAGACGATGTACGACATGTACCCCGAGTGGGGCCCGGCCAGCCACAACCCCGAGAACCCGAGCAGCTACGAGGCGGTCCAGGAGGCGCTTGACCTGCGAGACAACGGCGGTCCGCGCCCCGACGACAACTAGCCTCGGCCGCATGACGACCCCGGACTCGAAGACCACCACGCTCGCCGTCATCCCCGGTGACGGCATCGGACCGGAGGTGACCGCCGAGGCCCTGAAGGTCCTCGAGGCCGCCGCCCCGGCGGGGGTGAAGTTCGAGCCGACGCGCTACGACCTGGGCGCCGAGCGCTACCTCGCCACCGGCGAGGTGCTCCCGGACAGCGTGCTCGCGGAGATCCGCGAGCACGACGCGATCCTGCTCGGCGCGGTCGGCGGCAAGCCCGGTGACCCCAACCTGCCGCCCGGCATCCTCGAGCGCGGGCTGCTGCTGCGGCTGCGCTTCGAGCTCGACCACTACGTCAACCTCCGGCCGTCCCGGATCTTCCCCGGGGTGGTCTCACCCCTCGCCGACCGGGTCCTCGCCAGGGGTGAGGTCGACTTCGTGGTGGTCCGCGAGGGCACCGAGGGCCCCTACACCGGCAACGGCGGCGCGTTGCGGGTCGGCACGCCGGCCGAGGTGGCCACCGAGGTCAGCGTCAACACCGCCTACGGCGTCGAGCGGGTGGTCCGTGACGCCTTCGCCCGCGCGCGGCAGCGCCGCAAGAAGCTCACCCTGGTCCACAAGACCAACGTGCTCGTCCACGCCGGAGCGGTGTGGTCGCGGCTGGTGGGCGAGGTGGCGACGGAGTTCCCCGACGTGAGCGTGGACTATCTCCACATCGACGCGGCGACCATCTTCATGACCACGGACCCGTCCCGCTTCGACGTGATCGTCACCGACAACCTCTTCGGCGACATCATCACCGACCTCGCGGCCGCGATCACCGGTGGCATCGGCCTGGCCGCCTCGGGGAACATCAACCCCGACCGGACCGCGCCCTCGATGTTCGAGCCCGTGCACGGCTCCGCGCCCGACATCGCCGGGCAGCAGAAGGCCGACCCCACGGCGGCGATCCTCTCCGCCGGGCTGCTGCTCGAGCATCTCGGGTGCGCCGATGCCGCGGCTGCCGTCGAGACCGCCGCGATCGCGGACCTGGCCGGGCGCACCCCCGGCAGCGCTCGGCGTACGTCCGAGGTCGGCGACGCCATCGCCGCGCGGGTAGCCGGGTAGCCGTTGCTTTCCCCGGTCGACCGGGGAATCCCTTGCTTGTCAGGCGTTGCAATGCCCGTCAAGCACAGGTTTCCCCGGTCGACCGGGGAAAACCCGCAGCGACGAAACGTCCGCTAGCGTGAGCACCATGCAGATCAGCACCACCGCCAACACCGCTCCGGTCGACGACGCGCGCCTCGCCGAGATCCTCGCGAACCCCGGGTTCGGCCAGCACTTCACCGACCACATGTTCACGGTCGAGTGGACCCCGGAGAAGGGCTGGTACGACGCCCGCGTGACGCCGTACGCGCCACTGTCGATGGACCCGGCCACCGCCGTGCTGCACTACGCGCAGGAGACCTTCGAGGGCATGAAGGCCTACCGGCACGCGGACGGCTCGGTGTGGACCTTCCGCCCGGAGAAGAACGCCGAGCGGATGGTGCGCTCGAGCCACCGGCTGGCGTTCCCGGTGCTGGATCCCGACGACTTCGTCGCGGCCGTCGACGCGCTGGTCGGCACCGACCAGCGCTGGGTGCCGGACGCCGCGGGGGAGAAGAGCCTCTACGTCCGCCCGTTCATGATCGCCTCCGAGGTCTTCCTCGGGGTGCGACCCGCGCAGCACGTGACGTTCATGGTGATCGCGTCCCCGGCCGGCGCCTACTTCAAGGGCGGGGTCAAGCCGGTCACGCTGTGGCTGACCGAGGAGTACACCCGCGCCGGGCGCGGGGGCATGGGTGCCGCGAAGACCGGAGGCAACTACGCGAGCTCCCTCGTCGCCCAGCAGGAGGCGACCGAGCACGGCTGCGACCAGGTCGTGTTCCTCGACGCCCAGGACGGGCAGTACGTCGAGGAGCTCGGCGGGATGAACATGTACTTCGTCTTCGACGACGGCCGCATCGTCACCCCGGAGACCGGCACCATCCTCGAGGGCATCACCCGTGCGTCGGTGATCGAGATCGCCGGCAAGCTCGGCCACCAGGTCGAGGAGCGCAGGATCTCCATCGACGAGTGGCGCGACGGCGTGACCAGCGGCGCGATCACCGAGATCTTCGCCTGTGGCACCGCCGCAGTCGTCACCCCGGTCGGCAGTCTCAAGTGGGACGGCGGCGAGGTGCCGGCTCCGCAGAGCACCGACCTCACGCTGGAGATCCGCCAGGCGTTGGTCGACATCCAGTACGGCCGCGCCGACGACACCTTCGGCTGGATGCACCGGGTCGTCTGAGCGCCGACCGGCGTCGCTCGCCTGAGACGGGCCGCTCCGCGGGTAACCTCGCTGCGTGACCTCTTCCCCGCAGTCGCCCGGGTCGCCGCCCGGGCCGATCATGGTCGGGCCCTACCGGATGCTGACCCGGCTGGGCGAGGGCGGCATGGGAGTGGTCCACCTGGGACAGGCGGCCGACGGGCGCCGGCTCGCGGTCAAGGTCCTCCGGCCGCACGTCGTCGGTGACGACGAGGCCCGCGACCGGCTGGCCCGCGAGGTCAACTCGTTGAGCCGGGTGCGGAGCCCCCGGGTCGCCGAGATCATCGACGCGGACCCCTACGGCCCGATCCCGTACGTCGCCACCCGCTACGTCCCCGGTCTGGTGCTCAGCGACCACGTCAAGCACGAGGGCGCCATCGCCGGGGCCGACCTGACCTGGTTCGCCCGGGCGCTGGCCGAGGCGCTCGACGCGGTCCACGCGGCGGGCGTCCTGCACCGTGACATCAAGCCGTCCAACGTGCTGATGGAGGGCCGGACCCCGGTCCTGATCGACTTCGGGCTGGCCCGGGTCGCCGACGACGTGCGGCTGACCCGGACCGGCTGGCTGCTGGGCACCCCGGGCTACATCGCCCCGGAGACGCTGCACGGCGAGGACCCGACGACCGCCGCCGACGTGCACGGCTGGGCGGCCACCGTCGCGTTCGCCGGCACCGGCCGCGCACCGTTCGGGCGCGGGCCGTCGATGGCGATCATGGACCGGGTCCGCCGGGGCCAGCACGACCTCGGGGGTCTCGACCCGCGGATGCTGCCGCTGGTCACCCGCGGCCTCGACCCCGACCCCTCCCGGCGCCCGCCGCTGGCCGAGGTGCTGCACGCGCTCGGGGCGGTGCCGACCAGCCCGCGGGCGCCGATCGACGACGTACCCCACACCCAGCCGCACGACCTGGAGTCGCTGCTGTGGTCGCTGGGTCCGGACGCCACCACGCGGCTGGACGACCTGCCGACGCGGGGCTACGACGACGACCCCGCGGCGTACCCCGACCCGGCCCCGAACCACCAGCCCTACCAGACCCCGCCGCCGGCGGACCGTGGTCCGATCGCGCCGGACCCGGCCGAGCCGTACGGCGCCGACTGGATCCCGGCCTCGTGGGAGGACCAGCCGCAGCGCCCCTCCGCCGCCGAGCGGTTGCGCCGGGGACTCCTGGGGATCACCGTGCTGGCCGGCGTGGGCACCGTCGCCGTCGTCGCGCCCTATCTCACCGCGATCGCGCTCGCGGTCCTGGTGGTACTGGCCCGCGGCCTGTCCCTCACCGGCGCCCGGGCCACCGACCGGCGGGGCCTGCGCGGCAGCAGGTGGTACGACGTGCTGCTGACGCCGCTGACGGCGCCCTGGTTCCTGCTGGCCTCACTGCCCGGAACGGGCCTCCTGCTGGCCTGGGCCGTGCTGCTCGCCGGCAGCGCGGTGCTCGTGCTGGTGGCGCTCGGCGCCGGCCTGGGCTGGGCGCTGTTCTCGCTGGGCGCGCTCACCGGCCTGGTGCTGTGGACGGGACCCGGGGCGGCCCGACTGCGCTCGCCGGTGCGCCGGCTCACGCATCCGCTGGCACGCAGCGGGCGCAGCTGGGCGGTGGCGACCGCCGTCCTGCTGGCGCTGGTCGTCGGCGGCGTTCTGACCGTCGATGGTCGCGGCGTCGACTGGTCGCCGGCCCAGGGCTCGCCGACGCTCGACGGGTCCTGGTTCGGTCGCCTGGTCTGACTCCCGAGCTCGGACCCCGGCAGCGCCGGGTCCGAGCCCGGCGTCAGGCGTGGGGGATCGAGACCCGCGGGCCGGGGATCCGGCTGCGGCGACGGGTGGTCTGGTTCTCGACCGCGAGCCGGTGCAGCGCCGCGAAGACGGTCTCGTAGATCGCGCCCGAGACCGCCGCGACGACCGGCTTGTCGACGTCCGGGGTGTCGGTGATCAGGTCGACGTCGTTGCGCGCCACGTGCGACGCGGACTCGGCGTACACCCGCAGCCGGTCGCGGCCGGCGGGCTGCTCGACGCTGTCGAGGGCAGCCAGCGCACGCGCGAGGTGCGGCAGGTGCGGCGAGTCGGTGGCGATGGTCCAGCCGAGCTCGTCGACCAGCTCCCTCGCCCGGGCGAGGTCGACGACGTCGTCCCCCTCGAGCTGCGGGCTGATGGCCTGCTGGACCAGCGCGACGTTCGTGGTCGCGTCCTGGGTCGGGAGGTCGATGGCGTCGACCACCCGCTGGATGTCTGCGAGGGGGAGGTGACCCACCTCGAGAAGCGCACGGATCAACCGGAGCCGGTCGACGTGCGAGTCGTTGTACTGCGCCTGGGTGGCGCTGGTGGCCCGGCCGGCGTGCAACAGGCCGGTCCGAAGGTAGAACTTGACGGTCCCCACCGGGAGTCCCGCGAGTTCACTGAGCTTGCTGATCCGCATGGCGCCGTTCCCCTGACTGCTGACGTCCCCCTGATTCTGGCAAGCATAGGTCCCCATGCCCCCGGTCCGTCAGTCGAATGGCCAACCCCGATGGCCGGTTTCTGAGATCAGGCCCGACAGGGTCACCGCGCCATGGCACACTCGTGTCATGCGCAACCCCAGCACCATCATTCCGTAGCGCGCCGAGACACCCTCCCGGCGCGCAACCTCTCGTCCCCACGGGAGGTTTTTTTATTGCCCCACCCGATCGCCAGAGTCGCCAGTCCGCCACCGAAGTGAGTTCGCCATGGATCTCCAGGGTTCCTTCCACGTCTACGACACCACCCTGCGCGACGGCGCGCAGCAGGAGGGGCTGAACCTCTCCGTCACCGACAAGCTGGCGATCGCGCGTCAGCTCGACGAGCTCGGTGTCGGCTACATCGAGGGCGGCTGGCCCGGGGCCAACCCGCGCGACACCGAGTTCTTCCGCCGCGCCGCCGAGGACCTCGACCTGAAGCACGCCCGGCTGGCGGCCTTCGGCGCGACCCGGCGCGCCGGCGTACCGGCCGCGGACGACCCGCTGGTGGCGGCGTTGCGCGACAGCGGCGCCTCGGTGGTCACGCTGGTCGCGAAGTCGCACGACCGGCACGTCGAGCTGGCGCTGCGGACCACGCTGGAGGAGAACCTCGCGATGGTCCGCGACACCGTCGCCCACCTGCGCGCGGAGGGGCAGCAGGTCTTCCTGGACGCGGAGCACTTCTTCGACGGCTACCGCGCCAACCGCGACTACGCCCTCGAGGTGCTGCGTGCGGCCGCCGAGGCCGGTGCCGAGGTGGTGGCCCTGTGCGACACCAACGGCGGGATGCTGCCGGGCTGGGTCTCCGACGTGGTCCACGACGTGATCGACACCACCGGTGTCCGGGTCGGCATCCACTGCCACAACGACACGGGGTGCGCGGTCGCCAACACGCTGGCCGCGGTCGACGCGGGCGCCTCCCACGTGCAGGGCACGATCAACGGGTACGGCGAGCGCACCGGGAACGCCGACCTGGTGGCGGTGGTCGCCAACCTCGAGCTCAAGCTGGACCGGCGGGTACTCCCCGAGGGGCTGCTCTCCGAGGCGACGCGGATCGCCCATGCGGTGGCCGAGGTGACCAACTTCCCGCCCGCGTCGCGGCAGCCGTACGTCGGCACCTCGGCGTTCGCGCACAAGGCCGGGCTGCACGCCTCGGCGATCAAGGTCGACCCGAACCTCTACCAGCACCTCGACCCGGTCGCGGTCGGGAACGACATGCGGCTGCTGGTCTCCGACATGGCCGGCCGTGCGTCCATCGAGCTCAAGGGTCGCCAGCTCGGCTTCGACCTGGCCGACGACAAGGACGCGATCACCCGGATCACCCGCCGGGTCAAGGAGATGGAGGCGACCGGCTACACGTTCGAGGCCGCCGACGCGTCGTTCGAGCTGCTGCTGGTCGAGGAGGTCGAGGGCGCCCGGCCGTCGTACTTCGACATCGAGTCGTGGCGGGTGATCACCGAGACCCAGCCGAACGCGCTTCCCGGCGAGGAGGCCACCTCCGAGGCGACCGTCAAGCTCCGTGCCGGTGGCGCGCGGATCGTGGTCACCGGCGAGGGCAACGGGCCGGTCAACGCGCTCGACCACGCGCTGCGGCAGGCGATCGGACAGGCCTATCCGGAGGTCGCCAAGTTCGAGCTGATCGACTACAAGGTGCGGATCCTCGACCAGGGTCACGGCACCGACGCGACCACCCGGGTGCTCATCGAGACGAGTGACGGCGGTTCGTCGTGGGTGACCGTGGGCGTCGGGCACAACGTGATCGAGGCCTCGTGGGGGGCGCTGGTCGACGGCGTGACCTTCGGGCTGCGCCGCCACCAGGTCTGAGACCTCGGCACGCGACCGCCGCCTGACCTCGCCCTTCCTCGTTGAGTCGCGCCTCCCACCCCGTTGAGTCGTGGGTGCGCCCCGCCACTGAACGGGGTGGGAGGCACGACTCAACTACTCCAGGAGGTGGTCCATCGCCCGGGCCATCACCAGCTTGCGGTCGGCCGCGGTGGAGATCCCCTCGAGCCCGAACCCGAGCAGCAGGGAGCGCGGCGTGGTGATCGCCGCCCCGACCGGGAAGCCGGAGCTGTCGGTGCGCACGAAGTTGTTCGCGTTCGGACCGCTGTCCTCCGGCGGACCGGTGATCGCCCAGCCATCGAGGTCGCTCTCGAACGACGCGGTCGACCCGTCGGGCAGCACCATGTCGTCCAGGAAGACGCCGATGCCCTGGGTGCCCCAGTCGCTGACGTAGGCGATCGAGATCTCGACCGTCTCCCCGGCGTACGCCGACAGGTCGACGTTCCACTGCTCCCAACCGCCCGAGTTGCCGCTGGCCGCGTTCCACGTGCCGCTGCTGCCGGTCGGCGTGCAGGTGTCACCGGTCAGCGTCTGGTAGTGGTCGAGCTGCGGATGCAGCTCGCGCCACCCGGCCGGGCAGCTCTCGCCCGTGGAGGTCGTGGTGAGCCCGTTGGTGTCCGGCAGCGTCGTCCAGTCGTCACCGCCGGGAGTGCGAGCCTCGACGAACATGTAGTCCCAGTCCGCCTCCGTGTCGACCGATGCCCAGAAGCTCAGGTCCCCACCGCCGGCGGGCACCGCGATCTCCTTGGTCAGCCGCTTGTAGGACACGTCCGCGATCTGCGAATAGACGTAGTTCGCACCGTCGTGCGGGTCGAACGGCCCGCCCGGCTTGTCCCACCGCGCCGAGGGCCAGCTCTCGAACTGCGGGAACTCCTCGACCGGCAGCAGGCCACTGGTCGCGATGAACGACGACGTGGTGTGCTGGTTGTCGGCACTGTCGCCGCCGTTGAGCGTCCAGTCGAGCCCCGCCAGGGGGTCGTCCACGCCGGTCAGGCCGTAGGCGTCGCCGTTCTCGTCGATCCCGTCTCCGGCCACCGCAAGGTAGCCGCCGAAGAAGTACTGCAGCACGTCGTTGGTGCCGTCTCCGGAGCCGCGCAGTGCCAGGCAGCGTCGTGTGTCGACGCCGGCCGGGAGTGGGGTGCAGGCGATCTCGCCCTGGGGGTCGTAGAACTGGTTGCCGACGTTGCCGGTGAACTGCTCACCCGCCCAGTCGCCGGTGTAGAGCACCTTGCCGCCCTCGTTCATGTAGGCGCGGAACTCCAGCATCTCGTCGAGAGCCAGCCGGTCGGCGTTGCCTCCCGCGCGGCCCGCCGTGCGGGTCACGATGTCGTCGCCGGTCTCCCAGACCACCGCGTCGTAGTGGGAGAGCACGCCGAGCGCGTCCGGGGCGACCCGTCCACTCGCGTCGACGTCGTAGACGTCGGAGGGGTGGCCGTTCGCAGCCAGCGCCTCGGTGTAGTAGTCGACGTACTTCGGCCCGGGTGTCGGGGTGCCCGGCGAAGCGCCGGTGTAGTCCTCCGCGGCCACCACGAGCACCCGCTTGTTCGTCTCGCTCACCGCGTCGTAGCTGAACTCGCCACCGCGCACGACGCGGTGCTTCTTGTCATGCTTCTTGCCGTGCTTCTTGGAACCCTTCTTCCCCTGGGCCTCGAACCACACACGGACCTTGTCGCCGGGGTCGGTGCCGGTGACCACGCCGCGCATCTGGTGGTAGTGCGTCGAGGTCTGACCGTACGTCGAGCCGCCGGCCCATTCCCTCGTCGGCGCGGAGCGCTCCCTGCCGCCGTTGATGGTGTACTTCACGGTCACCTTGCCGAGGCTGCGCTTGGCGAGCACCGCGACCGGCTGGGGGTCGCCGTACGACTTGGCGAAGCTGAGCTGGACGCCGGGGATGCCGCTCTTGTAGGCGTCGTCGGTCTCGACGTAGAAGGGCTTGGTCTCGATGCCGGTGACGGTCTTCGGGTCGTCCGGCGTCACCGCCGAGTCGGCGACCGAGCGGGCGAACGGCAGGTTGCGCTCGAACTCCTCCTGCACCAGCGCCTCGTCGTCGGGGAAGACGAACCCACAGCCGGGGCAGCCCGGGGAGAGCTCCGGGGTCCACGCGAGCGTGCCGTCCTCCTCCTGGGCGTAGCCGTCGATCTCGCCGTTGGTGACGTAGAGGACGTCGGAGCTGAGGCCGGGGTGGAAGTCCTCGATCGCCGGGTTGTCGAGGTTGCCCGACAGGGCGTAGTAGATGGGGTCGTCGGCGGTGGGGGTGCCGATCTGCCACCCGTCGTTGTAGAGCAGCCACCGGCCGTTCGAGTGGTAGTTGACCATGAACTCGAACTTCGCCCGGTCGAAGAGGCGGATCATCGCCTGGGTCTCCGGCTCGGACGCGGCCGACGGGCCGCGGTAGGTCTCGCTCGACGGGATGGGTGAAGAACCCTCGTTGTCGTAGCCCCAGTGGGAGGGGTAGTTGCGGTTCGGGTCGACGCCGTCGCCGACGGAGATCTGGCCGTCCCCGTTGTTGTCACGGAGGTTCTTGCGCCACAGGCGCTCGGTGTCGAAGGTGTACTGGTAGCCGTCGGGGTTGAGCACCGGCATGAACCACAGCTCGCTGGTCCGGAGGAGCTTGCGGACGCTGCGGTCCTTGGCGCGCCACTTGGCGACGTAGTCGGTCATCAGCCGCCGGGTCACCTCGGTGGCGATCCACTCGCGGGCGTGCTGGGTGGCGCTGTAGAGCACCGACGGCCGGGAGCCGTCACGCTTGCCACGGGCGCCCTGGGTGAGCTTGAGGGCCAGGATCTCGCGGCCCTGGTGTGTGGTGCCGACCTTGACCAGCTTGGCGATCTGGGGGTTGTCGCGGGCGATGGCGTACATCTGGTCGCGGATGCCGCCGGGCTCGTCGTAGGAGCGCCAGACCGTGTAGCCGCCGGCCGCCTGGGCGGCGGCGAACTGCCGGACGGTCTTGCCGCCCTTAACCTTCGTCAGACTGAGCTTCACGCCCTGGGCGCGCAACCGCGCTGCCTCGCGGCGGTCGAGGACGAGGTCGACGGTGGTCCGGGCGCCCGCGGATCGCCCGGTCTCGCCGACGTCGTAGCCCTGCGCCGCCAGGTCGGCCAACGTCTCCGGGGACACCGTTGCGGTGTAGGCGTCGAGAGGATCTCGGCGCTCCGGCGCCGCGGGCGCACCCGTCGCGGAGGTCAGGCCGGCGAAGAGACCGGTGATGACGACCATGGTGAGAACGGCGGCGTACGACCTGCGCATGGGGACCTGCCTCCCGAGACGGTGATCTAGGTCACATTGGCACCGAGGTCGAGATGTGGCAAGGGGTCGAACGACGTGACTAGGGTCCCCGTCGGACGGTCAGAAACGGAAGAGCAGGGCCGAGCTGAAGTCGGTGTTGGAGTACTTCAGGTAGTTCTCGAGCTGCTTCTCGCTGACCCCGGCCTTCGCCGTGGCCACGGTCACCACGACCCAGGAACCGCCGGAGTTGTCGCGGTACTTCCCGAGCTTGTAGTCGGGCACGAAGCTCTCGTCGCGGATGGAGAAGTCGGCGTCGGTGAGCTTGTCCTGCGAGACCGCCCTGGATGCGGCCGCGTCGCTCGGGAGCGTCAGGAACAGGTGCGTGAACTGCAGCCGTCCGCCCAGGGCGGTGTAGGTCACCTCGACGGCGTACTTGCAGCCCAGCTTCTCGAGCTTGCCGCCCTTGGCCACCGGCGCGCAGGTCGCGTAGTCCCAGCCGGCCTTGTGCTTGGCCTTCAGTGCCACGTCGCCGAGCCTGAAGTCCCAGTCCTTCTGGTACTCCGACGCCGTGAGCCTGCCGGTCGCGGGAGCCGGCGCGGGGTCCTCGGACGCCGTCTCGGTCGGGGTGGGCTCGGGAGTCGGCTCGGTCGCGGTCGGTGTCGGCTCCGCGGTGGAGCTGGCCGGGCCGCCGGCCACCCCGGGAGCCGCCTGGTCCTCGTCGCCACCCGCGGCGGCGATGGCCACCCCGGCGAGGGCGACCACGAGCACACCCACGACCGCGAGCACCACGACGGCCACGGTCCTGCCGCGGTGTTGGGGGTCACCGGAAGCGCCGGGGGAGCCGGGGGCGCCGGGAGAGCCGGGGGAGCCGGGGTCGTACGAAGCGCCGGGAGTGCCGGGGTCGTACGCCGACGGGCGGGGCGGCTGCTGCGGGTAGGACATCGCACTCCTCGGGTCGGGACGGGTCGCGCATCGTCTACCCCGGCTGGCCGCGACTCAACCCCCGCTCCCTTGAGTCGCGCCTCCCACCCTGTTGATTGGCGGGTGCCACCCACCACTCAACGAGCCACCCACCACTCAACGAGCCACGCACCACTCAACGAGCCACCCACCCTGTTGATTGGCGGGTGCCACCCACCACTCAACGAGCCACCCACCACTCAACGAGCCACCCACCCTGTTGATTGGCGGGTGCCACCCACCACTCAACGGGGGCTGGGTGGGGCGAACCAGCCCGGAACGGCGTGCGTGAAGGCGTCCCGGTCCAGCCGGCCGGCGCCGTCGGGGAGCACCCCCAGCAGCGGCAGCCCGGTCACCCTCGGCAGATCCTCGGCGTTGCAGCTCTCGGCGAGGCCCGGCGCCGCCGGCCAGGCACCGATCACCAGGCCGGCCGGTTCGAGCCCGCGGGCCCGCAGTGCGCCGACGGTCAGCTCGGTGTGGTTGAGGGTGCCCAGCCCGGCCCGGCAGACCACCACGACCTCGAGCGGCAGGCGCGAACCCAGCTCCACCGCGAGGTCGAGGACGGTGCCGCCGGCCTCGTCCAGTCGGACCAGCAGGCCGCCCGCGCCCTCGACGACCACGGTGTCGTGGAACTCGGTCAGCACCCGGATCCGGTCGGCGTACTCCGCGACGGTGGGGATGCGGACGCCCTGCCGGCGGGCTGCGGTGTCGGGTGCCAGCGGCTCGTCCAGCGCGGTGAACTCCTGGGTGGCGCAGCCGGTCAGCCGGTGCACCTCGTCCACGTCGCCGGAGTCGTCGTACCCGGGTCCGACGCCGGTCTGCACGGGCTTCACCACGACCACCGTGCCGTGCTCGCGGGCCCGCACGGCCAGGGCCGCGGCGACCACGGTCTTGCCGACACCGGTGTCGGTGCCGGTCACCAGCACCAGCCTCACCGGGGGTCCTCGACCACGCGCGTGAGTACGTCGACCGCGTGCGCCCAGTCGGCGTCGGTGAGCCCCGCGTTTGCGGTGATCCGGAGTCGGCTCACCCCGTCCGGGACGGAGGGCGGCCGGAAGCACCCCACCCGGAGCCCGGAGGCCAGGCAGGCGGCCTGGGCGGCCAGCGCGGCCCGGGGTGAGGCCATCGGCACCGACAGCACCGCGCCGGCGGGCAGCTCGGTGACACCGAGCGCCTCGCCCAGCTCGCCGATCCGTCGGTGCACGACGGACGGCAGCCACGGCTGCTCCCGCAGCAGCCGGAGAGCGGCCAGCGCGCCGGCGGCGGGCGAGGGGGCCAGGCCGGTGTCGAAGATGAACGGCCGGGCGGTGTTGACCAGGTGCTCGATCAGGGCGCGGGAGCCGAGCACGGCTCCGCCCTGGGCGCCCAGGGCCTTGGACAGCGTGGCGGTGACCACGACCGACGCGTGCCCGGCCAGCCCGACCTCGGCGACCAGCCCGTCGCCGGTCGCGCCCCGCAACCCGAGACCGTGCGCCTCGTCGACGACCAGCAGCGCACCGGCGTCGGCACAGGCCTCGGCCAGCTCGACCAGGGGTGCCGCGTCGCCGAGCACGGAGTAGACGGACTCGGCCAGCACCAGCACCCGGCGCCCACCCGCGTCGGCGAGGGCGGTGCGCACCGCGTCGACGTCGTTGTGGGGCGTGACGACGACCTGGGCCCGCGACAGTCGCGCGGCGTCGATCAGCGACGCGTGGATGTGGGCGTCGGAGACGACCAGCGACGACCGGTCGACCAGGGCGGTCACCACCGCGAGGTTGGCGTGGTAGCCGGTCGAGGTCACCAGCGCCGCCGGCCGGCCGAGGAACCCGGCCAGCTCGCGCTCGAGGTCGTCGTGCAGCGCGAGCGTCCCGGTGACCAGCCGGGAGGCGCCGGCCCCGGCGCCCCAGAGGGTCGCCGCCTCGGCCGCCGCGGCCCGGACCCGCGGGTGCCGCGAGAGGCCCAGGTAGTCGTTGCCGGCCAGGTCGAGGACCTCGTCGTCGGGGCCGCGCGGGACCAGCCGCCGGGTCAGTCCCGCGGTCTCGCGGGCGACCGCCTGCGCACCCAACCAACCGTCCCAGCCGTCGGGGGAAGTGGTCATGCGCTCGCCGCCGCGTGCAGCGCGGTGCAGATGGCGGCGACGTCCCCGTCGGTGCAGAGGTAGGGCGGCATCGTGTAGACGAGGTTGCGGAACGGCCGGATCCAGACACCGTGGGCCAGCGCGGCCTCGGTCGCCTTCACGACGTCGACCGGGCGGGTCAGCTCCACGACGCCGACCGCGCCGAGCGTCCGCACGTCGGCGACACCGGGCAGGTCGCGACAGGCAGCCAGCCCGGCCTCCAGGCCGGCGTTGACGCCGGCGACCTGGTCGCGCCAGGCGCCGGTGGCGAGCAGGTCGAGGTTGGCCAGGGCCACCGCGCAGGCCAGCGGGTTGCCCATGTACGTCGGCCCGTGCATGAGGACGCCCGACTCGCTGCCGGCGATCCCCCGTGCGACGGCAGAGGTGCAGAGCACGGCGGCGAGGGTGAGGTAGCCGCCGGTCAGTGCCTTGCCGACGCAGAGGATGTCGGGGCGGACCCCGGCCGCGTCGGCGGCGAAGAAGGAGCCGGTCCTCCCGAACCCGGTGGCGATCTCGTCGAACACCAGCACCAGGTCGTGCTCGTCGGCGACGCGGCGCAGCACCCGCAGGCACTCGGCGTCGTAGACGTGCATGCCGCCGGCGCCCTGCAGCAGCGGCTCGACCACGATGCCGGCGAGCTCGGAGGCGTGCTCCGCCGCGAGGTGCTCGACGGATGCGGTCCAGACGCTCAGGTTCTCGCCCGCCGCCGGCGGCCGATCCGCGAACACCTGCTGGGGCAGCACCGAGGCGAACATCGAGTGCATCCCGCCGACCGGGTCGCACACGCTCATGCAGCCGAACGTGTCGCCGTGGTAGCCGCCGCGGATTGTCAGCAGCCGGGTCCGCTCCGGGCGGTCCGAGCCGCGCTGGAACTGCAGCACCATCTTGAGGGCGACCTCGACGCTCACCGAGCCGCTGTCGGCGAGGAACACGTGCTCGAGCCCGTCGGGCGTGACCTCCACCAGCCGCTCGGCCAGCCGGACCGCGGGGGCGTGGGTGAGCCCGCCGAACATGACGTGCGCGAAGTCGTCGAGCTGGGTGCGGGCGGCCGCGTCGAGCGCGGGGTGCCGGTAGCCGTGGATGGCCGCCCACCAGGACGACATCGCGTCGATGACCCGCTCCCCGCCGGCCAGCTCCAGCCGGACGCCGTCGGCGCCGGTGACCAGCCGGGTCGGCGTCGGGGCGGTCATCGACGTGTAGGGGTGCCACAGGTGCGCGCGGTCGGCGGCGAGCAACGCGTCCGCGTCCGTGGCGGTCAGGGTGTCGGGGGTCATCGCCCGGCAGTCTACGGACGCGGCGACCGGGTGCAGACTGGGCCGATGGACGACGGACAGGCCCATGAGTACCTCGACCGGATCGGCGCGTCGGCGCCGGCTACGAGCTCAACGGGACGTTCGGCGCGCTTCTCGCGCATCTCGGGTACGACGTCACCCTGCTGTCCGCGCGCGTGTTCATGGGCGGCGGCGCGTGGGGGCCGCCGTACGACCATCTCGCCCTGCGGGTGGACCTCCCGGGCGAGCGCTGGATCGTCGACGTCGGCTTCGGCCGCTTCGTGGCGGAGCCGTTCCGGTTCGACGAGCGCGGTGACCAGACCGACCCCCTCGGCACCGTCCGGCTGGTCGAGACCACCGAGGGCGACCTGGACGTGCTGCTGGACGGGACGCCGCAGTACCGCCTCGACCTGCGGCCCCGGGAGCTCGATGACCTCGCGGCCACGAGCTGGTTCCAGCAGACCCACCCGGACTCGCAGTTCGCCACCTCGCTGGTCTGCTCGCTGCCCACGCCGGACGGCCGGGTCACGCTGAGCGAGCGGCTGCTGGTCACCACGGCGGGCGGTGAGCGCACTGAGCGGACGCTGGCCTCGGACGAGGAGGCGCTGGCCTGCCACCGCGACCTGTTCGGCATCCTGCTCGACCGGGCGCCGACGGTGCGCGCTCCCGCTGTCCGGTGACCGACCCCGGCAGCACCGGACCTCACGACGGCGGTATCTTCGCCGGGTGACTGACATCCTCGAGCGTGCCCGCACGAAGGTCCTCGACGACGGTGAAGGACTGTCGTACGACGAGCTGGTCGAGGTGCTGCAGCTGCCCGACGACCAGATCCCCGACCTGCTGCAGCTCGCGCACGACGTACGCATGAAGCACTGTGGTCCCGAGGTCGAGGTCGAGGGGATCATCAGCCTCAAGACCGGCGGCTGCCCCGAGGACTGTCACTTCTGCTCGCAGTCCGGCCAGTTCACCTCGCCGGTGCGCTCGGTCTGGCTCGACATCCCGCAGCTGGTCAAGGCCGCCGAGGAGACCGCGGCCACCGGCGCCACCGAGTTCTGCATCGTCGCCGCGGTCCGCGGACCCGACGAGCGGCTGATGTCGCAGGTCGGCGACGGGATCAGGGCCATCCAGGCCGCGGTGGACATCAACATCGCCTGCTCGCTGGGCATGCTGACCCAGGAGCAGGTGGACCGGCTCAAGGAGATGGGCGTCCACCGCTACAACCACAACCTCGAGGCGGCGAAGTCCTACTTCCCGTCGGTGGTGACCACGCACTCCTACGAGGAGCGCTGGGACACCTGCGAGATGATCCGCGCGTCCGGCATGGAGCTGTGCTGCGGTGGTCTCGTCGGCATGGGTGAGTCCCTCGAGCAGCGCGCCGAGCTGGCCGCGCAGCTGGCCGACCTCGACCCGCACGAGGTGCCGCTCAACTTCCTCAACCCGCGCCCGGGCACGCCCTTCGGCGACCAGCCGATCATGGAGTCCCACGACGCGCTGCGCACGATCGCCGCGTTCCGGCTGGCGATGCCCCGCACCGTGCTGCGCTACGCCGGCGGACGCGAGCTCACTCTCGGTGACCTCGGCACCCGCGACGGGCTGCTCGGCGGCATCAACGCGGTCATCGTCGGCAACTACCTGACCACGCTGGGCCGGGACGCCAACGCCGACATCGACCTGCTGTCGGAGCTGAAGATGCCGATCAAGGAACTCGCGAAGACGCTGTGATCCTCGCAAGGCCAGGGAGCGACTGATGTTCTGCGGTCACTGCGGCGAGGCGGCTGACGCGCGCGACCACGGGGAGTGCCGGCGGCGGCTGGAAATGGAGCCGCCGCGGTTCTGCGCGGAGTGCCGGCGCCGGATGAAGGTGCAGGTCACCCCGCGCGGGTGGACCGCGGAGTGCGTCGAGCACGGCTCGCTGGCTGGCTGACCGCTACCAGCCGCGACCGGCCTCACGGGCGGAACGCGACCAGCGGCGCCGGGTCGACCGCGTCGGACACGCCCCCACGCGGTCGCCGGGAGCCACGAACACCCGCCGGGTGTGCCCGATGACCACGTCGAAGCCCGTCGGCCCGCAGCAGCACCGGGTCGGCGCCGTACGCCGGGCCGAGCGCGCCGTGGTCGAGCACGCGCGCGGCGCGGCCGGCCCTCAGCGGGGTGCTGCCCTGCGAACCACGGGGACGCGTGTCGCCGCGTGTCGGAGGTGAAGAAGCGCCAGCGCGGTCCGCGGGCCGGGACGGCGCGGTCGACCGGGGCGCCCGCGACGAGGACGGAGTGAGAACAGCCCCTGCCGGCGGAGACGCTGGCAGGGGCTGATTTCATTGTCCGACTCGTATCCGTCACGGCGGAGGTAGCGGATCTTCGCGGCGCATGACGTGTCGATGCGGTGGGGACCCGGGGGCGCCCCACCGCATCGCGGGTGGCTCACCCGCAGCCGTAGCACCTGATGGAACCGGTGCCGACGTTCCAGCGACCGGAGCCGGCGGGGGCGTTGTAGGGGGAGACGCCGCTGAACAGAGCGGTGCCCACGCGGTGGTGGACGACGAGACGCAAGGGGTATGCCCGGTGGGCGGTGCCGATGTTGACGTAGGCGCAGTTGTTGCGGTCAAGCGTGCCGTTGAAGATCGTGTACCAGCTGCCCTGCCAGTAGGCCTGGACCTGGTAGGACGCCCCCCAGTAGCTGCCGGTACCTCCGCTGAAACAGCCCTCCACGTAGCTGGCGGCTTGGGCCGGAGCGGTGTTGGTGGCTGTGATGCCGAAGACGCTGGCCAGCGTGAGCAGCAGGCCGGTGAGGACGCGGGCAACGCGCCGGCGCGGGCCCGTGGTGGTGCCGGTGGATGTGTTGAGTGTGGTGGTCATGTCTGGCTCCTTGGTCGGGGCCGGCCCTGGTGACCGGTGCCTAGAGCCTGCTCGTGATCGCGCCTTTGCTCCGTCCGGCTCAGAACGTCGGTTGTGTCGGCTCGCTGACGGCGCGCCGAAGCCGCTCGTGGCGTCCGCTCGTTGCCGGATGGCGGATGCCTTGACGCCGCCTGCCGAGTGTCCGGGAATGCGGCATGGGCCCATCCAGCGGTGGGTGCCAGGAGATGAGGACCGAGCGGCTGCGGTTGGCTGGTGGGCCGGCAGGCGCCCGTCCGGGCGCACATCCAGGGAGGGCAACAACATGAGACCACTTCGATACTCGATCAACGTCACACTCGACGGCTGCCTTCACCACGAGGCAGGGATCCCCCCGGACGAGGAGTCGATGCGCTACTGGACCACGGAGATGGAACGAGCCGATGCCCTGCTGTTCGGCCGGGTGACCTACGAGATGATGGAGTCGGCATGGCGGCAGCCGGCCACGGGCACGTGGCCCGACTGGATGGATGAGTGGGAGATCCCGTTCGCCGAGACCATCGACCGGGCGAAGAAGTACGTCGTGTCGAGCACGCTGCGCGGGGTCGACTGGAATGCCGAGCTGGTGCGGGGCGACCTGGGGCAAGCGGTCCAGCGGCTCAAGCAGGAGTCAGGCGGGGGCCTGTGGGTGGGTGGCGTGACCCTTCCCCTGGCGCTGGCTGATCTGGGACTGATCGACGAGTACGAGTTCCTTGTGCAGCCGGTCCTTGCCGGACACGGGCCGACGTTGCTCGCCGGTCTGCGCGAGCGCATCCAGCTCGAGCTCGTGGACCGACATGAGTTCCGGTCGGGGGCGGTCGCCCTGCGATACCGGCCCACGCGAGCAACGGCTTGACGTGATTCGTCCATGACTGCCCTGCTCATCGGCAGGAGAGTGCGTTTTAGTCAGTGCCCAGAAGGCGCGCGCACTCTTCGATGAGCCGCCGCCGCAAGGGCGCGCCACGCTCCGCAAAGCGTCGCTGCGCCGCGGCGTACTCCTGCTTGCCCTCGGCTGTCTCGATGCGGACCGGGTCGAAGCCGAGGTCGGCCAGGTCGTACGGCGCCGCGCGCATGTCCAGCTCGCGGATGTCACGCGCGAGCTCGAAGCAGTCGGCCACGAGGTCCGAGCTCACCATCGGCGTCAGCCGGAACGCGTGCTTGTAGAGGTCCATCCCGGCGTGAAGGCAGCCGGGCTGCTCGTACGCCGCCCGGTCGTCGCGGCCGGGGGAGAGGGTGTTGCGCGGCCGGGCGTCCGGGGTGAAGAAGCGGAACGCGTCGAAGTGGGAGCAGCCGATCCGGTGCGACTCGACGACCGCGTCGGTGCCGTCGGCGCCGAGCCGCAGCGGCCAGTCGTGCCGGGTCTCGGCCTGGCGGTAGACCATCGCCCACTCGTGCAGCCCGAAGCAGCCGAACGTCGGTGGCCGCGACGCGGTCGCGGTGAGCAGCGTGCGCAGCGCCTCGAGCAGCGGCCGCTGGGAGGCGACGTGCTCGCGGGTGACGGTGACCGGCCCGGTGCCGTAGCCCTTGAGGGCGGCGTACTCGTCGGCGGCCTCGAGCGCGACGCCGTACCCCGGGTGCCAGCGCCGCAGCTGCGCCGGGCGCTGGGAGTAGTAGGTGAACAGGAAGTCGTGCACCGGGTGCTTGACCGCGGAGCCCCGGCGGGCCAGGTGCGGTGCCACGAACGCGTCGACCCGCTCCGCGTGCGCCGCGGCGCGGGCGCGCCAGGTCCGCTCGTCGAGCACGGTGTCGAGCACGGCGGGGGTCATGGGACCAGCCTAGGCGGCAGGGATTCGGGTGCCTTCCCCGTGGCGGATAGGCTCCCGGACGTGCGTATCTGCAGATTCACGACCGGGGACGACCCGCAGTTCGGCGTCCTGACCGGCGAGCTCGACGAGTTCGGCCAGCCTGACGAGGACGCCCGCATCGTGGCGCTCGCGGGCGACCCGCTCTACGTCGGCATCAAGCTGCTCGAGGAGGAGCACAAGGTCGAGGACGTCCGACTCCTTGCGCCGGTGCTCCCGCGCAGCAAGGTGGTGGGCATCGGACGCAACTACGCCGCGCACGCCGCCGAGCTGGGCCACGACCTGCCGACGGAACCGCTGATGTTCCTCAAGCCGAACACCAGCGTGGTCGGCCCCGGCGACCCGATCTTCTATCCCCGGCAGACCGAGAACCTGCACTACGAGGGCGAGCTCGCCGTCGTCATCGGCCGGATCTGCCGCGACGTCCCGGTCGAGAAGGCCACCGACGTCATCCACGGCTACACGATCGCCAACGACGTGACCGCACGGGACCTGCAGAGGGGCGACGTGCAGTTCACCCGCGCCAAGGGCTTCGACTCGTTCTGCCCGCTCGGCCCGTGGATCGAGACCGACCTCGACCCGCAGACGTTCGTCGACGGCGTCAGCGTGCAGACGCACCTGAACGGCGACATCGTCCAGGACGGCTCGACCAAGGACATGATCTTCGACATCCCGGCGCTGGTCGCGTACATCTCCTCGGTGATGACGTTGCTGCCCGGCGACGTCATCCTCACCGGCACCCCCGAGGGTGTCGGCCCCATGCAGGTCGGCGACGAGGTCGAGATCTCGATCGCCGGCATCGGCACTCTGACGAACAAGGTGACCCAGCGTTGAATGAGAAGCCTGTGACCGACCCCGTGCTCGGCGACCTCGCCCCCGAGAAGGTGCGGGTCCGCTTCCCACCGAGCCCGACCGGCTTCCTCCACGTCGGCAACGTGCGCAGCGCCCTGTTCAACTGGGCGTTCGCGCGGCACTTCGGCGGCACCCTGGTGCTGCGCATCGAGGACACCGACCTCGCCCGCAACACCGAGGAGGGCTACGACTCCATCCTCGAGTCGCTGCGCTGGCTCGGCATCGACTGGGACGAGGGCCCGGAGGCGGGCGGCGAGTTCGGCCCCTACCGCCAGTCCGACCGGTTCCCGGTGTACGCCGACATCGCCCGGCGCCTGCGTGAGGCCGGCTCGGCGTACGACTGCTTCTGCACCACCGAGGAGGTGGACGCGCGCCGCAAGGCCAGCGGCTCCAAGGTGCAGGGCTACGACGGTCACTGCCGCGCGCTGAGCGCGGCGCAGCTCCAGGAGTTCGTCGGCCGCACCTCGGTGCTCCGGCTGCGGATGCCGGACGAGCCGATCACGTTCACCGACCTGGTCCGCGGCGAGATCACCTTCTCGCCCGAGAACGTGCCGGACTTCGCGCTGCTGCGCGCCAACGGCGACCCGCTCTACACGCTGGTCAACCCGGTCGACGACGCGCTGATGGAGATCACCCACGTCCTGCGGGGCGAGGACCTGCTGTCCTCGACCCCGCGACAGATCGCGCTCTACCGCGCGCTCGAGGGTATCGGCGTCGGCACCGGCGAGCCCCGCTTCGGGCACCTGCCGATCGTGATGGGCGAGGGCAACAAGCGGCTGTCCAAGCGTGACGCCGGCTCCGGTCTCAGCGAGTACGTCGACCGCGGGTTCCTGCCCGAGGGCATCCTCAACTACCTGGCCCTGCTGGGCTGGGGCATCGCCGAGGACCGGGACGTCTTCACGATGGAGGAGATGGCCGAGGCCTTCGACATCCAGCGGGTCAACCCCAACCCGGCGCGCTTCGACCTCAAGAAGTGCGAGGCGATCAACGCCTCCCACATGCGGAGGATCTCGGTCGAGGACATGACCGAGCGGGTGATCCCGTTCCTCGCGCGAGCGGGGTTCCTCAGCGACGACCCGCCCTCGCCGAAGGAGCGGGCCCGCCTCGACGAGGCGATGCCGCTGGTCGCCGAGCGGATCAACACGCTCTCGGAGTCCGTCGACATGCTCGGCTTCCTGTTCGTCAACGAGGACGACTTCACCCGTGACCCGGCCGATGTCGAGAAGGTCCTCGACGCCGCCGGGCTCGAGGTCGTGCAGGCGTCGTACGACGCCCTCTCGGTGCTGTCGGAGGACGACTGGACGACGGCCACGATCGAGGAGGCGCTGCGAGCCAAGCTGGTCGAGGAGCTCGGCATCAAGCCGCGCAACGCGTTCGGCCCGGTCCGGGTCGCCGTCACCGGCAGCCGGATCTCGCCGCCGCTCTTCGAGTCCCTCGAGCTCCTCGGCCGCGACATCTCGCTCGCCCGTCACATCACCGCTCTGTCATGACGCACCCTGTCGGGGAGCAGCCCGCGTGGCGCCCGCCGGCCGCGGCGTACCCGGCGTACCCCACCGGCGCGGGGGAGCCCCCGCT
This sequence comes from uncultured Actinomycetota bacterium, assembly GCA_963767955.1. Classification (GTDB taxonomy): domain Bacteria; phylum Actinomycetota; class Actinomycetes; order Propionibacteriales; family Nocardioidaceae; genus Nocardioides. The sequence continues at coordinate 1,761,523 of CAVYGA010000003.1, read as the reverse complement.
GCCGCCCGGACCACCCGTGGAGCCGCTGCCGGTGCTGGCCTACCACGAGCTGCACCGGGCCGGTCGGCGTGGCTGGTGGCGGCCGGTCGTCGGCGTCCTCCTGGTGGCCGTGATGATGGTGCTGGTCGTGCCGTTCCTCCTGCAGGCCACCCTGCTGGTGGCGATGGTGCTGCGTGGCGAGAGCGACCCCCTGGCGGAGTCGCTGCGGCAGATCGACCTCGGCGACCCGACGCCCATCGGGCTGGCCTACCTCAACCTCGCGCTGGCCGCCTTGATCCCGGTCACCTGGCTCGTCACGCGCGTGGTGCACGGCCTCAAGCCCCGCTGGCTGACGTCGGTGCTGCCGCGGATGCGCTGGCGGTTCTTCCTGGCCTGCGTGGGGCTGTCGTTCGTCGCGCTGATCGCCACGCTGGTCGTGAGCGCGCTGCTGCCCACCGAGACGGCGGCCGGAGCCGACACCACCGTCACACCGAACGCCTTCGACGACACCGCGAAGCAGTTCGCCCTGGTCGTGCTGCTCCTCACGCCGTTGCAGGCCGCGGGGGAGGAGTACGTGTTCCGGGGCTACCTCACCCAGGCGTTCGGCGGGTTCTTCCCGGCCTGGGTCGCGGTGATCGGCCCGGCCCTGCTGTTCGCGCTCGCGCACGGCGCCCAGAGCGCGCCGGTGTTCTTCGACCGGTTCGCCTTCGGGTTGGTCGCCGGGTATCTCGTGGTCCGCACCGGCGGGCTCGAGGCCGGGATCGCGATGCACGTGCTCAACAACTGGCTGGCGTTCTCGCTGGCGCTGGCGTTCGGCGACATGGGCGAGGCACTGACCCCGTCCGGGGGCACCTGGTGGAGCATCCCGGTGACGCTCACACAGTCGCTGGTCTTCCTCGGCCTGACCCTGCTCGTGGCCCGGCGGATGGGGCTCTCCCGGACCGCCGACCCGGTCGTTTTGGCGGCCTCCCGGGGGCGCGTGTAAGGTTTTGCCTCGGTCCGCCGGAGCCTCTCGAGGCGCCGAACCGGACCGAAACAGTGGGATATGGTGTAATTGGCAGCACGACTGATTCTGGTTCAGTTAGTCAAGGTTCGAGTCCTTGTATCCCAGCGAGATCGCAGTCACACCGGCTGCGATTTGGTGCGTCTCTTCGGCTTCGCTAGAGTTTCGCCCGCTGTGCAAGCAGCTCAATGCCCCCGTTGTGTAGTGGCCTAGCACGCCGCCCTCTCAAGGCGGTAGCGCGGGTTCGAATCCCGTCGGGGGTACCACGCGAGAAAGGGCCTCTGACCAGCGGAAACGCCGGTTGGGGCCCTTTCTGCATTGCCCGGCTGAAGGCGGCCGATTGCGGGTGTCTGTGCCCAAGATGTGCCCAAGTTCTGGGAGAGCGGGGTCCCGATCCCACGTCGACGAGGTGCTGCGGTCACCTCAACTACACCAAGACCTAGCCCTCTGTTGTGGCTCGACAGGCTCGAACAACTGGACCGTGCGCGGCGACGCCGTCGCGTCCTGGAACGACGGGAGCCCAACTGGTCGCGGACGTCCTCCGATACGGCAATACTTCGTAAGTGGCGAAGTACGCGGTCGACCTGCTCTCGGAGCGTCAATGGGCGCTACTGCTGGAGACCTACGCCGACCGGCAACGCCTGATGATCACGAACGAGGACATGGGCGAGCGTAGGTTTCAGGTGCTGATGACCGTGGTGGGAGCGGTCGGAATCGCACTTGGCCTCGTGGCCGACAGGTTCGATGATGCTTCGCTTCGGGCGACTGCCTTGCTGATGGCCCTTCTCCTGACGGCGCTCGGGTACACCACCACAGTGCGAATGGCTCATCGGAACGTGGCGACCAGTCGCTTGAAGGCAGAGCTGTTACAGATCCGCGAGTTCGTGGCGCAGGGCCGGCCCGACCTGGTCGCCGTGCTGCCGTACATGACCGAGAAGCCTGCGGGAATGCGTACTCGGCCGCTCTATCCCTCTGGTGGGCTCGTCGACCTGGTGGCCTTGGTCACCGCGGCCTTCGCCGGGCTCGCGGTCGGGGCGCTCTTGGGTGGTCGGGTCGGCAACGCCGTCACCATCGGCGTCGCGCTAGCCGCCGCGACACTGGCCTGGCTCGGGATGATCCTTGTGGTGCGTCGTGTCTATTGGACCGCTGAGATCCTGACAGGAATGGACTCGCCACGCTTGTCCGAATCTGGGGTCGGGCCGACTGGGTCGGACGGGGTCAGGACACCGCCCAGGGTGGAGTCATTTCGGGCCAACGTGGGCATCGTGGTGCACGACGATCGAGACCGCGTCCTTGTGTTGGAGCGCAGCGACAAGCCGGGGTCCTGGCAGTTCCCTCAGGGTGGCATCGAACCGGGCGAGGAGTGCCGCGAAGCGGCCTTGCGGGAGCTCCGTGAGGAGACCGGGCTGACGCAGGCAAGCGTGAGTATCGAGCGCGAGCTTGGCCGATGGTTGACCTACGAGATCCCCCATGCAATGCGCTCGGAGAAGACGGGTCTGGGTCAGACGCAATGGTGGTTCCTCGCCCGCATCACAGACAAAACACGGATCCCGCCCCTTCCGCAGAACGAGTTCTCGCGCGGCGAGTGGGTCTCCTGGCAGGAGGCGGTCGACCGCATCGTCGATTTCAAGCGTCCGGTCTACGCCGAGCTGGAACGGGCGTTCGCTGTCTCGCCCCCTGTGTAGCTCCCCCGACGTCTGCATTGCCTGCCCAGCATCGTGTCGCTGGGCATGACAAGACACCCGGTGGGGGCAGGAGGCTGTCCCGCGTGACGGTTCGTTGGTCAGGTAGGCAATCGGGATGCCGCCACGTCGGGTTCCATCCACGACGCAGGAACCCGGGGCGCGCTCCACCGCGGACCGCCGTTGTGGCCCGTCCTCGGCGGTCAGTGCGCCACAGGCTCAAGCTCGGCCCGGCCGCCGTGGGTTCGGGGTTCGAATCCCTGATGGTCCATTTGCATTTCCGGCCAGGTCCCCCCTGCACCCTCCCGCGTCCTTGACGATTGTGGGGCGCATCGGTAGACAGATAGGGGTCCTCGAAGCTCCGGCGATTCCCGGACGCCACGTTCACGGTATCCAGCCGGCCAGCTCCCGCGGGGCATGGAGGTTCGGTGTGACAGGTGACCTGGGCAGCCACCGACGCGAGATCCGGCGGATTCCGCTTGCCCTCGCATGCCTGGGACTCGAGGCCACGAAGGGGCGGTCCGATGCGGTTCGTCGACGCCCTCCCGGCGGTGCTGACCGCGATGGAGATCGACCTCGTCGAACGGACGGGGGAGGCGATCGAGCCCTCGGGCAGTCAGTTGCGCCGAGGGTTCGGCGAGTGACGCGCAGCGCGTAGCGCTGTGGAGGAGGCCCAACATGCAGGAGCACGAGGCAGATCTCGAGGGTCCGTGGCCCACGACGATGGACCGGCGCCAGTTCGTGCAGCTCACCGGCGGTGTCTCGGCCGCGATCGGTCTTGCCCTGCTGCCCGGTGACATGGCGAGAGCGGCGCCGCGACGCGGATACCCCTTCACCCTCGGGGTCGCCTCAGGTGACCCCGCGCCCGACGGGTTCGTGCTGTGGACCCGGCTGGCACCCAACCCGCTCGAGTACCAGACAGGTATGCCGCGCCACGCGGTTCGGGTGGACTGGCAGGTGGCCACCGACGAGGCGATGGGGAAGGTCGTCCGCTCCGGAACGGCGCTTGCCCCGCCCGAACTGGCCCACTCGGTCCACGTCGAGGTGGCCGGCTTGAAACCACGGCGTGAGTACTTCTACCGGTTCCGCGCGGGCGGGGAGCACTCGCCCGTCGGTCGCACGATGACGACTCCCGCGCCGGGCGAACACGTCGACCAGCTGCGGTTCGCGTTCGCCTCCTGCCAGAAGTGGGACGACGGGTACTACTCGGCATACCGCCGGATGGCCGAGGAGGACCTCGACCTTGTGGTCCATCTGGGCGACTACATCTACGAGTACGGCATCGGCACCACGGGCGGGTTCCGGAACGTTCCGGTCCCTGGTCGGTTCGCTCCCGAGACCATGACCCTCGGTCGCTACCGACTGCAGCATGCCCTCTACCGGACTGACTCGGACCTCCAGGAGGCCCACCGCCTGTTCCCCTGGGTGGTGACGTGGGACGACCACGAGGTGGAGAACGACTACGCGGGCACCGACGCCGAGGGTCCTCCGTACGGACGAGCCTTCGTGCGCCGCCGGGCGGCCGCCTACCAGGCGTACTACGAGCACCTGCCGCTGCGACAGGCGGCCATGCCGAGGGGCGTGGGTGCGCTGCTCTACCGCTCCGTCCAGTACGGCGACCTCGCCGAGTTCAGCGTGCTGGACACCCGTCAGTACCGCAGTGCACCGCCGTGCGGCCGCGGTGAGCAGCCGAGGTGCGCGGCAGCGCTGGATCCCGCCACGACGATGACCGGCCCGGCACAGGAGCGCTGGCTGCTCGACCGCCTGGACGCGTCGAGGACCCGGTGGAACGTGATCGCCCAGCAGGTGATGATGGCCGAGCTGGATCACCGAATCTACTACGACGGCAACGAGGTCTTCTGGCAGGACGCCTGGGACGCCTACCCGGCGGCCCGGGCCCGGATTCTCCAGCACATTGCCAGCCGACGGATCCAGAACCCCGTGGTGATCACGGGGGACTGGCACTCGACGTTCGTCAACGACCTGAAGATCGACTTCGACGACCCCGATTCCGCGACGGTCGCAACGGAGTTCGTCGGGACCTCCGTCACCTCCAACGGCGATGGCATCGTCTACGGCCCGTACTACGGTCCGATGATCCCCGACAACCCGCACATCAAGTTCTTCGACGGCGACCGCCGGGGCTACGTGCGCTGCCGGGTCACGCCGGAACTGTGGGAGACCGATCTCCGCATGGTCAGCACGGTGTCTCGTAGTGACGCGCCGGTGTCGACCTTTGCCTCCTTCGTCGTCGAGAGCGGCGTCCCCGGCGCGCAGCTCGTCACGGGTCCGACCTCGTCCCTGAGGGCAGCACCGCCGGCCGACCCCGCCGATCGGCGGGTTGCCCGTCGAGCGCGTCGTCAAGGGTGACCACCCCGGCGGTTCGGGTTCGGGTCCCCGATGAGCCTGCCTACCCTGTCGACGAACGCCGACCATGGGCCGGAGGAGCGGGCAGGTTCGTGAGGTCGCGCAGAGCCAGCTGGGCGACGGCCACCGGGTGAAGCGCTCTCACCTACGACGATGTCACGGATGGGTCCCGCCCCTCTCAAGGCGTTAGCACGTCGGGGTACGTGTGTGGACAGAGGTCGCAGCGGCCGGGACCCCAGGGTCTCGGCGGCCCCGTTGGGCTATGGCAGCCCCGGGTTGCGGCGGCCTACGCTCGCGGGGCTGCACGGGCAGCCGAGGGTCCGGCATGGGGGTTTGCTGATGGTCCGGCGTTTCGTTCTAGCAGGTGTTCTCGCGCTGTCCGCCGTGCTCGTGGTCGTGACACCACGGAGTGCAACGGCGGTGACGTGGGCGGCCGACGTGCGGGTGGTGTTCACGCAGGGCAATGACATCTGGATCGCCCACCCGAGTGGCTCCGACAAGGTGAATCTGACCAACAGCACTGCCAATGAGGCGGACCCGACCCTGTCACGCGACGGCCGCTACGTGGCCTACAAGATCTTCCCCGCCACCTGGGTCTACGACTTCGCGACCAACACCCACACCGAGCTGGCGGCAGCGTCGGGAGGGTCGGGCCCCGACTTCTCACCGACCAGCGATGCCCTCGCGTTCAGCCGCTACTCCGCCGGGATCTTCGACCTGTTCAGCGTCAACGTCGACGGCACCGGGTTGAAGAACTGGACGAACGACGTGGACGTCGATGGCCACCTCAACCTGCTTCCGCAGTGGTCGGCCGACGGCCAGTCACTTCTGTACGCGCGTGCTCACGGAGTGCGGATGTGTCGCGAGGACATGAACGGCTTCGACAACCTGCACTACGCCTCCCGGCTCCATCGCATCAGCCCTGCCGGGGCGACCAGCGAGGTGGCCGGCAACGACGACGTCGGCATCATCGGTGGACACGAGGGTGGCGGGACGCTGGCCTACGTCAGGACCGGTATCCCGACGACGGGAGCCAACGGGTACTGCAGTACCCCTCCGAGCGAAGACTACGAGCTGGTCGTCAACGGCGTCGTGGTCGGCCCGGCCTGGGGAATCCCGCCGTCGGTCAGCCCGGCCGGTGATGTGGCCTACAGCAACGCGGGCAAGGTGATGATCGACCCGCAGGGGGGCGAGCCGGCCGCGCTGGCGTTCGACGGGTCGAGCCCGGACTGGGGGGTCGCCTACGCCGGCGCCGGAGACGGCTGCACCATCCGCGGGACGGCGGACGCGGACCGACTCGTCGGCACCGCCGGTCCCGACGTGATCTGCGGGTACGACGGCAACGATGTCCTGGTCGGCAACGGCGGGAACGACGTCCTACGCGGCGGCGACGGCGAGGACCAGATGGTCGGGGGGCCCGGCGAGGACACCCTGGCCGGGGGACTGGATGACGACGTACTCCGCGGCGACGAGGGGAACGACCACCTCGACGGTGGCCCGGGAAAGGATCTGGTCACCTACTTCACCTCACGGTCCAAGGTCACGATCGACCTGGCGAAGAAGACGGCGAGGGCGGGCCCGCACGGCAACGACACGCTCGCCTCGGTCGAGGGCGCGTTCGGCTCCAAGACCGGCGACCTCATTCTGGGCAACGGCGGCAGCAACCACCTCTTCGGTGGCCCCGGCAAGGATGTGATCAAGGGACTCGGCGGCACCGACCTTCTCTACGGCAACGCCGGCGACGATCGTCTCTATGGTGGCGGTGCCGGTGACCTGCTCGAAGGCCAGGACGGCAGGGACGCGATGAACGGGGGAGCCGCCCGTGATGCCTGCTACGACACGAGGGCGACCCGCAGGTCCTGCGAGAAGGGCAAGGAAAAGGACCCGAAGCGGGGCCGGCCGCCTGTCGGCGGGCCGGGCACGGGGATCGTCGGCCGGGCATCCGGCGTCCCCTCGCCGGGCCCGGCCGCCCGCCGTGCCGGGGCGACCTACTGGAACCTCGGCAAGAACGACTACCTGGTCGTCTATGACAGGGCCACGACGCAGCGGATCGGTGCCTGGGCCAACGCCGCCGGGTGGGAGTCGAAGGCCTGCTACTTCATCCGCTTCACCCCGGCCCGGGGAGCCTGCTCGGCGGCAGGTGCCCTCAACGCGGTCTCGAAGTACCAGATGCAGTGGTTCCTGTGGAACGCCAAGCAGAACGGCGGTTGCGCGATCGGGATCCTCGACTGGGGCCGGCACGGGGTGAACCAGTTCAAGAAGCGCTGGAAGGTGCGGGCGGCGGAGTCGTACACCTACAACGTCGCCATCCCGTGGGTCACTGCCGGACGCTACAGCTACGTCAAGACCAACGGCGGGGGCTACGTGGCCACGCCCTGCGCCTAGCCCCGGTCAGGGCTTGACCGCGAGGACCGGGCAGTGGGCGCCGAGCAGCACCCGCTGGGCGGTGCTGCCCATGATGAGCTTGCCGACCGGCGAGCGCCGGCGCAGGCCGATGACCACCATCTCGGCGTCGATCTCGTCGGCCACCTGCAGCACCTGCTCGGCGATGTCGGTGCCCATCGTCTGCCGCACCTCGTGGGGTACGTCGGCCCCGGCGAGCAGCGACTCCATCCCGGCCAGCTGCTCGCGCGAGGCATAGGAGTCATCGACCAGGGCGTCACCCTTGGTGCTGTTGACGACCACGACGCCCACGCCGCGCCGGTGGGCCTCGACGAGCGCCGCCTCGACGGCTGCCCGTCCGTAGTCGTCGGGCGACCAGGCCACCACGATCCCGCTCATCGATTCACCATCTCCTTCTCCATGTCGGTCACCGAACGCGGCGCGTCCGGACGCAGCCGGCGCAGCACCGGCGGCACCACGATCAGCAGGGCGATCAGGGCGTACACCGCGACCGCGAGCGGCTCGTCGAACAGACCGGACAGGTCCCCACCGGAGATGGTCAGCGCCTCGCGGAGCTTGGTCTCCATGATCGGGCCGAGGATCGCGCCCAGGATCAGCGGCAGCACCGGCAGCCCGAAGCGGCGCATCATCACGCCGAGCAGCCCGAAGACCAGCAGCAGGAAGATGTCGAACGGGTCGAGGTTGGTCGTGTAGGCGCCGAGGCAGGCGAAGAACAGGATCCCGGCGTAGAGCTGCGGCCGCGAGATGCGCAGCAGCTTGGCCCAGAGGGGCGCCAGCGGGAGGTTCAGCACCAGCAGCAGCGCGTTGCCGATCAGCAGGCTGGCCAGCAGCGTCCACACCAGGTCGGCCTGGTCGGTCATCAGCTGCGGGCCGGGCTGGATGCCGTAGCCCTGCATGGCGGCCAGCATCACCGAGGCGGTCGCGGTGACCGGGAGGCCCAGGGCCAGCATCGGCACGAACATGCCGGCGGCGGAGGCGTTGTTGGCCGCCTCGGGACCCGCCACGCCCTCGATGGCGCCGTGGCCGAACTCGCCGCCGTTCTTGGCCAGCTTGCGCTCGGTCACGTAGGACAGGAAGGTCGGGATCTCCGCGCCCCCGGCCGGGATCGCACCGAACGGGAAGCCCAGCGCGGTGCCGCGCAGCCACGGCTTCCACGATCGCCGGAGGTCGTCGCGCCCGATCCACGGACGGCCGACCGGGATCACCTCCATCGGACGGCGGCGCAGGTGAGCGGCCACCCAGAGGGCCTCGCCGAGAGCGAAGATGCCGACCGCGATGACCACGATGTCGAGTCGGTCCGCGAGCTGCGGGACGTCGAAGCTGAGCCGGGGCTGCGCGGTGTTGAGGTCGAGCCCGACCAGGCCGATCAGCAGGCCAAGGAAGAGCGCGATGAAGCCGCGCAGTGCCGAGGACCCGAGCACAGCGGTGGTCATCACCAGTGCCAGCACCATGATCGCGAAGTAGGAGGGCGCACCGATGTCGACGGCCACGTCGGCCAGCGCGGGGGCGAAGAACGCCACCAGCAGGGTGCCGATGGTGCCGGCGATGAACGAGCCGATGGCGGCGGTGGCCAGCGCCTGGGCGGCTCGACCCTTCCGCGCCATCTTGTTGCCCTCGAGGGCGGTCATCACGGACGCCGACTCACCCGGGGTGTTCAGCAGGATCGAGGTGGTCGAGCCGCCGTACATGCCGCCGTAGTAGATGCCGGCGAACATGATGAACGCCGGGGTGGGCTCCATCCCGTAGGTGACGGGAAGCAGCAGCGCGATGGCCATCGCCGGCCCGATGCCGGGGAGGACCCCGACGAAGGTGCCGAGCAGCACGCCGATGGCGGCGTACAGCAGGTTCATCGGGGTGAAGGCGGCCTGGAAGCCGTTCGCGAGCAGGTCGAGGGTCTCCATCAGAGCACCCCGTCCAGCACGCCGGGCGTCAGCGGGATGCCGAGGCCGACGTAGAAGGCGTACCAGCTGGCCACCGAGAGGACCAGGCCCACCAGCACGTCACGGACGGGTGTGCGGCTGCCCAGGCACCACGCGGAGCCGGCGAAGAGCACGGCGCCGGTGAGGGCCCAGCCGAGGCTGTTGACGGTCGCGATGGTGAACGCGAGCACGCCGACCAGCTTGCCGACGGTCACCCAGTCGGCCTTCTGGGTCAGGTCGACGTCCTCGCCGCCGTCGGGCTCGGGCACGTCGCCGCGCAGGGTGACGAAGCTCAGGAGCACGGAGAGCAGCAGCAGGACGGCACCGACGGCGTAGGGGAAGACCCGCGGGCCGACCGGGTCGCCGAAGCCGACCTCGAGGGTGGTGGCGTCGTAGACGGTGTAGGCGCCCAGCACGGCAAGCAGTGCCGCCAGGCCGAGCTGGCTCAGGTCCCGTGCCGGGGCGGCCGGGGGCTCGGTGCGCCCGCCGCCTCCGGGTGGGGTGGTGTCATGCGTCGTGCTCACAGCAGCTCCAGCTCCTTCAGCGTGTCGGCGACGCGCGCGTCCTGCTCCACGAGGAACGTGGCGAACTCGTCACCGGTCTTGAAATCGTCGATCCAGCCGTTCTCCTCGAGCGCCGTGCGCCACTCGTCGGTGTCGTGCATCTCCTGCAGCAGCGCGATCAGCTCGGCACGGCGCTCGTCGGAGATCCCGGGCGGGGCCAGCACCCCACGCCAGTTGGTGAAGGTCAGGTCGATGCCGGACTCCTGGAGCGTCGGCACGTCCTTGACCGCCTCGCCGGTGAGCCGCTCCTCGCCCGAGACGGCCAGCACCCGCAGCTCGCCGGCCTTGATCTGGCCCTCGAACTCGCCGACGCCGGAGAAGCCGACCTCGATCTTGTGACCGAGCAGCGCGCTGGTCAGCGGGCCGCCACCGTCGTAGGTCACGTAGCGGACCTTGCGGGGGTCCACGTCGACGGCGCTGGCCAGCTGCATCGGGAAGAGGTGGTCCGGGCCGCCGAGCGAGGAGCCGCCGCCGACGACGAGGCCGTTGGGATCCTGCTGCCAGGCCGCGACGAGGTCGTCGATGGTCCTGAACGGCGAGTCGGCCGGGACCAGCACGCCCTCCTGGTCGGAGATCAGCTGGGCGAGGGGGGTGGCGTCCTGGAGGCGGTAGTCGCCGCCGAAGGAGTACGTCGACCCGACCACGCCGAGTCCGACGGTCATCATCGTGTGCTCGTCGCCCTCGGCGTTCATCAGTCGGGTCATGGCGACCGAGCCGCCGGCGCCGATCACGTTGGTCACCTCGAACGAGCCGTCGAGGATCTTCTCGCGCTCCATCACGGACACCGCCGCGCGGCCGGTCTGGTCGTAGCCACCACCGGGGCTGTTGGGGATCATCATCAGCAGGTCCTTGCTCTCGTCGCCGCGGGTCACGCCGCAGCCGGTGGCGAGCGAGGCAGCCAGTGCGAGTGCCAGGGCCACCGCCAGCCGGGCCGGTCGGCGGGCGGGCCGCGAGGGGCTGAGCGAGCCGGGGGTCATCAGTTCTCCTGCAGGACGGGAATGCGACATGCTGATCGTGGGCCCCTGGTGTGGCGGCCGTCACGCTTGGGAAAGCAATGGAGGTTGTGGAACTTGTGGTCACCGCGGGCAGGCTCCCGTCGGGGCATCTCCCTGGCCGGGCAGTTCCTGGTGCTCCAGCTGACGGTGCTGCTCGCGGTGCTGGCGGTCTCCAGCGTGGTCTCGGTACGGCAGGCCGACGCCGACTTCCGCGACACGCGCGGTGCCCGGCTGCGGGCCGCGGCGGAGAACCTGGCCGGCACGTCGGCGGTGCGCAGTGGCCTGGCCGGGAGCAGCGTCCCCGAGTCGCTGGCGTCGTACGCCCAGCGGACGCAGACCGTCTACAACGCCAGCGCGGTCTACCTCGCGCGGCCGGACGGCACCGTGGTCGTGGCGGCCGACCCGACCGCCCGTGGCGAGCGCGTCGACCTCGGTGACAGCACCGTGCAGCGGTTGCGGGCGTGGAGTGGCGACGTCGACGACCGCGGCCGCCGGTCGATCGCGGCGCAGGTGCCGATCATCGGCGACCGTGGCCAGCTGATCGGGATCGCGATGGTCGCGGAGAGCTATCCCTCGCTGGGCGACCGGGCCCGCAGCGTGCTGCCGGACCTCGCCGCGTTCCTCGGCTTCGGGCTGCTGCTCGGCGTGGCCGGCTCGTGGTTGCTGGCCCGGCTGATCAAGCGGCGCACCCGCGGGTTGGAGCCGGCCGAGATCGGTGCCCTGGCCGACCAGCGGGAGGCGGTGCTGCACTCGATCCGCGAAGGGGTGGTGGCGGTCGCCGCCGACGGGCAGGTGACCGTGATCAGCGACAGTGCCCGCGAGCTGCTCGGGCTGCCGTCCGACGGCGCCGGGCGCCGGGTGGCCGAGCTCGGCCTGGAGCCGCGGGTGCGGGAGGCTCTCGAGTCCGGCGACGACGTACGCGACGAGGTGCTGGTGGTGGCCGGCCGGGTGGTGGTGCTCAACCGCAACCGGGTGCTGCACGAGGGGCGTCAGGTCGGCACCGTGACCACGCTGCGCGACCGCACCGAGCTGCTCGCGATGCAGAGCGAGCTCAGCGCCCGCGAGAGCATCACCGAGACGCTGCGGGCGCAGACGCACGAGTTCAACAACCAGCTGCACACGATCTCGGGCCTGATCCAGCTCGAGGAGTACGACGAGCTGTCGCAGTGGATCGGCGGGGTCACCCGCCGTCGCGCCGAGATCACCGAGGAGGTCACCTCGCGCATCGACGACCCGGCGATCGCCGCGCTGCTGATCGCGAAGGTCAGCCTGGCCGCAGAGCGGGGCATCGGCCTGCGGCTGGCCGAGGACGCGGCGCTGCCGCGGCTGGACCCGGACCTGGCCGCGGACGTCGGCACCGTGCTCGGCAACCTGGTCGACAACGCGGTGGACGCCACCGTCGCGGCCGGCGGCACCTCGGTCGCCGTGCAGCTCCGGGAGGACGGCGACCTGGTGCTGGTGCAGGTGGCGGACACCGGTCCCGGCGTGCCCGAGGACACCGCCGCACTCTTCCAGCGTGGCTACTCCACCAAGCCCAGCGATGCCAGCGGCCGGGGCGTCGGGCTGGCGCTCGTGCAGGTGGTCTGCGAGCGTCGGGGCGGCGACGTGTCGGTGCACAACGACCGCGGCGCCGTCTTCACCGCCCGGATGCCCCGCGACCGAGGAACCGCATGACCAGCGACCTGACCGTGCTCGTCGTCGACGACGACTTCATGGTGGCCGGCATCCACACCCGGTTCGTCGAGCGCACTCCCGGCTTCGTCGTCGTCGGCGTGGCCGCCACGGCTGAGGCCGCGCTGGCGGAGATCGAGCGGCTGCGGCCCGACCTGGTGCTGCTCGACGTGCACCTGCCGGACCGGACCGGCATCGACGTGCTCCGCTCGATGCGCGCCGCGGGCGATGCCACCGGCGTGGTGATGGTGACGGCGGCCCGAGAGGCCGAGACGGTGCGGGCGGCGGCGGCCGGGGGAGCGGCGCACTACCTGGTCAAGCCGTTCGAGTACGACGACCTGCGGGCCCGCCTCGATGCGTTCCGCGCCGCGCACTCCGCGCTGGAGGAGGGCTCGCCGGCCGCGCAGGACGACATCGACGCCGTCTTCGCACCGGTGGTCGGCAGCCGCCCGGTGGTGCTCGCCAAGGGCCTGAGCGCGCCCACGGCGGACGCGGTGCTGGAGGCCCTGGGCGGGGCCGAGGAGCTGTCCGCCGCCGAGGCCGCCGACGCGGTCGGCCTGTCCCGCGTCTCCGCCCGGCGCTATCTGGAGCACTTCGTCAACCACGGCCAGGTCGAGGTGCGACTGAAGTACGGCGGTGCGGGTCGTCCTGAGCGCCGCTACCGACTCCGCTCCTGACTCCGCTCCTGAATCCCTGGCGGAGGGAGGAGGGTGGGGAGGGACCGGGCAAGCGATGCACCGACCTGTTCGAGGAGGGCGGCAGCGTCGCGGATCGAGACGTCCGGGTCGGGCTCACGGTCGGACAGGGACCAGGTGCGGAGCAGGCCGGCAGCCGACAGCTCGTCGGGTGTCAGCAGCGAGCGGCCGCACACCGCGACCACGGGTACGCCGAGGCGCCCGGCCGCGACGAGCACGCCCATCGGCGCCTTCCCCCGCAGGCTCTGGGCGTCCAGGGAGCCCTCGCCCGTGACCACCAGGTCGGCGCCGGCGGCGGCCTCGTCGAAACCGACCAGGTCCAGGACCGTCTCGATCCCTGAGCGGACCTCGGCCCCCAGCAGGGCCAGCGCGCCGAAGCCGGCGCCACCGGCCGCCCCTGCCCCGGGCACCTCGCGCAGATCTTGTCCGGTCGTCGCGGCCACGAGGTCGGCCCAGCGGCCGAGCGCGGCGTCGAGAACGGCCACGTCGGCGGGCGACGCGCCCTTCTGCGGGCCGTAGACGGCGGCCGCCCCGGACGGCCCGGTCAAGGGGTTGTCGACGTCGGTCGCCACCAGCACCCGCACCCCGGCCAGCCGCGCGGACACCGGCGCCAGGTCCAGCGTGGCAGCACCCGCGAGTGCCGCGCCGCCCGGCGCGACCGGCGTGCCCGAGCCGTCCAGCACCCGTGCTCCCAACGCCACCGCGATGCCGGCCCCGCCGTCGGTCGAGCAGCTGCCGCCCACGCCGAGGACCACGACCGAGCACCCGGCGTCCACGGCCGCCGCCACCAGCTCGCCGGTGCCGTGCGTGCCGGCGGTCAGCGCCGCGAACCCGCCCGGCAGCCGGTCCAGCCCGGAGGCGTCGGCCAGCTCCACGATCGCGCTCCCGTCCCGGCGTGCGTACGCCGACCGCACCGGCTCCCCGGTCGGCCCGGTGACGGTGACCGGCACCAGCGCGAACCCAGCGGCTGCGGCCGCGGCCAGCGTGCCGTCGCCGCCGTCGGCCACCGGGACCGCGACCACCGACGCGGACGGCAGCACCTGATGGATGCCGCGCGCCAGCGCGTCGGCGACCCCGGCGGCGGGCAGGGAGCCCTTGAACTTGTCGCTGGCGACGACGATCCGGACGGGCCGGACGGGCTGCTCGGTCACCGGTGCTTCCTCCGCGGGGCCGCTCACGCGGCGGGCCCGGTCGAGTCGCGCACCACCAGCTCGGCTGCCATCGTCTGCCGGCGCGGTCGGGTGCCGGCCGTCTTCAGCACCAGCGCGAGGCAGCGCTGTCCCATCTCCGCCATCGGCAGCCGGACCGTGGTGAGGGCGGGGGAGAGGTCGCCGGCAACGGCCACGTCGTCGAAGCCGGTGACCGAGACCTGATCGGGAACCCGCACCCCGGCGGCCCGCAGCTCGGAGAGGCAGCCGATCGCCATGTCGTCGTTGAGCGCCAGGATCGCGGTGGTGCCGGGATGCTCGGCCATGATCGTCCGGGCGCACTCCCGTCCACCGTCGCGCGTGAACGGCGCCTCGACCAGCGGTACGCCGTCCCGGATGCCGGCCTCCTCGAGCGCCTCGTGGATGCCCCGCAGCCGGTCCGCGACCGTCGAGAGCCCGGTGGAGCCCGAGGCGAGCGCGAGTCGGCGATGGCCGAGCGTGAGCAGGTGCTCGGCGACCAGCCGGCCGCCCCCGGTGTTGTCCGGGAGCACCGCGTCCACGCCGAGATGGTGCCGACCGATCACCGCCACCCGGCCGCCCTGCGCGACGTAGCGCTGCAGCTCCCGCCGGGCAGGTGCCTCCACGGCCGGGTCCACGAAGCCGGAGCCCGCGACCAGGATGGCGCCGACGCGGTTGGCGACGAGGTTGCGGATCTGGCGCAGCTCGGCCTCCGGGTCGCGACCGGTGTGGCAGATCTGCACGGTCAGGCCCTCCTCGGCGGCCAGCACGAGGACACCGCTGGCGATCTCGGAGAAGTAGGGGTCACCGATCTCGTGGACGACCAGGCCGACGCTGCGGCTGGCCCCGCCCGCCAGCGAGCGCGCGTGCGCGTTGGCGACGTACCCGAGCTCGACGGCCAGGTTCCGCACCCGCGTCGCCAGCGCCTCGCTGACCCCCGGGTTGCCCGCCAGCGCGCGGGACGCGGTGGCGATCGAGACCCCGGCGGCGTCGGCGACGTCGATCAGGCGCACCGACCCCTCCGTCTGCTTCACCGGCACTCCTTGATCCGGCTGTGACCCTTGCCACAGCGCCGCAATCATCGTACGGTACCGAAAGCGCTTACGTAAGCGCTTACATCCACAGGAGGCAGTCCGCATGTTTCGTTCCCTTCCGGCCCGGCGCTCCCTCGCGGTCGCGGCCACCAGCCTCGCTCTCGTCACCACACTGAGCGCCTGCGGCCTCGGCTCGGGGGCGGAGAAGAGCGACGACGAGATCGTCATCGGCGTCTCGCTCCCGCTGACCGGCGACTTCTCCGAGCCGGGCAAGGGCGTGCAGCGCGGCTACGAGGCGTGGGCGAAGTACGTCAACGAGAACGGCGGCCTGCTCGGCAAGCAGGTCCGCCTCGAGATCCTCGACGACCAGTCCAGCGCCGACCGCGTCGCCTCCGACTACGAGCGCCTGATCAACCAGGACAAGGTCGACCTGGTCTTCGGCCCCTTCTCCACCCGCCTGGTGGTCCCGGCCGCGCAGGTGGCCAAGGACTACGGCTTCCTCTTCGTGGAGCCCGCCGGTGCCGCCGAAGAGGTCTTCACGCAGGGCTTCGACAACCTCTTCTACGCCGCCCCCGCGGTCGCCGACGACCACTACAACCTGCTCGCCGAGAAGATCCTCGCGATGCCGGAGGGCGAGCGCCCCAAGACCGCGGCCTACGCCTCGATGGACGACCCGTTCGCGCAGGGCACGGCCTACGGCCTCAGGGACAAGCTCGAGGCCGGTGGCGTCAAGACCGTCGCCGACGAGGTCTACCCGCCGAACACCACCGACTTCGGCAGCATCGCGGCGAAGATCGCCGACAGCAAGGCCGACATCGTGGTCGGCGGCACGCAGTACCAGGACGCGGTGAACCTGATCGTCTCGCTGCAGCAGCTCGACTTCCAGCCCAAGATGGCGGCCTTCTCGACCGCGCCGACGAACCCCGAGTTCCCGAAGGCGATCGGCTCCAAGACCGAGGGCATCCTCTCGCCGACCGGCTACACGCCGGACGCGACCTACCCCGAGAACCAGGAGTTCGTCGACTTCTACACCGAGCTCAACGGGGCCGGACCGACCGAGGACGAGGCGAACGCCTGGACAACCGGTGAGGTGGTCGCCGCGGCAGTCGAGGAGGCCGACTGCGCCGACCCGTCCGCGGAGTGCCAGCAGAAGCTGATCGACTTCCTCCGCGACGCGACCGTCGACACCGTCGTCGGCCCGCTCAGCTGGGACGAGAACGGCCGACCCGAGAGCGCGCACCTGATCCAGCAGTACGTCGACGGCAAGATCCGGATCGTCCTCCCCGAGGACCAGGCCGAGGCCGACTTCGTCACCCAGAAGCCGACCTGGTGACCCGCTGATGTCCGGATCCCTGCTCCTCCAGAGCGTCATCCTCGGTCTGCTGCTGGGAGGGCTCTACGCCCTCCTGGCGGCGGGGCTGACGCTCTACTTCGGGGTCATGCGGGTGGTGATGATCGCCCACGCGGCCTTCCTGGTGCTGGCCGCCTACCTCGCGTGGTACTTCCAGGACCGCACCGGCCTGGACCCGCTGCTGTCGCTGGTCTTCACGGTCCCGTTGTTCTTCGTCGTGGGAGTCGTGCTGCAGCGCCTGCTGCTGGCCCGCCTCCGGCCCGCCACGCTGACGATGATGTCGGTGCTGCTCACGTTCGCGATCGCGCTGACCATCGAGGGCATGCTCGGCTTCGTCTTCAGCGGCACCCAGCGGCGCATCCAGCTCGGCTACTCCTCCGCCAGCCTGGAGCTCTTCGGCGCCAGGGTCGCCGTGGTCAAGCTGATCGCCTTCGCCCTCGCGGCGGTGGCCCTGCTCGGTCTCTTCCTGCTGCTGAAGTACACCCGCTTCGGCCAGGCGCTCCGGGCCACCATCCAGCACCCCGAGGCGGCTCGGCTGCTCGGCATCAACACCGACCGGATCGCCGGCTACGGCTTCGGACTCGGGCTCGCCACCGCCGCGATCGGCGGCACCGCGCTGGCCCTGGACTCCACGATCTATCCGTCGCTGCACTGGCACTGGATCGGCCCGCTGATGGCGATCATCGTGATCGGCGGCCTGGGCAGTGTCCCCGGCGCGGCCATCGCGGCGATCGTGCTCGGCGTCTCCCAGAGCCTGCTGCAGATCCCCCTCGGCACGACGTGGGCGCAGACGGTGTTCTACCTGGCGCTCTTCGTGACGCTGATGGTCCGCCCGCAGGGATTCTTCGGAGGTCGTCTTGCCCAGCGCTTCTAGCACCGTGACCACGCCAGCGCCGGTCACCGACCGGCGCACCGGCTTCGAGACCGGCCTGCTCGCCGCCAAGGCGCTCGCCCTGGTCCTCGTCGGCGCCCTGGTCCTGCTCTTCCCGTCGATGGCGCCCGACGCGTTCATCCTCTCGGTCGGCGTGGTGATCGGGTCCTACGCGGCCCTCGCCGTCTCCTGGAACTTCGTGGGCGGCTTCACCGGCTACATCTCGCTCGGCCACGCGGCGTACTCCGGGATGGGTGGCTACGGCACCGCCCTGCTGATCACCCGCCAGGACCTCAACCCGTGGGTGGCGCTGCTGCTCGCCGGCGTCGTGGTCGCCCTGCTCGCGGTGCCGATCGGCATCGCCTCGCTGCGGGTCCGCGGTGCGTCCTTCGTGATCGTCTCGATCGCCCTGGTCCTGATCCTGCTGCTGGTCTCCCAGAGCTGGGTGTCGGTCACCAACGGCTCCAACGGGCTGCGGGTGCCGCGGCCGTTCGGAGACGACGTGCTCCGTCCCGAGCAGCACGAGCGGTTCTTCTACCTCCACGTCGGGCTGATCGCCGTGATGCTGCTGGTCTGGTGGCTGATCGACCGCTCGCGCTTCGGCACCGGCCTCAAGGCGATCCGCGAGGACGAGGACAAGGCCCAGGCGCTCGGCGTACCCACGTTCGCCTACAAGCTCGCGGTGTTCGTCATCTCGGCGTTCTTCTGCGCGCTGGCCGGTGGCCTCTACGCCCTCTGGTTCGGCTTTCTCGACCCGATCTTCCAGTTCTCGATCCTGGTCGGCTCCTACATGGTGCTGATGTCGTTGCTCGGCGGTCTCCGCAGCCTGTTCGGCCCGGTGCTCGGCGCGGTCGTCGTCGGCTACGCGTTGGAGTACTTCAAGGCGCAGTACGGCGACACCCAGATCCACCTGGCCGCGCTCGGCGTGCTGCTGGCCCTGGTGGTGCTGTTCATGCCCGACGGCGTGCTGCCGGCGCTCGGCTCGCTGGTCAACCGGTTCCGCCCCCAGGCCACCTCGATCCGCGAGATGACGGCGGGCGAGCTGGTCGAGCACAACCGGTCGCTCGAGACCGAGCGGCCTACGCCGGAGACCGGCGACGCCGACCCACCCGGGGACGGCGCGCCCCTCACGCGGACGGAGTCTCGCCGATGACTGCGACCATGACGACCGAGGTCCGCAGCCTCGAGACGGTCGGGCTGAGCAAGGCCTTCGGCGGTGTCCAGGCCGTCGACGACGCCACCGTGACCTTCCGGGCCGGCAAGATCAACGCGTTGATCGGGCCCAACGGGTCGGGCAAGACGACGTTCTTCAACTGCGTGACCGGGATGATCAAGCCGGACTCCGGCACCGTCACCTACCGCGGCGACGCGATCACCCGGAAGGCGCCGCACAAGATCGCCGGCGCCGGGATCGGCCGCAGCTTCCAGCTGTGTCGGATCTTCCCGCGGATGACGGTCCTGGAGAACATGCTGGTCGGGGTCCGCCCCGGCGGCGTGCTGCACCGGCTGGCCGGCTCGCGCAACGCAGGCGACGTCGCCAAGGCGCGCGAGCTGCTGCGCCGGGTCGGCATCGACCACCTCGAACGCTCCGAGGCCCGCGACATCTCCTACGGCCAGCAGAAGCTGCTCGAGCTCGCCGGGGTGCTGATGACCGACCCCGAGACGATCATGCTGGACGAGCCGGCCGGCGGCGTGAACCCCGCGCTCATCGGGCGGATCGGCACGCTGGTCCGCGAGCTCAACGCCGAGGGGCGGACGTTCGTGATCGTCGAGCACAACATGGACATGGTCATGAGTCTCAGCGACCACGTCGTGGTCTTCGACCGCGGCCGCCCGATTGCCGAAGGGTCACCCGCCGTGGTGCAGAGCGACCCCCGAGTCCTGGAGGCCTACCTTGGCGTCTGAATCCCCCTGTCTCCTGGAGCTCACGGACATCGAGGCCGGCTACGGCCGCGCCGCCCTGGTGCTGCGCGGACTCACCATCCGGGTGCCACCGTCGAGCATCGTCTGCCTGGTCGGCCCCAACGGGGCCGGCAAGTCCACGGTCCTCAAGGTCGCCAGCGGCATGCTCACCCCGCGGTCGGGATCGATCACCGTCGACGGCACCGATGTCACCCGCAACGGTCCGCAGGACATGATCCGCTCCGGGCTGTCCCACGTGCTCCAGGGCCACTCGGTCTTCAAGGAGATGACGGTCGGGGAGAACGTCGCCCTCGGCGCCTACACCGTGCGTGACAAGGCGGTCATCGAGGAGCGGACCGACTTCGTGAAGACGCTGTTCCCGGTGGTCGCCGAGCGCTGGGGAGCCCTGGCCGGCGCGCTGTCCGGTGGCCAGCAGAAGCAGGTCGAGTTCGCCAGGTCGCTGATGGTCAGCCCCAAGGTGGTGCTGCTCGACGAGCCCAGCATGGGTCTGGACCCCAAGACCACCGCCCGCGTCTTCGAGCAGGTGGTCCGGATGCGCGACGCCGGCATCGCCGTCCTCCTGGTCGAGCAGAACGCCCGCCGGGCGCTCGAGACCGCCGACATCGGCTGCGTGCTCGACCTGGGCCGGGTCCACATCACCGGCCCCGCACCCGAGCTGCTGGCCGACCCGCAGCTCGCCGAGCTCTACCTCGGCGGCCGAGCGGTCGCCGACGCAGCCAACACGAACACCCCCTGACGACGTACGACAGCCACGAGAGGGCAGAGGACGACATGAGCGTTCGCACGCAGCGCATCATCATGAACGGCGTCACCGGGCGCATGGGCTACCGCCAGCACCTGGTGCGGTCGATCCTGGCGATCCGGGACGAGGGGGGCGTCCAGCTCCCGAACGGCGACCGGATCCAGGTGGAGCCCGTCCTCGTCGGCCGCAACCGCGAGAAGCTCGCCGAGCTCGCCGCGAAGCACGGCATCGCCGACTACACCACCGACCTCGACGGCGCGCTGGCCGACGACTCCGCGAGCGTCTACTTCGACGCCCAGGTCACCACGGAGCGCAAGAAGGCGATCCTGAAGGCGCTGGCCGCCGGCAAGCACGTCTACACCGAGAAGCCGCTGGCCGAGTCCGTGGATGAGGGACTCGAGATCGCCGAGGCCGGCGCCGCCGCCGGCACCGTCAACGGGGTCGTGCACGACAAGATCTACCTGCCCGGGCTGATCAAGCTCAAGGGCCTCATCGACGCCGGCTTCTTCGGCCGGATCCTCTCGGTGCGCGGCGAGTTCGGCTACTGGGTCTTCGAGGGCGACCTCACGCCGTCCCAGCGGCCCAGCTGGAACTACCGGGCCGCGGACGGCGGCGGCATGGTGCTCGACATGTTCTGCCACTGGAACTACGTCTTCGAGCACCTCTTCGGCCGCGTCGACTCGGTCATCGCCAAGGCGGTCACGCACATCCCGGACCGCTGGGACGAGCGGGGGCAGCGCTACGACGCCACCGCCGACGACGCGGCGTACGCCCTGTTCGAGATCGGCGACGCGATCGTGTCCATGAACTCCTCCTGGGCGGTGCGGGTCGACCGCAAGGAGCTGGTCGAGTTCCAGGTCGACGGCACGCACGGGTCTGCCGTCGCCGGTCTGTTCGGGTGCCGGATCCAGCCGCGCGTGCGCACCCCCAAGCCGGTGTGGAACCCCGACCTGCCCACGGACCAGGACTTCCGCAGCCAGTGGGACGAGGTGCCCGACAACCAGGACTACGCCAACGGCTTCCGGGCCCAGTGGGAGTCCTACCTCGTGGACGTGGACGCCGGCCGCGAGCACCCCTACGGGTTCATGTCCGCGGTCCGCGGCCTCGAGCTGGTCGAGGCCGGGCTGACCTCCTCCGCGGAGGGACGCCGCGTCGAGATCGAGACGCGCACGTCGTGACCTCGATCGAGCTGCCGAACGCCGACGGCACCTGGCGCCGCGTGTCGCTGGGCACGCCGGGTCCGTGGGTGGATCACCCGGGGCGGTACTCCTCCCGGGAGGTCCTCGCCGCCGCGCACGTGGCCGCGGACCCGTTCGGTGACAACGTGCCCGGTGCCCCGGCCGCGGTCGACTGGGACGCCACGCTGGCCTTCCGCCGCGAGCTGTTCCGCTACGGCTTCGGCGTCGCGGAGGCGATGGACACCGCGCAGCGCAACATGGGTCTGGACTGGCCGGCCGTGCAGGAGCTGGTCCGCCGCAGCGCCGCCCAGGCCGCCGAGCACGGCGCCCGGATCGCCTCGGGCGCGGGCACCGACCACCGCGACGTGCTGGCCGGCGTCGACGAGGTGATCGAGGCGTACGCGGAGCAGGTCGCGTTCGTGGAGTCCACCGGGTCCCAGGTGATCCTGATGGCGTCGCGGCACCTCGCGGCCGTCGCCACGGACGCGGACGACTACCTCAAGGTCTACGGCCGCATCCTGGAGCAGACGACCCAGCCACTGATCCTGCACTGGCTCGGCGAGGCGTTCGACCCGCTGCTGCACGGCTACTGGGGCAGCAGCGACGTCCCGACCGCCACCGCGACGTTCCTGGGCCTGGTCCGGGAGCACGCTGTGAAGATCGACGGCGTCAAGGTGTCGTTGCTCTCGGCCGAGCACGAGACCGGCCTGCGGGCCGCGTTGCCCGAGGGGGTGCGGCTCTACACCGGCGACGACTTCAACTACCCCGAGCTGATCCGGGGGGACGGCACCCACCACTCCGACGCCCTTCTCGGCGCGTTCGCCGCGGTCGCGCCCGCCGCCGCCGCGGCCCTCACCGCCCTCGACGACGGCGACCTGGCGGCGTACGACGCGGCGATGGCACCGACGCTGCCGCTCGCGCGGCACCTGTTCGAGGCGCCGACCTTCCACTACAAGACCGGGATCGCCTTCCTGGCCTGGCTCAACGGCCACCAGCGCGGCTTCACGATGGTCGGCGGGCTGCAGTCCGCCCGCGGCGCCGTGCACCTCGGCCGGGTCCTCGAGCTGGCCGGCGACGCCGGCCTCCTCCGCGACCCCGACCTCGCCGCCGCGCGGATGCGCGCCTGGCTCGACGTGGCGGGGGCGACCCGGTGACCGCCGTGCTCGACGTCCCCTCCGAGCGTCCCGCTCGAGTGGACACCCCCGCCCCGGGTGACCCGCGGCTGACCCGGCTCTCCCTCAACCAGCGGACCACCGCGGCCTGGAGCCTGCGGGAGGCGATCGACGGCTGCGAGGCCGCCGGTCTGTCCAGCATCGGGGTCTGGCGCGAGCCGGTCGCCGAGGTTGGCCTCGAGACCGCGGTCGCCCGGCTGCGGGCCGCCGGCCTGCGGGTCTCGTCGGTGTGTCGTGGTGGCTTCTTCACCGGCGCCGGCGCCGACGAGCGCTCCCGGGCCCACGACGAGAACCTCCGGGCGATCGAGGAGTGCGCCGCGCTCGGCGCACCCACGCTGGTGCTGGTCCCGGGTGGACTGCCGACCGGCGACCGCGACCTGGCCGCCGCCCGGGTCCGTGCCGCAGCTGCGATCGGCGACCTGGTCCCGGCCGCCCTGGCCGCCGGGGTGCGGCTGGGCATCGAGCCGATGCACCCCATCTTCGCGGCCGACCGCGGCGTCATCTCGACGCTCGGCCAGGCCCTCGACATCGCCGAGCAGTTCCCCGTCGAGGCGGTGGGTGTCGTCGTCGACACCTTCCACCTGTGGTGGGAGCCCGGCGTGCTCGACCAGGTCGCCCGCGCGGGCGACCGGATCACGTCCTACCAGGTCGGCGACTGGATCACGCCGCTGCCACCGGACGCGCTGCTCTCGCGCGGCATGGTCGGCGACGGGCACATCGACTTCGCGGCATTCACCCGAGCGGTGGCCGCGACCGGCTACGCCGGTGACGTCGAGGTCGAGATCTTCAACGCCGACATCTGGGCGGCGCCGGGCCACGAGGTCGTCGCGACCCTGGCCCGTCGCTACATCGAGCTGGTGGAGCCGTTCCTGGCCCCACCGACGTAGGGCACCACAAGCTCCTCGCGTGCCCCGAAACTCGGAAAGGTTGGCACATGAGAACAACACCACAGCACGGCCCCGGCCACTGGGCGGCGGGGGCGCTGGTCGCTGCCGCCGTCGGCCTGGCCGGCATCACGACCCCGGCGTCCGCGGGCCCGGGCTCCACGCCGGTCGGCTCAACGGATCACACCTGCGGCGATGACCGGGCGCGCAGCGTCGTACGCCCGCAGGAGGCGGCCCGCGACTGGGACCCGCTCACCGACAGCAAGTGGGACTTCGCCGACGGCGCCGTGGTGATGACCGAGCGTGGCACCGCGCCGCCGGGTCCGCGCCGCCCGTTCGAGTACGCCGTGGTGACCAAGGGCCGGGAGTTCACGAACCTGAGCTACCGCGCCGAGGTCCGCGTGGACGAACCGGTCACCCGCAACGACCGCGACGTGGTGCTGATCTGGAACTACCAGTCCCCGACGCGCTTCTACTACGCGCATCTCTCGCAGGACAACACGATCTATGCCCACAACGGGATCTTCGTGGTCGACGACTCCGACCGGCGACGCATCGACGACCAGTGGACCGGCACGGTCGGGGCAGCACCCGCGATCACCGACACCGGCTGGCACGACGTACGCGTGGACTTCTGCGCGGCGACCGGTGCCATCGAGGTGTACGTCGACGGGGCCACCGCGCCCCTGATGACCGCCGCCGACACCACCTTCAGCGGTGGCCGGGCGGCCTTCGGCTCCTTCGACAACTACGGCCGGGTGCGTGACGTCGTGCTCGCCGGCACCCCGGTGCGGAGGTGATGCCGGACCCTCGCTGAACCCCCAGATCCACGTCGACCCCCCAGGCCGCTCCGTGAGGGACGGCCGGGGGACCGGCGGGGCCGCCGGCGGCAACCGGCAGCGCTTTCATCAAGCACCTCCAGCCTAGCGGCGGAGGAAGAGAGGCAGTCCCCAATGAGTCAGAAACGATGGTGGGCCCCCGTGGCTGCGGCGACACTCGTCGCTGCCATGTTCGCGCCCGGCAGTTGGTCGTCCGCGGCACCGGCCGCCGACGGCGAACCGATCTCCGACCCGATCCCGCAGGATCCGGTGCAGTCGGGACTGGGCCTGGTGCTCGAGGAGTACCACCAGTTCCCCAAGACCGAGCCGTTCCCGGCGCCGACCGACAAGCGGCTGATGCGCCACGCGCGGATCAACTTCATCGGCGAGGTGCCCGACGGGTCGAAGCGGCAGTACGTCCCCGACCTCAACGGCCCGATGTACGTCCTGGACGAGGGCCGGCGCAGCCTCTACCTCGACGTGAAGGCGCGCTTCCCCGACTTCTTCTCGGGACGGGGGATGGGCAGCGGCTTCGGGTTCGTCACGTTCGACCCGGAGTTCGAGGACAACGGCAGGTTCTACACCGCGCACACCGAGCAGTTCGGGGCGATCGGCACCAAGCCCACGACGTACCCCGCCCAGCGCAACACGTTCCTGCACGGCGTGGTGACGGAGTGGACGGCATCCGACCCGTCGGCGAACACGTTCAGCGGCACCCACCGCGAGATCCTGCGGCTCGGCTTCACCACCCAGATCCACGGCATCCAGCAGATCGACTTCAATCCCACCGCGGAGCCGGGGGACGAGGACTACGGCCTGCTGTACGTCGCCGCGGGTGACGGCGGGATCGGGCTGAACACCGACATCCCGCAGGACCTGACCAACCCCTACGGCAAGATCCTGCGGATCGACCCCGACGGGACCGACGGCCCCAACGGTCAGTACGGCGTCCCCGCGTCGAACCCGTTCGTCGGTGAGGAGGGAGCGGTCGGCGAGATCTACGCCCTCGGCATGCGGGACCCGCACCGCTTCTCGTGGGACCCGGGCGGCCGGCACCGGATGTTCCTGGGCCACATCGGCCAGCACGCGATCGAGGCGGTCTACGAGGTCCGCGCCGGTGACAACTTCGGTTGGAGCGAGCGCGAGGGCCGGTTCGTCTACGACCCGACCGACGAGTGCCACCTCTACCCGCTGCCGGAGAACGACGACGAGCTCGGGTTCGTCTACCCGGTCGCGGCGTTCGACCACGACCCGCCGCCGGGCTTCCCGTGCAGCGCGGACAGCGGCCATGCCATCAGCGGCGGCCAGGTCTACCGGGGCAACCTGCCCGGACTGGCCGGCAAGTACGTCTTCGGTGATCTCGTCGACGGTCGCGTCTTCTGGACGCAGGCCAACGAGATGCGCCAGGAGACCGGTCGTGAGGCGACCCTGCACGAGATGCAGCTCTACGACACCGGTGGTCGCAGGCTGCGGATGACCGACTTCGCCGACGACGCGCGCGTCGACCTGCGCTTCGGCGCCGACGGGGACCGCAACCTCTACCTGCTGGCCAAGGCCAACGGGAAGATCTGGAAGGTCGTCGGGACGAGGAACGGCTCGGCGAGGTCCGAGGTGGAGAAGTCGATCCAGGACGACCTGGTCGCCTACTACGACTTCGAGCACCCGTTCGCGGCGGACGACACCGTCGAGCTCGACCAGGGCCGGTCCGAGACCCTGCTCAAGCTGGTCAACGGCGGCAACGACATGCGCGTCGACGACGGCGCCTACCCGGGCAGCAACAACGCCCTGGAGACCAGGCAGGTCAACCCGACGGTCAACGGCAACGACGACTGGAAGGCCGGGGTCTGGAACCAGAACGGCGTCCCGACCCTCGATGCCTTCCGGGGCGCGAAGCAGGCCTCGGTGATGGGCTGGTTCAAGATGACCGGCACGAACCCGAGTCCGAACTCGGTGACCCCCGACCCGTCCGACCGCTACAACGCGGTCGGGTTGGCCGGGGTGCTGTCGGGCAACTCCGACGGCCACGGTGTCCGGGCGCTGCTCGAGCTGATCGACGTGAACGGCGAGCTCCGGCTGGTCGCGCTCGGCCGGCGGCTCGACACCGGGTCGTCCCAGACCTTCGCGGCGTCGGCGGACTGGCAGTCGATCCTCCCGCAGGGGGAGTGGGTGCACATCGCGGCCACGTTCGACTACACCACCGGCACGATGGCGCTCTACCGCAACGGCGAGCCTCTGGACGGCTTCTACACCGTCGCCGGCGACCCGTGGCAGCTCGACGGCACCGGCACGTCGGACACCCTGCCGCGGGGCATCAAGATCGGTGGCTCGTTCCCGCAGGACACCCTCGAGCGCAATCCGTGCAACTGCCGGATGGACAGTCTGATGTTCCTCGACCGTGCGGTCTCCTCGAAGGAGGTGGCCAAGCAGTACCGCCGCTTCGTCGGCAGCTGACCGCCCCCGCGCCGAGCTGATCGCGAGCCGGTCGCGAGCCGGTCGCGAGCCGGTCCGAGCCGGTCCGGTCTCGGAGGAGGAGGGCGTCGATCCCGTCGTGGTCGGCGCCCTCCCTCCAC
Source organism: uncultured Actinomycetota bacterium (assembly GCA_963767955.1). Classification (GTDB taxonomy): domain Bacteria; phylum Actinomycetota; class Actinomycetes; order Propionibacteriales; family Nocardioidaceae; genus Nocardioides. Next base: position 1,734,537 of record CAVYGA010000003.1, on the reverse strand, counting down.
CCCCGCCGAAGTGTCAGTTCTTGCGTGTCGAGGTGTGGGTTCTTGCGATCCAGGGCGGTGTCTGAATCCCGCTAGAACCTGTCGGTGAGATCGGTGAGGATAGGGGCATGGACACCGGCACGCGCGACCTGCACCTCGACGTCGAGTCGTGCTACCGCGCGGTGAAGAGCAAGGACCGCCGCTTCGACGGGATGTTCTACACCGCGGTGCACACCACCGGGATCTACTGCCGGCCGTCCTGCCCGGCCCGGACACCGGCGTCGAGGAACGTGTCGTTCTTCCCGACCGCGGCCGCCGCGCAGGCGGCCGGTTTCCGGGCCTGCAAGCGCTGCCTCCCCGATGCCACACCCGGGAGTCCCGACTGGGATGTCGCGGCCGACGTGGCGGGCCGCGGGATGCGCCTGATCGCCGACGGGGTCGTCGACCGTGAGGGCGTCGACGGCCTGGCCCGCCGGCTGGGCTACACGCCGCGGCACCTCACCCGGCTGCTGTCGGCCGAGCTCGGCGCCGGCCCGCTGGCGCTGGCCCGGGCCCGTCGCGCCCAGACCGCGCGCGTGCTGATCGAGACCACCGAGATGACGTACGCCGAGGTCGCGTTCGCGGCGGGCTTCTCCAGCGTGCGGCAGTTCAACGACACCATCCGCGAGGTCTACGCCTCCTCGCCGACGGACCTGCGGGGGCGCCGCGGCGGACCGCGCTCGGCCACGGGGACCGTCACGTTCCGGCTCGCGGTCCGGACGCCGTTCGCCGGCCGGGCGCTGCTCGAGTTCCTCGCCCACCACCTGATTGCCGGCGTCGAGGTGGTCGGCGACGGGTGGTACGCCCGCACCCTCGACCTGCCCCACGGTCCCGGCACGGTCCGCCTCGACCTCACCGACGCGCCCCGCCCGGGGGAGACCGCGTTCGTCACCGCGACCTTCGAGCTCGCCGACCTGAGGGACACCTCCGCCGCCGTCGAGCGCGCCCGTCGCCTCGTCGACGCCGACTGCGACCCCCTCGCGGTCGACGACCACTTCGCCGACGACTCCGTGATCGGACCGCTGGTCCGCCGCACACCCGGGCTCCGGGTGCCCGGCCAGGTCGACGGCGAGGAGACCGCGATCCGGACCGTGATCGGCCAGCAGGTCAGTGTCGCCGGGGCCCGCACGGTCACGTCCCGACTGGTCGCCGCCCACGGTCGGACGGTGGCCACGCCGATCCCCGGACTCACCCATCTCTTCCCCTCGGCGACAGTCCTCGCCGGGCTGGAGGCCGCGGACCTGCCGATGCCGCGGTCCCGGGGCCGGGCCCTGGTCGGTCTCGCCGCCGCGCTCGCCGCCGGCGACGTGGCGCTCGACCGCGGGCCCGACCGGGACGACGTACGACGGCGACTGCTGGGGCTGCCCGGGATCGGGCCGTGGACGGCGGACTACGTGGCGATGCGCGCCCTGGCCCACCCCGACGTGTTCCTGCCGACCGACATCGGCGTGCGCAACGCGCTGGCCGGGCTCGGTCACGACCCGACCGCGGTAGTGGCGGGCAGCCCGGCCTGGCGGCCGTGGCGGTCCTACGCCCTGATGCACCTGTGGAACACCCTGATGCCACCCTTGACGCCTGCGGGCACGAAGGAGAACTGACATGTGGACCGTGATGGACTCCCTGGTGGGAGAGCTCCGGATCGTCGAGCGCGACGGCTCGGTGGTCGCGATCGAGTTCGCGCCCTTCCGACCGCCGAGCGACGGCCGCCCGCTGGGCGCACGCGACGACGCGCACCCGGTGCTGGCCGAGACCGTCCGCCAGCTGACGGCGTACTTCGCCCGTGACCTGAAGGAGTTCGACCTGCCGCTGGCGCCGCAGGGCACCGACTTCCAGCAGCGGGTGTGGGAGCAGCTGCGCGGGATCGGCTATGGCGAGACGGCGTCCTACGGCCAGGTCGCGCACCGGCTCGGGCACACCAATGCCGCCTCGCGCGCGGTCGGTCTGGCCAACGGCCGCAACCCGATCCCGATCGTGATCCCGTGCCACCGGGTGATCGGGGCCGACGGATCGCTGACCGGGTACGCCGGCGGCATGGAGCGCAAGCAGACACTGCTGTCGCTCGAGCAGGACGCACTGTTCTGAGCGGGGTCCCCGAGCTCGTCTGGTACGCCGGGTACGGCTCGAACCTCTCGCCGGACCGGTTCCGCGCCTACCTCCGCGGCGGCCGGCCCGACGGGGCCACCCGGACCTATCCGGGTGCCCGCGAGAAGGTCGAGGCGCTCGACGTCCGCCCGGTCGGGCTGCCCGGTCTGCTGTCCTTCGCGTGGCACTCACAGACATGGGGTGGCGGGATCGCGTTCTTCGCGCCGTCATCGGGCGGCACGGTGCGTGCGACGGCGTACCTCATCACCGCGCGCCAGTTCTCCGACCTCGTCGCCCAGGAGATGCGGCGAGGGCCGGGGGTGGACCTCGACCTGGCGCCGCTGCTGGCGGCCGGGCGGCACGTGTTCGGGCCGGGTCGCTACGAGACGTTGTACGTCGCGGGGAGGGTCGAGGACCGGCCGGTGCTGACGTTCAGCGCGCCGGACGTGGCGGCGCTCGGGCTGCGGCCCCCCGCCGCGGCGTACCTCACGACCATGGTCCGTGGCCTACGCACCACCCATGGGCTCTCCGTCGACGCGACCGTGGACTACCTGGCGTCGATCGACGGCATCAGCGCCCCCGATTCCGAGACCTCCTGGGATCGCACCTCCCTCGCCACCCTCGTCACGTCCCTGACCCCCTGACCCTCCTCGACCCTTCTCACCCCTTTCTCGACGAGGTGCGTGTTCTTGCGTGCCGAGGTGTCACTTCTTGCGCGTCGAGGAGTGAGTTCTTGCGAGCCGGTGCCGGTCGTCGCCGGATCGTGACCCAAATCGCGGTGTGAGCGTGATCGATCCACCGCCGACTGCCCCCACGATGGCGTCATGGTCGAGCGGGAGCTGTCGCGCGGGGTGCTGATGGCTCTGTTGCCGGTCATCGCCGCCCAGGGACTGCGGGTACGCCGCCGCACGCTGCGGCTGCCCGAGGCCGAGGGCCCGCGGGGGACCATCGGGCCCGGCACCAACCCGCTCCGGGTCGCGCTCGTGGGCGACAGCGTCGCGGCCGGCACGGGGATCGCGGACCATCGGCGGTCCGTCGCCGGCCAGCTCGCCCGGCGCCTGCACGCGCGCCACGGGCGACCGGTGGCCTGGACGGTCGTCGCCCGGGGCGGACTGACCGCCGGCGAGGTCACGACCCTGCTCGACGGGAACGTCGAGGTCGCCCGCGCGGACTTCGTCGTGGTGTCGGTCGGCGTGAACGACACCGTGGACCTGCACTCCGACGATCGGTGGAGCGAGGAGCTGTCCGCCCTTCTGCGTGCGGTGGGCGGCCGGGCGCAGGTCGTGCTGCTGGGGGTGCCGCCGATGGAGACGCTGCCCGCGCTGCCGCAGCCGCTGGCGCGGCTGCTCGGCGACCGGGCCCGGCGGTTGGACCGACTCGGCCGCGAGCTCGCGGCCGGCGTGGACGGGGTGCACCACCTGTCACTGCGGGACCTCGACCTCGACCTGGCGGGCGCTCACGCCCGCGACGGCTTCCACCCCTCGGAGCTGGTGCACGCCGAGCTGGCCCGCCGGATCGACGTACTCCTCGCCTGATCCCCCGTCCTCCGCGCAGTTGCCGCGTGCGCGCCGCGCGGCGTACGGCCTGCGCAAGAACACGCACTTGGGCGCGCAAGAACGCACACCTCGGCGCACAGGAATCGACACCTCGGCGGGGAGGAGCGGAGACCGTCCGGCTATTCGGCGGCGGCCCGGCGCAGCGACTCGGACAGGCGTTCGGCAGCGGCCAGGACCGCGGGGGCGTGCATGCGGCCGGGCTGGCGGGAGAGCCGCTCGAGCGGGCCGGACACGGAGACGGCCGCGATGATCTTGCCGCTGGGGGAGCGCACCGGCGCGGACACCGAGGCCACGCCCTGCTCGCGCTCGCCCACCGACTGCGACCAGCCGCGTCGGCGGATGCCGGACAGCGCGGTCGCGGAGAACGCGGCGTTCTGCAGGCCGCGGTGCATGCGCTCGGGGTCCTCCCACGCCAGCAGCACCTGGGCGGCGGAACCCGCCCGCATGGTCAGCTGCGACCCGACCGGGATCGTGTCGCGGAGGCCGCTGGGACGCTCCGCGGCGGCCACGCACACCCGGTGCTCGCCCTGGCGGCGCCACAGCTGGGCGGACTCGCCGGTGATGTCGCGCAGCCGGGCCAGGACCGGGCCGGCGGCGGCCAGCAGCCGGTCCTCGCCGGCGGCCGCGGACAGCTCGGCCAGCCGGGGGCCGAGCACGAACCGCCCCTGCATGTCGCGCGCCACCAGCCGGTGGTGCTCGAGGGCGACGGCGAGCCGGTGGGCGGTCGGCCGGGCGAGCCCGGTGCCGGTCACCAGGCCGGCGAGGGTGGCGGGACCTGCCTCGAGGGCGGCGAGCACGAGAGCGGCCTTGTCGAGGACGCCGACTCCGCTGGTGTTGTCCATATGGCAATACTGCCGTCTCAGATCATGGGATGCAAGTCTATGCTCGATGACCTGCGAGACGCACGCTTGGGGAGGGCGCCGCCACTCAACGGGGTGGGAGGCGCGAATCAACGGAGGAGGACGAGGAGCATGGTGATGGGCAGGACACTTTCCGAGAAGGTCTGGGACGAGCACGTGGTCCGCAGTGCTGACGGAGAGCCGGATCTCCTCTTCATCGACCTCCACCTCATCCACGAGGTGACCAGTCCCCAGGCCTTCGACGGCCTTCGCCTGAGCGACCGCACGGTACGTCGCCCCGACCTGACCCTGGCGACCGAGGACCACAACGTCCCGACCGTCGACTGGGACAAGCCGATCGCCGACCCGGTGTCGCGCACCCAGGTCGAGACGCTGCGCAGGAACGCCGCCGAGTTCGGCGTACGCCTGCACCCGCTCGGCGACGTCGAGCAGGGCATCGTGCACGTGGTCGGCCCGCAGCTCGGCCTGACCCAGCCCGGCATGACCATCGTCTGCGGCGACTCCCACACCAGCACCCACGGCGCGTTCGGCGCCATCGCCTTCGGCATCGGGACCTCCGAGGTCGAGCACGTGCTGGCGACCCAGACCCTGATGCAGGCGAAGCCGAAGACGATGGCGGTCACCGTCAACGGCTCGCTCCCGCCCGGCGTGACGGCCAAGGACCTGATCCTCACCCTGATCGCGCACACCGGCACCGGCGGTGGCCAGGGCTACGTCGTGGAGTACCGCGGGCAGGCCATCGAGGAGCTGTCGATGGAGGCGCGGATGACGATCTGCAACATGTCCATCGAGTGGGGCGCCAAGGCCGGTCTGATCGCCCCCGACCAGACCACCTTCGACTACATCGAGGGTCGCCCGGAGGCGCCGAAGGGCGCCGACTGGGACGCCGCGGTGGCCCACTGGAAGACCCTGGTCACCGACGAGGACGCGGTCTTCGACACCGAGATCGAGCTCGACGCCGGGGAGATGGCGCCGTTCGTCACCTGGGGCACCAACCCCGGTCAGGGCGTCCCCCTGAGTGCGAGCGTGCCCAGCCCCGACGACTTCGAGGACGCGGGCGACAAGGTCGCCACCGAGAAGGCGCTGGAGTACATGGCGCTGGAGGCCGGCACGCCGATGCGCTCCATCCCGATCGACACGGTCTTCGTCGGGTCCTGCACCAATGGCCGCATCGAGGACCTGCGGCTGGCCGCCGAGATCATCAGGGGCCATCACGTGGCTGCCGACACCCGGCTGCTGGTCGTTCCCGGCTCGGTGCGGGTCCGGCTGCAGGCCGAGGACGAGGGGCTCGACCTGGTGTTCAAGGAGGCCGGCGCCGAGTGGCGCGGCGCGGGGTGCTCGATGTGTCTGGGCATGAACCCCGACCAGCTCGCCCCGGGGGAGCGCAGCGCCTCCACCTCCAACCGCAACTTCGAGGGCCGCCAGGGCAAGGGTGGCCGCACGCACCTGGTGTCGATCCCCGTCGCCGCCGCCACCGCGGTGCGCGGCACGCTCAGCTCACCGGCCGATCTCGAGCAGCCGGTCGCCACGGGCTCGTCCCTCGAGGGAGGCAACTGACATGGAGAAGTTCACCAGCCACACCGGCGTCGGGGTCCCGCTGCGCCGCAGCAACGTCGACACCGACCAGATCATCCCGGCGGTCTACCTCAAGCGGGTCACCCGCACCGGGTTCGAGGACGGTCTCTTCGCGGCCTGGCGCAACGACCCGTCGTTCGTGCTCAACAAGGAGGTGTACGCCGCGGGGTCGGTGCTGGTCGCCGGTCCCGACTTCGGCACGGGGTCCTCGCGGGAGCACGCCGTGTGGGCGCTGCAGAACTACGGCTTCAAGGCCGTCATCTCCCCGCGCTTCGCCGACATCTTCCGCGGCAACTCCGGCAAGTCCGGCCTGGTGGCGGCCCAGGTCGACGACAAGGTGGTGCAGCGCCTCTGGGAGCTGCTCGAGGCCGAGCCCGGCACCGAGGTCACCGTCGACCTCCGGGCCAAGACCGTGCGGGCCGGCGACATCCAGGACTCCTTCGACATCGACGACTACACCCGCTGGCGGCTGCTCGAGGGCCTCGACGACATCGGCATCACCCTGGGCAACGAGGCCGACATCACGGCGTACGAGTCGACGCGCCCGTCCTGGAAGCCCGCCACGCTCTGAGTGCGGACCCGCGTCCCACCTTGGGCCACGACCGCAGGAATGCGAATGGTCACCCATCCGCCGGGTACGTCGAGTGCGAACCACTGGTGCGCTGCGCGACCGCGCACCGTTCTCAACGAAAGGTGATCACGTGTCCCAGATCGACTCGAACGGACTGTCCCTGCACTTCGAGGACTCCGCCGGTGACGGACGCCCGGTGGTTCTCATCCACGGCTGGCCGCTGAGCGGCGCATCGTGGTCGGCGCAGGTCCCTGCCCTGACCGAGGCCGGACACCGCGTGGTGACCTACGACCGGCGCGGCTTCGGTGAGTCCGACAAGCCCGAGACTGGCTACGACTACGACGCGTTCGCTGCCGACCTGGCCGGCCTGCTCGACGGGCTCGACCTGCGCGACGTCACGCTCGTGGGCTTCTCGATGGGCGGCGGCGAGATCGCCCGCTACATCGGGACCTACGGCGAGGACCGGCTGCGCTCGGTGGTCTTCGCGGCGGCGGTGCCGCCGTACCTCCTCAAGTCCGAGGACAACCCCGACGGCGGGCTCGGCGAGGACGACGTCGCGGGCATGCAGCAGCAGGCGCGTGACGACCGGGAGGGCTTCCTCGACGGATTCATGACCGGCTTCTTCTCTGCCGACGGGGAGCTCAAGGTCACCGAGGCCCAGCGGCAGGAGGCGCTGGCGCTGGCCCGTCCGGCGCGGAACGAGGCGGTCGTCGACTGCATCGCGGCCTTCGGCACGACGGACTTCCGCGCGGACCTCGAGAAGATCACCGTGCCCACGCTGGTGATCCACGGGGACGCCGACGCGACCGTGCCGTTCGAGGTGTCCGGCAAGCGCACCGCGGAGACCATCGACGCCAGCACCGTGGTCGTCGTCGAGGGTGGCCCGCACGGTTTCAACGTCAGTCACGCCGACGAGCTCAACCGGGCCCTGCTGGACTTCCTGGGTCGCTGACCCGAGGGCGGCGCGACCGGCCCGGGCCAATTTCCTGGGTCGGTTGCGCCGACCGGGCGACCCGGGCCAGCCCGTGCACCGGCCTGCTCACCGGAGAAATAGTCGGTGACGTCCTGGCGCCTCCTCGAAGCCCGGCTTCCGTCACGCATCATCGGTGCCGAAGGCGCGTGGCACGTCGAGCCGAGGCGTCTCGATCCGAGCCGGCGTCCCGTCGTCACCGGGCTCGACCGACGGGGTGTGGACCGCCGGACCGACCAACGACCAGCCCGCCCCAGCGGGGTGCGGCACCCGGCCGGCCGCGTCGTTCGGTGCCGGGAATCCCTGTGTGGCAAGGGATCTGCTTCCTCAGGCGACGCCGACGACCGCAGCGACACGTGCGCACCCGTGTCCCGCCGGGCACCGAAGTGGCCCGGGTGGTCGCCCGTCCCGTGCGCTCCGGGACCTGCGCGCCGACCCACCGACGGGCGCGCTCACAGCCGAACGGACGACCCGACAACTTCGACGATCGCCCGGGTCCCAGCACGCATTTTCCCTTGCCCAGACGGGGAATCGTGAGAACCGCCCGGAAAAAAAGCGACGAAACATTGCCCGTGGTCATTGTGACCCACCTCTCATATCCCTAGCGTGCCAAGGAGAAAGTCGAGCACGGGCTCGGCCTCATGGTTCATTGGAAGGGAAGCTAGTGAACAAGACGCAGCTCATCGACGCGCTGGCCGCGCGCTACGAGGGGAACCGCAAGGCAGCAGCCCATGCGCTCGAGTCCGTTCTGGACACGATCACCCGGGAGGTCGCGAAGGGAGAGAAGGTCGCGATCACCGGCTTCGGATCGTTCGAGAAGCGCATCCGTGACGCGCGTTGGGTGCGGAACCCGCGCACCGGCGAGCGCATGAAGGCCAAGAAGACCGCGGTGCCGAAGTTCACCGCGGGCCAGGACCTCAAGAACGTCATCTCCGGCGCGAAGAAGCTGCCGAAGCTGACGGTGGCCAAGGCAGCCAAGGCACCTGCTGCCGCCGTCGCGGCGACGAAGGCGGCAGCCGGCAAGGCAACCGGTTCGTCGACGAAGAAGACGACGGCGAAGAAGGCGCCGGCGAAGACGAGCAGTGCTGCGAAGAAGACGACGGGTGGTGCCGCGAAGAAGTCGAGCAGCGCCGCCAAGAAGTCCAGCAGTGCTGCGAAGAAGACGACGGGTGGTGCCGCGAAGAAGTCGAGCAGCACGGCCAAGAAGTCCAGCAGTGCTGCGAAGAAGACGACGGGTGGTGCCGCGAAGAAGTCGAGCAGCACGGCCAAGAAGTCCAGCAGTGCTGCGAAGAAGACGACGGGTGGTGCCGCGAAGAAGTCGAGCAGCACGGCCAAGAAGACCAGCAGCGCCGCCAAGAAGACGACCGGCGGCACGGCCAAGAAGACCAGCAGCGCCGCCAAGAAGGCGCCGGCCAAGAAGGCTCCCGCCAAGAAGACGGCCAAGAAGGCTCCTGCCAAGAAGTCCTGAGCCAGCCGATCAGCGTCACCAGCAGCACCCGGACCTGGTCCGGGTGCTGCTGCGTTGCGGAGGTGCCGGGCCCTCAGCTCCGGTCGTGCCCCATCGCCTCGGCCGTGTGCGCGCCGACGCCCAGCACCATCGCGCGCCCGAGGTCACCCACGTCGTCGACGTCCTGTCGCAGGGACGACAGCTCGCCGGCGATCTCGACCGTGCCGGAGGCAGCATGCGCGTTCCGCGAGCCGGGCCCGAACCGTGGCACGAACAGTTCCGCCGACGCAGCGGCGTACGTCGTGGTGCCCTCGCCACCGGCGTCCGTGACGAACCCGGCGCCGTCGGCCGGAACCCGGCCCAGGGCCTCGTCGAGGTCCGTGGAGCGCAGCGCCGGCAGGTCCGCGCACAGCGCGGCGACGGCGTACGACGGCCAGCGCCTGCCGGCCTCCAGCGCGGCCTGGACCAGGCTGCCGTTGAGGTCTCCGGTGACCCCGTCGGGGAGCGTCGCACAGCCGTCGGCCGCGGCCGTGGCCGCGAACTCCGCGTCGTCGGTCACGACCATCACGACGGCGACCCGGCGTGCGGCCAGGGCCGCCGTGACGGTGTCCCGAGCGAATGCGGTGGCCAGGACGGCGCGCTGCTCGTCGGGCAGCCCGACCAGGCGCGACTTGCCCTGGGTGGGTGGCTTCACGGGCACCAGGACGACGAACCGGAGGGCAGGATCTGACGGCGCGGACATCGCCGCGATCCTCCCACCGCGGGCCCCCGCGCGTGGCAGCCACCCGGGGGACGGCCTGCCGGTAGCCTGCTGCCGACGCACCGCGGTCATCCGGGCCGCCTGCCGAGGAGTGAGGACGGTCGTGACGGTTCGCAAGCTCGACCAGTCGCGCGGCTGGGCGTACACCGTGGGGGTGTGCCTTCTGAAGCCGCCGCTGGTGGCGCTGACCCGCCGCACCTGGGTCGACGGCGACAAGATCCCGGCCTCCGGCGGCTGCGTGCTGGTGGTCAACCACATCTCGCACGCGGATCCGCTCACCACCGCGCACTTCATCTACGACCACGGGCGGCTGCCGCGCTACCTCGCGAAGTCCGGGCTGTTCGAGAACGGCCTGCTCAGCCGCTACCTCCGCTCCGCCGGCCAGATCCCCGTCAAGCGGCTCAGCACCGACGCGGTCGGGGCGTACGCCGCCGCGGTCGAGGCGGTGCGGGCCGGGGAGTGTGTGGTCGTCTATCCCGAGGGCACCATCACGCGGGACCCCGAGCTCTGGCCGATGCGGGGCAAGACCGGCGCCGCCAGGATCGCGCTGGCGACCGAATGCCCGGTGATCCCGATCGCGCAGTGGGGCGTGCAGGAGCTGCTGGCGCCGTACGCGCGCATGCCGGACCTGTTCCCGCCCAAGAGGATCACCTACCGTGCGGGGGATCCGGTCCGACTGGACGACCTGCGGGCGTTGCCGGCCTCCACCGAGGTGACGCAGGAGGCCACGTCCCGGATCATGGCGGCGATCACCGGGTTGCTGGAGGAGATCCGGGGCGCCAAGGCGCCGGCGATCCGCTACGACCCGCGTGCCACCGGCACCTCCGAGATCGGGAACCCGCACAAGACGAAGAAGAAGAAGAAGGGCAGGCGTTCATGAGCAAGGTCGCAGTGTTCGGCGCCGGGTCCTGGGGCACCGCGTTCTCCATCGTGCTGTCCGACGCGGGCAACGACGTCGCCATCTGGGGGCGCCGCGAGGACGTGTGCGCCACCATCAACGAACGGCGCGAGAACACCGACTATCTGCCCGGGATCGAGCTCGACCGCCGGATCAGCGCCACCCACGACCCGGAGGAGGCCCTGGCCGGCGCCGAGGCCGTCGTGCTGGCGGTGCCGTCGCAGACGCTGCGGCAGAACCTCGGCGAGTGGGCGCCCCACATTCCCGAGAGCGCGGTCCTGGTCAGCCTGATGAAGGGCGTCGAGCTCGGCTCGCTGAAGCGGATGAGCGAGGTCATCGCCGAGGTGACCGGCGCCGCGCCCGACCGAGTCGCCGTGGTCAGCGGGCCCAACCTGGCCAAGCCGATCGCGATGCGCGAGCCGGCCGCCTCGGTCGTCGCCTGCGCGGACGAGGAGGTGGCCCAGCGGATCCAGGGACTGTGCCACACCCGGTCGTTCCGCCCCTACACCTCGGTCGACGTCCTCGGCTGCGAGCTGGGCGGGGCCTACAAGAACGTGGTCGGTCTCAGCGTCGGCATGGCCGTCGGGCTCGGGTTCGGCGACAACACCACGGCCTCGGTGATCACGCGTGGGCTGGCCGAGACCGCGCGACTCGCGATGGCGCTCGGCGCCAACCCGATGACGCTGATGGGCCTGGCCGGGCTCGGCGACCTGGTGGCCACCTGCTCCTCGCCGCTGTCGCGCAACCGGACCTTCGGCGAGAAGCTCGGCCAGGGGATGACCACCGACGAGATCATCGCGTCGACCCGGCAGGTCGCCGAGGGCGTGAAGTCCTGCCACTCGCTGCTCGAGCTCGCCCACAGCCACGGCGTGGACGCACCGATCGCCGAGCACGTCGACGCGGTCGTGGGCGGCCGGATGACCGCGCAGGAGATGATGGACGCGTTCATCTCGCGTGACACCAAGGCCGAGACCGACTGACCCACTGACGCTCGTCCTCGGACTGCACGCGTCAGCAGAGGCCGAGCGTGTCCATCGCGTTGGACGCCTGCGCGATGAAGAAGTTGGCCTCGCTGGTCGCCAGGTTCGCAGCCTCGTAGTTGCCCGCGGCGTCGAGGCGGTCGGCCGCTCTGAGGAAGAAGCGTGCCTCGCTCATCGCCGCTCGGTACATGGCCCACCGGGTCACGCACTCCTGGTTGACCTCGGCCTGTGCCGGCGCCGTGCCCAGGCCGAGTCCGACGGCGGCGGCGGCGACCACCGAAGCGAGTTGGAGCGCGAGCCGACGCCTCGGGCGAGTGGGGATCGAGACGTCCATGAGGGGCCCTCCGCGGGTGCGGTCCCCGAACGGGACCGGACACCGAGGAAGAGGATCCGGAGCCACCGCTGATACCTCGGCGCCTCGATGTTGCGCGTTCGGAGTCCTCAGGCGAGGGAGTCGAGCGCGGTGGCCAGGTCGTCCCACAGGTCGTCGACGTCCTCGATGCCGACCGACAGGCGCACCAGGGCGTCCGGGATCGTCACCGGCTCGGTGCGCCAGCGGCGCCGCCGCTCGAAGGTCGACTCGACCCCGCCGAGGCTGGTCGCGTGCACCCACAGCTTGGTCTTGCGGGTCAGCAGGTCGGCGGCCATCGCGCCCTGGCTCAGCACGATCGAGACGATCCCGCCCATGCCGGGATAGCGAACCTCACCGACGGCCGGGTGCGCCTCCAGGCGGCGTACCAGCTCCTGGGCGTTGGCCTGGGAGCGTTCGACGCGCAGGTGGAGGGTGCGCAGGCCGCGGAGCGCGAGGTAGGCCTCCATCGGGCCGGGCACCGCGCCGATCAGGTCGCGGCGGTTCTTGAGCACCCCGAAGAGCTCGTCATCGCGGGTGACGACGGCGCCCATGAGGACGTCGCTGTGGCCGGCGAGGTACTTCGTGGCGGAGTGCACCACGATGTCGACGTCCATCTCGAGCGGGCGCTGGAGCAGGGGAGTGGCGAAGGTGTTGTCGACGACCACGTAGGCGCCGGCCTCGTGCGCGGCATCGCGGATCGTCGGGATGTCGGCGACCTCCAGCGCTGGGTTGGTCGGGGACTCCATCCACACCAGCGAGGCGTCCTCGCAGGCCTTGGCCACCGCGTCGGTGTCGGTGATGTCGACCAGCTCGGCGGTCAGCCGACCGCGGGACTCGAGGTCCGCGAGCTGCATGATCGTGCCGTTGTAGGAGTGCCGGGGAGCGACCACCTTCTGGCCGGTGCCGACCAGGTCGAGGATGGTGGCGACGGCCGCCAGCCCGCTCGCGAACGACAGGCAGCGGCCGCCCTCGAGCTCACCGAGAGCGTCCTCGAAGGCGGTCCACGTGGGGTTGCCGTAGCGGCCGTACTCCACCTCGCCACCGGCGACGTAGGTCGAGGCGAACGTCACCGGGGTGTTGAACGGCTGGTCCGCCTCGTGGGGCGGCCGACCGGCGTGCACCGCGACGGTGCCGGGCTGGAGGATGCGGGGCTCGGGCATGTCTCCAGCCTAGTGATTGGTCGCTGGGGCGGGCAGGCGGATCAGCTGGTGAGGGTGTAGCCGTCGGCGCGCGGGTCCACGCCCCACCGCCCGGTGGGATCGTTCCGCGCAGACGATGGGCCAGGTGGCCCGGTGGCGTGGGTGCCGTCGGGGCCGACGGCCCAGGTGTGTCCGTGGGGGCTGGTCCAGGTGTAGGTGTCGCCGGGTCCGTGGGGGTCGCGGTGGTAGCGCCAGCGTCCGTGGGTCTTGGCGTTGTGGTGTCGTCGGCACAGCGGTGCGAGGTTGGCGGGCGAGGTCTGGCCGGGTGGCCCGTCGGCGTCGTAGGGGGTGGTGTGGTCGAGGTCGCAGGTGCGGGCGTCGCGGGCGCACCAGGGGAAGACGCAGTGCCGGTCGCGCAGGATCACCAGTTCGCGCATCCACGGGGGTGGGTCGTGCTGGTCGACGGCGTCGGTGCGGTGCAGGTCGAGGACCGGCTGGATCCTCGCGTTCGAGTTGTGGAGCCAGGTGCGGATCAGGTCGGTGCTGACCGGGCCGAGCCGCTCGGCCTCGCCCGTCATCGGCTGGCCGGTGGTGAGGTGGGTGGCGAGGTCGGTCAGGGACAGGTGCAGGTAGAGCGTGGTGGCCACGACTCGGCGACGCGGCAGGTCAACGTCCGGGCGCGTCAACCGTCCGGGCAGGTCAGTTGGGGGCAGGTCAGTTGGCGGGCAGGTCGAGGTGGGTTTGGCGGGCGGCGATGATGCCGAGGGCCTTGGCCTTGCGGGTCTCGAACTCGTCGGTGTCACCCAGCCTGCCGAGCAGGGTGGCCTCGGCGCAGACCAGGTCGTGGAAGGCGGCCAGGTCGGTGGTGTCGCCGGATGCCTCGAGCCAGGAGGTGCCCGCGAACTCCCCGGGACGGGGGTGGCTGAGGGTGACGTGCCACCCGGCGCGGCCGGTCCGCTCCTTGGTGGCCTGCTCCTCGGGTGCGATACCGGGCGGCGGCGAGGGCGACGAGCCGCTCGATGCTCGGCAGCCCGAACCCGTCGACGCGGGCGGCGAGCTGGGCGTCGACCCACCGGGCCCCCTCCAGCGGCAGCGCGCGGGTGTCGGCGGCGACCCGGCGGGTCTTCCACGGCGCCACCGCCAGCGACTCGACCCGTGCCCACAGCCGGGGCAGCCGGTGGCGCAGGTCGAGCGCGTCGGCCATCAGCGCCATCGCGGACCGGGTGGAGACCCCCAGCGCCGCACCCAGCTCCTCGGCGACGAACGGCGCCACCCCCGGCGTCCCGTCCCCACCGAGGCGACGCGTCGCAGTCGCTGAGCCCGGGAAGGCCCGCGTCACCCCACGTCGCCGCACCGACCTCCGGAGTGGCCGGATGGCGCACGCACCACTGGTAGGCGATCCGCAGCTTGCGCCCGCTGGACCTCCCGGTCGAGTCGCTCCGCCTCGGCAGCGGCATCGAGCAGACCGGCATCGTCGAGGTCCTCGACCTCGACCGCTGGCCGTGCTCCTTGCCTCCTCCATGGACCCACTCAACCAGAGACCACCGACAGTCCCGCCGGCCCGGAAACCGTTGGCCACAAGGGGATCCAGGGTCTTTCGGACGACTCGGCGAGACCCTCCTCGACCACCAGAAGGGGTCAGGCGCGGGCCCGGACGGCCCACGCGGAGGCGACCAGCGTGAACGGGGCCGCAGGCAGCAGCTCGGCGCAGCGCTCGCGCAGCGCGGCCCGGTGTGCGTCGTCCAGTCCGGCGACGTAGGACCCGGCCGGGCCGACGCCGAGCGTGTACGGCGTCCACCAGTCGTCGTACGTCGCGAAGCCGACCTCGACGGTCAGCTGGGTGTCCTCGACGTCCGTCAGCCCGGCGGCGATGGCGAGCTCGGTGAGGTGGCCCTCACGGGTGCCCGCGAGGGTGGCCTCGCCGGGTGCGGACGGGTCCAGCTCGCGAACGGCCCGCCAGAACGCGGCGAGCGGTCCGCCGAGGCCGGCGTGGTCCCACACGGTGGCGGCGACCACGCCGCCGGGCCGGGTCACCCGGCGCATCTCCGTGAGCCCGGCCACCGGGTCGGCCATGAAGTGCACGACCAGCTGGGCGAGCGCGACGTCGACACTGTCGTCGTCGAACGGAAGGGCCTCGGCGACACCGCTGCGCACGTCCGCTCCGGGGAAGCGGTCGCGGGTGGCGGCCACGAACTGCTCGGACGGGTCGATGGCCGCCACCGCGTCGGCGCCGAGCCGCTCGACGAGGAGGGCGGTCAGGGTGCCCGGTCCGCAGCCCACGTCGAGCGCGCGCTGCCCGCGCTGCAGACCGGCGAACGCCGCGAACACGACGGCGAGCGGGTCGGCGTACTGGCCCATGAAGCGGGAGTAGGCGTCCGCGGTGACATCGAAGCTCACCCCCCCACGGTAGGGCTCCCCGCACAACGGCAACAGCCGCGCGCCGGTGCCGGGAGAGGACACGGGAGCGCGGCTGTCGGGCCGGTGGTGCCTACGGAAGCGGCTCCTCGTCGGCGGTCGCGTCCATCTCGAGCGGCTCCGTGTCGGGGAGGTCGGGCTCGGCCGTCGGGTCGGGGACCTCCTGGGCCAACCGGTCGTCGATCGTCTCGCCCTCGAGCTGCTCGCGGTCGGTCACGCCCGTGGCCGTGACGCCCTGCGGGTGGTCCGGCGGGGTGATCCCGTCGTCGAGCACGTCGTCGACGCCACGGTCGTCGAGGGTGTCCTGGGGCTGCAGCTGGTCTTCAGACATGGCGGGACCGTGCCCGGTGGGCCCCCGGGACATGCGCGGCGTGCGAGCCCGGACCGGACCGGTGGCCGGGGTGCGCCATGATGGGCGCCGTGACCGACGAGAGCCTCGCCCACGACATCGACGCCAGCTGCCGCCTGTCCGGGGAGTTCACGCTCCGCTCGGGCCAGGTCAGCTCGGAGTACTTCGACAAGTACCTCTTCGAGGCGCAGCCCGAGCTGCTCGCGCGGGTGGCCGCGCAGATGGTGGACCTCATCCCCGACGGCACGGAGCTGCTCGGCGGCCTCGAGCTCGGTGGCATCCCGATCGCCACGGTGCTGAGCGCGCGCACCGGCCTGCCCGCGCTGTTCGTGCGCAAGCAGGCCAAGGAGTACGGCACCTGCAAGCTCGCCGAGGGCCCCGACGTGGCCGGCCACCGGGTGACCCTGGTCGAGGACGTGATCACCACCGGGGGAGCCGTCCGCGACGCCACCCGGGCGCTGCGCGAGGCGGGCGCGGTCGTCGAGACCGTGATCTGCGCGATCGACCGCAGCCCCGTCGGGGAGAACCCCCTCGACGATGTCGGGCTGGCCGTGCGACCCGTGCTGACCAAGGCCGAGCTCGACGCCGCCCGCGGGTAGGGTCTCCCGCGATGCCCGAGACCACGCCGCCCTCCCGCAAGCCCCGCGTCGCCGTCGTCTTCGGCGGACGGTCCAACGAGCACGTGATCTCCTGCGCGACGGCCGGCAGCGTGCTGCAGGCGATCGACCCCGAGAAGTACGACGTGGTCCCGATCGGCATCGCTCGCGACGGCCGCTGGGTGCTCGAGTCAGGTGACCCCGAGCGGCTGCGGATCAGGAGCGCCGACGAGCTGCCCAGCGTCGACGGCGCCGGGGCGTCGGTCGCGCTGACCCGGGCCTCCGACTCCACCGACCTCGTGGTCAGCGAGCCGTCGTCCCCGCCACGGACCCTGGGCGAGGTGGACGTCGTCTTCCCGTTGCTGCACGGCCCGTGGGGTGAGGACGGCACCATCCAGGGGATGTTCGAGATGGCCGGGGTGCGCTACGTCGGGGCCGGGGTGCTGGCCTCCGCGGTGAGCATGGACAAGGCCTTCATGAAGGTGGTGCTGGCCGGGGCCGGCGTACCCCTCATGCCGTCGGTGGTGGTCACGGCCCGCGAGTGGCGCGACGACCGCGAGGGGTGCCGGGAGCGGGTCGCGACGATCGGCTACCCGGCGTTCGTCAAGCCCGCGCGGGGCGGCTCCAGCCTCGGCATCTCCAAGGCGCACGACGCCTCCGAGCTCGACGAGGCGATGGCGGTCGCGCAGCGGGAGGACCCCAAGGTGCTGGTCGAGGCGTACGCCGCCGGCGCGCGCGAGGTGGAGTGCGGCGTGCTCGGCACGACCGGCGGCGGTTGCGAGACCAGCGTCCCCGCCGAGATCCGGGTGACCGGAGACCACGAGTTCTACGACTTCGCCGCGAAGTACCTCCCCGAGGAGGCCACCGAGCTGGACGTCCCGGCGGATCTGCCACCGGAGGTGACCGAGCGGCTCCGGTCGCTGGCGGCGCGGGTCTTCGCGGCGGTCGACTGTGAGGGCCTGGCCCGGGTGGACTTCTTCCTGATGCCCGACGGCGAGCTCGTGGTCAACGAGATCAACACGATGCCGGGCTTCACGCCGACGTCGATGTTCCCGCGGATGTGGGCGGCGACCGGTCTGGACTACCCGGCACTGGTGGAACGGCTCATCCAGCTGGCGCTGGCCCGTGACACCGGCCTGCGCTGACGGCGTACGCCCTCAGCCCGGCAGGTTGGCGTCGTTTCGGTAGCTCCGGATGCGGACGATCCGGTCGTCGGCGACCGTGAAGATGTGGGCGATCATGGTCCGTCGCGGCCCGAACGGCCCCTCGAGGACCGACAGCTGCTCGACCAGTACGTCTGCGCCGGCGGCGGCGATGTTGACCGTCTCGGTCGACAGGCTGGACGCGGCGTTGATCGCGTCCTGGAGGCGCTCGACGACGGCGGCGGCACCTCGGTGGGCCACCCGCCAGGGGTCGTCGGCCCAGTCGCTGGCCAGCAGGATCTCGACCTCTGGGTGCAGGAAGCGGTGCAGCGCCTCGAAGTCCGCGGCCCTTCCGGACGCGCGGGCGGCCTGGGTGGCGCTCAGCCACTCGCTCACCACGTCCACGTCGCTCACGGCGCCAGTCTGCTCCGGTCGCCCGGTCGGCACCACCCTCAGACGCAGGGCTCGGTCTGCGTGAGCGTCTTCTTCACCGCGGCACCGATCTCGACGAGGACGTCATCCGGGGGGCGGTAGTCCGGCGGCAGGTCGATGCGCACCGCGGGCGACCAGCCGATCGTCGTGATGGAGACGTCGTCCTGCGGCTCGGTGTAGGCCGTCTCCGGGATGAACCAGCCGACCCCGTCGACCTCCTCGCACGAGGAGAACGCGTCGAACTCCTCGGGCATGTCCACCCCGCAGGTCACCACGATCGCCGGGTCGCCCCAGGCGGCGCCGAGCGCGTCGTTGGGCTCGGTCCTGCGCTGCCGCTCGTCGGAGACCTTCTCGGGCACCGCGTCGAGGAACCGGGCGCACGCCGACCGGGTCCGGGCGTCGACGTCGGGGGAGTCGATCTCGACCGCGCCGCCGCACCCGGAGAGCAGGGCCAGCAGCGCCGCGAGCCCGGACATGACGACGCCCCGGGTCCCGGAGGACACGGGGCGTCGAGCAGGCACGTCGACGGTGCTCAGATGTGGACGACCGGGCAGGTGAGCGTGCGGGTGATGCCGTCGAGGTTCTGGACCTTCGACACGACCAGCTTGCCGAGCTCGTCGACGTTGCGGGCCTCGGCGCGCACGATCACGTCGTAGGGACCGGTGACGTCCTCGGCCAGGGTGACGCCCTTGACCTGCGCGATGGCCGTGGCGACCTCGGCCGCCTTGCCGACGTCGGTCTGGATCAGGATGTAGGCCTGGACGACCATCGTGACTCCTTGGTTCGTGGGGATCTGCGGTGGAACGTGGCTGCCAACCTACCGCCTCGGCCCCGCGTGTCGAAAGGCGGTGCACCGCGACCGGCTGATGGGATGAGTGACATGCCCTCCGCACCGTTCGAGCCCGACGCGACCCTCGCGGACGTGGGGGAGTTCGCATTCATCGCCGCCCTGGACGACGTCTTCAGCCAGGGCGAGCACGTGCTGGTCGGCCCGGGCGACGACGCCGCCGTGCTGCGCGTCCGGACCGGCCACGTGCTGGTCTCCACCGACCTGATGGTGGAGGGCCGGCACTTTCGCCGCGACTGGGCCGGGGCCGAGGACGTCGGGGCCCGCGCGGCCGCCCAGAACCTCTCCGACATCAACGCGATGGGCGGCACCGCCACCTCGCTGACCATCGGCCTCGCCGCACCCGCGGACCTTCCCGCCGCCTGGGCGCTGGACTTCGCCCGGGGCTTCGCCGCTGAGTGCGCCAAGGTCGGCGCCAGCGTCGTCGGCGGCGACCTCACCCGCTCCGAGACGCTGGTCATCGCGGTCACCGTCCTCGGCGCCTGCACGGTCGCGCCGGTACTGCGCTCCGGTGCCGAGCCCGGCGACGTGGTCGCGCTGGTCGGCCGCCAGGGCTGGGCGGCCGGTGGCCTGGCGGTGCTCGGTCGCGGTTTCCGCTCGCCGCGGGTGCTGGTCGAGGCCTATCGCCGCCCGGAGCCGCCGTACGCCGCGGGGCAGGTCGCCGCGGACGCCGGCGCCACCGCGATGATCGACGTGTCCGACGGGCTGCTGGCAGACGCCGGTCATATCGCCGAGGCCTCCGGGGTGGCCATCGACATCCGCCGCGGGTCCTTCGAGATCGCCGAGCCGCTGCACGCGGTGGGGGCCGCGCTCAACGCCGACCCTCTGCAGTTCATCCTCGGCGGCGGTGACGACCACCCGCTGCTGGCCTGCTTCCCCTCGGCCGACGCCGTACCCGGCGACTGGACCGTCATCGGCTCGGTCACCGCCACCGACCCGTCCGTGGGCCCGGTCGTCACCGTCGACGGCGCGCCGTACGACGGCCCCACCGGCTGGACCCACTTCTGACCAACCTCGCCGAGGTGTCAGTTCTTGCGCCTCGCCCAGCGGCTCGGCGCAAGAACGGACACCTCGGCTCCAGCGGTGGCAAACGGAAGGCCCTCCGATCCCTGGCGGGATCGGAGGGCCTTCGCGTTCGCCACGCGACTAGCGCGTGACCTTGCCGGCCTTGAGGCAGCCGGTGCAGACGTTGAGGCGCTTCGGCGAACCGTTGACGGTCGCGCGCACCCGCTGGATGTTGGGGTTGAAGCGACGCTTCGTAATCTTGCGCGACCACGGGCGGTTGTTGCCGAAGCCCGGCTTCTTGGCGCAGATGTCACAGACGGCAGCCACCGTGAACTCCTGGAAAGATCGATGTTTGGTGAGACAGGGGCCCTGGGCAGGCACGCCCGGGCAACCGAGCAAGAGTATCCGACGACCGGGGCTACGAGGAAATCGTCCCCGGCTGCCACTAGCCTGACCCTGCGCGGGGTGGACCGCGGAGCGGGATGACGGAGGGAGCGGGACGTGTTCAGGCTGGCCATCGTGCTCCGGTTCGTCGACATCGCGACCACCGCGCTGGGCGACGCCCGCGAGGAGATCGACGCCCTCAACGTCTATCCCGTCCCGGACGGCGACACCGGCACCAACATGTTCCTCACCGTGTCCGCGGCCCGCGACGCGCTCCGGGAGGCCACCGGGGGCAGGCCGGACGCCGACCTGGCCCCGGCCATGGCGGCGTTCTCGCGCGGCGCGCTGCTCGGCGCCCGGGGCAACTCCGGCGTGATCCTCTCCCAGATGCTCGGCGCGATCGCCGGCCGGATCGCCCGGGCCGACCCGGACGACCGCACCGCCCGAGTGTTCGCCGAGGCCATGGAGGAGGCCACCGACGCCAGCTACGCCGCCGTCGGCACACCCGTCGAGGGCACCATCCTCAGCGTCGCCCGGGCCGCCAGCGATGCCTGCCTGGCCGCCGCGGAGAACCCCGACAACCGCCTCGGCGACGTCGTCGCGGCCGGGGCCCTGGGGGCCCGCGAGGCCCTCGAGCGCACCCCCGACCAGCTGCAGGCGCTCCGCGACGCGGGCGTCGTCGACGCCGGCGGCCGCGGCTTCTGCGTGATCCTCGACGCGGCCGAGACCGCACTGACCGGCAGGCGTCCGGTGGTCCCGCCGACCCGGCACATCCCGGTGCCGATGCCGACCAACGACCTCACGCCCGACGGCCCCGCCTACGAGGTGATGTACCTCCTCGACGCCGAGGACGCCGGCATCGCCGACCTCAAGAAGGCCCTGGCGCCGCTGGGTGACTCGCTCGTCGTGGTCGGCGGTGAGGGCCTGTGGAACGTCCACGTCCACGTGAACGACGTCGGCGCCGCGCTCGAGGCCGGCATCGTCGCCGGACGTCCGCACCGGGTCCGGGTCACGCACTTCGCCGAGCAGATCGACGCCGCCCGCGGGGGTACGTCGACCCGCTCGGGCCGTCGGATCATCGCGGTGACCGCCGGCGAGGGCCTCGGCGCACTGTTCGAGGAGGCCGGCGGGGTGGCCGTGGCCGGCGGCCCCGGCCGCCGCCCCAGCACCGGCATGCTGGTGGAGGCGATCGAGGGCTGCGGAGCCGCGGAGGTCGTCGTACTCCCCAACGACCCGGACTCGGTCCGGGTCGCCGAGATCGCCGCGCGCACGGCCGAGGAGTCCGGCGACATCCGGGTGGCGGTCATCCCGAGCGTCGCGCAGGTCCAGGGCCTGGCCGCGATCGCCGTCCACGAACCGGGCCGGTCCTTCGACCAGGACGTCCTGCACATGACCGCCGCCGCCCGGCACGCGCGGCACGGCGCCGTCACCGTCGCCGCCCGCCGGGCGATCACGATGGCCGGCCCCTGCGAGCCCGGCGACGTCCTCGGCGTCATCGAGGGCGACTTCGCCGTCGTCGGCCAGGACCTCTACGCCGTCGCCGTCGACATCATCGACCGGCTCGTCGGCGGCGGTGGCGAGCTGGTGACCCTGGTCGCGGGTCAGGACGCGGGTGACCTCGCCGAGCGCTGCGAGGAGTACGTCGAGACGACGCACCCCACCGTGGACGCCGTCGTCTACGACGGTGGTCAGGAGCGCTACCCACTGCTGGTGGCCGTCGAGTAGCAGGAGTGCGATGACCGGGATCACCCTCGACTCGCCCGTCGCCGCCGTGCTCGGCAGCCGGTCGACCAAGGACAAGAAGAAGGCCGAGGCCCTGGCCAAGGGCCTCGGCGTGCGGACCGTCGGTGAGCTGCTGCGGCACTTCCCGCGGACCTACCTCAAGACCGGCGAGCTGACCGAGGTCGGCAGCCTCCGGGAGGGCCAGCCGCTGACGATCGTCGGTGAGGTGCTGAGCAGCCGGGTGGTCGCCGGCCGGCAGGCGCACCGCGTGGAGGCGGTGCTCAAGACCGACGGGCCGCCCCTGCGGTTGACCGTCTTCGCGCGCCAGCACCGCATCGCCGAGTGGCAGCACCGCCGGCTCACCCCCGGCGCCAGCGGCGTCTTCACCGGCAAGGTGGGGCGCTTCCGCGACGACTGGCAGCTCACCAACCCGCAGATGGTGATCTTCGGCGAGGACGACGACCCCAAGGCCGAGTCCGCGCGCGAGATGGTCGCGAGCCTCAAGGCGCTGTTCCCGATCTACCGCGTCACCGGCACCGTCGAGACCTGGGACATCCAGCGGGTGGTGAGCTTCGCTCTCACGGTCGTCGACGACCTGCCCGACCTGCTCCCCGAGGACCTGCGGACGTCCTACGACGTGCTCGACGTCGCCACCGCGCTGCGCTGGATCCACGCCCCGGACGACTGGGGCCAGGTCGGCGCCGCCCGCAAGCGCTTCCGCTTCGAGGAGGCGCTCACCACCCAGCTCGTGCTCGTACGCCGACGGGCCGCCGTCCGCGCCCAGGGTGCCCGGGCGCGCGCCGGGGGAGGGGGGCTGCTGGAGGCCTTCGACGCCCGGCTGCCGTTCGAGCTGACCCAGGGCCAGCGCGACGTCGGCGCACAGCTCGAGGCGGACCTCGCCGAGCCGCACCCGATGAACCGGCTCCTCCAGGGCGAGGTCGGCTCCGGCAAGACGATGGTCGCGCTCCGGGCGATGCTGCGGGTCATCGACAGCGGCGGGCAGGCGGCACTGCTGGCGCCGACCGAGGTGCTCGCCCAGCAGCACCACCGCTCGATCACCGCGATGCTCGGCGACCTGGCCGCCGGCGGCATGCTCGGTGGTGCCGACGAGGGCACCACCGTCGCGCTGCTCACCGGGTCGATGACCACCGCCCAGCGTCGCGAGGCGCTGCTGCGGATCGCCAGCGGTGAGGCCGGCATCGTCATCGGCACCCACGCGCTGCTGGAGGACAGGGTCTCGTTCGCCGACCTGGGTCTCGTCGTCGTCGACGAGCAGCACCGCTTCGGCGTCGAGCAGCGGGCCGCCCTCACCGGCAAGGCCCAGGCCGCGCCGCACGTGCTCGTGATGACCGCGACGCCGATCCCGCGCACCGTCGCGATGACGGTGTTCGGTGACCTCGAGGTCTCGACGCTGCGGGAGCTGCCCGCCGGCCGGGCGCCGATCCAGACCAACGTGGTGCCGCTGAAGGACCAGCCGCACTGGCGCGACCGGGTCTGGCAACGGGTGCGCGAGGAGGTCGCGTCCGGCCACCAGGTCTACGTCGTCTGCCCGCGCATCGTCGGGGACGACGTGGAGGAGGGCGAGTCCGACCAGCAGGACCTGACCGAGGAGGGCACCCCGCTGCCGGCCGTCCGCGAAGGCTCCCTGGCCGCGGTCGAGACGCTGCTGCCCGAGCTCGTCGAGGGACCCCTGAACGGGTTGGCCGTGGCCATGCTGCACGGCCGGATGGCGCCCGAGGACAAGGACCGCACCATGCAGGACTTCGCGCGCGGGGCCATCGATGTGCTCGTCGCCACCACGGTGATCGAGGTCGGCGTCGACGTGGCCAACGCCACCACGATCGTGCTGCTCGACGCCGACCGGTTCGGGGTCTCCCAGCTGCACCAGCTCCGCGGCCGCGTCGGCCGGGGCGGACTGCCGGGGCTCTGCCTGCTGGTCAGCCACGCCGAGCAGGGCAGCCCGGCGATGGACCGGCTGCAGGCGGTGGCCGCGACCACCGACGGGTTCGAGCTCTCGCGGATCGACCTCGAGCAGCGGCGGGAGGGCGACGTACTCGGCGCCAGCCAGTCCGGCCTGCGCTCCAGCCTCGACAGCCTGCGGGTGCTTCGCGACGAGAAGACCATCGTCGCGGCCCGCGCCGCGGCGCAGGAGATGGTCGCGGCCGACGCCACGCTCGGCCGCTGGCCGTTGCTCGCCGCCGAGGTGGACGTTTGGGAACAGGACAGCAAGAGTGCCTACATGGAGCGTTCATGACGCGGATCATCGGCGGAACCGCCGGCGGCCGGCGGCTCACGACTCCCCGGGGGCAGCACACCCGCCCGACCAGCGACCGGGTGCGCGAGGCGTTGTTCTCGGCGATCGAGGCCTGGTGCGGGTCGCTGGCGGGGCTCCGCTTCCTGGACCTGTACGCCGGCTCGGGTGCGGTCGGTCTCGAGGCCCGCTCGCGCGGTGCGGGGGTGGTGACGCTGGTCGAGCACGACCGGCGCACGGCCTCGCTGATCTCGGGCAACGTGAAGACGCTCGGCTTCGGGCAGGTGGAGGTGCTCGCCGCCAGCGTCGCCAGCACGCTGGCGCGCACCCCGGTGGCGCCGTACGACGTGGTCTTCGCCGACCCGCCCTACCCGCTGCCCAACGCCGAGGTCGAGGCCGCGCTCCAGGACCTCGTCGACCGCGACTGGCTCTCGCCGGGCTCGCTCGTCGTGGTCGAGCGCTCGGCGCGGGGGACGCCGCTGACCTGGCCGTCGGCCATCGAGGCGGGACGCGACAAGCGGTACGGCGAGACCATGCTGAGGTATGGTCACGCAGCCACCCACGCGTCCCTAGAGGAGTAGTCCGTGCACCGAGCGGTCTGTCCCGGGTCGTTCGACCCGGTCACCAACGGACATCTGGACATCGTCTCGCGAGCCTCGCTGCTCTTCGACGAGGTCGTGGTCGCCGTGGGTGTCAACGCATCCAAGAACCGTCTCTTCACGGTCGACGAGCGCATCGACATGCTCACCGAGGCGTGCCAGGGCTTCGACAACGTGACGGTCGACTCCTTCAGCGGCCTGCTCACGACGTTCTGCCAGGAGCGCGACATCATCGCGATCGTCAAGGGGCTCCGCGCGGTCAGCGACTTCGACTACGAGCTCCAGATGGCGCAGATGAACTCCTCGCTGGCCGAGATCGAGACCGTCTTCGTCCCCACCTCCCCGGAGTGGTCCTTCCTCGCCTCCAGCCTGGTCAAGGAGGTCGCCACCTTCGGTGGCGACGTCTCCGGCCTGCTGCCCGAGTTCGTCCGCGAGCGGCTGGTCGAGCGCCTCGACGAGCGACGCCGCACGGAGGAGCCGTGAGCGTCGACGGCGCCGGTTTGGCCCCCCTCGAGGGGCGCCCCGAGTCCTTCGTTTTGCCGACCGCCCCGCTGCCTGCGTAAACTTCCAGAGATTTGTCGTGCCCGGACAGGGAGAAGTGAACACCCCGCATTTGGACCCGAGAGCGCCGCTCGTGCTCGATACACGCGAGCTCGGCCGCCGCCCGGGGTCCCAACGCGAGATGACACGGACCGTGTCCGCACCGGCAGATCTTGGCATCGAGGTCCTCGGTGTCCCCGAAGGTTCGCCGGTCGAGTTCGACCTGCGGCTGGAGGCGGTCATGGAGGGCGTCCTGGTCACCGGTTCCGCGCAGGCGGACCTGGTCGGCGAGTGCGCGCGGTGCCTGGACCCGATCCGCGACGACCTCGTGGCCCGGTTCCAGGAGCTGTTCGTCTACGACGACGCCGGGCACGACCCGGACGCCGACGAGGAGAGCGATGTCAGGAGGCTCGAGGGCGACCTGATCGACCTCGAACCGCTCCTGCGTGATGCGGTGGTGCTCGCACTGCCGTTCCAGCCCCTCTGCGAGGAGGACTGTCCCGGGCTGTGCACCGAGTGTGGTGCCCACCTGGCCGACGATCCCGATCACCGTCACGAGGAGCCGATCGACCCGCGTTGGGCCGGTCTCGCAGACCTGCAGGACCCCGCAGAACCGTCAGAGCCCAGCACCCACGACTGATCCGCCGCTCACCCGACCGGCGAGACTTGAGGAGAGAACAGTGGCAGTCCCGAAGCGGAAGATGTCGCGCAGCAACACGCGTCACCGTCGCTCGCAGTGGAAGGCCGTCGCGCCGTCCCTGGTCACGTGTGCCAACCCCGCCTGCGGCGCCAAGCACCTGCCGCACCGTGCGTGCGGCGCGTGCGGTCAGTACGGCGCCAGGGCCGACCGTCGCCAGGTCCTCTGAGCACGGTCCCCTGACCACGTACGACGAGTTGCGGGCGTCGCTCGGGAATCCCCAACTGGAGCCCGAGCTGCTCGACCGCGCTCTCACGCACCGTTCGTTCGCCTACGAGAACGGCGGTCTGCCGACCAACGAGCGCCTGGAGTTCCTCGGGGACTCCGTGCTCGGCGTCATCGTCACCGAGACGCTCTACCGCAGCCACCCCGACCTCTCGGAGGGGCGGCTGGCCAAGCTCCGTGCCGCGGTCGTCAACGCCCGCGCCCTCGCCGAGGTGGCCCGCACCATCGGGCTCGGCGAGCACGTCAAGCTCGGCCGCGGCGAGGAGGCGACCGGTGGCCGCAACAAGGCCTCGATCCTGTCCGACACCGTCGAGGCGGTGATCGGCGCGGTCTACATCTCCTCCGGCTTCGAGGAGTCGGCCCAGGTGATCCACCGGCTGTTCGACCCGCTGATGGAGGCCGCCGCCCGGATGGGTGCCGGCCTGGACTGGAAGACCTCCCTCCAGGAGCTCTCCGCCATGCACGCCCTCGGTGTCCCCGAGTACGTCATCGAGGCGACCGGACCCGACCACATGAAGTCCTTCACCGCGCAGGTCCGGGTCGCCGAGCGGCTCTACGGTCACGGCGTCGGCCGCTCCAAGAAGGAGGCCGAGCAGCAGGCCGCGGAGACGGCGTACCGCGAGATCGAGGATGCCGCCGCGGCCGAGGAACTGGCGACCACGATGGCGGACCCCGAGCCCGTCTCCGTCGACGACTGAGTCCGGTCCGCCGTGCCCGAGCTCCCCGAGGTCGAGGTGGTCCGCCGCGGGATCGAGGCCCATGCCGTGGGCGCCACCATCAGGGCCGTCGAGGTGCTGCACCCCCGGCCGGTACGCCGTGACGCCGGTGGCCCGACCGGCTTCGTCGCCGCACTGACCGGACGCCGGATCGAGGGGGCCCGCCGCCGCGGGAAGTACTTCTGGCTCCCGCTCGACAACGGGGACGCGCTGCTCGGCCACCTCGGGATGAGCGGCCAGATGCTGGTGCAGCCGCCCGGCGCACCCGACGAGCGGCACCTGCGGGTGCGGTTCACGCTGTCGTCTCCCCAGGACAGGGAGCTGCGGTTCGTCGACCAGCGCATGTTCGGCGGTCTGCTGGTCTCGCCGGCCGGCGCCGAGCTGCCCACCGAGATCGCGCACATCGCCCGCGACCTGCTCGACCGTGACTTCGACGTCGACGACTTCGTGCGCCGCGTGCGCAGGCGGGGGTCCGGCATCAAGCGGCAGCTGCTGGACCAGGGCCTGGTCAGCGGGGTCGGCAACATCTATGCCGACGAGGCGCTGTGGCGAGCCCGCGTGCACGGCGAGCGGCCGGGGGACCGGCTCACGGCCGCCCAGGTGCGCGAGGTCGCCGACCGGGCCCGCGAGGTGATGGTCGAGGCGCTGGTCCAGGGCGGCACCTCGTTCGACGCGCTCTACGTGAACGTCAACGGCGAGAGCGGATACTTCGACCGGTCCCTGAACGCCTACGGCCAGGAGGAGCGGCCGTGCCCGCGGTGCGGCACCCCGATCCGGCGGGTCGCGTTCATGAACCGCTCGTCGTACTTCTGCCCCTCGTGCCAGCCGGCGCCACGCGCCGTGCGGCGCTGAGGGAGCCCCGCCCCGGCATTGACCGGTGACCGCGACGGTGGGACATTGGTAGGTGGCCCGGGTCGTTCGCGGGCACCCCTCTCACCCATCTTCGGAGGCTGTCTATGGCCAAGGCGCTGATCGGCTACATGAGCAGCGACCTGCAGAACAATGCTCGGATGGCGCTCGAGAAGCTCGTCGCCGACAACCGTGCGCTGCGGGCTCGGATCGTAGAACTCGAGGCACTCGTCGTCCGGCTCCAGGACGAGAACGCCACCCTCACCTCGGCCCAGGCGGCAGCCCTCTTCGAGCCCATCGAGGAGATGCAGCCGGCCTGAGCGTGACCTGGGTCGCACGTCGGTCGTTGGACCGGCATGCGCCCCGATCGTCGTCCCCGCCTGTCCTCCGGCTCGTCCCTGCGCCTCTCCCGAACAGGGCAGTCCGGTAGTTTCCCGGGGACCTCTCTGGGCATCCTCGTCGCCGCGCTCGCCGTGGCGCTCTCGACGGTCCTGTCGCTCGGCGCGGCCCCGGCCTCCGCCGATCCCGACGTCGACAGCATTCCCGAAGCGCGCGCCCGGCTCGCCGCGCTGCCGGACACCCCGCTGGTCAGCTCCGGCAACGTCAAGCACCTCTCGGCGAACCCGTCGCAGACGGGCATCTCCGGCTGCTTCCTGCGCAGCGCCCCGGTGTTCGTCACCTCCGGCCTGGACTCGCTCCGGGTGTACGACGTCCGCGACGGCGCCCACCCGAGGCTGACCGGGGTGCTGCCCAGCGCCCAGTTCGAGAACGAGGCGATGAACTGCGGCGAGCGCACCACCTCCCAGGGCAAGCGGCGCTTCGCCCTGATCGGGGTCGACCTGGTCCAGGCGTCGCCCGACGACATCGACCACCTCAACGTCGGCGGCGGCGAGCTCGTGGTGGTCGAGGTCACCGACCCGGCGGCGCCGCGGATCCTGGCGCGCACCCCCGGCTCGACCAGCACCCACACCGTGGCGTGCGTCAAGATGAGCAACTGCCGGTTCGCCTACTCAGCCGGCGACAGTGACGGGAAGTTCTCGATCTTCGACCTGCGCAGGCTCTCGAAGCCCCGTGAGCTCGACGCGAACCCCCGCAAGGCGGGCCTGCAGGCGTTCAGCTCGCCCACGGCGGGCCACAAGTGGAACTTCGGTGGCGGCTTCGGCAACCACACCGGCTGGAACGGCACCTCGATCTGGGACGTCAGCCGCCCCGCCCACCCGAAGGTCATCACGACCACCGGCGCGGCCGGCCGCGGTGAGCACCCGAAGTACGCCGGCTACAACGACTTCATCCACCACAACTCCTACCGGCCCAACCCGGGCAGGTTCCGGGCCGGCGCCAAGCCGTCGTACCGGAACGGCAACGTGCTGCTGGTGACCGAGGAGGACTACGAGCAGACCGACTGCACCCGGGCCGGCTCGTTCCAGACCTGGTGGGTCAAGCGTCTCGACGGCACGAGGAACGCGATCGTGCCGCTGGACAAGGTGGAGCTCTCGGACCTGGGCAACTTCCCGCTGCCCCAGGGCGCGTTCTGCTCGGCGCACTGGTTCGACTGGAACAGCAGCGGCATCGTGGCGGCCGGCTTCTACGGCGGCGGCACGCAGCTCCTCGACGTCCGCAACCCGCGTGACATCAAGTCCTGGGGGCACGCCAACTGGGGTGCCTCGGAGGTCTGGGACGCGATGTGGCTCCCGGTCTACGACCGCTCGGGTCACCTGTCCGGGCGTACCAGCAACGTCGTCTACTCGATCGACCTGGTCCGCGGCCTCGACGTCTACGTGGTCGACGTGCCGGGCGACGGCATCGGCGCCACCCCGACGCCCGGCGTGGTCCGGGGCAGCGACTCGCCGATGTCGCTCTCCTCGATGCTGCCGGCCGGCGTGATCGGCGCGGCCGTGGCGCTCGCGCTCGGCGTCCGCCGACGGACCCGGACGCGGCGCACCTGACCAGCGACCTCGCCCAGGGGGTGACGGGCAACGAGACGGGGAAGTAGCGTGCACATCTTGTGAGTCGGGTCATCGAGGCCATCGCGCCCGCCCGTATGGGCCGGAACTTCCGGTGGCTGCTTGCCTCGTCGTGGATCACCAACATCGGCGACGGCCTGGCGCTGGCGTCGGGCCCGCTGCTGGTCGCCTCCCAGACCCATGCGCCGTTCCTCGTCGCCCTGTCGGTGCTGCTCCAACGCCTGCCCTGGCTGCTGTTCGGGCTGCACGCCGGGGCGCTGGCCGACCGTCTGGACCGCCGGCTGCTGGTGGTCGCCGTCAACTCCGCCCGGGCCCTGGTCCTGGCGGCGCTCGCGGCGACCGTGCTCACCGGGGTCGTCAACATCGCGGTGGTGCTCGGGGCGATGTTCCTGTTGGGGGTGGCGGAGGTCTTCGCCGACACCACCACCAGCACCCTGCTGCCGATGGTCGTCGAGAAGGCCGACCTCGGCATCGGCAACGCCCGGATCATGGCCGGGATGATCACCGCCAACCAGATGGTCGGCCCGCCGATCGGGGCCGCCCTGTTCGCGCTGGGGATGGCCTTCCCGTTCGTCGCGCAGGCCGTCTGCGTGGCCCTCGGCGCCGCGCTGGTCTCGCGGATGGTGACGGAGAGCGCGGCGCGTGCCTCCAGGCCGAGCCGGGTGCGCAAGGACATCCGGGAGGGCTTCCGGTGGACGTGGGGCCATGCCCCGATGCGCACCCTCACGCTGGCGATCGTGACGTTCAACGTGACGTGGGGAGCGGCGTGGTCGGTGCTGGTGCTCTACTCGATCAAGGTGCTCGGGACGGGCTCGATCGGGTTCGGCATGCTGACCAGCGTCGGTGCCGTCGGCGGCCTCCTCGGCACCGCGGCGTACGGCTGGCTCGAGCGGCGCTTCAGCCTGGCCGCGATCATGCGGGTCGGGCTGACCATCGAGACGCTCACCCACCTCGCGCTGGCGGTGAACACGTCGTTCGTGGTCGCCCTGGTGATCATGTTCGTCTTCGGTGTGCACGCCTTCGTGTGGGGCACGACCTCGCGCACGATCCGCATGCGTGCGGTGCCGCTGGAGTTCCAGGGGCGGGTGGCCAGCGTCTACATGGTGGGGGTGTACGGCGGGCTCGTCGTCGGCTCCGCCGTCGGTGGCGTGATCGCCGGGGCGTGGGGGATCGCGGCACCGTTCTGGTTCGCGTTCGGCGGGTCCGCGGTGATCCTCGCGCTCATCTGGCGACAGCTGGCGAACATCGCCCACGCCGACGAGGTCATCCTGGCGGAGTCCCGGGGCGGCTGACTGTAGGCTCTGCACCGCTGAGAGCTTCCCCACGGCTTGCTGCAATGATCTGCCGTTCGACGCGGCCGACGCACCCCATGCCCGGGGCGCGTGAGGAACCGGTGAGGAGCCCGCACGTTGTACCTGAAGAGCCTGACCCTGAAGGGGTTCAAGTCCTTCGCGTCCGCCACGACGCTCCAGCTCGAGCCGGGCATCACCTGCATCGTCGGCCCCAACGGCTCCGGCAAGTCGAATGTCGTGGACGCGCTCGCGTGGGTGATGGGTGAGCAGGGCGCCAAGTCCCTGCGCGGCGGCAAGATGGAGGACGTCATCTTCGCCGGCACCTCCGGCCGCCCCCCGCTGGGCCGGGCCGAGGTGCAGCTGACCATCGACAACGCCGACGGCGCGCTGCCGATCGAGTACGCCGAGGTCACCATCAGCCGGACGATGTTCCGCAACGGCGGGTCGGAGTACGCCATCAACGGCAGCTCCTGCCGGCTGCTCGACGTCCAGGAGCTGCTCTCGGACTCCGGCATCGGCCGGGAGATGCACGTGATCGTCGGGCAGGGCCAGCTCGACTCGATCCTGCACGCCACCCCCGAGGACCGTCGCGGCTTCATCGAGGAGGCCGCCGGCGTCCTCAAGCACCGCAAGCGCAAGGAGAAGGCGCTCCGCAAGCTCGACTCCACCGACGGCAACCTGACCCGCCTCTCCGACCTGCTCTCCGAGATCCGACGCCAGCTCAAGCCGCTGGGCCGCCAGGCCGAGGTCGCCCGCCGAGCCGCCGGAGTCCAGGCCGACGTCCGGGATGCCCGGGCCCGGCTGCTCGCCGACGACCTGGTGACCGCCCGGACCGCCCTGCAGCAGGAGATGGCCGACGAGTCGGTCCTGGTCCAGCGTCGTGAGCAGGTCGAGGCCGAGATCGCCCGGGTGCGCGAGTCCGAGGCGGCGCTGGAGGCGGCGCTCCGCGAGGACCTGCCCGCCCTGTCGCGGGCACAGGAGACCTGGTTCTCCCTCTCCGGGCTCCGCGAGCGACTCCGCGGCACCCAGTCCCTGGCCGTCGAGCGGGTCCGCAACGCCGCCGGCAGTGCCGACGAGCCCGCCGACCGCGGCGGACGGGACCCCGACCAGCTCGAGGCCGAGGCCGAGCGGGTCCGCGAGCAGGAGGCCCGGATCTCCGCCGAGGTCGACGCGCAGCGGGCCGCGATGGACGCCGCCGTCAACAACCGCAAGACCGCCGAGGACGCCGCCGCCGAGGAGGAGCGCCGGGTGGCCGGGCTCCAGCGTGCCGCAGCCGACCGCCGCGAGGGCCTGGCCCGGTTGAACGGCCAGGTCAACGCCCTCCGGTCCCGCGCCGCGGCCGCCGACGACGAGGTCGGCCGCCTGCGCCAGGCGCGGTCCGAGGCCCAGGCCCGGGTCGAGCGTGCCCAGCGCGACTTCACCTCGCTCGAGACCCGGGTGGCCGGCCTCGACGCGGGCGAGGAGGGCCTCGACGCCGAGCACGAGGCCGCCGTGAGAATCCTCGACGACCTCGACGAACGGCTGGCCAAGGCCCGCGAGGAGGCCACCCAGGCCGACCGCGAGCGCTCGTCGCTCGCCGCCCGCAAGGATGCCCTCGAGATGGGCCTGAACCGCAAGGACGGGGCCGGTGCGCTGCTGGCGGCCTCGGACTCCGTGTCCGGCCTGCTCGGCTCGGTGGCCGCGCTGCTCTCG
Organism: uncultured Actinomycetota bacterium; assembly: GCA_963767955.1. GTDB lineage: Bacteria > Actinomycetota > Actinomycetes > Propionibacteriales > Nocardioidaceae > Nocardioides. The sequence goes on along the minus strand of CAVYGA010000003.1, from coordinate 1,701,612 downwards.
GTCCGCACCGGCTACGAGACGGCCATCGCCGGAGCGCTCGGGTCGGCGGCCGATGCGGTGGCCGTCACCGACGCCGATGCGGCGCTCGGCGTCATCGAGCACCTCAAGGGCGACGACCTCGGCCGCGCGGGCATCCTCCTCGGTGGCTCCCCGGCCACCGACACGGACTGGCCCGGCCTGCCGGGCCACGCGGCGTACGCCGTGGACGTGGTGGAGTGCCCGGCCGAGCTGCGGCCCGCGCTGAACCGGCTGCTGTTCAAGATCGCCGTCGTCGACGACCTGCCGGCGGCCCGCCGCCTGGTCGCCGAGCTGGCCGACGTCACCGCGGTCACCCGCGAGGGCGACGTGCTCGGCGCCCACTTCGCCTCCGGCGGTTCCTCCGCCCAGCCGTCGCTGATCGAGGTCCAGGCCGCGGTCGACGACGCGACGTCCCAGCTCGCTGAGGCGACCGCGGCCGGGGAGCGGCTCACCTTCGAGACGTCCCGCATGGAGGCCGAGCGGCTCGATGCCCGCAAGCGGGTCGACGTGGCCCTGGCCAAGCTGCACGAGTCCGACGCCACGCTGGCGGCGGTGGCCGAGGAGCTCGGCCACTACGGCTCCCAGGCCCGCGCCGCCCGAGGCGAGGCCGAGCGCCTCGAGAGCGCGATCGCGCAGGCCGAGGAGGCGCACGAGCGCGACCTGGCCGGGCTCGCCGAGCTCGAGCGCCGGCTCCTGGCCGCGCAGGACAGCCCCGAGGAGGAGCCGGACACCACCGACCGCGAGCGGCTGGGCGAGGCCGCCCGGGCCGCCCGCCAGGACGAGATGGACGCCCGGCTGGCACTGCGCACGTCGGAGGAGCGGGCCCGGGCGCTGCACGGCCGCGCCGACGGGCTGCTGCGCTCGGCCCGCCAGGAGCGCGAGGCCCGTGCCCGCGCCGCCGAGCGGCGCGAGCGGATGATCCGTGAGGGCCGAGCCGCCGAGGCCGTCGGGCTGGGTGTGGGCATCGTGCTCGGCCGACTGGACGCCTCGATCGCGCTGGCCGCGGACGCGCGCACCCAGGTCGAGCGGGCCCGCGCCGGACGGGAGGGCGACCTGCTCGCGACCCGCACCCGGCTCCGTGAGCTCGACCGCGAGCACGACGACCTGGTCAACTCCGTCCACCGCGACGAGATGGCCCGCACCCAGCAACGCATGCGCATCGAGCAGCTCGAGGAGCGAGCGCTCGACGAGCTCGGGCTGGACCCCGACGCCCTGGCGAGCGACTACGGCCCCGACACGCTGGTGCCGTTCTTCGGCGAGGTCGAGGAGGGTGCCGAGCCGCCCGAGCCCGCGCCGTACGTCCGTGAGGCGCAGGTCAAGCGGCTCCGTGCCGCCGAGCGGTCGCTCACCATGCTCGGCAAGGTCAACCCGCTGGCGCTCGAGGAGTTCTCGGCGATGGAGGAGCGGCACAAGTTCCTCACCGAGCAGCTCGAGGACCTGAAGCGGACCCGTCGCGACCTGCTCGACATCGTCCGCGAGGTCGACTCCCGCGTCGAGCAGGTCTTCACCGAGGCCTGGGAGGACGTGCGGGTGGCCTTCGACCACGTCTTCGCGCGGCTGTTCCCCGGCGGTGAGGGCAAGCTGATCCTGACCAACCCCGACGACATGCTGACCACCGGCATCGAGGTCGAGGCCCGTCCGCCCGGCAAGAAGGTCAAGCGGCTGTCGCTGCTGTCCGGTGGCGAGCGGTCGCTGGTCGCGGTCGCGTTCCTGGTGGCGCTCTTCAAGGCCCGGCCCTCGCCGTTCTACATCCTCGACGAGGTCGAGGCCGCGCTCGACGACACCAACCTCGGGCGGCTGCTGCAGATCTACGAGGAGCTGCGCGAGAACTCCCAGCTGCTGGTGATCACCCACCAGAAGCGGACCATGGAGGTCGGTGACGCGCTGTACGGCGTGACCATGCGCGGCGACGGCGTCTCCGCGGTGATCTCCCAGCGGCTCCGCGAGGTGGAGCCCGCATGAACACCCCGCCTGAGCACCCCGCATGAGCCGTGAGCGTCCGACGCGCGAGGACTACGTCACCTGGCGCACCGTCACGACCCGCTGGCGCGACGACGACGCCTATGGCCACCTCAACAACGCGACGTACTACGAGCTGTTCGACACGGCGGTCAACGCCCACCTCTACGAGGCGACCGGAGTCGACGTCCGGTCGCTGCCCGAGATCGGCGTGGTCGCGGAGACGTCCTGCCGCTACTTCCGCGAGATCGGGTTCCCGGAGCCGATCGAGATGGGGATGGTGGTCGACAAGGTGGGTCGCTCCTCGGTGATCTACCGGATCGGGCTGTTCCAGGGGCCGGCCGACGAGGCCGCCGCCGAGGGCCGGTTCGTGCACGTCTACGTCGACAACGCCCACGGAGCGGGGAGTCGGCCGGTGGTGCCGATCCCCGACGCGGTCCGCGCCGTGGTCGAGCCGCTGCTGCGGTCCTGACGCGCACGCCGTTTTGTCCCCTGGGGGATGGTCGTGGAACGATCGGGCTCTCCAACTCTCACACCCGGGGTGATCGCTCGTGCTGGCCATCGTGATCGCGATGTTCGTCATTCTGCTGCTGGCCGCAGCGGTCGTGCTCTATGCCGCCTTCCCGCACCGCGGCGAGGACGTCCCCGGTGTCCCGTGGGTCGGCGACGCGATGAGCAGGGCCGTCGGCGCGGTCCCCACCCTCCACGAGGAGTACGCCGACCACCGGCGCTGACCCCCCAGCACCCCCCACCCCACTCCCCCCGGAGGTGTGAGCTTTGCGTGCCGAAGTGTGACTTCTTGCGCACCGAGGTGTGCCGAATTGCGTCCGTACCCACCTCTGATTGGATTGCGCCATGGACTTCCTGGGTGACTGGCTCCTCCTGATCATCGGCATCGCCGTCGTGGGCATCGCGACCGTCGTCGGCCTGCTGACCAGCAAGCGCAGCAAGGGCACGCCGCCACCGGGCGGCACGGATGTCATCGCCCCCCCGAGCCAGGCGCCGGCCGAGGTCGCGACCGCCGAGCCGGTCGAGGCACCGTCGGCCCCCGCCCTGGACAGGCCGGAGGGTACGGCGAGCCGGCTGGTCCGGCTCCGCCAGCGGCTCGCGCGCTCCCAGGGAGGTCTGGGCAAGGGGCTGCTCGCGCTGCTCTCGCGGGACCGCCTCGACGAGGACACCTGGGAGGACATCGAGGACACCCTGCTCACCGCCGATGTCGGGGTTGCTCCCACGCAGGAGCTCGTCGCGCGGCTGCGCGACCGACTCCGCGTCGAGGGCAACGAGGCGGGCACGCCCCGCGACGTACTCCGCGAGGAGCTGGTCAACCTGGTCGATCCGACGATGGACCGGCGACTGGCGATCACCGGTGCGGACGGCCAGCCCGGGGTGGTGCTGGTCGTCGGGGTGAACGGTGCCGGCAAGACCACGACCGTGGGCAAGATCGGTCGGCTCCTGGTCGCCGAGGACCGTCGTGCCCTGATGGGCGCTGCCGACACGTTCCGCGCCGCCGCCGTCGAGCAGCTGGCCACCTGGGGCGAGCGGGTCGGCGTACCCGTCGTCCGCGGCCCGGAGGGCTCTGACCCGGCGAGCGTCGCGTTCGAGGCGGTCAAGCGTGGTGTCGACGAGGGCTACGACGTGGTGCTGGTCGACACGGCCGGGCGGCTGCAGAACAAGGCCGGACTGATGGACGAGCTCGGCAAGGTCAAGCGCGTCATCGAGAAGCAGGCGCCGGTCACCGAGGTGCTGCTGGTCCTCGACGCCACCACCGGACAGAACGGGATGATCCAGGCCCGGGTCTTCTCCGAGGTCGTGAAGGTCACCGGCATCGTGCTCACCAAGCTCGACGGGTCCGCCAAGGGCGGCATCGTGGTCGCGGTGCAGCGCGAGCTCGGCGTACCCGTGAAGCTGGTCGGCCTCGGCGAGGGGCCCGACGACCTGGCGCCGTTCGACCCCGAGGCGTTCGTGGACGCGCTGCTCGGCTGAGCCGGGTCGCACTGCTCGCCGCGCAAGAAGTCACACTTCGGCGCGCAAGAAGTCACACCTCGGCGGGCAAGAACGCACACCTCGGCGGGCGGGAGTTCGCAGGGGCGAGTTCACGTGGAAGTAACACACGGGGGCTACTTGTTTCGTGTGCGCAACACGGGGGCGCGCGGGTCGAAATGTCCGGGCGCGAGGGTTTCGGCAATCGGGTGGGGGTCACCGTCGACAGTGCCGTCGGCGCGGCCCACCGCCCCTGAAGCCCCTTTTCCTGGAGGTCCCCGTGTACGACGGCTACTACACCTGGATGCTGGTGTCGGCCTCGCTAGTGCTGCTGATGACAGCGCCCGGCCTGGCCCTGTTCTACGGCGGCATGAGTCGCTCCAAGTCCGTGCTCAACATGATGATGATGTCGTTCAGCGCGCTGGCGGTGGTCGGCGTCGTCTACATCCTGTGGGGTTGGAACATGACCTACGGCGACTCGTACGCCGACGCTGACGGTGGCACCGGCAAGGAGATCCTCGGACTCTTCGCCAACCCCCTGCACAACTTCGGCATCTCCAACCTCGACCCGGCCAACTACGTCTTCGTGGCCTTCCAGCTGACCTTCGCGGTGATCACCGCTGCCCTGATCAGCGGCGCCATCGCCGACCGCGTGAAGTTCTCCTCGTGGCTGGTCTTCCTGCCGCTGTGGGTCACGCTGTCCTACTTCCCGCTCGCGCACATGGTGTGGGGCGGCGGCTTCCTCACCTGGGCCGACGGTGACGGCCTCGCCGGCTGGCTGTTCGGCAGCACCGACGGGCTGCCCAACGTGGCACCCATCGACTACGCCGGCGGCACCGTGGTGCACATCAACGCCGGTGTGGCCGGCCTGGTGCTGGTGCTGCTGATCGGAAAGCGCCTCGGGTTCGGCAAGGAGCCGATGAAGCCCCACAACCTGACGCTGACGATGATCGGGGCGGGCCTGCTCTGGGTCGGCTGGTACGGCTTCAACGTCGGCTCCATCGTCTTCGGCTCGACCGACGAGGAGGCGATGCTCGCGCAGTACACGACCGAGACCGGGCTGGTCTGGGTGAACACCACGGTCGCCGCGTGCGCCGCGATCCTCGGCTGGCTCGCCGTCGAGAAGGTCCGCGACGGCAAGGGCACCTCGCTCGGTGCGGCCTCCGGTGTCGTCGCCGGCCTGGTCGCCGTGACGCCGGCGTGTGGCGCCCTGACCCCGGTCGGCTCGATCATCCTCGGTCTCGTCGCCGGTGGCCTCTGCGCCCTCGCGGTCGGCCTGAAGTACAAGCTCGGGTACGACGACTCGCTCGACGTCGTCGGGGTCCACCTGGTCGGCGGCCTCGTCGGCACCATCGGCATCGGCTTCCTGGCGGCGCCCACCGCCGCCACCTCCGCCATCCCGGAGGGCCTCCTGTACGGCGGCAGCTACAAGCTGCTGGTCCTGCAGCTGGCCACCGCGCTGTTCGCGGTCCTCTGGTCGGCGGCGATGACCCTGGCGATCGGCCTGGCCATCAAGTACACGATGGGCTGGAGGATCGACGACGAGAACGAGGTCGAGGGCATCGACTTCACCGAGCACGGTGAGTCCGCCTACGAGCTCGGCACCGCCACGGGTGCCCGCCGTGGCCTGATCGGCGGATCCGGCGTACTGGCCACCGATCCCACGGCCAAGGACAAGGAAGGAGCGAGCGCATGAAGCTGGTCACCGCGGTCATCAAGCCGCACAAGTGGGAGGACGTCCGGGAGGCCCTCGAGACCTTCGGGGTCACCGGGATGACGGTCTCCGAGGTCAGCGGCTACGGCCGCCAGAAGGGCCACACCGAGGTCTACCGCGGCGCGGAGTACGACATCGCGCTGGTCCCCAAGATCCGGATCGAGATCGTCGTGGACGACGGGGACGCCGAGGATGTCGTCGGCATCGTCACCAAGACGGCGCAGACCGGCCGGATCGGCGACGGCAAGGTCTGGGTCAGTCCCGTCGAGACCGTCGTGCGGGTCCGCACCGGCGACCGCGACGAAGCGGCCCTCTGATCCGTTGAGTCGCGCCTCCCACCCCGTTGAGTCGCGGGTGCCACCCGCCACTCGACGGGGTGGGAAGGCGCTGGCCCCGCCGTCTCGGGACGACGGGGCCGCTTCCTGTCCCGGCCACGGCACGCGAGACTCGGTGCCGGGCCCCGTGCCCGGTCCCCGAGGAGGACGTCGATGAAGCTGGTCACCGCGGTCATCAAGCCGCACAAGTGGGAAGATGTCAGGGTCGCGCTCGAGACGATCGGTGTGACCGGCATGACGGTCTCCGAGGTCAGCGGCTACGGCCGCCAGAAGGGCCACACCGAGATCTACCGCGGCGCGGAGTACGACATCGCGCTGGTCCCCAAGATCCGGATCGAGATCGCCCTCGACGACGCCGATGCCGACGCGGTGGTGTCGGCCGTGGTCAGCGCCGCGCAGACCGGCCGCATCGGCGACGGCAAGGTCTGGGTCAGCCCGATCGAGACCGTGGTCCGGGTCCGCACCGGCGACCGCGACGAGGCCGCCCTCTGAGCACGCCGTGACCGCGCCCGAACGCCGGCAGCGTGCCGCGGCGGCGGACGCGCTGTGCGCGACCGCGTACGACGACCACGGCGGCACCGACACCGGGACCGCCCTGGTCGCGGTGGGCGGCTACGGTCGCGCCGAGCTGGCGCCGTACTCCGACCTCGACGTGGTGCTGGTGCACGACGACGAGGTCGACCCGGGATCGCTGGCCGAGAAGGTGTGGTACCCGCTCTGGGACTCGGGCGCCACTCTGGACCACTCCGTCCGCTCGCTGTCGCAGACCGTCTCGGCCGCGTCCGACGACCTCCGGGTCGCGCTCGGGCTGCTGGACCTCCGGCACCTGGCCGGCGACCCGAACCTCACCCTCCGGCTGCGCACCACGATGCTCGCCGAGTGGCGCCGGGACGCCCGGACCCGGCTCCCCGAGCTGCGGGCGATGGTCGAGCGCCGCCACGACCTGATGGGCGAGCTGGCGCATGTCTCCGTCCCCGACCTCAAGGAGGCGCAGGGAGGGTTGCGGGACGCCGGCGTGCTCAAGGCGCTGGTGGCCACGTGGCTGGTCGACGCCCCGCACACCGAGCTGGAGCGCTGCCGGCAGTCGTTGCTGGACGTGCGTGACCTCGTCCAGGGCAACGCCGGGCGCGCGAGCGACCGGGTGGGTCCCGAGAGCTGGGCGCCCCTGGCCGCGGCGCTCGGGCTGCCGGACCACCTGGCGGCCCAGACGCATGTCCGCGAGCTGGGCCGCAGGATCACGCACTTCTCACGGCTGACGTGGCGTCGGGTCGACGCGGTGCTGGCCCGCCCGACCTCGGTGCGGCCGCGGTCGCCCGACCTGGCGCCGGTGGCGCCGGGGATCGCGCTCTCCGGCGGGGAGGTGGTGCTCACCCGGCAGGCCCGCCCGGGCCAGGACCCACTGATGCTGCTCCGGGCCGCCGCGGAGGCGGCCGAGCGCGATGTGGTGCTGGCCCCGGCGACCAGCGCCCGCCTGGTCCGGGAGTGTCCGGCGCTGCCCGAGCCCTGGCCCGACGACGCCCGGCAGCTCCTGGTGCGACTGCTCGCCTCCGGCAGGGGGCTGCTGCCGGTGTGGGAGACGCTGGAGGAGACCGGTGCGTTCGACGCGATCCTGCCCGAGTGGGAGCGGATCCGGCTGCTGCCGCACGCCTCGGCGATCCACCGGTTCACCGTCGACCGGCACGTCGTGGAGACCTGCATCGAGGCGGCGGTGCTGATCCGCCGGGTCGCCCGGCCCGACGTCCTCATGGTGGCGGCCCTGCTGCACGACATCGGCAAGGGCGAGCTCACCGAGCACAGCGTCGCGGGAGAGCCGATCGCCCGGACCATCGCCTCCCGAATGGGCTTCGGTGCGCAGGAGGTCGCACTGATCGGCACCCTGGTACGCCGCCACCTGCTGCTGTCGGAGACCGCGGCCACCCGCGACGCCGACGACCCGGCGACGGTGGAGCAGGTCACCGAGCGACTGCGCTCGGTCGAGGTGATCGACCTCCTCGAGGCGCTGACCGAGGCGGATGCCCGGGCGACCTCCACGAAGGCGTGGTCCTCGTGGCGGGCCGGTCTGGTCCGCCGGTTGGCCGCGCGCTGCCGCGCCGGGCTCCAGCCGGCGACGGACGCCGGCCCCGAGCGGGAGCCGGAGGTGACGGTCCCGCCGGCGTTGCACGAGGACCCGACCGCGGTCGCCGTGACGGTCGAGGAGACCCCCGAGGGTGCCCGGGTCACGGTGATCTCCGGTGACCGGATCGGCCTGCTGGCCGACGCCGCCGCCATGCTCGCCCTCCAGCGGTGCGGGGTCCGCGCCGCCCGGGCGTGGACCCAGGACGCCTACGGCGTCTCGGTCTGGGAGGTCGCCGACGACCACCTGGACGCAGCGGTCCTCCGCCAGCGGCTGCTGGCGGTCATCGAGGGCCGGGTCGACGCCCGCGCCCGCCTCTCGCGCCCGGCCGCCGCCCGACTGGAGCCCACGGTCGGCGTACGCCCGGAGGCCTCACGCTCCGCCACGGTCCTGGAGGTCCGGATGGACGATCGTCCCGGTGTCGTGCACCTGGTCTGCGCGGCGTTGGCCGACCTGGACGTCTCGGTCCGGTCGGCGCACGTGTCGACCCTCGGTCCCCAGGCCGTGGACGTGTTCTACGTGCAGGAGGCGGACGCCGGCGCGCTGGGGGAGCGACGCGCCGCCGCGGCCGCGCACGCCGTACGCGACGCGCTCTCGGCCACCGTGGATCCGGCGCACTGAGCAGGAAGCGGCGTTTCGCGGGGGTCAATACCGGCCGGTAGGGGTGAGGATGGGCGCGGCGCCCGACCGGCGCCGCTCATCTCTCTCGGGAAGGACTCACCATGTCCCCACGCATCTCCAGACGGCGCTCGGTCGCCGGCGTCGCCGTCACCGCGGCCCTGTCCGCCGCGCTGCTCTCCGGCGTCACCGGCGCCACCGCTCAGGTGGCCGACGAGCCCGTCTCCACGCCCGTGCCCATCTCCACCCCGGACGGCACGGTGTCGAGCTACCTCCTGAACGCCCGCAACGCCAACCCCGGCCAGACCCGCCTGGTCGAGCGCGCCGTGGCCGAGGCCGGGGGCGTCGTGGTCCAGTCCTGGCCGCAGATCGGCGTGGTGGTCGCCCACGCCCAGGTCTCGACCTTCCGCGACGACGTCCGCACCGCGGGCGGCAACGCCGTCGGCTCGGTCGGAGCCACCCGCACCGTGCCCGTCTCCGAGGGCACGCCGGCGGGAGTCCAGTCCCCGTGGGGCCCGGGCGCGTCCGGCTACCAGAAGAACGCCACCAAGGACACCAACGGCGACGTCGGCAGCGAGCCGACCGTCGCGGCGGCCGACGACCCCCGCGAGACCGAGCAGTGGGACATGAAGATGATCAAGGCCGACCAGGCCCATCAGATCACCGACGGCAACCGCAACGTCGTCGTCGGCGTCCTCGACAGCGGCATCGACTCCGACCACCCGGACCTCGCGGCGAACATCGACGTCGCCGACTCCGTCAACTGCACCGACGCCGGGCGCCCGGACACCTCGGCCACCGGCTGGCAGCCCACGACCAGTGATCACGGCACCCACGTGGCCGGCACCATCGCCGCCGCCCGCAACGGCGTCGGCATCGTCGGTGTCGCGCCGAACGTGCGGATGGCCTCGGTCAAGGTCGTCAGCGACGCCGGCTACATCTACCCGGAGTACGCCGTGTGCGGTTTCGTGTGGGCCGGCCTCAAGGGCATGGACGTGACGAACAACAGCTACTACGTCGACCCGTTCATGTACTACTGCGAGGACCAGCCCGACCAGTACGCCGCCAAGGAGGCCGTCCGTCGCGCCGTCGCCTGGTCGACCGACCGGGGCGTCGTGCACGCCGCGGCCGCCGGCAACGCGGCGACCGACCTGTCCAACAACACCTCGGACGCCACCAGCCCGGACGACAGCACTCCGATCACCCGCACGATCAACAGCGGATGTGAGGACATCCCGACCGAGCTGCCCGGTGTGGTCACGGTCTCCTCGATGGAGCAGTTCCCGACCGGCACCCAGGAGAGCCGCCTGTCCAGCTTCTCCAACCGTGGCCTCGACAAGATCGACGTGGCCGCGCCCGGCTCGCGGATCCTGTCGACGGTCGTGACGGGCAACGGCTACGGACTGAAGAGCGGCACGTCGATGGCGTCGCCGCACGTCGCCGGGGTCCTGGCCCTGATGAAGTCGGCCCACCCCACGTGGACCCCGGCCCAGATGGTCGCGAAGCTCCGCGCGCAGGCCGACGACAAGGCGTGCAGCGCCGCCACGCGTGGTGACGCGTGCGTCGGCACGCCGGAGAACAACAGCTACTTCGGTGAGGGCGTCGTGGACGCGCTCGACGCGGTCAGCTGACCCACGCAGCGCCAGTCGGAGGCCGCGTCACCCTCGGGGGGCGCGGCCTCCGTGCGTCCCCGTCGGGCGCCGGGTCGCCGTCGGGTCCGCACGGATGCGGCTCCCCGGTTACCCTTGACCCCGATCCTCACCCACCAGATCCGCACGACGACCGTAGGACCCCGACTTGTTTGCAACTCTCTCCGACCGGCTCGCCGACACCTTCAAGAACCTCCGCGGCAAGGGCCGGCTCTCCGAGGCGGACATCGACGCCACCGCGCGCGAGATCCGCATCGCCCTGCTCGAGGCCGACGTCGCCCTGCCCGTGGTCAAGGAGTTCGTCGCCGCGGTCAAGGAGCGGGCCCGGGGCGAGGAGGTCAGCGGGGCACTGAACCCCGCCCAGCAGATCGTCAAGATCGTCAACGAGGAGCTCGTCAACATCCTCGGTGGCGAGACCCGCCGGCTGCGCTACGCCAAGACCGGCCCGACCGTGATCATGCTGGCCGGCCTCCAGGGTGCCGGCAAGACCACGCTGGCCGCGAAGCTCGCGCTGTGGCTCAAGGAGCAGGACAAGTCCCCGCTGCTGGTCGCGGCCGACCTCCAGCGCCCCAATGCCGTCCAGCAGCTCCAGGTCAACGGCGAGCGGGTCGGCGTACCCGTCTTCGCCCCCGAGCCCGGCAACGGCACCGGCGACCCGGTCGCGGTCGCCCGCGCCTCGGTCGAGGAGGCGAAGCGGAAGCTGCACGACGTCGTCATCGTCGACACCGCGGGCCGTCTCGGCGTCGACGCCGAGCTGATGCGGCAGGCCTCCGACATCCGCGACGCCGTTCGGCCCGACGAGGTGCTGTTCGTCGTCGACGCGATGATCGGGCAGGACGCGGTCAGCACCGCGCTCGCCTTCCAGGAGGGTGTGGGGTACGACGGCGTCGTGCTCACGAAGCTCGACGGCGACGCCCGCGGTGGTGCCGCCCTGTCGATCGCGTCGATCACCGGCAAGCCGGTCATGTTCGCCTCCGCGGGCGAGCAGATGACCGACTTCGACCTGTTCCACCCCGATCGGATGGCCTCGCGCATCCTCGACATGGGCGACATGCTCACCCTGATCGAGCAGGCCGAGAAGACCTTCGACCAGGAGGAGGCGCTCAAGGCCGCCGAGAAGCTCACCGGCGGCGGCGACTTCACCCTCGACGACTTCCTCGTCCAGATGCAGCAGATCCGCAAGCTGGGCTCGATGTCGAAGATCATGGGGATGCTGCCCGGCATGGGGCAGTTCCGCGACCAGCTCGAGAACTTCGACGAGCGGGAGATCGACCGGATCCAGGCGATCATCCAGTCGATGACGCGGGCCGAGCGCGCGAACCCCAAGATGATCGACGGCTCCCGCCGGCTGCGCATCTCCCGGGGATCCGGCACCCAGGTCTCCGACGTCAACACGCTGGTCGACCGCTTCTTCGAGGCCCGCAAGATGATGCAGCAGATGGCCAAGGGCGGCGGGATGCCCGGGATGCCGGGGATGCCGGGGATGCCCGGCGGTGGCGGCAAGGGCCGGGGCAAGCAGAAGCCCCAGAAGGGCAAGAGCAAGCGGGTCTCCGGCAACCCGGCCAAGGCCGCCGAGCAGAAGAAGGCGCTCCAGGAGAAGTCCGCGTCCGGCAGCCCGTTCGGCAACCCCGACGGCATCGACTACGAGACGGCGGCAGCCAACCTCGACCTGCCCCAGGACTTCTCGAAGTTCCTCAAGTAGGTCGCCGCATGAGCACCGCCCTCGTCGTCGACGGCGCCAACGTGGTCGGCTCCCGCCCGGACGGCTGGTGGCGGGACCGGGCCGGCGCCGCCCGCCGGCTGCACGAGCGGCTGCTGGTCGCGGACCTGCCCTACGACGAGGTCGTGCTGGTCCTGGAGGGCGCCGCCAAGGGCGGGGTCACGGCCGGCCGGGACGCGCACGTCCGGGTCGTGCATGCCCGGGGCGAGGGCGACGACACGATCGTGGCGGAGGCCGCAGCGGCGACCGGACGGGGGGAGCGGGTCACCGTGGTGACCGCGGACCGGTTCCTCCGGTCCCGCGCCCAGGGCGCCGGAGCCCTGGCCCTCGGGCCGTCCTGGCTCTGGGACCAGCTCGGCTGACCACTGGTTCGCGGCATCCGCTCAGGCGCGCGAGGCCACCCGGGCGATGGCCAGCGCCACGGTCCCGACGATCTCGGCCCGGTCGCCGAGCTCGCCGGGCACGACCCGGACCGCGGCCGCGGTGTCCGGCTGGGCGTAGCGGTCGATCGCGGCCCGGAGACCCGCGACCAGCGAGGGGGAGGTGCCCAGCGGGCCGCCGACCACGACCGCCTCGGGGTTGAGGCTGTTGCAGAGGTCGGCCAGCGCCCGGCCGGTGGTGCGGCCGGCGTCGGTGAGCACCCGGCGTACGCCGGCATCCCCGGCCTCCTCGAGCTCCCGGATCCGCTCGGTGGACAGCTCCTCGTCGTACGCCGGCTGCAGCAGGCCGATCAGCCGGGGAGCGGCCACCAGGGTCTCGAGGCAGCCGCGGTTGCCGCACCGGCAGACGTGGCCGTCCTCGCCGACCTGGACGTGGCCGATCTCGCCGGCGATGCCGGAGACCCCACGGTGCAGCCGGCCCCCGAGCACGATCCCGGCGCCCAGCCCACTGGCCAGCTTGACGTAGACGAGGTCGTCGACCCCGCGGGCGGCACCGTGGTTGAGCTCGGCCAGGGCGCCGAGGTTGGCGTCGTTGTCGGCGAAGACCGGCACCCCGAGGCGCCGCGCGAGCTCGTCGCCGGGCGGCAGGTCGCGCCAGCCCCGGAGGATGCCGGTGCTGATCCGGGCCGAACGACGGTCGAGAGGTGCGGGCACGCACATGCCGACGGCCTGGAGGTCGGCGCGGGGGAGACCGGCCATGCGCAGCCCGTCGCGCACCATCGCGGCCGCCTGGTCGAGGGCCTCCGCGCCGTGGCTGTCGACGTCGACCTCGGCGAGCTCCTCCGCGAGGATGACACCGGTGCGGTCGGCGACCGCGACGCGGATGTGTCCGTGGCCGATGTCCACCCCGGCCACCCCGCCCTCGGGGGCGCTGAGCGTCACCAGCACCGGCGGCCGGCCGCTGCCGCCCTTGTGCGGCTTGCCGCGTCCCGTGGTCTCCGCCACCTGACCGGTCCCGATCAGGGCCGCGACCAGGCTGGACACGGTGGTGCGGGAGAGCCCGGTGCCGCGGGCCAGGTCGGCGCGGCTCAACGGGCCCTCACTCGCCAGCAGGCCGACGATGGCGCGGCCGTTGGCGGCCCGGAGGCGCTCGAGGGAGCCGGTCGTGGTCACGGGCCGACCCTAGACCGATTAGACCGGGAAGCGAACAAAAAAGAGGGGGTTTGCGGATCTTTACGCATTGACCCGGGGAAATCCGGCTTCCTAGGTTGGCGGGAGCACGCACCCGTGCTCCCGCGCCGACCTGGCAGCAGGCGGCCGGGCTTCTTGATCGGGCAAGGAGTCCCCATGTCAGTGCACGACCTCTCCACCACCGCAGGGCCGCGTCGCGTGGTCCTCGCCGGAGCCGCGGTGACCACGCTGCTCGCCGGCCTGCTGCTGCCGGCCCAGAACTCGGCGGCCGAGGCGCCCGCCGCGCCGGGCACGGCGGCCGGGAAGGCGACGTACCGCGATGCCTCGGCGCCCACCGCCCGCCGCGTCGCCGACCTGCTGGGCCGGATGACGCTGGCGGAGAAGGTCGGGCAGATGACCCAGGCCGAGCGGCTCGACATCGATGCCGACCCCTCGCTGATCACCGAGTACGGCCTCGGCAGCGTGCTCTCGGGCGGCGGCTCGACGCCCGCCCAGAACACCCCCGAGGCCTGGGCGGACATGGTCGACGACTACCAGGGCGCCGCGCTGGAGACGCGGCTCGGCATCCCGCTGATCTACGGCGTCGACTCCGTGCACGGCCACGGCAACCTCCTGGGTGCCACGGTCTTCCCGCACAACATCGGCCTCGGTGCCACCCGCGACCCCAAGCTGGTCGAGCGGATCGGGCACATCACGGCGAAGGAGACCCGGGCCTCCGGCCCGCAGTGGTCGTTCGCGCCGTGCGTCTGCGTGGCCCGCGACGACCGCTGGGGACGCACCTACGAGAGCTTCGGGGAGAGCCCCGCGCTGGTGAAGAGCCTCGAGACCGTGATCGACGGTCTCCAGGGACGCCGCGGCGAGCTCGACGAGCCGGACCGGGTGCTGGCCACCGCCAAGCACTACGCCGGCGACGGGCTGACCGCCTTCGGGACCGGTGAGGGCGACTACACCATCGACCAGGGCATCGACCAGGTCTCGCGGGCGGAGTTCGAGAAGCTCGCGCTCTCGCCGTACCCCACCGCCATCGACAGGCACCACGTCGGCTCGGTGATGCCGTCCTTCTCCAGCGTCGACTGGACCGAGGACGGCCTCGGCAACCCGGTGAAGATGCACGCCAGCGAGGAGCTCGTCACCGACGTCCTCAAGGACCGGATGGGCTTCGAGGGCCTGGTGATCTCGGACTGGCGGGCGATCCACCAGATCCCCGGTGACTACCCGACGCAGGTCAGGACCTCGGTGAACGCCGGCGTCGACATGTTCATGGAGCCCTACTCCGGCAACTCGGTCGGCTGGCGCGAGTTCATCACCACCCTGACCGGGCTCGTGGAGTCCGGTGACGTGTCGATGGCGCGCATCGACGACGCGGTGTCGCGGATCCTGACCGCCAAGTTCGACCTCGGCCTCTTCGAGCACCCCTACACCGACCGCAGCAACATCGACTCGATCGGCAGCCGGGCGCACCGCGCGGTGGCACGTCGGGCGGTGGCGAAGTCACAGGTGCTGCTCAAGAACGACGGCCGGACCCTGCCGCTGAAGAGGAACGCCCGGCAGGTGTACGTCGCCGGCAGCAACGCGGACAGCATCGGCGACCAGGCCGGTGGCTGGACGATCACCTGGCAGGGCAACTCCACCCACCAGATCCCGGGGGACTCGGTCCTCGAGGGCATCGAGAGGACCGCGAAGCGCGACGTCACGTTCAGCGAGGACGCCTCGGCCCCGGTCCCGCGGGGCGCCGAGGGCGTCGTCGTGGTCGGGGAGACGCCGTACGCCGAGGGGTTCGGTGACGTGGGCGGCCCGCGCTGGGGCTACGACCCCGGCGAGAACGGGGTGCAGCGCCCGGCCAAGGAGATGCTGCTCTCCGACGCCGACACCCAGGCGATCCGCACCGTCTGCGCCCGGGCCGCCAGCTGCACGGTCCTGGTCGTCTCCGGGCGACCGATGATCGTGCCGCCCGCGCTGCTCGGCCAGATCGACGCGCTGGTCGCGTCGTGGCTGCCCGGCAGCGAGGGCCTCGGCGTCGCGGACGTGCTGTTCGGCCGCAAGCGCTTCACCGGCAAGCTGCCCGTCACCTGGCCGCGCACCGTCGCCCAGGAGCCCATCAACATCGGAGACGAGGACTACGACCCTCTCTTCCCCTACGGGTTCGGCCTCTCCCGCTGAACCCGCCCCCCCGGGATAGTCCCTGACGTTCGCGCCCCTCGACCACCGGATCGAGGGCCCGAACGTCAGGGACTATCGTGCGTTGGCATGCTGAGGTTCTCCGGTCCGGTGCTCCCCGACGGCGAGGTGCGCGAGTTCTGCGTGGTGGACGGGAGGGTCTCCTACGACGTGGTCGCGGGCGCGGAGACGGGCGCCTCCGGCTGGATCGTGCCCGGCCTGGTCGACGCGCACTGCCACGTGGGGCTCGACGAGAACGGCGCCGTCGACGAGGCCACCCAGGAGGAGCAGGCGGTCACCGACCGGGACGCCGGTGCGCTGTTGCTGCGCGACTGCGGCTCGGCCGCCGACACCGCCTGGATCCATGACCGCGAGGACCTGCCGCGGCTGGTGCGCGCCGGTCGTCACATCGCCCGCACCAAGCGCTACATCCGCAACTACGCGCACGAGATCGAGCCGGGTGAGCTGGCGGAGTACGTCGCCCGGGAGGCGCAGCGCGGGGACGGCTGGGTGAAGCTGGTCGGCGACTGGATCTCCCGCGACCACGGCGACCTGGCCCCGTCGTTCCCCGCGGAGGACTTCGCCGCGGGCATCGCCGCCGCGCACCGCCACGGTGCCCGGGTGACCGCCCACTGCTTCGGTGATGAGGTGCTGCCGATGCTCATCGACGCCGGCATCGACTGCATCGAGCACGGCACCGGGCTGTCCACCGACCTGATCGACACCATGGCCGAGCGCCGGATCGCCCTGGTGCCGACCGTGATGCAGCTCAACAACTTCCCCGCATATGCCGACGCCGGAGCCGAACGCTTCCCGGCGTACGCCGACCGCATGCGGCGGCTGCACGCTTCCCGGCGCGAGGTGATCATGGCGGCGTACGAAGCGGGGGTGCCGATCTATGCGGGCACCGACGCGGGCGGGGTGCTGCCGCACGGCGGCATCGCCGGCGAGGTGCTGGAGCTGGCCGACTACGGCTTCGCGCCCGAGGATGCCCTGGGGGCCGCGTCGTGGAACGCCCGCGACTGGCTCGGATGGAACGCCCACCTGGGCGAGGGGTCGCCGGCCGACTTCGTCGTCTACGACCGCAACCCGCTCGAGGACCTCTCGGTGCTGCGCACCCCGTCCCGGGTGGTGCTGCGCGGCCGGATCGTCGCCTAGCTGTGATGTGCTTCGGCCGCCCGAATTCGGTGTCGCGCACCGCATCTGGCAGAATCTCCCGCTGAGTCCTGCGCTGTCGGGCCCTCTCACCCGGGAGCGCCAGGATCCACCGAGGCGGTCGCCCTGGTCCCCACCCGGATCCGGCTGCCTCACCACACACAACTTCCGAGGAGACACCCACACGTGTCCGTCAAGATCCGTTTGAAGCGCATGGGCAAGATCCGTGTGCCGCAGTACCGCATCGTCGTCGTCGACTCGCGCAAGAAGCGCGACGGCAAGGTCATCGAGGAGATCGGCACCTACCAGCCCAAGGAGGAGCCGTCGCTGATCGACGTCACCTCCGACCGGGCGCAGTACTGGCTCGGCGTCGGCGCCCAGCCGTCCGAGGCCGTCGCGGCCCTGCTGAAGATCACCGGCGACTGGCAGAAGTTCAAGGGCCTGCCGGGCACCGAGGGCACCCTGAGGACGGCCGAGCCCAAGCGGGACAAGGCCGAGATCTTCAACGAGGCCCTCAAGGACTCCGCCAACGAGCCCAAGGGTGGCGCGACCACCAAGAAGGCCGACAAGAAGGCGGAGAAGAAGGCCGACGAGGCCCCGGCCGACAAGCCGGCCATGGAGCCGAAGGCCGACAAGAAGTCCGCCAAGAAGGCCGACGAGCCG
This sequence comes from uncultured Actinomycetota bacterium, assembly GCA_963767955.1. Classification (GTDB taxonomy): domain Bacteria; phylum Actinomycetota; class Actinomycetes; order Propionibacteriales; family Nocardioidaceae; genus Nocardioides. The sequence continues at coordinate 1,683,960 of CAVYGA010000003.1, read as the reverse complement.
AAGGCCGACGAGCCGAAGGCCGACGAGCCGAAGGCCGACGACAAGGCCGAGGAGCCGAAGGCCGAGGAGACTCCCGCCCCGGTGCCGGCGTCCGAGACTCCGGAGGGCGCGGCCGCCGAGGCCGAGACCGCGGAGACCAAGGCCACCGACAGCGACGCCAAGACCGAGGCCTGAGCATGATCGCCGACGCGCTGGAGCACCTGGTTCGCGGGATCGTCGACAACCCGGACGACGTGACGGTGCGCGACAAGCAACTGCGCCGCGGTTCGATCCTCGAGGTGCGCGTGCACCCCGACGACCTCGGCAAGGTCATCGGGCGCAGCGGTCGGACCGCCTCCGCGTTCCGCACCGTCATCGCGGCCCTCGCGGGCCGTGACGGCGCGAAGATCGACTTCGTCGACGTCGACCGGCGCCGCTGACGAGATCGAGCCACGCATCCGGACGGGTGCCGTTCCCACCGGGGACGGCACCCGTTCGGCATTGCGGCTACCAGGTGGTCGGCTTGACCGGCTGGTGCACCCACACGTCGAAGAAGGCGGTCAGGTCCTCCCCGGCGACCTCCGAGGCCAGCGCGGCGAAGTCGTCGGTGCCCGCGCTGCCCCCGCCGTACCGCTCGACCCAGGTCCGTGCCAGCTCGAAGAACGCGTCGTCCCCGATCTTCTCGCGCAGGGCGTGCAGGGTCGCCGCGCCGCGGTCGTAGACAGGATCGGTGAACAGCCCCAGTGGTCCGGGGTCGGCCACCCGCGAGTGCCAGAAGTCGTCGTCGGCGGGGATCGACATCACGTCGGCGAACTGGTCGGCGGCCGTGGCCCGGCCACGGTGCTCGCCCCACATCCACGACCCGTACGTCGCCCATCCCTCGTTGAGCCAGATGTCCGCCCAGCGCTCCGGGCTGACGTGGTCGCCCATCCACTGATGGGCCAGCTCGTGGGCGACCGTGCCCTCGCCGGCGTTGCGGCTGAAGAAGGAACGGGTCTGCGTCTCCAGCGCGTAGCCGACCGAGTCGTCGTCCACGATGGCGCCGTAGGAGTTGAACGGGTAGTCGCCGAAGCGCTCCTCGAAGAACTCGAGCATCGCGCCGGTGAGTGCCAGGTTGGCGGACGCGCTGGCCGGCCGCGAAGGGTCGACCGCGTCGATGATCGGGGTGCCGTTGGGCGCCGTGTAGCTGTTCAGCACGAAGTCGCCGACGGTGGCGGTGGCGAGGTACGCCGCCATCGGGTCGGGGGCGTCCCAGCTCCAGGTGGTCAGGCCCGCGGTCGTGCTGGAACCCTCGAGCAGGCCGTTGGCGACCGCGACCAGGCCCTCGGGGACGGTGATGTCGAACGAGTAGGACGCCTTGTCGGTCGGGTGGTCGCTGACCGGGAACCAGGTCGCGGAGCCGTCCGGCTCGCTGACCACCATGGCGCCGTCCCGCGTCGTCACCCATCCGTAGAGCGCACCCTCGATGTCCGTGGGCCGGCTGGTGGTGCCGGCGTACTCGACCACGACCTCGGCCCGGTCGCCGTCCTTCAGCTTGGGACGCGGGCTGATGCGCAGCTCGTTCTCGACCTGGCTGAAGGCCGCCCGGTGCCCGTCGACGGTGACCGTGCTCGCCGTGAGGCCGCGAAGGTCGAGGTTGAACCGGTGCAGGTCGTCGGTGGCGACCAGGTCGATGGTGGCCACCCCCTGGAGGTCGCCCTCCAGCGGAGCCGGAGCGGAAGCGGGCGGCGTGTAGTCGAGATCGAGGTCGTAGTGCAGGACGTCGATCCCGCCGTTGCCGGCGAGCGGGAAGTAGGGGTCGCCCGCTCCGGCTGCGCCCTCGTCGTACCTCGGCTGGCCGCCGGGCTTGGCGTCGGCGACCCCGGGTGACAGGGCGAGGCCCAGCACGAGGCTGAGCGCCCCGGCGGCAAGGGTGCGGGTGTGTGGTCGTCCCATCGGAGGCTCCCGGAGGCTGTCGGCGGTTTCCCAGCAACCTAGTCTCCTTCGCACCCGACGCGCGCGGGAGTTCTGTCGGCTCGCCCCCGAGCGCCACCAGTGCGGGCCCCGACTACCCTGACGGCGTGAGTGACATCGAGGTCGTGGTCGGCCGCATCGGCAAGCCACACGGTCTGCGCGGCGAGGTCACCGTCGACGTACGCACCGACGAGCCGGCGCAGCGCTTCGCGGACGGCGCGACGCTGCGGGCGGTGCCGCCGGCTGGTTCCGCGAGCCGGATCACCGCGGTCACCGTCCAGCGGACCCGCTGGCACCAGGGCGTCCTGCTGGCGCACTTCGAGGAGATCGGTGACCGCAACGAGGCCGAGGCGGCCCGGGGCATCGTGCTGCACTCGACACTGCCCGCGGGCGCGTCGCCGGAGGACCCGGAGGAGTTCTACGACCACCAGCTGATCGGGCTCGAGGCGGTCGACCTCGAGGGTCGCGTGCTCGGCGCGGTCAGCCTGGTCGTCCACGGCGGTGCCCAGGACCTGCTCCAGATCCGCACGCCGGACGGTCGCGAGACGCTGGTGCCGTTCGTGTCCGCGCTGGTGCCCGAGGTGGACGTCGCCGGTGGACGGGTCGTGGTCGCGGACCGGCCCGGGCTGGTCAGCCCGTTCGCGGACGAGTCGTGACGCGGCGCCCATGAAGGTGGACATCGTCTCGATCTTTCCCGACTACCTGGCCCCCCTGGACCTCTCGCTGACGGGCAAGGCGCGCACCTCGGGGCTGCTCGACCTCACCGTCCACGACCTGCGCGACTGGACCCGGGACAGGCACCGGACCACCGACGACACGCCCTACGGTGGCGGGGCCGGCATGGTGATGAAGCCCGAGCCCTGGGGGGAGGCGTTCGACGCGCTGGTCACCCCGGCGTCGACGGTGGTCTTCACCAGCCCCAGCGGAGAGCCGTTCAGCCAGGCGCTGGCGGCCGAGCTGGCCACTCGCGAGCACCTGGTGCTCGCCTGCGGGCGCTACGAGGGGATCGACCAGCGGGTCATCGACGACGCGACCTCGCGCGCCGAGGTGCGGGAGGTCTCCCTGGGCGACTACGTCCTGAACGGCGGCGAGGTGGCCGCGCTGGCGATCACCGAGGCCGTGGTCCGGCTGGTCCCGGGCTTCATGGGCAACCCCGAGTCGCTGGTGGAGGAGTCGCACGAGGACGGGTTGCTGGAGTACCCCGTCTACACCAAGCCCGCCTCCTGGCGCGGCCACGAGGTGCCCCCGGTCCTGCTCTCCGGTGACCACGCCGCGATCGCCCGGTGGCGACACGAGCAGGCGACCCGGCGCACCGCGGAGCGCCGCCCCGACCTCGCCCACCCGGCGCGGGCCGTGACCGTCGGCGACGTGTCCGGCCTGCTCCGGCTCGCCGAGCCCGCCGACCTGGGCGAGATCCAGACCCTGCAGTGGGCCTGCTTCGACCCGGTGCTGCGCGAGCCGCTCGACGTGCTCGCCGAGGACGTCCTCGGCGACACCAGCTTCGTGCTGAGGGCCGGCGGCCGGCTGGTCGGCATGATCCGCTGCCAGCTCCTCGACGAGGGCGCCGTCTGGCACCTCGGGCTGCTGATGGTCGCTCCGGACCTGCGCGGCCGGGGGCTGGGGCGGCACCTGCTCGCGTACGCCGAGGCCGCCGCGCCGCCGTCGGTGACGACGTACGCCCTGTTCACCGGCGCCGACAAGGCCGACAACCTGCGGCTGTACAAGAAGGCCGGCTACCGCAACCACGGCGAGCGCCCGGACGTCCCCGGCGTGGTCCGCTTCTCCAAGCCACGACGCCCCGATAGTCCCTGACGGTCGGGCCCCGAAATCAGCTATAACGGGGCCCGAACGTCAGGGAGTACCCGGGATTTCCCGGTGGAGCGTCGCCTGTGGCAGGATTACTCCTCGGTCCAGCCGGCCGAAACGACCGCTCCGGGGAACACACGGAGGGTCAGCATCCAGTTCCTGCCACAGGGGGATCGGGATGCCGCCGGCACCCACGGCTGGCCCATCCGGATCCATCACTGATTCCGCGGCTGACCTGTGGCACTCGCGAGGAGCATGACATGACCAACGTCATCCACGAGCTGGCCAACGCCGCCAAGCGCGACGACGTCCCCGCCTTCCGCGCCGGCGACACCATCAAGGTGCACGTCAAGGTCGTCGAGGGCAACCGGGCCCGCGTCCAGGTCTTCCAGGGCGTCGTACTGCGCGTGCAGGGCTCCGGCATCGGCCGCACCTTCACCGTCCGCAAGGTCTCCTTCGGCGTCGGCGTCGAGCGCACGTTCCCGCTCAACTCGCCCATCTTTGAGACCATCGAGATCGTGACCCGCGGTGACGTCCGCCGGGCCAAGCTCTACTACCTGCGCAACCTGCGCGGCAAGGCTGCGAAGATCAAGGAGCGCCGCGAGGCGTGAGCCGGACCACGACCAGGCTCTGGTTAGGCTCTGCGGCGTGAGCATCCCAGGAATTCGCGAGCTTCCCCCGCTGTGCTCCTCCAGCCCGCGATTCCCCGGGGCCCCCGCGTGACCTCGGACGACCGCGCCGACTCCGCTGCCGACTCTGCCGACTCCTCTGCCGACTCCTCTGCCGACTCCGCCGACGGCCCGGACACCCCGGGCACCTCGGCTGACGGGGCGGCGCGGCCGTCGCTCGCCACCCGGCTCGCCGGGTCCGCGTCCCGCCGCCGGGACCGTCGCGACGCCCGCGAGAAGAAGCGCAAGCAGCTGCCGATCTGGCAGGAGACGATTCTGCTGCTCGGCATCGCGCTGGTCCTCGCGGTCGTGATCAAGGCACTGTTCGTCCAGGCCTTCTACATCCCCTCGCAGTCGATGGAGCCCGGGCTGGTCAAGAACGACCGGATCCTGGTGCAGAAGGTGTCCTACTGGGGCGACGACAGCCCCGAGCGCGGCGACGTCATCGTGTTCAAGGACCCCGGCAACTGGCTCGGCCCCGAGGACACCCAGGGCCCCACCTCCGTGGTCGCCCGTGGACTGTCCAAGGTCGGGCTCTACCCGACCGGTGGCCACCTGGTGAAGCGGGTCATCGGGATCGGCGGCGACCAGGTCATCTGCTGCGACAAGAAGGGCCGGCTCTCGGTCAACGGCTACACGCTCGAGGAGTCCGACTACGTCCAGCAGGACGGCACCCGCTGCGCCGCACCGATGATCGACTGCAAGCTCGACGTCGGCCCGATCCCGGACGGCTACCTGCTGGTGATGGGCGACAACCGCGGCAACAGTGCCGACTCCACGGCCCACATGTGTCAGGACCCGGTCGCCGAGCAGTGCCCGCCGACGCGGGGCCTGGTCCGGGTCGACGACGTCGTCGGCAAGGTGTTCGCGCTGGTGTGGCCCCGCGACCACTTCCGGCGGATCACCCGTCCGGACACCTTCAAGGACATCCCCGACCCGCAGTGACCGTGTGGTGACTTCCCGATGAGCGTGCTGCCCCGTGGCTCGAGCGTCCGTCGCGACGCCGGCCTCTACGGCTACGAGCGCGCGCTGCGCCGTGTCGGGCTGGCCCCGATCGCCGGCGTCGACGAGGCCGGTCGCGGTGCCTGTGCGGGACCGCTGGTCGCCGCCGCGGCGATCCTGCCCGAGGGCAGGGCCGGCATCGTGCCGGGCCTCGCCGACTCCAAGCTGCTGACCGAGGCGGCGCGTGAGCGCTGCTACGACCAGGTGCTCCGGCGGGCACTGGCCTGGTCGGTGGTGGTGATCGAGTCCGACGAGTGCGACCGGCTCGGCATGCACGTGGCCAACGTCGAGGCACTGCGCCGCGCGTTGGCGCGCCTCGACGTGCGACCGGCGTACGTCCTGACCGACGGGTTCCCCGTCGACGGTCTCGACGTCCCCGGGCTGGCGGTCTGGAAGGGCGACCGGGTCGCCGCCTGCATCTCCGCCGCCTCGGTGCTGGCCAAGGTGACGCGCGACCGGATCATGGTCCGCCTGGACGCCGACTACCCGGCGTACGACTTCAAGACCCACAAGGGCTACATCACCGACGTGCACGCCGAGCGGCTGTCCGCGGTCGGGCCCTGCCCCGAGCACCGCATGCGGTTCGTGAACGTACGGCGGGCCGCGGGGCTGGAGCCGGACGGCCCGGGGCACAATGAGCCCGTCGTTCCCGCGCCGGTCCTGCCGACCGATGCCGCGCACGAGTCACTGGAGGAGTCGCGATGAGTGCCGAGGATCTCGAGAAGTACGAGACCGAGATGGAGCTCAACCTCTACCGCGAGTACCGCGACGTCGTGGCCATCTTCAAGTACGTCGTGGAGACCGACCGGCGGTTCTACCTGTGCAACCAGGTGGACGTGAAGGCGCGGACCGAGTCCGGGGACGTGTTCTTCGAGGTCTCGATGTCGGACGCCTGGGTGTGGGACATGTACCGCCCGGCGCGGTTCGCCAAGAACGTGAAGGTGCTGACCTTCAAGGACGTCAACGTCGAGGAGCTGGCGCCGGCGGAGATGGACCCGCTGAAGCCCTGACCGACCCGGTTTCCGTGCACAGGCGCGGCCGGCGACGACTCCGTCCACAGGCCGGGTCGCCGTGGCGCCGGACCGTCCTCCCGCTGCCCGAGGCTGGAGCCAGGAGGTCAGGACATGCGACACAAGCAAGCGCTGGGGGCGCACGGCGAGGCGCTGGCGGCGCGCCACCTCGTCCAACGGGGGATGGTCGTGCTCGACCGCAACTGGCGGTGCCCCGACGGTGAGATCGACCTGGTGCTGCGCGACGGCCCGGTCCTCGTGGTGTGTGAGGTCAAGACCCGAAGCTCCACGGACTACGGCACCCCGCTGGAGGCGGTGACCTCGGCCAAGGCGGCACGGCTGCGGCGGCTCGCCGCGCAGTGGGTCGCGGCCCACGACCTCCGGGTGTCCGATGTCCGCCTCGACCTGGTCGGCATCGTCTGCCCCTACGACGCGCCGGCCACCATCGACCATGTGGCCGGGGTGGGCTGATGCCGGTCGCCACCGTCCGCAGCATCGCGCTCACCGGGGCCGTTGGACACCTCGTCGACGTGCAGGTCGACGTCTCGCAGGGCCTGGTCGCCACCGCCCTGGTCGGACGCCCGGACGCCTCGGTGTCCGAAGGGCGCGACCGCTGCCGCAGCGCGGTGGCGAACGCCGGCTTCACCTGGCCGGCCACCCGGAGGGTGACGGTGCTGCTGTCACCCTCCGACATCCCCAAGCGGGGTTCACACTTCGACCTGGCCATGGCCGTGGGGGTGCTGGCCGCGAGCGGGCAGGTGCCCGACGAGTCCCTGGAGCGGACCGTGATGGTCGGGGAGCTGACCCTGGACGGGCGGCTGCGGCCGGTGCCTGGGGTGCTCCCGATGACACTGGCCGCGTCCACGCGCGGCATCGAGCGGATCTTCGTGCCCGAGCCCCAGGCCCGGGAGGCGGCCCTGGTGCCCGGCATGTCGGTGTTCGGCTTCCGGTCGCTCGCCCAGGTGGCGGCCGAGCTGCGGGGCACCGAGGTGCCGGACGCGCCGCCGGTCGTCGCGCTGACCAGCGGGGCGCTGCTCACCTGGCGAGGCGAGGACCGGCTGGCGGACCTGGATCTCGCCGACATGGTAGGGATGGCCGACGCCAAGTTCGCGCTCGAGGTCGCGGCGGCCGGCGGTCACCACCTGCTGCTCGACGGCCCGCCCGGCTCCGGCAAGACCTCGCTGGCCGAGCGGCTGCCGGGCATCCTGCCCGACCTGACCATCGAGGAGGCCCTGGAGCTGACCGCGGTGCACTCGCTGGCCGGCGTGCTCGACGCGGGTGAGGGGCTGCTCTCGCGCCCGCCCTTCCTCGCCCCGCACCACACCTCGTCGCGCACCAGCCTGCTCGGCGGCGGCACCGGCAAGGTGCGACCGGGGGAGCTGAGCCGGGCCCACTGCGGCGTGCTGCTGCTCGACGAGTTCCCGTTGTTCGCCAACGACATCCTCGACGCGTTGCGGCAGCCGCTGGAGGCCGGCGAGGTCACGATCGCGCGGGGTGAGGAGACCGCGACCTATCCGGCGCGGGGGATGTTCGTCCTGGCCTGCAACCCGTGTCCCTGCGGGAACTTCACCGCCGACCCCAGCGCCGACCGGTGCACGTGCATGGAGGTTCAGCGGCGCGACTACCGACGCAAGCTCACAGGTCCGGTGATCGACCGGATCGACATCATCCGTCGCGTCCGGCCGGTGTCCGAGCACGAGGCCAACGACCCGCTGCGCCGGCCCGAGTCGTCGTCGGTGGTCCGGGCCCGGGTGAGCGAGGCACGGCGCGCCCAGCAGCAGCGGTACGCCGGGCTTCCGTGGCGGCTCAACGGGCAGACACCCGGGTCGGTGCTCCGCGAGGAGTGGCCGCTGACCGCCCCGGCGGCGGTGCTGCTCGACACCGAGATGTACGCCGGCCGGCTCACGCGCCGCGGTGCCACCCGGGTGCACCGGGTCGCCTGGACGGTCGCCGACCTGCGGGGGGTCGACCGACCGGGTGTCGACGAGCTGGGCACGGCGCTCGGCCTCCGCTCCGGCGAGCCGCTCGCGCTGGCCGCCCTCGAGCGCCGGCGCGTGTCGTGACCGGCCCGTCCGGAGCACCTCCACCGGTCTCGCTCCCCACCGAGGGGGAGCGACTCGCGAGGCTGGCCCTCGGGCGTCTCGGCGAGCCCGGCGACCCACGGCTGGCGTCTCTGGTTGCCGAGCTCGGCGCCGAGCGGGTGCACCGCCACCTGGCCGAGGAACGCGACCTCGGGGGCGTGCTCACTGACGTCGCGTCCCGGTTGGCAGAGCTCGACCCGGCACGTGACCTGGACCGGGCCGAGCGCCTCGGCATTCGTTTCGTGGTGCCCGGTGACCCCGAGTGGCCGGAGAGATTGGGGGACCTCGACCACTGTGGCCAGGTCCAGGACCGGGGCGGCCGTCCCCTCGGGGTCTGGGTGCGCGGGCCGGTGCGCCTGCACGAGCTCACGTCGCCGGTGGCCGTGGTCGGCTCACGCTCCGCCACGACGTACGGCGGGGAGGTCGCCGGCGAGATCGGCGCCCATCTCGCCGGGTCCGGCGCCACGGTGGTGTCCGGCGCCGCGTTCGGGATCGACCAGGCCGCCCACCGGGGGGCGCTGGCCGGGGGAGGGCCGACCGTGGCCGTGCTCGCCTGCGGCGTCGACCGTGCCTATCCGGTGGCCCACAAGCCGCTCCTCGACCATCTCGCCCAGCACGGCGCGGTCGTCTCCGAGCTCGCCCCCGGCTGCTCCCCGACCCGGCTCCGCTTCCTGAGCCGCAACCGGCTGATCGCCGGCCTCGCCCTCGGCACGGTGATCGTGGAGGCCGCGGTGCGCAGCGGGGCCCTCAACACGGCCCACTGGACCGAGCGGCTGAGCCGGCCGTTGATGGGCGTGCCGGGCCCGGTCACCAGCGCGCAGTCGCAGGGCGTCCATCAGCTGCTGCGCACCGGCGCCAGCCTGGTCACGCGCGGTGCGGAGGTCGCCGAGCTGGTCGGCCTGGCGGGCGAGCACCTCGTCCTCGACGAGCGGGGGGCCACGCGGGTCCGCGACGGCCTGCGTCCCCGCGAGGCGCAGGTGCTCGACGCGGTGCCGGTGCACCGGCCGGCCGCGGCCGACTCCGTCTCCCGCACCGCGGGCATCGGGCTGGTCGAGGTGCAACGGGTGCTCGGTCGGCTGCACGGTCTCGGCCTCGTCGAGCGCGCCGAGACCGGGTGGCGTCTCGCTGCTGCGGCCCGCTGAGATGTCGCCGCGCCACGGTGTCCGGGTCGGCGCAACGGCGGTGGCCGCGTCCTACGCTGCTGCCATGACCACCGAGCCCGCCACTCCGCGTGCGGAGGCGGCACCGCGGCCGGCCGCGGCGCCGGACAAGGAGGACGCGCTGCCCGAGCCGATGGCCCGGGTGCTGGCCGACTACGAGCGGCACCTGACCGCGGAGCGTGACCTGACGCCGCACTCGGTGCGCGCCTACCTCGGCGACATCTCGTCGCTGCTCGACCACGGCCGGCGGCTGGGCCTCACCGATCCCGGCGAGCTCGACCTGCGCTCCCTGCGCAGCTGGCTGGCCCGGCAGCAGACCACCGGGCGTTCACGGACGACGCTGGCGCGCCGCGCCGCCGCGGCCCGGGTCTTCACCGGCTGGCTGTCGCGCACCGGCCGGGCCGCGACCGATGCCGGGGCGCTGCTGGCCTCGCCCAAGGTGGGGCGCCCGCTGCCGGAGGTGCTGCGCCAGGACGAGGCCCGCGGGCTGGTCGAGGCCGCCGCGGGGCTGGCCGACCACGGCAGCCCGCTGGGCATCCGGGACGTCGCGGTCCTGGAGCTGCTCTATGCGACCGGCATCCGGGTGGGAGAGCTGTGCGGCCTCGATGTGGATGACGTCGACTTCGACCGTCATGTGGTCCGGGTCCTCGGCAAGGGCCGCAAGGAGCGCACCGTCCCCTTCGGTCATCCGGCGGCCCGGGCCCTGACCCGCTGGATCGAGCACGGCCGTCCCGCGGTCCACGTGCCGGGTGCCGGGGGAGCGCTGTTCCTCGGTGCCCGGGGCAAGCGCGTCGACCAGCGGGTGGTACGCAGCGTCGTGCACGCCCGGATCGCCGATGTGCCAGGCGCGCCGGACATCGGGCCGCACGGCCTGCGGCACACTGCGGCCACGCATCTGCTCGAGGGTGGAGCGGACCTCCGCACCGTCCAGGAGCTCCTCGGGCATGCCTCGATGGGCACGACCCAGATCTACACGCACGTCAGCAGCGAGCGGCTGCGGGCGGCGTACCAACAGGCGCACCCGCGAGCCTGATCAGGCTCGCGGGCGCCCGTGCCGAGGTCGGCTCAGTAGGGGCCGGCCTTCACCGGCATCGTCGAGGACTGCATGAAGTGGTCCGAGGCGAGCAGGGACCGCGACTGGTACATGTGGTTCCGGTACGAGAACGAACCGGACATGTAGTAGTCGGGGGTCACATCGCCTCGGGCCGTCGGGTGCAGCGCCATCACGTAGTCGCGACGATAGGGCTGCTGGCGAACCGGGAACCGGAACGCGTTCGTGGTGGGGTAGGCGCCGTCGGTGCGGTTCGTGGTCGCGAAGCCGTCGTAGAAGCCGGCGTCGATGAAGGCCCGGTGCACCCCGTTGTAGGGCAGCGAGTTGCTGGTGGAGTTGAAGTCGCCACCGACGTAGACGGTGCGACCGTGCGCGGCCAGCTTCTTCGCGTTGCTGACCATCCGAGCGGCCTGCTTCTGGCGGGCCCGGAAGTAGGTGGTGGAGCCGGACCTGTCGTCACCGCTCTTGAAGTGCATCGACATGGCGTAGAACTCCGCACCGGTCTTCCTGGTGCGCAGCAGCACCCACGGCACCCAGCGGTTGGCGCGCACGGTGCTTCCCGGCATCCGGAAGTAGCCGGCGTCGCGCTTGGCGTAGCGGTTGGCGTCGTAGATGATCCGGTTGCCCTGGGCGCCGTTGGTCCGGCCCCGATAGGTGTACGTCGAGCGGCGCGCCAGCACGTAGCGGTCGGGCATCCGGGCGGCGAGGTCCTGGTACTGCCAGCGCTTGCGGGCAACGCGCAGCTTCGGTGAGCCCGACGCCTCCTGGAGCAGGAACACCCCGGCGCCGCTGTTGACCATCTGCTTGATGACCCGGCCGCGTCGGTGGGTCCACGAGGTGGCGGCCTTCTGGCCGCGGTCGGCGCCCCAGGTGCGGATGTTGAAGGTGGCCACCTTCACGCCGCCGGCGTCGGACGGCGGGGTGCTCGCGGTGGGGACCTGCCAGTCCCACCGGGTGTTGGTGCGGCCACCGTCGCGGTAGGCGAAGATGCGGACGAACGAGTAGGCGCCCGACGCCGGGGTCACGCCCGGGGCGTGCGGCACCACGAGGCGCATCCGGGTGCCCGCCGGGGCAGGCGACTGGGTGTACTCCTGGGTCGGCGCGCCGTCCACGCGGGAGGCGGCGACGACGACCTTGTAGCGGTAGTTGTTCGCCGCGACCCAGGTGACAGCCAGCTTGTTCGGCTCGCCCGAGACGTTGGAGAGTTCGAGGTCGAGGAAGCCGTCGGACTGTGCCGCGGGGGTGAACGCGAACGGGGTCACGATCACCGCCAGGGCAGAGACAAGGGCAACGAAGGGTCGACGCATGGAGAGACACCGGTTCCGAGTCAGCGGGCGGGGATTCCGCCACGAATTATGGATATTGTAGGTATCCGTTTCGCTCGGCGCCAGTCCTCGCCCGGATTTCGACCCGATCGGTCAGGTCTCACTGCCTCCCACCCGGACGCCCGACCGACCCGCTGTGGCACCCGCGCGGGCGAGCCCAGACAGCCGGACCACGGTCGGATCTGCGCCTATGCGGGCCGGCGCCTGGGTCAGACCACCGGGCGGTACCAGGCGCACCGGCCGGGCGCCCACCAGCGCCAGGGGGTCGAGGTAGACCTCGCCGCGCACCCACCCCCAGTGCAGGCAGGCGGCGGGAAAGCAGTGGGAACCCGCTGTCTCCAGGTGGCCGATCCGATCCCCGGCGGCGACCCGTTGGCCCGTGCGGACGGTCGCCCGCACCGGCTCGTACGTCGTGCGGGTGGCCCCGTGGCCGACCACCACCACACCTCGACCGGCGATCCGGCCGGTGAAGCGGACCGTCCCGGCCAGCGCCGAGCGCACCGTGGCCACCGGGTGCCCGATCAGGTCCACGCCCCGGTGTCCCGCGCCCCAACGGGTGTCGGGCGGGTCGAAGCGGGCCGCCACCGCGGGACGTGGCGCCAGTGGCCACTCCCCGTGAGGCGTCTCGTCGACGCCGCCGCGGGTGGGTGGCGGGGGCGCCTCGGCAGGCGCGGGACCGACGGCCAGGAGCGTCGTCAGGAGGGTCGCCAGAACGGTCGTCGGGACGGGTATCGGCAGGCGGGACACGAGGCTCGGCATGCCTCGAGACTGGCCCGGGTCGGGACCGCTCGGCGGGGGCGCGGCGTACGCCTGTGGACGGGTGCCGACTCGCCGTCGGCTGTGCACGGAAACCGGGCCGGGACGGATTCGCCCCGGCGGTCGCGATGAACTAGGGTGAGCGAGGCAATCCTCAGGGATTGACTTCGCACGTCGCAGACCACGACGGGCCGCCCCTGGGCGGTCCGGTCTCCCGTGGGCGACGACCCTCAGTACCGGTCCGAGATCGGTTCGGGTCGCGCGCGGCGTCAGGGCAGCCGGCACCCGTCGGTTGCGGCAACTGAAAACAACCAGGCCGGTGCACCGGTCCGCCTCCCCGCGAGCGGGGTCAAGGCGGGCGCACACGGTGTGCCGACCAGCAACCAGGAAGAAGAAACATGGCAGTCGTCACCATGCGCCAGCTCCTCGAGAGCGGCGTCCACTTCGGTCACCAGACCCGTCGCTGGAACCCGAAGATGAAGCGCTTCATCATGACCGAGCGCAACGGCATCTACATCATCGACCTGCAGCAGTCGCTGGCCTACATCGACCGCTCGTACGCCTTCATCAAGGAGGTCGTCGCCAAGGGCGGCACGGTGATGTTCGTCGGCACGAAGAAGCAGGCCCAGGAGGCCATCGCCGAGCAGGCGACCCGCGTCGGGATGCCCTACGTGAACCAGCGCTGGCTGGGCGGCATGCTCACCAACTTCCAGACCGTGCACCAGCGGATCAACCGGCTCAAGGAGCTCGACGAGGTCGACTTCGACGACGTGGCCGGCAGCAGCCGCACGAAGAAGGAGCTGCTCCAGATGCGCCGCGAGCGGGACAAGCTCAACAAGTCCCTCGGCGGTATCCGCGAGATGAGCCGCACCCCGGCCGCCGTCTGGATCGTCGACACCAACAAGGAGCACCTCGCCGTCGAAGAGGCGCGCAAGCTGCACATCCCGATCGTGGGCATCCTCGACTCGAACTGCGACCCCGACCTGGTCGACTTCCCGATCCCGGGCAACGACGACGCCATCCGCGCGGTCGGCCTGCTGACCCGTGTGGTCGCCGACGCCGTCGCCGAGGGCCTGATCGCCCGCTCCGGCGCCAAGGTCGAGGGCGCCACCGTGGGTGCCGAGGAGCCGCTGGCCGACTGGGAGCGCGAGCTGCTGTCCGGTGACGCCGAGAAGGCCGCCGTCCAGGCGACCGGTGGCGACACCGCGACCGACGCCACCCCGGCCGCCGAGGCGACCGGTGCCGCAGCCGAGGCCCCCCAGGCGGCCGCAGCCGTCGAGGCCGTGACCGAGGCCCCGGCCGAGGACAAGGCTGCCGTGGCCCCCGCCGAGGAGAAGACCGAGGCCCCGGCCGAGGACAAGGCCGCCGCGGCCCCCACCGAGGAGAAGACCGAGGCTCCTGTCGAAGAGAAGGCCGAGGCTCCTGTCGAGGAGAAGGCCGAGGAGACCGCCGCCCCGGCAGCGGCCCCCGCGTCCGCCGAGGGCGAGTACGGCGCCGACTCGGCCGCCGCGCTCCAGGACGGTTCGGCTCCCGAGGGCTTCGAGGTCAAGGGCAACAAGAACTCGATGAAGTACCACGCGCCCACCAGCCCGTGGTACTCCCGCACCGCCGCCGAGGTCTGGTTCAGGACCAGCGACGCGGCGGAGAAGGCCGGGTTCGTCAACGCCGAGGCCGCGGCCGAGGCCAAGGCCGACGAGAAGGCCTGACCCCCTCTCCACCCCTGCTCCACCGGTGGCCCCGCCCGACAACGGGGCGGGGCCACCGTCCCATTCATGAACACATCGAGGAAGAAGGACATGGCGAACTTCACCGCTGCCGATGTCAAGAAGCTCCGCGAGCTCACCGCCGCGGGCATGATGGACTGCAAGAAGGCGCTCGACGAGGCCGACGGCGACTTCGACAAGGCCGTCGAGATCCTCCGCGTCAAGGGTGCCGCCAAGGCCGCCAAGCGCGGCGCGGAGCGCGAGGCTTCCTCCGGGCTGGTCGCCACCGCCGGCGGCGCGCTGGTCGAGATCAAGAGCGAGACCGACTTCGTCGCCAAGAACGACGACTTCGTGGCCGCCGCCCAGCAGATCGCGGACGCCGCCGCGTCGAGCAAGGCCGGGGACACCGAGGCCCTGAAGGCGGTCCAGCTCGGCGACTCCACCGTCGGCGCGACCGTCGAGCACCTCGCGATCACCATCGGCGAGAAGATCGAGCTCGGCCGGGTCGCCTACTTCGACGGCACCACCGTGTCCTACATGCACAAGCGCGCCGCGGACCTGCCGCCGGCCGTGGGCGTCCTCGTCGAGTTCGAGGGCGACGACACCGACGCCGCGCGCTCCGCGGCGATGCAGATCGCCGCGATGCGTCCGCAGTACCTCACTCGTGACGAGGTTCCGGCGGACGTCGTCGCCAAGGAGCGCGAGATCGCCGAGGCGACCGCACGCGAGGAGGGCAAGCCCGAGCAGGCGATCGCCAAGATCGTCGAGGGGCGCGTGAACTCCTACTTCAAGGACACCGTGCTGCTCGAGCAGCCCTCGGTGACCGAGAACAAGAAGAGCGTCAAGGCAGTCCTGGACGCGGCCGGCGTGACCCTGACCAGGTTCGCCCGGTTCGAGGTCGGCGCCTGAGCCACTCCCTCGGCCCTCGGCGTCCCGAGGTGCCGACGGAACCCCCGGTCGACCGGGGAAACTGATGCTTGACGGGCATTGCAACCCCCGACAACCCCTGGTTTCCCCGGTCGACCGGGGAAACCTGCCGACGAGCCGCCCTGTTCGCGTGCGGGGTCGGCGCTCAAGTAGGTTTCGGTACGACGACCCCAGCCCACGAAGGGATGCCCGGTGACGGCGTACAAGCGAGTCCTGCTCAAGCTCTCCGGTGAGGTCTTCGGGGGCGGCGAGGTGGGCATCGACCCGGACGTCGTTCAGAAGATCGCCCACGAGATCGGCGCGGTCGTCGACGCCGGCGTCCAGATCGCGGTGGTCACCGGCGGCGGCAACTTCTTCCGCGGCGCAGAGCTCCAGCAGCGCGGCATGGACCGGGTCCGCGCCGACTACATGGGCATGCTCGGCATCGTGATGAACTGCCTGGCCCTCCAGGACTTCCTCGAGAAGCTCGGCGTCGAGACCCGCGTGCAGACCGCGATCACGATGGGCCAGGTCGCCGAGCCCTACGTCCCGCGCCGGGCGATCCGGCACATGGAGAAGGGGCGCGTGGTGATCTTCGGCGCCGGCATGGGGATGCCGTTCTTCTCCACCGACACCGTCGCGGTGCAGCGGGCGCTGGAGAGCAAGTGCGACGTGGTGCTGGTCGCGAAGAACGGGGTGGACGGCGTCTACACCGCCGACCCCCACAAGGACCCGACCGCCGTGAAGCTCGACCAGGTGACCTACAAGGACGCGATCGCCCAGGGGCTGCGGATCATGGACCAGACGGCATTCGCCCTGTGTGGCGAGAACAGGCTCCCGATGGTCGTCTTCGGCATGGAGCCGGAGGGCAACATCCTCCGGGTCGTGCAGGGTGAGAAGATTGGCACGTTGGTGAGCGCCGACGGCTGACGGCCGCCCGCCCCGCCACATCGACAGCGACGACGAGGAGACACCCGTGATCAACCAGGTCCTGAGCGAGGCCGAGCAGAAGATGGACAAGTCGGTCGAGTCGACGCGCGAGGAGTTCGCGGCGATCCGGGCCGGGCGCGCCCACCCGAGCATGTTCGCCAAGCTGGTGGCCGACTACTACGGCACCCCCACGCCGCTGCAGCAGCTCGCGTCGTTCACCGCCCCCGAGGCGCGGATCATCCTCATCCAGCCCTACGACATGGGGGCGATGACCGCGATCGAGAAGTCGATCCGGGAGTCCGACCTCGGCGTGAACCCCGCCAACGACGGCAAGGTGCTGCGCTGCGTCTTTCCCGAGCTGACCGAGGAGCGTCGCAAGGAGTTCATCAAGATCGCCAAGGCCAAGGCCGAGGACGGCCGCGTCTCGGTGCGCAACATTCGCAGAACCGCCAAGCAGAGCCTCGAGAAGCTCGAGAAGGACGGCGAGGTCGGCAAGGACGACGTCACCGGCGCGGAGAAGCGTCTCGACGGGCAGACCAAGAAGCACACCGACGCGATCGACGAGATGCTCAGGAACAAGGAAGCCGAGCTGCTCGAGGTGTGACCGGTTCCCCAGCTCGAGCAGAGAGGGACCGATGACGTCCTCCGCACCTCCCGTTCCACCGATCAAGGACCATGGTCGCGCGGGACGCAACCTTCCGGCCGCGGTCGCCTCCGCGGTGGTGCTGCTCGCGCTCATCGCGGGATCGCTGGCCTTCTGGAAGACCGCGTTCATGTTCATCGTCGCGGCCGCGGTCCTGGTCGCCATCTGGGAGCTGCACAAGGGATTCCTGGCCAAGGGCATCGACCTGCCGGAGCAGCCGCTGATGCTCGGCGGCGTCGTCATGGTGGTCGTCGCCTACTTCTACGGGGCGCCCGCCCTGGTCACCGCGACCGCCGTCACCGGCCTGGTGATCATGCTGTGGCTGCTGCGCCGCGGGGTCGCGGGCTACGTCATGAACGCGACCGCCTCGATCTTCACCCTGTTCTACGTCCCGTTCCTCGGGTCGTTCGTCGCGCTGCTGCTCGGTGAGGGCGGGGCGACCGACTTCGACCGCTGGGACGACGGCGTCAAGGGCATCCTCACCTTCGTCCTGGTCACCATCGCCTCCGACATCGGCGGGTACGCCGCCGGCGTGCTGTTCGGCAAGCACCCGATGGCGCCGGTGATCTCGCCGAAGAAGTCGTGGGAGGGCTTCGCCGGGTCGCTGCTGTTCTGCGTCGTCGCCGGCTGGGCCCTCGTCGTCCACCTCCTCGATGGCCCCTGGTGGGTCGGCGTCGCGCTCGGCCTGACCGCGGTCGTCATGGCGACGCTGGGCGACCTCTGCGAGTCGGTGATCAAGCGCGATCTCGGCATCAAGGACATGTCGCAGGTCATCCCCGGTCACGGCGGCCTGATGGACCGGCTCGACTCGCTGTTGGCCACCATCGCACCGATCTGGATGCTGCTGCACTACCTGGTCTTCTGACCAGGCGGTCGCATCGGGTACCCGGGAGACCGAGCGGTCAGGTGCCGTCGACGAGGTGGCGCACCGACGCGGGCACCGGCAGGTCCGAGGCCCAGGGCGCGGCGAGCGGAAGGTCCAGCACGGTCCGGACCGGCACCAGCCCACTCCAGACGTCGGGCTCGGCATCCGCCTCCTCGGGTGTGGCCGGCCAACCGCCGGCGGCCTTCATCAGCCAGCTCCCGTCGCCGATCATCAGTGCCATGGCCAACGAGGCGGCCAGCTCCTTGCGGGAGCTGACCCGGACCTCCGCGGTGCGTCCGGGCAGCAACCGCTCCGAGAACACCTCGAGGGCTGCTTCCTGCTCGGTGCCGGACAGCGGCTCCAGAGGGCCGCGGACGGTCGCCGAGCGGTAGTTCACCGACGACTCGAAGGTGGTCGGAGCCACGGCCAGAGCGTCCATCGCCGTCACCGAGAACACCGCCGGGGCGCCGTCGGCGACGTGCCGCAGCGCTCCGGCCCCGGTGGAGCCGTGCAGCAGGATCCGGTCCCCGTCGCGGGCGTACAGCAGCGGGACCGCCCACGGCTCCCCGTCGGACACCGTCGACAGCACCCCGAACCACTGCTCGTCGAGCAGGGCGTCGAGTGCGGCGCGGTCGGAGACGGCGTACTCCGTCAGGCGGCGCAGCCGGTCGTGGGCCACGGTCACCACCATCCCTGGCGTCGGGCCCAGCGCGGCAGCGTCAGGCTGAGGGTCACCATCGCCACGTGGCCGATGGTCAGCTGAAGATAGCAACCGCGGGCAGCCGAGCCCGGCGGCGCCACGGTGCGATTGGGTACGCCGCGCGCGCGGTGGGAGACTGGGCCGGTCATGAGCGAACCCAAGCAGCTGCCCCTGGTCTTCGACGAGCCGCGGGGGCGCAAGAAGCCACCGCAGCACCTCGCCGACCTCGACGAGACGGGTCGCAAGGACCTGCTGGCCTCGCTCGGCCTCCCGGGCTTCCGTGCCAAGCAGCTCTCGACCCACTACTTCGGCCGGCTGGTCGACGATCCGGACGAGATGACCGACCTCCCGGCCGCCCAGCGCAACGAGCTGGTCAGCGCGCTGCTGCCCACGCTGATGACGCCGCTGCGGACGCTGGAGGCCGACAAGGGCACCACCCGCAAGACGCTGTGGAAGCTCTTCGACGGCGCGCTGGTCGAGTCGGTGCTGATGCGCTACCCCGACCGGGCCACGGTCTGCGTCTCGAGCCAGGCCGGCTGCGGCATGGCCTGCCCGTTCTGTGCGACCGGCCAAGGCGGGCTGCAGCGCAACATGTCCACCGCCGAGATCGTCGAGCAGGTGGTCGCCGGCGCTCGCTCGATGGCGCGCGGCGAGGTCCCCGGCGGACCCGGTCGTGTATCCAACGTGGTGTTCATGGGGATGGGCGAGCCGATGGCCAACTACAAGGCCGTCATCGGCGCCATCCACCGCCTCACCGAGCCGGCGCCCGCCGGCCTCGGCATGTCGGCCCGTGGCGTGACCCTCTCGACGGTCGGCCTGGTGCCGCGGATCAACCAGCTGGCCGACGAGGGCATCCCCGTCACTTTGGCACTCTCGTTGCACGCCCCCGACGACGAGCTGCGCAACGAGCTGGTCCCGATCAACACCCGCTGGTCGGTGGCCGAGACCGTCGAGGCCGCCTGGAACTACGCCGCGCGGACCAAGCGCCGGGTCTCCATCGAGTACGCCATGATGCGCGGCATCAACGACCAGGCCTGGCGCGCGGACCTGCTCGGTGACGTGCTCAACGGGTACGGCGACTGGGGCTGGGTGCACGTGAACCTGATCCCGCTCAACCCCACCCCGGGCTCGAAGTGGACCGCCTCCGACCCCGCCGACGAGCGGGAGTTCGTCCGCCGGCTCGAGGCCAAGGGCATCTCGACCACCGTGCGTGACACCCGCGGCCGCGAGATCGACGGCGCCTGCGGACAGCTCGCCGCGTCCGAGTGACCTGAGTCAGCCGGCCACGACGGCGGCGGCCTCCTCGACGGTGTCGACGAGGTGCACGTGCTGTTCCATGGCCCGACCGCGGGCGAGCGCCTCGAGCAGCGGCCAGGCCGGCACCTCGTCGGTCCAGTGGTCGCGGCCGACCAGCACCATCGGGGCGACCGCCGACGGGTCCGCGTAGTAGTTCTCGCACGCGTCCTGGAAGATCTCCTGGACCGTGCCACCCGCGCCCGGCAGGAACACGATGCCGGCGTCACACTCCTGCAGCAGGATCGCCTCCCGGGTGGCGTTGTGGAAGTACTTCGCGATCGCCGAGGCGAACGCGTTGGGCGGCTCGTGTCCGTAGTGCCAGGTGGGGATGCCGAGCGAGTCCGCGCCGTCCGGCCAGCGCTCCCGCACGGCGAACGCGGCCCGCGCCCAGGCATCGACCGACGGCCGGAACGACGCCTCCTCGGCGAGCACCGCGACGACCTCGTCGATGACGCCGACGTCGCGCCGGGAGAGCCAGGCGCCGAGGTTGGCGGCCTCCATGGCGCCGGGGCCTCCGCCGGTGGCGACCACGGCCCGTTGGGCGAGCAGGTGCCCGAGCCGGACGGCCTGCCCGTAGGCGGGGTGGTCACGCTCGGTGGCGTGCCCGCCCATCACACCGACCAGGCTCCGCGGCCCGGCCCAGTCCGCCAGCGCCTCGTCGATCGCGTGGTCGTGCAGCGACTGGACCAGCGCGCGTTCGGGATCGCCCGGCTGCCGCGACCAGGCGTAGACCCGCGCGTCCAGCGCCTCGCCGTACGACCCGGAGCCGTAGAGCTCGTCGGCGGTGTAGAGCGTGGTCCGGTAGCTGTCGACGGGCACGTCGGGCACGGCGGGGAACACGATGCCGCCGCGGGTGCGTACGGCGTCCTCGGCGCCGGGAGCGAACGTGCAGCCCAGGAAGAGCGCGCCGGCCACCCGCAGCTCCTCGAGCTCGTCGCTGCGCGCGGAGAGGTCCACCGAGCGGAGGTGCCAGCCGGTCAGCGACCGAGCCCCCGCCGCCAGCCGCCGGTCCAGCTCCTCCGTCGACTCGATCTCGACCACGCGCCCCCGGATGCTCTTCACCGCCCCAACCTAACGACGAGGTGTGAGTTCTTGCGCGCCGAAGTGCGAGTTCTTGCGCGCCGAGGTGCGTGTTGTTGCGCGCCGAAGTGCGAGTTCTTGCGCGCCGAGGTGTGCCTTCTTGTCGGAGCGATCGCAAGAATCGACACCTCGACGCGCAAGAAGTGACACCTCGGCGGGGGATGGGGATGGGGATGGGGGATCAGGTGGGCGGGTCAGTGGCCGGTGAGGGGGGCCATGGCGCGGGCGACCAGGCTGGGGTGCCGGGTGAGCCGCTCCTCGGCGTCGGCGGCGGCGGCCGCCCGCAGCCCGGCGTTGATGCCCAGCCACCGCAGCGGCTCCGGCTCCCAGGCCCGGGACCGGTGCCCGACCCAGGGCAGCCGGACCAGGTCGGTGTCGCGGCCGAGCACCAGATCGGCGAGGGTGCGGCCGGCCAGGTTGGTGGTGCCGACGCCGTCCCCGACGTACCCGCCGGCCCAGGCCAGCCCGGTGCCACGGTCCAGCCCGACCGAGGCGCACCAGTCGCGGGGCACGCCGAGCGCGCCGCCCCAGACGTGCGTGACCCGGTGGTCGCCGACCGCGGGGAAGAGGTCCACGAGCGTGCGGTGCAGCCTGCGGAAGACGGGGTAGCCGCCGTCGAAGGTCGCCCGGGTCCGCGACGCCAGGAAGTACGGCGCCCCGCGGCCGCCGAACACCAGCCGGTCGTCCGCGGTGCGCTGGCCGTAGATGATCAGGTGCCGGTGGTCGCTGAACGTCTCACGCCGGTGCAGCCCGATGCCCGCCCAGACGTCGGCCGGCAGCGGTTCGGTGGCGATCACCAACGAGTGCACGGGCGCCACCGCGCGACGCTGTCCCGCCAGCGAGGCCGTGTAGCCCTCGGTGGCGCGGACCACCACCTCGGCGCGGACCCTGCCGTGGGCGGTCACCGCGCGGCCGGGCTCGATCGCGGTCACCCGGGTGCGCTCGTGGATCCGGACGCCCCGACGCTCGACCGCCGCGGCCAGACCGCGCACGAGGCGGGCCGGATGGATCGCCGCGCAGTCCGGGGTGTACGTCGCCCCCTTGCTGCGGGTGGCCCGCAGCACGCCGTCCGCCTCGGCGGCGTCGAGGAAGCGGAGATCGTCCTCACCGCGCCCCCACGAGCGGGCGTCCTCGATCTCGACCCGGGCCCGACGGAGCTGGGCAGGGGAGCGGACCAGGCTGATCGTGCCGCCCTTGGCCACGTGGGCGTCGATGCCCTCGACGGCGGCCACCCGGACGACCTCGTCGACCGTGGCCCGCATCGCAGCGTGCTGGGCGAGCGCGGCCTCACGGGTGGCACCGTCGAGGCCGGCGACGGATCCCAGCGAGGCCGGGAAGAGCGCCGAGCACCAGCCGCCGTTGCGCCCGGACGCGCCGTACCCCGCGACCTCGGCCTCCAGCACCACGATCCGCAGCGTCGGGTCGGCCACGGACAGGTAGTAGGCGGTCCACAGCCCCGTGTAGCCGGCGCCGACTATCGCCACGTCGACCTCGGTGTCACCGGGCAGCGTCGACCGCGGCTCCCACGCGTCGTCGGCGGTCTCGTGCCACAGGGAGAGCCCGGCGTACGTGCTCAGCGCACACCCCACGAGTAGGTCTGCTTGTGCAGCTTGAGGTACATGAACGTCTCGGTCGAGGACACCGACGGGATGTTGCGGATCTTCTCGGAGATCAGCTCGAGGAGGTGCTCGTCGCTCTCGCACACCGCCTCGACGAGGAGGTCGTAGGAGCCGGCGGTGACCACCACGTAGTCGACCTCCGGGAGCGCGGCGAGCGCGTCGGCGACCGGCTCCAGGGGGCCCTGGACCCGGATGCCGATCATCGCCTGCCGGGCGAACCCGAGCTCGAGGGGATCGGTCACGGCGACGACCTGCATCACCCCGGCGTCGAGCAGACGCTGGACGCGTTGGCGCACCGCGGCCTCGGACAGCCCGACCACCTTGCCGATGGAGGCGTACGAACGCCTGCCGTCCTGCTGGAGCTGTTCGATGATGGCCTTGGAGACGTCGTCGAGATGCGGGCGTTCCCGGTCGCGCGGAGTCTGGGTCACCCGGGCATCGTGTCAGGGTCGGGAGGTCCCGACAAGATTCGACACGGACCAAAGGAATTCGTTGCATCGATGTTACGAACCCACGGAATCACTTGTGGGGGCGGGTTTCGCATGACACGATCCGTAGCGAATTGGTTCTGCTTCGACAAGGAGACCTCATGACACAGCGCCCCTGGCCCGGCGGGGACACCCCCGCCGACAAGCTCGCCCGTCGGCTCGCCCATGACCTCTCCGGGAGGCAGCCGGGTGCCGGTTTCTCCCGGCGCGGCTTCATGCGTGCCTCGGGCGTGGGTGCGTTGGCCCTGTCCTCCGGCAGCCTCCTGGCCGCGTGCGGCACCGAGGGCACCAAGCAGACCGCCGACACCTGCAAGAGCACCGACAAGTCGGGCTCGGAGCAGGAGCTGGTCTTCTCCAACTGGCCGCTCTACATGGACGAGAAGGGGAAGAAGTACCCCACCCTCGCCGCCTTCCAGAAGCAGTCCGGCATCAAGGTCACCTACAACACCGACGTCAACGGCAACAACGAGTTCTTCGCCAAGGTCCGCAACCAGCTCGGCGCCTGTGAGCCGGTGGGTCGCGACATCTTCGTGCTCACCGACTGGATGGCCGCCAAGGTCGTCGAGCTCGGGTGGCTCCAGGAGCTCGACGCGGCCAACATGCCGAACGTCCAGGCCAACATGGTCGACAGCCTCAAGAGTCCGGCCTGGGACCCGGAGCGCACGTACTCCGTCCCGTGGCAGAGCGGCCTGACCGGCATCGCCTACAACTCGAAGTACACCGGCGAGGTCGCCAGCTTCGAGGAGCTGGTCACCCGTGCCGACCTCAAGGGCAAGGTCTCCCTGCTGAGCGAGATGGGCGACACCATGGGCTTCGTGCTCAAGCTCGTCGGTGCGAACCCGGACGACTTCGGCGACGACGACTGGGGCAGCGCGTTGGACAGGATGGAGGAGATCGTCGCCTCCGGCCAGATCCGCCAGTTCACCGGCAACGACTACACCCGCCCGCTCAACAACGGCGACGTGTATGCCTGCGAGGCCTGGTCGGGCGACGTCATCGCGATGCAGTACGACAACGAGGACATCAAGTTCGTGGCGCCGACCGAGGGTCTCTCGCTGTGGAGCGACAACATGCTGGTGCCCAACCAGGCCGAGCACAAGGCGAACGCCGAGAAGCTCATGGACTACTACTACGAGCCCGAGGTGGCCGCCCGGCTCGCCGCCTGGGTCAACTACATCTGCCCGGTCGCCGGCGCCGAGGAGGCGATGGAGCAGATCGACGACAGCCTCGTGGGCAACCCGCTGATCTTCCCGACCGCCGCCGACCTCGAGAGCACCTGGGCCATGACGAACATCGACAGCAAGACCCGAGAGCAGTACGACAAGGACTTCAACCGCATCATCGGAGCGTGATCGAGTGAGCGAAGGATCGGACCGCAGCACGACCTCGGATCTCGTTCTCAGCGGTGTCACCAAGCGGTTCGGCTCGTTCGTGGCGGTCGACGACCTCGACCTGACCGTGCCCTCGGGCTCGTTCTTCGCACTGCTCGGCCCGTCGGGCTGCGGCAAGACCACCACACTGCGGATGATCGCCGGGCTCGAGACCCCGTCCGCGGGGGTCATCACGCTCGGCTCCGAGGTGATCACGGACCTCAAGCCCTACCGCCGTCCGGTGAACACGGTGTTCCAGAGCTATGCGCTGTTCCCGCACATGACGATCAGCGAGAACGTCGCCTTCGGGCTCAAGCGCACCGGCGCCAAGGACGTGAAGTCCAAGGTCGCCGACATGCTCGAGCTCGTCGAGCTCTCGGCGTACGGCGGCCGCAAGCCCGCACAGCTGTCCGGAGGCCAGCAGCAGCGCGTGGCGTTGGCCCGGGCCCTGATCAACCGCCCGCAGGTGCTGCTGCTCGACGAGCCGCTCGGTGCCCTCGACCTCAAGCTCCGGCGGCAGATGCAGATCGAGCTCAAGCGCATCCAGACCGAGGTGGAGACCACGTTCGTGCACGTCACCCACGACCAGGAGGAGGCCATGACGATGGCCGACACCGTGGCGGTCATGAACCACGGCGTGATCGAGCAGATGGGCAGTCCCGAGGAGCTCTACGAGCACCCGCGCACCACGTTCGTCGCCAACTTCCTCGGCCAGTCCAACCTGATCCGGGGCAGCGTGACCGGCACCGCGGGGGCCGATGTCGAGGTCGACGTCTCGGGCAGCCGGGTGCTCGCGCCGCAGGCCCGCTCGGCCGCCAACGCGCGCCATGGCTCGACCGAGCGCGAGGACCCGGGCGTGGGCGCCGACGAGGTCTGGGTCGGGATCCGTCCGGAGAAGGTCGTGCTCGCGACGTCCGGCGCCGCGCCGACGAACGGTGCCAACGTCCTGGCCGGCGGCGTGGTCACCGATGCCAGCTTCACGGGCGTGAGCACGCAGTACCTCGCCCGGATGCCCTGGGGCCAGGAACTGATGGTCTTCGAGCAGAACACCGGCGTCCAGAAGCACTTCTCCGTCGGTGACATGGTCGACCTGCACTGGGTGCCCGACCACACGTTCCTCCTCGACGCAGGCCAGGACGCCTCGGACGGCGTGGAGCGCGAGGACGCCTCATGAGCCAGGTCCAGGGGAGCGGCGGAGAGGACGCCAGCGACTCCTCGGGCTCGGACAAGCACGGCGGCCTGCTCGGCTACCTGCTGCTGCTCCCGGCCGCTGTGTGGTTGCTGCTGTTCTTCGTGGTGCCGCTGTTCAGCCTGGTCAGCACCTCGCTCTACGACCCGGCCGGCTCGCTCGAGGTCGGCTACCAGATGACCGGAGAGATCGCCAACTACACCGGTGTCCTCCAGGACTACTCCGAGCAGTTCATCCGCTCGATGGTCTATGCGGGACTGGCCACGCTGTTCTGCATCCTGCTGGGCTACCCGCTGGCGTATGCGATCGCGTTCAAGGCCGGCCGGTGGAAGAACCTCATGCTGGTCGCGGTGATCGCGCCGTTCTTCACCTCGTTCCTGATCCGCACGATCTCCTGGCAGCTGATCCTCGCCGACCAGGGCTTCGTCGTGGAGACGCTGAAGTTCCTGCACGTGCTGGCAGCCGACGGCCACCTCCTGGCCACCCCGATCGCCGTGATCACCGGCATCACCTACAACTTCCTGCCGTTCATGGTGCTGCCGCTCTATGCGTCGCTGGAGAAGATCGATCCCCGGCTGATGGAGGCGGGGGAGGACCTCTACGCCTCGCCGTTCACGACCTTCCGCACCGTGACGTTGCCGCTGTCGATGCCCGGGCTGGTCGGCGGCACGCTGCTCACCTTCATCCCGGCCGCCGGTGACTACATCAACGCCCAGCTGCTCGGGAACACCCAGACGCAGATGATCGGCAACGTCATCCAGAAGCTCTTCGACGGCGGGTCCTACCCCGAGGCCGCGGCGCTGTCGGTGACGCTGATGGCGGTGATCGTGGTCCTGGTGCTGGTCTACGTGAAACGGGCCGGCACCGAGGAGCTGCTCTGATGCGCCTCGGGAAGTGGCTCAGCGACCACCTGATCCTCGGCATCGGGATGCTGGTGCTGCTCTACATGTTCGTGCCGATCTTCATCGTCATCGGGATGTCCTTCAACGAGTCGGCCGGCCGCAACAGCTATGCGTTCAACAAGTTCACGCTGGACAACTGGGCGAACCCCTGCGCACCGCTGGGCATGTGCGACTCGTTGGTGTTGTCGGTGCAGATCGGTCTGCTGGCCACCCTCGCGGCAACCCTCCTGGGCACGCTGATGGCGTTCGCCCTGGTGCGGCACCGCTTCCGCGGCCGTGCGGTGGCCAACGTGTTCACGTTCCTGCCGATGGCCTCACCCGAGATCGTGATGGGTTCCTCGCTGCTGGCGCTGTTCGTGGCCAGCGGGTTCGCCGGCCAGCTCGGGTTCCTCACGATCCTGATCGCCCACATCCTGTTCTGCCTGAGCTTCGTGGTCGTCACCGTGAAGGCCAGGCTGGCCGGGCTCGACCCGCGGCTGGAGCAGGCTGCCATGGATCTCTACGCCAACGAGTGGCAGACGTTCTGGCGGGTGACGTTCCCCCTGGTGTTCCCGGGCATCCTGTCCGCGGCGCTGCTGAGCTTCTCGCTGTCGTTCGACGACTTCATCATCACGAACCTCAACGCCGGGCAGGAGGTCACCTTCCCGATGTTCGTGTGGGGTGCCGCGCAGCGGGGCATCCCGCCGCAGATCAACGTGATCGGCACGGTGATGTTCATGGTGGCCATGGTGCTGGTGCTGGGCGGCGAGCTCAACAACCGGCGTCGGGCCAGGGCCCGGGCGTGACGCTGCGAGCTGACGGGGCAACGACGGGGGCGGCGCGCACGGCCCTGGCGGGCGCGGAACCCGCGGTGTTCTGGCTGGAGGATCCGGCCCGCCCCGAACCCCTGCCGTCGCTCACCGGGAACCTCCGCGCCGACCTGGTCGTGGTCGGCGGCGGCTACTCCGGGCTCTGGACCGCGCTGCGCGCCCGCGAGCGACACCCCGACCGCTCCGTCGTGCTGCTGGAGGCCGGGCGCTGCGGCGACGAGGCCAGCGGCCGCAACGGTGGCTTCGCCTCCGCCAGCCTCACCCACGGTTTCGGCAACGGCGACGCGCGGTGGCCGGACGAGCTCGCCGAGCTGGACCGGCTCGGCCGGGACAACCTCGCCGCGATCGGCGCGACGGTCCGCGAGCACGGCATCGACTGCCACTGGGAGGAGACCGGCGAGCTCAGCGTGGCCACGGCACCGCACCAGGTCGGGGAGCTGGCCGCCGAGGTGGAGGTACGCCGCGCGGCCGGGCACGACGTGGTGCTCCTCGACGCGGAGCGGACCCGTGCCGAGGTCGCCTCCCCGACGTACCTCGGCGGCGTCCTCGACGCCCGCGGCACCGCCATGGTCGAACCGGCCCGGCTGGCCTGGGGCCTGCGGCAGGCCTGCCTCGACGCCGGGGTCGTCATCCACGAGGACACCCACGTGTCCGGCCTCGAGCGCGGCGCGCACCTGACCGTGCGGACCGGCCGCGGCTCCGTGGTCGCCGACCGCGTCGCGCTGGCGACGAACGCGTTCGCACCGCTGCTGCGCCGGCTCCGGCTGATGACGGTGCCGGTCTACGACCACGTGCTGATGACTGAGCCGCTGGATGCCGCACAGCTGGCCGCGGTCGGCTGGGCCCGGCGCTGTGGGGTCGGGGACGCGGCGAACCAGTTCCACTACTACCGCCTGACCCGCGACAACCGGATCCTGTGGGGTGGCTACGACGCGGTCTACCACTACGGCAGCCGGATCGCCCGTGACCTGGAGCAGCACGACGTGACCCACACGCTGCTCGCGGAGCACTTCTTCGCGACCTTCCCGCAGCTCGAGGGGCTGGCCTTCAGTCACCGCTGGGGCGGGGTCATCGACACCTGCACGCGGTTCTCGGCGTTCTTCGGGACGGCGTACGACGGGCGGGTGGCGTACGCGCTGGGCTACACCGGGCTCGGGGTGGCCGCGACCCGGTTCGGCGCCGAGGTGATGCTGGACCTGTTGGCCGGCGAGGACACCGAGCGGACCCGGCTGCGGATGGTACGGGAGAGGCCGCTGCCGTTCCCGCCCGAGCCGTTGCGCTACGCGGGGATCCAGCTCACCCGGAAGTCGATGGTGGCCGCCGACCGCAACGGCGGCCGGCAGAACGTGTGGCTGAAGGCGATGGACCGCCTCGGCCTGGGCTTCGACTCCTGACGGGGTCGGAGGACGAGGAGAAGGAGCAGCACGATGACGGAACCGCGGACGATCGGGCACTGGCGCAACGGTGCGGGCTGGACGGGTGCGGGCGACCGGCACGGCGACGTGCACGACCCGGCGACCGGAGTGGTCACCGGCCACGTCCGGCTGGCCTCCGCGGCCGACGTGGACGCGCTCGTCGCGGACGCCGCCACGGCGGGTCGCGCGTGGGGGCTGGCTTCGGTCACCAAGCGCACCAACGTGATGTTCGCCTTCCGCGAGGCGCTGTTCCGCCGCCGCGAGGAGATCGCCGCCGCGATCACCTCCGAGCACGGCAAGGTGCTCGACGACGCCCTCGGCGAGGTGCAACGCGGCCTCGAGGTCGCGGAGTTCGCCTGTGGGGCGCCGCACCTGCTCAAGGGCTCGTTCAGCGACGAGGTGTCCGGTGGGGTGGACGTGCACTCGCTGCGCCAGCCCCTCGGCGTGGTCGCGGTGATCTCCCCGTTCAACTTCCCGGCGATGGTGCCGCTGTGGTTCGTGCCCGTGGCGATCGCGGCCGGCAACGCGGTGGTGCTCAAGCCGAGCGAGAAGGACCCGTCCACCTCGCTGCTGATCGCCGAGTGCTGGGCCGAGGCCGGCCTGCCGGACGGGGTGTTCAGCGTGCTCCAGGGCGACAAGGAGGCCGTCGACGGGCTGCTCACGCACGCCGACGTCAAGGCGGTCTCGTTCGTCGGCTCGACGCCGATCGCGCGCTACGTCTACGAGACCGCGACCCGGCACGGCAAGCGGGTGCAGGCCCTCGGCGGCGCCAAGAACCACATGGTGGTGCTGCCCGACGCGGACCTGGACGCCGCCGCGGACGCCGCGGTCAGCGCCGGCTTCGGCTCGGCGGGGGAGCGGTGCATGGCGATCTCGGTGCTGGTCGCGGTCGACCCGGTCGGCGACGCACTGGTGCCGCGGATCACCGAGCGGATGGCCGGGCTGCGCACCGGCGACGGCCGCAAGGGCTGCGACATGGGCCCGCTGGTGACGGGCGCACACCGGGACAAGGTGGCGTCGTACCTCGACGCGGGCACCGAGGCCGGCGCGGAGCTGGTCGTCGACGGCCGGGACGTGGTGGCGGAGGGCGCCGCCGAGGGCTTCTGGCTGGGACCGTCGCTGTTCGATCGCGTCGAGCCCGGGATGCCGGTCTATGACGACGAGATCTTCGGACCGGTGCTGTCCGTGGTCCGGGTGGCGTCGTACGACGAGGCGCTGGCGCTGGTCAACGCGAACCCCTACGGCAACGGCACGGCGATCTTCACGCGGGACGGTGGGGCGGCGCGGCGCTACCAGCGCGAGGTCGAGGTGGGCATGGTCGGCGTGAACGTGCCGATCCCGGTGCCGATGGCGTACTACTCCTTCGGCGGCTGGAAGGCCTCGCTGTTCGGGGATGCGCACGCGCACGGGACCGAGGGCGTGCAGTTCTTCACGCGCGGCAAGGTGGTCACCTCGCGGTGGCCGGACCCGGGCACCAGCGCGATCGACCTGGGCTTCCCGCAGCACGACTGAGCGACGGGCCCGCGGCGACCGCGGTGGATCCGCCGCACCAGGTGCACCGGATCGACCGCACTGATGTGATCAGGCGACCTCGGGGCACTGGTGCCACCTCGGTCGGGCGGGTTAGCGTTCCGGACGTGAGACGAGTCCCGCACGAGAACGTCGCGACGGTGCTGGTCGACCCGCGCGTGCTCGCCGATCTCGAGCTCGAGCTGATGGCGATGGACCTGCACGTGTGGCCGGTGCGGACCGCGCCGATCTGCGCGGACGGCGCGCGGACGGCGTTCCAGATCCGCCGCAACCTGCTGATGAAGCGTCGCGGGGAGTGGGACCTGGCCAAGGACTGGACGCCGGTGTGGATCGGCTTCGGTGGCACCTGGCACACCGGCGACGAGCCGCTGCCGTGGGTCGCCCACCAGGTCCTGTGGCGGGCGCTCGACGCACGGGCCGAGCAGGTCCGCTTCCAGCGGCGGCTGGGCGGGGTACGCCGACTGCCGCTGCCGCAGGACGCGGCCTGAGACCGGGGCAGCCAAGGACCCGCCCGGAGCGCACCCTCCCCAGGCGCCCCGGACGGGTCGATGTGTCAGTGGATGCGTGCGCTCACAGCATGCTCCAGGCCTTGTCGAGGACGACGCGCAGGATCTGCTCGATCTCGTCGAAGTGCTCCTGGGTGCAGATCAGCGGCGGCGCCAGCTGCACCACCGGGTCGCCCCGGTCGTCGGCACGGCAGTAGAGGCCCTCGTCGTACAGCGCCCGCGAGAGGTAGCCACGCAGCAACCGCTCCGCTTCGTCGTCGTCGAACGTCTCCTTGGTGGCCTTGTCCTTGACCAGCTCGATGCCGTAGAAGTACCCGTCGCCGCGCACGTCACCGACGATCGGCAGGTCGTTCAGCCGCTCCAGGGTGGCGCGGAAGGCGTCCTTGTTGTCGCGGACGTTCTCGAGCACCTTCTCCTTCTCGAAGACGTCGAGGTTCGCCATGGCCACGGCGGCCGAGACCGGGTGGCCGCCGAAGGTGTAGCCGTGGGCGAACGACTCGTGCCCGCGCAGGAACGGCTCCATCAGCCGGTCGGAGGCGATCATCGCGCCGAGCGGGGCATAGCCGGAGGTGATGCCCTTGGCGCAGGTGATCATGTCGGGCTGGTAGCCGAAGCGGGTCGCGCCGAACATCTCGCCGAGCCGGCCGAAGGCACAGATGACCTCGTCGGAGACCAGCAGCACGTCGTACTCGTCGCAGATCTCACGGACCCGCTCGAAGTAGCCCGGCGGCGGCGGGAAGCAGCCTCCGGCGTTCTGCACGGGCTCCAGGAACACGGCGGCGACCGTTTCGGCGCCCTCGTTCTCGATCGCGATCGCGATCTGGTCGGCCGCCCAACGGCCGAAGCGCGTCAGGTCGTCGCCGTGTTCCGGTGCGCGGTAGAAGTTCGTGTTCGGGACACGGAACGTGGAGGGAACCAGGGGCTCGAACTGCGCCTTCAACCCCGGCAGGCCGGTGATCGAGAGAGCTCCCTGCGTCGTGCCGTGATAGGCGATGGCACGACTGATGACCTTGTGCTTCAGAGGCTTCCCCACAAGCTTGAAGTAGTTCTTGGCCAACTTCCACGCGGTTTCTACCGCTTCACCACCCCCGCTGGTGAAGAACACCCGGTTGAGATCACCGGGAGCATGGGACGCCACCCGAGCGGCGAGCTCGATCGCCTTCGGGTGGGCGTAGGACCACAGCGGCATGAAGGCGAGTTCCTTCGCCTGCTTGGCCGCTGCCTCCGCGAGCTCCGTCCGCCCGTGCCCGAGCTGGCTGACGAAGAGTCCGGACAGGGCGTCGAGGTACCGCTTGCCCTGAGCGTCGTAGATGTAGGCACCCTCGCCGCGGACGATGATGGGGACGTCCTGCGTGTCGTAGGTGGAGTGCCGGGTGAAGTGCATCCACAGGTGGTCGCGAGCGTCGCGCTGGAGCTGCTCGTAGTCGCCGGTGAGCATGGGTATCGCGTCCTTGGGATATCGGGGGTTCCTAGGCCGTCAGTGTGCCTGCGTGATCGAACCCTTGGCAAGCGGAATCGCAACCCGAATGGGTTATTCTCCAAGGATTCAGACATCCAGATGGGCTATTGACTACGAAATCCGTGGTGAGGGAGGGGATTCATGGCATCGCTGGTCTTCCGCAACGGCGCTCTCTTCGACGGGGTGCGGCACCGCACCGACCGGGCCGTGATCGTGGAGGGAGACCGGATCCGGGCGGTGGTCGACGAGGCCGATCTCGACGTCCCCGGCGCCACGGAGGTGGACCTGGCCGGCGGGCTGCTGCTGCCCGGCTTCGTCGACGCGCACGTCCATCCGGTGCAGGGCGGGCTGGAGCGGGTCCGCTGCGACCTGTCCGAGGGCCGGACCCGCGAGGACTACCTCCGCATCGTGCGGGAGTACGCCGCCGCCCACCCCGACCTGCCGTGGATCCTTGGCGGTGGCTGGGCGATGGCGGCCTTCCCCGGTGGTACGCCGACCGCGGCCGACCTCGACGCGGTGGTGCCGGACCGCCCGGTGTTCCTGCCCAACCGCGACCACCACGGCGCCTGGGTGAACACCCGGGCCCTGGAGCTCGCGGGCATCGGCGCCGACACCCCCGATCCGCCACACGGCCGCTTCGAGCGGGACGGCGACGGTCGCCCGACCGGGACCCTGCACGAGGGCGCGATGGCGGTGGTGGCGCGACACAGCCCGCCGACCTCCGACGAGGAGACCTACCGGGGGCTGCTCGAGGGCCAGCGCCATCTGCACTCCCTCGGTGTGACCGCCTGGCAGGACGCCATCCTCGGGGCGTACGCCGGCTCCGACGACGCCTCACCGACGTACCTCCGCGCGGCGAGGAGCGGCGACCTGACCGGCACCGTGGTCGGCGCCCTGTGGTGGGACCGTGAGCGGGGCGAGGAACAGGTGCCCGAGCTGGTGGAGAGGCGGGAGCGGTTCAGCCACGGGCGGCTCCGGGCCGGCTCGGTCAAGATCATGCAGGACGGTGTCGCCGAGAACGGCACCGCCGCCCTGTCGGAGCCCTACCTCGACCGCTGCGGGCACGCGGGCGACAACCGTGGGCACTCGTTCGTGGCGGCGGAGGCGCTGCGCAGCGCCGTCCACCGGCTCGACGCCGAGGGCTTCCAGGTGCACGTGCACTGCATCGGCGACCGGGCCGTGCGCGAGACCCTCGACGCGTTCGAGGGCCTCGACCGCGGCCGCGACCTCCGGCACCACATCGCGCACCTGCAGCTGGTCCGGCCCGAGGACGTCGCCCGGTTCGCGGCGCTCGGCGTGACCGCCAACATGCAGGCGCTCTGGGCCTGCCTCGACGACCAGATGACCGAGCTGACGCTGCCGTTCCTCGGGAGTGAGCGGGGCCGCTGGCAGTATCCCTTCGGTGACCTGGCCCGGGCGGGTGCCCCGCTCGCCTGCGGCAGCGACTGGCCGGTGAGCACCCCGGACCCGCTCGCCGCGATCCACGTCGCGGTCAACCGCCGGGCCTACGGCGCGGAGGGTCGGGAGGGCTCCGAGGCGTTCCTGCCGGAGCAGGCGCTGACCGCCGAGCAGGCCTTCGCGGCGTACACCGCCGGCTCCTCGTGGGTGAACCACCGCGACGACGCGGGCGTGCTTCGCGGCGGCGCCGTCGCCGACCTGGCAGTGCTCGACCGGGACCCCTTCGTCGGGCCGGCCGAGGAGATCGGGGCGGCGCGGGTCGTGTCGACGTGGGTCGACGGCCACCGCGTGTTCGAGGCGCCTAGCTGACGTCCTCGGGGTCCGGCAGCTCGTCCTCGGGGTAGGCCTTGAGGTACCTGCCGACGGCGTCGTCGGCCACCGCCTTCCACAGGGTCCGGGCCCGCTGCTCGGCGATGATGTTCACCGAACCCACCCCGGGCACCGACTCGTAGCGGTCGAGGGGCAGGGTCATGAACCGGACCTTGCCGCCGTCGAGGCTGCGCAGGGACAGGGCGAGACTCCGGATGTCGCCGCTCTCCCAGCTCTGGTCGACGGTGAGGTGCTGGGTGATCGCCTCCAGGGTGTCGTTGAACGTCATCGGGTTGCCGATGGTTCCGTCGTCGAGCACCTTGCCCATCAGTGCGCGCAGGAAGTTCTGCTGTCGGTCGACCCGGTCGAAGTCGCCGTTCGCCAGGCCGTGCCGGGTGCGGACGTACTGAAGGGCCTTGACGCCCTCGAGGTGGTTGCTGCCCTGCTCCCACTCGACGTCCTGCTGGGAGTCGTAGAACGACTCCGGGACGAACACGTCGACCCCGCCGATCGCGGTGGTGAGGTCGCGGAAGCCCTGGAAGTCGATGATCGCCATGTGGTCCAGCCGCAGGTCGCTGAGGTTCTCGATGGTGCGCAGGGTGCCGAAGGGGCCGTACTGCGAGAACGCCGCGTTGACCTTGTCGCGCCCCTGCTCGGCGCCCTCGGCGTCGTGGATGGTGACGTAGGAGTCGCGCGGCACCGAGACGACGTACGCCGACTTCCGGTCGGCGGGGATGTGCACCACCATCATCGAGTCGCTCCGGTAGGCGCCGGGGTCCCACTCGCCGTCCGCGAGCAGCTCCGAGACGGAGGGCTTCTCGACCCTCTGGTTCGGGTCGTCGGCCCCCATCAGCAGGATGTTGACCGCCTCGGTCCTCATCTTGGGGGGACGCTTCCCCTTCTGCAGGACGCTGTCGTCGGCACGGTCGATGTTGTCCAGCTTGCTGTTGAGGTTCCAGCCGTAGGCACCCACCACCGACGCGGTGATCACGGCGCCCGCCAGCAGGATGACCGGCCCCTTGCGGTGGCCTCGCCGGAACTCCCACACCGCAGCGACGAGCAGGCCGAGCACCGCCACCACCAGCAGCCAGGCGGTCAGCTCCAGGAAGCCGTGCAGCATCAGCCAGTACAGCCCCGCGATGACCAGGACGGTGACCACCGGCGCCGCCACGAACGTGCGCCGCATGCGCCTCCCTCTCTGCGCACCGGCGGATCCGGTGGCGCGCGCACATTCTTGCCGACGCCTGGGCACTTCTGCGGTATCCAGTGTCCAGGCAGCGCCAATGTTTCGATTCCCTCGGTCCAGGCCCGGTTCCTCTACAGAATTCGTTGAATAGTCGTTAGTCTCGCGAGGACAAGCAATCGCGAACGGGATGGGACCTCATGGCTGACACGACCTTCCGCAACGTCATCAACGGTGAGCTGGTGGACAGCGCCTCCGGGGAGACCTACGACGTGATCGACCCGACCCGGGGCGAGGTGTACGCCACCGCCCCGAAGTCCGGCGCGGAGGACGTCGACCGGGCCTACCAGGCGGCAGCGAAGGCGTTCGAGACCTGGGGCGACACCACCCCGGCCGAGCGGCAGCTCGCGATGCTCAGGATCGCGGACGCGCTCGAGAAGCGCTCGCGAGAGTTCGTGGATGTCGAGTCGCGAGACACCGGCAAGCCGATCGGGTTCACCGTCAGCGAGGAGCTGCCGCCCGCGATCGACCAGATCCGCTTCTTCGCCGGTGCCGCCCGCGTGCTGGAGGGCAAGTCCGCGGGGGAGTACCTCAAGGACCACACCTCGTTCGTACGCCGGGAGCCCATCGGCGTGGTCGGTCAGGTGACGCCGTGGAACTACCCGCTGATGATGATGGTGTGGAAGATCGCACCGGCGTTGGCCGCGGGCAACTGCATCGTGCTGAAGCCCAGTGACACGACACCGGCCTCCTCCACGCTGCTGGCCGAGCTGGCCGCGGAGTTCCTGCCGCCGGGCGTGCTCAACGTGGTCACCGGCGACCGCGACACCGGCCGTCTGGTGGTCGAGCACCCGATCCCGCAGCTGGTGGCGATCACCGGCTCGGTGCGGGCCGGCATGCAGGTCGCGCACTCCGGTGCCGACCAGCTCAAGCGCGTCCACCTCGAGCTCGGCGGCAAGGCCCCGGTCATCGTGTTCGACGACGCCGACATCGAGGCGGCCGCCGAGGGCATCGCCGGGGCGGGCTACTTCAACGCCGGTCAGGACTGCACCGCGGCCACCCGGGTGCTCGCCGGCCCGGGCGTCCACGACGACTTCGTCGCCGCGCTCACCGAGCAGGCCCGCAACACGAAGACCGGCATGCCCGACGACGAGGACATCCTCTACGGACCGCTCAACAACGCCAACCAGCTGAGCCACGTCTCCGGCATGGTCGACCGGCTCCCGGACCACGCCACGATCGCGGCCGGTGGCAGGCGGCAGGGCGAGACCGGCTACTTCTACGAGCCGACGGTGCTGTCCGGCCTGAAGCAGGACGACGAGCAGATCCAGTCCGAGATCTTCGGCCCGGTGATCACCGTGCAGCGCTTCGGTGACGAGGGCGAGGCCCTGCGCTGGGCCAACGGCGTGGAGTACGGCCTGGCCTCGAGCGTCTGGACCAAGGACCACGGCCGGGCGATGCGGATGGCCAAGCGTCTCGACTTCGGCGCGGTGTGGATCAACACCCACATCCCGATCGTCGCCGAGATGCCGCACGGCGGCTTCAAGCACTCCGGCTACGGCAAGGACCTGTCGATGTACGGCCTGGAGGACTACACGCGCGTCAAGCACGTCATGTCCTACATCGGAGAGTGACGTGAGGATCCTCCTGGTCGGCGCCGGCGGCGTCGGCGGGGCGTTCGCCGCCATCGCGGCCCGTCGCGACTTCTTCGAGCAGATCGTCATCGCCGACTACGACGCGGCGAAGGCGGAGCGGGCCGCGGAGCTCGACGACCGGTTCGTCGGTGCCCGGATCGATGCCTCCGACGCCACGGCGGTGGCCCGGCTGTGCCGTGACCACGCGATCACGCACCTGATGAACGCGGTCGACCCGGTCTTCAACATGGCGCTGTTCGACGGTGCCTTCGAGGCGGGCGCCGACTACGTCGACATGGCGATGTCCCTGTCCCGTCCCCACCCCGAGTCGCCGTACGAACGCGTCGGCGTGAAGCTCGGCGACGAGCAGTTCGCCCGAGCCGCGGACTGGGAGAGGGCCGGCCGGCTGGCGCTGGTGGGCATCGGGGTCGAGCCCGGGCTGTCCGACGTGTTCGCGCGGTACGCCGCCGACCACCTCTTCTCCGAGATCGACGAGCTCGGCACCCGCGACGGCGCCAACCTGGTCGTCACCGACGACGAGGGCAACGAGATCTTCGCTCCGTCGTTCTCGATGTGGACCACGATCGAGGAGTGCCTCAACCCGCCGGTGATCTACGAGAAGGCACGCGCCGACGTCGACGGCGGCTGGTTCACCACCCCGCCGTTCTCCGAGCCGGAGGTCTTCGACTTCCCCGAGGGCATCGGTCCGGTCGAGTGCGTCAACGTCGAGCACGAGGAGGTGCTCCTCATGCCGCGCTGGGTCGACTGCCGGCGCGCGACCTTCAAGTACGGCCTCGGCGACGAGTTCATCACGATCCTCAAGGTGCTCCACACGCTCGGCCTCGACAGCACCGAGAAGGTCCGGGTCAAGGGTGTCGAGGTCTCGCCACGTGACGTGGTCGCCGCCTGTCTGCCCGACCCGGCCGGCATCGGCCCGCGCATGACGGGCAAGACCTGTGCCGGACTCTGGGTCACCGGCAGGGACAAGGACGGCGCCCCGCGATCGACGTACCTCTACCACGTGGTGGACAACGAGTGGTCGATGCGGGAGTACGGCCACCAGTGCGTGGTCTGGCAGACCGCGGTCAACCCGGTGGTCGCTCTCGAGCTGGTGTCCCGTGGCACCTGGTCCGGCGCCGGGGTGCTCGGGCCGGAGGCCTTCGACGCGGTGCCGTTCCTCGACCTGCTCAGCGACTACGGCAGCCCGTGGGGCCAGCAGGAGCTCGCCCCCGCCTGAGCCGCTCAGTCGGTGGCGGCGAACGCCTCCGCGACCACGTCGAACGCCTC
This sequence comes from uncultured Actinomycetota bacterium, assembly GCA_963767955.1. GTDB lineage: Bacteria > Actinomycetota > Actinomycetes > Propionibacteriales > Nocardioidaceae > Nocardioides. The sequence continues at coordinate 1,645,888 of CAVYGA010000003.1, read as the reverse complement.
CTTCAGCAGGGCGTCGGTGGTCGCGAGCGGCGGCAGGAAGCGGAACACGTTGCCCCAGGTCCCGCAGGTCAGCGTGACGACACCGTTGCGGTGGCAGTGCGCGTTGACGGCGGCCGTCCGGGCCGCGTCCGGCTCCCCGGACTCGGGGTCGACGAGCTCGATCGCCATCATCGCCCCGCGACCGCGGATGTCCGCGATCACCGCGTGCTTGCCGGCGAGGTCGTCCAGCCGGGCGCGGATGAGCGCCCCGATCTCGCGGGCCCGCCCGGCCAGGTCGTGCTCCCTCATCTCCTCCATCGCGCCCAGGGCCGCAGCGCAGGCGACCGGGTTGCCGCCGTACGTGCCGCCCAGGCCGCCGACGTGCACGGCGTCCATCAGCTCGGCACGGCCGGTGACGGCGGCCAACGGCAGCCCGCCCGCGATGCCCTTGGCGGTGACCACGAGGTCGGGTACGACGCCCTCGTGGTCGCAGGCGAACCAGTCGCCGGTGCGGCAGAAGCCGGACTGGATCTCGTCGGCGACGAACACGATGCCGTGCTCCCGGCACCAGGCGAGCAGGGCCGGCAGGAAGCCCTCGGCCGGCACCACGAAGCCTCCCTCGCCGAGGATCGGCTCGATCACCAGGCAGGCCAGGTTGGCGGCCCCCACCTGCTTGTCGAGCACGTCGATCGCGCGCGCGGCGGCCTCGGCGCCGCTCAGGCCGTCACGCATCGGGTAGGAGATCGGTGCCCGGTAGACCTCGCCGGCGAACGGCCCGAAGCGGTGCTTGTAGGGCATGTTCTTGGCGGTCATCGCCATCGTCAGGTTGGTGCGCCCGTGGTAGGCGTGGTCGAAGACCGCGACCGCGTCCCGCCCGGTCGCGGAGCGGGCGATCTTGACGGCGTTCTCGACCGCCTCGGCACCGGAGTTGAACAGCGCCGACTTCTTGGCGTGGTCGCCGGGCGTGAGGTCCGCGAGCGCCGCGCAGACGTCGACGTAGCCGTCGTACGGGGTGACCATGAAGCAGGTGTGCGTGAAGGCCGCCGCCTGCGCGGTCAACCGCTCGACCACCCTGGCCGCGGCGTTGCCGACGCTGGTGACCGCGATGCCGGAGCCGAGGTCGATGAGTGAGTTCCCGTCGACGTCGTGGAGCACCCCGCCGCCGGCCGCGGTGACGAAGACGGGAAGCACGATGCCGACGCCGTCGGCGACGTGCTGCTTCTTCCGTTCGAGCCGGGCCAGGCTCTCGGGGCCGGGGATCTCGGTGACGAGGCGGCGCTCCTGGGGCAGGCCGGGGCCGCCGGTGGGGGTGGCGTTCATGGACGCCAGCCTACGCGGCATGCCCGCCGCGACGCCACGGATTCCGTTGCCGGATCGACCCCAGGTGGGCGGTATCCACAGGCCGGGGGCGACCGTGGACCTGATTCCGCACGGTCGCGGTCAGAAGGCGTGGGCCAGCAGCTCGCCGTAGAGGTCGTGCTCGTGCACCCCGAGCCCGCGGGCCCGGAACCACCCGCACACGTTGGTGCAGTCCCGCAGCAGGAAGTCCATCGCCTGTGGGTTGCCGACCAGGTCCACCATCTGCGGCAGGTCGATGATCACCAGCCGTTCGCCCGCGGCGAGGATGTTGTACGCCGAGAGGTCGCCGTGGACGAGTCCGTGCCGGGCCAGCTCGGCCATCGCCTCACGGAGCTGCTCGAAGTAGGACTCGAGCAGCGGCCGGGCCGGCCGTGTCTGGGCCAGCCGGGGCGCGCCGGAGCCGTCGACCGTGACCAGCTCCATCAGGATCTCGGTGCCGTCGATCTGGACCGGATAGGGGACCGGCACGCCGAGCAGCCAGAGCCGCTTGAGCGCCTCCCACTCCGCCGTCGCCCACTGTCCGGCCGCCACGGCGCGGCCGTAGGCGGTCTTCTTGGCCATCGCCCGGGCGTCGCGGGAGCGCCGCGTGCGGCGGCCCTCGGTGTAGGCGGTGCTGCGGTGGAAGGACCGGGTCTCCTCTCCGCGGTAGCGCTTGGCGGCCATCACCACGCCCGGCCCACCGGGCTCGGCGCGCTCGAGCAGGAAGACGTCGGCCTCCTTGCCGGTCTTGAGGATGCCGAGCTCGGTGTCGATCGCGCCCTGCGAGGTCACCACCCAGTCGGGGCGCGGCTCGGGCCCACGGGACAGCGGCTCGACCGCGAGCCAGGTGGACCAGCGCTGGGTGTCGGACTCCAGGTCGTCATAGGCCCGGAAGTCGAAGACGAAGGACGGGTCGACCCCGTCCGTGCCGTCGTGGGTGTCGAGGGTGGGGGTGAGGCGTTCGAAGCGGGGCTCGTCAGCGAACCCGGCGAGGTCGTGCGTCATTGCTGGTGCTCCAGGGATCTGAGAGTTGGTCTGCGGACAGGCCAAAGACAGTCATGGACATGTCACGCTCCTCTCACCCGGGCACGGCCCGACGCCGTACGCTTCGCAGACCCAGCCTGCGGCACCGCCGCCGCCGGCGGCAACCCAATTAACCCGCGCAGGAGTCCCGGTGCAGCTCACGTGGTTCCGTCCCCCGGCGGGCTCCGACCCCGGCAGCCTCAACCTCTGCTTCCTCGCGGTCGACATCGCGGTGATCCGTGGCGGCGCCACCGAGACCGCCGTGCGTCACGCCGGCGGCGAGCTCGACTACGCGACGCTGCTCGAGCGGGTCGCCGCGCTGGCCGGAGCCATGCGCGGCCTCGGCGTCGTCCCCGGCGCGCCGGTCGGGGTGCTGCTCGACGACCCGCTGGACGAGCTGCTCGCCTGGCTGGCGGTCGCCCGGCTCGGCGCCGTGGTCGTCGCCCTCGATCCCGCCGACCCGTCCGCCGGTCTCGTCGCGCGCCGCCCGCTGCTGGTCGCCACCTCCCGACGCCTCGACCTGTCCGGCCACGAGCCGGCGGCCTGCCTGCTGCAGGGGCCCGACGTCGAGGTCGAGACCCGCGACCTCGTCTGGGACCTCGCGCTGCGGGCGGGGCGCACCGACCCCGCGCCCTGTGCGCCGGTGTCGCCGGACGCCCTGGCTCAGGTCGGCCGCACCCGCGTCGACGGCACCGACCCCGGTGCCGAGGAGCTCACCGTGATCGACGTCCCCGGGCACGGGTCAGCGTTCGGCCGGGCGGTGGCGTCGCTCGCCGACCGCATTCCCGTCGACCTCGTCGGGACACAGAGGTGAGGCGCCGGCCGGCCCTCGCCGCGCTGGTCGCGCTGACGCTGCTCGGCGGCCTGGGCAGCGGTGTGGTCAGCGGCAGCGCCGCACCGGTCGAGGCCGAGCCGGGCGCCGCGGGGATCGGCGACCCGTACTTCCCCCGGGACGGCAACGGCGGGTACGACGTCAAGCACTACGAGGTGCACGTGCGGATGGCGCTGCGCCAGGGGACGCTGACCGGCCGCACGTTCGTCACCGCCGTCGCCACGCGCGACCTCAGCAGCTTCCAGCTCGACCTGGTGCTGCCGACCGATCACGTCCGGGTCGACGGGGTGCGGGCCCGGTTCACCCGACCCGACCGGCACGAGCTGCGCGTGGTGCCCGCGCGGCCGATCTCCGCCGGTGACCGGTTCCGGGTCCGGGTGAACTACCACGGCCGTCCCGGCCGGGCGGCGTACGCAGGCGAGCGGCCCTGGGTCGGCAACTCCCGTGAGGTGGTCACCATGGGCGAGCCGCACATCGCCCCCTGGTGGTTCCCCGCCAACGACCACCCGAGCGACAAGGCCACCTTCGACCTGCACGTGCGGGTCCCGCGCGGACGCCAGGCGGTCGCCAACGGGCGGCTCGTCGGCCGCGACGTCGACCGCCACTGGACCAGCTGGCACTGGCGGAGCCGGCAGCCGATGGCGCCGTACCTCGCGTTCTTCGCGGCCGGCGACTTCCGGCTCGAGCGCGGGCGCACCGCGAGCGGCACGCCGTACGTCCTCGCGGTCTCCGAGCGGCTCACCGCCACCGAGCAGCGCCGGGCGCTGGCCCTGATGCACCGGACATCGCGGGTGCAGGGCTGGCTGGAGAACCGGCTGGGGGACTATCCCTTCGACAGCACCGGCGGGCTGACCACCTCGCTCACTCCCGGTTTCGCGCTGGAGAACCAGACCCGCCCGACCTACCCGTACCTCGGTGGGCCGGGGCAGGACTGGATCGTCGCCCACGAGCTGGCGCACCAGTGGTTCGGCGACTCCGTCTCGGTCGACGGCTGGCGCGACATCTGGCTCAACGAGGGACTGGCCAGCTGGCTGGACCTGATGTGGGACGACTACCGCGGCTTCGCCTCGCCGCAGGACTGGTTGCTCGCGAGCTGGGAGTCCCGCTACGCGGGATCGTCGTTCTGGGACCTGCCGATCGCCGACCCCGGCCGGAGCCGACTCTTCGACGAGGCCGTCTACGTCCGAGGGGCGATGACCGTGCAGGCGCTCCGGCACCGGATCGGCGCGGAGGACTTCGGCACGCTGCTGCGCCGGTGGGTCACCGAGCGGCGACACGGCAACGGCAGCACCGACGACTTCACCGCGCTCGCCGCCGAGGTCAGCGGGCAGGACCTGGGCGGCTTCTTCGACGCCTGGCTGCGGACGCCGGACCGGCCGGCGAGGACCGAGGAGAACGGCCTCGCTGACAAGATGGCGCGGTGAGCTCTCCCCACGACCGCCGCGACATCGTCGTCCTCGGGTCCACCGGATCCATCGGCACCCAGGCCCTCGACCTCGTCCGCGCCGACCCGGAGCGGTTCCGGGTCGTCGCGCTGACCGCGGGTGGGTCCAACCCCGAGCTGTTCGAGGCCCAGGTCGCGGAGTTCGCGCCGGCGTACTGCGGACTTGGGGAGGAGGCCTCGGTCGAGGCCGCCGGCCGCGACTGCGACGTCGTGCTCAACGGCATCACCGGCGCCGTCGGGCTGCGGCCGACGCTGAGCGCACTGGACGCCGGGAACACGCTGGCGCTGGCCAACAAGGAGTCGCTGATCATCGGCGGGCCGCTGGTCACCTCCCGGGCCCGGCCCGGCCAGATCGTGCCGGTCGACTCCGAGCACTCCGCGATCGCGCAGTGCCTGCGCGGCGGGACGCCCGCGGAGGTGCGCCGCCTGGTGCTGACCGCGAGCGGCGGACCGTTCCGCGGCTGGTCCCGCGAGCGTCTCGCCGACGTCACGACCGATCAGGCGCTCGACCACCCGACCTGGTCGATGGGGCCGGTCATCACCGTCAACTCGGCGACGCTGGTCAACAAGGGCCTCGAGGTGATCGAGGCGCACCTGCTCTTCGGCATCCCGTTCGACCGCATCGAGGTGGTGGTGCACCCCACCTCGGTGGTGCACTCCATGGTCGAGTTCGTCGACGGCTCCACCCTCCTCCAGGCGTCGCCGCCCACGATGATGATCCCGATCGCGCTCGGCCTGGCCTGGCCCGACCGCGTCCCGGGCGCCGCTGCGGCGGTCGACTGGACCAGGGCCGAGACCTGGGAGTTCCTCCCGCTCGACGACGAGGCGTTCCCGGCGGTCCGGCTGGCCCGCGAGGCGGGGACTGCCGGGGCCACGGCACCCGCGGTCTACAACGCGGCCAACGAGGTCTGTGTCGAGGCGTTCCTGGCCGGACGGCTGCCGTTCGCCCGGATCGTGCCGACCGTTGCCGACGTCGTGCGAGCCCACGGCGTACCCTCGGAGGAGCAGGAGCTCACCATCGACGACGTCCTGGCCGCCGATGTCTGGGCCCGCGACGAGGCGACACGCATGATCACCGAAGGGAAACCCTCCGCATGAGCGCGCTCTACTACACGCTCGGCGTGCTGATCTTCGTGGTCGCGATCCTGGGGTCGATCGCTCTCCACGAGCTCGGTCACATGATCCCCGCCAAGAGGTTCGGCGGGAAGGTGACGCAGTACTTCGTCGGCTTCGGCAACACGCTGTGGTCGAAGAAGGTGGGCGAGACCGAGTACGGCATCAAGTCGATCCCGCTCGGTGGCTACGTCAAGATCGTGGGCATGCTGCCGCCGGACCAGGACGGCAACCTGCGGCAGAGCAACACCGGCATGTTCACCCAGCTGATCGCCGACGCGCGTGCGGCCGAGGCCGAGCACGTCCAGGAGGGCGACGCGGACCGGCTGTTCTACAAGATGCCCTGGTGGAAGAAGGTCATCGTGATGGCCGCCGGCCCCTCGGTGAACCTGGGGATCGCGTTCGTCATCTTCGGTGCCCTGTTCGCGACGTACGGCAACATCGGCGACCCGGTCACCAAGCCGGAGGTCGCCGGGGTGCAGCGGTGCGCGGTGCCCTACGAGGAGAGCAACCGGGAGTGCACGGCCGCCGACCCCGATACCCCGGCGTACGCCGCCGGGTTGCAGGAGGGCGACGAGATCATCGCCTTCAACGGCACCAGGATCGAGGACTGGAGCACCGTCCAGGGGATGATCCGCGACAACGCGGACCGTGAGGCCGTGATCGTCGTGCGCCGTGACGGCGCCGAGAGGACGCTCACCACCCGCACCATCGTCAGCGCCCGGCCCTCGGCGACCGACGTCGAGGACAAGACCCTCACCGACGTCGGCTTCCTGGGTGTGCTGCCGCGGGTCGAGCCGCGGACCGGTGGGCTGTTCTACACCGTCGACGAGATGGGCGCGATGACGGTCTCAACCGTGCACGCGCTGGGTCAGATGCCGGTCAAGGTGTGGGGCGTCGCCCGGGCCATCGTCGGTGCCCAGGAGCGCGACCCCGAGGGCCCGATGAGCGTCGTGGGCGGTGGCCGGATCGCCGGTGAGACCGCCGCGGCCGAGCAGTTCCCGGTCAAGGAGAAGGCCGTCTTCCTGCTGATGCTGATCGGTGGGTTCAACTTCTTCATCGGCATGCTCAACTTCGTGCCGCTGCTGCCGCTGGACGGTGGCCACATCGCGGGCGCGCTCTACGAGGCCGTACGCCGCGGCTGGGCGCGGCTGCGTCGCCGTCCGGATCCGGGCTACGTCGACGTGGCGAAGCTGCTGCCGATCGCCTACGTGGTGGCGGCCGCGTTCCTGGTGATGAGCGTGGTGCTGATCGTCGGGGACCTCGTCGTCCCGATCCGCCTCACCTGACCCCGGGCCCGTAGGATCGGGGGCATGACCTCGATCTCCCTGGGGATGCCTGCTGCCCCGCCGCCGGTGCTGAGTCCCCGCCGCACGACCCGCCAGATCCAGGTCGGCAAGGTGGGTGTGGGCAGCCAGTCCCCGGTCTCGGTGCAGTCGATGACCACGACGCTGACCTCCGACGTCAACGCCACCCTCCAGCAGATCGCCGAGCTGACCGCCACCGGCTGTGACATCGTCCGCGTGGCCTGCCCCAGCCAGGACGACGCGGATGCCCTGGCCTCGATCGCCGAGCACTCGCAGATCCCGGTGATCGCGGACATCCACTTCCAGCCGAAGTACGTCTACGCGGCCATCGACGCAGGCTGTGCCGCCGTCCGCGTGAACCCCGGCAACATCCGCAAGTTCGACGACCAGGTCAAGGAGATCGCCCGCGCCGCCAACGACCGCGGCACCTCGATCCGGATCGGCGTCAACGCCGGCTCGCTCGACAAGCGGATCATGGACAAGTACGGCAAGGCCACGCCCGAGGCTCTGGTCGAGTCCGCGGTCTGGGAGGCCTCGCTGTTCGAGGAGCACGACTTCCACAACTTCAAGATCTCGGTCAAGCACAACGACCCGGTCGTGATGGTCCGGGCCTACGAGCTGCTCGCCGAGGCCGGGGACTGGCCGCTGCACCTGGGGGTCACCGAGGCCGGGCCGGCGTTCCAGGGGACCATCAAGTCCGCCACCGCGTTCGGCGCCCTGCTCTCGCAGGGCATCGGCGACACGATCCGGGTCTCGCTCTCGGCCCCGCCGGTCGAGGAGGTCAAGGTCGGCATCCAGATCCTGCAGTCGCTCAACCTGCGCCCCCGCAAGCTCGAGATCGTCTCGTGCCCCTCGTGCGGCCGCGCCCAGGTGGACGTCTACAAGCTGGCCGAGGAGGTCACCGCGGGGCTCGACGGCCTCGAGGTCCCGCTCCGCGTCGCGGTGATGGGCTGCGTGGTCAACGGGCCCGGCGAGGCCCGTGAGGCCGACCTCGGCGTCGCCTCCGGCAACGGCAAGGGCCAGATCTTCGTCAAGGGCGAGGTCATCAAGACCGTGCCGGAGTCCAAGATCGTCGAGACCCTCATCGAGGAGGCCATGCGGCTGGCCGAGGACATGGAGCCGATCGAGGGCGGCGTGGCCGAGGTCAGCGTCTCCTGAGGTTCCCCTAGGCTGCACGCCATGCGCGTTCTCGTCTCCGGCGGTGCCGGCTACATCGGCTCCCACACGGTCCTGGCCCTCATCGAGGCCGGTCACGACGTCGTCGTCGTCGACGACTTCTCCAACAGCAAGCCGACCGTGGTCGGCCGGATGGAGGCGCTCGCCGGCACCCATATCCCGGTGCACTCCTTCGACCTGACCGACCGGGACAAGACCGAGCACCTCTTCGCCACCGGGGGCATCGACGCGGTGGTCCACTTCGCCGGTTTCAAGGCCGTGGGCGAGAGCGTCGAGATGCCGCTGGAGTACTACACCAACAACCTCGACGCGACCTTCTCGCTGGTCCGGGCGATGCGGCGCTACGACGTGCACCGCCTGGTCTTCTCCTCCTCCGCCACCGTGTACGGCGACCACGCGCCGGTGCCCTACCGCGAGGACTACGAGCCGCTGAGCGCCGCGAGTCCCTACGGCCGCACCAAGGTGATGAGCGAGCACGTCCTCGGCGACGTCGCGCGGGCCGGCGACCTCAAGGTCGCGCTGCTGCGCTACTTCAACCCGGTCGGGGCGCACTCCTCGGGGACCCTGGGCGAGGACCCGCAGGGCGTCCCCAACAACCTGATGCCGTTCATCGCGCAGGTCGCCGTCGGGCGGCGCGAGAAGCTGCACGTCTTCGGTGGCGACTACCCGACGGCGGACGGCACCTGCGAGCGCGACTACATCCACGTCGAGGACCTCGCGGCCGGCCACGTCGCCGCGCTCGAGGCCCTGGACGGGCGGGCCGACCCGGTGCGCGCCTACAACCTCGGTGGCGGCACCGGCACCAGCGTGCTGGAGCTGGTCCACGCGTTCGAGAGGGCGGTCGGCCGCGAGCTTCCCTACGAGGTGGTCGGCCGGCGGGCGGGTGACCTGCCGGCCTACTGGGCCGACACGACCCGGGCCGCCACCGAGCTCGGGTGGCGCGCCCGCCGCAGCATCGACGACATGTGCGCGGACGTCTGGCGCTGGCAGTCGCAGAACCCCGAGGGCTACCCCGACGCGTGAGCCCGGGTGCGGGTGGCGGCGTCAGCGGTAGCCGGTGACGTCCACCTGCTCGTCGCCGAACCCTCGGTCCGCGATCAGCCGCCAGCAGTCCGGTCGCGATCCGTCGACGTCGGTCACGTCGTAGGCCACCGCCAGGTCGTGGGACGTCAGTCCCCGGCCGGCGTACCGCCCGTGGCCGGGGTCGGCCGCGAGGCCCGCGACACCGCGGCCGACGTACGTCGGTGACTCCGAGATCGCGAAGCCCGGGACGCGCTCGAGCGCGTCGCGCCAGTTCTGCTCGCTGACCCCGAAGTTGTCGAGCATCCCCTCGGAACGCAGCCAGCCCGGTGTCACCGCGAGGGGGGTGACCGGGTGGTCGCGCAGCTCGTGCCTCAGGCCCACCACGATCCGCTGCACGTTGGCCTTGACCAGGTCGTAGTAGAAGCCGACGCCCTGCCGGAACTCGGCATTGACCTCGAACGTGCCGTCGGTCATCTCGACGACCAGGCCGGGCGCGTCGCCGGTCGCGCTGCGCAGGATCAGCGGCATCGCGTGGTGGGCGGTGACGAGGTGACTGCGCACGCCCATGCCCATCATGCGCCAGCCACCGTCCAGGTCGTGCTCCCACAGCGGCTTGCCCCACTCGGCGTACCGGTCGCCGCCGAACATGTCGTTGACGAGGACGTCGAGCCGACCCTGTTCGTCGTCGATCCGTGCGACCAGGCGGCGTACCGCCTCGCCATCCTCGTGGTCGACGACCACCGCGGTTCCGCAGCCGCCGGCGGCGCCGATCAGGTCGCCGGTCTCCTCGATGGTCTCGGGCCGGTCGATCTCGGACCTGCCGGCGGACCGGCTGCTGCGTCCGGTGGCGTAGACGTGCGCCCCGGCGCGCGCGAGCTCGACCGCGATCGCGCGGCCGGCACCGCGGGTGGCACCCGCGACCAGCGCGACCCTGCCGTCCAGAGGTGCACTCATGCGGCAAGTCCAGCACAGCCGGGCCCCGGCTCGCTTGACCGTGCTTGCTCCCGTCTCTGCTCTCATGCGGAAAGGGAGGGTAGAAGGTCCCGGTGTGTCGGGCCCGGCGCATCTTCTGCTCGAACGTCCCGTGCGCGAGCGTGGAGCCATGTCCTCACATGACGCCTTCGGCGCGGTGGTGGTCGGCTACGACGACACCGCGCACAGCCAGCTGGCCCTGGACTGGGCCGCACATCATGCGGCGATCCACCACCGTCCGTTGCTGATCGTCCACGCGATGACGCCGCCGCACGTCCAGGACGGCCTCGGCATCGGGATGCCCGAGCTCCGCAAGGCCATGCGCGTGGTCGGGCGGCGCGCCCTCGACGACGCCCACGGGAGGGTTCGTGCGATCGAGCCCGACGTCGAGGTGCGGGTGCACCTGGCGTTCGGCAGCACCCACGAGGTGCTGCTCCGGTCGCTGGTCGCCGCCCACCTCCTGGTCGTGGGCTCCCGCGGGCGCGGTACGGTCGCCAGCCTCGTCCTGGGCTCGGTCAGCGTCGGGATCGCGTCCGGCGCCCCGTGCCCCGTCGCGGTGATCCGCGTGGCCGAGGAACGACCCGGCAGCCCGACGTTCAGCGGCCGGGTCGCTGTCGGCGTCGACGGCAGCGAGCTGTCCCTGTCCGCGCTCGACCTGGCCTTCGAGCTGGCCGCCGAGCGGGGGACCGGCGTCGGCGTCGTGCACTCGTGGGCGGCGGCCGCCGTACGGCGCGACCTCACCAGCCTCGAGCAGCGTCGGGCCACCGTCGAGGAGCACGAGCTGCAGGTCGCCGAGTCGCTCGCCGGCCTCGCCGAGAAGTACCCCGACGTGGAGGTGCTGACCCAGCAGGCCGAGCGGGACCCACGACGTGCGCTGGTGGAGGTCTCCCGGTACGCCGCCCTGCTCGTCGTCGGCTCACGGGGGCGCGGCGCGACCGCGTCGATGCTGCTGGGCTCGGTCAGCCGCCACGTCGTCGAGCACGCGCACTGCCCCGTCCTGGTGGTCCGCGCTCCGGACTGAGCGCAAGAACTCACTCCTGGGCACGCAAGAAGTGACACCTCGGCGGCTGGGGTGACGGACTAGAGTCCCACCGTGCTCACCACCCGTCAGGGCGTCCATGTCCTGGGGACCTCCGACCTCGCCGAGTTCCTTGCCCTCGCGGCGCTGGACCCGGTGGTCAACGTCTTCGTCGACTACCGCGCCCGCACCACCCGCCTCGACCGGCGCTGGCTGGGCGGCGAGGTCTGGGGCCGGTTCGTGGACGGCCACCTGGTCTCCGCCTGCCACGTGGGCGCCAACCTGGTCCCGGTGCAGGCCGGACCGGACGACGTCGCAGCCTTCGCCGAGCGGGCGAGCGGGCCGCGCCGCGGCGTCGCCTCGATCGTCGGCCCGCAGGCCGCGGTGGAGGGACTCTGGGCCGGCCTCGCCGACGACTGGGGTACGCCGCGCGAGGTGCGCAGCGCCCAGCCGCACCTGCTGCTCGACGGCCCGGTCGCCGTGGCGCCGGACCCGGCGGTGCGGCGGACCACGATGGAGGAGTTCGACGTGGTCTATCCCTCGTGCGTCGACTTCTACACCGAGGAGCTCGGTGTCTCGCCCGAGTTCGGCGGCGGCGGGTCGTTCTACCGGGCCCGGGTGCAGCAGCTGATCTCGCGCGGGTGGCAGTTCGCCCGGATCGAGGACGGCCGGGTGCTGTTCAAGGCCGAGGTCGGCTGCGTCTCGCCGTACGCCGCCCAGATCCAGGGGGTCTACGTCGACCCCGACCACCGCGGCCGGGGGCTGGGCAGCCACGGCATGGCCGCGGTGGTGGAGGCGATCCGGGCGGAGATCGCGCCGGTCGCCTCGCTCTACGTCAACGAGTGGAACCTGGCCGCCCGCCGGGCCTACGAGAACGCCGGTTTCATCGAGGCCGGACGCTTCTCCACCATCATGTTCTGAGGCGGTCGGGGACCTGGCTTTCCCCGGTCGGCCGGGGAAACCCGCGCTTGACGGGCGTTGCAACCCCCGACAAGCGTGGGTTCAGCCCGACAAGTCCGGATGGTTCCGCGCGAGCGACCGCCGCCACTAGGGTCAGTGCGTGGACATCCCCAAGGACACCCTCGGCGTGGTGGCCGCCTTCACCGTCAGCGGCCTCACCCATCTGGTCCGGCCCGAGACGTTCGAACCGCTGATGCCGGCGTTCCTGCCCGCGCACCGGGAGCTGATCCTGGCCAGCGGAGTGGTCGAGCTGGCCTGCGCGGCCGGCATCCTCCACCCGCGCACCCGCAAGGCCGCCGGCTGGGCCAGTGCCGCGCTGCTGGTCGCGGTGTTCCCGGGCAACGTCAAGATGGCCATGGATGCGCAGCAGACCCGCAACACGACGTATCAGCGCATGACGCTGGCCCGGCTACCGGTCCAGCTGCCCCTGATCCGGGCCGCGCTCAAGGTCGCCCGCGGCTGACCCACGTCCAGCTGTAACGCGGTGTCCACGACGCCGGGCCCCCCGCGTGACCCGCACTCAGCGTCACGAACACCGCGTCACAGCGGGGCTGGGTGGGGAAACCGCTTCGCGGGCCGAGGCACCCCACAAGTAGCCTTCGGCCATGATCATGCGTCTCTCCCAGCTGTTCGTCCGCACCCTCCGCGAGGACCCCGTCGACGCGGAGGTGCCGAGCCACCGGCTGCTGGTCCGCGCGGGGTACGTCCGCCGCGCCGCCCCGGGCATCTACACGTGGCTGCCACTGGGCCTGCGGGTGCTGCGCAACGTCGAGGGGATCATCCGCGAGGAGATGAACGCGATCGGCGCCCAGGAGCTGTCGTTCCCGGCCCTGCTGCCGCGCGAGCCCTACGAGGCCAGCAACCGCTGGACGACGTACGGCAACGGGATCTTCCGGCTCCAGGACCGCAAGGGCGGCGACTACCTGCTCGGGCCCACGCACGAGGAGATGTTCACCCTCGCGGTGAAGGACATGTACTCCTCCTACAAGGACCTGCCGGTCTGGCTCTACCAGATCCAGACGAAGTACCGCGACGAGGCGCGGCCCCGTGCCGGCGTGCTGCGCGGCCGCGAGTTCATCATGAAGGACTCCTACTCCTTCGACACGACCGACGAGGGCCTCGACCGGTCGTACGCCGCCCACCGTGCGGCGTACATCAGGACCTTCGACCGGCTCGGCTTCGACTACGCGATCGTCAAGGCGACCAGCGGCGCCATGGGTGGCTCGAAGTCCGAGGAGTTCCTGGCCAAGGCCGACGTCGGCGAGGACACCTACGTCCGCTGCACGAACTGCGACTACGCCGCCAACGTCGAGGCCGTCGCGGTCCGCCCGCCCCCGCCCCTGGCGTACGACGACGTCCCGGCCGCGCACGCCGAGCAGACGCCCGACACACCGACCATCGCGACGCTGGTCGACCACCTCAACGAGAGGTTCCCCCGCGACGACCGCCCCTGGGCCGCGGGCGACACCCTCAAGAACGTCCTCGTCGTGCTCAAGCACCCCGACGGCTCCCGGGAGCCCCTGGCGATCGGCGTGCCCGGGGACCGCGAGGTCGACCAGAAGCGTCTCGAGGGCCAGCTCGAGCCGACCGAGGTCGAGCCGATGGACGACGCCGAGTTCCGCAAGCACGCGACCCTGGTCAAGGGCTACCTCGGTCCCGAGGTGCTGGGGGAGCAGTCGGCGTCGAAGATCCGCTACGTCGTCGACCCCCGCGTCTCCGAGGGCACCCGCTGGGTGACCGGAGCGAACGTCGCCGGCAGCCACGTGATCGACCTGGTCGCGGGTCGCGACTTCACCGCCGACGGCACCATCGAGGCGGCCGACGTCCGCGACGGCGACGCCTGCCCCAACTGCGACGCCGGCACCCTGGAGTCCGCCCGCGGCATCGAGATGGGCCACATCTTCCAGCTGGGGCGCTGGTTCGCCGAGGCGCTCGACCTCAAGGTGCTCGACGAGAACGGCAAGCTCGTCACGGTCACGATGGGCTCCTACGGCATCGGGGTGACCCGGGCGGTGGCCGCCATCGCCGAGGACAACAACGACGAGCTCGGCCTGGTCTGGCCGCGGGCGATCGCGCCGGCCGACGTCCACCTGGTCGCCACGGGCAAGGACCCGGCGATCTTCGAGGCCGCCGCGGCGCTCGCCGACGAGCTCACCTCGGCGGGTCTCGACGTGATCTACGACGACCGCCCCAAGGTCAGCCCCGGCGTGAAGTTCAAGGACGCCGAGCTGATCGGGGTCCCGACGATCGTCACGGTCGGTCGCGGGCTGGTCGACGGCACCGTCGAGGTCAAGGACCGTCGCAGCGGCGAGCGTGAGGAGGTCGCCGTCGGCGCGGCGGCCGCGCACCTCGCCACCCTCGTCCGGTCGCCCGCGTGACGGGGGAGCCCACCCGCCCCTCCGGCGGACGATCCGGCATCGACGCCGTGATCTTCGACTGGGGAGGCACGCTCACCCGCTGGCACGATGTCGACTTCCACGCGGAGTCGCTGGCGCTGGCCCACGCGGTCGCCGACGCCGGGGAGGCCGACCACGCGATCAACGCGCGGAAGCTGTGCGCCGCCGGCGACGTGGTCTGGGGGAGGAGTCGCGATCGCCAGCGGAGCGCGACCGTCGCGGACCTGTTCGCGGAGGCCGGCCTCGACCACGACCCCGAGCTCCTCCACGCCTACTACGAGTTCTGGCTCCCGCACACCGGGACCGACCCCGAGGTCGGGCCGCTGTGGCAGGCGCTGCGCGGGGACGGGCTCAAGGTCGGCGTGCTGTCCAACACGATCTGGCCCCGGGAGTGGCACGAGGGATTCTTCCGGCGCGACGGTGTCGACCACCTCGTCGACGGTGACGTCTACACCAGCGAGATCCCCTGGACCAAGCCCAGCCAGCGTGCCTTCGCGGCGGCGATGGCCGCCGTCGGGGTCAGCGACCCCAGCCGCTGCGTCTATGTGGGCGACCGTCTGTACGACGACGTCTGGGGCGCCCAGAACGCCGGCCTGCGGACCATCCACATCCCGCACAGCACCATCCCGGTCGGGCAGATCGGCCACACCGAGGGCGAGCCGGACGCGGTGGCGCACGCCCTCGGCGAGGTCCGCGAGATCGTGCTCGCCTGGTCCTGAAGGCCGGCCACTTTTGCACGTTTATGCAACGCGAGAACTCGCAGTACGGTTCGCTGTTCTTTGCAGGTCTGTGTAGTGGATGATTCTGTACGGCGGGATCGGGCCCGCCGACCGGGCGCCCCCCGTCCGCTGCTGACCGGACGGGGGTGCCCCCCGGCCCCGCTCGGCGGGTCCGGAACTCAGCGGTCCGCCAGCTCGTCGGCTCCGGGGAAGGTCTCGGGGCTCCCCCGGAGCCCGAGCTGGCGGACCGCTGACTCCGTCAGCGCCTCGATCGCGAGCGTCCGGCGCCGCCCGGTGGTCCGGGCGACCGTGTCGGCGTACGTCGCCGCACACCGCCGCTCCGTGACGAGGGCGGCGCGCCCGACCTGGGCCGCGGTCGCGACCGGGTTCGGCAGCGCGTAGGCCACCTCCGCGGAGACCGGGTCGGCGTCGAGGTCCCGGAGACTGCGGACCAGCAGGTCCCGGCGACCGCGGTGGGCCAGGTAGCCCCCCTCCACCGCGCGATGGAGGCCGGGGTTCGCCGCCCGTGACGTCTGACCGCCGAGCACCCCGTAGACCCACACCGCCGCGTGCTCGCCGGCCAGCGCCGCCTGCAGGGCATCGACCTCTCCGCCGTCGACGGCCCCGCTCATCCCGTCGTCCCCGCGCGCAGCCCGGCCAGCTCGGTCCGTTGCTGCGCCACCGCGGCGGACATCGAGGCGAGGGCCCGCGCGAAGCTGCCGCTGGCCGCGCCACCGGCGGACGCGGCCAACATCCGCTGAAGGACGCGCTCCTCGGTGAGCACCAGCGCCAGGGCGGTCGCGGCGCGCCCGGGCACCGGCCGCGGGGCGGCCTGCTCGGACGCCTCCCCGGCCTCGGCGAGCAGGTCGGCGTGTGCCTGGTGCATCAGGGTGGTCTCGGCCAGGGAGCCGGCGAGGCCGCGGTGCCGGGCCGCCACCCGCGCGACCAGGTCCCCGACCTGGAGGGTCGCGGCCAGCGCGGTCGCCGCCAGGGCGGTGTCGTCGTCGGGTCGGACCGGAGCGGCGCTCCCCGTCGGCTGCGGAGCGTCGTCGTCAGCGGGTCCCCAGCGGCAGCCGGCCAGGCCCGTCGCCAGGGTCAGCAGCGACGCCGCCGCGAGCGTCGTACGACGCGGCACGGAGTGGGAGGACAGCGGCACGCGGGGAACTCTAACGCCCGGTCGGAGAGGCGCCGGACAGCCGCTAGGGTGGAGCCGACAACAGCACAAGGAGGTCGGAGCCCGTGAGCAGCGCCAAGTCGGACGTCACCAGGGATCGCATCGAAACGGAACTCATCGACCCTCTGCTGGTCCTCGGCCTCGATGTCGAGGCCGTCGAGATCACGCCGGCCGGCAAGCGTCGGGTGCTGCGCGTCGCGGTCGACAAGGACGGCGGCGTCAACCTCGACGACATCGCCGAGGCCACCCGTGAGGTCTCCACCGTGCTGGACGCCTCCGACGTGATGGGCGAGCATCCCTACACCCTCGAGGTCACCTCCCGCGGTGTCGACCGGCCCCTCACCCTGCCGCGCCACTGGCGCCGCAACGCGACCCGGCTGGTCAAGGTCACGCTCGTCGAGGGCGGCGACGTGGAGGGCCGGATCGGCTCCAGCACCGACGATGCCGTCATGCTGGACGTGGACGGCACCGACCGCGAGGTCGCCTACGCGGACATCGCCAAGGCACGGGTCCAGATCGAGTTCAACCGACGCTCGTCGAAGGAGGCGTGATGGACATCGACCTCAACATCCTCCGGATGCTCGAGCACGAGAAGGAGATCAAGTTCAGCGTCCTGGTGGAGGCCATCGAGCAGGCCCTCCTCACGGCGTACCACCGGACCCCCGGCGCCCAGGAGCAGGCCCGTGTCGTCCTCGACCAGAAGAACGGTCACGTCACCGTCTTCGCGACCGAGGTCGACGACGAGGGCGAGAAGGTCGGGGAGTTCGACGACACCCCCGAGGGCTTCGGCCGGATCGCCGCCACGACCGCGAAGCAGATCATGCTCCAGCGGTTGCGCGACGCCGAGGACGAGCTGCGGTTCGGGGAGTTCTCCGGCAAGGAGGGCGACATCATCTCCGGGGTCATCCAGCAGGGCCGCAACCCCGACGACGTGATGGTCGACCTCGGCAAGCTGGAGGCGATCCTGCCGCTGGGCGAGCGCGTGCCGGGGGAGAGCTACGAGCACGGCGAGCGGATCAAGTGCATGGTGGTCTCGGTCCGCAAGGGCATGCGGGGTCCGCAGATCACGCTGTCCCGCACGCACCCCAACCTGGTGAAGAAGCTCTTCGCCCTCGAGGTTCCCGAGATCGCCGACGGCACCGTCGAGATCGCCGCGATCGCCCGCGAGGCCGGTCACCGCACCAAGCTCGCGGTCCGCACCCGCGTCCCCGGGGTCAACGCCAAGGGCTCCTGTATCGGCCCGATGGGACAGCGGGTCCGCGCCGTGATGTCGGAGCTGCACGGCGAGAAGATCGACATCGTCGACTTCTCCGACGACCCGGCCGAGATGGTGGCGCACGCGTTGTCACCGGCGCGGGTGTCGTCGGTCGAGATCATCTCGCTCGAGCAGCGCTCCGCGCGCGTCGTCGTCCCGGACTTCCAGCTGTCGCTGGCGATCGGCAAGGAGGGCCAGAACGCCCGCCTCGCCGCGCGGCTGACCGGCTGGCGGATCGACATCCGTTCGGACGAGGCGCCGGCCTAGCGGCCCGCCCGGGGCGTGAGCGCCTGGTCAGCGGGCAACCCGGTTCGGATTCCGGGGGCTTTACCGATAGAGTTGGTGCCAGTGGTTCGCACACACGGCACCGAAGCCTGCCCCGACTCAGCCCCGCTAGCGGGACCGGTCAGGACCTGCATCGGTTGTCGGGAGCGGGCCGCGAAGAGCGAGTTGCTACGGGTCGTGGCCGGCTCGGATACGCGCGGTGCTGCCGTCGTCCCCGATCCCACTGGCACGGCCCCCGGTCGAGGGGCGCACCTGCACCCCACGTCCGCGTGCTACGACCTCGCGGTGCGCAGGCGGGCGTTCGCCCGGGCCCTCCGGCTCGAGCACGGCCTGCCCAGCACGCCGGTGGGGGACTACCTCGCTCAGTCATGACAGTGATCGACCGACAAGAAA
The DNA here is from genome assembly GCA_963767955.1 of uncultured Actinomycetota bacterium. GTDB lineage: Bacteria > Actinomycetota > Actinomycetes > Propionibacteriales > Nocardioidaceae > Nocardioides. The sequence goes on along the minus strand of CAVYGA010000003.1, from coordinate 1,627,481 downwards.
CTGGAGCAGCAGCTCATGAGCACTCGATGAGTAACTCCCGATGAGCATGCACAACCACTAGCGGTCCGATCCACCCCTCCCTGCAGACCAGGGGCCCCGGGGCTCGGGCCAGAAGGAGAAGCGTGGCCAAGCCCCGAGTCCATGAACTCGCCAAGGAATTCGGCGTCGAGAGCAAGTTCGTTCTCGAGAAGCTGAAGGAGATGGGAGAGTTCGTCAAGTCTGCTTCCTCGACCGTGGAACCCCCGGTCGCGATGAAGTTCAAGAAGGAGTACGGCGAGCAGCTGAAGTCGGTTGCCGACGCCGCACCCGCTCCCGAGAAGAAGGCGCCGGGCAAGCCCGGCCCCAAGCCCGGCCCGAAGGCCGAGTCCGCTCCTGCCGCGGAGACCACGGTGGAGGCGCCGGACACCGGCGCGCCCACCCAGGCTCCGACCGACGCGCCTGTCGAGACCGCTGCCGCAGCGGTGGCCAGCCCGGTCGACAACCCGGTCGCGAGCCCGGTCGACAGCCCGGCAGCCGACACCTCGGCGCCCTCGCGTCCCGGCCCCCGGCCCGGCCCGAAGGCGGCCCCCGCGGCCGAGCCCGAGGCTCCGGAGGCGGGCACCGCGTCCGCTCCGGCCGCGAAGAGCCCGGCCCCGCGTCCCGTGGGCCGTCCCGGCGCCCCGCGTCCGGGCAACAACCCGTTCTCGTCCAACCAGGGCATGGGCCGTCGGCCCGCCGCCCCGGACCGCGGTCCGGCAACGGCTCCCGGTGCACCCGGCGAACCCGCCACTCCCGGCGGCGCCGGCGGCGACCAGCGTCCGCCGCGTCCGCCGGCCGGCCGTGACGGTGGCGCACCGGGTCGCTCCGGCATGCCGCGCCCCAACCCCGCGATGATGCCGAAGTCCCCGGCCGCGTTCGGCGGTGGCCCCGGCGGCCGTCCGAGCGGTCCCGGCCGCGGTGGCCCCGGTGGCCCCGGTGGCCGCGGTGGACCCGGTGGCCCCGGAGGCCCCGGCGCCGGTCGCGGCGGCGCTCCTGGCCGCGGTGGCCAGGGTGCCGGTGCTCCCGGCGGTGGTCCCGGTGGCTTCGCCGGTCGTCCCGGTGGCGGTGGTCGCCCCGGTGGCGGTCGTCCCGGCCAGCGTGGCCAGACCCAGGGTGCCTTCGGTCGCCCCGGTGGTCCGTCGCGCCGCGGACGCAAGAGCAAGCGCGCGCGTCGTCAGGAGTTCGAGGCCATGCAGGCCCCGACCATCGGCGGCATCCGCGTCCGCAAGGGCGACGGCGAGACCGTCAAGCTGCCCCGTGGTGCGTCCCTGACCGACTTCGCCGAGCGGATCGGCGTCGACGCCGCCTCGCTGGTGCAGATGCTGTTCGGCCTCGGCGAGATGGTCACCGCGACCGAGTCGGTCAACGACGAGACCTTCGAGCTGCTCGGCGAGGAGCTCAACTACGTCGTCGAGGTCGTCTCCCCGGAGGACGAGGACCGCGAGCTGCTCGAGTCGTTCGACCTCGAGTTCGGCGAGGACGAGGGCGACGAGGACGACCTGGTCGTCCGCCCGCCCGTCGTCACCGTCATGGGTCACGTCGACCACGGAAAGACCAAGCTCCTCGACGCGCTGCGCAACGCCAACGTCGTCGACAAGGAGGCCGGTGGCATCACCCAGCACATCGGTGCCTACCAGGTCGCGACCGAGGTCGACGGCACCGAGCGACGCATCACGTTCATCGACACCCCGGGTCACGAGGCGTTCACCGCCATGCGAGCCCGTGGCGCCCAGGCCACCGACATCGCGATCCTCGTGGTGGCGGCGGACGACGGCGTGATGCCGCAGACCATCGAGGCGCTCAACCACGCCAAGGCGGCCGGTGTCCCGGTCGTGGTCGCGGTCAACAAGATCGACAAGGAAGCGGCGGACCCGACCAAGGTCCGTGGCCAGCTGACGGAGTACGGCCTGATCCCCGAGGAGTACGGCGGCGACGCGATGTTCGTCGACGTCTCGGCGAAGTCGGAGCTCAACCTCGACAAGCTGCTCGAGGCCGTCGTGCTGACCGCCGACGCGTCCCTGGACCTCCGGGCGAACCCGACCCAGGACGCCCAGGGTCTGGTCATCGAGGCGCACCTCGACCGTGGCCGTGGCCCGGTGGCGACCGTGCTGGTCCAGCGCGGCACGCTGCGGGTCGGCGACTCGATCGTGGCCGGCGCGGGATACGGCCGCGTCCGCGCCATGCTCGACGAGCACGGCGAGAACATCCAGGAGGCCTTCCCGTCGCGTCCCGCGATGGTGCTCGGCCTCACCGCGGTGCCCGGTGCCGGCCAGACGTTCATCGTCGTCGACGACGACCGGATGGCTCGCCAGATCGCCGAGAAGCGCGAGTCGCGCGAGCGGGCGGCCATGCAGGCCAAGCGCCGCGTGCGTCGTACGCTCGAGGACTTCATGGCCTCCATGGAGAAGGGCGAGAGCCAGGAGCTCAACCTGATCCTGAAGGGCGACGTGTCCGGTTCGGTCGAGGCCCTCGAGGACTCGCTGGCCCAGATCGACGTCGGCGACGAGGTCAGCCTTCGGGTCATCGACCGCGGTGTCGGTGCGATCACCGAGACCAACGTCGACCTCGCCGCGGCCTCCGACGCCATCATCATCGGCTTCAACGTCCGGCCCCAGGGCAAGGCGAGCCAGATGGCCGACAAGGAAGGTGTCGAGATCCGCTACTACTCGGTCATCTACCAGGCGATCGAGGAGATCGAGGCGGCGCTCAAGGGCATGCTCAAGCCGGAGTACGAAGAGGCCCGACTCGGCACCGCCGAGATCCGGGACATCTTCCGCTCCAGCAAGATCGGCAACATCGCGGGCTGCATGGTCACCGATGGCCTGATCCGTCGCAACGCCAAGGCACGGCTCCTGCGTGACGGCGCCGTGGTCGCGGACAACCTCGACCTGGCCTCGCTCAAGCGGGAGAAGGACGACGCGTCCGAGGTCCGTGAGGGCTTCGAGTGTGGTCTGGTGCTGAAGAACTACCAGGACATCAAGGTCGGCGACATCGTCGAGTCGTTCGAGATGCGAGAGATCCCGCGCAGCTAGGCAGTTGCACGGCCTCGCGGGCGGGCGGCCGGCCGACCAGCCGGTCGCCCCGCCCACGGGTGCCAGACCCAACCACGGCCGCCCACCCCGCCCTGCCGGCCCCACGGCCGGCCGGGCGGGAGGCCCGGCCCGTCACAGCAGGAGGAACGATGGCCAGCCCACGGGTGCGGAAGATCGCGGACCGGATCCAGGTGATCGTGGCGGAGATGCTGGAGCGGCGGATCAAGGACCCGCGGCTCGGTTTCGTCACCATCACGGACGTCCGGGTCACCGGTGACACCCAGCAGGCGACCGTGTTCTACACGGTCTTCGGCGAGCAGGCCGAGATGGCCGCGTCCGCGGCCGCACTGGAGTCCGCCAAGGGGCTGATCCGCTCCGAGGTCGGCAAGCAGCTCGGGCTGCGGCACGTGCCGACGCTGGAGTTCATCCACGACGCGTTGCCGGAGAACGCCCGGCACCTCGACGAGCTGCTGGCGAAGGCCCGGGAGTCCGACGAGCAGGTCGCCTCGACCCGCGCCGGCGCCGAGTACGCCGGTGACGCCGACCCCTACCGCAAGCCCCGCGAGGAGCCCGTCGAGGATGACCTCGACGACGACGAGTGAGCACGCAGGAACGGGCCTCCGGGCTGGTCGTGGTGGACAAGGCCGGCGCGATGACGTCGCACGACGTCGTCGCGCAGGTGCGGCGGCTGGCCGGCACCCGCAAGGTCGGCCACGCCGGCACGCTGGACCCGATGGCCACCGGGGTGCTGGTCCTCGGGGTCAACCGGGCCACCCGGCTGCTCGGCCACCTGATGCTGACCGAGAAGGCGTACGCCGCCACCATCCGGCTGGGCGTGGCCACCACCACCGACGACGCCGAGGGTGAGGTCGTCGCGACCGCCGACACCGGTGGTCTCGACGAGGCGGCCGTCCACACGGCGCTCCGGGCCTTCGTCGGTGACATCGAGCAGGTGCCGACCGCGGTGTCGGCGATCAAGGTCGACGGCAAACGGGCCTACCAGCGGGTCCGTGACGGTGAGGCCGTGGTCCTGCCGGCCCGACCGGTGACCGTGCACGAGCTGGTTCCCGGCCCGCTCCGCACCGCGGACGGGCTCGCCGAGCTCGACGTGGTGCTGCGCTGCTCCAGCGGCACCTACGTCCGTGCCATCGCCCGCGACCTCGGCGCCGCGCTCGGCGTCGGCGGTCACCTGACCGCCCTCCGCCGGACCGCCGTGGGGGCCTTCGACCTTCCCATGGCCCACACCCTGGACGAGCTGGGAGAGAGCTTCGTGCTGCTGCCCATCGGCGATGCCGCCCGCAGCAGCTTCACCGTGCTCGATCTCGACGAGACGTTGGCCCAGGACGTCCGGTTCGGTCGCCGGCTGGCGCTCGATCTGACCCACACGACGGCGGTCTTCGCTCCCGACGGTGAGTTCCTCGCTCTCTACGAGCCCAGTGGCGAGCCCGGGGTGGCCAGGGCGCAGGCCGTGTTCGTCTGAGCGGGGTGCAGAGCTCGGCACGGACCGCAGCGGTGCGCGGTGAAATCGGGACCGAGTCCGAGTCTGTCCGTCGTAGCTCGCTGCTCCGAGACAGATCGTCCTGACTAGACCGGGTGGACGCCTCCGCCCGGGCTACGCAGCGGGGCCCCACCGGGCGGTGGTGCCCCGTTCCGGCCGAGGGGAGACTGACTCAGGGGTCTCTGAGGGTAAATCCGGATGCGCTGAACGGCGCACGTTGAGAGGCTTTGCACCATGCATCGACAGATCGCCGGCCGGCTCACCGGCCCCGTCACCAAGTGGATCGTCCTCGCCTTCTGGCTCGTCCTCGCGGGGGTCTCCGCAGGCTATGCCGAGAAGCTGACGGACGTGCAGAACAACGAGGCCTCGTCCTGGCTGCCGGCCAGCGCGGAGTCGACCAAGGCGCTCGACAAGCTGACGCCCTTCCAGGACCCGAACATCATCCCGACCCTCGTCGTCTACGAGCGCGAGGGTGGTCTGACCGAGGCCGACCTGGCTGATGCCGCCGCGCACGTGGCGGAGTTCCAAGCACTCGACGGCGTGGAGGGCGAGGTGCTCGGCCCGATGCCGTCCGAGGACGGCGAGGCCATGCAGACGCTCGTCAACTTCGACTTCGGCTCCGACGGCTGGAACGCCATGCCGGACGTGGCCGACGAGATGCGTGACATCGCCCCCGAGAGCGACGGGCTGAACGTGCACATCGCCGGTGCCGGCGGCCAGGCGGCCGACGCCGCCGAGGCGTTCGCCGGGATCGACTCGACGCTGCTCTTCGCCACGCTCAGCGTGGTCATCCTGATCCTGCTGTTCACCTATCGCAGCCCGGTGCTCTGGATGCTGCCGATCATCTGCGCCGGGATCGCGCTGTTCACCTCCCAGGCCCTGATCTACCTCCTGGCGAAGTACGCCGACCTGACCGTCAACGGGCAGAGCCAGGCGATCCTCACGATCCTGGTGATCGGTGCGGGCACCGACTACGCACTGCTGCTGGTGGCGCGCTACCGCGAGGAGCTGCGCCGTCACGAGGACCGGCACGAGGCGATGGCGTTCGCCCTGCACCGGGCCGCGCCGGCGATCGTGGCCAGTGCCGTCACCGTGATGCTCGGCATGCTGTGCCTGCTGTTCGCCGAGATGAACTCCACCGCCGGACTCGGCCCGGTGGCGGCGATCGGCATCGGCGTCACCCTGCTGGTGCAGATCACCCTGCTCCCCGCGCTGCTGGTCATCGTCGGACGGTGGATGTTCTGGCCGATGCGACCGACCTTCCGGTCGGCCGAACCGACCCAGACCGGCCTCTGGGCCAAGATCGGCGGCCGGATCGCCCGCCGCCCCCGCGGCGTCTGGGTGGTCACCACCGCCCTGCTGGGGATCGCGTGCCTGGGCCTGTTCCGCCTCGACGCCTCGGGCCTCTCCACGGAGGACAGCTACACCAAGGAGTTCGACTCGATCGTCGGTCAGAAGGTGCTTGCCGAGCACGACCTGGTGGACCAGTCGAACACCGTGCAGGTGGTGGCGAACGCCGACCAGGCGGCCGAGGTGCGGGACGCGATGACCGGGATCGAGGGCGTCGGCGAGCCGGCGGAGCCCGTGACCCAGGCGGGCGTCGCCTTCATCCAGGCCCCGATCAGTGGTGACGCCGCCGCGCAGAGCACGTTCGACACCGTCGAGCGCGTGCGCGACAGCGTGCACCAGGTCGAGGGGGCCGACGCCCTCGTGGGCGGCTGGTCGGCGGTCTACCTCGACACCCAGATCGCCGCCAACCGCGACAACCTGGTGATCATCCCGATCGTGCTGGTGATGGTCTTCCTGATCCTGATCATGCTGCTCCGGGCGTTCACCGCGCCGTTGCTGCTGCTCGCGACCGTGGTGCTGTCGTTCGGGGCGGCCCTCGGGATCTCCGCGCTGCTCTTCGAGTACGTCTTCGGCTTCGCCGGGTCGGATCCATCCTTCCCGCTGTTCGCCTTCGTGTTCCTGGTGGCGCTGGGCATCGACTACAACATCTTCCTGATGACCCGGGTGCGGGAGGAGACCCTGCACCGCGGGACCCGTCAGGGAGCGCTGGTGGCGCTGACCTCCACCGGTGGGGTGATCACCTCGGCGGGCCTGGTGCTGGCCGCGACGTTCCTGGTCCTCGGCACCATCCCGGTGGTGTTCCTCGCCGAGCTCGGGGTGGCGGTCGCCCTGGGCGTCATGCTCGACACGATGATCGTCCGCTCGGTCCTGGTCACCGCGCTGAACCTCGACCTCGGGTCGCGGATCTGGTGGCCGAGCCGACTCGACCGCGGCGAGGACGCCGTCATCGAGCCGGTGCCCGAGGAGGAGTGGACCCCGGCCCACTGAGCCGGCCCACTGAGCCGACCCACCCAGCCGGACCACCCCGGCTGACGGACCGCCGCACCGCCCGGACCCGCCGCGAGGTGGGGCCGGGGGTCAGGCGCGCATGTGGGAGGCTGTCCGCCGTGACTGACCTGCGCATCTGGCGATCGGTGGGTGAGGTCCCCGCCGACCTCGGCCGCACCGTGGTCACCATCGGCAACTTCGACGGGGTCCACCTCGGCCACCAGCACGTCGTACGCCGGGCTCGCGAGGCCGCCGCCGAGCTCGGGGTGGACGCGGTGGTCGCGGTGACCTTCGACCCGCACCCGATGGCGGTGCTCCGCCCCGACCACGCTCCGCCGACGCTGACCGGCATCCCCGACCGCGCCGCCCTGCTCGGTGGGTGCGGCGTCGACGCGGTGCTGGCGCTGCCGTTCGACCGCGCGATGGCTTCGTGGTCCCCGGAGGAGTTCATCCAGCGGGTGCTGGTCGACGCGCTGCACGCCCGCGGGGTCGTGGTCGGCGCCAACTTCCGCTTCGGCAACCGCGCCGCCGGCGACGTGGCGACGCTGCGCGAGGCGGGGGTGCGCCACGACTTCGAGGCCGAGGGCATCGCGCTCGACGGCGGCCCGCAGGTGTGGTCATCGACGTACGTCCGCACCTGCCTGTCCACCGGCGACGTGTCGGGTGCCGCCGAGGCGCTCGGGCGGCCGTTCACGGTCCGCGGTGTCGTCGTCGAGGGCGACCGGCGCGGGCGCGAGCTGGGCTACCCGACCGCCAACGTCCCGACCGACGGTCGCACCGCGACCCCCGCCGACGGGGTGTACGCCGGGTGGCTGCGCCGCCGCGACACCGGAGAGACCTACCCCGCCGCCATCTCGGTCGGCACCAACCCCACCTTCGACGGTGACCGCCGGCGCCGGGTCGAGGCCCACGTCCTCGACCGCACCGACCTCGAGCTCTACGGCGTCGAGGTCGAGGTCTCGTTCATCGAGTGGCTGCGGGGCATGGTGCGCTTCGACGGGGTCGACGCCCTGGTCGCGACCATGGACGACGACGTGGCCCGAGCCCGCGAGGTGCTGGCCCCGTGAGCGTCCCCGACCCGGACCTCCGGGCCGCCGAAGCCTGGTTCGTCGCCCACGGCCTGCCCTGGTTCGTCGACGACGTCCGCGCCCGGGTCCACGCCGGCCTGCGGCGGCGCCGGCTGCTGTCGGTGCTGCTGGGTGGCCTGGTCCTGGGGGCGGTGGCGGGGACGATGCTGGTCTGGCTGACCGACCGCCCCGGCGTCGACGCGGGGTCGGGGCTGGTGCTCGGCAGCCAGGTCGTCATCGTGGTGTCGGCGATCTACGCGCTGACCACCCTGCGCGCCGGCGCGATCGCGCGCTGGGCCTTCAGGCGCACGCTCGGCAGCCTCGGGTTGTTGTTCCCGCTGGTGACCCGGGCGCTCCCGCTGCTGCTGCTGTTCATCACGTTCCTGTTCATCAACGCCGAGGTGTGGCAGGTCTCCGCGACCCTCGACGGCGCGGTGATGTGGCTGACCGTCCTGCTGTTCAGCGCCATCGCGGTGGCGTTCCTCCTGGTGCGGTTGCCGGAGGAGATGGACATCTTCGACCGGGACCTCGACCCGGCCCGCCTCGTCGCGGGTTGCCGGGGCACCCCGCTGGAGACCGCCGCGCGGTCGTACGCCGACCGCGACGAGTCGCACCCGGTGCTGGACGAGCGCCTCGGTGGGCTGCAGAAGGCCAACCTCATCCTGGTGCTGCTGATCGCCCAGGCCGTGCAGGTGCTGCTGCTGTCGCTCTCGGTGTTCGCGTTCTTCCTGGTCTTCGGCGCCCTGGTCATGCAGCCCGAGGTGATCGAGGTGTGGGTCACCCACCCGCCGACCCCACTGCTGGGTCGGGGCGACCACCTGAGCCAGGAGCTGGTGCAGGTCTCGGTGTTCCTGGCGGCGTTCTCGGGGCTCTACTTCACCGTCTACGCGGTGACCGACGAGCTCTACCGCAAGCAGTTCTTCACCACGATCGTCCGGGAGCTCGAACGGGCGGTCAGCGCCCGGGCGGCGTACCGGATGATGCAGCACGCCGACTGACCCGCGGCCGGGACGCGGCCGGGCCGGGCGTCGAGGTCGGAGCGCTGCTCGCGAGCGAGCGTCGTCACCGACCCCGACGTCCGTCGGACCGGGTGGGGTCAGGCGTCGAGGTCCTTCTCGACCAGCGCGGCGATCGCGTCGACCGCGGCCTGGTCGTCCCCGGACACCTCCACGGTGTCGCCGTTCCCGGCGCCGAGGGTCATGATCAGCAGCGCCGAGCTCGCGTCGACGCCCTCGTCACCCGGGACGGCGATCGTCACCTCGGAGTCGAGCTCCCCGGCCGCTTCCGAGATGATTGCTGCGGGACGGGCGTGCAGTCCGACGGCCGAGCCGACGACGACGGTTCTGGTGGGCATGGTTCTCCTCGTTCTGTGGACGTTGAGATTGAGCAGCGTGGTGGTGCAGGTCAGACGGTAGCCACGTCGGGGTCACGGTGACCCAGAGACTTGAGCACGATGACGCTGGCCGCACCGACGAGGACCCCGGCGATGAGGGCGATGAAGTAGCCGACCAGGTTGGACACGGCGAACAGCACGAAGATGCCGCCGTGGGGCGCCCGGACGGCGACGTCGAAGGCCATCGAGAGACCGCCGGTGGCCGCACTGCCCAGCATGATCGCGGGGATGACGCGCAGCGGGTCGGCGGCCGCGAACGGGATCGCGCCCTCGGTGATGAAGGACAACCCGAGGGCCCAGCCGGCCTTGCCGTTCTCGTGCTCGGCAGGGGTGAACAGGGCCGGCCGGAGCACCGTGGCCAGGGCCAGCGCGATGGGCGGCACCATGCCGGCCAGCATCACCGCGGCCATGATCTTCAGCTCCGGGGCGTCGCTGGCCAGGGCGGCACCACCCACGCCGACGGCGGCGAAGGTGTAGGCGACCTTGTTGAGCGGACCACCCATGTCGAAGGCCATCATCAGGCCGAGGATGATGCCGAGCAGGACGGCGCTGCTGCCGGACAGCGAGTTCAGCCCGTCGGCGAGCTGGTCCATCAGCCAGCTGATCGGCTTGCCGAACACCATGATCATGAGCAGCCCGGCGATGATCGAGGTGAACAGCGGGATCACCAGCACCGGCATCAGTCCGCGGGCCCAGGTCGGCACCTTCCAGCTGGCGATCCAGTGGGCGATCACACCGGCCAGCACACCACCGATGATGGCGCCGATGAATCCGGTCGCAGGGAGGGCGACGCCGTCCCCGGTCTGCACGTTGAACAGGTTCGCGGCGAGACCACCCATGACGAAACCGGGCGCGATACCCGGCCGGTCGGCGATCGCGTAGGCGATGTAGCCGGCCAGCGCCGGGATGAACAGCGCGAACGCGGTCTTGCCGATGATGAAGAAGATCGCGCCGAAGTAGGCCATCAGCCCGGAGCTAAACAACGCGTGCTCGAGGCCGAGGGCGTCAGGGTCCGGCAGGTCGAAGATGGTGTTGTTGACCGCGATGTCGCCGTACGGACCGACGATCTCGTAGCCGCCGAGCAGGAAGCTCAGCGCGATCAGCAGGCCGCCGGCGGCGACGAACGGGATCATGTAGGACACGCCGGTCATCAGCACGCGGCGGGTGCGCCCGCCCCAGCTCTCGCCGGCGCCCTGGTGCGCTTCGCCACCACCGCCGGCGCCGGCGGCGTCACCCTCGATCCGGGGAGCGTTCGGGTCGTCGGCGTAGCGCAGCGCCTCGGCGATCATGGCGTCGCCGTCGTCCATCGGGCGCTTCACGCCCGAGGAGACGACCGGTTTGCCGGCGAACCGGCTGCGGTCGCGGACCCCGACGTCGACGGCGAAGATGACCGCGGCCGCGTTCGCGATGAGGTCGCGGGCCAGGGGGGTGGACCCGGCCGAGCCCTGGGTCTCCACGTGGATGTCGACGCCGGCGCGCTCGGCGGCGGCCTCCAGGGCCTCGGCGGCCATGTAGGTGTGCGCGATCCCGGTCGGACAGGCGGTCACCGCGACCAGGCTGCGGCGCCCCGCCGGGGCGGCCGGCTCGGAGGGGGTGGTCGCCGGAGCGGCGGGCGCGGCGGAGCCGCTCGCCGCCGCGGCCGCGGCCGGCGCTGTGGCGGCGGGCGCGGGCGGGCCGACGACGTCGTTGACCAGCCGGACCACCTCGTCCGGGTCCGCTGCGGCGCGAAGTGCGTCGGTGAACTCCGACTTCACCAGCGCCCGGGCCAGCTTGGTGAGCACCGTGAGGTGGGTGGCGTCGCCGCCGGCCGGCGCGGCGATCAGGAACGCGATGTCGGCGGGTCCGTCCTTGGCGCCGAAGTCCACCGCGGGGGAGAGGCGGGCGAACGCGAGCGTCGGCACCTCGACCGCGGCGGTGCGGCAGTGCGGGATCGCGATGCCGCCGGGCAGCCCGGTCGGCGAGGTCGATTCTCGGGCCAGGACGTCTTCGACGAGCTGGCCCTGGTCCGCGGTGCGCCCGGCGTCGGCGACCACGGCGGCGAGGGCGTGGATGACCTCGGCCTTGTCGGCGCCGAGGGCGGCGTCGAGGCGGACGAGATCACGCGTGATCATGTCGGTCATGTCGGTTCTCCCAGAGAGGGGTTGAGCGGACGCACCTCGACCAGGTCGGGGTGGGTCTGCGAGGGGTTCGGAACGGTGGTTCCGGCGAGCCCGACAGCGGCGCTGCCGTAGGCGACACCCAGGGCCAGCCGCTCGGTGGGCGACCCACCCCGGACGTCCCCGAGCAGGTAGCCGAACAGGCTCGAGTCGCCGGCACCGACGGTGCTGACGACGTTGGTGGGGGGCGCGACAGCGTGCCAGGCCCCGTCGGCGGTGACCAGCACCGCGCCGTTGCCGCCGAGAGTCGCCAAGACGGCCCCGACGCCCTGGGCGACCAGCTGGGCCGCGGCCGCGGCCGCGGCCGCGGGGTCGGCCTCGAGACGCTCGGTCTCCTGACCGGTGAACGAGGCCAGCTCCTCGGCGTTGGGCTTCATCAGGTCCGGCGCGGCGTCGGGGAGCCCGGCCACCACGGCGGCCAGCGGAGCGTCGCTGGTGTCCAGCGCGATGCGGACGTGGGTACGCCGCAGCGCGCGCACCAGGTCGGCGTACCAGTCGACCGGCGCACCGGGCGGCAGCGAGCCGGCCAGCACCACCCAGTCGGCGTGCTCGGCGTGGCGGAGCAGCCCGGCCTCGAGCGCGGCGAGGGAGGCGGGGGTCGCCACGGCGCCCGGGGTGTTGAGCTTGGTGGTGGTGCCGTCGGGCTCGGTGATGGTCAGGTTGACCCTGACCTCTCCGGTCGGCGCCTGCGGCTGGCAGTCGACGCCCGCCGCGATCAGCTCCTGGACGAACGGGTCGTCGGGCGACGCGGGCAGCACCGCGACGGTCGCCAGGCCCGCGGCCACCGCCGCGCGGGAGATGTTGACGCCCTTGCCGCCGGCCTGTGACATCGCGGCGGCCACCCGGTGCACGGCGCCGCGGACCAGCGGCTCGGCGAGGTCGACGGTCCGGTCGATGCTCGGGTTGGGGGTGAGGGTCAGGATCATGCGACCACGACGTCCAGACCGGCGGACTCGAACGCCTTGCGGTCGGCGCGCGAGATGCCGTCGTCGGTGATCAGCACGTCGACGTCGCCGAGCTCCGCGAAGCGGACGGTGCGCTCCAGGCCGATCTTGGTCGAGTCGGCGAGCACCACGGACTGCTGGGCACAGGCGACTATCGCCCGCTTCGTGGCTGCCTCGTCGCGATCGGGGGTGGACAGCCCGTGGCCGACGGAGATGCCGTTGGTGCCCACGAAGGCGATGTCGACGCGGAGGTCGGCGAGGGCCTCGACGGTCTCGATACCGACCGCGGCCCGGGTGGTGGCCCGCACGCGGCCGGGCAGCAGGTGCAGGTCGATCTGCGGGAAGGCCGCGAGCCGGGCCGCGATCGGGACGGCGTGGGTGAAGATCGTCAGCTCGCGGTCGCGGGGGAGTCGTCCGGCGAGCCGGTCGGTGGTGCTGCCGGCGTCGAGGACCACGGTGGCGCCGGCGGTGGGCAGCAGCTCCAGCGCGGCACTGGCGATCCGGTCCTTCTGTGCCGTGTTCACCGCGTCGCGGTCCTTGAGCTCGGTCTCCATCATCGTCAGCGTGCCCGCGGGCACGGCGCCGCCGTGCACCCGTCGGAGCAGGTTCAGCCGCTCCAGGGACGACAGGTCCCGGCGGACCGTCTCGGTGGTCACCTCGAAGCGATGGGCCAGGTCAACGACCGAGACCCGGCCCCGCTGACCGACAAGGTCGACGATCGCCTGCTGGCGCTCCTCCGCGTACATCCCACCTCCGGGGTTTGAATTCCTGTGATTATGTTGTTTTATGCCCGAATGTGTTGACTGTCAAGGGGTAGAGGGGATTAACTTGTGACCATGGTCACGCGCAGCGGCTCCACCTCGCACTCTGACGTATCCACCGCCGTCCAGGGAACCCCCGTGGTTCCCGGGCTGGCCCATGGTCCAGCCCTCGTCGTCCGCGGCGAGGTCAGTCCGGCCGCGATCGAGCGGTTCGGAAGTGGTGACTTCGCCGACGCCGACGCCGCTCTCGCGGCCTACGACGACGCGGCCACCGCGGTCGCCGACGGCTTCACCCGGACCGCGGCCCGTGCCACGGGCGCGGCCACCGAGGTGCTGACCGCCAGCGCCGGCCTGACGCGTGACAAGGGCCTGCGCTCCGCGGTCCGCAAGGACCTCGCCTCCGGGACGGACCTCGTGGCGGCGGTGCGCAACGCCGTCGAGCAGTTCGTCGCCCTCTTCACCAGCATGGGCGGCCTGATGGCCGAGCGGGCCACCGATCTCCGCGACATCGAGCGCCGGGTGATCGCGAACATCGTGGGCGAGCCCGAGCCCGGCGTGCCGACGCCTCGGGAGCCGTCGGTCCTGGTCGCCGAGGACCTGGCGCCCTCGGACACCGCGGTGCTGGACCCCGGCCTGGTGCTGGGCCTGGTCACCGAACGCGGCGGGCCCACCAGCCACACCGCGATCATCGCGCGCCAGCTGGGTCTGCCCTGCGTGGTCGGTGCCGCCGGCGCGATGGGGATCGCCTCGGGCACCCGGGTGCTCCTCGACGGCACCACCGGCCTGGTCGAGGTCGACCCCGACGAGGCCGAGGCGACCCGGCGGGTCGCCCGTGACCTCGAGGCACGTGCCGACCTCGACTCGTGGACCGGTCCCGGCGCCACCGCGGACGGCACCCCGGTCATGCTGCTGGCGAACGTCGCCGACGCCTCGTCCGCGGTCGTCGCGGCGTCCGCGCCCATCGGTGGGGTCGGCCTGCTGCGCACCGAGCTCAGCTTCCTCAACCGGCAGGACGAGCCCTCGGTGGACGAGCAGGCCGACATCTACGCCGGGATCCTCGAAGCCTTCGGCGAGGGCCAGTACGTCGTGGTCCGCACCCTCGATGCGGGCTCCGACAAGCCGATCGCGTTCGCCACCATCGAGGGCGAGGAGAACCCCGCCCTCGGGGTCCGCGGCCTGCGGCTCTCCTTCGACAACCCCGGCCTGCTCGAGCGCCAGCTCGACGCGATCGCGCTGGCGGCCGAGCGCACCGGGGTCGAGACCTGGGTGATGGCCCCGATGGTCGCCACCGTCGCCGAGGCCGAGGACTTCGCCGGCAAGGTACGCGACCGCGGGCTGAAGGCCGGGATCATGGTCGAGGTGCCGAGCGCCGCCCTGCTCGCCGACCGGATGCTCGAGGTCGTGGACTTCCTCTCGATCGGCACCAACGACCTCAGCCAGTACACGATGGCCGCTGACCGGATGGCGACCGAGCTGGCCCACCTGACCGACGCCTGGCAGCCGGCGGTCCTGCACCTGATCGAGATGACCGCCGCGGCGGGGCAGCGGGCCGGCAAGTCGGTCGGCGTCTGCGGCGAGGCGGCCGCCGACCCGATGCTGGCCACCGTCCTGATCGGGATGGGCATCACGTCTCTTTCCATGGCCTCGGCCGCGGTCCGCCCGGTGGGCGCCCGTGTGGCCACCGCGTCGATGGAGACCTGCCGGGCCGCGGCCGCCGCGGCCCTGGCCGCACCGGACCCGTTGGCCGCCCGCGCCGCCGTACGCGACGTGCTGGAGGCCTGAGCCGACCCCTCAGGCGAAGCCGTCGCTCGGGAAGGCGCCCGCGGTGAGGGCCGCCCGGGCGGTCATCCCTCACCGGCACGCGGCGGTGACCATCCGGGCGAGGTGATCGGCGTACTCCTCGAAGGTCCAGCCCGCGTCGTGCACCAGACGCCGGTAGGGCACCGGGTCCATCAGGGTCGCGACGACCGCGGCGGCCCGCTCCCGGCTCAGGCCGGGGCGCAGACCCCCGATGTCGGCGAGCAGGTCGACCAGCCACCGGGCGCCCCCGTGCCGGTTCCGCTCGGACTCCTGGTTCAGGGCGGCCACCTCCGGATCCCCGTCGGCCGCGACCAGCAGCACGGGATAGAGGTCGGCGAGGCGGGCTCCGATGGCGGCGTCGAAGCGCGCCCAGCGGGACACCAGGGTGTCGGGATCCGTCTCGGCCGCCAGCGCCTGCAGCTCGGACCGCTCGGCCATCGGAACCGGTTCGTCGTCGCCCACCAGCGCCCAGTCCCAGGCAAGCTTCAGCAGGGCGGGCTTGCCGCCCACGGAGTTGAACACCGTCTTGCGGCTGACGCCGGCACGCTCGGCGATCGCGTCGACCGTGGTCGCCGCATAGCCGCGCTCGACGAACAGATCGCCGCCGGCGGCCACGATGCGCCGCCGGGTCGCACGCGCCTGCTCGTCGCGCAGGTCCGATCGGTACGTGCGCTTGGCTGCCTCGGACATCTTGACTCCGGGATCATTTGGAGTGACTATGAATGTAGTGAAAACACTTCAAGTGTAACGGAAGGTGGTGCGTGATGAACATTCTGGTCATCGGGTCGGGGCCGACCGGCCTCACCCTCGGTGCCACGCTCGCCCGCCGTGGCCACCGGGTCACGTCGGTGGACCGCGACCCGGGCCCGGAGGCCGGAGGCGGCTGGCCGCGGCGCGGGGTCATGCAGTTCGCGCACGCCCACAACTTCCGCCCACAGGTCAGCTGGCTGTTGCAGTCCGAGTGGCCCGAGGCCTACGAGGCCTGGTGCTCCCTGGGGCCCGAGCCGTCGGATCTGGCGGAGCTCGGGCTGACCGGCGACCCGGTGATCGTGCACTCGAGGCGCGCCACCTACGAGCGGGCCCTGCGGATCGCCTCCCGGGACGTGCCGGGCCTGGCGTTTCACGTCGGTCACGTCGACCGCCTGCTCGAGGAGCGGGGCCGCGTGGTCGGCGCCGTGGTCGACGGGACACGGTTCGACGCCGACCTCGTGCTGGACGCCTCCGGGCGGGCATCCCGGCTCTCGGGTTCGCTCGACACCCTCGGCGGGGACTGCGGGATGGCGTACGTCGACCGCTCCTACCGCCTCCGCCCGGGTGCCGAGCCGGGGCCGGTCAGCAACGTGATCGGATGGTTCGGCGGCTTCGACGGCTACCAGGTGCTGGTGTTCCCGCAGGAGCGGGGCTGCTTCTCGGTGGTGCTGATCCGACCGACGGCCGATGCCGCCCTCAAGCAGCTGCGGCACCAGGACGCCTTCGAGGCGGCCTGCCGGGCGATCCCCGGCCTGGCGGAGTGGACCGACCCGCAGCGGTCGCGTCCGGAGTCCGGTGTGCTGGTCGGCGGCGCGCTGCGCAACGTCTACCGACGCCAACGGATGGTGCCCGGGCTCGTCGCGATCGGGGACGCCGTCTCGACGACCACACCGACGGCCGGCCGGGGGGTGGCCATGGCCAGCATGCAGGTCGTCGCTCTGCTCGCGCTCCTCGACGCGGGGGCCGATCCGAAGACGGTCGCGGAGCCGTTCGGCGCGTGGTGCGACGAACAGATCCGGCCGTGGGTGGCCGACCACATCGCCAACGACGACGTCGCGGTGGAGCGCTGGCAGGGCGCTGAGCTCGACCTCTCCCGTCCGCTCACCTCCCTGGCGATCCACGGGGCGGCCGAGGTGGACCCGCGGATCTGGCAGCACTCCGGCGCCTTCATGTCGATGACCGCGCTTCCAGACTCCCTCGTCCCGGCCGAGTCGTGGGCGAGGGCGGTGTACGAGTCCGGCTGGCGGCCGGCGTACAGCGATGGTCCGACCCGCGACGAGCTGGTCGCGGTCATCGAGAACGCGCTGGCGTGCGCGGCCTGAGCCGGCAGGGGGTCAGGCCGAGGTCACCGTCACGGGGACCCCGCTGAGCGCGGCGTTGCCGCTGACGTCGAGGCGCTCGGGGTCGGTGAGGTCGTTGATCGAGACGCCTGCGACGGTGGCCGCCTGCCGCATCCGGCTGCCCGGCCGGGCGTGCCCGTAGCCGTGGGGGAGGCTGACCACGCCGCGCATCATGTCGTCGGTAGCGGCCACCTCGACCTGGACCGTGCCGACCCGTGACCGCACGCTGACCGTGCCGCCGTCGCGCAGGCCGCGCTCGGTCAGGTCGTCGGGGTGCATCAGCAGCTGGTGGCGCGGCCTGCCCCGGGTGAGGCGTTCCGCGTTGTGCAGCCAGGAGTTGCAGTCCCGCTGGTGCCGGCGCCCGACCAGCAGCAGCTCACCCACCACGGGGGCGGCGACGTCGTCGAGGCGGCGTACGTCGTCGAGCACCAGGTCGGGCGCGAGGTCGACCCGCTTGTCCCTGGTGTGCAGGGCGCCCGGGAGCCGGCCCGCCTGCAGGGGCCCGAGGTCGACGCCCTCGGGGTGGGCACGCAGCTGCCTCATCGTCACCCGGCCGCCGCGGCGCAGGAGGAGCCCGACGAGCACCGTCGGGCTCACGGAGAGGCGGAGCCGCCGGGCCAGCCGCTTCTTCAGCGACGCCCTGTCCGGCAGCCGTGCGGCGGTGCGCAGCGCGATCTCGCGGTAGATCTGCCAGTCGTGGCGACTGTCGGGGGCCGGCGGAACGACCGCCGGCGTGAACCGCGCGGTGTTGCGGACGGCCAGCGTGTGGAAGACCAGGTCGTAGTGGTCCCGCTCCAGCGCGGTGGTCGGGGGCAGGATCACGTCGGCGTGCCGGGTGGTCTCGTTGACGTAGATGTCGACCGCGGCCATGAAGTCGAGGCCCCCGAGCGCGGTGTCCAGCCGCGTGCCGTCGGGAGTGGAGAGCACCGGGTTGCCGGACAGCGTCAGCATCGCCCGGATCTGACCGTCGCCGGGTGTCTCGATCTCCTCGCGCAGGGCCGCCACGGGCAGCTCGCCCCCCGACTCCGGCAGGCCGCGGACCCGGCTGCGCCACAGACCGTGGTGGCCGCGCCCGATCAGGCCGGTGCCGACCACGTCGATCGCCGGTGAGGTGAACATCGCGCCACCGACCGCGTCGAGGTTGCCGGTGAGCACGTTGAGCAGGTTCACCGCCCACTGGCACACGGACCCGAACTCGTGGGTCGAGACACCCACCCGGCCGTAGGCGACGGCGCCGTCGGCGGCGGCGTACTCCCGGGCCACCCGGCGGATCTCGCCGGCGGCCACCCCGCTGTGCGCCTCGGCGCGCTCGGGGGTGAACCTTCGCACCGCCTGCTCGACCGCGTCGAGGCCGTGGGCGTACGCCGGCGCCGCGGCGAGGCCCTCGGCGACGAGCACCTGCAGCATCGCCAGCAGCACGAACGCGTCGGAGCCGGGGCGGACGAAGTGGTGCTCGGTGGCCACCTTGGCGGTCTCGGTGCGGCGCGGGTCGAAGACCAGCATCCGACCGCCCCGGGCCTTGAGCTCGCGGAGCCGGTTGGGGAAGTCCGGGACCGTCATCAGCGAGCCGTTGGAGGCCATCGGGTTGGCGCCGAAGACGAGGAAGAAGGACGTCCGGTCGATGTCGGGGACCGGGAGGAGGAGCTGGTGGCCGAACATCAGGTGCGCGACCAGCTGGTGCGGGAGCTGGTCGACCGAGGTGGCGCTGAACCGGTTGCGGGTGCCCAGTGACTTGACCATCGCGGTGCCGTGCGTCATCGAGCCCAGGCTGTGCACGTTGGGGTTGCCGAGATAGATCCCCACGGCGTCCCGTCCACCGTCGCGGACGGCCCGGGACAACCCCTCCGCGACCAGGTCCAGCGCCTCGTCCCAGCCGATCTCGGTCCAGGCGTCCCCGTCGCGGCGTACGGGGCGCCGCAGTCGGTCCGGGTCGGTGTGGAGGTCGCCGATGGCGACCCCCTTGGGACAGATGTGCCCGCGCGAGAGCGGGTCCGCCGCGTTGCCGCGGACGCCGGTCACCCGACCGTCCTCGAGGGTGATCTCGAGGCCACAGATCGCCTCGCACAGGTTGCAGACGCCGATGCGCTTCTCCACGCCTGCATCCTGTCACCCGCCGCGAGCTCGCACCGGCTCCGGCCTGCCGTCGATCGACGTGCGTGGCGGTTACCCTCGTCGGGATCGTCCCTCCTGCGGGCGACAGACGAAGGGAAGTGGGGCATGGGTTACGGACTCGGTGTCTTCCTCATCGCGCTGGGGCTGATCCTCGCGTTCGCGGTGACCGACATGATCGCCAACGTGGACCTGACGATGGTGGGCTGGATCCTCGCGCTGGCCGGAGTGCTGATCGTGGTGCTCACCGCGGTCCAGGCGAACTCGCGCCGACGGGCCACCTCCGTCGCCACCACGACGCACTCGGACGGCAGCCAGAGCGTCGCCGAGCGTCGTACGGAGTCGGACCCGCCGCCCGCGGTCTGACCCGGACACAGCACGTCGGACGCAGCACGTCGGACGGGGGCGCGGCGAGCAGGCGCCGCGCCCCTGGGCCAGCGGTGCTCGATTTCCGGTGCGATGCGTCACGTTGGTAGTCTGCGTGGGTTGCCCGCACTGGGGCAGCAACCACGCAATGACGCCGTGTAACGGCCGCGGATCGAGAGTGCCCGGGTGAACAGGCCCCGGCGCGCCGCGCAACGACGAACTGGAAGGCAGGCCGCATGTCCATCGGTACCGACGCGGAGACCAAGAAGAAGATCATCGCCGAGTACGGCACGGGCGAGGGCGACACCGGTTCGCCGGAGGTCCAGGTGGCGCTGCTCACGCACCGCATCAAGCACCTCACCGAGCACCTGAAGACGCACAAGCACGACCACCACAGCCGTCGCGGCCTGCTGCTCCTCGTGGGCCAGCGCCGTCGGCTGCTCAACTACCTGCAGAAGACCGAGATCGCGCGCTACCGCTCGATCATCGAGCGTCTCGGCCTGCGCCGCTGACCCCCCTCACGTGACCGCGGAGCGGCCATCAGTCCTGGTGGCCGCTCTCGCCACATCTGCCCGGCCTCCGCCCTCTGACGACATTCGTCCGGGACGGGGCTAGGCTCGCCAACAGAACAAGAACACACACCAGGAGCGACCCGCGACGTCTGGCCCGGTCCTCGGTAGTGGCCTTCAGATCACGAGATCTGCGGGCCTCGATCGAAGACCGGCCCCCTCATCGAGGCAGGCGGGCATCACTTCGACTCCCGCACTCACCTGCCCGATCCGGGCTCACTGAGGCGGACGAGCGGATCGCTCCGCGAACAGAAAGGGAACCCTTTGAACGAGGGACCCGTCATCTCCGCCGTCGAAACCGTTCTCGACAACGGCAAGTTCGGCACCCGCACCGTCAAGTTCGAGACCGGGCTGCTGGCCCGGCAGGCCGCCGGTTCGGTGACCGCCTACCTCGACGACGAGACCATGCTGCTGTCGGCGACCACCGCCAGCAAGCACCCCAAGGAGCACCTCGACTTCTTCCCCTTGACGATCGACGTCGAGGAGCGGATGTACGCCGCCGGCCAGATCCCCGGCTCGTTCTTCCGCAGCGAGGGTCGTCCCGGCGAGGACGCGATCCTCACCTGCCGCCTGATCGACCGCCCGCTGCGCCCGACCTTCAAGAAGGGTCTGCGCAACGAGGTCCAG
Source organism: uncultured Actinomycetota bacterium (assembly GCA_963767955.1). Taxonomy (GTDB): domain Bacteria; phylum Actinomycetota; class Actinomycetes; order Propionibacteriales; family Nocardioidaceae; genus Nocardioides. The sequence goes on along the minus strand of CAVYGA010000003.1, from coordinate 1,606,714 downwards.
GTCGTCATCACGGTCATGGCGCTCGACCCCGACCACCCCTACGACGTGCTCGCGATCAACGCGGCGTCGCTCTCCACGCAGCTCTCCGGCCTGCCGTTCTCCGGCCCCGTCGGTGGCGTCCGCGTCGCCCTCATCGAGGGCCAGTGGGTCGCCTTCCCGACGCACAGCCAGCTCGAGGACGCCGTCTTCGACATGGTGGTGGCCGGTCGGGTCACCGAGACCGGTGACGTCGCGATCATGATGGTCGAGGCCGAGGCCACCGAGCAGACCTGGACCCTGGTCCAGGGTGGTGTGCAGGCTCCGACCGAGGAGATCGTCGCGGGCGGCCTCGACGCCGCCAAGCCGTTCATCAAGCAGCTGGTCCAGGCCCAGGTCGAGCTCGCCAAGGAGGCCGCGAAGCCGGTCCAGGAGTTCCCGATCTTCCTCGACTTCGAGGACGACGCGTACGCCGCCGTCGAGGCCGCGGTCAAGAGCGACACCGCCTCGGCGCTCGGCATCACCGCGAAGCAGGATCGCGAGCAGAAGCTCGACTCCATCAAGACCGACCTGCTCGAGAAGCTGGCCGGTCAGTTCGAGGGCCGCGAGAAGGAGATCGGCGCGGCGTTCCGCGCGCTGAACAAGTCGCTGGTCCGCGACCGTGTCCTCCGCGACAAGGTCCGCATGGACGGCCGCGGCCTGGCCGACATCCGGCCGCTGCACTCGGAGGTCGGCGTGATCCCGCGCGTCCACGGCTCGGCGCTGTTCGAGCGCGGCGAGACCCAGATCCTGGGTGTCACCACGCTGAACATGCTGACCCTGGAGCAGAAGCTCGACACGCTCTCCCCGGAGAAGTCGCGTCGCTACATGCACAAGTACGTCTTCCCGCCGTTCTCCACCGGTGAGACCGGCCGCGTCGGTTCGCCGAAGCGGCGCGAGGTCGGCCACGGTGCGCTCGCGCGCCGGGCGCTGCTGCCGGTGCTGCCGACCCGCGAGGAGTTCCCCTACGCGATCCGTCAGCTCTCCGAGGCGATGGGCTCCAACGGCTCCACCTCGATGGGCTCGGTCTGCGCCTCCACGATGTCGCTGCTCCAGGCGGGTGTCCCGCTGCGGGCCTCCGTCGCGGGCATCGCGATGGGTCTCATCACCGGTGAGGTCGACGGCACGACGGAGTACGTCGCGCTGACCGACATCCTCGGCGCTGAGGACGCGTTCGGCGACATGGACTTCAAGGTCGCCGGCACCCGGGAGTTCATCACCGCTCTCCAGCTCGACACCAAGCTGGACGGCCTCCCGGCCGAGGTCCTGGGCTCGGCCCTGAACCAGGCCAAGGACGCCCGGCACGCGATCCTCGACGTCATGGCCGAGGCCATCGACGAGCCCGAGGAGATGTCGCTGCACGCGCCGCGGATCATCACCGTGAAGATCCCCGTCGACAAGATCGGTGAGGTCATCGGCCCCAAGGGCAAGGTGATCAACCAGATCCAGGACGACACCGGCGCCCAGCTGTCCATCGAGGACGACGGCACCATCTACATCGGTGCCACCAACGGCGAGTCGGCCGAGGCCGCCCGTCAGGCCGTCAACGCGATCGCCAACCCGACCATGCCGGAGATCGGCGAGCGCTACCTCGGCACGGTCGTCAAGACGACCAACTTCGGTGCGTTCATCTCGCTGCTCCCCGGCAAGGACGGCCTGCTGCACATCAGCAAGCTGCGCGGCCTGGCCGGTGGCAAGCGGGTCGACGCGGTCGAGGACGTCGTGTCCGTCGGTCAGAAGATCCAGGTGCAGATCGCCGAGATCGACGACCGCGGCAAGCTGTCCCTGATCCCCGTGGTCGAGGACGACGAGTCCGCCGACGGCTCCGAGGACGCGGCAGAAGGCTGAGGGTGACCCCTTCGTCGACATCGGCAACCGGCCAGCAGCTCGCTGCTGGCCGGTTGTCCGTTTCCCGGAAGCGCCGGGTCAGCACCGAGCCGCAGCGCAGCGGCAGCACCCGCACCCTGCTCACCGAGCGTGACGGCGCCGGCCAGGTGACCGCCCGCGTACGCCGTACGGTCCTGCCCGGCGGCCTGCGCGTGGTCACCGAGCAGATGGCCGGGGTGCGCTCGGCCAGCATCGGCGTGTGGGTCGGGGTGGGGTCGCGCCACGAGACCCCGGCCCTGCACGGCTGCTCCCACTTCCTCGAGCACCTGCTCTTCAAGGGCACCCGCGAACGCTCCGCGATGGACATCTCGGTCGAGCTCGACGCGGTCGGCGGGGAGTTCAACGCCTTCACCGCCAAGGAGTACACCTGCTTCCACGCCCGGGTACTCGACCACGACCTGCCCATCGCCGTGGACGTCCTCGGTGACATGGTCACCAACTCGGTGATCAGCGAGGACGACGTCGAGGCCGAGCGTGACGTGATCCTCGACGAGATCGCCATGCACGACGACGACCCCGACGACGTGGTGCACAACCTGTTCGCCAGCCAGGCCTGGGGTGACTCGCCGCTCGGCCGTCCGATCGCCGGCACCGTCGAGTCCATCGGTGCGCTGAGCAGGGACCAGATCGCCCGGTTCTACCGCAGCCACTACCGGCCGGCGACCATGGTCGTCGCGGTGGCCGGCAACATCGACCACGCCGACGTCGTGCGCCGGGTGCGCACCGCGTTCGGGCGCCACGGCTTCCTCGCCGGCTCCGACGGCCCCCGCGGCGCCGTGGTCACCGACCGGGTCCGCCGGGTCACCGCCGGTACGTCGCACACCACGCGCCCCCTCGAGCAGGTCAACCTCGTGCTCGGGGTGAAGGGGATGACGCGCAGCGACCCGCGGCGCTTCGCCCTCGGCGTGCTCAACACCGCACTGGGTGGCGGCACGTCGTCGCGGCTCTTCCAGGAGGTCCGCGAGGTGCGCGGACTGGCGTACTCCGTGTTCTCGTTCGCCAGTCACTACGCCGACGCCGGTGTCGTCGGCGTCTCGGTCGGCTGCCTGCCGGCCAAGCTCGACGAGGTGCTGGCGGTGGTGCACGAGGAGCTGCGCAAGGTGGCCGCCGACGGCATCACCGACGAGGAGCTGGCCCGCGGCAAGGGCATGCTCCGCGGCGGGCTGGTGCTCGGCCTCGAGGACTCCGGGTCGCGCATGTCGCGGATCGGCAAGGCCGAGCTCGTCCACGACGAGCTGCTCGCCATCGACGAGGTGCTGGCTCGCGTGGACGCGGTCACCGTCGAGGACGTGCGCACGCTGGCGGCCGACCTGTTCGCCCAGCCGCAGATGCTCGCCGTGGTCGGTCCCGAGGCACGCCCGCGTCGTCGCTAGCGACCGGGGTGCTTCTCAGGCGCGCTCCTCGGCGATGCTGTTGCCGCCGTCCACGACCAGACACTGCCCGGTGACGTAGGACGCTCCGGGCGAGCTCAGCCAGGCGACCGCCGCCGCCACCTCCGTCGGGAGGCCGCTGCGCCCCAGGGGCGTCCGCTCGCCCTGGCGACGCTCGTCGTCGGTCTGGGACTGGGTGGCGATCCAGCCCGGCGCCACGGCGTTGACGGTGATCGCGTCGGACGCGACGTCGACCGCGAGCGCCCGGGCCAGCCCGATCATCCCCGCCTTGGCCGCCGCGTAGGCCACGTCGCCGCGCATCGCCATCACCGGCCCGGTCACGCTGGCCACCATCACCACGCGGCCCCAGCCGGTCGAGCGCATCGCGGGGAGCGCCGCCCGGCTGACCAGGAAGGCCGTGTCGAGGTTGCGGCGCAGGGAGGCCTGCCAGGTCTCCAGCGACAGCTGCGCGGCGGTGCCGGACTCGAAGTCCGCATCGGTGGTGGAGATCATCCCGGCGTTGTTCACCAGGATGTCGAGCCGGCCGTGCTGTCGCAGGGCGGCGTCGACGAGGCCCTGCGCCGCACCCTCCTCGGTCAGGTCGCCCACGACGTACGACGCGTCGACACCCTGGGCGGAGAGCTCACCGGCCCGGTCGCGGATCCGTTCCGAGGTGGCACCGAGCACCACGCCGGCCCCGAGGCTGCCGAGCAGCCGTGCGGTGGCGAAGCCGATGCCGTGCGGGCTGCCCGCCCCGGTCACGACGGCGACCCGGCCGTGCAGGTCGAAGGGGGAGTCGGTCATCGCGCTCAGGCCATCGTGATCGCGGCGCCGGCGCAGGCGACCGCCCACAGCACGCTGGTGAAGGTGCCGATGATGAACCGCTCGGCCGCGCCGGGGGTCTCGGTGCGCAGCTCCGGGTAGCGGCCCAGGCCCTTGAGCGCGAGGATCACCGCCAGGCCCTCGGGCCAGCCGGCCAGCAGGGTGACGAAGACCCCGCACCGCTCGAGCCCACCGATCCAGGCACCGCCGCGGAGCACGTCCCCGGCCCGGCGCATCGATCCCACCTGGTCGCCGTCCGTGCCGTCGACGAGTCCGAACACCGACGAGGTGACCACGCCGCCCCCGAGCACCGCCAGCATCCCGGCGAGGACCAGGCCGACGTTGTCGGAGTCGTCCTCGTGGAGCTCGGCGAGTGCCAGGGCGGCGGCCGCGGCCAGCAGCAGCACCAGGGCGCCGGCGACCAGCAGCTGACCGCGGGTGGGTAGCCGCCACCCGAGGAGGGCCAGCGCGACGGCGGTGGCGAGCACCACGGGGGCCACGAGTTCCATCAGTCCTCCTCGAGAAGTTCGCTGAGCAGCTCGGTGGCCAGGTCGCGGGCCCGGTCGGTCTCGACGAGCCCGGCGGCCCGGGCGCGCTGGCTGACGGCCGACTGGGTGATCCCGAGCCGCTCACCCATCTGCTGATGGGTGACTCCCGAGCCCACCAGGTCGGCGACCTCCCAGCCCTTGGCGGTGCGGCGGGACAGCACCCCGGCCCAGAGCCAGAGCACGGTCTCCACCTGACGGGCACGGTAGCCGGGACCACCCACGGCGAGGTGGGCCGGCGAGATCTTGGCGCGGGTGACCGCATCACGGGCCAGCACGTAGGCCGGTCCGCGGCCGGCCCGGGCGTGGTCGGGAAGGGGGGTCTCGACCTCGCCGATGCCGAGGCCGATGTGCCAGGCATCCTCGCGGAGCAGGTGCCCGACGGTGTCGATGACCGCCGCGGGGTCGGTGTAGAGCGCCTGCATCTCGTCGCCGGCCGTGCGGTCGAAGGGCAGCACGGCTCCCGCGGCGTACGTCGCGGCCGCCTCGGTCACCAGGTCCGGTGAGGACTGGCTGCCGCGCTGGTCGACGGTGAGGATCACCGCACGCATGGGGCCTCCGCAGGGGTCAGGTCTGATGCCAGCGTAGAGTAGGAAGATTCCTTATGCAAGCAATCATTAGACGAAAACCTTCAACGGCGGCCGATCAGGCCGATCACCGCGGGCTTCTTGCTCTCCACCACCGTGACCCGGAAGCCGGCCTTGACCAGCGCCGCCGAGGCACCTTCCACGATCCGCGGCACCTCGGTGATCTCGGTGACCTCGTAGAACAGGAAGATCGCGCCGCCGGGGGAGATCCGCTCGTGGAGCAGCGCGACCTCGGCCTCGCAGTCGCGCACCCAGAACAGGTTGACGTTGAAGGCGAAGACCCGGTCCAGTCGCTTGACCGGCACCCGCAGGGTGGCCAGGTCGATGTGGCGCACCGTCAGTCGACCGGCGGCCAGGTGGTCGGCACAGCGCCGTTTGGTGCGGTCGACACCCGACTCCGAGCGGTCGATCGCGAGCAGCTTGCCCTTGTCCAGACGGTCGCAGATCAGCTCGGCGGCGTACCCGGGTCCGCAGCCGATCTCGAGCACCTGGTCGGCAGGTTGGGGGTCGAGGATGTCGACCGACCAGCGGATCCGGGCCGGGATCGTCTGCGCAACCATGGGGCCAGCCTGCCATTCCCCACCCGGTTCGTCAGTCACCCACCCACCCCGAGGTCCCCGGAGCGTCCCTGGCGTCCCCTCGGCCGGTAGGTTGGGAGCGTGACGGGCACACACATGAAGGTCGGCGTGCTGGGCGCGCAGGGCAGGGTCGGCAGCGAGATCTGCGCCGCCGTGGAGGCGGCCGAGGACCTGGACCTGGTTGCCCGCCTCGACGTCGGCGACGACATCGAGACACTGGTCGAGACCGGTGTCGACGCGGTCGTCGACTTCACCCACCCCGACGTGGTGATGGACCACCTGGCGTACTGCATCGACCACGGCATCCATGCCGTGGTCGGCACCACCGGCTTCGACGACGCCCGGCTCGACCGGCTCCGCTCCCGGCTCGGCGACGACCCCGGCGCCGGTGTCCTCATCGCCCCCAACTTCTCGATCGGCGCGATCTTGATGATGCGCTTCGCCGTCGTCGCCGCGCCGTTCTACGACTCGGTCGAGGTGATCGAGCTGCACCACCCGGACAAGGCCGACGCGCCCTCCGGCACCGCCCGGCGTACGGCCGAGCTGATCGCCGCCGCCCGACGTGAGGCCGGCTCCGCGCCGATGCCCGACGCGACGACCACCTCGCTCGACGGTGCCCGCGGCGCCGACGTCGACGGGGTTCGGGTCCACGGGCTGCGGATCCGCGGCCTGCTCGCCCACCAGGAGGTCGTGCTCGGTGGTCCGGGGGAGACGCTGACGATCCGCCACGACTCGTTGGACCGGGCCTCGTTCGCGCCCGGGGTGCTCACCGGCCTGCGCCAGATCGCCGCGCACCCGGGCCTCACCGTGGGACTCGAGAACTTCCTCGAGCTCGACTGAAACCCGACCTCACCAGGGTTTCTGCAGGTTTGCGCAATGCACGAACCTGCACGCAGATCTCCCTTCCCTCCCGGGGCCCCTGCTGGCAGGTTCGAGCAGTTGTGACTTTTCGGTCCCTGTGACAGTGAGGAAATTCTCCATGCGTTCGACCCGAGTTCTGGCCTCTCTCGCGGTGGCCGCCGCCTCCACCACCGGGATCGCCCTGGGCACTCCCGCCGGTGCGCAGCCGGCCGCGGACCGCCCCAGCGCCCTCGAGGCGCTCGCCGCGCACCCGGGTGTCGCCCGGGAGGCCGTCGGCCAGGCGTTCACGGTGACCGACCGGGCCGTCGACGGCGACGGCACCAGCCACGTGCGGCTGGACCGCACCTACCGCGGCCTCCCCGTCGTCGGTGGCGACCTCGTGGTGCACCAGGCCCCCGGCGGCTCCCTGGAGGCGGTCAGCCAGACCCTGGAGGCACCGCTCGACCTCGCCACCTCCCCGCGGCTCGCCGCGCACGGCGCGGCGGTCAAGGCGCTGGCGCCCAGCAGGCTCAACCGCTCGATCGCCGGGCAGAAGGCCACCGGCAGCCCCCGGCTGGTCGTCGACGCCACCGGGGACACTCCGCGGCTCGCCTGGCGGGTGATGAGCGGGGGCACCCAGTCCGACGGCACCCCGTCCCGCCTCGCGACGTACGTCGACGCCGCCAGCGGGGCCGTGCTCCGTGCGGAGCAGGGGATCCAGACCGCCGAGGGCTCGGGCCAGTCGCTCTACAGCGGCACCGTGCCGGTGCAGGTCACCCAGTCCGGCAGCAGCTACCTGCTCAAGGACGGCACCCGCGGCGGCTCGGCCACCTCCGACATGAACAACAAGCAGGACTCGCTGATGTGTCAGATCTTCGGGTCGGGCTGCACCAACGGGACGGTGTTCTCCAGCCCCGACCTGTCCTTCGGGAACGGCACGAACAGCAACCGGGAGTCGGCCGGGGTGGACGCGGCGTACGGCGGTGCTGAGACGTTCGACTACTTCAAGCTGGTGCACGGCCGCAACGGCATCTTCGGCAACGGCACCGGTGCGCCGAGCCGGGTGCACTACGGCTCGGGCTACGTCAACGCGTTCTGGGACGGCTCGAAGATGACGTACGGCGACGGCGACGGCGTGGACTTCGGCCCGCTGGTGTCGCTGGACGTGGCCGGGCACGAGATGACCCACGGGGTCACCGAGAACACCGCCAACCTGACCTACTCGGGGGAGTCCGGGGGCCTCAACGAGGCGACCTCGGACATCTTCGGCACGATGGTGGAGTTCTACGCGGGCAACGCCAACGACGCCGGTGACTACCTGATCGGCGAGGAGTTCGACCTCAAGCAGCATGTCGGGTTCCGCCGGATGGACAAGCCGAGCAGCGACGGGTCGTCGTTCGACTGCTACAACGCGACGATCGGCAAGTCCGACGTGCACTACTCCTCGGGCGTGGGCAACCACTTCTTCTACCTGCTCGCCGAGGGGTCGGGCGCCAAGAGCATCGGTGGGGTGGCGCACGACTCGCCGACCTGCAACGGCTCGACGGTGGCCGGCATCGGACGGGACGCCGCCGCGAAGATCTGGTTCCGTGCGCTGTCGACGTACATGACCTCGAGCACGACCTACCAGGGCGCCCGCACCGCGACCCTCAACGCCGCTCGTGACCTCTACGGCTCCGGCAGCACGCAGTACAACGCCGTCGGCGCGGCCTGGAGCGCCGTCTCGGTCAGCTGACCTCAGGCGCCTCAGGATTCACCGGGCGGCCGGGGAATTCCTCTCGTGTCAGGCAATGCTTTCCCTGACAGGAGTGAGATTCCCCGGGCGCCCGGTGAATTTCTGTGACCTCGGGCCTACGCCAGCGCGGTGTGCATGCGGACCTGCTTGACGAGCACGGTGCCGTCGCCGTGGAGATCGAGCTCGCGGTGGGCGCCGTCCGGTGCCCAGCCGGCGCCGGCGAGGAACTCCCGCAGCGCGTCGTCGGTGCTGGTCAGCCAGGTCACCGCGCGGGTGAACCGGTCGGCGACCAGGGTGTCGGCGCAGGCCTGGACGAGCCGTGAGCCGTGGCCCTTGCGCTGCTCGTCGGGCTCGACGCAGAACTCCGAGACCTCCCCGTCCGCGACCGGGTCGCAGTCGGGGTCGGTGGTGGGCCCGGTGATCGCGAAGCCGACGATGCGGTTGCGCTCAAGTGCCACCAGGACCCGGTTGCGGGCGTCTTTCGGCTGCACCAGCGAGGCCCGCCAGGCGGCGGCCATCTGATCGACGTCCAGGTCGGCGAGCGCGTCGCCCGGCAGCAGGTCGGCGTACGCCGCGCGCCAGACGAGGACCTGCACCGCGGCGATCCCCGGGGCGTCGTCGCCCCAGGCGACCCGGACGGAGACGTCGGCGGTCGGGCCGCTCATCCGGGATCCCCGGGCAGGCCGGATCGCAGCAGGCCGGATCGCAACGGGCCGGATCGCAGCAGGCCGGATCGCAGCGAGGATCTGCGGGGGGTGGAGCTCATGCGGCCATCCTGACATCGGCGCGCGGGGGCGTGGACAGCGCCACCGCACCCCCCACCCCGAGGACCAGCCCGGCGGCGATCGCCGGCCACCACCCGCTGCGTACCTCGTCACCGAGGAACGCGATCCCGACCGCCGCCGGGACGGCGGTCTGGAGCACGATCAGCGCTCCGGTGGCCGCGGCGACGCCGGTCCGGGCCAGGGCCAGGGAGTAGAGCCAGAACGCCACGAGACCCAACGCCGGCACCGCGAGTGCGGCCACCGCGACCGGCCCGGAGATCTCCGCCCCGACCCCACGCACGGCCAGCGCGGAGCCGGCGTACCCGCAGCCGGCGACGGCGCCCAGCAGCGCGGCGCCGCCCCGTGCCACGAGGCCGGCCACGGTGACGGCCGCCAGGCCCAGGAGGACGGACAGGGCGAAGGTCCAGGAGGTGGTCACCGCTCCCGGGGCGCCGGATCCGGCGGCCAGCAGAGCGATGCCGACGGTCACCGCGACGACCGCGGTCCAGCGGGCCGGTCCCAGCGGCTCGTGCAGCCGGTGGGCCGAGAGGACGGCGGTGACCGGCATCGACAGCGAGATCGCCGCCTGGGCGAGGTAGAGCGGCAGCAGCCAGATCGAGACCGCGTGCAGCACGAAGCCGACGAGGTAGGCGCCGACGACGAGCAGGATCAGCGGGTCCCGTGCCCCGGCCCGGACGAAGCTGCCGAACCGCTCCTCGGTCCCGGGCATCGCCCGGACCGCCCGGGCCTGGACGACGGCCGCCCAGCCGAACAGGGCGGCGGCGACGAGCGCCGCTGCGAGGCCGATGAGCACCGGGTCAGCGGTAGTGCTCGTCGAGCGCCTGGCCGATCTTCTTCTGCGGTTTGGGCAGCCGCAGGAAACGCAGGTTGATCGCCCGCATCACGCCGTACCAGGTGACGCCCTTCACGCCCTCCTCGGGGAAGCGCTGCGCGACCGCGCGGCGCAGCCGGAAGCGCAGCCACAGGATGTCCGCTACCACGAGCAGGATCGTCGTGAACCAGAGCGAGTTCGCCAACGCCATGCCGCCGGAGCCGGCCGCGCCGTAGCCCAGCACCATGATCAGGATCAGCATCGGGGCGAGCAGCTCGGAGAAGCCGATCCGGCTGTCGACGAAGTCGCGCACGAAGCGCTTGCGGGGACCCTGGTCGCGCGGCGGCAGGTGCTTCTCGTCACCGGTGCGCATCGCCTCGCGGACCTGACGGCTCGACTGGGTACGCAGCTCGCGCTGCCGCTTGGCCAGGGCCTTGCGGTCACGAGGGAGCCGGGCCCGCTCGCGGGCGGCCGCCTCGGCCGCTCGGCGGCTGGGCGTGGGCCGACCCTTGCCGCCCGGTTTGGCGAGGGCGGCGGACTCTTCGGCGGGGGAGGACTTCGAGCGACGGAACAACGGGGGACGCCTAACCAGCAGGGGAACGGGGTGCGCGACCCAGCCTACCGGCAGCCCGCGCCTCGCCCCCGCTTGTGTTTGGCCCTAGGCTGAACCACACGGAACGACACGCACATCACGAATCACCGACGGACGACCCGAGGGGGCCGCACCAGCATGAGCCTTTGGCAGCGATTCACCATGATCTTCCGCGCGAAGGCCAACAAGGCACTCGACCGTGCCGAGGACCCGCGCGAGACCCTCGACTACAGCTACCAGCGCCAGATCGAGCTGCTCTCCAAGGTACGCCGGGGCGTGGCGGACGTCGCCACCAGCCGCAAGCGCGTGGAGCTGCAGGTCAACCAGCTCGAGCAGCAGTCGGCCAAGCTCCAGGGCCAGGCCCAGAAGGCCATCGACATGAACCGCGAGGACCTCGCTCGCGAGGCCCTGACCCGCAAGTCCGGGCTGACCACGCAGATCAACGACCTCAAGGTGCAGCACGCCCAGCTCCAGGGCGAGGAGGAGAAGCTCACGCTCGCCCAGCAGCGGCTGCAGACGAAGGTCGAGGCCTTCCGCACCAAGAAGGAGACCATCAAGGCGACCTACACGGCCGCGGAGGCGCAGACCCGGATCAACGAGGCTCTCTCCGGCGTCGGTGACGAGATGGGCGATGTCGGCCAGGCGATCCAGCGGGCCGAGGACAAGACCGCGCAGATGCAGGCGCGCGCGGGTGCGATCGACGAGCTGATCGCCTCGGGTGCGCTCGACGACGTGACCGCGCCCGGCGGCGGGGACGACATTGCCCGCGAGCTGGACGCGCTGAGCTCGGACTCCGACGTCGAGGCCGAGCTGGCCCGCCTGAAGGCCAGCCACCAGCCCGACGCGATCGAGGCCGCCGATGGCGGCGACATCCTCCGCTCCGAGCCGGAGACCGTCGAGACCAGCACCGAGAACCCCGACGCCAAGGCCTGACCATGACCGCCGTAGTCAGTCGACGCGGGGCCTGAGCCATGGCCCGCTCGCGCTTCATCAAGGACGTCGGGCTCACCGTGCGGATGACGACGGTGATGTTCCTGCTCGGCGCGCTGTTCGTCGGCCTGGTCGTGACGCTGATGTTCGTGCTCCCGGACTTCGCGTTCCTGATCGGCATCATCGGCATCGGCGTCGCGTTCTACCAGTGGTGGTCCTCCGACAAGGTCGCGATGCGTGCGATGCGCGCCCGGGAGGTCTCCCCGGAGGAAGCCCCGGAGCTGCACGCCATGATCGACCGGCTCTGCGCCCTGGCCGACATGCCCAAGCCCCGGGTCGGCATCTCCCACGTCGACATCCCCAACGCCTTCGCCACCGGACGCTCGCCCCAGCGCGCGGTCGTCTGCGTCACCACCGGCATCCTCGACAAGCTCGACGCGGAGGAGCTCGAGGGCGTGCTGGCCCACGAGCTGTCCCACGTCGCGCACCGTGACGTGCTGGTGATGACGATCGCCTCGTCGGCCGGCATCGTCGCCGCGATGCTGACCCGCAGTGCCCAGTTCGGTGGTCTCGGAATCGGCCGCAGCCGCAACAGCAACGGTGCTCCGGCCTACTTCATCGCGCTGGCGGTCAGCCTGGTGGTCTACGCGATCAGCTTCTTCCTCACCCGGTTGCTCTCGCGCTACCGCGAGCTGTGCGCGGACCGATCGGGCGCGTACCTGACCCAGAAGCCCGGCGCGCTGGCCTCGGCGCTGCAGAAGATCACCGGCGAGATGGCGGCCATCCCGTCGCGCGACCTGCGGGCGGCGAGCGCGATGAACGCCTTCTTCATCGCCCCCGCGATCAGCGGCGCCTCGCTCAAGTCACTCTCGTCGACGCACCCCTCGCTCGAGCAGCGGCTGGAGCAGCTGGCCAGGATCGCCGCCGAGCTCGGCCGTCCGACGGGCTGAGGCGTGGGTTTCTGGGATGCGGTGCGGGGACGGTCGACGGCCAGGCCCGCGAACCTCGACTCGCTGTTCATGGTGCCGAGCGCGGCCATCACGCTGGAGACGGCGGCCGGGCTGACGCCGACCGGCATCGGCGCGGTCTGCTACCGCGAGGCCGAGGGCGCCGCGTTCGCCAGCACCCAGGCCGACATCGTCGAGCTGCTGGATGCCGACGACGACCCCGACGTCGAGAAGATCCTCGACGACTACGGCTTCACCTGGCTGGTCGCCCGCCAGGAGGAGATGTCCGCGCTCTGCACCGACCTGCACACGGTCAACACCATGCTCGAGGAGCAGGGCTTCGGTCACGGACTGCTCTGCTCGATCGTCACGTTCCGCGACGCGGGCGGCCGCGGGGTGGGGCTGGTGTACCTCTACAAGCAGGGCACGTTCTATCCTTTCGCCCCGTCCGGCAAAGGCCGCGACAACCTGCTCGAGCTCCAGGTCCGCGACCACCTCACCGGTGAGCTGCCGATGGAGCCCGACCTGCAACGCTGGCTGGCCGTATGGGGAGCACCGGGACTGTGAGCAAGGACCCTGACCACTCCGCCCGGGTGGCGGCACTCGAGCGCTACGAGGTCCTCGACCGTCCGCCGCGCAGCGAGCTGCTCGCCCTCGTCGACCTCGCGGCGCGGGTGGCCGACGTGCCGATGGCGACGATCAACCTGTTCACCGCGACCCAGCAGCACCAGGTCGCGACGTACGGCTTCGCCGGCAAGGTCTGCTCCTACGAGGACGCGATGTGCAGTCAGGTCGTCGAGGCCGGCGTCCCGATCGTGGCGTACGACGCCCGGGAGGACGTGCGCTTCTCGTCCAACCCGTTCGTCACGGGCGAACGCGGCCGGGTGCGCTTCTATGCCTCGCACCCGCTCACCGGTGCCGACGGCGTCACGATCGGCACGCTGTGCGTCTTCGACGACAAGCCGCGGACCCTGGACAACGACCGGGCCGGGATGATCGCCACCCTGGCCAGCCGGGTGATGGACGTGCTGGAGCTCGAGCTCCGCGGCCGACAGCTGGAGAGCACGGTCGGCGAGCTGCGCTCGGCTCAGAGCCGGCTCCAGAGCTCCAACGAGCGGCTGGCGGCGTTCGCCGGCCAGGTGAGTCACGACCTCAAGAACCCCCTCACCGCGCTCGGGCTCTCGCTCGGGATGATGGAGGAGGAGATCGAGGACCTCGGTGCCGTCGATGGTGCGCTGGGCCAGCTGCTGGTCCGCGCCAGCCGCGGCGCCGCCCGGATGGAGGCGATGATCAACGAGCTCCTCGACTTCGCCCGCCTCGGCGGCGACCCCCAGCTGGTGGACGTCGACCTCGACACCGTGCTCGCCGAGGCGCTCGCGGACGTCGACCGTGCGCTGCCCCGGGGCGCCGTCACCGTGCACGATCTGCCGACCGTCCCGGGCGACGCCACCCAGCTCCGCGTCGTGATCCAGAACCTGCTCGCCAACGCCGCGAAGTTCACGGCCGACGGTGAGGCGGCCCAGGTCGAGGTGTCGGGTGCCCGCGTAGGGGACCGGTGGCGGATCGAGATCGCCGACCGTGGTCGGGGTGTGCCGGAGCAGCACCGCGAGCGGGTCTTCGAGCCGCTGGTGCGGGTCGACAAGTCCGAGCCGGGCAATGGGATCGGACTGGCCACGTGCCGGCGGGTGGTCGCGGCCCACGGCGGCACCATCGGCCTGGCACCGCGCCCCGACGGCGGAACCATCGCCTGGTTCGAGCTCCCCGTCCGGGACTGAGTCGTCCGGGACTGAGTCGTCCGGGACTGAGTCGTCCGGGACTGAGTCGTCCGGGACTGAGTCGTCCGGGACTGAGTCGTCCGGGACTGAGTCGTCCGGGACCGAGTCGTCCGGGACTGAGCCGTCCGGTCAGTCCCGGTGTGACTTGCCGGGCAGGTCGAGCATCCGCTGCAGCGCGACCTGGGCGTGCCGCTCGGTCTCCGGGTCGACCCGGATCACGTTGACCTCGTTGCCGGCCACCAGGGACTCCAGGGCCCAGACCAGATGGGGCAGGTCGATCCGGTTCATCGTGGAGCAGTAGCACACCGTCCGGTCGAGGAACGTGACGTGCTTGTCGGGGTGGGCGGCGGCCAGCCGCTTGACCAGGTTGAGCTCGGTGCCGATCGCCCAGCTCGAGCCGGGCGGCGCGGCCTCGACGGTCTTGATGATGAACTCCGTCGACCCGACGAGGTCGGCCTTGAGCACCACGTCGTGGGTGCACTCGGGGTGCACCAGGATGGAGACGCCGGGGATCTTCTCCCGCAGCTCGTCGACCACGTCGGCACGGAACCGCCCGTGCACCGAGCAGTGGCCCTTCCACAGGATCATCCGCGCCGCCCGCAGCTGCTCGACGCTGTTGCCGCCGTTGGGCAGCCTCGGATCCCAGACCACGCAGTCCTCGAGCGTCATCCCCAGCTTGAGCACCGCGGTGTTGCGGCCGAGGTGCTGGTCGGGGAAGAAGAACACCCTCGCGTCGGGCTTCTGCTCGAGCGCCCACTCCAGGGCCGCCTCGGCGTTGCTGGAGGTGCACACGGCGCCGCCGTGACGCCCGCAGAACGCCTTGATGTCCGCGCTGGAGTTCATGTAGGTGATGGGGACGACGCTGTCGGCGAGTCCGGCGTCGCTCAACGCGTCCCAGGCGTCCTCGACCTGGCCGAGGCGGGCCATGTCGGCCATCGAGCAGCCGGCGGCCAGGTCCGGCAGCACGACCTTCTGTTCGGGCGCGGTCAGGATGTCGGCGGACTCGGCCATGAAGTGCACGCCGCAGAACACGACGTACTCCGCGGCGGGGCGGGCGGCGGCGTCGCGGGCCAGCTTGAACGAGTCGCCGGTGACGTCGGCGAACTGGATGACCTCGTCGCGCTGGTAGTGGTGGCCGAGCACGAAAACCCGCTCACCCAGCGCCTCCTTGGCCGCGCGGGCGCGCTCGACCAGATCGGGGTCCGAGGCGGCGGGGAGGTCACCGGGACACTCCACGCCGCGCTCGGCGCCGAGGTCCTTGCCGGGTCCCAGGGGCAGCAGCGGCAGGTCGATGGTGCTCGTTCCGGGGGAGCTGGTCATGCGGCCATCCTAGGGAGGTTCACAGCAGCGACCCGTGGTGGAGGTACGGCGTCGGGGGCTTCATCCCGCGCAGCGCCAGGTAGCCGTGGGTGTGCAGCTCCATCCTGGCGGTCATCCCGACGTCGACGGCCCAGGCGTTGGCGGGGGTGACGTGCGAGATGTCGACGTTGACCAGGGGATCGGAGGAGGCCAGCGCCTCCCACAGCAGCCGGGTCGCGGTCCGCCGGTTGGTGGCGGCCAGCAGCTGCGGCGCCCCGAGCCCGTCGACGTACACATAGCCCGACCCGGTGGACGCATCGGCTACGACGAGGCGGTACTGGCGCAGCAGCACCTCGTGGTCACCGAGATGGGCCGCACCGCGGGTCGCCCGGTCCACCGAGTTCATCAGGTCGAGGTCGCCGGCGCTGCCCTCGCGGGTCTTCTCCACCACCGGGAGCACGGCACGGTCGACCCTGCCGGTGAGGTACATGTGCGGATGGAGGGTGAACCCGGCCTGGTGGTAGCGGCGGACGGCGAGCGGGTCGCGTGACGCCGAGAGCATGCCGCGCAGGCAGCCGCGGCCGTGCAGCAGCGCCGCGGCCAGCAGCTGCCGGCCGATGCCGCGGCCCTGGAGCCCGGGCCGGACGCCGTAGCTCGACAGCACCCACATCAGCTCCCGGGTCAGCGAGGTGGCGTAGCCGACCAGCTCCACGCCGGCCTCCGACTCGAGCTCGGCCACCCAGCAGCCGGCGGCGTCCGTGCCGAGCAGGTGCCGGGTCCGCTCGACCCACTTCTCCGCGCGCCCGGGGGAGCGCTCCGCGGGGTCGGGCCACGAGCGAGGCTGGGTGCGCAGGTCCAGCTCGCGGAAGGTGCTGGAGCTGAGGCGCTCCGCCAGGGGCACGTCGTCGTGGCGCATCGGCCGGATCAGGACGTCGTTCGGAGTGGTCGTCATGGCAACCCGAGCGTATGACGTCGCAGCCGATCGGCGAGGATGGCCGGATGCGTGTCCTCGTCGCGCCCGACGCCTTCGCCGGGACCCTCACCGCCGTCCGGGCCGCGGAGGCGATCGCGGCCGGCTGGCTGCGCCGCTCGCCCGCGAGCGAGGTCGACCTGTGTCCGATGTCGGACGGCGGCCCCGGCTTCCTGGACGTGCTGCACGCCTCGCTCGGCGGCGAGCTCTCGGTGGTGACGGTCCGCGGTCCCTACGGAGTGACGGTGCCGGCGTCGCTGTTGCGGGTCGGCGAGGTGGCCTACGTCGAGAGCGCCCAGGCCTGCGGCCGGCACCTGGCCCGTGACGGCGACGTCGAGGCCGCCACCAGCTTCGGCGTCGGAGAGCTGCTGCTCGCGGCCGCCGGCGCGGGAGCCACCCGGATCGTGGTGGGCCTCGGTGGCGCTGGCACCAACGACGCCGGTGCCGGGATGCTGGCCGCGTTGGGCGCCACCGCGTCCGGACCGCTGGATGCCGGGTCGCGGCCGTTGGGGGACCTGACCGGCGTCGACCTCGGCCCGGCGCTGGCGGCGCTGGCTGGGGTGGAGCTGGTCGCGGCCAGCGATGTGGACAACCCGCTGGCCGGGCTGTTCGGGGCCACGAAGACGTTCGGCCCGGGCAAGGGCCTCGCCGAAAACCGGTTGGTCGCGGTCGACGCCGATCTGGAGCACTTCGCCGGGCTCGCCGGCCGCCGCACCGCGCTCGAGAAGGGTGCCGGCGCGGCCGGGGGGCTCGGCTACGCACTGCTGCTGCTCGGCGGTGCCCGGGTGCCCGGCATCGGCCTGGTCGCCGACGCGGTCGGCCTGCTCGACCGGGCCCGCCGCGCCGACGTGGTGCTGACCGGTGAGGGCGCCTTCGACTTCTCCAGCCGGTCCGGGAAGGTGCCGTACGGCGTCGCGGCGGTGGCCGCCGAGGCGCTCCGCCCGTGTGTGGCCCTGGCCGGCCAGGTGCTGGTCGGATCGCGGGAGATGCGCGCCCTCGGCGTGGAGTCGGCGTACTCGATGGTCGAGCTGGTGGGGGAGGAGCGTGCCTTCGCCGACCCGGCCGGCGCCCTGGCCGATCTCGCCGAGCGGGTCGCCCGCACCTGGTCCGGCTGAGTCCGCGTCGCGCTCAGCTGAGCTGCTCGACCGCCTCCGCGAAGGCGAGTGCGGTCGCCGGACCCTGGTCCGGGCTCACCCCGACACAGCGGGCGACCAGAGCCGCGACACCATCGGTCCCGAGACGCGGGCTGATCCGCGGGGGCGAGGTGAGGATGCGGCGCACGCAGAACAGTGGGTCGTCCTCCGGGAGCACGCCGTACAGGCCGTCTCCGCTCAGCGCCCAGTGCAGGGTGGCGGCCAGGGACCAGATGTCAGAGGCGGGTGTCGCGGTCCGGCCGGAGAGCTGGGCGGGCTCGACGAAGTCGGCCGCGCTGATGGCACCCAGGCTGGTCATGCTCTGGGTCGGCTCCAGCGCTTGCGCGAGGCCCAGGTCCGCGAGTCGCGCGCCGTCGTCGGCCAGCAGGATGTTGGACGGCTTGATCCCCCGGTGGACCAGTCCCGCCTCGTGCATGGCGTGCGCGGCGCGCGCCGCCTGTGCCACGGCGAGCAACCGCTCGGACCGGTCGAGCTCGTGCTCCGGCGACTCGAGAGAACCGTGCGGGCAGTACTCCATCGCGTAGAAGAGCTCGTCGCCCTGCGTGCCGGCATCCACCAGCGACACGAGGTACGGCGAGCTGACGCCCGCGAAGGCGCGCAGCTCACGGGTGACCCGGCGCAGCGAGGCGTCGTTGTCGAGCCCCTGCATGACCTTGACGGTCACGAACTGCCCGTCGCGTCCGAGGCGCGCCGGGGGCACCGCGAGGTGCAGGGACCCGTGGGTCGAGCTCCCCAGCGAGCGGATGAACCGGTAGTCCGCGATCCCGCGCAGCTGCTGGTCCGGGGTACCCACCGCGCGGGGTGGTGGGAACACCGCGGGCAGGGCCGGCGTGGAGAGCTGGAAGAGGCGCTCCGGCAGCGGGAGGTCCTTGAGCTGGTGGTCGCCGAGGTCCAGCACGGCGACGGAATCGGGCAGGCGGCCCCGGACGCGCTGCACGACCTCGGCGGAGACCAGGGTCTGACCGCCGTGGGCGGCGGCGCTCACCCGGGCGGCTCGGTGTACGTCCGCCCCGACGTACCCGTTCTCGTGGTGGACGGCGGGACCGGTGTGGATGCCGATCCTGATCATCACCCGCGCGCCGTCCGGCCAGGCGTGTGAGGAGATGGCGGTCTGCGCGTCGAGTGCGGCGCTGACGGCGTGCGCGGGGTCGCCGAAGACGACGAAGAAGCTGTCACCCTCGGTGCCCATCTCCGTGCCGTGCCACCGCAGCCAGGCGGCGCGACAGAGCCGACGCTGTCCGTCGAGCACCTCGAGCCACCGGTCGCCGAGTCGGTTGACCAGGTGGGTCGAGCCCTCGATGTCGGAGAACAGCATCGTGACGTCCTCGATGGGTCCCTCGGGCACGAGGCCAAGGTACTCGCGGCAGGACCTCCGGGTGGGCCGAACGGTGACGCCGGGTCGATACTCAGCGCGCGTTGTCAGCGATCGCGTGCAGCACGGTCTTGACCTGGAACGGGGTCAGCCCCGGGTGCGCGGACATGATGCGGGCCACCAGGCCCGACACGTGCGGGGTGGCGAAGCTGTTGCCGCTGACCACCGTCGTCGACCCGCTCGTCCAGGCGACCTCCACGTCGAGCCCCCGGGCTCCGAACTCCACCGGCGGTGTCGTGTTGTAGGTGATCGACTCGGCGCCGGCCGCCGCGCGGGCGGCGACCGAGACCACGGATGAGAACTCCGAGGGGTACGTCGCTCCGGGCAGGTTGTTGGCGGCGCAGACCAGGATCACTCCTCGGAAGTAGGCGTGGTCGGCGATCTCGTGCAGCGGGGCGAACCACTGCTCGCTCTTGCTGCTCAGGCTCATGTTGAGCACGTGCATCCCGTGGTCCACGGCCCAGCGGATCCCGGCATGGAAGACGGCGCCGCGGCCCTTGAGATTCGCGCCGAGCACCCGGACGCTGTAGAGCTCCGCCTCCGGGGCCAGGGACCGGATGATCCCGGCACACGCGGTGCCGTGACCGACGAAGTCCTCGTGCTCGCCCTCGGTCGCGCGTACGCCGTCGGGATGCGAGGGATCCGACTCGAGCGACACGGCCCCCGCCAACCCGCCGACCATCGGGTGGCCGGCATCCACGCCACTGTCGATGATCGCCACCTTCACCCCGGAGCCGGTGCCGTCACCCCACGCCCAGTCCCGGGTGGGTGCCGGCAGCGGGAGTGCGGTGACCGCGCGGGTGTCCGCGAACGCGGCCGACCACGCGGGCAGCGTCATCGGCGGGCTCCGGCGTACGTCGCGACCTCGCGAAGCATCCGTGCCGCCAGGGCGGCAGCCTCAGGCCCCGCCGCCGCCAGCTCACGAAAGGCCGCGGCCAGCTCGCCGAGCGCGACCCCCGTGTCGTCGGTGCCCAGCCGGCCCAACGCGTCGTCGAACTCCCCGCTGCCGTCAGGATCGGCCAGCGATCGGATCACCCCGCTGCCGAGCGCATCGAACGCGGCGGTGAGGCGAAGCAGCGCGGCCAGCTGACCGGCAACCAGGCCGAGCGCGGCGAGGTCGTGCCCGGGATCCGCGCCGCTGATGGTCGGGTCGAGCACCTCGACCACGCCGACGACCTCACCTGCGCCGTCGACGACGGGCGCAGCGAGGATGGTGGTCGGCACGTAGTCCGTGGCCTCCGCGATGTCGCGCGCGAACCGACCGTCGGTGCTCAGGTCGCCGATCCGGATCGACTCCCCGGACATGGCGACCCAACCGACGATGCCCCGACTGACGGGAATGGTCACACCGGAGATGGCCTCGGCCCCGACGCCGTCCGCAGCGACGAAGCGCAGGGCCGCGCCGTCCGGCTCCACCTGGGCGTACGAGCACGCCGCGGCCCCGAACACCCGGCGGAGACCCGCCAGGGTCCGGCGCAGCTCGGCGTCCAGCGTGACCGGCAGGCTCGCCGTGCCGAGGGCGTCGCCCACCCGGGCGACCAGCCGGACGAGGTCGAGGTCGGGACGGGGCATGGGGTCGAGTGTGCCAAAGTCGCCCCTCGTGCGGTGACGATTGTGTTAGTACTGCGCCATGGACTGGCCGATGCTCGCGGCGCTCGACGACGACGAGCGCGCGGCCGTCACCGCCGCGGCGCGACGGCGGACGTTCCGCAAGGGCGAGGTGGTCTTCCACGAGGGCGACCCCGCCGACGCGATGCACCTGGTGGCGGCCGGCCACCTCGCGGTGCAGGTGTCGACCCCCGACGGTGAGCGGGTGACGCTCAACGTGCTCAGCCCCGGCGACTCGGTCGGCGAGCTGTCCCTGGTGCGCCGCGGCGCGCCGGAGCGCCGCTCTGCCACCGTGGTCGCGCTGGACTCCGCGGAGACGCGGGTGCTCGGGATGGGGGTCTTCCACGAGCTCTGCCGGAGTCATCCGGGGATGCAGGACCTGGTGGTGGCGGCGCTGGCCGACCGCGTGCGCGAGCTGAGCGCACGGCTGCTGGAGCAGATGTACGTCGGCCTCGACCGGCGGCTCTACCGCCGACTGGTCGACCTCGCCGAGGTGTATGCGGACGGCGCCGCCACCGCCGTCGTGCCGCTCACCCAGGAACAGCTCGCCGACCTGGTCGGCGGCACCCGGCCCACGGTCAACCAGGTGCTGCAACGGCTGCAGGCCCAGCAGGTGATCGAGCTCGGCCGGGGGCGTCTGACCGTGCTCGACGTGCCCTCCCTGCGACGCAAGGCCGGACTGACGTGAGCGCCGGCGGTCCCGGGCTGCTCGCCGGCCTGCGGCACCGCGACTTCCGGTACTTCATGGCCGCGTTCACCACCTCGTCCACCGGCACCTGGGCCTACAACGTCGCGCTGGCGGTGTGGCTGCTGCAGGAGACCGGGTCGGCCGGCTGGGTCGCGGCCTCGACGGTCTGCCGGTTCGTGCCGGCGCTGCTGTTCAGCGCCTACGCCGGAGTGGTGGCGGAGCGCTTCGAGCGGGTCCGGCTCATGGTCACCCTCGACCTGCTGCTCTGCGGGGTGATGGTGGCGATGGCCGTGGAGATGTTCCTGGGCGCTCCCCCCGAGCTGGTGGTCCTCACGGCGGCGGTCTCCTCGACCCTGGGCATGGCCTACGAGCCCGCGTCGGTGGCGATGACCCCGGAGCTGGTCGACGAGCGGACCCTGGGCTCTGCGAACGCGTTGCGCAACACGGTGGACAACGTGTGCGTGGTGGCCGGCCCCGGTCTCGGCGGGCTCCTCCTTCTGGTGGGGCCGCCCTGGGTCACGCTCGTACTCAATGCGGCGACGTTCCTGGCCTCGGCGGTCCTGGTCGCGATGGTGCGCGTGCGCAGCGTGCCGGTGGACGTGACCGAGGGCGGCGAGGTCGGGCCCCTGCGGCAGATGCTGGTCGGGATCTCGGCCATCGGCTCGTCGACGTCGGCCGCGACCCTGGTCGGGTTCAGCATCGTCGCCACCTTCGTGTTCGGGGTCGACACCGTCCTGTTCGTGGTGCTGTCCGACCAGGTGCTCGGGACCGGAGCCGAGGGATACGGCTACCTCCTGGCCGGGCTGGGCGTCGGCGGGCTGCTGGCGGCCGGCCTGGTGCCGCGGCTCGAGCGGCTGCCGCGGCTGGGCGTGGTGATCTGGCTGGGCATGGCCGGCTACTGCCTCCCCACGCTGCTGTTCCTCGTCGTGGACCAGCCGGCTGCGGCCTTCGCCATCCAGTGTGTGAGGGGGGCCAGCACCCTCGTGGTCGACGTGCTGGCGGTGACCGCCCTGCAGCGATCGCTTCCCCACGACGTGCTCGGCCGGGTGTTCGGCGCGTTCAACGCGCTGATGCTGCTGGCGATCCTGATCGGCTCGTCCCTGGTGCCGGTGGGCATCGAGGTGCTCGGGCTCGACGCCGTGCTGTGGGCGTCGGGGCTCGGCGTCCCCGCGCTCTGCCTGCTCGGCGCCCCCTGGCTGCGGCGGATGGACCGGGAGGCCGGGGTACGCCGCACCGTGCTGGCGCCGAAGGTGGACCTGCTCGCCGGGTGCGGCCTGTTCGCGTCCGTGGGCGACGGCGCACTGGACCAGCTGGCCGGGGCTGCTGAGTTCGTGGACGTGCCGGCCGGGGCCGCGCCGGTCGTCCAGGGCGAGCCCGCCGATGCGTTCTACGTGATCGAGTCGGGCGTGTTCACCGCGACCGCCGTCACGGGCGGGGCCGAGGTCGGGCTGCAGGACATGGGGGCGGGCGGCTACTTCGGCGAGATCGGGTTGCTGGAGCGGATGCCGCGGACCGCCACCGTGACTGCGCGGACCGCCGGTCGGATGCTCCGGGTCGACGGGGAGGCGTTCCTGGACGCGCTCACCCAGTACCAGCCGTCCGCGGCCCTGCGGGACGGGGCGGCGCTGCGGCTGACCCGGACGCATCCGGGGCGCCGACCGGCGGCGACCGGGGTCGGACAGCACTGAGCCCGGGACGAGGTCCCGGGCTCAGGAGACGTTCAGAACCTGACGCGTACGCCGTGGCCCTCGGTGTCGTCGCCGTCGTCGTCGTCGGTCGCCTCGATGCTGTCGCGGAGCGTCCCGTGCCCCTCGGTGTCCTCGCCTTCGGTCGCCTCGATGTTGCCGCGGAACCCGTGGCCCTCGGTGTCCTCGCCATCCGGGCCGTCGATCCGGCCGGACTTGTAGGCGTGGGCGCTCACGTCGTCGAAGGTGTCCTCGCTGGGCTGGAAGTTGCTGGTCATGATGGCCTCCTTGTCGGGGTGCTGCTGGCTGATGTCCTGAAGCATCGCACCGGAGAGCCGTCCGTTCTGTCCGGTTCCTGACAATGCTGGGGTTGGCCTGCCGACGTCACCGGCAGACGTAGCGCACGGTCGGACTGGCAGTTCCTTCGTCATCCCCACCGACATGCAGGATCGCGGTCGCGGACGCAGGCTGGCGCCCCCGGTAGCGGAACCGCAGCCGAGTGCTGACCTCGTCCTCCCCGCTCGACACGCTGACCTGGCGGACCGGGGTCATCACGCCGTCGGGTCGCTCCCAGGCGACGGCGAGGGTTCCCGCCGCTCCGTTCGTGCTGATGGTCCCGGTGAAGGTGAACTCCGCCTCGGGGCAGCGGCCGCTGTCGGGCGTGACCGTCACGCCGACGGAGTCGACGACCAGGTCCTCCGTCGACGCCCACGGGCGCCACCACGACAGTCCGGCGATCGCGATCGCGACGACCGCCGTCATGGAGAGGGCGGCGCGGGCCGCCGTCCGTCGTGAGCGGGAGCGTCGCAGCGGCGGAACGGCGGCCGCTGACCCGGACGGCAGCGACGGCGGCACGAAGCCCGGGGACACGATGGTGGGATCGTGCCTGGTCGCATTCGGCGACGGGTCGGGGGATCGGGCGACGGCCGGCCACCGCTCGGCGGCGATCTTCGCGAGGCGGGCGACCAGCTCGTGGGGGAGTGGGCGCATCTCGGGCGCCTTGGCGAGCCCGGCCAGCAGGGCGGCACACGACTCGGCCGGGAGGCCGGGCAGCGCCTCCTGGGGCGGGATCGGTTCCCGCTCCCAGTGCGCCATCAGCATGGACAGGGCGTCGGGGGCTTCGAAGGGGCGTCGTCCGGTGAGCACCTCGTAGGTCATCACGGCGAAGCTGTAGCCGTCCGAGCGGGCGTCCGGCTCATGCGTCCCCAGGCTGATCTCGGGCGCGAAGTACGCCGGGGTCCCCGACGGGGTCCCTCCCGACGTACGGAAGGCGGAGGTGTCCGCGACCGCCCGGGCGAGCCCGAAGTCGGCGAGCTTCGCGTGACCGTCCGGGAGGACGAGCACGTTGCCGGGCTTGACGTCGCGGTGCACGAGCCCGTGGCTCGCCATCTCCCGCAGTGCCTCGGCCACGTCGGCGAGGATGCGCAGCCCGTCCGCGGCCGGCAACGGCCCGCCGGCGATCAGGTCGGTGAGGGTGCGGCCGGGGACGTACTCCATGACGAGGTAGAGGTTCCCGTCCTGCGTCGACAGGTCGAAGACCCGGACCACGGCCGGCGAGTCCGTGGCCGCGAGCACCCGCGCCTCACGGCGGAACCGCTCCACGTTGTCGGCGTCGGACAGGGCGTGAGGAAGGATCCGCTTGATCGCGACCAGTCGCCCCACCGCCACCTGGCGGGCGAGGAACACCTCACCGAAACCTCCCGCGCCCAGTCGACGCACGTACTCGTACCCCGAGGGCACCGGGTGCGGGGTCGCCGACATGGGCCGAGTGTAGGAGTCCGCACGCCAGCGGCGCGCTCCGTTCGCTCGACCGGCCGAGTCACGTTCCACTCGGATCGGTCGAGGTCTCTGGGGTGGTCCCCAGTGTGTGTCCGGATTGTCGGACAGGTGGGGTTGGTGTGCTTAGCCTGAGGCCGGGACCGTGGGGGTTCTGAGTGCCGGGCGCACGGGGGTTGTCATGGCGGAGATGTTCGGGCCGTATGCGGTGGTGGCGCTGGTGGGCCAGGGGTCCACGGGGCGAGTGTTCCGGGCGCGGCATGTGGAGCTGGGTCGCGATGCTGCGGTCAAGGAGCTGGCCGAGGCGGTGCGGGGTGCGCCGGGGGTGAGTGAGCGGTTGCGGGCCGAGGCCGAGCGGTTGGCCGGGTTGTCGCATCCGAACATCGTGGCGCTCTATGACTATGTGGAGGAGCCGGGCCGGTCGTGGTTGGCCGAGCAGTGGGTCGACGGTGCGACGTTGGAGCGGATCCTGGCGGTGCACGGGCGGTTGTCACCGGAGCAGGCGTTGGGTGTGGTGCGGGGTGCGGTGCTGGGTCTGGCGCACGCGCACGAGCGGGGGCTGGTGCACCGTGATGTCTCGGCGGGCAACATCCTGGCGGACCTGGCGGGGGTCTCGATGCTGGTGGACTTCGGTCTGGCGGGGCCGGCTGGTGCGGGCGCGGCGTTGGGGACGCCGGCGTTCTTGAGTCCGGAGGCGGCCCGGGGTGAGGCGGTGGGCAAGGCGGCCGATGTCTACTCGGTGGCGGCGGTGCTGTTCCTGCTGCTCTCGGGGCGGGTGCCGTTCCCGGGGTCGGCGGTGGAGAGTGTGCGGGGTCATCTGGAGGGGCCGGTGCCGCGGTTGTCGGGGCACGGGGCGGACCTGGAGGACCTGCTGGCGCGGTCGATGAGCAAGGACCCGGCGCAGCGGCCGCCGGATGCGGCGGCGTTCCTGGCCGAGCTGGAGGAGGCCGCGACGCGTCGCTACGGGGCGGGGTGGTTGCAGCGGGCCTCGATCGCGGGTCTGGTCGGCTCGGCGATGGCCGGTGGTCTGGCCGCTGCCGGCGGCGGTGCGGCCGGGGGTGCGGCCGGGGGTGTGGCGCAGACCGTCGTCTTCGACGCCGCCACCACCGGTGGGGACGCTGCCGGGACGGCCCTTCCCCATGCCCGGGCGGGCGGTAGCAGGACGGCTCGCCTGCCGCGGAGGCTGGCCTGGGCGGCAGCCGGGGCGGCGGCGCTGGTCGTTGCCGGGGGCGTCGCGGTGGCCGTCAACGGCGGCGACGACCCGGCACCCTCTCGTGCGGCGTCCGCCGAGGAAACCGATCCGACCTCCGACGACGACCGGGCGACCGACGGCACGTCCGACGGGGACGAGGCCGCGGCGGGTCTGAAGGGACAGTTGCAACTGGCCGGTCGGTGGAACGCCGAGAATGAGCTTGGCCAAACCTTCAACGGGTCCGCAGCTTCGACTGTGACTTGTGCCGCGAGCTGCCGCGTCCAGTTCGCCCGCGCGGCAGGCTCAGGATCCGAACGGGTTGAGGTGCTTGAGCGCGCCTACAAGCGTGCGGGCGACAACGAGTGGGTGGCTGCAATCGACCAGCCAGTGGCACAGTCGTTGCCCGGTTGCGAACGGCTGCCCGTAAAGGGCAGCTCAACCCTCACGTGGGACGGGACCCGGCTGCGTATCAAAGCTTCGATCGCACACGCTGAGTTGCCTGGCAACTCGCCGCGCTGCGTGTTGATCGCCTCCACCATCGCCTACGTCGGAACCCCGGTCGACTGATCACGCCTTCGACCTGCATCGGGGCCAAGGGGACTGTCGGCCCCAGGCACCTACGGTCACCGCATGCCCACGTTCCACAATCCCGCAGGACTTCGGAGCGCAGACCGTTAAGCTGTCCGACCTCGTCACACGGATCTCGAAAGCCTCTGCGGACCGCGAGCTGACCGAAGCGGACCACGACGCAGCCAGCGAGTGCAGTGCCCAGCTCGACGAGGTCTGCCAGGCGGGCTGAGCTGCGCCCGATCGGACCATGGGCCTCTGGGGTGGTCCCCAGTGTGTGTCCGGATTGTCGGACAGGTGGGGTTGGTGTGCTTAGCCTGAGGCCGGGACCGTGGGGGTTCTGAGTGCCGGGCGCACGGGGGTTGTCATGGCGGAGATGTTCGGGCCGTATGCGGTGGTGGCGCTGGTGGGCCAGGGGTCCACGGGGCGGGTGTTCCGGGCGCGGCATGTGGAGCTGGGTCGCGATGCTGCGGTCAAGGAGCTGGCCGAGGCGGTGCGGGGTGCGCCGGGGGTGAGTGAGCGGTTGCGGGCCGAGGCCGAGCGGTTGGCCGGGTTGTCGCATCCGAACATCGTGGCGCTCTATGACTATGTGGAGGAGCCGGGCCGGTCGTGGTTGGCCGAGCAGTGGGTCGACGGTGCGACGTTGGAGCGGATCCTGGCGGTGCACGGGCGGTTGTCACCGGAGCAGGCGTTGGGTGTGGTGCGGGGTGCGGTGCTGGGTCTGGCGCACGCGCACGAGCGGGGGCTGGTGCACCGTGATGTCTCGGCGGGCAACATCCTGGCGGACCTGGCGGGGGTCTCGATGCTGGTGGACTTCGGTCTGGCGGGGCCGGCTGGTGCGGGCGCGGCGTTGGGGACGCCGGCGTTCTTGAGTCCGGAGGCGGCCCGGGGTGAGGCGGTGGGCAAGGCGGCCGATGTCTACTCGGTGGCGGCGGTGCTGTTCCTGCTGCTCTCGGGGCGGGTGCCGTTCCCGGGGTCGGCGGTGGAGAGTGTGCGGGGTCATCTGGAGGGGCCGGTGCCGCGGTTGTCGGGGCACGGGGCGGACCTGGAGGACCTGCTGGCGCGGTCGATGAGCAAGGACCCGGGCGCAGCGGCCGCCGGATGCGGCGGCGTTCCTGGCCGAGCTGGAGGAGGCCGCGACGCGTCGCTACGGGGCGGGGTGGTTGCAGCGGGCCTCGATCGCGGGTCTGGTCGGCTCGGCGATGGCCGGTGGTCTGGCCGCTGCCGGCGGCGGTGCGGCCGGGGGTGCGGCCGGGGGTGTGGCGCAGACCGTCGTCTTCGACGCCGCCACCAGGGCCGCGGTGGGAGGGCCGGGAGGCTCGGTGCCGGGCGGAGTGTCGAAGCCCGCACGCTCGATGGGCTCGAAGGTGGCCTTCGCGGTGGCGGCCGCGGTGGTCGTCGGCGTGGTGGGCACCACGGCCGTGGTGGCGCTCGGCAACGACGACCCGAAGGACTCCGCGGCGAACATCACCGACCCGGACGGCGACGCGAAGGATGCCGACGCCTCACCCACCCCCACGGTCGACCCGGTGGTCGACACGGTCCCGTCGGGACGCTGGAACTTCCGCAGTGTGGTCATCCGGTCCTCCGACCCCGACTGGGCGAAGGTCGGCACCAAGGAAACTGCCGCCTGGCGGCTCCGGGCCGACTGCGCCAGTGCGTCGTCCTGCGCAGGTGTGGTCAAGAGCAGTTCGGGCGTCGACAAGGGCTACAGCTGGAGCGGGACCGTGCTGCGCGTCGTTCGCGAGGCGTCGGAGGGGGACAGCGGCTGCGTCAACGTCAACACGGGTGAGGCCGCGCCGGGCGGGAAGATCTTCTACAGCAACAAGGGCAGCGTCGCCCGGATGCGCCTGGTCGCCGGCACCGCGGAGGATCCCCGCCGGCTCGAGGGGCGGCTGGTGGTCACCACCACGGTGAAACGCTGGGTCAACTGCCCCAACCTCATCGCGAAGGCCAAGGAGCCGAAGGTCGTGGTCTACCGGACGACGCTCACGCCCAAGCGGTGAGTCTCAGGCCGGCGCCTCGAGCGTGAGGAGACGCGGCCCGACGGCGATGCGGGTGCCCGGGGTGATCGTCACCGGTCGCTCGGGGTCGAGCCGGTGCCAGTCGCCGCCCGGCGCGGCCACGAACGTGCCGTTGCCGGACCGCGCGTCGGCGACCCGCACCTCCCACCCGTCGAGGATCACGTGCGCGTGCACTCGGGACAGGGCGAGCTGCGGGTCGTCGAGGATGATCGGGCGGGCCACCCCCGACCGGACGGCGTCCGCGATCTCGGGCTCGCGCCCGACCACGTAGTCACCGACGAGGTCGTACGTCGCGCCGTCCTCGGACACCAGGATCCCGAGGGAGGGGCGCGCTGCCACGAACTCCTGCCCGGGCTGGGCCAGGACCGGAGTGCCGCAGCGACGGCAGATGTCGGCGTCCGGCGCGTTGAAGTGGCCGCGGGAGCAGGCGACGCCGCGGACCTGGACCGGGGTGTGCGCCCCCGTCTCACCGGGATCGGCGTCGTCATCGGCTGCGGGGCCCGGTGGCGACTGCGGCGCCGGCTCGTCGTCGAGCAGGGAGAAGGTGGTGAATGTCGGCACCGCCTCGGACGCGGGCGTCGGCGGCGAGGGCCGGCGGACTGCGGCCACGGTGCCGGTGGGAGAGGCGCCGCGCAGCGCCTCGGTCCCGGCCGGGTCCAGTTGTCCGTCGAGCCGGAAGCCGTCACCGCGGACCACGCCCTGACCGAGGACGCTCCGCGGGTCGGGCTCGCTGCTGCCGCTCAGCGCCACCGTCAGGCTCGGGATGCTCCCCGGGAGGACCCGTTCGACGTACGTCGTCGCCTCGAGGCCGTGCGCGGCGATCGGGGTCGCGGCGGCGGCGGCCGTGAGCCGGACGTCACCCGCCAGCAGGACCAGCACGTCGCCATGAGGTGAGGCGGTGACCAGGCCGAGGTCGGGGACGTCGTCGTCCGGCCGCTGGACGACCAGGGCGGCCACCCGGCGTACGAGCGCCGGCCCGGCAACGGCCTGCGGGCCGGAGACGAGGGCGATCAGCTCGTCCAGCACCGGCTCCTGGTCGGGCGAGGTCGCCCGCGCCACCAGGATCGTCGAGGTGGCACGGGCGACCAGCCCGTCTCCCGGGGCGATGCTCGCTCGGCCGTCGTGGATCGTCATGGTCCCGCTCCCTCCGCGGCCGCGCCGCCGAGACCATTGAACTACCGCGGGGACCGGTGGTCGGGCGATCAGGGAAAGTTCCGGCCGGTGACCTCGCCGGCCAGGCCGGTGTACTTGCCGTCGGCGACCAGGCCGCTCATCTTTCCGTGCGCCTCGACGTCCTCCTCCGGGAGCAGCGGACCCCGGAAGCCGTGGCCCTCGACGTCGTCGTTCGGGAGCAGCGGAGCCCGGAAGCCGTGGCCCTCGACGTCGTCGTTCGGGAGCAGCGGAGCCCGGAAGCCGTGGCCCTCGACGTCGTCGTTCGGGAGCAGCGGGCCGCGCAGGCCGTGGCCCTCGACGTCGTCGGGCAGCAGCGGGCCTCGGATGCCGTGGCCCTCGACGTCGGCGAGGTAGGGAGCGCCTTGGCGGCCGCGGAGTGTGTGCTGGGGCTGCGGGATGGTGGTCATGATGTCCTCCTGGTGGTGGTCGGGTGAGGCTCCAGCGTCCCCGGAGGTGGGCCTGGTGACTGTCGGGTCGACGACACACCGCGCGTCGGGCCGGCGACAGGGGTCGGTCCGGTCGATGAGATCGGCTGAGGCGCTGAGGGCCGGGAATAACCCCGGGTGTGCGACCATTGGAAGCGGTAAGGACGTACGTACGAGCATGGGGAGTCACAGATGACCGAGCAGGCCTTCGAGACCCGCACGGACCAGATCAACCTGAGCCCGGTGGCCGCTGCCAAGGTGAAGAGCCTCCTCGAGCAGGAGGGGCGCGACGACCTGTCGCTGCGCATCTCCGTCCAGCCCGGCGGCTGCAGCGGCCTGCGCTACCAGCTCTTCTTCGACGAGCGCAGCCTCGACGGTGACGTGGTCACCGACTTCGACGGCGTGACCGTGGTGGTCGACCGGATGAGCGTCCCCTACCTCAACGGCGCGGTGATCGACTTCGTCGACACCATCGAGAAGCAGGGCTTCACGATCGACAACCCGAACGCCGGTGGCTCCTGCGCCTGCGGTGACTCGTTCCACTGAGCGACGCCTGAGCGTTCGGACAGGCAACTCGAAGGTCCCCGGCTTCGGCCGGGGACCTTCGTGCTGTCGCGCCCCCGCGTGGCCTGCCGTGCCCACGAAGCCGGACCAGTCCAGCGATCAGTCGCAGGTGTCGCGACGCGCAGCCTGGGTACGGGCTGCCCGCGCTGGCGGGGAGCGGTGGCTGCGGGCACCGCACAGCGAGGACGGTCCGCGAGGACACAGCTCACTGAGGAGGGCCCATGAACGCCACCCACGCCGCCGACGCCCCAGACTTCAGGCCCTGCGCCGACATCGCTGCGCACGAGAGGTTCGTCAGCGCCATCACCCAGTGCCCGGCCACCGTGGTGGCCGGACATCACCTCATGTTCGACCTCGTGGTCGAGGTCGAGTCGGCCGGCTACCGCTTCCTCCTGGAGGGCGAGGAGCCGACCGGGTCGGCCCAGCTGCACGTGCGCTGCCCCGCCTGCTGGCGCTTCACCTACTCCGGCATCGACCTCGCCGACTCGCACGTGTTCTTCGCCTACGCCGCCGGGCAGCGGCTTCGGTCACCGTCGGCCCCGCTCATCCGGGCGCTGCGGCGTCTGCTCGGCACCTGCCACTGACGTTCGCGGCAGGCGCCTGAGCCCTCCCCTCACCGGGTCTCGTCGTACGTCGTAGGGGTCAGTCCAGGTGCAGGTGCAGCGCGCCGGCCATCCGGGCGGTCTCCACAGGCACGGCGATCGCGGGGGCGGGCGGGCGCCGGCGAGCGGTGGCCGGGTGCGGACCGGGGCGCGCCGCGAGCTGCTGACCGACGGCCACGCAGTCGCCGAACATGTCGTGGAGCGAGGCGGCGTCGTCGTAGGGAAGACGGAGGCCGGGGGCGCCCGGAGCGGTCAGCTGGCTCATGGAGCCGACGCTAGCCGTTACTCGGTGGTACCCCCAGAATCGGCTCCCGGTAGTGTTCGGCCACATGTCGCTGTTGATCGCGGGCTCCATCGCCACCGACCACCTGATGTCCTTCCCGGGGAAGTTCTCGGACTCGCTGGTCGTCGATGCGTTGGACAAGCTCTCGCTGTCCTTCCTCGTCGAGGACCTGGAGGTACGCCGGGGCGGGTGCGCGGCGAACATCTGCTTCGGTCTGGGCAACCTGGGCCTGCGGCCGGTCCTGGTCGGCGCCGTCGGCGAGGACTTCGGCGAGTACCGCTCCTGGCTGGAGCGGCACAACGTCGACTGCGACCACGTGCACGTCTCGGAGACCCGGCACACCGCCCGCTTCGTGTGCACGAACGACTCGTCGATGGCGCAGATCGCGTCGTTCTACGCCGGCGCGATGAGCGAGGCTCGCGATATCGAGCTGAAGCCGATCGTGCAGAGCGTGGGCGAGCCGACGTACGTCCTGATCGGTCCCGACGACCCGGAGGGAATGGTGCGGCACACCGAGGAGTGCCGCCAGCGCGGCTACCGCTTCGTCGCGGACCCGTCGCAGCAGCTGGCCTTCGGCGACGGCGAGATGATCCGCGAGCTCATCGACGGCGCCCACATCCTGTTCTCCAACGAGTACGAAGCCTCGCTGATCACCCAGAAGACGGGCTGGTCCGCCGACGAGGTGCTCGAGCGGGTCGGCACCTGGGTGGTCACCCTCGGCGCCGACGGTGTCCGGATCGACCGCCAAGGCGCCGAGTCGATCTCCGTCGCGGCGGTTCCCGAGATCCGCAAGGTCGAGCCGACCGGTGTGGGGGACGCCTTCCGGGCCGGGTTCCTGGCCGCACTCAGCTGGGACCTCGACCACGAGCGAGCCGCCCAGCTCGGCTGCCTGCTCGCGGTCTACGTCGTCGAGCAGGTCGGCACCCAGGAGTACACCCTGGCCCGCGGTGCCTTCGTGCAGCGGCTCCGGGACACCTACGGCGCCGACGCCGTCGCCGACATCGAGCCGCACCTGCACCTGCCGCGCCCCTGATCGAGAAATGCCCGAGGGCCCCTGACCGGATCGGTCAGGGGCCCTCGGTGTGTCCGTGGTGTCGGTGACGACTCAGGGGATCGCCGGACCCTTGGGGATGGCGCCCTTGGGAATGGCGCCCTTGGGAATGGCGCCCTTCGGGATGGCCTTGTCGGACTTCGGAATGGCCTGTGCGGACGTCTTGGGGATCGCCTTGTCCTGCTTCGGGATCGCCTTGCCGGCGACGGCGGCGGAGCCGCTGCCGAGGACGAGGGCGAAGACGGCGCTGGCGGCCAGTGACTTTGCAAGGATGCGCATCGGGGGTTGCTCCTTGTTCGGGGGGAACGATGACAGTCTGATGAAAACACTTTCCCAGCCCTTGGGGTGCACAAATGAGGAAAATGTGATCCACAACTTGTGCCTTCACCGTCCGGGTCAGCTCACCCGGCGCACGATGTAGCGAGGCGTGCCGTCATCCGCCCGATCCTGCCCGGCGAACTCCTGTCCCTTCATCCGGCACCAGGCACGGATGTCGGGCCCGGCGGCGTCATCGGTTGCGGCCACCGCGAGCAGGCCGCCGACCTCGACGTCACCCAGGTGCCGGGCGAGCTCGATGATCGGTCGGGGGCAGCGCATGCCCCGGCAGTCGAGCTCGGGTGGTGTCGCCGCGGGCTCCTGCGTCGGGCCGCTCACGGGTCCAGCCCCAGGTCGGCCCGGAGGCCGGCCACCACCTCGGGGAGGGCGTCGAGGAACCCCTCCACCTGCGCCGCGGTCGTGCCCCGGTGCACCGAGACCCGGACGTTGCCGTGGGTGAGCACGCCCATCGCCTCCAGCACGTGGCTCGGCGACAGCGTCGACGACGTGCACGCCGACCCCGAAGCCACGCCGTACCCCCGCCGGTCGAGGCCGCTCACCAGTGCCTCTCCCTCGACGTACAGGCAGGAGAACGTCACCAGGTGGGGCAGACGCCGGTCGGGGTCCCCGACCACCTCCACGTCGGGCACCTCCGCGGCCACCCGCTCGCGGATCCGCGCCACCAGCGCGTGCTGACGCGGGGTCGCCTCGTCCCGCTCGTCGGTCATCGCTCGCAGCGCCGCCGCGGCGGCCAGGGCGGCCGGGACGTTCTCGAAGCCGACGGCCCGCTCGTCGCCCCGGTCGTCCTCGGGGAACGGGTTGCGCCACCGGGCTCCCTTGCGGACCAGCAGCACACCGACCCCGGCCGGGCCGCCCCACTTGTGCGCCGATCCCGCGGCAGCGGCCCACCCGCCGGGCAGCGGGAGCCGCCCCATCGAGGCGCAGGCGTCCAGGAACAGGGGTACGTCGCCCAGGCCGGCCGCGACCTCCTCGACCGGCTGCACGGTGCCGACCTCGTGGTTGGCGGACTGGAGCGCCGCGACCGCGACCGGCTCCCCGGCGTCCGTGACGGCGCGGACCATCTCGTCGGGTGCCACGCGGCCGTCGCGGTCCACCGGCACCGAGACGGCGGGGGCCCCGGCCCAGGAGAGTGCGTGTCTCACCGCGGAGTGCTCGACCGCGCCGTGCACGACGGTGGCGCCGACGCGCCGACGACCCGCGGCGAGGCCGAGCAGGCCGCGGTGCACCGCGTGCGTGCCGCTGGGGGTGAAGGTGACCTCGTCGGGACGCACGCCCAGACACCCGGCGACCACCTCCCGCGCGTTGTCCAGCAGCAGGCGGGCGTTGCGCGCGGCCCCGTGCAGCCGGCGCGGATCGGCGTACCCCGCGTCCAGGGCGGCGAGGAGGACCTCCCGCGCCGCGGGATGCAGGGGAGTGGAGGAGGCGGAGTCGAGGTAGGTGTCCGCAGGCTCCTCCCGACCCTCGGAGGCAGATCTCACACGCCGAACCTACCGGCCCACCTGACGCCCACCCGGCCATCGGGTTCCGATAGTGTTGGGCCTGTCCGTGACGACTGAGAGAGAGGCTCGTTCGTGGGTCTGCAACTCACCCAGCGTGCCCGCCGTACGGCGCTGGCCGCGATGCTGGGAATGAGCCTGGTGATGCTCGGGGCGTGCTCCGCCGAGGACAGGGCCCAGGCCGACCGCTGGGCGATGCCCGCGAACTCGCCGGGCACCGAGCAGGGCGTCTACATCGCCGACCTGTGGAAGTGGTCCTGGGTCGCCGCGCTGATCACCGGCGTGATCGTCTGGGCTCTGATCTTCTATGCCTGCTTCGCCTACCGCCGTCGCAGCGAGGACGAGATCCCCGTCCAGACGCGCTACAACCTGCCGCTCGAGATCTTCTACACGATCGCTCCGGTGATGATGATCGTCGTCCTCTTCTACTGGACCGTCATCACCCAGAACAAGGTTCTCGACGAGGTCGACAATCCCGACCACACCGTCGAGGTCGTCGGGCAGCAGTGGTCCTGGACGTTCAACTACTCCAGCGACCGCGACGTGACCGGCGGCCAGGTCGCCTACACCTCCGGCACCGCGTCCAACATCCCGACGCTGGTGCTGCCCGTCGACCAGACCATCGAGTTCAAGCTGTCCTCACCGGACGTCATCCACTCCTTCTGGATCCCGGGCTTCCTGATGAAGATGGACGTCATCCCCGGCCAGCAGGGCGAGGAGCGCAACAGCTTCCAGGTGACGCCGAACAAGATCGGCACCTACAAGGGCAAGTGCACCGAGCTCTGCGGCGTCTACCACTCGCGGATGCTCTTCAACGTGGAGGTGGTCAGCCAGGCCGACTACGAGTCCTACCTCAAGGACCTCCAGGCGCAGGGTTCCGTCGCCGACGAGCCGCTGCTCGGTGGCGAGGACGCCCGCACGCAGGCGGGCCTCGAGGAAGCCCTGAACGAGACCGGAGGCACCGAGTGACCACCACAGCCCCGCACCCCGGCCAGACCGTCACCGGTCGCAAGCCACTCGGCCAGCAGGTGGTGCGGATCCTCACCACCACCGACCACAAGCTGATCGGCAAGCTCTACCTGATCACGTCGTTCGGCTGGTTCATGGTCGGCGGCATCATGGCGATGCTGATCCGCTCCGAGCTGGCCTTCCCGGGCCAGCAGGTGGTCAGCGACGAGACCTACAACCAGCTGTTCACGATGCACGGCACGATCATGCTGCTGCTGTTCGCGACGCCGCTGTTCTTCGGCTTCGCCAACGTGATCATGCCGCTGCAGATCGGCTCGCCCGACGTCGCCTTCCCACGGCTGAACATGTTCAGCTTCTGGCTGTTCCTGTGGGGTGGTCTGATCGCGGCGTCCGGCTTCCTGACCCCGGAGGGCGCCGCCGACTTCGGCTGGTTCGCCTACACGCCGCTGTCCAACGGGGTGCGCTCACCCGGCATCGGCGGGGACCTGTGGATCATGGGTCTCTGGATGGCCGGTCTCGGCACCATCCTCGGCGCGGTCAACTTCATCACCACGATCATCTGCATGCGTGCCCCCGGGATGACCATGTTCCGGATGCCGATCTTCGTCTGGAACACGCTGGTCACCAGCCTGCTGGTGCTGATCGCGTTCCCGATCCTGGCCGGCGCACTGCTCTCGCTCGAGGCCGACCGGATGCTCGGCGCCCACGTCTTCGACGCCGAGCACGGCGGGGCGATTCTCTGGCAACACCTGTTCTGGTTCTTCGGCCATCCAGAGGTCTACATCATCGCGCTGCCGTTCTTCGGCATCGTGACCGAGATCCTCCCGGTGTTCAGCCGCAAGCCGATCTTCGGGTACGTCGGCCTGGTCGGTGCCACGCTCGGCATCGCGATCCTGTCGGTGGCGGTGTGGGCGCACCACATGTTCGTGACCGGTGCGGTCAACCTGCCGTTCTTCTCCGGGATGACCTTCCTGATCGCGGTGCCAACGGGAGTGAAGTTCTTCAACTGGATCGGCACGATGTGGGGCGGGTCCATCTCCTTCGACACGCCCATGCTCTGGTCGATCGGCTTCCTGACCACGTTCCTGTTCGGCGGCCTGACCGGCATCATCCTGGCCAGCCCGCCGCTGGACTTCCACGTCTCCGACTCCTACTTCGTGGTCGCGCACTTCCACTACGTGGTGTTCGGCACGGTGGTGTTCGCGATGTTCGCGGGCTTCTACTTCTGGTGGCCCAAGATGACCGGCCGGATGCTCGACGAGCGTCTCGGCAAGCTGCACTTCTGGCTGCTGTTCGTCGGCTTCCACACCACGTTCCTGGTCCAGCACTGGCTCGGTGTCGAGGGGATGCCGCGTCGCTACGCCGACTACCTGCCCGATGACGGCTTCACCACGCTCAACCAGATCTCGACCGTCGGTGCGTTCCTGCTCGGTGCCTCGACGCTGCCGTTCCTCTACAACGTCTACATCTCCCGCAAGGGTCCCAAGGTCGAGGTCGACGACCCGTGGGGCTGGGGTCGTTCGCTCGAGTGGGCGACCAGCTGCCCGCCGCCGCGGCACAACTTCCACACCATCCCGCGGATCCGCTCGGAGTCACCGGCCTTCGACCTGCACCACCCCGAGATCGCGGCCATGGAGCTCGCCCAGAACGACGCCGAGCGTGAAGGCCGAGCGGCCGATGCTCCCGACGTCGAGGGTCGCGAGGAGATGCTGCGCGGGCACGTGGACGACGCCCGCCGCGACGACGACAAGGACACCGACCGATGAAGGCCGAGACCTGGATCTTCGCGATCACCACGATCTTCTTCGTGCTGGTCACCCCCGCCTACTGGCTGATCACCGGCGACTGGACGGGCACCTCGGCGCTGACGATGGCCGCGCTGCTGGTGGCCATGGTGTCGCTCTACCTCGGCTTCCATGCCGCCCGGATGGAGCCCCGTCCCGAGGACCGCAAGGACGGCGAGATCGCCGACGGTGCGGGGGAGCTCGGCTTCTTCCCGCCCTACTCCTGGTGGCCGTTGTGGTGCGGGCTGGCCCTCGCCGTGTGCGTCCTGGGGGTGGTGATCGGCTGGTGGTTGTTCATCATCGGCTGCTTCCTCGGCGTGCTCGCCCTGCAGGGCTGGATCTTCGAGTACTACCGCGGGGAGCACGCGCACTGACGCTGGGCCCCGCCTCACCGGCCCCGGGTGCGGCGCCGACGGGGTGAGGACCGCCACGCGCCGATGATGTGGAGGCTGGCTGCCGAGCGGGTACCGTGGAAGTGCACTTGTTCCGCGACTCCGTTCTGGGGGATACCTCTCGATGTCCACACACACCAGGCGTACGACGCGCGCCGCAACGGGGTTGGCGGTCGGCCTGCTGCTCGGCGGCGGTCTCGCGTCGTGTTCCGGCGACAGTGATGCCGAGCAGGCCCAGGGCAACCCCTCGGCGGGCAGCGAGAGCGGCAGCGCGACGACATCCGAGGCGCCGGTCAAGCTGACCACCAACGTCGCGAACCGCACCGAGGTGCCGGTCGACAAGGAGGTCCGCCTCGAAGCCGCCGGCGGCATCCTCCGCACGGTGGAGGTGCGCGCCGGCACGGGCACGCCGTTGGCCGGAGGCCTCACCGAGGACAAGACGACCTGGGTGGCCCAGGCGAGGCTCGAGCCCGGGACGACCTACACCGCGAAGGCCGTGACGCAGAGCCCCTCCGGCACCACGCGCCGTACCTCCACGACGTTCCGGACCGTGGACCTGACCCTCGACCAGCAGACGTTCGCCGCTGTCGCCCCCCTGGACGGCGAGACCGTCGGCGTCGGCATGCCGGTGGTCGTGACCTTCGACGTCGGGGTCACCGACAAGAAGGCCATCCAGAAGCACATGACGGTCACCAGCTCGCCGCAGCAGCCGGGCTCCTGGCACTGGCTCAGCGACAACGAGGTGCACTGGCGCCCGAAGGCGTACTGGCAGGCCGGCACCGACGTGTCGGTCGACGTCGACGTCAACAGCGTGCCGGCCGGCAACGGCATCTACGGCCAGGAGTCGCGCTCGATCGACTTCCACGTCGGTGACGCGGTCGTGAGCAGGGTCAACGCGCAGACCCTCCAGATGAAGACCTTCATCAACGGCAAGCTCGCGAAGACCACGCCGATCACCACCGGCAAGCCCGGGCACACCACGCGCAGCGGCGTGAAGGTGATCATGGAGAAGTTCCGCCAGAAGCGGATGAACTCCGAGACCGTCGGCATCGACCCCGACAGCGCCGACGGCTATGACCTCGACGACGTCGAGTACGCCATGCGGGTCACCTACAGCGGTGAGTTCCTGCACGCCGCGCCGTGGTCGGTCGGCGACCAGGGGAGGGCCAACGTCTCGCACGGCTGCACCGGCATGAGCACCGCCGACGCGAAGTGGATCTACGACCACTCCACCCGCGGCGACGTGGTCGAGTACACCGGCACCGACCGTCCGATGACGCTCACCAACGGGTGGGGCGACTGGAACGCCTCCTACGCCTCCTGGAAGGCCGGCTCCGCCCTCTGAGTCGCACACCGTCGACCTGCCTCGTCCTGACGTCATGCGGGCGTCGACCTGTCGCTTCCTGACGTCGTACGGCGCGGGCTGAGGGCGTTCTCCACAGGCGAGGACCGCGCCGGTGTCGCGCGGGCCCGCGGCGGCCGATCATCGGCGCCATGACTTCCACCCGTCCGCCCGGACCGTTCCTCGAGCCTGGCGCTGCCGTCCCGGTCGACCGTCCCTTCACCTGGTCCGAGGCGGCGGCCTCGGGAGTGCCGGCCCGCCAGCTGCGTGCCTGGTGTGAGGCAGGCCTGCTGCTGCGCCCCGTCAAGGGCGTCTACCACTCAGCCGAGCTGCCCGACGGGATCGAGCTGCGCCTCGCCTGTCTCCGTCTGGTCGTCCCCGACGACGCCGTGGTCACGGACCGCACGGCCGGCTGGTTGCACGGCGCTCCGATGATCCTGGCGCCGGGTGACCATCTCGTGGTGCCGGACCTGTCGATGTACCGGCCACCCGGCCTCCGGTTGCGGGGCAAGCTGGTGGACTCCGGCGAGCGCACCTTCCGGGACGACGACGTCGTCACGGTCGCGGGCATCCTCGTCACCACGCCGCTGCGGACGGCGTGCGACCTGGGGCGACTGCTGCACCGCGACCAGGGGATCGCCGCGCTCGACGCCCTGCACCGGACCGGCGCGTTCACCGTGTCGGAGCTGGTCGCCGCGGTCGAGCGCTTCCGGGGGCAACGAGGGGTGCGCCAGCTCCGGGGGCTGGCGCCGCTGACCGACGGGAGGTCCGAGTCGCCCGGCGAGAGTGTGCTGAGGCTGCGCTGGCGGGACTGCCCCGAGCTTCCCGCCCCGCGCCCCCAGGTGCCGGTCCTCGGACCTGACGGCCCATGCTTCCTC
Source organism: uncultured Actinomycetota bacterium (assembly GCA_963767955.1). Lineage (GTDB taxonomy): Bacteria > Actinomycetota > Actinomycetes > Propionibacteriales > Nocardioidaceae > Nocardioides. The sequence continues at coordinate 1,566,865 of CAVYGA010000003.1, read as the reverse complement.
GACCTGGGTGTCGAGGCTCTCAGGTACGCCGCGGAGTACGACGGGGCGGCCTGGCACACGGAGGAGACCCGCGGGCACGATGCGCGCCGCCGCGACTGGTTGCGGCGGCATGACGGCTGGATCATCGACGTGCTCCGCAGCCCGAACGTCTACGGCCGGGGGCAGGACGCGGACGTCATCGTGCGGCGGGGGATCGCCGCCGCTCGTCGCCGATTCGGCTCACGCGCCTGGTCCGGGGTCACGACGCGGCAGGTCGGCGCTCCTGCGCGTGAGTACGGGGCAGGTCGGTGACGGGGTCATCAGGCGAGCTGGTCCTCGATGTACGCCGGGCGTGCGGCGTAGCGACCGAGCAGGATCTGCGGGACGGTCAGCGCCAGCAGCAGGACCAGCGGCCAGGTCCAGCCACCCGTGCCCTCGTAGAGGGCGCCCACCGCGAACGGCCCGAGCGCGGCCATCAGATAGCCCGCGGACTGGGTGAAGCCCGAGAGCGCCGCCGTGCCGGCCGGGGTGCGGGAGCGCAGCCCGATCATGGTCAGGATCAGCGGGAACGTGGTGGCGCCGATGCCGACGAGGAGCGCGCAGGGGACGGCGAGCGCGTGCGGGGCGACGAGCAGGCCGACGTAGCCGAGCGGGTAGCAGGCCATCACCACGGTGAGGATCGTGCGCTGGTCGTGGGCGCGGGCCGCGGCCGCGGGCAGCCACAGGGACAGCGGAATGCCGACCGCGGCCACCAGCCCGAGCAGGAGACCGGCGGTCGCGGGGGCGTAGCCGTTGTCCCGCCACAGCGTCGCGAACCAGCCGAAGACGGCGTACGCCTGGAGCGACTGGAGCCCGAAGAACAGCGCCATCGCCAGCCCGAGGCGGGTCCGGCCGACGTCGAGCAACCGCACCCCCGAGCCGGCCTGTCCGGTGTGCTGGTCGTGGGCGACCAGCCGCAGCCAGGGGAGCGCGGCGAGCAGCGCCAGCACCGCCCAGGTGCCCAGGCCCCATCGCCAGCCGTCGGCGCCGCCGACGGCCTCGGAGATCGGCACCGTGAGGACGAGCGAGGAGGTCAGGCCGATGGCCAGCGCGCTCGTGTAGAGCGCGGTGACCCGCCCCACCCGGTCCGGGAAGTGCAGCTTGACCAGCGAGGGCAGCAGCACGTTGGCCGTGGCCATGCCGGCCAGCGCCAGCATCGACAGCGCCAGGAACGGCGGCGACGAACCCGTCACGGCCCGGCCGCCGAGCCCGACCACGACCGCGAGCAGCGCGGCCAGGGTGACCCGGTGCACGCCCACCGTCGCGGACAGCCACGGCGCCAGCGCACCGAAGACCGCGAACGCGAGCACCGGCAGCGAGGTGAGCAGGCCCGCCGTGACCGGGGACATGCCGAGCCCGGCGCGGACCTCGGCGAGCACCGGACCCACGCTCACGGCCGCGGGCCGCAGGTTGAACGAGAGCAGGACCAGCCCGGTCAGGATCCCCCAACCGGTGAGGCGGCGCGCCGTCCCGGACGTCGCGCTCAGTGGTTGCGCAGCTCTTCGCCGTCGACCGGATGCCGGCCGTCGAACTGGTGCCCGTCAGCGGAGTGGCCCTCCATGACGTGCTCCAGCTCGTGCACGTGGTCGGCGTGGTGGTGCGCCTCCTCGAGCTCGGCCGCGGTCGGCTTCTGCACATTGTCGGCGTACATCAGCCGAGAGAGGCGAGCCCGCACCGCAGCGGCCCGGGTGCCGTTGGCCGGCACCCCGTTGGCGTCGACCTCGGAGCCCGGCTCGTAGGCCTCCTCGCGGTTCCGCGCGGTGAGGGTGTACGCCGACTCCGGGCTGACCGGCAGGTGGCGCTCGGTGTAGCCGCCCTCGGGCGAGCGCATGATGATGCCGGTCTCGTAGCCGTGCAGCAGCCGTTCCTCGTCCGAACGCTGCAGCGAGATGCACCAGCGCCGGGTGATCATGAAGGCGATCACCGGTCCGACGAACACCGCGACACGCATGAAGTAGGTGATGTGGTTGATGCTCACGTTGAAGATGATCCCGATGATGTCGTTGCCGCCCGCGGCCCAGAGCAGGCCGTAGAAGGTCATCAGCGCCACCATCGTCGCCGTCCGGGTCGGCGCGTTCCGCGGCCGCTCCAGCAGGTGGTGGTTGCGCTTGTCGCCGGTGATCCAGGCGTCGATGAACGGCAGCATCATCAGGATCAGCAGCATCACGACCGGCAGGATCAGGATCGGGATCATCACGTTCCACGAGATGGTGTGCCCGAGGACGTGGGTCTCGATGCCCGGCATGATCCGCAGCGCGCCGTCGGGCCAGCCCATGTACCAGTCGGGCTGGGAGCCCGCGGTCACCTTGGACGGGTCGTAGGGGCCGTACTTCCAGACCGGGTTGATCGACAGCAGGCCACCCATGAGGGCGGTGACGCCGAAGACGATGAAGAAGAAGCCACCGGCCTTGGCGGCGTACACCGGGAGCATCGGGAAGCCCACGACGTTCTCCTCCGTGCGGCCGGGCCCGGGCCACTGGGTGTGCTTGTGGTAGACGAGCAGCAGCATGTGTGCGGCGATCAGGGCGAGCAGGATGCCCGGGATCAACAGCACGTGGATGGTGTAGAAGCGCGGGATGATCGAGTCACCCGGGAACTCCCCACCGAACAGGAAGAACGACATGTAGGTGCCGATCACCGGGGAGGCCTTCATGAAGCCGTCCGCGGCCCGGATGCCGGTGCCCGAGAGCAGGTCGTCGGGTAGGGAGTAGCCGGTGAATCCCTCGAGCGTGCCGAGCAGCAGCAGCAGGCAGCCGATCACCCAGTTGAGCTCGCGGGGCTTGCGGAACGCACCCGTGAAGAACACGCGCAGCAGGTGGACCATCATCGAGGCGACGAAGAGCATCGCGGACCAGTGGTGCATCTGCCGCATCAGCAGGCCGCCGCGCACCTCGAACGAGATGTCCAGGGTGGAGGCGTACGCCTCCGACATCGGGATGCCGCGGAGCTGGTCGTAGGTGCCCATGTATTCCACCTCGGCCATGGACGGCCGGAACCACAGGGTCAGGAAGACACCGGTGAGGAGGAGGACCACGAAGCTCCACAGCGCGATCTCGCCGAGCATGAACGACCAGTGGTCGGGGAAGACCTTGCGCAGGTTCTTCTTGGCGGCGGTCGCGAGCCCGAGCCGGTCGTCGGCCCAGGTGGCGGCCTTGCCGGCGCGGTTCGGCTTCTTCGCCGTGGCGGGCGTGCTCCCGTTGGTGCTGGCGACGGACGACGTCACGTTGTCGGAACTCATTCGGAGTCACGCTCCCAGTAGCTCGGGCCGACGGGTTCGGTGAAGTCGCTCTGCGCCACCAGGTAGCCCTCGCCGTCCACCTTAATCGGCAGCTGGGGAAGGGGGCGAGCGGCCGGGCCGAACAGCACCTTGGAGGCGTCGGCCAGGTCGAAGGTGGACTGGTGGCACGGGCAGAGGACGTGGTGGGTCTGCTGCTCGTAGAGCGAGATCGGGCAGCCGACGTGGGTGCAGATCTTGGAGTAGGCGAGGATGCCGCCGACCTGCCAGTTCTCGGGGCTGCGCTCGCTGAAGGTGATGTCGTCGGGCTCCATGCGGACCAGGATGACCGGGGCCTTGGCCTTCTCGACCTGGAGCTGCACGCCTTCGGGGTACTCGATCCCCTCACGCGGCTCGGCGACGTGCACGAGGCCCTCCGGCTCGGCGTTGACCAGTTGGCCGATGGCCATGTCGGACGGCTTGATCGGCAGCCCGGTCACATCGTTGACGATCCGGGTGCCTTCCTTCCAGAAGGTCTTCTCGAGCTTCTTGCCCGGAAGCGGGCCCAGGTCGCGCAGGCCGACGACGAGCGGCAGGCCCATCAGGCCGAGAGCCGCGAACATGGTGTTGCGGACCAGCGGGCGTCGTCCGATGCCGGACTCCTCGAGGCCCATGCCGAGCTGCGCGAGGGTCTCCTCGCGGTCGGCCTGGGAGGACGCGGCGGGGTGGCGGTACTCGATGATCTCGACGTCCGACATCAGCTTGCGGGCCCACTGGATGATGCCGATGCCGATGAACAGCAGCGCGAAGCCCAGCGAGACGCCGAGAGCCACGTTGGAGGCGCCGAGCCCGCCGATGGTCGCCTGGTCGCCGTCCTTGATGTCGAGGGCGAAGTAGGCGACGCAGAACAGCACCGTGCTGACCATGGACAGCACGAAGAAGGCGGCGACCTGGCGCTCGGCGCGCTTGGCGGCCCTCTCGTCGATGTCGGTGGGACGCGGGGTGTGCGGGGCCAGTCCCGGGTTGGCGATCGGCTCCTCGGCGGCCATCGCCCTGCGCTGCTCCTCCGGGATCTCCGGCACGTTGCCGTGGGTGCTCACGCGTCCGTCCCCTCGCTGGTCGAGCCGGTGGGCTCGGTCGTGGACTGTGTCACCGGGAAGGGCTGCTTGGAGCGCGCGGTGTGTGAGGCGATCCAGTAGCAGAACCCGACGAGGACACCGATGCCGACGAGCCAGGCGAACAGGCCCTCGCTCACCGGTCCGTAGGCGCCCATGCCGAAGCCGCCGTATTCGGGCGTCGCCTCGTTGGTGTTCAGGTAGGCGATGATCGCGGCCTTGTCCTCCGGCGTCATCACGCTGTCACCGAACACCGGCATCTGCTGCGGGCCGGTCAGCATGGCCTCGTAGATGTGCTTGTCGGAGACACCCTTGACGGTGGGGGCGTACCGCCCGCGGGGGAGTGCGCCTCCCGAGCCGTCGAAGTTGTGGCACGCCGTGCAGTTGGTGAGGAACAGCTGGCCACCCTTGGAGATCGCGGCGCGCTGCTCGTCCTCGGAGAGACCCTCGATCGAGTAGTCGCTCTCCTCGGGGACCGCCGGGCCGGGGCCCAGCGAGGCGACGTACGCCGCCAGGGCCTCGATCTCGTCGTCGGTGTAGGTCTTCTTCTTCGACGCCGCCTGCTGGCCGGGCTGCGCCATCGGCATCCGGCCGGTGCCGACCTGGAAGTCCACGGCCGCGGCGCCGACCCCCACCAGGGACGGGCCGTACTGGCCCTTGGTGCTCGTGATGCCCTCGCCGTTCTGGCCGTGGCAGAACGCGCAGCCGACCAGGAAGAGCTCGCGGCCCTGCTGGATCAGCTGGTCGTCGCTCTTGCCGGCGCGTTGGGCGGTGGCCGGTGAGAACGCGGCGTAGACGGTGCCGGTGAGGAGCAGGCCCAGCAGCAGGACGATCAGCCCGGCGAGGGGACCGCGGCGGCGACGCGAGAGGCGACCGGCCACACCGTTCACGGAGCGGTTCAGGAGACGCACGAATTCAGTCCTCGATCTCGTGTGTTACTTGATCAGATAGATGGTCGCGAACAGGCCGATCCACACCACGTCGACGAAGTGCCAGTAGTAGGACACGACGATGGCGCTGACAGCCTGCTCATGGGTGAACCGCCGGGCCAGGAGGGTGCGCCCGATCACGAACAGGAAGGCGATGAGACCACCGGTCACGTGGAGACCGTGGAAGCCGGTGGTGAGGTAGAAGACCGTGCCGTAGGCGTTGGCCGGGATGGTCAGGCCCTCGTGGATGAGCTCGGCGTACTCGAGTGCCTGGCCGCCGATGAAGACCGCGCCCATGAGATAGGTGAGCGTGAACCACTCGCGCAGTCCCCAGCCCTTGACCTGGAGGACGGAGCCCGAGCGGCCGACCTGGCCGCGCTCGGCGGCGAAGACGCCGAGCTGGCAGGTCACCGAGGACAGCACCAGGATCGTGGTGTTGACCGTGGAGAACGGGACGTTGAGCAGGCCGGTCTCGCTCGCCCACAGGTCCGAGCTCTGCGCCCGGATCGTGAAGTAGCTGGCGAACAGCGCGGCGAAGAACATCAGCTCGCTGGCGAGCCAGATGATCGTGCCCACGCTGACCATGCTGGGACGGTCGTGATGCCCGTGCAGACGGGACGCCGGAATCGCAGTTGCTGTCGCCACGCGCCCATTATGTCGGTAGCCGGTCCCGAGGGCACCCCGACCCCCGGTGATTCGGGGTCATAAAGTTCACAGTGTGTTCTTCCCCCCTGCCCTGGCCGCCTCGGACGCCGCCGGAGACCTGCCACGATTCACCTGGGGCCGGGTGCTCACGGACTGGACGATGGACCCGTTCCTGTTCGTGGTGACGGTCTGGGTGACCGGGCTGTACGTCGTCGGGGTGCTGGCGCTGCGTCGCCGCGGAGCGCACTGGCCGCTCGGCAGGACGCTCGCGTTCGTCGTCGCCGGGATGGGCGGCTTCCTCGTCGCGACGTCGTCGGGCCTGGCGACGTACGACACGACGCTGATCAGCGTGCACATGGTCCAGCACATGATCCTGTCGATGTGGGTGCCGCTGTGCCTGGCGCTCGGGGCGCCGGTGACGCTCGCGCTGCGGACCTTGCCGGGCTCCGCGACCGCGGGCCCGCGCCGGTGGCTGCTGGCGCTGCTGCACTCCCGGGTCGCCGCGGTGGCCTCCTTCGCGCCGCTGGCGTTCCTGCTCTACGTCATCTCGCCGTGGGCGCTCTACTACTCCGGCTGGTACGACGCGTCGCTGGACTCGGCCTTCGTCCACGAGCTGATGCACGTCCACCTCGTCACGGTGGGGGCGCTGTTCTTCTGGCCGCTGATGGGCATCGATCCGGTCCCCGGCCGCGTGTCCTATCCGTTCCGGATGGCGCTGATCTTCCTGACGCTGCCGTTCCACGCGTTCCTCGGGGTGACGATCATGGATCAGGAGACCCTGATCGGCGGCGACCACTACCGTGCGCTGCGCGAGGGCCCGATGGCCTCCTGGCTGCCGGACGCGCTCGACGACCAGCACCTGGCCGGCGGCATCCTGTGGGCCTCGGGTGACCTGGTCGGGCTGGTGTTCTTCGGCGTCCTCTTCGCCCAGTGGGTGCGCGCCTCCATGCGGGAGGCCACCCGGGAGGACCGGCGCCTGGACCTCCTCGAGAAGCGCTCCGATAACATCGCCCCGTGACCGACACCACTCCGCTCAAGGTCCTCGTCTACAGCAATGACGCGAACACGCGCCAGCAGGTGATCCTGGCCCTGGGGCGTCGTCCGCACCCGGACCTCCCCGAGCTCACCTACGTCGAGGTGGCCACCGAGCCGGTCGTCATCCAGCAGATGGATGCGGGCGGCATCGCCCTCGCGATCCTCGACGGCGAGGCGGTCCCCGCCGGCGGCATGGGCATCGCGAAGCAGGTCAAGGACGAGATCTACCGGTGCCCGCCGGTGCTGGTGCTGATCGGCCGGCCGCAGGACGCGTGGCTGGCGACCTGGTCCCGCGCCGAGGCCGTCGTCACCCACCCGATCGACCCGGTGCAGCTGGCCGAGTCGGTGATCGGGCTGCTCCGCTCCCGCGTGCCTGCGTGAGCGCCCCACGAAGCCACTCGCTGCGCTCGCGCCTCCGCGGGGACCCCGCATGACGCACACCTGGCCGGACGTCCTGAGCGCGCTCGTCGCCCGGCAGGACCTGACGGCAGAGCAGGCGACCTGGGCGATGGGGCAGGTGCTCGCCGGGGAGGCCAGTCCGTCCCAGATCGCCGGGTTCGCGGTCGCGCTGCGGGCCAAGGGCGAGACCGTCGCCGAGCTGAGCGGGCTGATCGAGGCGATGTACGCCGCGGGCTCGACGCTCACCGTGCCCGGCCGGCTGCTCGACGTCGTCGGCACCGGGGGAGACCGGTCCATGTCGGTCAACATCTCCACGATGGCCGCGATCGTGGCGGCCGGCGCCGGAGCCACCGTGGTCAAGCACGGCAACCGCTCCGCCTCCTCGAAGTCCGGCTCGGCCGACGTGCTCGAGGCACTCGGCGTCCGCCTCGACCTCGAGCCCGTCCAGGTCGCCGCGGTGGCGGCCCGGGCCGGCATCACCTTCGCGTTCGCGCCGCGCTTCCACCCGGCGCTGCGGCATGCCGCCGTCCCGCGGCGCGAGCTCGGCATCGGCACCACCTTCAACTTCCTCGGGCCGCTGGCCAACCCGGCCCGCCCGGCGGCCCAGGCGATCGGCTGCGCCGATGCCCGGATGGCCGAGGTGCTGGCGGGGGTGTTCGCCGCCCGTGGTGTCGACGCCCTGGTGTTCCGCGGCGACGACGGCCTCGACGAGCTGACCACCACCACCACGTCCACGGTGTGGAGCGTCCACGACGGCGCGGCCTGGTCCTCGACGCTGGACCCGGCCGACCTCGGCCTGGCGCCGGCGACCGCCGCCGACCTCCGGGGCGGCGACACCGCCCACAACGCCGGCGTGGTCCGGAGCCTCCTCGACGGCGAGGCCGGGCCGGTGCGCGACGCCGTGGTCCTCAACGCCGGGGCCGCGCTCGCGGTGTACGACGGCGGCGTCGACGATGTGCTGCCCGCGGTCGCCGCGGGCATCGCCCGTGCCTCCGCGGCGATCGACTCCGGCCGGGCCAAGGACGCCCTCGGCCGCTGGGTCGCCGCCTGCGCGGCGGTCTGAGGCACGGCCGCCGGGCCATCTCGGACGTAGACCGTTCGGGTGGGTCCGCTGCCTGATCGGACCGAAGTCGACCAAGCCACCACGGGCCGGATTCCCCGCGCCTAGTCTGCTGCTCTCGGAGAGGCAGCAGATGACCCAGACAGCCAGTTCACCGATCATCGCGCCGCGCGCGCCCGGTGCGGACGGGCACGGCCGCGCGCTCCTGCCGATCCTGTTCACCCTCACCGCGTTCACGGGTGCCGGACTGCTGTTCGTCGTCCAGCCGATGGTGGCCCGGCTGCTGCTGCCGTCGTACGGCGGCTCGGCGACCGTGTGGAGCACCAGCAGCCTGTTCTTCCAGGTCCTGCTGCTTCTCGGATACCTCTACACCCACGTGTCCACGCAACGGCTGGGACGCCCGTGGCAGCCGCGCCTGCACGTGCTCGTGCTGCTGCTGCCCGTGGTCGCGCTGCCCGTCGCGCTGCCCTCGGATGCTGCGCCGGGCGACTCGTCGCCGGCGATCTGGCTGCTGCGGACCCTGGTGCTGATGATCGGTCTGCCGTTCGTGGTCGTCTCGACGACGGGCCCGCTCCTGCAGCGGTGGTACTCGTGGACCGACGGCTACCGGGCCGCGGACCCGTACTTCCTGTTCGCGGCGAGCAACCTGGGCTCGTTCGGTGGCCTGTTGGCCTACCCCTTCCTCATCGAGCCGCACCTGACCCTGGCCCAGCAGCGCCTGTCCTGGTCGATCGGTTTCGCCGTCTTCGCGCTGCTGACGACGCTCTGCGGCGTCGCCGCGATGCGCTCGCCGGTGCGGGACGTGGTGGTGGTCACCGACTCCCTGACGGTGCAGGGTCTGGGCCGGCGCCGGGTGGGGTACTGGCTGATCCTGGCCTTCCTGCCCTCGGCGCTGATGCTGGCGGTCACCTCGCACGTGACGACCGACATCGCCGCCATCCCCCTGTTGTGGGTCATCCCGCTGGCGATCTATCTGGCCACGTTCGTGGCCGCGTTCGCCCGCGAGTCCCGGCACGTGCCCCGGCGGGCCACGCAGCTGGCCGTGGCGGTCGCGTTCGCGGCCGCCGTCGCCAGCGTGCTGCCGGTCGACTTCACCGTGCTGCAGGTGGTCCTCCAGATGGTGATGCTGGCGCTGGTCGGCTACGCCGCGCACGCCCGGCTCGCGGCGGACCGGCCCGGTCCGGAGCGGTTGACGACCTACTTCCTGGTGGTGGCCGGCGGTGGCGCCCTCGGTGGCCTCCTCAACGGGCTGATGGCGCCGGTCGTGTTCGACCGGGTGCTGGAGTACCCCCTCGTCATGGTCGCGGTGCCGTTGCTGATGCTCGGGGTGAGCCGGCCGGACGCCACCTGGACGGGCTGGCGGCGGGTCGTGGGCCCCACCGCTCTGACCGTCGCGGCGGGCGGCGCCACCGTGGGATGCGTCTCGACGTTCCTGCTCGGCCACGACCTGTGGATCCTCGCCTTCCCCTGCCTCCTGCTGCTGGGCATCAGCCTCGGACTCCGCCTCGCCTTCGAGCCGAAGCTGTTGATCGTGGCGCTGGTCCTCATCTTCGGTGGTCAGCTGCTGGTGGACCAGTCGGAGGCACTCGACCAACGTCGGACCTTCTTCGGGAGCTACCGCGTGAGTGAGACCGACGGGCAGCACCAGCTCATCCACGGAACCACCGTGCACGGCACCCAGTTCCTCGACGAACGGGCGGGCGAGCCGACCAGCTACTACGCGAGGAGTGGCCCCCTGGGGGACATCTTCGGTGCGCGCTCGTACTCCGACGTCGGCGTGATCGGTCTCGGCGCCGGAACCATCGCCGCCTACGGTGACCCGGCCATGGACCTGACCTACTTCGAGATCGATCCGGAGATCGTCGACCTCGCGGAGAACCCGGACTACTTCACCTACCTGCGCGACACCGAGGCGACCGTGCGCACGGTCGTGGGCGACGGACGCCTGAAGCTCGCCGACGAGCCCCGCGGTGCCTTCGACCTCCTGGTCCTCGACGCCTTCAGCTCGGATGCCATCCCGATCCACCTGCTCACGGTGGAGGCGATGCGGACGTACGCCGAGCGCCTGACGCCGGACGGGATCCTCGCCGTCCACGTGAGCAACCGGGTCTTCGACCTGGAGCCGGTGCTCGCGGGAGCGGCTCGCGAGCTCGGCTGGTCCGGTGCGGTCGGCCTGGGTGGCGCCGGCGACGGAGCGTTGCTCAGCCGGTGGGTGGTCCTCACCCCCTCCGCGGACACGCGGGCGGACTTCGCGTCCAACAAGGGCTGGCGTGCCCTCGAGAGCGACGTGGTCACCTGGACCGACGACTACTCCTCGATCCTGTCCGTGCTCGACTGACCGCTCACAGCTCCAGCAGGTAGGCGTCACCGTCGCGACGGAACCCGAGTCGGTCGTAGTACGCCCCGATCATGTGCGGGGACGTCTCGACTCGCGTGAAGCCGCGGTCCCGCAGCAGCCCGCTGTGGCGCCACACGAACTCCCCGGGCGAGAAGTCGCGGTACTTCGCGCTGACGTAGTCGAGGCGCACCCGGGCGATGTCACCGTCCGGCTCGATGACGACGACGCCGACGGTCTCGTCGCCCTTCTGCACCAGGTACGCCGCCCGCTCGGGGTGCGCGCCCAGCATGGCGACATCGAAGTCCGGCTGGAACCGTGCGATGTCGGCGGCGTGGGTGCGGAGCACGTAGTTGAGATAGGCGTCGTCGGGACGCACCTCGAGCACCTCGAAGGCCGCCTCGTCGTGCCGGTCGCGCAGCAGGCTGACCAGGAACCAGATGTTGATGGCGCAGAGGACCGCGTTCATCGCGACCATCGGCCAGATGCCCAGCACGGCGTTGAAGACGATGAGGATCAGGCAGGCGAGGAGGTTGAGGGCGCGGAAGCGCAGCACCCGAGCCTGCATGAGCGAGAAGACGAGCAGCGCGCTGCCGCCCCAGCCGAGGACGTCGAGCCAGTGGTCAGCGAGCGTGTTCACGCGCGGAGACTACCGGCCCGACGACCCGACTACTTGATCCTGACGGTCCACTTCTTCGCGACGACCGCGTTGCCGTTGCTGTCCTTGATCGCGCCGGACACCTTCATCGTGTAGGTCCTGCCGCGCTTGAGGTAGCCCCGCGGGTTCAGGGTGGCCCGTCGCTTGGACGCGCTGTAGGTGACCTTGGCGCGCACCTTGCTCTTCCCGAGGTAGAGCCGCACCGTGGTGCCGCTGACTCCCTTCACCGCCTCGCTGAAGGTCGCGGTGACGTTGGTGGTGCGCCGCGCGGCACTCTTCGGGGTGTAGGAGACGACCTTGGGTGCGGTCCCGTCCACGTAGAACGTGCGCCACCCACTCAGACCCAGGACGTTGCGGCTCGGGTCCTTGGCGGTGACCCGCCAGGTGTAGGTGCCGTCGCCGAGCACGCGGTCGGTCGCCCAGCCGGTCGCCGCCGTGGTGACGGACGTGGTCGAGGTGCCGCGCTTGTACTCGAGCACGTAGGACGCGGCCCCGGGCACGTCGGTCCAGGTGAACAGCGGGCCGTTGTTCGACTGGTACGTCCTGTCGGTCGGAGCGAGGGCGGTCGGCACACTGCCGTCCGAGAAGAACCGACCGGTCGAGGACCAGGCCCCCTCGTTGCCGTAGCCGTCGGTGCGACGGACCCGCCACACGTAGGCCGTCGACGATGCCGGGATCGTCTCGTTCCACGCGTAGGCCGTCGTCTTGACATCCTTGTAGAACACCCGGTTCGCCGCCGAGAACGTCAGGTCGGCGTTCTTGTAGACCTCGATGCGGTACGACGCGTTGAAGGGCTGGGCCTGCCAGCGGAAGGGGGTCGTGCCGGACACGTGCGCGCCGCCCAGCGGGTAGCTCAGCGTGGCCGACGGGCTGCTCTTCACGAACTGCCGCACGGTGGACCAGGTGAGGCCGTTGCCGGCGCCGTCGATGGCCTGCACCCGCCAGTAGAGGGTGCCGTCGGGGTAGAGGCGGTTGAACGCCGTGTAGGTGCTCTGGTCGACCAGCACGTCGTCGACGCGCGTGGAGAACGTGTCGGTGGTGCTGACCTGCACGTGGTACTGCATGGCGGACTGGTTGCTCAGCTCCCCGGTGGGCAGCCAGGAGGTGTCGCGGTTGGTGTCGAAGTAGTCATCCCAGTCGAGGGTGACCTCGCCGGTGGTCACCACCGGCTGGCCGCCGACCACCTCGGTCGGCACCGGAGCCGTGACGATCTTCGGCGACTCCTTGCGGAAGGCGTTCGACGCCATGCCGGTCGAGGAGACCGGGTCGGGCGCGCAGCTGCCGATGGCCCGACAGGGGCGCACGTGCCAGAAGTAGGCCTGGCCGGCCTGGCTCTCGGGCAGCGCCGGATGGTTGTTGGAGAGCGTGAACGCGTAGCGGGTGTTGGTGGTGGCCGGGATGCGCCGCTCCACGAGGTTGGTGAAGCTGGCGTCCTCGGAGATGTAGAGGATGTAGAACGCGGCCCCGGGCTGCCGGTCCCATGAGAAGACCGGGGTGGTGGGCACCTTGTCGCAGCGCGGTCCGGTGACGCCGTTGGCGTCCAGCCGGGCAGCACACGGGGTGCCGCTGTCGAGGGTCGACCCGTCCACGGCGAGCTCCTGGCCCGTGACGGGCACGAAGTCCGCGATCTGGAACGTCGAGAGGGGACCGCTGCCGATCAGCGAGTTGTCCTCATTGAAGGCCTGGACGAACCAGTCGTACCGGCCGGGCTGGAGGACCCGGGTTCCGGTGTCGGTCATGGCGGGGTAGGGGAGGTCCTTGAGGAAGGCGTCCCTGGCTTCGGGAGTCCACCAGGACGAGGCGCCTGCGTTGCGGAACCAGACGCGGTAGTGGTCGGCGCCGGCGAGCGGCTCCCAGGTCAGGTTCGGTGCCCTGAGCGTGGCGGGGTCGGTGCTGCGCCCGGAGTGCGGGGTCAGCCCTGGGTCGCCGGTCGTCGGGATGTTGCCGCTCACGGAGAACGAGCGGATCTGCGTGACGGACTGCGTGCCGTTCGCCTCGACGGCGGTGAGACGCCACGTGTACGGGCTCTTCGCCGGATCGAGCCTGCTGATGTCCACGGGCGTGTAGGACGTGGAGAACGTCGTGGCGTTGACGACCCGGGTGCCGGTGCTGTTGTGCACCTCGAGCAGGTACTTCTGCGCCTCCTTGCGCGCCGTCCACGTGAACGTCGGCACGTCCACCGTCGCGCCGTCGGCCGGGCTGACGTTCGTGACGTAGCTCGGCTCGAACCTGAAGGTCTGCGTGGCCGAGTAGATGCCCTGGACACCCGGAGTGGTGAACGGGCGGTCCAGGGGCCGGACGCGCCAGTACATGGTGTTCCCGGGTCCGGCCAGGCAGTCCTCGTCGGCACCCTCGTTCAGGTCCGTGGTGCTGACCACCCCGTTGCCGGGGGTGTAGGTCGTGCCGGTGACCTGGCACGAGTCGTAGGTGTTCGGGGAGAAGTTCGGGTCCGAGCCGACGTCGAGCTGGTAGTGGCTGGCGTGCTGGACGGGGGTCCACTGGAAGTACGGCGCCTCGGTGACCACCTGGACACCGTCACCCGCGGGGTACACGGGCTGCGGACGATCGGGCCACACCCGGTTGAAGCTGTTGTTGACGGTGGTCCACGACGTCGGCTTGCCGGCCAGATCGACCGCGCGGACCTGCCAGAAGTACTGGTTGTTGTTGTAGGTCACCTTGGGGGAGTAGCTGGTGCCGTAGATCTTGGGCACCTTGATCTCGTCGTCGACGCGGGTGTTGAAGTCGGAGTCCGTCGCCACGCGCAGCTGGTAGTACTGCGCACCCGGGACCGGGTCCCAGTCGAGGACGACATCCTCGACCTGCGTGGTCGGACTGTCCGCAGGACTGCGGAGCACGACCGGCTCGAGCGGCGTGACCCGGAAGCTCACCGGCGAGGAGGGCAGGGACGAGATGCCGGTGCCCTTCACCGCGGTGACGCGCCAGAAGTACTCGGGCGCCGACAGCGGGTCGGGCACCACGAGCGAGGTGGTCTGGGTGGAGTACGTCTTGTACGTGGGGCCGAGGAAGTCGTCCTCGGTGTCCACCTCGACCAGGTAGGAAGCGGCGCCCTGGGTGCCGCTCCAGGTCAGCAGCGGCGGGTCGTTCGGCTGGGCCAGCTCGGCGCCGTCCACCGGGGACAGCGGGGTCGGCGAGGAGACCGGATCGATCGTGAAGGACTGGCTGGCCCAGCTCGACTCCGTGCCGCCGGAGGTCAGCGCCCGGACCCGCCAGCTCTGGGGGCCGCTGCGAAGCAGCACCTTGGGGACGTAGCGGGTGTTCGTGGTGGCGATGTTGAGCTCCGGGCTGCCGAAGCCGGGGTCGTTGTCCACCTGGACCTCGAACTTGGCGGCACCCGAGGGTCGCCCCCAGCTCAGCTTGGGCGTGTTCGAGGAGACGTCACCGCCGGGCGACAGGTTGGACGGTGCCGAGATCGCGTTCGCGGACGGCGCGATGACGACGATCGGGGCGAAGACCAGTCCGGCCAGGGCGACAGCCCGGCCTAGACCTCGAGACAGGTTGCTGGGCACCGAACGTCCCCCTCCGTGGCTGGCATAACGGAGTCACGCTATGCCAAGATTGGAGACAGCACCTGTCCAATCGAGGGAACTAGTCCGTTCGGGCCATGGAGATGTGGCCGACGGGTCGACCCGTTCGCCGGCCTCAGTCCAGGCCGAGCGAGAACGCCGACTCGAGGTCGTGCTGGGAGTAGGCACGGAACGCGATGTGCGTCTCGGTCGAGATGACGCCGGGGACCTTGTTGAGCCGGTCGGCGACCACGTTGGCGACGTCCTCGTGGTTGGTCACCCGCACCAGGGTGATGAGGTCGATCTGCCCGGTGACGGAGTAGACCTCGCTCACGCCCTCGAGGGCGGCGATCTGCTCCGCGACCTCGGGGATGCGGTCGACGTCGGCCTTGACGAACACGATGGCGGTGATCACCGGCACAGGCTACCGGGACGGCTGGTGGACGGTGGGGAGGTCGCGCCGGTCGTCGAAGGGGACCAGGGAGACCCGGGACCGGTTGACCGCGTCGTGGAGCGCCAGGTGACGGGTGGCTCCGGCGACCGGGCAGGTCCACTCACCGTCGACCTCGACCAGCCGCACCCCCTCGGACTCCAGCCACCGCAGCACCTGCTCGGTCTCCTCGGCGGTCGCCGCGGGCACCGGGCCCGGGGCAGCCTCGACGGACTCGGCGGAGGCGCGCAGGGTGGCCACGAACTCGTGCGCGCCGGCACCGGGCGGGATCACGCCGGCGCCGGCCAGCCGACCGAACCGCACGACGTGCACCGCCCACCGGCCGTCGTCCTCTCGTCGCGCGGCCACCACCTCGGGGCAGCCGGTCAGGGCGGAGAGTCGCTGGGTGCGCGCCGCGGCGCGCAGGAACGAGCTGAGCCGGTCGCGGTGCACCCCGGCCTCCTCGAAGCGCTCGTCGGCCGCGAGCCGGTCCATCCGGGTGTTGATCGCCTCGACGACGTCGTCGGGGCGACGCAGGATCGCGTCCCGCAGCTGCCGCACCACGACGGCGTACGCCGTCACGTCGGTGCTGCCGTCGCAGGGGGAGAGGCAGCGGCCCATCTCGGCGAGCACGCAGGCGGCCCGGGACGGCTCCCTGCCCAGCCGGTCGGAGCACTGGCGCACCGGGAACGTGTCGTGCAACGCGGCCAGGCACCGCTCCGCGACCTTGCGGGAGGAGAAGGGGCCGAGGTAGTCGGCCTCGTCGTCGAGGACCCGCCGCACCAGCGAGAGCCGGGGCCACGGCTCTCGGGTCAGCTTGATGAAGTGCACCTTCTCCGGGAAGCGGGATCGTCGGTTGTAGCGCGGCTTGTGCTCGGCGATCAGGCGCAGCTCCCGGACCTGCGCCTCGAGCGGGGTCGCGCACTCGATCCCGGTCACGGTGGTGGCGAGGTTGACCATCTCGCCCATCCGCGACCGGGTCTCCGACGCGGTGAAGTAGGAGCGGACGCGGGTGCGCAGGTCCCGCGAGGTGCCGATGTAGAGCACCCGGGCCTGGTCGTCACGGAACAGGTAGACACCCGGCGCGTGGGGGAGTCGCTCGGCCAGGTGCCGCTTGCGGCGCTGCGCCGTGCTGACTCGCGCCGAGAACGTCGACAGCTCCTCGAGCGTGTGCACGCCCAGGCCGCCCAGTCGCTCCATCAGGCCGTGCAGCACGTCCACGGTGGCCCGGGCGTCGGACAGTGCCCGGTGGTTGGGGGTGGTGGCGGCATGGAACAGCACCGCGAGCGAGGAGAGCTTGCAGTTGGGTGCGTCGTCCCGGGTGACCACCCGGCGGGCCAGCTTGGCGGTGTCGACGACCTCGAAGGCCGGCCAGGGCCGCCCCTGCTGCGCCGCGAAGTGCTGGAGGAAGCCGACGTCGAAGGGGGCGTTGTGGGCCACCAGCACGCAGCCGTGGGCGAACTCCAGGAACGACGGCAGGGCCGACTCGATGGCGGGAGCGTCGGCGACCATCGAGTTGGTGATGCCGGTGAGCACCGCGATGAAGGCGGGGATCTGTGCGTGCGGGTTCACCAAGGTCTGGAACTCGCCGAGGATCTCGCCACCCCGCACCTTGACCGCGCCGATCTCGGTGATCATCGAGCCGGCGGAGGCAGAGCCGCCCGTCGTCTCGAGGTCGACGACGCAGAAGGTGATGTCGCGCAGCGGGCGGCCCAGCTCGTCGAAACTGCGTTGCGCCTCCCATCGGGAGGGCGCACCCTGAACCGCGCCTGTCATGACGACGACGCTAGATGTGGGCACCGACAATTCGGGGCGCGGCGCGCGCATACGCTGGTCTCCACAGAGCCCAGATCCTGACCACCGAAGGAGCGCGCCCGCCGTGACCCTCCCGATCCCCGACGCCGCCACCCGTTGGCGCTGTGCCGGTTGTGGGAACCTCACCCGGTTCGACGTCGTCCGCACCCGGCGCACATCGGAGTACTGGCACTTCGACCTCGCCGGCGAGCACGCCGTCGAGGACGTCGAAGTGAAGGCCGAGTCGGTCGAGGCGGTCACCTGTCGCTGGTGCGGCCGCTCGGACTCCGTCGAGCTCGTGGACCGGGCCGACGCGAGCGACGCCACCGACCCGGCCGCGGGCTGAGGGACGGCACCGTGACGGCGGCTGACCGACCGGCAACCAGACCGGCAGCCGAACCGGTCGGCAGGGCGCTGCCGGCCCCGGTGCGGGCCCGGGTGCTGGTACTCGCCGCCGACGCACTGCCGCTGCTCTCCGAGCTGCCGGCGTCGCTGCGCAAGGTGGCGGCGTTCACGCCGCAGCGCCGGGCCCGTCTCGGCGGCTCGCAGATCGCCACCGCACTGGAGGTCGACGAGGACTTCCGCCGCCGCGTCGCCGACCAGGCCAGGGCGTCCCTGCCCGAGCTGGCCGCGGCCCTGGACGAGGGGGCGGTCCCCGCCGCGGCCGACCCCGTCGATGTCGCGGCACTCAGCTGGCTGACCCGGGTCGACGGCTGGGAGGCGACGTTCGACGACGCCGTCCGCCGGGCGGTGGAGACGGCCACGCCCCACGACGCCGCGGAGCTCGAGCGCGCCCGGGCCCGGGTGGAGGCGGCCGAGCAGGGCATGCGGGACCTGCGTGCGGAGCACAGGGCCCGACTGGAGGAGGCGAAGGCCGAGAACACCCTGCTGCGTCGCCGGCTGGGTGAGGAGCGCACCGCCCGCCGTTCGTCCGAGGACACCACCGCCGCGGAGCTCGTCGAGGCGCGGGAGGCGCGGGCGCGTGCGGAGGCCGCCGTGCTGGCCATCGAGGCCGAGGTCCGCCGGCTGCGGGCCCAGGTGGAGGAGCTGCGCGGGGCCGCCACCACACTCCGTCGCGGCGCGCGCACGGATCGCGACGAGACGACCGTGCGCACCCGGCTGCTCCTCGACGCGCTGATCGAGGCCGGGCAGGGACTGCGCCGCGAGCTGGCGCTGCCGCCCGCCTCCGGGACTCCGGCGGAGCGGCTCGAGGCCCTGCTGGAGGCGGCCGCCGCGGACCCGGCCGCACCCGGCGCTGCTCCGTCGGATGCGGCGCTGCTCGAGCGCTACCTGGGCCTGCCACGGGCGCGGCTCATCGTGGACGGCTACAACGTCAGCAAGACGGCCTGGCCGACCCTGAGCCTGGAGGCGCAGCGGATCCGGTTGCTGGGGGCGCTGGCTCCGCTGGTCTCCCGCGTCGGAGCGGAGACCACGGTGGTGTTCGACGCGGCGTCGTCGACGACCCGGCCTCCCGTGGCGTCGCCGCGCGGGGTCAAGGTGCTGTTCAGCCCGCTCGGGGTGATCGCCGACGACGTGATCCGGGACCTCGTCGCCGTGGAGCCCGCCGGCCGGACGGTCGTGGTCGTGACCTCGGACGCCGAGCTGGCCCGGGACGTGGCGAAGGCAGGCGCGCGACCCGTCGCCTCGGCTGCCCTGGTCGGCCTGGTGGCCCGCGACTCCTGACGCCTCCGACACGCCGTACGCCGCGTTGTCGGTGGTTGCTGTCAGGGTGCCACTCGTGCCGGTTCTCCCCGCCGGACGGACGAGAGACGAGGTGCGGTGATGAGCGTGGAGATCGACTGCGACACCTGTGTGGTGCGAGGACTGGCCTGTCACGACTGCGTGGTGACGGTGCTGCTGGGGCCTCCGCCGGAGATGGCCTTCGACGAGGAGGAGTGCCGGGCGCTCGACGTGCTGGCCGACTCGGGGCTGGTTCCGCCGCTGCGGATGGTGCGGCCGGTGAGCGGCCCCGAGATCGAGTCCGCCTGATACCCGTGGGACGCAAGTGACGAGCGAGAGCGGTTGGGGCGACCAGATGTGACGAAACACCCCCGGCCTGGTGGCCAAGGGCTTGGTCGCTGGGGCCCCTGGCGACTACTGTGTCTCGCTCAGGTGCCCGTAGGAGTTGATCACACGGATCGACGCGGGCACCGCGCCGAGTCCGGAGCCGGGGACGGGGAAGTCCACGAGCTCTGGAGCCGGGGAACCACCGATCCCCCTGGGGTGAATCACACGCAAGGCGGTCTCGGGACCGAGGAGCGTGCGTAGGGCTGCTGTGCCCGAACCCGTCAGCTAACCTGGTAGGCGTCCAGACACAGAGGAGATCTCCGCCTCGTGCTTCACGGCCGGAAACGACTCGTTACCGGGCTGCTCGGACTCGTTGCCATCGTCAGCGTCAGCCTCGTCCCCATCACCCCGACCTACGCGGAGCCCGACATCGACGATGTCGAGGCTCGCGTGAACACCCTCTACCACCAGGCCGAGGTCGCGCAGGAGCGCTACAACGACGCCAAGGTGGCCCTGGTCGACATCGAGGCCGACCTGGCCGCCCTCAAGCAGGACGAGGCGACCCAGCAGACCAGGGTCGACACGATGTCCGGCTCGGTGACCGAGAGCCTGGCCGCCCAGTACGAAGGCCAGAACATCTCCGCCACCGGCCAGCTGGTGCTGGCCGACGACCCGGACCAGTTCCTGTCCGAGCTCACCACCCTGGACACCTACAACGACGTCCAGGCCGACGCGGTCGCGGACTTCACCCGCGAGGCGGACAAGCTCGACGCGCGTCGTTCGGCCACCCAGGACGGCGCCGGCGACCTGGCCAAGACCAAGGAGACGCTGGGCAAGGAGAAGGCCACCGTCGAGGCCAAGCTCGCCGAGGCCAAGGAGCTGCTCGGCAAGCTCGAGGCCGAGGAGCGCGCCCGTCTCGACACGGCCAGCCGGAGCTCCGCGCCCCGGCTGCCGAACGTGCCGGTCTCGGGTCGCGCGGCCGCCGCGGTCAACTACGCGCTGGCCCAGGTCGGCGACTCCTACGTCTACGGCGCCGCGGGCCCCAGCGCCTTCGACTGCTCCGGCCTGACGATGATGGCCTGGGCACAGGCCGGCGTCGGCCTGCCGCACTCCTCGGGCGCGCAGATGGGCTCCGGCAGCCCGGTGTCCTCCTCCAGCCTGCAGCCCGGAGACCTGGTGTTCTACTACTCGCCCGTCAGCCACGTCGGCATCTACATCGGCGGTGGCCGCATCGTGCACGCCGCCAACCCGAGCACCGGCGTCCAGGTCACCGGTGTCTTCTCGATGCCCTTCTCGGGCGCCGTCCGGCCCGGCTGATCATCCTGAACGAGTCCACCCGGAAGGCCGGTCGTCCACATTGGTGGGTGATCGGCCTTCCGCTCGTCGTGGCGGCGGCCGCCACCGTGGTGTGGCTGGGCCGCTCGGGCGGTGAGGACCCGCTGCCGTCGCTCGACGGCACCCGGGCCCGTCCGGACCTGGCCGCGGCGACCCTCCAGCGCCTCGTGTCGGCGGTCTCCGAGGGTCGCCGGCAGCCGGACGGGCTGGTGGACCCCGACGACGCCGCGGCGCTGACCTGGGGCGACGGTGTCCTCGCCAACGCACGCAGCCTGCGGGTGCGCGACTTCACCGCGCGCTACGTCGACGAGGACCTCGGAGAGTCCGAAGGCCTCCCCGACGGACAGTGGGCCGCCGCGGTGAAGACGACCTGGCGCTTCGCGGGCTTCGACCCCCGCGCCGCGCGCGCCGAGGTCACGGTCGTCTTCGCCGTCCGGGACGGGCGTGCCGTGCTGGTCGACGCCGGCGGCGGCGATCGGCGCACACCCCTGTGGCTGACCGGACCCCTCGACGTCGCCCGGAGCGCCGAGACGCTCGTCGCGACCGATGCGCCGGCCGGGGCGGCGACGTACGCCGGCCCGGCGCGGCGCGCCGTGACCGTCGTACGCCGGGTGCTGCCACGGTGGCGCGGCAAGATGGTCGTGGAGGTGCCGGGCGGGCCCGGAGGCCTCGACGAGCTGCTGGCCGCCGACCCGGGGGAGTACGCCAACATCGCCGCGGTCACCACGAGTGTCGACGGCGACACCGCCCCCGGGGCGCCGGTGCACGTCCTGGTCAACCCCGGCGTGTTCGGGGACCTCGAGCCCCGCGGTGCCCAGGTCGTGATGAGCCACGAGGCGACCCACGTGGCGACCGAGGCGGCGACGTCCCGCACCCCGCTGTGGCTGCTCGAGGGCTTCGCCGACTACGTGGCGCTGCGCGACGTGTCGCTCCCGCTCGCCGTCAGCGCCGGCCAGATCATCCGCGACGTCCGTCGGGACGGCGCACCCCGCAACCTCCCCGGCAGCCGGGAGTTCGACACCCGGACGAGCCACCTCGGCGCCTCCTACGAGTCCGCGTGGCTCGCCGTCCGCCTGCTGGGGAGGACCGGGGGAGAGCGGCGGCTGGTCGAGCTCTACCAGCGGGTCTCGTCGGGACGTCCCGTCGACGCGGCACTCCGGTCTCTCTACGGCTTCGGGGAGGCCGGGCTGACCGCCCGCTGGCGCAGCGAGCTGCGGGACGTCGCCTCGTGACCGGTCCGTCCGGCGGCCGCCGGGTTGCGTGGCTGGTGGCCCTGGTCGGCGGTGCCGGCTTCGCCGTGCTCGCCGCGGTCCTGGTGCCCTGGCAGCCGGTGCCCGGCGGGCTGCCCGCGGCGGTGCCGGCGGGTGAGCTGTTCACGGCGGCCGAGCTGGCTCGGGCCGAGGAGTACGCCGGCACCACCCGGTTGCTCGGCTGGACGTCGCTGGCTGTGTCCCTGGCGCTCTCCTGCCTGCTCGGCTTCACCGCACTCGGCACCCGGCTCCTGGGTCGCCGGACGTGGCCCTGGCCGGTGGCGGTGGTCGGGCTGGTCACGGTGGTGCTCCTGGCCGGTCGACTGGCCACCCTCCCGCTCGGCTGGCTCCTGCAGCGGCGCCGCGTCGACTACGGCCTGAGCACGCAGAGCGACGCCGAGTGGCTCCTCGACCAGGCTCGCGGCCTCGGCGTCGGGGTCGTCGCCACCTCCGTCGCCCTCCTGGTCCTGGTCGGCTGTGCGCGACGGTGGCGCACCTGGTGGCCGGTGATCGCCGCGGGCGTCTCCGCGGGCCTGGTGATCGTGGGCTCGTTCGTCTACCCGCTCCTGGTCGAGCCGCTCTTCAACGACTTCACGTCCATGCCGGACGGGCCGCTGCGGTCCGAGATCCTGCACCTCGCCGACGAGGAGGGGGTGCGGGTCGACGACGTGCTGGTGGCCGACGCGTCCCGGCGTACGACCACGCTCAACGCCTACGTGTCCGGGTTCGGCGGGACCCGACGGGTCGTGGTCTACGACAACCTGGTCGACTCCCAGCCGGAGGCCCAGGTGCTGTCGGTGGTGGCTCACGAGCTCGCGCACGCACAGCACGACGACGTGCTGGTCGGGACCGCACTGGGCGCCTTCGGCGTCGTCGCCGGCGTCGGTCTGCTGGCCGTCCTGCTCGGATCGGGCGGCGTACGACGACGGGCCGGGGTGAGCGGGATGTCCGACCCGCGGGCGGTGGCGCTGGTGCTGGCCCTGCTGGCGCTCGGGTCGCTCGCGGCGAGCCCGGTGGAGAACGGGATCAGCCGGCGGGTCGAGACCCGGGCCGACGTGGAGGCGCTGGAGGTGACGGGGGACCCGGTGGCGTTCATCGCCGTGCAACGGGCCCTGGCGCTGCGGGCACTGGCGGACCCGAGTCCGCCCGCCTGGTCACAGTTCTGGTTCGGTAGTCACCCGACGGTGGTGGAGCGCATCGCGCTGGCGCGGTCCGCTCGGTGAGGGACCGTCAGAGCATGCCGATGACGGTCTGCATGCCGGGCAGGAGCTTGGGTCCGATGGTGAGCAGGACCGCCACGATCACGGCCGCGATGAGAGCGACCAGCAGGCCGTACTCGACGGCCGTTGCGCCCTGCTCGGACTTCTCGCGCTGCGAGGTGTTCATGGTGCCTCCTTCGTGGGCTGAGACGACCGTGACCGCGAGCCATGCGGCCCGCGGTCACGGTCGATGATCGGTGCTGCGGATCAGAGGCTGCCGTCGACGGTGTCGAAGCCGCCCTTGACCTTCTGGCCCAGGGTCACGACGACGCCGACGATGACGGCGGCGATCAGGGCGACCAGCAGGCCGTACTCGACCGCGGTCGCGCCGCGCTCGTCCATCTCGGACTTCTTGCCTTCGAGGATGATCTTCAGGAACTCAAGCATGGTATTACCTTCCGAAGTGTGGCCCCCGCTAAGGGGAAGGTTGTTGTGCACATCTGGTGCGTTGTGCACCTGATGAGAAGTCTGCCGCTGGACAGTGGCACTCGCTATCGGGTGATCAGCCGGTCCCGGTTAGTCCGTTGTGACTACCGAGCACCGCCATCAAGGCCGCACGGAGGAGAGCAGGCCTAGCCTCATTGCGGTGACCAGCGCCTGAGCGCGATTCGTGGCGCCGAGCTTCTGGTAGATCCGCGCGATGTGGGTCTTCGCGGTGGACTCGCTCATGTAGAGCCGTCCGGCGATCGCACCGGTGCCGAGACCGTCGGCGAGCAGCTCCAGGACCTCCTGCTCACGTTCGGAGAGCCGAGGACGGTCGTCGCTGGCCCGGCGCATCATGGCGGCGGCGAGGCCGGTGCAGAGGAACGTGCGTGGCGAGACGTGGGAGTGCCGGGCGGCGCTCACGACGTCGTTCGAGGGCGCGTCCTTGCCGACGAACGCTGAGGCGCCCGCCTCCATGGCCGTGAAGATCTGGTCGTCCCCGGAGTGCATGGTGAGCATCACCAGGCCGACCGTGGCGCTCTGCTGGCGGATCGCGCGGATGATGTCGAAGCCCGTGCCGTCGGGCAGCTGCAGGTCGGTCACCACCACGTCCGGATGGTGCTGCTCCCAGGACGACAGCGCCTGGGCGACGTTGCCGGCCTGGGCGACCACCTCGGTCGAGGGGTCTCGCTCGAACGCGCGAGCGAGCCCGTGCCGGATCAGTTCGTGGTCGTCCACCAGCATCACGCGCACGGGTGCCTTGTCGACGTCGCTGTTCGTCATGGGCGGACGCTCCGTTCCAGAGATGGGTGTGTGTCCGGGTCAGTGAGGCGGGGCCCCAGGGTCACGTCGAGCAGTGTCCCCGAGCCGGTGTCGGTGATCAGCAGGTGCGCGCCGATGCGCTTCGCGCGTTCGCGCATGATCTTGAGACCGTGGGAGTCATCCCGGTTCTCCTGAAGGCCGATCCCGTCGTCCAGCACCTGGATCTGACCGTGGGGTGCGCGAATGACGCAGCGCACCTGGATGACCGTGGCCCGGGCGTGCTTCACCGCGTTGTTCAGTCCCTCCTGCGCGATGCGCTGGAGCTCGCTCTCCACCTCCGGGCGCAGCCGGCCGCCCGCCTCGTTGGCCACGACCTCGATGCGGACCCCGAAGCGTGTCTCGAGGTGTTCGGCCATCACCGCGATGCGCTCACCGAGGGTGCGCTCGTTGGCGGCCTCGTTGCGCAGGGAGAACACCGACCGGCGCAGCTCGGCGACCACCATGGTGAGCTCACTGCGCAGATCGAGCAGCCGGGTGCGCTGGGCCGGGGACTCGGCCTCGGCGGCGGCGTCGTCGATGCGGTACCCGAAGGAGGCCAGATCCTGGGCCACTCCGTCGTGCATCTCGCGCGCCAGACGCTGACGCTCCTCGGCCGTCGCCGACTCCCGGACCGCGGAGAACACCATCGCGGTGTCGAGCTGGAGCGCGGCGGGCCGCAGCACCTTGACGACGGCGGTGAGCGCGGCGTCGATCTCGATGCGGTCGGGGTCGATCCCCGGCGCCAGGCGCGCGCACAGCACGGCCACGACACTGGCGTCCGTCTGCACCGGGATGGCGAGCGCGTTGTCGTGGCGCCGAGGCTTGCCGGAGTCGAACGTCTCGCGCACCATCTGGTCCCACTCGGAGGTCGTCTCCGTGATGCCCTCACCGTCGAGGATGATGATGTCGCCGTCGGGCGTGCGGGCGTGCACCCGAACGCCGCTGAGCGGGATCTCCTCGCGCGCGATGGAGACGATGTGCTCACCGATGCTGATCGGGTCGAGGCCCTCGACCAGGTCGTCCGAGAGCTCGAGCAGCTGGGTCAGGAGGGCGCGAGCGTCGCGGTACGACGACCGGGTGGTGTCTCCCAGCTCGAGCTTGGCGGACCGGATCACGGCGCCGATCAGGCCGAAGCCCAGACCCGCGAACAACCACGTGAAGAGCGTGGCCAACAGCTCCGTCGAGGCATGGATCGACGCGGTCGATCCGATGGTCGCCGTGAGGACGACGACCTGGGCCCCCAGGGACTCGAAGGCCCCCCGGGTCCCGCGGTGGATCCCGGCGACGAACTGCGGGATGACCAGCGCCGGGACCAGGAGGTAGGCCTGGTTCAGGGACAGGGTGACGAAGAAGGCGACCAGGCTGGACTCGACGACGAGGGCGGGCATCAGCTGCAACCCGGTGACGCTGCTCGCGAACGTCGCCGTCATCCAGACGGCGGCGATCAGCATCAGGCTGAGGATCACCGGCCAGCTCTGGGTGAAGGCGACGGGCGGGGCCAGCGCGAGCAGGGCGATGACCCTCGCGCCCGAGGTGATGGGAGTGAAGCGGGCGACCTCGACCGACCGCACCAGAGGCATCAGAAATTGCCCTTGATGTTGATGGCGGCTGGGCCCATCACGGTGAGTAGCAGACAGGGAAGGATGAACAGGATCACCGGGATCATGATCTTGACGGGCACCTGAGCAGCCTTCTCCTCGGCCCGTTGACGACGTTTGACCCTGATCTCCGTGGACTGCACCCGCAGCACCTGACCGATCGGGATGCCGAACGCGTCCGCCTGCACCATGGCGCTGACGAAGGAGCGGATGTCAGCGAGCTTGGTGCGCTCGCCGAGCGCGCGCAGGGCCTCGGAGCGGCTTCGCCCGATCTGCACCTCCTGGAGGACGCGCTGGAACTCACCGGCCAACGGTCCGTCCGTGCTGCGGGCGACCTGCTGCAGTGCGGCGTCGAAGCCGAGGCCCGCCTCGACCGAGATCGTCATCAGGTCGATGGCATCGGCCAGCGACTTCTGCAGCTCCTTCTCCCGCTTGGAGGCGATGTTGTACAGCCAGATCGCCGGAGCCTGGAAGCCGATGAACAGCCCCACGCCGACCGCGATCACACCCTTGGGCAGCGAGAACCCCAGGATCGCCCAGAAGTACGTCGCGCCCCCGACGCCCACGATCGCGCCGAGGATCCGGCCGGACAGCATCCGGTCGACCGTCCAGCCCGGCGGGTTGCCCGCTCGGTCCAGCTTGGCGCGCATGCGGTCTTCCTGGTCCGCCCCGCTGACGCGACGTCCGACCTTCTGGAAGCGCTTCAGCAGCGGGTCGAGGACGCGCTCGCCGAACGGACGTTCCAGCTCGTCGGTGAGCGCGGTGGGCGCCGCCATGCCCATCCCCTCGAGCAGCTCGAGGGAGCGGGCCACACCGTGGCTCTGGCCGGACATGGACCCGAAGGCGGCGAAGGTGATGAAGAGAGCCCCGAAGATCATCAGGGTCCCTACCAGAAGAATCAGCATCCTCAGACCTCCACCTTGACGAGACGGCTCATGATGAAGGCGCCTATGCCCAGCAGCACCCCGCCGGCGGCGAGGAAGGCCCAGCCCATCGGCGTCGTGAACATGGGCATCACGTAGTCGCGCCGGACGAGCAGCATGTAGACCAGCATGGCCGGGGGGAGGCCGCCGAGGATGTAGCCCGAGAGCTTGCCCTCGGCGGACATCGTCGCCACCTGACGCCGGAGGTAGTCGCGTTCACGCAGGGTGGCGGCCACGTTGTTGAGCAGCTCCGCCAGGTTGCCGCCGACCTCGCGCTGGATCCGGATGGCCATCACGACCCACTCGAAGTCCTTGCTGGCCATCCGCTCGGCGACCCCGTCGAGTGCCTCGTCCAGCGGGACGCCGAGACGCGCCTCGACCAGGACCCGCATGAACTCGCCGGCGATGGGCTCCTGTCCCTCACGGACCACGGTGTCCACCGACTGGGCGAGCGACAACCCTGCCGAGAGGCTGCCCGACATCAGCTGCAGCGTGTCGGCCAGGCCACGGCTGAATGCCTTCAGGCGCCTGCGCTCCTTGCGGCGCAGCCACATGCGGGGCAGGAACCATCCCACCAGCAGGCCCAGCAGCATGACGATCAGGTTTCCCCCACCCAGGAACAGGCCGGCCATCCCAGCCACCAGGACCAGGGCACCGTGGATGAGCAACCACTCGGCCGGCTTCAGGGCCGAGCCCGACGCCTCGAGGCGTCGGTGGATCTTCTGCTCGAGCCCGCGGTTGCGGCGCAGCATGCGTGCCGCCGCGTCCTTCGCCTGGTCCATCGCCGGGGGAGCCTCGGACCGGTGGAGGGACGAAGCTCCCGCGCCGGCACCTGCGGTGCCGTACGCCTGGATGCGGTCCTCTGCTGATGCCGCTGCTCGGCGTGGTGCGACCATCAGGCTCACGAGCAGGATGAGGAGCCCGAAGCCGATGGCTCCCAGGCCGCCGTACATGACCGGGCGGGAGATCGCGAACATCGGGTCGTTGTCGGGTGCGGCCAGCGTCGGGCCGGTGCTCCCGCTCGCGCTGCGGATCACGGCATAGGTGTTGACGGAGGCCGTCACACCGTCGAGGGGAGCGGTGACGGTGACGGTCGCCTCGGTGCCGGGCACCCCGCTGGGCACGGTGGCGGTGACCAGGATCTGCCGGGCCAGCGCCGCGGCCTCCGCGGTGAAGGCCTCGGTCAGCGCGTCGGGGTCGGCCGGGATGACCTGGCCGTCGCCCGCGTCCGACATGGCCTGCAGCGGGGCCAGCGACGACCCCGCCTGGGCCAGCGCCACGACATCGACGCTGACGTCCGCCTTGCGGATCGCGGCGGTCACCTTGGACTCGGGGGTCTTGCTCGTGTCGCGGCCGTCCGAGAGCACGAGGATGTCGCGCTGCCCGTCGGTTCCGGCCTGTCGGACCGCCTCGATGACGCCGTCGTTGAGCCGGGTCTGCGTGGCGAGCGAGAGCCCGTCGATGACGCTGCGGGCGTCCTCGCGGTTCTGGGTGGGCGACAGGGCCGTCTCGACGTCGGCGTCGAACGTGACGATGCCGACGTAGACGTCGTCGGGTACGACGTCGAGGAACGTCTTGGCCGCACCCTTCGCCGCGCCGATCCGGCCCTGCTTGCGCATGCTCGCGCTGGTGTCGAAGGCGATGATGGTGGTGCGTCGCACCTGCTCGCCGGTGCTGCCGGCGAGTTCGGCCGAGGAGTCGAGCACGGACTTGCCGATCGAGACCTGGACGTCGTCCGGTTGGAGGGTCGCGCCCTCGGGCACCGACACCAGCACCTGGATGGTGCCGTCGTCACCGGGCTCCACGTGACCGATCGACAGGTCACCCTCGGCGGCCTGAGCCGCGGGGACGCTGCACAGCACCGCCGCGACGACCGCGGCGATGCGGAGCGGGAGACGTCGCATCAGATGCCGTCCATCGCGAACAGCATCGGGTCGACGGAGACGTTGGCGTGCGCCATCTTCTCGAGGAACTTGGGGCGCAGACCGGTCGAGCGAAGCCGGCCCTTGGTGCGTCCCTCCGCGTCGAAGCCGCCCGTGTGGTCGTAGACGAAGACGTCCTGCAGGGTGATCACGTCGCCCTCCATCCGCTCCACCTCGGTGACGTGGGTGATGTGCCGTGAGCCGTCCTTGAAGCGGGTCTGGTGCACGATCAGGTCGACCGCGGAGGCGACCTGCTCACGGATCGCGCGGATCGGCAGGTCCATGCCCGCCATCAGCACCATGGTCTCGAGGCGGGCCAGGGTGTCGCGGGGGCCGTTGGAGTGCAGGGTGCAGATCGAGCCGTCGTGACCGGTGTTCATGGCCTGCAGCATGTCCAGGGCGGAGGCGTCCCGGACCTCACCGACGATGATCCGGTCCGGCCGCATGCGCAGGCAGTTCTTGACCAGGTCGCGGATGTCGACGGCGCCCTTGCCCTCGATGTTGGACGGTCGTGACTCAAGGCGGATCACGTGCTCCTGCTTGAGCTGCAGCTCGGCGGCGTCCTCGATGGTGACGATGCGCTCGTCGGTCGGGATGAACGACGACAGCACGTTGAGGGTGGTCGTCTTGCCGGAGCCGGTCGAGCCCGACACGATGATGTTGAGCCGGCCACGGACGCACGCGTCGAGGAAGTCGGCGGTCCGTTGGCTGAAGGAGCCGAAGGTGACCAGGTCGGTCACGGTCAACGGGTCGGCCGAGAACTTGCGGATCGTGAGCGCCGAACCGTCGATCGCGAGCGGCGGGATGACCGCGTTCACGCGGGAGCCGTCCGGCAGGCGCGCGTCCACCATGGGGCTGGACTCGTCCACCCGGCGACCGATGCGCGACACGATCTTGTCGATGGTGCGGCGCAGGTGGTTCTCGTCGCTGAAGTGCGCTTCGACCAGGGTGAGCTTCCCGCGGCGCTCGAGGTAGATCTGGCGCGGACCGTTGACCATCACCTCGGTGACGTCGGGGTCGCGGAGGAACGGCTCGATCGGGCCGTAGCCGAGGATGTCGTCGGTGATCTCCAGGGTGACCTGGGCTCGGTCTCCGCTGCTGAGCGGCCGCTCCTGGGAGCCGATGACCTCCTTGAGGACCTGACGGACGCGAGCCGCGAGGTCGTCCTGGTCGATGTTGGCGTCGTAGAGCTGCGGCCCGAGCTGCTTGAGCAGCTCGGCATGCACGGTCGACTTCAGCTCCTCGATGCGGCTGTGCGCCTGCGTCGCGGCCAGGGCCCGTCGGCGGCCGACGGACATGTCGGCTTCGGAAGTCGCTTTCGGGGTCTCCACGCTCGTCGCACTCATGCGTCGTCCCGCCGAAGGCGCGCCCAGCGGGTCGTCGGTCGGGGCCGGGGCGGACCCGGTGGCGTCGGCCGGTAGGGCGACGACCGCAGCGGGTGCCTCGGCAGGCGGGTTCTCCCCGGCGTGGTCGCCGTCGTCGCTCGCACGGCTGAGTCTGTCGCGAAGGCTGCTCACGTGGTCACCTCTTGAGGCGGAGACGGCGTCCCCGGGTTCGTTCGACGTCGCCGGCCGGCGCGACGGACTCGGACAGGTGGGTGTCGCCGACTTCGCTCGAGACCGTCCTCGCCAGCTCGCGGAAGGCGCGGCTGGCCGGGTGGTTCGGGCTGCTCAGCACGATCGGGGTGCCCGAGTTCGTCGCGGCCGCGATGTCGATGGAGCTGGGGATCGGCACGTTCACCGGCATCGACAGGATCTGCTGGACCTTGCTGTCGTCGAGCCCCACCGCTTCGTCGGCCCGGTTGAGGACCAGCAGGCGGTGTCCCGTGGCGATGTTGAGCAGGTCGAGGGTCTCGATGGCGACCTTCACGTTCTTGAGGGTCGGCACGTCCAGGGTCGCGATGAGGACGCACTGGTCGGTCTCGTCCAGCGCCTGGAGGGTCAGCTCGTCGAAGCTGGGGCAGGTGTCAACGACGACGTAGTCGAACTCCTGCTTGAGGGTGCGGAGCACCCGCGACACCAGGGACGCCGAGACCCGGTCCCGGGCGTCGGGACCCGCCGGCGCCGCGAGCACCATGAGTGACTCCTCGTGCCGGGTCAGCAGCCCCTCGACCATCGAGAAGTCGAGGAGCTCCTCGGCGCCGATCGCCTCCTCGATGGTGTGTGCCGGGAACAGCTGCATGGTGATCGCGACGTCGCCGAAGGCGAGGTCGAGGTCCACCAGGCAGACTCGCCGGGCTCCGTGGTCGGCCAGCGCCAGGGCGAGATTCACCGAGGTCGTGGTCTTGCCGACGCCTCCCTTGGGCGAGAAGACCGTGATGATGTGGCCCTGCGTCGTGCCGACCGAGCCCCCGTGCAGCGCCATCCACAGCTGGTTGGCGCGGGAGACGGCATCGCCGACGCCGGCCACATCCTCGATCCGGACGACATCGCGGCAGCCGGCCTGCATGGCGCGGTAGAGCACGTCGGTGTCGAAGCCGGCGCGGACCAGGATGACGCTGGTTGAGGGACGCGTGTAGCGCAGCCCCTCGCTGATCCGGATCGCCTCGTCGAGCGGGACGTTGGGCCCCAGCACCACGGCGTACTCGTCGGAGCGGTTGGTCAGCCAGGCGTCGAGCTTCTCGCTGTTGTTGACGCCGTGCGTGCCCGGGGGCATCGCAGACATCATGGCCTCGACGGTCTCGGGGTCGTGATCAATGATGACGGGCATGGGGGGACCTCACTTGAAGAGGTTCTGCTCGGTCGTGAAGTCGGACTTGGTCTCGCCGGAGTCCTTGGTCAGCAGGCCGACCGCCAGCTCGCCGTTCGAGACGGCGTACAGGACCCGCTGGGCGTCAGCCTGGGTCACGGCCAGCGTCATCAGGGTCTGCGGGATCTCCGCGGTGGTCTGCTCGCCGTCCGGGGTCGTCTTGGTCGACGTCGTGGTGCCGGTGGCGCCGATGCCCAGGACCTGGACCCGCGGCAGCAGCAGCCGCGAGTACGCGGTGTCGTCGGCCTGGCGGGTTCCCGCCACGAAGACGGAGACCTCGGAGCCGGGGTTGACGAATCCGGACACCCGGCCGGGATCGGTGAGGTTCACCGAGATCGCCATCATCCCCTTGGGGATGGTGAGGTCGGTGGCCGCGACGGCGGTGTCGCCCCACTTCACGTCGGTGATCTGCTCGCCGGGGTAGATCGGCTGCGTGGCCACGGATCCGCTCAGGACGGTGAGGTCCTCCTGCGAGCCCTCGAGGAGCTCGGTGCGCGGCACGCTCTGCAGCTGGAACTTGCTCTCCCGGGCAGCGTCGTCGAACTTCTCGCCGGGCTGGATCGCCTTGACGGCGCGGAGCACCTTGACGGCCTCGTAGCGGTCATCGGCTCGTGACTCGGCGCCCTGGACGTACAGGAACACCATCAGCGTGCCCACGGCCGCGATGAGCGCGGCGAGGGGGAGGAGGATCTTTCGGCGACCCATGACACCTACTTCGAGTGGGACAGGGTTCGCGGCAACTGCCGTGAACTGCCTGGAATACGGGGGTGATTGCGGACAAACCATGCCGGACGCTCGTCACACGGGTCTCATTGTTGCTCACAGATGGCCAGTATTTACTACGTTCGGCCCAGAAAATGGTCAGGGGCACTACCCACAGGGGCTAGGCCGGGTTGCCCGATCGGCGCCGACGGCGCGACCGGCAGCGAGGCCGCGTGGTCTCAGCGGCTGTAGAGCGCGGCCACGTCGTCGCGGAACTCGCGCATGACGACGCTCCGCTTCAGCTTCAGGCTGGGCGTCAGCTGTCCGCCCTCCTCGGTCCAGTCATCCGGGAGGATCACGAACTTCCGGATCGACTCGGCCTGGGAGACCGCGCTGTTGGCGTCCTCGACCGCGGCCTCGATCTCGGCGCGCAGATCGGCGTCGTCCACGTGGTCGGGGATGCCGCCGGACTTCCCGTGCGCCTCGGCCCAGGTCGGGAAGGACTCGGGGTCGATGGTCACCAGCGCGGCGATGAAGGGCTGGCCGTCCCCGACGACCATGCACTGGCTGACCAGGGCGTGGGCGCGCAGCCGGTCCTCCAGGACTGCCGGCGCGACGTTCTTGCCGCCGGCGGTCACCAGGATCTCCTTCATGCGCCCGGTGATCCGCACGAAACCCTCGTCGTCGACCTCGCCGACGTCGCCGGTGTGGAACCAGCCGTCGCGCTCCAGGGCGGATGAGGTCGAGGCCTCGTCCTCCCAGTAGCCCGCGAACACCTGACCGCCACGCAGCAGCAGCTCACCGTCGTCGGCGACACGGGCGGCGGTGCCCGGCAGGGGTCGGCCGACGGTGCCGACCTTGTGCGCGGCCGGCAGGTTCACGGTGACGGCGCCGGTGGTCTCGGTCAGGCCGTAGCCCTCGAGGATGGTCAGCCCGATGCCGCGGTAGAAGTGGCCCAGCCGCTCACCGAGCGGGGCGCCGCCGGAGACGGCGTACGCGCACCGGCCGCCGAGCGTGGCGCGCAGGCGGGCGTAGACCAGCCGGTCGAACGCCGCGTGCCGGGCCCGGACCCGGAGCGGGACCCGGCCGGTGTCCTGGGCCCGGCTCCAGGCGATGGCGGTGTCCGCGGCGCGGTCGAAGATCCTGCCCTTGCCGTCGGCGGCGGCGCGCTGCGAGGCGGTGTTGAAGACCTTCTCGAAGACCCGCGGCACGGCGAGCACGAAGGTCGGCTGGAACTCCCCGAGGTCCGCCACCAGGTTCTTGATGTCCGCCGAGTGCCCGAGCCGCACCCGGGCCGTCACGCAGCCGACCTGGATGATGCGGGCGAAGACGTGGGCCAGCGGCAGGAACAGCAGCGTCGACGCGTCCTCGTCACCCTCGGCGGCGAAAAGCTCCTCGAGCTCGGGGACGGCCACGCCGAGCTCGAACATGAAGTTGCCGTGGGTGAGCATGCAGCCCTTGGGGCGTCCGGTCGTCCCGGAGGTGTAGATCAGCGTGGCCAGGTCGAGCGGGGTGGCGGTGGTACGTCGCTTCTCGAGGTCGTCGTCGGACACGTCGGCGCCCAGCCGGGTCAGCACGTCGACGGCGTTGTCGTCGAACGTCCACACGTGCCGCAGCTCGACGAGCCCGGCACGCCGCTCACTGACCCGGGCCAGGTGGTCGGCCCCCTCGGCGACCACGGCGCGCGCGCCGGAGTTCGCCAGGATCCAGCCGATCTGCTCGGCGGAGGAGGTCTCGTAGACGGGCACGGTCACGGCACCGGCGAACCAGATGGCGTAGTCGAGCAGCGTCCACTCGTAACGGGTCTTGGAGATCAGGGCGACCCGGTCACCGGCCTCGACCCCGGCGGCGACCAGCCCCTTGGCGACGGCGGACACGTCGTCGCGGAAGCGGGCCGCGGTCACCTCGACCCATCCGTCCGGGGTCTGCCGGCTGAAGACGATCGACTCGGGGTGGTCCTGGGCGTTGCGCACGACGTCGTCGGTGAGGTTGCCGGTGGCGGGGATCTCCACCGTCAGGGGAGTCGAGAACTCACGCACGCGCTGCTCCTAGGGACGGGGTGTCAGGCAGCAGGTTACCGGCGGGTGACGGGCCTCCGGTATCCGGTACGCTCGCTGCTCTCAGGGAGCGATCCGTGATCGACCAGCTCAACGTAGGGGACCTCGATGGCCGAACAGACCACCTCGTCGATCGTCGTCGACGCTCCGCCGGCAGCGGTGATGGCGGTGATCGCCGACTTCCCGTCCTATCCCGCCTGGGCGAAGGGCGTGAAGACCGCGGACGTGCGCAGCACCAACGCCGACGGCGCCGCGGACCGGGTCTACTTCGAGCTCGACGTGTCGCCGATCAAGGACGAGTACACCCTGGCCTACGACTGGGACGGGGACCGCCAGGTCACCTGGCAGCTGGTCGAGGGCAAGATGCTGCGCGCGCTCGACGGCGCCTACGTGCTCCGCGACCTCGGCAGCGGCTCCACCGAGGTGACCTACCGGCTCGCCCTGGACGTCTCGATCCCGCTGATCGGCATGCTCAAGCGCAAGGGCGAGAAGATCCTCATCGACACCGCGCTCAAGGGGCTGAAGAAGCGCGTCGAGTCGACCGCGACGTGACCGGGGTGGCCTGAGCACGTGCGCATCCTCCTCTTCACCGGCAAGGGTGGTGTGGGCAAGTCCACCGTCGCCGCCAGTACGTCCGCACTGTCCGCCGCCCGCGGCCTGCGGACCCTGGTGCTGTCCACCGACGCCGCCCACTCGCTCGCCGACGCGTTCGGCGCCCCGGTCGGCGCCGAGCCCACCGAGGTGGCGCCGCGGCTGTTCGTGCAGCAGGTGGACGCCCAGCGGCGCTTCGAGCAGTCCTGGGCCGACATCCAGGGCTACCTGCTCTCGGTGCTCGACGTGGCGGGGGTCGACCCCGTCGCTGCCGAGGAGCTCACCGTCATCCCCGGGGCCGAGGAGGTGCTGGCGCTGCTCGAGCTGCGCCTGCACGCCCTGTCGGGGGAGTGGGACGTGATCATCGTCGACTGCGCTCCCACCGCGGAGACGCTGCGCCTGCTCGCGCTCCCGGAGGCGCTCGGGTGGTACATGCAGCGGGTCTTCCCGTTCGAGCGGCGGGTCGTCAAGGCCCTCCGTCCGGTGCTCACCAAGGCCGCTGGGGTGCCGATGCCCGGCGACTCGGTCTTCGACGCGGTCGAGCGGCTTCACGCGGAGCTGGAGGAGGTGCGGGCGCTGCTGGCCGGCCCCGAGGCGAGCGTGCGCCTGGTGCTCACCCCGGAGAACGTCGTGCTCGCCGAGGCGCGGCGGTCGTTCACGACGCTCTCGCTGTTCGGCTACCGCGTCGACGGGGTGGTGGCGAACCGCGTGTTCCCCGACGCCGAGGGAGACGCGTGGCGCGCCGGCTGGGTGGCGGCCCAGGCCAAGGTGCTCGAGGAGGTCGAGCAGTCCTTCGCCGGTCTCCAGATCTGGCGCTCGGTGTATCGCCCGGGCGAGCCCGTCGGCGTCGAGGCCCTGCTCACCCTGGCCACCGAGGTGTACGACGGCACCGACCCGTTGGCCGCCCCGTCCGGGGCGGGGCCGCTGAAGGTGACCCGCAACGCCACCGGCGCCGTACTCCGCCTCGAGCTGCCGTTCGTCACCAAGGGCGAGGTCGACCTGGCCCGGCACGGGGACGAGCTGGTGGTGACGGTCGGGTCCTACCGCCGACTCCTCTCGCTGCCTCCCGGGCTCGCCCGGCACGGCGTGACGGGAGCCCGGGTCGAGCAGGGGGCACTGCAGGTCAGGTTCGAGGAGACGACACCATGAGCGACGAGACCGACGGCGGGCCGGACGACGAGGTCGGCTCGGTGGGCGAGGAGGCCGCCAAGCTGCTGGGTGCCCTGTCCGGCTGGGCCCGCACCCATGGCGGCGACCTCGGGCACGGACTCGCCGACCTCTCCACGGCCGCGCTGCACGACGTCGACGAGCACCTGGCGACGGGAGCCGCCGAGTGTCGCTACTGTCCGGTGTGCCGGGTGGTGCACGTCATGCGCGACGTCAGCCCCGAGGTCCGCACCCATCTGATGAAGGCGGGTGCGAACCTGATGGAGGCCGCGGCCGCGCTGATGGCGACCCCGACCCCCGACAACCGGGACCGTGGGGTTCAACGGATCGACCTGGACGACGAGTGGCCGGAGGACGAGGACACGTGAGCTTCACCATCGGAGTCGACATCGGCGGCACCAAGATCGCGGCCGGGCTGATCGACCAGGCCGGCTCGGTCGTCGAGCAGGCGAAGGTCGACTCGCCCGCGACCGACACCGACGCCATCGCCGCCGCCGTCGAGGACGCCGTCCGCTCGCTCCGCGAGGGCCACGACGTCGACGCGGTCGGCGTCTCGGCGGCAGGGTTCGTGGACGCCCGCCGGGCCAGCGTCATGTTCGCTCCGAACGTCTCGTGGCGCGACGTCGACCTCAAGGCCGACCTCGAACGTCGCACCGGGCTGCCGGTGGCCGTCGAGAACGACGGCAACGCCGCGGCCTGGGGCGAGTTCGCCTTCGGCGCGGCCCAGGACGACAGCGACGACCTGCTCCTGGTCACGGTGGGCACCGGCGTCGGCGGCGGCCTGGTCGTGGACGGCCAGCTCTACCGCGGGACGTTCGGGGTCGCCGGCGAGGTCGGCCACATCCGGATCGAACGCGACGGCCGGCTCTGCGGCTGCGGCCTGCACGGCTGCCTGGAGCAGTACGGCAGCGGCACCGCCCTGGTGGCCGACACCCGGTCCGCGGTCCGGGCGGGGGCCGACGGGGCGGACGCGCTGCTCGACCAGGCGGGTGGGGACGTGGACCGGATCACCGGACCGATGATCACCCTCGCCGCCCAGGCCGGCGACCGGTTCGCGCGGGAACGGCTGGCCGTGCTCGGCGGCTGGCTGGGGGAGGGCATCGCCTCCCTGGTCGCCGTCCTGGACCCTGGGGTCATCGTGATCGGCGGCGGCGTCTGCGTGGCGGGCGACCTGCTCCTCGACCCGGTGCGGGCCACGCTCGAGGAGAACCTCACCGGCCGGGGCCACCGTCCGGTGGCGGACGTGCGTGCGGCGACGCTCGGCAACGACGCCGGGATGATCGGCGCCGCACATCTCGCGCGGCCCTAGCCCACCGGGCCGGTCACCGATCGAGGTGGAGGGCCCCCGGCGGGATCTGCACGTTCAGGTTCTGCGTGTAGTTGGAGCGCAGGCACGCGGGGTTGCCGTTCATCTCGATGTCCGACACGACGATCAGCGCGTTGATCGGGCTGGTGCAGCCGTTGCCGTTCATCTGCAGTCTCGCAGCCGGCGCGTAGAGCGTGCCGGTGTAGGTGGAGGCACCGTTGCCGGTCATCCGGATGGTCGCCGCATTCTGCCGGTCGTACCACACCGCCATCCCCTTGTAGGGGTCCACGAGCGGGGCGTTGATGCTGAGCTGGCCGTTGCCGGAGTGGTCCAGGGTGCCACCCGACTCGCCCGCGTTGCACGCGCGGACCGCCGTGGTGGTGCCGCAGGTGAAGAACAGGGTGACACCCGTGCCGGAGATGATCGTGCTCGCGTTGCCGGCCATGTCCCAGGTGCCGACGATGACGTAGAGACCCGGCTGAAGGGCGCAGAGGCTGTTGCGCAGGTTGACGCTGCCGTAGA
This sequence comes from uncultured Actinomycetota bacterium, assembly GCA_963767955.1. Lineage (GTDB taxonomy): Bacteria > Actinomycetota > Actinomycetes > Propionibacteriales > Nocardioidaceae > Nocardioides. The sequence continues at coordinate 1,529,098 of CAVYGA010000003.1, read as the reverse complement.
TGCCTGGCCCGTGCGTGGAGCCGATGCCGCACGGGTTGGTCTTCGCGCTGAGGGAGCTGTAGTCCGGCCGGGCCTGGTAGTCGGCGAGCGGGTCGGTGATCCTCGGGGCGCCGACGCTGGGGTCGGGGGTGTAGTTCGACAGCGGGCCGTTCGCGGTGCCCTCCACGGTGATGGCGCCGTTGGTCACGATGAGGCCGTTGTTGCTCACCGAGACGTTGCCGTTGAAGTGCACGTCGGCACCGTTGACGATGGCGTCGCCGTTCTGCAGGTCGTGCGTGCCGCTTCCGAGGATGCACAGACCGCACTGGCTGGCGCCGCCGCGCTTGAGGGTGGCCCGGGCGACGGCGTTGATGTGGAGCTGCCGACCGGACTCACCGGAGACCCCGCCGAAGACGGTGTTGATGACCTGCTCCGGCATGCGGACGCGCACGTAGGCGAGGGTCCCCGTGACGGAGAACGAGATGCACTGCTGGCCGCCCACCGTGGTCGGGAGGTGGCCGGAGTCGGTGCAGCCGGCCCACTGGGCCGGGGTCACCCCGTAGTTCTGCAGGGCGTAGGCCTTGGCGGCCGCAACGGCGGCGGGGTAGTTCGGCACGGTGGCGTTGACCGGGAACAGCACGTTGGCGCCGGCGAGGGCGGAGGCATCCGCGGCGCTCTGGGCCGAACGCTTCTCGGCGCGGCCGTGCCCGATGTCGACGACCAGGGCGGCCATCAGGAGCATGATGACGGCCAGCAGGGCGAACAGGACGGCGAAGACCCCCTGCTCGTCGCGCTGCTTGCCGTGCAGCAGTCGCTTCAGCACCATGACCAGTCCCCTGCGTCCGCGGACGAGAAGCCGCCCGTGGGCGGGACCGACTCGGTCTCGATCGACATCTCCACCTTGGACCGGGTGTCGTCGGGCATCGGCACCAGGCCGACGGCGCCGCTGCCCACTACCTTGGCGCAGACCACCAGGCGGGCTCCCTTGGTCCAGGTTCCGCCGGGCACGTAGACCTTGGCCGTGGCGTCGCCGTAGAGGGCACCGATGTTCGACTTGGTCTGGCACCTGACCCGATCGAGGGAATCGCCGGTGCAGGAGGCATCGGTGGACCAGGAGGACACCACGCCCTGACGGGCGGCCTCTCGCACACCCTGCCGGGTGCTGATCGAGTCGCTGAAGAAGAGACCGTAGTCGACGATGCCGAAGAGCAACGTGACGAAGATGGTCACCAGCAGCGCGAACTCGACGGCTGCCGCGCCGTCCTCCTTCTTGCGCTTGCTCATGTGTCCCCTTGATGTCGTGGTGCCCCCGGGTGCGCCGACTTCCCGCGCAGACCTGATTCTAGATACTCGCACGATCCATTATCTGGGCAACCCGCGGAACCACCCGAACGGCCAGCCGCGGTAGTCAGATCAGGCCATGCGGGCGGGCCGCAGGGGCGTGCGCCAGACTGTGTCCCGTGCGCAACCAGGTGTGGATCGGTGTCGACGTCGGCGGCACCAAGGTGCTGGCCGGTGTCGTCGATGACGAGGGGCAGCTCGTCCGTACGGCGCGGGGGACGACACCGGGCCGACGGGTCGACGCGCGCATGGTCGAGGACACGCTCTCCGAGACCGTCCACGCCCTCGCGGGCGACGACGAGATCGCGGGCGTCGGGGTCGCCGCCGCCGGGTTCGTCGACGCCGCCGGTGAGCGGGTGATGTTCGCCCCACACCTGCCCTGGCTGGACGCGCCGGTGCGGGAGACGCTGGAGAAGCGGTGGGGCGTTCCGGTGGTGCTGGAGAACGACGCGACGGCGGCGGCACATGCCGAGGCGACGTACGGCGCTGCCCGGGGCGCCCGGCACGCCATCCTGGTGACGCTGGGCACGGGGATCGGCGGCGGTGTCGTCATCGACGGGCGGACGCACCGCGGCGTGAACGGGATGGCCGGCGAGTTCGGCCACATGCAGGTGGTGCCGGCCGGCCTGTCCTGCCAGTGCGGTGGTCGTGGGTGCTGGGAGCAGTACTGCAGCGGCAACGCGCTGGTCCGGTTCGCCCGAGAGCACTTCGCGACCCGGCCGACGATGCTCGAGGACATGTGCGCCGGCAACCCGCAGCTGCTCACCGGCGCGATGGTGACCGATGCGGCAGCGACCGGCGACCTGTTGGCGCACGAGGCGTTCGCCGAGGTCGGCGACTGGCTCGGGGTGGGGCTGGCCAACCTCGTGGCCGCGTTCGACCCCGACTGCCTGGTCATCGGCGGCGGAGTCTCCGCGGCCGGTGAGCGCCTGCTCGAGCCCGCCCGCTCGGCCCTCCTCCGGTCACTGGTCGGCGTGGGTCACCGCGTCGTGCCTCCGGTGTTCGCGGCGGCCCTGGGGCCGGAGGCGGGAGTCGTCGGCGCCGCCGACCTCGCCCGTCAGCTGCGCCGGTAGGACGGCACCAGCTCGACGGCGAGCTGCTCGAGGAACAGACCGACGTCGGTGACGATGCCGCGCGCCTGCGACGAGCCGCGGTCGGAGAGCTTGGTGACCGTGGCGGGGTTGATGTCGACGCAGACCAGCGGGATCGAGGCCGGGAGGATGTTGCCGGTGGCGACCGAGTGCAGCATGGTCGCGACCATCAGGCAGAAGCCGACGTCGGCGATCTCGGCGCGCATCGCGCGCTGGCCCTCGATGACGTCGGTGTAGACGTCCGGCAGCGGGCCGTCGTCACGCACCGACCCGACCAGCACGAACTGCCTGTCGTGCTTCACCAGCGCGTGCATGATGCCGCCGGTCAGCACCCCGCTGTCGACCGCGGCCCGGATGGACCCCTCCTTGCGGATGGTGTTCAGCGCCCGGATGTGGTGCTCGTGGCCGTGCTCGACGCCGCGTCCCATCGCCAGGTCGACGCCCAGCGAGGTGCCGTAGAGCGCGGACTCGATGTCGTGGGTGGCGAGCGCGTTGCCGGCGAAGAGCACGTCGACGAACCCGGCGTGGACCAGCGCGACCATCGCCGGCGCGGCGCCGGTGTGCACGACCCCCGGGCCCCCGACCCAGAGGATCTTCTTGCCCTGGTCCCTGGCCTCCCGCATGCCGTCCGCGACCTGGCGCACGAGCACCGCCTGCGGCTTCTCCGACGACACCTCGGACTCCATGAAGCCGAAGCCACCCGCGCCGGCCTCGGGCACCGGCACCGTCACCTTGATGCCGGATGCCCCGCAGACGACCTGCATGCCCGTGCGTACGTCGGCCATCGGAAGCGTGAAGACCCGCTCGCCGTCGACGATCAGCCCGCAGTCCATCTCGGGGTTCTCCACGTCCAGCCACCTGCCGTCGAGGCGGACGCGCGTCGGCAGGTTGGTCGTGGAGTAGAAGCCGTCGGGGAAGACGCCGTCCATGTCACAGGGCGAGTACTCGGCCTGGCCGGGATCGACCATGTTGACGCCGCGGGTCTGGAGGCGCATCAGCAGCCGCTGGAGCGACTCGTCGTCCTCGGCGGTGACGGTGATCTTCGCGGTGGACTGGTCGGTGGCCTCGTGGCCGACGTCGATCTGCTCGATGACCCAGTCCGCGCCGTACTCACGGATGTCGTCGAGAACGCGCGACAGGACGCCGCTGTCCATCAGGTGGCCGGTGATCTCGACGTTCTCGCTCACACTCACGCCGGGCAGCCTAGCGACCTAGATGCGGGCCCCGTCGTCCCCGGGGTCGCGCGGCCCCGACGGCATCGTGGAGACCAGGTAGACGAAGCCGCCGACGAAGGCTCCGACCAGTGCCAGGCTCAGCCAACCGGGGAGGTAGAACCCGAAGACCAGCGCGACCAGCAGCAGGCTCGGGGCGCCGAACACGCCCAGCCAGGCGAGCGCGCGCCTGGGTTCGGGCCGGGGGAGCGGTGGCGTCGGGGGAGGTGTGAACCGGCCCTCGTCCTCCCACTGGAAGGGGGTGTCCGTCCGCGCGGGCTCGCCGGCGACCGCCGGAGGTGGCAGGAGGGTCGGCCCCGGCTCCGGCTCCGGCTCGGGACGGGGGCCGTCCTCGACCGACGGCGCGTCGCCGTAGTTGGCCACGATCTGCCGCCACGCCTCGTCCTCGTCGCGGGATGTCACGGAGTGAGCCTACGTCGCCGGGGGAGCCGGTTTCGAGCCCGTGGTCCCACCGGGCGGGGTGGTCTCACTCCGGGTGCTGCGGGTGCACGACCGCGTGCACGAAGCCCAGCGACTCCTCGAAGATCGTCGGGGCGTCGTTGTCGAGCGTGGCCACGTGGTAGGAGTTCGGCAGCATCTTCTCCAGGACGTCGATCGACGAGACGCTCGCCAGTACCTTCTGGTGGGAGCCGGGATCGGCGACGTGGTCCTCGGTGGAGCACAGCACCAGCAGTGGCTGCGTGACCTGGGGGAGCAGCGGCTCCAGGGTGCGGTAGAAGTCCAGCATCGAGTGCGCGGCGTGGAGAGGCATCCGGTCGTAGCCACCCTCGGTGACCCCCGGCTTCTTGATGTCGTCGACGATCCCCGGGAACGACGGGGTGAGACGCTTGATCAGCGGCAGCGCGAACCGTCGCGGGTCCTTGTTGTCCACCGACACGTTGACGCTGATCACGCCGGCGACATCCTGTCCCCGGTTGGCAGCCAGCATGAGCGCCAGCGCGGCCCCCATCGACAACCCCGCCACGACGACGCGGTGGTTGGTCGCGAGCATCCGGTCGAGCGCGTCCTCGGCGGCGGCGTACCAGTCGCGCCAGGTGGTCTCGTTGAGGTCCTGCCAGCGGGTTCCGTGCCCCGGGAGCAGCGGCACCTCGACGGCGTAGCCCTTGGCGGCGAGGAACTCACCCCACGGTCGCATCGAGGCCGGTGAGCCGGTGAACCCGTGCAGCAGCAGCACGCCGTTCGGCTCGTCGGAGCGGGTCAGCTCCGGGTGGGCGGCGACGGACCAGGCAGCGGTGGAGGAGGAGGTCGGCACGGGCATGATTGTGGCATCCCGGAACGCCGCCCGCAGGACACCATGCGAACAGGTTTGCGGCTAGGGTTCACCTCGTCGGTCACCGGAGTCGAAGTCGCGCCGGGGCGGCCGGATCTGACGCGAGGAGGGCGAGCGGTTGTTCTACTGGTTCCTGAAGTGGATCGCTGTCGGTCCGGTCCTGCGCCTGGTGTTCCGCCCGAAGGCCGAGGGCCTCGAGAACGTCCCGGAAGAGGGCGGCGCGATCCTGGCCAGCAACCATCTCTCGTACGCCGACTGGCTCTTCATGCCGCTGGCCATCCCGCGCCGCGTGACGTTCGTGGCGAAGGCGGAGTACTTCACCACCCCGGGCATCAAGGGCTGGCTGCAGAAGACGTTCTTCTCCGGCGCCGGCCAGGTCCCGATCGACCGGTCCGGGGCGAACGCCGCTGAGGGTGCGCTCAAGACCGCGAAGCGGATCCTCGCCGAGGGTGACCTGTTCGGCATCTACCCCGAGGGCACCCGCTCGCACGACGGCAAGCTCTACCGCGGCAAGACCGGCATCGCCCGGATCGCGCTCGAGACGGGCGTCCCGGTGATCCCGGTGGCGGTCGTCGGCACCGACGTGGTCGCGCCCCCAGGCAAGACGTTCGGCTCGTTCACGCGACCTCGCGTCCGCTTCGGCAAGCCCCTGGACTTCAGCCGCTACGAGGGCCTGGAGAACGACCGCTACATCCTGCGCTCGATCACCGACGAGATCATGTACGAGATCATGAACCTCTCCGGGCAGGAGTACGTCGACCTGTACGCCACCCGCGCCAAGGAGGAGTCCAAGCGCCTCGAGCGTGAGGCCGCTGCCGCCGCGGAGCAGGCCGACACGAAGAAGGCGTCCTGACCCTCGACGTGCGTCCGTCGTGGCGCGAGGCCGCCGGGGTCGCCGTGCAGGACGGCATGTTCCGCGCGCTCGCCGTGCTGCGCGTCCTGCTGCTGGTCAACACGGTCGGCCTGAACGTCTACCGCCGCGACAACTTCGTCCATCCCACCGCCGGCATGCTCCTCGTGCTTGCGATGGTCGTGTGGACCGGCATCGCCATCTGGGCGTACGCCGACCGCCGCCGCCGTCGATGGCCGTTGCTGCTCGTCGACCTCGCGACGGCGGTGCTGATGATCGCGGCGACGCCGTGGGTCAAGGGCGACGGCTTCAACGCCACCCTGGCCGGCTTCTGGGTGATGGGCGCCCTGCTCGCCTGGGCCATCCACTGGCGCGTCGTCGGCGGCGTGAGCGCGGCGGTGGCCATCGTCGCAGCCGACGTCCTCTCGCGTCAGGAGCTCACCCAGACCAACTACGGCAACGAGTTCCTGCTGATGCTCGGCGGCCTCGTGGTGGGCCACCTCGCCGACCTGCTGCAGCGCAGCGCGGTGGCCCGCGACCTGGCCGAGCGCGAGGCCGCGGTCGCGGGGGAGCGGGCCCGGCTGGCCCGCGCCGTGCACGACGGCGTCCTCCAGGTGCTCGCGCTGGCCCAGCGTCGCGGTGCCGAGCCCGGTGGCGATGCCGAGCTCGGACAGCTGGCCGGTGACCAGGAGCACGCGCTGCGCTCGCTGATCCGCCGGCAGGACGCGCTGCAGGCGCCGTCGGAGGACGCGGCCGTGGACCTCGCCCCGGTGCTGGAGGGGCTGAGCGCGGTGCGCCCTCCCCGGGTCAGCGTGGCCACCCCCGGCACCCCGGTGCTGCTGTCCGCGCACGTGGTCGCGGAGATCGACGCGGTGGTCCGGGCCTGCCTGCACAACGTCGCGCGCCATGTGGGCGAGGACGCCACCGCCTGGGTGCTGCTCGAGGACCTCGGCGACCGGGTGCTGGTCAGCGTCCGCGACGAGGGTCCCGGCATCGCGGCCGGACGCCTGGAGGAGGCCGAGGCCGAGGGTCGCCTCGGCGTCAGCGGCTCGATCCGTGGCCGGGTCGCCGACCTCGGGGGCACCGTCGAGCTGAGCACCGGCTCGTTCGGCACCGAGTGGGAGCTCGGCGTCCCGCGCTGACGGCTACGCTCGCGCCGTGACCATCCATGGCACCCACCCGTTCCTCGACCCCGAGTCCGAGCGCGACCCGGTCCGCCGTCTCCGCGGCCGTCTCGGTGGTGCCGTCTCGCTGTGGACCACCGGGACCGGTCGCGACCGGGCCGGGCTGACGGTGTCCTCGTTGATGGTCGTCGCGGGAGAGCCGGGTCGGGTGCTCGCGCTCGTGGACCCCGACTCCGGTCTCTCCGACGCGCTCGGGCCCGGCAGCCCGGCCGTCGTACAGCTGCTCGCCTGGCGCCACCGTGACCTGGCCGACGCCTTCGCCGGTACGGCGCCCGCACCCGGCGGGCCGTTCGCGCAGGCCACCTGGACCGAGACGGCGTGGGGCCCGGTGCTCTCCGACGCGACGAGCTGGGCCGGCGTCCGGGTCGAGTCCCTGCACGAGGTCGGCTGGTCACGTCTGGTGACCGCGGTGCTCGAGCACGCGGAGGTCGGCGAGGACGACGACCCGCTGACCCACCGCCGGGGTCGCTACCAGCGCCCGATCGGCCCTACCGGGTAGTCCGAAGGGGCCGGTCGTAGCCGCAAATCCATGATGTCTGCGTGAGTGGTGTGTCCTAATGGGACCAGCAACCGCCCGAGGAGACTGCTCACGATGACCGACCGCCCGTCGCTGGTCACTGCCGACGACCCGGACACCCGCGACGCCTCGGTGGAGGCGACACCGGCGCTGGTGCTGTTCGTCCGGATGTGGGCTCTCGCCCACATCGTCCACCTGACCGCCGCCACGGGTGGCCGGCTCGACACGCCCTGGAACATCCTCGTCGTCTCCGCGGCCCTGGTGCTCCTGCTCCGGCCGACCTCGGGTCGTTGGTTCGTGGTGATGGCTGGCGCCCAGCTCGTCGACCTCGTCGTCGAGATGCCCTACAGCCCGGACCACTGGATGCTCATCGCGTTCGTGAACCTGGCGATCCTGGTCACGATGGCCAGCCGGCGTTCGACCGGCCCAGGGTCGGTCTCGGCGGCCTTCCCGGCCGCGCGCGCCATCGTGCTCCTCTGCTACGGAGCCGCGGCCCTGGCGAAGTACAACTTCAACTTCTTCGACCCCGTCACCAGCTGTGCGAACGCCATTGCGGGGGCTGCCAGCTATGGCCTCACGTCACGCCTGGATGTGGGTCCGGTCTGGATCGTGTCGGTGCTCGCGTGCGAGACGCTCATCCCGCTGCTCCTCGCCATTCCACGAACCCGGCGCCACGGCGTCCGGATCGGGCTGGCGTTCCACTTCATGCTGAGCGCCAGTCCCGCATTCGCGGTGGTCGACTTCACCGCCGCCCTCTTCGCCCTGTTCCTGCTGTTCCTCTCCGACCAGGACATCGACAACATCCTGGACCGCACCAGGAGGCTCGCCTGGCGATCGGCGATCGTCCGCGACGCCTCCAGGAGGCCCTGGGTCACGGCGGCACTGGCGCTGGTGGCGTTCGGGTTCCTCGGCTACGTGAGTGATCGGGCAGGGGCCGCTTTCGTCCTCTTCGGCAGCGAGATCTACCTGCTCGCGATGCTCGTGGCGGCCCTCCTCACCTGGCGCTCGACCACCGACGCGCGGCCCTTCGGGCGGCTCCTCTGGGTCCAGGTCCCCGTCCTCGTCCTCGCCCTGCTGTGGGCGGCCAGCCCGTACCTCGGGTCCCGCACCACGGCCGTGTTCACGATGTTCTCAGGGATCCGGACCGAAGGGGTCGCGCCGAACCACCTCTTCCTGCCCACCGTCCACCTGACCGACTGGCAGGACGACTTCGTGGTGGTCGAGTCGTCCAACGATCCGGTGCTGGCCGCCACCGAGGACGGCCGGGCGGGTGTCCCGCTGCTCGCTCTGCGCCAGCTCGCGACCGAGGATCCGGAGCTGGTCGTGGTCGGCACCCTGCACGGCGAGCGGGTGACCTTCGGTCCCGGCGACGGGCAGCGGGAGCTCGAGCCGCTGACCGGGTGGCAGGCCAAGCTGCTGCACTTCCGGCCGGTGGCCGTCAGCGACCGCGCCTTCTGCAGCATCAGCTGACCCCGGGCTGCGCCGCGGCCACCGGGCCCGGCCCCGATCGCGCCACGCTCTAGGGTGACGGCATGGACGAGCAGTCGGTGCGGGTGATGGTCGTGGACGACCACCCCATGTGGCGGGACGCGGTGGAGCGGGACCTCGCGGCGGCAGGCTTCCAGGTGGTCGCGGTCGCCGCCAACGGCAACGAGGCCCTGGCCCGCTTCCCGGCCGCCCGACCGCACGTGGTGGTGCTGGACCTGCAGATCCCGGGGCCCAACGGTGTCGAGGTCACCGCCGAGGTGCTCAGGCAGGACCCCGCCGCGCGGGTGCTGATCCTCTCCGCCTCCGGCGAGCAGGCCGACGTGCTCGACGCGGTCAAGGCCGGCGCGACCGGCTACCTCGTGAAGTCCGCGTCCAGCACCGAGCTCCTCGACGCCGTGCGCCGGGTGGCCGTCGGCGACACGGTCTTCACGCCGGGACTCGCGGGCCTGGTGCTGGGCGAGTTCCGCCGGATGCTCGACGCGCCGGCGTCGGAGGACGGCACCAGCCGGCTCACCGACCGCGAGACGGAGGTCCTGCGCCTGGTCGCCAAGGGCCTGTCCTACAAGCAGATCGCCGAGCGCCTGGTGCTCTCGCACCGCACCGTCCAGAACCACGTCCAGAACACCCTGCGCAAGCTGCAGCTGCACAACCGGGTCCAGCTGACGCGCTACGCCATCGAGCAGGGGCTCGACGAGGACGAGTGACCGTGCCCACCGATCCTCTCCTCGACGCCGCCGACCGGCTCTACGGCCTGACGCTCGCGGAGTTCACTCCGGCACGGGACGCCCTGGTCAAGGAGCACAGGGCCGACAAGGCCTTCGCGGCCGCGCTCAAGGCACTGAAGAAGCCGTCGCTCGCCGCCTGGGTGGTCAACCTGCTGGTGCGTCGCGACGCCGCGCAGGTCGACCAGGTGCTGGTGGTCGGCGCCGCGCTGCGCCAGGCCCAGGCCGACCTCGACGGCGCCGAGCTGCGTCAGCTCACCCGGCAGCGTCGGCAGCTGACCGCCGCCGTGACGGCAGAGGCCCGTGGACTCGCGGCCGAGCACGGGCAGCGGGTCACCCAGTCGGTCGCCGACCAGGTCGAGGCCACCCTCACCGCGGCGATGGTCGATCCCGCTGCCGCGGCCGCCGTACGCACCGGTCTGCTGGTCAACGCGCTGAGCAGCACCGGGCTGGACGAGCTCGACCTCACGGCGTACGTCGCGGTGCCCGACGCCGCCGACTTCACGCCGACCGAGATCGCCGAGCCGGCCCCGCCGCCGCCACCGGACCTGCACGTGGTGCCGGACCCGGACGCGGCCGTCAAGAGGCTCGCCGCGGCCCAGGAGCGGCTCGCCGCCGCCCAGGCGGAGGTGGACGACGCCACCGAGGCACTGGCCGCGGCCGACGCGGACGTGGCCGAGCTGGAGGGCCGCAGCCTGCAGGTGCAGGCCGAGATCGACGAGCTGCGGCGCCGGCTCGGTGAGCTGGAGTCCGACCAGGACGACATCGACGAGCAGATCGCCGACGCCCGCGACGTCGCCTCCGCGGCCCGCCAGGACGTCTCGACCGCCGACGCGGCCCGTTCCCGCGCCGAGGCGGCCGTAGCCAAGCTCGACCTGCCGTGAACTGACGCGAGATCGCCTCGACCTGCCGCGCGAGATGCTCGACCTGCCCGAACTGACGACGGGTCGGCGCTCTCGAGCGTCAGTTGGCGACAGGTCGGCGGCCTGACGTCAGTTGGCGACAGGTCGGGGTTTAGATGGAGGCCCAGCCCTTGGAGCGCTCGACGGCCTCGCGCCACCGTGCGTGCAGTGCGTCGCTCCGCGAGCGGTCGCCGGCGGGCTCGAAGCGACGCTCTAGCTGCCAGGTCTCGCGCAGGTCGTCGGTGGAGGACCACACACCGGTGCCGAGGCCGGCCAGGAACGCCGCGCCCAGCGCCGTGGTCTCGACGATCTGCGGCCGCTCGACCGGTACGCCGATCTGGTCGGCCTGCACCTGGCACAGCAGGTCGTTGGCGGCGGCCCCGCCGTCGACCCGCAGGGACGCCAGCCCGGGCATCGTCTCGAGCACGTCACGGACCTCGAACGCGATCGCCTCGAGCGTCGCGCGGACGATGTGGGCACGCGTCGTACCCCGGGTCAGCCCGATGATCAGGCCCCGGGCGTGCGGGTCCCAGTGCGGGGCACCCAGGCCGGTCAGCGCCGGCACGAAGACCACGCCCTCGGAGTCGTCGACGGTCGAGGCGATGGCCGCGGTCTCGGCCGCGGAGCCGACGATCTGCAGCCCGTCGCGCAGCCACTGCACCGCCGCGCCGGTCACGAAGATCGAGCCCTCGAGCGCGTAGGTCAGCGCACCGTCGGGCGAGCGCCACGCGGCGGTCGAGAGCAGCCCGGCGTCGCTGCGCACCAGTTCGGTGCCGGTGTTGGTGAGGATGAACGACCCGGTGCCGTAGGTGCACTTCGAGTCGCCCGGGTCGAAGCAGGTCTGCCCGAACAGCGCGGACTGCTGGTCGCCGGCGATACCCGCGATCGGCAGGTCCAGCCCGCAGAAGACCCGCGGGTCCGTGGTGGCCACCTCTCCCCAGTTCGGCACCAGGTCCGGCAGCGCGTCGCGCGGCACGCCGAAGAGTCCGCACAGCTCGTCGGACCAGTCGCCGGTGGTCAGGTCGAACAGCAGCGTCCGGCACGCGTTGGACACGTCGGTGACGTGCCAGGTGCCCCGGGTCATCCGGGCGATCAGATAGGACTCGACGGTGCCGATCGCGTAGCGGCCGGACTCCACCAGCGCCCACGTGTTCGGCTCGTGCTCGGCCAGCCAGGCCAGCTTGGTCCCGGAGAAGTACGGGTCCAGCCGCAGCCCGGTCAGCTCGGTCACCCGGTCCTCGTGGCCCTCGTCCCTCATCCGGGAGCAGATGTCCGCGGTGCGCCGGTCCTGCCAGACGATCGCGCGCCGCGGCGAACCGAGCGTCTCCCGGTCCCAGAGCAGGATCGTCTCGCGCTGGTTGGTGATGCCGACGGCCTGCAGGTCGTCCCGGCCGTACGCCGCCAGCGCGACGTTGGTGGCCTCGAGCGTGGCCTGCCAGATCTCCTCCGGGGCGTGCTCGACCCAGCCCGGCTGGGGGAAGTGCTGGGCGAACTCCTGGTAGCCGCGGGCGGCGATGGTGCCCTCGGACGTCACCACGACCGCGGTCACGCCGGTGGTGCCGGCGTCGATGGCGAGGACGCTCATGCCCCGGCCTCCTCGCTCGTCTCCTCGCTCGTCTCCCCGCCGGTCTCCCCACCGGTCTCCTGCCGCACGACGTCGAGGATCCGCTGGTCGATCCAGGCCAGTCCCGGGTCGACGCGCATCTCGTAGTTCTCGGTGCCGACCCAGGCGTGGAAGTCGCGGTGCCCGCCGGCGGTGGCGAACGCCTCGAGCTCGCGCCGCAGGGCCGGGTCCACGGTGACCTTCTCGTCCTCGGTCGACGCGGTCAGGTAGAGGTCGTTGAGGTCGAGCAGCCGGGACAGCTCCCGGCACGGGTCGGTGTGGTCGTCGACGCGCAGGTCGACGGCGATGTCGTCGAGGCCGCCGTACCCCGCGCCGTCGCGGACCACCAGCACCGCCGCGGACTGCCGGCCGCGCCGGTCGCCGCCGGCGTCGTCACCGGCCTGCAGGGCGTCCACCAGCCGCCGGGCGAAGGCGGTGTCGGGGTTCGCCAGCCAGGACTCCTCGACGGCCTCGACCACCTCGGGCCCGACCAGGATGTTGCCCTGGACCGCATAGCCGTCGCCGGTCCGGCCGCCGGCCCAGTCGAGGCACTGGTGGCCGGTGTACGTCGCGGCACCGCCCGCCGCGTCCACGACGCCGACCTGACGGTGGTCGCGTCCCGCGTCCTGCTCGATCAGCGCCTGCACCACCTCCGAGGCGGTGCCGTCGCTGTCGAGGTGTGCCAGGGCCAGGCCCTTGTAGGCCACGTTGGCATCGGCCTGGGTGGCGATCGCACCCACCCCGGCGACCGCGGCCGGCACCGCGGACCCCACCGCGAGGAACTTGGAGGTGACGGCAACGCCCCAGGACTCACCGTCGTCGGACCTGGCCACGATCGAGAACGTCATGCGCCAGAGACTAGCCACCCGGCGGCGCCGAGTCCGTTAACCGCTTGCCCTCGACCGCGGTTGAGGTTCGACAATGTCTGCATGCTGCAGAGACTGGGGTTCCCGAGCGTGGGCGAGCACCGCCGCTTCGTCACCGCCATCGCCGTGGATGCGGTCGGCAGCGGCGTGTTCCTGCCGGTCTCGATGCTGTACTTCCTGGTCGCCACCCCGCTGAGCCTGGTGCAGATCGGCGCCGCGATCTCGATCGCCTCGGCCGCCTCCATCCCGGCCGGGCCGGTCGTCGGCGGCATCGTGGACCGGATGGGTGCCCGACGGGTGCTCCAGGTGGCCAATGTCCTGCAGGGCCTCGGTTTCGTCGGGTACCTGTTCGTCGAGAGCTTCACCGGCGTGCTGCTGGCCACCATCCTGGTCAGCGTCGGCCGCACGTCCTTCTGGGGCTCCTTCGGCGCCACCGTGGCCGTCATCTCGCGGCCGGGGGAGCGCGAGCTGTGGTTCGGCTTCCTCGGGGCGCTGCGCAACGTCGGCTTCGCGCTCGGCGGCCTGGCCTCGGGGCTGGCGATCACGATCGGCACCGAGACGGCGTACGCCGCGATCGTGGTCGTCAACGCGCTGTCCTACGCGCTGGCCTACGTGCTGCTGCGCGCGGTCCCCAACACCGTGGTCGCGCACGCCCCGGACGACGACCGTGCCCACGAGGGCTGGGGTGTGGTCCTGCGCGACCACCGGTACTCCCTCCTCGTGCTCACCCAGTCGACCTTCTCGATGTCGATGATGGCGCTGAACTTCGCCATGCCCGTCTATGCCACCGAGACCCTCGGGCTGCCGGGCTGGGTGGTGGGGGCGCTGTTCACGCTCAACACCGTGATGGTGGGGTTCGGCCAGGGCCTGCTGGTCCGCTCCCTCACCGGTCGGGTCCGCAACCGGGTGCTGCTCGCGGCCAACGTCGCGTTCGGGGTGTCCTACGTCGTGCTCCTGGGCGCGACCGAGAGCTCCGTGGTGGTCGCCACCCTGCTGGTGCTGGGCGGCGGCGCCGTCTACACGCTGGGAGAGATGCTCGGCGGGCCGGTGCTCGCGGCGCTGGCCGCGGAGGCGGCGCCCGACCACCTGCGCGGTCGCTACCTCGCCTGGAACCAGATGGCCTGGACGGTCACCGGCGCGGCGGCGCCGGTGACCTTCGCGGCGCTGCTGTCGCAGGGGGCGGCGGCGACCTGGCTCAGCCTGCTCGCGCTGAGCGTGTCCGGCGGCCTGCTCGCGGCCTGGCTCGGCCGGGCGCTGCCGCAGGCCCGGCAACGGGTCACCAACCGGGCCGAGCCCGTCGCGCCCGGTGACCCCGACCCGAGCCTGGTCGAGGCGCCGGGCGCCTGAGCGCCCGACGCCTCGCGTCTCAGCCCCTCCGGAGCGGTGACCCGGCGTCAGCCGGTCGGTGACGCGCAGCCCCAGGCCCTGGACAGGTTGGCCGGGGCGCCCTCGACGAGCTGGTCCACCGTGTCGGCGAACACGAGGGGGAAGTCACCGTCGCGGCCCATCGCGCGGACCACCGGCCAGTCGGCACTGCCCTCGAGGGCCGTGAGCGCCTCCCGCTCGGCGCTGTCGTCGCCCGCGGCCCGGGCGTCGCGGAGCTGCCGCGCCCAGCCGCACAGCACCGGCACGACGTACGACGCCCGTGCCTGGTAGCCGTCCTTGGGCAGGTGCAGGTCCGTGACCGTGACGGTGAGCCCCGCGGGCAGTGGCACGCCCCGGCCGGCCTCGGTCAGGAACGCCTCCCCGGCGGCAGGCACCACGGTGTCGGCCCCGGCGAGGTGCTCCAGCCAGGCGTCGCGGTCGACGCGGCGCAGCCGGCCGAGCATCGGCACGATGTCGGAACCGTCGTGCAGGGTGATGTCGACCTCGAGGAACCAGTCGCCGACCGGGGGGAGGAGCGCCTGCCACCGGGTCAGGTCGGGCACGTCGGGATCGACGGCGCTCGGGTCCGCGGTCGGGTCGGGGACGATGTCGCCGTCGGCCGGCGGCGCCGCGAAACGCCCGTAGCTGAAGCCCACGCCCCGTTGACCCAGCGCGGTCACCGCCCGCTCGCGGCCGATCCGCTGCCGGTCGCGGAGGTACGACGGGTAGTCCTGCGCGGGGTACCACGTGAGCTGGAGGTCCTCGACTCCCTTGCGCCAGGCCATCGAGCCGCCGTCCGTCGCGTCCTCGGCAAGGTGCGCCACGGACCAGCCCGGCACCTCGAGGACCACCTGGTGCAGGTTGTCCGAGGTGGGTGCCAGACCGCCGGCGGCGCTCGGCGCGGGTCCGGATGCGGTCGCGCCGGGCGCCGAGGGGGAGCCGGAGCTCGCGACCCCGCCGGTCGTGCCGTCGTCACCCCGCAGTGCCAGCCCACCCGAGGCCACGACGGCGACGGCGGCGGCCGCGGCGACGGCCGGCATCCACCGGGGCCTCCGGGTGCCCGCCGGGAACACCGCACGGCGCTGTCGGACGCCGGTGATCTCCCGGCGCAGGTCATCGCGGGCCGCGTCGAGGTCGAGACCGTCGAGCGCGTGAGCGGGGTATCGGTCGGCCGCGACCAGATCCTGGTCCATGTCGTGCTGGGTGCTCATCGTCCACCTCCAGAGGTCGTGCGGGGCCGGGACACGGGTCCGGGATCGGGCGGTGCGTCACCGAACAGCTCGGCGCGGTCGGCGTCCAGCTGCTCTCGGAGCCGGGTGCGGGCTCGCGACAACCGGGTGCGCACGGTGCGGGCCGGGAGGCCGAGGACCACGGCGGCCTCGCGCGGCTCCAGTCCCTCCCACGCGACCAGCTGGAGCAGGTCGCGGTCGGCGGGTCGGAGCTGCTCCATCGCCTCGCGGAGGACCAGCGAGGCGGTGACGCCCGAAGCGGGGTCCGGGGCCGCCTGGTCGCCGAGGACGTCACGGAGTCGGGCACCGAGGCGGGTCCGCCGGCTCCTCCCGCGCTCGTGGTTGGCCAGCACCCGGCGGCACACGCCGAACAGCCACAGCCGCGACTCGTCGGCCGGGGGCACGTCACCGATGCGGCGCCACACCACCAGGAACGTCTCGGCCACCACGTCGGCCGCGTCCTCGGGACGCTGGGTGCGGCGGAGCGCGAACCCGACCAGGTCGCGGAAGTGCGCGTCGTACAGGGCATCGAAGCGCGACTGCGGGTCGCTGCTCTGGTCCATGACACTCCCATGTCCGGCCCGGTCCGGATCGTTACCGCGGATCGACGCTGATCGTGCCACGGCCCGGTCCGGACCGGGGTGGGCGCGCGGAGCGAGACGCGCTGGCCGGGAGGGTAGGGGCTGGTTAGAGTCGGTGGTTCCGAGTTGATCGATCCAAGGAGGAACCATGCGCGTCGGCGTACTCACCGGCGGTGGCGACTGCCCCGGGCTCAACGCGGTGATCCGCGCCGTGGTCCGCAAGGGTGTCAAGACCCACGGCTTCGACTTCATCGGCTACCGCGACGGCTGGAAGGGCCCGCTCGAGGGGCTGACGATGAAGCTCGGCGTGCAGCAGTGCCGCGGCATCCTGCCCCGCGGCGGCACCATCCTGGGCTCCTCGCGCACCAACCCGTTCAAGATCGACGGTGGCGTGGAGAAGATCAAGGACAACCTCGCCAACGACGGAGTCGACGCGCTGGTCGCCATCGGTGGCGAGGACACCCTCGGCGTCGCCACCAAGCTGGCCGACCTCGGCGTCAACGTCGTGGGGGTGCCGAAGACGATCGACAACGACCTGTCCGGCACGGACTTCACCTTCGGCTTCGACACCGCGGTCAACATCGCGACCGAGGCCATCGACCGGCTGCACACCACCGCCGAGTCGCACCACCGGGTGCTCGTGGTCGAGGTGATGGGTCGGCACGCCGGTTGGATCGCCCTGCACGCCGGCATCGCCGGCGGCGCCAGCATGGTGCTGATCCCCGAGCAGCCGTTCGACATCCAGCAGGTCTGCGACCTGGTGGAGACCCGCTTCAAGAGCCAGTACGCCCCGATCGTGGTCGTCTCCGAGGGCGCGGTCCCGCAGGAGGGCGGCGACATGACGCTGGTCTCGGGGGAGAAGGACGCCTTCGGCCACGTCCGCCTGGGCGGCATCGGCGACCGGCTGGCCGGCGAGATCGAGCAGCGCACCGGCAAGGAGGCCCGCGCGGTCGTGCTCGGCCACATCCAGCGCGGCGGCACCCCGACGGCGTTCGACCGCTGGCTCGCGACCCGCTTCGGACTGGCCGCGAGCGATGCGGTGGCGGCCGGCGACTTCGGCACGATGATGGCGCTGCGCGGCACCGCCATCCACCGGGTTCCCCTGATCGAGGGCACCGGCCAGCTCAAGCTGGTCAGCCCCGAGGAGTACGCCGAGGCGCAGGTCTTCTTCGGCTGAGTCCCGCCCGCGGTGGACCGGGCGTGTCCCCGTCCGGCCGGGGTCGTTGTCAAAGCGCCCGCGGACCGACACAGTGTGCGGATGAATGCGCAGTGGTCTGGTCCACTGACTCCGGCACGGGAGGTCACCCATGAGCACCACGTCCGACGAGGTCTACGACGCGACACCCGAGGGTGACGGCCCCGAGCTCAACCGGGTGATCGGCCCCAAGCTCCTGCTGCTGTTCATCGTGGGCGACATCCTCGGCACGGGCGTCTACGCGCTGACCGGCGAGGTCGCGGGCGTCGTCGGCGGCGCCGCGTGGGCGCCGTTCCTGATCGCCTTCATCGTCGCGACGATCACGGCCTTCTCCTACCTCGAGCTGGTGACCCGCTACCCGCAGGCCGCCGGGGCGGCGCTCTATGCCCACCGCGCCTTCGGCGTGCACTTCCTGACCTTCCTCGTGGCGTTCACGGTGATGTGCTCGGGCATCACCTCGGCCTCCACGGCGTCCTACGCGTTCGCCGACTTCATGAACACCGGCTTCGCCTTCGACTTCCCCGCCGGTGGGGCCGCGCTGACCGGCCTGGCGCTGGGCTTCATGCTGCTGGTGGCACTGGTGAACTTCCGCGGCGTCAGCGAGAGCGTCAAGGCGAACGTGGTGCTCACCATGGTGGAGCTCTCCGGGCTGCTGCTGGTGATCTTCGTCGGGCTGTACGCCGTCACCCAGGGCAACGCTGACTTCGACCGGGTGGTCGTCTTCGAGTCGTCCAGCGACAAGAGCGTGTTCTTCGCGCTCTCGGCCGCCACCGCGCTGGCGTTCTTCGCGATGGTCGGCTTCGAGGACTCGGTCAACATGGCCGAGGAGTGCCAGGACCCGGCCCGCGACTTCCCCAAGATGATGCTCACCGGCCTCGGCGTCACGGGCCTGATCTACGTCCTCGTCTCGATCACCGCCGTCGCCCTGGTCCCCGTCGGCGACCTGACGGCCGACGGCGCCGACTCCGCGTTGATCCAGGTGGTCGCCGCGGGCGCTCCGGACATGCCCTTCGACAAGATCTTCCCGTTCATCGGGATGTTCGCGGTGGCCAACTCGGCCCTGATCAACATGCTGATGGCGAGCCGGCTGCTCTACGGCATGTCCAACGCCGGCGTGCTGCCGCGCCCGCTCGGCAGGGTGCACCCGGTGCGCCGGACCCCGTGGGTCTCGATCGTCTTCACCACCCTGCTGGCGTTCGGCCTGATCATCTACGTGGTGCGGGCGAACGCCTCGGAGGAGGGCACCTCCAACATCGCCCTGCTGGGCGGCACCACCTCGCTGTTGCTGCTCTGCGTCTTCACCGTGGTCAACATCGCGCTGATCGTGATCCGGCGGAACCCCTCCGACCGCCAGCACTTCAAGGCGCCGATGGTGATGCCCTACCTCGGGGCGGTGCTCTGTGCGTTCCTGGCCGGGCCCTGGGCGCGAGACGCCGAGCAGCGCGAGCAGTACACCATCGCCGCCTACCTGCTGGCGATCGGCGTGGTGCTGTGGATCCTCGCCTACCTCACCACCCGCAACAATCCCGACACGACCGTCGACCGGGACCTGAGCACGCTCGAGGAGTAGGGGGTCACTCCGGCGTCCATGCCCGACCGGCGAATCGCCGGGCCGTCGCGGCACCCGTACGATTGAGCGGTGATTCCCGATCTGGCCGCCCTGCACACGCTCGGCGCCGCGCAGCAACCGTCGTACGCCGACCGGGGCGCCGTCGACGCCGCCGTGGCCCGACTGCGCCTCGCCCCGCCGCTGGTGTTCGCGGGCGAGTGCGACGACCTCAAGGCCAAGATCGCCGCGGTGTCCCGCGGCGAGGCGTTCCTGCTCCAGGGTGGCGACTGCGCGGAGACGTTCGCCGGGGTGACCGCGGACAACGTCCGCAACAAGCTCCGGGTGCTGCTCCAGATGGCCGTGGTGCTGACCTACGCCGCCTCCGTGCCGGTGGTCAAGGTCGGGCGGCTGGCCGGGCAGTACGCCAAGCCGCGCTCCTCCGACACCGAGACCCGCGACGGCGTCACGCTGCCCGCCTACCGCGGTGACGCGGTCAACGGCTTCGACTTCGACCCCGTCTCCCGCGCCCACGACCCGGCCCGGCTGGTCGAGGTCTACCACGCGTCCGCGTCCACGCTGAACCTCGTGCGGGCGTTCGTCACCGGCGGCTACGCCGACCTGCGCCAGGTGCACACCTGGAACACGGACTTCGTCCGCGAGTCCCCGATGGGCCGCCGCTACGAGCAGCTGGCCAGCGAGATCGAGCGGGCGCTGACGTTCATGCAGGCCATCGGCGCCGACCCCGACGAGTTCCACCGCGTCGACTTCCACTCGAGCCACGAGGCGCTGGTGCTGGAGTACGAGCACGCGATGACCCGCATCGACTCCCGCACCGAGACGCCGTACGACGTGTCCAGCCACTTCGTGTGGATCGGCGAGCGGACCCGCCAGCTCGACGGCGCGCACGTCGAGCTGCTCAGCCACATCAGGAACCCGATCGGGGTGAAGCTCGGCCCGACCACGACGCCGGACGACGCGCTGGCGCTGGCCGCGCGGCTCAACCCGCTCAACGAGCCCGGCCGGCTCACGTTCATCACCCGGTTCGGTGCCCACAGGATCCGCGAGGGCCTGCCGACGCTGGTCGAGAAGGTCACCGCCGCCGGGCTGAACGTCGCCTGGGTCTGCGACCCGATGCACGGCAACACGTTCGAGGCGTCCTCGGGCTACAAGACCCGTCGCTTCGACGACGTCATCGAGGAGGTCCAGGGCTTCTTCGACGTGCATCGCTCGCTGGGCACCTGGCCCGGTGGCGTGCACGTCGAGCTGACCGGCGACGACGTCACCGAGTGCGTCGGCGGCGGCGAGGAGCTGGCCGAGATCGACCTCGGCAACCGGTACGAGTCGGTCTGCGACCCGCGCCTCAACCGGGTGCAGAGCCTCGAGCTGGCGTTCCTGGTCGCGGAGATGCTCCGCAAGGCCTGACGCACGACGTCATGCGAGGTGGTCGCTCGGGCGACCGGAACGCATGACGTCCCGGCTCGGCTGACAGGATGACCGGGTGACCTCCCTGATCGACCTGCGCTCCGACACCCTGACCCGCCCCACCGCCGCGATGCGCCGGGCGATGACCGATGCCGAGGTCGGTGACGACGTCTATGGCGAGGACCCGACGGTCCGGGCGCTCGAGGAGCGGCTGGCCGGGCTGTTCGGCCACGAGGCCGCGCTGTTCACGCCGACCGGCTCGATGGCCAACGTGCTGGCGGTGCGCACCCTGGTCGGTGCGGGGCAGGAGGTGCTCTGCGAGGCCCGGGCCCACATCGCGCGGGCCGAGCTCGGCGCCCACGCGGCGTACACCGGACTGACCATGCGCACCTGGCGGCACCCGCGCGGCGGCGTCGACCTGCCGGTGATCCAGGAGATGTTCGCACCCGACATGGGGCCGTTCTTCGTGCCGACCGCGGCGATCTCCGTCGAGAACACCCACAACTTCGCCGGGGGAGCGGTCACCTCGATCGAGGACCTGCGGGCCCTGCGGGAGTACGCCGACTCCGTGGGCGTCCGCGTCCACCTCGACGGCGCCCGGATCTGGAACGCGCACGTCGCGACCGGCGTGCCGCTCGCGGACTACGGCGCGATCGCCCACGTGCTCGCGGTCTGCCTCTCCAAGGGCCTGGGTGCACCGATCGGCTCCGCGGTCGTCGGCAGCGCCGACGCGATCGCCGAGTCGCGGGTCTGGCGCAAGCGGATGGGCGGTGGGATGCGGCAGGTCGGCATCCTCGCCGCGGCCGGCCTGCACGCCCTCGACCACCACCTCGAGCGGCTCGCCGACGACCACGCCCACGCCCGGCTGCTCGCCGAGGCGGCCGGTGCCGATCCCGCCTCCGTGGACTCGAACATCGTCGTGGTCGACCGACCCGATGCCGCGGCCTACGTCGCCGCCGCCCGCGACGAGGGCGTGCTGGTCGCGACCGTCGGCCCGACGGCGGTCCGGATGGTCACGCACCTCGACGTCGACGACGCCGCCGCCCAGCGGGCCGCCGCGGTGCTGGCGCGACTCTGAGTGCGGAACGGCGGTGGCCCCGAGTCATCAGATGACTCGGAACCACCGCCGTCGGCGCTCGGTTCAGCTCACTGCTGGGGTGGCGGCTGCTGCCAGCCCTGCTGGTCGCCCTGCTCGTCACCCTGCTGCGGAGGCTGACTGCCCTGGTCGGGCTGCTGCCAGCCCTGCTGGCCGCCGTACTGGCCGCCCTGCTGGGGGTAGCCACCCTGCTGCGGGTAGCCCTGCTGGCCGCCCTGCTCGGGGTAGCCGTCCTGCTGGGGATAGCCACCCTGCTGCGGGTAGCCCTGCTGGCCGCCCTGCTCGGGGTAGCCACCCTGCTGCGGGTAACCCTGTTGCGGGTAGCCCTGCTGGGCGCCGTACTGGCCGCCCTGCTGGGGGTAGCCACCCTGCTGCGGGTAGCCCTGCCCGTACCCCTGCTGCCCGTACCCCTGCTGCCCGTACCCCGGCTGCCCGTAGCCCGGCTGGCCGTAGCCCTGCTGGTTGTTCTGGTAGGACGAGGCCTTCGACTTCAGCTGAGCGAGGTCGAGGTTGCCGGTGACCACGAGGAACACCGCGCCGACCACCAGCGTGAGCAGGAAGAACAGCAACGTCGTCTGGAAGCCGTCGACGCCGGCGAAGTACGTCGCGTCGTAGCTCTTCTTGTCGACCTCGACGTCCACGCCGTAGTGGATGTTGGACATCCGGATCAGGAACGGCAGCACGATCAGCAGCAGTCCGGCGTAGACGGCGACGTTGCGCAGCACCGCGGACTTGCCGGCCGAGCGCTTCGCCACGGCCCACACGCCCAGCGCGGCGATGGCGATCGCGACCAGGGGAGCGACCCAGAAGAAGGCGCCGTGGTCGTCGGCGAAGCCGCCGAGCCGGTCCCACTCGTCCGAGTCGTCGCCGACCATCTCCTCGTCGCCGTCGGCGGTGGTGCCGAACTTCGAGAACACCCCGAGGCCCAGGAGCCGCATGCCGAGGGCCGGCAGCACCGCGATGAGACGGACCACCTCGGAGAAGCCGCGGGTGTCCTTCTCGCCGATGAGCAGCGCGACCAGGTAGATCAGGCCGGCGCCGAACAGGCCGAGGATGACCATGCCGATGCCGGCGAACGGTGCCGCGATCCAGTCGTGCACGCGGCCGAGCTTGTCGCCCAGCCAGTCACGGCGCAGGAACACCACGACCGCGAGCACCACGAAGAGCAGCAGCAGCGGGAGGAAGATCGAGCCCAGGATCGAGAGGCCCTGCTTCTCGTCGGCCATGCCCAGGCCGGACGTCGCGCCCGGCTCGCCGCTGCCACCGTCGACGTCGTACCCCTTGAGCTTCGGGTCGACGATGGTGAGCAGGATCGCGGTGAGCGTCACCAGCAGGGCCAGGATGACCGCGGCCCGGCCGGCGTCGAAGAGTGCCGAGGTGGCGCTCGTGTAGCCGGTGGTGACCCGGCGGAAGAGGTACGCCGCGACGCCGAGGGCCAGCACCGTGGCCAGCATCGGGAACTGCCCGATGCTGGCGGAGTAGTCGCCGCCGATGTCGGCGCCCGGCGTGATGATCGTGTCGGCGCCGAACGCGTTGCCGGCCTGGATGAGACCTGCCCACAGCGCGCTGACGGCGTTGAGCTTCTGGGCGCCGGCGAAGGCGACGATGAGCCCGATCACCAGCGCGGTGGCGTACGCCGCGCCGGCGACCATCGCGGCGCCCGCCCAGTTGCCGACCAGGAACTTCTTGAGGTCGGGGCCGGAGCGGGTCGGCTGGTTGCCGTACTGGCCGCCGTCGTACTGCCCGCCGTACTGGCCGGGGTACTGGCCGCCCTGCTGGTCGTAGCCCTGCGGCGGGTAGCCGCCCTGACCCTGCTGGGCATAGTCGGGCTGGGCGTACTGCTGCTGGCCGTACTGCTGCTGGCCGTACTGCTGCTGGCCGTACTGCTGCTGGCCGTAGCCCTGCTGGGGGTACTGCTGCTGGTCATACCCTTGCTGGCCAGGACCCTGCTGGCCGTACTGCTGCTGCCCGGGATCCGGCTGCCCGTAGGCGGGCGGCTGCTGCCACTGCTGGTCGGGCTGGGCGCCGTACTGTTGCTGCTGCCACTGCTGGGGCGCGTCCTGGCCGGGCTCTGCGGCCGGCGGCGTGACCGGGAGCTGCTCGGTCTGGTCGGGGCGGCGACGGTTGGAGGCGATCTGCGTGGCCGGCTCACCCGAGTCGGCGGGCGACTGGGCCGGCGGAGCGAGCGTGGCTCCGCAGGATCCGCAGAAGGGCTGGCCAACGGTCGTCTGCGCGCCGCATTGCGGGCACTGGCTCATGGCGAGGACTCCGATCATCGATCTGGGTTTCGAGGCATCTGCTCGGTGTCTGGACACCCTAGTGACTGGGCAGCCCGGATGCGTGCGGGGCACGCGACTCCGAGGGGGCGTTACCCCGCCCGTGACAGCGGCAAACGTCAGCGGGTCAGGAGGTCGTGGCCGGTCCGGGAGATCACGGCATGCCGCGGAGCAGGACGTCGCTGATCGCGGTCACGTCCTTGCGCAGGGCTCCGGTGCCGGGCGGCGACACCTCGAGGATGCGCAGCGAGATCGTGCTGGTGCGCACCTTGTCGACGACGATGGTCTGCAGCACCGGCTCGGCACGGAGGTCCTGGCTGACGGTGCTGCCGTCGTCGAAGACCCACTCGACCTTCAGGACCTTGCGGTTGAGGGGGTACCAGTCGACGTTCCGGGACCCGCTGGTGTCCTTCTTCGCGTAGCCGTTGACGAGGCCGACCTCGCTGATCTCGGCCTCGCCCGGCAGCGTGAACGTGAGGGTCTCCCCACTGGCGTCGCCGCGCACGCGGTACGCCGTCGCGAGGTCGTCGTCGAGCATGTTGGACGGCGGGTAGGAGACCGGGCGGCCGGACAGGTCACGCCCGGGGGGCAGGGGCGCCGGGCCGGTCACGGTGGACTCGGCAGCCAGGTCCGCCGGACTGCCGTCGGGCGCCGACGGTGCCGTCGGGTCCTCGTCGGCCTCCGGCTCGCCCGCGGGTGGCTCGCTCGCCGAGGACCCCACGTCGGGTGGGGTGCCGGAGGCGTCGTCGGAGCCGTCCTCGCCCCCGAGCAGCCAGATGCCCGCGACGATCGCCAGCACCACCGCGACCGCGGCCACGGGGAGCCACGGGGGCAGGCGACGCCGGTCGTCGCGGTGCGGGGTGGGCGGGGTGGGCGGGCCGGCTGGATCGACCTCGGTGGCTGGGTCGACCTCGTCCGCGAACAGCGGGTAGCGGCTGCCGGCGGCGAGCCGGCCGGTGTGTGCGGGCGGCGGCTCGACACCGGTGATCGCGGACCGGACCGCGGGTCGCTCGGCGGTGTCGGAGCCGCTGCCCGTGGCATTTCCGGGGGTGGTCGAGGGGGTGATCGGCGCTCCGCAGTTGGTGCAGAAGCGACCGACGACGCGCGCTGCGCCGCAGCTGGTGCAGAAGTTCATGACGCCTCCTCGCGGTCCGCGCGGGCCAGCGTAGCGAGCCCGGCGCCGGATCCGTAACCGCTCAGCCGCTCAGCCGCGACCGACGAGGCTCGCAGCGGAGACCCGTCCGACCGCCTCGGGGAGACGGCGTACGGCCTGGGCGAGCTCGCGGAGCTCGGCGCCGAGCAGCGCCTGGGGGCCGTCGCAGAGCGCCGTCTCGGGGTCGGGGTGCACGTCCACGATGACGCCGTCGGCACCCACGCCGATCGCGGCCTTGGAGAGCGGGACGACCAGGTCCTTGCGACCGGCGGCGTGCGACGGGTCGACGATGATGGGCAGGTGGCTGGTGGCCTGCACCACGGGGACCGCCGAGATGTCCAGGGTGTTGCGGGTGGCCGGCTCGAAGGTGCGGATGCCGCGCTCGCAGAGCACGACGTCGAGGTTGCCGCGCTGGGCGATGTACTCCGCAGCCATCAGCCACTCCTCGATGGTGGCGGTCATCCCACGCTTGAGCAGGACCGGCTTGCCGGACTCCCCGACGGCCTGGAGCAGCCCGAAGTTGGCCATGTTGCGGGTCCCGACCTGGAGCATGTCGGCGTACTCCGCGACGACCGGCACGTCGCGGGCGTCGACGACCTCGGTGACCACCGGCAGCCCGGTGGCCTCGCGGACCCCGGCCAGGATCTCGAGCCCGGCGACCCCGAGCCCCTGGAAGGCGTACGGCGAGGTCCGGGGCTTGAAGGCCCCACCCCGCACGATGGTGGCACCGGCCGACTGTGCCATCAGGGCCGCCTCGGCCGTCTGCTCCCTGGTCTCCACCGCACACGGGCCGGCGATGAACGTGAACGAGTCGGGCCCGATCGGGACCGCCGAGCCCGGAGGGCCGACCCACACGGTCGAGCGCTGCGCGTGGTGCTGGCGGCTGACCAGCTTGTAGGGGTCGGAGATGCGGTGCACGTCGGCCACCCCGGCCAGGGTCCGCAGGTTGAGGTGGTGGAAGGAGTCGATGTCGCCGACGAGGCCGATGATCGTGCGCACCACGCCCTTGCTGACGAACGCCTCCCCGCCGACGCTCTCGACGCGCGCGACGACGTGCGCGACCTGCTCGTCCGTGGCATCCGGGGACATGACGACGACCATCTGCGGCTCCCTCCCTCGTTCCCGTCGAACCTAGTCGCCACGGACGCCGCGTGGGGCCCGCGCCCACCATCCGAACTCGCCGGGCTGCGCAAGAACGCACACCTCGACCGACAAGAAGTGACACCTCGTCAGACGGCGATGTGGGTGACCTCGGCCTCGATCCGGCGCCGGGGGAGCAGCTCGACGATCAACATCGCCCCGAGCACGAGCAGGCCGCCGGCCGCGAGCCGACCGGTCAGGTCCTCGCCTCCGGCGAGCACCGCGAAGAACGCGGCGAAGACCGGCTCCATGCTCATGATGATCGCGGTGCGGGTCGGCGAGAGGTGCGCCTGCGCCCACGTCTGGCCGGCCATCGCCAGCGCGCCGGCGAAGACCGCCATGTAGACCACGCTCACCCAGTCGCCGCCGGTGGCGGGCAGCTCGATCCCGTTCGGGGCGGCGCCGATCAGGCAGACCGCGGAGATCACCGCGAGCTGCACGATCGACATCCCCATCGCCTCCTCGGGACGGGACCAGGCGCCGAGCCCGACGATGTGCAGCGCGTAGATCACCGCGGCGACCAGGGTGAGCGTCTCGCCGTACCCGAACGCCACGCCGCCGGGCTGCAGGGTGAGCAGGCCGATGCCCGCCATCGCCAGCGCGACCGCGAACCAGGTCACCGACCCGATCCGGTTGCGCAGCAGCACCGCGGCCAACAGCGGCGTGCACACGACGTACAGTCCGGTGATGAAGCCGGACACCGACGCGGGGGTGTGGGCCAGGCCGACCGTCTGCAGCACCTGGGCGGCGGCGTAGAGGCCGCCCAGCACCGCGGCCCGGCGCCGCGAGTCGGCCGAGAGCGTCCGCAGCGCCCGTGGGAAGAGCAGCAGCAGCGCGACCGTCGCGATCGGGAAGCGCACCGCGAGGAAGTCGATCGCCGAGATCCGGTCGGAGAGGTCCTTGATCAGGAAGAACGTCGACCCCCAGGTCGCCGTCATCGCGAGCAGCGCCAGGGTGGCCAGCCGGGAGGTACGCCGCTCGTTCACGCTGCGACCCCGGCACGGGACCGCTCGAGCACGGGAGCGGCGGCGGGCATGCCGCGCAGGCTATCCACGCTGCGGCGACACCCCGGCGCCGGGTCCCGCGCCGCTCAGACGACGGTCAGGACGATGGTGCTGCCCTTGCGCACCTGCTCGCCGCCACCCGGCGACTGCTGCAGCACCCAGCCGAAGCCGAGGTAGTCCTGGTGCTGGCGGACCCTGACCCGGAAGCCGGCGTCCTCGAGCTCGCTGGTGGCCGAATCGATGCCCTGACCGCGGACGCCCGGGACCTCGACCAGCTCCGGGCCCTGGGAGACGATCAGCTTGATCCCGTCGCCCTTGAACAGGGTGCCGTTGCTCGGCGTCTGCTGGATGACGTCACCCTCGGCGATGCTGTCGCTGTAGTCCTCGCTGCGGCTGACCTTGAAGCCCTGCTCGCCCAGCGCCGCCGCGGCCCGGTCGGCGTCCTTGCCCGTCCAGTCGACGACCTTGATCGGCCGCGGGCCGCGGCTGAGCAGGATGTCGACGGTGGCGCCCGGCTTGAGCGGGGTGCCGGCCTGGGGGCTGCTGCCGATGACCTGGCCCTCGGGGATCTTCGGGTGGTACGTCGGCACGGAGCTGCCGAACTCGAGGCTGCGGTCCTGGATCGCGGCCTGGGCCTCGTCCTCGGAGGAGCCCCGGAGCTTGGGCACCGCGTAGCGCTCGAGGCCGAGCGAGACGACCGCGGTCACCGTGCCGTCGTCGAGCACCCGCTCGCCGGCACCGGGTTCGGTGCTGATCACCGCGCCGGCCGGCACGGTCTCGGAGTACGCCTCGTCGCCGACCTCGAAGCCCAGCCCGGACGTGTCCAGCCTGGCCTCGGCCTGGGCCGCGGTGAGCCCGATGACGCCGGGGGTGCTGGTGTAGCGGGCGAACCCGAAGTACCACGCGCCCGCGCCGCCTCCGACGGCCAGCAGCAGCGCGACCAGCAGCAGCACCGGGCCGCGGCGCGAGCGCCGCGGCCGGTGGCGGTTCTCCCACGGGTCAGTGACGACCGGTGGCGGGGGTGAGGCACGCGGCACCGGCACCTGGGAGGGCTCGTGCCGCTCGATGCTGCTGGTGTCGGAGTAGCGCTCCAGGGGGTCGGTGTCCGCGTGCCCCTCCCGCTCGAGGTCGTACGGCGCGGCGGCGTCGGCGAGCGCCTGCTCGTCGGCGCGCTCGGTGGCGTGGTCCTCCAGCTCGGGCTCGAGCACGACGACGGCCAGCGGCGGGACCAGGTCGGCGACCAGCTCGGGGTCCTCGGGCACGCCCTCGTCGAGCGCCTGCCGCACCCGGTGCACCTGGTGGAGGAGCACCCGCGCGTCGGCAGGGCGGTGGCTGCGGTCGCGGGCGGTGGCGCGGGCCACCAGGGCGTCGACGTACGCCGGCAGCCCGGGCACCAGCGCCGACGGCGGCGGCACGTCCTCGTGCACGTGCTTGTAGGCGACCTGGATGGGGGAGTCGCCCTCGTGCGGCTTGCGGCCGGTGAGCAGCTCGTAGAGGACCACCCCAGCGGCGTAGACGTCGGCGCGGGCGTCGGCCCGGCCGTCGACGACCAGCTCGGGCGCGAGGTAGGACACGGTGCCGATCAGCACCCCGCCGGTCGCGGTGTGCTGGGTGTCGGCGCTGACCGCCTTGGCCAGCCCGAAGTCGGCGACCTTGACCCGGCCGTCGTCGGCGATCAGGACGTTCTCGGGCTTGATGTCCCGGTGGATGATGCGGGCCTGGTGGGCGGCGGACAGCGCGGAGAGGATCGGCTCGAGCAGCGCGAGCGCCTTGGTCGCCGACATCGGCGACTCCTTGCGGATCACGTCGCGCAGCGTGTGGCCCGGGACGTACTCCATGGCCAGGTAGACGGTGCCGTTCTCCTCACCCTGGTCGAAGACGCCGACCACGTGCGGGTGGGCGAGCCGGGCGGCGTGCCGGGCCTCGCGGACGAAGCGGGCCGCGAACTCCTCGTCGTCCCCCATCCCCGGGTGCATGATCTTGACCGCCACGACGCGGTCGAGACGGACGTCCATCGCCTCGTAGACCGAGGCCATGCCGCCGCGGGCGATGCGCGGGCCGATGCGGTAGCGACGGTCGAGCAAGCGCCCGACCATGGGGTCGGCGAGGTCCCGCTCGACTGTTCGCTCCACTGCCTGGTCCTCCGGTGCGCGTGGCTGGATGGGGAAGGATCCGCCGCGTCCATGGTACGGACCGGACCCGTCCCGACCCGCATCGAGAGCGGAGCGGCGTGGCGCGCCGGTGCGGTCAGGCCGGAGGGAGGCCGCGCTCGAGCCGGTGGCGGATGGCTCGCACGTTGCGCACGTAGCGTCGGGTCTCGTCGTAGAGCCCGTGCTCCCGCACGGCGCCGAGGCCCTGGTAGTAGGCCGCCACCTGGCGGCGGCGCGAGCGGGTCTGGTCGTCGAGGACGCCGAGCAGCAGCACCCCGGCCAGCACGTTGTCGCGGGTGTGGCGCAGCCTCAGCGACCGGCCGGCGTACAGCGACATCCACGCGCCGGTGGCGGGCAGGACCTGCATGGCGCCGATCGCGTTCGCGCTCGAGGTGCGGTGCATCTGCCAGCCGGACTCCTGCCAGGACACCGCGAGGGCCAGCTGCGGGTCCACGCCGTGGCGGCGCGCGGTGCGCACGATCACCCGGCGGACGTGCGCGCGACCCGGGCGGGCGGTGGGCGCCAGCTGTCGGCGGACCTGGGGGCGGCTCCGCTGGCGGGTCCTGGGTGCGGTCCTCGGCTCGGTCCTGCGGGCCGGCTCGGTCCGGGCCGTGCGGTTCGGTCGGGCCCGGCTGCGGTCCTTGCGGACCGCGGCCCGCACGACGGGGATCTCGATCCGCTGGCCGACGCGCAGGCCGGCGGTGCTGCCGAGGTGGTTGTGGGAGATCAGCTCGGCCGTCCAGGCGTGGAAGCGCACGGCCAGGCCGGTGGCGGTGTCGCCCGGCCTCACGGTGTACGTCGCGAGCGTGCGGCCGGCGGGCAGCGGTCGGTCGTCCGCGGCGGCCGGGACGGGGGTGAGGCCGGTGAGGAGGAGGCCGCCGGTGATTGCGGCGACGGTGAGACGGGCGAGGACCTGCCGGGAGGAGGAGATGGCGAGGGCTCCCTTCGTCGAGCCGCCAGGCGCCCGGACCCGAGTGACCCCGTGAGTGGCGCGGAAGCAACCCCACGACGGTAACCGAGTGACTGGAGTGACTCAAGGTGCGTCACGCGTGGCCGACGTCGGGAGCGCTCCGCCGGGGTGGGAGCATGGGCGCATGAGTGAGGCAGCAGACGGGCGGGACATCGACGCCCTGGTGACCGAGTGGCTGGACTGGTCCGAGACCGCGGAGCGGCTCGGGGTCAGCGTCAACCAGGTCCGCACGATGATCCGCGAGCACCAGCTCGCCGCGGCGGTGCCGGCCGGGGGCCGGGGCCAGCAGGTGCCGGCGGAGCTCGTCCACGACGGGGAGATCGTCAAGGGCCTCCCGGGGCTGCTGACGATCTTCCACGACGCCGGCTGGGACGACCGCGAGGCCATCGAGTGGATCTTCACCGACGCGGATCTCCCGGGCCGACCGATCGACGCGCTGCGCGAGAACCGCGGCGCCGAGGTCAAGCGCCGAGCACAGGCCCTGGCGTTCTGAGCGCATGACGGTGCGGGTCTCCCGGTCCACCCGGCAGCTGCTCACCCTCGTGCTGGCGGTGGGGCTGGCCCTCGTCTGGTGGCTGACCCAGCACGGCGGGACCGCCGACGACCAGGGGGCGCCCGCCCCGTCCGACCGGTCGTCGTACTCGGGGACGCCGGGCGGCCCCGGCGACTCCGGCGACCGGGTCGACCCCGAGAGCGGGCTGGCGCTGGTCGCCGAGGCGGACCTGCCCGCGGAGGCCCGGGACACCCTCGGGCTGATCGACGCCGGCGGTCCGTTCCGCTACGACCGCGACGGTGTGGTCTTCGAGAACCGCGAGCGGATCCTGCCGGGGCGGCAGCGCGGCTACTACCGCGAGTACACCGTGCCCACTCCCGGCGCGGACGACCGCGGCGCGCGGCGGATTGTCACGGGGGACGCGGGGCAGTACTACTGGACCGAGGACCACTACGCCTCCTTCGAGAGGATCGACCGATGAGCGGACTCGCCGCTGTCCTGGCCGGACGGCACACCCCCGGTGTCTATCGCTGGCACGGCAACTTCGACGCCGCCGACGTGCGGCACACCGTGGAGCACGCGGGCTGGGCCTACGGCCACCTCGACGGCTGGGAGATCGAGCACAAGGCGGAGTTCCTCGCCGCGATCGGGGACGCGCTGGGCTTCCCCGGCCACTACGGCCAGAACCTCGACGCGCTGGCCGACTGTCTGTCCGACCTGCCCGCCACCACGCTGCTCTGGGACGGCTGGTCGGCGTTCGCCCGCGCCGAGGCGGTGCCGTTCCGTGCGGTCCTCGAGGTGCTGGCCTCCCACGCGCGCGACGAGCGGACGGCGGCGTTCGCGGTCCTGCTCCGCGGCGAGGGCCCGGACCTCCCCGAAGTCCCCTCCCTCGACTGACTCGCCCCCCTTTTTGTTGAGTCGCGCCTCCCACCCCGTTGAGTCGCGGGTGACACCCGCCACTCAACGGGGTGGGAGGCGCGACTCAACAAGGGGGGTGGGGTCAGAGGACGCGCGCGGTCGCGGCGGCGGCCAGCTCACGCAGTGCGCTCCGCGCCTCGTCGCGCACGTCCGCCTTGTCGAGCGCGCCCAGCGCCAGCCGGGCCAGCTCGTCGATGACCGCCTCGACCTGGCGGTCGGCCCCGGAGCCGTGGATGATCGCGCGCAGCTGCTCGACGCGCTCCGGGGACAACGCGGTGCCGAGGGACGCCTGCAGGACCGCTGCCTCCTCGGGGGAGACCGCGTCCAGGGTGAGCGCCACCAGCACGGTCCGCTTGCCCTCGACCAGGTCGTCACCGGCGGGCTTGCCGGTGACCTCGGGGTCGCCGAACACGCCGAGCTGGTCGTCACGCAGCTGGAAGGCCTCGCCCAGCGGCAGCCCGAAGCCGGTCAGCTCCTCCAGGGTCGCCCCGCCCGCGCCGGCCAGGGCCGCGCCGACGTGCAGCGGCCGCTCGATCGAGTACTTCGCGGACTTGTAGCGCAGCACCGTCATCGCGGTCTCCACGTCGGCCCGGCCACGCGCCTGCACCGAGACGTCGAGGAACTGCCCGGCCACCACCTCGGAGCGGCAGAGGTCGAAGACCGCCATCGCCGGCCCGATCCGGTCCCAGCCGAACCCGGAGCGCCGGAGCAGCTCGTCGGCCCAGGTCAGCAGCAGGTCACCGAGCAGGATCGCGGCGGCGGCGCCGTACTGCGTCGGGCTGCCGGACCAGCCGGCCTGCCGGTGCGCCGCCTCGAACGCCCGGTGCGTCGCCGGCCGGCCGCGGCGGGTGTCCGAGGCGTCCATGTAGTCGTCGTGGACCAGGGCGCTGGCGTGCAGCAGCTCGAGCGCCGCGCAGGCCCGGAGCAGCGCGGTCTCCTCCTCGGGCCCCGGGGCCGTCAGGGCCCGGAAACCCCAGTAGCAGAACGCCGCCCGGAACCGCTTGCCTCCGGTGACCGACCGGTGTGCCTCCGCGACCAGGGCGGCCGCGTCCGGGCCCAGCGGCGTCAGCCGGACCGACTGCTCGTCGACGAAGTCGTCGAGGACGGACTGGATCCGCTCCCGGAAGAGGACGGTGTCGAAGGGCTCCGAGGTCACGAGCCGAGCGTAGCCACCCGCTGCTGTGGCATGGACGGCGCGGTTCTCACCGATCGCCCCCCTTAGGATGACCGGCATGGAACAGCGCCCCGCGCCGCACATCGGCCGTCTCATCCGCGAGGGTGAGCGGTCGTTCTCCTTCGAGTTCTTCCCGCCCAAGGACGAGGCCGGCGAGGCCCAGCTCTGGCAGTCGATCCGCGACCTGGAGCCCTACCGGCCGACGTTCGTGTCCGTGACGTACGGCGCCGGCGGCACCACCCGCGACACCACCGTCGACATCATCGGGCGGATCGCGCGCGAGACCTCGATGGTGCCGATGGGCCACCTGACCTGCGTCGGCCACACCCGCGAGGAGCTCCAGGGCATCCTCGACGCGTTCGCCGACGCCGGCGTCTCCAACGTGCTCGCCCTCCGCGGCGACCCGAAGGAGGGCCCCCGGGCACCGTGGCTGCCGACCGAGGGCGGGCTCACCTACGCCAGCGAGCTGGTCGAGCTCGCGGCCGGGCGCTTCTCCGTCGGCGTCGCCGCCCACCCCGGCGGCCACCCGTCCTCCGACTCCCTCGACCTCGACGTCGAGGTGCTGCGCGGCAAGCAGGCAGCGGGCGCGGAGTTCGCGATCACCGACATGGTGTTCCGGGTGGTCGACTACGTCGAGCTCGTCGAACGGGCAGCGGCGGTCGGTGTCACCATCCCGATCCTGCCGGGAATCATGCCGATCCTGAACCTCGGCCAGGTCACCCGCATGGGCGAGCTCTCCGGGCACCCGGTCCCCGACGAGGTCGTCGAGCGGGTGCGGGTCCACGAGGGCGACCCGGCAGCCTTCCGGGCCGAGGGCATCGCGATGGCCGCCGAGCTCTGTGAGGCCCTGCTGGCCGCCGGCGCTCCGGGACTGCACTTCTACACCCTCAACCGCTCCAAGGCGACGCGCGAGATCTTCGCCGCCCTCCGCATCACCGCCTGACCGAGCGGACCTCCGGGACGCTCAGGCCGGGCCGATCTCCCGGGCGACCAGTGCCGCGGACAGCCCGACGAAGGGCAGCCCGGAGCCGGGCGTCGCGTGCGCACCGGCGGCGTACACCCCCGGGATCGGGGTGCCCGGTCCCAGCCGTCGCTTGACGGTGGCCCGGCCCTGCCACAGCACCCCGAGCGGCGAGCCGTTCCAGAGCTCGACCTGGTCGCGCGGCGACCGGTCGACGCGGCTGACCACCTGACGGCGTACGTCCACACCCTTGCGGGACAGCGCGACCACGATGTCCTCGGCGAGCATCCCGCGACCGATCAGGGTCCACGCGTGTTGGCCCTCGGGAGCGCGACCGCCGGTGCGCACCACCAGCGTCGGGTCGCCCTGCCAGACGTTCTCCGGCGCCAGGTCGGGCACCTCACCCTCCAACCCGAGGTGGCACAGGGTGGACGGGATCGCCGGCATCGTCCGCTCGACGTGCGGGGCCAGTGCCGGCAGCCTCCGCGGGTCGACCGCGCAGACCACCGCGTCCGCGTCGAGCTCGGCGCCGCTCGTGAGCACGGCGACCGCCCGGCCGCCGCGGACCACGATGTCGAGGGCCTCCGTGCCGGTGAGGACCGACACCTGACGGGTCTCCATCCGCGCCGCCAGCGCGTCGGCGACGGCGGCCATCCCGCCGGTGACGGTCCAGGCGCCGAAGTTCTGCTCGAGGTACGCCGTGGTGCCCAGCCAGGCCGGCACGTTGCGGGGATCGTGGCCGTCGACGGTGAACGGGTGCGCGGCCAGCTGGCGCAGCCGTCCGTCGCGGAGCTCCCGCCTGATCCGTCTCGCCAGCGTCTCGCGGGTGAGGAACAGCGCGTGGGCTCCCCGGTCGGAGCGGTCCTCGCGCCACGGCCGCTCGAGGTAGCCGCGGCGGACGGTGTCCCACTCGTCCGCGAACGACGCGACGTAGGCGCACCACTGCTCACCGAGGCCGGCCCCCAGCTCGTCGACGGCCCGCAGCTGGGCGGCGCGCGACCCCCCGGGCAGCGTGACCGAGGTGGCGTCCTCGAAGTGGTGGACGCGGACCACCTCCTGCGGAACCAGGTCGACCTCGCGCTCCAGCGGTCGGCCGGACTTGCGGAAGAGGTCGCGGAGGACCGCGGGCAGCAGGGTCGTGGTCGGGCCGCTGTCCCACGCGAAGCCGTCCTGCTCCACCGTGCCGAGCGCGCCGCCCAGCCTCGGCAGCCGCTCGACCAGCACCACGTCGTGCCCCAGCTTGGCCAGCCGGGCCGCGGAGGCGAGGCCGCCGAACCCGCCACCGATCACCACCACGCGCGCCATGCGCGGCACCCTACGTGGCCGGGCGGCGCCGCACGTCCGGCGCGGGCTGCTGCGGTCCGAACCCGGCGTCGTACTCCTCGTCGAGGAAGGCCATCAGCGCCGCGTTGAGCGGTGCCAGCCGGTCGCCGCGACGCAGCAGCCGGCACGGCTCCAGCCGGGCGAAGAACCCCGTCGGGGTCCGACCCAGCTCCAGGACCGTCCCGGTGTCCTCGGTGGTCCGGGTGAGCCGGGTGCCGTCCCAGGCGACCGGGAAGGAGGCCGGGCCCTCCAGCATGACGGTCGTGCCGACGGCCACCGGCTTGCCGATGCGGGTCAGGTCCGCCACGGCCACCGCGCTCTCGAGCTCCGCGGCGGTGATCCCCGGGGCCCGGCGCGCGACCAGGTTCGCCTGGAGCAGGAGGAACAGCCGCGGGTCGACGGACGCCGCCACCGAGGAGGCGCCGGCGGACATGCGTGGGTTGAGCTCGGTGGGACGGAAGCCGTCCGCGGTGAGGACGCCGTCGATCCCGAAGGCGCCGGCGTACCCCCGCGTCGTGCGCAGGTGCTCCCCGACCCGGCGGGCCACGTCGCGCATCTCCTCGCGGTCCGCGGGCGGCGGGTCCCAGTACGTCGACAGCCCGCCGTAGGTGAAGCTCCGCTCCGGCCCGCGGAGGATGGCGATCTCGACTGGCCGGAGCACCGCGGTGCCGTCCGGCAGCACGAACCCGTGGATGGAGCACGGCACCCCGTCGAGGAACGGCAGCACCCGCACCCGGTCACAGCGCTCGGCGAAGAACGGCAGCGCGGCCGCCCGCTCGTCCGCCGTGGAGACCCAGCGGACGTAGTTGCCGCCGCCGTTGAAGCCCTCGCGGGTGTCGCCCGACCAGACGACGTCGCCGCCGAGCGCGTCACTGGCCTCGTCGAGCGCCGCCCGCGTCGGGGCGACGACGCGGCTCGGTGCACGCGGGATGCCTACGGACGCCCACAGCTCCTCGGCCCAGATCTTGTCCTCCAGCGCGGCGAACGCCGCGGGCCGGCCACCGGTGACCGGGCGACCGAGGATCGGCTCGTCGGTGGCGACGAACGGCGGCGTGCACCACAGCGCCTCCCGAGCTGGGTCGAAGGCCTCGATCCGCGCGACCACGTCCTCGGGCAGGTCGTGCACCAGCGGGTCGAGGGCGCGCAGCTCGGCGCTGACGGAGGTGGTCTCCGGGGGGTCCACCTCGACGACCTCGACGTCGGGCACCGGACCCGCGCCGCGGGCCGTCGACAGCACCAGGACCGGCCCGGCCCCCACCTCGCGCAGCATCGCGACGGTGTGGGTGAACCCGGCGAGGATGCCCGGGCCGACCAGCACCGGCCGCCCGGCGTACAGGCCGCCGAGATGCGTGCGCAGGGCCTCGCGGTCGGCTTCGCGCGTCAGGTCCATGGCCCGACGCTACGGGGCCGCCCGGGTGCCCGCACCCCGGTATCCGTGCGTTCGGACGTGCAGCGTGTCCACGGACGGACCAACCCCGCGCCGTACGCCCGGCACTGCCCGTCCGAACGCACGCCTGTGGAGAGCGGGATGCTCGGCGTCGTCCATTTCGGCAGGCTCGGAGCATGGACCCACCCGAAGCCCTGGCGCAGGTCGGCGGAGCGGCGCGCACCGACCAGCTGCTGCGGTCCTGCACGGCTCGTGAGCTCGGGCGCGCCGTGCGAGACGGGCGGGTGGTCCGGATGACACGGGGACGCTACGCACTGCCGCAGGTGCGTGACGCGGGCGCCCACGCGCTGCGGCTGAGCGGCACGGTCGTCGGGCTGAGTGCGGCGCTCGAGCACGGGTGGGAGGTGGTGCGGCCTCCCGACCTGCCGTGGGTGTCGGTCCCGCGCAACCGGAAGGTGAGTCCGCATCAGCGCCGCGGTGTCCGGCTCTTCTACTCCGACGCACGAGGGTCCGTGTCCGCTCCGGTCCCGACGGTCCTCGAGTGCGCGCGGCGGCTGCCCTTCGGCGAGGCGCTGGCGGTTGCTGACTCGGCACTGCGGCACGGAGTGGACCTTGATGAGCTGGTCCTGGCAGCCGCCGGTGTCCGCGGCCCGGGTGCGCCGGCGTGCCGCAGGGTCGTGGCCGAGGCATCGGGATGCGCGGCGAACCCGTTCGAGTCGTCCTTGCGCGCCATTGCCCTGGAGGTGGACGGCCTGCGACTCCACCCCCAGCTGGAGGTCACCGTGTTCGGCCGGAGCCTCCACCCCGACCTGGTGGATCCGCGGTTGCGGGTGATCGTGGAGGCAGACAGCTGGTTGTACCACGGCGCCACGCCGGAGCGGTTCGACCGCGACCTGTGGCGCTACACGGCACTCGTCGTGCACGGCTGGATCGTGGTGCGGTTCGGCTACCACCAGGTGATGCACGATCCCGACTTCGTCCGCGAGGCGCTCGAGCTGCTCGTTGCGACGTGCAGCCGAACCCGCTCGCGGCGCAGATCGGCCTGATCCGGAGACGCTGCACGTCCGGGCGAACGCCGGTGGGCTCGGGCCGCGCCGTCGGACGCCTCAGCGGCCCCAGGTCACCGCGTCGCGGACCTTCGGGTCGACGGATGCGCTGAGCTCGTCGTCGGGGACCGCTCCCAGCGCGTCGTTGACGGTCGAGAACGCGAGCCGCAGCGCGACGAAGGTGGTGATCGCGTGCACCTGCCCGTCGTCGTACCCGACGGCGCGGAGCGCCTCGACGTCCGCGGCAGTGGTGCCGTTGGGCTCGCGGGTGACCCGACGTGCCCAGCGGGCGAGGGCCCGCTCCCGCTCGTCGAGCCCACTGTCGTCGCCGGCCAGCACCGCGGCGGCCACGTCGACGTCGGAGGCACCGGCCAGCCGGTTGCCCCAGGCGAGCGAGCAGTACGAGTCGCCCATCGCGGACGCGCACGCCGACACCAGCACCCCGCGGTCGCGGAACGACAGCCCGGCGGCGGTCACCATCCGGCCCATCAGGTCGAACAGGGCGGCGTGCCCGTCCGGCTGGTGCGCCCAGAGCCTCGAGGCGTTCATGACGTAGCCCAGGTCCGAGGTGTCGTCGTCGTACAGCGCCCGGGTCCGGTCGGTCGGCGCGGGCTCGGAGAGGAAGCTGCCGGGTTCACCGGGTCCGACGGGCGTCCGGGCGACGTACCCGACCACCAGGATCTCGGCGCGCAGCGGCAGGCCGTCGCGCACCCGGGCGGCGGCCACCTCGACGGCGTGGGCGTGGAAGGCCTCCTCGCCGACCCGCTGGATCGCTTCGTACGCCGGGCCGGTGGAGCTCAGCGTGCGGGCATAGGTCTCCGGGTCCGGGAACTCCCAGGCGAACGGCACCTCCACCCGGCGTGTCCCGGTGAAGCCGAACCGCGCCAACAGCTCTTCGCCCACGCCGGGCCGGCCGAGCGCCACCATCGCGGCCTGGTTGCGGACCTTCGGCTCCGCGGCCAGCGTGAACGGCCCCAACGCCCACGCGCCGGGGGAGGCCTTGATGTGGCCCCACACGGTGATGCCGATCCGGCCACCGGGACGCAGCACCCGGTGCGCCTCCGCGAGCGCTTGGGGGGTGGTGCCCCAGATCCCGCGGAAGCTGGTGACGACGTCGAAGCTGTCGTCGTCCCAGGGCAGCGCGTGCATGTCGCCGACCCGCAGGTCGGCGTCGGGGGAGCGGTCGCGGGCGACGGCGACGAGGCGGGGTGAGGCGTCGATCCCGGCGCAGTGCGCCCCTCGGATGCCGGCGAGCTCGACCGCCAGCCCGGAGCCGCAGGCGATGTCGAGGAGGCGGTCGCCGCCGCCGACGTCGAGGTGGTGGTGCAGGGAGACGTACTCGCGGCAGTTGCCGGGCTCGCTGAGCGCCGCGAAGGTCGCCGCCCTGCGCCCCCAGCCCTCGTCGACGCCGTGCCAGTCCTGACTCATCGCGCTGCCTCCGCACCGGGCGGGTCCGCCCGGGAGCGAGCCTAGGGCCCGGGTCAGGCGCCGTCGATCACCCTGGCGAGGGTCTCGGGGTCCCGGGCCACCACCGCGGTGCCGTCGTCGAGGGTGATGATCGGGCGCTGGATCAGCCGCGGGTGCTCGACCAGCGCGGCCACCCAGTCGCCGCGGTGCGCCTCGTCCTTCGGCACGTCGCGGAGCGCGATCTCCTTCGCCACGGGCTCGGTCGTCCGAGCGATGTCCCACGGCTCGAGGCCGAGCCTGGCCAGCACGCCCTCGAGCTCGGCGGTCGTCGGCGGCTCGTCGAGGTAGCGGCGGGTGGTGTACGCCGTCCCGGCCTCGTCCAGCGCGCCGACCGCGGTCCGGCACTTCGAGCAGGCCGGGTTGATCCAGACCTCCATCAGTCCACCTCGATCTCGGTCGCGCCGGTCATGGTGACCAGCTCGGCGTACGTGGTGCTGAAGACGGCCGCGGGGTGTCCCGCGGCGGCCCAGACCACGGCATGCCTGCGCAGCCAGGGGTCGATGTACGTCGGCACGGGGGCGGGGTGGGCGATGGGGGACACGCCGCCGATCACCTGCCCGGTGTGCCGGCGCACGAAGTCCTTGTCCGCGCGGCGCAGCGGTCCGGTCGTCGCGGCGACCTTGGCGGTGTCGACGCGGTGCGCGCCCGAGGTCAGGATCAGCACCGGCGAGCCGTCGCTGTCGAAGAGCAGGCTGTTGGCGATCGCGCCGACCTCGCAGCCGAGTGCCTCGGCCGCGAGCGCGGCGGTGTGCACCGAGTCGGGCAGCACCACGATCTCACCGGTGCCGCCGAGGCCGGCCAGCTCGGTGCGGAAACGGGTGATGGAGGGGTGTTCGTCGGGCATCCGACGAGGTTAGCGGGCGAGTGTCCGCCGCTGTAGCGCGACGGATCCCGGTTGGTCCCGCCGAGGCATTGACGCACTGTCGGAGGAGGGGTGTACCGTGGAGTCATTCGAACACGTGTTCGAACACCAGCCCCCGGCGGAGGCGACCTCGACCCCCGCCTCCGCCGGGATCAGCCCGCTCACGCAGCGGGCACCAGCAGCACCCACGGCATCCACAGTGCCGTTCCGGGGTCGGACAGGACGGGGTCGAAGTCTGTCACTTAACGCGTCCCGGCCGTGCCGGGGGAAGCAGGGAGAGATGCGCCGCTACGACGACCCCGTGGAGGTCCGCAAGGGCATGGTGGGCAGCCGGGAGGCGCCCGAGCAGTTCCTGTGGCGCGGACGACTGTGGAAGGTGCGCGAGGTGCTCGCGCACTGGGTGGAGACGGGGCCGTGGTGGCAGTCCTCCGGGGCCCGGGCCGTGGTGGGCGACGACGCCTTTGTCGAGGAGGGGCAGGTCGCCACGCACGACCTGCTCACCGAGCGGGAGATGTGGCGGGTCGAGGCCGGCACCGGCATGACCAACGCCGGGGTCTTCGACCTGTCCTTCTGCTGGTCCGACGGGCACTGGCAGCTCGTCGGCTGCGCGGACTGAGGGGATGACGACGATGCGACGCCCCGAGGCTGTCGAGACGAACCCCCACCTCCTGCCGGCCACCACCCACTCCTACCTCGAGCGGGCCGCAGAGTCGCTGCGCGAGGCGATCACCACTGCCGAGGTGCCGACCCGCTACGCGACCGCCCACGTCTCCGCGCTGCGGGCCGCCGCCGCGCTGCTGGCTGCCCGGGCGACTCCGGTGGCCCCGCGCCGCCGGAGCCAGAAGAACGCCTGGGTGCTGCTCGCCGAGGTGGCTCCCGAGCTGACCGAGTGGGCCGCGTTCTTCGCCTCCGGTGCGTCCAAGCGGGCCGCCGCCGAGGCCGGGTCCTCGCGCGCGGTCACCGAACGTGAGGCCGACGACCTGGTCCGCGAGGCCGACCGCTTCCTCGCGGTGGTCGAGCAGTCGCTCGGGCTGTCCCCGCACGTGCCCTACGAGCGGCAGCTTCCCTGGCGGGGCGGAGCCTCGCATGCGGCACTGGGGGGCGGAGCCTCGCAGACGGCACGGCGGGGCGGAGCCTCGCAGACGGCACTGCGGGCAGGGCGCAGTGCCTGACGGCTACGTCCACCTGCACGTGGCGTCGGGCTACTCCTTGCAGTACGGCGCCTCCCACCCGCACGTGCTCGTCGAGCGGGCCGCCGAGCAGGAGATGGACGCCCTCGCGCTCACCGACCGGGACGGCACCTACGGTGCGGTGAAGTTCACCAAGGCCTGCCTGGCCGCCGGCATCCGGCCGGTGCTCGGGGTGGACCTCGCCTACGCCGAGCCCGCCCATACGCCGGGGAGCGAGCGGCGGGAGCGGACCCCGGTCCGCGGCGGGGCGTTCCGCGACGAACGGCTCTCCCGGGCCACCTTCCTGGCCACCGGCAAGGCCGGCTGGGCGGCGATCTGCCGGCTGGTCTCGGCCACCCACCTGGCCGGGGAGCGGGGGCGGCCGGTGACCACGCCCGACCTGATCGCCGAGCACGTCTCCGGTGGTGAGGTGCTGGTGCTGCTCGGGCCGGGCTCGACCCTGGGCATCGCCGCCACCCAGCGCCGCGACGACCGGGCCGAGGCGCTGCTCGAGCGCTGGCGGGGGATCGTGCCGCCCGGCAACCTCCTGGTGGAGGTGGTCTCCCACCGGCTGCCCGGGCACGGACCGGGGTCGTCGCCCCATGCCGCCCGGATGGCGGGAGTGGCTCGCGCGGCCGGCCTGGGCGTCGTACTCACCAACGCGGTGCGCTACGCCGACCGCCTCGACGCCCCGACCGTCGACGTGCTGGACGCCGCCCGGCGGCTGGTGCCGCTCGGCTCCGCCAGCCTGGGCCACGTCGGCCCTCGCGACTTCCGGGGCAACGCCGAGGGGTTCCTCAAGTCCGGCAAGCAGATGCACGAGATCGCCGAGGAGATCTGCCGGTTCGCGGGCCTGGGGGAGCGCGATGCCCGGCAGCTGCTGGCCCGGACCGGGGTGACCGGCGACCGGTGTGCGCTCGACCCGCGCGGTGACCTGGGGCTGGGCGAGGTGCACTTCCCGGAGCTGGCGGTCGGTGCCGGGGCGGGGGTCGTCGTCCGGTCCGGCGAGACGGCGGCGGACGGCGCGCTGCGCGAGCGGTGCGAGGGGGCGATCGGGTGGCGCTACGGCAGCGCGCCGCGGCAGCGGA
The DNA here is from genome assembly GCA_963767955.1 of uncultured Actinomycetota bacterium. Classification (GTDB taxonomy): domain Bacteria; phylum Actinomycetota; class Actinomycetes; order Propionibacteriales; family Nocardioidaceae; genus Nocardioides. The sequence continues at coordinate 1,487,035 of CAVYGA010000003.1, read as the reverse complement.
TCTGGAAGCGTCTCGACGACGAGCTGGGGGTGATCCGGGGGCTGGGCTACGCCTCCTACTTCCTGACCGTCGCCGACGTGACCGACCTGATCAAGGAGATGGGGGTGCGGGCGGCGGCACGGGGGTCCGGCGCCGGCAGCCTGGTCAACTACCTGCTCGGGGTGTCCGGCGTGGACCCGATCCGCCACGGGCTGCTGATGGAGCGGTTCCTCTCGCCGCTGCGCCAGGACCTGCCCGACATCGACGTCGACGTGGAGTCCGCACGCCGGCTCGAGGTCTACACCGCGATCCTCGACCGCTTCGGCGGCGAGCGGTGCGTGTGCGTCTCGATGATGGACACCTACCGGGTCCGCCACGCGGTGCGTGACGTCGGGGCCGCGCTGGGGATGCCGCCGGGCGAGATCGACGCGATCGCCAAGGCGTTCCCGCACATCCGGGCCCGCGACGCCCGGGTGGCGCTGCGCGAGCTGCCCGAGCTGCGGGCCAGCGGGCTCGGGGAGGAGCGGCTCGACCTGATGTTCGGCCTGGTCGAGCGGCTCGACGGGCTGCCCCGTCACATCGCGATGCACCCGTGCGGGGTGCTGCTCTCCGACGCGACGCTCCTCGACCGCACGCCGGTGGAGTCCTCCTACGCCGGGTTCCCGATGAGCCAGTTCGACAAGGACGACGTCGAGGACCTCGGTCTGCTCAAGCTCGACGTGCTCGGCATCCGCATGCAGTCGGCGATGGCCCATGCCCTGACCGAGATCGAGCGGGTCGACGGCGAGGTGGTCGACCTCGAGGACCGTGCGCAGGTGCCGTTCGAGGACGAGCCGACCTACACGATGATCAGCGCGGCCAAGACCCTCGGGGTCTTCCAGATCGAGTCACCGGGACAGCGCGAGCTGGTCGGCAAGTCGGGCATCGAGAGCTTCGAGGACATCATCACCGACATCTCGCTGTTCCGGCCCGGGCCGGTCAAGAGCGACATGATCACGCCCTACCTCGAGGTCAAGCAGGGCTGGAAGACCCCGACGTACCTCCACGACGACCTCCGCCCGATCCTCGAGCAGACCCACGGCGTGGTGGTCTTCCACGAGCAGGTGATCGAGATGATCGCCCGGTTCGCCGGGGTCACCTACGCCGAGGCCGACGAGAAGCGGCGGGCCCTCGGCGACGTCGAGGGGATGGCCGAGACGAAGGTGTGGTTCTTCCCGCGCGCGCTGGCGCTGGGCTACTCCACCCGGGTCGCCGAGCGGATCTGGGCGGTGCTCGAGGCGTTCGCGTCGTTCGGCTTCTGCAAGGCGCACGCGGCGGCGTTCGCCCTCCCGACGTACCAGTCCGCCTGGCTCAAGGCGCACTGGCCGGCGCACTTCCTGTCCGGGGTGCTCACCCACGACCCGGGGATGTACCCCAAGCGCCTCATCCTCGACGACGCCCGCCAGCTCGGCATCGCGGTGCTCGGGCTCGACGTCAACACCAGCGGCAAGACGTACGCCGTGGAGCACCTCGTGCGGGCGGGGGCGGCGCCGCCCCCGCCCGACTTGCCGCGGGGGGAGGGGTACGGCATCCGGCTGGCGCTGTCGGAGGTGAAGGGGATCAGTGAGGCCGAGGTCGACCGCGTCGTGGCGGCCCGGCCGTTCCACTCGCTCACCGACTTCTGGCACCGCGCCCGGGTCTCCCGGCCGGTCGTCGAGCGGCTGGTGCTGGCCGGCGGGTTCGACGCGGTCTACGGCATCGGGCTGCCCGGCGGGATCCGCCGCCGGGGCACCGTCACCCGCCGCGACCTGCTGCTCCAGGTCGCCGAGCTCGACCTGCACGCCCGGGCCGTCGAGCGGGCCGGTCGAGGACGTGGGCTGGCCGGTCGACGGGTGGCCGCGGCGGTGCGGCCGGCCCAGACCCGTGCCGAGGACGCCGCCTCCCGCAACAGCAGCGATGCCGTCACCCGCGAGGGTGCCGCGCCGACCGAGCGGCACGTGCTGGCCGCGCCGGGGATCTGGGCGCAGGCCGCCGCCCAGTCCCGGGCGACCCGGACGCCCGACCCGGTCACCTCGGTGCAGCTCACCCTCGACCTCGGTGACGAGCCCCGCGAGGGCGAGGCGACCGGGCTGCCCGAGATGGACGCCGAGGAGCGGATGCGCGCCGAGCTCGAGATCCTCGGCCTCGACGCCAGCCGGCACGTCGTCGACTCCTATGCCGAGTTCCTCGACGCGCTCGGCACCACCCGCAGCAGGGATCTCCTGCGCCGGCGCAGCAAGGCCGAGCTGCTGGTGGCCGGGGTCAAGGTGGCCACCCAGACCCCACCGATCAGGTCCGGGCGCCGGGTCATCTTCCTGACCCTCGACGACTCCACCGGTCCGGTCGACGCGACGTTCTTCGAGGACGCCCAGGGGCCCTACGCCGCCACCGTCTTCCACTCCTGGCTGCTGGTGGTCCGCGGCGAGCTCCGCCGTACCGGCCGTCGCGGTGTCTCCCTGCGTGCCACCGGCTGTTGGGAGCTGCCCGGGCTGTTCGCGCTCTGGCAGCGCGCCGGCATCGACGCGGTGCGTGCGGAGATGGCCGTGGTCCCCGAGGGGTTCGGCGGCGTGGGCGTCGACGACGCCGTCGCCGGTGCGGCCGAGAGCCGCAGCCCCCGGCCGGTGGCGGCCAGCCCGCCGAGCGGCGACGCCCCGCACGCAGCCAGTCACGGCACCGCCGGTGGCATGGGACGGCGCCGGGTGCTGGTGCACTCCAGCGGGTTCCGGATGTCTCCCTACTCCGACATCAAGCCGGCCGGGGAGGAGACCCGCGAGGTCGCCCGCAAGCTGTGGCACCGCAGCCCGGGGAGCGCGGGATGACCGCCCGGCCACCGCTAGGGTTGCCCCCATGCCAGCCAGTGAGCGCCCCGAGCGCCCCAGCGAACGCCGGTCGGCCACCCGCACCGCGGTCGTGTGGGAGGACCTGCGCGAGGTGCTCGAGAGTCCGCGCGACGTCCTCGACATCGGCGGTGGCACCGGTGGCTTCGCGGTCCGGGTCGCGGGGCTCGGGCACCGGGTCTCGGTCATCGACCCCAGCCCCGACGCCCTGGCCGCCCTCGGTCGCCGCGCCCAGGAGAGCGGTGTCGCCGACCGGGTCACCGGCCAGCAGGGCGACCTGTCCAGCCTGCTCGACGTGGTCCCGGCCGCGAGCGTCGACGTGGTGCTCTGCCACGGCGTCCTCGAGTACGTCGACGATCCCGCCGCCGCGCTCGCCACGATCGGCGAGGTGCTCCGGCCCGGTGGCACCCTCAGTCTGCTCGTCGCCCAGCGGCACGCCGCCGTGGTCGCCCGGGCGATGGCCGGCCACTTCACCCAGGCGCGCGCCCTCCTCGACCCGGGTCACGGCGTCGGCAAGGCCGGGCGCCGGTTCACCCACGACGAGGTCACCTCGCTGCTCTCCGACGCCGGCTTCACCCCGGCGTCCGTGCACGGTGTCCGGGTCTTCGCCGACCTCGTCCCCGGCGCGCTGCTCGACCTCGAGTCCGGCGCCGGCCAGGCGCTCGTCGAGCTCGAGAAGGCCGTCGCCACCCGTCCCGAGTACCTCCCCCTCGCCACCCAGGTCCACGTCGTCGCCACCCGCTGACCCCCTCCCTCCGGGACCGGGTCCTGGAGAGGTCGGCGACCGCACGTCGTACTCCCGGCCGGTGCGCAGGCGCCCGGAGGACGGACATGCATGACCTCTCCTGGTCCTGCCACCTGCTGCACGTGGACATGGACGCCTTCTACGCGTCGGTGATGATCCGCGACCGGCCCGACCTGGCTGCCGTCCCCGTGATCGTCGGCGGCGGTCAGCGCGGGGTGGTGCTGTCGGCCAACTACCTCGCGCGCCGGTACGGCGTCCGTTCGGCGATGCCGATGACCCGGGCCCGCCGCGCCTGTCCGCAGGCGGTGCTGGTCGCACCCGACTACGACACGTTCAGCACCGTCTCCTCCTCGGTGATGGAGACCTTTCGCCAGGTGACCCCGCTGGTGGAGGTGGTCTCCCTCGACGAGGCGTTCCTCGACGTCAGTGGGTCCGTACGCCGTCTCGGGTCGCCGGCCCAGATCGCCGAGCAGCTGCGGGCCCGGGTCCACGACGAGCAGCGGATCACCTGCTCGGTGGGCATCGCGGCGTCGGTGTCGATCGCCAAGCTGGCCAGCCGCCGGGCCAAGCCCGACGGAGTGATGGTGGTCCCGCCGGGACAGGTCACCACGTTCGTCCATCCCCTCGACGTCGGCGAGCTCTGGGGGGTGGGGGAGAAGACCGCGGCGATGCTGCACCGCCTCGGCCTGCACACCGTCGGCGACGTCGCCCACACCCCGTTGCGCACCCTGCAGCGGGCGGTCGGCCAGGCGCTGGGAAGCCAGCTGCATGCCCTGGCCTGGGGCACCGACCGGCGGGTCATCACCCCGCGCAACGCCTCGGCCTTCGGCGGCGACCCCGACAAGTCGATGGGCGCCCAGGAGACCTTCGGCCGCGACACCGACAACCGTGAGGTGATTCTCCGGGAGGTGCTGCGGCTGACCACCAAGGTCACCAACCGGATGCGGGTGGCCGGGGTGGCCGGCCGCACGGTCACGCTGACGGTCCGGTTCGCTGACTTCACCACCCTCACCCGGTCCCGCACCCTGCCGGAGGCCACCGACGTCACCCGCGAGATCCACCAGACCGCCACCCGGCTCTACGACGGCCTCGGCCTGCAGCGGGCCCGGGTCCGGCTGGTGGGCGTGCGGGTGGAGGGGCTGGTGCCGCGAGAGTCCGTCCAGCGCCAGCTGGTGCTGGGTGAACGCGAGCGCGGCTGGTCCGACGCGGACCGGGCGGTGGACCGGGCGGCGCTGCGATTCGGGACGGCCGCGGTCCGTCCGGCCAGCCTGCTGCCCTGAAATCTCCTCGGTCGGAGGTACCAATTTGGACCGTTGGGTACCACCCTGACCAGAGGCTGCCTAGACTTGAACCATCAGCCTGGGCAGCGAACCACTGGAGGTCCCCGTGCCACTCTCGGAAGAGGAGTTGCGACTGCTCGAGCAGATGGAGCGCGCCCTCGTCCAAGAGGATCCGAAGTTCGCCTCCACCCTGCGCGGGACGTCGTTCCGCCGGGCGGCCCGGCGCAAGGCGATCCTGGCCGGCGTGGTCTTCGCCCTCGGAGTGACCGTGCTGATGGCCGGTGCGATCCTGCAGCTGATCCCGGTCGGCGTGCTCGGCTTCGTGATCATGCTCGTCTCAGCGACCTACGGCCTGGCCGTGATCCGGGGCCACAGGCACCCGCCGGCCGCTGACCCCACCCGGGACCACGAGCACCCCTCGCGGAGCGGCTTCAGCGTCATCGAGGGTGGGCGCAAGGGCCGACCCCGTCGCGACCGTTCCGGCGGCACGCCGTTCATGGACCGCCTCGAGCAGCGCTGGCGGCGGCGCCGCAACGACAACGGCGACTACTGAGCCCGCTGGTCCACACCGGCGCTGCTGCCCACGCCTCCGCGTGCGGATCAGCCGACGTGGTCGACGACGTCCTGGGTGGAGCGGACCCGGGTCAGGGTCGGGCGCTGGATGACGACACGGCGCAGGCTCAGCACCGACGCGGGCAGCCAGGTGGCGCGCAGCCGGGTCTGTGAGGTGACGCCCCCCTGCAGGGCCGCCACACAGGTGGCGACCAGCGCCTGCAGCTCCTCGATGCCGGGGGTGAACGCCGGCGCGGGGGAGTAGCGCGTCTCCTCGAGCGCGCGCACGATCTGGTCCAGGGCCGCGACGGCCTCGGGGTTGGTCCGCGGTCCGGACTCGGGGCGCGCCGGGGTCGAGGCGCCGAGAGGCGCACCGAACGACCGCTGCAGCACGGCACCGGCCGCTCGCGGTGACCGGCCGGTGGGCCAGGCGACACCCAGGTCGACCGCCCACGCCCGCAGCTCGGCCCAGGCTGCCTCGGCGGGATCGCCGTCGGTGCGCCACCGTCGCGAGGTGGCCGCCCGACGGAGGAACCGCGGCGCCAGCAGCAGGGCGACCAGCAGCACGAGCACCGCCAGCGTCCACAGCGCCGCCGTCCACGGGAAGCCGCCACCCTGGTTGCTGTCGCGGTTCGCCGCCGCGGACGTGTCGGCGGACTCGGTGGGACGCGGCGCGTTGCTCGGCGCGTTGGTCACCGACGAGTCGGTCGAGGGCGCCCCGTTGTCGGACTCCGAGTCCAGCCGGTCCGTGGTGTACGTCGGCACGGCCGGTGCGCGGCCGGACGGCGTCGGCTCGAACTTCACCCAGCCGGAGTCCTCGAAGTAGAGCTCGGGCCAGGCGTGCAGGTCGCGGGTGGAGTACTCCCAGACATCCGGCGACACCTGCTCGCCGCTGAGGAAGCCGACCACCACCCGGGCGGGGATGTCGAGGCTGCGGGCCATCGCGGCCATCGCGGTCGCGAACTGCTCGCAGTAGCCCTCGCGCCCGGTCTCCTGGTCCAGGAAGGACACCAGGTCCTGCACGCTGTTGCCGGGCGGCGGTTCCGTGGTGTAGCGGAACTGGCCGTCGTGACGGAAGAACTGCTGGAGCGCGACCGCCCGCTGGTAGTCGGTCGGCTGCCCGGCGGTGACCTCGGCGGCCAGGTCGGTGACCGTGTCGGAGAACCCGTCGGGAAGGTCCGTGTAGGGGGCGCTGATGTCGACGGGCGGTGCGCCGGAGTCGGCCATCGCCTGCGCGCTGAACCGGGGCACCAGCGAGGAGACCGAGTAGGACTTCCCGGCGGTGTCCACGCCGTCGCGGGCCGCCGAGACGTCGAGCGTCTCGCTGTCGTAGCGCCAGTCGTCGCCCGCATCCGCCGCGGCGACGTACTCCGGGGTGGGCAGCCACAGCGACCGGAACGTCTCGTCGATCTCGACGTCCCACTCGACCGTGGTCCGCGGCACCGTGTCGGCCATCCCGTTGGGGGCGGGGAACGGGCCGTCGGCGGCCTGCCGGGACGGGAGGTCACGGCCGCCCGGGGTCCAGGCCTGACCGGTGAAGACGGTGAGCAGGGAGATGTGGAGGTACTCCGGGTTGGGCTGCGTGGTCCGGACCTGCATCAGCGGCCGGTCCTCGCCCAGCACCAGGTCGCGGCGCAGGTTGGTCATCGGGTTGGTGATCCGCACGTCACGGTCGCCGCCGCCCAGGCCGCCGGCACCGCCGCCCAGGACGTCGAGGTCGAGGGTGGGGATCAGCAGCGGCAGGAAGACCGCCAGCGCGGTCGCGGACGCCCCGATCGCCAGCGTGTGCCGGCTGCCGGGACCGTGTCCGAAGCCGAGGGCGTCGCCCTGGTCGACCGAGAGGGAGCGTCCCCAGCGGCCGATCCGGTCGCTCTCCTGCAGGGAGAGCAGCGCGAGGAAGCCCAGCGCGCCGAGGCAGAAGATCAGCCAGCTCACCGACCGGTCCAGGGCGCTGACCGGCAGGCTGTAGATCAGCAGCAGGGGCAGTCCGGACACCGGGACCCGGCGCAGGGTGACCGCGAAGAAGTCGACGAGGACACCGCACACCATCCCGCCGCTGATCAGCAGCGGTGCGACCGAGGCCGCCGAGTCCGGCACCGGGGCGGCGTACTGACGTGCACTGGTGATCGCCGCTTCGTAGGCCGACCAGACCGTGCCCAGCGAGTCGGGCGTGGGCAGCAGCGAGCTGCCCCAGGCCACGTTGATGTAGGCGAGGACGACGAGGAGCTGGGTGCCGAGCACCAGCAGCGGCGCGAGCCGCACCCACCGGGCCAGGACGCCCATGGCGCCGACCAGGGCGAGTGCGCCCACCAGCGGGTTGAGGTAGCTGCCCGGCGTGGCCACGAAGCCACCCCACGAGAAGAGGGTGATCCAGGTGGTGACCGCGCTGACCACCGCGAGGCGGAGCCCGAGGGCGGGTGCGCTGCGGCCGGCCATCACGGGGACACCACCCCGGGGGTCGTCGTGGTGCGTGGGCGCTCGGCGCGGGAGTCGGCGATGCCGCCGGCTCGGCGGCCGAGCTCCTGCCACAGGGCCGGCAGCCGGTCGGCCGGGCGGGCGCCGACCGCCCGCCATCCGAGCGAGGTCAAGAACGTGGCCGAGGCGACGTCGGAATCGGGGTCTACCGGACCGAGCCAGGCGTCGACGTCCAGGGCGACGGCGAGCGGGGTGGAGCCGTGGTGCTGCAGTCGGGTGAGCATCGGGCGGTCCCGGGTGCCCAGGTCGCCGAGCACCGCGACCAGCAGCCCGGTGTGCCCGCCCTCGCTGAGCCAGTCGGTCTCGAAGGTACGCCGCTTGGCGGCGGTGACCACCGCGAGCGCCTCCAGCAGCGGCGCGGTGTTCTGGGAGGAGACCCGGTCGTGCCAGAGGGTGTTGCGCTCCTCGCCGTCGGCGGTGACCAGCCGGACCATGAAGCCGCGCTGGGAGAGGTGCAGGGCGATCGAGGCCGCGGCGGACACCGCGGTCTCCAGCGACGAGGCCGCGCCGTGACCGCGGTGGGCCTCCAGTCGGTTGTCGAGGAAGAGGGTCGCGCGGGACTGCCAGGGCTGCTCCTCGCGGCGCACCATCAGCTCACCGGTGCGGGCGCTGCTGCGCCAGTGCACGCGCCGCAGGTCGTCGCCGCGGCGGTACTCGCGGACGGTGACGTCCTCGGCACTGCCGGTGGCGAACGCGCGCGGCCGGTTGTCACCGGAGCCGGTCCAGGCGCCGGTGAGCGGGATCGTCGGCAGCGCCACGGTGCGAGGCGTGACCGTCAGCGGCACCGTCGTCTGGAACGCGCGCCCCAGCTCGACCAGCCCGAAGGGGTCCGCGACCCGGACCGTCATCGGCCCGATCTCGAAGCGTCCGCGCAGGTCGGAGCGCACCTGGTAGCTCACCGCGCGGTGCCAGCCGTGGCTGATGCCCTCGACCACGAAGCGCGGCCGGGTGCCCAGGACGTAGGGGACGTGGTCCTCCAGCAGGAGCACGCCGGTCGGGGCGCGGCCCTCGTTGGTGATCTCGAGCTGCACCTGCGCGGGCTGGCCGGCCGTGACCAGCTGCGGGGTGATGGTGCGGACCAGGGCCAGCCGGTAGCGGCTGCGCCCCACGAGGTACGCCGTGATCAGCGGCAGGGCGACCAGCAGCACGCCGACCCGGGTGAGGGCGCCCTGGCCGAGCAGCACCGCACACACCACCGCGGTCGTCCCGGCGGCCACGAACGCCCGCCCCCGGGCGGTCAGTCCTGCGAGTCCTTCGCGCATGTGAGCGCCCCCGTCCCGGCCGCGCTCAGGTGGCCGAGCCGGGGTCCGGGACCGGCACCGACGTCACGATCCGGTCGAGGATCGAGCCGATGCTGCGCCCGCTCATCGCGGCCTCGACGCTGGGCAGCAGCCGGTGCGCGAGCACCGGCCGCGCCAGCGTGTGCACGTCGTCGGGCAGCACGTAGTTGCGCCCGTGGATGCCGGCGTACGCCTTGGCGGCCCGGACCAGGTGGAGGGTGGCTCGTGGAGAGGCGCCGAGGTTCAGGTCCGGGGTGTTGCGGGTGGCGGTGGTCAGCGCCACGCAGTAGCGCTGCACGGCCTCGGCCATGTGGATGCCGCCCACGACGCTGACGACCTTGCGGATCTCCGCGGAGTCCGTCACCGGCTCCAGGTCGTCGAGCGGGTTGCGGGCGGCGTGCGCAGTGATCATCGCGAGCTCGGCGGCCTGCACCGGGTAGCCCATGGAGACCCGCGCCATGAATCGGTCGCGCTGGGCCTCGGGGAGCGCGTAGGTGCCTTCCATCTCGATCGGGTTCTGGGTGGCGATCACCATGAAGGGCGTCTCGAGCTGCCAGGTGTTGCCGTCGACGGTGACCTGACGCTCCTCCATGCACTCGAGCAGCGCCGACTGGGTCTTGGGGGAGGCGCGGTTGATCTCGTCGCCGACCACGATGTTGGCGAAGACGCCGCCGGGGCGGAACTCGAACTCGCGGGTGTTCTGGTTGAAGACGCTGACCCCGGTGACGTCGGAGGGCAGCAGGTCCGGGGTGAACTGGATGCGCCGGACCGTCGAGTCGATGGAGCGGGCGAGCGCCTTGGCCAGCATCGTCTTGCCGACGCCGGGCACGTCCTCGATCAGCAGGTGCCCCTCCGCCAGCAGCACGGTGATCGCGGTGGTCACCACCTCGGACTTGCCCTCGATGACCGAGTCGATGCTCTCGCGCACCCTCCCGGCCACCTTGGTCACGATCTCCACGTCGCCTGCCGCAGTCGTCACGGAACGCCCTTCCCTGTTCTCCTGCCGGCGCCGACCTCCTCGTCGGGCCCCCCGGATTCGTGCAAGTCAACCGTACGGGTGGTTGCCCGCGGGGTGGGACGCGAACGACAACTTTTTGGTTTCGGTCCTCCCGTCGCTCCGGTTCCCCTCGATCTCCTCCGCTCCGCACCGCCGACGTCCGTGCCGGGCGATGGAGAGATCCGGGGAGCAAACACGCGGAATATGGTTGACGGTGGATGAGAGTGGAGTAAAGTGGAGCGCAATGGAGGAAGAGCCCTGGGAGGTGGCGAATGTTCTTCGGCACCTACACCCCGAAGCTCGACGACAAGGGGCGGCTGTTCCTCCCGGCGAAGTTCCGAGACGACCTGGCGGAGGGGCTTGTGGTCACACGAGGGCAGGAGCGCTGTCTGACGGTGTGGACGCAGGGCGACTTCCAGGCGATGACCGAGCGGCTCCGCGAGGCGCCGCTCACCAACAAGGGCACCCGTGACTACGTCCGCATGCTGTTCGCGGCCGCGGCGCAGGAGGTGCCCGACAAGCAGGGCCGGGTCTCCATCCCGTCGGTGCTGCGCGAGTACGCCTCGCTCGGCAAGGACGTGATGGTGATCGGCGCGATGGATCGGATCGAGATCTGGGACCCGGCCTCATGGGTCGCCTACTCCGAGGAGCAGGAGCAGAAGTTCTCGGAGATCAGCGACGAGGTCTTCCCCGGGATCTAGCAGCACCCAGCACCACCAGAACTCAACAGCCGGATTCGCAGGACGAGGTCTCGGGCCCGCTCCCTGGTCATCTGGGGCACCTTCCCCGGTTCCAGAGGACACCTTCCCAAACGTGGGGAGCGGGCAGGGACCTGGTCAGGCGAATCCGGCTCCGTCGCACCATCCTCAGCAGGGGTCGAAATCATGAGCATCGCCGTCTCCGGTCCGCCGCCCGCGACGCGACGGGTGCGCCACCAGGCACGCGAGGTCGTCGCGCTGATGGCGTTCTCCCTGGTGTCCTCGGTGGTGCTCACGCTGACCGCCGTCGTGCTCATGGCCCTGGGTCGGCAGGGCTAGGCCCCATGTCGAGCCCCCGCCACGTCCCCGTGCTGCTGGACCGGGTCGTCGCCCTGCTCGCGCCCGCCCTCGATCGACCGGGCGCCGTCCTCGTCGACGCCACCCTCGGGCTCGGCGGCCACGCCGAGGCGATCCTGACGGCCTGCCCGCAGGCCCGGTTGATCGGCGTGGACCGCGACGCCGACGCACTGGCGCTCGCGGGCGAGCGGCTGGCACCGCACGCGGACCGGACCACGTTCGTGCACGCGGTCTACGACGAGATCCCCGAGGTCCTCGCGGAGCTCGGCCTGCCCGACGTCGACGGCGTGCTCTTCGACCTCGGGGTCTCCTCGATGCAGCTCGACGTGCGCGAGCGCGGCTTCGCCTACGCCCAGGACGCGCCCCTCGACATGCGGATGAACGACCGCGAGGGCGCCACCGCCGCGGACGTGCTCAACACCTACCCGGCGGCCGAGCTGGCGCGCATCCTCCGCGAGTACGGCGAGGAGAAGTTCGCCAAGCGGATCGCCGACCGGATCGTCGCCGAGCGCGAGAGCCGGCCGTTCAGCACGTCGGCCCGCCTCGTGGAGCTGTTGTACGCCGCGATCCCCGCGCCGGCGCGGCGTACCGGGGGACACCCGGCCAAGCGCACCTTCCAGGCGCTGCGCATCGAGGTGAACGACGAGCTGAACGTGCTGCGCCGGGCGATCCCCGCGGCGATCGAGTCGATCAACGTCGGTGGCCGGGTGGTGGTGGAGTCCTACCACTCGCTCGAGGACCGGTTGGTCAAGCAGGCGTTCACCGCGGCGACCCGCTCCGACGTACCGGTCGACATGCCGTTCATCCCCGAAGGCCACGAGCCGACCTTCCGCCTGGTCACCCGGGGCTCGGAGAAGGCCGTCGAGCCCGAGCTCACCGACAACCCCCGCGCCGCCTCCGTGCGGCTGCGGGCGATCGAACGCATCCGTGAAGGAGCCGCATGAGCACCCCGCTTCCCCACAGCAGGGTCCGCGTCCAGCGGATTGCCGAGGCCGCCGTCGAGCGGGCCCGGCTGACCGTCGTGCCGCGGGTGCGCGCGCACACCCCGCGGGTCCCGTTCGTCACCCTGGTCTCGATGCTGCTGCTCGCCGGCGTGGTCGGGCTCCTGATGTTCAACACGAGCATGCAGCAGAACGCGTTCGCCGCCACCGCCCTCGAGCAGCAGGCCTCCGACCTCAGCTCCCGCGAGCAGACCCTCCAGATGGAGCTCGAGGTCCTCCGCGACCCGCAGGTGGTCGCCGAGAAGGCCCGCACCATGGGCATGGTGGACGGAGGCCCTCCGGGGTTCCTGGCCGCCGACGGCTCGGTGCGCGGCGTACCGGTGCCGGCCACGCTCGCCAACCGGGTGCCGATCCTGCCGCCGGCCGTGAAGAAGCCCGCTGCCCTCGACCCCGCCCCGATCATCGTCGAGCGCCCGCGCGCCAAGATCCGCAGCGCCGATCGTGCGAAGGTGCGCGACACGGACCGCACCTCACGCCGTGACGCCGCGCGCCGGGATAGGAATGGCTCGACCAGGCCCGTCTCGGGAGACCGGAGCACGCGTTGAGTCCTCGATCGACCCGCCAGCGCCCGGCCCGGACGTCCCGTGCGCACCCGATGTTCCGGCTGCGCTTCGGCTTCGTGGTCATCGCGATGGTCCTGTCGGTCTTCGGTGTCCGGCTGGTCCAGCTCCAGGGCATCGACCCCAAGGCGTACGCCGCGATGGCCGCGCAGGAGGGTTCCGTGCAGGTGGTGCTGCCGGCCGAGCGCGGCGCGATCTCCGACCGCACCGGTGTCGAGCTGGCCACCTCGGTCGACGGGATGATGGTCGTCGCCGACCCGCGGATGACCCGCGACGACGCGGCCGCCATCGCGACGTACCTCGCCGACGAGCTGGGCCTCGACTACTTCCAGACCCTGGAGCGGCTGCGCACCGGGGGCGGCAGCCGGTTCGTCTACATCGCCCGCCGGGTGCCCTCGACGATCGCCAACCGGGTGATCGGCGAGCTCGGGACCCGCGGCTTCAAGGGGCTGACCGTCCGGCGTGACCCGATGCGTGACTACCCCTCCCGCGACGTCGCGGCGAACCTGATCGGCTTCCTCGGCGAGGACGTCCCCCTGGCCGGGCTCGAGCGCACCTTCGACGCGCAGCTCTCCGGCACCGACGGCGAGGCGACCTACGAGGTCGGTGGCGGCAACCGCATCCCGCTGGGCGACAACACGACCGTCAAGCCGCGCAACGGCACCGACCTGCAGCTGACCATCGACCGCGACCTGCAGTGGTACGTCCAGCGCGTGCTGCGCAGCACCGTCCGCGGTGCCAACGGCGACTCCGGTGTGGCCGTGGTGATGGACTCGCGGACCGGCGAGCTGCTGTCGCTCGCCGACTACCCCTCGTTCGACGCCCAGGAGCCGCTGGCCTCGCCCGAGGCCGACCTCGGGTCGCGCGCGCTCAGCGACGTCTATGAGCCCGGCTCGGTCGAGAAGGTGCTGACCGCGTCCGCCCTGATCGACGCCGGCAAGCTCAGCCCGCTCACCCACATCCAGGTGCCGGCCGCGCTGCCGCGCCCCGGTGCCGCGCCGCTGCGGGACCACTGGGACCACGACCTGCTGCGCTACACCCTGGCCGGCGTCATCTCGCGCTCCTCCAACATCGGCACCGTCCTCGCCGCCCGGAAGTTCACTCCCGACGAGCTGCACGGCTACCTGCAGGACTTCGGCCTCGGGCAGCGCACGAACATCGGTGTCCGCGGCGAGACGGCCGGACTGCTCGCCGACCCCTCGCTGTGGGCCCAGGGCAACCAGGACACCATCGCCTTCGGCCAGGGCCTCAGCGTCAACGCGGTCCAGATGACCGCCGCGGTCAACACCATCGCCAACCGCGGCGTCCGGGTCGACCCGAGCCTGGTCCGCGGCCACGCCACCGCGGACGACGGCACCGAGGTGGGCACCGACGTCAGCACCGAGCGACGCGTGCTCAGCGCCCGGGCCGCCAAGCAGACGATGCTGATGATGGAGCTCGTCACGGATGTCGACGACGGCGTCGCCCCCGGAGCGGCGGTCCCGGGCTACCGGGTCGCCGGCAAGACCGGCACCGCCCAGCGGGCCGGCAAGAACGGCCGCTACGACGACACCTTCACGGTGTCCTTCGCCGGGTTCGCGCCCGCCGACCAGCCGCGCTTCACCGTCTACGTGCTGGTGCAGAACCCCCGCAACGGTGGTGGCGGCGGCTCGGTCGCCGGTCCGGCGTTCAGCAAGATCATGAGCTACCTCCTGCGCCGCTACGCGGTGCCGCCGACCGGCACCAAGCCATCGACGTACCCGGTCGAGTACTGAGCGCCGGGACCGATAACCTCGCCCGTGGCGGGGCCCGACGCAGCGCAGAGGTGGGAGCAGACGTGACGGCAGGGTTGGCCGGTCCCGACCGGGAGCTCCGGGCGACGCGACCCCACGACCCGCCGCGGATCCCGCTCCGGACCGTCGCCGCCCACCTCGAGATCGCGGCCCCGGAGGCCGACCCGGTCGTCACCGGCATCTCGCTCGGCTCGGCCCGAGTGCTCCCCGGCGACCTGTACGCCGCCCTCCCGGGCGCCCGCGCGCACGGGGCGTCGTACGCCGCGCAGGCGATCGAGCGCGGCGCCGTGGCCGTGCTCACCGATGCCGACGGCGCCGCGATGCTCGCCGACGCGCCGGTGCCGGTGCTCGTCGTGGAGTCGCCGCGTCGACTGCTCGGGGAGCTGGCGGCCGAGGTGTACGGCCGGCCCACCGAGGCGCTGCGGATGATCGCGGTGACCGGCACCCAGGGCAAGACCACCACCACCCGGCTCGCCGACCAGGCCTTCGAGGCGGCCGGGGTCCCGGCCGGGGTCATCGGCACCGTCGGCACCCGGGTCGCGGGCGAGGAGATCAGGACGACCCTGACCACGCCCGAGGCACCCGACCTGCACGGGCTCTTCGCGATGATGCGCGAGCGCGGGGTGGTGACCTGCGCGATGGAGGTCTCCAGCCACGCCCTCGTGATGGGGCGGGTCGACGGCGTGGTCTTCGACGTCGCGGTGTTCACCAACCTCGGCCGCGACCACCTCGACTTCCACGCCGACGTCGAGGACTACTTCCAGGCCAAGGCGACGCTGTTCACCCCCGAGCGGGCGCGCCGCGGGCTGGTCAACATCGACGACCCGTACGGTCGCCGCCTCGCCGCCGAGTCCGAGATCGAGATCCTGACCTTCTCGGCGACCGGGGCTCCTGCCGACTGGCGCGCGGTCGACGTACGCCTGGCGGCGGACGGCTCCGAGTTCACGGTCGTCGGGCCGGACGACGAGTGGGCCACCACCTGGGTGCCGATCGCCGGCGACTTCAACGTCTCGAACGCGCTGGCCGCGATCGCGGCGATGACCGAGGCCGGCTTCGACCTCCAGTCCGTGGCCAGCGGCCTGGCCGCCTCCGGAGGCGTCCCCGGGCGGCTGGAGAAGGTCGACGCCGGCCAGGATTTCCACGTGGTCGTCGACTACGCCCACAAGCCCGACGCCGTCGAGGCCGCCCTCACCACGCTGCGCCCCCTCACGGACGGTCGGCTGATCATCGTGATCGGGGCCGGCGGCGACCGCGACACCGGGAAGCGGCCGGTGATGGGCGAGATCGCGGCCCGCCTCGCCGACGTGCTCGTCGTCACCGACGACAACCCCCGCACCGAGGACCCCGCGGCGATCCGTGCCGCCGTGCTGGCCGGCACCGGCGACGGCGCCGCGGAGGTCCGCGAGGTCGGCGACCGGCGCGTGGCGATCCGCACCGCCCTGGCCCTGGCCGACCCCGGCGACATCGTGCTGGTGGCGGGCAAGGGGCACGAGCGCGGCCAGGAGATCCAGGGCGAGGTGCACCCCTTCGACGACCGCGACGTCGTCCGCGAGGAGCTCGAGGCGCTCGGATGATCGCGATGACCACCGCCGAGATCGCCGACGTCGTCGGGGGAGTCGCGCACGGCGACGCGACCGTCACCGGCCCGGCGTTCTTCGACAGCCGCGCGGTCGAGCCCGGCGGGCTCTTCCTCGCCGTCGACGGTGAGCGCGTCGACGGCCACGCGTACGCCGACGGCGCGGTCGCCGCCGGCGCCGCCGCGGTGCTCGGCTCCCGCCCGACCGGGGTGCCGACCGTGGTGGTCGACGACCCGGTCGTCGCGCTCGGGCTGCTGGCCCGCCACGTCCGTGACCGGCTGCCCGACCTGACCGTCATCGCACTCACCGGAAGCCAGGGGAAGACCGGGACCAAGGACTACCTCGCCCAGGTGCTGGCCACCGCCGGCGAGACCGTGGCCACCGCCGGCAACCTCAACAACGAGATCGGTGTCCCGGTCACCGTGCTCCGGGCCACCGAGACCACCCGGTTCCTGGTGGTCGAGATGGGGGCCCGCGGGATCGGGCACATCGCCTACCTCTGCGGGATCGCCCGACCGACGGTCGCCGGGGTGCTGAACGTCGGCACCGCGCACCTGGGGGAGTTCGGCAGTCGGGAGGCGATCGCCCGGGCCAAGGGCGAGATCGTCGAGGGCCTGCCCGCCGACGGGGTCGCGGTGCTGAACGCCGACGACGACCTGACCCTCGCGATGGCCGGCCGGACCCCGGCCCGGATCCGGACGTTCGGAGCCGCCGCACAGGCCGACCTCAGGTGGTACGACGCCCGCTTCGACGACCTCGGCCGGCCCACCGCCGACCTCGGATGCGGCGGCCGCACCGCGACCGTCGCCCTCCGGCAGATCGGCGGGCACCAGCTCGCCAATGCCGCGGCCGCGGCCGCGCTCGCGACCGCGGTCGGACTCGACCTCGACGACGTGGCGGACGCCCTCGGCACCGCGGTCAGCCTCTCGCGGTGGCGGATGGAGGTGCAGGAGCGCAGCGATGGAGGCGTGGTGATCAACGACGCCTACAACGCCAACCCGGCCTCGATGCGCGCCGCGGTCGAGACCCTGGCCCGGATGGGCGGCCGGCGCGACGGCCGCACGGTCGCCGTACTCGGCGAGATGAAGGAGCTGGGTGACACCGCCGCGGCGGAGCACGAGGAGATCGGTGCCGTCGCCGCGCGCGCCGGGATCGACGTACTCCTCGTCGTCGGTGACGCCGCCGCGCCGATGGTCAGCGGCGCGACGTCCGTCACGGAATGGGCCGGCACGGCGATGCCCGTCGCTGATCGCGACGCGGCTCTGGCATGGTTGCGCGAGAACATCGCCGCCGATGACGTCGTCCTGGTGAAGGCGTCGCGCGGCGCGGCCCTGGAGCACGTGGCCCAGGGGCTGGCCCAGGAGGAGAGAGAATGAGAGCGATCCTGCTCAGCGGTGGGCTGGCGCTGATCATCTCCCTCGTCGGCACCCGCTACGCGATCAAGCTGCTCTCCGCGAAGGGCTACGGGCAGGAGATCCGCGAGGACGGCCCGACCAGCCACCACACCAAGCGTGGCACGCCCACCATGGGCGGCATCGTGGTGATCCTGGCCTCGATGGCGGGCTACTTCTTCGCCAAGATCATCACCCAGGACCTGCCGTCGGCGTCCGCCATGCTGCTGATCTTCCTGTTCGTCGGCCTCGGCCTGGTCGGCTTCCTCGACGACTTCATCAAGATCTACAAGCAGCGCAACCTGGGCCTGCGGTCCAAGGCCAAGATGATCGGTCAGACCGTGATCGCGCTCGTCTTCGGCATCCTGGCGCTGTCGCCGTGGCTGGAGGACGCGCGCGGCTACACGCCGGCGTCGCTGCACCTGTCCTTCATCCGCGACTTCGAGTGGCTGACGCTCCCGGCGATCGTGGCCGTCGTGCTCATCCTGGTGATCATCACCGGCACCAGCAACGCGGTGAACCTCACCGACGGCCTCGACGGGCTCGCCGCCGGTGCCGCGATGATGGTGTTCGGCGCCTACACCCTGGTCAACATCTGGCAGAACAACCAGTGGTGCGGTCAGGTCGACATCACCTACGGCCGCTGCTACGAGGTCCGCGACCCGCTCGACCTGGCGATCGTCTCGGCGGCGATCACCGGCGCCTGCTTCGGCTTCCTGTGGTGGAACGCCTCGCCGGCGCAGATCTTCATGGGCGACACCGGCTCGCTGTCGCTGGGCGGTGCGCTCGCCGGGCTGGCCATCCTGACCCGCACCGAGATGCTGCTGCTCGTGGTCGGCGGCCTGTTCGTCGTCGAGACGCTGTCGGTGATGCTCCAGGTCGGCTTCTTCAAGGTCACCAAGGGGCGGCGCGTCTTCCGGATGGCGCCGCTGCACCACCACTTCGAGATGCTCGGCTGGGAGCAGGTCACCGTGGTGATCCGGTTCTGGATCATCACCGGCCTCTGCGTCGCCGCCGGACTCGGCATCTTCTACGCCGAATGGGTGGCCGGCACCTGATGGTGGATCCCGCAGCCCTGGGCAGGCACGACACCTGGGACGGGGTCCGCGCGGTGGTGGCCGGCTTCGGGGTCTCCGGCTTCGCCGCCGCCGACAACCTGACCCACCTCGGTGCCGCGGTGGTCGCCCTCGACGAGGTCGTCGGCGACCGGGCCGAGAAGGCCGAGCTGCTCGAGGTGCTCGGCGCCGACATCCGGCTCGGTGCCGGGGCCACCGCCACCCTGCCCGACGACGTCGACGTGCTGGTCACCTCGCCCGGCTGGCGACCGGACACCCCGCTGCTGGCCCAGGCCCGGGCCCGCGGTGTCCCGATCTGGGGCGAGGTCGAGCTGGCCTGGCGGCTGCGGGACCCGAACCACGACACCCCGTGGCTGGCGGTCACCGGCACCAACGGCAAGACCACCACCGTGCAGATGCTCGACGCGATCCTGCGCGCCGCCGGACTGCGCAGCGTCGCCGTCGGCAACGTCGGCCTGCCGATCGTCGAGGCCGTGATGGAGCCCGACCCCTACGACGTGTTCGCGGTCGAGCTCTCCAGCTTCCAGCTGCACTACACCGACTCGATGAGCGCCGAGTCCGCCGCCGTCCTCAACATCGCGCCCGACCACCTCGACTGGTACGCCGACCTCGCGACGTACGCCGCCGACAAGGGCCGGGTCTACGCGCAGGTCCAGCGGGCCTGCGTCTACAACGTGGCCGACCCCGAGACCGAGCGGCTGGTCCGTGAGGCCGACGTGGTCGAGGGCGCCCGGGCCATCGGGTTCACCCTCGGCATGCCGGGCGTCGGGATGCTCGGCGTGGTCGACGACATCCTGGCCGACCGGGCCTTCGTCGAGGCGCGGGACAGCAGCGCCGCCGAGCTCTGCACGATCGCCGACCTGTCCTCACCCGCCCCGCACATGGTCGCCAACGCGCTCGCCGCCGCGGCGCTGGCCCGCGCCCACGGCGTACCCACCACCGCGGTGCGCGACGGGCTGCGCGGCTTCCGTCCCGACGGCCACCGGATCGCGCTGGTCGCCGAGTCCGAGGGAGTGACCTGGGTGGACGACTCCAAGGCCACCAACCCGCACGCCGCCCAGTCCTCGCTGCAGGGCTACGACCACGTGGTCTGGGTCGCGGGCGGCCTGGCCAAGGGTGCCCGGTTCGACGACCTGGTGCGCGCGGTCTGGCCGCGGCTGCGGGGCGTCGTCCTCCTCGGGGCGGACCGAGCGGTCATCGCCGACGCCCTTTCGCGACACGCACCCGATGTGCCCGTCATCGACATCCACGACGGGGAGACTGGTGGCGGCGAGGGTGTCATGGACCGCGTCGTCAGCGTGGCAGCCGACCTGGCCCGCTCCGGCGACACGGTGCTCCTGGCTCCCGGATGCGCCTCGATGGACATGTTCGCCCACTACGGCGAACGCGGAGACAGGTTCGCCGAGGCCGTCCACCGCCGGACGGGACCGGGCACGAACTGACGCAGGAGACGACGTGGCGAGCACGACGACGGAGCGTGGGACGACGGCCTCGACGCCGCGTCGGCCTCTCGGGTGGCTCGCCTCGCTGCGTGAGGCTCTGGACCGCCCGCTCACCTGCTACTACCTGTTGCTGGGTGCCTCGGCGCTGCTGCTCACCATCGGGCTGATCATGGTGCTGTCCGCCTCGAGCGTCTACTCCTACGAGCGCAACGACGGCGACTCCTATGCGGTGGTCAAGCGCCAGCTGGTCTGGGTGGCGCTCGGCCTCCCCGCGGCGTACCTCGCGTCCCGGATGTCGCAGCGCACGCTGCGGAGGTTCGCGTGGCTGGGCATGGTGGTCTCGCTCGGGCTGCTGGCCCTGACCCGGACCTCGCTCGGGGTCGAGGTCAACGGCAACACGAACTGGCTGGCCCTGGGACCGGTCCAGATCCAGCCCTCGGAGATCGCCAAGCTCGCGGTGATCCTGTGGGCCGCCCACGTCTACGCCCACAAGGAGCGCCGGCTGCACGACTGGCACCAGCTGCTGATGCCGGTGGTGCCGGGGGTGCTCGCGGTCGCGGTCATGGTCATCGTCGGCAAGGACCTCGGCACCGCCCTGGTCATCCTGGGGATCCTGCTCGGCATGGTCTGGGTGGCCGGCGCCCCGGCGAAGCTGTTCGCCTTCGGGTTCACGGTCGTCGGGGTCAGCGCGTTCTACCTCGCCACCACCAGCGACGAGCGACGCGAGCGGCTGTTCAACTTCGCCGACCCGTTCAAGGACTACCAGGACGCGGGCTGGCAGCCCGCCCACGGTCTCTACGCCCTGTCGACCGGCGGCTGGTTCGGCGAAGGCATCGGCGCCAGCCAGCAGAAGTGGGGCCGGCTCCCCGAGGCGCACACCGACTTCATCTTCGCCGTGCTCGGCGAGGAGCTCGGACTGATCGGCACCCTGCTGGTGCTGGGACTGTTCCTCACCATCGCCTACGCCGCGATCCGGGTGGCCACCACCACCGCGGACCCCTTCGTCCGCTACATGTCCTTCGGCGTGACGATCTGGCTGCTCGGCCAGATGATCATCAACGTCGGCATGGTGCTGGCGATGCTCCCGGTCATCGGCATCCCGCTGCCGCTGGTCTCCTACGGCGGCTCCGCGCTGCTGCCCTCGCTGGTGGCGCTCGGGGTGCTCGTAGGCTTTGCCCGGTCCGAGCCCGAAGCCGCCCGGGCCCTGGCTGCCCGGCGCAAGCGCCGGTCCGCCGGCCTGGCCGGCACGTCCCGTCGAGGTCACTGAAGCCATGCGCGTCCTACTTGCCGGTGGTGGCACCGCTGGCCACACCTCACCCCTGCTCGCGACCGCCGACGCGTTGCGCCGTCTCGACCCGACGGTGGAGATCACCTGCCTGGGCACCCCGCGCGGGCTGGAGACCCGCGTCGTGCCCGAGGCGGGCTACCCCCTCGAGCTGATCCCCCCGGTGCCGCTGCCACGGCGTCCCAACGCCGACCTCCTGCGCGTCCCCGGCCGGCTGCGCGGTGCGGTCAAGGAGACGATGGCGATCTTCGACCGGGTTCGCCCCGACGTGGTCGTCGGCTACGGCGGCTACGTCTCGATGCCGGCCTACCTCGCCGCCCGCCGCCGCAGGCTGCCGCTCGTGGTCCACGAGCAGAACGCCCTGCCCGGCCTCGCCAACAAGGCCGGCGCCCGGATCGCCGACGTGGTCGCGGTCAGCTTCCCGGACACCAGGCTGCCGAGGGCGACGTACGTCGGGCTGCCGCTGCGCCGGATGATCAGTCAGCTCGACCGGGCCGCGCTGCGCGCCGAGGGCCGGGCGTTCTTCGGCCTCGACCCGGACCGCCCGACGCTGCTCGTGACCGGCGGCTCGCAGGGTGCGCGCCGGATCAACCAGGCCGTGTCCGGTGCCGCGCACGCCCTCAGTGCGGCCGGGGTGCAGGTGCTGCACGTGGTCGGGCCCCACGGTGAGGCCACCCCCGGACCGACGGACCGGCCCTACGTCGTGGTGCCGTTCGTGGACCGGATGGACCTCGCCTACGCGGCCGCCGACCTCGTGGTCTGCCGCGCCGGTGCCAACAGCGTCGTCGAGGCCGCCGCGACCGGTCTCCCCGGCATCTTCGTCCCGCTGCCGATCGGCAACGGCGAGCAGGAGCGCAACGCGCGCCCGGTGGTCGACGCCGGCGGCGGGCTGCTGCTCGCCGACGCGGCCCTCACCCCCGAGTGGGTCGCCGCGACCGTCCCCGACCTGGCCCGCGACCGCGACCGGCTGGCCACCATGGGTGCCGCGGCGTCCGCCCTGATCCCGCGCGACGCCGACGACAGGCTCGCCGCCCTCGTGCTCCGCTCCGCCGGGGGCCCGGGATGAGGATCCCCGTCCCGGAGGAGCTGCTCCCCGCCGAGCGCCTCGGCCGCGTGCACTTCGTCGGCATCGGTGGCGCGGGGCTCTCCGCGATCGCGCGGATCATGCTGGCCCGCGGCATCACCGTCAGCGGCAGTGACGGCACCGACTCCCCGGGGCTGCAGGCGCTGCGCGACCTCGGCGCCGAGGTGCACCTCGGCCACGATGCGGCGCACGTGGCCGGCGTCGACACGCTGGTCGTGTCCACGGCCGTCCGCGAGGACAACCCGGAGTACGTCGCCGCCCGTGACGCGGGCCTGCGGATCCTGCCCCGTTCGGCGGGCCTCGCGGCGGTGATGGCCGGCAAGCGGACCGTCGCCGTGGCCGGCACCCACGGCAAGACCACCACCACCTCGCTGCTGACCGTGGCGCTGCAGGCCGCCGGTGCCGACCCGACGTACGCCATCGGCGGCGACCTGACCAGCACCGGCGTCAACGCCGAGGACGGGACCGGCGACGTGTTCGTCGCCGAGGCCGACGAGAGCGACGGCGCCTTCCTGGTCTACGCGCCGGCGATCGCGGTGGTCACCAACGTCGACGCCGACCACCTCGACCAGTGGGGCACCGAGGAGCTCTACCGGGCCGCATTCACCGACTTCCTGGACCGGATCGAGCCGGGCGGCCTGCTGGTCACCTGGGTCGACGACGCGGCCACGGCCGACCTGGCCGCGGAGGCACGCGAGCGGGGCCTCCGCGTCACGACGTACGGCGTCTCCGCCGGCGCGGACCTCCGGGCCACCGACCTGCGCCCGGCCGGCAGCACCACCACGTTCACCGTCGAGCGCGGGGGAGAGGTGCTCGGCGACGTCACCCTGCAGATCCCGGGACGCCACTACGTCCTCAACGCGCTGGCCGCGATCGCGGTCGGCCTCGCCCTCGGGCATGCCTTCCCCGGCCTGGCCGCCGGACTGTCCGCGTTCACCGGGACCCGCCGTCGGATGGAGCGCAAGGGGGAGGCCGGCGGGGTGCGCGTCTACGACAGCTACGCCCACCACCCCAGCGAGATCCGGGGCGACCTCGAGGCGGCCCGCTCCGTCGTCGGCGACGGCCGGCTGGTCGTCGCGTTCCAGCCGCACCTGGTCTCGCGGACCCGTATCTTCGGCGCCCGCATGGGGGAGGAGCTCGGTGCGGCGGACGAGGTGGTGGTCCTCGACATCCACCTCGCGCGCGAGGACGCGGACCCCGCCGTCACCGGCCGACTGGTCGCCGAGGCGGTGCCGCTGGCGCCGGAGCACGTGCACTTCGAGCCCGACTTCGACGCCGCGCCGGCGTTGCTGGCCCGGTTGGCCCGGCCCGGCGACATGGTGCTGACGCTGGGGGCCGGCACCATCACCACGCTCGGTCCGCGTGTCCTCGGGCTGCTCGAGGGGCCCGCATGAGCGACGTACGCACCCAGGAGCGTCCCGACGACGTCACGCAGGCCTCGCGCAAGCGGTTCGTCCGCCGACAGTGGGCACGTCGCTGGCTGGCCTGGCGACGGGTGCTCGCGGGCACGGTCGCGCTGCTGGTCCCGGTCGTCGCGGTCTGGCTGTTCTTCTTCTCCACGGCACTGTCGGTGCAGGGGGTCGACGTGCAGGGCACCCGTGTGCTGAAGGACGACGACGTGGTCGCCGCGGCCGGCGTACCCACCGGACAGGCACTGGCCCGGGTCGACCTCGCCGCCATCCGGGACCGGATCGAGGCGCTCGCCCCGGTCGCCTCCGTGGACGTGTCCCGACAGTGGCCCGACCAGATCCTCATCCGGGTCCGGGAGCGGACCGCGGTGGCGGTGGTCGAGGTCGACGGCGACCTGCGGGGCATGGACGCCTCGGGTGTCGTCTTCCGCGACTTCGCCCGCCGCCCCGCGCGGCTGCCGCTGGTCAGGGTGCCGGGCGGCACCCGCGACGAGGCACTCGCCGAGGGCGCCGCCGTGGTCGGCGCCCTCCCGTTCCGGTTGGCCCGCATGGTGAAGTACGTCGAGGTCCGCAGCGTCGACGCGATCAGCCTGCATCTCCGTGACGGCCGGCTGGTGAGGTGGGGGAGCGCGGGGCGCTCCGACGACAAGGCCGAGGTCCTCGACGCCCTCCTCCAGCGCCCCGGCCGGACCTACGACGTCTCCGTCCCCGGTCAACCCACCGCCCGCCGCTGACCCTCTCGGATAGTCCCTGACGTTCGGGCCCCGAATCGCCACCCGCAGGGGCCCGAACGTCAGGGACTATCGAAATTGGTGGCGCGGCGCGGCGTGTCTGCGGCGGTTCAGGAACGGCTCTCCCTACTGTTCTTCCCAACGAGAGGTTGACATAACAATAACCCTCGACTTGAGGGTTAGAGTTTTGGACCGATCGGGACTTCCCCACCAGCACGACAACAGCAGGCTCTGGGTCCCCACCGGGATCCCCGGGCGACACCGATCAGGAGAGGCACAGCCGCCGTGGCAGCAGCACAGAACTACCTGGCCATCATCAAGGTCGTAGGTATCGGTGGGGGTGGCGTCAACGCCGTCAACCGGATGATCGAGGTCGGACTCAAGGGTGTCGAGTTCATCGCGATCAACACCGATGCCCAGGCCCTGCTCATGAGCGACGCCGACGTCAAGCTCGACATCGGCCGTGAGCTCACCCGTGGCCTCGGAGCCGGCGCCAACCCCGAAGTGGGTGCCCGCGCGGCCGAGGACCACGCCGACGAGATCGAGGAGGTCATCAAGGGCGCCGACATGGTGTTCGTGACCGCCGGCGAGGGTGGCGGCACCGGCACGGGCGGCGCGCCCGTGGTGGCCCGGATCGCCCGCTCGCTGGGCGCCCTGACCATCGGCGTCGTGACCCGCCCCTTCGCGTTCGAGGGCCGGCGCCGCGCCAACTCCGCGGAGGAGGGCATCGCGCAGCTCCGCGAGGAGGTCGACACCCTCATCGTGATCCCCAACGACCGACTGCTGTCGATCAGCGACCGCAACGTCTCGGTCCTCGACGCCTTCAAGCAGGCCGACCAGGTGCTGCTCCAGGGTGTCTCCGGCATCACCGACCTGATCACCACCCCCGGCCTGATCAACCTCGACTTCGCGGACGTGAAGTCCGTGATGGCCAACGCCGGTTCGGCACTGATGGGCATCGGCTCGGCCCGGGGCGAGGACCGCTCGGTCGCCGCCGCGGAGATGGCCGTCTCCAGCCCGCTGCTCGAGGCGAGCATCGACGGTGCCCATGGCGTGCTGCTCTCGATCGCGGGCGGGTCCGACCTCGGACTGTTCGAGATCAACGAGGCGGCCGCGCTGGTGGCCCAGTCCGCACACGAGGACGCGAACATCATCTTCGGTGCCACCATCGACGACGCCCTCGGCGACGAGGTCCGGGTCACGGTGATCGCGGCCGGCTTCGACGGGGGGATGCCCAAGCGACGCGACGAGGGCACGGTGCTCCGCCGTACGCCCGAGCCGCAGCAGACCCAGGAGCAGACCCGCAACGTGGCCCAGCAGCTGGCGAGCCAGCGGCCCCCGGTCCCGCAGCAGTCGCGGGACGACGAGCAGCCCGCCGAGCGGCCGGCCCGTCAGCCCCAGCCGGTCCCGGTCGGCGCCCAGAAGTCCGAGTCACCGGCCCAGCCGCCGCGCCAGCCGCGGCAGGTGCAGTTCGACGACGACGACCTGGACGTCCCCGACTTCCTCAAGTAGCCGACCGGGTGTACTCCCACCGCAGCACCCACGGCCCCGTCGACCTGGCCTTCACGGACAGGTACGGCGGGGTCAGTGCCGTTCCCTTCGACTCCCTCAACCTGGCGCTCGAGGGGGCTGACGACCTCGACGCCACCGCGGCCAACCTGGCCCGGGTGCTGGCCGACTTCGCCCCGGGCGCCGGACTCGCGGACCTGCATCAGGTCCACGGAGCGGTGGTGGACGTCGTCGACGACCCGACCGGACGACAGCGCCCCGATGCGGACGGCGTGGTCACCACCCGGGCCGACGTCGTGCTGATGGTCCGGGCCGCCGACTGCGTGCCCGTCCTGCTCGCCGACCCGGAAGCCGGCGTGATCGGCGCGGTGCACTCCGGCCGTCCCGGCCTCGCGGCCGGTGTGGTGCCGGAGACGGTCGACGTGATGCGTGCACGGGGCGCAGTGGCGATCACCGCCTGGATCGGCCCGCACGTGTGCGGCGGCTGCTACGAAGTGCCCGCGGAGATGCGGGACGAGGTCGGCGCCCTCGTCCCGGCCGCGGTCGCCACCACCACCTGGGGCACCCCGGCGCTCGATATCGGCGCGGGGGTCCGCGCACAGCTCGAGGAGGCGGCTGTCACCGTGGTCGACGTGTCCCGCTGCACTCGCGAGTCCGACGACCTCTACTCCTACCGCCGCGACGGCCGCCGCGCCGGCCGGCTGGCCGGCCTGATCCGGCTGCGGGAGCGCGCATGAGCGAGCGCGCCCAGGAGATCGCGGCCGGCCTCGAGGCCGTGCGCCGTCGGATCGCCGACGCCTGCCGGGAGGCCGGCCGGGACGCCGACGAGATCACCCTGGTCGTCGTCACCAAGTTCTTCCCGCCCTCCGACGTGCGGGTGCTCGCCGACCTCGGCGTCCGGCACGTGGGGGAGAACCGGCACCAGGAAGCCGAGGCCAAGGCCGCGGAATGCGCCGACCTGGGGCTGAGCTGGCACTACATCGGCGGTCTGCAGTCCAACAAGGCCGCGGCCGTCGCGACGTACGCCGACGTGGTCGAGTCGGTCGACCGCGCGAAGCTGCTCGCCGGTCTCTCGCGAGGGGCGCACGAGCGGTCCCACGCGCTCGACTGCCTGATCCAGGTGAGCCTGGACCCGCCCGACGCCGGGGCCGGACGCTCGGGCGTACCCGTCGACCGGCTGCCGGAGCTGGCCGCCGATCTCACCTCGCGCGGGATGCTCCGGTTGCGGGGGCTGATGGCCGTGGCGCCGGTGGGGGAGGACCCCGTCGCGGCGTTCGCAAGGCTGGCGCGACGTACGCCGTGACCTCCTGCTCGCCCACCCCGACGCGGGCTGGCTCTCGGCCGGGATGAGCGGGGACCTGGAGCCCGCGATCCGCCAGGGCGCGACACACGTGCGGATAGGCCGCGCGGTGCTCGGTGAGCGCCCGCGGATCAAGTAATGTCAACGACACAGCGTCTCGCTCGAGAGACGCGGGAGTTCCGGAGGAACAGCTCATGAGCGGCGCGATGCGCAAGATCGGCGAGTACCTCGGCCTGCTCGAGGACACCGGCCGGTACCCCGACGACGAGGGCTACGACGACTACGACGACGCCCCGACGCGCCCCCAACGCGAGGAGGCCGCCCCGGCTCCCGTGGCCAGCATCACCGAACGCCGCCGCCCCAAGGCGGTCCCGACAGGAACGGTCGCCGAGTTGTCCCGCATCACCACCCTGCACCCGCGCACGTACAACGAGGCGCGCACCATCGGTGAGAACTTCCGCGACGGCGTGCCGGTGATCATGAACCTGTCCGAGATGGACGACAACGATGCCAAGCGCCTCGTCGACTTCGCCGCCGGGCTGGTCTTCGCCACCCGCGGCACCATCGAGCGGGTCACCGCGAAGGTGTTCCTGCTGTCCCCGCCCAACGTGACGGTCGCCGCGGAGGACAAGCAGCGGATCGTCGAGGGCGGCTTCTTCAACCAGAGCTGACCCGTCGGTGTACTTCGTCGGCTCGATCATCCACGGCATCCTCTGGGTGTTCATCGCGTTCCTCTGGGTGCGTTTCGTCTTCGACTGGGTGCAGGTCTTCGCGCGCTCCTGGGCGCCTCGTGGACCGCTCCTGGTGCTGCTCGAGGTCGTCTACTCGGTGACCGACCCGCCGGTGAAGGCGCTGCGACGCGTCATCCCCCCGCTGCGACTCGGAAGCGTCGCTCTGGACCTGAGCTTCATCATCGTCCTCGTCGGGGCGTATCTCCTGATGGTGCTCAGCGACCGGATCTTCTTCGGTGCGTGAGGGGAGCGATCGGGTTACTGAGTGCTCGTGATGTAGTAGCGCTATTGTTCGGACGAGCAAGTTTTTCCGTGACTAGTGATGAATGGGTGAGGTCATGCCGCTGACGCCTGAGGACGTGAGCAACAAGCGCTTTACTCCCGTCCGGCTCCGTGAGGGCTACGACATGGGTGAGGTCGACCAGTTCCTCGACGAAGTGGAGGCCGAGCTCGCACGCCTGACGAAGGAGAACGACGACCTGCGGTCGAAGCTCTCCGCGGCGCAGTCCGGAAGTCCCGCAGCCTCGACGGCCGCGGTCCCGGTCCAGAAGGCGCCCGAGCCGGAGCCCCAGAAGGCGCCCGAGCCGGAGCCCGAGCCGGAGCCGGTCAAGCAGGCACCCGCGGCCGTGGCCGCGGCCGCGTCCGCCGGCCCCGAGACGATCCGCGTCGAGACGGTTCCGCAGGCCTCCAACGCCGCTGCGCGACTCCTCGAGATCGCGGCGCGCAACGCCGATGAGCTGGTCGACGAGGCCAAGAACGAGGCAGACAAGATCGTCGGCGAGGCTCGCACCAAGGCCGAGCGCATGGAGTCCGAGTCCAAGACCAAGGCGGACCGGCTCGAGGCCGATGCCCGCAGCCGCTCGCAGATGCTCGACTCGGAGACCGCCGAGCGTCGCCAGCAGATGTTCGGTGACCTCGAGAAGGAGCGGGACAAGCTCAACGCGGATGTCGAGAACCTCCGCTCCTTCGAGCGCGAGTACCGCTCGCGGCTCAAGAGCTACTTCACCCAGCAGCTCGAGTCGCTCGACGCCGGCCCGGACGGTGGCCAGCCGGTCGCCGAGTCCTCCACGCAGGCACCCAAGCGCCTGCGCTCGATCCTGGGCGAGGACGAGGGCTGAGAACCGCTCCACAGCACGGAAATGCCGCGTGGCCCACCCTTGAGGGTGGGCCATGTCGCATTTGGGGCGCGCCGGTTTGAGTCCCACCGCAGGAGGGGCTAGCCTCCCCCTCACTCATCGGTGGCTCAGGTCACATCTGCAGAGGTCCGAAAGGGAACCCGTCTGATGGCACGCAGCACGACACGGTCGTTGGCAGGCTCGGCTGCGGCTGCGGCGAAGAAGGTGATCGGCCGCCGGTCCTCGCGCGGTACGACGTCCTCCGCAGACACGGCGACCCCCGCGAAGAAGGCTCCCGCGAAGAAGGCGCCGGCGAAGAAGGCGCCCACCGCGAAGAAGGCGCCCACCGCGAAGAAGGCGCCGGCGAAGAAGGCCCCGCGAAGAAGGCACCCGCCACCAAGGCGCCCGCGAAGAAGGCCGCCACCAAGGCGCCGAAGAAGGCGCCCGCGAAGAAGGCGCCCGCGAAGAAGGCGCCCGCGAAGAAGGCGCCCGCGAAGAAGGCGCCCACCGCGAAGAAGGCGCCGGCGAAGAAGGCCCCCGCGAAGAAGACCGTGGCGAAGACCGCCGCGACGACCACCAAGATCGAGGCTCCCGTGACGAAGGCTCCCGCCACCAAGGCCGGCGCCACCACAGCCGGCACCACCAAGGCCCCGGCCACGAAGGCCCCGGCCACGAAGGCCCCGGCCAAGAAGGCCGCCCGCGGCACCCTGGTGGTCAAGGAGGGCGAGGAGAAGTGGACCAAGCGCGAGCTCAACGAGGTCCTCAAGGACCTCAACGAGCACGCCGACCGGCTGCGCCATGAGCTGCAGGAGCAGGAGGAGGAGCTCGCGGGCCTCATGCGCGATGCCGGCGACGGTGCCGGGCACGACCAGGCCGACATGGGCGCCACCAGCTTCGAGCGCGACCACGAGCTGACCGTCGTCAACAACGCGCGCGACATGCTCGCCCAGACCTCACGGGCCCTGGCCCGCATCGACGACGGCACCTACGGCGTGTGCGAGTCGTGCGGCAACCCCATCGGCAAGATGCGGTTGATGGCTTTCCCCCGTGCGACACTGTGCATGTCATGCAAGCAGCGCGAGGAGCGTCGCTGAATCCCAGCGACGCAGACGGGGCCACCCGGCCCGATGCGCCCTCCCGCTCGCGGCTGATCTCCCTCTTCGCCGGTGTCGCGGCGCTCGGCCTCATCCTCGACGTGGGCACCAAGGTGCTCGCCGTCGACCGGCTCACGGGCCAGGGCACCGTGGACCTGCTCGGCAGCTGGTTCGGCCTGCGGCTGACCCGCAACCCGGGCGCCGCGTTCAGCACCGGTACGGCGTACACCGAGGCGCTCAGCGTGCTCTCGATCGTGGCGGTGTGCGTGATCCTCTGGGTCAGCCGCCGTCTCGGCAGCCGACTGTGGGCCGTCGCCCTCGGCGTGCTCCTGGCCGGAGTGGGCGGCAACCTCACCGACCGGCTGCTGCGCGAGCCCGGTCCGATGCGGGGCCACGTCGTCGACTTCCTCCGGTTCCCGAACTGGCCGATCTTCAACCTGGCCGACGTGTGCATCAACGTCGCGGCCGTCCTCATCGTGGTGCAGGCGCTGCGCGGCATCGGCGTCGACGGTCGTCGCGTCGCCGAGGACCGCGAGGGCGAGCAGCGCGATGACTGAGCAGCGTGTGGTGCTGGTGCCCGAGGGCCTGGCGGGGGAGCGGGTCGACACGGCCATCGCCCGGATGTTCGGGGTGTCCCGCACCCGGGCGGCGGACCTGATCAGCTCGGGTCACGTCCAGGTCGACGGCTCCTCCGTCGGCAAGTCCGACCGCGTGCACCCCGGCGCCATGCTCGACGTGACGATCCCGGCCCTCACCGATCCGCTCGAGGTGGTGCCCGAGATCGTCGAGGGCATCAAGATCATCCACGACGACGAGTCGATCGTGGTCGTCGACAAGCCCGTCGGCGTCGCCGTCCATCCCAGCCCAGGCTGGTCCGGTCCGACGGTGGTCGGCCACCTCGCCGGCGCCGGGTTCCGCATCTCCACCAGCGGTGCGTCCGAGCGCAAGGGCATCGTGCAGCGGCTCGACGTCGGCACCTCCGGGGTGATGGTGATCTGCAAGTCCGAGCACGCCTACTCCGTGCTCAAGAACGCCTTCCGCAACCGGACCGTCGACAAGACCTACCACGCGCTGGTCCAGGGCCACCCGGATCCGCTCGAGGGCACCATCGACGCCCCGATCGGCCGGCACCCGCGCGCCGACTACAAGTTCGCGGTGATGCCCGACGGCAAGCACTCGGTCACGCACTACCGGGTCCTCGAGGCGCACCGGTTCGCCAGCCTGCTGGAGGTGCATCTCGAGACCGGCCGCACCCACCAGATCCGCGTGCACATGGCGGCGCTGAAGCACCCCTGCGTCGGCGACATCACCTACGGTGCCGATCCGGTGCTGTCGCGGCGGGTCGGGCTCGAGCGGCAGTGGCTGCACGCCGTACGCCTTGGCTTCGAGCACCCGGACTCGGGCGACTACGTCAGCTACGAGTCGGCGTACCCCGACGACCTGGCCGCCGCCCTGGACACCATCCGCGATGAGCGCTGAGTCCGGCACCGAGCTGGTGTTGCGCCCGGGTCTGCACGAGGACCTGCCGGTGGTCGCCGACCTCTTCGTCGCCGCGCGCGTCGGCGCCGTCCCGGCGATGCCACCTCTCGTCGGACCGGTCGAGCGTGCCCGGGAGTGGGTGCTCGGTTGGGACCTCGCCCGACAGGAGCTGTGGGTGGCGGAGGACGCCGACGGCGCCGTGGGCTTCGCCAACGTGGAGTCGGACTGGCTCAACGGCCTGTACGTCGCCCCCGACGCGGCCCGCTCCGGCGTCGGCTCCGCGCTGCTCGACGTGGTCAAGGTGATCCGTCCCGGCGGGTTCTGCCTCTGGGTGTTCGAGAGCAACACCCCGGCGCGGGCGTTCTACCGGCGCCATGGGCTGCTCGATCTCGAGCGGACCGACGGCACGGCCAACATGGAGCGGGCCCCCGACGTCAAGATGGCCTGGCCGGGGGCGGACCCGCTGGCGTTCTACCGCGGCCTGATCGACGACGTCGACGCCCAGCTCGGCGACCTGCTGGCGCGACGGGTCGCGTTGACGCGGGTGGTCCAGGAGCACAAGCGGGCCGCCGCCGGCTCGACCGAGCGCGACCTCGACCGCGAACGCGAGATCGCCCGGGCGATGGCCGGCCGCGCCCCCGAGCTCGGCGCCGACCGGCTCGAGCGGATCGTGCACGCGATCATCACCGAGTCCCTGGACGCCTCCGACTCCTGACCCCCGCGTCGTTGTCTGACGAGTCACAAAGGGGTGCTGAGCGGCGGGCGCGGTGGAAGGGTGGGGACAGTGACCGCCTCGACCGACCCTCACTCACGCGAGGACCGGCTGCACCGGCCGGGGTCCCCGGGCTACCGGCGGTTCAACCTGGCGATGATGCTCGCGGGGCTGGGCGCGTTCGGGATCCTGTACGCCGCCCAGCCGGTGCTGCCGCAGATCACCGAGGAGTTCGGCGTCAGCCCCACCCGGGCCAGCCTGGCGGTCTCCGCCAGCACCGGGGCGCTGGCGCTCTGCGTGCTGCCGGCGGCCGCGCTGGCCGCCCGCTGGGGCCGGGTCCGCACCATGCGCGCCGGCCTGGTGCTGGCGGTGCTGCTCACCGCACTGGCGGCCGTGGCCCCGACGTTCGGCGTGCTCATCGCGCTGCGGGGGCTGTCCGGTGCGGTGCTGGCCGGCGTCGTGGCGGTCGCGATGGGCCACGTCGGCTCCGAGATGCACCCCAGCGGCCTGGGCTCGGCCATGGGCCTCTACATCGCCGGCAACTCACTGGGCGGCGTCGGCGGGCGGTT
Source organism: uncultured Actinomycetota bacterium (assembly GCA_963767955.1). Lineage (GTDB taxonomy): Bacteria > Actinomycetota > Actinomycetes > Propionibacteriales > Nocardioidaceae > Nocardioides. The sequence goes on along the minus strand of CAVYGA010000003.1, from coordinate 1,453,980 downwards.
GCTCACGGCTGCGGTCGCCGACGCCACGTCGTGGAGGGGCGGCATGGCCGTCGTCGCGCTGGCCTCGGTCGCCGTCACGGTGGTGTTCTGGCGGATGCTCCCGGAGCCGGTGGCGCTCGACGAGGCGGAGACCACCGACCCGGCCACCGGCCGCCGGCTCCGCGCCGGCCCGGCGGTGTGGGCGCTGGCGACGATCCCCTTCCTGCTGATGGGCGGCTTCGTCGCCGTCTACAACTACGTGGGCTACCGACTCCTCGCCGAGCCGTTCTCGTTGCCGCTGGCGGTCGCGGGGCTGGTCTTCCTCGCCTACCTGGCCGGGTCGCTCTCCTCCGCCGCCGCCGGCCGGCTGGCCGACTCCGTGGGGCGACCCCGGGTGCTGGTGGCCGCGGTCCTGGTGATGGCGGCCGGGCTGGCGCTCACGCTCCCCGACCGGCTCTCGCTCGTCATCGTGGGGCTGGTCGTCTTCACCACCGGCTTCTTCGCCGCCCACGCGGTCGCCAGCGGCTGGATGCCGGTCGTCGCGGCGCCGTACCGGACCCGGGGCAGCGCGTACTACGTCTGCGGCTACTACGCCGGGTCGAGCGTGTTCGGCGCCCTGCTCGGGCTCGCCTGGACCGGCGCCGGCTGGTCGGGCGTGGCGGCCGGGGTCGGCGCGCTCACCGCGGCCGCGCTGGTGGCCGTGGCGGTGGTCGTCCGCGCGCTGCGGCGACACGGAGCCGGGTAGTCCCGGCGACCCCGCCCGGCCCGGGAATGTCCGTGCGTCCTGTCAGGATGGGCTCACCGGGTCACGTAGGCTGGCGTCCTTCCCCGCGAGAGACGCCCGGCCCTCGTGCCGCGGCTGATCAACCCTGCCCGCGACGAGCCCAGGAGACACCGCAGCGATGGCGTCCGACTCCTTCGTGCACCTGCACGTGCACACCGAGTACTCCATGCTCGACGGAGCGGCTCGACTGGGAGCACTGGCCGAACGCACCGCCGAGCTGGGGATGCCGGCGATCGCGATGACCGACCACGGCAACGTCTTCGGCGCCTACGAGTTCTACGCCAAGGCCAAGGCCGCCGGGGTCAAGCCGATCATCGGCATCGAGGCCTACATGGCTCCCAACGTGTCGCGCTTCGAGCGCAAGGGCGTCAACTTCTACGGCGGCGGCCCCGACGACGTCTCCAACCGCGGCGCCTACACCCACATGACCCTGCTCTCGGAGTCCACCGAGGGCATGCACAACCTCTTCCGGCTCTCCACCGGTGCCTGGCGCGACGGCTTCTTCAAGCACCCCCGCATGGACCGCGAGCTGCTCCAGCAGCACGGCAAGGGGATCATCGGGACCACCGGCTGTCCGTCGGGCGAGGTCCAGGTGCACCTGCGCCACGGCCAGTACGACGCGGCGCGCAGGACCGCCGCCGACTTCCAGGACATCCTCGGCAGGGACAACTACTTCCTCGAGCTGATGGACCACGGTCTCGACATCGAGAACCGCGTCCGCGACGGCCTGCTCAGGCTGGCCAAGGACCTCCAGATCCCGTTGCTCGCGACCAACGACTCGCACTACGTCATGAAGGAGGATGCGAAGGCGCAGGAGCACCTGCTCTGCATCAACTCCGGCAGCACCATGGACATCCCGGCCGGTGACGGCCCGGGCCAGCGGTTCGCGTTCAGCGGCGACGGCTACTACATCAAGTCGCCCGCGGAGATGCGGGCGCTCTGGGTCGACAAGTACGACCTCCGCGAGGCCTGCGACAACACCCTGCTGATCGCCGAGCGCTGCGAGGTCGAGTTCACCGAGGGCAACGGCACCTACATGCCCCGCTTCCCCTGCCCGCCCGGTGAGAACGAGGACTCCTGGCTGGTGAAGGAGGTCGAGAAGGGGCTGCGCTTCCGCTACCCGAACGGCATCCCCGACGACGTGCGCAAGCAGGCCGACTTCGAGGTCGGCGTGATCACCCAGATGGGCTTCCCGGGCTACTTCCTCGTGGTCGCCGACTTCATCAACTGGGCCAAGGACAACGGCATCCGGGTCGGGCCCGGCCGCGGCTCGGGCGCCGGCTCGATGGTCGCCTACGCGATGCGGATCACCGACCTCGACCCGCTCCGGCACGGCCTGATCTTCGAGCGCTTCCTCAACCCCGACCGTGTGTCGATGCCCGACTTCGACATCGACTTCGACGAGCGCCGCCGCGGTGAGGTGATCCGCTACGTCACCGACAAGTACGGCGACGACCGGGTGTCGATGATCGTCACCTACGGCACCATCAAGGCCAAGCAGGCGGTCAAGGACTCCTCACGCATCCTGGCCTACCCGTTCTCGATGGGCGACCGGATCACCAAGGCGATGCCGGCCGCGGTGATGGGCAAGGACGTCCCGCTCAAGGAGATCTTCGACCCCGAGCACAAGCGCTACGGCGAGGGCGGCGAGTTCCGCAAGCTCTACGACGCCGAGCACGACGTCAAGACCGTCGTCGACACCGCCATCGGCATCGAGGGCCTCAAGCGGCAGTGGGGCGTGCACGCGGCGGGCGTGATCATGTCCAGCGAGCCGCTGGTCGACGTGATCCCGCTGCTCAAGCGGCCCGCCGACGGCACCACGATCACCCAGTTCGACTACCCGACGTGCGAGGCGCTCGGGCTGATCAAGATGGACTTCCTGGGGCTGCGCAACCTCACGGTCCTCGACGACGCGATCAAGAACATCGAGGCCAACCGCGCGGAGACCGTGGTCCTGGAGGAGCTCGAGCTCACCGACGAGGCGACGTACCGGCTGCTCCAGCGCGGCGACACGCTGGGCGTCTTCCAGCTCGACGGCGGCCCGATGCGCTCGCTGCTGCGCTCGATGCGGCCCGACTGCTTCGAGGACATCTCCGCGGTCGGCGCGCTCTACCGCCCCGGCCCGATGGGTGCCGACTCCCACAACAAGTACGCCCGCCGCAAGACCGGCCGCGAGCCCGTCGAGGCGCTGCACCCGGAGCTCGCGGAGGCCCTCGAGGACGTGCTCGGCGAGACCTACGGCCTGATCGTCTACCAGGAACAGGTCATGGCGATCGCCCAGAAGCTCGCCGGCTACACGCTGGGCCAGGCCGACATCCTGCGCCGCGCGATGGGCAAGAAGAAGAAGGCCGAGCTGGACAAGCAGTTCGAGGGCTTCTCCAACGGCATGAAGGAGCGCGGCTACTCCGTGGGCGCGATCAAGGCCCTGTGGGACACCCTGCTGCCGTTCTCCGACTACGCCTTCAACAAGGCCCACTCCGCGGCGTACGGCATGGTCTCCTACTGGACCGCCTACCTCAAGGCCAACTACCCGGCCGAGTACATGGCCGCGCTGCTGACCTCCACGAAGGACGACAAGGACAAGTCCGCGATCTACCTCAACGAGTGCCGGCGGATGAAGATCCAGGTGCTGCCGCCCGACGTCAACGAGTCGGCGTCCGACTTCACGCCGGTGGGCACCGACATCCGCTTCGGTCTCAACGCCATCCGCAACGTCGGCCACAACGTCGTGGAGGGCATCGTCGCCGGCCGGGAGAAGGGTCGCTACGCCGACTTCAACGACTTCATGGAGAAGGTCCCGGCGCTGGTCTGCAACAAGCGGGTCATCGAGTCGCTGGTCAAGGCCGGCGCGTTCGACGAGATGAAGCACAAGCGCCGGGCGCTGGTGGCCATCCACGAGGCCGCCGTCGACCAGTACGTCGACATCAAGCGCAACGAGGCGATCGGGCAGGACAGCCTCTTCGGCGGTCTCGACGAGGACGCGGGCGGTGGGTTCGGGCTCTCGGTGGTGATTCCCGAGATCGACGACTGGGACAAGATGACGCTGCTCGGTCACGAGCGCGACATGCTCGGGCTCTACGTCTCCGACCATCCGCTGCTCGGCCTCGAGCACGTGCTCTCCAACGGCACGGACTGCACCATCGGTCAGCTGATGCTGGACGAGGAGCGTCCCGACGGATCCACGGTCACCGTCTCCGGGCTGGTCACCTCCGTGCAGCGCAAGATCACCAAGCGGGGTGACACCTGGGCGATGGTGACGCTCGAGGACCTCGACGGCGCCATCGACGTGCTGCTGTTCCCCAGCTCCTACCAGCTCGCCGCGACCTACCTCACCGAGGACGCGATCCTCACGGTCAAGGGCCGGCTCTCGCGGAGCAAGGACCAGCCGGAGCTGCACGGGCAGGAGGTCACGGTGCCCGACATCAGCGAGGGGCCCTCCGGGCCGGTGGTCATCTCGATGCCGTCGACCCGGTGCACGGCGCCGGTGGTGGAGCAGCTCAAGGACGTGCTGGCCACCCACCCGGGGATGACCGAGGTGCAGCTCAAGCTGCTCTCGCGCACCTCCACCACCGTGCTGCGGCTCGACGACCGCCTTCGGGTGACGCCGGCGCCGGCGCTGTTCGCCGACCTCAAGCAGCTGCTCGGACCGGGTTGCCTTGGCCAGCAGTGACGTGTCCGTGGTCAGCACCGACCGGGCCACCCTGCTCCGGCAGGTGCTGGTCGTGCTCGTCGTGTTCGTGGCGGCCGGCCTGGTCTGTGCCTGGCTCTGGCACGCCTGGTGGGCGCCGGCACCCGAGGCCGTCGTGGTCGACCAGCGGGTCTTCTACGATCCCGACGTCGAGTTCCGCGGGACCGGCCTCTACATGGTCGTGGCGGCGCTGGCCGGGGTGGCCCTCGGCCTGCTGTTCACCTTCCTCTTCGACCACGACGAGGTCACCACGCTGGTCGCGGTGCTGGCCGGCGGAGTGCTCGCCGGGCTGGTGATGGCGTGGGTCGGTCACGCCCTCGGTCCCGAAAACGCAGCGGAAGTGGCCCGTCGTACCCCAGACTTCGAGAAGATCGACGGCGATCTCCACGCCGGACCACTGGCGGCGTACGCCGCGTTTCCCGGTGGGGCGGTGCTCGGGAGCGTCGCCGTGCTGATCACGTTCACACGACGCCGCTTGACGACGGAACCCTCCGGGTAGCACTCCCGTCTGATCGATTCCAGTAGCACCAGCACGAGTGGGGGACACCCGATGAGCGACCAGACACCCGCGAACCACGCCGGAGCGCCGGCCACGGAGCACCTCGACGTCGGGGACGGCGCCCGGGTGCGACCGAGCAAGAACCGCGGCCCGCGGCGCGGCCGCAAGGGACTGCTCATCGGCGGCGGTGTCGCCGCGGTGGTGCTGGTGGGTGGGGGAGTGTGGGCCTGGACGTCGTTCTTCACCCAGGGCCCGCAGCCGGCCGAGGCGCTCCCCGACAGCACGCTGGCCTACGTCTCGATCGACCTGGACCCGCCGGGCCAGCAGAAGGTGGAGGCGATCAAGACGCTGCGGAAGTTCCCCGCCTTCCGCGACGAGATCGGGCTCGACACCGACGACGACATCCGCAAGGAGATCTTCGGCTCCCTGCAGGACGACGGACTGTGCGAGGACGTCGACTACGCCGACGACGTCGAGCCCTGGCTCGGTGACCGGGCCGCGTTCGCCCTCGTCGACCGGGGCGACGACGAGCCCGCTCCGGTGTTCGTGGTGCAGGTCAAGGACCAGGACGAGGCCGAGGGCGGTCTCAAGCTGCTCACCGCCTGTGCCGGCGACGCCGCCGGCTCCGAGGAGGAGCTCGGTGGCTACGCGTTCAACGGCGACTGGGTGGTGCTGGCCCAGACCGAGGCGATCGCCGAGGACGTCGTCGAGGCCGCCGGTGACGACAGCCTCGCTGACGACGGCGACTACACGCGGTGGACCGAGGCCGCCGGCGACCCCGGCATCGTGACGATGTACGCCGCGCCCGCGGCCGGTGAGGCCCTGCTCGAGATGAGCGGGTTCGGGACCGTGGGGTCCAGCGGCGACTACGCCGAGGAGTCCTCGGAGTCCGCGAGCATGGCGCCCGCTGCCTACCAGCCGCTGGAGGACGAGTCCGACGCCCCGAGTCCGTCACCGTCCGACGCGGACAGCGCGGTGCCCGGCACCCGGCCCAGCAACGGCGCCTCGCCGAACCCCTCCAACCTCCCGACCGAGCCGCCGACGGACTTCCCGAGCGACTTCCCGACCGAGCTGCCGTCGGACTTCCCGAGCGCCGATCCCAGCGATCTGCCCGCCGAGCCCGACGAGGCGCCGCCGTACGAGGAAGGGGACACCTACGACGACGAGATGGCCGCCGAGCTGCAGCAGATGCTCAAGGACTTCCCCGGCGGTGCCATGGTGCTGCGCTTCGAGGACGGCGGCTTCGAGATGGAGACGGCGATGGGCGAGCTCGCCCCTGCCGTCACCGACGCGTTCGACACCGACCGCGGCGGTGACCTCGTCGGCTCGCTGCCCGACAGCACTGCCGTGGCCTATGGCCTCGGCTTCTCCGACGGGTGGCTGGGAGCACTGATCGAGGAGTTCCGCCCGATGATCGAGGAGTCGCTCGGCGAGTCCGTCGAGGAGGGGCTCGCCGACGTCGAGCAGGAGCTCGGGATCAGCGTCCCGGAGGACATCGAGACGCTGACCGGCGAGACCGCCGCCCTGGCGCTGGACTCCGACTTCGACCCGGAGATCGCCGAGAGCTCCCCCGAGGAGCTGCCGGCGGGGTTCGTGGTCCGGGGTGACCCGGACGAGATCGAGAAGGTCCTGGAGAAGATCCGGGCCAAGCTGCCGGCCGACGAGCAGGCGCAGCTGGTCTGGCGCACCGACGGCGACCGGATGCTGGTCGGCACCAGCGAGGCCTACCTCGACCGGCTGGCCGAGGAGGGCGACCTGGGCTCGACCGACACCTACGAGTCGGTCCTCCCGGACGCCGACCGGGCCGCCTCGGTGCTCTTCGTCAACTTCGACGCCGGCGGCGGCGATGGCTGGCTGGCCGACCTGGCGTCCGCGTTCGACTCCGAGGACGCCACCGAGAACATCAAGCCGTTCGAGGCCTTCGGCATCAGCTCGTGGATCGACGGCGACGAGACCCACGCCCTGGTGCGCCTCACCACCGAGGACTGACCCGCACCACCACGGAAACCGGTCCGCCGCTCACCTGCGGCGGATCGGCGCCGTGCTGCCACCGGTGGCCCGGAGCAGGTCGTCCGGGGTCAGCTCGAGGTCGAGGCCACGGCGGCCACCGGACACGAACACCGTGGCGTGGGTGAGGGCCGAGTCGTCCAGGACGGTGGTCAACAACCGCCGCTGTCCGATCGGCGAGATCCCGCCGACGACGTACCCCGTGCTCCGCTCGGCCGCGGCGGGATCGGCGAGCACCACCTTGGCGGCGCCCACGGCCCGGGCCAGGGCCTTGAGATCCAGCTGCCCGGTGACCGGGACGATGCCGACCACGAGGCGGCCACGGGCGTCGGCGAGCAGTGTCTTGAACACCCGCTCGGGCGCGACATCGAGGGCTGCGGCGGCCTCGAGCCCGAAGCTCTCCGCGCGGGGGTCGTGCTCGTAGGGGTGCAGCGTGAACGGCACCCCGGCCCGGGCCAGCGCGACGGTGGCCGGCGTCCCCCCGGCGCCCCGGCGGGCCATCAGCAGCCGCCCCGCGGTCCAGGACCGGGCGGTGCGCTCAGTTGGGCGACCATCCGGTGCGGGCCAGCTCGGTGGCCGGCAGCGACGGGATCGCCGCGACCGCGCGGAGCTCCTCGCGCAGCAGCGTGATCAGCATGCCGAGGCGGATCGACGCGCTCTCGGCCTCGAGCAGCGACTGCCGGTCGGGGAGTGTGAGCAGGCAGGTGGCGGCCAGGCTCCACGAGAGGTACGTCGGGTCGCGAGGGAGGCTCCCCTCGAGGACGTCGTGGCCGTGGATCACCGACAACGCCTCGCGGTAGGCCTCGAAGGTGCGGCGGGCCGCCTCGGCCAGGGCCGGGTCGATGTCGTCGTCGGCCTCGCGGATCACGTCGATGGTGCCGGACAGGAAGGGTCCGGAGGCGTCCATGCCCTCCAGTCGCAGCCGGCTGCGGCCGACCGCGACGATGTCGAAGGTGCCGTCGTCGTGCTGCTCGACCTCGGTGAGCTGGAGCAGGCACCCGATCCGGTGCACCGACTGGCCGCCGCGCTCGCCGACCTCGTAGCCCTCGCGGATGGCCACCGACCCGAACAGCCGCTCGGCCGGGTCGTCGATCCGGAGCAGCCGGTGGACCAGCGCCCGGTAGCGGTCCTCGAACACGCGCAGCGGCACCGTCACCCCGGGGAACAGCACGGTGTTCAGCGGGAACATCGGGAGCCGCTCGGTCACGCCACGAGCCTAGTCCTTCTCACACAGGGAATGCGGGAGTGGCGTGCTGTGCCGTCGCACCTAGAATCGGGCCCATGATGCGCCGAATCGACCTCCGTGGGGCCGCCACCGTCGACCTGGGCGCCGCCATGCCGCGGGCGGAGTTCGACGTGGAGGCCGCGGTGCAGGTGGTCCGGCCGATCTGCGACGACGTCCGCGTCCGCGGGGTCGAGGCCATCGTGGACTACTCCGCGCGCTTCGACGGCGTCGAGCAGACCGAGATCACGGTGCCGCCGGCCGCGCTCGGGGACGCCCTGGCCGGCCTGGACCCGGCCGTGCGGGCCGGGCTCGAGGAGTCGATCCGACGGCTCCGCCGGACCTGCGAGGCCGAGCTCGAGCAGGACGTCGTCACCGACCTCGGGCCGGGCGCGCGCGTGACGCACCGCAAGGTCCCGGTGCGCCGGGTGGGCCTCTACGTCCCCGGAGGCATCGCCCCCCTGGTGTCGTCGGTGATCATGAACGTGGTGCCCGCCCAGGTGGCGGGGGTCCCCTCGATCGCGCTCACCTCCTCGCCCCAGAGGGACCACGGCGGGCTGCCGCACCCGACGATCCTGGCCGCGTGCGCCCTGCTCGGTGTCGACGAGGTCTATGCCGTCGGTGGGGCGCAGGCGGTCGCGATGTTCGCCTACGGCGCCGGCCCCTGCCGGAAGGTCGACCTGGTCACCGGGCCCGGCGCGATCTACACGGTGGCGGCCAAGCGGCTGCTCAAGGGCGTCGTCGGCATCGACTCCGAGGCCGGTCCGACCGAGATCGCGGTCCTCGCCGACGACACGGCAGACGCCGCCTTCGTCGCCTCCGACCTGATCTCCCAGGCCGAGCACGACCCGTCCGCGGCGTCGGTGCTGGTGACGCCCTCCGAGCGGCTGGCCGCCGAGGTCGAGGCCCAGGTCGACAAGCAGGTCTCGGTGACCCGGCACGCCGAGCGGGTCCGCACGGCGCTGACCGGGCAGCAGTCCGCGGTCGTGCTGGTCGACGACCTCGAGCAGGGCCTGGCGGTGGTCGATGCGTACGCCGCCGAGCACCTCGCGATCCAGACCGAGGATGCCGCGGCGTGGGCGGCCCGGGTCAACAACGCCGGGGCGATCTTCCTCGGGTCGTTCGCCCCGGTGTCGCTGGGCGACTACTGCGCGGGCTCCAACCACGTGCTGCCGACCGCGGGTGCTGCCGGCCACTCCTCGGGGCTGTCCGTGCGGGCGTTCGTGAAGTCCGTGCACGTCGTGGACTACTCCCGCGAGGCGCTCGCCGAGGTGGCCGACCACGTCGTCGCGCTCGCCGAGGCCGAGGACCTCCCCGGCCACGGTGCCGCGGTCCGGGTCCGGTTCGGGGACTGAAGCGATGCAGCTTGCACCCCACGCCAGCGTTCCGCTGGCGCTCCGCGCTGCCGCAGGGACCCCGCGATGAGCTTTCCTCCTCTGCGGGAGGAGCTGCGTGGCATCGCGCCGTACGGCGCCCCCCAGCTCGACGTGCCCGTGCAGCTCAACGTCAACGAGAACCCCTACGGTCCCTCCGCGGCGGTCGTGGCCGACATCGCCGAGGCGGTCGCCGCGGCGGCCGGCACCCTCAACCGCTACCCCGACCGGGAGTTCACCGAGCTCCGGACCGCTCTGGCGGGCTACCTCAACGCCTCCGGCGGCAGGGACGTCACCCCGGCCCAGGTGTGGGCGGCGAACGGCTCCAACGAGGTGATGCTCCAGCTGCTGCAGGCCTTCGGCGGCCCCGGGCGCACCGCCGTGAGCTTCGCCCCGACGTACTCCATGTATCCCGAGTACGCCCGCGACGCGATGACCGGCTGGGTGGTCGGTCGCCGCGAGAGCGACTTCTCGCTCGACCTCGACGCTGCGCGTGACCTCGTCCGCGAGCACCGGCCGACCGTCGTACTCCTGCCGTCACCGAACAACCCGACCGGCACCGCGCTGCCGCCGGAGGCGGTCGGACTGCTGTGCCGGGAGGCCGCGGCGGACGGGCGGAGCGGGGTCGTCGTCGTCGACGAGGCGTACGGCGAGTTCCGCCGGGCCGGCACGCCGAGCGCCCTGGAGCTGCTCCCCGAGCACCGCAACCTGGTGGTCACCCGGACGATGAGCAAGGCGTTCGCCCTGGCCGGGGCGCGGGTCGGCTACCTCGCCGCCGCGCCCGAGATCTGCGACGCGATCCGGGTGGTGCGGCTGCCCTACCACCTGTCCGCGGTCACCCAGGCGACCGCGCTCGCGGCGCTGCGCCACGCGCCCGAGCTGCTCGGCCGCGTGGATGACCTGCGTGCCGAGCGGGACGAGACCGTAGGCTGGTTGCGCGAGCAGGGACTGGACGTGGCCGACAGCGACGCGAACTTCGCGTTGTTCGGCACCTTCGCGAACCGGCACGCGGTCTGGCAGGGACTGCTGGACCGGGGCGTGCTGATCCGCGAGACCGGTCCCGAGGGATGGCTCCGGGTGTCGATCGGCACCGCGGAGGAGATGCAGGCGTTCAAGCGGGCGCTGACCGAGGTCATGGAGGAGGCTCGATGAGCCGGATCGCGAAGCTGGACCGGGAGACCAAGGAGTCTACGGTCCACGTCGAGGTCGACCTCGACGGCACCGGCCGTGCCGAGGTGAGCACCGGCGTGGGTTTCTACGACCACATGCTGACCGCGTTCGCGCGGCACGCGCTGGTCGACCTGGTGGTCCGCACCGAGGGCGACACCCACATCGACGCCCACCACACCGTCGAGGACACCGCGATCGTGCTCGGCCAGGCGCTGCGCGAGGCGCTCGGTGACAAGTCCGGCATCCGCCGCTTCGGCGACGCCACGGTGCCGCTCGACGAGGCGCTGGTGCAGGCGGTCGTCGACGTCTCCGGCCGTCCCTACTGCGTGCACACCGGCGAGCCCGACGCCCAGGCGTTCGTCGCCATCGGCGGCGCCTCCGGTCCCGCCTACCAGGGCTCGCTGACCCGCCACGTCTTCGAGACCCTCGCCTTCCACGCCCACCTGGCGCTGCACGTCCGCGTCCTCTCCGGTCGCGACCCCCACCACCTCGTGGAGGCGCAGTTCAAGGCGTTCGCCCGGGCCTTCCGCGACGCGGTCGCGATCGACCCGCGCGAGACCGGAGTGCCCTCGACCAAGGGCACCCTCTGAGGCCATGACGAGCGTCACCGTCCTCGACTACGGCTCGGGGAACCTGCGGTCGGTCGTGCGCGCCCTCGAGCGCGCCGGCGCTTCCGTCACGCTGACCGCCGACCGCACGACCGCGCAGGACGCCGACGGGCTGGTGGTGCCCGGCGTCGGAGCCTTCGCGGCGTGCATGCAGGGGCTGCGCGCGGTCCGCGGCCACGAGGTCATCGGCCGGCGACTGGCCGGCGGCCGCCCGGTGCTGGGCATCTGCGTGGGCATGCAGATCCTGTTCTCCCGCGGTGTCGAGCACGGTGTGGAGTCCGAGGGCTGCGACGAGTGGCCGGGGGTCGTCGAGCGGCTGCGGGCGCCCGTCGTACCCCACATGGGGTGGAACACCGTGGACGTCCCCGAGGGCACCTCGCTGTTCGCGGGCGTCGAGGACGAGCGCTACTACTTCGTGCACTCCTACGGCGTGCGGGACTGGACACTGGTCACGAACGACCGGACCCGAGCGCCGTTGGTGACCTGGGCCGAGCACGGCGGCGACCGGTTCGTCGCGGCGGTGGAGAACGGCCCACTGAGCGCCACCCAGTTCCACCCGGAGAAGTCCGGCGACGCCGGGGCGGCCCTGCTGCGCAACTGGGTCGACTCACTGTGAGCGCTCTCCCGGGAGCCGGGCGGTGAGCAAGGAGCGCGCCCTCCGGCGCCAGGCGAGGGAGCGCGAGGCGGCCGTGCGGACCGCCGCCCGGGCCGCCGAGCGCGAGCGCGCCGAACGCAGGGCAGCCCGCAGGCGCGCGCTCACGACCCGGTTGCCGCGACCGGGCGGGGGGCGCCCGAGCGGTCTGCTGGCCCGTCGACGCCGGCAGCAGACCGTCTTCCTGCTGTGCCTGCTGATCGCGCTCAACACGCTGCTGTGGCTGGTCCGCGACGACTGGGAGATCCGGCTGGCCGGTGCCGTCGTGAGCATCCTGGCCGCGCCGGTGCTGCACACCCTGCTGTTCCGTCGTCGGTGAGCCGTCTCGGGACGACCCGGGGAGTACGACGGGGCCGGTGGCGTTGCCTAGGATCGTGCGCATGAGCACCCACCTCGAGCTGCTGCCGGCCGTCGACATCGCGGGCGGCCAGGCCGTCCAGCTGGTGCAGGGGGTGGCCGGCTCCGAGAAGCGCTTCGGCGACCCGGTCGAAGCGGCGCTGCGCTGGCAGGAGGCTGGCGCGGAGTGGATCCACCTCGTCGACCTCGACGCGGCGTTCGGGCGCGGGCACAACCGTGAGCTGCTGGCGAGGATCGTCGGCACCCTCGACATCCGCGTCGAGATGAGCGGCGGCATCCGCGACGACGAGTCCCTGGCCGCCGCCATGAGCGCCGGCTGCCGCCGGGTCAACATCGGCACCGCCGCGCTCGAGCAGCCCGAGTGGTGCGCCCGCGCCATCGCCGAGCACGGCGACCGGGTGGCCGTCGGGCTCGACGTACGCGGGCGGACGCTGGCGGCGCGCGGCTGGACCCGGGAGGGTGGTGACCTCTACGACGTACTCACGCGTCTCGACGCCGAGGGCTGCGCGCGCTACGTGGTCACCGACGTCAACAAGGACGGCATGCTCCAGGGCCCGAACCTCCAGCTCCTGCGCGACGTCTGCGCCGCGACCGACCGGCCCGTCGTTGCCTCCGGCGGGATCACCGAGCTCGCCGACCTCGAGGCCCTCCAGGGGCTGGTGGCGGACGGCGTGGAGGGCGCCATCATCGGGACCGCGCTCTATGAGGGCCGGTTCACCCTCGAGGACGCACTCGCGCTGACCCTGCCCGCGCGACGATGACGCTCGCCGTACGCGTCATCCCGTGCCTGGACGTCGACGCCGGCCGGGTGGTGAAGGGCGTCAACTTCCAGGACCTGCGCGACGCGGGCGACCCCGTCGAGCTGGCCACGCTGTACGACGCGGAGGGCGCGGACGAGCTGACCTTCCTCGACATCTCGGCCTCGCACGAGGGCCGCGCGACCACGATGGAGATCGTGTCGCGGACCGCCGAGCAGGTGTTCATCCCGCTCACCGTGGGCGGGGGGGTGGGCTCGGTCGCGGACGTCGACCGGCTGCTGCGCGCCGGAGCCGACAAGGTGGCCGTCAACACGGCCGCGATCCACCGGCCGGAGCTGGTCGCCGAGATCGCGGACCGGTTCGGCAACCAGGTGCTGGTGCTCTCGGTCGACGCCCGGCGGGCACCGGCCACGGACTCGGGCTTCGAGGTCACCACGCACGGCGGGCGGCGGTCGGCCGGGCTCGACGCGATCGCCTGGTCGGCTCGGGGCGCCGAGCTCGGGGCCGGCGAGATCCTGCTCAACGCGATGGACGCCGACGGCACCCGGGACGGCTTCGACCTCGAGCTGATCCGGCAGGTCCGCGCGGCGGTGTCGATCCCGGTGATCGCCTCCGGTGGTGCCGGTGCGGTCGAGCACTTCGCGCCCGCGGTCGACGCGGGTGCGGACGCGGTGCTGGCGGCCACGGTGTTCCACTTCGGGACGCTGGCGGTCGGTGACGTGAAGGCCGCGCTCAGCGGCGCCGGGCACCCGGTGCGCTGACGACCCAGCGCGCGACGGGTCAGCGGGCCCGCCACTGTTCGGAGCGGATCGCCCACCGCTCGTGGTCCGCCCAGCGGCCACCGACCTTGAGGTAGCGCTCGGAGTAGCCCTCCTTGACGAACCCGCACCGGGCGACCAGCGCGATCGATGCGGTGTTGCCCGGCTGGATGTTCGCCTCGAGGCGGTGCAGCGTGAGCTTCGTGAAGGTCTCCCGGAGCAGCAGGTCGAGGCCCTCGGTCATGTAGCCCCGGCCGGTGAACGCCGCGACGCCGCCGTACCCGAGGAAGGCGCTCTGGAAGGGACCCCGGACGATCTCGCTGATGTTGAAGAAGCCGGTCAGTGCCCCGTCCTCGAGCCGGCACGCGATCCGGAACTCCCGGTGCGGTGCGGCACCCCGTTCGAGGTACGCGCGGTAGGCCTCGGGCGTCGTGGACACCTTCATCCAGGGGCGGTGGTAGCCCCGGCTGGCCCTCATCCGGCGCAACCACTCGTCCTCGTCGGCGAGCGTCGGGGGGCGGAGGACAAGGCGTGCGGATCTCATCCCGGAATTCTCGCAAGAACTCACTCCTCGGTTCGCAAGAAGTGACACTTCGGCGGGCGCGGGTCGGTGGGTCACCCGACGGGTCGGAGTCAGAGGCCGAGGTTGGCGGATTCCAGGGCGGCGATGGCGTCGTCGGGTCCGGTGAGCGACAGCCCCCGGGTCTGGTGCCGCCCGAAGAGGAAGAGCACGATCTCGGACGGCAGCCCGGTCAGCACCACCGGATCCGCACCGCCGCGCAGCGTCGCGCTGGCGCCTCCGTCGGCGCGCCGGATCGACACCGGGACGCCGGCGGGCCGGACCAGCCCGCGGCCACCGATCTTGATCGCGGTCCACAGCGCGGACTCCTCGGCCCGCGACAGCGCCCGGGGGGCCCAGCCGGGCCGGGCCCGGCGGATGTCCTCGTGGTGCACGAAGAACTCCACCGTGTTCATCACGTCGTCGACCAGGGGCAGGGCCAGCGGCGTGCGTGCCTTGCGGACCGCCTCGACCAGGTCCGGGAAGTCCCGCGCGGTGGCCCGGTCCATCGCCCTGTCGGTGAGCCCCGCCAGCGGTGCGACCTGGATCCCGGCCGCGCCGAGCGGGCTGCGCTCACGCACCAGCAGGTGCGCGAGCAGGTCGCGGACATCCCAGTCGCCGCACAGCGTCGGCGCGTCCGGACCCGCCGCGAGGGCGGCGTCGCAGAGCCGCTGCCGCTCCACGCGAGCCAGGGATCGTCGACCGAGCACGGTCCCACCCTAGGCCCCCGTCCCGACCGGAAAAGAGGTTGGCGGCGGGGCATAGGGTGAGCGGGTGTCCGCTCGAGCCTCCACCATGCGTGACGGGTTCGCCGTACTCGCCGTGGCCATCCGCCGCGAGCCGTGGGTCTTCACCCTCTCGACGCTGGGCAGTGTCCTCTTCGGCGCGCTGACCGTGGCCGACGCCTGGGTGCTCGGCTGGTCCGCCGAGCACGCCGTGCTGCCGGCCTTCAAGACCGGCGAGACGTCCGCCGGGCTGCTCTGGGCGGTGCTCGGGCTCTTCGTCGGCGTCTCCATCCTGCGCGCGGTCGGCATCGTCGCGCGCCGGCTCGGGGCCGGCGTCATGCAGTACCGCATGCAGGCGCACTACCGCCGCGCCGTCACCCGTCAGTACCTCACCCTCCCGATGGAGTGGCACCAACGTCACCCGACCGGACAGCTGCTCTCCAACGCCAACTCCGACGTCGAGGCCGCCTGGGGGCCGATCGCGCCGCTGCCGATGGCGGTGGGCACGGTCGCGATGCTGGTCATCGCGATCGTCCAGATGCTGCTCGCCGACGTGGTGCTGGCGCTGGTCGGACTGCTGGTCTTCCCCGCGGTGATGGTGGCCAACGTCCTCTACCAGCGGGCCGCCTCGCCCCTGATGACCCGCGCCCAGCAGCTGCGCGCCGAGGTCAGCGAGATCGCCCACGAGTCCTTCGACGGGGCGATGGTCGTCAAGACGCTGGGCCGCGAGAGCGAGGAGACCGAGCGGTTCGCGGTCAAGGCCCACGAGCTGCGCGACGTCTCGGTCCAGGCGGGCCGGATCCGGGCGATGTTCGACCCGGCGCTCACCGCGCTGCCCAACATCGGTGTCCTGGTGGTGCTCGCGCTCGGCGTGCAGCGGGTGCTCAACGGCCAGACCGACACCGGCAGCCTCATCACCGTCGCCTACCTCCTCACCATCGTCTCGTTCCCCATCCGCTCGATCGGCTGGCTGCTCGGGGAGTTCCCCCGCAGTGTCGTCGGCTTCGAGCGGGTGACGGCCGTGCTCGAGGCGACCGGCGAGATGCAGTACGGCGCCGCGCGGCTCGGCGGGTCGTCCGGCGCGCGCCTCGACGTCGAGCACCTGGCCTACTCCTACGAGCCGGACGAGAGGCTGCTCGAGGACGTCTCCTTCGGCGTCGAGCCCGGCCGCACCGTGGCCCTGGTCGGCGCCACCGCCTCCGGCAAGAGCACCCTGACCTCCCTGCTGACCCGACTGGTCGACCCCGACCGGGGAGCCGTGAAGGTCGACGGCACCGACCTCCGCGACCTGGCCGCCGGCGAGCTGTCGGGCTCGATGTCCGTGGTCGGCCAGACGGCCTTCCTCTTCGACGACACGGTCCGCGACAACATCACCCTCGGTGCCGACATCCCCGACGAGGAGGTCTGGGCGGCGCTGCGCACCGCGCAGGGCGACGGCTTCGTGGCCGCGCTGCCCGACGCCCTCGACGCCCGGCTGGGCGAGCGCGGCACCTCGCTCTCCGGCGGGCAGCGGCAGCGGATCTCGCTGGCCCGGGCCCTGGTCCGCAAGCCCCGGCTGCTGATCCTCGACGACGCCACCTCGGCGGTCGACCCCGAGGTCGAGGCCCGGATCCTCGGCGCGCTGCGCGGCACCGCCGACGGCGCGGACACGACGCTGGTCGTGGTCGCCTACCGCAAGGCCACCATCAGCCTGGCCGACGAGGTGCTGCACCTCGCCGACGGCCGGATCGTCGACCGCGGCACCCACGCCGAGCTGCTGCTGCGCAGCCCCGCGTACGCCGACCTGGTCAACGCCTACGAGCAGCAGACCGCCGGTGACGAGGCATGGCACCTAGCACCCCACAGAACCACTCGCTGCGCTCGCGCTTCCGCGGGGACCCCGCATGAGCACCCCGGGCACCACCTCCCAGGTCGACACCGGCGACGACATCGCGGCGCTCGACACCATCCGTCGCGGCATGGCGGTCTCGCCGGAGCTTCGCGACGGCCTGGTCGGCACGCTGGCGCTCGCGGTGCTCGCCACCCTCGGCCAGGTGGTCATCCCGGTCGTGGTGCAGCAGACCCTCGACCGCGGCCTCAACGGGCCGGACGGCCCCGACGTCGGGTTCATGGTCGAGATGGGCCTGGTCGCGGCGCTGGCGATCGTGGTCACCGGCGTGGCGTCGTACCTCATGACCAAGCGTCTGTTCACCACCGCCGAGACCGGCCTGGCCACGTTGCGGATCAAGGCCTTCCGCCACGTCCACGACCTGCCCGTGCTGACCCAGAACACCGAGCGCCGTGGGGCGCTGGTCTCGCGGGTCACCTCCGACGTCGACCAGGTCAGCCAGTTCCTGGTGTTCGGCGGCATCCTCTTCGTGGTCAGCGTGCTCCAGATCGGCGTGGCGACGCTGATCATGCTGTTCTACTCCTGGCAGCTCACGCTGGTGGTCTGGCTCTGCTTCCTGCCGCTGTTCCTGTCGCTGCGCTACTTCCAGCGCCGCCTCTCCGACGCCTACGGCACCGTCCGCAGGCAGGTCGGCATCCTGCTGTCCGCGATCTCCGAGCCCGTCGTGGGTGCCGCCGTGGTCCGGTCCTACGCCGTGGAGGAGCGCACCCAGGCCCGCATCGACGGGGCGATCCGCGCGCACCAGGTGGCCAGCACCCGCGCGCAGGGCTTCACCGCGTTCTCGTTCTCGCTGGGCGGCCTCTCGGGCGGCCTCGCCAACGCGGGCGTGCTGATCGTCGGCATCTGGCTCGGCTTCGCCGGGAAGATCTCCGCCGGCGAGGTCATCGCGTTCGCGTTCCTGGTCTCGCTGTTCGTGATGCCCGTGCAGATGGGCACCCAGATCCTGACCGAGGCACAGAACGCCATCGCCGGCTGGCGGCGCGTCATCGGCATCCTCGAGACGCCCGCGGACCTCGTCGACCCCGGACCGGACGGCCAGGTCCTGCCCCGCGGACCGATCGACGTCGAGTTCCGCCACGTCACCTTCGCCTACCCCGGCGGCCCGGACGTCCTGCACGGGATCGACATGCACATCGGCTCCGGCACCAGGGTGGCGATCGTGGGCGAGACCGGCTCGGGCAAGTCGACGTTCGCCAAGCTGCTGACCCGGCTGATGGACCCGCGCGAAGGCGGCGTCCTGCTCGACGGCATCGACGTACGGCAGGTGCAGCAGTCCTCGCTGCGCCGCTCGGTGGTGCTGGTCCCCCAGGAGGGCTTCCTGTTCGACGACACCCTCCGGGCCAACGCCCGCTACGGCCGGCTCGGGGCCAGCGACGAGGAGATCCTCGCCTCCGCCGCCGACCTCGGCCTGGCCGACTGGCTCGACGGTCTCCCGCGTGGGCTGGACACCCGGGTCGGTCAGCGCGGCGAGTCGCTGTCGGCCGGCGAGCGGCAGCTGGTCGCACTGCTCCGCGCGCACCTCGCCGACCCGGACCTGCTGGTCCTCGACGAGGCCACCAGCGCGGTCGACCCCAACCTCGAGATGCGGATCGGGCGCGCCCTGGAGCGGCTCATGCAGGGCCGCACCTCGGTCACCATCGCCCACCGGATGAGCACCGCCGAGAACGCCGACGAGGTCGTCGTCGTCGACCGCGGCCGGATCGTGCAGCGCGGCCCGCACGCCGCCCTCCTGGAGCAGGACGGCGTCTACGCGTCGCTGCACGCCTCGTGGGTGGCCCAGCAGGGCCGCGCCTGACCCCCCCTCTCGTTGAGTCGCGCCTCCCGCCCCGTTGAGTGGCGCCTCCCGCCGCGTTGAGTGGCGGCTCCCGCCGGGCGTAGCGCACCGTCGACCCGGTTTCCGTGCACACCCCGCCGCACCCGGCCGCCCCTCCACAGGTCGTCGCCCAGGGTCGGCGCCAGCGGGCGTCGGCGTACGACGGTGGGTCGATGACCGGATTCGATCTCTTCGGCGACCAGCCCTTCACGACCGCCATGGCGCGCGCGAGCGGGATCGACCACAAGCGGCTCGAGCGAGGCCTGAGGGATCGAGAGGTACGTCGACTCCTGCGCGGCGTCTACGTCCGCGTCGACGTCGTCGACTCACCCGCGGTCCTCGGCCGGGCGGCGGCGCTCGTGGTCCCGCCCGGCTCGGTGCTGGTCGACCGCACCGCGGCCTGGGTCCTGGGTGTCGACTGTCTCGACTACCGGGAGCTCGACGTCCTACCGCCGGTGGAGTCGTGCGCCCTCCGTGGCGTGCGCGCCACGGAGCGACCGGAGTGTCGCGGTGGCAGCCGCGACCTCGTTCCGGGCGACTGGCTGGAGATCGCGGGCGCGCGCGTCACCACGCCGATCCGCACCGCCATGGACCTCGGGTGCACGCTTGACAGCCGACGGGCCCTCGCGGCCATGGACGCACTGATGCGTGCCTATGGCTTCTCGCAGGGCGAGCTCCGCCGGGAGCTGCCTCGCTACTTCCGTCGTCGCGGCGTCCTGCAGCTCAGGCGACTCGTACCCCTGGTGGACGGGCGTTCCGAGTCCTCCGGCGAGTCATGGGTGCGCATGGAGCTGGCTGACCACGAGCTTCCCCCACCCACGCTCCAGCACTGGATCCACATCGCCGGCGTCCCGACGTACCGCCTCGACCTGGCCTACCCACGTGCCCGCGTCGCGGTCGAGTACGACGGCGAGGAGTTCCACTCGAGTCCGGAGGACCGCGCCGCCGACGAGAGGCGTCGCGCCTGGCTGACCGCTCACGGGTGGACCGTGATCGTGCTGACGAAGGACTCGTTCACGCCCGAGGCGGTCATCGGCTGGATCGGGGAGGTACGCCGCGCCCTGGCGACGCGGTGACGGGTGGGAGGCGCGACTCAACGGCGTGGGAGGCGCGACTGAACGGGGTGGGAGGCGCGACTCAACGGGGAACTAGGCTGGGTGACCGTGACCTCCCTCGAACCGGGCCTCGCCGCCCGCCTCAAGCGCTCCGCCGACGGCCTCGTCCCCGCGGTGGTGCAGCAGCACGACACCGGCGAGGTGCTGATGCTGGGGTGGATGGACGACGAGGCGCTGGCCCGCACGCTCGCAACCGGCCGGGCGACGTACTGGAGCCGCTCGCGCGGTGAGTACTGGGTCAAGGGCGAGACCTCGGGCAACCGCCAGTGGGTGAGGGAGGTGCGTCTCGACTGCGACGGCGACACCCTGCTGGTCAAGGTCGACCAGGAGGGACCGGCCTGTCACACCGGGGCGCGGACCTGCTTCGACGCGGACCTGCTGCCGGGCCACGATGCCTGAGCCGCGGCGCACGTTCGCACCGGTCCTCCTGCTCGGCCTGACCTCCGGCACGCTGGGCGCGGTGGCCGGCACCAAGCCCTGGGCCCGGCTCACCGCGAGCGAGGGGGCAGCTCCGTCGTCGAGCTGGCAGCTGTCCTGGGGCGGCGACATCGGCCAGATGCCACTGGCGGGCGCGCTGAGCCTGGTCGTGCTCGCCGCCTGGGGGGTCCTGCTGGTCACCCGCGGGCGGGTACGCCGCGTGGTCGCCCTGGCCGGTGCGCTCGCGGCTGCCGGCGTGCTGACGTCGGTGGCGGCGGGCTGGTCCGCGACCCAGGACGACGTCGCGGACTCCGCGCGCCAGGCGGGTGCCACGTCGGTCGAGACCGCGCTGACCGGGTGGTACTGGACGGCCGCGGTCAGCGCGCTGCTCTCCCTCGTCGCGACCGTGGTGGCCGCCCGGCACGTCGGGCACTGGCCGGCCATGGGCAGCCGCTACGACGCCCCGGGGGCCCGCCCCGCACCGACGCTCGACCCGGCCGAGGCCGGGGACGGCGAGCTGTGGCGCGCCATCGACGAGGGTCACGACCCCACGGCCTGAACGGCGCCCTAGACTGTCCCCGACGTACCCCGCGCACGAGGAGCTCCCGCATGTCTGACAACCACGGCAACACCCCCGCAGCCTGGACCGCGGTCTTCGTGGGGTTGGTCGCCTTCGTGGTGGGTGGGCTGGCGCTGATGGTGTCCCCGGTCAGCTGGGTCATGTTCTGGGGTGGCCTCGCGCTGCTCCCGGTCGCCCTGATCGTGTACGTCGTCATGACCAAGATGGGCCTGGGCAACGCCCAGCACTGAGTACGCCC
Organism: uncultured Actinomycetota bacterium; assembly: GCA_963767955.1. GTDB lineage: Bacteria > Actinomycetota > Actinomycetes > Propionibacteriales > Nocardioidaceae > Nocardioides. The sequence continues at coordinate 1,432,790 of CAVYGA010000003.1, read as the reverse complement.
CCACCGCGCCGGCCCGCCCGAGGACCGGCCGGATCATGGAGCCCCTGGCCCTGGCCGGGGTGGCCGGCCTGGGTGCCCTGGCACTGCACCTCCGTGACCCGCACGAGTCCGGGTCCTGGGGGCTGTGCCCGTTCTACGCGATGACCGGCGCCTGGTGCCCGGGCTGCGGCAGCCTGCGGGCGATCAACGACCTCACCCACGGCGACCTGATCGCCGCGGTCTCCTCCAACCTGGTCCTGGTCGTCGCCCTGCCGGTGCTGGCCTGGCTCTGGCTGGGCTGGCTGCGGAACGCCTGGGCCGGCCGCCGCCGCGTCCCGACCGGCCTGTCCACGCCCACGGTCTGGCTGCTGCTCGCACCGATCCTGGTGTTCTCGGTGGCCCGCAACCTGCCGTTCGGGTCCTGGCTCGCGCCCTGAGACCTCTCGACCACCGGGCGGTCGCCCCGTGGCCACGGAGTGAGAGCCGATCGTCCCCGGCAGCCGTCCGGATGAGAGGCTGGGCCCTGAAACCGCACACGTCTTCTGGAGGTCGCATGTCCGTGCTCGACGAGATCGTCGCCGGCGTGCGCGTCGACCTCGCGACGCGTGCCGCGCGGGCGCCGTACGACGAGGTGGCGACGCTGGCCGCGGCCACCCCGGCCCCGCGCGACCCGATGCCCCGCTTCCGCGCCCCCGGCACCAGCGTGATCGCCGAGGTCAAGCGGCGCAGCCCCAGCAAGGGCGTGCTGGCCGACATCCCCGACCCGGCCGAGCTGGCCGCCGCCTACGAGCGCGGCGGGGCGGCCGCGATCAGCGTGCTCACCGAGCAGCGGCGCTTCGGTGGCAGCCTCTCGGACCTGCGCACCGTGCGTGCCGCCGTCCCGACGCCGCTGCTCCGCAAGGACTTCATGGTGACCCCCTACCAGCTGCACGAGTCGCGCGCCGCCGGCGCCGACCTGGTGCTGCTGATCGTGGCCGCCCTCGACCAGCCGCTGCTCGAGAAGCTGTACGCCGAGGCGCGGGGGCTGGGCCTGACCGTCCTGGTCGAGGTGCACGACGCGGAGGAGACCCACCGGGCCGTCGACCTCGGGGCCGAGCTGATCGGTGTCAACGCCCGCAACCTCAAGACCCTGGACATCGACGCCGACGCGTTCGCCCGGCTGGCCCCGCTGATCCCCGACACCTGCGTGCGGGTGGCCGAGAGCGGCATCTCCGGCCCGGCGGACGTGCAGCGCTACGCCGAGCAGGGCGCCAACGTGGTGCTGGTCGGCGAGGCGCTGGTCAAGGACGGCGACCCCGAGGAAGCGGTGCGCTCGATGAGAGGACTCGGCACATGACGACGTGGGAGGCCGACAGCACCGGATTCTTCGGTGACTTCGGGGGGCGGTTCATGCCCGAGGCGCTGGTCGCCGCGCTCGACGAGCTGACCGTGGCCTGGCAGGAGGCGATGGCCGACCCCGCCTTCGTCGAGGAGTTCGCCGCCATCCAGCGCGACTACGCGGGCATCCCGAGCCCGCTCTACGAGGCGACCCGGCTCAGCGAGAAGGTCGGCGTCCGGGTGCTGCTCAAGCGCGAGGACCTCAACCACACCGGCGCCCACAAGATCCGCAACGTGCTCGGCCAGGCCCTGCTGACCAGGCGGATGGGCAAGACCCGGGTCATCGCCGAGACCGGCGCCGGCCAGCACGGTGTCGCCAGCGCCACCGCCGCGGCGTACTTCGGGCTGGACTGCACCGTCTACATGGGCTCCGTGGACACCCGTCGGCAGGCCCTCAACGTGGCGCGCATGCACCTGCTCGGCGCCACGGTGGTGCCGGTCGACTCCGGCAGCGCCACCCTCAAGGACGCGATCAACGAGGCGCTGCGCGACTGGGTCGCGAGCGTCGACCACACGGCGTACCTCTTCGGCACCGCCGCGGGCCCGCACCCGTTCCCCAGCATGGTCCGTGACTTCACCCGGGCCATCGGCGACGAGGCGCGTCAGCAGGTCCTCGACCGCTACGGCCGGCTTCCCGACGCGATCTCCGCCTGCGTCGGCGGCGGCTCCAACGCGATCGGCCTGTTCACCGCGTTCCTCGACGACGAGGGCGTGGCGATCTACGGCTTCGAGCCCGGAGGCGAGGGCGTGGACACCCCGCGGCACGCGGCCACCATCCACGCCGGCGACACCGGGGTGCTCCACGGCGCCCGCACCTACGTGCTCCAGGACGAGGACGGGCAGACCATCGAGTCGCACTCGATCTCGGCCGGGCTGGACTACCCCGGGGTCGGCCCGCAGCACGCCCACCTGTCCGCGATCGGGCGGGCGACCTACGAGCCGGTCACCGACGCCGAGGCGATGGACGCGATGGCGCTGCTCAGCCGCACCGAGGGCATCATCCCGGCCATCGAGTCCGCGCACGCCGTCGCCGGCGCGCTGCGGCTGGCCGACAAGCTCCGCGCCGACCACGGCGACGACGCGATGATGCTGATCAACCTCTCCGGCCGCGGCGACAAGGACATGGACACCGCGATCGAGTGGTTCGGGCTCGGCGACCCCGACGAGGTGACCGCCGAGCCGGTCGGCCGGCCCGGCGAGGACGTCGCCGGATGAGCGTCGCGCGCGCCTTCGACAAGGCCAAGGGTGAGGGCCGCTCCGCCCTGGTGGGCTACCTGCCGGCCGGCTACCCCGACGTGGCCGGGGGCATCGCCGCGCTGACCACGATGGTCGACGCCGGCTGCGACGTGATCGAGGTCGGCCTGCCCTACAGCGACCCGGTGATGGACGGCCCCACCATCCAGGCGGCCGCCCAGGCCGCGCTCGAGGGCGGCGTCCGCACCGCCGACGTGCTGCGCACCGTCGAGGCGGTGGCCGCGACCGGCGTGCCGACGGTGATCATGACGTACTGGAACCCGGTGGAGCACTACGGCGGTAGCCGGAGGGGCCAGCAGAGCGGCGGTAGCCGGAGGGGCCAGCAGAGCGGCGGCAGCCGGAGGGGCCAGCAGAGCGGCGGCAGCCGGAGGGGGCGGCAGAGCGGCGTCAGCCAGTTCGCCGCCGACCTCGCGAGCGCCGGGGGAGCGGGCCTGATCACCCCCGACCTGACTCCCGACTCCGCCGCCGAGTGGATCGCCGCCGCCGACGAGCACGACCTCGACAAGATCTTCCTGGTGGCGCCCTCCTCGACCGACGAGCGGATCGCGATGACCACCGCCGCCTGCCGCGGCTTCGTCTACGCCACCGCCGTGATGGGCGTGACCGGCGCGCGCGCCAGCACCTCCGACCTCGCCGGTCCGCTGGTCGCGCGCACCCGCGCTGCCACCGACCTGCCCGTGGGCGTCGGGCTCGGGGTGTCCGACGGCGACCAGGCCGCCGAGGTCGCGTCGTACGCCGACGGCGTCATCGTCGGCTCGGCCTTCGTGCGGACGCTCCTCGACGCGGAGAGCCGGGGCGCCGGACTGGAGGCGCTGGCCGCCCTCACCAGGGACCTCGCCGACGGAGTACGACGTGGGCGCTGAGCGCAGGCGCCTGCTCGCACCGGCCGTCGCCACGCTGCTGCTGCTGACCGGGTGTGCCAGCGGCAGCAGCGGCGCCACCGACGCGGGGGGCGGACTGCACGGCACCACCCTCGAGAACCCGTTCGAGGCACCCGCGACGCCGCTCACCGACACCGACGGAGCGGCGTACTCGCTGGTCGACCAGACCGAGCGGCCGCTGACCCTGCTGTTCTTCGGCTACACCAACTGCCCGGACATCTGCCAGATGGTGATGGCCAACATCGCCTCGGCGCTCGCCCGGCTCGACGCGGCCGAGCGCGCCGAGGTCGAGGTGGTGTTCGTGACCACCGACCCCGCCCGGGACGACGAGCAGACCCTGCGCGACTACCTGGCCCGGTTCGGGGACGGCCTGACCGGTCTCACCGGTGACCTCGCCACGATCGTGGAGGTGGCGCGCTCGTTCGGGGTGTTCATGGAGAAGGAGAAGAAGCTGCCGACCGGCGGCTACGACGTCTCGCACACGACCAACGTCTTCGCGATCGACGCGGACGACGAGACACCGGTGACCTGGCGTGCGGAGACCTCGCCGGCCGACCTGGCCACCGACATCACCACCCTCCTGGAGGCGGACTCATGACCCTGCTCAGCATCCCGAGCCCCGCGCAGGGCACCTGGGAGCTCGGGCCCTTCCCGATCCGGGCCTACGCGCTGTGCATCATCGCGGGCGTCATCGCCGCCATCTGGATCGCGGAGAGGCGGTGGGTGGCCCGCGGCGGTGAGTCCGGGCAGGTGTCCGACCTGGCGCTGTGGATGGTGCCGTTCGGCCTGGTCGGTGGCCGGCTCTACCACGTGATGACCGACTGGCAGCTCTACTTCGGCGAGGGCCGGGAGCCGATCACCGCGCTCTACGTCTGGCGCGGGGGTCTGGGGATCTGGGGCGCCGTGGCGCTCGGCGCGCTCGGGCTGTTCATCGGCGCCCGGAGGATGGGCATCCGCATCGCGCCCGTCGCCGACGCGATCGCGCCCGCGGTGCTGATCGGGCAGGCGCTCGGCCGGTTCGGCAACTACTTCAACCAGGAGCTCTACGGGAAGCCGACCGACCTGCCGTGGGCGCTCGAGATCGACCCCGCACGGCGGCCGACGGGCTACCTGGACGAGGCCACGTTCCACCCGACGTTCCTCTACGAGGCGCTGTGGTGCGTGGCCGCGTTCGCGGTGATCGTCTGGCTCGACAGACGGCTGCGTCTCGGTCACGGCCGGGTGGTCGCCCTCTACGTGATGCTCTACACGCTGGGCCGTGGCTGGATCGAGCTGCTGCGCATCGACGACGTCCAGCTCGACGACGTCCTCGGGCTCCGGCTCAACGTGTGGACCTCACTCGTGATGTTCACCCTCGCGGCGGCGTACTTCCTGATCTCGTCCCGCCGTCAACCCGGCCGGGAGACCGTGGTCCACCGCGACGGATGGGGCCCGGAGGGACGTCTCGACCACCAGGACGCGGACGGGACCGGGACCGGGACCGGGACCGGGACCGGGACCGGGACCGGGACCGGGACCGGGAACGGGACCGATGCCGACGGCACCGACCCCGGCAAGGTGGAGGCATGAGCGCCCGAGCCCTCCCCGTCCTCCTGCTCTCGCTGACGCTGGTGCTCACCGCCTGCGCCGGAGGCGACGACGACCGTGGCGACGGGGTCGGGGACACGGCCGGCATGAGCGCCGGGACGGTCGAGGAGGGCGGGCCCGCGCCGCTCGAGACGGCCGGCCCCGTGAAGATCGTGGCGGTCGGGGACGTCGCGTGCGCGGCCGGCGACGACACCACCGCGCGCACCTGCCGCCAGGCCCGGACCGCGCGGCTGACCCGCAGCCTCGACCCGAAGCGGGTCATCGCCCTGGGCGACCTGCAGTACCCCACCGGCTCGCTCCGCGCGTTCCGCAGGTCGTATGCGAAGTCATGGGGGAGCCTCAAGCCGATCACCCAGCCGCTGCCCGGCAACCACGAGTACAAGTCCCGCGGCGCAGCCGGGTACTACGCCTACTTCGACCAGTCCGCCCCGGGCTACTACGCCTGGAACGCCGGGAGCTGGCGGGTCTACAACCTCAACTCCAACTGCGACAAGATCGACTGCCGCGCCGAGGTCGCGTGGCTGCGCCGCGACCTCAACCGCAACCCCCGCCGGTGCACGATGATCGCCATGCACCACCCGCGCTGGTCCTCGGGCCGGGAGCACGGCAACAACCCGATGGTGGGCCGCTTCTGGCGCGTCGCCTACAACCACCGGGTCGACGTTGCGTTGGCCGGTCACGACCACGACTACGAGCGGTTCGCGCGGCTGAGCCCCTCCGGGGCCGTCGAACCCCGACGCGGCATCCAGTCCTTCGTCTCCGGCGCCGGCGGCAAGTCGCTCTACCACCTCGGCCGCCGCAAGAAGGGGTCCCAGATCTTCACCGCCCGGTCCCCGGGCGTGCTCGTGATGAGGCTGGCCGAGGGTGGCTGGACCTGGAAGTACCGCACCGTGGACGGCCGGGTCCCCGACGCGGGGCGACGCGACTGCGTCTGAGACCTACCGGCGGGTAGCCGCGGCGTTCACCAGTCGGTCGGCCCCCTGCCACGGCCGCACCGTGGTGCTAGTCTGAGCGACCGCGCGGGCCAACGTCGTCCCCTGCACAGCAACGCGAATCCCTGCTTCTGCCAGTTCGCCGAGCCCGGTCTCCCGGGGCGGCGCAGACGACGACGGGAGAATGCCCATGCACGCATTCCCGCCGCCCGCACCCGGGTCTCCGACCGGGGCACGATCCGGACTTCGGGCAGGTCCGCAACCCCAAGGGCTCTACGACGGCGACCACGAGCACGACGCGTGCGGGGTGGCGTTCGTCGCGACCCTGACCGGCGTGGCCAGCCACGACATCGTGGCGCAGGCGCTCACCGCGCTGCGCAACCTCGAGCACCGGGGTGCCGCGGGCTCCGAGGCGAACTCGGGTGACGGCGCGGGGATCCTGATGCAGGTTCCTGACGCGTTCCTGCGCGAGGTGGTCGACTTCACCCTGCCCGGCCAGGGCCAGTACGCCGTCGGCACCGCGTTCCTGCCGGGCGACGAGGAGCAGGTCGCCAAGACCCGCCAGCGGATCGAGCAGATCGCGGCCGAGGAGAACCTCTCCGTGCTGGGCTGGCGCGAGGTCCCGGTGGAGCCGGCGAGCCTCGGCAAGACGGCGCTGTCGTGCATGCCGTCGTTCGCCCAGCTGTTCGTGTCCGGCGCCGGACAGCGACTGACCGGCATGGCCCTGGAGCGGTTGGCGTTCTGCCTGCGCAAGCGGGCCGAGCGCGAGACCGACGTCTACTTCCCGTCGCTGTCCTCACGGACTCTCGCCTACAAGGGCATGCTCACCACCGAGCAGCTCGACCAGGTCTTCCCGGACCTCGTCGACGACCGGGTCGCCTCGGCCGTCGCCGTCGTGCACTCGCGGTTCTCGACGAACACGTTCCCGAGCTGGCCCCTGTCGCACCCGTTCCGGTTCATCGCGCACAACGGCGAGATCAACACCGTGATGGGCAACCGCAACTGGATGCGGGCCCGCGAGGCGCTGCTGTCCTCCGACCTGGTCCCGGGCGACCTGGAGCGGCTGTTCCCGATCTGCACCACCGGCCGGTCCGACTCCGCGTCGTTCGACGAGGTCCTCGAGCTGCTGCACATGGGGGGCCGCAGCCTCCCGCACGCGGTGCTGATGATGATCCCCGAGGCGTGGGAGAACCACACCGAGATGGACGCCCAGCGGCGGGCGTTCTACGAGTTCCACTCCTCGATGATGGAGCCGTGGGACGGCCCCGCCTGCGTCGTGTTCACCGACGGCGCCCAGGTGGGTGCGGTCCTCGACCGCAACGGCCTCCGGCCCTCCCGCTACTGGGTCACCGACGACGGCCTGGTCGTGCTGGCGTCCGAGGTCGGCGTACTCGACATCGACCCCGCCACGGTGGTCCGCAAGGGCCGGCTCAAGCCGGGCCGCATGTTCCTCGTCGACACCGAGGAGCACCGGATCATCGAGGACGAGGAGATCAAGACCGAGCTCGCTGCCGAGCACCCGTACGACGAGTGGCTGCACGCCGGGCAGATCCACCTCGACGACATCCCCGACCGTGAGCACATCGTGCACACGCACGCCTCGGTCACCCGCCGCCAGCAGGTCTTCGGCTACACCGAGGAGGAGCTCCGCGTCCTGCTCGCCCCGATGGCGAACAGCTCCGCGGAGCCGCTCGGCTCGATGGGCACCGACACACCGATCGCCGCGCTCTCGGACAAGCCGCGGCTGCTGTTCGACTACTTCAGCCAGCTGTTCGCCCAGGTCACCAACCCGCCGCTGGACGCGATCCGCGAAGAGCTGGTCACCTCCCTGAACGGCACCATCGGTCCCGAGGCCAACCTGCTGGAACCGGCCCCGGCCTCCTGCCGCCAGGTGGTGCTGCCGTTCCCGGTGATCTCCAACGACGACCTGGCCAAGATCCGGCACATCAACCGGGACGGCGACATGCCCGGCTTCATCACCCACGTCTCGCGCGGGCTCTACGCCGTCGATGGCGGGGGCGAGTCGATGGCGGCGCGGATCGACGAGATCTGTGCCGAGGTGTCCGAGGCGATCGCCGGCGGCGCACGCATCATCGTGCTCTCCGACCGGCACTCGACCGCGGAGCTGGCCCCGATCCCGTCGCTGCTGCTCACTGGTGCCGTCCACCACCACCTGGTCCGTGAGAAGACCCGCACCCAGGTCGGGCTGCTGGTCGAGGCCGGCGACGTCCGCGAGGTGCACCATGTCGCGCTGCTCGTCGGGTACGGCGCCGCCGCGGTCAACCCGTACCTCGCGATGGAGTCCGTGGAGGACCTCGCCCGCGAGGCGTACTTCGTCAAGATCGAGCCGGAGAAGGCCGTCGCCAACCTGGTGAAGAGCCTCGGCAAGGGCGTGCTCAAGGTGATGTCCAAGATGGGCGTCTCCACGGTCGCGTCCTACACCGGCGCGCAGATCTTCGAGGCCGTCGGGCTGTCCCAGACGGTCGTCGACCGGTACTTCACCGGCACCACGTCCAAGCTCGGCGGCATCGAGCTCGACACGATCGCCGAGGAGGTGGCCCGGCGCCACGCCACGGCGTACCCCCGCGGCGGGATCGCGCCGGCGCACCGCGAGCTGGCCATCGGCGGCGAGTACCAATGGCGGCGTGAGGGCGAGCCGCACCTGTTCGACCCCGAGACCGTGTTCCGGTTGCAGCACGCCACCCGCTCCGGGCGCTACGACGTCTTCAAGCAGTACACCGAGCGCGTGGACCAGCAGTCCGAGCGGCTGATGACCCTGCGCGGGCTGTTCCGCTTCAAGGACGGCGAGACCACCGGGCGCCCCTCGGTCCCGATCGAGGAGGTGGAGCCGGTGTCCGCGATCGTGAAGCGGTTCTCCACCGGCGCGATGTCCTACGGCTCGATCAGCCAGGAGGCGCACGAGACCCTCGCGATCGCGATGAACCGGCTGGGCGCCAAGTCCAACACCGGTGAGGGCGGCGAGGACGCCGACCGGCTCCACGACCCCGAGCGCCGCTCGTCGATCAAGCAGGTCGCCTCCGGTCGCTTCGGTGTCACCTCGGAGTACCTCACCAATGCCGATGACATCCAGATCAAGATGGCGCAGGGCGCCAAGCCCGGTGAGGGCGGCCAGCTGCCCGGCAACAAGGTGTACCCGTGGGTGGCCAAGACCCGGCACTCCACGCCGGGGGTGGGGCTGATCAGCCCGCCGCCGCACCACGACATCTACTCGATCGAGGACCTGGCCCAGCTGATCCACGACCTCAAGAACGCCAACCCGAGCGCCCGCATCCACGTGAAGCTGGTCTCCGAGGTCGGCGTCGGCACGGTCGCGGCGGGGGTCTCGAAGGCGCACGCCGACGTCGTGCTGATCTCCGGGCACGACGGGGGCACGGGGGCGGCACCGCTCACCTCGCTCAAGCACGCCGGCGGTCCCTGGGAGCTCGGCCTGGCCGAGACCCAGCAGACGCTGCTGCTCAACGGCCTCCGCGACCGCATCGTCGTGCAGACCGACGGCCAGCTGAAGACCGGACGCGACGTCGTCATCGCGGCGCTCCTCGGCGCCGAGGAGTACGGCTTCGCCTCGGCCCCGCTGGTCGTCTCGGGCTGCATCATGATGCGCGTCTGCCACCTCGACACCTGCCCGGTGGGCGTCGCGACCCAGAACCCCGTCCTCCGCGAGCGCTTCAACGGCAAGCCGGAGTTCGTGGTGACGTTCTTCGAGTACGTCGCGCAGGAGGTGCGCGAGCTGCTCGCCGAGCTGGGCTTCCGCACCCTCGACGAGGCCGTCGGCCAGGTCGGCACGCTCGACATCGTCAGGGCCGTCGACCACTGGAAGGCCGCGGGCCTCGACCTGACGCCGATCCTGCACGCGCCCGAGCTGCCCGAGGGCGCCGCGCTGCGCAACACCACCGGCCAGGACCACGGGCTCGACAAGGCACTGGACAACCAGCTCGTCGAGCTGGCGGCCCCGGCGCTGGAGCGCGGCGAGCCGGTGCGGGCCCAGCTCGAGGTGCGCAACGTCAACCGCACGGTCGGCACCATCCTCGGCCACGAGGTGACCAAGCGCTACAAGGGCGAGGGACTGCCCGACGGCACCATCGACATCACGTTCACCGGCTCCGCGGGCCAGTCGTTCGGTGCCTTCCTGCCGCGCGGGATCACCCTGCGGCTCGAGGGCGACGCCAACGACTACGTCGGCAAGGGCCTCTCCGGCGGGCGGATCGTGGTCCGCCCCGACCGGGCGGCGACGTTCCGGGCCGACGAGCAGATCATCGCCGGCAACACCATCGCCTACGGCGCCACCTCGGGTGAGGTGTTCCTGCGCGGCGGCGTGGGGGAGCGGTGCTGTGTGCGCAACTCCGGCGCCACGGTGGTGACCGAGGGCGTGGGCGACCACGGCTGCGAGTACATGACCGGCGGCCGGGTCGTGGTGCTGGGCCGGACCGGGCGCAACTTCGCGGCCGGCATGTCGGGCGGTTACGCGTTCGTGCTCGACCTCAAGGAGTTCCGCGTCAACCAGGAGATGGTCGAGCTGACGCCGGTCGAGGAGAAGTTCGCCGAGGAGCTGCACGACATCGTCCAGCGGCACGCCGAGGAGACCGGGTCACAGGTCGCCCAGGAGCTGCTGACCGACTGGACGACGGCGCTGGCGCGGTTCACCCAGGTGATGCCCGGTGACTTCAAGCGGGTCCTCGAGGCCCGCGAGGAGGCCCTCGAGGAGGGCCTCGACGAGGAGCAGGCCGCGGCCAGGATCATGGAGGTGCTTCATGGCTGATCCCCGAGGATTCCTGAAGAAGGGCCGCGAGGTGGCTGCCCGCCGCCCGGTCGAGGAGCGGGTCAAGGACTGGAACGAGGTCTACCCCGAGAGTGCCGGACGGGCGTTGCTGCCGATCATCACCGAGCAGGCCGGTCGCTGCATGGACTGCGGCATCCCGTTCTGCCACGAGGGCTGCCCCCTGGGCAACATCATCCCGGAGTGGAACGACCTGGTCTGGCGCGACGACTGGGACGGCGCGATCGAGCGGCTGCACGCCACGAACAACTTCCCGGAGTTCACCGGACGGCTGTGCCCGGCGCCGTGCGAGACCTCCTGCGTGCTGGGCATCAACCAGGACCCGGTGACGATCAAGAACGTCGAGGTCTCGATCATCGACCGTGCCTGGCAGTCGGGTGCGGTGCGCCCGCAGCCACCGGAGTGGCTCTCGGGTCGCACCGTCGCGGTGGTCGGATCGGGCCCGGCCGGGCTCGCGGCCGCCCAGCAGCTGACCCGTGCCGGTCACACCGTGGCGGTCTACGAACGCGCCGACAAGATCGGTGGCCTGATGCGCTACGGCATCCCCGAGTTCAAGATGGAGAAGCAGCACCTCGACCGGCGCCTGGACCAGATGCGTCGCGAGGGCACCGTGTTCCGGGCCGGCATCGACGTCGGCGGGACACTGACCGGACTCCAGCTCCGGGAGCGCTACGACGCCGTCGTGCTCGCCCTCGGGGCGACGCTGCCGCGCGACCTGCCTGTTCCCGGGCGCGAGCTCGGCGGCATCCACCAGGCCATGGACTTCCTGCCCCAGGCCAACCGGGTGGCGCTGGGCGAGAGCGTCGAGGACCAGATCACCGCGACCGACAAGCACGTCGTGATCATCGGCGGCGGCGACACGGGCGCGGACTGCCTCGGCACGTCCACCCGCCAGGGCGCCGCGTCGATCACCCAGCTCGAGATCATGCCGCAGCCCACCGAGAGCCGTCCCGACAGCCAGCCGTGGCCGACGTACCCCATGACGTTCCGGGTGTCCTCGGCGCACGAGGAGGCCGGCGAGCGGGTGTACGCCGTGTCCACGACCGAGTTCCTCGGCGACGACGACGGCAACGTGCGGGCCCTGCGCCTGGTCGAGGTCGACGCCACGTTCCAGCCCGTCGAGGGCACGGAGCGGGAGATCCCTGCCGGGCTGGTGCTCTTCGCGATGGGCTTCACGGGACCGCAGCAGGAGGGGCTGGTCGAGCAGCTGGGGGTGGAGCTCGACGGGCGCGGCAACATCGCGCGCGACCAGAGCTACGCCTCGTCGGTCGACGGGGTCTTCGTGGCCGGTGACGCCGGTCGCGGGCAGTCGCTGATCGTGTGGGCGATCGCCGAGGGGCGGGCCGCCGCGGCGGCCGTCGACGAGTACCTCACCGGCTCGACGACGCTGCCCTCTCCGATCCCACCGACCGCGCGTCCGCTGGTCGTCTGACGATGACGGCGGCCTCCTCCCGACGTCCGTCCGAAATCACGAGTGCACCATCGGTGGTCTTCCTGAGGGCAGTAGGGTCGACCCGTGCGTAGAGCAAAGATCGTCTGCACCCTGGGCCCGGCCGTCTCCTCCGAGGAGATGGTCACCAAGCTCGTCGAGAGCGGCATGGACGTGGCGCGGCTGAACATGAGCCACGGCACGCACGAGCAGCACCGGCGCGCCTACGACCTGGTCCGCCGGGCCGCGGACACGACGGGCCACGGGGTCGGCATCTTCGCCGACCTCCAGGGTCCCAAGATCCGGCTCGGCGAGTTCGCCGAGGGCTCGGCGCGGCTCGAGAAGGGACAGGCGTGGACGATCACCACCCGTGACATCGCCGGCGACGGCACCGCCTGCTCCACGACGTACGCCGGCCTCCCGGGCGACGTGTCCGAGGGCGACCCGATCCTCATCGACGACGGCCGGATCCGGCTCGTCGTCACCGAGGTCGACGGTCAGGACGTGCACACCGAGGTCGTCGTCGCGGGCACGGTCAGCAACCACAAGGGCATCAACCTGCCCGGCGTGGCCGTCTCGGTCCCCGCGATGTCCGAGAAGGACATCGAGGACCTGCGCTTCGCGCTCAGCCTCAGTGTCGACTTCGTGGCGCTGTCCTTCGTCCGCTTCGCCTCCGACGTCGACGACGTCCGCAAGGTGATGCAGGAGGTCGGCGTCCACGTGCCCGTGATCGCCAAGATCGAGAAGCCGCAGGCCATCGACAACCTCGACGAGATCGTGCAGGCCTTCGACGGCGTGATGGTGGCCCGCGGCGACCTCGGCGTGGAGTGCCCGCTCGAGGACGTGCCGTTCCTGCAGAAGCGCGTCGTGGACCGGGCCCGGGTCAACGCCAAGCCGGTGATCGTGGCCACCCAGATGCTGGAGTCGATGATCTCCGCGCCCGCTCCCACCCGGGCCGAGGTCACCGACGTCGCGCACGCCGTGCTCGACGGCGCGGACGCGGTGATGCTCTCGGGTGAGACCAGCGTGGGCGAGTACCCCGTCCGCACGGTCGAGACGATGGCGCGGATCCTCGCCGCCACCGAGGACCACGGTCTGCAGGGCATGACCGCGATCGACTGGAACCCGCGGACCAAGGGCGGCGTGATCGCGAAGGCCGCCGCCGAGGTGGCCGAGCGGATCGGCGCGAAGTTCCTCGTGGCGTTCACCCAGTCCGGCGACTCCGCCAAGCGACTGGCGCGCTACCGGGGCGAGATCCCGATCCTGGCGTTCACCCCCGAGGCCCGGGTGCGCTCCCAGCTCGCGCTGACGTGGGGCGTCGAGACCTTCAAGACCGACTCGGTCGAGCACACCGACGAGATGGTGCGGCAGGTCGACGAGCAGCTGCTCAAGATCGGCCGGGTCGAGCAGGGAGACCTGGTGGTCATCATCGCCGGTGCGCCTCCGGGCATCCCGGGCTCCACCAACGCGCTGCGGATCCACCGGATGGGCGACGCGATCAACGAGGTCGCCCCGGCCTACCGCCGCGCCGCCCGCCCTTGAGCGGACTCAGCACTTGAGCCCGATGAGGGCATCGAGCGCGGCGACGCCCGGTCGCGTCGAGACCGACACCGTCTTGTGGTTGGACCGGCGCCACGGCACTCCGACGAGGTCGAGCGCCCAGCAGCAGAGCTCGCGGATGTCGGCGGACTCGTTCGTGAACTGCCACCGCGGGTAGTCGTAGCGCTTCATCTCGCCGGCGACGAGCCGTCGGGTCCAGTTCGCCACCCGGGACCCGTCCGAGTGGAAGAGCCCCCGGAGGAAGTCCGCGGGGTGCGCACTGACGATGTCGGCCTGCCAGCGCTCGAGAACGATCGGGCGTTCGTGCTTGCGCCCCGGGCCGTGCTGGGGGAACAGGCACGGCCAGTGCTTCCAGGACATCGTGAGGACCACGCACCCTGGAACCCGACGCTGATGCGGTCGACCACCGGGCTTGACGGCCCGCATCAGATCCTGGACGTGCGCGTTGACGGTGCCGTACTTCCGGTCGTTGTAGATGTGGAGGTTGAAGACGTCGCGTCGCCCGCGGCTGATGTACCCGTCGCCGAGGTACCACCCGAGCATCTCGGCATAGGAGGCGGCATCGATCGGTGCGTCCTGACACCTGGGACACCGCGCTGTCGTGTGTGCCTGCCCTCGGAGGAGTCCGCGTCGCTGGTAGTCACGTCGCCATCGCCGAATCGTCTTGATTGCCACGCCGTGCGCGCGCGCGTTCTCGGCGTCCGGCAGGCCCTGGTCAGAGGCGCGCAGGGCACTCTGGACGACCGACCATTCCCGCACATGAGTCATGTCTTCATGGTCGTCGGGACCACCGACTGTCGGTACCGGGTGTGGGATTCGAACCCACAAGCCCTTTCGGGCAGTGGTGTTTGAGACCACCGCGTATGCCGTTCCGCCAACCCGGCCTGGGTGGCAAAACCGTACCCGACGCGTCCGCCTGGTACCTCGTCGGTGGTCGGCGTGGCCACCGGATCGGCCGGCGTACCGCCTGAGCCTCGGTTGCCCGGCAGTGGCCCTCCCGCTCTAGGGTGGACCGTGTGACCGCTGCCGCCACCCCCTCCCGCCGGGTCGTCATCGCCGAGGACGAGGCGCTGATCCGCATGGACCTCGCCGAGATGCTGGCCGAGGAGGGGTACGACGTGGTCGGCCAGGCCGCGGACGGCGAGCAGGCCGTGGCCCTGGCCGAGAGCCTGGCCCCGGACCTGGTCATCCTCGACGTGAAGATGCCCCGGCTCGACGGCATCGCGGCCGCACAACGGATCGCCGAGCGGCGGATCGCGCCCGTCGTGATGCTGACGGCGTTCTCCCAGCGGGAGCTGGTCGAGCGGGCTCGCGATGCCGGCGCGATGGCCTACCTGGTCAAGCCGTTCGCGCGCGCCGACCTGATCCCCGCCATCGAGATGGCGGTCAGCAGGTTCACCGAGATCGCCGCATTGGAGCGAGAGGTCGCCGATCTGTCCGAGCGGCTGGCGACCCGCAAGGCGGTGGACCGGGCCAAGAACGTGCTCCAGGAGCAGTTGGGGCTGACCGAGCCGGACGCCTTCCGGTGGATCCAGAAGACGGCGATGGACCTGCGTCTCTCGATGCGCGAGGTGGCAGACGGGGTCATCGAGCACGGCCCGGGCGGCGCCGCGGGGTGAACCCACGTCGACCATGCGGCCTCCTGTCCGGTTCCTGCCAAGGTCACAAGTTGGCAACGAGGTAGTGGGGGCGCCTGTCGTGCCGT
The DNA here is from genome assembly GCA_963767955.1 of uncultured Actinomycetota bacterium. Classification (GTDB taxonomy): domain Bacteria; phylum Actinomycetota; class Actinomycetes; order Propionibacteriales; family Nocardioidaceae; genus Nocardioides. The sequence continues at coordinate 1,417,291 of CAVYGA010000003.1, read as the reverse complement.
CGAATGGCGCTAACTTCAATCCATTCGACGGCAGTCGGTGCCGTGGAATTCACCATGACCAACCGGAGGCTTCATGAAGCGCCCCACCACCACTGCCCGACTCGGTGCCGTCGCCCTGATCGGTGCCATCGCCCTGGCCGGCTGCGGCTCGGACGACAGCGGCAGCGACGACAATAAGGACGACGGTGCCAAGTCTTCCGCCAAGGGAGACGGCACGCTGACCATCGGGACCCTGCTGCCCCAGACGGGCGACCTCGCCTTCCTCGGGCCGCCGGAGTTCGCCGGCGTGGACCTCGCCATCGAGGACATCAACGCAGCCGGCGGCGTGCTCGGCAAGGACGTCGTAGGGGTCAAGGGTGACTCCGGCGACGGCACGCCCGACATCGCGGGCGCCGAGGTCGACAAGCTGCTCAGCGCCAACGCGGACACCGTCATCGGCGCCGCGGCCTCCGGGGTGTCGATCACCGTGATCGACAAGATCACCGGCGCCGGTGTCGTGCACTTCTCGCCTGCCAACACCGCGGCCGGCTTCGACAGCGACGAGATCGACACACAGGGCCTCTACTTCCGCACCGCACCGTCCGACTACCTCCAGGGCGAGATCCTGGCCAACCTGGTTGTGGAGGACGGCTTCTCCAACGTCGCCATCATGGGTCGCCAGGACTTCTACGGCGAGGGTCTGTCCAAGCGGACCCAGGACGTCCTCACGGAGAAGGGTGCCACCGTCAGTGAGTTCGTCCTCTATGCGGCGGACGCGCAGAACTTCACTGCGGAGGTCAACAAGATCGCGGCATCGAAGCCCGACGCCCTCGTGATGGTGTCCTTCAACGAGACCACGAAGATCATCCCGCAGCTGATCGCCAAGGGCATCGGTCCCCAGGACATCCAGATCTACTTCGTGGACGGCAACCTCGCCGACTACTCCTCGGAGAAGTTCGATCTGACCGGCGTCAAGGGCACCGCACCCGGCGCAGCCGAGCCTGACGAGGAGTTCGTCGCGCGGCTCAAGGAGGACCCGTCGGTCAAGGACCTGACCTACGGCGCCGAGAGCTACGACGCCACGATCATCACCGCGCTCGCGGCGATCGCGGCCGGCGACGACTCGGGTGAGGCAATCGGCAAGGAGATCGTCGGCGTCACCCGTGAGGGCACCCCGTGCGCCACGTTCGAGGAGTGCAAGACGCTGCTCGAGGACGACGAGGACATCGACTACCAGGGCAAGAGCGGCCCGACGGACATGACGGACTCCGGCAGCCTGATCGCCGGCACGTACGGCATCTCCGAGTACAAGAAGGGCAACACCTACGAGCGGATCGACACCGTCTCGGGCGTTGTCCCGGCCGACAACTGATCCACAGCAGTACAGCAACGCAGAGGGGCCCGGCCGTCAGGCCGGGCCCCTCTTGCACGCTCGTCGGTGACAACCCGAGACGCAGGTGACGTGCCGTCAGCCGCGTGCCAGAGTCCCGAGATAGAGCTGGATCACCTTCGGATCCTTCGCCAGCGACTCCCCGGTGCCCGTGTAGGCGTTGCGGCCCTGGTCGAGGACATAGCCGCGGTCGCAGATCTGCAGGCAGCGCGAGGCGTTCTGCTCCACCATCACCACCGAGACGCCGGCCCGGTTGATCCGCCGGGTCTGCACGAACACCTCGTCCTGCATGACCGGTGAGAGTCCGGCGGACGGCTCGTCGAGCAGCAGCACCGACGGCTCCATCATCAGCGCCCGGCCCATCGCCACCATCTGTCGCTCGCCGCCGGACAGCGAGCTGGCGCGCTGCGACCGTCGGTCGAGCAGCGCGGGGAACAGCTCGCCGACGAACTCGAACCGCTTCTTGAACGACTTGGGGCGCTGGTAGGCGCCCATCTCGAGGTTCTCCTGGATGGTCAGCGACGGGAAGACGTTGTTGTTCTGCGGCACGAAGCCGATACCGCGCGAGACGAGCACGTCGGCACGCTCGTTGGTGACGTCGTCGCCCTTGAGCTTCACGGTGCCGGTCTTCACCTTCACCAGGCCGAACAGCGCCTTCAGCAGCGTCGACTTGCCGGCACCGTTGGGACCGATGATCCCGACCAGCTCGCCCTCCTGGCAGTAGAGGTCGGTGCCGTTGAGGATGTTGACGCCGGGCAGGTAGCCGGCGATCAGGTCGTCGGCGCGGAGTACGGCGCCATCGGCGGCTGCCAGGTGCGCCTCGCGCTCCGAGGAGGTCTCGGTGGTGCCGGTGTCGTCACTCATGCTTCTCTGTCTCCTCCAGCTCCTTCTCCGCCTCGGCGAGGATCTGCTCCTCGGCCTCGAAGGTGAGAGCCGTGTCGTGGTGGGCACCGAGGTAGGCGTCGATGACCCGCTGGTCATCCATCACCGCATCGGGCGGGCCTTCGGCGATCACCTGTCCCTGGGCCATCACGATGACCCAGTCGGAGATGTCGCGGACCATGTCCATGTCGTGCTCGACGAACAGGACCGTGCGACCGTCGTCGCGCAGTGACTTCACGTGACCGAGCAGGGACTGCTTGAGGGCGGGGTTCACGCCCGCCATCGGCTCGTCCAGCATCACCAGCTCGGGGTCGGCCATCAGGGCTCGAGCCATCTCGAGCAGCTTGCGCTGGCCACCCGAGAGCGAGCCCGCGAAGTCCTCCCGCTTCTTGATCAGCAGGAACCGCTCGAGCAGCGCGTCGGCCTTGTCCGTGTTCGACTTCTCCTGGGCGCTCCAGAGCGGACGGGCCATCGCCGAGAGCAGCGACTCACCCCGCTGACCGATGGCACCCACGCGCATGTTCTCCAGCACGGTGAGCTTGGAGAGGACCTTGGTGAGCTGGAAGGTGCGGATCATGCCCAGCCGGGCCACCTTGTAGGCCGGCACCCTGTTCAACGACTTGCCGTTGAAGGACCAGGTGCCGGTGTCGGGGCGGTCGAAGCCGGTCAGCAGGTTGAAGAACGTGGTCTTGCCGGCTCCGTTGGGGCCGATCAGCGCGGTGATCACGCCCCGCTGGATCTCGACGTGCTGCACGTCGACGGCCTTCAGGCCACCGAACGTGCGCACGATGTTGTCGGCCTTGAGGATCGGGTCCGGCTTCGCCACGCCGGGCTCGCGGGCCAGGCCGGAGAGGGCCTGACGGGCTGCGCTCACGTCGACCCCGGCCGTCCGGCCGGCGCCGGCGTCGCCGCCCTCGCCGCCCTCGTCCACGGGGCGCCCGCTGTTCGCGGACAATGTCTCGTTGCTCTCAGCGGGCATCGATCGCCAGCTCCCTTCGGTCCCCGAAGATCCCTTGTGGTCGGAAGATCATCAACAGCATCAGCCCGAGGCCGAGGAAGATGAAGCGCATCAGGCTGGCCTGCGTCTGCGTCATGATGGACGCCGGGATGAGCGGGTCCGCGCCGCTCGTCGCCTGGCTGAAGAAGATGCCGAGAGCAGAGATCAGGAACCAGAAGATGATCGACCCGACCACCGGTCCGAAGACACGGGCGGCGCCACCGATCAGCAGCACCGTGTAGGCGAAGAACGTCACGTCGGTCGCGAAGAACGACGGCCCGATCGAGGCCGAGCGCAACGCCGTCATGAATCCGGCCATGGCGCCGAACAGGCCGCCGATCACCAGCGACTGCATCTTGTAGGCGTAGACGTTCTTGCCCAGCGAGCGTACGGCGTCCTCGTCCTCGCGGATGGACTTGAGCACCCGGCCCCAGGGGCTGCGCATCAGCAACCACACGATGACGCAGCAGGCCGCGACCAGCAGCCAGCCGACCGTCATCACCCAGAAGTCGTACGCACGCCACGTGACCAGACCCTCGATCCCGATGGTTCCGGAGTAGGGGTTGAGGTCGCGGAACGGGGAGATGAAACCGGTGAGGCCGTCCTGGCCACCGAACTGGGAAGAGAACTTCGCGGCACTGATGGTCTGCCGGATGATCTCGGCGGAGGCGATCGTCACGATCGCCAGGTAGTCGGCTCGCAGCCGCAGGGTCGGCACGCCGAGCAACAGGGCCAGCACGATGGTCAGCAGCACCCCGACGAGGACGCCGAGCCAGAGGCTCAGGCCCCAGATGGTCGACACCGAGACCATCGCGTAGCCGGCGACCATCATGAAGCCCGCCTGGCCGAAGTTGAGCAGGCCGGTGTAGCCGAAGTGCACGTTGAGCCCGATCGCGGCCAGGCAGTAGATGACCGCCGTGGGCCCCAGCGCCTGCTGGAGAGAAAGGCTCAGAAGGTTGGTCCAGTCCATGTCTCGATACCCCTTCTCAACCGACTCTTTGTGCCCGGCCGAGGAGGCCCTGGGGCCTGATCAGCAGGACGACGATGAGCACGAGCAGCGCGCCCACGAACTTGAACTCGGCCGGCACGAGCAGGGTGGACAGCTCCGTGAACAGGCCGATGATGAAAGCGCCCACGATCGCACCCCAGATGGTGCCGAGCCCACCGAGCACGACGGCCGCGAAGATCAGCAGCAGGAGCTTGAAGCCGATCTGGTAGTCGAACCCCTGCGTCAGGCCGAGCAGGGCGCCCGCCAGGCCGGCCAGCGCCGCACCGCCGATCCAGACCAGGCTGATCACCCGCTCGACATTGATGCCGGTTGCCGAGGACAGCGCCGGGTTGTCGGCCACGGCGCGCGTGGCCTTCCCGAGCCGCGTGTACCGGAGCAGGCTGGTCGTGCCGATCAGGACAGCGATGCCGATGATCGACACCAGAAGATCCTTGGGCGTCAGCAGGACCGGCCCGATCTCCCACGGTGTGACCGCGGAGTACTGCGAGTAGTTCTGGCTCTGCGCGCCGGCGAAGTACTGGTAGATGTTCCTCAGGAAGATCGACAGGCCGATGCTCACGATCATCATCGCGATCAGGCCGCTGCCTCGACGGCGTAGCGGCCGCCAGAGGGCCGCGTCGTTGAGCCAGCCGAACGCGCCGGACACGACGAAGGCGACGACCACCGCGATCCCCACGGTCACGTCGAGCCCGCCGACCTGGATCTGGCCTGGCATCCGGTCGACCGCGAAGGCGACCAGGGCGCCGAACGTGACCAGCTCCCCGTGCGAGAAGTTCGTCAGTCCGGTGGTGCCGAAGATCATCGACAACCCCAGCGCCGCCATCGCCAGCAGCACCGAGAACACGATCCCGCCGACGGTCAGCTGCAGCGTCTCGGCCAGCAGGCCGGTGCCCTCGGCCCCGGCGGCACCGATCGGGAAGGTGACGGACTGGTCGGTGTCGAGGTTGACCGACAGCTTGCGCTCGAGCACCTTGGGCTGCGTGTCCTCGGGCAGCGTCGACTCGTCCAGCTTGACCGTGAAGACCTTGCCGAGGTTCTCGATGGCGGTGCCCGGCAGGTCGATGACGAAGGTGCCGTCGGGTCCGGACGTAGCCTCCCCGACCTCCTCGCCCTGAGAGTCCTCGACCGTCACGGTGACGCCCTCGACGGGTGCCTGCGGCTTCTCACGGCGGTCGCAGATCCGGCCCAGGATCGAGATGGTGTCGTCGTCCGTGGGCTTGACCAGCTCACAGCGTTCGCCCGCGGCGACCGGTGACGAGGCGGCGGCGACGGTCGTGCCGCCGACCATGATGAACCCGGCCAGCATGAGCACCAGCACGGCTAGGCGTTTCGGACTGAGGGCTTGCAATGGGGCTCCTGTGCCTCGAGTTGGCCGTCGACTCGGCGTGACTATAGCGGCAGCTCAACTGGCCCCCGACGCGCTCGCACGGCGTGCCGCTTCCGTCAGCGTAGGGGTAAGCCGTGCCTCTGGGGCAGGTCTGCGGTGATTTTCCGGGGTGAGTCGGTGCCGGGTCTCAGTGCAGCAGTCCGACGATCGCGGTCAGGGCGGGCGCCACCAGCAGCGCCGGCAACAGGTCGGCGACCGGCACCTCGCGGATGCGCAGCAGCCGCAGCGCGACGCCCACGAGAAGCAGACCGCCCGTCGCGGTGATGGCCGCCAGGTGCGGGTCCGGGAGTACGTCGCCCAGGGCGACGCCGACCAGCGTCAGCGAGCCCTGCACCACCACCACGGTGACCACGCTGGCGGCCACGCCCCAACCGAAGGCGGCCGCGAACGCGATCGCGGCGAAGCCGTCGAGCGCCGATTTGAGGAACAGCTGGTCGGCGCCGTTGCCGAGACCGTCGTTGAGGGCGCCGAGGATGGTGAGCGGACCGGTGCAGAAGATCAGCGAGGCGGTCACGAACCCCTCGATGAAACGGTGCCGTCCCTCGGCCGACCGATCCCCCTGGAGCCGCCGCTGCAGCCAGCCCCCGAGCGACTCCACGCGTTCCTCGATGCGCAGCAGCGAGCCGATGATGCCGCCGACCAGCAGCGAGCCGAGCACCACGAGCATCGGGGCCGAGGAGCCGACGAAGGCGGAGAGGTCCGGGTCGAGGACCGCCATCGCGCTCACGGCGGCGATGAGCAGGGTGACCAGGCCGAGCGCGTCGGTGACCAGCTCGCGGGTGCGCTGGGGGAGCCGGTTGCCGAGGAGGACCCCCATGCCCGCACCGAGCAGGACCGTGGCAACGTTCACCACGGTGCCGATTCCGGGAAACATGCTCCTCCTGTGGCGACGTCGGATCCGTGGGCGTAGTCTCACACTCCGGTGCCACGGGAATGCATTTGTGGGGGTTGCGCCGCCTATCCATGTCTCTTCTGGAGGAATGCGTGAGCAGGTCAGCCGTCTCCGTGCGCAGCGTGCGGGTCGAGGACGCCCCCGAGCTCCAGTCCCTGTGGGCCGAGTTCTCCCGCCGTCCCGCCCGCGGCGACGAGGGCGTCGAGGAGGTCGCCCAGGCGATCCGCCAGGCCCTGGCCGCGGACGACACCCGGATCGTGGTGGCCGAGGTGGCCGGCGAGTTCGCCGGCGCGGTCCACCTGGGCATCCGGCCGATCGGCCCGATGACCTCCGAGTGTGCCGTGCACGCCAGCCATCTCCGTGTCGTGCCCGAGCTCCGTCGTCGTGGCGTCGGACGGGTGCTCGTCGAGGCCGCGGTGGCCTGGGCCGAGGAGCGCGGGCTCGGTCACGTCGCCGCCACCTCGGTGATGAACTCCCGCAACGGCAACCGGTTCCTGGCTCGCCTCGGGCTGGCCCCGGCGGCGGTGATGCGCCTGGCGACCACCGCGCAGCTGCGCGCCAAGCTCCCGGTCGAGCGGACCGCTTCGGTGCGGCCCACGATCGTCCGCGCCGGTGGTGGCAACAAGCACATCGGCCAGGTGCTCGCCGCCCGACGGTCGGCCCGCCGCCAGCAGAACCCGGTCTAGCTCGGGTCGTGCTCCGGGGCGTCCTGCGAGACGGTCAGGAGAAGCGCTTCGCCGGCAGCAGCGCGCAGGTGATCCTCGCGGTGCACACCCGACGGCCCTCCTCGTCGCTGATGACGATCTCGTACGTCGCCATGCTGCGCCCCAGGTGGGTCGCGGTCGCGACACCGGTCACGGTGCCGGAGGTCGCCGCGCGGTGATGGGTGGCGTTGATGTCGACACCGACCGAGAGCTTCTCGGGCCAGGCGTGGAGCGCGGAGCCGATGGAGCCGAGGGTCTCGGCGAGCACCACCGACGCCCCGCCGTGCAGCAGGCCGTAGGGCTGGGTGTTGCCTTCGACCGGCATCGTCGCCACCACGCGCTCCGCGGAGATCTCGACCAGCTCGATGCCCATCCGCTCGTTCAGGGCGCCCATGCCCTGCGGCATCTGGGCGAGGAACTCCTCGACGGAGACCTGTGCGGGCTTCTCGGGCCGCCCCGGGGTGCTGTCGCTCATGCCGTCATTGTGCCCACCACCTCCGCCCGGTCGCGTGTCGGTCCCTCTCGATAGAGTCCGGAGCGTGACTGCCACGCCGACCGCGAACGCGCGTCCCCGTCTGCTCCTGCTCGACGGTCACTCGCTGGCCTATCGCGCGTTCTTCGCCCTGCCCGTCGAGAACTTCTCGACCACCACCGGGCAGCACACCAACGCGGTCTACGGCTTCACCTCGATGCTGATCAACGTGCTCCGCGACGAGCAGCCGACCCATGTCGCGGTCGCCTTCGACGTCTCACGGCAGACCTTCCGCCTCGCGGAGTACGCCGAGTACAAGGCGAAGCGCAACAAGACGCCCGACGAGTTCGGCAGCCAGCTGCCGCTCATCGAGGAGGTCCTCGCCGCGCTGCGCATCCCGTTCCTCAAGAAGGACGGCTTCGAGGCCGACGACATCATCGCCACCCTGGTGACCCAGGCCGTCGCGGACGGCATGGAGGTGCTGATCCTCACCGGTGACCGGGACTCGCTCCAGCTGGTCACCGAGACCTCGACCGTGCTCTATCCCATGCGCGGCGTCTCGGACCTGGCCCGGATGACACCGGCCGCGGTCGAGGCGAAGTACGGCGTCCCACCGGACCGCTACCCCGAGCTCGCGGCGATCGTGGGGGAGACCTCCGACAACCTGCCCGGTGTCCCTGGCGTCGGCCCGGGCTATGCCGCGCGGTGGATCAACCAGTTCGACGGCCTCGACAACGTCATCGAACACGCCGACCAGATCACCGGCAAGAAGGGCGAGGCACTGCGTGCCCACCTCGGCGACGTGATCCGCAACCGGCACCTCAACGCCCTGGTCCGCGACCTGGACCTGGACCTGAAGCCGGCCGACCTCGCGATGCAGCCCTGGGACCGCCAGGAGGTGCACACGCTGTTCGACGGCCTGGAGTTCCGGGTCCTGCGCGACCGTCTCTTCGAGACCCTCGAGTCCGAGGAGGAGATCGACGACAGTGGTTTCGAGCTGCGCGCCACCCGGCTCGGCACGGGCGAGGTGGCCGGCTGGCTCGCCGAGCACGCGCCCACGGGCACCGGCGCGGACCCGGTCACCGACGAGGGCGCCGGCACGGTCGCCGACGCCACGCGCACCGGGGTCGCGGTGCAGGGCTCCTGGCGGGCCGGCACCGGCGAGGTCTGGTCGGTGGCCCTGGCCGCTCCCGACGGCACCGCCGCCTGGTTCGATGCCAGCGAGGTCAGCCCCGAGGACGACGCTGCACTGGTTGCCTGGTGCGGGTCCCCGGACGCCGCGAAGGTGCTGCACGACGCGAAGGGTCCGATGCTCGCGCTGGCGGCGCGCGGCTGGACGCTGCGGGGACTGACCAGCGACACCGCGCTGGCGGCGTACCTCGTCCGGCCCGACCAGCGCTCCTACGACCTGGCCGACCTCACGCTGCGCTATCTCAAGCGGGAGCTGCGCCAGGAGGCCGCGGACTCGGGCCAGCTGAGCTTCGACGAGATCGACGACTCCGGCGCCGCCGACACCGCGATGCTGCACGCCCGCGCGGTCCTCGACCTGGCCGAGGCGCTCGACGAGCAGGTGGAGGAGCACGGCGGCACCCGGCTGCTGGCCGAGGTGGAGCTGCCGCTGGTCGACTGCCTGGCCGGCATGGAGGAGATCGGGATCGCGGTCGACCTCGACCATCTCGAGTCGCTGGAGTCGCACTTCGCGGGCGAGGTGAAGCGGGCCGCCGACGACGCGTTCTCGGTGATCGGCAAGGAGATCAACCTCGGGTCGCCCAAGCAGCTCCAGGTGGTGCTCTTCGACGAGCTCGGCATGCCGAAGACGAAGCGCACCAAGACCGGCTACACCACCGACGCCGACGCGCTGACCGCGCTGTTCGTCAAGACCGAGCACCCGTTCCTCTCGCACCTGCTGCGGCACCGCGACGTGAGCCGGCTTCGGCAGACCGTCGAGGGGCTGCTCAAGACCGTCGCCTCCGACGGCCGGATCCACACCACGTTCAACCAGCTGATCGCGGCCACCGGGCGGCTGTCGTCGACGGACCCCAACCTGCAGAACATCCCGGTCCGCACCGAGGAGGGCCGCCGGATCCGCGAGGGCTTCGTGGTCGGCCCGGGCTTCGACTGCCTGATGACCGCCGACTACAGCCAGATCGAGATGCGGATCATGGCGCACCTCTCGGAGGACGCCGAGCTGATCGAGGCGTTCCGCACCGGGCGCGACTTCCACTCGATCACCGCCGCCAAGGTGTTCGAGGTCGACGCCGACGACGTGACCCTCGAGATGCGCGCCAAGATCAAGGCGATGAACTACGGGCTCGCCTATGGCCTGTCCGCGTTCGGGCTCGGCCAGCAGCTCAAGATCGAGCCCGCCGAGGCGCGGGTGCTGATGGACGACTACTTCGAGACCTTCGGCGGCATCCGGGACTACCTGGCCGGCGTGGTCGACGAGGCCCGTCGCACCGGCTTCACCGAGACCATCCTCGGTCGGCGGCGCTACCTTCCCGACCTGACCAGCGACAACCGGCAGCGCCGCGAGATCGCGGAGCGGATGGCGCTGAACGCGCCGATCCAGGGCTCGGCGGCCGACATCATCAAGGTGGCGATGCTCAACGTCGAGCGCGCGATCCGCGAGGCCGGGCTGGCCTCGCGGATGCTGCTCCAGGTGCACGACGAGCTCGTGTTCGAGGTCGCCGTCGGGGAGCGCGAGCAGCTCGACGCCCTGGTGCGGGCGCAGATGGGTGGTGCCGTCGAGCTGACCGTGCCGCTCGACGTGTCGGTCGGCACCGGCCGCAGCTGGCACGAGGCCGCGCACTGACCGTTCGGGTCGCCGACCCTGTCAGAGCGAGGGCTCGGACGCGGGCGCTGCGTCCGGCGCGAGGGGGCGGTTCAGCAGGTAGAGGCTGACGAAGACCAGTGCCGCCAGCAGACCGAGGTCGATGACGACCACGACCGTGATCAGCCCGTCCAGGGTGGAGACCGTCGACCCCAGCGCGACCAACGCGACCAGGGCGCCCCACACCAGGTAGACCGACCGCTGCCCCTGCCGGGCCAGCACGCTGTAGACCAGCAGCTGCAGCATCGCCAGCGTGGTGCCCAGCACCGCGAACAGCCACAGGCGCGACTCGATCTCGGCGTAGTCGCCGCCGCCGACGAAGATCAGGGCCACGGACGAGAGCAGCCAGGCGCCGAGGGTGGCGACCACGCCGAGCGCCGAGACCAACGCGAGGCTCCTGGTCAGCGCCCGCCGTCGCTCGCTGGCGGAGGACATCGCCGGGAAGGCGAGCACCACCACGAACTGCGGTAGGAACAGCACCGCCTTGGTGAGGATCAGCGCACCGGCGTAGAGGCCGGAGTCGTGGTCGTCGAGCACGTTGCGGGCGACGATGACGTCGGCGTTGGACAGGGCGAAGAAGGCCAGCAGTGCCTGGGAGTTGTGGATCGCCTCCCGGATCACCGGACGCAGGTTGTGGTGGTCTCCGACCTGGCCGGGCTGGCGCTCGTGGCGCAGTGCCCACCAGCCGACGACGACGGGTGCGAACTGGCCGATCACCACGCCGAGCATGGCGCTCAGCTCGGTCGGGTGCCAGGCGATCAGCGCGAAGCCGACGAACAGCCGCGGCACCCCGTTGGCGACGTACACCATCGAGAGCTGCAGCCAGCGGCGCTCGCCCTGGAGGATGCCGGCCTGGCCGCCCATCACGGTCATCGGCACCGCGGCCACGCACACCAGCGCGGACACCACCAGGCTGTCGAGCCGCAGCACCAGGTTGATCACCGGGGTCAGCACCAGCAGCAGCGCGCCGACCGCGAGCGCGGCGCGGTAGGTGACCCGCATGATGACGTCCTCGATCTGGCCGACGTGGCCCGGATCGGCGGAGATCCGGCGAGCCGCGGTGGCCTGCAGGCCCAGCTGCAGCACGCTGATGACCAGCAGGGTCGCCATCAGGCTGGCGAACGCGCCGTACTGTCGCGGACCCAGGACGCGCGCGGCGAGCATCGTGTAGCCGTACGTCGTGAGGTTCATCAGCCCGATCGCGATCGCGATCGAGCTGCCGCCGAGCAGCCACGTCGGCAGCGTCCTCCCCGTCCTGTTCACCCGGCGAGCCTAGAGGGTGACCCGACTCCCCCCGGGAAGCGGCTCGCAGGCACTAGCGTTGCCGGCGTGGGGCGAGACGAGCGGATGCGGCGCGTACGCCGGAGGTTGCCGCTGGTCTGGTCGCTGTCGCTGGCGCTACTCCTGCTCGGGCCGGCGCTGGCGCCGGGATACGTGCTGACCTACGACATGGTCTGGGTCCCCGACCTGGCCCTGCGCCCCGACTTCCTCGGCCTCGGCAGCGGCCTGCCGCGCGCGGTGCCCTCGGACGCGGTGGTCGCCGTCGTCGACGAGGTGGTCCCCGGGATGCTGCTCCAGAAGCTGGTCCTGATCGGCAGCCTGACCGCGGCGGGCGCCGGGGGAGCGGCGCTCGCGGCCGGCAGCTCGACGCCCGCCCGGTGCCTGGCCGCCTCCCTGTTCGTGTGGAACCCGTTCGTCGTGGAGCGGCTCGTCCTCGGTCAGTGGACGGTGCTGGCCGGCTACGCCGTGCTTCCGTGGCTGGTGCTCGCCGCCCGTCGACACCGTGAGGAGGGCCGGACGCCGGTCGCGCTGTGGTTCCTGCTGCCGCTGGGGTGTCTGAGCGCCAGCGCGGGCATCGTCTCGGCGGTGGTGGTGCTGGCGTTCGGACTGGCGTGGCGGGTCCGTCGGGACCTGGTGCTGATCGGTGCCGTGCTGGCCGCCAACGCGCCCTGGCTGGTCGCCGGGCTGCTGCACGCCGGCTCGGCGACCGCCGACCCGGCCGGCGCCGAGCTGTTCGCCCTCCGTGGTGAGGGGATGCTGCCCGCGCCGCTGACCGCGCTCGGCCTCGGCGGCGTCTGGAACGCCGAGGTGGTGCCGGCCACCCGCGAGGGAGTGCTGGCGGTGGTGGCGCTGGTGGCGGTGCTCGCGCTGGTCGCGGCGGGGCTCCGTTCGTGGCTGGCCACCCGGCCGGGGCGCGACGGTGCCGCGCTCACCCTGTGCTGGGCGGTCGGCTGGGGGCTGGCGGTGCTGAGCTGGGCGGCTCCGGGCTTCCTGGGCTGGCTGGGTGGGCTGCCCGGCGGAGGCGTGCTTCGCGACGGGTCCCGCCTGCTCGGCCTGTGCGTCCCACTGCTGGTGATCCTCGCGGCGCACGGCGCCGACCGGCTGGCCGGGCTTCTGCGCGAGCGCGGCCAACGGATCGCGGTCGCCGGACTCCTGGTGCTGGTGCCGCTCGCCCTGCTGCCGGACGCCGGCTGGGGCAGTGCCGGTGACCTGCGCGCGGTCGACTACCCCGCGTCGTACGACCTGGCGCGCGACGCGGTCGGCGACGCGGGCGGGGCGGACGTCCTGGTGCTGCCGTTCACCAGCTATCGGGCTCCGTCGTGGAACCACGGCAGGAAGGTGCTCGACCCGCTGGGCAGATACGTCCGCCCCGACTACGTGGCGAGCGACGAGCTGTCGGTCTCCGGTGTCCGGGTGGCTGGGGAGGACCCCCGGGCCGAGGACGTACGGCGCGCGCTCGCCGAGACCTCGCCCGGCCGGCGGGCCACGGCACTGGCCCGGCTGGGCATCGGTGTCGTGGTCGTCGACGCGTCCGCGCCCGCAGGTGCTCCGGGAGGGGTTCCGGAGGTGGCGGGCGAGCAGCTGGCGCGCGAGGGCGACCTCACCGTCCTGGCCCTGGCCGATGCGGATCGGCGCCCGGACCCGGTGGGGTGGTGGGTCGCCCTGATGCTGGCGTGGGCCGCCTGGCTGGCCTGCTGGGCGCTCGGCTGCTGGGGCCTGGCCCGGCTGGGACCGGATCGACGCCGTGAGCCAGTGATGCGGGTCACGCGACGCCGTTGGCGTCGGGGTTCCGGCAATGCCGTGCCCTGACCTACTCGCTGGTACAGTGACCGCGAACCTTAGGGAGGGTCTCAGTGGGAAGCACCATCATCGGCGGCCTCGCCGCGCTCGTTCTCGGCAGTGCTGTTGCCGGCGCCACCGTTTTCGGTCTCGTGTCCACGCAGACCGCGGCGCCCGACAAGTCCCCGACGAACGTCGAGGAACCCGTCGTCGACTACGGCACCAACTGACCTCAGGCGCTCGCGCGCCCCGTCTTCACCAGGACCCCGGAGAGTTCACTCTTCGGGGTCCTCGCTGTGCACCTGACGCCCGCCGAGGGCCAGGGCGACCACCCGGGCGAACGACCCCTGGGCGTGCTCCCAGGTGAACCGGTGGCTCATGTCGCGTGCGCCGGCGGACAGCGCGGCGCGCCGGCCCGGCTCGGTGAGCACGGTCCCGAGCCCGGCGACGAACTCCTCGAAGTCGTCGGCCAGCAGCCCCGAGCGGCCGTCCTCGATCGACTCACGGGTGCCCCCGGCGGCCCGATAGGCCACTGCGGGGGTGCCGTGCGCGCCGGCCTCCCCGATCACCAGGCCCCAGCCTTCCTTGAGCGAGGGCAGCGCCATCACCCACGACGCGGCATAGATGCCCTGCTTCTCGGCCTCCGTGACGTGCCCGGCGAACACCACCTCGTCGCCGCCCTCCACGCCCGCGGCGTGCGTCCGCAGCTGGTCCTCCCACCATCCGGAACCGACCACGGTCAGCCGCAGGCCGGGCACCCGCTGCCGCAGGACCGCGAAGGCGTCGATGGCGTGCTCGACCTGCTTGTGCGGGACCAACCGCCCCACCACGCACACCGAGGGCGCCTCGCTCTTGACGTCCGCCATCGGCAGCACGGGATCGGTGCCGTTGTGCACGACGGCGATCCGGTCGTGGTCGACGCCGAGGCCCACGAGCTCCTCGCGGGTGGCCTCCGAGACCGCGACGTACTGGCACCTCCGGTAGAGCCGCGGTGCGACACGGCTCTCGATCCACCAGCCGACCCGACCCGTGAGGCCGGGGTAGACCACCGGCCACTGCTCCCGGTGGACGTGGTGCACCAGCACCACGACGGGCCTGTTGGTCAGCAGCCGGGTGAAGAACGGCAGCCCGTTCTGGACGTCGACGACGACGTCGACCCGGCCGAACCGGCGGGCCGCGAGGGCGAGCATGCCGCGGAGGTAGACGCCCATCTTCGACCCGCGGCGCACGAAGCGGATGCCGTCGCGCGTCTCGTCGGCCGGCGCCGCATCGTGCTCGGCGCAGAAGATGGTGACCCGCGCGTTCCGCTCGACCAGGCCCCGGGCGACCTTCTCGAGGTACACCTCGGCGCCGCCGCCCTCGGGGTTGCGGGTGTCGCGCCAGCTGAAGAACACGACGTGGCGGCCGTCGAAGGAAGTAGGGGTCGGCATCGCCCGAAGGGTAGCCGTCGGGTCGGGTAGGGTCACCGGGTGCTGCGCCGAGACGACTCCGATGCGCCGGCGTGGCGGGCCTCCCTGGGTCGTGCTGTCCGGTTGTTCCGGGAGTTCCGCTACGAGCAGCCGGACCCCCGTCGCTTCTACACAGCGATCGCCCAGGACTCCGTCGGCCAGCTCTCCCAGTACGTCGACCTGGCCGGCCGCTCGATGCTCGACGTGGGGGGCGGTCCGGGCTACTTCCGCACCGCCTTCGAGTCGGCCGGCGCGACGTACTACGCGCTGGACGCCGACGTGGGCGAGCTCTCCGGGACCGGTGAGATCGCCGTCGGCACGGTCATCGGGAGCGGCCTGGAACTGCCGTTCGCCGACGACGCGCTCGACGTCGTCTACTCCTCGAATGTGCTCGAGCACGTCAGCGACCCGTGGCGGATGGCCGACGAGATGCTGCGGATCACCCGCCCCGGCGGCATCGCGTTCCTCAGCTACACCGTCTGGTACGGCCCGTGGGGCGGCCACGAGACCTCGCCGTGGCACTACCTCGGCGGCCGGTCCGCCCGCCGTCGCTACACGCGCCGCCACGGGCACGAGCCGAAGAACAAGTACGGCGAGTCCCTCTTCAAGGTCACCGTGCGCGACGGCCTGCGCTGGTCGCGTCGCCAGAGGACCGCGGAGGTCCTCGCCCTGACCCCGCGCTACAACCCCTCGTGGTCCCGCTGGGTTCTCCGTGTCCCGCTCCTTCGTGAGGTGGTGACATGGAACCTGGTGATCGTGCTGCGGAAGCGGTGAACCCGAGCCAGCGCCTGACCTTCCGGGTCCGCCTCGTCGCCGCCTGTGCAGTGCTGGTCGGGCTCGCCATGACGCAGGACCCCGGGTTCCTGGTGCCGGACACGAAGTTCGACCTGGTCCTGGACCCGGCCGGCTTCCTCGGGAGGTCCACCCACCTGTGGGACGCCGAGGGCGCCTTCGGGCAGCTCCAGAACCAGGCCTACGGCTACCTGTGGCCGATGGGGCCGTTCTTCCTGCTCGGCTCGCTGCTGGACGTCCCCGGCTGGGTGATCCAGCGACTCTGGGTCGCGTTGGTGATGTGCGTGGCGTTCCTGGGCACCGCCCGGGTGGCGCGGGCCCTGGGCGTCCGCTCGGACCTGGCCTGCATCGTCGCGGGGTTCGCCTTCGCGCTCTCGCCACGGATGCTCACCACGCTCGGCCCCATCTCGATCGAGGCCTGGCCCAGCGCCGTGGCCCCGTGGGTGCTGCTCCCGCTGGTCCACGGTGCCGCCCGTGGCTCCGCCCGGAGGGCCGCGGCGCTCTCGGCGCTGGCCGTCGGCATGGTCGGCGGCGTCAACGCCGCCGCCGCGGCGGCCGTGCTGCCGCTGGGCGCCCTGTGGCTGCTCACGCTCACCCCCGGGCCCCGCCGCCGGACGATGATGCTGTGGTGGCCGGCGTTCACGGCCCTGGCCACCCTCTGGTGGCTGGTCCCGCTGGCCATCATGGGCGCCTACAGCCCGCCGTTCCTCGACTACATCGAGGCCGCGAGGAACACGACCTTCCCGACCACGCCGTTCGACTCACTGCGGGGCACGTCGAACTGGGTGCCCTACGTGTCCGCCGACAGCCGGGCCGGCAACGACCTGCTGCGGCAGTCCCCTCTGGTCATCAACAGCGGAATGGTGCTGCTGGTGGGGCTCGCCGGACTGCTGCACCGGTGCAACCCGCACCGGGTGTTCCTCTCCTCGGGCGTCATCCTGGGCCTCGGCCTGGTCACCATGGGGCACCTCGGGGCGGTGCAGGGCTGGGCCGCGACCGACCTGAGCGCCCTGCTGGACGGGGCACTCGCCCCGCTGCGCAACGTCCACAAGTTCGACCCCGTCCTGCGGCTGCCGCTGGTGCTCGGCCTGGCCTGGATGGTCGACCACCTCCTCGCCGGGCTCCGGACCCGGCACACGGCGGACCCGTCGGGTGGGCAACCGGGCGGCCGCACGTTCGCCCGGGTCAACACGTACGCCGTGGTCGCGACCACGGTGGTCGCCGTGCTGGGCGCCGCCCTCCCGGTTCTCGCGGGACGGGTCACGCCGGCCGGCGGTGCCCTCGGGGTCCCGGACTACTGGCCGCAGGCCGCCGGCTGGCTGGCGAATGCGGACGACAGCGGCACGGCACTGCTGGTGCCGGGCTCCTCGTTCGGGACCTACGTGTGGGGGTCGCCACGGGACGAGCCACTGCAGGCCCTGGCCGACAGTCCCTGGGCCGTGCGCAACGCCGTGCCCCTGGCGCCACCGGGCAACATCCGGATGCTCGACGCGATCGAGCGACGCCTCGCCCAGGGGCAGGGCTCGCCCGGACTCGCGGCCTACCTCCGCCGGGCCGGCATCACCCACCTGGTGGTCCGCAACGACCTCCAGCGCAGCTCCGACATCCCCGACCCGGTCCTCGTCCACCAGGCCCTCGCCGACTCGCCCGGCATCGAGCCGGCCGTCGACTTCGGCCCGGGCATCGGCGGCGAGGCGCACCTGGACGGCGACGACGGTCGGGTGCTGATCAACGGTGGCTGGCAGAACGAGTTCCCGGCGCTGGAGATCTTCGAGGTCGCCGACGCCACCGGCGCCGCCGCGGGAGCCACGGACCTCCCGAGCGTCGTCGGCGGGCCCGAGGACCTGCTCGACCTGGCCGACCTCGGGGTGCTCGACGACCAGCCGACGACCCTGGCCTCGGACGGGCAGCAGCCCCTGGACGCCGCCGCACCCCTCGTGCTGACCGACGGACTCCGCGCGACGGAACGACACTTCGGGCGGGCGCACGACGGCACGTCGCAGACGCTGACCACCGATGACCCGCTGCGGATGGGCGGCGCCAGCCGCGACTACCTGCTGCCCGACCAGGACCGGTGGTCCACCCGGGCCGAGGTGTCCGGCGTACGTCGCCTGACCGCGTCGTCGTCGATGTCGGACGCCAACGCCTACGGCGTGGTCGAGCAGGGCCAGATGCCGTACGCCGCGGTCGACGGTCACCCGGACACCGCCTGGACCGCCAACTTCCAGCCCAGCGAGGCGGCGTGGTGGCAGGCCGACTTCGGGTCCGGTCGATCCGTCGGCACCGTGGTCGTCACGGCCGGACCGGAGCAGCGCGAGCGGATCCGGCTGCGGACCGATGCCGCGACCAGTGCCACCGTGTCCCTGGCCCCGGGGGCCAGCCGGTCGATCGTGGTCGACGATCCGGACGCTGCGTGGCTGCGGGTCGAGGACGTCTCGGGCCGGGTCGGCAACCGGCTCTCCCTCGCCGAGGTCTCGGTCCCGGGACTGACGGTCAGCCGCCGGCTGGTGCTGCCGTCACTGGGCGACCGCGCCCGCACGCCCGACGCCATCGTGCTCCGCGCCGTACGAGACGAAAGGACCGGTTGCACCCGCGTCGAGGGCGCGGTGCGCTGCGTGCCCGGTCGAGACGTGGCCTCCGAGGAGCCCTACGGCTTCCGCCGCACGCTGTCGCTGCCGTACGCCGGGGACTACGAGGGGGAGCTCGACGTCCGGGTCCGCCCCGGCACCGCGCTCCAGGCCCAGCTGCAGCGCGACCTGCCGATCGGCGTCTCCGGCTCGACCCAGGGCAATCCCGACCAGCGGTCCTCGGCCATCGCCGCGGTCGACGGTGATCCCGGCACCACCTGGACCGCTTCGCTTGCCGACCTGCGGCCCACGCTCCGCCTGAACTGGATCGACCGGCGCACGATCCGCGGTCTCAGCATGCGGGTCGCCCAGGACACCGCCGCCCGCCTGCCGGAGGAGCTCACCCTGGTCTGGCCGGGGGGACGCCGGTCGGTGAAGCTGGACGAGGACGGGTCCGTCACGTTCCCCCCGATCCGCACCGACCAGCTCACCCTGCGCGTCGACGAGGCCGAACCGGTGACCAGCCTGGACTTCGCGTCGAACGCCGAGCCCGTCCCGGTCGGCGTGAGCGAGCTGCGGGTGACCGGGCTGCCCTACCTGCCGGTGGCACTGCCGCGCGAGTCCGTCCGCTCCGCGTGTGGTTCGGGACCCAGCGTCTCCGTCAACGGGGAGGTGGTGCCGTCGTCGGTCACGGCGAGCCCGGCCGACCTCTACGAGGGTGCCACCGTCCGCGCGGAGCTGTGCACCGACGGGGCGCTCGGACTGCGCGGCGGAGAGAACCAGGTCGACGTCGACGCCTCGGAAACCTTCGTGCCGGTCTCCCTGGTGCTGCGCCGCACCGGCGTCGCCGCCGGCGCGCTGGACGAGGGGACGCGGAGCCCGGCCGGTCTGCGGCGACCGAGCCCGGTCGAGCGTCTCGTGTCGCCTGC
Organism: uncultured Actinomycetota bacterium; assembly: GCA_963767955.1. Classification (GTDB taxonomy): domain Bacteria; phylum Actinomycetota; class Actinomycetes; order Propionibacteriales; family Nocardioidaceae; genus Nocardioides. The sequence continues at coordinate 1,397,953 of CAVYGA010000003.1, read as the reverse complement.
GGCGGACGCCCGGGTGGTGGCCGTGCCCGAGAACGCCAACCCGGGCTGGGTGGCGTCCCAGGACGGCCGCGACCTCGAGCCGGTCGTGGTGGACGGATGGGCCCAGGGCTGGCGGGTCTCCGAGGGCGGGGGAGTGGTGCGCATGGAGTTCCGACCCGACGGGGCCTACCGGCTGGGTCTCCTGGCCGGGCTCGTCGGACTGCTGGCGCTGGTGCTCATCGCCGCCGTCCCCGGACGTCGCTGGTCCGACGGTGGCCGACCCGCCGCGCCGCGCCCGGCGTCGGTGGCGACCCTCGGTCCCGTCGCCGTGCTGGTCGGGGGGCTGCTCGCCGGCTGGCCGGGTGCCCTGGTCGCGGCGGGCGGCTTCGCCGCCTCGCTCGTGCTCGGCAGGCGACTCCCGGCGATCGCACCCTGGCTGCTCGCGGCCACGGTCCTGCCGGCCACCGCGGCGTACGCCGTGCGGCCGTGGGGCTCCGACGCGGGGTGGGCAGGAGACCTGGCCTGGCCGGGCTACCTGGTCGTGTTCGCGGTCACCGCGCTGCTCGGCTCGTCGGCCACCGGGGGCCTGCCGAGGTTCCTCAGCCGCTGGGCGGGCAGCTCGACGAGGCGATAGAGCAGCTCGGCCGCCACCAGGCTCAGCACCAGGGTCAGGGCCCAGATCTGCATCCCGTGGCCGAGGAACAGCTCGTAGCCGGTGACCGCCACCACCAGCGTGAGCACGGGGAGGTGGATGCAGAAGACACTGTAGGAGATGTGGCCCAGGTGCCGTAGCGCCGGGACCGACATGAACCGGACGTAGGAGCCGTCCGGCCGCGAGAAGATCCCGGTGGCCACGACCAGGCCGCCGATCGCGGCGTACGCCAGGTGCTTGAAGAGCGACTCGCCGGGTGTGGCGACGAACAGCAGCGCGGGACCGGCCAGGGGCGTGGCGCAGACCAGCAGCAGCCCGCCCGCCGCCGCCCAGCAGGCGCCGGGCATCGCGCCCACGCTCACCACGGTCCGGACCACGAGCGCGTCGCTGCCCGCCTGGCGGCGTACGTCGACGAGGGCCAGCCCGATGCCGACCGCGAACCAGGTCAGGTAGGCAGGCAACCAGCTCAACGGGACGCCGGAGCTGTGCTCGTCGACCAACCAGCCGAGGTCGGTGTGCCACCAGACGCTGAGCGCGGTCATCCCCACCAGCAGGGCCGCCACCCGGCGGGGGCGCAGCGCGTTGCCCCGCCCGAGCGCCAGGAACATCAACGGCGGCAGCACCGCGTAGAACGCGACCTCGACCGCCAGGCTCCACATCTGGGTCAGGCCGTGCGGCAGCCGGTCGGCTGCATAGGTGTCGGCCATCAGCAGGGTGCGCACCCAGCCGAGCGCGGACACACCGTCGTTCAGGGGGATGAACGCGAGGGCGATCACCACCGTGACGGCGTAGACGGGGTAGATGCGCAGCAGCCGCTTCCAGTAGTAGCGACCGGTGGGCGGGTGCGGCAGGCTCGCGGCGGCCCGGGCGAGATAGGGACGGGTGAGCAGGAAGCCGGAGAGCACGAAGAAGATCGCGACCCCGACGTCGAGGCGGGACAGGAGCGTGCCGAGGGCGCCGTGCCTGACGTAGTCCCCGGACTGGAAGGCCGCATGGGTGGTCAGCACCGCCAGCGCCCCGACCGCCCGCAGGGTGTCGAGGGCGGGGAACGACGGGGCCAGGTGCACACGCGGAGCACTCGGTGCGCTCACGACAACCTCCCGCCTGGCACCGGCTGGCCGACCTCGACGGTGTCGACGCACAGTGTGACACCCGGTGCCAGCCCGTCGATGCGGACGCTGTCGAAGCCGCCCTCGACCCGCACGTAGAGACTGTTCAGCCCTGCCTGCACGGTGGTCTCGACGCGACTGGTGCCCGCCGACACGACGACATCGGACTCCTGCGACCCGAGGTAACCGATCCGGACCCACCACTCCCACTCGAACGCACGCCCGGTCAGGGGGATGGTGCGGCCCCTCGAACGGACCCGCCAACCGCAGTCCTCACGCGGGCCTTCCTCCGAGATGACGCCCGGTCCGATCAGTGCGGATCTGAGCGTCCCATCAGAAGCCACGACGGCCAGGCGATCCGTATGGTCCGGGAACGAGACATTGTTCGAGACAAGAGGCGCCAGTCGGCTCACAGCGTTGTCGGGAGCAAAAATCGCCGCAATCACGTTGTCCGGCACCGATTGGTCCGCGAGATCCACCGAACCGTGGATCCGAAGGTCTGTGGCGAGGGTGTGGACGTAGGCGTCGCTGGCGTTCCCTGTGTGCCAGGTGCGCACGTACCTGAGCGTGCTGATCATGCTGGACACACACACCAGGAGCACCAGCATCGCGACTCCCCACCGGGGGAAGCGGATCTGGATGAGTGGCTTCGTGCGGCGCCGACTCGATTCCTGCGCGCCCTTCAGCGGCAGGAAAGCGAGACCGAGGGAGAGCGCGAAGGCTGCGCTGGCGTCCGTCAGGTAGCGGTACTCGAGGCCCAGCAGCCCGCCGAACGACGCGGCGCGGCTGGTGACGAGAAGTGACATCAGGCCGACGACGTAACCCGCCAGGAGTACCCATGCCCGAAAACTACGGTGCCTGGTGAGTACTCCGTAGATCACCAGTAGCACGATCATCACCCACGAGGCATGAACGGCCCAGTCCGGGGGCGCGGCGAACGAGTTCGGCGGCGCCAGCGCCGACCATCGCCACGGTCCTCCCGTCAAGCCAACCGGGAGCGCGGTGCCCAACATCGTGTCCGCGACCTGGCCGACGAGAGTGGGAGTGACCTCAGTGAATGGCTGCGTCACATGAGAGCGGTAGTAGCCCACATACGTGACGACGACGACGCCGCCGAGCGCCAGCGCGCGCCAATAGCGCGACAGGACGGCGGTCAGCCGCTGGCGAGGGCGCCCGGACGTGAAGTACCCGATCATGAGGAAGGCCAGCAACGGAAAGATGAGGAGGGCCTTGACGTAGAAGAACAGTCCCAGCACCACCGCAGCCAGTGTTGCCAGGAGCCATCGCATCTGGCGCCCTCGCAAGTACGCGACCCATGAGCCGGTGGCGAGGAAGAAGGAGACCTGTAGTGGGACTTGGTTGACGGCCGCCGTCCACCACATCATCGCGGGAACCGTCATGCTGCTGGTCAGGTAGAGCACAAGAGGCACCAGTGCAGCCCAGCGGACCCCGAACAGCGTCACGAGCATCCACAACGCCGACAGCGCCGCCGCGAGTTGCAGTGCGACGATGAACCCAGCCGCCAGTTTCCAGTTCAACTGACCGGACTGAGCCACCCACCACGCCAGCAGTCTGCCGCCGGGCATCAGGTGGCTGTTGTACGGATCGAGGAGGTACTGGGCGTCCAGGCGGCGACTTGTCGCTTCGAGAAGTAGGTTGTAGTCGTCGAGGTAGAACCAGCTGTTGAACAGCGCCCAGCCCCGGAACAACGTGTTCGCCACTATCAACGTCAGACCGACGCCGATGATCGCCTGAGAGGGCCTCGCGATCGTTGGCAGATCGATACGCGTCCACCGTCCTGAAAGCTGCTTGAGCAACCCGCCCTCCTCAGCGTGGAACTATGCCACAGGCGGGCCCAAAGGACCTGTGACGTCGTGTGCCACGTACCCTGCGATGCGCCGGCAGCGAGGGATTGCTCGTGCGCTGGGTCGGAGGAGAGAGGTCGTGATCGCGGTGACTGAAATGTTCGACACGGACGTGTGCGTGATCGGGGGTGCCGGTCACGTCGGCTTCCCGCTGGCGGTGGCCTTCGCCTCCCGGGGCCTCCGCGTCTGCATCTACGACGTCAACGGCGCCGCGGTCGACCTCATCAACGACGGTCAGCCGCCGTTCCGCGAGGACGGGGTCCAGGACGCACTGACAGCCGCGCTGGAGGCGGGCCTGCTGGTCGCGAGCACGGACGCGGACCGGATCAGCGACTCCGAGCACCTCGTGGTCGTCGTCGGCACCCCGATCGACCAGTACCTCAGCCCCGACCCGGAGGCGGTGCCGCGCGTCGTCGGCGTACTGATCGACCACCTGCGCCCCGGTCAGCTGATCGTCCTGCGGAGCACGGTCTTCCCCGGTGTCACCCGACGGGTCGAGGACCTGGTCACGGCGACCGGCCTGGACATCGACCTGGCCTTCTGTCCCGAACGCATCGCCGAGGGGCACGCGATGACCGAGCTGTTCTCGCTGCCCCAGATCGTGGCGGCGCGGGCCCCGCGGGCCGCCGAGCGCGCCGGGTCGCTGTTCCGGGTCCTGACCGACACCATCATCGACCTCCAGCCCGAGGAGGCCGAGCTCGCCAAGCTGTTCACGAACTCCTGGCGCTACATCAAGTTCGCGGCGGCCAACCAGTACTTCATGATGGCCAACGACCTCGGCCTCGACTACTCGGTGATCCGCGCGGCGATGGTGCACGACTACCCCCGCGCGGCCGACCTGCCCGGCTCCGGCTTCGCGGCCGGCCCGTGCCTGTTCAAGGACACCATGCAGCTCGCCTCGGTCAGTGGCGGCAGCTTCGCGCTCGGCCATTCCGCGATGCTGGTCAACGAGGGCCTGCCCGACTACGTCGTCCGCCGGATGGAGCAGACCCACGACCTGCCCTCGGTCACGGTGGGCATCCTCGGGATGGCCTTCAAGGCCGAGAGCGACGACCGGCGCTCCAGCCTGTCCTACCGCCTCAAGCGGGTGCTGGCCTTCCGTGCCCGACGCGTCCTCACCACCGACCCCTACGTCCAGGACGACCCGGACCTCGTCGACCTCGGCACCGTCGTCGCCGAGTCCGACGTCCTCGTCATCGGCGCGCCGCACGAGGTCTACCGCGACCTCGAGGTCGACTGCCCGGTGATCGACGTGTGGAACCTCCGCGCGAACGGAGTGATGGTGTGAGCGTGCCGTCCGTCTCGGTGGTGATCCCGGCCTACCAGGAGGAATCGGGCATCGCCCGCGTCCTCGACCGGCTCGTCGAGGGCATCTCGCTGGAGTTCGAGATCCTCGTCGTCGTCGACCGACCCGACGACTCGACCGTGGCAGCCGTGCGCGAGCACGTCGGGCGAGACCCGCGGATCCGCACCCTGGTCAACACCTACGGCAACGGCCCGGCGCACGCGATCCGGTACGGCGTCGACCAGGCGAGCCATCCGGTCGTCGTGGTCACGATGGCCGACGGGAGCGACGACCCCCGCATGATCGACCCGCTGGCCAGGCTGGTCGAGCGCGGCGTCGTCGTCGCGGCGGCCTCGCGCTACTCACCCGGCGGCCAGCAGGTCGGTGGCCCGGTCCTGAAGGGCATGCTGTCGCGGACCGCCGGCCGCACGCTCGGGACCTTCGCCCGGGTCGGCACCGACGACGCCACCAACAGCTTCAAGGCCTACTCGACCGAGTTCGTGCGGGAGGTGGGCATCCACAGCCGCAGCGGCTTCGAGATCGGGCTGGAGCTGACCGCCAAGGCGCGGCGGCTGCGCCTCCCCGTGGCGGAGCTGCCGACGATCTGGCTCGAGCGGACACTGGGGGAGTCACGCTTCGACCTCCGGGGCTGGGTCCCCAAGTACCTGCGCTGGTACCGGTTCGCGTTCGGACCGCAGCTCACCCTGGAGCAGGTGCGCCGCGAAGGTGCGAGGATTGCCGCACGCAACCAGGAAGAAGGACCAGCGTGAGTGTCGGGACGCAACAGCGCCGGGTGATGGTGACCGGGTCCGCCGGGTTCATCGGTGGGTACGTCGTGGAGGAGCTGCTGGCCCGCGGCTACGCCGTGACCGGCATCGACAACTACTCGAAGTACGGCCCGGTCACCAAGTCCTACGACGACCACCCGGACTACCGGTTCGTCGAGGGCGACGTGCGCGACGTCGACCTGGTGACCGACCTCCTCCAGGACTGTGACCACCTGGTCGCCGGTGCGGCGCTGATCGGCGGCATCTCCTACTTCCACACCTACGCCTACGACCTGCTCGCGACCAACGAGCGGATCACGGCGGCGACCTGTGACGCGGCCATCAAGGTGCTGCCCGCGGGGCGGCTCCAGAAGGTGACCTACCTGAGCTCGTCGATGGTCTTCGAGTCCACCGAGTCGTGGCCGTCGCGAGAGGGTGACCAGAGCCGGATCCCGCCGCCGCTGTCGTCGTACGGCTTCCAGAAGCTGGCCGTCGAGTACTTCGCCCGCTCCGCCTGGGACCAGTACCGCCTGCCCTACACGATCCTGCGCCCCTTCAACTGCGTCGGCATCGGCGAGGGGCGGGCCCTGGGGGACGTCGAGATCCCCAGCGGGAACGTGAAGCTGGCGATGAGCCATGTGGTGCCGGACCTCGTCCAGAAGGTGCTGAAGGGGCAGGACCCCCTGCGGATCCTCGGTGACGGGGAGCAGGTGCGGCACTACACCTACGGCGCGGACCTGGCCCGAGGCATCGTGACCGCCGTCGAGTCGCCGGCCGCCCTGAACGAGGACTTCAACCTGTCGACGGCCGAGTCGACCACCGTGCTGGAGCTCGCGGAGCTGATCTGGCGCAAGTGCCACGGCCGCGAGCGGCCGTTCTCGGTGGTCAGCGACCAGCCGTTCGAGTACGACGTGCAGCGGCGGGTTCCGGACGTCACCAAGGCACGGGAGGTGTTGGGCTTCACGGCCCTGACCACCCTCGACGAGATGCTCGACGTGGTGATCCCGTGGATCGAGCAGGGTCTGCGCGACGGCATCATCTGAGCCGTCCGCCGGTCACCGTCGGCGGCCGACCACCAGCATCTGCCGGCCGAGCAGGCGCCAGGCGAGCGGGAGCCTGAGGTAGGCCCGGACCATGACGGGCCGCACCTCGAAGCGAGCGTCCTTGACGGTGTAGGGCAGGAATCGCCCGATCCGCTCGACCACCTCGTAGCCCGAGAGCTCCAGCGCCTCGGCGACGCTCAGGTCAGTGAGCGGCAGGTGATGGTCGAGGTAGTCCCAGTACCTGCCGGGCAGGTGCCGGATGTTCGGCATCAGGACCACGATGAGGCCATCGGCACGCGTCACGCGATGGCACTCGGCCAGGGTCGCCATCAGGTCCTGCTTGGTCGGCAGGTGCTCGAAGAAGTTCGAGGTGAACACGGTGTCCGCGGTCCCGTCGTCCAGGCCGCCCATCCGGTCCGACCGGGTGATGAGCACCTCGACCCCCTCCGCGGCGAACGACGCGGTGTCGGGGTTCAGGTCGACGGCGATCCGACGGGCGGCACTGACCTCGTTGACGAACTCGCAGTTCCCGGCCCCCAGGTCGATGACGGTCCCGGTCGTCGGCACGTAGCGCTGGAAGTAGTCGCGCACCAGCACCCGCCACAGCGTGCGCTTGTTGGCCAGGTCACGAGCATCGAAACGGTTGCGGTAGATCGCACCCAGGTCCTCGGTGTTGCCCTCGCTCATCAGCCCTCCACACGGGTGTCCCCATCGGTCCTGCCCGACCCTAGCGGTGCCGGAAGGTCGGAGAGGACGGGCGTGGGCGTGGGCGCGGGCGGCTCACGTCACAGGTACGTATCGTCCCTGACTGCCCGGTAACTTCCTGCTAATCTTCGGCGACTTGTCGTTTCCTTGGGAGGGAATTTCGTGCGGAAGATCGTCAGCTGGATCCTGTTGGGTGTGGGCGCGTTCTTGCTCGTCACCGCCATCGTGGCCTCGGTGTGGGCACCGGATCAGGTGAAGCGGGCGCCGATCGACACCGACAGCACCACCCGCCTGTCGGGAACGGCAGCGGCGGTGCCGAGCGGTGCCACCAACGTCGAGGTGCGCGCCGTGAGCGTCACCGAGTCGGACTCGAAGAAGTCCGACGACGACGTGGCGGTCTACACGAACTACACCTGTCTGGTGCTCGACAACCCGGGCCCTGACTGCGGCATCCAGGGCGAGGGCGAGGCCGCCGACCCCAACGTGATCAGCGTCGGCACCCCCAAGGCGTTCGCGACCGACCGCCGCACGGGTCTGGCCACCATGGAGGGCGACTACCTCCCGGACGGGACGCCGGAGACCGATGGTCTGGTCAACAAGTTCCCGTTCGACACCGCGAAGAAGGACTACCCGTTCTGGGACGGGACCCTGGGTGACGTCGTCACCGCGACGTACGACGGCACCGAGAAGGTCGAGGGGCTCGAGACCTACCGCTTCACCTACACCCTCACCGACGAGGCCGCGGAGATCGCCACGGGCGTCGAGGGCACCTACAGCATGGACAAGACCATGTGGATCGAGCCGAAGACCGGCCAGATCATCGACCAAGAGCAGCACGACGTCCGCGGCGTCGGCGAGACCACGCTGCTCGACGTCGAGCTCTCGTTCACCGACGAGCAGGTCAAGACGAACGTGGACGACGCCGAGGCCAACATCTCCTCGCTGGACCTGCTCACCAGCACCGTCCCGCTGATCGGCTTCATCCTCGGCCCGATCCTGCTCGTCGCGGGCATCATCGGCCTCGTCCTGGGCCGTCGGTCCGAGCAGGGAGAGACGGGGCCGCGCCCGAAGCGGGCGCGCACGACCGCCTGACCGGACAGCACCCTCGCCACGACGGCGCCGCCCCGCTGGGGAGGCGCCGTCGTGCTGTCCGACCGCTGAACCGTCAGCGCGGCTCGGCGACGAAGATGGCCGTGCCCGGCGTGAGCAGCCCTCGGGTGCGTGACCAGCCACCCCAGGTGCGGTCGTGGTGCTCGGGCCACTCCGGCTCGTCGAAGCGCACCAGGACCATCCCGGCCCCGGCCAGCAGGGCGACCCAGTCGCCGATGGTGCGGTGGTGCTCGACGTAGCTGACGGTGCCGCTCGCGTCGTCCACCTCGACGTACGGCGTCCGGTCCCAGTAGGACTGCGAGGCCAGCAGGCCGCCCTCGCCGGGGTCGTCGGGGAACATCCACCGGGTCGGGTGGGTGACCGAGAAGGCGAAGCGCCCGCCCGGCCGCAGCACCCGGGCTACCTCGCGCACCGCGGCGGCGGCGTCGGCGACGAACTGCAGCGCGCCGAACGAGGAGAAGACGATGTCGAAGCTGTCATCGGCGAGCGGGATGTGGGTCGCGGTCGCGCAGACCCCCGGCACCGCCGTGCCCCGCTCGGCGTCGATGCGGCGGGAGTGCTGCAGCTGGCGCAGGGACAGGTCCAGGCCGACGGCGGTGCCGCCGTGCTCGACCACCCACCGGGAGCACTGGCCGGCGCCCGAGCCCAGCTCGAGCACCCGCTTGCCGGTGACGTCGCCGAGCAGGCCGGTGTCGTCCTCGGTGTGGCCCTCGGGTCCCCACACGAAGCCGGCGTCGCCGAGGAACGCGCCGTGGGTGGACTGGTACTCGTCGGCGTAGCGGTCCCAGTCGCGACGGTTGGCCTGCCGCGAGGTCTCCTCGCCCACGTCGACCCTGATCGCGCTCAGCCCACCGGGGTCCTGCACCCGGTCCGTTGCTGGGTCCATGCTCGAACCCTAGTGCGGTCTGGGACGATGCGCCGCATGGACGGTCCGGCATTCGATCTGTCCCCGCTGGCCGGCGGGTTCAGCGGCGAGACGTTCGTGGGGGAGTACGCCGGCGAGCGGGCCGTGGTGCGCATCTACGGGCCACGGTCGGCCGGGCGTGGTCCGGACGCCCCCGAGATCGACGCCGCGGTGCTGGAGCTGGTCCGTGGGCTGCTGCCGGTGCCGCGGGTCCTCGAGGTCCGCCGCGGCGAGGCCGCCGCCGACCTGCCGGGGTTGCTGGTGACGTCGTTCGTGCCGGGGGAGCGACTCGACCTGCTGCTGCCGCGCCTGGACGCGACCGGCCGCCGGGCGGTGGGGGAGCGGTTGGGGGTGCTGCTCGGTCGGCTCGCCCACATGGTGATGCCACGGGCCGGGGTGTTCACCGACCCGACGTTGGCGATCGGCCGGTTCCCCGAGGCCGCTGCCGACCTGCCCGCCTGGGTGGCCGCGCACGCGGACCGGCTCGGCTGGAGCGGCGAGGACGTCGCGGGCCTCGAGCGGGTGGCCGACCGGGCCCAGGACCTGCTCGACCTCGACCGGCGCCACTGCCTGGTGCACAGTGACCTCAACCCCAAGAACATCCTCGTCGACCCTGACACCCTCGCCGTCACCGCGCTCCTCGACTGGGAGTTCGCCCACGCCGGCTCGCCGTGGTCGGACCTGGGGAACCTGCTGCGCAACGACCGCGACCCGGACTTCTCCGGCACCGTCCTGACGGCGTACCGCGGCTTCGTGCCGGCGGCTCCCGCCGACCTGCTGGACCGCGCCCGGGCGGCGGACCTGTTCGCGCTGGTCGACCTCGCGGCCCGCCGCGGCGAGAACCCGGTGGCCGACGCGGCCCACGAGCGGCTGCTGATGATCGCGCGGACCGGCGACCCGCACATGCAGGCGATCTGAACTTTCTGATTTCGCTCCGGCCGCGCTAGGTGACGGGCGATGATGCGCGTTCACGGTCGTCAACGTTCGGGGGAACGGCAATGCGGGCAACGCGCTTCTCGGTGTGGTTCATCAGTATCCTTCTCGTCGCGGCGGCCGGCTGGTCCGGCGCCTCGGCAGCGGCGCCCCCCGTGGCGCCCGGCGGCTTCCAGGTGACGGCGAGCCTCGACCGGGACCAGGTCCTGGTCGGGTCGGCTGTGACGGTGCGCGGCCGCGTGCTTCCCGCCGCGCCGCACCATCCCGTCGAGCTGCAGCGACAGGACGGTGACACCTGGCGGACCGTGGCGACAGCGACCCTCGGTGCGGGCTCGCGCTACGAGATCTCCACCGTGCTCGACGAGATCGGCAGCGTCCGTCTCCGGGTCGTCAAGGCGGCCCGTGGCCCCCATGCCCTGGGCATCAGCCCGGTGCTCGGGGCCTCCGCCGACACCGTGGAGCTCGCTGCGGAGACGGTGATCCTGACCGAGGAGGAGGTTGCCGCCATCACGGCCTACGACGCGAGGACTGGAGGCCTCACGTTCGGCCCGGGGGCGGCACTGAGTGACGTCCGTGTGGGAACCATCCTCGCGGCCGGCTACTCGGCGAAGACGCCGGAGGGCCTGCTGCGCCGGGTCACCGCGGTGACCGGCACGGCCGACGGGGGGTGGAGCCTCCGCTCGGAGCAGTCGACCGTCGAGGCCGCGATCGGTCGCACCCTGGGGGAGCAGCAGGCGACAGCGACCGTGGTCGCGCAGACCGTCACCCCCCGGGCCGGGGTCCTCCTGGACGGCTCGTCCCGTGCGCGCACCTTCAGGGGTGCGGTGTCGCTGCCGACCCTCGAGTTCGGGCTCGCGCAGGAGCTCTACACCGGCGTGAGCACACCCGGCGACGTCTCGCTGAGCGGCACCGGACGGTTAGGTGTCGATGCGAGGGTGACGCTGTCGGCCGGGGCCGACATGGTGTGGGACTCGGACTGGTTCACCGTCAACCGGGCTCGCCTCGCGTTCACCGGCCGAGCGACCAACGCCGTGACGGTGTACACCTCGGGTGACATCGCGGGCACGGTGTCGCTCAAGCTGGCGGAGATCATGCGGGTCTACAACATCCAGCTCGGCCCGCTGCCTCTCGTGATCACCGACGAGACCGAGCTGCCCCTCGAGTTCGAGGTGTCGATCGGTGGCGGCGAGGCGACGGCGACGGAGACCGCGAGCGACGCCGTCGCCATCGGTTTCGACTACCAGCGCGAGAACGGCGGGTTCTCACCTGTCTTCGAGCACAGCGGCGACCACACCCTCGACGGCGACAAGGGCTTCACAGGACTGGCGCTCGACGCCTCCTTGAGCGTGAAGGAGACGCTCAAGGGCTACGGCGTTCTGGGGGTGACCTCCAGCCTGGGCGCCTATTACAAGACCACGCCCGGCACCACCTCATGCCCGTGGTCGGCCGGGCTCCGCTACGAGGCCGGGGTCGTCGCGGGCTTCGACTACTGGATCTTCGAGGGCCTGGAGTGGGAGTTCACCGAGCGCACCGATGTGGCGCTCTTCCAGAGCGACCCCTGCCAGGCGGGTCCACAGATCCTCACATCGACCCTGCCCGATGCCGAGGCGGGCGAGGCGTACTCGGTGCCGCTGCAGACGGTCGACGGGCGCCTCGGTCACTGGACGTTCCTCGGCGACTCCCTGCCGCGCGGCATGGAGCTGACCAGCGACGGCATCCTGCGGGGTACGCCGGTCTCGCCCGGTTCCTACCCCATCGAGGTGCAGTTCACCGACGAGAAGGGAGCGTCGGCGACGACGACGCTGAGTCTCGAGGTACGCCGCCTGTACGTGACGACGACGGAGCTGTCCGTGGGATCGGTCGGTCTGCCGTTCGTCGACGCCCTCATGGCGGACGGCGTCGAGGGGCCGTACCGGTGGACCATCGTGGCTGGCGCCCTACCGGACGGACTCTCGCTCGACCCCGGCGGATACGTCACCGGAACTCCGACGCACACGGGGACGGGTGAAGTGAGGGTCCAGGTGGTGGCTCAGGGCTTCGCCGGAACCGGCACCGTCTCCTGGCGGGTAGGCGAGCTGCCACCGCCCGTCGATCCCCCTCCGCCCGGCACCCCGATCGGCAACGGCAGCCCGCCGCCGACCTGTGGGAGCGCCTGTGGCAGCACGTGGGGCGACCCACACCTCGTCTCGTTCGATGGGGTCGCGTTCGACGCGCAACGCGTCGGTGAGCTGGTTCTCGTCGACTCGGACCAGGACGACCTCGAGATCCAGGTCCGCCAGCAGCCCTGGCGCGGGTCGCGCCTGGTCTCCGTCAACACCGCAACCGCGATGTCCGTGCATGGCGACAGAGTGGGGCTGTACCTCACCGCGGATGGAGTGCGGACGCTGGTGGACGGCGAGGAGGTGGTTGCGTCCGCCACGCCGACGGCGCTAGCGGGTGGGGGACGGATCGCGTTCGACACCGCCGGCCGGTTGATCACCGTCTACTGGCCGGACGGCTCGTTCGTCAGCGCCAGCTACGAGGCTGGTTCGTACATCACCTTGCGGGTCAGCCTCGCAAGCGACCGTCGCGGTCACGTGGCTGGACTGCTCGGCGACGCCGACGGCGTACGGGGCAACGACCACCGCAGCCGCTCCGGAGACGTGGTCGACCCCCAGGTCTCGATGTCTGACCTGCTGACGACCTTCGTCGACACCTGGCGCGTCACGCAGCCCGGATCGCTGTTCGACTACGACGACGGACAGAGCACCGCGAAGCTCACGGACCCGGCGTTCCCGTTCGTCACGATCTCGGCCAGCAACCTGCCGGACGCCAACGTCTCGGCGGCGTTCGCGGCCTGCCAGGCCGCCGGTGTCGTCGGGCAGGCGGCCCTCGAGGCCTGCGCCCTCGACGTTGCGCTGAGCGGTGACGTGAGCCTGGCCGGGGCGGCGCTGGTCGCCCAGTCGGGGATGACAGCAGGGGAGAACCTCGTCGCCAACGGCAGCTTCGAGGAGCCTCAGGTCGGTGGCTCGTTCACCACGATTGGGACCGGCGGCACGATGGGCGCCTGGCGGGTGACCGCAGGAGACCTCGACCTGATCCACGGGCTCTGGACCGCGGCGGCCGGGACCCAGTCCCTCGACCTCAACGGCTGCTCGCCGGCACGCATCGAGCAGGACCTCCTGCTCGAGCCCGGGCAGCGCTACGTCCTCCGCTACGCCTATGCGGGCAACCCGAGTGGCGGGGTCCGTGCGTTGCACGCCGAGGTCGACGGGACCGTCGTGGACCGCCGGTCCTTCGACACGACTGGTCGCAGCACGGGCGCGATGGGGTGGGCGAACGCCGTGACGACGTTCGTGGCAAACGACGCGAACACCACACTCGCCTTCCAGTCGGACAACGGGTCCTGCTACGGGCCGGCCCTGGACGCCGTCGTGGTCACCCCTGTCGCCAGCCTCGGAACCGTGCTGGCGTCCTCGGGTCCGGGTGACTCCTGGACCGACGCGACGGGGGGCAGCGGCCCGGCGATGCTCACCTATGGGCATCAGGGGTGCGCTGGCGTCGATCGCTACCTCCGCTGCACCAGCGGGACCTGGCCGCGGATGTCCGGTGCTCCTTGGGTGTGGGCGCATCAACTGACGCGCAACGGCGAGGGCACGGTCACGTTCAGCCGCGAGGTGGACGTGACACCCGCGCAGGCCGGGCGCCGACTGGCGTTGTCGGCCCTGGGTGACAACCTCGTCGTGGCCCGGGTGGACGGCGAGAAGGTGCTGGAGGGCGGCTTCACCGGCGGTCCGGCGACCGCGTCCGTCACCCTGACCGAGGGGTCGCACACGCTGACGTTCGAGACGACGAACGAGGGCTCCTACGATGCCACCGGAAACCCTGCGGGGCTGGCCTGGAAGCTGGTCCTCGCCGAGTGAGCAGTCGGCGCGCGTCCGACCGGGCGGAACCCGAGTCCGCCCGGTTGGACGTGACGCGCGCTGCGCCGGTATCCTGAACGCTGCGCCAGAAGTCTGCCTGCGTCCCGGACGGAGCGGACTCTCGCTCGCTATCACCCGGCACCTCTGCCGGAAACGCACCACAGGTAGTGAAACAGGGCTTGTGGCGTGCCCGCACGACTCCATCCATCCAAGGAATCACCTCCCTTATGACGAGCACCATCTCCATTCTTCCCGATTACGACGCGCCCCAGGTGGCGGTCAACGACATCGGTTCCGAAGAGGACTTCCTCGCGGCCATCGACGCGACCATCAAGTACTTCAACGACGGCGACATCGTCGAGGGCACCATCGTCAAGGTCGACCGTGACGAGGTCCTCCTCGACATCGGCTACAAGACCGAAGGCGTCATCCCCTCGCGTGAGCTCTCGATCAAGCACGACGTCGACCCCTCCGAGGTCGTTTCCGTGGGCGACAAGGTCGAGGCCCTGGTTCTCCAGAAGGAGGACAAGGAAGGCCGGCTGATCCTGTCCAAGAAGCGCGCCCAGTACGAGCGCGCCTGGGGCACCATCGAGCAGGTCAAGGAGGAGGACGGCGTCGTCGAGGGCACCGTCATCGAGGTCGTCAAGGGTGGTCTCATCCTGGACATCGGTCTGCGCGGCTTCCTGCCCGCGTCGCTGGTCGAGATGCGCCGCGTGCGCGACCTGCAGCCGTACGTCGGCCAGACGCTCGAGGCGAAGATCATCGAGCTCGACAAGAACCGCAACAACGTGGTCCTGTCCCGCCGTGCCTGGCTCGAGCAGACCCAGTCCGAGGTGCGCCAGGGCTTCCTGACCCAGCTCCAGAAGGGCCAGATCCGCAAGGGCGTCGTCTCCTCGATCGTCAACTTCGGTGCGTTCGTGGACCTCGGCGGAGTCGACGGTCTCGTCCACGTCTCCGAGCTGTCGTGGAAGCACATCGACCACCCGTCGGAGGTCGTCACCGTCGGTGACGAGGTCACCGTCGAGGTGCTCGACGTGGACATGGACCGCGAGCGTGTCTCCCTGTCGCTGAAGGCGACGCAGGAGGACCCGTGGCAGCACTTCGCCCGCACCCACCAGATCGGTCAGATCGTCCCGGGCAAGGTCACCAAGCTGGTGCCGTTCGGTTCGTTCGTCCGCGTCGAGGAGGGCATCGAGGGCCTGGTGCACATCTCCGAGCTGGCCGAGCGCCACGTGGAGATCCCGGAGCAGGTCGTCCAGGTCAACGACGACGTCATGGTCAAGATCATCGACATCGACCTCGAGCGTCGCCGCATCTCGCTGTCCCTCAAGCAGGCCAACGAGACCAGCGCCGCCGCCGAGGCCGAGGACTTCGACCCGACGCTCTACGGCATGACCGCGTCGTACGACGACCAGGGCAACTACATCTACCCCGAGGGCTTCGACCCCGAGACCGGTGAGTGGCTCGAGGGCTTCGACGACCAGCGCGCCGTCTGGGAAGAGCAGTACGCCAAGGCGCACACCCGCTGGGAGGCCCACGTCAAGCAGCAGGCCGAGGCGAAGGTGGCCGAGGCCGAGGCGGGCGAGGCGACCTCGTACTCCAGCGGTGCCGGCAGCACCAGCACCGACGGTGACACCGAGGCCGGAGCCGACACCGGCACCGCCCCCGAGGAGAGCACCGGCGGCTCGCTGGCCTCCGACGAGGCGCTGCAGGCGCTCCGCGAGAAGCTGACCGGCGGGGGCAGCTGACCCGGCGGCACCACCCGAGCACCACCCACCGGGGCGACACGGCGACAGCCGTGCCGCCCCGGTGGCCATTTCGGCCATGCGGGTTCGGGAGGGGTGCCCGGTGACCTACGCTGCGCGTATGCGTACCCTCGGCGTCCTCGTCGCCACGGTCCCGCTCCTCGTCGTGCCGATCCCGGTCACCGCCCGGGCGGCCGCAGTCCCCACCCACACGATCGTCGTGTCCGGTGCCGGCGTCGGGATGTATCCGGACTTCGATCCCAGGGTCGAACGTTTCGCCATCACGACCGGCGACGACACGGGCGGGGCCCTGACAGTGAGGGCAGCCACCAGCGATCCGGGCGGACGCATCCTGATCAACGGGCGCCCCGACGCCGACGGCGTCGCCAGGCTCGACGGACTGGTGGGCGGAGACGAGGTCTCCGTGATCATCGAGGACGCCGGAGGGAGGACGGCCCGCTCCCTGGTCTTCCTGCCGGCCCGGTTCCCCGAGCTCACCACCGTCGTGAACGAGCCAGGAAACACCCCGGGTGACGTGTTGCTCACCCTGTTCGGCGTGGGCGAGGGCGCCGGTCTCCTTCCCGGTTTCGAGACTGCGGTGGACCGCCTCGGCGTGCCGCGGTGGATACGGGTCGTCCCGGTGGGCCAGGCCTCGCTCGACCTGAAGCCCGCCGGCTTCGGGGGGCACTACACCGTCTCCCGGTCGACAGCCACCAGCGCGGGACGCCAGGGTTCGGCCCTGGTGGAGCTCGACGCGCAGTTCCGTCCCGTCCGCACCCTGGAGACCCGGGGACTGGTGAACACCGACGGCCACGACAGCATCCTCCGTGCCGACGGCAGCAGGATCCTCGTGGCCTACGAACCCAACTCCGTGACCGGGCGGGTGGACTCGGTGATCCAGGAGACCGATGCGGCCGGCAACGTGCTCCACACCTGGAACAGTGGCGATCACGTGGACCCTGCCACGGAGACGACCAGCGCCCCCACGACCGAGGACTACGCGCACATCAACTCGATCCAGCTGATGGACGACGGGGACATCCTCGCGTCCTTCCGCAACCTGAGCGCGGTGCTGAAGATCGCCTGGTCCGCCCACGACGGGTTCCTGAAGGGAGACGTCGTGTGGCGCCTCGGCGGGCGGCAGAGCGATTTCAGGTTCGTCGACGACCCGTACCCGAGCGGTCCGTGCGCCCAGCACACGGCCAGCCAGCTGGCGAACGGCCACATCCTGATCTTCGACAACGGCTCGTCCCGCCTCGGGGAGACCCAGTCGAACTGCGTGGACCCGGACGCGCCGTCCGGGGCCACCGTGAATCGGCCCCAGACCCGGATCTCGGAGTACGTCCTCGACCCCGAGGCAGGCACCGCCTCCCTCACGTGGCAGCACCTCGAGCCCGGCAGGTTCGCCTACTTCGCAGGCTCGGCCGGACGACTCCCCAACGAACACACGGTCATCGGTTGGGCGGCGGCTCGCCAGGCCCTCGCCTCGGAGCTGGACGCGGACGGCCAGAAGGTCTGGGAGCTTAAGACCGACGCCCCCTACATCACCTACCGGGCGGTGAAGGCGGTCGTGCCGGACGCGATCCCGCCGGACATCGCACTCCCGGCGCCCGCCGACGGTGCAACATACCCCCGCGGCAAGGCCGTGTCGGTCGACTTCCGGTGCTCCGACCGCGGCGGCTCGGGCCTGGACACCTGTGTCGGGCCCGGATCGCTGGACACCAGAGCGGTGGGGGAGCACACGTGGGCCGCGACCGCGACCGATGCTGCCGGCAACGTCACCACCCAGCGGCGCGCCTACACCGTGCTGGGGACCGAGTACCGGCCGGACGCCAAGATCCGTCGGCCGGGGGCCTCGTGGACCGGCGGGAACCTCTACGGCGGCTTCCGCAAGCAGCAGATCGCGCAGACCCTGCCGCGGGTCGGCGCCCGCCGGGTAGCACGGGTCCGCGTGCAGAACGACGCCGACCAGGCGGAGAGGCTGCTGGTCGCGGGCACCGAGGGTGGGCGCCGCTTCCGGGTCCGTTACCTCGTCCGCGGTGACGACGTCACCGCGCGAGCGATCGCGGGCACACTGCGGACGCCGGTGCTGGGCCCGGGACGCCACCTCGACATCACGGTCGTGGTCACGCGGCTGAAGGCCGCGCGGCGCGGCGACCGACGCACCCTGCGGGTGTTGGCGTCGTCGCGCCACGACGCCACCCGACGCGATGCGGTGGCCACGACGGTGCGCGCGACCCGCTGAACCGCCCGTCCGGGCGCCCCGTCCGGCCCGGGCGCCCGTCCGGGCCGGAGGGTCAGACGAAGGAGTGGCTCTCGAAGGCGTCGGCGGGGTGGCTGCGGGGCGGGTGGATGCTCGACGCGCGAGTGCCGTACCCGTCGTTGCGGAGGAAGACCGTGAGCATCGCCCCGAAGGCGATGCCGGTCAGCAGCAGGAGGATGAGTGCGATGGTCATGGCAGATAGTCTCCGCGCATGGAGATGCTGCCACTAGTGGCGCTGATGCCGACTTCCGTCGATTTTCAGCCAGGGTCACATGGGGTCGTTCAGACCAGGCTGCGCGGCTCGAAGGCGTCGGCCTGGTGGCTGCGCGGCGGGTGCCGGAACGCCGGCATCCGACCGTGGCCGTCGTTGTCGATGTAGACGACCAGGAAGGCGGTGTACAGGGCAGCGGACAGCAGCAGGAAGGCGATCATCATGGCGCTAATACTATCAGCGTTGATATGCCGCCACCACCGGCCGAAGCCGTTCAGGCATTGATTTCCGGCCAGAGCCGGGTGATGCTGGTCTCATGCGCAAGGTAGCGGTCATCGTCGAGGACGGAGCGGAGCCGTTCGGGCTCGGCGCGATGTGCGAGGTCTGGGCCGAGCCCCACCACCCCGAGGACGAGAACCCGGTCTTCGACTTCGTCGTCGCCACCCCGGTCCCGGGGCGGATCGGCGGCGCCAGCGGCTTCGACCTGTTCGTCGAGCACGGCCTCGACGCCGCCGCCGACGCGGACCTGGTCTGCATCAGCCCGAAGCGCGACTATCTCCACCCGTCGCCGGCGGTGGTCGAGGCCGTCCGTGCCGCCCACGCCCGGGGTGCCCTCGTCTTCGCGCACTGCACCGCAGCCTTCACCCTCGCCGAGTCCGGCCTGCTGGGTGGACGCCGGGCCACCACCCACTGGCGCTACGTCGACGAGCTGGCCGCGCGCTACCCGACGGTGATCGTCGACCGCGACGTCCTCTACGTCCAGGACGGCACCATCGTCACCGGCGCCGGGGCCGCGGCCGGCATCGACGCCGCACTGCACGTGATGCGTCAGCAGTTCGGCAGCCAGGTCGCCGCGAACGCCGCCCGGCGGATGGTGGTCGCGGCGCACCGCGACGGCGGTCAGGCCCAGTTCGTCGAGCGGGTGGTCACCGACTGCGCCGCCGAGACCCTCGGTCCGCTGCTGACCTGGATCCTCGAGCACCTCGGCGACGACCTGAGCATCGAGCAGCTGGCCGGGAGGGCCCACATGTCGACGCGCACGTTCGCCCGACGCTTCCGGGACGAGACCGGCAGCACCCCGCACTCCTGGGTGACCCGGCAGCGGATCATGGCCGCCGAGGAGCTGCTCGAGAGCACCGACCACTCCGTCGACTGGATCGCGGGCGAGGTCGGCTTCGGCAACCCGGCCACCCTGCGCCACCACTTCAGCAAGGCGCGCGGCATCAGCCCCCAGCAGTACCGCCGCACCTTCTCCACGTCCACCGGCATCACGTCCGTCACCGCCTGATGCGGGTCGGGCTGACCGGGGGTGTGGCCTCCGGCAAGAGCACCGTCGCCGCACTGCTGGTCGAGCACGGCGCGGTGGTCATCGATGCCGACCTGCTGGCCCGTGAGGTGGTCGCGCCCGGCACCGACGGTCTCGCGGAGGTCGTGGCCACCTTCGGTGCCGGCGTGCTGACCGCGGACGGTGCGCTCGACCGGCCCGCGATGGGCGCCCTCGTGTTCGCCGACGAGCCGCAGCGGCGCGCCCTGGAGGCGATCATCCACCCGCGCGTGCGGGCCCGCGGTCGCGAGCTGGAGGACGCGGCTCCGCCGGGCGCTCTCGTGGTCCACGACATCCCGCTGCTGGTCGAGACCGGTCAGGCCGGCAGCTTCGACGCGGTCGTCGTGGTCGACGTACCCCCGCAGCTGCAGGTCGAGCGGATGACCACGCTGCGGGGGATGAGCCGCGACGAGGCGATGAGCAGGGTGGCCGCCCAGGCGACCCGGGAGCAGCGGCTGGCCGCGGCCACCCACGTCATCGACAACACCGGGACGCTCGACGACCTCCGCCAGCGCGTGGCGGAGGTCGTCGAGGAGCTGGTCTCGGCGGGTCGGAGCGGCGCCGGAGCGGCGCGACCCTGATCCGCCGAGCGGTCAGTGGGCCGGTCGGGCCGCCCGGTCAGGCCGCCAGGTCGGGGTCGGCGGCCTTGCGGAGCTTCTGGATCGCCTCGCGCTCGAGCTGACGCACCCGCTCGGCGGAGATGCCGTGCTTGGCGCCGATGTCGGCGAGCTTGTGCTGCCGCCCGTCGGTCAGGCCGTAGCGGGACCGGATGATGTCGGCGGCCCGGTCGTCGAGCAGCCCCACCAGCGAGTTGAGCCGGTCACGGCTCTCGACGTCGAGCACCTCGAGGTCGGGACTGGGAGTGGTCTCCTGGGCCATCAGGTCGCCCAGCGAGGTGTCGCCGTCCTCGTCGACGGGGGAGTCCAGGCTGACGTGCTCCCGGCCCCAGCGGAGCAGGTCGATGACCCGCTCGATGTCCATGTCGAGCTCGGTGGCGATCTCCTCCGGGTCGGGGTCGCGGCCCAGCTGGCGCTCGAGCGTGCGCCGGGCGCTGCCGACCTGGTTGAGCTCCTCGACCACGTGCACGGGCAGGCGTACGACGCGTGCCTGCTGCGCGATGCCGCGGGTGATCGCCTGGCGCACCCACCAGGTCGCGTAGGTGCTGAACTTGTAGCCCTTGGTGTAGTCGAACTTCTCGACCGCGCGGATCAGGCCGGTGTTGCCCTCCTGGATCAGGTCGAGCATCGGCATCTGCGCGCGGCCGTACTTGCGGGCGATGGACACGACCAGGCGCAGGTTGGCCTCGGTGAAGCGCCGGACAGCCCGGCGGCCCTCCGCGGCGAGCCACTCGAGCTCGTCCTGGTTGGCGCTCTTGGGGGCGCCTCCCTTGCGCCGGCCGACCCGACCCACGGCGAGGAGGTGCTCGGCGAGGAGGCCGGCCTCGATGGTCTTGGAGAGCTCGACCTCGGTCTCGGCGTCGAGCAGCGGGGTGCGGGCGATCTCGTCGAGGTACAGCCCGACGCTGTCGCGGCCCTCGATCTCACGCGTCGCGGTAGCGGTCCTGGTGGCCATGGTGCGCCCTCCTCACTGGGTGATGACCGTGCTGGCTGTCACCACGCTTGGTCCAACGCCTGCGCCGGGTCGGAGATTCCCTCCGTCGGACGTTGCGCCTGTACCCAGATAGACGCTCGGGGAACGCGGGTAGTTGCCCGTTCCACCACTTCTCAGGGACTTCTCAGGCCAGGCCCATCCGATCGAGGATCCAGGCGGCGGTGAAGGCGCGGTCGTGCCAGGCCTGGTAGCGCCCGGAGACACCGCCGTGGCCGGCCGACATCTCGGTCTTGAGCAGGAAGTCGCGGCGGCCCGTCGCCCGGGCCCGCAGGCGGGCCACCCACTTGGCGGCCTCGACGTAGAGCACCCGGGTGTCGTTGAGCGAGCACTCGGCCAGGATCGGCGGGTAGTCGGCGTCGGTGACGTTGTCGTACGGCGCGTAGGCGCGGATCGTGCGGAAGGCCTCGGGGTCGCCCTCGGGGTTGCCCCACTCGTCGTACTCGATGACCGTGAGCGGCAGCGAGGCGTCGAGCATCGTGGTCAGGTTGTCGACGAACGGCACCTGCGCGACCAGGCCGGAGAACAGCTCCGGAGCCTGGTTCGCGACCGCGCCGATCAGCAGTCCGCCGGCGCTCCCGCCCTCGGCGACCAACCGGTCCGCGGCGGTCCAGCCCTCCGCGATCAGGTGCCGCGCGCAGGCGGCGAAGTCGGTGAAGGTGTGCTGCTTGTTCCCGAGCTTGCCGTCGTCGTACCAGTGCCGGCCCATCTCGCCGCCACCGCGGACGTGCGCGATGGCGAACCCGGCGCCCCGGTCCAGCAACGAGAGCCGGGAGATCGAGAAGTAGGGGTCGATCGACGTCTCGTAGGCGCCGTACCCGTAGAGCAGGAACGGCACCGAGCCGTCGCGCGGTGCACCGGCCGGGACCACGATCGAGACCGGCACGCGGGTGCCGTCGGGGGCGGTGGCCCAGGTGCGGTGCTGTTCGTACGCCGCGGGGTCGAAGTCGCGGACCGGTGTCTGCTTGAGCAGCGTGGTCTCTCGGGTGCGGACGTCGTAGGCGTGCACGCCTCCGGGGGTGGCGAGCGTGGTGTAGCCGAAGCGCACCACCGGCTGCCCGAACTCGGGGTTGCCCCCCGAGGCGATCGTGTAGACCTCGTCGTCGAACCCGACGAGGTAGTCGTCGCCGACGCCCGCGTCGCCGAGCTCGAGGATGCGCAGCTGGGTCAGCCCGTCGCTGCGCTGGTGCACCACGAGGTGTCCGGCGAACGCGTCGACGTCCTCGAGCCGGACGTCGGGGTCGTGGGCGATCAGCGGCTGCCAGTCGGACCGCGGGGTCGGCCCGGCCGGGGTGCGGGCCAGCTCGAAGTTCGCGCCGCTGCCGTTGTGCATGACCAGGAGGGTGTCCTCGCCGGCGATCACCGCGTGCTCGAGGTGGTACTCCAGATCGGCCTCCCGAGGGGCGAAGACCACGAACTCCCCGTCCCCGTCCCCGAGCTCGGCGTCGAGGAGGCGGTACTCGCTGGTGGTCTTCGACCCCGACACGATCATCAGGAAGCGGTCGCTGCGGGTCCGTCCGACGCCGAGCCAGAAGCGCTGGTCGGGCTCGTGGTGGACGATCTCGTCCTGAGCCGGATCCGTGCCGAGACGGTGCCGCCAGACCTTGTCCGGACGCCAGCTCTCGTCGACGGTCGTGTAGTAGAACACCGCGCCGCGGGGGTCCCAGGTGACGCCGCCGAGGGTGCCGGGGATCTCGTCCGGAAGCGTCTCGCCGGTGCGCAGGTCCCGGACCCGCACCGTGTAGCGCTCGTCGCCGACCACGTCGGTGGCGTAGGCGATCAGGTTCTCGTCGGGACTGACGGCCGACCCGCCCAGCGAGAAGAAGTCGTGGCCCTCGGCCAGCTCGTTGAGGTCGAGGAGCAACTGCTCGCCGGGGAGCGCCGGCTGGTCGGCCGCGCAGTCCTCCGCCGGCCGCGGCGGGGTCCAACCGGTGGCGTCCGCCACCGGGACGCGGCAGATGGCGCCGTACTCCTTGCCCTCGTAGGACCGGGAGTAGTACCAGTGACCGCGGACCCGGCTCGGCACCGACAGGTCGGTCTCGTGGGTGCGCTTCTTGATCTCGTCGAAGAGCTGCTGGCGCAGGCCGGCCAGGTGGGCCGTCCGCTCCTGCGTCCAGGCGTTCTCGGCCTCGAGGTACGCCGTCACCTCCGGGTCGTCCTTGGCGCGCAGCCACTCGTACTCGTCGACGAGGACCTCGCCGTGGACCGTCCGTTCGAGGGGACGACGGGCGGCGACGGGAGGCTGCTGGGATTCGGCCATGGTGGGGACTCTAGAGCGGCGCGACAATGGGCTGGTGGGCACCCGGAGGATCGACCTGAACGCCGACCTCGGCGAGGAGGTCACCGACGACGACGCGCTGCTCGCGGTGGTGACCAGCGCCAACGTCGCCTGCGGCTACCACGCGGGGACGGACGCCACCATGCGCCGGGTCTGCGAGGAGGCCGCTCGGCTCGGGGTGGCCGTCGGCGCCCAGGTCAGCTATGCCGATCGGGAGCACTTCGGGCGCCGCCGGCTCGACGTCTCCTCCGATCTGCTGCGCGGCCAGGTGGCCGACCAGGTGGGCGTGCTGGCCGCGCATGCGGCGGCGGCCGGCACGCGAGTGGCCTACCTCAAGCCGCACGGGGCGCTCTACCACCGGGTCGTCGACGACGACGAGCAGGCGGCGGCGGTGCTGGACGGCTCGGGTGCGCTGCCGGTGCTCGGCCTCCCGCGCGGCGCGCTCGTCCGGCTGGCGGCCGCGGCGGGCCGGCAGGTGTTCCTCGAGGGGTTCCCGGACCGCGGCTACACCGACGACGGCCGCCTGGTGCCCCGCGACCGGCCCGGCGCTCTCGTCACCGACGGGGCCGACATCGCGCGGAACGCGCTGGCGCTGGCCGCGTCGAGGGACCCCGTCGTCGACTCGGTCTGCGTGCACGGCGACGCGCCGGACGCGGTGGCGCACGCGGTCGCGGTACGCCGGGCGCTCGAGGCCGCCGGGCACCGGCTGGTGGCGTTCTCGGCGGGCTGAGCGGGCTCGTCGCTTCTGCCAGACTCCCGGCATGCAGGTGATCCCGGTAGGCCGCCGCGCCGCCCTGGTCGAGGTGGACGACACCGGCCAGGCTCTCTCGCTGGCGCTGTGGGCCCGCTCCCGCGTGGACGCCGACGACGTGGTCCCGGCAGCCGCCACCGTGCTGATCGACGGTGTCGACGACCTCGACGCCCTGCCCGGCCTGCTGTCGGGCTGGGCGCCGGAGCAGGCGGCGCCTCCCGGCGAGCTCGTCGAGGTCGCCGTGGCCTACGACGGACCGGACCTGGCGGTGGTGGCGGAGGCCTGGGGTGTCGCCCCCGGCGACGTCGCGGCCCGGCACGCGTCGCGGGAGTACGTCGTGGCCTTCTGCGGCTTCGCGCCCGGCTTCGCCTACCTGACCTCCGGCGACGAGGACGGCGACGTACCCCGCCGGGACACGCCGCGCCCCCGGGTCCCGGCCGGTGCGGTGGCGGTCGCCGGGCCGTGGACCGGGATCTATCCCACCGCCTCGCCCGGCGGCTGGCAGGTGCTCGGCACCACCGACGCGACGCTGTGGGACCAGGCCCGAGAGCACCCCGCGCTGCTGGCGCCGGGGACCCGCGTGCGGTTCCGCGACGCCGCCTCCACCGGCCCCGCGACCCGAGGGATCGAGGCGCGGTGAGCCTCGTCGTCGTCGACCCCGGGGCGCTGGCGACCGTGCAGGACCGCGGTCGTCCCGGCTGGGCACACCTCGGGGTGCCACGGGCGGGCGCCCTCGACGCGCCGGCCGCCGCGCTGGCCAACCGGTTGGTCGGCAACGCGGTGACGGCAGCGGTGGTGGAGATTACCCTGACCGGGGCCCGGCTCCGGGCCGGGGCGGGCCTCTGGCTGGCGGTGACCGGCGCGCCCTGTGACGTCCTGGTCGGCGGCCGGCCCGTCGCCTTCGGCTCCCCGGTGTACGCCGACTCCGGCAGCGAGGTCCTGCTCGGTCCGGCCCGGTCGGGGGTGCGGTCCTACCTGGCGGTCGCGGGAGGGATCGCCGTGCCGGAGGTGCTCGGGTCCCGGTCGACCGACACCCTCGCGTGGGTCGGCCCGCCCCGGCTGGCGGCGGGGACGGTGCTCCCGGTCGGCCGCTCCCACGCCGACCCGCAGGACCACGACACCCCGCGCCCCGCCCGACCCGGACCGCTGCGGCTGCGGGCCGGGCCGCGGGACGACTGGTTCGCCCCGGGCGCGGTCGAGGCGCTGTGCGCCACGGCGTACACCGTCTCCACGGACTCCAACCGGGTCGGGCTGCGGCTGGGGGGCGCCCGGCTGGACCGGCGGCGGAGGGACGAGCTGGCCAGCGAGGGGATGGTGCTCGGCGCGGTGCAGGTGCCACCGGACGGCCAGCCGGTGGTGCTGCTCGCGGACCACCCGGTGACCGGCGGCTACCCGGTGATCGGGGTGGTGGCGCCCGAGGACGTGCCCCGCTGTGCGCAGCTGCGACCGGGGGAGACGGTGCGGTTCACTCGGGAGCGGGGATGAACGGCGTGAGGTCGGTGTCGTCGGCGCGATAGGAACGCACCGGTCCGGGCCCGGTCCGGGCGGTCTCGAAACGCACCGTGACCACGCCCCGGCCGGCCCCCCACACCCAGCCGCGCCCCATCTCGGCGTGCTGGACGTCCGCGCCGGGTGCCCAGGTCCGGCTCGGCCCCTCGGGGAGCGCCGCCTCCTCCTCCGGCTCGGGCTCCGGCTCGACGCCGAACAGGTCGTCCTGGACCCAGTCGGCCAGACCGGAGACACCGACGCCGAGCAGCCGGACGCCGCCCGAGGTGTCGAGGTCGGCGAGCAGACTGCGGGCCAGGCGCGCCACCACTGCACCGTTGTCGGTCGGCGAGGGCAGCGTCGTGGACCGGCTGAGCGTGGTGAAGTCGTGCAACCGGACCTTGATGCTCACCGTCCGCCCGGAGAGGCCGTGCCTGCGCAGCCGCTCGGCGACGTTGCCGGCCTGCCGGGTCAGCAGGCCCTCCATCAGCCGGCGGTCGGTCAGGTCGTCCTCGTAGGTGCCCTCGACGCTCACCGACTTGGTCTCGCGCTCGGGCTCCACCGCCCGGTCGTCGAGCGCACGCGCCAGCCGCCAGAGCCCGTGCCCGTGCGACCTGCCCACCAGGCGGACCAGCTCCTCCTCGCTGACCGCCTCCAGGTCGGCGACGGTCTGCACCCCCGCGCGGCGCAGCCGCTCGGTGGTGGCCGGCCCGACGCCGGGGATCACGGTGACCTTCATCGGGCGGAGCAGATCCTGCTCGGTGCCCGCCGGCACCACGACCAGGCCGTCGGGCTTGTCGAGGTCGCTGGCCACCTTCGCGATGAACTTCGAGGTGCCGATGCCGACGCTGGCGGTGAGCCCGCCGGTGGCCTCGTGGACCCGGGCGCGGAGCAGGTCGCCGAACGCGGTGACGTCGTCGACGTCGGTCACGTCGAGCCCGGGCGCGGTGCGGAGGTCGACGAAGGCCTCGTCCAGCGACAGCGGCTCGACCAGCGGCGAGGCCGCGCGGAGCACCTCCATCACCGCCCGGCTGGTGTCGCGGTAGGCGTGGAACCGGCCGTTCAGGAACGCCGCATGTGGGCACCGGGAGCGGGCCTCGCGGGTCGACATCGCCGATCGGACGCCGAAGACCCGGGCCTCGTAGGACGCGGTCGCCACCACCCCCCGGCCGCCGACGCCGCCGACCACGACCGGCTTGCCGCGCAGCGACGGCTTGTCGCGCTGCTCGACCGCGGCGAAGAACGCGTCGAGGTCGAGGTGCAGCACCGAGGCCTCCGCCCTCATGCCTCCGCCCTCATGCCGCTGCCCTCATGCCGCTGCCCTCAGCTCCCCCTCACGCCGACCCCATGGCCCGGAAACTACCGCCGACGACCCACTTTCCCTGCACAGGCCGGGCCGGGGCGGCGCTCCTCCACAGGCCGCCGTACGACGCCCGGGCGCCGTCGGCGGACCCGGCCACGGTGGAGCCATGACGAAATCCACCACCCTCCGTGCCCGCAGCCCCGAGGACCTGCTGGCCGCGGTGCCCTGCGTCCTCGGCTTCCGCCCATCCGACTCCGTGGTGATGCTGACCTTCACCAGCGCCCCGCCGGGCCAGACCTTCCACGCGCGCGTCGACCTGCCCACCGACCCCGTCGACCATCCCGAGCTGGTGGCGGTGCTGCTCGACCCGGTGCTGCGCCACGGGGTCGGACGGGTCGCCTTCGTGCTCTACACCGATGACGCCGACGCGGCCGACGTCCTGGCCGGGGCCCTCCTGGACGGGTTCTCCGCGGCGGACGTCGACGTCGTCGACGTGCTGCGGGCGGACGGGCGGCACTGGTTCCCCATGCTTCCCGACCGGGCACCGGACCGCGGCGTCGGACGCCCCTACGACGACCGCAGTCATCCCTTCCGGGCCGCCACGGTCCTCGACGGCCGGGTGACCCTCGGCTCACGGGAGGAGCTGGCCGCCACCCTGGTCGGCTCCGACCTCGCAGCGCTGGAGGCGGTCGAGGCCGCGGCCCGGGCTGGCGTCCCGGTGCCCGGGCCGCAGCGACCCGCCGAGGCGCGCTGGGTGCGCGCCGCCGTGCTCCGTGCCGTCGGCGGCACCCGGCTGTCCGACCCGGAGGTGGGCCGGCTGGTGGCCGCCTGCGGTGACCTCGAGCTGCGCGACGTGGCGTGGTCGCTGATGTCGCGGGAGGAGGCCCGCCACCACGTCGAGGTGTGGCGCGATGTCGTGCGTCGCTGCCCCACCGAGCTGCTCGCGGCACCGGCCGCGCTGTTGGCGTTCGCGGCGTGGCTGGCCGGCGACGGTGCGCTGGCGTGGTGCGCCCTCGACCGGTGCGCGCTCGCCCACCCCGACTACCGGATGGCGGGGCTGGTCGCGCGCACCCTCGAGCAGGCGCTGCCTCCCTCGGCCTGGACCCCCCTACCGCAGTCGGCGCTGCCGGTGCTGGGCTGACGGTGCTGGGCTGACCGTGCCGGGCTGACCGGTGCTGCCCTGACCGGGGTGCCCGGGCGCGGCGCGTGGTCCACGACCGCACAACCAGACACTAGGGTGCATTCATGGGCGAAGAGGTCGCAGCACAGGAGTTCTCCCGGGCGGATCGCACGCGGCACCGCGAGAAGGTGCGGCGCTGCCTCGACGTCTTCGCGCGGATGCTCCGCGAGGCGGCGTTCGACACCGACGACCCGATGACCGGGCTCGAGATCGAGCTCAACCTCGTCGACGACGTCGGTGACCCCGCGTTCAAGAACGCCGACGTGCTCGCCGAGATCGCCGACCCCGACTTCCAGACCGAGCTGGGCCAGTTCAACGTCGAGATCAACGTGCCGCCACGGGTGCTGCGCGACGCCGGCCTCTCGGCCTACGAGGAGAACCTCCGAGCCAGCCTCAACGACGCCGAGTCGAACGCGGCCAAGGTCGGCGCGCACATGGTGATGATCGGCATCCTGCCCACCCTCGCGGAGGGGCACATGAGCCCGTCGTCGCTGAGCAGCAACCCGCGCTACCAGCTGCTCAGCGACCAGATCCTGGCCGCCCGCGGCGAGGACATCACCATCGACATCCGCGGCGTCGAGCGGCTCGAAACAACCGCCGACTCGATCGTCCCCGAGGCGGCCTGCACCAGCACCCAGCTGCACGTGCAGACGTCGCCGGACGACTTCCCGGCGTACTGGAACGCCTCCCAGGCGATCGCCGCGATCCAGCTCGCGGTGGGCGCCAACTCGCCGTACCTCCTCGGCAAGGAGCTGTGGCGCGAGACCCGGATCCCGCTGTT
This sequence comes from uncultured Actinomycetota bacterium, assembly GCA_963767955.1. GTDB lineage: Bacteria > Actinomycetota > Actinomycetes > Propionibacteriales > Nocardioidaceae > Nocardioides. Next base: position 1,368,770 of record CAVYGA010000003.1, on the reverse strand, counting down.
CGAGCAGGCCACCGACACCCGCAGCGAGGAGCTCAAGGCCCAGGGCGTGCGCCCGCGGGTCTGGTTCGGGGAGCGCTGGATCACCTCGATCTTCGACCTGTTCGAGGAGAACGTCCGCTACTTCCCGGCGCTGCTCCCGGTGACGGAGGACGAGGACCCGCTGGCGGTGCTGGAGGCCGGGGGAGTGCCCGGGCTGCACGAGCTGCGGCTGCACAACGGCACGATCTACCGCTGGAACCGCCCGATCTACGACATCGCCGACGGCGTCCCCCACCTGCGCGTCGAGAACCGCGTGCTGGCGGCCGGGCCCACGGTCGTCGACACCATGGCCAACGCCGCCTTCTACTTCGGGCTGGTGCGGGCGCTCGCCGAGGCCGAGCGGCCGCTCTGGTCGCAGATGTCGTTCAGCGCCGCCGAGGAGAACTTCCACACCGCCGCCCAGCAGGGCATCGACGCCCAGGTCTACTGGCCCGGGGTCGGTCAGGTGCGGGCCACCGAGCTGGTGCTGCGTCGGCTGCTGCCGCTGGCCTACCAGGGCCTGGCGTCCTGGGGGGTGGCCGACGACGAGGCGAAGCGCTTCCTCGGCATCATCGAGCAACGCTGCCTGATCGGCACCAACGGTGCGGAGTGGTTCGCCCACCGGCTGCGCAGCGAGGCCGCCTCGCATGAGCGCCCGGAGGCGCTGCGCCGGACCCTGGTGGCCTACCGCGAGGCGATGCACACCAACGAGCCGGTGCACACGTGGGAGGCGTGACCGCCTCGGTCAGCGCCCCCTGATCCGCAGCCGGTCCCACACCACCCGCTGGTCGAGGACCGGGTCGTACCACCCCTGCTTGGTGACGACCGCGACGCAGCGCGGCGCCAGCCCGGCCTCGGCGAAGGCGCGCCGCAGCGACGGCAGCCAGGCCAGGTCGAGGTCGTGCGGCTCCGGCCACCCCACGCGGGTCAGCCAGGCCTCCGGACCCGGGAGGCCGCCGGAGGTGACCACCAGGGCGCGGCTCACCAGTGCCGCCGCGATCTCGGCCCGCAGGCCGACGTCGGGCGCGTCGCTCGCGGCGTACGTCACCGTCGGCCCGGCGAGCGTGCCGACGTGCAGCTGCGGGGCGAACACCCGCAGCCGGGTCCCCGAGCGGAGCTCGAAGACCGCCTCCCGCAGGTCGCGGCGCAGCCGTCGGCGCTGCCGCACCGCCCTCGAGGCGCCCATGCCTCCACCCTGCCCGACGGGGCCCGCTGGTGCCGCCCGTTCTCCACAGGCCCGGCCCTCTTGTGGCGCGCCCGTGCGGCGCCGTATCTTGCCAAGAATGTGACCTGCATCACGTCTGGCAGGAGGCCTGGTATGACGCAGCTCGACCGGCAGGGTCCCTCGGACCCGGTGTCCGTGCCGTTCACACCCGGCATGCGTGACAACCCCGACGGGCTGTCGGCGATGCCCGACGAGATCGCCGGCGCACCCGAGCCGCCCGCGGAGCCGACCCCGACCGAGGAGTTCACCGAGACCTGGCGCAACGCGGCCTACAACTGCTTCTCCTCGGGCCACAAGTTCTGCCGCGAGGTCTGCCCCGTGACCCAGGTGACCCGCAACGAGTCGTGGACGCCGACCGCCTTCCACGCCAACGTCGTGGCCATGGACAGGGGCGAGCTGACCATCGAGGAGGTCGCCTCCGACTACGTCAACTGCACCCAGTGCGGCGCCTGCGAGCTCCGCTGCCCGAACACGCTCTTCACCGGCGACTTCTACCGCTTCCGGACGCGCACCGTCGACGTGGTCAAGGCCGTCCGCGCTCTCGCCGTCGAGAGTGGGGTGCACCAGCCGGCCTGGCAGTCCTGGAACGCCCGCACCGACGAGCGGACGCACGAGCCCGTGCTCGGCGAGATCCCGGTGAGCCAGGACCACGTGCGCGACTGGTCCGAGGGGCTGGACCTGCCGATCGGCGGCCCGACCGTGCTGTTCGTCGACTGCGAGGCGGCGTTCTACCGCACCTCGGTCCCGCGCGCCGTCGCCCAGATCCTGCAGCAGGCGGACTACGACTTCGGGCTGATGGGCGAGCAGTGGTGCTGCGGGGGCCCGGCCGCCGAGATGGGGTACGTCGACCAGGCGAGGCGCTTCGCCCGGCACAACCTCGACAACTGGCGAGCGACGGGGACCACCCGGGTGCTCGTGCTGGACCCGCACGACTACATCTCCTTCACCGAGGACTACCCGACGTACTTCGGTGCCGAGTTCGACATCGAGGTGGTCCTCGTCGTGGAGCTGCTCGCCGAGCTGATCCGGGAGGGAAGGCTGACCCCCTCGGTGCCCGTCGAGCGCGCGGTGACCTACCACGACCCCTGTCGACTCAACAAGCGCAAGGGCATCTGGCAGGAGCCCCGCGAGATCCTCCGAGCGATCCCCGGCCTGGACTTCACGGACGTCGACCGGGTCACCCAGTGGTCCTACTGCTCCGGCGGCGGGGGTGGGCTGCCCGTCGAGAAGCCCGAGCTCACCGCGGCGATCTCGGCCGGCCGGCTGGAGAAGGCGTCGGCCCTGGAGGTCGACACGCTGGTCAGCGCGTGTCCCTGGTCGGAACGGCCCCTCGCCGAGGCGGGCGCGGCGGTGAGCATCGACGTGGTCGACATCCACGAGCTGCTCGCCGAGTCGCTCGGGATCACGGTCGGCGGGTCCCACGACGGGAGCTCGTCGTGACGCTCGCGGTCGAGAGGCTCGACGAGCTCGTGACCGCCCTGCGCACCGTGCTGCGCGACGACCAGATCCTCACCTCCAGACCGGACCGCTACAACCGGGCGCGGGTCCCGGCGCCGTTCCCGGTGCACCGTTGGTCCGAGCGACTCCCCGACCTCGCCGTGCTGCCCACCAGCACCGACGAGGTCGCCGGCGTGGTCCGCATCGCCAACGACCTGCGCGTGCCCGTCGTACCCCGCGACGGCGGCACCGGCCTCACCGACGGGGCCGTCCCCCTGCGTGGCGGCATCGTCGTCGACGTCAAGCGGATGAACGCCATCAAGGAGATCGACCTCGCCAACCGGACCGTCACGGTCGGCACCGGGATCAGCATGCTCAAGCTCAACGAGGAGCTCGCCGGGCACGGGCTGTTCTACCCCGACGACCCGGCGTCGTACCCGTGCTCGCTGGTCGGCGGTCGGATCGGCACCAGCGGGTGGTCGCTGATCGGCTCGCGCTACGGGCACACCCGCGACCTCGTGCTCAGCTTCGACCACGTGCTCCCGACCGGCGAGGTGATGCACGTCGGCGACGGCGTCGGGCACAAGGTCAGCAAGTCCTCGAGCGGCTACCAGCTCAAGCACCTGTTCATGGGCCACCAGGGCACGCTCGGCATCGCCACCGAGGCCACGCTCAAGCTCTTCCCCAAGCCTGAGGCCGAGCTCTCGCCGTTCTGGGCGTTCGACGACTACGACGACGCCTACGCCTGCGTGGGCGCGCTGGCCCGCGCTGGGGTGGCGACCTTCGCCGGTGCCGTGCTGTTCGACGAATGGAAGGTCGCCTACCTCCGGCGCGACGACGAGGCCTACATCCCGCAGCCGGGCGACGTCCGGGCCCTGGTGTGCGCGGTGATGTACGGCTACGAGGACGAGGTCAGGCCGGCCGGCAGGCGGCTGTTCAGGATCGCGAGGGAGCACGGAGCGCGCTACCTGGGCGACGAGATCTCCGAGGGTGACTGGGCGGCACGGCACGACCGCTACGCCACCCCGTTGCACGGTCGAACCAAGGCGGGCCAGGTGGTGCCGATGAGCTGGCACTGCGAGGACGCCGCCGTCAACTACACCGCCCTGCCGGCGGTGTCGAAGGCCTGGCACGCGATCGTCGCCGACCTCCGCCGCCGCACCGACGTCTTCGACGACTGGGGGATGTTCGCCTACACCTCGGGCAGCACCGGCGTCGACTACCTCACCGAGATCGACGTCGGGATCTGGGAGCAGCGGCTCGACGACCGGGCCTGGGAGATGTGGGTCCGGGCCAAGCGCGACATCGCCGCGGTCAGCCTGGCCCACAACGGTTCGATCAGCGCCTGCCACGGCTCGTGCCGGGAGGGTGAGGTCGACCTGGTGCCCGACGAGCTCGGCCGCGGGTTCGACGTGATGCTCGACCTCAAACGGGCGCTCGACCCGAACAACATCATGAACCCCGGCAAGTACCTCCTCGACCGGGCCTACGAGACGGGAACGCGACCATGAGCGAGGACGCCACGGACCCGCCGATCGGGTTCCGGTACGCCGAGCAGCACACCCCGCCCGCTGCCGAGCGCGTCTCCGACGTCGCCCTCACCACGCACCCGCACCTCTTCGAGGTCGATCCCCGGTTGATGGACCGGTGGGTGCTCCAGCAGGAGTTCCCCAACTGGGACAGCCTCAGGATCATGAACAGCCGGGCTGACCACCTCGCCTGGATGCATCGCCACTTCGCCTCCCGGGTGGTCACCGGCTCCGAGCTGCTGGCCGAGATCGACGCCGAGGACGGCTCGTCATGACCAGGGATCTCGTCTCGGCCGGCAACGAACCCGGGCAGCGGTGCCCGACAAGGAGGAACTCATGAAGTTCAGCTATGTGATGCTCCCGGACTACCCCCTCACGGAGTCCCTGGCGTCGATCAGGAAGGCCGACGAGCTCGGGTTCTACGCGGTGTACGCCGCGGACGAGACCTGGCACAAGGACCTCTGGCTGCTCTTCGCGGCCGCCGCGGCCGACACCTCGCGGATCAGGATGGGCCCGAGCGTCTCGGGCGTCGTGCTGCGCGAGCCGACGCTGATCGCCCAGGCCGCCGCGACCCTCGACGAGCTGACCGACGGCCGTGCCGAGGTGGTGCTGTCCAGCGGCAACTTCGGCCTCCTCGCGCAGTACGGCATCGACTGGGCCAAGACCAAGCCGCTCTCGCGCGTGAAGGAGGGCGTGCAGGTGATCCGCACCCTCCTCGACGAGGGCACGATCACCCATGAGGGCGAGTTCTTCAACTACACCGGGCTGTTCACGTTCGCTCGCCCGGTGCAGCAGCACCTGCCGGTGAAGATGGGCGCGATGAAGGGCCCGAAGTCCTTCGAGGTCTCCGCGGAGTTCTCCGACGGGTGCCACCACGCGCTGAGCTACACCCGCGAGGCGTACGACTACATGATGGAGCACTGCACGATCGGTGCCGAGCGAGCCGGAAAGAACGTGCAGGACCTCGACCTCGGCGCCTGGGTGGTCTTCTCCTGCGGCGAGGACTCGGCCCAGGCCAAGGACGCGGCCCGCAGCATGGTCGGCCTCTACGCCTCCTCGATGCCCCACGACCAGTTGCGGCGCAACGGCGTCGAGCCGGAGGAGATGGCGCCGATCATCGAGGCCATCGGCGCCGGCGACATGGCTCGCGGCATCGAGCTCACCACCCCGGAGATCGCCGAGCGGCTCTCGATCGCCGGCACTCCCGAGGAGTGCGCCGAGAAGCTGCAGAGCGAGATCGTCTCGGCCGGCATCAACCACCTCATCCTGGCGATCACCGACAAGGCCCTGGTGAAGGCCCTGATGGGCCGCGAGATCGAGGGCGTGCCCGACGTCGACACCCAGCTCCAGCTGATCCACGACCGGGTGATGCCCGCGTTCGCCTGAGCCGCGTTCTCCTGACCCGGCTCAGCGCGGGGAGCCGGCGGTGCCGGCGCTGGCGCGCACGCGGGGGTCGCCGTACGTCGTGGTGCGCTCGCGGACCGGGCGGTCGATGCCGGCGGCGATGTCGGTGAGCTCGGCGACGGTCTTGGCCGAGCCGTGCTCCGAGCCGGCCATGCGGGAGATGGTCTCCTCCATCAGGGTGCCGCCGACGTCGTTGGCGCCGGCGTTCAGCATCGCCCGGGTGCCGTCGATGCCGAGCTTGACCCACGAGGTCTGGATGTTGTCGATCCGGCCGTGCAGCATGATCCTGGCCAGGGCGTGGACCGCGAGGTTGTCGCGCAGCGTCGGGCCGGGACGGGCGACGCCGGCGAGGTAGATCGGCGACGAGGTGTGCACGAAGGGCAGCGGCACGAACTCGGTGAAGCCACCCGTCTCATCCTGGATCCGGCTCAGGACGCGCAGGTGCTGGACCCAGTGCCGCGGGTTGTCGACGTGGCCGTACATCATCGTCGAGCTCGACCGCAGCCCGACGCGGTGCGCGGTGCTCACCACCTGCACCCAGGTCGCGGTCGGGAGCTTGCCCTTGGTGAGGATCCAGCGGACCTCGTCGTCGAGGATCTCGGCGGCGGTGCCCGGGACGGTGTCGAGCCCGGACTCGCGGGCCTTGATCAGGAAGTCCTCGAACGACAGCCCGGTCCGGCTGGCGCCGTTGACGATCTCCATCGGGCTGAACGCGTGCACGTGCATCTCGGGCACCCGCTGCTTCACGGCGGCGGCGAGGTCGAAGTACGCCGTCCCCGGCAGCTCGGGGTCGATGCCGCCCTGCATGCAGACCTCGCTCGCGCCGCGGTCCCAGGCCTCCTGGGCGCGGTCGGCGACCTGCTCGAGCGAGAGGGAGTAGGCGTCCGGGTCCGTGCGGCGTTGGGCGAACGCGCAGAACCGGCACCCGACGTAGCAGACGTTGGTGAAGTTGATGTTCCGGTTGACGACATAGGTGACGTCGTCGCCCACGGTCTCGCGGCGGAGCCGGTCGGCGAGGCGCACGACCTCGTCGAGCAGCGGGCCCTCCGCCGTCATCAGCGTCAACGCGTGGTCGTCCGAGAGCCCGCCCGGGTCCCGCTCGGCGGCCGCGAGTGCCTCCCGCCCCTCGCCGAACCGGGATACTCCCTGACGTTCGGGCCCCGGATCGGGCGCGTCAGGGGCCCGAACGTCAGGGACTACCTCGCGGAGCGCGTCCCAGGAGCCGTAGACGGTGTCGAAGTCGTCGCGGCGGTCGTGGGTGCGGCCCTCGGTGTCGATGGCGGCGTGCAGGTCGGTGCGGCCGGTGCCCGCTCCGACGGCGGCGAACCCGCCGTCGGGCTCCTGCCACGGCAACCCCTCGGGGCGTACGCCGGGGCGCGCGAGGCCGGTGCGGTCCGCGAGCGCGGCGATGTGACCGGCGAGGCGGGGGTCGAGCCAGGGCTCGCCGCGGACGAACGAGCCGACGACGTACTCCGGGTGGACGGTGAGCCGGGGCCGGAGGTCGAGCCCGGAGCCGGCGGTGACCGCACGGAGCCGGTCGAGGGAGGGCCAGGGTCGTTCGGGGTTCACGTGGTCGGGGGTGAGCGGGGAGACGCCGCCCCAGTCGTCGACGCCGGCGCCGAGCAGTGCGGTGCACTCCTCCAGCGAGACCAGGTTGGGCGGCGCCTGCACGCGCATCCTCGGTCCCATCACGATGCGGGTGACCGCTATCGCGGCGCGGTACTCCTCCAGCCCGAGGTCGTCGGTGTGCCGCATCGCGGTGTCCGGCTTGGCCCGGAAGTTCTGGACGATGACCTCCTGGAGAGCGCCGTAGCGGCGGGCGTTGGCGCGCAGCGCGAAGATCGTGTCCGCCCGCTCGGCCATTGTCTCGCCGATGCCGACCAGCAGACCGGAGGTGAACGGCACCGACAGGCGGCCGGCGTCCTCCAGGACCCGCAGCCGGACCGCCGGGTCCTTGTCGGGAGAGCCGTGGTGCGCCTCGCCCCTCGTCTCGAACAGCCTGGTCGAGGTCGTCTCGAGCATCATCCCCATCGAGGGGGCGACCGGCTTGAGCCGGTTCATCTCCTCCCACGACATCACCCCGGGGTTGAGGTGTGGCAGCAGCCCGGTCTCCTCCAGCACCCGCACCGCCATCGCGCGGACATAGGCCAGCGTGGAGTCGTAGCCGCGCGAGTCCAGCCACTCCCGGGCCTCGGGCCAGCGGTCCTCGGGCCGGTCGCCGAGCGTGAACAGCGCCTCGAGGCAGCCGAGCGTGGCGCCCTCGGCGGCGATGGCGAGGATCTCGTCGGGGTCCAGGAACGGGGAGGTGAGCCTGCCCGGCACCGTCACGAACGTGCAGTAGTGGCAGCGGTCGCGGCAGAGCCGAGTGACGGGGATGAAGACCTTGGGGGAGTACGTCACCACCCCGGGCCGGCCGGCGGCGACCAGGCCCGCGTCCCGCACCCGGGCGGCCACCGAGCACAGCGCGTCGAGGTCGGCGCCGCGGGCGGCGAGCAGCACGGTCGCCTCGGCGGGGTCGATGCCGGCGCCACGTCGGGCGCGGGCCAGGGCTCGGCGTAGCTGGTGCGCGTTGGGTCCCACGACTGCCTTTCCGCACGCCCGAGCAGAGGGGCGCTCGCCCCCGGTGCCGGGTGCTGGCCTCACGGTATCCGGTGTCGACGGCGCCGTGGAGACGCATCCGCGTGCCAGGCGGGCGGCACTCGCGCCCGGCGCTGGCCTACCACCGGATGCGCACCGCCCCCGGGGTGCGCGACACTCGGGGCATGGGATTCCACATCACCGGCGAACCGGAGAGCGACGCCGTCCTGGACCACCACCCGTTCGCGGTCGTGCTCGGGATGATGCTCGACCAGCAGTATCCGATGGAGCACGCCTTCCGCGGCCCGGCGAAGGTGCTCGACCGGTTCGGCACCCTCGACCCGGCCCTGATCGCCGCCGCCGACCCGGAGGAGTTCGCGGCGATGGCCGCCACCACGCCGGCGGTGCACCGCTTCCCGGGCTCGATGGCCACCCGGATCCAGGCCCTGGCCGCCCTGGTCGTCGAGGAGTACGACGGTGACACCACGCGGCTGTGGACGGAGGCCACGGACGGCACGGACCTGCTCAGGCGGATCCAGCGGCTGCCCGGCTTCGGCAGGCAGAAGGCCCAGATCCTGGTGGCGCTGCTCGCCAAGCAGCTCGGCGTACGCCCCGACGGGTGGGAGGCGGCCGCCGGCGGGTACGCCGAGGAGGGCTACCGCTCGGTGGCCGACGTGACCGATCCGGTGACCCTGCAGAAGGTGCGCGACTACAAGAAGGCGAAGAAGGCCGAGGCCAAGGCCGCCTCACCCCCGGGGTGAGGCGGGCGCGGTGCGCGGGAGCGGGGGCGTGGCTTGGATCGTCAGGGCTGCGTGGCAGAATGTGACCAGCGGCTCTTGACGACACCGGGCTTTGCCGCGCCCCAAATGCTGTTTCGAGAGGTTGTTCGTGTCTTCGAGCTCACGCAAGTCGCTCCCTGCTGCGGTCCTGTCCCACCCCGAGGTCGTCGGGCTCCTGGAGCTGGGCGCCGCCACCGGCACCGTCTCTCCCGAGCAGGTACGCCGCGCCAGTGAGGCCGCCGAGATCGAACCTCGCCACCTCAAGGCCCTGATGGTGCACCTGGGCGACCAGGGCATCACGGTGATGCTGAACGCCGTGGACCACCGCGCCGTCGCCGCCACCTCGACCCGCAAGGCCGCCGCCACCGCGAAGACCGCCGCCAAGAAGGCCCCGGCCAAGAAGGCCGCGGCGGAGGAGGCGCCCGCGAAGAGGGCGCCGGCCAAGCAGACCGCCACCAAGGCGGCCACGAAGGCGGCCCCCGCGAAGGCCGAGGCGAAGCCGGCGGCCAAGAAGGCCCCGGCCAAGAAGGCGGCCGGCAAGTCCGCCGCCCCGGCCGTCGGCCCGGACGGCAAGAAGATCCTCCCGGACATCCCGGACGAGCAGTTCGAGCAGGACGTCAAGGCCGACCCGACGATCAAGGAGGACGAGAAGAAGGCGTCCTTCGTCGTCTCCGCCGCGGACGAGACCGACGAGCCGGAGCAGCAGGTCATGGTCGCGGGGGCGACCGCCGACCCGGTCAAGGACTACCTCAAGCAGATCGGCAAGGTCCCGCTGCTCAACGCGGAGATGGAGGTCGAGCTCGCCAAGCGCATCGAGGCGGGCCTGTTCTCCGAGGAGAAGCTCGCCAAGGGCGGCAAGATCTCCGCGAAGATCCTCGACGAGCTGCAGTGGATCTCCGAGGACGGTCGTCGCGCCAAGAACCACCTCCTCGAGGCGAACCTGCGTCTCGTCGTCTCGCTGGCCAAGCGCTACACCGGCCGCGGCATGCTCTTCCTCGACCTGATCCAGGAGGGCAACCTCGGTCTCATCCGTGCGGTCGAGAAGTTCGACTACACCAAGGGCTACAAGTTCTCGACGTACGCCACCTGGTGGATCCGCCAGGCGATCACCCGGGCGATGGCGGACCAGGCGCGCACCATCCGGATCCCGGTGCACATGGTCGAGGTCATCAACAAGCTGGCCCGCGTCCAGCGCCAGATGCTCCAGGACCTGGGCCGCGAGCCCACCCCGGAGGAGCTGGCCAAGGAGCTCGACATGACCCCGGAGAAGGTCATCGAGGTCCAGAAGTACGGCCGCGAGCCGATCTCCCTGCACACCCCCCTCGGCGAGGACGGCGACTCCGAGTTCGGTGACCTGATCGAGGACTCCGAGGCGATCGTGCCGGCCGACGCGGTGAGCTTCACGCTGCTGCAGGAGCAGCTGCACGCGGTCCTCGACACGCTCTCCGAGCGCGAGGCCGGCGTGGTCTCGATGCGCTTCGGCCTCACCGACGGCCAGCCCAAGACCCTCGACGAGATCGGCAAGGTCTACGGCGTGACCCGCGAGCGGATCCGGCAGATCGAGTCCAAGACGATGTCGAAGCTGCGGCACCCCTCGCGCTCGCAGGTCCTGCGCGACTACCTGGACTGAGCAGTGTCCCGGGTGAGCCGCGTGCCGGCCCGGGTCAGGACATGCATCGTCCGCCCCTGACCGGTTGGGTCGGGGCGGACGATGGCACGGCGGGCGCTGGCCGCCGTCGCGCGCCCGTCGACCGGGGTCGCTGCGGGAACGGCGTACAGTGGTGGGAGTTGTCAGCTTCGAAGACCGGCGGCCGAGAGACCCATCGACGTCCGCGCCGCGGATGGGTGGCCAACCGAGATGGGGCTGACCGATGTCGACCTCGACCTCCCCGGTGCGGGTGGCCGTCGTGAACGACTACGACATCGTGGTCGCCGGGGTCGCCGCGATCCTGGCTCGCTACCCTGATCGCGTCGAGGTCCTGGAACTGGACACCCGGAACCCGGTGCTCGCCGACGTCGACGTCATCCTCCACGACACGTTCGGCCAGGTGCACGGCGACGGTGTCGCCCTCGAGCGCCTCAACCCCGCGGGCTCAGCCCGCGTCGTCATCTTCAGCTGGAACCTCGAGCGCGCACTGGTGCGGAGCGCAATCGCCAAGGGCATGAGCGGCTACCTCTCGAAGGCGCTGACCGGGGAGCAGATCGTCGAAGCCATCGAGCGGGTGCACGACGGCGAGACGATCATCCTCGTCGGCGACGACGAGACCAGCAGCGGCGCCGAGGGCGACTGGCCCGGACGCGACGTCGGGCTGAGCCCGCGAGAGGCCGAGATCGTGTCGCTGATCAGCCAGGGCCTCACCAACGTCGAGATCGCGGATCGGGCGCACCTGAGCATCAACTCGATCAAGACCTACATCCGCTCGGCCTACCGCAAGATCGGGGTGACGCACCGTGTCGGTGCGGTGACGTGGGCGTTGCGCAACGGATTCGAACCCGACCAGGCGCGGGTCACGGCCCGCGACATCTCCGCCGCCGACCACGGGCCGACGTTGGCCAGCCGCTCGCGGGCCTGACCGACCGCTGCGACGCGGAGTGGCGCGAACGCGAGGAAGCGGAAATTGAGGAACCGCCCACGGTCTCGGGTCCGCGGGCGGTTCATGGGGAACACTATCGGGTCGCACCACAACGATCGGTAACAACCGATCCACAACACGTCCACGATCCGCGCGACCTCGCCCGATCCCACCGCCGCGGGTGGAGATCCGAGACGCCGGCATGGTCCCGGCACGCACGGGTACGTCGCACCTCACGGCCAGCCCGGATTCCCGACCGGGGCTCCTGGTCGCGACGGAAGGAGCGCCGGTGGACATCGGTGACAGCTTCGAGAACGTGTTGGATCGCATCATCGGCTTCCTGCCCAACCTGTTGGGCTTCGTGCTCATCCTGGTGGTGGGCTACTTCGTCGCCAAGGTGGTGGCCGGACTGGTGGGGAAGGCGCTCGAGAAGATCGGGGTCGACCGCAAGCTGCGGGAGAGCGACGCGAACAGGTACGTCGACGCGGTGCTGCCGGGCGCCTCTCCCTCGGCCGGCATCGCGAAGCTCGTGTTCTGGCTGATCTTCGTCTTCTTCCTGGTGACCGCGATCGGCGCGCTGGACCTGCCCACCGCCACCAACTTCATGAACCAGGTGCTGTCGTTCCTGCCCAACGTGATCGTGGCGATCCTCATCTTCGTGGGCGCGGCGCTGCTCTCCGGTGCCGTCGCGGGTGGGGTCACCCGGGTCATGGGCGACACGACCACCGGCAAGGTGGTCGCCTCCACGGTCCCCGCGCTGATCATGGTGATCGCGATGTTCATGATCCTGGAGCAGCTGCAGATCGCCCCCGAGATCGTTCGGATCGCCTTCGCGGCGGTGATGTTCGGGATCGCGCTCGCCCTGGCGCTGGCCTTCGGCCTCGGTGGTCGCGAGGTGGCCGCCCGGCTGCTCGAGGACGCCCACCGCAGGGGCCGGGAGAACGCCGACCAGATCAGGCAGGACTTCGCCCAGGGCCGCGACCGGGCCGCGAGCGAGGCGCGTCGTGCCGACCCGGGGCAGCCCGACCCGCCCGTCCAGCCCGCCCAGCCCGCCGACCCGGACCTCTACGGCCAGCCGGCCGACGACCCGCAGGCCACCCAGCGCTTCCGGGGTCCGGACGGCGGACCGGACCAGGACTACACCGGGCGGTCCTGACCCGCCGTACGGCGCACCCGCCGGCGCAGCTGCCAGATCCGGAGGGTGCCGGCGATCGCGGCCAGGAAGAGCCCGGCCGTGGTGGCGATCAGCAGGGCGACCGAGAGCGGGGTCCGACCCTCCCAGCCGAGGAACGACACGTTCACGTCCTGGGTGTTCTGGGCGATGAAGATGATCAGCAGCACGAGGACGACGCCGAGGGCGATCACGATCGCCCACAGGCCGCTGGTGAGCGAGCCCCGCAGCGGGTCCTCGGAGGTCGAGGGCGTGGTGGGTGGGGCCGGCGGGGGTGGGGGCTGCTCGTCGCCGGGCGGCTGCGTGTGGTCGGTCATACCCCAGTCGTACCCCATGCGCGCCCGCGGCGTCGCATCAACCCGCGGCGACCAGTGCCACCGCGACGCCGCACAGCGCCAGGCCGACCCCCTGCACCCGGTGGACGTGCTCCTTGAGCACCACGGCGGCGAGCAGGATCGTGACCGCGGGGTAGAGCGAGGCCAGCACCGCGGCCACGGTGAGCGCACCCGCCTGGGCGGCCAGCAGGAACGCCACGGTCGCCGACGCGCCCAGGGCGCCGCAGACCACGCCGTACGCCGCCGGCCGCTCCCGAGGGACCCAGGCGGCCCGGAGACCCACGGCGAGCGCCACGATCACCACCGCGCCGACGATCTGGTTGAGCGCCAGCGGCAGCAGCCCGGCCTCCTCGCGCACCTGCCCGAGCGCGGCGAACAGCACCCCGAAGCCCAGGCCGGCCAGCACCCCGTCGAGGACACCGCCACGGGCGCCGGGGGCGTCGGCCGCCGGGTCCTGCGAGACGCACCAGATGCCCGGGAACGCGGCGGCGATGCCCAGCCAGACCAGCCCGGCGGGCCGCTCGCCGCTGACCAGCCCGACCACGACGGGCACCAGGGCGGCGCCGACGGCCGAGATCGGGGCCACCACGCCCATCCGGCCGCCGGCCAGCCCGCGGTAGAGGAAGGCGGTGCCGAAGCCGTTGCCGACCCCGGCCAGCACCCCCCAGGCCAGGTCGGCCCGGGTGGGGTCGGCGTCGACGACCAGACCGCCGAGCAGCACGAACACGGCCCCGGACAGCGCGGCCACCATCGCCACGGACCAGGCCGACGTACGCCGCGAGGCGATGCCGCCCACGAAGTCGGACAGTCCGTAGAACACCGCGCCCGCGAGCGCGAGCAGCACGGTCACGTGACCACCACACCGACGGCCCAGGTCAGGGCGGCCAGCATGCCGAAGGCGAGCTCGATGGCCAGCGACAGCCCGACCGCCCGCAGCGCGTGGCCGGTGGTGCCCTGGGCCGCCTGCGCGCCGACGCGGCGGTGCTCGGCGGCATACACGCCGGCCACGAAGCCGAGAGGCAGCCCGACGACCGGGATCACGAAGAAGCCGACGAACCCGAGGACGGCGCCGGTGAACAGCGTGGAGCCGGGCACCCCGGCGTCCTTCATCCGGCGCCCGGGCACGGCGTACTTCACCACCTGTCCCACGACCAGGAAGGTGGCGGCGACCGCGAACACCACCCAGCCGGTCGTCTCGCCGAGCAGCACCGCCCACACGAGCACGGCGCCGAGGATCAGCACGGTGCCGGGCACGACCATCACCACGACGCCGACCAGCCCGAGGGCGATGACCAGACCGGTGAGGGCGTCGAGGGTGGTCACGGGGACGAGGATGTCACAGCGGAGCAGTCGCCCGGTACCGCCATCTGGCAGCGCCGGCAGAGAACCCACCAGGGGAAATGACGACGACCCCGACCGGGTGGTCGGGGTCGCTGTCGTGGTCTGGTCAGCCCTGCTCGGTCTCCGGTGCGATCGCCGGGACGTCACCGAGCTTGTGGGACTCGTCGATCACGGTCACGGCCACCTCGCGCAGCTTCTCGCCGTGCTCGCGGGCGTGGTGGGCACAGAAGAGGAGCTCGAGTCCAGACGCGAGCTCCACCCGAAGGTAGGCCTGGGCTCCGCAACGGTCGCAACGGTCGGCCGCGGTCAGGGCGGCGGCACTAGGGGCAACTGCAGTAGTCACTTCGGCCTCTCTCTCATCGTCTCGTCCTGCTCAACGAGCCACCGGTGGCTTTGATTCCCCCGGGTCCTCGTAATGCCTGACACACCCATCCAAGCACGGGGAGGTCGTACCCCGAACCCCAGTCATCGAACCGTAAGACGGATCTCACGGTCCGGCGACGACATGGTCGTGCCAGTGTGACGCCTGGACACCGGTTTCGGTTGCGTTATCGCCCAGTCCCGAGCCGGATCGTTCCCACATCGTGACGATGTCCGTGCCCCACGATAGGACCGACCGGCAAGGAAACCCGGCTTTGGCGCGCCGTCTCCGACTGCCGGTGCCCTCACGGGTAGATTCGGCACCGGCAGCTTCCCGGATTGGATGAAGGACAGGACGATCGACAACGCGTACAACGCCGCACACCTGCTGGTGCTCGAGGGCCTCGAGGCGGTGCGCAAACGCCCGGGCATGTACATCGGCTCCACCGACACCCGCGGGCTCATGCACTGCGTCTGGGAGATCATCGACAACGGCGTCGACGAGGCGCTGGCCGGCGAGGCGCACCGGGTCGAGGTCACCCTGCACCCCGACGACTCGGTCGAGGTGCACGACGACGGCCGCGGCATCCCCACCGACAAGGAGCCCAAGACCGGCCTTCCGGGCGTCGAGGTGGTCGCCACCAAGCTGCACGCCGGTGGCAAGTTCGGCGGCGGCTCCTACGTCGCGACGGGTGGCCTGCACGGCGTGGGGCTCTCGGTGGTCAACGCGCTGTCGGCGCGGATGGACATCGACGTGGACCGGTCCCCGAGCCAGCAGGGACTGAGCTTCCACCGGGGCGTCCCCGGTGTCTTCGACGGCGACGGTCCGGACGCCGGGTTCACGGCGAGGTCCGGTCTCACCCGCAAGGGCAAGCGCGTCGCCAAGGGCCGGACCGGGACCCGGGTCCGGTTCTGGCCGGACCGGCAGATCTTCACCCGGGACGCGGGCTACGAGTTCGAGGGGCTCCTGGGCCGGGCCCGGCAGACCTCGTTCATCGTCCCGGGTCTGGAGCTGGTGATCCGCGACCTGCGCGGCGAGACCCCGGTCGAGGAGAAGTTCCGCCACGACGGCGGCATCGCGGAGTACGCCGAGTACCTCGCCCACGACGAGCCGGTCACCGAGGTGCTCCGGCTCGGCGGCAGCGACACGTTCACCGAGACGGTCCCGCTGCTCGACGACCAGGGCCACATGACCCCGCAGGAGGTCGAGCGCGAGCTCACCGTGGACGTCGCGGTCCGGTGGGGGATGGGCTACGACACCGAGCTCCGCTCCTACGTCAACGTGATCGCCACCCCCAAGGGCGGCACCCACGTGAGCGGCTACGAGCAGGCGGTCACGAAGACGTTCAACGACGTGATGCGGCAGAACAAGGCGCTGAAGGTCAACGACGCCGACGTCATCAAGGACGACGTCCTCGAGGGGATGACCGCGGTGGTCACGGTCCGGCTCGCCGAGCCGCAGTTCGAGGGCCAGACCAAGGAGATCCTCGGCACCCCCGCCGCGCGCAGCGTCGTACGCAAGGTCGTGTCGGCGGAGCTGAAGAGGTTCCTCACCTCGACCAAGCGCGCCGAGAGGGCGCAGGCCAAGCTGGTCATGGAGAAGGTGGTCGGGGCGTCGAAGACCCGGATCGCCGCCCGCCAGCACAAGGAGACCCAGCGACGCAAGAACGCCCTGGAGTCCTCGGCGCTGCCGGCCAAGCTCGCCGACTGCCGCTCCAACGACGTCGAGCGCAGCGAGCTCTTCATCGTCGAGGGCGACTCCGCACTCGGCACCGCCAAGTTGGCCCGCAACTCGGAGTTCCAGGCCCTGCTGCCGATCCGCGGCAAGATCCTGAACGTCCAGAAGGCCTCCGTCGGGGACATGCTCAAGAACACCGAGTGCGCCTCGATCATCCAGGTGGTCGGCGCCGGCTCCGGGCGCACCTTCGAGCTCGAGGCCGCGCGCTACGGGCGGATCATCTTCATGGCCGACGCCGACTCCGACGGCGCCCACATCCGGTGCCTGCTGGCGACCTTGTTCTTCAAGTACATGCCCGAGCTGATCTCCGAGGGCCGGGTCTTCTCCGCGGTGCCCCCGCTGCACCGGATCGAGCTGTCCAGCCCCAAGAAGGGCATGGACAAGTACGTCTACACCTACTCCGACGACGAGCTGCAGCGGAGGCTGGCGGAGCTGAAGAAGCGCGGAGTCCGCTGGAAGGACCCGGTGCAGCGCTACAAGGGTCTCGGTGAGATGGATGCCGACCAGCTGGCGGAGACGACCATGGACCCGCGGCACCGCACCCTGCGGCGGATCACCGTGGACGACGCGGACGTGGCGGCCCAGGTCTTCGAGCTGCTGATGGGCTCCGACGTCGCGCCGCGCAAGGAGTTCATCGTCCAGGGCGCCTACGAGGTCGACGTCGAGGCGCTCGACGCCTGAGACGCCCCGGGGACCCCTCGCCGACCCTCACAGGCGCGCTGACGAGGGGATCGACCCGGGGGGATGGCCGACCCCCTCTGCCCGGTATTCTCCCGCCCGGTCCGGAGTCCGCGACAGGCCCGCTGGGGTGGTTGTCGTTTCTGGGGTTCCCCCCGTGTACCTGCGCCTGGTGGTCGGGCCGACCGGACTAGACCTTCTGGTCGATCAGGCCGGTGTCGACGTCGTACAGGAATCCGCCGACCAGGACCTCGTCGGGGATCAGCGGGTGCGAGCGCACCATCCGCACGTCCTGCTGCAGGCTCGCGAGCTGGTCCTCGACCACGTGGAACTGCTGCCACGACGCGTCCTGGCCGGACGACTTCCCGACCTTGACGCGCAGCTCGTTCTCGGTGTTGCCGGCCATCGCGCACCGGGTGTGGGGGATGATCAGGATCCGCTCCACGCCGAGCAGGTGCACGCCGAGGACCAGCGCCTCGAGCGCGGCCGAGGTCACCCGGCCCCCGGGGTTGCGGAAGATCTTGGCGTCACCGGGCTTGAGGCCGACCATGCGCAGGGGTTCGATCCGGGAGTCCATGCAGGTGACGATGGCGACCCCCGCGTGGGCCACCCCGTCGAAGCCGGCGAGGTCGAACCTCTCGGCGAAGGACGCGTTGGCGGCGATCAGGTCGTCGAAGTCAGCCACGCGCAGCAGGCTAGCGGTGTGCGGTCGTGGGGCGGCGCCCGCCCACCGGTTGGTCAACGGGCCGCGTGCCCGGACAACCCTCCGGGACCACCGCCGCGTCAGTGCCCCGAGCGGAGCACCTCGCCGGTGTCCAGCTCGCGGGTCCGGGCGCTGCGGAACAGCACGAGCGCGAGCACCCCGGCCGCTGCCGCGCAGGCGGCCGCCCCCAGGAACACCGCGTGCTCCTGGATCAGGGCGGCATCGGTGCGGGTCGAGCCGTCGGCCAGGGCGCCGTAGAAGCGCCGCAGACCGATCGTGGTCAGTGCCGAGATGCCGACCAGCATCCCGATCATCCGGGCCACGACCACCAGGGCGGAGGCGACCCCGTGCACGTCGTCGTCGGTGCTGGCCAGCAGCGCGGCGTTGACCGGCGCGAGCGCCAGCCCGAAGCCGAAGCCGCACAGCAGCAGGGTGCCGTTGACCGACAGGTGCTCCAGGGAGTCCCTGTCCCACTGCGCCATCAGCACGAAGCCCACCGCCGAGCAGGCCATGCCGACCGCGGTGACCACGCCGGCGGGCAGCCGGCGGATCAGGTAGCCGCCCACGACCGCACCGATCGGCAGCGCCACCAGGAAGCGGACCAGCACCAGGGCGGCCATCAGCTGGGACTCGCGGTAGATCGTGGTCCGGGCGTAGATCGGGATGTCGATCAGCGCCGCGATCAGCGCCGAGCCGACGAAGAAGCTGACCAGCAGCGAACCCCAGGCCGGCACCCTCCGGATGGCGCCGCGGGGGATCAGCGGCGCCTCGGCCCGACGCAGGTGCACCAGGAACGCCACGGTGGCCAGCGCCGAGCCGGTCAGGAACCACGGCCCCTGCGCGGAGAACACCTGCACCTCGGGATCGGCGGTGGCGAACGCGAGGATGATGCCGCCGAGTGCGGTGGCCAGCAGCAGCGCGCCGACCAGGTCGGCCTGCCGGATGTGCGCGAACCAGGTGCGTACGTCGACCAGGGGGCGCCGCGCGAACAGGCAGCGCAGCGCCAGCAGCAGTGCCGCGCCCATGGTGATCACGCCGATCGGGGTCAGCCAGCGGCCCTCGCCGACGTACGGGATGAACAGCTGACCCCACGTCAGGTCGCGCTGCAGCGACGGGGGCCGGACCATCGTGATCGCGCCCGCCACCACCGTCACCGCGGCGGCCACCAGGCCGAGGTGGTCGGGGCGCCCGCGAGCGCGGCGCGGCGCGCCTGCCCCGTCCCCGGGATCCGGCGGTGGATCGTGCCCGGCAACCGTCCTGGCGCCACCCGCGAGGCGGTGGATCGCGACCGCGAGCACCACGGCGACGACGAGGTTGATCACGAAGATGCCCTGCCAGTCCGCGACGGCCAGCACGACGGCGCCGAACAGCGGCCCCACGACACTGCCGATCTCCTGCACCGCGGAGACGATGCCGAGCGGGACCCCCCTGCGCTCGACGGGATAGAGGTCGGCGACCAGGGCCAGCGTGGCCGGCACCAGCCCGCCGCCACCGACGCCCTGGAGGTAGCGCCCGACGACCATGCTGGGCAGGTCGTAGGCCAGCGCGGTGACCAGGGAGCCGACCGCGAACACCGCCAGCGACATGACCAGCACCGGCACCCGGCCCCGCAGGTCGGCGATCCGGCCGATCAGCGGCAGCATCGCGACGTAGCCGAGCAGGAAGCCCGAGACGATCGGGGCGGCCCGCTGCAGCTCGTTGATCGGGATCCGCGCGGTGGACATCATGTCCGGCAGCGCGAGCACCACGACGTAGGTGTCGGCGGCCGCGAACGCGACCGCCACCGCCGCGAGGGCGAGCAGGACCCGCGACGACCCGCTCACCGCGCCGGCGCCGGTCACGGGGCGGTGATGTCCTTCTCGGTCCCGTAGTCGGAGAAGTCGATCGTGTAGGTGTTCTCCCCGGCGTCGGGATAGAACTCACCGGTCAGCGTTGCCTGGCGGACCTCGCCGTCGGCGTTGATCGTGTAGGACGCGTCGAAGTCGTCGCCGGACGCGCTCGGGATGACGGTCTCGACGAAGCTGGCCGCCACCGTGCCGGTGTACTCGGTGAGGACCTCCTCGTTGTTGTCGCCGCCGCGGACCTCGTCACCGACCTCCAGGTCGTCGGTGTTGACCAGCAGGTCGGAGAGGCCGCCCTCGGTGGCCATCAGCTCGGCCGGGTCCGGTGCGCCGTAGTCGGCGGGGTCGGCCTCGGTGAACGTGGGGGTGAGGTACTTGATCCAGACCGTGCCGTCGGTGGCGATCACGTCGACGTCGACGGACAGGCCGGAGACCTCCGCGGTGATCTGGCCCTCGAACGCCGGCGGGTGCACCCCCACGCCCTCGGCATGGCTGATGCCCTGGATGCCGCTGGGCAGGTCGGAGGTGTCGAGCCTGATCTTCACCCCGGACGTCTCGTCGAGGGTCTTCTTGGCGAGCGCCATCACCTCGTCAGGGCTCTTGCCGTCACTGACCGCCGCGTCGTCCTGGCCGGTGCAGCCGGTGGCCGCGAGGGCGAGCACCAGGGCCGTGACGGCCAGGGGAGCGGTGGCCCGGGGAGCATGACGGAGCGCGCGGCGGAACATGCGCACAGCCTGCCACACGGCCGGGCGCGTTCCCGGTCACCGCGACGTCAGGCCAGACGCGTCGCGACCGGTCCCGCGGCCGCCGCGATCGGCTGGCTTCCCGGGGTGCCTGAACCGTCCCTCCGGCCGGTGGCCTCGGGCAGCTCGACCGGTGCGCCGCTGGCGGCCGCGGCCCGGGCGGGCGCCGCGCCGGCCCACGCGAAGACCAACGCGTCCTCGCCCCGCAGGAAGCGGTGGCAGCGCACGCCCCCGGTGCCGCGACCCTTCGTGGGGTACTCCCCGAACGGTGTCACCTTGACCGAGCCGGGCTCGGTGCCGGGGAGTGCGGTGGCCGACCCCGAGGCGGTGACCACGACCGCGTCCGCCCCGCCGAGGGCACCGAACCACAGCGCCCGCTCACCGGAGGTGAGCCGGATCCCGGCGATCCCACCGCCGGCGCGGCCCTGGGGTCGCACGTTGTCGGCGGTGTAGTGCAGCAGCTGGGCGTCGGTGGTGACGAAGCAGAGCGTCTCGTCACCGGTGACCAGCTCGACCGCGCCGACGACCTCGTCGCCGTCCTTGAGCGAGATGACCTCCCAGTCGTCGCGGCTGAGGATCTCCGGGTTGACCCGCTTGACCACGCCGTCGCTGGTGCCGAGCGCCAGACCCGGCCCGTCGGTGGTGAGCGAGGTCAGCGCCAGCAGCCGCTCGCCGGGCTCCAGCGGCAGCACCTCGCTGACCGGGAGCCCTCCGCCGAGGTGCGGGTCGTTCGCCGAGGGCGGCAGCGCCGGAAGCTCGAGGACGCCGAGCCTGATCAGCCGGCCCCGGCTGGTCAGCGCGCCGACCTCGCCGCGGGCGGAGCTGCGCACCGCGGAGACGACCACGTCGTGCTTGGCCCGGCCCTCGCCGGTGCCGGGCGCGTCCGCGCTGGTCGTGCGGGCCAGCAGGCCGCTGGAGGAGAGGTAGACGAAGCACGGGTCGTCAGTGACCTCGAGCGGGGTCGCGGTGACCGCGGCGGTGCCGGCCGACTCGAGCAGCACCGTCCGGCGCGGGGTGCCGTAGGTCCGGGCGACGTCGTCCAGCTCGCCCGCCACGACCTTCCGGAGCAGCCCGTCGTCGGCGAGGATCGCGTCCAGCTCCTCGATGGTGCGGCGCAGCTCCTCGGACTCCTTCTCCAGCTCGAGCCTGCTGAACCTGGTCAGCCGGCGCAGCGGCATGTCGAGGATGTAGTCGGCCTGGACCTCGCTGAGCTCGAAGATGTCGATCAGCCGCTCCTTGGCGGCCGGGGCGTTGTCGGAGGAGCGGATCACCTGGATGACCTCGTCGATGTCGAGGATCGCGACCAGCAGTCCGTCGACGAGGTGCAGCCGGTCGGCGGCCTTGCCGCGGCGGAACACCGAGCGGCGGCGTACGACGACGAAGCGGTGCGCGAGGAAGACCTCGAGCAGCTCCTTGAGACCGAGGGTGCGCGGCTGACCGTCGACCAGCGCGACGGCGTTGATGCCGAAGGAGTCCTCCAGCGGGGTGTGCTTGTAGAGCTGCTCGAGCAGCGCCTCGGGGACGAAGCCGTTCTTGACCTCGATGACCAGCCGCAGGCCCTTCTCGCGGTCGGTCAGGTCCTTCACGTCGGAGATCCCCTGGAGCTTCTTGGCCTGCACCAGCGTCTTGATCCGCTCGACCACCTTCTCGGTGCCCACGCCGTACGGCATCTCGGTCACCACGATGCCCTTGCGCCGCGGCGTCACCGACTCGATCCGCGCCGTGGCCCGCATCCGGAAGCTGCCGCGGCCGGTGTCGTAGGCGTCGCGGATGCCCTCGAGCCCGACGATCTTGCCGCCGCTGGGCAGGTCGGGACCGGGGATGAAGCGCATCAGGTCGTCGATGGTCGCCGTCGGGTGCGTGATCAGGTGCTTGAGCGCCTGCACCACCTCGATCAGGTTGTGCGGGGCGATGTTGGTGGCCATGCCGACCGCGATGCCGGTGGTGCCGTTGACGATCAGGTTGGGGATCGCCGCCGGGAGAACGGTGGGCTCGGTCTCGCGGCCGTCGTAGTTGGGCTTGAAGTCGACGGTGTCCTCGTCGATGGAGGCGGTCATCACCACCGCGGGCGGCGCCATCCGGCACTCGGTGTAGCGCATCGCGGCGGGGGAGTCGTCCGGCGACCCGAAGTTGCCGTGGCCGTCGATCATCGGCAGCCGCATGGACCAGGGCTGCGCCATCCGGACCAGGGCGTCGTAGATCGCCCCGTCGCCGTGGGGGTGCAGTCGGCCCATGACCTCACCCACGACGCGGGCGCTCTTGACGTGGCCGCGGTCGGGACGCAGCCCCATCTCGTTCATCGTGTAGAGGATGCGGCGGTGCACCGGCTTGAGTCCGTCGCGGGCGTCGGGCAGCGCGCGGGAGTAGATGACCGAGTAGGCGTACTCCAGGAAGGAGGCGCGCATCTCGTCGCCGACGTCGATGTCGAGGATGTGTTCCTCGAAGTCGTCGGGCAGGGGCGGTTGCGTCGTACGGCGTGCCATGGGGCGCATTCTCCCCGCTGCCGCCACGAGTTCTTCGGTGGGCTCGCCGCGCTGTGCCCGATCGGAAACCGGCACAGGCTAGATTTCGGGGGTGAGCGCAGCCGGCGGCACCGACACGGAGCAGGACGGGCCCCCCGTCCCGGCCCGACGCGAGCCCCCGCGGCACTGGTCGGCGGACGTCCTGCTCCTCGACGGGCGGACGGCGCACATCCGGCCGATCCGGCCCGAGGACGCCGACCGGCTGGTCGCGTTCTACTCCCGGGTCTCGGACGAGTCGAAGTACTTCCGGTTCTTCTCGCCGATGCCGACGCTGTCCGACCGGGACGTCAAGCGGTTCACCGAGGTGGACCACCACCACCGGGTGGCGTTCGTGCTGCTGCTGGCCGACGAGATCATCGCGGTCGGCCGCTACGACCGGGTCGAGGCGGGCGAGGCCGAGGTGGCCTTCCTGGTCGAGGACCGGCACCACGGTCGCGGCATCGCCCAGATCCTGCTCGAGCACCTGGCCCAGGCCGGCCGCGAGCAGGGCATCGACAAGTTCGTCGCCGAGATCCTGCCGAACAACCAGCGCATGATCACCACGTTCCGGGCCGCGGGCTACCAGCTGGCCGGCGGCTACGAGGACGGGGTGATGAGCTTCGAGTTCGCCATCGACCCGACCACGACCGCGCTGGGCGTGATGGAGAACCGCGAGCACCGCGCCGAGTCGACCTCGATCGCCAAGTTCTTCAACGCCAGGTCGGTCGCGGTGATCGGCGCCAGCCGCCGCCAGGACACCATCGGCCAGGCGCTGGTCCGCAACCTCGTCACCGGTGACTACACCGGCGTGGTGCACGCGGTGAACCCCTCCGCGGACCCGGTCTCCGGCCTGCAGGCCTACACATCGGTCGCCGACATCCCCGGCGAGGTCGACGTCGCCATCGTCGCCGTACCCGCCAACGCGGTGCAGGAGGTGGTGCTCGACTGCGCCGCCAAGGGCGTGCACGGCCTGGTGGTGATCTCGTCCGGCTTCGCCGAGACCGGCGAGGAGGGCCGCCGCCGGCAGCGCCGCCTGGTCGGGCTGGCCCGGTCCTACGGCCTGCGGCTGATCGGACCCAACTGCCTCGGCGTCATCAACACCGACCCCGACGTCTCGCTCAACGCGTCCCTGTCGTCGCTGATGCCGGCCCGCGGCCGCGCCGGGTTCTTCTGCCAGTCCGGTGCGCTGGGCTCCGCGATCCTGGAGAAGGTCTCCAACCGGGGGCTGGGCCTCTCGACGTTCGTCAGCGCCGGCAACCGCGCCGACGTGTCCGGCAACGACCTGCTGCAGTACTGGGAGGAGGACGACTCCACCGAGGTGGTGCTGCTCTACCTCGAGTCGATCGGCAACCCGCGCAAGTTCTCCCGGATCGCCCGCCGGGTCTCGCGGCGCAAGCCGATCGTCGCGGTCCGCTCGGGACGCACCACCCAGGGCGTGCCGATGGGCCACGCCGTCCGCACCCTCTCGGCACCCCAGCACGCCGTCGACGCGATGTTCCGGCAGGCCGGCGTGATCCAGGTCGACACGCTGGAGGACATGTTCGACGTCGCCCAGCTGCTCGCCCACCAGCCGCTGCCGACCGGCCGCCGGGTCGCGGTGGTCGGCAACTCCGACGCCCTCGGCCTGCTGGCCGCGGACGCGGCCGCCGCGGTCGGGCTGGTGGTCGGCCGGTCGGTGGCTCTCGGCGCCGACGCGACCGCCGAGGACTTCGAGGACGCCCTCGACATCGCCATCGACGACCCCGACATCGACTCGGTGGTCGCGGTCTACATCCCGCCGCTCAACGTGAGCGGCGAGGAGGTCGCCAACGTGCTGGCCGCCGTGGGGGAGCAGTCCGACAAGCCGCTGGTCTCGACGTTCCTCGGCGCCGAGGGCGTGCCGGAGCTGCTCCGCGTCCCCGACGTGGCCGGATCGACGGCCGGTCGCGGCTCGGTGCCGTCGTACCCCGCGGTCGAGGCCGCCGTGCGCGCGCTCGCCCGGGTCGTCGAGTACGCCGTGTGGCTGCGCTCGCCGCACGAGGAGGCAGGTGACCCCGAGGAGGTCGACCACGCCGGCGCCAAGCGGCTGCTCAACACGATCCTGATGGAGTCCCCCGAGGGCCGGGACCTGGAGTTCCCCGAGCTCCAGCAGCTGCTCGGCGCCTACGGCATCACCGTGTGGGAGCCGCACCGGGTGGCGACCGAGGCGGAGGCGGTGGCCGCGGGCGAGGCCCTGGGGTGGGACGTGGTCCTCAAGGCGACCGCCAGCCACCTGCGCAACCGGCCGGACCTGGCGCACGTGTGGCGCGGCATCGCGGGCCCCGATGAGATGCGCATCGCGTGGGGGAGCCTCGACGAGCTGATCGACGACGCCAGCAACGCCGGCTTCGTGGTGCAGAAGGTGGCACCCCCCGGCGTGCCGGTGGCGATCGGCGCGATCGAGGACCCGCTGTTCGGGCCGGTGACGTCGTTCGGCATCTCGGGTCCGCTGACCGACCTGCTCGGTGACAAGGCCTACCGGATCCCGCCGCTCACCGAGCACGACGCCCGCGCGATGACCCGGGAGATCAAGAGCTCCCCGATGCTGTTCGGCTACCGCGGCTCCGAGGTCGTCGACGTCGACCGGGTCGAGGAGCTGATCGTCCAGGTGTCGCGGCTCAAGAACGACTTCCCGCAGCTGAGCTCCCTGGAGCTGCCGCTGGTGCTGGCCGGGCGCGAGTCGGCTGTCGTGCTCACCGCCGAGGCGCGGGTCGAGCCGATCGCCGACCCCCGGTCCGACTGGTTCGTGCGCCGGCTCAACGCGGATCCCGACGACACCATGCCGGACTGACGCGTCCGCTCGACCGCCGGTTCACCCGGTTTGCTCCGATTTATATCGGTCGCCCGTGGCTCCCGACGAGGTGAGAATGGGTCCTCGTGAGCATGAACGACATGATCCCGGGCGAGGTGCGCTTCCGCGACCTCGACCCCCGGGTGCGCCGGCTGTTCGTGGGCTTCGGGTTCTCGGCGCTGGGCAGTGGGCTGACGATGCCGTTCCTCTACGTCTACCTCGCCCAGGTCCGGGACTTCCCGACCACGCAGGTCGGCTTCGTGTTCGCCTGGATGGGTCTGCTCGGCTTCCTCGCTGCTCCCGCCGGGGGCACCCTGATCGACCGGTTCGGCCCGCGTCCGGTGATGGCCAGCGGGCTGCTGGTGGAGTCGCTGGCCACGATGTCGATCGGGCACGTCGAGACGATCGCCCAGGGCTACGTCGTCGCGTCGGTGATGGTGCTCGGCACCGTCGGGCTGTGGCCGGCCTCGACCGCGATGCTGACCCGGCTGGTGCCCGTCCCGGCGCGCGAGAAGGTCTACGGCATCAACTTCATGATGCTCAACGCCGGACTCGGTCTCGGCGGGCTGATCAGCGCCCTCATCATCGACCTGGAGTCCGTGCGGAGCTTCCAGCGGCTCTACCTCATCGACGGCGCGACGTACCTCGTCCACCTGGCCGTCGTCCTGAGCCTGCCGCGGGGCACCGGCAGCGCGCCGCCCCGCCAGGACGGCCGGGAGGACACCGAGTCGATGGTCCAGGTCGGCTGGAGCGTGGTGCTCCGGGACCGCACCCTGCTGCGGGTGGTCGGCTACTCGATCATCGCGGTCACCTTCGGCTACGCGCAGATGGAGGCCGGCCTCGCGGCGTACGCCGTCGACGTCGCGGAGGTGCCGGCCAAGGCGCTGGGGTTCGCCTACGGCGCCAACACCGCCGCGATCGTCTTCGGGCAGCTGGTCACCCTCCGGCTGATCAAGGGGCGCCGCCGCTCGTCGATGCTGGCGCTGTGCGCGGCCACGTGGTCGGTGTCGTGGGTCATCATCGCCCTCTCCGACCGGGTCGACGGCGTGGTCGCGATCGCCGCGATCGTCCTCGGGCTGGGGCTGTTCGGCCTCGGCGAGACCATCTGGGCGCCGGTGGGCCCGGCGATCGTCAACGACCTGGCCCCGGAGGAGATGCGTGGGCGCTACAACGCGCTGCAGAGCATGACGTTCACGGTCGGCTCGATCGTCGGACCGGCCACCGCCGGGATGCTGATCGGCCACGACCTCCCGCACATCTGGGTGGCCTGCGTCGTCGGCGGCACCGCCCTCGCCGCGGCGGCGTTCCTGAGCCTGCGGCGCCACCTCACCGATGCCCAGGACGGGTTGTCCGGACCGGGGGACCGGGTGGCGGTGCAGTCGTGAGCACCGCCGTGGGGAGGCGTGACAGACTCTTGTCCATGCGCAACCGCAGCCTGACCGACCCCTCCGAGTCCACCGGAGCCCTCCGTGCCGCGATCGACCGCACCGGCTACTACCCGGAGGTCGTGTCCGACGGGGTGGACGCCGCGGTGGCGGGCGAGGACGTGGCCGCGTTCTACGTCCATCACGAGCCCACCATCGAGCGGGACGAGGTGCGCCGACACATCACCGTGGTCGTGCTGACCCCGAGCCGGCTGATCCTGGCGCACACCGACGAGCACGCCGGCGACGACCTGCTCCCGCAGCCCTACACGTCCACCTCCACCGAGGCGATCGCGCTGTCGTCGGTGAAGTCCGTCGTCGTGACCCGCATGGTCGCCAACCCGACCTCGGGGGTGCAGCCCGCCGCCGAGGCCGTCCTCACCATCGGGTGGGGTGGCGTCGGCCGCCTCGACCTCGAGCCCGCCGGCTGCGACGACCCGCAGTGCGAGGGCGACCACGGCTACACCGGCGTGCTCGCGGCCGACGACTTCTCGCTGCGCGTCTCCGCGGCCGCCGAGGGCCCGGACGCCGTCAACTCGCTGCTCGAGTTCGCCCGGCACCTGTCCGCCCTGACGCAGCACCGCTGACCGTGTCGAGCACCCCTGGATCCGGCTCGTTCGTCGAGCCGGCCTACGGCTCACGCTCGCTCGGGGACGTCGTGCCCGCGGTCGCCGCGGCCCTCGGCGTCGGCAGCCCCCGGCCCGGCCTGGCGCTCCCGGACGCGCCCGCGTACGTCGTGCTGCTCATCGACGGCCTCGGCCACCGGCTGCTGGAGCGCTACGCCCACGCCGCGCCGTACCTCTCCTCGCTGGTCGGCGCTCCGGGCACCGCCGGGGTCCCGTCGACCACCGCCACCTCGCTGACCTCGCTCGGCACCGCGCTGCTGCCCGGCCAGCACGGGCTGGTCGGCTTCAGCGCCCGGATCCCCGGCACCGACCGGCTGATCAACCACCTGCTCTGGGAGAAGTCGGTCGACCCGGTCGAGTGGCAGCCGCACCCCACCGCCTTCGCCGCGCTGGCCTCCTCGGGCGTGCACGTCACGGCGATCAACAAGCGCGAGTTCTCCCGCTCCGGCCTGACGATCGCCGCGCACCGGGGCGCGGAGTACGTCGGCGCCGACAAGGTCGGCGAACGGATCGCCGCCGCGGTCCACGCCTCGGCGCAGAGCCCGTCGCTAACCTACGTCTATGACGGCGACCTCGACTGGACCGGCCACAAGTTCGGCGTCGCGTCCTCCGCCTGGCTCCAGCAGCTCGCGATGATCGACGCGGAGGCCGAGCAGCTGCGCGAGTCGCTGCCACCGCCGGTGCGCCTGCTCGTGGTCGCCGACCACGGCATGATCGACAGCCCGGACGACGCCCGGATCGACGTGGACGAGACCGACGGGCTCCGCGACGGGCTGGCCCTGATCGGCGGCGAGGCGCGGTTCCGGCACCTCTACTGCCGTCGCGGCGCGGTCGAGAGCGTCGCGGCCACCTGGCGCGAGGTGCTGGGGGAGCGGGCCACCGTGCTCACTCGCGACGAGGTGATCGGCGAGGGCTGGTTCGGCCCGGTCGGCACCGGGGTGCTGCCGCGGCTCGGCGACGTGATGGTGGCCTGCCATGACGACTTCGCGGTGATGTCGAGCCGCGACTTCGGCTACGAGACGACGCTGGTGGGCCTGCACGGCTCGCTGACCGCCGACGAGATGCTGATCCCGCTGCTGGTGGACTGAGCCGCGGCCGCGCACTCCGGGTGGCCGCGCACTCCGGGTGGCCGTTCACTCCGGGTGGTTGGCCGCGGGCCCGCCGATCTCGTAGGACGACGTGACGCCGGCGTACATCAGGTGCGCGACCAACCCCTCGGCCGCGTGGGGAAGGTTGTGGCAGTGGTCCATCCAGATGCCGGGGTTGTCGGCGACGAAGGCGATCTCGTAGGTCTCGCCGCTGCGCACCTCGAGCGAGTCCACCCACCACGGGCTGCCGGTGGCGTCCACGCCGTCTCGGGAGAGCACCACCGCGTGATGGCCGTGGAGGTGCATCGGGTGCGAGTCGCCGCTGTTGTTCTCGATCCGGAACACGACGAGGTCGTCCTCCTCGACCATGAACATCGGCACGTCGGGGAACAGGTGGCCGTTGATCGTCCACCACATCCCGGGTCGGCCGTCCAGGAAGCCGGGACGCTTGTCGATCACGTAGTCGAAGCGCCGGTCCGCCTCCCCCGGGTCGAAGCCGAGCTCCGCCGGCTCGCCGTACGCCAGCAGGTCCACGAAGTCGCCGGGCTGCCGGGTCTTGCCCGGGTCGGCCCCGAACACCATCGCGGTGCTGCCGCCGAAGTCGACGTGCACCCCGTCGGTCGGCACCGTGAAGCCGAGGTCAACCCGGGCACCGGCGGTCAGCTCGACCGCGTCACCCGACACGGGTGCGGGCCCGTTGAGATCCGTGCCGTCGATCGCGAGGATCTGGAAGTCGGCCCCGTTCACCCACAGCGAGGTGGCCCCGTTGTCCGTGTTGACCACCCGCATCCGGACCCGCTCGCCGGGCCTGGCATCGACGGTGGCGGTGCCCTCGGCGCCGTTCAGCGTCGCCCCCCCGCCGTAGCGGTGCAGGATGGCGATCTCGTCGTGCTCGACGGGCGCCGGGTCGCGCGGGTCGATGACCAGCGCGCCCAGCAGGCCCTTGCGCACCTGCTCGTGGGAGACCTGGTGGGCGTGGTACCAGTACGTCCCGGGCCGCTCCGCGACGAAGCGGTAGGTGAAGTCCTCGCCCTCCTCGACCGCGTCCTGCGTGACCCCGGCGACCCCGTCCATCGCGTTCGGCACGTCGACGCCGTGCCAGTGCAGCGTGGTGCCGTCACCGACGTTGTCGTTGACCAGACGCACCTCGACGAGGTCACCCTGCCGGGCCCGGATCAACGGCCCCGGCGTGCTGCCGTTGACGGTGATCCGGGTGCCGTCCTCCCGCGCGGTCAGCGTGTGTACGACGTCCGCCCGCCGCCCGGACGCCTCGACGAGGTCGGCGACCGGGGTGCCGTGATGACCGTGCTCGATCCCGGGCCCGCCGCCGAGGTCGACGTACCCCATCTCGGCCACGTCGTAGGTGTCGGGCAGCCGGCTCGACCACCACATCCACCCGATCGGCGCGAGCAGGGCGCCGGTCGCCGTCAGGGCCAGCAGCAACCGCAGGCGCCCCGAGCGGAGCAGCCCCACCTCAGGCGGTCACCCGGTCGCGGTCCGCACGAGTCGGGTTCCTCGCCATCGTGGTGGTCACCCTCCGCCCGGCCGCCGCTGCGGTGACGAACAGGATGAGCGCGTTGATCCCGTGCAGGGCGCCGAAGCCCGGGTCGACCTCACGTGCCGCCATCGGGATCAGGATCACCTGCAGGATGATCAGCACGAAGACGGCTGCGGCCCAGACCACGCCGCGGGGGATCTTGGCGAAGAACGAGACGATCAGCAGGGCCAGGGACGTGAGCGGGATCAGCAGGAGCCCGACGAAGAACATGTGGATCGCGAAGCCCCACTCGGCCGTGAACTCCATGTCGCAGTCGTCGCACTCCAGGAGGGCCTTGTCGACCACACCGTTGTCGTTGGTGATCCAGTCGGTCATCCCGAAGAACGCCCAGGCGATCGCGCCCGCCTGGACCACGACCAGTCCAGCGATCAGGTAAGCCAGAACACGATACGTCGACTTCATCCGAACCCCTTTCGCGTGGTCGCGAGAGAGCACGACCGGCCCATTCGTAGCTTCAGCATGGGGCCAACGGTGCGGTGGGTGAATGGCACGACCGGACCAGACCAACCCCGGGCTCGACCCGAGGGACGCGGGCGCATCACCGCTGTTGACGGCGCCTCCCGACCGGAGCAGGATCATCGAGGCCGGCGTGGGAGCGAGGCAGGGGGGCTCGCCCGCACCGGCGCGGTCCGGCAGCCCGCCGGAGCGCTCGTCTCGGGAAACCCGTCGGAAGAAGCCCACAGATGAACAGAAACGCGAGCGCGGCCCTCCTGGCCGCCGCCGTCCTGGCCGTCACCTCGGTGGCCAGCAGCGCACCGGCACCCGCACCCTCCAGCGACGAGGTCGCACTGACGCCGATCCGGTCGTCACCGAGCGACCGGGTCGAGAGGCGCGTGGACAACCTGCTCCGTCGGATGACCACCGCGGAGAAGCTCCAGCAGGTCCAGCTCCTCGCCGACAACCAGGTCACCGATGCCGACGCACGCAACGGTGTGGGCGGCGTGTTCAGCGAGACCCGGGCCGCCCGCATCGACGAGCTGCAGCACATCGCGG
The DNA here is from genome assembly GCA_963767955.1 of uncultured Actinomycetota bacterium. Classification (GTDB taxonomy): domain Bacteria; phylum Actinomycetota; class Actinomycetes; order Propionibacteriales; family Nocardioidaceae; genus Nocardioides. The sequence continues at coordinate 1,337,319 of CAVYGA010000003.1, read as the reverse complement.
TCGAGGAGTCCCGGCTCGGGATCCCGATCATGTTCGCCTTCGACACCATCCACGGCTACCGCACCATCTTCCCGGTGCCGTTGGCCGCGGCCGGGGCGTTCGACCCGGACGTGGCCGCCACCGACGCGCGGATCGGCTCCCGCGAGTCCGCGACCGTCGGCCTCAAGCAGATCTACAGCCCGATGGTCGACGTCTCCCACGACGCGCGGTGGGGCCGGATCGTGGAGGGCAACGGTGAGGACCCCTACCTCGGCTCGGTGATGGCAGCCGCCCGCGTCAAGGGCGCCCAGGGCGACGACTACGCCGACCGCGACCGGACGGTCACCAGCGTCAAGCACTTCGTCGCCTACGGCGAGCCGGAGGGTGGTCGCGACTACGACACCACCGACATGTCCGAGTCCCGGCTGCGCAACCTCTACCTGCCGCCGTTCAAGGCCGCGATCGACGCCGGCTCCGACACGGTGATGTGCTCGTTCAACGCCGTCAACGGGGTGCCGGGGTGTGCCAACAAGTACACCGAGACCGACATCCTCAAGAAGGAGTGGGGCTTCGACGGGTTCATCGAGAGCGACTACACCGCCGTGTCCGAGACCCGCGCCTGTCCGCCGGTCGACCCGGACTCCGGGTCGTGCGGGCACGGCACCGCGGCCGACGGTCCCGAGGCCGGTGCCAACGCTCTGATGGCGGGCACCGACTCCGAGATGGTCAGCACCCACATCCGCGACAACGGAGCGCAGCTGCTGCGCGACCGGCGGATCACCCGGGCGCGCCTGGACGACGCCGTACGCCGGATCCTGCGGGTGAAGTTCCGCGCCGGCCTCTTCGAGCACCCGTACGTCGACCAGACCAAGGCCGTCGACCCGGCGAGCTTCATGACCCCCGCGGACCGGAAGGCGGCCAGGGAGGCCGCCGGCCGGACCATGGTGCTGCTCAAGAACGACGCCCTCACCGAGGGCGGCACTCCGGTGCTGCCGATGGACCCGGCCAAGAAGACCGCGGTCATCGGTCCGCTCGGCGACGACCAGCACAACGTGCTCGGCCCCTGGTGGGGCCGCGGCGAGGACGCGGACGCGGTGAGCGTCCTCGACGGCGTCCGCGCCCAGTCACCCGGCGCGACGTACGCCGAGGGCTGCACGTTGGTGAGCAGCGAACCGCCCGCCAACAGCCCGGCGGACGAGTGCCCGGACAGGACGGGGTTCGCGGAGGCGGTGGCGACCGCCGAAGCCGCGGACCAGGTGGTCCTGGTGGTCGGCGAGACCCGGGAGATGAGCGCGGAGGCCGCCACCCGGTCGGAGATCGATCTCCCCGGCCTGCAGGAGGACCTGATCCGGGAGATCAGGGCCACCGGCAAGCCGCTCGCGGTGGTGCTGATGAACGGTCGGCCGCTGACCCTCGGCGACGTGGTGGAGGACTCGCCCGCCCTGCTCGAGGCGTGGTTCCCCGGCATCGAGGCGGGCAACGCGGTCGCCGACGTGGTCTTCGGCACGGTCAACCCCGGCGCCAAGCTGCCGGTGTCGTTCCCGCAGCGGGTCGGCCAGGTGCCGATCTACTACAACCACGAGCCCACCGGTCGCCCCTGTGACGTGACGCAGAAGTACAACTCGCGCTACCGGGACCTGCGCAGCTGCGACCCGCAGTTCTCGTTCGGGTTCGGGCTCAGCTACACGACGTTCGACATCAGCGGGCTGACCCTGGACCGGACGACGATGCGCCGGAAGGGCCGGGTCCGGGCGACGGTCACGGTGAAGAACACCGGCACGCGCAAGGGTGACGAGGTCGTGCAGCTCTACCTGCGCGATCCCGTGGCCAGCCTGTCCCAGCCGGTCCGCCGGCTGCGCGGGTTCGAGCGGGTGACGCTGGCCCCGGGCCAGACGCAGCGGGTCAGCTTCACCGTCGACCGCAGCGACGTCGGGTTCTGGGACAACCGTGGCAGGTTCGTCGTCGAGCCGGGCGAGATCCAGCTCTTCGTGGGCGACTCCTCGAAGGCGACGATGACGAAGTCGTTCATGGTCACCCGCTGAGCCCGCTGGGCCACACTCGCTGGGCCCACTCGCTGGGCCCCCTCGCTGGGCCCGGGGCCGATCAGCCGAAAGGCAGCGGCTCCGGGGCCAGCGAGACCGCCTTGGCGCGCGCCGCGGTGAGGGTACGGCGGTGGTGCTGGCGGCAGAGCACCTCATAGGCCACGTCCGCGGGCTCGGTGTCCTGCGCCTCGACGTCACCGACGACGATCACCTCGCCCTCGGTGACCATCGCGCCGTTCTCGGTGCGCGCGTTGTGGGTGGCCCGTTTGCCGCACCAGCACAGCGCCTCCACCTGGAGCACGTTCATCCGGTCGGCTAGCTCGACCAGCCGGGCGCTGCCCGGGAAGAGGAACGACCGGAAGTCGGTGAGGATGCCGAAGGCGAACACGTCGATCTGCAGCTCGTCGACGACCCGGGCGAGCTGGTCGACCTGCCGGGCGGAGTAGAACTGGGCCTCGTCGCAGATGAGGTAGTCGATCCGCCCGCCCTGGGTGAGGGTGTCGACGACGTAGGTCCAGAAGTCGAAGTCGGAGGGCACCTCCAGCGCCTCGTGGGTCAGCCCGAGCCGGGAGGACAGCACCGCCTCGCCCGCGCGGTCGTGGGCGGTGAAGATGCGGCCGATCCGGCCGCGCGCGGCGTGGTTGTGGTTCGTCTGCAGCGCCAGCGTGCTCTTGCCCGAGTCCATGGTGCCGGTGAAGAAATGAAGTTCAGCCACGGGCGGCAATGATGCCACCCCGCGCCACCCCGGAGCGCGGGGGCCGCGCCAGTGACAGACTGGTTCCATGTCCGGTCAGCTCATCTCCGCCTCCGAGCTGCGGTCACGGCTCGGGGACGTGACCGTGCTGGACGTGCGCTACCGGACCGGCGGGCCGGCCGGGCCCGCGGAGTACGCCGCCGGCCACGTCCCCGGGGCGGCGTACGTCGATCTCGACCGGGACCTGGCCGCGGCACCGGGGGACCGGGGCCGCCACCCGCTCCCCGACGCCGAGGAGTTCGTCGACGCGATGCAGCGCGCCGGCGTCGGTCTCGAGGGCGGGGTCGTGGTCTACGACGACTGGTCCGGCCGGGCCGCCGCCCGGGCCTGGTGGCTGCTGCGCCACTACGGCCACCACGACGTCCGGGTGCTGGACGGTGGCTGGGCCGCCTGGCAGGCCGCCGGGGGCGAGGTGGAGACGGGTGAGACACGACCGCTCCGCGGCGACTTCCACGGCCGCCCCGGGTCGATGGGCGTGGTGGGGGTCGACCAGGTGCCCGGTGTGGACGTGCTGGTCGACGCGCGGGCGCCCGAGCGCTACCGCGGCGAGGCCGAGCCGATCGACCCGGTGGCCGGGCACATCCCCGGTGCCGTCAACGTGCCGACGGTGCGCAACCTGGACAACCACGGCCACTTCCGCGATGCCCACGAGCTCCGGGACGCCTATGCGGAGGTCGGCGCCGTCGCGGGGGCGGACGTCGCGGCGTACTGCGGGTCCGGGGTGACCGCGACCCACGACGTGCTCGCGATGGAGCTGGCCGGGATCCGGGCGTCGCTCTTCCCGGACAGCTGGAGCGGCTGGGTCAGCGACCCGTCGCGACCCGTGGCTACCAGTGAATCCCCTTGAACAGCCGGGCCAGCATGACCTGCTCGCTGGCCCGCTTGCCGTCCCCCTCCGGTCCGCGCGCGGCGGCCGAGTCCGGGAACACGTGGTAGGCCATGTTGAGCACCCGGAACGCCGCCCGCGGGGCCACCGTGTGTGCCACCGCGCCGGCGTTGCCGAGCATCGTGTTGAGCTCGTGCGGCCGCTCGACCATCGCCTTGATGACCACGTCCGCCGCCTGCCCCGGTGAGATCGTCGGGAACTTGTCATAGAGCTTGGTCGGGGCGATCATCGGCGTCTTGACCAGCGGCATGTGCACGTTGGTGAACGTGATCCCGTCCCCCACGACCTCGCTGGAGACGACGTTGCTCCAGGCGTCGAGCGCGGCCTTCGAGGCGACGTACGCCGAGAAGCGCGGCGGACTGGTCTGCACGCCGATCGAGCTGATGTTCACGATGTGGGTGCGCTGCTGCTCGCGCATCGTCGGCATCAGCCCGATGATCAGCCGGATCGCGCCGAAGTAGTTGAGCTGCATGGTGCGCTCGAAGTCGTGGAAGCGGTCCTGGCTCAGCTTCAGGGACCGACGGATCGAGCGGCCGGCGTTGTTGACCAGGAAGTCGACCGCGGGCAGCTCGGTGGTCAGTCGCTTGCAGAGGTCGTCGATCGCCTCGAGGTCGGACAGGTCGCACGGGAAGACGTGGGCGGTGCCGCCGCGCAGCGCGATGGTGACCTGCAGGTCCTCGAGCTTCTCGCGGCCACGGGCCACCAGCACCGGGATGCCGCCGGCCTGGGCGACCTTGAGCGCGGTGACCTGGCCGATGCCGGAGGAGGCGCCGGTGATGACGACGTGCTTGCCCTCGAGGGTCCGGCGGGTCGCGGAGTCGCGGCCGGTCGTGGTGTCGAGGTTCTCCTCCCAGTAGTTCCACAGCATCGCGGCGTACGTCTCGACCGGCGGCAGCGAGAGACCGGAGCCGGCCAGCGCCCGCTCCGTGTGCCGGGAGTCGAACACGGTGGTGAACGCGATGTGGCCGAGCACCTCGGGAGGGATCCCCACGCGGCCGACGGTCTGGCCGAGGGCCGCCTGCACCGGGGACAGCCGGATCGCGGCGTTGGCGATCGTCGACGGCCGCAGCCGGCGCGGCACCCGGCCGCCGACGGTGGTGACGCTGCGGTCGATCGGGGTGGCGAACTGCGGCGCCCCCGCGGCCTGGCAGAACGAGTTGATCAGGTCGACCACCGGCTGCGGCTCCGGGTTGACCAGGTGGAACGCCTCACCGTCGCGATCGGGCAGGTGGGCCAGGTGGTCCATCGCCTTGGCGACGTAGTCGACCGGCACCACGTTGGTGTCGCCGAGGTCGACACCGACCAGGGGCAGCCACGACGGCAGGGCGTCGCGGAGCCGCTTGATGACGGGGAAGAAGTAGTAGGGCCCGTCGACCTTGTCCATCGTGCCGGTCTCCGCGTCACCGACCACGACCGCCGGCCGGTAGACGCGCCACGGCACCGGGCACTCCTCGCGGACGATCCGCTCGGACTCGTGCTTGGTGCGGTGGTAGGCCGTGGGCAGGTGCTGGCCCTCGTCGAACATCGACTCGTCGAAGGTGCCGGCGTACTCACCGGCGGCGGCCACCGAGGACACCTGGTGGAAGCAGCCGGCCTCCAGCGCCCCGGCCAGGCCGAGGGCGTTGCGGGTGCCGTCGACGTTCATCGCGTCGTTGGTCGCGTCCGCGGCGGTCATGTCGTAGATCGCGGCGAGATGGAAGAGGTGGGCGATGTCGCCGCGGTGCTGGGCGAGCCACTCCGGGTCGACGCCGAGGTTCTCCTCCGCCAGGTCACCGACGACGGGGACCACCCGGTCGCTGCCCCACCGGCGCATCAGCAGCTCGAGCCGGGGGAGCGAGGCCTCCCGGACCAGCACGAAGATCTGGCCCTCGCGGTTGTCGACGAGCTCCTGGACGAGGAAGCGGCCGATGAACCCGGTGGCGCCGGTGACGAAGTAGGACGACATGGCGGGACTGTAGCGGGATCAACGCACCCGGCGGCAGGGGTCGCTCCGGCCAGTCGCCAGTCTGTCCGGCCAGGTGGGTCCGATCAGTCGGACTTGCCGCCGAACATGATCTCGTCCCAGCTCGGCACCGAGGCGCGGCCGCGGCCCTTGCGCTTCGCCGGGGCCGGGGGCTCCTCCTCGGTCTCCTCCGCCGCGGGCACGTCCGGCTCGTCGACGTCCGGCTCGGAGGGGTGCGGCTCGGGGGCGTGCGGCTCCTCCGCCAGCGGCTCCGGGGTGGGGGAGAGGTCGGCGTCCTCGGAGGGCCGGTCACCGCGGACCCGCGCGGCGGTCTCGGTGAGGTCCACGGTGGAGTCGTCCGGGCCGGCGCCGCGGTTGGCGAGCTCGATGGCGTCGTCGCCCAGCGGCAGCTCGTCCTCGGGTACGGCGGTCAGCCGGCGCTGGCGGGCCTGCCGGAGGTCGTCGCGGGCCTGGACGGGGGCGGCGGCTTGCGTCCCGGCCGCAGCGGCGGCGGGGGCTCCGGCGACGGCCTCGCCGACCAGCCACCGGGCGTCGTCGTTCTCGGTGATCACGAAGTTGCCGGGGGCGTCGTAGGCGAACGTCGCGGTGCCCTTGCGCTTGGGGGTGACGTAGGTGCCGGTGAGGGTCCAGCGACCGTCCTCCCGGCGCCAGGCGTCCCAGGTGACGCCGTTGGGGTCGACGTTGAGCGGTCGCAGCTGGGCGGCCGTGGCCTCACCGAGCGTGCGGGCGCCGACGTCGCCGGACTTGCGGCGTACGGTCGAGCGCTGGGCGCGGTCGGCGACGTGCGCGCGCTCGGCGAGCACCGGTGCGGCGAACGCCATGATCTTGTCCACGGACGTCTGCGCCGCCTGCGCCACCGACTCCGGTGACTCGCCGCCGCGGATGCGGGTCTGGATGTCGCGAGGACGGAGCGTGCTCTCCATGGTGATCTCCAACTGGCCGAGGCGGGCGTGCTCGCCGCGCAGCGCGGCCCGGAGACGAGCGTCGATGGCGAGCGAGAACTGCTCTCCCGAGTCACTGACCAGCAGGAGACGCTTGCTGTCCCCGCTCAGTCCCGCGACCGTGAGGTGCAACATCGCCTCGTCCTGTCATCTCGTGCTTCTCCGGTTGTGGGCCGAGCCTACGCCAGCGCGACGGCGTCACCGCGCACCCACGGCGGCGTGCCCCGGCGCTCCGTGAGCCGATAGCCTCCGCCCATGTCGTCGCTGTCGATCGTGGTGGTCCTCGACCTGGTCGGCATCTTCGTCTTCGCGATCTCCGGGGCCCTGGTGGGCGTCCGCAAGGAGCTCGACCTGTTCGGGGTGCTGGTGCTCGCCGGCACCACCGGGCTGGGCGGCGGGTTCCTGCGCGACCTCCTCATCGGAGCGACCCCACCGGCGGCACTGGCCGACTGGCGCTACCTGTTGGTGCCGGTCGGCGCCGGTCTGGTGACCTTCGCCTACCACCCGACGCTGGGTCGGCTGGAGCCCTACGTCAACGTCTTCGACGCCTTCGGGCTGGCGCTGTTCTGCGTGACCGGGGCGGTCAAGGCGGCGGAGTACGGCCTCGGGCCCGTGCCCGCGGCGCTGATGGGCATGGTCACCGGCATCGGCGGGGGCATGGCCCGCGACCTGCTGGCCGGGCGGGTGCCGGTGGTCTTCCGCGGTGAGCTCTATGCCACCCCGGCGCTGGCGGGTGCGGCGGCGGCCGCCGTACTCCACGAGTACGACCAGCCGCTCTGGCTGACCGCCCTGGTCGGCGGGTCCCTGTGCCTCGTCTGGCGGCTGATCGCGCTCCGGCGCAACTGGACCGCTCCGCTGCCGGCCGGCCCCTCGAGCGTCTAGCGAACGCAAGAACCCACACCTCGGCGCGCAAGAAGTGACACCTCGGCGGGGGAGGAGGAGGGGGGCGGTCAGGGTCCGAGGATCTGGCGGAGGTGGGGGTTGGCGAAGACGCGGTCGGGGTCGAGACGGTCGCGGAGGTCGGCGAACTCCTGCCAGCGGGGGTACGCCGGAGCCAGGTCGGCGGCGGTCCGGGTGTGCAGCTTGCCCCAGTGCGGGCGGCCGTCGTGGGCGCGGAGGATCTCCTCGACGCCGTGGAAGTACGCCGTGTGGTCGGTCGCACGGTTGACGTGGAAGGCGAGGTAGACCGAATCCCGGCCGGAGGCCGTGGACAGGGTGACGTCGTCGGCCGGGGCGTACCTCACCTCCACCGGAAAGCTGATCCGCCAGCCCTCCCGGTCGATGCGGGCCCGGGCCTCGCGCAGCGCCGCCAGGCCCGCCTCCCGGGGCACGGCGTACTCCATCTCCCGGAACACCACCCGCCGGGGAGCGGTGAACACCCGGTGCGGGAGGTCCGAGTAGCGCCGCTCCGACTGCAGCCGTCCCGCGAGCCGGGCGAGCCGCGGCACCAGCGACGGCGCCCGGTTGCCGAGGGCGTTCATCCCCGCGAACGCGGTGTTGGAGAGCAGCTCGTCCTCCAGCCAGGCGCGGCCCCGCGACAGGGGCTCGACCTCGGACGGGTCGGCGTCCAGCCGGTTGTTGGTCTTCACCTGGACCACGTCGGTGTGGGGGAACCAGTAGAGGTCGACGTGGTGGTTCTCCGCCAGCAGGTCGTCGTACGCCGCCAACGCGTCGTCCCAGCGCAGCGGTCGCTCGTGCGCCTCGAGGACGCCCAGCGGCTCGACCTGGAAGGTCAGGGAGGTCAGCACGCCCAGCGCGCCGAGCCCGACCCGGGCGGCGGCGAAGACGTCGGGGTTCTCCGCACGCGAGGCCCGGAGCAGCGAGCCGTCCCCGGTGACCAGCTCCAGGCCGGCCAGCTGCGCGGAGAGGGACGCGGCGACACCACCGGTGCCGTGGGTGCCGGTGCTGGTCGCGCCGGCCAGGGTCTGCTCGTCGATGTCGCCCATGTTGTGCAGGGACAGCCCGACCCGGGCGAGCTGGTGGTTGAGCTCGTGCAGCGGGGTGCCGGCCAGCGCGGTGACGGTCATCGCGTCGTGGTCGACCGCGGTGATGCCGCGCAGGCCTCCGGGGCGCAGCAGCACGTCGTCGGCGGCCGCGATCGGGGTGAAGCTGTGACCCGTGCCGACGGGCTTGACGGTGCCGCCGCGCTCCGCCGCCTCGCGGACCGCGTCGACCACCCCGGCCGCGTCGCGCGGGGTCGCCACCCGGGCGGGTCGGGCGGTGGCCAGGCCGGACCAGTTCGACCAGACGGGCGCGCTCATGGGGTGGAGGCTACTGAGGCCCGGGTCAGCCAGGCGGCAGCCGCCCCGAGCAGGCCGGCCACGGCGGGCACGGCGTAGGCCGGGGACGCGCCGTACGCGTCGATCATCAGCCCGCCCAGCGCCGCGCCGGGTGCGATGCCGACACCCATGCCGGTGTGCAGGATCGCCATCCCCTCGGTGAGCCGCGACTTCGGCACGGTGCGCTCGGTGACCGCGAGCGTCGCGATCAGGGTCGGTGCGATCGCCATCCCGCCGAGCAGCAGGAAGACCGCCATCACCCAGAGCGAGCCGACGAAGCCGAGCGGCACCAGCGTGAGGCCGAGCGCCAGCATTCCCCAGCGGACCCGAACCTCCGGGCCGCTGCGCCAGGCGACGAGGCCGGCCGCCAGCCCGGCGAGCAGGGAGCCGAGCGCCCAGATCCCGAGCAGCGGCCCGGCGAGTGCCTTGGCGCCCAGCTCCTCGGCGAACGCGACCGTGACCACCTCGGTCGAGCCGAACACCGCACCCAGCGAGACGCAGACGACCACCAGCGGGGCCACGGTCCGCCACGGCATCGGAGCGCGCACCGTCTCGGCACCGGACTGGCTGCGCTGTCGGTGGTCCGGCGGCTCGGTGGCCCGCTGGCTCGACAGCCAGAGGACCCCGAGCAGTCCGGACGCCATCGCGACCACCAAGCCGGCCACCGGGTCCCACGCGGTCGCCAGCAGCGTCACCACCGTCGGCCCGGTCACGAACAGCGCCTCGTCGACCACCGACTCGAACGCGTAGGCGGTCTGCACCGATCTGGTGTCGTCGAGCACGTGCGACCAGCGGGCACGGACGCAGGCCCCGATCTGCGGCAGGGCGCCACCGGCCAGCGCCGCCAGCGCGTGGACGGCCAGCGGGTGCCAGCCCTCCTCGACCGCCCACATCATCAGCGCCAGCGCCAGCACGAAGATCACCTGGACGACCGGCAGCACCCGGTGCTGACCGAACCGGTCCACCAGCCGTCCGTGCACGATCGCCAGCAGCGCGTTGGCGACGAGGTACGCCGACACGACGGTGCCGGCGAGCCCGTAGGAGCCGGCCTTCGCCGAGACCAGCAGCACGATCCCGAGGCTGACCATCGCGATCGGCAGCCGGCCGAAGAACCCCGCAGCGGAGAACTGCCAGGCTCCGGGCTCGGAGAGGACGCGACGGTACGGAGACAGCACGGGCTCAGTGTGCCGGGTGCCCACGAAGCCCCGCGGGGCGACTTCCTAGGATGGGGTCATGCATCCCGACCCCTCGCCGTACGACGCAGTGCTGCTGGTCTCGTTCGGTGGGCCCGAGAAGCCCGAGGACGTGGTCCCGTTCCTCGAGAACGTCACCCGTGGCCGAGGGATCCCGCGGGAGCGCCTCGAGGAGGTGGGGGAGCACTACTTCCAGTTCGGCGGGCGCTCGCCGATCAACGACCAGAACCGTGAGTTCCTGACCGCGCTGCGCGAGGACCTCACCGGCAACGGCATCGACCTGCCCGTCTACTGGGGCAACCGCAACTGGGACCCCTACCTCACCGACACCCTCACGCAGATGGCCGCCGACGGCATCACCCGCGCCGCGTGCTTCGTGACCTCGGCGTACTCCTCGTACTCCGGCTGCCGGCAGTACCGCGAGAACCTCGCCGAGGCCGTCGGCGCGGTCGAGGGTGCCCCGAGACTCGACAAGCTCAGGCACTACTACAACCACCCCGGCTTCCTCGACGCGATGGTCGACGCGACGCTCTCGGCGCTGGCCGAGCTCTCCGATGCCGACCGGGAGGGCGCGCACCTGCTCTTCGTGACCCACTCCATCCCCACCGCGATGAACGACGCCGCCGGTCCGCACGGCGGCGCCTACCTCGCCCAGCACCGCAGCGTCGGCGACCAGATCGTGGAACGCGTGCGGCTCGAGACCGGGCACCGCTATCCCGGTGACCTGGTGTTCTGCTCACGGTCCGGGTCCCCGCAGGTGCCCTGGCTGGAGCCGGACGTCAACGACCACCTCGAGACGCTGGCCCGCAAGGGCGGCCCGGCCGTCGTGGTGGTGCCGATCGGCTTCGTCTCCGACCACATGGAGGTCGCCTACGACCTCGACACCGAGGCTGCGGCGACGGCCGAGAAGCTCGGGCTGTCCTTCGTCCGGGCCGCCACCGCCGGGATCGACCCACGGTTCGTGGCGATGGTCCGCCAGCTGCTCCTCGAACGGGCCGCGGTCGAGCGCGGCGAGGAGGTGCAGCGGGCCGCAGAGGGCAGCCTGCCGCCCTGCTGGGACGTCTGCCCGTCCGGCTGCTGCCCCAACCCGCGCGGCGAGAAGCCGGCGCTGGCCGGGGCGGAGGGATGATGGCCGACGACCTGCCTCAGGAGCTGCTGGAGCTGGCCCTGGCCACCGCCCGCACCGCCGCCGAGCTGGTCGCGCAGCGGCGGGCGGCCGGGGTGACCGTGGCGGCCACCAAGTCCAGCGCCGTCGACGTGGTCACGGAGGCCGACCGGGCCAGCGAGGAGCTGATCCGGTCACTGATCCTGGCCGCCCGCCCCGACGACGGCTTCGTCGGTGAGGAGGGCGCCTCGATCGTCGGCGGCTCCGGCATCCGCTGGGTGGTCGACCCGATCGACGGCACCGTCAACTTCCTCTACGGCATCCCGGCGTACGCCGTGTCCATCGCGGCGCAGTCGGTCGCCGGCCCGGTGCCCGAGACGCTGGCCGCGGTGGTGTTCGACGTCGCCCACGGGGTGGCCTACACCGCCACACCGGGTGGCGGCGCGTTCCGCGACGGCCGGCCCCTCACGGTCCGGGCGCCGGCGCCGATGGGGGAGCGGCTGGTGCTGACCGGCTTCAACTACTCCGCCGACACCCGGGCGATCCAGGCGGCGGCGGTGGCCAGGCTCCTGCCGCAGGTCCGCGACATCCGCCGCCAGGGCTCCTGCGCCCTCGACCTGTGCCACGTGGCGGAGGGGTCCGCCGACGCCTACGTCGAGGAGGGCGTGTCCGACTGGGACCACGCCGCGGGTGCCCTGGTGGCCACCGAGGCGGGTGCGGTCGTCGAGCTGACGACCGGCGCCGGCGGCAAGGACACGCTGGTCTGCGCCCCCGGCCACGGGTTCACCGATTTCCGGACACTGGTGGTCGACTGCGGCTTCCTCGCGGCGGCTTCGGGAATAGCCGACCCCCGCTGACCGTTGGGTGCGACGCGTCGTGTGGAATGCGCGTGCGGAATCACCTCGGATGGTGCACAATCTGGCGCCGGACGAGGCGTGCCGCAGGCAACGACGTGACCCGATGTTGATCGACTGGAGAGCTGGATGGCGACCGATTACGACGCACCGCGCAAGAACGAAGAGGACCAGAGCGAAGAGAGCATCGAGGAGCTCAAGGCCCGGCGTCACGACAAGAACTCCGGCAAGGTCGACGAGGACGAGGCGGAGGCGGCCGAGGCCTTCGAGCTGCCCGGCGCCGACCTCTCCCACGAGGAGCTGGCCGTGGAGGTCAAGCCCCGTCAGGACGACGAGTTCACGTGCATGAGCTGCTTCCTCGTGCACCACCGCAGCCAGCTGGCGGACGAGAAGAAGCTGATCTGCAAGGACTGCGCGTGACGCACGCCTGACCCTGAACCCGACCCCATCGAGACGTCACCCGCACAGCGACAAGGGCCGCCCCCGGATCTCCGGGAAGCGGCCCTTCACGCATTCTCGCCCTCCGCCGGTCCGGGTGCGCACTGGTCCGGGTGGGTCGCGGGCTAGGTGGTCGGTGCCTCGCTCCGGTCGGCGTCCTGGCCGTCCTTCTGCAGGTCGGGAGGCAGGTGGCCGGTCGAGCGGGTGTAGTAGTCCGCTGCCTTGCGCGCGGCCAGCATCCGGGCGATCGCGATCAGTGTGCCGCTCACCGCGGCCCAGGCCACGGCCTCCCAGACGTCGACGTCGGGGTCGGCGGGGTTGGCCGGCGGGTTCTTGCCGGTGGCAGCGCGCCACGAGCTGGTGATGCCCTTCTTGGCCACGGCGGCGGCACCGAGTGCCGCGGCGAGCGAGAAGATGCTCCAGACCTTCGAGCCGGATGCCATCGTTCCTCCTGGGTTGCTGGTTCTGCTGACCGGCTCCACCCTAGGGCAGCGCCGGACCGGTCTCGCGGTCACCGGACTCCCGGGCCAGTGCCCGGACCAGGTCGTCGGCATGCCTGGTGGAGACCAGCCAGTACGGCACCGGGTCGGCCTCGTCGGTGATCTCCACCCGGACCGACCGCTTGAGGTAGGGCCGCAGGAGGAGGTAGGCCCGGGCATCGGCGTCGACGCCGGCCACCCGCCGGGTCCCGTCGGCGTCCAGCGCCTCCGCGGCGCCGAGGTGGTGCAGCGCGATCCGGGCCCGGCCGGCGCGGAACCAGCCGTCCTCGACCGCGACGCGGGCGGCGCCGTAGGACGCGAAGGCCGTGGCGACCAGGGCGCCCGCCACCAGCGTCAGCGCGGTGGCCACACCCGCCGGCAGCGCCACCACCACGGCCAGCCACAGGGAGGCGACCAGCATCGTGCCCTGCACCCACCAGCGCAGCGGCACGGTCAGTCGCTCGGCGTACTCCACGGGACAAGCCTGTCAGCCCACCCCGCGGACTCCGGCGGTAGGGTCGCCGACATGCCCGACACAGACGCTCCCGGGAGCGCCGGGGTCGACGTCCGGGTCGCCCTGCTCCGCCTCGACCGGGACCTCCCGCCGCCGTCGTACGCCCACCCCGGGGACGCCGGCGCGGACCTGAGGACGACCGTCGACGTGACCCTGGCGCCGGGGGAGCGGACCCTGGTGCCGACCGGGGTCGCGCTGGCGCTGCCGGAGGGGCACGTCGGTCTGGTGCACCCGCGCTCGGGGCTGGCCGCGCGGCACGGACTGTCGGTCGTGAACGCTCCCGGCACCATCGATGCGGGCTACCGCGGCGAGATCGCGGTGTGCCTGGTCAACCTGGACCCGACGACCCCGATCACCCTGCACCGGGGCGACCGGATCGCCCAGCTGGTCGTGCAGCGCTTCGAGCGCGCCGAGTTCGTCGAGGTCGACAACCTCGACACCTCGGTGCGCGGGGCCGGGGGCTACGGTTCTACGGGTGGGTTCGCAGGTGCCGAGCCCCGGAGGAGTGAGACGTGAAGTTCGGTAGGAAGTCCAGGGCGGAGGCCCCGGAGGAGAAGACCCCGGAGCCCGAGGTCGCCGGGACGGAGGCGCCCGACGCGGCGGCGCCGGACGCCCCGGCCCCGGACGCCCCGGCCCCGGACGGCCAGACCCCCGACGGCCAGACCCCGACGGCCAGACCGACGGGCAGGCGGCCGAGCCCAGGGGCGATGCCGACGAGCCCGGCGCGGTGCAGGTCACCGAGGACGCGCCCGCCGAGGGCCCCTACGACATCTCCGACGTGGACGTCGACGAGGACGGCATCCAGCGCGTCGACCTCGGCGGCATGCTGATCTCGCCGTCGGAGGGTCACGAGCTGCGCCTCCAGGTCGACGAGGCCAGCCAGGAGGTGCAGAGCGTGATGGTCGCGAGCGACGACGGTGCGGTGGAGCTGCGCGCGTTCGCGGCGCCTCGCAACGGCGACCTCTGGAGCGACGTCCGGCGACAGATCGCCGCCGAGACCTCCCGCGGTGGCGGCATCGCGACCGAGCGCGAGGGGCGCTGGGGGACCGAGCTCGAGTGCCAGGTCCAGGTCCGCGGTCCCGACGGCCGCTCCGGGACCCAGCCGTCGCGCATCGTCGGCATCAACGGCAACCGCTGGCTGCTCCGCGCCACCTACCTCGGCCGGCCGGCGGTCAGCCCCGACCGGGCCGCCGACTTCGAGGACGTCGTCGCCCGCGTCGTGGTCCGCCGCGGCGACACCGCGATGGCGCCCGGCGACCCGCTGCCCATCGAGCTCCCCACCAACGCCCGTCGCATCACCTGACCTGACCCCGCTACCGTGGGTTGGTGCACCAGCACCGGCCGGTCAGCCGCACCCCGCTCGCCACCGGGGTGACCGTCGCCCACGTCTCCAGCGGCCCGGAGACGGGGACACCGGTGGTGCTGCTCCATCCCTGGGGTGAGTCCCGGCAGAGCTTCGACCGGCTCGTCCCGCTGTTGCCTGACGGCGTCCGCGCGATCGCGCTGGACCAACGCGGCCACGGCGACGCCGAAAGGCCGACGTCGGGCTACTCGCTGGCGGAGGCCGGCGACGACGTGGTGGCCTTCCTCGACGCGCTCGACCTGACCTCTGCCGTCCTGGTGGGCTCCTCCAGCGGTGGCTACGTCGCCCAGCAGGTGGCGGTGACCCGGCCCGACCGGGTGACGGGCCTGGTGCTCCTGGGCTCCCCACGGTCGTTGCAGGAGCCGCCGTCGTTCGCGGCCGAGGTCGACCGGCTGACGGATCCGGTCGACTCCGAGTGGGTGCGCGAGGCGCTCGCCTGGTTCCCGCTGCACCACCCCGTTCCCCGGTGGTACCTCGACGACCGGGTCCGCGACGGTGCCGGGATCCCGGCCCATGTCTGGCGCGCGGTCCTCCACGGGCTGGTCGAGGCCACGCCGCCCACGGACCGGGGCCCGATCACCGCCCCCACGCTGCTCATCTGCGGCGAGCTCGACGACCTGGTGGGCGACGACCAGGCGGCCATCGCCGCCGCGGCCCGGGACGCCCGGACGGTCGTCTACGAGGACACCGGGCACCTGGTCCTCTGGGAGCAGCCCGACCGGATCGCCGCCGACCTCGGACGCTTCCTCGGGGAGGTGCGCGGACCTGACCTGCCGACCGCCCCGCCCCCGGCATAGGCTGACGGCATGGGTGAGGTCACCAGTCGGCTGCGCAGGAGCATCAGCAAGTGGGCGAGCGCCGACGACCAGCACGCGCGCGAGCTGCGGGCGACGTACGCCGATGTCGGCTGCCTGCCCATCGGCGAGGCGCCCGACCGCGAGCGGGTCGAGGTGCAGGGCACCCTCCGCACGGTCACGCTGCGCCCGCGCGGTGGTGTCCCGGCGCTCGAGGCCGAGCTGTTCGACGGCTCCGGGGTGCTCCTGCTGGTCTGGCTCGGGCGGCGTCGGATCAACGGCATCTCGCCGGGCCGCTCGATCGCGGTCGCCGGCCGGATCGGGCTCCACGACGGACACCGGGTGCTCTACAACCCCCGCTACGAGCTGAAGATCCCGTCGTGACCCAGGCACCCCCGACCGTCGACACCGTCGAGGCCGTCGTCCGCAAGCAGCTCTCCACCGCGCTCGGCGGCAAGCGCGGCATGCTCGAGGCCGCCGTCCCGACGATCATGTTCACGGTCACGTTCCTGACCCTCAAGGACCTCCGCACCGCGCTCTACGTCAGCGTCACGGCCGCGCTGATCCTGCTGGTGCTCCGCATCGTCCAGCGCTCCTCGGTCCAGTTCGTCGTCAACTCCCTGATCGGCATCGGCATCGGCGCACTCTTCGCGCTCCGGGCCGCCAGGGCCGGGGGGGACGCCAACGACCAGGCGCTGGCCTACTTCCTGCCCGGGCTGCTCTACAACGCCGGCTACGCCGCCGTACTCGGGTTGTCCAACCTGGTCCGCTGGCCCCTGGTCGGCTTCATGGTCGGCAGCGTCACCGGCGACCCGACCGCCTGGCATGCGGACAAGCAGGTGGTCCGGCTGTGCTCGCGGCTGACCTGGGTGCTGGTGGCTCCCTGCATCCTGCGGGTGGTCGTGCAGGCGCCGATCTACGTCGCGGGCAAGGAGAGTGCGATCGACCCGTCGGCCGCGGTCGCCGCGCTCGGCATCGCCAAGCTCGCGATGGGCTGGCCGCTCCAGCTGGCCGGCCTGGCGCTGATGGTCTGGCTGCTGGCCCGTGACGCGACCCCGATCGCGGAGACGTCCACACAGGATTCCGCCACCGACTCGAGCCGCTGAGCCGAGACCGGCGCCTAGCCCTTGCCGGGGTGGGCGGAGGGCGCCAGCATGCCCTCGAGCTCCTCCTCGACGTCCGCCGACACCACGAACAGCAGCTCGTCCCCGGTCTCGAGGGGCTGCTCGGCCTCGGGGGTGTAGACCTGACCGTCGCGCAGGATCGTCACCAGCGCGCAGTTCTCCGGCCACGGGACCAGTCCTGTCTGCTTCCCGACGTACGGCGAGTCCTCGGGCAGCGTCATCTCCACCAGGTTGGCGTTGCCCTGGCGGAACGTGAACAGGCGCACCAGGTCGCCGACGGTGACGGCCTCCTCGACCAGCGCGGACATGATCCGCGGGGTCGACACGTTGACGTCGACACCCCAGGCCTCGGTGAACAGCCACTCGTTGTTGGGGTGGTTGACCCGGCCGACCGTGCGCGGCACGCCGAACTCGGTCTTGGCCAGCAGCGACGTGACCAGGTTGGCCTTGTCGTCACCGGTGGCCGCGATCACCACGTCGCAGTGCTGCAGCCGGGCCTCCTCGAGCGAGGACAGCTCACAGGAGTCGGCCAGCAGCCACTCGGCGTCCGGGACCCGCTCGGGCTTGATCGCGTCGGCGTCCTTGTCGATCAACAGCACCTCGTGGCCGTTGTCGATGAGCTCTCGGGCCACGGAGCGGCCGACCGCACCCGCTCCGGCAATGGCGACGCGCATGGTCAGGACTCCTCGGGGCCGTGCTCGATGACGGAGTAGGCGTGCGCGGCGTTCTCCTCGCGGATCACCAGGTGGAGCAGGTCACCCTCCTGGATGACCGTGTCACGGGTCGGCAGCATGCCTTCCCCGAGCCGGTCGATCCAGGCGATCCGCGAGCGCGACTGCGCCTGCAGGGCGACGGTCTGGTGGCCGACCCACACGTCGGGGACCGGCAGCTGGTCGACCCGGATGGTGCCGGAGGGGTCGCGGAAGTCCGGCTCGGCGCCCGCGGGGAGGATCCGGCGCAGCACCTGGTCGGCGGTCCACTTCACGGTCGCGACCGTGGTGATGCCGAGTCGCTGGTAGACCTCGGCGCGGCCCGGGTCGTAGATCCGCGCGACGACCTGCTGGATGTTGAAGGTCTCGCGGGCCACCCGGGCGGCGATGATGTTGGAGTTGTCGCCGCTCGAGACCGCGGCGAAGGCATCCGCGCGCTCGATGCCGGCCTTGCTGAGCACCGCCTGGTCGAAGCCGTAGCCGGTGATCTTGTCGCCGTTGAACGACGGACCGAGTCGCCGGAACGAGTCCGGGTTGTTGTCGATCACCGCGACGGTGTGGTTCCGGTCCTCGAGGCTGCGGGCGAGCGTCGAGCCGACGCGGCCACACCCCATGATGACGACATGCACATCGCAGACGCTACCGCAGCGTGTGCCGCGCGGATCGTGGACTAGCCTCATCGCTTGTGGGTGTCGGTGACGTTTCCAAGAGGATCATCCTCGGGCGCAAGCTCCGGAGCTCCCAGCTGGGCGAGACGCTGCTGTCGAAACGGATCGCGCTGCCGGTGTTCGCGAGCGACGCGCTGTCGTCGGTGGCCTACGCGCCGGACGAGATCTTCATCATGCTCTCGGTGGCCTCCGCCTCCGCCTACGCCTGGTCCTGGAAGGTCGGCATCGCGGTCGCGCTGGTGATGACCGCGGTGGTGATGTCCTACCGCCAGACCGTGCACGCCTACCCGAGTGGCGGCGGCGACTACGAGGTGGCGACCGTCAACCTCGGCCGCAACGCCGGGGTGACCGTCGCCAGCGCGCTGCTGATCGACTACGTGCTGACGGTGGCGGTGTCGATCTCCGCGGGCTCGCAGTACGCCGCGTCCGCCATCCCGGCGCTCTCGGGCCACGAGGCGACCTTCGCCGCCGCGCTGGTGGTGCTGCTGACCGCGATGAACCTGCGCGGCATCCGCGAGTCGGGCACCTTCTTCGCGATCCCGACGTACCTCTTCATGTTCGCCATCCTCGGCATGTGCGCCTACGGGATGCTCGAGTACTTCGCCGGCACGCTCCCGCAGGTCGAGAGTGCCGGCCTGACGATCGAGCCCACCCCCGGCTACGAGGGCGAGCTGACCACGATCGGGCTGATCCTGCTGCTGGCCCGGGCGTTCTCGTCCGGCTGTGCGGCGCTGACCGGCGTCGAGGCGATCTCCAACGGCGTCCCGGCCTTCCGCAAGCCGAAGTCGAAGAACGCCGCGACCACGCTGCTGCTGCTCGCGATGATCGCGATCACGATGATGCTCAGCGTCATCGTGCTGGCCCGGCAGATGGGGCTGCGCTACGTCGACCCCCACGAACTGGACCGGCTGATCCGTCCCGACGGCACCTCGGTCCCGACCGACTTCGACCAGCACGCGGTGATCGCCCAGATCGCCCGCGCGGTCTTCCTCGACTTCGATCTGGGCTTCTACTTCGTGGTCTCGATGACCGGCATCATCCTGGTGCTGGCCGCGAACACCGCGTTCAACGGGTTCCCGGTGCTGGGCTCGATCCTGGCGAAGGACGGCCTGGCGCCGCGGGCGCTCGGCTCCCGGGGAGACCGGCTGGCCTACAGCAACGGCATCGTCTTCCTCGCGGTGATGGCGATCGTCCTCATCTTCGTGTTCGACGCCGAGACCACCCGGCTGATCCAGCTCTACATCGTCGGCGTCTTCGTCTCGTTCAACCTGAGCCAGCTCGGGATGATCCGGCACTGGACCCGTCATCTGGCCACCGAGCGCGACCCCGCGATGCGGCGCCGGATGCAGCGGTCCCGGATGATCAACACCATCGGGCTCGCGTTCACCGGGGTCGTCCTGGTGATCGTGCTGGTCACCAAGTTCCTCGAGGGCGCCTGGATCACCATCCTCGCGATGGTCATCTTCTTCCTGCTGATGCGCGGCATCCGCAAGCACTACGACCTCGTCGAGAACGAGCTCGCGGCCGACGACCAGGACAAGGTGATGCCGACCCGCGTGCACGCGATCGTGCTGGTCTCCAAGCTGCACAAGCCGACCCTGCGGGCGTTGGCCTTCGCCAAGGCCACCCGCCCCAACGTCCTCGAGGCGGTCTACGTCGGAGTCGACCAGACCTCCACCGACAAGCTCCTCCAGGAGTGGGACGACCGCAAGATCGACGTGCCCCTCAAGGTCCTGCACTCGCCGTACCGCGAGCTCATCAAGCCGATCGTCCAGTACGCCGTGGAGATCCGGCGGGCGAACCCGCGCGGCGTGGTCGCCGTGTTCATCCCCGAGTACGTCGTCGGGCGCTGGTGGGAGCAGCTGCTGCACAACCAGACGGCGCTGCGGCTCAAGGGCCGGCTGCTGTTCACGCCCGGAGTGATGGTCACCTCGGTGCCCTACCAGCTGCGCTCGTCCCAGTTCGCCGCGGAGCGCGAGGCCCGCGAGGAGCTGCGCTCCCGCGCCGGCGACGTACGCCGCGGCACCACCGGCACCTCCAGATCGTCGCGCGATCGCGACCACAACCACCTCGACTAGGACCGGCCATGTCCCGCACCCCACGCCCCCGGCAGGCCCGCGGCGAGTCGCGCGTCGGCGCCCGCTTCGAGGTCACCGTCGGTCCCGTCGCGCACGGCGGCCACTGCGTGGCCCGCATCGCGGAACCAGCCGTCCAGACGGGTGCTGGGCAACCCCAGGAACTGCAGAACCGCGTCGTGTTCGTGCGGCACGCGCTCCCCGGCGAACGCGTGGTCGTCGAGATCACCGAGGGCACCGAGGGGGACCGGTTCTGGCGCGGCGACGCCGTCGAGGTGCTCGACGCCTCGGCCGACCGGGTCGTGGCGCCGTGCCCCTACGCCGGTCCGAGCCTGTGCGGTGGCTGCGACTTCCAGCACGTCACGTTGCCGGCCCAGCGCTCCCTCAAGGCCGCCGTGGTCCGGGAGCAGCTCACCCGGCTGGCGAAGCTCGACGTGGACGTCGAGGTGGAGGCGGTGCCCGGGGACGTGGACGGCCTGGCCTGGCGGACCCGGATGGAGTACGCCGTGGCTCCCGACGGGGGCCGCGGGATGCGCCAGCACCGCTCGCGTGCCGTGGTGCCGATCGACCGCTGCCTGATCGCCGCCCCGGACGCCCTCGAGACGCCGGCCTCGCGGGTGGTCGTCGAGACCGTGCTGCACCGGCGGTTCGCGGTCGAGGCCGACGGCTTCTGGCAGGTGCACCCCGGCGCGCCGACGATCCTGGTCGAGACGGTGCTGGGGATGCTGGCGCCCCGACCAGGAGAGAAGGTGCTGGACCTCTACGCCGGTGTGGGGCTGTTCGCCGCGTTCCTCGGCGAGCGGGTGGGGGAGTCCGGCCGGGTGGTGGCGATCGAGGGCGACCGCACCGCCTGCGAGCACGCCCGCGCCAACCTCGGCGACCTGCGCGGCGCGAAGGTGTCCACCGGCCGGGTCGACTGGGTGCTGACCCGGGAGTACGACGAGCCCTTCGACCTCGTGGTCCTCGACCCGCCGCGCGAGGGCGCCCGCCGCAAGGTGGTCGAGCAGGTCGTCGACCGGGCCCCCCGCGCGGTGGCCTACGTCGCCTGCGACCCGGCCGCACTGGCGCGGGACCTGGCGACCTTCGCGGAGCACGGCTACCGGGTGTCCGCGCTGCGTGCCTTCGACCTGTTCCCGATGACGCATCACGTCGAATGCGTCGCTTTGCTCACCAGAACCGGTCCTGACCTGCGGTAATGCGTTTCCCGCGCAGCAGGTCGAAAGCCGAAGTTTGGCCTTAAGGCTCACTTTGAGGCCCTTATGGCTCGCTTTGAAGCCGCGGAGCGGGCGCTCTACCCTGGGGCCGCTGTCCAGCCTCCTGGGGGAGTGCAGTCGCGGCTACTTAAGACTTCTCCTACGGCATCAGCCCGGCCAGGCTGTTGTCGAGGTGTCCGACGGGACGCTCTCTATCGCGGCTGCCCAGCCTCTGGTTGTGGCTCTTTTTCGGACTGCGTTCTCGTCGGGCACCGTGGTGAAGGCGTGGCCCAAGAGGGGATTGCCCCGCTCAAAGTAGCTCTGCCCGCCCTCGCTGACAGGTGACGCTCGAGGGTAAGGAGGCAGCAGGATGAGTGAGGTGATCGTGGGGGTTGATCCCCACAAGAAGTCGGTGACCATCGAGGCCATCGACGGCCAGGGCAAGAAGCTGGCCACCGGCAGGTTCGGCACCAGCAACCGGGACTACAAGGCGATGCTCGGATATGTCGCGCCAGCAGTGGCCGCACCACCGGTGGGCCATCGAGGGTGCCCACGGGGTGGGCCGCCCGCTGGCACAACGGCTGCTGGCTGACGGTGAACAGGTGGTCGACGTCCCCGCGAAGCTGGCCGCCCGGGTACGGGTCTTCGACACCGGGAACGCGCGGAAGACCGACGCCACCGATGCCCACGCGATCGCGGCCACAGCGCTGCGGACCCCGGACCTGCGGGTGCTCAGCTTCGACGAGGAACTGATCGCACTGCGGCTGCTGACCGATCGTCGCGACGAGCTGTCGGCGCGGCGGGTCCAGACCGTGAACCGGCTGCACCGGCTGCTCACCGAGCTGATCCCCGGGGGTGCCGGCAAAGATCTCACCGCCACCAAGGCCAAGCGGCTGATCGCCACGGTCAAGCCCAGATCCCTGGTGGGCAAGACAACCCGGCGGATGGCGGTCGAGGAACTGGCCGACCTGGTCGCCACCGACGCCAGGCTGAAAACCCTGACCAAGGAGCTCAAGACCGCGGTCCAGGCACGGGGCTCGCACCTGATGGACCTGCACGGCATCGGCCCCGCCGGCGCCGCCCGGATCCTGGCCGACGTCGGTGACATCGCCCGGTTCCCCGACCGCAACCACTTCGCATCCTGGACCGGCACCGCACCCCTGGATGCCTCCTCCGGTGAGCAGATCCGGCACCGGCTGTCCCGGGCCGGGAACCGACGGTTGAACCACGTCCTGCACATGGCTGCCATCGCCCAGATCCGGCTCGACACCGAAGGCCGGACCTACTACCGACGCAAGCTGGGCGAGGCCAAGACCCGCAAGGAAGCCAGGCGCTGCCTGAAGCGACGCCTGTCCGACATGGTCTACCGCCAGCTCGTCGCCGACGCCCAACAGGCCGACCATCCGGAAGCCGAGGCGGGTCCGGGAGGGCACTCGGGGGCGTCACTCACATCCAGCGCGGCCGACCTGCACACCCCGGTCATCGGCTCTTCGGATCAGCCACAACCCGGACCCGCAGTCCCGACGCTACCCCTGCCATCGCCTCGTGCGAAGACCCTCGCGGGCTCGGCTCCCCGGCCCCCGCGTCGACGCGCAGGAGCCGTCAAGATGGAGCGCCCCACCGGACGAACGACCTTGACGGCGACAAGCGCCGACGCACACTCACAGGCGCCGAGACCCCGCTCTTGACACAGAGGGGAACCGGAAAGACTCACCCATCGCGGCGACTTCTATGCCTACGACCTGGCTCGGTTGCTTCCTCTGGGACAGGCTCTGGTCCAAGATCGGTGCCATGGCCTCTCTTCTCCAGCTCACTGTGGCACCCGCGACTCAGGACCAGTTCAACGAGCTCGACGCGAATGTTGGGCAGTCCATGATGCAGGCCGGAGGTCCGCCGGCGGGACTCATGTCCCACGCGGTTTACCCGGACGGCGACGGATTCGTCATCGCTGAGGTGTGGCGCGCGGAGTCCGAAGGTCAGTCCTATATCGACGACGTGCTGAGCCCCTTGCTGGCCGAGGTGGGACTCACTGCACGCTCGACTGTGGTCCGTCCGGTTTGGTCCTTCGCCAGACCGTGATGTGCTCGCTCCCGGCCCGGTAGGCACGCGGACCATCGTGCGACGAACTACGAGCCGACGCGGTAAGACACGGCTGCCAGCCGCAGGCCTTTTCGCGGCGGAAGAACGCGCATAGCGACCGCACGTATCGCTGATGTGCGGACGTCCAAATACTTCGCATACAACGTCTGCGCTCAGTGCTGGCCCGGCGCATAACTGATGAGATCCCCCGGTTGACAGTCGAGGACCGCGCACAAGGCGGTAAGGGTCGAGAATCGGATGGCGCGGGCGCGGTCGTTCTTGAGGACCGAGAGGTTGGCGATCGTGATGTCCGCGCGAGTTGAGAGTTCGGTGAGTGTCATGTCCCTGGCGCGGAGCACCTCGTCCAGATGAACGACGATGGCGTGTCCATCCCCTGGCATCAGACCATCCCTTCGACGTCCTCGCGAAGCCGAGCGCCGTCGGCGAAGACCGCGGCCAGCGCGAAGGCGACCAGGCCGCCAATGAGCATCCCCCCAGGGAGTGGGGTGAACGGCCCGGCCGCGAGCTCAATCGAGGGGTACTCGGGCACTTGTGTGAAGAACGCGTTGAGCACCGCGTAGTTCAACATGTTGAGTGCGAAGCCTCCGGCGATGAGAAGAACTGCCAGACTGCGGAAGCGACGGGCGTTGTCGCGCCCGAACGGATCGCCGTGTGCAGCCGCATTCAGGACTGCGGCCAGCAACCAGAGTGCCCAGATGATCACGACCGCCGGGCCGAGGTCCTGCGCGGATCTCAGAAGCATCTGCGACGTCGTCGGATCTTGGATCGTGACGTCGACGTCGAACCAGTCGTCTGCTGAGATTCCATCGGGCAACTGGCCAAGGTCGTCGGCCGACACCTGCATGGGGACGGTAATGGAGTCACCGTAGAGCAACGAGTCGCCTTGTCTGAACAGGCCCGTCACGACTGACACGAGGACGAGTGCCGTGAATCCGATTGAAAGAACCAACAGAGCGATGGTGATGGCGCGCGCCGCGCGCACGGCCCGAGAGGTGGACGACGTGACCATGCTTGGCCTCCAGCAATTCGAAGTTATCGATGAACGATAACATTGATAATCGATAAGCACCATCGTCGGCTCCTTCTGCGCGGCAGCGACCGCAACGTCGGTGGGCGCGGCCAAGTGGCCTCACGTGGATAGGATGCGTTCGTGGAGGCCGACGAGCGCCCGTGCGGACCTGGTGAGCGGACCCGCAGCACGTCTTCGTTCGCGATGCACGACGGTGACACCTACCTTGCACCCGATGGCGGCGAGTTCGTGGACCTCGGCGGTCTCGGTGTGCGCTTCAAGGTCCGCGGTTCCCAGACTGGTGGAGCGTTCTCCGTGGTGGAGCACCCCATAGAACCAGGCGTGATCGTCGAGCCCCACACACACCAGCACGAGGACGAATTGTCCTATGTGCTCGAGGGGACGATCTGGGCGCGAGTGGGCGATCGTGAGGTTGAAGCTCCTGCTGGCTCGTTCATCTGGAAGCCCAGGAACGTGCTTCACACTTTCTGGAACCCGGGCAGAGAGTCTGCGCGGATCCTGGAGACCATCTCACCTGCAGGCTTCGAGAACTTCTTCGAGGAACTGGCCGCCGTGCTGCAGCACTCCGACCCGCCCGACGATTCCGCAGTGTACGAACTCTGCGACAGCTATGGCTTGACGTTCGACCGAGGGTGGTTGCCCGAACTGGAGTCCCGTTTCGGCGAGATGCGGATGGTGTAGTCCCGTCTTCTGCCCGCCCCGGTTCGTGACGAAAATCGCGCCAGCGTCCATCCGGGCAACTGGGTGCTGCATTCTGGGTGGAATGCCCCAGCTGGATGGCTGTCCGAGCGGCTCCTGCACCTCTGCGCTAGGCCTCGACAAGGGCTCGGAATGGGCTCGCTTTGATTCGCAATCGCGCGCAACACGGGTCCTAGGCCCGCAGGCCACGAGACCGCATCGGCGCAGGTCAAAGACCGGTTGCGCCTCAAAAACTCAGTCGACCGCAACCGATGGCGTTCGTGCTCAGCGTCCGACACCCGTTCCCGATGACTTCCCATGTGGAGTGCGTTGCGCATCTCGTGAAGGGGTGAGCACCTACGGCGCCCTCTTCGGCTCACTGCCGCGTCCTATGCGGTGTGACGCAGGGACTAAGGCTAGATCAGACGGTAGAAGTGCGCCCGTGAGCTGCCGCCGAGTTGCCGTAACGACGCGGCGACCAGCGCGCTGGAGCACGAGCAGCTGAAAGAGCTCGGCGGAGTGGTACGTCCACAACACGTCCCTGGTCTCGCGTGCCCCATGGCCTTCGTGCGGTGGGTGCATGGACCACAGTGGCTTGTCGCCCGCCGGCCTCTTGGTAGCCGTAGGCGTGGTGAAGTTGCATCCCGTACCGGGGTCCGGGCTTACCGTCGAAGCGTGACCGAAGAGATGGCCAACCTGATGGCCGACGACAACTGGGTCCCGACGGCGTGCACGCTTCCGACAGTCGCGCAGCCAGTGCGTCGCAGGGAGTTCGATGAGCTCTTCGCAGGCGACGTCGTGGCCGTGTGCCGGAGTCAGTGACGAGGACTCGGCTCGACCTGCGGCCCGACTGCGATGTCGCCGCTCGCGCGGCGGCCCTGGCGGTGGACGAGACCGGCTGCTGCTCGTTCTTCGATTTCCACCTGTCCATCGACGACGGCACGGTCGCTCTCGACATCGGCACCGCGCCCGAGCATCAAGACGTGCTCGCGGCCTTGACCGCGCGCGCGACATCTCGCGTTGGCACCGGGTCATGAGCGGCGTGCTCCGCGCCGGGCAGGTTGCCGAGGCTGTCGGGATCAACGTCGAGACGCTGCGCTACTACGGGCGGCGCGGCATTCTCAGTCAACCCGACCGCAGTCCTGGCGCCATCGCCACGACCGCGCCCAGGGCGGGCTGCAGGCTAGAAGAGTGAGGCCAAGCTGGCCGAGGTGGAGCGGAGGATCGCAGACCTTCAGGCGATCCGGGCCAGTCTCATCGCCGCGCGTGATGCCGGGTGTGACGATCTGGTTCGTTGCGCAGAGTCCGATTGCTGCCCTATGCTCTTCGGGCAGATCGCTGCGCGACGGTATCGGGAGATCCCGTGAGGTTCGCTGTCAAGAATCGCCACCTCTACGGCACAGCAGGCGCCGCCTGCGCAATCTGCTGCGCAGCACCGCTGCCTACCCTGCTCGGTATCGCTGGAGCAGCACCAGCAGCCGCGACCTTCGTGTTCGCCGGCGCTGTGTTCGCCACAGTGGTCGCGGTCGGGGCGGTGTCCGCTGGGTCGCGCCACTCGGTCTCCACGAGAGACGTTCGGCACGAAGGCCGGGTCGACATCGAGCTGACCGACCATCGGGGACGCCGCTCAGGAGTGCATCCATGATCGGCCGTCGACTCACCGTCACCGTTGAAGAGGAGAACCACAATGAGCGCCACGATCGCCGACCATTGGGCTCAGGGCGACGTCTACCCACGCATCCTCGCCGCGCTCAAGGCGGCTGAGAAGGACTTGGCGGCCCTGACGGTGGAGGACCTGGCCCCTGTTGACCACTTCCACGCCCGCGGGTTCGCCGCCACCGTGGAACTGGGCGATGCCCTGCCACCAGTGGCACCGGACAGCCACCTGCTCGACGTCGGCTGCGGCCTCGGAGGCCCGGCACGGTACTTCGCACAGCGCTTCGGGTGCCGCATCAGCGGCATCGATCTGAGCGGGCCGTTCGTCGAGGCGGGGCATCGGCTCACTGGTCTGCTGGGCCTGGACGACCGGGTGGAACTCCGAGTCGGCGACGCACAGGCGCTGCCGTACGACGACGAGACCTTCGACGGCGGCTACACCCAGCACGTCACGATGAACGTGCCCGACCGGCCCGCGTTCTTCGCGTCGGCATTCCGGGTGCTTCGGCCCGGGGGTTTTCTCGCGCTGACCGAGCACGGTCGAGGGCCGGGTCGGGAGCTGCACCACCCGGTTCCTTGGTCTGAGGACGGTTCCGGGGAGTACCTCGTCACCCCCGAGAAGACGCGGGAGTTCCTCCAGGATGCTGGCTTCGTCGACATCGCCGTGACGGACACGGGACAGGACTACCTGGCGGCGTACCGCGCGATGCTGTCGCTGGCTGACAGTGGCGCCTTGCCGCCGCTGGGGTTGCATGTGTTGATCGGCCCGTCAGCTATCACCAAAGCCCGGAACTCGGTGCGCAACATCGAGGAAGGAGCCACTCGGCCCATTCGGGTGGTCTGCCACAAGCCCAGTTGACGCGTTCGCACAGTGCGCCGTGAGTCGACGACGAGTCGGCGGTCCGCGTCCCTCAGGGGGTGGCGGCAGCCGACCCGACGACCTGCTGGCAACGGGGAGCGCGGGCCTGGCGGCCGGACAGTGGGCCGGCGCAAGGGCCGCCTTTGAGGACGCGCTCGCGCGTCGAGGGCCATCGGCGACAAACCCGCAGATCAGCGGCTCGTTTGCTCTGATGCACGCAGTCGTCGTCAAGGATCGCGCTCACGCTCAGCCTCATCGGCATCTTCCCGATGACCCACCACGTGGAGTGTGTCGCCTGCTCGAGCGTGCCTGACCGCCGGGGAACCTCGACGTCATGTATCTTGACATCAAGAGATATGCTGGGCTCGGAACTGAGACCCGCCTTCCCGGGTGGCCGCGTCCGGCGGCAAGATGGGCAGCGGACTTCGTTTCCACCAGACCCCGATCAACCACGAGGAGATGCGGCTGATGGCCAGTCAGGACAGCTTCGGTGCCAAGGGCACCCTGGACGTGGACGGGAAGTCCTACGAGATCTTCCGCCTCGGTGCGGTGACGGGGGAGGGCGTCGACGTCGCGTCGCTGCCGTTCTCCCTCAAGGTGCTGCTGGAGAACCTCCTGCGCACCGAGGACGGAGCGGACATCACTGCCGACGACATCCTGGCGCTCGCCGGGTGGGACGCCGACGCCGAGCCCGACAAGGAGATCCAGTTCACGCCGGCCCGCGTGATCATGCAGGACTTCACCGGCGTGCCGTGCGTGGTCGACCTCGCCACCATGCGCGAGGCGATGGCCGACCTCGGGGGCGACCCGACCAAGATCAACCCGCTGGCGCCGGCCGAGATGGTCATCGACCACTCCGTGATCGCCGACGTGTTCGGCACACCGGAGGCGTTCGAGCGCAACGTCGAGATCGAGTACGAGCGCAACCGGGAGCGCTACCAGTTCCTGCGCTGGGGCCAGGGCGCCTTCGACGACTTCAAGGTCGTCCCGCCGGGCACCGGCATCGTGCACCAGGTCAACATCGAGCACCTGGCCCGCACCGTCTTCACCCGCGAGGTCGATGGTGAGTTGCAGGCCTACCCCGACACCTGCGTCGGCACCGACTCCCACACCACGATGGTCAACGGGATCGGCGTGGTGGGCTGGGGCGTCGGCGGCATCGAGGCCGAGGCGGCCATGCTCGGCCAGCCCGTCTCGATGCTGATCCCGCGTGTCGTCGGGTTCAAGCTGTCCGGTGACCTGCCGGAGGGCGCCACCGCGACCGACCTGGTGCTGACGATCACCGAGATGCTGCGCCAGCACGGCGTCGTCGGCAAGTTCGTCGAGTTCTACGGCCCCGGCGTCTCGGTGCTGCCGCTCGCCAACCGCGCCACCATCGGCAACATGAGCCCGGAGTTCGGCTCGACCATCGCGGTCTTCCCGATCGACGAGGAGACCACGAAGTACCTCAGGCTCACCGGCCGCTCCGAGGAGCAGCTCGCGCTGGTCGAGGCCTACGCCAAGGAGCAGGGCCTCTGGCACGACCCGGACGCCGAGCCGCGCTTCTCCGAGAAGCTCGAGCTCGACCTGGCCACGGTCGTGCCGTCGCTGGCCGGACCGAAGCGGCCGCAGGACCGGGTCTCGCTCTCCGACGCCAAGGAGGCGTTCCGCGGGGCGCTCGCCGACTACGTCGACAGCGGAGACGCGACCGGCGGTTCGGACCAGCACGGGGTGCCGTCGCAGGAGAAGCCGCACGGCACCGCGTCCACCGTCGACGAGTCCTCCGACGAGTCCTTCCCCTCCAGCGACCCGCCGGCCCACTCGTCGGGCGGCAACGGCGACGGCGTTCCCGACGACTGGCGCAACCACCCCGCCGGCAGCGGTCATGGGCGGCCGACCAACCCGGCCCGCGTGACCCTCGAGGACGGCACCGAGTTCGAGCTGGACCACGGCGCGGTGACCATCGCGGCGATCACCTCCTGCACGAACACCTCGAACCCGTCGGTGATGATCGGTGCTGCCCTGCTGGCGAAGAACGCCGTCGAGAAGGGGCTCACCAGCAAGCCGTGGGTGAAGACCACGCTGGCACCCGGCTCGAAGGTGGTCTCGGACTACTACGAGAAGTCCGGCCTCACGCCGTACCTCGACAAGCTCGGATTCAACCTGGTCGGCTACGGCTGCACGACCTGCATCGGCAACTCGGGTCCGCTGATCCCCGAGGTCAGCCAGGCCGTCAACGACAACGACCTCGCGGTCGTCTCGGTGCTGTCGGGCAACCGCAACTTCGAGGGCCGGATCAATCCCGACATCAAGATGAACTACCTCGCGTCCCCGCCGCTGGTGGTCGCCTACGCGCTGGCGGGCTCGATGGACGTCGACCTGTTCAACGACCCGCTCGGTCAGGACGGGGACGGCAACGACGTCTTCATGAAGGACATCTGGCCCTCGGCGGCGGAGATCGAGGACGTCATCGCGGGTGCGATCACCTCGGAGATGTTCGACGACGGCTACAAGGACGTGTTCGCGGGCGACGAGCAGTGGCAGTCGCTGCCGACGCCGGAGGGCAAGACGTTCGCCTGGGACGAGAGCTCGACGTACGTCCGGAAGCCTCCGTACTTCGACGGGATGCCCGACGAGCCGGAGCCGGTCAGCGACATCGAGGGCGCCCGGGTGCTGCTCAAGCTCGGCGACTCGGTCACCACCGACCACATCTCGCCGGCGGGCGCGATCAAGAAGGACTCGCCGGCCGGCAGGTACCTCGCCGAGCACGGCATCGAGCAGCGGGACTTCAACTCCTACGGCTCGCGGCGCGGCAACCACGAGGTGATGATCCGCGGCACCTTCGCCAACATCCGGCTGCGCAACCAGTTGGCGCCGGGCACCGAGGGCGGCTTCACCCGCGACCTGACGGCGGATGACAGCGGGGAGCCCGGTGGGGAACAGAAGGTGACGACGGTGTTCGAGGCCTCGGAGAAGTACCTCGCCGCCGGCACCCCTCTGGTGGTGCTCTGCGGCAAGGAGTACGGCTCGGGCTCGTCGCGTGACTGGGCCGCCAAGGGCACCGCGCTGCTGGGCGTCAAGGCGGTGATCGCGGAGTCCTACGAGCGGATCCACCGGTCGAACCTGATCGGCATGGGCGTGCTGCCGCTGCAGTACCCCCAGGGCGAGTCGGCGGAGTCGCTGGGCCTGACCGGTGAGGAGACGTTCTCGATCACCGGTGTGACCGCGCTCAACGAGGGCAGCACGCCGAAGACCGTCAAGGTCAGGGCCGACGACACCGAGTTCGAGGCCGTGGTCCGGATCGACACCCCGGGTGAGGCGAACTACTACCGCCACGGCGGGATCATGCAGTACGTCCTGCGCAACCTGCGCAAGGCCTGATCCGCCGCTCCTCGACGGCCCGTCGTCCTCCCTGGACGGCGGGCCGTCAGCGCGGCGTACGCCAGGACCGAACGCCGAGGGCGGCGGCCACGGTCACGCCGAGGGCGAACCCGATCACCGCACCGGTGACGTTGTCGACGACATCCGTGACGTCGCAGGCCCGGTCGAGCCGGGTGAGCTCGAGCTGGGTCAGCTCGATCGCCACGGAGTACGCCGCGAGCACGACCAGCCCGGGGACCGCCAGCCACCAGGTGGCCCGGCGCAGGGTGGCCACCGCCAGCAGCAGGCCGGCCGGCACGAACAGGACGGTGTTCAGCAGCCGCTGGCCGCCACCGAAGATCCAGAAGCCCTCGGGCGCCGGGCCGCCGTAGTCCCACGAGCACGCGTCCTGCGCCTCCTCGACGGGGATCCAGCCGGGGGAGCCGTTCGTGGGCAGCAGGGTGACCAGCGCGATCACGACCAGCGACCAGAGCAGACCCGCGACGACCCACGGCCGGGGCGCGCCGGCTCGGGACAGCCCCAGGCCCAGCAGCGCGCAGACGACGCCGGCCACCAGGGCGCCGAGCAGCATCACGTCGGGGCCCCCCACCGTCACCATGCGCCAGACCCTAGCGACGCGCCGGGAGGGGACGGGACACCCGGCAGGCGATGCAGCACACTGGCGGCCATGTCCCACCACGCCGCCGCGTCCCGCACACCCGGCGGCATCGCCGTGCTGGTCGTGCTGGCCTGGGTGCTGGTCCTCGGCGCCGTGATCGGGATCGGCTGGGTGATCACGCACCCGCTGGAGTCCACGGTCGACCCGTGGGACGACGACGTGTCCCGCTGGTTCGCCGACCAGCGCAGCGCCACGCTCGACGGCCCCGCGGACGTCGGGACCTTCCTCGGCGACACCATCCCCGCGATGGCGCTGTTCGCGCTGGTGGCCGGCGGCGTCGCGGCCTGGCGGCGCTCGTGGCGCCCGGTCGTCTTCGGCGGCCTGTTGGTGGCCGGCATGGGCGGCTTCTATGCGCTGGCCACGAGGGTCGTCCCCCGCGACCGCCCGCCGGTGGAGATCCTCGACCCCGGTCTCGTCCCGGACGCCAGCTTCCCGTCCGGACACGTCGGCACCGCGACCGCGGTCTACGTCGGGATCGTGCTGCTGATGGGCGTCTACGCGCCCGCGGCCCGGCGCTGGGCGGGCGTGCTGGTGGCGCTGCCGCTCGTGGTGCTGGTGGCCCGGCTCTACCAGGGCGCCCACCACCCCACCGACGTGCTCACCAGCCTCGCGTACGCGTCGATCTGGCTGGCGGTGCTCCATGCGCTGGTGCTGCGCGGCCACGGCCCCGAAAGATCCTCCTGACCGAGCCTGAGCCCGAGCCCGAGCCCGGGCCCGGGCCGTGGGTGCCGGCACCCGCTGTCCGAGCACGGGCTGGCACGATCGCCCCATGGACTCCGAGACCCGCCACGTCCACACCGGCAGCGACGAGCGCGTCGTCGACCTCACCCGCGAGTGCGCGGACTACGTGTCCGGCCGGGGAGACGGGCTGCTGCACGTGTTCGTCCCGCACGCCACCGCCGGCATCGCGATCCTCGAGACCGGCGCCGGCAGCGACGACGACCTGCTCGCCGCCCTGGCGGACCTGCTGCCCGCGGACGACCGCTGGCGGCACCGCCACGGCTCACCCGGACACGGCCGCTCGCACGTGATGCCGGCCCTGGTGCCGCCGTACGCCGCCGTGCCCGTGCTGGAGGGACACCTCGCCCTCGGCACCTGGCAGAGCATCTGCCTGGTCGACCTCAACGTCGACAACCCCGATCGCGAGGTCCGGTTCTCGTTCCTGGCCGGGTGACTCACGTCCGCCGGTGGAAGCGGAGGTCACCGCTGGGCAGCCGGCGCAGGTCGTAGCGCTCGTCGTGGGCCCGCCGGTGGTGCCACGGACACAGCAGGGTGCCGTCGGCGAGGTCCGTCCGACCCCCGCGGCTCCACGCATCGCGAGCGTGATGGGCCTCGCACCAGGTGGCCGGCACGCTGCAGCCGTCGGCGCGGCACTCCCGGTGCGCCAGGGCGAGAGCCTTGCGCTGGGCGGCGCTGAACAGCCGCCGGCTGCGGCCGAGGTCGAGCACCTCGGACCGCCCGCCGAGCACCGCCGGCACGATGCCCGCGGCGCAGGCGAGGCGGCGCACGTCGCCAGCCGTCAGCGGGGTGCCGTCGGCCAGCAGTCCGACGCCGACACCCGCCTGCAGCTCCGCCAGCGGCATCGTCACCACGACCTGCGTCGCGGCACCACCGTGCAGCGGCAGACGCGACGGGTCGACCGCCTCGAGGAGCGAGCAGAAGGCCAGCCCCCGCACCCGGTCGTAGGGGAGTCGTCGTCCGGTCGCGCCGTCGAGCAGGCTCGCCGCGGGCCGGCCCCCGGCGTCGTCGTGGCGCGGGGAGGTGAACGCCTCGAGATAGGTCCGCAGTCGCGAGGCCGTGGCCTCCGGCACCCTCGCGCGCAGGTCGACCGACCCGTCACCGCGATCGTGCAGGGTCAGCCGGGTGGTGGCCTCGGCGCGGCGCAGGGCGGCCTCGAGCCGCTGCCGCTCGTGGTCGTCGTACGTGTCAGGGGCCAGCACCTCCAGCACCTTGGCGCCGAGCCGGCGCAGCTGCTGCGGCCGGTATCGCTCGGCCTCCACCACCAGATGCGCCTCGGCCCGCTCCCGCAGCTCCGGCTCCACCTCGGACGGCAGCTCGTCGAGCGCCCGCACGACCACGCGCGCGGCCGCCACCGAGATCCGCCCGTCCACGAGGGCGCCGCCCACCCGCGCGCAGCGGCCGTCGAGGGCTGCCGCCAGGTGCTCCGCGGCCGCACCGGGGCCGTAGTCGGCGTTCACCCGCGGCGCCAGCC
This sequence comes from uncultured Actinomycetota bacterium, assembly GCA_963767955.1. Lineage (GTDB taxonomy): Bacteria > Actinomycetota > Actinomycetes > Propionibacteriales > Nocardioidaceae > Nocardioides. Next base: position 1,303,412 of record CAVYGA010000003.1, on the reverse strand, counting down.
AGGCCGCCACCGACCTCGCTCCGTACTCGGCCGCCACATCATCCGCGGTCGCCATGACCCGCATCCGCAACGACTCCACCTGGTCCACCAGCCGGGTCAGCCGCACCAGAGCCTCGGCCTTGTCCGAGGTCGCCATGAACGCCGGCTCCACCCCGCCGACGTCCTTCAACGCGTCCTCGATCGTGTCCGCACAGGACAGCACCGGATGCCGGTGGGTGGTGTGCGACAAGGAGGACATAGCAGACACGCTAGCCGCGACCACCGACAGTCCCGGGGCGGATTGCGCGCCTCTCCACAGGCGCTCACGGACTGGTTCTCCAGCGTGCTCTCGACAGCGGCGGTACGGCCTCCAGCCCGTCACCGGGCCGAGACCGACCGTCCGGCAGGATGACCCCGTGCCCCGCCTCGTCGAACCGCCCCACTCCGTCCTGATCGTCGTCGGCCGCGAGGAGTTCACCCCGCCGGCCTCGTTCGGTGGCGGTGCCTGCGCGGCTACCGACGACTGCATCGTGATCGCGGTCCACGACTCCGACGACGGGCCGACCTCCCTCGCGATGGCTGTGGACCCGCCGGCCGGCCTGACCAGCCTGGGCACCTTCCGCCTGCAGACCGAGGGGCTGGTCGGCGTGCGCGACGCGAGCTTCCGCGAGCACGAGGCGGTCGGCGTCGATCCCGGGTGGGCGAGCGTCACGGTCTGGGGCAACGCGGCCGACCGACCGTCCGAGGTCGTCGTCCAGGTCGTCGAGGACCGCGGCTAGCGCTCCCGCTGCAGCGCGACCGCCTCGGCCAGCGCGCGGCGTACGCCCTCGGGGTCTGCCGCAGGCAGCTCGACGACGACCTTCTGGTGGCCCTCGATCCGCGGCGGCACCGAGAACGTCGTCGGATGGTCCTCCAGCAGCCGCTCGCGGGCGTCGAAGTCGGCGCGCACCAGCACGCTGTCGCCGTCGAGCTGCCGGGCGACCAACCGGTCACGGACGTACCACCCGGCGAGCCCGGAGCAGTCCTTCTCCCGCACGTCGTCGTACGCCGCCAGCGCGTCGCGCACCTCGTCGATCCTCATGCCGCCAGCCTGACGTACTCCGCACCCGCCCCGCTTGATCACGCCTGCGTTGTCGCAAGAACTCACATCTCGACGCGCAAGAAGTGACACCTCGGCGGATGGATAGGGTCGGGGCATGATCGTGGCGTTCAGCATCTCCCCGACGGCCTCCGACGAGACCGGTTCCGTGACCGAGGCCGTGGCCGCGGCGGTGCGGGTGGTCCGCGCGTCCGGCCTGCCGCACGAGACCAACGCGATGTTCACCAACATCGAGGGGGAGTGGGACGAGGTGATGGCGGTCGTGAAGCGCGCGGTCGACGCCGTCGCCGAGGCCTCCCCGCGGGTCGGCCTGGTGCTGAAGGCCGATATCCGGCCGGGGTACGACGGGCAGCTCACCGCCAAGGTGCAGCGGATCGAGGACGCCCTCGGGAAGGACGCGTGAGCCGCTTCCGCCTGACGATCGCCATCGGCGCCGCCGTCTTCGCGGTCGCCGCGGTCGTCCTGGTGCCGATGCTCCTCGGGAACGACGACGAGGGATCGAGCACCCTGGGCCCCAGCGCCGGCAGCGGCGAGAGCCTGCCGGCCGCCTCCGTGGCGGACGAGTCCACCGGCCTCGACCAGGTGACGACCTTCGGCCTCGGCGAGGTCGGGCACACGCCCGACGAGGTCGACTACCCGCAGAGCCCGCCGGTCGGCGGCGACCATGCCGACCAGTGGCTGCAGTGCGGCAGCTACGACCAGCCGGTCCGCGAGGAGAACGTGGTGCACGCGCTCGAGCACGGCACCGTCTGGATCACCTACGACGACTCCGTCGCCGACGACGAGATCGAGGCGCTGTCCGCCGTGCTGCCGGCCAAGGGCGTGCTCTCGCCGTACGCCGGCCAGCGGGCGCGCGTCGTCGTCACCGTCTGGGACACCCAGCTCGCGCTGACCGGCGCGGACGACCCACGGCTCGAGCAGTTCATCACCCGGTACGCCGACGGTGGCACCGCCCCGGAGCCGTTCGCGTCGTGCGAGGGCGGGGTCGAGCAGTCCGAGACGCAGGACGGCTGAGGAAACCCCTGAGATTTCGAACAGGTGTTCGATATGCTGGGTCGATGCCCCTCGTCGCACCGCCCGGCTGGCCGCCCCAGGTCCGGCCTCCCGACGCCCCCGGCTGGGAGCACACGGCGGCCAACTGGCTGCTGGACATCTCCCCGCCGGAGTACCGCTCCTATCCCACGCTGCGCCGCCACGTCGTCGTGCTGGCCCGCTTCGCGGTGCTCCACGTCGAGGCCAGCCAGCTGGCCTGCAACCGCGGCCTGAGCCAGGCCCGGGCCGAGCTGCACGACGTGGCCGAGCTCGACGTCGTCGAGGCGGCCGTCCAGGCGTGGCACGCGGAGTCCGCGCGGCTGATCGGCGTACGCCGGGCGGCCGGGCTGGTCGAGGAAGCGCTGCGCGGGCGCCGGTTCGTGGCCCGGCTCTGAGCGCCCGGTAGCCTCGCGAGGATGCAGCGCTTCTCGAGCATCATCATCGTCGACCCGCGCGGCTGGGTGCTGCTGCAGGAGCGCGACGAGCACCCGCTGATCGACCCGGAGCGCTGGGGGTTCGTCGGCGGGCACGTCGACGAGGGGGAGTCCTACGAGCACGCCGCCTACCGCGAGCTCGAGGAGGAGACCGGGCTCCGGCTGACCGCGGGCCTCGAGCGCTGGGACACGTTCGCGGTGCGGCACGACCACAAGGACACCGAGGACGAGTTCGCGCTGTTCGTGATGGGCGCCGACCTCACCGACGCCGACATCGTCCTGGGGGAGGGCCGGCAGATCGTCTTCGTCGACCCGGCGACCGTCGCCGACCTGCCGCTGACCGCCGCCGCACGGGTCGCCCTGCCACGCTTCCTCGCCTCCGCCGACCGCCGGCGGCTGTCGGGCGACGGACCGGACCAGCCGCCGCCGCGCGAGCCCCCCAGGACGGTGAGGGTGGTGCCGGTGCCCGCCATGGGCGCCGAGGACGTCCTGGTCATGACCTCGGGGCCGGACGAGGGCGCGGTGTTCACCGGCACCGAGGACGGGAGCATCTGGCGGATCCGCGACGACGGACGCCGACTCGACCGGGTCGCGGACACCGGCGGACGGCCGCTCGGCATCGAGGAGCTGCCCGGCGGCCTGCTGCTGGTCTGCGACGCGACCCGCGGCCTGCTCCGGGTCGATCCGGCCACGGGTGAGGTGGAGACGCTGCTCGACAGCGTCGACGGCCGCCCGTTGCTGGTCACCAACAACGCCGCCGTGGCTGCGGACGGCACGGTCTACTTCTCCGACTCCTCGACGGTCCACCGGGTCGAGGACTGGAAGAAGGACATCGTCGAGGACACCCGCACCGGCCGGCTGCTGCGGCTCGACCCCGACGGCAGCGTCACCGTCCTGGAGGACGGTCTCGCCTTCGCCAACGGGGTGGCGCTGGCCTCCGACGAGTCGTTCGTCGCGGTCGCCGAGACCGCCGCGCGGACCGTCGTACGCCACTGGCTGTCGGGACCGGCGGCCGGCACCCGCGACCACCTGGTCGCCGACCTGCCCGGCTACCCCGACAACATCGCGCGGGGCAGTGACGGGCTGATCTGGGTGACCATCGCCAGCCCCGCCGACCCGCTGGTCGAGCGGCTCCAGCGCGGTCCGGTGTGGCTGCGTCGTCAGGTGACCCGGATCCCCGAGTGGCTGCAGCCCAAGCCCCAGCACACCCTGAGGGTGCAGGCGTACGACGACGCGGGTCGGCTGGTGCGTGACCTGGACCTCGACGAGCCCGACTTCCACCTGGTCACCGGCGTCCGCGAGCACCGGGGTCGGGTGTGGCTCGGCAGCCTGCACGAGGCGGCCGTGGCCGTTGTCGATCCGGCCACCTGATCGCCTAGACTCGACCATTGCGCCGACAGACGCCGGTGCCCCCTGACCTCACGGACCGGAGGACCCCCGCCGATGGGCTACCTGGAGTCGATCACGACCCCGCGTGACCTTCGTGACCTCACCGCCGACCAGCTCGACGTGCTGGCCAGCGAGGTCCGCGACCGGCTGGTCGCGGTGTGCTCCCGCACCGGTGGGCACCTCGGTCCGAACCTCGGCGTCGTCGAGCTCACCATCGCGATCCACCGGGTCTTCGAGTCCCCGCGCGACCGCGTGGTCCTCGACACCGGGCACCAGTCCTACGTGCACAAGCTGCTGACCGGCCGTGCCGCCGACTTCGACCGGCTGCGCCAGGAGGGCGGTCTCTCGGGCTACCCGAGCCAGGCCGAGTCCGAGCACGACATCGTCGAGAACTCCCATGCCTCCACGGCGCTGTCCTACGCCGACGGCCTGGCCAAGGCCTACGCGATCCGCGGCGAGGACCGCCACGTCGTCGCCGTCATCGGCGACGGTGCGCTGACCGGCGGGATGGCCTGGGAGGCGCTCAACAACATCGCGATCGCCAAGGCCAGCAGGCTGGTCATCGTCGTCAACGACAACGGCCGGTCCTACACGCCCACCGTCGGCGGGCTGGCCACCGCGCTCACCGCGCTGCGCACGAACCCCCGCTACGAGGCCGTGCTGGACCTGGTCAGGCGCCGGCTCACCGCGGTCCCGGGCGTGGGCCCCGCGGCGTACGACGCGCTGCACGCGATCAAGAAGGGCATGAAGGACGCGCTCGCCCCGCAGGGCCTCTTCGAGGACCTCGGCCTGAAGTACGTCGGCCCGGTCGACGGCCACGACCGCGCGGCCATGGAGCAGGCACTCAGCCAGGCCAAGCGTTTCGGCGGCCCGGTGATCGTGCACGCCCTGACCCGCAAGGGGTTCGGGTACGACGCGGCGGAGCAGCACGAGGCGGACCAGTTCCACTCGCCGGGCCCCTTCGACATCGACACCGGCCAGGAGACCCCCAAGGGGCGGATCTGGACCGACATCTTCTCCGACGAGATCGTCCACCTCGGCGAACAGCGCAAGGACCTGGTCGCGATCACCGCCGCGATGATGCACCCGGTCGGTCTCGACGCGTTCGTCGAGCGCTTCCCCGAGCGCACCTTCGACGTCGGCATCGCCGAGCAGCACGCCGCGACCTCCGCGGCCGGCCTCGCGATGGGCGGCCTGCACCCGGTGGTCGCGCTCTACGCCACCTTCCTGAACCGCGCCTTCGACCAGGTGCTGATGGACGTGGCGCTGCACAGGTGCGGCGTGACGTTCGTGCTCGACCGCTCGGGCGTGACCGGTGACGACGGGGCCAGCCACAACGGCATGTGGGACATGTCGATCCTGCAGGTGGTGCCCGGCCTGCGGCTGGCGGCGCCGCGCGACGGTGCCCGGCTGCGCGAGCTGCTCGGCGAGGCCGTGCAGGTCGACGACGCCCCGACCGTGGTGCGCTTCCCCAAGGGTCCGCCGCCCGCGGACATCGAGGCGATCGCCACGGCCGGCGGTGCCGACGTACTCGTGCGCAACGGCACCCGGGACGTGCTGATCGTCGCCGTCGGCGCGATGGCCACCACGGCCGTCGACGTGGCCGAGCGCCTGGTCGCGCAGGGCATCGGGGTCACCGTCGTGGACCCGCGCTGGGTCAAGCCGGTCGACCCGGCGATCGTCGAGCTGGCGCGCGAGCACCGGCTCGTCGTCAGCCTCGAGGACAACGGTGTCATCGGAGGCTGCGGCGCGGTGCTGCTCCAGACCCTCAACGCCGCCGGGGTGGAGACCCCGTTCCGGCTGCACGGCATTCCGCAGGAGTTCCTCGACCACGCCAAGCGCGGCGTCATCCTCGAGCGCATCGGTCTGGGCCCGCAGGCGCTGGCGCTGGGCATCGTCGAGGACATGACGGCCGTGGTCGACGGCGCGGCGTTGGTGGATGCCGACCGCCCCGGCTAGGTCGACCCGCTCGGGGGGCCTCGCGCTGCTGCTGGTGCTGCTCGTCGTGCTGTCCGGCCTGTCCGCCTGCTCGCTCGTCAGCGGTGACGAGGACGCCGGTCCCCCCGTCGCCCCGCCCGACGTGACCGCGGACGTCAGGGAGCTGCTGACCCGGCACGCGCGGGCGCTGCGCCGCGGCGAGATGACCGCCTTCCTCGACGACGTCGACGCCACCCGCAAGCCCTTCGCGGCGCGGCAGAAGCGCTACTTCCTCAACCTCCGGCAGCTGCCGCTGGCCACGTTCGGCTGGCGGGTGCCGGACAACTCGGTGACCGAGACCGAGGACGGGCTCCGCGCGGTCGTCGAGCTGCGGATGCAGCTCGACGGGTACGACACCGTGCCGGTGGTCACCCCGCAGGCGCTGACGTTCACCCGCTCCGAGGACGGCGAGCTGCTGCTCGCCGGAGACCGCGACGCGGCGTTCATCGAGCGCTACGACATCGAGCTGGCTCCGTGGGACCTGATGAGCATCGAGGTCGAGACCGGCGACGGGGTGCTCGGCGTCTTCGACGCCGACAGCGTCGACGCGGCGTACCAGATCATCGCCGCGGTCGAGGAGGGGATCGACGCCATCGACGCCGAGGTGCCCCTCGACTGGTCCGAGCGCGTGGTCGTCTACGCGCTGAGCGACATCCGGGCGCTGGCCGAGCTCGACCACCTGCCGGGCGGCGACCCCGACCGGCTCGACGGGGTGGCGTTCCCGGTCCGCGCCGGGCCGCGGACCCGCAAGCTGGCCAGCACCCGGTTCATGCTGCATCCGCGGATGATCTACCGCAACGACCAGACACGCGACCGGCTGATCCGCCACGAGCTCACCCACGTCGCCCTCGGGGTGCGCGACGACAAGGTGCCGACCTGGCTCTCGGAGGGCATCGCGGAGTACGTCTCGGTGCAGCCGATCCCGACCTACCGCCGGATGATCGCCAAGGACGCCCTGGCGCGGGCCCAGGCCGGGATGGACGGACTGCCGCGGGACAAGACCTTCAACGGCGCCCACTCCGGCGCCAACTACGGCCTCGCGTGGTTCGCCTGCGAGTACGTCGCCACGACGTACGGCGAGGAGGCGCTGTGGCGGCTCTTCGACACGATGCGCGCCGAGGGCGGCGCCGGGGAGAAGGCCCAGGACGCGGTGATCCAGGAGGTGCTCAACATCAGCGGCGACCAGCTCGCCGACGCGGCCGCCCAGAAGATCGTGAACACCTTCGGCTGAGCAGTCCCCGGCATCAGTGCGGTAGATCCGCTGCACCCGGTGCCTCGGTACTACCGCACTGTGGTCAGGTGGGTCGCGCGAGCAGCAGCTCGGTGAGCGCGCCCAGCAGCGCCGGGTCCAGCTCGAGCGCCTGCAGGGCCGGCACGGTGTGCGCCGGTCCGGCCCCCGAGCGGACCACGTCGTAGGTCGCCTCCTTGAGCTCGAACGGCATCCGGGTCCGGTCGAGCAGTGCGAACAGCCGACCCGAGACGTCCTCCTCGCCGGTGACGACCACCACGTCGTAGGTCCGGTCGGAGGGCAGCGTCGACGTCTCGCCCACGGCGTCGTGCACGGTGAGCTCGCCGGCCGCGTCGTCCCAGGTCAGCCGGGTCCGGACCCACCGCTCGTCGTCGCGGTCCTCGACCAGGGTGAACTCGCCGTCCGCCCCGGCGTACACCCGCACCTCCACGCGCGTGGGCAGGTCGGTGCCGCCGCCGACGTCACCGACGGGGACCAGCGGCACGACGGCGCCGGCGCGAGCCAGCACCGGGATCGAGTCCAGGTCGCGGTGGAGGTGCATCGTGCGGCCACCGGCGTAGCGGACCCCGGTGAAGACGTCGACCCAGTCGCCCTCGGGCAGCCAGGCGGTGACCCGGCCCAGGCCCGTGTCCGGGTCGCGCGGCGAGGTGATCGGCGCGACCAGCAGCTCGGTGCCGAACATGAACTGGTGGGGGACCGTGTACGCCTCCGGCGCCTCGGGGTGGTCGTAGTACATCGGCTGCACCAGGGGCTCGCCCTCGTGGGCGCGCACGTTCATGGTGGCGAGGTAGGGGAGCAGCTGGTGGCGCAGCCGGAGGAAGGTCGTCATCACCCGCTCGGACTCGGCGTCGAAGCGCCACGGCTCCCGGGTGTTGAACGGGTTGAGCCCCGAGTGCAGCCGCAGGATCGGTGAGAACACGCCGAGCTGCACCCAGCGGGTGGTCAGCTCGTCGTCCTTGTAGCCCTTGAAGTGGCCGCCCACGTCGTGGCTCCACCAGCCGTAGCCGGCGTTGGATGCCGACGCCGTGAAGCCCGGCTGGAAGGCCAGCGAGTCCCAGGTCATGTGGGTGTCACCGGAGAAGCCCACGGGGTAGCGGTGACTGCCGATGCCGGCGTACCGCGAGAACGTCAGCGGCCGACGCCCGGCGCGCCCGGAGTCGAGGTAGTGGAAGTGGTTGAGCAGCCACAGCGGGTCGAGTCCGGGGATCCGGGTGACGCCGCCCTGCTGCCAGTCCAGCCACCAGAAGTCGACGCCGTCGTCCTCGTGCGGGTGGTGCAGCTCCTCGAAGTAGGCCTCGAGGAAGTCGGGGTCGGTCGGGTCGAAGGCCACCGGCACCCCGGATGCCGGGTCGAGGCCCATCCGGGTCGCGATCGCGGCGTACGCCGCCTCGTGGGCGTGCACCCCCTCGGCCGGGTGCACGTTGAGCGAGACCGCGAGCCCACGCTCGTGCAGCCCGGCCAGGAAGGCCGGCGGGTCGGGGAAGAGGTCGGTGTTCCAGGTGTAGCCGGTCCAGCCGCTGCCGTGCTCGGGATCGATGTCGACCAGGTGCCAGTCCATGTCGATGACGGCCACGGAGAGCGGCACCTCCTCGGCGCGGAAGCGGTCCATCAGCGCGAGGTACTCCTCGGCCGTGTAGGGGTGGTAGCGGCTCCACCAGTTCCCGAGGGCGTAGCGGGGGAGCAGCGGCGTGGGTCCGGTGAGCGCGTAGAGCGAGCGCAGCGCCCGCTTGTAGTCGCGGCCCCAGGCGAAGACGTAGAGGTCGAGGTTGCCGGGCCTGCGCGGGGCGATCCACCCCTCGTCGTCGAGCAGCACGGTGGTGGAGTCGTCGACCATCGCGACGCCGTCGTAGGCGAGCACGCCGTTCTCCAGCGGCAGCGCGCCGTCGATGTCGTCCAGGGTGCGGGCGGTGCCGCCGAGGTTCGGGGTCTCCATGCCGAAGCGCCACATGCTGTCGCTGGAGTGGTAGCCACCCTTCGCGTGCACGGACAGGCCGTGCGAGGTGAACGGCCCGCGGTCGTAGGTGAGCTGGAGGCGCTCGGTGGAGATCTCCAGCCGGTGCGGGGTCTCGGTCACGGTGAAGTCGACCGGGGCGAACGCCCGGTGCAGCACGGTCTGGGAGGCACGGTCCTCGAAGACACCGTCCTCGCTCCACTCCAGGCGCACCAGCCCGGTCTCGAGCACGGTGATGCGGTAGCGGTCGCCCTGGACCACGTTGGCCGGGTCCGCGAGGGGCTGGGGGTCGATCCGGAAGTGTTCCTTCACCGGGTGGTGTCCTCTCCGACGTTGCCGAGCAGGCGGGTGAGCTGGATGCGCAGCGCGACCCGCGCGGGGTTCACGCGGGGCTGGCGGTAGCGCTCCGTGTAGCGCCGGACCGCCTCGGCGACGGTCGCCTCGTCCTCGTGGATCTCGCCGCGACCCTCGAGCGTGGACCAGTGCCGACCGTCGACCTGGCAGACCGCGACCAGCGCGCTGCGGCGCACGTTCTGCGCCTTCTGCGAGTCGCCGGAGGTGATGCCCCAGGCGAGTCCGGCCTCGTGGTCGAGGACGATGCCCATGGGTACGACGTGGGGGGTGCCGTCGCCCCGCAGCGTGGTCACCGTGCACAGGTGGCGCTCGCGCCAGAACGCGACCAGGGGCTCGGGGAAGGTGAGGTCCGTCGGCACCCGCCCCACCCTAGGGGCGGGGCCCCGGCCCCGACCACGCGGACCGGGGTCCGGGGTCCGGCGTCAGTGGAACGTGCCGAGACCCTCGCGCTCGAGCAGCATCGTGAGGCCGCCGTTCCAGAACGAGAACCCGGCGCCGGTGATCATCGCCAGGTCGAGGTCCTCGGGTCCGACCACGACGCCCTCGTCGAGCATCAGCCGGGCCTCCTCGGCGAGACCACCCAGCACCCGGGTGCGGACCTCGTCCTTGGTGAGCAGCACCGGCTCCTCCGGCCGCTCCAGCAGCGCCTCGACCTCGGGATCGAGCGTGCCGTCGGCGGCGTAGTAGCCCGGCCTCTTCGCCGCGACCACCCGCTCCAGCGCGGGCGAGACGTAGAACCGGTCCGGGAAGGCCCGCTGCAGCGTCTGGTTGTTGTGCAGCGCGATGGCCGGCCCCACCAGGGAGAGCAGCATGAAGGGTGGCATCGGCGCCACCCCTGCGAAGGCCGCGTCCGCGACCGGCACCGGAGTGCCCTCGTCGACGATCCGGCCGACCTCGCCCATGAAGCGGCCGAGCAGCCGGTTGACGATGAACGACGGGCTGTCCGTGACCAGGATCGTCGTCTTCTTCAGTGCCTTGCCCGTGGCGAACGCGGTCGCCAGCGTGGCGTCGTCGGTCCGCTCGCCGCGCACGATCTCCAGCAGCGGCATCACCGCGACCGGGTTGAAGAAGTGGAAGCCGACGACCCGCTCGGGGTGCTCGAGGTCCGCGGCCATCTCGCTGATCGACAGGGACGAGGTGTTCGTGGCCAGCACGCACTCGGGCGAGACGGCCTTCTCGACGTCGGCGAAGACCTGCTTCTTGACCGACATCTCCTCGAAGACGGCCTCGATCACGAAGTCGGCATCGGCGAAGGCCTCACCGACCTCGACCGCACCGGAGACCAGTGCCTTGAAGCGGTTGGCCCGGTCCTGGTTCACCCGCCCCTTGACCAGCATCTTGTCGATCTCGGTGTGGACGTAGCCCACGCCCTTGTCGACCCGCTCCTGGTCGAGGTCGGTGAGCACCACGGGCACCGCGAGGCGGCGTACGAACAGCAGCGCCAGCTGGCTGGCCATCAGGCCCGCGCCGACGATGCCGACCTTGCCGACCGGCCGGGCCAGCGCCTTGTCGGGCGCGCCGGCCGGCCGCTTGGCCCGCTTCTGGACCAGGTCGAAGGCATACAGGGAAGCGAGCAGCTCGGGGGTCCGGCCCAGGTCGGCGAGCGCCCGGTCCTCGGCCGCGAAGCCCTCCTCGCGTGAGGAGTCCTTGGCCGCCGCGATCAGGTCGAGCGCGCGGGCGGCAGCGGGGGAGGCGCCGCCGGTCTTCGCCGCGGCGATGGACCTACCTCTGGCCACGGCGGTGTCCCACGCCTCGCCGCGGTCGGGCCGGACCCGGTCCACGGTGATCTCGCCGGTGAGCACGGCCGCGGCCCAGATCAGTGACTGCTCGAGGAAGTCGGCACCCTCGAAGACCGCGTCGGCCAGCCCGAGCTCGTAGGCCTCCGCGCCCTTCAGCGTCGCGCCGTTGTTCAGCGGGTTCTCCAGGATCAGCTTCACCGCGGCCTCGGCACCCACCAGGTTCGGCACCAGCCAGGCGCCGCCCCAGCCGGGCACCAGGCCGAGCATCACCTCGGGCAGGCCGAGTGCCGGGGCGGAGTCGCAGACGGTGCGGTAGGTGCAGTGCAGCGCGACCTCGAGGCCGCCGCCGAGGGCGAGTCCGTTGACGAAGCCGAACGACGGCTTGCCGCCCTCCGCCCCTCCCGGGCCGAGCTTGCCGAAGACCGCGTGCCCGAGCTCCGCGACGATGCGTACGCCGTCCTCGCCGCCTCCGGCGATCGCGGTGAGGTCTGCGCCGGCGGCCAGGATGAACGGCTTGCCGGTCACGCCGAGCGCGGTGACCTCGTCGTCGGCCAACGCGGCGTCGATGGCGGCGTTCAGCGACAGCAGACCCCGCGGCCCGAACGTGTTGGGCCTGGTGTGGTCCTCGCCGTTGTCCAGCGTGATCAGCCCGAGGATCCCGGCGCCGCCCGGGAGGGTGACCTTGCGGAGGTGGGCGTGGGTGACCCGCTCGGCGTCGGAGGAGATCTCCTCGGCCCGGGCCAGCAGCTTCTCGATCGACATCAGGCGACCTCTCCGTTCGTCGCCGCACCGGTCCAGTGCGGGTTCTCCCAGATCACGGTGCCGCCCATGCCGATGCCGACGCACATCGTGGTCAGGCCGTAGCGGACCTCCGGGCGCTCCTCGAACCGGCGAGCGAGCTGGGTCATCAGGCGGACACCCGAGGAGGCGAGCGGGTGGCCCATCGCGATCGCGCCGCCGTAGGGGTTCACCCGGGCGTCGTCGTCGGCGATGCCGAAGTGCTCGAGGAACGCGAGCACCTGCACGGCGAACGCCTCGTTGACCTCGAAGGCTTCGATGTCGTCGATGGTGAGGCCGGCCTGCCCGAGCGCCTTCTCGGTGGACGGGATCGGCCCGGCACCCATGACCTCGGGCTCGACGCCCACGAACGAGTAGGCCACCAGCCGCATCCTGACGGGCAGCCCGAGCTCGCGCGCGGTCTCCTCGGCGGCCAGCAGGCAGGCGGTGGCGCCGTCGTTGATGCCCGCGGCGTTGCCGGCGGTCACCCGGCCGTGCGGGCGGAACGGCGTCTTCAGCGCGGCCAGCGACTCGGTCGATGGTCTCGCGGCGCATCGGCTCGTCCGAGACGGCCAGACCCCAGCCGGCCTCGGCCGAGCGGATCGCGACCGGGACCAGGTCGGGCTGGATCTGCCCGGCGTCGTAGGCCGCCGCGGTCTTCGCCTGCGAGCGCACGGCGTAGGCGTCGGTGCGGTCCTTGGTGATGGTGGGGTAGCGGTCGTGGAGGTTCTCCGCGGTGTTGCCCATCGAGAGCGCCTCGGGGTCCACGACCTTCTCCGACAGGATCCGCGGGTTCGGGTCGACGCCCTCGCCCATCGGGTGCCGGCCCATGTGCTCGACGCCGCCGGCGATGGCGACGTCGTAGGCGCCGAACGCGATGCCGGAGGCCGTGGTCGTCACCGCGGTCATCGCGCCGGCGCACATGCGGTCGATCGAGAAGCCGGGGACCGACTGGGGGAGGCCGGCCAGCAGCGCGGCGGTCCGGCCGATGGTCAGGCCCTGGTCACCGATCTGGGTGGTGGCCGCGATCGCCACCTCGTCCACCTTCTCGGGAGGGAGCGCGGGGTTGCGCCGGATCAGCTCACGGATGCACGTGATGACGAGGTCATCCGCGCGGGTCTCGGCGTACTGGCCCTTGGCCTTGCCGAACGGGGTGCGTACGCCATCGACGAAGACGACGTCGCGCGACTGTCGGGACAACAGCTTCTCCTCAGGGGTCGGGATGCTGGCACCATGTTACTCGGGGGTAACTCATTCTCACCACCGGCCGCCGTGTGGTCCTCACCACCTCGCCCCACGCGGGAACAACGCCGGGGTTCGGCGGCGTTGTCCCCTACGCTCGGAGTTCGACCGACAGCGGAAGGAGACATGCTCGTGGAGTTCGTGCACATCGTGGACGACATGCCGGACGAGGCCGGTGGCGAGCCGCTGCCGATGCTCGTCGGGCTGCACGGCTTCCTCGACGCGGGCAACGCCGGCACGCTGGCGGTCGACCACCTCGTCGAGCAGGGCGCCGGCCCGGTGGTGGCCACCTTCGACGTCGACGCCTTCCACGACTACCGCGCCCGCCGTCCCGGCGATCTCGTTCGTCCGCGACCACTACGAGGACTACGACGCGCCGCGCCTGGTGGTGCGGCTGATGCGTGACAGCCTCGCGCACCCCTACCTGCTCCTCACCGGGCCCGAGCCCGACACCCGCTGGGAGGGCTTCGCACGGGCGGTGCGCCACGTCATCGAACGGCTCGACGTGCGGCTCGTGGTGGCGATCGGCTCGGTCCCGATGGCGGCGCCGCACTCCCGGCCGATCACGCTGACCCAGCACGCCAACCGCTCCGACCTGATGCAGCAGCACAACGCCTGGCCCGGCGAGCTCCGGGTGCCGGCGTCCGCGCAGTCGCTGCTCGAGGTGCGGCTCGCGGAGACCAGCCACGACATGACGGGGTACGTCGCCCACGTCCCGCACTACCTCGCCCAGTTCGACTACCCGCAGGCGGCGCTGTCGCTGCTGCAGGGCGTCGAGGACTCCAGCGGGCTGTCGTTCGACCTCGACGGGCTCAAGGTCGCCGCGGAGGAGAAGCAGCGCGAGATCACGTCGTACCTCGAGGACAACCCCGACGTGGCCACCGTCGTGGCCGGGCTCGAGCAGCAGTACGACGCGTTCCTGCGCTCGGAGCGCTCGGGCTCCAGCCTGCTGGCCGACGACGCCCCGATGCCCACCGGCGACGAGATCGGGGAGCAGGTCGAGCGGTTCCTCGCCGGCCTCGACGGCCCCGACCCGGCCTCCTGAGGCCGGCGGGATGCCCAGGTCGTCCGACGAGCTGCTCGCGCTGCTCGACATCGAGGACATCGACACCAACCTCTTCCGCGGCCGCCAGCCGGACACCGAGCTGCAGCGGGTCTTCGGCGGACAGGTCGCGGCGCAGGCGCTGATCGCCGCCGCCCGCACCACCGACGAGGGCTTCCACGTGCACTCGCTGCACTCCTACTTCCTGCGGCCCGGAGACACCACGGTCCCGATCGTCTACGACGTGGAGAACCTGCGAGACGGCCGCTCGTTCGCGACGCGGCGGGTGGTCGCCCGACAGCACGGTCGGCCGATCTACCTGCAGTCGGTGAACTTCCAGATCCCCGAGGAGGGATTCGAGCACCAGGACGAGATGCCCGAGGTCGCGGGTCCCGAGGGCGGCATCGCGCTGGCGGACCTGTTCCGAGACCGCGGGCGGGGCTCCGGTGCGTGGGAGAAGGAGTGGGCGGCGCTGGACGTGCGCTACCTCGGCAACAGCGCGGTCGGCGGGGTCGGCGACGACCCGGGCCGCCCGGCGCGCGCCCAGCTGTGGAGCCGCCTCTCGGGCCGGATCTCCGACGACCCGCTGGACCACGTGGCCGCGTTCACCTACGCCAGCGACATGACGCTGATCGGCGCGGCCCTGGTGCCGCACGGCAAGACGGTCGGGTCCCCGGGCATGCAGGTCGCCTCCCTGGACCACACGATCTGGTTCCACCGGCCGTTCCGCGCGGACGAGTGGTGGCTCTTCGACCAGCACTCGCCGTCGGCCTCCGGTGGCCGTGGGCTCAGCCTGGCCCGGGTGTTCACCCAGAGCGGCGCGCTGGTGGCCACCGTCGCCCAGGAGGGGCTGATCCGCTTCCGGGGCGACCCGGACTAGCACATCTTTCTGGCATTTTCGCTGACAGACACGCCGACGCAGGTTAGTTTTGAGCGTTCTTGTGGCTGGAGACCGCTCACGTTTCGGATGTGACGCGTGTGGCCGGCCACTCTCTGGTGGGCGAAAGGCTGGGTCGGATGCGGGTACGTCGTGGGGTAGTGGCGGTGCTGGGCACCGTGGCCATGGTGGCGGTGGCGGCACCGGCCGTCGCCGAGCCGGTGACCACCTTCGAGATGCCGTTCCCCTGCGGCGAGAAGTGGACCGGCACCACGCGCTCCAGCCACAGCCCGTCGAGCCGGGCCATCGACTGGAACCGCGCCGACGACGTCAACGACCCGGTGGTCGCCGCCGCGCCCGGGATCGTGACGGTGGCCGACAAGATCAACAACTCCGGCTACGGGCGGTGGGTCACGATCGACCACGGCAACAGCGAGACGACGATCTACGCCCACCTGGCCTCGGTGACGGTCAGCGCCGGGCAGCGGGTCGACCAGGGTCAGCAGATCGGCACCCTCGGGACCACCGGCAACTCCTCGGGGCCCCACCTGCACTTCGAGGAGCGCTCGGGCAGGTCGGTGATGTGGCCCTACCTGCACGGCGCCCGCTTCTCGTTCGGCACCACCCCGACCTCGAGGAACTGCGTCGAGGTCCCGATGGCCGTCGACTGGAACGGCGACGGGATCGCGGAGCCCACCGTGTTCCGCCGCGACGACCCGGCCCTGTTCCGCATCTACCGCTCGAGTGCCACGCCGATCGTGCGCACGTTCGGCGGTGCCACGGACGACCCCGTGCCCGGTGACTGGGACGGCAACGGCACGGTCAACATGGGCGTCCGCAACCCCAAGACCAAGACCTTCGTGATGAAGACCCGCAAGGGCACCACCACGCTGGTCTTCGGCCTGGCCACCGACAAGCCGATCGCCGGCGACTGGGACGGCGACCGGAAGTGGACCCCGGGCCTGTGGCGCTCGTCCGACCGTCAGTTCATCCTCCGCGCGTCCAACGGCACGGTGCAGCGGATCACGCTCGGCGACACCAACGACCTGCCGGTCACCGGCGACTGGGACGGCGACGGCCGCACCGACGTCGGGGTCTACGACCAGGCGACCGCGACGTTCACGCTCCGCAAGACCGACAGCGACGGCACCGTCTGGATCGCCAACGTCCAGTTCGGCAGGGCCGGCGACCTGCCGGCGGTGGGGGACTGGGACGGCAACAAGCGCACCGACCTCGGCGTCTGGAACCCGATCTCCGGCACCTTCACCCAGCGCAAGGCGGCCTCGCCGAGCGCCGCGATGCGGAGCTCCACCGCGATCCGTTTCGGCCGCCGCCGCTGACAGCGCCCGGCGGGCTCAGAAGCTGAGCTCGCCGAGCAGGTGCGGGGCGCCGTCACGTGCGGCGACCGTGAAGCCGATGCCCGCGTCGGTGCCGCGGGCGCCGAAGGTGACCGTGCCCGGCAGGAAGATCGGCTTCTTGAACCCGACCGCGACGGTGACCACGTCGGGCAGCCGGTTCTCCAGCGCCGCCACGGCGCGTGCCTTGGTCCACATCCCGTGCGCGATGTGGCGAGGGAAGCCGAAGGCCTTGGCGGTCAGGGGATAGAGGTGGATCGGGTTGTGGTCGCCCGACACCGCGGCGTACCTCCGACCGAGGTCGCCGCCCAGCCGCCAGGTCGCACCGCCGGTCGGCACCGGCTCGAAGCCGGTGCCCGGGTCGCCGTGCTCGCGGTCGCCGCCGCCGAGGCGCAGGTACGTCGAGCGGCTGCTCCACACCTCCTCGCCCCCGACGGTGGCGGTGGAGACCAGGTCGAAGGCGCGCCCCTTGGTGTGCGGGCGGAGGTTCTCCGCGTGCGCGGCCACACTCACGCGCTCGCCGACCCCGACCGGTCGCACCCGGGCGATGACGTTCTCGAGGTGCACGGTCCCGATCGCGGGGAACGGGAACGCCTGGTCGGTCATCAGCGACATGTGCAGCGGGAACGCCAGCACCTGCAGGTAGGTCAGGGGCACGACGTCCTTGACCGGGAAGCCGCAGACGCGGGAGTAGGCCGTGACGTGCTCGCGCTCGACGGTGACGTCCTCGCGGCGTACCTCGACGTCGGGCAGCTCGCGGGAAGACTTCTTGATCCCGGGCAGCTGGTTGACCCCGGGCAGGGTCGGCAGCGCCGCCCGGACCATGGTGGTCAGCCCGCCGCCGTCGCCGTCGAGGACCCGCACGGTGCGGCCGGTCATCTCAGGCACCCAGCATCATCTGGCCGCACACCCGGACCACGTTGCCGTTGACCGCGGTGGAGCCGGGGCTGGCGTACCACGCGATGGTCTCGGCGACGTCGACCGGCAGTCCGCCCTGCGACATCGCGTTCAGGCGCCGGCCCACCTCGCGGGTGGCGAACGGGACCGCCTCGGTCATCTTGGTCTCGATGAAGCCCGGCGCCACCGCGTTGACGGTGATGCCGTTCTCGAGCTCGTCGCGCAACGAGTCGACCAGCCCGATGACGCCGGCCTTGGAGGTGGCGTAGTTGGTCTGCCCCAGGTTGCCGGCGATGCCGGCGATCGAGGCGACGCCGACGATCCGGCCGTTCTCGTTGATCGCGCCCTGCGCGAGCAGCTCGCGGGTGATCAGCTCGGGGGCGGTCAGGTTCACCGCGATCACCGACTCCCAGCGGTCCGCCTTCATGTTGGCCAGCTTCTTGTCGCGGGTGATGCCGGCGTTGTGCACGACGATGTCGACGCCGCCGTGGACGGTCTGCGCGTGGTGGGCGATCCGCTGGGGTGCGTCGGAGTGGGTGATGTCGAGGGTCAGGCTGTCGCCGTCGAGCTCCTTCATCACCGACTGCAGCTCGCTCGCCGCCTGCGGCACGTCGATGCCGAGCACGGTGGCGCCGTCGCGGTGCAGCACCCGGGCGATCTGCTCGCCGATGCCCCGGCTGGCGCCGGTGACCAGCGCCACCTTCCCCGCGAGCGGCTTCGCCCAGTCGCCGACCGGGGCGGCCTCGGTGGTGCCGGTGGCGCCGACGCGGACGACCTGGCCCGAGACGTAGGCCGACTTCGGCGAGAGCAGGAAGGCCAGCGTCGAGGTGACGGTGGACTCGGCCCCGGGTGCGACGTAGACGAGCTGGACGGTGGAACCCTTGCCGATCTCCTTGCCCAACGAGCGGGTGAAGCCCTCGAGGGCGCGCTGGGCGACCCGCTCGCCACCCGCGGCCAGCTCGGGCGGCGTGCCGATCACGACCACGCGGGCGCAGCGCTCGAGGCTGCGCAGCAGCGGGGTGAAGAACGCCTGGAGGGCGACCAGGTCGGCGCTCGAGGTGAGGCCGGTCGCGTCGAAGACGAGACCCTTGAAGCGCGCGCCCTCGACGGACTCGGACACGACGGTGATGTCCAGGGCCTCGAGCGTCGTGGCCAGCGTGTCGGCGAGCCGGCCGGCTCCGCCGACCAGCACGGTGCCGTCGACGAGCGGGGCGCCCTCGCTCCAGCGCTCCAGCGGGACCGGGTTCGGCAGGCCGAGGTTCTTGACCGCGAGCTGGCCGACGGGGGTCTGGGTGAAGAACGCGTAGCGGTCGGTCATGGCTCGATGCTGTCCTTTGCTGGCGGGGTCGTGCGGCGGGCGTGCACTCGGGTGGCTGACCCCATGTAACTACGGGTGTAACTCGGAGTCCACGTTTCGTGACGTCCGCCTCACCGAGTTCCCCTGACGGTCACTTGCGGCAAGGATAGGCAGCCCGACGACCCTCAGGAGTTGAGCATGCCCAGCACGCCCCGTCGTGTCGCCGTCCTCGGCGGCAACCGCATCCCGTTCGCCCGCCAGAACACCGTCTACGCGAACGCCTCCAACCAGGACCTGCTCACGGCCGCGCTCGACGGCCTCGTGGAGCGCTACGGCCTGCAGGGGGAGCGGCTCGGCGAGTTCGCCGCGGGCGCCGTGCTCAAGCACAGCCGCGACTTCAACCTGGCCCGGGAGGTCGTCCTCGGCTCGAGGCTCTCGCCCGAGACGCCGGCGTACGACGTGCAGCAGGCGTGCGGCACCGGCCTCCAGGCGGCCATGCAGGTCGCCAACAAGATCGCCCTCGGCCAGATCGAGGTCGGCGTCGCCGGCGGCTCCGACACCACCTCGGACGCCCCCATCGCGGTCGGTGAGGGTCTGCGCAAGGTGCTGCTCGAGGCCAACCGCGCCAAGGACCTCCGCGGCCGCCTCGCCGCCCTGGTCAAGGTGCGCCCGGGCGACCTGGTGCCGGCGATCCCGCAGAACGGCGAGCCGCGCACCGGGCTGTCCATGGGCGAGCACGCGGCGCTGACCGCGCTGGAGTGGAGCGTCGCCCGCGAGGACCAGGACGCCCTGGCCGCGCGCTCGCACCACAACCTCGCCGCGGCGTACGAGTCCGGCTTCCTGGACGACACCCTCACGCCCTACCTCGGCCACCAGCGCGACGAGAACCTCCGGCCCGACTCCAGCATCGAGAAGCTCGCCACGCTCAAGCCGGTCTTCGGCAGGGGCGAGGCGGCCACGATGACCGCCGGCAACTCCACGCCGCTGTCCGACGGCGCCTCGACGGTGCTGCTGGCCTCGGAGAAGTGGGCGAAGGCGCACGACCTCCCGGTGCTGGCCTACCTGACCTACTACGAGACCGCGGCGGTCGACTACGTCACCGGCCACGAGGGCCTGCTGATGGCGCCGGCGTACGCCATGCCGCGGATGCTCGAGCGCGCGGGCTACGCCTTCGACGAGTTCGACTTCTACGAGGTCCACGAGGCCTTCGCCTCGCAGGTGCTGGCCACGCTGAAGGCCTGGGAGGACCCGATCTTCTGCAAGGAGCGGCTCGGCCTCGACGCCCCGTTGGGTGCCGTCGACCGCGACAGGCTCAACGTGCACGGCTCCTCGCTCGCCGCGGGCCACCCGTTCGCCGCGACCGGGGGCCGGATCATCCACGTGCTGGCCAAGGAGCTCGCCGAGAAGGGCAGCGGCAAGGGCGTCATCTCCATCTGCGCCGCCGGCGGACAGGGCGTGACCGCGATCCTCGAGCGCGACTGAGCGACCGGCGCTAGGGAGCGTTCGTCGCGAGCGCCCGGCTCGTCGCGACCAGGTAGCGCTTGACCTGGTCCGGCGAGACCGGCGCGATGGCGGGTACGCCGGGGGCGAGCTCCTTGATCAGCATGCCGACCCGGGCCAGCTGCAGGGCGCCGAGGCCGGTGGCGTACATGTGGTTGGCCAGCAGGTCGGTGTCGCCGACGTGGAAGGTGCCCGCCGCCACGCCGTCGTCGAGGGTGCTGCGCACGGCGCCGAGGCACCCCGAGATGCTGCGACCGAGCCGGAACAGGGCGGACTCGCTGATCTCCTCGAGCAGCTCCGGCCCCGGACGGCGCATCAGGGCCTGGGCGCAGTCGACGAAGGCGGGATGGTCCAGGCCGTAGTCGACGAACTCGCCGACCAGCACCCCGAGCCGCTCCTGCGGGTCGTCGACGCCCACCGACACCGACTCCAGCCGCCCGCGGAGCTCGTCGAGGTAGCCGACCAGGGTCAGCGCGAACAGCTCCTCCTTGCCGGAGAAGTGCCGGTAGAGAATGGCGCGGTTGGTGCCGACCAGCGTCGCGATGTCGTCGATGTTGACGTCGCGCACGCCGCGCTCGTCGAACAGCTCCCGCGTCGCCTGCAGGATCTGCTGCTCCCGCTGCCGACGCCGGATCGCCGCCGCCGAGCGGCGCCGGCCACCGGCGGGCATGGTGTCGGGGATGGTGTCCGGGATGGTGTCGGGCGTGATCTCGCCCTCCTGCCTGTCCATGGCCGCAGTGTAGGCCGCGGTGTAACTGCGAGTCGCACACCTGTCTGCACACGCCCGGCAGGCGTGGTGACTCGCGCGTAACCACCTCACAGTGCGAGTGTCGGTTCGTGACCCGTGTTCCGGATGCCTCTGGCCCCAGCGAGTTCTCCCGCATCGCGATCGTGAACCGGGGTGAGGCCGCCATGCGCCTGATCCACGCTGTCCGCGATCTCAACGCACGCACCTCCGAGTCGGCCGCCCGGCCGATCGAGACGGTCGCGCTCTACACGGACGCGGAGCACGCGGCCATGTTCGTGCGCGAGGCGGACCTCGCCCATCCGCTCGGCCCGGCGTCCGCCCGGCCCTACCTCGACCTCGCCGTGCTCGAGCGGGCCCTGGTCGAGACCGGTGCGGACGCCGCCTGGGTCGGCTGGGGCTTCGTCGCCGAGGACCCCGCGTTCGCCGACCTGTGCGACCGCCTCGGCGTCACCTTCATCGGGCCCGGAGCGGAGGCGATGCGCCGGCTCGGCGACAAGATCGGCTCCAAGCTCATCGCCGAGGAGGTCGGCGTACCCGTCGCGCCCTGGAGCCGCGGCGGGGTCGACACCCTCGAGGACGCGCTGGCAGCGGCCGACCGGGTCGGCTACCCGCTGATGCTGAAGGCGACCGCCGGCGGCGGTGGCCGCGGCATCCGGATGGTGGCCGGGCCGGCCGACCTGGAGGACGCCTACCAGCGCACCCGCGACGAGGCCCAGCGCGCCTTCGGCAGCGGCGTCGTGTTCCTCGAGAAGCTCGTCACCGGCGCCCGCCACGTCGAGGTGCAGGTCATCGCGGACCGCCACGGCAACGCCTGGGCGCTCGGTGTCCGGGACTGCTCGGTGCAGCGGCGCAACCAGAAGGTCATCGAGGAGTCCGCCTCCCCGCTGCTGGACAGCACCCAGACCGACGAGCTCAAGGCGTCGGCCGAGCGGCTCGCACTCGCGGTCGGGTACGTCGGCGCGGCGACGGTCGAGTTCCTCTACCACCCGGGCGAGCGGACGTTCGCGTTCCTGGAGGTCAACACCCGGCTGCAGGTCGAGCACCCGATCACCGAGGCCACCACCGGCGTCGACCTGGTCAAGGCGCAGATCCTGGTCGCGGGCGGCGGCAGCCTGGAGGGCGCCAAGCCCGCCGAGACCGGGCACGCGGTCGAGGCCCGGCTCAACGCCGAGGATCCCGACCGCGACTTCGCCCCGTCACCGGGACGGATCGCGCTGCTCGAGCTGCCGTCCGGCCCCGGGATCCGGGTCGACACCGGGGTGGGCGAGGGCGACACCATCCCGGCCGACTTCGACTCGATGATCGCCAAGATCATCGCCGTCGGCAGCACCCGGGGCGAGGCGCTGGCGCGGCTGCGTCGCGCCATGTCCGAGACGACCGTGGTGATCGAGGGCGGCGCCACCAACAAGAGCTTCATCCTCGACCTGCTCGACCAGCCCGAGGTCACCGACGGCGGTGGGGACGGTTGGGCGGACACCGGCTGGATCGACCGGGTCCGCGGCGAGGGCAGGCTGCACTCCCACCGGCACTCCGGCGTCGCGCTGGTCGCCGCCGCCATCCAGGCCTACGAGGACGAGGAGCGCCTGGAGATCGAGCACCTCCTCGTGACCGCCCGCGGCGGCCGACCGAACGCCCAGCACGAGGCGGGGCGGGCGGTCGAGCTCAAGCTGCGGGGCACGTCGTACCAGGTGACCGTGCTGCAGTCCGGCCCACAGCGCTATCGGGTGACCATCGCGGTCGGCGACGTGGCCCACGTCGCCGAGGTGGAGATGACCCTGATCGACGCGTTCCACAGCACCCTGCGCATCGGCGGCCAGCGCTTCCGGCTGGTGACCGCCACCCACGGGCCGGTGCAGCTCGTGGAGGTCAACGGGGTCGCGCACCGGGTCACCCGCGACGAGGGCGGCATGCTGCGCTCTCCGGCGCCCGCCCTGGTGGTGGCCACGCCGGTCGCCGTGGGTGACGAGGTCGCCGCGAGCGCCTCGGTGCTGGTGCTGGAGAGCATGAAGATGGAGACCGTCCTGCACGCACCGTTCGCCGGGCGGGTGCGCGAGCTGCTGGTGAAGACCGGCAGCCAGGTCGAGACCGGCGCGCCCCTGATGCGGATCGAGCCGGTGCCGGAGGCCGGCGACGGGACGGGCGACGACGCGACCCAGACCGGCCCGGACCTCGAGCTGCCGGAGACCGCACCCGAGGTCTCCGCCGACGAGCGCGCCGCGCGCGGGCTCTCGGCACTCAGCGCCATCCTGCTCGGCTACGACAGCGACGCGGACACCGAGGCGGCCACGCTGGGCGGCTATCTCGGCGCGCGCGACGAGGCGCGCGCCGCCGGCCACGAGGTGGTCGAACGCGAGATCGACCTGCTCAACCTCTTCGCGGACCTGGCCGAGCTGAGCCGCAACCGGCCCGCGGACGAGGAGCTGCACACCGAGCTCCGCGTGCACAGCTCGCGCGAGCACTTCCACACCTACCTGCAGAGCCTCGACGTGGAACGGCACGGCCTGCACGAGCAGTTCCGCGACCGGCTCGCCGCGGTGCTCGTGCGCTACGGCGTGACCGAGCTCGACCGGACTCCCGAGCTGGAGGAGGCGGTCTTCCGCATCTTCCTGGCCCAGCGGCGCAGCACCGCCGACGTGCACCTGGTCTCCAGCCTGCTGCAGCGCTGGATCGCCGAGCCGCCTCCGGCACAGGATCTGGCCTGGTCGGCCCGCGAGGTCCTCGACCGACTGGTCCGCGCCACCCAGCTGCGCTTCCCGGTAGTGGGCGACCTGGCCCGCAGCGTCCGGTTCCGCTGGTTCGACCAGCCGCTGGTCGACGACGACCGCTCGATCGTGCTCGCCGGCGTCAGAGGCGAGGTCGAGGCGCTCTCGTCCGACGCCGCGCCCGATCGAGAGCGGCGCATCGACGCGCTGGCCGCGATCCCGGAGCAGATCGTGCGCTTCCTCGCCGAGCGGCTCGAGGACGGTGTCCCGGAGCGCGAGCCGATGCTCGAGGTGCTGGTCAAGCGGCACTACCGCGAGTTCGACCTGCACGACCTGCGGGTGGTCACGAACGGGCGGCCGTTCGTGGTCGCCGACTACGTCCTGGACGAGACCCGGCCGACCCACCTGGTGTCCACGCTGGGGACGATCGAGGAGCTCTCCGACCCGGCCGGCGCGCTCGTGTCCGGGATCGCGGCGCGGGTGGCCGACCGCCCGGACGGACACGCGGTCGTCGTCGACCTCTACCTCTCCTGGCCCGGTGAGCAGCGGCCCGCCGAGGAGACCAGTGCCGAGCTGGCCGACCTGGTCGGCGCGCTGCCCTTCGCCGCCGACGTACGCCGGATCGCGGTCGCGGTCTGCCCCGGGGCGGGCCGCCCGGTCAGCTACGTCACGTTCCGCCCGGAGACCGGAGCCGGCGCCACGGTGATGGTGGAGGACGAGCTCGTCCGAGGCATCCACCCGATGGTCGGCCGGCGGCTGAACCTCTGGCGCCTGCGTGACTTCGACGTCACCCGGCTGGAGGCGCCGGAGGACGTGCTGCTCTACCACTGCCAGGCCAAGGACAACCCCGCGGACAAGCGGCTCGTCGCCCTCGCGCAGGTGCGACAGCTCGCCGTCGTCCGTGACGCCGACGGTGGCGTGACGGCGCTGCCGCACGCGGAGCGTGCCGTGGAGAACTGCCTGGAGGCGATCCGCCGGGCCCGCACCGAGCGCGGCGCCGCCGGCACCGCCCTCGACATGAACCATGTGTGGGTGCACGTCTGGCCCGTCGTCGAGGCCGAGATCGACCAGCTGACCGCGCTGCAGGCCAAGATCACCCCGCTCACCGACGGTGCCGGGATCGAGGAGGTCCAGGCCCACGGTCGGGTGGCCGGCCCGGACGGCGAGCCGGAGCGGATCGTGGTCCGCTTCCACGCACGGCTCGGCTCCGGGGTGGTGACGACCATCGAGGCGCCGCCGACCGAGCGGCTCAAGCCGCTGGACGACTACGCCGGCAAGGTCCTGCGCGCCCGCCGCCGCGGCATGGTCTATCCCTACGAGCTGGCCCCGCTGCTGACCGGGCCCGAGGGCACCCTGGTCGAGCACGACCTCGACGACTCCGGCAACCTCGTCCCCGTCGACCGGCCCCGCGGGCTCAACAAGGCCGCGATCCTGGTGGCCGTGGTGACCACGCCGACCGCACTGCACCCCGAGGGCGTGACCCGGGTGGTGCTCAGCGGTGACCCGACCAAGGCACTGGGCGCCGTCTCCGAGCCGGAGTGCACGCGCATCATCGCCGCGATCGACCTCGCCGAGCGGATGCGGGTGCCGGTGGAGTGGTTCGCCCTGTCCGCCGGTGCCCGGATCTCGATGGACTCCGGCACCGAGAACATGGACTGGGTGGCGGCGGCGCTGCGCCGGATCGTGGAGTTCACCCAGACCGGTGGCGAGATCAACGTCGTGGTGGCCGGCATCAACGTCGGCGCCCAGCCGTACTGGAACGCCGAGGCCACCATGTTGATGCACACCAAGGGCATCCTGGTGATGACGCCGGACAGCGCGATGGTGCTGACCGGCAAGCAGTCGCTCGACTTCTCCGGCGGCGTCTCGGCCGAGGACAACTTCGGCATCGGCGGCTACGACCGGGTGATGGGGCCGAACGGGCAGGCGCAGTACTGGGCGCCGGACCTCGGCAGCGCGCTCGGGGTGCTGATGGAGCACTACGCCCACACCTACGTCGTGCCGGGCGAGGAGGGTCCGCGGCGGGCGGCGACGACCGACCCCGCCGACCGCGACGTCACGACGTACCCGCACAGCTCGCCGGAGAGCGACTTCACCACGGTCGGACAGATCTTCTCCGCCGAGAGCAACCCCGAGCGCAAGAAGGCCTTCGACATCCGGACCGTGATGCGGGCGGTCGCCGACCAGGACCACGCCACGCTCGAGCGCTGGGCGGGGATGGCCGACGCGGACACGGCCGTCGTGCTGGACGCGCACCTGGGCGGCTGGCCCGTGTGCCTGCTGGGCATCGAGTCCCGGCCGGTGCCGCGGCGCGGCTTCCCGCCCACCGACGGGCCCGACACCTACACCGCGGGCACGCTGTTCCCCCGGTCGTCGAAGAAGGCGGCCCGCGCGATCAACGCGGCCAGCGGCAACCGCCCGCTGGTGGTGCTGGCCAACCTGTCCGGATTCGACGGCTCCCCGGACTCGATGCGGCACCTCCAGCTGGAGTACGGCGCCGAGATCGGCCGGGCGATCGTGAACTTCGACGGGCCGATCGTGTTCTGCGTGATCTCGCGCTACCACGGTGGGGCGTTCGTGGTGTTCTCCAAGGCACTGAACCCGAGCATGACCGTGCTCGCGGTCGAGGGGTCCTTCGCCTCGGTCATCGGCGGTGCCCCCGCGGCGGCGGTGGTGTTCTCCGGCGAGGTGGACAAGCGCGCCGCGGCCGATCCGCGGCTCCAGGAGCTCGAGGCGCGGATCCACGAGGCGGACGAGGCCGACAGGGTGCAGCTGCGCATCGAGCTGGCCGACCTCCGGTCGACGCTGCGGGCCGAGAAGATCAGCGAGGTGGCCGCCGCGTTCGACGGGGTGCACAACATCCACCGGGCCGTCGAGGTCGGCTCGGTGGACGCGGTGATCGAGGCACCCGACATCCGGCCGCGGATCATCGCCGAGATCGAGCGGGGGATGGGCCGGGG
The DNA here is from genome assembly GCA_963767955.1 of uncultured Actinomycetota bacterium. Taxonomy (GTDB): domain Bacteria; phylum Actinomycetota; class Actinomycetes; order Propionibacteriales; family Nocardioidaceae; genus Nocardioides. The sequence continues at coordinate 1,276,812 of CAVYGA010000003.1, read as the reverse complement.
CTGACCGTCGGCCCTCAGCCGAGGAACGCGCGGACCGTCTCGATGGTGTCGGCCTCGTCGGCGCTCTTGTCGTCGCGGTAGCGGATCACCCGTGCGAAGCGGAGCGCGACGCCGCCGGGGTAGCGGCGGGAGCGCTGCAGGCCGTCGAAGGCGATCTCGACCACCTGCTCGGGCCGGACGTGGACGACCCAGTCGTCGCGCTCGGTCATCAGCTCGGTGAAGCGCTCTGTCTGCCAGGCCAGCATCTCGTCGGTCATGCCCTTGAACGTCTTGCCCAGCATCACGAACCCGCCCTCGGGATCGCGGGCACCGAGGTGGATGTTGGAGAGCCAGCCCCGGCGGCGGCCAGAGCCCTCCTCGACCGCGAGCACCACCAGGTCGAGGGTGTGCACCGGCTTGACCTTGACCCAACCGGCGCCGCGACGGCCGGCGGCGTACGGCGTCAGCAGGCTCTTGACGACCACGCCCTCCTGACCTGCGGCCACGGCGGCGTCGAAGACCCGGGCCACGTCCTCGGCCGACGCCACGATCTCGCGGGGCACCCGGTGCGGCCCGGGGACCAGCGCGGCCAGTCGCTCGGCACGCTCGGCTCCGGATCGGTCGAGCAGGTCCTCACCGTCGAGGTGGAGCAGGTCGAAGAAGTACGGCGTGATGGCGACCCCGCTGCCCGAGGCGGTGCGTGACGAGGTCTCCTGGAACGGCCGGGGCCGCCCGTCGGGACCGACCGCCAGCGCCTCGCCGTCGATGACCGCGCGCTCGGCGGGCAGCGACCGGACCACCTCGACGACCTCGGGCAGCCGGTCGGTGATGTCCTCGAGGGTGCGGGTGGCCAGCAGCACCCGGTCGCCGTCCTTGTGGGCCTGCAACCGGATGCCGTCGAGCTTCCACTCGACCGCGACCTCGTCGTCGTCGACCCGGGTCCAGGCCGCGGCGGGGTCGGGCTCGGAGGCGGCCAGCATCGGCAGCACGGGACGCCCGACCTCCAGGCCGACCGCGGCCAGGCCGGGCTCGCCCTCGGCGACCGCGATGCCGACCACGGCCCGCGTCGAACCGGCCAGCATCGCCGCCGAACGCACGGCCGCGAGCGGGATGCCGGTCAGCTTCGCGACCGCCTCCTGCACCAACGCGTCGGAGGCGCCCTGGCGGACGTTGCCGGTGATCGCGCCGACCAGCCAGCGCTGCTCGCGGACGGTGGCGCGGCCGAACAGCGCGGCGGCGGTCGACTCGCGGGCCGCCCGTGAGCCCGGTCCGGAGAGCCCGGCGAGCCGGTCGAACACCGCGTCGACCTCCAGCAGCGGCAGCGACGGCTCATCGGCTGCCGGGGGAGCCTCACGGGTGGAGCGCCAGCCGAGGCCGGTGCGCCGCTGGCGGAGCACGCCGGAGAGGTAGGCGGTGGCCACCACCAGCTCGTCGGTCTCGGCGCGGCCCAGCACCTCCGCCAGGATCTCCACCTTGGCCAGGCGCGACCGGGTGGCGCTCACCCGCGCCGAGGCGTCCACGATGTCGTCGAGCAGCATGTCGCCATCATGGCCGACCGCACCCACGACCCCCGTGCCGACGCACACTGGTCAGGACGGGGGGTCGGTGATGCAGGGGGAGGGCTGGGGTTGACCGGTCCAGACGTCCGTGGTGCCCTCGAAAGAGGGGGATACGCAACGGCAGCTGCGCGCGCGGGGTGATCGCGGGGTGATCTCGATGAGGATGTCCATCGCTGGGGCGATCGGTGCGACCCTGCTGCTCCTCCTGGTGCCCACCACGCCCGGGTCCGGAGCCGCGAACGAAGCGGCACCGGGCACGGTCACGATCGTGCAGGCGGTGCCCGAACACACCGTGGAGGTGCAGGTCGACGGCAAGGCCGTGAAGGGTTCGGCCGGAGTGGGGGATCTCCTCGGACCGCTGCGGCTACCGGCCGGCAGCCACGAGCTCACCTTCACCGACGAGTCGGGTGCCCTCTTCGTCACCTCCACGCTCGAGGTCGAGGCGGGGTCGACGAGCGATGTGGTGCTGCACCGTCCGGCGGCGACTGGAGGCAAGCCGGTGGTCAGCTCCTACGTCACGCCCACCGACCCGATCGGTCCCGGCAAGGGCCGCGTGCTGGTCGCGCACACCGCCACGGTCGCGCCGGCCGACGTCCGCGTGAACGGGCAGACCGTGTTCACCAACATCGCCAACGGCGAGTTCGCCACCGCCGACGTCCCGTCCGGCACCCACTCGGTGGCGCTGCTTCCGACCGGCACCACCACGAAGCCGATCCTCGGGCCGCTCGACCTGACCGTCGTCGCCGGCACCGTCTCGATGGTCTACGCCGTGGGCAGTCCGCGCGACGGGTCGATGGAGGTCATCCTGCACAGCGCCCGGCTTCGGCCTGACGGCAGCGTCGTCCCCGACAGGATCCGCACCGGCTCGGCCGGACTGGCGGCCGACAGCTCGGTGCGGAGGTTCGGTCCCCGATGAACCGCGGGGTGGTCAGCGGTCGACGCGCCCCGATCCTGGCAGGGGCGACCGGACTCGTCGTCGCGATGCTGCTGGCCGCGCCGGGTCCGGACGGGGCGTCCGACCCGCCCGCGCGGGCCTCGGGCGAGCGACGTACCTCCGGGGCCGACGACCAGGGGGACGTCTCCGTGGCGGTGCGCCCGGCGCGGCGCGCGGACTCGCAGGTGGTGGCCGAACGACCCCGCTCGCTCCGGTTCCCGGACGGGAGCACGGTGCGGGTCCGGGCTGTCGGCACCACCCGGGACGGGCGCCTCGCCGTCCCGCGCGACGTCCACACCGCCGGGTGGTGGCGGGGCGGCTCTCGGGTGGGGGACCCCTTCGGGGCGGTCCTCGTCGCCGGGCACATCGACTCACGGACCCAGGGCCTCGGCCCGTACGCCGACCTGCTCCGCGCGCGCGGGGGCCAGCGGGTCCTGGTCCGCACCGCCACCCTGCGGCAGTGGTTTCGGATCCGGTCCCTGCGGCTGGTTCCTCAGGAGTCGCTGACCGGCCACGCGTGGCTGCACTCGCCGCGCGGCGCCCGTCGACTCGTGCTGGTCACCTGTGCGCCGCCCTACGTCCCGGCGCGTGGTGGCTACCAGAACCTTGCCGTCGTGACGGCGCTCCCGATCGGTCCACCGCGGCGGGAGGACTGATGGCAGGCAGGAGGCCACCGCGCCCGCTGGCGCCACCGGAGCACGTCGCGGTGCCGCGCCCGCGGAGCGAACAGCCCGAGCGGACCGAGGTCTCGGCGCCACCCCGCCTGCCGACGACGCCCCGCCCGACGAGGACGCCCGTCGAGACCGGGCCCTCGCCGTCCGACCGATGGCGCCGCGTGGTCTCCGCCCTGGTGGTCGCGGTGGGGCTGCTCATCCTGGCGGCGACGGCGAGGGTGTTCCTCGTCCACGGCACCGATGGGCGGCTGAGCTCCGCCGACACCGGTGACCTCGACCGGGCACCGGTCGCCCCCGTCGAGCTGGTCCCGCAGACGTCCTGGGTCGTCACCCGGATCACGGCGTCGGGAGACGTGCGGGCGCGGCACTGGATCCGGAGCGACCGGGACCTGTTCGGAGTCGGCCTGGCGGTGCCCCCCAGTGCGCGGGCCGCAGGCTCGCCACCGCTGCAGGTCCGCGGCATCCGGGTCATCGCCAACGGCCGGGTGGTCGCGGGACGGGAGCGGCTCCGCGGCGGACGAGGGTTCTATCCGTTCGCCGGCACCACGGAGGTGTTCATCCGCTATCGCCTCGAGGGCGCCGTGGAGCGCACCGGGTCGGTGGCGGAGCGGGCGCTGGCCAGGTTGGTCGCGCTCGACATCGACCTGACCCGGCCGCTGCGCGCCACGACGTACGCCGTCTCGGGTGGCGAGGTGCTGAACCTGGCCTGCGCGCGCCCGCACCAGGGGGCGGTGCCGGTCCCCTGCGGGAGACCGGTCGGTGCGGGCTGGCAGGTCCGGTTGACGCGGGCGGACCGCAACGGCGTCGTGAGCGCGCAGCTCGACCTCCCCTGACGCGAAATGCTGGGGTTGACGCACCGCCCCCGCGGGTGTGCTCTGGGATCGGGAGGGGGCACGATCACTCGACTGTCCCCGGAGGCGTGCCATGCACGCATACTTCCCCCGGCTCGGGCTGGCGGCGCTGGCACTGGCGCTTGCCCAGACACTGCTCGCCGGGGCGCCCGCGGGCCTCCCGGAGACCGCGTCCGCGAGCCTGTCCGGCTCTCTCACGCTGGTCCAGGCGGTGCCGGGACGGACGGTCGAGATCAGGATCGATGGACGGCCGGTCCGCCGGGCCGCCGACGCGGGGGCCGTCGTCGGCCCGGTCCGGCTCCCGGCCGGCCGGCATCGGATCAGCTTCGTCGGCACCGGTGGCGGCCGGGTCAGCGCCTCGGTCCGGGTGCGCGCCGGCTCGGCCCGTGACGTGGTCCTGCACCGCCCGGCGGCAACGACCGGGCAGCCGGTGGTGAGCTCGTTCCGTACGCCGACCGACCGCATCTCTCCCGGACGGTCCCGGCTCCTGGTCGCCCCGACCGCCAGCATCGTGCCGGCCGACGTACGCGTCGACGGACGGGTCGTGTTCACCAACATCGCCAACGGGGAGGCGGCCACGGCCCAGGTGCGGCCCGGTCCGCACCGGGTGACCCTCGTCCCCACCGGGCTCGAGGGACCCTCCCTCCTGGGGCCGATCGACGTCGCCGTCGCGCCAGGCACCGTGACGACCGTGTATGCGGTCGGCGGCCCCGGCGGCGCGATCGTGCACACCGTGGCGCTGCGCCCGGGAGGTGGGCTGGCACCCGGGACCGTCAACTCAGGCACGGTGGGGCTCGCCCGCGACCTGCCGGTCCGCCTGTTCGGGACGGACCGACCGTGACCCGGCACCCGACGCTGACCGCCCTCGCCCCGGCCGTCGTCGTGGTGCTGTTCCTCGGCATGTTCGTGCCGGCCCCGGGGGAGGACGCGGTGCCGCCACAGGCGCCGCGCTCGGTGCGGTTGCCCAGCGGTGCGGTGGTCGAGGTCCGCGCGGTCCGCACCGACCGCGCCGGGGACCTCCCGGTGCCCGACGACGCCCGCTCCGCCGGCTGGTGGCGGGGTGGCGCCCGGGTCGGAGACGCGTTCGGGAAGACGCTGCTCGCCGCGCACGTCGACACCCGCCGCCAGAGCCTCGGTCCGTACGCCGAGCTCTACGCCACCCGGCCGGGCGCCCGCCTCGTGCTGCGCTCGGCAGACCTGCGGCAGGTCTTCCGGATCCGCTCGGTCCGGCTGGTCCGGCGCGGGGCGCTGGCGGCGCGTCCCGGGCTGTACTCGCCGCGTGGAGCCCGCCGGCTGGTGCTGGTCACCTGCGCGCCGCCGTACGACGACCGGCACGGTGGCTACCAGAACCTCGTCGTGGTGGTCGCCGCCCCGATCGGGCCGGCCAGTGCATCGCGATGACCAGGCGACCGCCGGGCGGCGGCTACATTGCGGGGATGGAGCGGACCTGGAGACCCGACTGGCCGTGCCCGGTCGGCCAGGTGCTCCGCCAGCACCGCCGCGGCAGCGGGGACCCGACGTACCGGATCGACGCCGGAGGCGGCCACTGGCGCGGCATCCGTACGCCGACCGGTCCCGCCACGCTGCTCGTGCGGGCCCGCCCGCGCGAGGGCGAGGTGCGCGCCGAGGCCTGGGGGCCGGGAGCGGAGTGGGCCCTCGAGGCGCTGCCGCCGCTGCTCGGTGCCGAGGACGACCCCACCGGCTTCGAGCCGCGGCACCCGGTGCTGGTCGACGCGCTGCGGCGGCACCCGCACTGGCGGATCGGGCGGACCGGGCTGCTGCTGGAGTCGCTGGTGCCCGCGATCATCGAGCAGAAGGTCACCGGCAAGGAGGCGTTCGGGGGCTTCCGGGCGCTGGTCCACCGCTTCGGCGAGCGGGCGCCGGGCCCGGGGGAGGCGCTGCGGCTGTGGGTGCAGCCCGACGCAGCCACGGTGCGCGGCATCCCGTCGTGGGAGTGGCTGCGCATGCATGTCGACCCGGCCCGCTCACGCACGCTCGTGCAGGCCGCCCGGGTGGCGCCGTCGCTGGAGCGGCTCGTCCGTGCCGAGCACGCCGACGCCGACCGGAGGTTGCGCTCGGTGCCGGGGATCGGGGTGTGGACCAGTGCCGAGGCCCGGGTCCGGGCGATGGGTGACCCCGACGCCGTGAGCTTCGGGGACTACCACATCGCCAAGGACGTCGGCTGGGCGCTGACCGGGGCCGCGGTCGACGACGACGGACTGGCCGAGCTGCTCGAGCCGTGGCGCCCGCACCGGCACCGGGTCCAGGCACTGGTCGGGCTGATGGGCCTGCACCGGCCGCGCCGCGGACCGCGGATGTCGCTGCCGACGCACCTGCCGGCGAACCGGGCCGGAGGCTAGAGCAGCGGGCGCAGCGGCGCCAGCACGGCCTCGGTGAACCGGCGGTAGACGTCGCGCGACTCCCACTCGCCCTGCGTGAGCTCGACGCAGTTCGACAGGTCGACCTCGAAGACCTTCTGCATCGCCGCGGCCATGTCGTCGTCGATGATCTCGACGTTGATCTCGTAGTTGCCCGTCATGCTCAGCCGGTCGATGTTGGCGGTGCCGATCGTCGACCACTGGCCGTCGATCGTCGCCGTCTTGGCGTGCACCATCGCGTCGCGGAAGCGGAAGATCCGCACCCCGGAGTCGAGCAGCTGGCCGAAGTACCCGCGGGAGAGCCAGTCGGCCACGATGTGGTTCGACTTCGCCGGCAGCACCAGGCGCACGTCGACCCCGCGCAGCCCCGCGGTGACCAGCGCGTCCACGAAGTCCTGGTCCGGGATGAAGTAGGCGTGGGTCATCCAGATGTTGCCGGTGGCCCGGTTGATCGCCTCGAGGTACATCGACCGGATCGGGAACATCCAGAGCCGGGGCACGTTGCGGTGCAGCCGGATCTTGGGCTCCCACTGCGACGCGGTCTCGAGCAGCAGCGGCCGCTCGCTCGCGCGGAAGTGCTTGCGGCGGTGCAGGTTCCAGAAGTCGGCGAACGCCCGCTTGAGGTCCCAGACGCCGGGGCCGGTGATCCGGCAGTGCGTGTCGCGCCACTCCGTGGCGAAGGGGGTGCCGATGTTGTAGCCCCCGACGAAGCCGACCTCGTCGTCGACGACGAGGATCTTGCGGTGGTCGCGGCCGTAGCGGCGCAGGTCGAAGAACCGCAGGCCGGCCGTGTAGATCGGGTAGCGCAGCACCTTCAGGCTGGGCGCGAAGTGCTTGAAGCGCGGGCTGACCACGACGTTCGCGAACGCGTCGTAGATCACGAAGACGTCCACCCCGCGGTCGGCCGCCGCCGTCAGCGCCGCCTTGAACCGCTCACCGACCTCGTCGGCCTTCCAGATGTAGGTCTCGAAGAGGATCTGCCGCTGGGCGCCCTCGATGGCGCCCAGCATGTCGTCGTAGAGGTCCTGGCCGTAGGTGTACGTCGTCACCGTGCCGCCCCCGACCTCGACGTGCGCGGGGGCGGTGGTCGGGAACGGCTTCGGCTTCTTGCCGCGCCGGCGGTAGGAGTCGACCAGGGTGAGACCGATCGCGAGCAGGAGCTGGGCGCCGACGACGGTCAGCAGGGTCCGTCGGAGCGTGCTGAGGAGCCGGCCGGAGGAGCTGCGGTCGCGGGGCACGCCGGCCAATCTACCCAGCCGCCCCCGGCGGCGGCCGGGGGACTGTCGGTGGTCGCCCGTAGGCTGGCCGCATGCGACCAGTGACCGATCTGGAGCGCCGGGTGGCGCCGTTCACGGTGGAGTCCGACTACCAGCCCGCGGGCGACCAGCCGGCAGCCATCAAGGAGATCACCAAGCGCCTCCAGGGCGGCACCCAGGACGTCGTCCTGCTCGGGGCCACCGGCACCGGCAAGACCGCGACGGTGGCCTGGGTGGCCGAGCAGGTGCAGCGCCCGCTGCTGGTCATGCAGCCCAACAAGACGCTCGCCGCGCAGTTCGCCAACGAGCTGCGCCAGCTGTTCCCCAACAACGCCGTCGAGTACTTCGTCAGCTACTACGACTACTACCAGCCCGAGGCCTACGTCCCGCAGACCGACACCTACATCGAGAAGGACTCCTCCATCAACGAGGAGGTCGAGCGGCTCCGGCACTCGGCGACGAACTCCCTGCTGACCCGTCGCGACGTCATCGTGGTGTCCACGGTGTCCTGCATCTACGGCCTGGGCACCCCGCAGGAGTACGTCGACCGGATGATCCGGCTCAAGGTCGGCGAGGAGCACGACCGCGACTCGATCCTGCGCCGGCTCGTGGAGATCCAGTACACCCGCAACGACATGACCTTCACCCGGGGCACCTTCCGGGTCCGCGGCGACACCCTGGAGATCTTCCCGGTCTACGAGGAGCACGCGGTCCGGATCGAGTTCTTCGGCGACGAGGTCGAGCGGCTGATGACCCTGCACCCGGTCACCGGTGAGGTGATCACCGAGGACCAGGAGATCTACGTCTTCCCGGCCACCCACTACGTCGCCGGCCCGGAGCGGATGGAGCGGGCGATCAAGGGCATCGAGCTCGAGCTCGTCGACCAGCTCGCCGCCTTCGAGCGGCAGGGCAAGCTGCTGGAGGCGCAGCGCCTGCGGATGCGCACGACGTACGACGTCGAGATGATGCGGCAGGTCGGCTCGTGCTCCGGGATCGAGAACTACTCGATGCACATGGACGGCCGCACCCGCGGCACCGCGCCCAACACGCTGATCGACTACTTCCCCGAGGACTTCCTGCTCGTCGTCGACGAGTCGCACGTGGCGGTCCCGCAGATCGGCGGCATGTACGAAGGCGACATGTCCCGCAAGCGCAACCTGGTCGACCACGGGTTCCGGCTGCCGAGCGCCATGGACAACCGGCCGCTGCGCTGGGAGGAGTTCCTGGACCGGATCGGCCAGACCATCTACCTCTCCGCGACGCCGGGCAACTACGAGCTCGACAAGGTCGGCGGCGACGTGGTCGAGCAGATCATCCGGCCGACCGGGCTGATCGACCCCGAGGTGATCGTGAAGCCGACCAAGGGCCAGATCGACGACCTCATCCACGAGATCAAGCTGCGCGCCGGGCGCAACGAGCGGGTCCTGGTCACGACGCTGACCAAGAAGATGTCCGAGGACCTCACCGACTACCTCCTGGACGCCGGCGTCCGCACCCGCTACCTCCACTCCGAGGTGGACACCCTCAAGCGGATCGAGCTGCTGCGCGACCTGCGCCTCGGGGAGTACGACGTGCTGGTCGGCATCAACCTGCTCCGCGAGGGGCTCGACCTGCCCGAGGTGTCGCTGGTGGCGATCCTGGACGCCGACAAGGAGGGGTTCCTGCGCTCCGACAAGTCGTTGATCCAGACGATCGGCCGGGCCGCGCGCAACGTGTCCGGCCAGGTGTTCATGTACGCCGACAAGATCACCCGGTCGATGGAGAACGCCATCGAGGAGACCAACCGGCGCCGCGAGAAGCAGGTCGCCTACAACACCGAGCGCGGCCTCGACCCGCAGCCGCTGCGCAAGAAGATCGCCGACATCACCGAGATGCTGGCGCGCGAGGACGAGAACACCCAGGCGCTGCTGCAGACCTGGTCCAACACCGAGGCCAAGGGCCGGGCCGGCGGGGTGAAGGCCAAGCAGCCGGTGCCGGCGCTGGCAAAGTCCGCGGCCGGCCAGCACGCCGCCGACCTGGCCGGGATGCCGAGCGCGGACCTGGCCCAGCTGATCCAGGACCTGACCGACCAGATGCGCAACGCGGCCGCCGAGCTGCAGTTCGAGGTCGCGGCGCGGCTGCGTGACGAGATCTCCGAGCTCAAGAAGGAGCTCCGCCAGATGATGGAGGCCACGAAGTGAGCGTGCGCGAGGTCCAGGTGACCTTCGACTGTGCCGACCCGGCGTCGCTGGCGGCGTTCTGGGCCGAGGTGCTGGGCTACCAGCTGGAGTCCCCGCCGCCGGGGTTCGCCACCTGGGACGAGGCCCTCGACGCCTGGGGGGTGCCCGCCGAGGCGCGCAACTCCAGGTCCGCGGTGGTGGACCCGACCGGCTCCGGGCCACGGCTCTTCTTCCAGCAGGTGCCCGAGGGCAAGACCGTCAAGAACCGGCTGCACCTCGACGTCCGCGCCGCCCCCGGGTTGACCGGCGACGCCCGGATGGACGCCCTCGCCCAGGAGGCCGACCGCCTCGTCGCGCTGGGGGCCACGGTGGTCCGCCGCGTCGACCCGGACGGCGCGATGGAGTCCGGCTTCCTCACCCTGCAGGACCCGGAGGGCAACGAGCTCTGTCTGGACTAGGACGTGGCTCGACTAGCCTCGGGGCGTGACCGCGCACCCCCAGCCCCGCGTCCGCGGCGCCTGGGTCGTGTGGGTGGTCGGCCTGCTGGTCTACATGCTGGCGGTCTTCCACCGCTCCTCGCTCGGCGTCGCCGGCCTCGCCGCCACCGAGCGCTTCGACATCTCGGCGGCCCAGCTGGCCACGTTCACGATGCTGCAGCTGCTCGTCTACGCCGGCATGCAGATCCCGGTGGGACTCCTGGTCGACCGCTTCGGCTCCCGTGGGGTGCTGCTGGTCGGGCTGGTCCTGATGACGGTGTCGCAGACCGGCTTCGCCCTCGCCGGCAGCTATCCACTGGCGCTCGTGGCGCGGGCCGGGGTCGGCGTCGGCGACGCGATGACGTTCATCTGCGTGCTCCGGCTGGTCAGCAGCTGGTTCCCGGCGCGGCGGATTCCGTTCGTGACCCAGCTGACCGGGACGCTCGGGCAGCTCGGCGCGGTCGGGGCGGCGGTGCCGATGACCTGGGCGCTGAGCCACCTCGGCTGGACGCGCGCCTACCTCGCGGCGGCCTCGCTCGGCATCGTCCTCGGGGCGGCGGCGCTGCTGCTGCTGCGCGACACCCCCGAGCACCGGCACCTGCGCGGGGACCCGATGTCGCTGCCGGCGGTGCGCGCCAGCCTGGCCGCCTCCTGGGCGCACCCGGGCACGCACCTGGGCTTCTGGATGCATTTCAGCACCCAGTTCAGCGCCACGGTGATGAGCCTGCTGTGGGGCTTCCCGTTCTTCGTGGCGGGTGAGGGGCGGTCCGCCGCGACCGCCGGGGGGCTGCTGACGCTGATGGTGGTGGCGATCATGCTCACCGGGCCGGTACTGGGCTGGCTGGTCGGCAACCACCCGTGGCACCGCTCGACGATGGTGCTCGTCATCGTGTCCGCGATCGTGGCGGTCTGGACCCTGGTCCTGACCTGGCCCGGGCAGGCGCCGCTTCCCCTGCTCGCGCTGCTGGCGGTGGTCGTGGGGGTCGGCGGACCCGCCTCGATGATCGGCTTCGACGTGGCCCGCACCTCCCACCCGTCCCACCGGCTCGCGTCCGCCTCGGGGATCATCAACCAGGGCGGCTTCACCGCCTCGCTGCTCCTGGTCGTGGCCATCGGGCTCATCCTGGACTGGCGCACCCCGGGCGAGTCCACGGCGTACACCCCGGCGGCGTTCCGCTGGGCGATGAGCGCGCAGTACGTCCTCTGGGCGCTCGGCCTGGTCCAGGTGTGGCGGTGGCGGCTGCGCACCCGCGGCGTGGTCGACCGCGACGAGCTGATGGCCGCGATCGACCGCTGAGCCTAGTCTCGACGGCATGGATGTTGCACGCATGCAGCGGTACTGCCTGGCCAAGCCGGGCGCCTGGCCGGACGACCCCTGGGGCCACGAGCACCCGGTGATCAAGGTCGCCGACAAGATCTTCGCCTTCCTCGGTGCCGCCGTGGTGGGGGTCAAGGGCGGCGCGACCAGGGACGTGGCCGACGAATGGCTGCAGCGCTATCCCGACGACGCGTCGGTGATGGCCTACATCGGCCGCTCGGGGTGGAACGACCTCGCCTTCGGCGGCGCGATCCCCGACGATGAGCTGTTGGAGGCGGTGGACGAGTCCTACCGGCTGGTGGTCGGCAAGCTCCCGAGGAAGCACCGTCCCGAGGGCTGGGACGCCTGAGCCGGAGGGTCAGTCCTCGGGCCGGGCCCCGGGTTCGCGGCGGCCGAGCTCCTTGGTCTCGCGGGCCTCGAGCTCCTTGCGGTCCTTCTTCTCGATCCGCCGGGCCTCGTGGGCGACGATGTCGCGCCGGGTGAACGCGATCCGGCCGGCGTTCAGCCCGGTGCCGAGCATCACGAACAGCGGCCACGGGAAGTAGGGATCGAAGCCCTGGGAGTCGAAGCTGGTCGCCAGCCAGATCACCCAGCACAGGGTCGACACCGCGATGGCCCGCCAGACGGCCTCGCGGCGGCTCCGCTCGTAGCGCGCGACCGCACGAGCGTGCACCGCCTCGGGTGTCGACAGCGTGACGGCAGCGGTGGTGAGGGCCGGCACCAGGTCGTCGATGATGGCCGGCAGCTCGCCCAGCGTCCGGGACGTCGCCACCACGTCGGTGCGCTCGTCGAACTCCTCGCGGTCCAGCCTGCCCTCGGCGTAGGCGTCGCCGAGCACCCGGCGTACGACGTCCCGGTCGGCGTCCGCGGCACGGAGGGCGGCGTGGGACGGGTCGCGCGGGTCGTGGGCGAACTCCTGCCACACGGTAGGGCTGGACATGTGCGTCATCGTAGGCCGATGCCCGGTCGGCAGGGCATGATCGGCTCGTGGCTACCTCACTGGAGACCGATCTCGTCGTCATCGGCGCCGGGCCCACGGGCCTGTTCAGTGCCTACTACGCGGGGTTCCGTGGGCTGCGGGTGGCGGTGGTCGACTCGCTCCCCGAGCTCGGCGGCCAGATCACCGCGATGTACCCGGAGAAGGCGATCCTCGACGTCGCCGGCTTCCCGAGCATCAAGGGCCGCGAGCTGGTCGCCGGCCTGGTCGCGCAGGCGGACACCGCCGAGCCGGACTACCTGCTCGGGCGGACCGCCACCACCCTGACCTCGGACGCGGACGGCGTGACCGTCGGCCTCGACGACGGGACCCAGGTGGCCGCCAAGGCGATGCTGATCACCGCCGGCATCGGCAAGTTCAGCCCCCGCCCGCTGCCGGCCGCCGAGGACTGGATCGGCCGCGGGGTGGAGTTCTTCGTGCCCAGCTTCGAGCCGTACGCCGGCAAGGACGTGGTCATCGTCGGGGGCGGCGACAGCGCCTTCGACTGGGCGCTGCACCTCGAGCCGATCGCGAGGTCGGTCACGCTCGTGCACCGCCGCGAGGCGTTCCGCGCCCACGCCCGCACCGTCGAGCAGGTGCGGGCGTTGCCGGTCGACATCGTCACCCGCGCCGAGGTCACCGCCCTGCACGGCAACGGCACCCTGGAGTCGGTGGAGATCACCGTCGACGGGGAGGCGGTCAGCAGGCCGGCCCAGGCGGTGGTCGCGGCGCTCGGCTTCATCGCCGACCTCGGTGCGATGAAGGAGTGGGGGCTGGTCCTGGCCAAACGGCACGTCGTCGTCGACTCCGCGATGCGCACCAACCTGACCCGGGTCTTCGCCGCCGGCGACATCACGGAGTACGCCGGCAAGGTGCGGTTGATCGCGGTCGGCTTCGGCGAGGCCGCGACCGCGGTCAACAACGCCGCGGTGGCCATCGATCCCAGCGCCCACGTCTTCCCCGGCCACTCCAGCGAAGGGTCCTGAGGGACCGCGAGATACCCGCTAGTAGCCTTTCGCCATGCGCGTTGCCCTGCTGTCCTACCGCAGCAAGCCCCACTGCGGCGGCCAGGGCGTCTACGTCCGTCACCTGAGCCGCGAGCTGAGCGTCCTCGGGCACGAGGTCGAGGTCTTCTCCGGCCAGCCGTACCCGCAGCTCGACGCCGGCGTCCGGCTCACCGAGGTGCCCAGCCTGGACCTCTACCGCGAGCCCGACCCGTTCCGCACGCCGCACCTCTCCGAGATCCGCGACCTCGTCGACGTCGAGGAGGTGCTGACGATGTGGACCGCCGGCTTCCCGGAGCCCAAGACGTTCAGCAGGCGCGTGGCCCGGCTGCTGCGGGAGCGGCTCGACGACTTCGACGTGGTCCACGACAACCAGGTGCTCGGCTACGGCATGCTCGACATCCAGCGCTCCGGGCTGCCCCTGGTCACGACCCTGCACCACCCGATCACCGTCGACCGCCGCCTCGACCTCGCGGCCGCGACGACGTGGCGCCGGAGGCTCAGCCTGCGTCGGTGGTACGGCTTCCTGCGCATGCAGGGCAGGGTCGCCCGCGCGGCGACCCGGATCCTCACCCCGTCGGAGTCCTCGGCCCGCGACATCGTCCTCGACTTCGGCGTCGACCCCGAGCGGATCCAGGTGATCCCCCTCGGTGTCGACGACGTCTTCCGGCCGCCGACGGCACCCCGGGTGCCCGGGCGGATCGTCGCGATGGCCAGCGCGGACGCCCCGATCAAGGGTGTCTCGACCCTGCTGGAGGCCTTCGCCAAGCTGCGCACCGAGCGCGACCTGGAGCTGCTGCTGGTCACCCGGCCCGAGCCCGGTGGCCGGACCGAGCAGCTCATCGACCGGCTCGCGATCCGCGACTCCGTCCGCTTCGTGCACGGCATCAGCGACGCGGAGCTGGTCGAGGTGATGGGCTCGGCCGAGCTGGCCTGCGTGCCGTCGCTCCATGAGGGCTTCTCGCTGCCGACCGCCGAGCTGATGGCCTGCGAGACACCCCTGGTGGTCAGCCGCGCCGGCGCCATCCCCGAGGTCGTCGGGCCGGACGGCCTCTGTGCCGACCTGGTCGAGCCCGGCAACGTCGACCAGCTGCGCAGCGCGATCGCCGCGCTGCTCGACGACCCCGCCCGGCGTACGGCGATGGGTCGGGCCGGCCGCGTGCGCGCGTTGGAGCGCTTCAGCTGGCGCGCGGTCGCCCGGGCCACGGCCGCGGCGTACCAGGACGTGATCGAGAGACAGGCCCGACCACCGGAGGACCCGTGCTGACCGTCGACTTCGACCGCCTCGGCCTCCGACCGGGGGAGCGGGTGCTGGACATGGGCTGCGGCGCCGGCCGGCACGCGTTCGAGATGTACCGTCGCGGCGCCGACGTGATCGCCTTCGACCAGGACGCCGACGAGCTCTCCGGCGTCCGCGACCTCTTCGTCGCGATGGCCGAGGCCGGCGAGGTGCCGGCCGGGGCGGAGGCCGACGTCAAGGAGGGCGACGCGCTGTCCCTGCCGTTCGCCGACGGCGAGTTCGACCGGGTGGTCGCCGCCGAGGTGCTCGAGCACATCCCGGCCGACATCGAGGCGATCACCGAGCTCGCCCGGGTGCTCCGGCCCGGGGGCACCCTGGCGGTCACGGTCCCGCGCTGGTTCCCCGAGCTGGTCTGCTGGAAGCTCTCCGACGACTACCACAACAACCCGGGCGGCCACATCCGGATCTACTCCGACAAGGAGCTGGTCGGCAAGGTCGTCGGCGCCGGCCTGGAGCTCGAGGGCAAGGACCATGCCCACGGCCTGCACACGCCGTACTGGTGGATCAAGTGCGCGGTCGGGGTGTCGAACGACGACCACCCGCTCGCCCGGGCCTACCACCGGCTGCTGGTGTGGGACATCATGAGACGACCGCTGGTCCTCCGGGCCGCCGACCGCGTCCTCAACCCCCTCGTCGGGAAGAGCATGGTCCTCTACTTCCGCAAGCCCCATGCGGTCTGAGGTCCCCGCCCTCCCGGGCATCCTGAGCGCCGAGCAGGTCGCGGAGACCGCGGCCTCGATCGCGGCGATGCAGGAGCCCGACGGCGCGCTCCCGTGGACCACCGGCCAGCACACCGACGTGTGGAACCACGTCGAGGCGGCGATGGGTCTCCTCGCCGGCGGGCAGGTCGAGGCGGCCGAGCGCGCCTACGCGTGGTGCCTGGAGACCCAGCGCGCCGACGGCTCGTGGCCGATGAAGTTCGTCGCCGGCACGGTGGAGGACCCGAGCGGGGAGACCAACATGACGGCCTACCTCGCGGTCGGCACCTGGCACCACTGGCTGGTGCGCCGCGACGTGGCGTTCGTGCAGCGCCTGTGGCCGGCCGTGCGCCGCTCGCTGGACTGGGTGGTCGCCCACCAGCTCCCGTTCGGCGGCATCTCCTGGTCGCAGGAGTACGTCGACGGCCGCCCCGCGCGGGTCAACGAGGAGGCACTGCTGGCGGGATCCTCGAGCATCTACCAGGCGCTGCGTGCGGGGGTGGCCCTGGCCGAGCTGCTGGACGAGCCGCAACCCGAGTGGGAGCTGGCCGGCGGCCGGCTCGGCCACGCGTTGCGCGAGCACCGCGACCTCTTCCTGGACAAGTCCGAGTTCTCGATGGACTGGTACTACCCGGTGCTCGGCGGAGCGGTCCGGGGCGAGGCCGGCCAGGCGCTGCTGGCGAGTCGCTGGGACACGTTCGTCGAGGCCGGGTCGGGCATCCGGTGCGTGTCGACCAACCCCTGGGTGACCGGGGCCGAGACCTGCGAGCTGGTGCTGGCCCTCGACGCGGTCGGCGACCGCGGCCGGGCGCTGCAGCTGCTGGCCGACATGCAGCACCTGCGGGCCGAGGGCGGCGGCTACTGGACCGGCCTCGTGTTCCCCGAGAACGTGAACTGGCCGGCCGAGCACACGACGTACACCGCGGCCGCGGTGATCCTCGCCGTGGACGCGCTCTCGCACACCACGCCGGGCTCGGACATCATGCGCGGCAGCACCCTGGCCGGCCACTTCGGCCCGCTGGCCCTCGAGTGCGGCTGCCCCTCGCCGGAGCGGTCAGCCGACGGGGTGGCCGGCGGCACCGCGCGACCGTCGTAGCACCCGCATCGAGCCGAGCTCCTCGACCTCCTCGAAGTCGCCGGAGACCAGCGCCCGCCGGAACACGTGGTACGGCGCCCGCCCACCGTCGGCGGGGTCGGGGAACACGTCGTGGATCACCAGGTAGCCGCCGGTGACCAGCCACGGCGCCCAGCCGGTGTAGTCGTTCTGGGCATGCACCTCGGCGTGCCCGCCGTCGATGAAGACCATCGACAGCGGGGTCCGCCACAACGCGGAGAGGGTGGTCGAGCGCCCGACCAGTGCCACCACCTGCTCCTCGAGCCCGGCCCGGGCCAGGGTGCGGCGGAAGTGGGGGAGGGTGTCCATCCGGCCGCTCTCCGCGTCGACCAGCGAGCTGTCGTGGTGCGCCCAGCCGGCCTGGTTCTCCTCCGACCCGCGGTGGTGGTCGACGGTGAGGACGGTGCCGCCGACCTCGCGGGCGGCGGCACCGAGGTAGATCGCGGACTTGCCGCAGTAGCTGCCGATCTCCAGGACCGGGCCGTGGGGGAGCCGCTCGCGCGCGGACCGGTGCAGCAGCAGGCCCTCGTCCTCGGGCATGAACCCCCGGGCGGCGCGGGCGTGCTCGAGGAGGTCGGACGGCATCACGGGTGCCAGCCTAGGCATCGCCGGTCCGCCCGGCACCGGTGGGCGCGGTCAGGCCGTGCGGTCCACCGACGGTCCTCGCTCGCTGCGGTGGCCGTTCCAGTGCCAGTGCAGGAACCGGTCGACGGCCCGCACGACGTGACCGGAGCGGACCGAGCCGAACACGTCGTAGGCGTGCTGGGCGCCGGGCAGCTCGGCGTACACGACGGCGGCGCCGGACTTCTCGCGCAGCCGGGCGACGAACATCCGGGCCTGGTCGACGGCGACCAGCGAGTCGTGCGTGCCGTGCAGCACGAAGAAGTCCGGGGCGTCCGCGGTGACGCGCAGCAGGGGAGAGGCGTTCTCGAACAGCTCGGGGTCCTCGGCCCAGCGCTTCTGCATGATCCGCGGCGCCAGGAACCGGTCGCGCATCGCGATGGCGGAGCGCAGGCCGCTCGCGCCGGCCAGGTCGTAGACGCCGTAGTGCGGGACCGCGACCTGGACCGAGGTGTCGGCGTCCTCGAAGCCGGGTTGGTAGGCCGGGTCTCCCGGCGTGAGGGCCGCCAGGGCGGCCAGGTGCCCACCGGCAGACCCGCCCGTGATCGCGAGGTAGTCGGGGTCGCCGCCGTAGTCGGCGATGTGCTCCTTGACCCACGCGATCGCCCGCTTGACGTCGACGATCTGGGCGGGAAAGGGGTCGCGGGGTGCCAGTCGGTAGTTGATGGCGACACAGACCCAGCCCTTGGCGGCCAGGTGGGCCATCAGCGGCAGCCCCTGCCGGTGCTTCTCGCCGATCGTCCAGCCGCCGCCGTGCACCTGGAGCAGCACCGGCGCCCGGTCCAGGTCGAGGCCGGCCCGCCGGTAGATGTCGAGGTGCCCACGCCGACCGGCCTCGGTGTAGGGGATCGCGCGGAGCACCTCGATCTCCGGGGTGAGGATCCGGAACGGTCGGGCCAGGGACCGCCACGGCGTCCGCTGCTCGGCCGGGCTGGGTTCGGCGTCGAGACGCTCGGCGTAGTCGACGCCGAGGCCCTCCTCGATCGCGTGCTCGACCTCCTCGCGGACCCGGTCGGACTGACGGACGAGATGGGCGAGGGCGACCGCGTTGCCGGCGGCGAGCACCAGTCCGAGCCGGCTGCGGCCACCACGGGCCAGGTGGCCGGCCGCGTCGAGGGCGGTGAGCGAGAGGAGCTGGGGGGCCAGCTCGCTCGTCATCATCCCCGCGACGAACGAGGGGAGGCCGGTCCGGAAGCCGGGGAGGGGGCGCAGGGCGTTGGCCGTCAGCGCCGCGGTCGCGAGCTGCCGTCCGCGGAGTCCCATCGTCACAGCGCCTGGGAGACGCTCGACATGTTGAAGTCGGGGACCCGCAGCGCCGGCGTCGCGCTGCGCGAGAAGTAGTCGTCGCCCCACTCCCGGCTGAAGCTCGGACCGGTGGCCGAGGCGTGCGAGAACCGTCCGAGCAGGTCGACCGGGCTCTCGTTGAACCGGAAGTTGTTGACCTCGCCGGTGATCTCGCCGTTCTCGACGAGGTAGACGCCGTCGCGGGTGAGCCCGGTGAGCAGCAGGCTCTGCGCGTCGACCTCACGGATGTACCAGAGGCAGGTCAGCAGCAGCCCGCGCTCGGTGCCGGCCACCAGGTCGGCGATGTCACCGCGCCCGCCGTCGACGTCCAGCACCAGGTTGTCGACGTACGGCGTGACGGGCTGGCCGGTCAGCGCGGCGCTGTGCCGGGTCTGCACGAGCGAGGTCAGCTCGCCGTCCCGGATCCAGTCGGTGCGCTCGAGCGGCAGACCGTTGTCGAACACGCTGGTGGTGTTGGACGAGGACGCGGTGACGGTGAACGGGGCGCAGCCGAGACCGGGGTACGACGGGTCGCTGAACAGGTGCACCCCCTCACGGGCGATCCGCTCACCGATGCGGGTGCCGCCGTCGCGGGCCGAGAAGACCGACTGGCCGTCGTGGGCGACCCGCGCGCCGGCGGCCCAGTAGGCGGCGATCAGCAGGTCCGCGACCGAGCCGGGCGGCAGGATCGTGTCGTAGCGGCCGGCCGGCAGCTCGACCCGACGACGTCCCCACGCCAGCCGCTGGGCGAG
Source organism: uncultured Actinomycetota bacterium (assembly GCA_963767955.1). Classification (GTDB taxonomy): domain Bacteria; phylum Actinomycetota; class Actinomycetes; order Propionibacteriales; family Nocardioidaceae; genus Nocardioides. The sequence continues at coordinate 1,257,479 of CAVYGA010000003.1, read as the reverse complement.
CTCCTCGTCGAGTGCGGTGGCGTCGACGTCGGCGAAGTCGCGGGTGGCGCCGCCCACCCAGGCACTCTGGCCGAGGTCACTGGTCTTGCCGGTGCAGCCGTAGTGCCCGGTCGGCTGGACGTGGCGGCGGCGCAGGCCGGTGGAGGAGCCGAGGTAGGTGGTGGTGACCTCGTGGCTGACGAAGCCGTAGAGGATCCGGCCCATCGCGTCGGCCCGCTGGAAGGCCTCGCCCAGTGCCGGCGCGAACCGGTCGAAGACGGTGATGGAGGTCTGGCCGGCCCGGTCGTCCCAGTCGTGGGAGGACCGCTCGCCGGAGAGCCCCTCGGCGACCGGCTCGGCGGCGTCCTCGGCCGGCGCGGCCGCCGACGCGGCGGCGTCCGCCGCCTCGACCAGCGCCGTGACCTGCGCGGGGGTCGTGGCGGTGCCGGTCACGGACCCGGTGGACACTCCGTCGGCACGCCGGGAGAACGAGATGACGGTGACGTCGATGCCGTGCATCACCCCGTTGGTCGTGAGGGTGTTGACGGCCCAGCGCAGGTTGGCCGCCGTGCGGGCCCGGACGATCACCACGCAGTCGTCACTGCGGGTGGTGGCCAGTGCGTGCTCGACCAGTGCCTGGGGCGAAGTCCTGGAAGCCATCAGCGGCCTGCCTCGTCGTTGGTGTTGAGGATCCGGACGTTGCGGAACAGTGAGGTGGGGGCGCCGTGGCTCACCGCCGCGATCTGTCCGGGCTGGGCCTTGCCGCAGTTGAAGGCGCCGTGCAGCTCCCACGTCTCGGGGCCGCCGACCGCCTCGAGGGAGTTCCAGAAGTCGGTCGTGGTGGCCTGGTAGGCGACGTCGCGAACCTGCCCGGCCAGCCGACCGTCCTCGATCCGGAAGAACCGCTGGGCGGTGAACTGGAAGTTGAACCGCTGCATGTCGATGGACCAGGACTTGTCGCCCACGACGTAGAGACCGCGCTCCACCCGGGAGATCAGCTCCTCGGTGGACGGCCCGTCGGCGTCGGGCTGCAGCGAGACGTTGGCCATCCGCTGGATCGGGATGTGACCGGACGAGTCGGCGTAGGCGCAGCCGTTGGACCGGCCACCGTTGAGCTCGGGTTTGAGGTGCGCCATCGGCCGGTCCAGCTGGTAGCCGACCAGCACGCCGTCCCGGACGATGTCCCACTCCTGGGTCCGGACGCCCTCGTCGTCGTAGCCCGTGGTGGCCAGCCCGTGCGGTTGCGTGCGGTCGCCGGTGACGTTCATGACCGGGGAGCCGTACTGCAGCGTGTTGAGCTTGTCGTACGTCGCGAACGACGTGCCGGCGTAGTTGGCCTCGTAGCCGAAGGCCCGGTCCAGCTCGGTGGCGTGGCCGACGGACTCGTGGATGGTCAGCCACAGGTTGGACGGGTGGATCACCAGGTCGAGGTCGCCGGCCTCGACGCTCGGCGCGGCGAGCTTCTCGGCGAGCAGCTCGGGCACCTCCTCGAGCTCGGCCTCCCAGTCGTGGTGCCGGCCGTCGAGGAACTCCCAGCCCCGCCCCACCGGCGGCGCGATCGAGCGCATCGAGTCGAAGACCCCGGTCTCGCGGTGGGTGCCCATCGCCTCGAAGTGCGGCATCATCCGGATCCGCTGCTGGGTGGTGCGGGTGCCGGTCAGGTCGGCGTAGAACTTGTTCTCCTGGACCTGGACCAGTGCCGCGGCGGCGTGCTCGACGGCGTCGTGGCGGGTCAGCCGACGCGTCCAGTCGACCAGCAGCGCGGACTTCTCCGCGACCGGCACGTCGAGGGGGTTGATGTCGTAGGCGGAGACCCAGGTGACGTCGTCGTAGACCGGCTCGGGGGCCATCCGGATCCGTCGGGTGGTCATCCGCGAGGCGACCATCGCCACCTGCACGGCCTCCTCGGCGATGCGGACCGCCTCGTCGCTGGTGAGCACGACGCCGGAGGCGAAGCCCCAGGCTCCGTGGTGGATCACCCGGACCGCGAAGCCGAGGTCCTCGTGGTCGCTGGCGCCCTGGAGGTGCGCGTCGCGCACCGTGAGTCGCTGGGAGCGGATCCGCTCGAAGCGGAAGTCGGCGTGCGACACGTCGAAGTCCTGGGCACGGCTCAGGGCTGAGTCGGCCAGCTTGCGGAAGTGGAGGGCCGAGAAGGTCGGATCGACCGTGGGCGTGCTCATGGTTTCGAACCTATCCGAGGGGTGTGGTCAGGAGGGGGAGCGGCCCACGCGGACGCTGGATCCGGCGCGCTGCTTGGTGATCACGAGCTGGGTGGGGATCCGGGTCCGCAGCTCGTCGACGTGGCTGACCACGCCGACCACCCGGCCGCCGTCACGCAGCCCGTCGAGGGTGCCCATCACGTCGTCGAGGGTGTCGGCGTCCAGGGCCCCGAAGCCTTCGTCGACGAACAGCGTGTCGAGGTCGGCGCCACCGGCCTCGGCGGTCACCACGTCGGCCAGGCCGAGTGCCAGCGCCAGCGACACCACGAAGGTCTCACCCCCGCTGAGGGTGGCCGGGTCGCGGGCCTCGCCGGACCACTCGTCGCGGACCAGCAGGCTCAGCCCGCCCCGGGTCTCGCCGGCGCCGCGGTGGCCGGTGTGCTCGAGGGTGTAGCGCTGGTCGCTCATCCGCAGCAGTCGCTGGTTGGCGGCGGCCACCACCTGGGTGAGGCGCCAGGCCAGCACATAGGCGCTCAGTCGCATCCGCAGCGCGTTGTCGGCCGACTTGCCCTCGACGAAGGCCGCCAGCTCGGCGGCGACCGCCCACGACTCGCGGAGCGGAGCCCAGCCGTCGAGCGAGGCCCGGAGGTCCGCGTCGAGCGCGGCCAGCCGCGCTGCCCGGGTCGCGGCGACCTGGTGCGTGGTGCTCGCCTCGGCGTGGGCGCGGGAGGTCCGGGACAGGGCGGCGTCGAGTGCCGCGGTGTCGGGGACCGGGAGGGCTGCGGCCGAGCAGAGATCGGGGTCGTCCAGCACGCTGCCGACCGCGCTGGACCGGGCGTCGTACGTCGCGACCTCGCCCTCGAGCGCCTCGAGCGCCGCGTCGGTGAGGACGGCGTCGAGGGCCTCGTCGACGGCGGCGAAGCCGTGCTGGTCGAGCCAGTCGTGCAGGGCCGCCTCGGCCTCGGTCGCCGCGCGGGCGGCGGTGTCGTGACGCTCGGCGGAGGTCCGCGCGGCGGTGAGGGCGTCCACGAGCGCGCCACGGTCGGTGACCAGGGCCTCGAGGGTGTGGTGGCCGGTGCCGGCCAGCAGGGCGTCGACCTCGCAGCGGATCCGCTCCTGCTCGCCCCGGGCTGCGGTGAGCCGGGCGCGGACGGCGGCCAGCTCGACCTGGGCGGCGGTGCGCTCGGCCGCGGCGTCGGCCAGCGCGGCCTCGGTCCGGACCAGGCGTGCGACGAGGTGGTCGTGCTCCTCGGCGACGACGGTCAGTGTCGCGCGCTCGTCGCGCCGGGCGGCCAGGGAGGCCCGGAGGGTGTCCGCGTCCTGGTCGTCGCCGGTCCGGGCCTCGGCCACCGACAGGCTGGTCAGCAGGTCACGCACCCGGGCGTCGTGGGCGGCCCGAGCCAGCTCCGCGTCGTCGAGCGCGCTGCGGGCGGCCTTCTCCGACACGGCGGACGGTGCGCCGGTCTCCGGCACCGCCTTGTGCGGGTGCTCGGCTGACCCGCAGACCGGGCAGCACGCCCCGACGGCGAGGTCGAGGGCGATCTCGGCGGCCATCCCCTGGAGGCGGGCCTCGCGGAGCTCGAGCCAGGTCTCCTTGAGCTCCTGGCAGCGGTCGACGGAGGCGGACAGCTCGGTCCGGGCCGCCACCAGGTCCTGGCGGAGGACGCCAGCGCGGTCGTGGGCGGCGAGCCGGTCGGACTGCTGCCCGATCTCCCGGACCAGCTCCGTCAGTCGCGCGGTCGCGGCGCGGGCCTCGACCAGCCGGGCGCCGAGGGCGGTGACCTCGGTGGGCAGCAGCCGCACCCGGGCGGCGAGTCGCCGCTCCTCGGTCACGAGGTCGGCCTCGGTGGCCTCGTCGGCGGCGACCCGGGCGGTGATCTCGGCCAGCTCGGCCTCGCGGGGGAGCAGCGCTCGGGCGTCGGCCAGCAGGTCGCGCGCGGAGCTCTCCGCGGCGGCCAGGTCGGCGGGGGCGGGGTCGGGTACGTCGAGCAGGGTGGCGGCCGCGACCGAGGCGCTCAGGGCGGCCTCGCCGGCCCGGTCACGCTGCTGCCGGGCGGAGAGCGAGAGCCGGTGCAGCGGGGTGACCGCGGCTGCGCGACGGGCCCGGTCGAGCCGGGAGCGCCGGGACGCGTGGGCGTCGGCGTCGGCGTCGAGGGCGGCCCGCTCGTCCCGGGCGGAGGCGAAGCGGCGCTGCTGCTCGCGCAGCTGCCGGCCGGCGTCCCGGGCGGTGGCAGCCGCCTGCTCCGCGGCCGCCGCCGCGGTGCGCGCGGTGGCCGCGGCCGCACAGGTCGCGGTCGCGGACCCGGTCAGCTCCGCGGACCAGTCCGCCAGCGCACCGGACCCGGCGACCGCGGTCAGGTCGTCGTGGGTCCACCCCTCGGGGAGGCCGGCGTCGGCCGCCTCCAGGAGACGGTTGAGCACGCCGGCGACCTCGCGGTGCCGGGCCTGGGAGCGGCGGTGCAGCTGCCGGGCGTGCTCGCGCAACCAGCGCTCCATGTCCTCGAAGCGCTGGGTGCTGAACAGCTGCTGGAGCAGCCGGTGGCGCTCCTCGGAGCGGGCCCGCAGGAACGTCTGGAACCGCCCCTGCGGCAGCATCGCGACCTGGCAGAACTGCGGCATCGTCATGCCGACCAGGCCGGTGACCAGGTGGCCGGCCTCGTCCATGCGCGTGGACAGCGCGACCCAGGCGTCGTCGACGCGCTCCTCCACCAGGACGTGCGCCTGCTCGGTGGTGTGGCCGGTGCCCCGTCTCTTGGCACGCTGCCAGGCCGGCGACCGGGTCAGCCGGAAGCGGCGGCCGGAGAGGGTCGCCTCGAGCACCACCTGGGGCGCCAGGCCGGCGGGCGCGGTGTCGCAGCGGAACCGCTTGGCGCTGCTGCGGTCACCCGGGACGTCGCCGTAGAGGGCGAAGCTGACGGCGTCGAGCACGGAGGTCTTGCCGGCTCCCGTCTGACCGCTGAGCAGGAACAGCCCGGCCGCGGACAGCTCGTCGAAGTCGACGGACACGGTCTCGGCGAACGGGCCGAACGCGGTGATCTCGAGCGAGTGCAGGCGCATCAGTCGACCACCGCCTCCACCGTGCGGTCCAGGTCGTGGTCGGCAGGGCACGCGTCGCAGGCGTCGAGCAGCAGTGCGGACTCCGCGTCGCTGGCCGGCCGACCGCGGAGCTCGCCGAGGAAGTCCACGGCGATGGCGTGGTCGGAGCGGCCCGCCGCGGGGCGGAACGCCGCACCGGTGCCGGGCTGGCCGCCGGCCGGCTCCCAGCTGAGCTGCAGGGCGTGCGGGAAGCGCCGTCGCAGCCGGTCCATCGGCTCGCGCGGACGGATCTCGTCGGTCAGCGTCACCTGCAGCCAGGACGCCTCGTGGCCGGCGAGGGCGGGGTCGGCGAGCAGGTCGTCGAGGGCGCCCCGCAGGCGGGCCAGCGGCCGGGGGACCGGCGCGTCGAGGAACTCCGCGGTGCTCAGGCCGCCGGCACCGAGCTCGACCAGCCAGGAGCCCTTGCGGTGGTCGGCCTCGGAGAAGGAGTAGGCCAGCGGGGACCCGCTGTAGCGCACGGTCTCGCTCAGCGTGTGCCGGCCGTGCAGGTGACCCAGCGCGGCGTAGGAGACGCCGTCGAAGACCGACGTGGACACCAGGCTGACGCCGCCGACGCTGATGTCGCGCTCGGACTCGCTGGGCTCGGGGCGCGCCGCGGCCCCGCCGACGAACGCGTGGGCCAGCACCACCGAGCGGGTGCCGTCGGGGCGCGCGGCCAGGTCGGCACGGACCCGTCGCATCGCCTCGCCCAGCGCCGCCTCGTGGCTGCGTGCGGGCAGGCGCCACGGCTCGCGCAGGTGGTCGGGGTCGAGGTAGGGCAGGCCGTAGACCGCGACCGTCCCGTGGTCGTCGCCGAGCAGCACCGGGGTGCCGACCCCGGCCGGACGGGTGCGCAGGTGCACGCCGGCCGCGTCGATCAGGTCGGCGCCGAACCCGAGCCGCTGGGCGGAGTCGTGGTTGCCGCTGGTGACCACCAGCCGGGCGCCGGAGGCGGCGATCCGGGTGAACGCCTCGTTGGCGAGCCGGACGGCGTCCACCGGCGGCAGCGCCCGGTCGTAGACGTCGCCGGCCAGCACCACCAGGTCCACGCGCTCGGACTCCACGACCTCGATCACGTGGTCGACGTACGCCGCCTGGTGGCCGAGCATGCCCTCCCGGTGGAAGGACCGCCCGAGATGCCAGTCGGAGGTGTGGAGGATGCGCACCCCCCGACCGTAGGAGGCGGCACCGACAGTCGGGCGGACCCACGCCGTGCCGGTGCCGCCCGACGGTCAGTGCTGGGCCGCCAACTGGCCCCGGATGGCGCCACCGGGGTACGTCGCGTTGTGCACGTTCACGTAGTAGTCCTGCGGGTTCGCGAGGATGTCGGCCACGGTCTGGTCGCCCACGAACTTGCCGGGCTCGCCCTCGGTGAGGCAGTCGGCGGCGTTGCCGTCCGCGGGTGCGGCCAGGTTGACCACGACGGGTCCGTTCGAGCCGGCCGCACCCTTGTGGATGTGAGCGGCGGTGGCGTTGGCGATCTTGCCCACGGTCAGCACGTAGCAGAGGGTGGTGGGGTCGCCGTCGATGCCGAAGACGTAGGCCTCGCCGCGGCCGTTCGGGTCGCCGGCGACGGACCGGGTCTGGCCGACCTCGCTGCGACCGTTGAGATCGGTCTCGAGAACGCTGTTGGTGTGCCCGGCGTTGGCCGGCAGCATCGGCACCACGCCGACCGCCAGGACGAAGCCGGCTGCCGCGAAGGCGAGATTGCGATGGGTGGGGCGCATGGAAGGACCTCCAGATTTCGTGCCGAATGTGACCAGGGTCATTCGGAGCGGTTGCCGGCTCCGGATGGGTCACGGGACCGAACGCTGGGGTCCCTGGGGTCAGGTGGCGTACCTCGCGCGGATCGCGAGCCGGCGGCGCAGCTCGTCGGTGCAGTCGACCAGCTTGCGCCGGATCGTCAGGTCCAGGCCGGGCGCCTCGATCACGCGCTCGGCCGCGGACAGCGTCTCCGGTGCCAGCGCGGTCGTGGGGAAGAACGCCTGCGTGACGTCGCCGAGCACCCAGCCGGAGTGCACCTGCGGCGCCCGCGGCAGCTCGGCGAAGTAGCGCTCGACGTACGGCGCGGTGAGGTGGTCCTGACCCGCACGCCACATGCCGAGCCCGGCCGCCTCGAGCTCGTAGTTGGGCGCCGCGACCTCGCCCGTGAACCGCTGCCAGGCCCAGGACTTGGCCTCTTCGTCGGGGAGCGAGGCCATCGCCCGCGAGTGCTCGACCCGGGACCGTCCGGTGGGCTCGGCGTCGAGGTGCTCCTGGAGTGCGGCGGTGTCGACCGCACCCATGGCCGCGAGCCGGACCAGGACCCGCCAGCGCAGGTCCAGGTCCAGGTCGATGCCGGCAGGCAGGTCGCGGCCGGCCAGCCAGTGCTCGAGCGGCCCGGCGTCGACGGCGGTGGCGATCACCGACTGGAAGGCCGCGAGCCGGAGGGTGGAGCCGGCGTACGTCGCCCCGAGCAGGTCGGTGGTGGCCCCGTGGAGGCGGCGGAGGCCGTCGACCGGGTCGGGGCACAGCGGCACCACCTTCCGGACCAGCCAGGGCAGCGTGTAGCCGACGGCGTCGTCGGTGGTCTCGCTCGGCAGCGCCGCCTCGGCGACGCCGAGGACGACCTCCGGCGCGACCTGGGCGTTGTGGAAGCCGGAGCGGACCGCGTTCCACATCGAGGCGCGGACCATCTCGTCGGTGGTGGTCGGGAACAGCCGCCGGTACCCGGCGACGCTGGCCTCGTCGGGCAGCACCAGCGCCCAGGTGTCCTGGGTCGGGTCGATCAGCACGGTGTCGTCACCGGCGGCGAACGGGACCTCGGCCGTGTCCACGGTGAGCGGCGTCGTACGCCAGGTGCCGTCGGCCCCCGCGGTGGCCACGTGCAGGGTGTGGGTGCGCTCGGCGGGTGCGCCGGCCGGGGGAGTGCGGCGCAGCACGCCGGCACCGCGGTCGAGGGTGAGCGCATCGGGACCCGTGGTGCGCAGCCAGTGGTCGGTGAAGCCGCTCAGGTCCACCCCGGCCGACCGCTCCCAGCACCCGAAGAGGTCGTGCATGGTGGCGTTGCCGTAGGTCGCCCGGCCGAAGTGCTCGATCACGCCGGCGAAGAACGCCTCGTCGCCGAGGGTGGTGTTGAGCTGCTTGAGGATGCTCGAGCCCTTGGCATAGGAGATGCCGTCGAAGTCCTGCAGCGCCGCGGTGGCGTCCACCGCGCCGTTGCCGGCGACCGGGTGCGTGCTCGGGCCCTGGTCGGCCACGAGACCCCACTGGCGGCGGGCGTAGGCGTTGTGCGTCCAGGCGTCGTGGAACTCGGTGACGTCGGCGGTCACGCGGTTGCCCATGTACTCGGCGAACGACTCGTTGAGCCACAGGTCGTCCCACCACTTCGGGGTGGTGAGGTTGCCGAACCACTGGTGCGCCATCTCGTGGGCGACGGTGGTGGCGCGCTGGATCCGCAGTCCCCGGGTGACCTTGCTGGTGAACACCAGCGGGTCGCGGAAGGTGATGCAGCCCGGGTTCTCCATGGCGCCGGCGTTGAACTCGGGCACGAACGCCTGGTGGTAGTCGCCGAACGGGTAGCGGATGCCGAACAGCCGGTGGAACTCGTCGAAGCACTGCCTCGTCATCGTGAACAGCTCGTCGGCGTCGGCCTCGAGGGCGGGCGCGATCGACTGCCGCGCACTGAGGCCGAGCGGGATGCCGTCGTGCTCGTCGCGGATCAGGTGGTAGGGACCGGCGACCAGCGTGACGAAGTACGTCGACAGCGGCCGGGTCTCGGCGAACTCCCACGCCGAGGTCTCCGGGCCGTGCTCGACCCGCTCGCCGGGGGCGTTGCCGATCACGGTCCAGTCGCTCGGGGCGACGACGTGCAGCGTGTACGGCGCCTTGAGGTCGGGCTGGTCGAAGCAGGCGAAGATGCTCGGGGCCGCGTCCATGAACGACATGCCGTAGACGTAGCTGCGTCCGTCCGCGGGGTCGACGCTGCGGTGCAGGCCCTCGCCGTCCTGGCGGTAGCGCATCACGGCGTCCACCACCAGCTCGTTGTCTCCGGCCACGGTCTTCAGCGGCACCCGGCCGGACCGGAGCAGGTCGGGGTCGAGCGCGTCGCCGTTGAGCCGGATCGTGTTCACGGTCACCGGCTTCAGGTCCAGGAACGTCTCGCCGCCCCGGCTCTCGAAGCGGATCGTGGTCACCGAGCCGAACGTCGCGTCGCCCGCCGCGAGGTCGAGCCGCACGTCGTACGACGTGACGTCGAGGAGGGCGAACCTGGCCTGGGCCTCGGTGAGCTGGAGGCTGCGGAACGGAGCGTCTGCGTAGGGCACGCGGTCACCCTATGCACAACCGGAATGATTCTCTGGACTGCAACGTTGTGATGGTGTAATCATGTAATACCAGCAAGGAGATCATCATGAACACCTCGAAAGACGACGCAGAGAACGACGACGAGCGCCGCGGACGCGGCCCGCGCCGCGGCGGACCCCGCGGTCACGGGGGCCGCGGCGGACCCCGCGGCCCGCGTGGCGACTTCGGCCGCCGCGGCGGCTGGCAGGCGGCCGACCTGCCGCCCGCTGACGACGCCGCCGACTGGTTCGCCGGCCGGCTGCCGGACGGCTGGTTCACCGAGGTCGACGTGGCCGTCGACCGTGAGGAGATCACCGTCGTCGGCACGCTCGCGGACCCGATCGGCGACGAGAAGCCGGGCGACGGTGCCGCCGCGGAGGGCCGGATCAGCCGGTTCCGCGCGGACACCAAGGAGCAGCGCATCGGGATCGCGGACGAGGCCCAGGCACGCTACGGCCGCCGGGTCTCGTGGGGCGCCCGCCTCGGCGACACCACGGCGCTGTTCACCCACGTCGCCGCACCGGTGATGACCCGGCTGCGCCAGCCCGAGCGCCAGGTGCTCGACACCCTCGTCGATGCCGGCGTCGCGCGATCCCGCTCCGACGCGCTCGCGTGGTCGGTGCGGCTGGTGGGCCGGCACGCCGACGAGTGGCTCGGGCAGCTGCGCGAGGCGATGTCCGAGGTCGACAAGCTGCGCTCCGACGGTCCGGGCCTCTAGCCCCACAGCCGTCGGAACCTCGACACGGCACGTCGTTGGGAGCCGCTCCTAGGCTGGGGTCATGGCTCCCCGACGTGCGCTGCTGACGCTGCTGGCCGTGCTCGGTCTGGCCCTCGGAGTGGCGGGGTGCGGGACCGACGTGCGCTCCGCCCCGGTGTCAGCGGACATGTCCTACGACCACGTCGACGCGGACTCCTTCGCCGACCGGATCGCCGAACGCGACGTGGTGCTGCTCGACGTACGCACGCCCGAGGAGTACGCCGCCGGGCACCTGGAGGGCGCCACCAACCTCCCGCTCGCGGCCGACGACTTCCGCGACCGGGTCGCCGAGCTCGACCCCGAGACGGCGTACGCCGTCTACTGCCGGACCGGGGTCCGTTCCCAGCAGGCGATGGAGATCATGCGCGAGGCCGGGATCGAGGCGGTCTACGACCTCGACGGCGGCATCACCGCGTGGACGAGGAGCGGTCGCCCGACCGTCACGGGTTGAGCCGGACCAGCATCTTGCCGGTGTTGCCACCCCGGTGCAGGTCGAGGAACGCCTCGACCGCCTGGTCGAGGCCGTCCTTCCAGGTCTCGCGCGCGGTGACCTCGCCCGCGGCGAGCCACGGGCCGACGGTCCGGTAGAACTCGCCGGCCGCCTCGCCGTGGTCGGAGACGATGAAGCCGCGGATCGTGAGCCGCTTGGAGACCACCATCATCAGGTTGCGTGGCCCGGGGGAGGGCTCCGTGTCGTTGTAGGAGGAGATCGATCCGCAGCACGCGATCCGGCCGAAGTCGGCCATCTGCGAGATCGCACCCTCGAGGTGCTCGCCCCCGACGTTGTCGAAGTAGACGTCGACCGGGCCGTGCTCCCTGAGCTGCTTGCGCACCGGGGCGTCGTGGTAGTCGAACGCCGCGTCGAAGCCGATCTCCCGGAGCCACGCGACCTTCTCGGGCGAGCCCGCGGAACCGATGACCTTCGCGGCGCCCAGCCGCTTCGCGAGCTGGCCGGCCATGCTGCCGACGGCGCCGGCGGCACCGGAGACGAACACGGTGTCGCCCTCCTTGAGCTGGGCGATGCGGGTCAGCCCGACGTACGCCGTCATCCCGGGCATGCCCAGGGCGCCGAGGTACGCCGAGGCCGGCGCGATGCCGCTGTCCACCACGCGGACCGCGCTGTCGTCGAGCAGCGCGTGCTCGCGCCAGCCGAACTGGTGGACCACGGTGTCGCCGACGGCGACCGTGTCGCTGGAGCTGGTGACGACCTCCCCGACGGCGCCACCGTCCAAGGGGGCGTCGAGCGCGAACGGCGCGACGTAGGACTTCGCGTCGTTCATCCGGCCACGCATGTAGGGGTCGACCGACATCGCGGAGTTGCGGACCAGGACCTGGCCGGGGCCCGGCTCGTCGAGCTCGACGGTCACGGTGCGGAAGTCCTCGGGGACCGGCCAGCCGGAGGGACGGGAGACGAGGTGGATCTCGCGGGTCGTGGTCATCCCTCGATCCTCGCAGCACGACGAAGGGCAGCCGGGTGGAGTCCCGGCTGCCCTTCGTGCCGTGCGTGGTGGTGCTGCTGCGTCAGGCCTGCTGGCCCAGCGCGAACTGGACGTTGCCGGCCGGGTCCAGGCTGGCGTCGAGCACCTTGTCGTCCAGCTGCTCGGCGGACAGCCCGTCGAGGTAGACGGTGGCTCCGTCCTGCTCCACCTTCGCGTCGCCGGGCTGCGGGCCCTCGCTGGCGCTGATCGCGAACGCCGGCTCCGGCGTGTCGTCGGTGGTGATGCGGAGTCCCGCCTCGGCGGGCGTGGCGTTCGGGTCCTCGTGGATCTGGTTGGTGATGTCGCGGACGATCGTGCTGGCGTTCTCGGTGAGGGTGAGCACGTGCTCTCCTTTATCCGATGGCGTACAGGACCCCTCCACCGTTGCAGGACTCGGCTCCGGACTCAAACGCCGGGCGTGTCGGGCGTGGCAGGGTGGGGTCATGACTGAGGAGACCTTCCGGTTCATCGACATGGAGAAGATCGGCGACGGCCGCTACAAGGCGGTCAACCGACGCGGGGGAGTGCTGCCGGTGGGCAGCGGTGACGACCCCGACTTCACCCCGGTCGAGCTGTTGCTCGCCGCGCTGGCCGGGTGCGCGGCCATCGACGTCGAGCTGATCACCGGCAAGCGGGCCGCCGCCTCGTCGTTCTCGGTGCGGGCCTCCGGCGACAAGGTGCGCGACGAGGGCGGCAACCACCTGACGAACGTGCAGGTCACCTTCGACGTCACCTGGCCCGACGGCGAGGACGGGGACAAGGCGCGCGAGGTGCTGCCGCGCACGCTGGCGCAGGTCCGCGACCGGCTCTGCACGGTGAGCCGCACCGTCGCCCTCGGCCAGCCCGTGGAGTACGACGCCCGGTGAGGTCGTTGCTGGTGCGGCGCGTGCTCCTGGTGGTGTCCGCCCTGGTGGCCGTCGTGGCCGGAGCGGCGGCGTCCGCGCTGGGCTATGTGTCCTACGCGGACTGTCGCCAGGACGAGGTCGGCACCTGCGCCGGCTCCGCGGTCGAGGACGCGGCGCCGTACGCCGTGCTGGCCGCCGTCGCCGTGATGGTGTTCGTGCTGTTGGTCATCGACGTCGTCGGCGCCCGACGACGGGCCTAGGGTCCCCCGACGCCGACCCTGCCGGTCAGTGGTCAGTGGTCGGTGAGGGCGAGGGTGGCGCCGTCGGCGACGAGGTAGGCGTCGCCATCCGGTGTGGTCCAGGTGTAGGTGGCGTCGTGGTTGCGTCGGTCCACAGGTCCCGGTTCAGACATCCGTTGTGGTTGCGTCGCCGGGGGCGAACACTTGACGCGGAGGCAGGAAGGAGATGTCGGCATGGACAAGTTGAAAGCTGTCCTGCTGTGGCCAGTCCGGAAGATCGGCAAGTTGCGGGCCCTGGTGCAGGACGATGACCACGACGAATGGCTCGACACGCACCGGGAGCAGGAGCACAAGAAGAGCCCGGACACCGGCAGGATCATTCGCGGCGGGGGCCTCGGCGGCGGGTAGGCGGCCCAGGGGCTTGCTGGTCTGCGGTGAGGGGACCCGTTGTCCGCGCATCGCGTACACGATGGGGGAAGGGGCCACGGGCGCCGCTCCGCGCGATCCGCGACTGCAGTTCCGCCTCGGTTCGTCGTCGAGAGCCGCCGGAAGCGTGGCGCCACGACGGCTTGCCTCGCGCGGGGCCGGGGGCAGAGAGTGGTCACCATGGAGAAGCGCAGGCTCGGACGTCTCGAGCACCAGAGCTCGGTCCTCATCTATGGCGCGGCGGCACTCAGCGAGGTGCCGCAGGACATCGCGGACCGCTCGATCCAGGAGGCCCTCGACGGGGGGATCAACCACGTGGACGTGGCGGCCGGCTACGGCGACGCCGAGCTGCGGCTCGGGCCGTGGATGCCGGAGATCCGCGACCGCATCTTCCTGGCGACGAAGACCGGCCACCGTGACCGGGAGTCGGCGTGGCGGGAGATCCATGCCTCGCTCGAGCGTCTCCAGACCGACCACGTCGACCTGCTGCAGCTCCACGCCGTCGGCGACCTGGGTGAGCTCGACCCGGCCACCGGGCCGGACGGTGCGCTGGAGGCGGCGGTCCGTGCGCAGGAGGAGGGGCTGGTCGGCGCCATCGGCATCACCGGTCACGGTCACGAGGCGCCCGCGACCCACCTCGAGGCGCTGCGCCGCCACCCCTTCGCCACCGTCATGACACCGCTCAACCCGGTGCTCTGGCGCGACGAGACGTACCGCGCCGACTACCGGGCACTCGTGGCGGAGGTCCGCCGCCAGGACGCCGGTCTGATGACGATCAAGACCGTGTCCCGCCGCAACTGGCCCGAGGGCGCGGACCCGTCGCACGCCACGTGGTACGAGCCCTACGACGACCAGGCACGCATCACCGCGGCGGTCTCCTGGGTGCTCGCACACGACGAGGTCACCGGCATCCCGACCGCCGGCGACGTCGGACTGCTGGGCATGCTGCTCGAGGCCGAGCGCGACCGCGTCTCGCCGACCGGGGCCGAGGGGCAGCTCGCGCACGACGCCGACTACTCCTCACCCTTCATCGCCATGCCCTTCTGAGCCGTCGCCGAGCGCGCTGTGCGGGCCCGGGTAGGTTCGGGGGGACGACGAGGGAGGACCGCCATGATCGAGCTCAGCAAGGGGCAGGAGCTGGCGCTGGCCACCGACGACGGAGGCCCGTGGGGACAGCTGCGGATGGGTGTCGGCTGGGACAAGGAGAAGAACGCCGGCTTCATCGGCAGCGGTGCTCCCGACGTCGACCTGGACGCCTCGGCGGTCGCGTTCGCGGCGGGCCAGTACGCCGACATGGTCTTCTACAACAACCTGCGGACCCGGGACGGGTCCGTGGTGCACCTGGGCGACAACCTCAGCGGCAGTGGGCACGGTGACGACGAGGTCCTCACCGTCGACCTCACGCGGGTGCACCCCAAGATCGACACGATCGTCTTCCAGGTCAGCAGCTACCAGGGCCACACGCTCGAGTGGGTCCGCAACGCCTACTGTCGCCTGGTCGACGAGGACGACGTCGAGCTGGCCCGCTTCACGCTCACGAACGGCGTACCCCAGACCGGCATGGTGATGGCCAGCATCTTCCGCGACGGGGAGCAGTGGCGGCTCCGCGCGATCGGCGAGGGGATCGCGGTGACGGTGCCCTCGGAGTCGGTCGAGGCACTGCGCGCGTTCCTCTGAACGCAACGGGTCCGGGCCGCCACCTCCGGGACACCGACGCACGAAGGGACTAGTGGTCCAGCCCGGTCCCGACACTGGGGTGCACGCGCGCCCGGAGCCGGGCGTAGCGTCGCAGCAGCGGGACCGAGGTGGTCCTCCCGGGCGCACGCCGCTGAGCCGACCGACACCGGGATCCGTCTCGAGGGGACGCTCCTGGTGTCGGTCTCAGCCGACGTCGTTGATCGTGACCGGCTGCTTCGGCGGCCCGTCGGGCGTGCCGGACTCGGTTCCCTTGGCGGCGACCTTCTGGACGGTCTTGATGCTGGCCGCGTCGACCTGCCCGAAGACCGTGTAGGACGGCGGCAGCTGGCTCTCCTCGAAGACGATGAAGAACTGCGACCCGTTCGTGCCCGGTCCGGCGTTGGCCATCGCCAGCGTGCCGGCGCCGTAGGTCTCGCTGCCGCTCAGCTCGTCGTCGTACTGGTAGCCCGGACCGCCCATGCCGGTGCCGGTCGGGTCGCCGCACTGGAGCACGAAGATGCCCTCGGTGGTGAGCCGGTGGCACGTCGTCTCGTCGAAGTAGTCCTGTCCGGCCAGGCTGAGGAACGAGTTGACCGTGCACGGGGTGGTGCCGGCGTCGAGGACGGCCTCGAGGGCGCCCGCGCTGGTGTCGAGCGTGACCTCGACCTCACCGGTCTCGGCGGGCTCGGCCGGCGGCGGGTCGACCTCCTTGGCGGGGTCCATGCCGTCCGGGTTGTAGCTGCAGGACCCCTCGCCGGCCGGCGCGTCCCCGGGCGCGGCGTCGGTGGCGGGGTCGCCGGCGCTGACGTCGTCGCTGCCCTCCTCCGAGCAGGCACCGAGCAGGAGGAGCAGGAGGGTGGCGAGGGCGAGCGGGAGCCGCGCGGTTCTGGAGAGCATCAGATGATCCTAGTCAATGGCCCGTGACGGGAGCCGAGCCGGTGGCTAGGGTCCGGGGGATGGAGCCGTCGTACGCCGCAGGTGCCACCGATGTCCCGCTGCTCGAGGAGACGATCGGGGCGAACCTCGCGCGGACCGTGGCGTCGTACGCCGATCGCGAGGCGCTGGTGGAGTTCGCCTCCGGTCGGCGCTGGTCCTGGTCCGAGCTCGACGCCGACGTGGACGCGTTCGCGATCGGCCTGATCCGGCGGGGGATCGGGAAGGGTGACCGGGTCGCCATCTGGTCGCCCAACTGTGCGGAGTGGACGATCGTCCAGTTCGCCACCGCCAAGATCGGCGCGGTCCTGGTGAACATCAACCCGGCCTACCGAACCCACGAGCTCGCCTACGCCCTCAACCAGTCGGGCACGACGATGCTGGTCTCCGCGACCGACTTCAAGACCAGCGACTACCGGGCGATGATCGAGGAGGTCCGTGGGAACACCCCCGTCGAGCAGGTCGTGTTCATCGGCACCGACGACTGGACCGACCACAACGTCAGCGACCCCGGGGTGACGCTGGCGGAGGTGATGACCTGGTCGCTGGAGCCGGACGACCCGATCAACATCCAGTACACCTCAGGCACCACCGGCTACCCCAAGGGCGCCACGCTCAGCCACCGCAACATCCTCAACAACGGATACTTCGTCACGGAGACGATCGACTTCACCGAGGAGGACCGGCTCTGCATCCCGGTGCCCTTCTACCACTGCTTCGGGATGGTGATGGGCAACCTCGGCTGCAGCACCCACGGCGCGACGATGGTGATCCCCGGGCCCGCCTTCGACCCGGAGACCACGCTGCGGGCGGTCGAGGAGGAGCGCTGCACCGGCGTCTACGGCGTGCCGACGATGTTCATCGCGATGCAGAACCACGCGTCGTTCGCGGAGCGGGACCTCTCGACGCTGCGCACCGGGATCATGGCCGGCTCGATCTGCCCGGTCGAGGTGATGAAGCGCTGCGTCAACGACATGCACATGGCCACCGCCTCGATCGCCTACGGCATGACCGAGACGTCGCCCGTGTCGTGCCAGACGCTCAGCGACGACGACCTCGAGCGACGCACCGAGACGATCGGGCGGGTCCACCCCCACGTCGAGATCAAGATCGTCGACCCCGCGACGGGGGAGACGGTGCAGCGCGGCGAGACCGGTGAGTTCTGCACCCGGGGGTACTCGGTGATGCTCGGCTACTGGCCCCTGGACGACGACGAGGGCAGGGAGAAGACCGCCGAGGCGATCGACGCCGACGGGTGGATGCACACGGGCGACCTGGCGGTGATGCGCGAGGACGGCTACTGCAACATCGTCGGCCGGATCAAGGACATGGTGATCCGCGGCGGGGAGAACATCTACCCCCGCGAGATCGAGGAGTTCCTCTACGGCCACCCCGACATCGAGGACGTCCAGGTGATCGGCGTACCGGACCAGAAGTACGGCGAGGAGCTGTGTGCCTGGATCAAGCTCAAGGCGGGCGCCGCGCCGCTCGACGCGGAGACGGTGGGCGCCTTCGCGGCCGGGAGGCTCGCGCGCTACAAGATCCCGCGCTACGTGATGGTGGTCGAGGAGTTCCCGATGACCGTGACCGGGAAGGTTCGGAAGGTGCAGATGCGCGAGGAGTCGGCGAAGGAGCTCGGTCTCTGACCCACCGCGTCGCACAGCCGCGACGTAGGCTCGGTCGCATGCGTACGGCGCTCGCCCGCACCGTCACCGGCCCGGCCGTGCGAGGACGACTCGGACTGGCCGCGGGGTTGGCCCTGGGAGCGGCACTGGGAGCGGCACTGGCCGGCTGCGCGTCGGAGGCCGAGGACCGCCCCGCCTCCCCGCCGTCCACCGAGGCGGGCGTCCGGGCCCCGGTCGACCGGCCGCCACCCGGGACCGCGGACGAGCGCCCCGTCATCGAGCCGCTGGCCTCGGACGGCACCTCGCGCCGGGCACGGCTGACGATCCCGCGGCTCGGTGTCGAGGACGTGCCCGTGGTGCCGTACGTCGGGTGGACCGACGACGCGCCCGGCACCCGGATCCAGAACCGTGGCCCGGCCGCCAGCCCGCACGGGCCGCGGGGAGGGACCGGCCCCGGCGGGATCGGCAACTACCAGGTCACCGGGCACCGGACCACCGGCACCCGGCCGTTCGCGGAGCTGCCGAGGCTGCGGCGCGGGGACGTGGTGCGGGTCGAGGCCGGGGGAGTGCGCTACGTCTACGAGATCGTCGGCACCCGGCAGACCTCGTTCCGCTCGCCCGTGTCGCTGCGGGAGCAACGGGCCGCGGTGCCGGGCCGCCCGGGCGCGACACCCAGGCGGGCGCTGATCACGCTGTCGACCTGCGCGACCCAGGAGGACCACGCGGTCGGCAACTACTGGTCCGATCGCTTCCACAACCCGGAGCACCGCATCGACAAGATCGGGCGGCTGGTCCGCACCGTGCCGCTGGCGTGACGGCCTCTCGCCGTGTCCCTCGGGCATCATGGGTGCCCGGGCCGACGAAGCAGGAGGAACCCACGTGTACGTCCCGCACTTCAACGCCCTCGAGGACCGTGCGGAGATCACCCGCCTGGTCGAGACCGTCGGCTCGGTGGAGCTGATCACCACCGGCCCGGACGGCTACCCGCTGGCCACGCTGCTGCCCGTGGTGTGGGACGCGGAGCGGCTGATCCTGCACATGGCGCGGGCCAACCCGCACTGGCGGGCGATCACCGAGGACGCCACGGGGATCCCGGCGCTGGCCGTGGTCACCGGCCCGCAGGCCTACGTGTCGCCGGCGTGGTACGCCGCCAAGGCCGAGCACGGGCGGGTGGTGCCCACCTGGAACTACTCGGCCGTGCACGTCACCGGACGGGTCCGGCGGCACCACGACCCCGCGTGGATCCTCGACGCCGTCACCCGGCTGACCGCGCAGAACGAGGCGCACCGCGACCAGCCGTGGTCGCCCGACGACGCGCCCGCGGCGTACGTCGAGAAGCAGCTGCGCGCGATCGTCGGCATCGAGCTCACCATCGAGAAGGTCGAGGCCAAGGCCAAGCTCAGCCAGAACCGCGACGCCGCCGACTTCTCGGGGGTGGTCGCGGGGCTGCGCCGGCAGGGGAGTGGCCGGGACGTCGAGGTGGCCGACGCGATGGGCGCCCTCGACCGCTGAGCTACATCTCCTCGTGGGTGTCCGGGTCGCCGCCGAAGAGACGGCCGTCGTCCTCGCCGAGCCCCGTGATCGCGGCCACCTGGTCGGCGGTCAGCTCGAAGCCGAAGACGTCGAGGTTCTGCCGCTGCCGCTCGGGGTCGGCGGACTTCGGGATCGCGAGGGAGCCGAGCTGGACGTGCCAGCGCAGGATGACCTGGCCGGGGGAGACGCCGTGCTCCCGTGCGGCGGTGGCGACCACATCCTCCTCGAGCGGCGCCCGGCGCTTGCCCATCGGGCTCCAGGCCTCGGTGCGGATGCCCAGGCGCTCGTGGACGTCGCGCATCTGACGCTGGGGGAAGCGCGGGTGCAGCTCGATCTGGTTCACCGCCGGCGTGACGCCGGTGTCGTCGATGATCCGGGTCAGGTGCTCCTCGGTGAAGTTGGAGACGCCGATCGACCGCACCAGGCCGTCCTGCTGGAGCCGGACCAGCGCCCGCCACGCCTCGACGTACTTGCCCTGGCTCGGGTTGGGCCAGTGGATGAGGTGCAGGTCGGTCCGCTCCACCCCGAGCCGCTCCAGCGAGCCACGCACGGACGCGATGGCGTCGTCGTACCCGTGGTGCCGCCCCGGGATCTTGCTGGCCACCTGGACCTGGTCCCTGGGGAGGCCGGAGCGGCGCAGTGCCTCGCCGACCTCGGTCTCGTTCTCGTAGTTCACGGCGGTGTCGAGCAGCCGGTAGCCGACCTCGATCGCCCGCCCGATCGCCGCGGTGCCGTCCTCGCCCCGGAGCGGGTAGGTGCCGAAACCGAGGGCGGGGATCGTGCTGCCGTCGTTCAGGGTGTACGTCGGGATGTCGGCCATGGCACCAACCTAGGAGGCCGCGTCAAGCCGCTGCTCAGGCGGGCACGCCGAGGTGCCTGAGCAGGTTGGCGGCGAACCGGTCGCCCATCCGGTCGACGACCGAGGTCATCACCCTGCGGACGGCGAAGCCGGAGCTCTTCGGCAGCGGCAGCTGTGCGTCGATGGTCAGGCTGATCCGCAGCCGGGTGCCACCCTCGACGTCCTCCAGGGCGTACCAGCCCGACGCGCCGGTGCGCTCGGTGGCGCCCGCCGGCGGCTCGTGGCGGTACTCGATCCGGGACTCGGGCTCGAAGGTCATCCGTTCGGTGAAGCACGGAGCCACCGCGATCCCGAGGATCGGGATCCTCGCCAGCTCCCAGCGCCACAGGTCGCCGTCCGCGTGGATGTGCTGGAGCAACGGCGTCAGCTTCGGGAGGAGGACCGGGTCGGTCAGCGCCGCCCAGATGTCCGACCGGGCGGCGGGGACCACGGCGTCGGACTCGGTGGTTGCGGAGAAGGTGTTCACCCGCGCAACGCTACCGACCCACACTAGTTGACATAATGCACCTTATCGGAACGGGATTCACGCTCAGGTCAGGCGGTGGCGACGCTCGAGCGTCGCCAGGTCACGCTCGGCGAACAACCGGTGCTCCCACTCCTCGTTCACCACGGCCAGCAGGCAGCGGCGCACCGGATAGCTGCGTGAGGTGGGATAGCCCGGCGGTGGCACCGGCTCGGTCCTGCCGGCGAGCACGTCGTCGGTGAGCCCGGCCATCACCGCACGCACCGACGCCATCCGGTCGGCCCGCACGGTCAGGACCTCCTCGAGGCTCGGCCGCGCGTCGGGGTCGTTCGGGACGACGGGATCCGGCTCCATCTCGTCGTGCGGCAGGTCCAGGGCGTCGTACGGCACGGGATCCCCGAGGATCGCCCGGTTCACCCAGGCGTCCGTGGCGAAGACCAGGTGCCGGAGGGTCTCGATGAAGGACCACTCGTCGTCGACGCGCTCGTGGAGCAGCTCCGGTGGGAGCCGCCGGGCCCGGTCGAGGGTCGGTGGCCAGGACGCCTCGATGACCGCCCACGCCTCGCGGAACCCGTCGGCGTCGGTGGGTTGCAGCCGGGTGCGCTCCGGATGGCGGCGGTCGAGCTCGGCCTCGATCAGCGGGCCGACGTCGACCTCGTTGATCCGCAGGTTCTCGACCTCGCCGCTGATCTCCACGTCGACCAACATGGCGCCACTGACCTTGACGCCGGTCAGGTCGATGTTGCGGAAGCGGGACCCGGTGAGGTCGACACCCTCGAACCGGGATCCGCGCATGTTCTCGCCGGTGAACTCTGCCACCCGTCGAGCCTGCCACCGCGGGGACCGTCCGTCGAGCCGTGTCCCCCGATCGGCCAGACCTCCTAGTTCATGGGTATCAACCCTCTCCAATAACGTGAGAAGTGTCGGTGCCACGGGTCAGCATGGGTATCAGCGCCGCAGTGTGACGCTCCTGACAGACATCGATCGTCCAGCGAAGGGAGGCATGCCATGTGGGACACCGTCGAGACCACCACGACCCACCTGTCGCACGACATGCCGTGCCCCGGCTGCGGCCACGCCACCCACACGTACCTGTCGTGCTCCGACAGTTGCGCCTGCGTGCCGCCCCCGGTGCCCGGCACGGTGCCGCTCCACTTCGCCGCCGCCTGACCCGACCGGGTGGACTTCGGTGGCCCATTCGGGCCATTGCGGCGGGTCCCGCGTCAGATTCGGTCCGCTGCGTTGTCTCTGGTGTGTGGCACCGATCCGGAGCCGCACACCAGATCGAGAAGGGCATCATCATGTGGGACACCGTCGACACGAGCGGGAGCCGGCTGTCGCACGACCTGCCGTGCTCGGACTGCGGCCACGCGCCGCACACCTACCTGGCCTGCTCCGACACCTGCGAGTGCGTCCCCACCGCCTTCCTCACGCCCGCGCTCAGCCGCTGACGCTCAGCTCCCCCAGCCGGGACGCAGCGGCACCTGCGCGTCGCCGTCCGGTCCGACCTTGACCGCCAGCACCTGGTGCAGCTGGATCTCGTTGCGCTCGAAGCCCACCCGCGACCCCGCCATGTAGAGGCCCCACACCCGCGCGGTGCCGGTGCCGACCTCGGCCACGCACTCGTCCCAGTTGTCGACCAGGTTGCGGCACCAGTCCCGCAGGGTCAGGGCGTAGTGCTCGCGCAGGTTCTCCTCGTGGCGCACCTCCATCCCGCTGTCCTGGATCGCGGAGATGATCCGCCCCGACCCGGTCAGCTCGCCGTCCGGGAAGACGTAGCGGTCGATGAACGCACCCACGTCCACCCGCCGGTTCGAGGGCCGGGTGATGCAGTGGTTGAGCAGCCGGCCGCCGTCGCGCAGTCGCTCCTGGAGGAAGCCGAAGTACGCGGGGTACTCGCGCCGACCGATGTGCTCGGTCAGCCCGATCGAGCTGACCGCGTCGAAGCCGGTCTCGGTGACGTCGCGGTAGTCCAGGTGCCGCACCTCGGCGCCGGCCAGGCCCTCCCGGAGGATCGCCTCCTGCGCCCAGTCGGCCTGCTCCTTCGACAGGGTCACCCCCAGCGCGGTGACGCCGTACTCCCTCACCGCGTGGCGGACCATGCCGCCCCAGCCACAGCCGACGTCGAGCAGCCGCATGCCCGGCCGCAGCCCGAGCTTCTGGGCGACCAGGTCGTACTTGTCGGCCTGGGCAGTCTCGAGGCTCGCGTCCGGATGGGGGTAGAGAGCACACGTGTAGGTCATCGACGGGCCGAGCACCCGCTCGTAGAACGCGTTGGACACGTCGTAGTGGTGCTGGATCACGGTGGCGTCCCGCAGCTTCGAGTGCCGCAGCCCCTCGACCGCGCGCCGCCAGCGCGGCAGGTGCTCCTGGGGCGGCGGTGGGGGCGGCTTGAGGTGCTCCAGACCCAGCCCGCGCAGCAGCCGGACCGCCTCCGCGGGCGTGGCGCGGAGCCTGAGCTGCCCCATGAGCGCCTTGATCATCTCGTAGGGGTCTCCGGGGTGGACGCCCTCGACGACGAGGTCCCCCGCCACGTAGGCGCGCGCCATCCCGAGGTCGCCGGGCGCGGTCAGGAGGTAGGACAGCCCGCGCGGGCTGGCCAGGTGCAGTCGGATGGCCGCGTCCTCGGGGCCCGCCGCGCTGCCGTCGTACGCCGTCAGCCGGAAGGGCAGTCCGTCGGGGACCACCGAGGCCAGTGCTGCGCCCACGGTCACGCGGGTCGCCTGGGGGTGCTGGGTCGTCGTCACTGTCGTGTCACCGCCTTCTCATAGAGACCGGTCAACCGTCCGTCCGGGTCGTAGTGCTCCCGGACGCTCGTGAGGTGGGGGCCCCCGTAGAGGTGGTCGAAGTCGGCGCGGGAGTAGTACGCGTCGGAGTAGAGCGACTTGTGACCGCCGGCGTCGGCGACCGCGCGCTCGATCGCGCGGTTCAGGTCGCCGTCGTCCGCCCCCGGCGCGACCGGCACCGCGCCCCAGAAGCCGACGTTGACGTAGTCGCGCCCGGGCGTCATCGGGTAGAGCGGCCAGGTCCGCGCCGAGCCGGGGCCGGCCGGCTCGCGCAGCCGCAGCGGGCACAGCCACACCGGCCGCATGCCGACGTGCTCGTCGAACCAGCCCAGGAAGTCCGCGACCCGGCCGACCGGGATCTCGACGTCCTGGACGACCCGCTCGACGTCCGGTCGGCCGCGCAGCCGCTGGATGCCGCGGTAGACCCCGAAGCGGTTCTCCAGCCCGACCAGCCGGTGGTAGACGTCGCTGCGTCGCCAGCGGCGCGGCCACACCCGGCGGATGACGGGGTGCTGGGCGCCGAACGCCCGGGAGCACCAGAACCAGTCGGTGTCCCAGCGCCAGAGATAGTCGAGCGTGCTCAGCACGTCGGTCTCGCGCTCCTGCACGGACCGGAAGAAGACGTCTTGCCCGGTGTAGTCGCTGCCGGGGCCGGGCTCGGGCTCCCACGCGCCCAGGCTCAGGTAGACCTCGTCCGGACTGAACGCCACCCCGTCGAGGAAGTCGACGACGTGGCCGTCGTGCCGACCAGCGGCCACGATCGTGGCCACCGTCTGGTCCAGCTCGTCCAACGGCACCCGCAGGTGGCGCAGCCGCACCCGGGGCGCCACCGGCTCCAGCTCGATCCGCAGCCGGGTGGCGTAGCCGAGCGATCCGTAGGAGTTCGGGAACGTCGAGAAGAGGTCCGCGTGCGGGCCGTCGGGTGCGCAGGTCACCACCGCTCCGGACCCGGTGAGCACGTCCATCTCCAGGACCGACTCGTGCGGCAGCCCGTTGCGGAACGACGACGACTCGATGCCCAGCCCGGTGACCGCGCCGCCGAGGGTGATGGTCCGCAGCTGGGGCACCACCAGCGGCATCAGCCCGTGGGCCAGGGTCGCCTCGACCAGGTGCTCGTAGGTGCACATCCCCTGGACGTCGGCGGTGCGGGCCTCCGGGTCGACCGCGATCACGCCGTCGAGGCCGGAGACGTCGAGTCCCGGCCGGCCGGGCCGGGACCGTGGCCGGAAGAGGTTGGACGTGCGCTTGTCCAGGCGCACGGCCGCGCCCTCGGGGATCCGTTGGTAGGACGCGGTCAGTCGTTCGACGGCGTCCAGGTGGGCGGGGGCCCCGATGACCCCGACCCCGGTGGGTGGGGCAGGCGGCATAGAACCACGATATTCCTCCACCGGACACCGGTGCACGCCGGTATCCGCCCAGCGGTCACTCCGCGTCGTCGAGGAGCCCACTCCGTTCCGCGGCCTTCACAATGCGACGGACGTTGGCCACCCGCCCGCAGTCCTGGTCGATGCTCTGGTTGCGCGCGACGCAGAAGCGCTCGCCCAGCTCGGTCCGCACCCGCTCGGTCACCTCGTCCCGGGCGGGGTTGAGGATGGTCAGCTCCTCCTCGGTCAGGTGGTGGTTGACCACCGTGGCCAGCTCCTCCACCGCGTCCTCGAACGCGTCGGTGTCGGTGCCCTTGAGCTCGAGCACCGCGAGCAGCGCCTCGTGGCCCTCGGCGTGCTCCTCCTCGCCGTGCTCGGCCTCGTGCTCGCTGATCGCCCGCTTGCGGCGCAGCACCGGGTAGACGTGCTCCTCCTCGGCGAGCGCGTGCGCGACGTGCAGTGCCGCGAACGCCCGGCGTACGGCGTCCCGGTCGCTGCTGGCGTCCCGGAGCTGGCGCAGCAGGGCCTCGAAGCGGCGGTGGTCGTCGAGGATCAGGTCGATCACGTCGCCGGAGACGGGCCGGCCGAGGTCGATGGAGTTGCTCATGTCCCCGAGCCTGCCAGAGGGGTGCTCACGCGTGACGCAGGCTCACGGCTGGAGCAGCACCTTGACCGCCCGGCGCTCGTCCATCATCCGGTAGCCCTCGGCCACCTTGTCGAGAGGCAGGGTCGTGTCGAAGACCAGGCCGGGGTTGATGGTGCCGCCGAGCACCAGGTCGAGCAGCAGCGGCAGGTAGGCGCGCACCGGCGCCATCCCGCCGGCCAGGCCGACGTTGCGCTGGAACATCCGGCGGACCGGGAGCTCGACGCCGTGCGGCACCCCGACGAAACCGACCGTGGCGCCCGGCCGCGCGATCGCGAACGCGGTCCTCATCGAGTCGTCGGTGCCGACGCACTCGAGCACCGCGTCCGCACCGATGCCCTGGGTGAGCTCCTTGATCCGCTCACCGCCCTCCTTGCCGCGCTCGGCCACGATGTCGGTGGCGCCGAACGTGCGGGCGATGGCCTGGCGCGGCTCGTGCCGCGACATCGCGACGACCCGCTCGGCGCCCAGGTGGGCCGCCGCCAGCACACCGCAGAGGCCGACGGCGCCGTCACCGACGACGACTGCCGTGTCGCCGGGCTTGACGCGGGCCGACACGGCCGCGTGCCAGCCGGTCGCCATCACGTCGGAGAGCGCGAGCAGCGAGGGGACCAGGTCCGCGTCGGGCATCCCGCCCGGCGTCTTCACCAGGCTGCCCTCGGCCTGGTGGACCTTGGTGAACTCCGCCTGGCCGCTCTGGGTGAACCCCAGGTTGTCGCAGACCGCGTGCATCCCGACCCGGCAGTGCGGGCAGGTGTTGTCGGCGTGGCAGAACGGCACGATGACGAAGTCGCCCGGCGTGAACGAGGTGACCGCGGCGCCGACCTCCTCGACGATCCCGACCGCCTCGTGGCCGATGGTGTCCCCGGCGTTGATGTCGTTCTCGCCGCGGTAGGGCCACAGGTCCGAGCCGCAGATGCAGCCCGCGACCACCTTGACGACGGCCTCCGTGTCGGCCTCGATGTGCGGGTCGGGGACCTCGGAGAGGCGGATGTCGCGGGTATCGTGGATCGTGGTTGCTCGCATGGCGTCAGTCTTGCAGCCCGCCGGTCACCCGCTCGGGCCTCCCCCGCGGCGACCGCACCGGGGCGCGCCGATGTTGCGTTATCTCATATCTGAGATACCGTGCCGGGATGAGTACTGACTACCTCGGCCGCATCGGCAACCTGATCCGTGACGCCCGCAAGCACCGTGGCTACACCCAGCAGCAGCTGGCCGACCTGCTCAGCACCAGTCAGTCGGCGGTCAACCGCATCGAACGGGGGCACCAGAACCTCTCCCTGGAGATGCTGGCGCGCATCGGTGCGGCACTCGACTCCGAGATCGTCGCGCTCGGCGCCGGCCCGACGCACCTGCGCGTCACCGGGCCGACCACCCTGTCCGGCTCGATCGACGTGAAGACGTCCAAGAACGCGGGAGTCGCACTGCTGTGCGCCTCGCTGCTCAACAAGGGGCGCACCACGCTGCGTCGCGTCGCGCGCATCGAGGAGGTCAACCGGCTCCTCGAGGTGCTGCACTCCCTCGGCGTCGAGACCACCTGGCTCAACGAGAACAACGACCTCGAGATCGTGCCGCCGGCCCACCTCGACCTCGACGACATCGACGAGCCCGCCGCGCGGCGTACCCGCTCGATCATCATGTTCCTCGGGCCGCTGCTGCACCGCGAGGACAGCTTCGACCTGCCGTACGCCGGCGGCTGCAACCTCGGCACCCGCACCGTCGAGCCGCACATGTCGGCGCTGCGCCCGTTCGGCCTGGAGATCAAGGCCACCGACGGGATGTACCACGCCACGGTGAACCGGGCGATCGAGCCGACCCGGCCGATCGTGCTCACCGAGCGTGGTGACACGGTCACCGAGAACGCCCTGATGGCTGCCGCGCTGCACCCGGGGACCACGATCATCCGCAACGCCTCGTCCAACTACATGGTCCAGGATCTGTGCTTCTACCTGCAGCGCCTCGGCGTCGCGGTCGAGGGCGTCGGCACCACGACCCTGACCGTGACCGGCGTGACCGAGATCGACGTCGACGTCGACTACGCGCCCAGCGAGGACCCGATCGAGGCGATGTCGCTGCTCGCCGCCGCGATCGTCACGAACTCCGAGATCACCATCAAGCGGGTGCCGATCGAGTTCCTCGAGATCGAGCTGGCGACGCTGGAGGAGATGGGCTTCAACTACGAGCGCTCCGAGGAGTACGTCGCCGCCAACGGCCACACCCGGCTGGTCGACATCAGCACCCTGCACTCCAGCCTGAAGGCACCGCTGGACAAGATCCACCCGATGCCGTTCCCGGGCCTCAACATCGACAACCTGCCGTTCTTCGCGGTGATCGCCGCCGTCGCAGAGGGCCAGACGCTGTTGCACGACTGGGTCTACGAGAACCGTGCGATCTACCTCACCGAGCTCACCAAGCTCGGTGGCTCGGTCAAGCTGCTCGACCCGCACCGGGTGCTCGTCGAGGGCCCCACGCACTGGTCGGGCACCGAGATCGTCTGCCCGCCGGCCCTGCGTCCGGCCGTGGTGATCCTGCTCGCGATGATGGCGTCCAAGGGCACCTCGGTGCTGCGGTCGACGTACGTCATCCACCGCGGCTACGAGGACCTCGCCGAACGGCTCAACGAGCTCGGCGCCAACATCGTGACCTTCCGCGACATCTGAGGCCCGACCCCGCCCGAACCTAGGAGAACAGCGTCGCCACCCAGGCCGGCGCCCGCGGGGGCGACGGCGGCGGCACGTGCATGTCGGCGGTGATCCGCGGCAGCGGGGCCGTGTGGTGCCCGGAGTCGCTGTGCCAGGCGTTCTCGGCGTCGATCAGCTCACCGAGAGAGGCGCGCGGCAGGAACACGCCGTGACCCTCCGGGCATTCGTCGATGTGGGTGCGACCCAGGGCCCGATCGACCATGTCGGTGCCGCACACGGGGCAGGCGAGCGCGTCCATGGGCAGACCGTACTCCTCTCCCCCGACCCCGGCGCCCCGTTCGGGTGAGTATCCCGACGGATGCCACGCCGGGCGTCGTCCGGCACGATCTCCGCATGGCCGTGTTCAATGACTCCGTGACACGTCCGCGGACCGGGTTCGCCTACCTCGACGAGCCGCGCGGAGTGCTCGCGTTCGCCCATCGCGGGGGCGCCTTCCACCCCGAGATCGAGGGCCTGGAGAACACCCTGGCGGCGTTCCGGCACGCGGTCGACCTCGGCTACCGCTACCTCGAGACCGACGTTCACGCCACCCGCGACGGCAGCCTGCTGGCCTTCCACGACACCGTCCTGGACCGGGTCACCGACCGGGTCGGCGAGGTGGCCCGGCTGACCCGCGACGAGGTGCAGTCCGCTCTCATCGGAGGTCGCGAGGCCGTGCCGACGCTGGGCCAGCTCTTCGACGAGTTCCCCGACGCCCGCTTCAACATCGACATCAAGGCCGGCGCCGCCATCCGGCCGCTGGTCGACTTCGTCGCCGACCGCGGCGCCGAGGACCGGGTGCTGGTCGGCTCGTTCGTCGGCGCCCACCTGCGCGCCTTCCGCGACCTGACGGGGGGCCGGGTGGCCACCAGCGCGCACCCCCGCGAGGTGATGGCCTACGTGCTGGCTCCGGGCGGCAGGATCGCCGACCGGCTCACCCGGGGTCGTCCGGCGGCACTGCAGGTCCCGCACCGGCGCGGCCGGCTCCCCGTCACCACCCGCTCCCTGGTGCGCCGGGCGCACGCGGCCGGCAAGCACGTCCACGTGTGGACCATCGACGACCCGGCCGAGATGCACGAGCTGCTCGATCTCGGAGTCGACGGACTCATGACCGACCGGACCGACATACTCAGGGACGTGCTCGTCGAGCGCGGGCAGTGGGAGGGATGACCATGGCGGAGAACGACGGTCCGGGAGGCATCGCCGACCTGCGCGCCCTCGAGCGGGTGTCCGAGCAGAAGGCCTGGTACTGGTACGACTGGGCCAACTCCGCCTACGTCACCACCATCGCCACGGTGCTGTTCGCGCCGTATCTGATCACCGTGGCCGAACAGGCCGCCTGCGGGTTCATCAGTGACTCCGACAAGGGACTGGACTGCACCCAGAACCTCACCGTCCTGGGACTGTCGATCGCTCCCGGGGCGCTGCCGTCCTACATCATCACGTTCTCGACGATCCTCTCGGCGGTGCTGCTGCCGCTGCTCGGTGCGGTCGCCGACCGGACCGCCAACAAGAAGGGCCTGCTGGCCGGGTTCGCCTGGGCCGGCGCGGCCTTCGCGGCCCTGCTCTTCTTCTGCACCGACGGCAACTGGCAGATCGGCGCGGTCGCGGTCATCGGCGCCAACCTGTGCCTGGGGGCCTCGACGGTCTTCAACGACTCGATACTGCCGCTGATCTCCACCGAGGAGGAGCGCGACCGGGTCTCCTCGCGTGGGTGGGCGTGGGGCTACCTCGGCGGCGGCATCCTGCTGGCGATCAACCTGGCGGTCGTCACCATCCTCCCGTTCGGCCTCGACAAGGGCATGGCGGTCCGGCTCTCGATGCTCTCGGCGGCGATCTGGTGGGCGGCGTTCACGTTCATCCCCTACCTCAAGCTCAAGAACCACCCGCCCGAGCACGTGGTGCCCGAGTCCGGCGGGCTGGTCTCGCAGAGCTTCGGGCAGCTGTGGGCGACGCTCAAGGACATGCGCAACTACCCGATGGCGCTGACGTTCCTGCTCGCCTACCTGTTCTTCAACGACGGCATCCAGACCGTGATCGCCTCCTCGTCGACGTACGGCGAGAAGCAGCTCGGCTTCGGCACCTCGGTGCTGATCGCGACCATCCTGCTGGTGCAGTTCGTGGCGTTCGTCGGCGCCCTGGTCTTCGGTCGCGCGGCGGCGAGGTACGGCGCCAAGCGGGTGATCCTGGTCGGCCTGGCGATCTGGATGCTGATCGTCACGGCGGCGCTGTTCCTCCCCGAGAAGCAGATCGTGCCGTTCCTGCTGATGGGCTTCTCGATCGGCATCGTGCTCGGCGGCACCCAGGCGCTGGCCCGGTCCTACTTCTCGCTGCTGATCCCCCGCGGCCGCGAGGGCGAGTTCTTCAGCTTCTACCACGCGATGGACCGGGGCACGTCGTGGTTCGGCACGCTCACCTTCGGCCTCGTCTACCAGCTCACCGACTCCTACCGCCCGGCCATCTTCGCGCTGATCGTGTTCTTCGCCATCGGCGGTCTGCTGCTGCTGAGGGTGGACACCGCTCGGGGTATCCGGGAGGCTGGCAATGTCCGGCCCTCGGTGATCTGACCACCGGCTCCGGACGCACCGGCCTGTGTGACGGGCCACATCCGTCCCCAGTCGGAATGCTTGGCACAGCACGTACGTTTGTAACCAACGACGAGGTTCGCTCGTTGTTGCCGTCATAAGCGCGGGGGGACCGCGTCTCTCTTACGTACGCACACACGATTTGTATTTCTACCGGAGGTGAACGGGGTGGCGGAGCGCACTTTGCGTGGAGCCAGGCTCGGTGGCCAGAGTTTCGAGGACGAGCGCGGCATCGAGTTCGCCGCACGTCAGCAGGTTGGCTACGCGTGCCCGCAGGGGCACACGTTCGAGATCACGATGTCCGTCGAGGCGGACATCCCCGCCCACTGGGAGTGCCCGCGCTGCGGCGCGGTCTCCCTGAGCGTGGACGGCATCCAGCCGGAGGAGAAGACCGAGAAGCCGGTCCGTACCCACTGGGACATGCTGCTCGAGCGGCGCTCGATCAAGGAGCTCGAGGACATCCTCAGCGAGCGCCTCGAGCTGCTGCGGGGCGGTGAGATCGGCCCGGCGCACCTGCACCGGGGCAGCAAGAAGCGCGCCAGCGCCTGAGGCACTAGACGTCGCGCGGCCGGTCCGGTGGATCGTCCTGCGGATCGACGACCTCGCCCTCGACCACGGGTCCCTGTGACCCGGGTCGGGGGCGTTCCTCGTTGCGGCCCGGGGCAGCGGGCCCGGGTGCGCGCCGGTCGGCGAACCCGCCGGCCAGGAGCCGCGAGGCGACGACCCGGGTCAGCAGGCGGCGGCCCAGCGGCCGGGTCACCGGCAGGATCAGCATCATGCCGAAGACGTCGGTGACGAAGCCCGGCGAGAGCATCAGGAGACCGCCGGCCAGCACCAGGATGCCGTCGGCGACCTCGCGGGCGGGCATCCGGCCGCTCCCGAGCGCCTGCGACAGGCCACGGAAGGCCTTCGCGCCTTCGCGGCGCATCAGCCACGCCCCGATGATGCTGTCGAGCACCAGGAGCAGGATCGTCCACCAGGGCCCGATGACCTGGCCGACCCGGATCAGCACCAGGAGCTCCAACAGCGGCACACCGAAGAAGATGGCCACCAACAGCCACCCCGGGATCCGACGCGTGCGGCTCATGATCGGCGCAACATCCGGCCGACCTGGGCGCGGCGCTCGCTCAGCCCCCAACGGGTGATCCGCTTGAGCGACTCCGTGGCGACCGCGCCGCTCATCTTGGAGTCACCGCGTTGGCGCTCGATGAACTCGATCGGCACCTCGACGATCCGCAGGCCGGCCTTGAGGGTGCGGTAGGCCATGTCGGTCTGGAAGACATATCCGGTCGACTCCACGGTCTCGACGTCGATCGCCTCGAGGGCGGCCCGCCGGAACACCCGGAAGCCGGCGGTGGCGTCGCGCACCTTCACACCCAGCAGCATCCGGACGTAGAGGTTGCCCCCACGGGAGAGGAACTCGCGAGACCGCGGCCAGTTGACCACCGACCCGCCCGGGATCCAGCGGGAGCCGATGACCAGGTCGGCCGACCCCAGCGCGTCGAGCAACCGGTGCAGCTGCTCGGGCTGGTGGGAGCCGTCCGCGTCCATCTCGCCGATCACGTCGTAGCCGGCGGCGAGGGCGACCCGGAAGCCGTTGACGTACGCCGCTCCCAGGCCGGCCTTCTCGGTGCGGTGCACCACGCTGACCTGGGGATCCGCGGCCGCGAGCTCGTCGGCGATCTTTCCGGTGCCGTCCGGCGAGTTGTCGTCGACGACCATGATGTCGACGCCCGGCTGCGCCGCGCGCAGCCGACCCACGATCCACGCCAGGTTGAGCGACTCGTCATAGGTCGGGATGACCATCACGACCCGTCCGAGTCCGTCGTACGTCACGCGCTCTCCCTGGCTGCTCTGCTCGGTGCTGGGCTTGGTGCTGCTGGGCCCTTGCGGGGGCTCCGGCGCCGAGGATACGGGACCAGCGCGGCAAGCAGCGCACCGACGGCGACCACGACGGCGGCGCGGCCGAGCCACGGGCCGACCACCATCGCGGGTGGTGTCCCACCGACCAGCGTGACGTCCCGTGCGAGCACCGCACGGGTGCGCGGCTCGATCGCCGCCATGACGCTGCCGTCGGCGGCGATGAAGCCGCTGCGGCCGTTGACGGAGGCGATGACCACGGTGCGGCCGGTCTCGAGCGCCCGGAGCCGACTGATCGCGAACTGCTGCTCGATCTGCCCCGTATGGATGAAGAACGCGTTGGAGGTCTGCACGGTGAGCAGCTCCGCTCCCCCGCGCACCTGGTCGGCGATGGCGTCGTCGTAGGACACGTCGAAGCAGATCGCGTCGGCCACCAGGGTGTCGCCGATCCGCAACGGCGCGGTGCGGGTGCCGCTGAGCATGTCGCGCGGCACCTGGGAGAGCTGCCTGAAGTTGCGGTCGATGTCGAGCTTCTCGCGGTAGGGGATGTACTCCCCGAACGGGACCGGGTGCCGCTTGGTGTAGCGGTCGCCGGCTCCCTGGACGGGGTCGTAGACGATGCCCTGGTTGAGGACCTCCCCGTCCTCGGGGCCGTCGACGATGCCGCCGACGAGGATCGGCACCCCGAGCGCGGCGCCGGTGTCGCGCAGCGCGATCCGGAGCTCCGTGTCCCGGAACGGGTCGACCGCGGTGGAGTTCTCCGGCCAGAGCACGAAGTCCGGGCGCTCGGCGCGACCGGCGTTCACGTCGTCGGCGAGTCCGGCGGTCAGGTCCAGGTGGCTGCGGGTGACCTCGCGGTGGTAGGCCAACAGGTCGTCGCCGTCACCCGGGACGTCGCCCTGGACGACTGCCACCCGCGCGGTCCCGGCCTTCTCACCGGACCAGGTGGCCAGCCCGGGGAGAACCACCACGACCGCGGTGGCGACCAGCAGCCCGCCGGCCACCAGCGCCTCGTTCCGACTCCTGGTCGACCACCGCGCCCGCAGGCGCAGCGCGACCCAGGCCATGGCGGCGGCGCTCAGCGCCACCAGCAGGCTGACGCCGTTGGAGCCCACCCAGGGCAGCCATCCGGCGTACGGCGTGTCGATGGTCGCGAAGGCCAGCCGCCCCCAGGTGAAGCCGCTCATCGGGTAGGCGCCGCGCAGCACCTCGATCGCCACCCAGACCAGTGCCGACCACACCGGCCAGCCCGGCAGCCGTGACACCGCCGCGAGCGACACGCCGAGCAGCACGAACCAGGCGGTCATGACCAGCGAGAGCCCCAGCCACGCCTCCACGCCGGCGACCCGCATCCAGAAGATGTGGACGTGCCAGAAGGCCAGGCCCAGGGCCAGCCCGAGCAGGGCTCCCGAGCGCAGCGACCGGCCGTGCACGCAGCAGAGGAACGCGGCCACCGCGAGGGGCAGCAGGACGACGATCCGGAACGGCTCGAACGAGAGAGCCAGGGCCACGCCGGACACGAGGGCGAGCGCGATCCGGGGCACGGCGGCAAGATTACGGCAGGGGCGGAAGGGACCGGCGAACCCTTCGGACCAACCCGCCGCCGACTGGCTGTCGAGGTGCGGGAAGTTGTCTACGGAGCCCGAGGCCCTTCCGCATCCGCCCTCGAGAGCCGAGACCGACCTCCGCGAGACGCCCCAGGAGGTCCGTGGTCTGGGAGCCGCCTGCGACGCCCACCTGGACGACGGTCCGACTTCACGATCTGCGTGGGCGGACACGGGAACCCTCTGTCACCGACGGGGTCCTGTCAACCGGACCTCGACCTGCGCCGATGGGCCGTTTTCGCAGGTCAGGCTCCGTATCCCCGGTCGAAAGATTCATGAAGAATTTCTTGGCGCGGCGGCGTGTCGTTGGGGACACGCCGCACCCACTCCGCTAGGCCGCCGGCCCGGGCACGACGACCGTGCCGGTCGCCTCGGTGGCCAGCAGCGGTGGGTCGAGCACCCCGGCCGCCCCGGGCCGGTCCGCGGTCGCCTCGCCGCGCGCCACGACGTACACCCGGAAGCCGATGCGGCGTGAGCGCCGACCGACCTCGAGCAGCTCCGCGGTGACCTCCAGGCAGTCGCCCGCGAGCACGGGGCTGCGGAACTGCACATCGGCGTAGGACGCGAACAGTCCCTCGTCGCCGTCGGTGCGGATGCACAGCTCGGTGGCCACGTCGCCGAACAGACCGAGGGAGTAGGCGCCGTCGACGAGGTTGCCGGCGTAGTGCGCGTGGGAGTAGGGCACGTAGCGGCGGTGGGTGACGGTGGTGCCGGCCGTGGGGCCGGACGTGGGGCCGGAGTCGGTTGCCATCAGGACGCCTCTCGTCGGGTGATCCGGTGCACGATGAAGCTGGCCACCTCGCCCGGGGTGGTGCCGCGGGCGAAGACCCGGTCCACGCCGAGCTCGTCGGCCATCGTCTCGTCGAAGCGCGGTCCGCCGACGATCAGCAGCGGCCGCTCCTCGGCGGGGTAGGACTCGCGGAAGGCCGCCGACATCTCCCGGGTGTTGAGGATGTGCGCGTCGCGCTGGGTGACCACCTGGGAGACCAGCACCGCGTCGGCCTGCTCCTCGCGGGCCCGGTCCACCAGGTGCGGCACGGACACCTGGGCGCCGAGGTTCACCACCTTGATCTCGCGGTAGTACTCCAGGCCCTTCTCCCCCGCGAAGCCCTTGATGTTGAGGATCGCGTCGATGCCGACGGTGTGGGCGTCGGTGCCGATGCAGCCGCCGACCACGACCAGGCGGCGACGCAGCCCGGCCTTGACCGCGGCGTTGACCTCCGGGGGCGAGAGCAGCGGGTAGTCACGCTCCACGACCACCACCGTGCTGGGATCCACGAGGTGGTTGACCTTGCCGTAGACCACGAAGAAGGTGAACTCGGGTCCCATCGGCTTGGCGTGCACCACCATCGCGGGCTCCATGCCCATCTTGTTCGCCAGCTGGGCGGCGGCGCCCTCGGCGACCTTGGAGTGCGCGATCGGCAGCGTGAACGACAGCTGCACCATGCCGTCGCCGGTGGTGTCGCCGTACGGGCGGATGATCCGTTGAGTCGTGCCTCCCACCCCGTCGAGTGGCGGCTCCGACCTCGTCTGCTCGCTCATCGCTCCTCCTCGAGGATGTCACTGGCCGGGTTGTAGTAGGCCTCCGACTTCTCGGCGACGCCGTCCAGGCCGCGGCCGGCGCCGGCGGGGCGCTTCATCAGGCCGAAGGTGCCGTCGCCGATCGCGTCGAGCAGGCCGTTCGGGTGGTCGATGATGGCCTCGAGCAGGTCGATCGACTCTCCCAGCACCGTGCGGGCCCGTTCGGCGATGAAGCCGTCCGGGGTGGGCCGGAAGTCCTCGTGGAGGTTGCCGGCGGCGTTCATGACGTAGCGCACGTTCTGCAACGCGAGGTCGCGGTCGGAGAGCCACGGCGTGACCACGGCCTCGGTCATCATGCCGACCAGCAGGATGCCCTGCCCGGTGAGCGCACCGACGAGGTTGAAGAACCCGTCCAGCAGGAAGCCCCGGAACACGTCACCGGTCATGTGGCGGGTCGGCGGCATCCACTTCAACGGGGCGTCGGGGAACAGGTCGCGGGCCAGCATCGCGTGCGCCAGCTCCAGCCGGAAGGAGTCCGGGACGTCGGGGTCGATCTCGAACGCGTGGCCGAGGCCGAGCTGCCAGTCGGCGAGCCCGGCCTCCTTGGCGAAGAACTCGTTCAGCAGCTGGCTGGTGGTGACCGTGTGCGCCGCCTCGACCGCGTCGGCGGTGGTGAGGTAGTTGTCCTCGCCGGTGTTGATGATGATGCCGGCGCGGGCGTGGATCTGGCGCGAGAGCCGCTGGTCGACGAACGTGCGGATCGGGTTGATGTCGCGGAAGAGGATGCCGTACATCGAGTCGTTCAGCATCATGTCGAGCCGCTCGAGGCCCGCCAGCGCCGCGATCTCCGGCATGCAGAGACCGGAGGCGTAGTTGGTGAGCCGGACGTAGCGGCCGAGCTCACGACTGGTCTCGTCCAGCGCGGCCCGCATCAGCCGGAAGTTCTCCTGGGTCGCGTAGGTCCCGGCGAAGCCCTCACGGGTGGCGCCCTCGGGGACGTAGTCGAGCAGCGACTGCCCCGTGGAGCGGATCACCGCGATCACGTCGGCCCCCTCGCGGGCGGCCGCCTGCGCCTGGGGGATGTCCTCGTAGATGTCGCCGGTGGCCACGATGAGGTAGATCCACGGCTTCGACGGGGCGTCACCGACATCGCTGACCATCCGCTCGCGCTCAACCCGGCGCCCGTCGATCCGGTCGATGCCGGTCGCCACCTGCGCGCGGGAGGCGCGCGTCGCGGCGATGGCGTCCTGGCCCCCCGGGAGCCGGAAGCGCACCGAGCCGGCGGAGGCCTTCTGGGCGAGCGCCGTGAGGTCGTCCGCCTCGCCGCGCAGCAGGGCGTCCCAGACGGGCAGCGCGACGCCGTGCTCGAGCCCGACGTCGCCGCGCACGCAGTCCATCAGACGGTTGACCCACGGGGTGCCGTCGGCGTCCGCGCCGCCCAGGCCGGCCAGGCGGAGCGTGGCCCGCTCGACGGCGACGGTGGTGTGCCGCCGGGCGATGTCGACGATCGGCTGCCCGGCCCGCTCGGCCAGCCCCCGGGCCTGCGCGACGGTGGCCGGGTCGAGCTCGAGCTTGCCGGTGCGGGGCTGGGTGCGCGCGGCCATCAGAGTCGTCCTTCGAACAGGCCGCGGACCCCGGCACTGCTGCGCAGCAGGTCCAGGGCGTACGTCGCATGGCCGGGCAGGTAGCCGTTGCCGACCAGCATGGTCACGTCGGCGGCCAACCCCTCGGCGCCGAGGGCGGCGGCGGAGAACGAGGTGGCCATGGAGAAGAAGATGACGGTGCCGCGGTCGGCGGTGGCCAGCACCGCCCCGCCCTCGCATCCCGGGACGTCGACGCAGACCACGGTCACGTCGGCCGGTCCCCCGGCGGCCTCGACCGCCGCGCGGAGCGCCACCGGGTCGCGCGCGTCGGCGACCACCACCTCGTCGGCCAGCCCGGCGCTCTTGAGCAGGGTGCCCTCGGCCTCGTGCGGCACCACCCCGATGGTGCGGGAGGCGCCGGCGGCCCGAGCGGCGGCCAGCGAGAGCGAACCGGACTTCCCGCCTCCGCCGACGACGGCGACCACGGGGGCGTCGTACTCCCCGACGACGCGGGCGGTCAGGGCGGGAGCGCCGCAGACGTCCATCACCGCGAGCGCGAGGTCGTGCGGCAGGTCGTCGGGCAGCACCGCGGCGATGGAGCGGCCGAACAGGATCGCGTAGCCGTCGGCGGGCACCTGCTCGCCGTGGCCGTCCCAGCCGGCCAGGCCGTCCTCGATCACCAGGGGGGTGAGGGTCAGGGAGACCAGGGTGGCGACCCGGTCACCGGCGGCCAGGCCGAGGGTGGACTCCGGGCCGACCTCCTCGACGGTGCCGATCAGCATCCCTCCGGAGCCGGTCTCGGGGTTCTGCATCTTGCCGCGGGCGGCGACGATGTCGAGAACCTCGGCCCGGATCGCCGCCCCGTCTTCCCCGTGCTTGCGCTCCAGCTGCCGGAAGGACGCGGCGTCGAGGTTGAGGCGTTCGACGCGGATCCGCACCTCGTCGGGCCACAGCTCGCGTCGGGTGTCCAGCCGGGCGGCGGCCTGGGGCAGCACCACCCGGTCGTCCAGGACCCGGTGCAGGCCGGTGGGATCGCTGTTCTGGGCCGACATTGCCGTCCGTCCTCCATGAATCGAGTGCATCTGCAGGAATATCTTCGGCGCGGCATTGGACTCACCGCACTTTCTTCTCGTAGCCTTGCAGAGGAGGCGCCCGAACCACAACTGGCGCGCCGTCCCGCCCGCGCCCAGCACTACCGCACGCAAGGAGCTGCCCGATGAGCATCGAGACCGCGATCGGCCTGGAGACCGGACAGCCCTATCCCTATCAGCGTGTGGAGCTGGTGGAGCCGGACTGGACCCGCTTCCCGGGCTGGAAGGACGTCACCTCCGAGCAGTGGGCGTCGGTGCAGTGGCAGCGCGCCCACTGCGTCAAGAACCTGCGCCAGCTTCGTGAGCTGCTCGGCGACCTCGTCGACGAGCGGTTCTACGCCGACCTGGAGCGGGACCAGAACGAGCGCGCCACCATGTCCATGCTGGTGCCGCCGCAGATGCTGAACACGATGGCGCCGTACGCCGTGCCCGCCGGACCGGGGTCGCTCACCGACGACTTCTACGCCGACCCGGTGCGCCACTACATGCTGCCGGTCTTCAGCGACCGCCGGACGGACTGGTCCTCGCACCCGCACGCCTCCCGGGACTCGCTGCACGAGCACGACATGTGGGTCGCCGAGGGGCTGACCCACCGCTACCCGACCAAGGTGCTCGCCGAGCTGCTGCCGACGTGCCCGCAGTACTGCGGCCACTGCACGCGCATGGACCTGGTCGGCAACTCCACCCCGGTCATCGAGAAGCTCAAGTTCACCGCCAAGCCGGCCGACCGGCTCGGCGACATGATGGACTACCTCCGCCGTACCCCCTCGGTGCGCGACGTGGTGGTCTCGGGCGGTGACGTCGCCAACATGCCGTGGCCGCGGCTCGAGGACTTCCTCACCCGGCTGCTGGAGATCGAGAACATCCGTGACATCCGGCTGGCCACCAAGGCACTGATCGGGCTGCCGCAGCACTGGCTGCAGGATGACGTCCGCGCCGGCGTCGAGCGGGTGGCCGGCATCGCCCGCGACCGTGGTGTCGGGCTGGCCATCCACACCCACGCCAACCACGCGAACTCGATCACCCCGATCGTGGCCGAGGCGTCGAAGGCGATGCTCGACGCCGGGGTGCGCGACGTACGCAACCAGGGCGTGCTGCTCAACGGCGTCAACGCCGACCCGCACGCGCTCCTGGACCTCTGCTTCAACCTGCTCGACGGCGCGCAGATCATGCCCTACTACTTCTACATGTGCGACATGATCCCGTTCTCGGAGCACTGGCGGGTCTCCGTCGCCGACGCGCAGCGGCTGCAGCACCACATCATGGGCTACCTCCCCGGCTTCGCGACGCCGCGGATCGTGTGTGACGTGCCGTTCGTGGGCAAGCGCTGGGTGCACCAGCTCGCGGAGTACGACGAGGTCCGCGGCATCTCCGGGTGGACCAAGAACTACCGGACCTCGATCGAGGCCGACGACCCCGAGGCCCTGAACCGGACCTACCACTACTACGACCCCATCCACACGTTGCCGGTCGAGGGTCAGCAGTGGTGGGCCGAGCACGCCGACCTCGACGACGCCGCGCTCACCGCCGCCGAGATGGCCGAGGCCTCGCGACGTACGGCGGCGCTGCAGGCGCACTGACGACGCCCCCTCTTGTGTTGGTTTCCCCGGTCGACCGGGGAAACCAACGCATGACGGGCGTTGCAACCCCTGCCAACCATAGGAAGTGCCCGTCCAGCTCCGCGTGACGGTGCCCGGCAGGCCGCTAGGGCCCGGTATTCGTGCACAGACCAGGTCTGGCCGAGCCGTTTCCACAGCCACGCCCCGACCCGGCACGAGCCGTCGTGCGCCGGAGGCACCCTGACGTCATGGACGACCGGTTGCGTGGCATCTGTCTGGCCAGAGGCGTGTTCCTGCGTTCCGAGGCAATGGCGCTCGGGTACGACGACCGGGCCATCGCGCTGCAGGTCCGAGCGGGGGTCTGGCACCGTGTCAGACGGGGCGCCTACACCTTCGGCGAGATCTGGGAAACAGCTGACGCCCGCATGCGCCATGCGATTCTGGCGCGGGCGGTGGCCCGTGCAGCCAAGACCGAGGCAGTGCTTTCGCACACCACCGCGGTCCTGGAGCACACCGGGACGCACTGGGGGCTCGACCTGTCCGAGGTGCACCTGACGCGCCTCGACGGCCGGACCGGGCGCGCCGAAGCGGGCGTGCGACAGCACCGCGGGCAGGTCGACCACGGTGACGTGGACGGGACATCGAGCGTGCGCGTGATGTCCCCCGCCCGGGCGGCTCTGGAACTGACCACGGTTGCCGGCACCGAGCAATCGCTGGTCTCCATCAACGCCATGCTGCACGCCGGACTGTGCACCACCAACGACCTCCGTGACAGATACTCCGCGATGAGGTTCTGGCCAGGCACCTTGGCAACAGATCTCGTCCTCCGCCTCGCGGATCCGCGACTTGAATCCGCCGGTGAGACACGGTCGGCGTACGCCTTCTGGCGCGAGGGACTGCCGCCGACGCAGCCTCAGTACCGCGTTGATGATCGGGCTGGTCGCCTGGTCGCCCGCCTCGACTTCGCCTGGCCGGAGTTGGGCGTGTGGGTGGAGTTCGACGGACGGGAGAAGTACCTCCGGTTTCGTCGTGAAGGTGAGACGATCGCGGACGCCGTCCTGAGGGAGAAGCGACGCGAGGAGCGCATCCGTGAGCTGACGGGATGGATCTGCGTGCGCATCACGTGGGCGGAACTCGCCGACCCCAGGCGGATTGCGGCGCGCATCAGGGCCGCATTCGCTTCGCAGGCAGCCATGTTCCGTGCGGGTTGACAGGCACTCCCGACGGTTGACAGGGACTGCAATGCCCGTCAACCGTTGGTTTCCCCGGTCGACCGGGGAAACCAGGTGCCCCGCGCTAGCGTGGCGGCATGACTCGGGACCTCGGCGGCGACCGCATCCAGGACCTGAGCGACGACGAGGCCCGCCGGGCGCTGCCGCTGAAGTGGGGCGCGGTGCCGTCGGGCACGGTGCCTGCCTGGGTGGCCGAGATGGACTTCGCGCTGGCGCCCGCCGTGGCCGACGCGGTGAGCGAGGCGGTGCGCGCGGGGACCGCCGGCTACCCCCCGTTCGGTGACGCCGGCGTGGGCGCCGCCCTGGCGGGCTTCGCGGGGCGGCACTGGGACCAGGACCTGCCGCCGGATGCCACCGTGGTCACCGGTGACGTGATCGCCGGCCTCCGGATCGCGCTCGACGTGCTGTGCCCACCCGGGCCGGTGGTGGTGCCGCTCCCCTGCTACCCGCCGTTCCGCGACGTGGTCGCGCTGGCCGGGCGCGAGCTGCTGGCGGTGGAGACCGACCCGGACGCCGACGACGCCGCGCTCGACCTGGCCGCCGTCGAGCGGGCGTTCCGCGCGGGCGGACGCACGTTCGTGCTCTGCAACCCGCACAACCCGCTCGGCCGGGTGCCCACGCGGGCCGAGCTCGAGGCGCTGCGCGACCTGTGCGCGGCGTACGGCGTCCGGGTGCTCGCCGACGAGATCCACGGCCCGCTGACCCTGCCGGGAGCGACCTT
The DNA here is from genome assembly GCA_963767955.1 of uncultured Actinomycetota bacterium. GTDB lineage: Bacteria > Actinomycetota > Actinomycetes > Propionibacteriales > Nocardioidaceae > Nocardioides. The sequence continues at coordinate 1,215,878 of CAVYGA010000003.1, read as the reverse complement.
CACGCCCTACTTGAGCGTCGACCCCGGCGCGCTTCTCGTCACCAGCGCGTCCAAGGCGTTCAACACCGCGGGCCTGCACTGCGCCCAGCTGGTCACGCTGGACCGGGAGGAGCAGGCGCGGCTGCGCGGACTGCCGATCCCGCAGAACCACGCGTACTCACCGCTCGGGATGATCGCCGCCGTCGTCGCCTGGACCGACTGCGATGCCTGGCTGGCCTCTCTGGTGGCGCGGCTGGACGCCCAGCGCGCGCTGCTCGGCACCCTGCTCACCGAGCACCTGCCCAAGGCCCGGATGCGGCCGCTGGAGGCGACGTACCTCGGGTGGCTGGACCTGCGGGCGTACGGCGTCGACGACCCGGCCGCCGAGGGGCGGACGCAGGGGGTGAGGCTGGCGCCGGGATCCGACTACCAGCCGGGACTGACCGGGCACGTCCGGCTCAACGTCGCCACCACACCGGAGCGGACCACGCAGGCCGTGGAGAGGCTGGCGGCCACCCTGGGGTGAGGCCGCCGGGTCAGCCCGTGACCGGGCGGTTCTCGTAGGGCGTGGACAGCACGATCGTGGTGCGCGTCGAGACGTTGGCGGCCGCGCGCACCCGGGCCAGCAGGTCCTCGAGCTCGGTGGGCGTCGGCACCCGCACCTTGAGGATGTAGGACTCGTCGCCGGCCACCGACCAGCACGACTCGATCTCGGGGATCTCGCGCAGCCGCTGCGGGGAGTCGTCCGGCTGCGAGGGGTCGATCGGGCGGATCGAGATGAAGGCGGTCAACGCCAGCCCGACCTGCTCGTAGTCGATGGTGGCGCCGTACCCCTTGATCAGCCCGCGGCTCTCGAGCCTCTTGACCCGCTGGTGCACCGCCGAGGTGGACAGGCCGGTCGCCTTGCCCAGGTCGGTGAAGGACATCCGGCCGTCGGCGGCGAGCAGCGTCAGGATCTGGCCGTCGGTGTCTTCCACAGGCGGCACCCTAGCGAAGTGCGAGGTCCTGCCGCCGCTCCCGGGTGTGCATGAGCAGGCCCGAGCCGGCGGCCAGGCAGAGCAGACCGCCCGCGCCGGCACCCAGCGACCAGGCGTACCGCCGGTCGGCGCAGTCCGAGGCGAGCCGCCGACCGACGCGGTCGTCGCCGCGCACCCCGGTGTTGCGCTCGGTGGCCTCCTGGCGCTCGAACGCGGCCTGCCCGCGCACGATGTCGATGCCGGCGGGGAGCTCGCCGCCAGAGCCCGGTGCCTCGACCGAGTCGCCCTCGTCGGCGACGAGGACTCCCGGGCAGGACGTGGTGAACGTGCCGTAGTCGACCCGTGGGCTCAGCACGAGCAGCAGCGCGGCCGCCAGCCCGGAGACGACGGCCACGGTGAGGAGCAGTGCGCGGAACATCCCGTCAGGCTACGTCGTCACTCCGGGCTTCTATGCTCCGGTCATGACCTCGGAACCCCAGCGCCTGATGCTGCTCGACACCGCCTCGCTCTACTTCCGCGCGTTCTTCGGCGTCCCGGACACGATGCGGTCGCCGGACGGGCATCCGGTGAACGCGGTCCGCGGGCTGCTGGACTTCATCACACGCCTGGTCGGCGACTACCGACCGACCCATCTGGCCTGCTGCTGGGACAACGACTGGCGTCCGCAGTGGCGCGTCGACCTGCTGCCGTCCTACAAGGCCCACCGGGTGGTCGCCGCCAGACCGGGCCCGGCGCCGGACGTCGAGGAGGTTCCCGATCCGCTGGAGGCCCAGATCCCGGTCATCGTCGCCACCCTGGAGGCGCTCGGCATCGCGATCGTCGGCGCCGACGGCTACGAGGCGGACGACGTGATCGGCACCCTCGCCACCGGCGCCGGGATGCCGGTCGACATCGTCACCGGCGACCGGGACCTCTTCCAGCTCGTCGACGACGACGCGGAGGTCCGGGTGCTCTACATCGCCCGCGGGGTGGGTCGGCACGAGCGGGTCACCGACGACTGGGTGGTGGAGAAGTACGCCGTGCACGCCCGCCAGTACGCCGACTTCGCGACGATGCGCGGCGACAGCAGCGACGGTCTCCCCGGGGTGGCCGGCGTCGGCGACAAGACCGCGGCGACCCTGCTCCAGCGCTTCGGCGACATCGGGACCGTCGTCGCCGCCGCTCAGGACCCCGACGGTGACATGGGGCCCGGTCCGCGCGGCAAGATCAAGGCCGCGCTGGACTACCTCGCGGTGGCCCCGCAGGTCGTCGCGGTGGCCCGCGACATCGACCTCGGCTCCCCCGACCTGACCCTGCCGCGCCAGCCCGCGGACGCCGAGATGCTGGCCGCGGTCAGCGCGAAGTTCGGCCTCGGTGGGTCCGTCGACCGGCTGGTCGAGACGCTCGCCCGCTGAGGGCGGGATCCGCCCGCCCGGACCGGATCGACACACCACGCCCCCAGGATTTCCACAACCGGGTAAAGAACCTGTCGGGAAGTGGCACTCTCTGATGAGATACGTCTCGAAGGGGGTTCCACTGACATGAACGAGACCTGGCTGCTGAACCTGCTCGCCGAGCGTCGCACCCGCCGTGACGCCGATGTCGAGTCGACCGGAATGACCTCGACGATCCACCACTGCCGCGTGCGGCTGCTGACGGTGACCACGGTGGAGGCCGCCACCGCGGTCGTCGCCCTGCACGCCGTCCGCTCCGGTGCCGACCGGTTCCCCGTCACCGACGCCTGGAAGGTCCGCACCATGGACCCGCGGGCCCGGATGCACTCGCGCACCGAGGGCCGGGAGCTGCTCGCCCGCGCGGCGGAGACCTACCCGGAGCTCGAGTCCGAGGTCCGGCCCTGCCCGGTCCCGGTCGCGATCGGCATCATCGCCGCCGCCGTCGGGCTCAGCGCCGAGGACGTGGCCCGCCTGGTCGGCTACGACGACATGCGGATGATGCTCGGCGACACCCCGCCGGCCGACGCGCACGTGTGGATGCAGATGCTTCTCCCCGACATCAAGGCCATGGGCCGCCAGGTCGCGCACCTCGACGACCCGATGCGGATCCCCGCGACCGGCGCTGCGCTCTTCGGAGCCTTCGCCAGCTGACGCGGGCCGGCTGCGCCGGGGGGTGTTCGTTCGGCTGGTCGGGGGGCTAGCTGACGGAGGAGTACGCAACGACACCCCGGCGCAGCCGGTCCGCGGTCTCCCGCGCCACGTCCCGCAGCGGCGTACCCGCGCTGGCATCCGCGACCTGGAGCGCCAGGTCCAGGAGCTGCTTCATCCAGCGGACGAAGTCGCCGGCCGCCAGGTCGACGACCCCCAGCACGTCGTCGAGCGCATCCCCCTCCGCCCAGCGGTACGCCGCCCAGGCGAAGCCCGCATCGGGTTCGCGCAGGTAGTCCACCTTGTGGTCCCGCTCCAACGCGTCGAGCTCGCTCCAGAGGTGGACCACCTCACGCAACGCGTCCTTGGCCCGGCCGCCGGGCAGGCGTGGGGGCCGGGCGTCGTCGGCCCGGCGAGCCTCGTAGACCAGCGCCGAGAGCACCGCGGCCAGCTCGGAGGCGTCCAGGTCGGCCCACAGGCTCCGGCGGATCGCCTCGGCGGCCACCAGGTCCATGTCGGAGTAGATCCGCCGCAGGTGCCGTCCCCGCTCGGTCACGGTGTCGCCGTCGAGGTAGTCGAGCGCGGTGAGCACCTCGCAGACCTTGTCGAACTGGCGGGCGATGGTGTTCGTGCGCTGCTCGACCCGGCGCTTGAGGGTCTTCGCATCGCGGTCCAGCTTGAACCAGCGCTCGCCCCAGCGGGCGTGCTCCTCACGCTCGGGGCACCCGTGACAGGGGTGCGCCTTCAGCTCGGCCCGGAGCCGGTCGATCTCGGTCTCCGCGCCGTGCGCGGCGGCGCCGGACCGCCCGTCGCCGCGCGGCGGCCGCTTCCCCGGCGGTGGCGGGGTGAGGCCGTGGGTGCGGTCCTTGAGCGCGGAGGCGAGGTCGCGACGCTGCTGCGGGTTGCGCCCGCTGAAGTTCTTCGGCACCCGCAGCCTGGTGATCGAGGCCACCGGTGTCGGGAAGTCGACCAGGCTCAGCCGCCGGGCCTGCCGGCCAGCGGTGACGACGTAGGGCCGGGGGCCGTCGTCGCCGGCTCCCGGGTCGATGACCACCGCCATCCCGGCGAACTTGCCGGCCGGTACGTCGATCACGTCGCCGGGCCTGAGCCGCGACAGGGAGTCGAGCACCTCGTCACGACGGTCGGTCTTGCGGGCCCGGGCGGCGCCCTTCTCGGCGTCGGAGAGCCCCCGCCGGAGCGCGGCGTAGGCCATGAAGTCACCGAGGTGGCACTGGGCCGCCTCGGCGTAGCCGGCCAGGGCGTCCTCGCTCTTGCGCAGCTGCCGGGCCATGCCCACCACGGCCTTGTCGGCCTGGAACTGGGCGAACGACGACTCGAGCAGCTCGCGGGCCCGGTCCCGGCCGAACTGGTGCACCAGGTTGACGGCCATGTTGTAGGAGGGACGGAACGACGACCGGAGCGGATAGGTGCGGGTGGAGGCGAGGCCGGCGACCTCCTTGGGGTTCATCCCCGGCTCCCAGAGGACCACCCCGTGGCCCTCCACGTCGAGGCCGCGGCGTCCCGCCCGGCCGGTCAGCTGCGTGTACTCCCCCGGCGTCAGGTCGACGTGGGCCTCGCCGTTCCACTTGCTCAGCCGCTCGAGCACGACCGTCCGCGCCGGCATGTTGATGCCGAGGGCGAGCGTCTCGGTGGCGAACACCACCCGGCACAGGCCGCGCAGGTAGAGCTCCTCGACGCACTCCTTGAACGTCGGCAGCATCCCGGCGTGGTGTGAGGCGACGCCGCGGGTGAGGCCGTCGAGGAACTCGTGGTAGCCGAGCACCTGCAGGTCGTCCTCGGGCAGGTGGCGGCAGCGCTCCTCGACGAAGGCGAAGATCTCGTCCCGCTCCGCCGGGGTGGTCAGCCGGAGGTTGGCCTGGAGGCACTGGGTGACCGCGGCATCGCAGCCCACCCGGCTGAAGATGAACACGATCGCCGGCAGCAGTCCCTCGGCGTCGAGACGGGCGACGACGTCGTAGCGGCTGGCCAGGTAGGGGCGGCGGCCCTGAGGTCGCTGCCCGCGCCCCCGCTGACCCTTCTTGTCCCGCCGGTCCCTGAAGCGGGTGGCCGCGAAGTCGTCCCGGGCCACCTTGAGCAGCTGCGGGTTGACCTGGGCGCCCTCCTGGGCGAAGCCGGCCTGGGCCAGGTCCTCCTCGTCGTCGAAGAGGTCGTGCAGGCGCTTGCCCACCATCACGTGCTGGAACAGCGGGACGGGGCGCACCTCCTCCACGATCGTGGCCGTGTCGCCGCGCACCTCGGCCAGCCACTCGCCGAACTCCTCGGCGTTGGACACCGTCGCGCTCAGGGAGATCACCGCCACGCTCTCGGGGAGGTGGATGATCACCTCCTCCCAGACCGCGCCGCGCATCCGGTCGGCGAGGTAGTGCACCTCGTCCATCACCACGAAGCCGAGGCCCATCAGCGTCCGGGACCCGGCGTACAGCATGTTGCGGAGCACCTCGGTGGTCATCACCACGATCGGCGCCTCGCCGTTGATGGTGTTGTCGCCGGTGAGCAGGCCGACGTTCTCGGGGCCGTAGCGCCTGACCAGGTCCTGGAACTTCTGGTTGCTGAGCGCCTTGATCGGGGTCGTGTAGAAGCACTTGCGGCCGGTCTCCATGGCCAGGTGCACCGCGAACTCGCCGACGATGGTCTTGCCGGAGCCGGTCGGCGCGGCGACCAGGACGCCGCGACCCTCCTCGACCTCGTGGCAGGCCCGGACCTGGAACTCGTCGAGCGGGAAGTCGTAGAGCCCGGTGAAGGCGGTGAACACCGGGTGCCGCTGGCCGCGCCGGAAGTCGGCGTACTGTTCCGCGGGGCCGCTCGTCGGGGTGCTCATGCGAGCACCGTGAGCGCGTTGGGAGCGCAGGTGATGGTGAGCGGCAGCGCGCCGAAGCGCTCGCCGTCGGCGTACGTCACGATGTGGGGAGCGGCGACGGTCACGGTGCGGACACGATGGTGTTCGTACTGCGGGTGGTGGATGTGGGTCCCCTTGAAGAGCTTCGGGTAGGTGCGCAGCAGGTCGGGCTTGGTCATCGGCTTGATGATCGCCACGTCCAGCATGCCGTCGTCGAACAAGGCGCCCTCGGTGATCCGGAGCCCGCCACCGAACGAGGGCCCGTTGCCCACCGCGACCAGCATCGCCTCCAGCTGCCGGGTCGTGCCGTCCAGCTCCAGCGTGTAGGGGATCGGCTCGAAGGTCCGCAGCTCAGCGAGGGTGGCGAGGTTGTAGCGCATCTGCCCCTTGGGCCAGGTCATCCGGTTGGCGCGCTCGTTGACCACCGCGTCGAAGCCGGCGGCCAGCACGGTCACGAAGTAGCGGTCTCCGGACCGGGCGAGGTCGATGCGGCGCCGCCGGGAGCCGATGACGACGTCCGTGGCCGCGGCGTCGTCAGCACGCGGCAGGTCGAGGTAGCGGGCCACGTCGTTGCCGGTGCCGGCCGGGATGATGCCCAACGGGGTGTCGGTCCCGCCGACCACCTGGGCGCCGAGGTGGACCAGCCCGTCACCGCCGCAGACCACCAGGGCCTCGGCACCGGCGGCGACCGCCGCGGTGGCCAGCGCGCGGGCCTCGTCGGCGTCGCGGCCGACCAGATCCTGCACGGTGAACCCGGCCGCCCGGAGACGCGGCAGCGCGACCGCGGCCGCGCGGGCACCCCGGCCCTTGCCGGCGGTGGGGTTGGTGAGGAGGGCGATGCTGCGCCCGGAGCTGGCCACGGCCCGAGACTAGCCGCCGCTCCCCCGGTCGCCGCCCACGACACCGAGGCGCAGCGCGACGACGTAGTTCTCCGGCCGGGCACCGACGGCCTTGGCCAGCCGGCCGATCACCTCCACGACCCGGTCCGCCCCGAACCCGGTGCCGGGGCAGGCCAGCGTGGGGCGGTCGGCGTACGTCACCAGGAGCACCTGGCCGTTGCGCCAGGCCTGGTGCGCGAGCTGGCGGGTGACCTCGCCGGCGACGGGCGCGGGGAAGGCCTGGTCGACGGCCAGCAGGTCGCACGGCTGCTCCCGCTCGCCGCCGACCAGGGTTCCGCTGACGTGGAAGCCGGTGCGGTCGGTCCCGTCTGCGTGCCAGGTGACCTGCCCGGTGCCGAGCCAGTCGGGGAGGTCGAAGGCGTCGAGCTCGAGGAGGTCAGTCAAGGGCCGACTGCTCGTCGTCGTCGAGCCGGGCGAGCACGTTGCGGGTCCTGCGTCGCCGGTCCAGGAGCCGGCAGATCACCTCGGAGATCCCGAACAGCGCGACCATCGGGATCGCCAGGAAGAGCATCGAGAACGGGTCGGTCGACGGGGTGGCGATCGCGGCGAACACGAAGACGCCGATGACGATCCACGGCCGGTGCGCACCCAGCGACTCGCCCCGCACGACCCCGGCGAGGTTGAGCAGGATGACGAAGACGGGGATCTCGAAGGCGATGCCGAAGACCAGCAGGGTGCGGGTCAGGAAGGTCAGGTAGTCGCCGAACTCGATCAGGTTCGTCAGGTCGGCGGGCGTGAAGCCGATCAGCACCTCCAGGCCCTTGGGCAGCGTCAGGTAGCCGACCGTGGCGCCGAGCAGGAACAACGGCCCGGCCACGGCGGCGAACACCCGCGACCACGTGCGCTCCCGGGTGTGGAGCCCCGGCAGGATGAACGCCCAGATCTGGTAGAGCCAGACCGGACTGGTCAGCACCACCGCGGCGACGCCGCAGAGCTTGAGGTGCAGCATCAGCGGACCGCCGGCGCCGTTGACGGTCGGCGTCGAGGTGACGTCCTTGGCGCCGACCGCGGTCTGCGCGGACTCGTACGGCGTGAGGATCAGCTCGAAGATCTCGTCGAAGAAGAACAGCGCGATCACCGTGGCGACCAGCACCACGGTCACGCTCTTGAGGATCCGGGCGCGGAGCTCGCGCAGGTGGTCCGACAGGGCCATCCGGCCATCGCTGCCCAGCTCGTGGTGCGGCCGCCCGCGGAAGAGCTCGACGACTCCCGTCAGTGCCATGGGTGCGGGTGCTCGGCTCAGCCGGCGGTGGGGCCGTTGTGCTCCTCGCGGGCGCGGCGCTGCTCGGCCTCACGGGTCGCGGCGGCGTCGATCTCGAGCTGCTCGGGGCTCTTCTTGTCCTCGTCCTCGTCGTCGTCGATCAGGCCCTTGGTCTCGGCCTTGAAGATGCGCAGGGCACGACCGCTGCCGCGGGCCAGCTCCGGCAGCTTCTTGGCGCCGAAGAGGAGCACGACGATGAACAAGATCAGCAGGATCTCCGGCACCCCGGGTGCGGCGATGAACGGGAGCATCAGGTGTTCCTCACGTTGGTCGAACGAACGTCCTTCATCCTACGCCGCCTCTTCGGTAAAGCCTGAGCGCATCGTGTGCGGCGTCGGTGAACGCGTCGGCGAACTCCTGGGGCCGCACCACCGCGGCGGCCGGCGCCAGGCGCAGCAGCAGTCGGGTGAGCCACCTCGGATCGGCGACGTAGAGGTCCACCTCGAGCGCACCGCCCTCCACCTCACGGACGGCCTCGACGGGGTAGTACTCGGCCACCCAGCGCGCCTGCGGGGCCAGCCGCAGCGTGACCAGGGCGTTGTCGGCCGCCGGCTGGAAGAGCGTGTCGCCGAGGTCGAGGGCCGGCACCTCGGGGTGTTCCACAGCGGGCGTGTCGAGGACCTCGGCGGCCCGGACCCGGTCCATCCGGAACAAGCGGCGGTTGTCGGCCACGTGGCACCAGGCCTGGAGGTAGGCCGCCCCCTGGGCGTCCACGAGCACCAGCGGGTCGACGGTGCGCTCGGTCTCCTCGTCCCGGGAGGGCACGTAGTAGGTGAGCCGGACCTGCCGGCCGGCCGCGATGGCCTCGGTGAGCCGGGCCCGCAGCACCGCCGCTTCGCGCTGGCCCTGCGGGACGTGCACGTCGACCTGCCCGGTGGGCACCCGCCCGTCCTCGGCCGCGCCCTCCAGCTTGGCCAGCGCGCTGTCGAGGCTGGACACGGTGTCGCCGTCCGCCGACTCGCGCAGGGTGCGCAGCGCGACGATCATCGCGGAGGCCTCCGCCGGGGAGAGCCGCAGCGGGGCGCTGAGGTAGTCGGCGTTGGTGATCCGGATGACACCCTCGCCGTCGAGCGCGTCCAGGTCGACCTCGATCAGGTCGCCGGGGAGCCAACCCGGCCAGCCGCAGTAGATGAGCACCCGCAGGTCCTTGACCAGCTGCTCCGACGGCACCCCCAGGGTGGTCGCGGCGTCCTCCAGGCTCATCGCGCCGCGGCGCTGGATCAGCGGCACCAGGGCCAGCAGCCGGCCGACCTGCTCCTTGGCTCCCCCGCTCATGCCGTCACCTCGCCGGTGACCGCGCCCAGTCGGCGTACGACGGTCTCCCGGACCTCGGCCGGCTCCTCGGCGAGCGCGTCGGCGCCGTAGGACAGGATCTCCTCGGCCAGGGAGGACGGCGTGGAGAAGGCCACCGTGAGCCGGTCCCAGCCGCTCGCGTCGTCGGGGCCGGCCACGCCGACCTCCTCGGCGGTCGCGTGCCGGCGCATGCCCAGGCAGGTGCCGCTGCGCACCAGCACACTGCCGTGCTCCGTCGCCGGCTCCGGCCCCAGGGTGCGGGTGAGCTCACGCAGGTCGGTGCCCGGAGGGATCTCGTAGGCGGCACCCTTGCCGATCCGGCGCACGTCGCTGCGGACGCGGGACAACCGGAACATCCGCTCCTCGCCGCGGTCGACGTCGCGGCCGACGACGTACCACCGGCCGGAGAACGACACGACGCCCCAGGGCTCGAGGGTGCGGGTGCTCACCTCGCCGGCGCCGCTGCGCTGGTAGTCGAAGCGGACCCGGGCCCGGTCGAGGGAGGCGTGCCAGAACACGTCGAAGTGCGGGTCCTGCACGGTGACCACGGGACCGGCGATGTCGAGGCGGGCCCGGTCGACCTCGACCCCGGCGGCGCTCAGCTTGGCCAGGGCGTCACTGGTGTGGGCGGCCAGCCCGGCGTGCTGCCAGACCCGGGTGGCCAGGCCGATCACCGCGGCCTCGTCGGCGGTCAGGTCGATGCCGGGGAGCGCGAACTCGTCCGGACGGATGCGGTAGCCCGGCTCGTCGAAGAACGCGTCGATCGAGTCCACCTGGACGGGCACACCGAGCGCTCGCAGCTCGTCCTTGTCCCGCTCGAACATCCGCTCGAACGCCTCGTCGCTCGCCTCGGTGTACGGCGGGACCGTCTCGCGGATCTTCTGCTTGGAGATGTAGTGGCGCTGGACCAGCAACAGGATCAACAGGTTGAGCAGCCGCTCGCTCTTGGTCACCGCGCTCCTCCGCCCAGTCCGTCGGTCGGTCAGCTGACAGCGAGGACGTCGATGACGAAGGCCAGGGTGTCGTCGCCCTGGATCTCCTTGCCCTGGCCGGCCTTGCCGTAGCCCTCGGACGGCGGCACCAGGAGCATCACGCGGCTGCCGGCCTTGACCCCGATCAGGCCCTTGTCCCAACCCTTGATGTAGCCGCCGACGCCGACCTGGCGGGCCTCGAGGGTCTCGGAGCTGAACGTCTCGTCGAACGGCTTCTTGCCGTCGTAGGTCTGGCCGAGGTAGCGCAGCACGGCGTAGGACTTCTTATCGATCGGTGCACCGTCACCCTGGGTGAGGGTGAGGACCCGCAGCTTCTTGGCGGGCTTGCCGGCCGTGGTGAAGTCGAGGCCGGTGACCTTGCCGTCCTTCTCCTCGATCTGCGGTGCCCGCGACGGCGCGTCCTGCTCGGTGCCCTCGGGGGCGTCGAGCACCGGGCTGAGGATGTCCACGACGAAGACCACCGAGTCGCCGTTGCCGATGTAGAGGTCGGGGTTGCCCGTCTCCCCGAAGGCGTCCTTGGGGGTCGCGAGGACCTCGACCCGGGAGCCGGCCTTCTGGCCGGCGATGGCCTTGCTGAGCGCCGGCAGGGTGTCCTTGTTGACGGTGATGACCTGCGGGGTCTTCTGGTCCCAGGTGCTCAGCGCCTTCTCACCGGTGTAGCCGTTGCCGATGTAGAGGTGGACCAGCGCGGTGCCACCGTCCTCGACGACCTCGCCGGTGCCCTCGGTGAGCACCTCGGTCGCCGTGCTGACCCGGTTGACCTCACCGTCGTAGGTCACCTCCGGCTGCTTGCCGAAGTCGCCGGTGACGGTCACCGTGCCGGTGTTCTCGTCCCCCGCGTCGTCACCGCAGGCGCTGAGGCCCACGAGCAGCAGGGCGAGGGTTCCGAGGAGTACTACGAGGCGACGCACGGTCCTACCTAACGATCGGGAGAGGGGATGAGCGCGCACAGCCTAGCCCGCGACCCTCCGCCGCGGTCACATCCCGTCGATGAGTCGCTGCACGCGCTCGTCGGTGGCCCGGAACGGGTCCTTGCACAGCACCGTGCGCTGGGCCTGGTCGTTGAGCTTGAGGTGCACCCAGTCGACGGTGAAGTCGCGGCGCCGCTCCTGGGCGCGCTGGATGAACTCGCCGCGCAACCGGGCCCGGGTGGTCTGCGGGGGCTTCGACTTGGCCTCGTAGATCTTGAGGTCCGTGGTCACCCGGGCGACGGCACCGCGCTTCTCGAGCAGGTAGTAGAGGCCGCGGCCCCGGTGGATGTCGTGGTAGGCCAGGTCCAGCTGGGCGACCCGGGGGTGACCGAGCGGAATGCCGTGCTTGTGGCGGTAGCGCTCGATCAGCTTCCACTTGATGACCCAGTCGATCTCGCGCTCGACCAGGGACAGGTCGTCGGACTCGATCGCCTTGAGGCCGCGCTCCCAGAGGTCGAGCGCCTGGTCGATGACCGGGGTGCGGAGCTCGCGCCGGTCGACGAAGTCGCGGGCCCGGGTGAGGTACTCCATCTGGATCTCCAGGGCGCTGGCCTCGCGGCCGTTGGCCAGCCGGACCTTGCGCTGACCGGTCATGTCGTGGGAGATCTCGCGGATCGCGCGGATGGGGTTCTCCATGGTGAGGTCGCGCATCACCACGCCCTCCTCGATCATCCGGAGCACCAGGTCGCAGCTGGCCACCTTGAGCAGGGTGGTGGTCTCGCTCATGTTGGAGTCGCCGACGATCACGTGCAGGCGGCGGTACTTCTCGGCGTCGGCGTGCGGCTCGTCGCGGGTGTTGATGATGGGCCGGCTCCGGGTGGTGGCGCTGCTGACGCCCTCCCAGATGTGCTCCGCACGCTGGCTGACCGAGAACGACGCCCCGCGGGGGGTCTGGATGATCTTGCCGGCGCCCACGATGATCTGTCGGGTCACCAGGAACGGGATCAGCACGTCGGCGAGGCGGCTGAACTCGCCCTGGCGGCCGACCAGGTAGTTCTCGTGACAGCCGTAGGAGTTGCCGGCGGAGTCGGTGTTGTTCTTGAAGAGGTAGATGTCGCCGGAGATGCCCTCGTCGTGGAGCCGGCGCTCGGCGTCGACGAGCAGCCCCTCCAGGACCCGCTCCCCCGCCTTGTCGTGGGTGACCAGCTCGACGATGTCGTCGCACTCCGGGGTGGCGTACTCCGGGTGGCTGCCCACGTCGAGGTAGAGCCGGGCGCCGTTGCGCAGGAAGACGTTGCTGGAGCGGCCCCACGACACCACCTTGCGGAACAGGTAGCGGGCGACCTCGTCCGGGCTCAGCCGGCGCTGGCCCTTGAACGTGCAGGTGACGCCGTACTCGTTCTCGATCCCGAAGATCCGGCGGTCCATGGGTGCAGCCTAGGCCCGCCGCCCCAAAACGGTCGGAGGCTGAGCGGAAATCACTGGACCGGGTCGTCCGGCGAGGTCGGCGGCGTCACCGGCGGTGCGGTGGGCGGCGCGGTGGGCGGGTCCTCGGACGGCGTGGTCGGCTCGCCGGTGACCGGGTCCTCGAGCGGGGGGATCCCCCCGCTGACCTGGTCGGTGGGGTCGGCCGGGTCGTCGGTCGCCGGCGAGCTCGAGGCCACCCCGGGGTGGGCGTCCTCGTCCTCGGCCGGCGCGGGCGCGGACGGACCGCGCTCGCCGAGCAGCTCGGTCAGCCGGGCGCCGATGATCCGGCGGAACTTGCGCGGCTGGGTGCGGGTGCGGTCCAGCACCGCGACCTCGAGGTCCCCTGCCGCGATCACCCGGTCGGCCCCCTCCCCCTTCTCGTCGGCGGTGTGCCCCAGGGCGGCGACCCCGAGCCGGAGGGCGTCCTCGAGCGACGCGCCCTCGGCGTAGCGCTCCTTGAGATAGGACGCCACCACGTCCGCGGCGCCTCCCATCACGGCATAGCCGTGCTCGTCCGCGACCTGACCGTCATAGGTGAGGCGGTAGATCTGGTCCTCGGAGGCCTGCTCGCCGATCTCGGCGACGAACAGCTCCACCTCGTAGGGCTTCTCCCCACCCGAGGAGAAGATGGTGCCCAGGGTCTGGGCGTAGGCGTTGGCCAGGCCCCGCCCGGTGACGTCGCGGCGGTCGTAGGCGTAGCCGCGCATGTCGGCCAGCCGCACCCCGGCGATCCGGAGGTTCTCGAACTCGTTGTAGCGGCCGACCGCGGCGAACGCGATCCGGTCGTAGATCTCGGAGACCTTGTGCAGCGCCTGGGAGGGGTTCTCCGACACGAACAGCACGCCGTCGGCGAACTGGACGACGACCACGGACCGGCCGCGCGCGATGCCCTTGCGGGCGAAGTCCGCCCGGTCCTTCATCAGCTGTTCGGGTGAGACGTAGAACGGCATGCTCATGGAAGGGATCCCCTCAGGTCAGGGCCGCGGCCGGGCCGTCGGGTCGGGTCATGCGGGCGGCGATCACGCGGTCGGCGACCGCGGCCACCTCGTCGTCGGGCAGCCGGCGACCACCGTCGGCGGTGATCACCTGCACCACGGGGAAGATCCGCCGCGTCAGGTCGGGCCCACCGGTCGCGGAGTCGTCGTCGGCGGCGTCGTAGAGCGCCTGCACGATCGCGGTCACGCACTCGGTCTCGCTGAAGTCCTCGCGGTAGAGCTTCTTCAGGGCCCCGCGGGCGAACAGTGACCCGGAGCCGACCGAGTGGAACGCTGTCTCCTCGTAGCGGCCGCCGGTGACGTCGTAGGAGAAGATCCGCCCCTGGTCGGAGGTCAGGTCGAAGCCGGCGAAGAGCGGCACCACGGCGAGGCCCTGCATCGCCAGGCCGAGGTTGGCCCGGATGAGGGCGGCCAGCCGGTTGGCCTTGCCGTCCATCGAGAGCGTGGTGCCCTCGATCTTCTCGTAGTGCTCGAGCTCGGTCTGGAAGAGCCGGATCATCTCCACCGCCAGGCCGGCGGCACCGGCGATGCCGACGCAGCTGTACTCGTCGGCGGGGAAGACCTTCTGGATGTCGCGCTGGGCGATGATGTTGCCCATCGTCGCGCGCCGGTCACCGGCCATCATCACGCCGCCCGGGAAGGTCGCCGCGACGATCGTGGTGCCGTGCGGGGAGAGGTCACCGGCGTTGCCCTGGGGCACCGCCCGGGACGACGGGAGCAGCTGCGGCGACTGCGTGCCGACGAACTCGGTGAACGACGAGGTGCCGGGGGTCAGGAACGCGTCGGGCAGGCGGGAGCCCTGGCCGGGGATGGTCACCGGGTCACTCCCCGCCCTTCTGGATGAAGGACTTCACGAAGTCCTCGGCGTTGGACTCCAGCACGTCGTCGATCTCGTCGAGGATCGCGTCGATGTCCTCGTCGAGCTGTTCCTTGCGCTCGGAGACGGCCGCGTCCGGCGCGACTTCGGGAGCCTCTTCGGTCTCGGAAGCCTTCTTCGGTTGCTTCTGCTCCTGTGCCATGCCCCGACCCTATCCAGAAGGCGGCTGGCGCGTGAGCGCTGCGAACAACTGCTCGGCCGTGTCGCAGCGGTCGATGAGCGCTCCGACGTGGCCGCGGCTGCCGCGCAGCGGGTCGATGGTGGGCACCCGCTGGAGCGACTCGCGCCCGGGCAGGTCGAAGATCACCGAGTCCCACGACGCGGCGGCGACGTTGTCGGCGTACTTCTCGAGGCATCGGCCACGGAAATAGGCGCGGGTGTCGTTGGGCGGGTCGTGCATCGCGGCCTCGATGGTGGCGTCGTCGAGCAGCCGCTCGATCCGGCCCCGGCCGGCGAGGCGGTGGTAGAGCCCCTTCTCGGGGCGGATGTCGGCGTACTGGAGGTCGATGAGGTGCAGCTTGGCGTCGTCCCACTCGAGCCCGTCCCGCTCGCGGTACTGCTCGAGCAGCGCCAGCTTGGCCACCCAG
This sequence comes from uncultured Actinomycetota bacterium, assembly GCA_963767955.1. Classification (GTDB taxonomy): domain Bacteria; phylum Actinomycetota; class Actinomycetes; order Propionibacteriales; family Nocardioidaceae; genus Nocardioides. Next base: position 1,200,702 of record CAVYGA010000003.1, on the reverse strand, counting down.
TCGAGCTCGGTGGAGCACTGCATCGGGTCGGTCTCGAGCCGGGTCAGCACGGACTCCCAGCGGGCCAGCACGTCGGCGGTCTGGACGTCGACGTCGTCCCCGAGGGTCTCGGCGACGTACTTGCGCGCGAGGTCGAGGTACTCCATCTGGAGCTGGACGGCGCTCAGCCTGCGACCGTCCATCAGGGTGACCAGCTCGCGGCAGGTGGGGTCGTGGGAGATCGCCCGCAACGACGCGACCGGGGTCTCCAGGGCGAGGTCACGGGTGAGGTAGCGGGCCTCGATCATCGCGAGCACCAGCGCGGTGGTGCCGACCTTGAGGTACGTCGACACCTCGGCCATGTTGGCGTCGCCGATGATCACGTGGAGGCGGCGGTACTTCTCGGGGTCCGAGTGCGGCTCGTCGCGGGTGTTGATGATCGGCCGCTTGAGCGTGGTCTCGAGGCCCACCTCGACCTCGAAGTAGTCGGCGCGCTGGCTGACCTGGAAGCCGTGGTCCCGGCCGTCCTGGCCGATGCCGACCCGGCCGGCGCCGCACACGACCTGTCGCGACACGAAGAACGGGGTCAGGTGCTTGACGATGTCGGCGAACGGCGTGGAGCGCCGCATCAGGTAGTTCTCGTGGGCGCCGTAGGAGGCGCCCTTGTTGTCGGTGTTGTTCTTGTAGAGCAGGATCGGCGCCGCGCCCGGCACCGCCGACGCCCGGATGGAGGCGTCGAGCATGATCTGCTCCCCCGCCTTCTCGAACCGCACGACGTCGAGCGGAGTGGTGCACTCGGGCGAGGAGTACTCCGGGTGGGCGTGGTCGACGTAGAGGCGCGCCCCGTTCGTGAGGATGACGTTGGCCAGGCCCATGTCCTCGTCGGTGAGCTGGCTCGCGTCCGCCACCTGGCGGGACATGTCGAAGCCCCGGGCGTCGCGCAGCGGCGACTCCTCCTCGAAGTCCCAGCGGGCGCGGCGAGCCTGGGCGGTGGCGGACGCGTAGGCGTTGACGATCTGCGAGGAGGCCACCATCGGGTTGGCCATGGGCTGGCCGGAGACGGAGATGCCGTACTCGATCTCGGTCCCCATCACCCTGCGCACACTCATGGGCACGAGCCTACGCGGTGCTGGAGCGAGGGGGTCGCGTGGCGACCCCCGCTCGATCAGCGGCGGCGCATCACCATGGAGACGACGGCGAGGATGGCCACGACCAGCAGGATGATGAGCAGGATCTTCACGGGAAGCCTTTCGTCCGGGACACCCGGCGGGTGACTCCGCCGTGAGCGTACCCCTGCGGGGTCACGCCCATGCGCCACCCGTCAGCGGTGCTCACGCCGCATCGACGAGGCGTGCGCGATGTTCACCGCGACGATCCCGAGCCAGGCGACCAGCAGCGCGAGGAAGTTGCCGGTCACGCCGAGCACGATGCTGATCGGGATCGCGGCCACCATCGACGCCGCCCCGAGCACGAACTGGAAGGTCTGCTGCCGTCGTTCGAGCTGCTCGCGGTGCCGTCGGTCGTCGACGGTCGAGCCGACCTTCTCGTCGAGCGCCCGCTCGATCCGGTCGGCGAACGACTCCACCAGGGCGGCGTCGTACGTCGGTCCGAGCTCCTGGCGGGTCGCCAGCAGCGCCTCGATGTCGTGCCGCTCGACCGGCTCCTCGCCTGCCATCCGCGCCCCTCCCGTCCGGACCCGGTGGGTCTAGAGGTACTGGCCGGTGTTGGCGACCGTGTCGATCGACCGGCCGGGCTCGGTGCCCTGCTTGCCGGTGATGAGCGTGCGGATGAAGACGATCCGCTCGCCCTTCTTGCCGGAGATCCGCGCCCAGTCGTCGGGGTTGGTGGTGTTCGGCAGGTCCTCGTTCTCCTTGAACTCGTCGACGCACGCCTGGAGGAGGTGCTGGACGCGCAGCCCCTTCGAGTCGTGGTCGAGCAGGTCCTTGATCGCCATCTTCTTGGCGCGGTCGACGATGTTCTGGATCATCGCGCCGGAGTTGAAGTCCTTGAAGTAGAGGACCTCCTTGTCGCCGTTCGCGTAGGTCACCTCGAGGAAGCGGTTCTCCTCGGTCTCGGAGTACATCCGCTCGACCGTGGCGCGGATCATCCCGCCCACGCAGGCGTCGCGGTCCCCTCCGAACTCGGCCAGGTCGTCCTTGTGCAGCGGCAGCACCGGGATGAGGTACTTGCTGAAGATGTCGCGGGCGCTCTCGGCGTCCGGGCGCTCGATCTTGATCTTCACGTCGAGGCGGCCGGGGCGCAGGATCGCGGGGTCGATCATGTCCTCGCGGTTGGAGGCGCCGATGACCAGGACGTTCTCGAGCGTCTCGACACCGTCGATCTCGGACAGGAGCTGCGGGACGATGGTGTTCTCGACGTCGGAGGAGACACCGGAGCCGCGGGTGCGGAACAGCGAGTCCATCTCGTCGAAGAACACGATGACCGGGGTGCCCTCGCTGGCCTTCTCACGGGCCCGCTGGAAGACCAGCCGGATGTGCCGCTCGGTCTCGCCGACGTACTTGTTGAGCAGCTCGGGGCCCTTGATGTTGAGGAAGTAGGACTTCCCCTCCTGGCCGGTCTTCGCCGCGACCTTCTTGGCGAGGGAGTTGGCGACCGCCTTGGCGATCAGCGTCTTGCCGCAGCCGGGCGGACCGTAGAGCAGCACGCCCTTCGGTGGCTTCAGCTGGTGCTCCACGAACAGCTCGGGGTGGAGGTAGGGCAGCTCGACGGCGTCCCGGATGGTCTCGATCTGGCCGAACAGTCCGCCGATGTCGTTGTAGTCGATGTCGGGGACCTCTTCGAGGACCAGCTCCTCGACCTCGGACTTCGGCACCTTCTCGTAGACGTAGCCGGCCCGGGAGTCGAGCAGCAGCGAGTCACCGGCCCGCAGGGTCATGTCGCGCAGCGGCTCGGCGATGCGGACCACGCGCTCCTCGTCGGCGTTCGCGATCACCAGGACGCGGTCGCCGTCGGCGAGGATCTCCTTGAGCATGACGACCTCGCCCACCTCCTCGAAGTCGAGGGCGGCGACGACGTTGAGGGCCTCGTTGAGCATCACCTCCTGGCCGCGCTGGAGGGTGTCGAGGTCGACACTCGGACTGACGTTCACCCGGAGCTTGCGGCCACCGGTGAAGACGTCGATGGAGTCGTCCTCGTTGCGGGACAGGAAGGTGCCGAACCCGGCCGGCGGCTGGGCCAGCCGGTCGACCTCCTCCTTGAGCGTCATGATCTGGTCGCGGGCCTCGCGCAGCGTCTGTGCGAGGCGCTCGTTCTGCGACGTCACCGCGGCCAGCGAACGCTGGGTGTCGGCCAGCCGCTGCTCGAGCGCGTGGGAGTGCACCGGGCCGTCGGTGAGACGGCGGCGCAGGTCGTTGATCTCGGCCTCCAGGAAGCGGACCTGGTTGGCGAGCTCGTCGGGGCTGCGTGAGTTGTCCGAAGCCGGCATGTGCCACACCTCCTACGTCTGTCTGCGACCTTACCCACTCCGCCCACGATCGGCAGGCGATGGCGCGCCAGAGCGGGTACTGATTCGACGGCACCCGGGCCGGTCAGGAGTCGAAGGGTTCCTCGGCGACCTGGGGTGGCAGATCAGCGGGCCGCGGGCCGGAGTAGTCCGCGCCGTACGCCCCCGGCGCCGGCCGGCGCTTCTTGACCGGGGGCTTCTCCCCCCGCGCCATCCGCCGGGCGGTGACCAGGAACGCGGTGTGCCCGATCATCTTGTGTCCCGGGCGTACGGCGAGGCCCTCGACGTGCCAGTCACGGACCAGCGACTCCCAGGCCTGCGGGTCGGTGAAACCGCCGTGCGCGCGCACCGTCTCCACGAAGCGCGACAGCTGGGTGGTGGTGGCGACGTAGGCCACCAGGATGCCGCCCGGCGCCAGCGCGTCGGAGCATGCGTCGACGCACTCCCAGGGCGCGAGCATGTCGAGGATGACCCGGTCGACCTGCTCCCCGATGCGCGGCAGCTCCTCGGCGAGGTCGCCCAGCCGCAGGTCCCACGCGGGATGGGTCTCTCCGGGCGCCCCACCGAAGAACTGGGTGACGTTGCGCCGGGCCACGTCGGCGAACTCCTCGCGCCGCTCGAAGGACAGCAACCGGCCCAGGGGTCCCACGGCGCGCAGCAGCGAGCAGGTCAGCGCTCCGGAGCCGACGCCGGCCTCGACGACCCGGGCACCGGGGAAGATGTCGGCCATCGCGACGATCTGGGCCGCGTCCTTGGGATAGACCACCGCCGCGCCGCGGGGCATCGACACCACGAACTCGGAGAGCAGCGGCCGGAAGACGAGGTACTGCCCGCCGGCCGAGGACTGCACGGTGAAGCCCTCGTCGCGCCCGATCAGCTCGTCGTGCTCGAAGTGCCCGCGGTTGCTGAAGAAGCGCTTGCCGGCCTCCAGGCAGATGTTGTGCCGGCGGCCCTTCTGGTCGGTGAGCCGGACCCACTCCCCCGCGCCCAGCGGACCGCGGTGGACCCCGGCCCAGGCCTCGGGGGGTACGTCGGGCAGCGGGTCGTGCGGGTCCTCGGGCTCGGGCATGCCCGGAACCCTAACTTCAGTGGCCGCGGGAGCTGAACGCCCGGTCGACGTCGGCCGTGGCCAGCACGCCGTAGATCGAGCCGTCGTCCTCGAGCAGGAGGTACTCGTGCGCGGGGTTGCGCGTGATCGCCTTGATCAGCTCCTCGCCGACGATGCCCACGGGCAGGCTCAGCCCGTCCTCGAGGGTGCGGGCCACCTGGGAGACCGCGAGCCACGGCCGGCGCGCCTCGGGGAGGGCGAGCAGCGAGGTCTCGTTGACGATGCCGATCGGCGCACCCGCGCTCGAGATGGTGACGATGCTGCCGGCCTCGGCCTCCTGCGCGCGGCGTACGGCCTCGGCCACCGGGAGATCGTCGGGGACGGTGAGGGTACGCCGGGCGAGGTCGCGGGCCACCAGGGACGGCAGCCGTCGGCGGAGCCGGGCGCTGTTCATCGCCGCGCTGGCCCCCGTCCACAGGAAGAGTGCGATCACGAAGGACAGGATGTAGTCGACCAGCTCCGGGGTCGCCCCCACGGTCCGCTCCATCAGGGCGGGCCAGAACAGCACGGCCACGGCGGTGAGCCGACCACCCCAGCCGGCGGCGATGGTGCCGCGGTGGGGGTTGCCGGTGAGCTTCCAGACGCCCGCCTTGAGCAGCCGACCGCCGTCGAGCGGCAGGCCGGGCACCAGGTTGAGCACACCCACCAGCAGGTTGGACAGGAACAGTCCGCCGACGACGAGCTCGAGCAGACCACCGGGCATGACCGTGTAGAGCAGCCAGGCGCCGAGCCCGAGCAGCAGGGAGGTGAGCGGCCCGACGACCGCGATCAGGAACTCCTCGCGGGGGTTGCGGGCCTCGCCCTCGATCGCGGTCGCGCCGCCGAGGAAGTGCAGGGTGATCGAGTCGACGGGGTGTCCGTAGTGCTTGGCCATCAGCGCGTGCGAGACCTCGTGCAGCAGCACCGAGAGGTAGAGCACGACGGCGAAGGCCAGCCCGGCGACGTACTTCCAGCCACCGAGGCCGGGGCGGGCATCGTCCACCAGGGGCGCCATCACCACCGAGATCAGCGCGGCGATCAGGAACCAGGAGCTGGTGAGGAGCACGTCGGTGCCCGCGATCTGCCCGATCCGGAAGGTGCCCGGGGGTCGGGGGCGGCGCAGCGAGTGATCGGGCTCGCGGCGCTGGCGATCGTCTGCGGACACGTGTCGAGGCTAGCCGATCGCCCGGGTGCCACGGCCCGGCGGACTGTCGGCGCCGTGACCTAGGGTCGAGTCATGACAGCGCAGCCCACGGGCCCCTCGCCCGCCGAGCACCACTCCACCCCCGTCGACGGGGTGGACGTGCTGGGAGCGCTCTCGCCGAGCCGCGCCGGGGACTTCATGACCTGCCCGCTGCTCTACCGGTTCCGCACGGTCGACAAGCTGCCCGAGGAGCCCTCGCCGGACGCGGTGCGCGGCACCCTGGTCCACAAGGTCCTGGAGGACCTCTTCGACCTGCCGGCCGCCGAGCGCACCCCGGAGCAGGCGCGCGACCTGATCAACCCGGCCTGGGACGCCCTGCTGGAGTCCGAGCCGGAGATCGCCGAGATGTTCGCCCCGCCGGCCCTCGGCAGCGACGCCGGGGAGGCCGGCCCGGACCTGGGTGCCTGGTTGACCTCCTGCCGCGAGGTGCTCGACCGCTACTTCGAGCTGGAGGACCCGCGCCGCCTCGAGCCGGCCGAGCGGGAGCTCTACGTCGAGACGCTGCTCGAGTCCAAGCTGCTGCTGCGCGGTTTCGTCGACCGCGTCGACGTGGCCCCCAACGGGATGATCCGGGTCGTCGACTACAAGACCGGCCGCTCCCCGGGCCCGCTGTTCGAGGCCAAGGCGCTGTTCCAGATGAAGTTCTACGCCCTGGTGATCTGGCGCACCCGGGGGGTCGTCCCGTCGATGCTGCAGCTGATCTACCTCGGCAACGCCGAGATGCTGCGCTACCGCCCGGACGAGGCGGACCTGATCGCCACCGAACGCAAGGTGGAGGCGATCTGGCAGGCGATCCGTCGGGCCGAGCTGTCCGGTGACTGGCGTCCGCGGCGCAGCCGGCTGTGCGACTGGTGCAGCCACCAGGACCTCTGCCCGGAGTTCGGGGGCACCCCTCCCCCGCTGCCGATCTTCGCGATCCCGCCGCCCGAGGCAGACCCGGCCGGTGACCTCGACACCGACGAGGGTGTCGCGGGGCAACCCTGACCGGGGTCAGAGATGGCGCTCGGCCCAGAGGGCGGCCTGCGTCCGGTCGCGCACGCCGATCCGGGAGAACGTCGAGGTCAGGTGTGCCTTGACGGTGCGTTCCGTGATGCCGAGCCGCCGGGCGATCTGCTTGTTGGCCAGGCCCTCGCGCACCAGCGTCAGCACGTCGATCTCTCGGGGGGTCAGCTGCACCGCCGGGCCCGCCGGGCCGCCGCCCCGGGTGCCGAGCAGCTCTCGTGCGGCGCGTGGGTGGATCGGGGACTCGCCGCGGCTCACCGCCCGGATGCCGTCGAGCACGTCGTCCGGGTCGGCGTCCTTGAGGAGGTAGCCCACCGCCCCGGCGTCCAGGGCGGCGACGATGCGCTCCCCGTCGGAGAACGAGGTCAGCACCAGCACCTGGGTGCCGGTCGTCTCGGCCAGGATGCTGCGGGTGGCGGTGACGCCGTCCACCTCGGGCATCTGGAGATCCATCAGCACCACGTCCGGGGCGGTCTCGCGCACCCGGTCGAGGGCAGCCGCACCATCGGCGGCGGTGCCGACCACCTGCATGTCGTCCGCCCCCGCGACCAGCTGCTCCAGGCCGTTGCGCAGCACGGGGTGGTCGTCGACCACGAGCACCCGGATCATCGCGCCACCTCGAGCCGGATCGTGGTGCCCTGCCCCGGCAGGGATCGGACCTCCAGGTGACCGCCGTTGTCCGTCACCAGGCTCTGCAGCCCCCGGAGGCCGAAGCGGGTCGGGTCACCGGGCGCGTCGGGGCGGAACCCGACGCCGTCGTCGGTGACCTCGAGCAGCACCCGGTCCGCCGCGCCCCGCACCAGCACGCCGAGGTGGTCGGCCCCAGCGTGCCGGATGGCGTTGCGAACCGCCTCCTGGGCGACTCGCCAGACCAGCGCCACCTGCTCGTCCGGCACGCCGGCGATCCCCTCCACGCTCACCTCCGCGAGGATGCCGACCGCCGCGGCCGGGGCGGTCAGGTCCTCGAGCGAGGCGGCCAGACCCTCGGCACGGAGCTCCGGCGGGTGGATCTCCACCAGCAACGATCGCAGCGACCGCAGCGAGTCGCGCAGCGCGGCACCGGTGCGGTCGAGCGTCGCGCGGTGGATCGGGTCCGACGCCGAGCGGGCGAGCGCGGAGACGGCGAACGCCGTGCCGGCCAGGTCCTGGACCACGCCGTCGTGCAGGTCGCGGGCGATCCGTCTCCGCTCGGAGTCACTCGCGGTGGCGGCGGTGCGCAGCAACCGCTCCCGCTCGTCAGCGGCGCGGGTCAGCCGACGGGTCAGGACCCAGAGCATCGGGGTCGCGAGCCCGAGCAGGATGGCCAGCCCGCCGAGGGTGATCCGGTAGAACGGCCGGAACACCTCCTGCTTGCGCGCGTCGAGGTCGGCAGCGGAGAAGTAGGCCTCGAACAACAGCGGCTCGCCCTCGGGCGAACGGATCGCGGTGTAGACCTCGACGACGCCGCTGCGGGAGCGCTCGAACCGGTTCTCCGGGCGGCTCAGGTCGGAGACCTCCGCCTCGCTGCCACCGCCGTCGAGGACCGCGCGCTCGTCCTCGTCGAGGTCGTAGCTGGTGCCGATCAGCTCGGGCCGGTCGGAGTAGACGATGGTGCCGTCCGCGGCCCAGACCTTGATCCGCAGCACGTCGCGCACCAGCAGCCGATCGCCCACCCGTCGGTCGAAGCGATCCACCGCGCCCGCCTCCCCCGCGGCCAGACCGCGTGGAACGGCCGGCTCGGCCACCGAGTGGGCGAGGATCTCGGTGGTGGCGCGGGCGTCGGTGATCGCCTCCTCACTGGCGGCCCGGCCGCTGAGCACCCACGTCCCGACGGCGATCAGTACGGCGGTCAGCGCGCCGGCAGCGAGGAACTGCACGACGGGGTGCCTCACCATGCGCACGGATGCTCCTCGGGGGTCGGCGCTCAGGATAGGGCGCCGCGGTGGCGTCGAGCCTCAGATCCGCACGACGCCGCGGCAGACCTCGCCGGTGCGCGGGTTGCGCGCCCGGAAGACGATGGTGTCGGTGCCGCGCAGGTTCACCATCCGGCGCTCGACGTCGAAGGAGCCACTGGGCCCGCGGGTGGTGGCCCAGCCTCGCGCCGAGACCGAGCGGTTGTGGACCAGTCGCCAGCGCCAGTTCTGGCCGTTGCGGTTGCTGTCGACCTCACCCTCGACCTCCAGGCGGCCGTCATCGGGCTTGGCCTTGAGCTTCCAGTCCGTCGATCCCGAGCAGGATCCGCGCCGGATGACCTCGCCGTCGCCGGCGGTGGCGGGCGCGGCGAGCGCCAACGGGACGACGGTGCTCAGGGCGAGGGCGGCAAGGCCGGTGCTGATGTTCATGGTGTCCTCCTGGTTGGGGTGGCACCAGCGTCCATCGGGTCGGGTCGAAGTCGCCATTGTCCGGTGGTACTAGGACCCGCGGCGGCCCCGGACGGCGACGCCTGCGGCGAGCGAGCGGATTGGCGGCTAGCCCGCGCGGGGCGGCAGGTCCCGTGCTGTGGTGCCCACCAGTGAGTCGCGGAAGACCCGCCGCTCCCCCGGCAGCACCGGCACGTGGTTCTGCACGACCAGCACGGTGCACCCGGCGGCCTCGGCGGACCGGGCGCCGGTGTTGGAGTCCTCGATGGCCAGGCAGTCCCCCGGGTCGACGCCGAGCAGGCGCGCCGCGGTGAGGTAGGGCTCGGGGTGCGGCTTGCCGCGGCTGACCGCGTCACCGGTGACGACGGCCCGGAAGGTGTCGGGCGGCAGCGCGTCGAGGACCGGCGCGACGAACCGGCGGTAGGACATCGTGACCAGCGCGCAGGGCACACCCTCCTGACCCAGCGCGGCCAGCAGGTCGACGGCCCCGAGGCACCACGGGACCTCCTGCTCGACGCGGGCCACCACGCCGTCGAGGAGCTCCTCGACGATCTGGGCGGGCTCGACGTCGATCCCCATGTGCTCGCGGATGTAGCGCCCCGAGTCGAGCAGGTCGCTGCCCACCAGGTTGAGCGCGTGCTGCGAGTCCCAGGTCCCGCCGTGCCGCTCGGCGAGGGCGTACTCGGCGTCGATCCAGTAGGGCTCGGTGTCGACGATGGTGCCGTCCATGTCCCACAGGACGGCGGCGTACTCGCCCACCTCAGTCCTCGGGGTCGTAGCCGAGATTCGAGGAGAGCCAGCGCTCCGCCTCCGCGAGGCTCCAGCCCTTGCGCTCGGCGTAGTCGGCGACCTGGTCGCGTCCGAGGCGGCCGACCACGAAGTACTGCGACTGCGGGTGGGAGAAGTACCAGCCGCTGACCGAGGCCCCCGGCCACATCGCCATCGACTCGGTGAGCTCGATCGAGGTGTTCTTCTCCGCGTCGAGCAGCTGCCACAGCGTCTGCTTCTCGGTGTGCTCGGGACAGGCCGGGTAGCCCGGCGCCGGCCGGATGCCGCGGTAGCGCTCGGCGATCAGGTCGGTGCTCTCCAGCGACTCGTCCTCGGCGTACCCCCAGAACTCGGTGCGCACCCGCTCGTGCAACCGCTCGGCGAAGGCCTCCGCCAGCCGGTCGGCCAGCGACTCCGCCAGGATCGCGCTGTAGTCGTCGAGGTCCTTCTTGAAGGCGGCGACCCGGTCGCCGAGGCCGATTCCCGCGGTGACGGCGAAGCCGCCAACCCAGTCCTCCAGGCCGGTCTCCTCGGGCGCGACGTAGTCGGCCAGGGACCGGTTGGGTACGCCGTCACGGTGCTCGCCCTGTTGGCGCAGGTGGTGCAGGGTGACCGGGCCGTCCTCGGTGGTGAGCACGGTGTCGTCGCCGTGGCCGGCGGCGGGCCAGAAGCCGTAGACGCCCTTCGCGGTGACCCAGCGCTCGGCGATCATGGCGTCGAGCATCTCCTGCGCGTCGTCATAGAGCTTGCGTGCGGTCTCGCCGGTGGTCGGGTTGTTGAGGATGTCGGGGAACTTGCCCTTCATCTCCCAGGCGTTGAAGAACGGCTGCCAGTCGATGTAGTCGCGGAGCTCGGCGAGGTCGTAGTCCTCGAGCACGTGGACGCCGGGCTGCCGCGGTGCCGGGGGTCGGTAGCCCTCCCACTCGACCGGGGTGCGGTTCGCCCGCGCCGGTTCGAGACCCAGGATCGGCCGGTCGTGCTTGGCCGCGTGCCGGGCCCGCAGCGCGTCGTAGTCCGCCTTCACGTCGGCCAGCAGCTTGGGCCGTTGCTCGGGGCTGAGCAGTGCGGCGACCGTGGGCACCGACCTCGAGGCGTCCTTGACCCAGACCACCGGGGCGTCGTACTTGGGCTCCACCTTGACCGCGGTGTGCGCCCGCGAGGTGGTGGCGCCCCCGACGAGGAGCGGGAGGTCGAGACCCTGGCGCTGCATCTCCGTGGCCACGTTGACCATCTCGTCCAGTGACGGGGTGATCAGCCCGGAGAGGCCGATGATGTCGGCCTCGTGCTCGCGGGCGGCGTCGAGGATCTTCTGGACCGGAACCATGACGCCGAGGTCGATGACCTCGTAGTTGTTGCACTGCAGCACCACGCCGACGATGTTCTTGCCGATGTCGTGCACGTCGCCCTTGACCGTGGCCATCACGATCGTCCCGTTGGTGTCCTTGGCCGTGGCGTACTCGGGGTTGTCGAGCTTCTCCTGCTCGATGAACGGGATGAGGTAGGCGACCGCCTTCTTCATCACCCGGGCGCTCTTGACGACCTGGGGCAGGAACATCTTGCCGGCGCCGAACAGGTCGCCGACGACGTTCATGCCGTCCATCAACGGACCCTCGATCACCTCGATCGGGCGGCCGCCGCGGTCCGCGATGAGCTGGCGCAGCTCCTCGGCGTCGGTCTCGGCGTAGGCGTCGATGCCCTTGACCAGTGCGTGCGTGATGCGCTCGCCGACCGGCAGGCTGCGCCACTCCTCGGCCGCCTTCTCCTCGGCGGGGTCGCCGGTGCCGCGGTAGCGCTCGGCGATCTCGAGCAGCCGCTCGGCGGCGTCCTCGCGTCGGTTCAGGACGACGTCCTCGATCCGGTCGCGCAGCTCCTCGTCGACCTGGTCGTAGACCACGAGGGCGCCGGCGTTGACGATGCCCATGTCGAGCCCGGCGCGGATCGCGTGGAACAGGAAGACCGCGTGGATCGCCTCGCGCACCGGGTTGTTGCCCCGGAAGGAGAACGACACGTTGGAGATGCCGCCGGAGACCTTGGCGCCCGGCAGGTTCTGCTTGATCCAGCGGGTGGCCTCGATGAAGTCCTGGCCGTACGTCGCGTGTTCCTCGATACCGGTCGCGACGGCGAAGACGTTGGGGTCGAAGATGATGTCCTCGGCCGGGAAGTCCTCCTCCTTCACCAGGATGTCGTAGGCCCGCTGGCAGATCTGCTTGCGTCGCTCGAGATTGTCGGCCTGGCCGTCCTCGTCGAAGGCCATCACCACGACGGCGGCGCCGTACTTGCGGCACAGCCGGGCGTGCGCACGGAACGGCTCCTCGCCCTCCTTCATGGAGATCGAGTTCACGATCGCCTTGCCCTGGATGACCTTGAGGCCTGCCTCGATGACCTCGAACTTCGAGGAGTCGACCATGACGGGGACCCGGCAGATGTCGGGTTCGCTCGCGACCAGCTTGAGGAAGCGGTCCATCGCGGCGACGCCGTCGATCATGCCCTCGTCCATGTTGACGTCGATGACCTGCGCGCCGTTCTCGACCTGCTGGCCAGCCACCGAGACCGCGGTGTCGTAGTTGCCGTCCTTGATCAGGTTGCGGAACTTCGCCGACCCGGTGATGTTGGTGCGCTCGCCGACGTTGACGAACAGCGAGTCCTCGGTGATGGTGAACGGCTCCAGGCCCGAGAGCCGCATGGCGCTGGCAGGCTCGGCCCGAAGGCGGGGCGCCATGCCCTGCGCCGCGCCGGCGATCGCGGTGATGTGCTCGGGCGTGGTGCCGCAGCAGCCACCGACGATGTTGACGAGGCCGTCGGCCACGAACTGGCCGAGCACGTCGGCCATGTGCTCAGGGGTCTCGTCGTACTCGCCGAACTCGTTGGGCAGGCCCGCGTTGGGGTGGCAGGACACGAAGCAGTCGGCCAGCCGCGCGAGCTCGGCGGCGTACGGCCGCATCTCGGTGGCACCCAGCGCACAGTTCAGGCCCACGGCGAGGGGCCGGACGTGACGCACGGAGTTCCAGAACGCCTCGGTGGTCTGCCCGGACAGGGTCCGGCCGCTCGCGTCGGTGATGGTGCCGGAGATGATCACCGGCCAGCGCCGCCCGCGCTCCTCGAAGAGCGTCTCGAGGGCGAAGATCGCGGCCTTGGCGTTGAGGGTGTCGAAGATCGTCTCGACGAGCAGCAGGTCGACGCCACCGTCGACGAGACCGTTGGCCTCCTCGAGGTACGCCGCGACGAGCTCGTCGAAGGTCACGTTGCGGGCGCCGGGGTCGTTGACGTCCGGGGAGATCGACGCGGTCCGGTTGGTGGGACCCAGCGAGCCGGCGACGTAGCGCGGTCGGTCCTCGGTGGAGAGCGCGTCGGCCGCGGTCCGGGCCAGCGCCGCGGCCTGGCGGTTGATCTCGTAGCAGTGGTCCTGCAGCCCGTAGTCGAGCTGGGCGATGCTGGTGGCGGTGAACGTGTTGGTGCAGACGATGTCCGCGCCGGCCTCGAGGTAGAGCGTGTGGATCTGGCGGATCACGTCCGGCTGGGTGACCGAGAGCAGGTCGGAGTTGCCCTTGACGTCGTGGCCGTGGTCCGCGAACCGCGTCCCGCGGTAGTCGTCCTCGCCGAGACCGTGCCCCTGGATCAGGGTGCCCATCGCGCCGTCGATCACCAGGATGCGCTCGGTCAGGGCCGCGCTGATCTCCGCCGTCGCGTCGGGACGGACGTTCGGTGACTCCGGCACGGAGGGTCCTCTCGTGAGCAACGGGCGGCGGTCCTCGTGAGGACCGTGATCAAGCCTAGGTAGAGCGTCCGCGGAGCGGACGGCATTCCCGCATGGTGACACCCGGGTCAGCGAGGTGGAAATCGTCGGCCCGGTCCGGATCAGGCGGTGTCGCCGCTTCCCCGGCGCTTGAGGTACCGCTCGAACTCACGCGCGATCGCCTCCCCGGAGGCCTCCGGCAGGTCAGCGGTGTCGCGCGTCTCCTCCAGAGCCCGCACGTAGTCGGCGATGTCCTCGTCCTCCTGGGCCAGCTCGTCGACGCCGCGCTCCCAGGCGCGGGCCTCCTCGGCGAGCTCCCCCAGCGGGATGCTCACCTCGAGCAGGTCCTCGAGCTGACCGAGCAGCGCGAGCGTGGCCTTCGGGCAGGGTGGCTGGGCGACGTAGTGCGGCACCGCGGCCCAGTAGGACACCGCGGGGATGTCCAGCTGGATGCAGGCGTCCTGGAAGATCCCCACGATCCCGGTCGGACCCTCGTAGGACGACTGCTCGAGCTTGAGCCGGTCCACGAGCTCGGGCTCGGTGGCGGTGCCGGTCACGGGGATCGGCCGGGTGTGGGGCGTGTCGGCCAGCAGCGCGCCCAACGTGATGACCAGCTCGCCGCCGAGCTCGTCGCAGGCCGCGAGCAGCTCGGCGCAGAACTGCCGCCAGCGCATGCTCGGCTCCAGGCCACGGACCAGGATCACGTCCCGGTCGAGGTCGGGCGGCGAGGCGACCGCGATCTGGGTGCCCGGCCAGATGATGCGCCGGTGGCCGCTGTCGTCACTGCTGACGATCGGCCGGTTGACCTGGAAGTCATAGAAGTCCTCGGGGTCGATCGAGCCCACGATGCGCGCCGACCAGACCTCCATGAGGTGGTCGACGACGCCCGAGGAGGCGTCCCCGGCGTCGTTCCACCCCTCGAACGCAGCGATCACCACGGGGTTGACCAGGTCCGGGAGGTCATCGATCTCGATCACGCCCGCCAGCCTAGTGGGCCGGGGGACTCAGAGACGCAGGCCGAGGGAGGCGTCGGCGAGCGTGCGGATCGTCGCGCCCGCCTCGGGGTCGTCGGAGGCACCCCCACGGGTCGCGACGGCCCACCTCTCGATGGCGGCGACCGCGCGCGGTGCGTCGAGGTCGTCGGCCAGGGCGGACAGCACCGCGTCGACGACGGGCCCGGCCGGGGCTCCCGCGCCGGTGGCGACGGCGAGGCGCCAGGTGTCGAGGGTGTCGACGGCGTCCCAGAGCAGGCCGTCGGTCCACTCCCAGTCGGAGCGGTAGTGCTGGCGCAGCAGCGCCAGCCGGATCCCCATGGGGTCGACCTCGCTCAGCCTGAGGGCGGACACGAACACCAGGTTGCCCTTGGACTTCGACATCTTCTCGCCGTCGTAGCCGACCATCCCGGCGTGGGCGTAGGCCTTCGCGAACGGGGTGCCCGGGTGGGCGACCTGCGCCTGGCCGGCGCTCATCTCGTGGTGGGGGAAGACCAGGTCGCTGCCGCCGCCCTGCACGTCGAAGGCGTGGCCGAGGTGCTCGAGCGCGATCGCCGAGCACTCGATGTGCCAGCCGGGTCGGCCCGGGCCGAACGGACTGTCCCAGGACGGCTCGCCCTCGCGCTCGCCGCGCCACAGGACGCAGTCGAGGGGGTCCTTCTTGCCGGACCGCTCCGGGTCGCCGCCGCGCTCGCCGAAGATCCCGAGCATGGTCTCGCGGTCCCAGCCGGACACGGCGCCGAACGCGTCGTCGGCGGTCACGGAGAAGTAGAGGTCGGTGTCGACCGTGTACGTCGCGCCGGTGGCGACCAGGCGCTCGATCAGCGCGACGGCCAGCGGGATCGACTCGACGGCCCCGATGTAGTGCGCCGGGGGCAGCACCCGCAGCGCCTCCATGTCGTCTCGGAACAGCTGGGTCTCGCGGATGGCCAGCTCGCGCCAGTCGACGCCCACCTTGGTGGCCCGCTCCAGCAACGGGTCGTCCACGTCGGTGACGTTCTGCACGAAGCTCACCTCGTGGCCGGCCGTCCGCCAGGCTCGGTGGAGCAGGTCGAAGGCGACGTACGTCGCGGCATGGCCGAGGTGCGTGGCGTCGTAGGGCGTGATGCCGCAGACGTAGAGCCGGGCCGGACCGTCCGGACGGGTCTCCACCATGACCACCGGTGGCGGTGTCGTGGAGGGAGACCGGTGGGCCCGTCACGGGGAGGGAGGGCACCTCGGGTGCGGACCAGCTCTGCATGGCGGGAAGCCTAGCCAACGGCGCTCAGAACGCGGGCCACGGGATCGACGGCCACTGCGAGGACGGCGACGGCAGCACCCCCCGGTCGATCAGTCGCTGGCAGCGGCGCCGGAACGCCAGCACCTCGACGTCGGTGACCAGCTCGGCGAGCCGGGCGTGGAGCTCGGCGTCGTCGCGGACCGCGGCGACCGCTGCTCGCTCGTCGTCCCGGAGCGGGTGGCCCACCCAGCCCCAGAGCACGGTGCGGAGCTTGTTCTCCACGTGGAAGGAGACGCCGTGGTCCACGCCGTAGCGGCGTCCGTCGGGGGTGGCGAGCACGTGGCCGCCCTTCCGGTCACCGTTGTTGACCAGCACGTCGAAGACCGCCATCCGGCGCAGCCCCACGCTGTCCTCGTGCACCAGCGCGACGGGCTCGTCGTCGGGGCCCAGCGCGTCGATGACGTGCAGGAACCCCGGGGGCAGCTCCCCCGCGGGCACGATGTCCACGGCGGCCTCGTCCTCGTCGGGCTCCATCCACGCCTGCACCATGCCGGTGCCGTGCGGACCGTCGCGCAGGATCGTGGTCGGCACCACGCCCCAGCCCAGAGCCTCGGAGACGGCGTACGCCGCCACCTCACGGCCGGCCAGCGTGCCCTCGGGGAAGTCCCACAGGGGACGCTCCCCCGCGACCGGCTTGTAGACGACCTGGCGCTGGCCGATGGTGCCCACGAAGGTCGCGTTGGAGGCCGGCATCACCCGGCCGACCAGCGTGATCTCGCCGTCGTGGAGGTCTCCGACGTCGTCGGCCAGGCTCACGGGTCGCGTCGGCGGAAGCCGTTGGCCCGCACGCACAGGTGGCCGTCGGGGTCGATCGGGTTGCCGCAGAACGGGCAGGTGGCGCGCCCGGCGCCGAGCACCTGTCCGGCGCGCTTGACGAAGGCCCGGGCTCCGCTGGCCGGGATCCGGACCACGAAGACCTCCTCGGGCTCCGGCTCGGTGAAGTCCTCCTCCACCTGGTCCGGGGCGACCACGGCTGCCTCGTTGAACGGGAAGACCTCGATCACGATGCGCTCCTCGGCGGCGTCCCAGGACAGCGTCATGGTGCCGGCCCGGAACTCCTCCTCGATCGGCTGGTCCAGGGGGTCGGAGTCGTCGAGGTCGAGCGGGGCGACGGCCGGGATGAGGCTCTGCGTGGCCTCGCTCCCCATCAGCTCGTCGAGCAGGTCGTCGATGCGCTCGGCCAGCACCTGCACCTGCTGCTTCTCCAGGGAGATGCTCACGACGCGTGCGCCCTCGCGCGCCTGGAGGAAGAAGGTGCGCTGTCCGGGCGGGCCGACGGTGCCGGCCACGAAGCGCTCGGGGGGGTCGAAGCCGTGGACGAGAGGAGGCATGTCGGCCACCCTATTCCGGTCCCGAACCGCCACCGACCGCCGCGTCCGACGTACGGCGTCGCCGGGTCCTCCTGGGCGGGGTCAACCAGCTCAGGTCGCCCTCGTGGGTGTTGGTGGCCAGCACGAACGGCCGGTCGGGGGTGTAGCGGACGACGGTGATCGAGGCCGGGTCGACGACGATCCGCTGGAACTGGTCGAGGTGCAGGCCGAGAGCGTCCGCGACGACCGCCTTGATCGGGTCCCCGTGGCTGACCGCCACCCAGACCGCGCCGGGACCGTGCTCGGCCTCGACCTCGGCGTCGAGGCGTCGCACCGCCGCGGTGACCCGGGATCCCATCGCCGCGAGCGACTCCCCGCCGGGGAAGGCGGCGGCGGAGGGCTGACGCTGGACGGTGCCCCAGGCCTTCTCCTTGGCGAGCTCCTTGAGCGCACGGCCGGTCCAGTCGCCGTAGTCGCACTCGAGCAGTCCCCGCTCGACGCGGACCTTCGGCGGAGCGGCCTGGCGCGAGGCGACCACGGCCGCTGTCTCGCGGCACCGCTCGAGCGGGCTGGACACGATGCCGGCCAGCGTCACGCCCGCCAGCCGGGCACCGGCACGCTCGGCCTGGGGCCGGCCGACGTCGTCGAGGTGGACTCCCCTGGAGCGGCCGGCGAGCACCCCGGTGGCGTTCGCCGTGGTGCGGCCGTGGCGCAGAAGGATCACGGTTGCCATGTCGGCGAGCGTATCGGGGTTAACCTCGCCAGGTGATCGTCGACAGTGCCCTCTACCGCAAGGGCGTCCGGGTCCCGGTGGACTGCGCCCCCACGGACCTGCACGAGCTCCGCTCCCTGGCGGAGGGCGACGGAGACTTCGTCTGGCTCGGCCTGCACGAGCCGGACGAGACCGAGCTCGAGGACGTGGCGATCGCCTTCGGGCTGCACCACCTCGCCGTCGAGGACGCCGTGCACGCCCACCAGCGCCCCAAGCTCGAGCGCTACGACGACTCGCTGTTCCTGGTGCTGAAGACGCTCTGGTACGTCGACGCCGAGGACGCGGTCGAGACCGGCGAGATCAACATGTTCGTGGGCGCCGACTTCATCGTGACGGTCCGGCACGGCCAGGGTTCCGAGCTGCACTCCGCCCGGCTCCGGCTCGAGGGCGACGAGTCGGTGCTCACCCACGGCCCGTCCGCCGTCGTGTACGCCGTCTGCGACACCGTCGTCGACGGCTACTCGGAGGTCCTCGGCGCGCTCCAGGTCGACGTCGACGAGGTGGAGGAGTCGGTGTTCTCCCCCGCCCGCACGGACGACTCGGTCCGGATCTACACCCTCAAGCGCGAGATCGCCGAGGTCCGGCGCGCGGTGCTGCCGTTGCGCGAGCCGATGCGGCGGTTCGCCGCCGGTGTCGTGGACGGCATCCACGACGAGGCGGCGCCGTTCTTCCGCGACGTCGCCGACCACCTGTCCCGCTCCGCGGACGACGTCGACACCCTCGACAACCTGCTGTCCACGGCCTTCGACGCCCACCTGGCGCGGGTCTCGGTCCAGCAGAACGAGGACATGCGCAAGATCTCGGCCGGGGTCGGCCTGGTGGCGGCGCCCACGCTGGTGGGCAGCATCTACGGGATGAACTTCGTCCACATGCCCGAGCTGAACTGGATGTGGGGCTATCCGATGGCGTTGCTGCTGATGGCGACCAGCTCGCTGTCGGCGTTCCTCTTCTTCAAGCGCTCCGGCTGGCTCTGACCTCCCGTTGAGTCGCGCCTCCCACCCCGTCAGGCGTTGATCGCGCCGGTGGCCAGCAGGCCCAGCACCAGTGAGCCCAGGCCGATCCGGTAGATCACGAACGGCAGGTACGACCGAGTCGAGACGTAGCGCAGCAGCCAGGCGATGGCGGCGTACCCGACGACGAAGGAGACGACGGTCGCGAGGACCGTCGGCCCCCACCCGTAGGCGTTGTCGCCGTGCGGGATCTCCTTGAGCTCGAACAGCCCGGCACCGACGACGGCGGGGATCGCCAGCAGGAACGCGTAGCGGGTCGCCGCCTCGCGGTCGTAGCCCAGGAACCGGCCCATCGAGATGGTGGCGCCCGAGCGGGAGACGCCCGGCACCAGGGCGCAGGCCTGCGCCGCCCCCAGCAGGACCGCGTGTCGCACGTTCATCTGCTTGATGGTCCGGTCGGTGCGGCCTACCCGGTCGGCGATCCCGAGGATCACCCCCAGCACGATCAGCGTGGTGCCGATCAGCCACAGGCTGCGGAAGTCCTGCTCGATGACGTCCTTGAGCAGGATGCCGAGCACCACGATCGGCAGCGAGCCGATGATGATGTACCAGCCCATCCGCGCGTCGAGGTGGCCGCGGTACTCCGGCTTCACCAGCGACCTCAGCCACATCGTGGCGATCCGCCAGATGTCCTTGCGGAAGAAGATCAGCACCGCGAGCTCGGTGCCGATCTGGATCACCGCGGTGAACGCGGCACCCGGGTCACCCCAGCCCAGGAACTCCGGGAAGATCCGGAGGTGGGCACTGCTGGAGATCGGCAGGAACTCGGTGAGCCCCTGGAGTGTGCCGAGGACGACGGCCTTGAGGAGGTCGATCACGGGTGGAGCCTACGGTGCCCGGCGACGCAGGTCGCGGCCCGGCTTCGGCGCGTTGCGCGGGGACGGCGCCGTCCCGCGGCTAGGTTTTTCCCATGCAGCAACGTGCCCTGGGCGCCACGGGTCTCAAGGTGTCGCGGCTCGGCCTCGGCACCCTCACCTGGGGGCGTGACACCGACGAGCACGAGGCCCGCGACCAGCTGATCGCCTTCGCCGAGGCCGGCGGGTCCCTCCTCGACACCGCGGCCGGTTATGGCGACGGCGCCTCCGAGGAGCTGATCGGCACCCTGCTCGGTGACGTGGTCCGCCGCGACGACGTGGTGCTGGCCACCAAGGCCGGCATCTCCCGACGCCGTGGCGAGCGCGAGACGAACGTGTCGCGCGGGAGCCTGATCTCGACGCTCGACCAGTCGCTGGCCCGTCTCCAGGTCGACCACGTCGACCTGTGGCAGGTCCACACCTGGGTCGACGACACCCCGATCGAGGAGACGCTCAGCGCGCTGGACTATGCCGTGTCCACCGGCCGGGCGTCGTACGTCGGGATCTCGAACTACTCCGGCTGGCAGACCGCCCAGGCCGCGACCTGGCAGCGCGCCGTCCCCGGTCGGGCGCCGATCGCCTCGACGCAGGTCGAGTACTCCCTGCTCAACCGCGCGGTCGAGCACGAGGTGCTCGGCGCGGCCGAGGCGATGGGTCTCGGCGTACTCCCCTGGTCGCCGCTGGGCCGGGGCGTCCTGACGGGGAAGTACCGCACCGGCACACCGGCCGACTCGCGGGCGGCGTCGCCGCACTTCGCGAACTTCGTGGGGAGCTATCTCAACGACCGCTCCCAGCGGGTCGTCGAAGCCGTGGTCCGGGCCGCCGAGGGCCTGGACTGGAGCCCCATCGAGGTCGCGCTGGTCTGGGTGCGCGACCGGCCCGGGGTCACCGCACCCATCGTCGGGGCCCGCACGGCCGCCCAGCTCAAGGCGTCGCTCGGGATCGACGAGCTCACCCTGCCCGCCGAGATCACGGACGCGCTCGACGACGTGTCCGGAGGGGACTGACCGATGCCCGTGGCCACCCGACGAGCGCACCGACCCGGCGTGGAGTGGGAGTTCGACAAGCTGCTCCTGTCTCGTGAGTTCAGTCGCAACGTGGTGACGAGGATGCTGGTCGAGCGGGCCGAGAAGGGTGGCTGGGAGCTGGCCCGGACCCAGGTCGCGGCGGACGGCACCCGCCGAGTGGTGCTGCGGCGCAAGATCATCCGGCAGACGCGGGCGTTCATGTTCTGAGGGCGGCGAGCTGCGGTGCCGGGGAGGGCTGGTCAGGCCTGCTCGAGGAACCGGTCGAAGACCCGGGCGCCGAACTCGAGGGCGTCCACCGGCACCCGCTCGTCGACGCCGTGGAACAGCGAACCGAAGTCGAGGTCGCGCGGCAGCCGGAGCGGCGCGAAGCCGTAGGAGCGCATCCCCAGCTTGCGGAAGTGCTTGGCGTCGGTGCCGCCGCTCATGAGGTACGGCGCGACGATGCCGTCGGGGTCCTCGGCCAGGATCGACTGGGTCATCGCGTCGACGAGCCGGCCGTCGTACGGCGTCTCCCAGGGCTGCTGCTTGGACAGGAACTCCCACGACACGTTGTCGCCGCAGAGCTCGGCCATGGTGGCGAAGAACTCGTCCTCGAACCCCGGCAGGAAACGCCCGTCGACGTGCGCCGTGGCCTCGGTGGGGATCACGTTGACCTTGTAGCCCGCCTCCAGCATCGTCGGGTTCGCCGTGTTGCGGATCACCGCGCCGAGCATCCGCGCGGAGCTCTCGAACTCCTCGACCAGCGCCTCGGCGTTCTCGGGGGTGGCCTCGGTGCCGGCGATGTCCGCGACCGCGGCGAGCAGCACCTCCATCGCCGGGGTGAGCCGCACCGGCCACTGGTGGGCGCCGATCCTGGCCACGGCGCCGGCGAGCTCGGTGATCGCGTTGTCGTGGTTCATCATCGAGCCGTGTCCGGCCCGTCCACGGGCGGTCAGCCTCATCCAGGCCATCCCCTTCTCGGCCGCCTCGATGAGGTAGATCCGCTTGCCGCGCACGGTGGTGGTGAAGCCACCCACCTCGCCGACGGCCTCGGTGCAGTCCGCGATCTCGTCGGCGTGCTCCTCGACGATGTGCTGGGCGCCCTTGTGGCCGCCGGCCTCCTCGTCGGCGGTGAAGCACAGCACCACCGGCCGGTTGGGCTGCGCACCGGCCCGGGCGCGGGCCCGGATGACGGAGAGCGCCATCGCGTCGAAGTCCTTCATGTCGACCGCGCCGCGGCCCCAGACGAAGCCCTCGTGGATCTCGCCGGCGAACGGGTCGATGCGCCAGTCCGCCGCGGCGGCGGGCACCACGTCGAGGTGGCCGTGCAGCAAGAGCGGCTCCCCCGGACCGTCCCCCCAGCGGGCGACCAGCGAGGTGCGCCCCGGCTCGGACTCGTAGAGACTGCTCGCGATGCCGACCTCGTCGAGCAGGCCGGCGACGTACTCCGCAGCCTTCCGCTCGCCCGGTCCGTCCTCGTCGCCGTAGTTGGAGGTGTCGATCCGGATCAGCTCCCGGCACAGGTCCACGACCTCGGCCGCGGGGTCGTATGACGGGGGCTGTCGGTCGGTCTGCGGCACGTCCTTCGGGTCCTCGTCCATGCCCCCATCCTGACACCTGGGTGGCGTGGGGCCGATGTGAGGATCGGGGACCATTCTTGCTACAGTTCCACCGCACTCGTCCGGGTGGCGGAATTGGCAGACGCGCTAGCTTGAGGTGCTAGTGCCCGTATTAGGGCGTGGGGGTTCAAGTCCCCCCTCGGACACTGGAAAGACCCCGGCTCCACGGGGTCTTTCCTTCATTTCAAGCGGTCCCGGACGCGCAGTCGTCGCTCGACGAGTCAGTCAGACCGGCCAGTCGGCGGTCGTCACCTGGCCCCCCGCTACCTCGAGGGCGAGCAGCACGTCGACGGAGCCCTTGAGGCAGAGGCCGTAGCCGCCCTCCACCACCTCGGGGAAGACCAGGGACGGCAGGTGGCCGTCCAGGACCGGTCGGTCGACGACCGCGACGTGGGGCACGTGCCCGTGCTCGTCGCGGACGTGACCCGACCCGTCGAGCGACCGGATCTCGATCTCCTGGCCCAGCATGGTCCGCGGCATCGTGACCACGATCGCCCCGATGTCGCCGCCGATGTCGAGCAGCACCGAGCCCTGCCCGGCGTGCGGGTTCTCCACCGCGGCCGCACTCATGACGCTGCCGTGGTGCCGGGCACCGTCTGGTAGCCGCCGCCGGGAAGGCCGAGGTACGGGAACGTGTCGGTCACCGCCGCGTTGGTGTTGGTGGTCCCGTCCTCGACGGCGCTGGCGGCGTCGTCCGGGGTGTAGCTGGGATCCACGAGCGGGATGGTCAGTCCGGCGATGGCGCGCAGCTCGATGGTGACCACGTCGTCATCGATCCGTCGGCCATTGGGGAAGCCGGCGGCATCCCCGGCGACGAGACCCAGATTGTTGGGCTCCCTGGTCGGCGGAATCGCGACGTTCAGCCGGAGCATGTCCGCCTGGACGGGGCCGGTGTAGTTCTGGAACCCCGGCACCACCCCACTCGGGATGCCGGTCATCAGGATCGCGTTGAGGTCGGCGCGTGGTTTCCGGTACGCCGCCAGCCTGGGGAAGACGCCCGGGTACAGCGCCGGGAGCAGCTTGCCGAGCTCGGGGCTGTTGACGTACTTGGTGTAGCGGCGGTCCCTCTTCGGAGGCCGCGCGTTCCACTGGTCCTTCTCCGCCATCGGGACGATCACCTCGTTGAACAGCGGGTTGGCCAGCCGCGAGACCTGCTGCCAGGGACCGGTGCCGACGAACTTGCCCTGTGCCTTGTCGAAGACTCGCGACTTCTGCCTGCTCGCGGTCGCCCAGACGCCGATCACGGCCCCCGGCTTGGCCGGGTCCTTCGGTCGGACGCCACCGCGGGCGAGCTCCTTGATGCGCACCTGGAGGGCGATGGTGTGCACGTTGTAGGACTGCACGGCGTTGCGGCCGTTCATCTCCGGCATGTTGATGACGTGCGCCTCGTTGAAGGGACGCAGGGCGCCGAGGTCGAAGATGCTGCCGAGGTCGACGTGGAAGGCATCCGCACGCTGGCCGGCGAACACCTTGCGGGAGCCGATCGAGTGCACGGCCTGCCGCGAGAGCTTCGCGTAGTCCGGAGTGCTGCGCTTGCCCACGTTCACGGGCGGCACGGGCAGGTTGCGCGCGATCACGGTCTCCCTGCCGTTCTTGACCTTGGTGATGGAGTAGAACTGCGGCCGGTTCCAGGTCGGGTCCCCGATGTTGCTGATCTGCCCCGTGTTGTAGAGAAAGGTCTTCGCATTGCGGATCTTGGTGGTGAACCGGAACCGGTAGGTGATGTCCGGCTCGGCCGTGCCCTTGTTGGCCACGTGGATCTCGTAGCGCACGTCGTCGCCGAACTCGTAGAAGTTCGGGCCGCCGTCAGGCTTCTGCAACGGGATGAAGTTCGCGATCAGGGTGACCTTGCGGGGGTCCTCCGGGCTCACGAACGCGTAGACGTCGGTGCCGTCGGCCACGGGGTCCTTGGAGATCTCCGGTGCTTCGCGGTGTGAGGACACCTCAGTTGCCTCCCGCCGCGTTGAGGATGCGGGTGACGAGGTCGCGGTCGTGGACGACCACCTCGCGTTCCCCGACCATCAGCCGGAGCTCGCTGGAGTCATGGTTCTTGACGTAGGCCACCACGGTCTCGCGGGCGCTTCCCGGCGTACGCCGGGTCTCCCCTGCCATGGCGGAGCCGCCGGTGATGCCGACCGCCCCTACTGCTGCTCCTGCGCCGGCGACGGCGAGGAACTTCCTTCTGCTGGTGTCGCTCATGAGTCAGGCCTCCGAAAGGATGCGGGTCCTCGATGTGAGGTACGCCACAGGCAGTTCGGAGCGGCTCAACGAGCGGATTGCCCGGAGCCGGGGATTCTTCTCAGAGGTCGAGCAGCGTCAGGCGCTGTGGGCCGTGTCCGCGGTCTCGTCGACACTGCGGCGTGGGCTGGGCACCGCGAAGTCGGCGTGGTTCTCCTGCCAGCAGCTGCGGCAGTAGGCCACCACCTGGAAGGACACCGAGCGCAGGACCGCATCGCCGTTGCCGACGTCCTCGAGGCAGTCTCGGCAGATGTAGGTCATGGCGTGGGGCCCCCTGGCACGTGATGGATGGTGATGCTCCGTCAAGTGTTCCGGTCGGGCACCCCAGTGGTCAAGAAAGACTGGGGTAGGGCGTTCGGTGCCAACCGGGCCAGGCTGACGACCGTCACCCGGTGCGGCGCCGGGAGTACCACCGGCGCGACGCGTTCTCGCTGCTCTCGCGCGGCATCGGCACGATGATCGGCCGGTCGGCGTGCAGGTCGTCCCAGCACGGCCGGCAGTACGCCACCGGTCGGAACGTCACCGTTCGGATGACGGCCTCCCCGGCCGGCACCGTGCTCAGGCAGTCGTGGCAGATGTTGCTCATGATGAATCCCCCGTCCCGGTCCCCATTGATCACACCCGAGATGAGTCGAGTATGCGCCCGAAGGCCCCGGGACGCCAGCA
The DNA here is from genome assembly GCA_963767955.1 of uncultured Actinomycetota bacterium. GTDB lineage: Bacteria > Actinomycetota > Actinomycetes > Propionibacteriales > Nocardioidaceae > Nocardioides. Next base: position 1,175,380 of record CAVYGA010000003.1, on the reverse strand, counting down.
GGCGCGCCGTCGATCTGTGACGCGTGTGACGGGTGTGGTCTCGCTCCGGCCCGACGACCTCAGGCCTCGACGACGGAGCGCCAGGCGTCCTCGGGACTGCGGCGGGGGGCCGGGACCACGCCGAGGTGGTTCTGCTCCCAGCAGTCGCGGCAGTAGGCGACCTGCTGGAACGAGATGGAGCGCAGCAGCGCCTCGCCGGCAGGCACCGACCCCAGACAGTCGTGGCACGCGTATGTGGTCACCGAGATCTCCTCCGGGTCCGATCGGACCCTTACCCCTGAGTAGACCGTCCCCGGGGTCGCGGGTCAAGCGTCGTAGCCTGACGCCGTGCAGGAATCTCTCCGGATCGCCTTCGTGCCCGGCGTCACCCCCGACAAGTGGGCGCGGATCTGGCGGGAGCGTGAGCCCCGCACACCGCTGGAGCTGACCCCCGTCGGGGAGGCCGAGCAGGAGTCGGTGCTCCGTGAGGGCAGCGCCGACATGTGCTTCGTCCGTCTTCCGGTGGACCGCGAGGGCCTCCACCTGATCCCGCTGTACGAGGAGCGCGCGGTGGTCGTGGTGCCGCTCGAGCACCCGGTGGCGGCGTACGACGAGATCCCGCTCGCCGACCTCGGCGCCGAGCAGCTGGTGGCCGGGGACGTCGAGGGCTGGGCCGAGGTGGCGACGGCGGCACCCCTGACCTTTCCGGAGATGACGGTCAAGGAGGCGTTCGAGGTGGTCGCCTCCGGCACCGGGATCGCGATCGTGCCGATGTCCGTGGCGCGGCTGCACCACCGCAAGGACCTCGTCCACCGTCCGGTGAGCGATGCCGCGCCGACCCGGATCGGGCTGGCCTGGCTGGTGGACAACGACGATGACCGGCTCGAGCGGTTCATCGGTGTCGTCCGCGGCCGCCGGGAGGGCAGCTCTCGGGGTGGCAGCCCCCAGGAGCCCTCCGGGGCCGCGGCGCGGGCCCGCACGCCCCGGAAGCCCGCCGCCGCGACGGCGGCCAAGCGCCGGTCCACCCCGAAGCCGCGGCCACCGGAGCGCCGCAAGCGGCGCCGCTGAGGACCCGGCGGGCGTGGCCGGAGTCACGCCGCCTCGGCTTGCCTTGCAGGGACCAACCTTGACACGGTCCTGGCACAGCAACCCCACAGCCGACAGGAGGTAGGCGCCTGCCGCGCCGCCCACAGTGACGCAGACCAGAACGCCCGTGTCCGGCAGCTCGACTCCGCCGTCCGACATCATCCCGCACCCCGCCCTCGACGTGGCCGTCGAGGCGGGTGAGCCCACCCGTTCCGGCCTCGACAGGGTCGTCTTCGGTGTGACGGCCGCGATCGCCGTCGCGTTCCTCGTCTGGGGGTTCCTCAGCACCTCCTCGCTCGCCGCGGTCTCCGGCAGCTCGCTCGACTGGACGATGACCAACGCGGGCTGGCTGTTCGTCACCACCGCCAGCGCCTTCGTGGTCTTCGTGATCTGGCTGGCGATGAGCAGGTACGGCAACATCCCGCTGGGTCGCGACGACGAGGAGCCGGAGTTCCGGACCGTCTCCTGGATCGCGATGATGTTCTCCGCGGGGATGGGCATCGGCCTGATGTTCTATGGCGTCAGCGAGCCGATCACCCACTTCGCCACTCCCCCGCCGGGCACCGGCGGTGCGGGCAATCAGGAGGCCGCGCAGAACGCGATGGCCACCACGCTGTTCCACTGGACCCTGCACCCCTGGGCGATCTACGCCGTGGTCGGCCTGGCCATCGCCTACGGCGTCTACCGCAAGGGGCGCGTCCAGCTGATCAGCGCCGCCTTCGAGCCGCTGCTCGGCAAGCACGCCCACGGCCCGGGCGGCAAGATCATCGACATGCTCGCGATCTTCGCGACCCTGTTCGGCTCGGCCGCCTCGCTCGGCCTCGGTGCCCTGCAGATCCAGAGCGGCCTCCAGATCGTCTCCGGCGTGGGTGAGCTCGGCAACATGGCCCTCATCGGCATCATCGCGGCGCTCACCGCCGCCTTCGTCCTCTCCGCCGTCTCCGGCGTGGCCAAGGGCATCCAGTGGCTCTCGAACATCAACATGGTGCTCGCCCTCGCGCTGGCCCTGTTCGTGTTCGTCGTGGGCCCGACGGTCTTCATGCTGAACCTGATCCCGACCTCGATCGGCACCTACGTCGGCGAGCTGCCGATGATGGCGGCCCGCACCAGCGCCGAGGGAACGGCCACCCGCGACTGGCTGGCCGACTGGACCGTCTTCTACTGGGCCTGGTGGCTCTCGTGGACGCCGTTCGTCGGCATGTTCATCGCCCGCATCTCGCGCGGTCGCACCATCCGTCAGTTCGTCACCGGGGTGCTGCTGGTGCCGAGCCTGGTCAGCCTCGTGTGGTTCTGCATCTTCGGAGGCGCGGCCATCGACCTGCAGAAGAAGGGCACCGACATCGCCGGGGCCGCGACTCCCGAGTCACAGCTGTTCAACACGCTGGCGGCGTACCCCGCCGCCACCGCCGCGAGCATCCTGGTGATGATCCTGGTCGCGATCTTCTTCGTGTCCGGCGCCGATGCCGCCTCGATCGTGATGGGCTCGCTCTCCGAGCGCGGCGCGCTCGAGCCGAGCAGGCCGACGGTGATCTTCTGGGGCGTCGCCACCGGTGCCGTCGCCGCGGTGATGCTGCTGGCCGGTGGTGCCGACGCGCTCGACGGCCTCAAGACGATCACCATCGTGGCGGCCACGCCGTTCGTGCTGGTGATGGTCGGGCTGGCTGTCTCGCTGGTCAAGGACCTCGGGACGGACCCGATGGTGGTCCGCCGGAGGTACGCCCAGGACGCCGTGGACGCCGCGGTCGTCACCGGGGTCACCGAGCACGGCGACGACTTCGTCCTCCAGGTCGAGAAGGACCCGACCACCCGCTGAGCACTCACCAGCTGGTCGAGAGCGGCCTTCCCTCGTGGAAGCCGGCGCTCGACTGCACGCCGACGACCGCCCGCTCGTGGAGCTCCGCGAGCGTGGCGGCGCCGGCGTACGTGCAGGCCGAGCGCACCCCGGAGCAGATCTGGTCGATGAGGTCCTCCACACCGGGGCGTTGCGGGTCGAGGTACATCCGCGAGGACGAGATGCCTTCCTCGTAGAGGCCCTTGCGGGCCCGGTCGTACGCCGACTCCGACGACGTCCGGCTCGCGACCGCGCGGGCCGAGGCCATCCCGAAGGACACCTTGAACTCCCGCCCGTCGGAGTCGACCAGCAGGTCCCCCGGGGACTCGTGGGTGCCGGCGAACCAGGAGCCGACCATCACCGAGGAGGCGCCGGCGGCGAGAGCCAGCGCCACGTCGCGCGGGTGTCGTACTCCCCCGTCGGCCCAGACGTGCCTGCCGAGCTCCCGGGCGGTCGCAGCGCACTCCAGGACGGCGGAGAGCTGCGGCCGGCCGACGCCGGTCATCATCCGGGTCGTGCACATGGCGCCCGGGCCGACGCCGACCTTGACGATGTCGGCGCCCGCCTCGACCAGCGCCCGGGTGCCCTCGGCGGAGACCACGTTGCCGGCGGCGACCGGGACCGATGGGCCCAGGGCACGGACCGCACGCAGGGCGTCCAGCATCCGGTCCTGGTGGCCGTGCGCGGTGTCGACCACGAGGCAGTCGACGCCCGCCTCGAGAAGCTCGGCGGCCTTGGCCGCCACGTCACCGTTGACGCCGACCGCGGCCGCGATCCGCAGGCCGCCACCGGCATCGACCGCGGGACGGTAGAGGGTGGCGCGCAGCGCACCGGTACGCGTGAGGACCCCCACCAGCCGGCCGTCGGCATCCACCGCGGTGGCCAGCGGCACCCGGGCCGCGTCGAGGGCGTCGAAGGCCGCCCGCGGCTCGGTGTCGGGCGGCAGGGTGACCAGGGCGGTGTTCATCACGTCGCCGACCTGGGCGAAGCGGTCCACGTCGGCGCAGTCGGTGGCACTGACGATGCCGACCGGCCGGCCGTCGGAGACCACCACCGCGGCGCCGTGGGAGCGCTTGGGGATCAGGGAGAGCGCCTCGGCGACCGTCTGGTGCGGGGTCAGCGCGATCGGGGTGTCATGGACGAGGTCGCGCGACTTCACGAACCGGACGACGTCGGTGACGACCGGGATCGGGATGTCCTGCGGAATGACCGTGAGCCCGCCGCGGCGGGCCACCGTCTCCGCCATCCGCTTGCCGGCGATCGCGGTCATGTTGGCGACCACCAGCGGGATGGTCGCGCCCGTCCCGTCCTCGGTCGAAAGGTCGACGTCGAAGCGACTGGCGATCGCGGAGTGCCGCGGCACCATGAACACGTCGTCGTAGGTCAGGTCGTGCGGCGGGGCCGCGTCATGGAGGAAGCGCACCCGGAGAACCTACAAGGGTGGTCGGTCAGAGCGTGCGGCCGAACATCTCCGCGGTCGCGCGCGCCGACGGGGTGCCGGCGTCCGGGTCGGCTCCCAGGCCGAGGAGGGCGGACACCACCGCGTCCTCGCCCTTGAACACCGCGCCCGCCAGCGGCGACTGACCTCGGTCGTTGAGCCGGTCGACGTCCGCGCCGCGCTCCGCCAGGCCGCTCACCACCGGCGCATGCCCGTGGTAGGCGCCCAGCATCAGCAGCGTGTTGCCCTGGGCATCGGTGAGGTCGGCGGGCACTCCCCCGTCGACGTAGGCCAGCAGCGTCGCCGCCTCGCCCTCGCGGGCCAGGTCGAACATGCGGTGTGCCAGCTCCACGAGCCGTTCGTCGGGCTCGCGGCTCTCGTCCTCGGTCATCCGCAGATTCTGGCAGGCCCCGTTGCCAGGGTCGGTCGCCCGGTGCCGGCGATCCGGGTGCCGGTCCCTAGGGTGTCGGCATGTCCCTCGTGGAGCCCGGCACGCCCACCCGGCTCGCCGAGCGTGCCTCGGACGCGTTCACCCACCGCTTCGGCCGGCCGCCGGTGGTGGTCGGTCGCGCTCCCGGGCGGGTCAACCTGATCGGCGAGCACACCGACTACAACGGCGGCCTGTGCCTGCCGGTGGCGCTGCCGCACGCGACGTACGCCGCCTGCGCCACGCGTGACGACGGCGTGCTCCGGATCGCCAGCTCGGGCTTCGACGACCCGTGGGAGGGACGGCTCGCCGACCTGGCCCCGGGCAGCGTGACCGGCTGGGCGGCGTACGCCGCCGGCGTGGTGTGGGCGCTCGCCGCCGACGGCCTCCTGGTGTCCGGGCTCGACATCGTGCTGGAGTCGACGGTCCCCGTGGGCGGCGGCCTGTCGAGCTCCGCAGCGGTGGAGTGCGCGGTCGCGGTGTCCGTGGCCGCGCTCGCGGGCGCCCCGCTCGACGACGCGCTCCGGCACCGGCTGCTGGCCGCGTGCATCCGGGCGGAGTCGGAGATGGCCGGTGCCCCGACGGGCGGCATGGACCAGGCGATCGCGCTGTTCGCCGCGCCGGACACCGCGCTGCTCCTCGACTTCGGTGCCGACCACCAGCGCCCGGTCCCGCTCGCCCTCGACGGCGCGGGTCTCACGCTGCTGGTGATCAACACGGGGGTCTCGCACGCGCTGACCGACGGCGGCTACGGCGATCGTCGGTCCGAGTGCGCCCGGGCGGCCGAGCTGCTCGGCGTGCCGCTGCTGTCGCAGGCCAGCGGCTGGGACACGCTGTCCGAGCCGGTCCTGCTCCGGCGTGCCCGGCACATCCTCACCGAGAACGACCGGGTCCGGGCGGTCGTCGGCGCGTTGGGCACCGGCGACTGGGCCGCGGTCGGTCGGCTGTTCACCGCCTCGCACGCCTCCATGCGCGACGACTTCGAGATCAGCTGCGCCGAGCTCGACGTGGCCGTGCTCGCCGCCGAGGAGGCCGGCGCCCTGGGTGCCCGGATGACCGGTGGCGGCTTCGGCGGCTCGGCGGTGGCGCTGGTCCCCGACGAGCGGGTCGAGGCGGTCCGCCGCGCGGTCGACACGGCCTACGTCGGGCAGGGCTGGCGGGCGCCGACGTACCTGCGCGGGACCCCGGGTGAGTCCGCGGGCACAGTGCGGTAGATCCGACGCACCTGGTGCAGCGGATCCACCGCACTGTCGGCAGGGACGCCCTCAGGTGGCGGAGACGCCGATGCGGCCCTCGCGGAACGCGCCGACGAACAGCGCGTGGTCATCGCGGACCCGCTCGGCGTAGTCGATCCCGAAGTCCTGCACCCAGGCGATGAACTTCCTGCGGCGGCCCTCGACCCCCGCCGCGATGGCCTCCTCGACCTGGAAGTCCACGAGGTCCTGCTCGCTGTCCTCGTCGGAGGCGCAGTGGATCTTGGCGGTGGCCCGACCGAGCAGGTCGACGACAGCGGCGATCTCGTCGGGCTCGGTGAGGTTCGACCAGTCCAGGTCGACCTCGTACGGCGAGACCTCGGCGACCACGAACCCGACGCCGTCGATGGTGGTGTGGCCGAGCAACGGGTCGGTGTGCACCTGCAGCGCGCGCTGGCTGACCACGGTGCGGTGGCCCTCGTTGTCGAAGTAGGCGTCCACGTCGCTGGTGTCCACGAACCGGCTGACCGCGGGGATGTTGGCCTGCTTCATCGAGAGGACGACGTCGTTGTCGAGCGCCTGGCTGTAGCCCTCGACGAGCAGGTTGTAGGCCGGGAGGCCGGCGCTGCCGATCCCGAACCCGGACTTCGCCACCACGTCGCGCAGGTCGTAGAACAGCTCTCGCTCGGCTCTCTTGTGCTCGGGGATCGTCTCGAGGTAGCCCTCGAAGGCCCGGACCACCTTGGCGCGCTCGGTCTTCGACAGCTTCCGCATCGACGCCTCGTCGCGGAACATGCGCACGTCCTCGTGCAGGACGGTGCTGGTGTCGAGCAGGTCCGCGCGGCGCTGGAGCCGCGCCGCCACCAGCGCGTCGTGCACCGGGCCGGTGGTGTTCTCGAGGTGCAGCGCGAAGTCCTCGTCGTCGTCGGTGCCGCGGTAGTGGTCGACCTGCGAGAGATAGCTCCGGACGTAGCGGCCGATCAGGCGACGTACGTCCTCCTCGGGCAGTGCCTTCTGCCAGCCGACCAGGGCCAGTGAGGCCGCGAACCGCTGCAGGTCCCAGGTGAAGCGTCCGAGATAGGCCTCGTCGAAGTCGTTGACGTCGAACACCATCCGGCCGTCGGAGTTGAGGTAGGTGCCGAAGTTCTCGACGTGCAGGTCGCCGTGGATCCAGATCCGCTCGTTCTCCCGGGTGATGAACGGGTCCTCCGCGGTGGACACGTCGGCGTAGAACAGGCAGGCCGAGCCCCGGTAGAAGGCGTGCGGGTCGGCGGCCATCTTGCGGTACTTGCCCCGGAACGCCACCGGGTCGGACCTCATCAGCGGCGCGAACGCGTCGTCGAGGACCGAGACGATCAGCTCGGTGCGCTGGTGGGGGCGCTCGTCAGTGCGCTGGTCGGACGGGGGCATGGCGCCACTATGCCCGAACCCGACCCCAGCCAGGACGGCCCGCGGGGAATGCCCCGGGTGGGTGGTTCGACCCCAGAGTCCGCCGTGCGGGCTGGACCAGCCGCCGGACGGTTCTACTGTCCTCGGCAGGACTCGGGGTGGGACCGAACGGGGTGGTTGCTGTGGGGATGATCGCTGCTGTCGTCGTACGTCGCCTGCTGTCGGCCGTCCTGGTCGTCGCCGTGCTCAGTCCGGCCGGCGTCGCCCGGGCCGCCGACCCGGAGCCGTCGCCGGCACCCTCGACGACCGACTCGTTGACGATGACCGCGGACCCGGAGCCCGCGCCGACGCCGAACGCCGACCCGAGCACCGATCCGGCGCCCGGGAAGACACCGGGCACCGCACCCGAGAAGTCACCGGGCACGACCACGACGCCCGACCGGGAGGCGGGCACGAAGGCGGGCACGAAGGCGGGCACGAAGGCGGGCACGGGCGCCGAGCGCGCCGGAACCCTCAGCTCGCTCGCCGCCGACTGCACCACGGTGACCCTGGCGACCTGGGGTGCTCCGCTGCCGGTCTCCGCGGACCGCGGGACCTCGGAGCGGGAGTGCTACCAGTTCACGCCCTCGGCGACCGGCATGCACTTCGTCCGATTCGTCCAGGACGGCAGTGCCTGGACGGGCACCGCGACCATCATCGATTCGGCGGGCAACGTCCGGGGCACCGTCTACGACGGGTTCCTCTCGATCGACCTCACCCAGGGGACCACGTACCAGGTGGACGTCACCGGCACGCCCTCCGGGAACCCCACGTACCGGCTCGGGCTCTTCTCCCCCGCGGCCGCCGGCTGCGACGACCTCGGTTCCACCGCGTTCGGTGCGGCGACCACCGCGGGCACGCTCGCCGCACCCGAGGTCGACTGCCACGTCCTCGCCACGCCGCGCGGGCACATGCTGAACGGGCGGGTCACGGGCCACGATGCGCTGCGCAGCACCCTGGTGGACGGTGACGGCGCCTACGTCTGCACCGTCAGCGACTACGCGAGCGACTGCCGCCTCACCGGCCCGACGCCGTTCCGGATCCTCACCTGGACCGGGAGCGACCCGCGGACCGCGGTCGCCGGGTCCTACGAGATCGACCTGCGTGACATCACCAGCGGTGAAGGCTGCACCGGCCTTCCCGACGCCTCGTGGGGCGCCGACCTGCCCACCTCCGCATCCCGGGGCGCCGGTGCGGCGGAGTGCTTCACCGTGAGCACGGGAACGGGCGGGCTGCACCTGCTCCGGCTGCGTGCGGCGAACAACGCCTGGGCCATGCAGGTCCAGGTGCACGACCAGAACGGACTCCCTGTCGGCTACGTGGGCAACGGCTACGCCGCCTTTCCCGACCTGCCGCCCGGGGAGACCTACCGGGTCCTGGTCAGCGGGGACAACCGCGACCTGCCGGCGGGTTACCGGCTCGGCTGGTTCGATGCGGCCGCGTCCGGATGCGTGTCGGTCGCCGCGACCGGCTGGGACGCCTCCGCGCAGAGCGGCTCCTTCGCGCAGGGAGGTGAGCTGATCTGCCGCGAGCTGCCCGACCCGGCCGGCTCCCGGATCCGGGTGGAGACGCGCACCAGCGCTGTCCAGACCAACGTGATGACGACCGTCTACGACGCGGCCGGCCGGGAGACGTGCGAGCTCCCGGACTACCAGTCGACCGACTGCCGGCTGGCCGGGACGGCGCCGTTCCGGATGGTGTCCCGGCTGGACCCCTGGTCGAACGCACCGGGCACGTTCCAGACCTGGATCAACAACACCGCGTCGACGGCCGGGTGCGCCACGATGGCCGCCGGCGCCTGGGGCGGGAACCTGCCCCTCTCCTCGACCCGCGGATCGGACGCCCAGGACTGCTTCCGGGTGACCACCACCGGCGATGGGTCCCACGTCCTCCGGTTCACGCAGGCGTCCAACGCCTGGAGCCCCGTGCTCGAGGTGTACGACGACGAGGGTCGCAGCGTCTACCGGGGCAGCGGCGACCTCGACACCCTCGGTGACCTGCCCGCCGGCACCTACCGCGTGGTCGTCTCCGGCGACCCCGCCGGACAGCCGGGTGGCTTCAGGCTGGGCATGTTCGCCCTCTCCGATGCGACCGGCTGCCCCGCGATCGGCTCCACCGCGTGGGACGCGGCGGCCACGACCCTGGCCTTCGCGCAGGCGGGCAACGTCGCCTGCCGAAGCGTCACCGGCGCCACCGGGCAGGGCTACCGCCTCGACGCGCAGGGCCTCGACGGACTGTACGCACGGCAGCGGCTGGTCAACGCCGCCGGCACCACCATCTGCACCGTCTACGGCAACACCTCCGACGAGTGCCGGCTCACCGGCCCGGCGCCGTACCGGTTGATCGCGGTCAGCGGCGGCTCCGCCGCCGATGCCCGCGCCGGGGACCAGCTCACCTGGCTGGGACGGGTCGGCGACGCCACCGGCTGCACCGGCCTGGACGCGACCGCCTCGATGTCGGCGTTGCCCGTGACGACAGCCCTGGTGGCCGACCGTGCGGTGCGCTGCCACACGCTCGGGCTGGCTCGCCAGGACTGGGCCCGGGTCACGGTCGCGTCGCTGACGGGGACCTCGATCGACGGCCAGGTCCTGGACGGCAGCGGTGAGGTCATGTGCAGGGTCGGGGGCGACCCGGCGGCCTGCCACCTCACCGGCCCGGCACCCTACCGGCTGCTCGTCCGCGGCAGCGTCCTCGACGACTCGGGCTACCGGGTGGCGGCCCGGCGCATGAACAGCCCGATCGGCTGCACGGCGATCGACTCGATCGCCGTCGGGATCTCCGACCGGCGCGGACAGCTGCCGGAGACCGACTCGGTCGCGTGCTACCGCTTCGACGGAGCGGCCGCGGACCAGCTCGAGCTCCGGGCCAGCAATCCGGACTTCCCGGCCGACACCCGGGTCGTGCACCTGCTTGCGCCGGACGGCAGCACGATCTGCACGGCGTACGGGCCTACGTCGTGCACGCTGCCCCAGAGCGGCGCGTACGCCGTGCTGGTGCAGGGCGCCACGCCGGGGGCGTTCGTGCTCGGTGCCACCTGCCTCAACCCGGCCTGCGGCTCCGACGTGTTCACGGTGTCCTCGACCAGCCCGCGCTCGGCGGGCAAGGCCGGATCGGTCACGATCACCATCCAGGGCAAGGCCCTGACGCTGGACTCGGACGTCACCCTGGTGCGATCCGGCGTGCGCATCGCAGGCGTGCCGCAGTCCGTGACCCCGGACGCCCGCTGGATGGACGTCCGCTTCGACCTGTCCGGTGCCACTCTGGGCACGTACTCCGTGGAGGTGGCCACCCCGGGCGACGGCACGATCACGGTCCCGAGCGCGTTCACCCTGGAAGCGCCGCGGGTCCAGGACGTCCGTGCCACCCTCGTCGGGCTCGGGCGCTTCGTCGCCGGCCGGAAGCAGACGATCTCGGTGGTCGTGGAGAACTTCGGCAACATCGATGCGGTGGGGGTCCCACTCGTCGTCGAGGGCTTCCCCGTCGGCACCGAGATCACCCCGAAGTTCCCGATGACCAACACCACCGGTGCCGACACCCCGATCCTCACCCAGGAGTGGCGCCCGCAGAACTCCGTCTACACCCGGGGCGGCATCGTCGGGCTGCCGCTGCTGATCTCCAACGTGCCCGGGGGCAAGAAGCACCAGTACGACTTCGAGATCAACGTGCCGGTGGCAGCGGACTACGACATCAAGCTGCTCGTGGGCGGGTGCATCGTCGACACCACCGCCGGAGGTACGCCGACCGCCGCGCGGGCCGTGGGCGGCCCGCAGAAGTTCCTCGGCATCGGTGGTGCCTGCGGCGACCTCGCGGTCAGTGCGGCCACCAACTTCATCCCGGGCGGTCCGTGCGTCGGGATGGCGGCCGACGGCATCAACGCGGTGTCCAACAACCTGGTCACCGGCGCTCCGCCGTTCAGCGCGTCGTCCTCGGGCGAGGCCTTCCTGGCTGCGACCAGCCAGCTCGCCTGCGTGGCCTCGGTGATTCCGGGCGGGCAGATCGCGGCAGGCATCCTCGGGGGGCTGTCGACGCTCGGGTCGTTGGCCACCGGTGCCAAGGGCTGCTACGACCAGCTCTCCAACCCCCAGAGCTCCGTGGCGTCGCTCGACCCGAACGAGCTGGTCGGTCCGTCCGGGGGTGGTCGCCAGCACGCGATCCGTGGCGGCGGGACGCACACGTTCGCGGTCTACTTCGAGAACGACAAGACGGCTTCCGCACCCGCCCAGGAGGTACGCGTGGTCGACACGCTCGACCCTGCGCAGTACGACCTGAGCACGGTGCGGTTCGGTGGTGTCCGCTTCGGCAACACCCTCTGGACGCCACCGTCCGGCTCGACGAGCCTCGACGACCTCGTCGACATCGCCGGGACCGGCGACCTCCAGGTCGACGTCAAGGCCTCCGTGGTCGGAGGCGAGGTCCGGTGGCACCTGATGACGGTCGACCCGCTGACCGGGGAGCTGCCCGAAGACCCGTTCCGGGGATTCCTGCCCCCGAACGTCGACGGCAGCGAGGGGCAGGGAGTCCTCTACTTCGACGTCCGGCCGAAGAGTGTCCCCGAGGGCACCGTGCTCTCGAGCCGGGCCTCGATCGTCTTCGACCTGAACCCCGCCATCCTCACCAACACCTGGACCAACCTGATCGACGGCACCGCGCCGACCGCCGGTGTCAAGGCGCCCGCCAGCACCGGAAGCGCGTCGTTCCCGGTGTCCTGGACGGCCGCCGACGCGCACTCGGGGATCGACTCTGTCGACGTCTTCGTCGCGGTGGACGGTGGGACGTACGCGCTCTGGAAGGAGGGCTCCGGCACGGGCAGTGCGAACTACCCCGGCTCTGCAGGACACACCTACCGCTTCTCCGCCGTCGCGCACGACCGGGCCGGGAACGTCTCGCTCCTGCCGCCGACCCCCCATGCCGCCACGGTGGTCAAGCTCAAGCCCACGCTCACCGCCAAGGCCAGCAGCCCGGCCCGCCGTACCGCGCTGGTCAAGGTGACCGTCAAGGCAGGCGGGGCACTGGTCAAGGGCGCGAAGATCACCGTCAAGGAGGGCCGCAAGGTCCGCAAGAAGGTCACCCTCAGGTCCGGCCGCGGCTCCATCAGGCTGACCAAGGTGCCGCGGGGCAAGCACAGGTACACCGTGGTGCTCTCCGCGACCTCGAAGGTGCTCGGGACCTCGAAGAAGCTGGCCGCGCTCAAGGTCCGGTGACGCTCTCGGCCGCGAGGGGTGAAGCCGAGTGCCGAGTGCCGCATGGGTGCGCGTACTCAGCGCAGGTCGAGTAGGTCGACGGGTCCCGCGCCGTACGGTTCCCGGCAGGCTTCCCCCATGAGCACTTCAACCCAGTCCCGGAACACCAACGCCTTCTTCCTGCAGGCCGGCCTCTCGTTCGGAGTCGCCCTGCTCACGATGATCTTCGCGATCTGCTACCTACCGGTCGATCCGTGGATCCGCGCCTTCCTGGCGCTGGGGACGATGTTCTTGACGACCTCGTCCTTCACGCTCGCCAAGTGCGTGCGCGACAACCAGGAGAACCAGGCGGTCTACGCCCGGCTCGACCAGGCCCGGGTCGACAAGATCCTCGCCGAGCACGACCCCTTCCGCGCCGTCTCCTGACGGGCCCTCCAGCCGCGAGGCGCCTGAGCTGACGGGGTTCAGGCGTCTCGCGCCCAGGTCCGGACGGGTGTTCAATGAGACATGGCCCTGAGGATGAAGCACCACCTCGGTTCCTCGGTGTCACAGCTGCGCTTCGAACCGGTGCCGACCCGGCTGCGCGCCGGACTCGACGGGGACACGGTCCTCGACACCCGTCGCGGCGTGCTCGTGTGGGAGCCACGCCGGTTGGTGCCGGTGTACGCCGTCCCGGTCGAGGACGTCCGCGCCGAGGTCGTTCCCGCCGATCCGCAGCCCGAACCGCCGGATCTCGCGGCGCTGCCTCCGATGCTCGGCCCCACCGACTTCTGGATCCACACCACCCCGGGGCGGGTCGCCGACCTGGTGGCCGGCCGGCGCCGACTCCCCGGCGTCGGGTTCCTCCCCGACGACGAGGACCTGGCCGATCTGGTGGTGCTCGACTTCGACGCGTTCACCCGTTGGCTGAACGAGGACGAGGTCCTCGTCGCGCACCCGCACGATCCGTTCAAGCGCATCGACGTGCTGGCCACCGGCCGGCGGGTCGAGGTCCGGCTCGGCGGCACGGCGCTGGCGTCGACGGTGCGCGCACTGATGCTGATCGAGACCCACCTGCCGGTGCGCTACTACATCCCTCAGCAGGACGTCCGGATGGACCTGCTCGCTCCGAGCGCCACCCGGACCGCCTGTGCCTACAAGGGGCACGCGTCCTATCTGTCCACGGTCGACGGGAGCGAGGCCGGCCGCGACCTCGCGTGGGTCTACCCGGCCCCGCTCGACGACGCGGCCCGGGTCCGTGACCACGTGGCGTTCTGGAACGAGCGCACCGATCTCGTGGTCGACGGCGAGGAGGTCCCCCGCCCGGTCACGCCGTGGTCCCGTCCCGACGAACAGGCCGCGGCGGATCCCGACACGCTGGAGTTCGGCTGAGCGCCGGCGGCGGATCGACGACCGCCCGGCTGCCCGATCCGGCCCTGGTCGTCCTCGTCGGTGCCTCCGGCTCGGGCAAGTCATCCTGGGCCGCGGGGCGGTACCGCCGCGAGGAGATCGTGTCCTCCGACGCGTTGCGGGGCGTGGTCGGCAGCGGGCCCCACGACCTCGACGCCTCCGCCGACGCGTTCGCGCTGCTGGAGACGATCGTGGCCGCCCGGCTCGGGCGCGGGCTGTGCACGGTCGTCGACACGCTCGGCACCGACGCCGACCGGCGGCTGGCCTGGCTGGCCGCGGGACGGGCGGCCGGGCTGCCGACCGTGGCGGCGTGGCTCGCCACCCCGGACGCGGAGTGCCGTCGACGCAACGCGGCTCGCGACCGGCCGGTCCCGGCACCGGTACTGGCCGGCCAGCTGCGAGCGGTGCGGGACATCGAGCGCGCGCTGGTGGAGGAGGGCTGGGACGTCGTGCACGCGGTCTCCGTCACCACCGAACCGGCGCCGCCGCCGACCGTGCCGCGTCCCGCGACGGTGCCCGAGCGTCGTACGTCCGCGGGGGTGGACGTCATCCTCCAGGTCTCGCGCTTCCCGTGGGGTGAGGAGCCGGCGGTCTGGCTGCGGGAGGTGGCGCAGGCGGCCGATGCTGCCGGCTTCGCCGGGCTCGCCCTGATGGACCACCTCATCCAGATCCCGCAGGTGGGCCGGGCGTGGGAGCCGATCCCGGAGCCGTGGGTGACGCTCGGCCACCTGGCGGCGCTGGGTAGCGGCCTCCGGCTCGGCACCCTGTGCACCCCCGCATCGTTCCGGCCGGCCGGGGTGATCGCGAAGGCGGCGGCGACGCTCGACGTGCTCTCCGGCGGCCGCGCGTTCGTGGGCGTCGGCGCCGGCTGGTGGGAGCGCGAGCACACGGGCTTCGGGCTGCCGTTCCCGTCGGATCGCGAGCGGCTCGATCTGCTCGAGGACGCGGTCGAGACGATGCGGGCGCTGTGGGCCCCGGGCACCAAGGCGTACGCCGGCACCCGGGCGCGGCTGCCCGAGACCACGGCGTACCCGCGCCCGGTCGGAGCGCTTCCGGTCATCGTCGGGGGTGGTGGCGAGCGCCGCACGCTGCGGATCGCGGCCCGCCTCGGCGACGCGATCAACGTCCGCACCGACCAGCTCGAGCGCAAGGTGCGGGTCCTGCACGACCACTGCCGCGACGTGGGTCGTGATCCCGCCGAGGTGGCGATCACCGTCCTCGACCTGCCGGTGGTCGGCCGCGACCGGGACGACGTCTGGGAGCGCGTGGAGCGGCTGCGCGGCCGCACGCCCGCGGCGGCCTTCGCGCGACGTACCCATGCAGGGACGGTGCCCGAGCAGCGGGACCGGTACGCCGCGCTGGCCGAGCGCGGGGTGTCGACGGTGTTCGTCTCGTTGCCCGACCTGGCCGGGGCCGGCGACGTGGCGGCGCTGGCCGGGCTGAACGCCTGAGCTACTTCAGCTCGGCGCTCGTGAGGCCGAGGAGCCGGCGGGCCACGATCAGCTGCTGGATCTGCTGGGTCCCCTCGAAGATGTCGAGGATCTTGGAGTCGCGGGCCCACTTCTCCAGCAGCTCGCCCTCGCCGTAGCCGAGCGAGCCGGCCAGCTCCACGCAGCCGAGCGTGATGTCGGAGCCGACGCGTCCCGCCTTGGCCTTCGCCATCGAGGCCTCCAGCGAGTTGGGCCTGCGGTTGTCGGCCATCCAGGCGGCCTGGAGGGTGAGCAGCTGCGCGCCCTCCCAGTCGGCCTCCATCTGGAGGAAGCGGGCGGCCGCCGCGGACTGCGTCTGGGCCGGTCGGTCGTAGTCCACGACCACGCCGGCCTGCTCGAGCAGCTCGCGGGTCAGGTCCAGCGACGCCCGGGCGCAGCCGACGGCCATCGCGGCCACCAGCGGACGGGTGTTGTCGAAGGTCGCCATCGCGCCGGCGAAGCCGTGGTTGGTGTCGATCTCGGGTGAGCCGAGCAGGTTCGCGGCCGGGACCCGGCAGTCGGTGAAGGTGATCGCCGCGGTGTCGGAGGCGCGGATGCCGAGCTTGTGCTCGAGCCGCTCGACGACCATCCCGGGGGTGCCCTTCTCGACCACGAACGACTTGATCGCCGCCCGGCCGAGGGACCGGTCGAGGGTCGCCCACACCACCACGGTGTCGGCGCGCTCGCCGGAGGTGACGTAGATCTTCTCGCCGTTGATGAGGTAGTCGTCGCCGTCCCTGGTGGCGGTGGTCCGGATGGCGGCGGAGTCCGAACCGGTGCCCGGCTCGGTGATCGCCATCGCGGCCCAGGTGCCGGCCAGTCGCGCCTGCTGCTCATCGTCGGCCACGGAGGCGATCGCGGAGTTGCCGAGCCCCTGGCGCGGCATGCTCAGCAGCAGCGCTGTGTCACCCCAGCACATCTCGGCGATCGAGAGCACGGACGCGAGGTGGGTGCCGTTCCTGACCCGGCCGTCGTCGTCCGCACGGTCCTCGCCACGCTTGACGCCGGCGGCGCCGGCGCCGCTGGCCTGGCCCGACTCCGACAGCCCGTCGATCATCGCGGCGAGCATGTCGAGCTCCTTGGGGTACTCGTGCTCGGCGCGGTCGTACTTGCGGGAGATGGGCCGCAACATGTTCATAGCGACCTGGTGCGCCTGGTCGACGAGGGTGCGGTGCTTCTTCGGGGTCTCGAGGTTGATCGTCATACGAGGACCCCTCCTTCCATGACTCCGATGGCTCTGAGATCGCGGTACCACCGCTCGACCGGGTGCTCCTTGACGAAGCCGTGGCCCCCGAGCAGCTGGACACCGTCGAGCCCGATCTGCATGCCCTTGTCGGTGCACAGCTTGCGGGCCAGCGCGACCTCACGGGTGAAGTCCTTGCCCTGGGCGGCGCGCGAGGCGGCCTTCCAGGTGACCAGTCGCATCGCCTGCAGCTCGATCGCGATGTCGGCGACCATGAAGGCCACCGACTGCCGGTGGCTGATCGGCTCGCCGAACGCCTCGCGCTCGTTGACGTAGGTCGTCACGTAGTCGAGGACGGCCTGGCCGGTGCCGACCGCGAGGGCGCACCAGGCCAGGCGGGACAGCCGCACGCACTCGACGTACGTCGTGCCGTCGGTGTCGCCGAGCACCGCGCCGTCGGCGACCGTCACGTCGGTGAGGGTGAGCCGGGTGAGGGCGGCCGCGCGGACGCCCATGGCGGGGTCGCCCTCGACCGCCAGACCGTCGGTGCCGGACTCGACGAGGAACAGCGTGGGGCGGTCGTCCAGCAGCGCGCCGATGACGAACAGCTCGGCGTCGGCACCGCGCGGCACCAGGCTCTTGACCCCGTTGAGGACGTAGCCGTCCGCGGTGCGCACGGCGGTCGTCCTGGGTGAGAGGACGTCGTAGAGCACCCCGGGCTCGGTGAGGGCGAGCGCGGCGGCCGGGACGTCGTCACCGGTGAACTCGGGCAGGTACGTCGCCTGCTGCTCGTCGGTGCCCCACAAGGACAGGGCGGTGGCCACGGCGCCGGGCGCGAGGGCGCCGACGGCCAGGCCCATGTCGCCGTACGACAGTGCCTCGGCGACGAGGGTGCCGGCCATCGCCGAGCGGTGCTCCGAGATGCCGCCGAGGGACTCCGGCACGCCCAGGATCGGCAGGCCGATCGCCAGGCTGGAGCTGAGGAGCGCGTCGGGAGCGGTGCAGGCCTCGTTGGCCTCGGACGCGGCCGGGCGGACCACGTCGGCGGCGAACTCGGTGACCACGTCGACCAGCATCTGCTCGTCCTCGGTGGGAGTGAGGTCGAAGACGCCGGGTCGGTCGGTGGCCGGCACGCGCACCCCGGGCTCGCCCCGCCTGCCGCGGCCCTGGAAGGCGCGGCCGGCGGTCGCGGCGGCCTTGAAGCCGCCCCGGGTGACCGTGAAGACACCGCGCTCGGTCCGCCGGCGCAGCCCCAGCCGGTCGATGAGGTCGCTCTGGGCGACCTTGTTGAGCGCCAGCACGGCGAGGCCGATCGGGTCGCGCGCCTCGCGGCTGCTCAGGCCGTGCTTGCCGCCGGCGTTCCGGGTGGCTCGGATGAGAGACATGCCTGAAATGTAACTCCCAGTTACACTCAGCGCTACGGCACCGCCGTGTGTCGCAGCCCACGCCCTCCTCCCACCCCGCCGACGTGTCAGTTCTTGCGTGCCGAGGTGTGCGAAATTGCGTGCCGAGGAGTGAGTTCTTGCGACGGATCCGTGGTCGCGCCACGTGCGGCTCGACGCCACATCTAGGATCGCCCCCATGTCCTCCGACGCACGCACCGAGGTCCACGCGCCGTACGGCCCGCTCCCGGAGGGCGGCACCGTCCGCCCGATGACCCGCTGGGGCACCCCGGTGATGCACCGTCCGCAGGCGCACGTGGCGGCGTACGACGAGGACCTGCGCGCGCTGGTCGCGGACATGGTCGCGACGATGTACGCCGCCGACGGTGTCGGCCTGGCCGCCTGCCAGGTCGGTGTGGACCTGGCGGTGTTCGTCTTCGACTGTCCCGACGACGACGGCGAGCGCTGGGTCGGGGTGGTCTGCAACCCGACCGTGACGCTGCCGGAGGGCAAGGAGCGCCGCCTCGACGCGGACGACGAGGGCTGCCTGTCCTTCCCGGGCGCGTTCATGGAGTGCGCCCGCCCCGACTTCGCGCGCGTCGAGGGCTTCGGCCTGGACGGCGAGCCGGTCACGTTCGAGGGCGACGGGTTGCTGGCCAGGTGCCTGCAGCACGAGACCGACCACACCTACGGCACCGTCTTCGGTGACCGGATCAGCGCCAAGGCGCGCAAGAGGCTCGGCAAGGAGCAGGCCAAGGTCGCCGACGACTTCCCCGACACGTGGCCCGCCGGATAGCCCCGCTCCGCGTCGTCGTCCACCGGAGCGCTCGTTGCAGGGGTGAGCTCCCGGACCCGCGCAAGAAGTGACACCTCGGCACGCAAGAACACGCACGTCGGCGCGCAAGAAGTGACACCTCGGCGGGCGGGGAGGGGGTCTGGCTCAGCGGTGGGAGGTGATGTAGCAGGCGACCGCGGAGGCGGCGGCCACGTTGAGGGAGTCGATGCCGGGAGCCATCGGGATGACCGCGCGCCGGTCGGCCATCGTCTCCCAGCGCTGGGACAGGCCGTGGCCCTCGGAGCCCAGCACCAGGGCGACCTTGTCGAGTCCGGCGACCGCCTCGGCGATGTCGACGGCGTCCTCCGCGAGCGTCAGCGCGACCGTGGTGAAGCCGAGTGCGGAGAGTGACGGCAGCGCCTCGAACCAGTCGTCCAGCCGGGTCCACGGCAACGAGAACACCGCACCCATGCCGACCTTGATCGAGCGGCGGTAGAGCGGGTCGGCGCACCGCGGCGCGAGGAGCACGGCGTCGAACCCCAGCGCGGCACCCGACCGGAAGATCGCCCCGACGTTGGTGTGGTCCACGATGTCCTCGAGGACCAGGATCGAGCGGGCGTCCTCGAGCACCGACCAGAGCGAGGGCAGCGGCCGGCGCTCCAGCGAGGCCAGGGCGCCGCGGTGCACATGGAAGCCGGTGACCTCCTCGGCCAGGGCCTCGCTCATCACGAAGCAGGGCGCGTCGGTGCGGTCCAGCACGTCGCCGAGCCCGTCCAGCCACCGCTCGGCCATCAGGAACGAGCGCGGCCGGTAGCCCGCCTCGACCGCGCGGCGGACGACCTTCTCGCCCTCGGCCAGGAACAGGCCGTGCTCGGCCTCGAGGTTCTTGCGCAGCTCGACGTCGCGGAGGTCGCGGTAGTCGGCCAGCCGGGCATCGGCGGGGTCGTCGATCGGCAGCAGCTCAGCCACGGCGCTCGTATCTCTGGGGGTGCGCGACCGCGACCACCTCGCCGATGACGATGATCGCCGGCGCCACCACCGCCTGGGTCTCGACGTCGACGGCCAGGGTGCCCAGGGTCGAGAGCACGGTGCGCTCCTCCGGCATGGTGCCGTCGACGACGACCGCCACGGGCGTGGCGGAGTCACGGCCGCCGTCGACCAGCGCCGCCGCGATCGCGCCGGCGTTCTGCACGGCCATCAGCAGCACCAGGGTGCCGCGCAGCTGGGCCAGGGCCGGCCATGCGACGAGTGAGTCCGGGTGACCCGGCGGCAGGTGTCCGGAGATGACCGTGAACTCGTGGGCGACGCCGCGGTGGGTGACCGGGATGCCGGCCCGGGCCGGGACCGAGATCGCCGACGAGAGACCCGGGACCACGGTGACCGGTACGCCGGCCGCTGCGCACGCCTGCAGCTCCTCGAACCCGCGGCCGAAGACGAAGTTGTCGCCGCCCTTGAACCGCACCACGCGCTTGCCGGCGAGGGCCCGCTCGACGATGACCCGGTTGATCTCGTCCTGCGACGCCGATCGCCCGCGAGGGAGCTTGGCGACGTCGATGAGCTCGACCTCCGGGGACAGCTCGTCGAGCAGCTCGCGCGGCGCCAGCCGGTCGGCGACGACGACGTCGGCGGAGGCGAGCGCGTTGCGTGCCGCGATGGTGACCAGCTCGGGGTCGCCGGGACCGCCGCCGACCAGGACCACGCCGGGCGTGTGGTCGTGCACGGCGCTGATCACGCCCTCGCGCAGCGCGTGCAGGATCTCGTCCCGGATGGCCGCGGACTTGCGGGGCTCCCGGTTGCCGAGCACCGCGACCGTGACGCCCTCGTGCCGGCCGACCGCGGGCGTCCAGGCGGTGGCCGCCCGGGCATCGTCGGCGCGCACGCAGAAGATCCGGCGCCGCTCGGCGGACGCGGCCACCTCGGCGTTGACCTCGGCGTCGTCGGTGGCCGCGATGGCGTACCACGCCTCGTCGAGGTCGGCGTCCTCGAAGCCGCGCAGGCGGATCGTGATCTCCTGCTGCAGTCCCTCGATGGCGGGGGTGACCTCGGGGGCCACCACGATGACGTCTGCACCCGCACCGATCAGCACCGGCACCCGGCGCTGGGCCACGTGCCCACCGCCGACGACGACGACCCGGCGTCCCGCGAGCCGCAGTCCCGAGGGGTACGGCGGGTGGTCGCTCACGTCGGGATCCCCGCCGACTCGAACGTGGCCATGTCACGCAGCACCGCCGCTGCGGAGCGGACCAGGGGCAGCGCCAGCACGGCGCCGCTCCCCTCGCCCAGGCGCAGGTCGAGATCGACCAGGGGCCGCAGGCCCAGGGCGGACAGCGCCGCGCCGTGGCCGGGTTCGACGCTGCGGTGGCCGGCCAGGCAGTGCTCCACGGCGTCGGGAGCGAGTCGCTGGGCGACCAGCGCGGCGGCGCCGGCGATGACGCCGTCCAGGATCACCGGGACCCGGTGGGCGGCGCAGCCGAGGATGAGGCCGGCGAGCCCGGCGTGCTCGAGACCGCCGACCTCGGCGAGCACATCGAGGGCGTCGGCGTCGACGGGGACCCGCGCCACGGCCGCGGCGACGATGCCGGTCTTGTGGGCCAGCATCGCGTCGTCGATGCCGGTGCCCCGCCCGGTGATCGTCTCGGCGCGGCGCGCCGGTCACGTGCGCGATCAGGCAGGCGGAGGCGGTGGTGTTGCCGATGCCCATGTCGCCGGTGGCCACCACGGCGTACCCCGCTGCCGTCAGCTCCCCGGCGACGCGGATGCCGGTCAGGACGGCGACGGCCGCCTCCTCCCGCGACATCGCGGGGCCGACCGCGAGGTCGTCGGTGCCGGGGCGCACCTTGCGCGCCCAGACGACCTCGTCCTGCTTGACGTCGGAGGCGACCCCGATGTCCACGACGACCACGTCCGCGGCGGCCTGCGCGGCCAGCACGTTGACCGCGGCCCCGCCGGCGCGGAAGTTCTCGACCATCGCGGTGGTCACCTCCTGCGGCCACGGGGTCACGCCGCTGGCCACCACCCCGTGGTCGGCTGCGAAGACCGCGACCACGGCGCGCTCGGGCACCGGGGGCGGGCAGGTGCGGGCGATCCCGGCCAGCCGGACCGACAGCTCCTCCAGCACCCCCAGCGAGCCGGGAGGCTTGGTGAGCGACGACTGGCGGGCCCGGGCCGCGTCCATGGCCGCGGGGTCGAGTGGCTCGACCACGGCGACGGTCTGGCTGATCAGCTGCTCGGGAGTCACCGACCCATTGTGGCGCTCCCCCGTCGGCGCCGGGCCCCGGGCCGGAGGCCGCCCACCTGTCGGACCGGGGGCGGGGGCTTGATCATCGAGCGCGCATCACCTCGGGATGCCTGTCTACGGCGAGCACCAGCACCGGCTCGCTCAGCTGCGGCGCAGGAGCTCCTCGAACGGTGTCGGGTCCTCGAAGCCGTCGGCGAGCTCGCCGGACGGCACCCGGCCGGCCACCAGGTCGGCGAGCTCGGCGGCCGCCCGGTCGACGCGCTCCGCCAGGCGGCCGTCCGCGGTGGCGCCGAAGTCCTCGCTCGCGGCGAACACCGCGGTGGGTACGACGATCGCCTTGAGGTGCGCGAACAGCGGGCGCATCGCGTGCTCCAGGACCAGCGAGTGCCGGGCCGTGCCGGCGGTCGCGCCGAGGAGCACGGGTCTGCCGGCCACCAGGCCGCTGTCGAGGACGTCGAAGAACATCTTGAAGAGTCCGCTGTAGGACGCCTGGAACACCGGTGAGACGACGACCAGCGCGTCGGCGCGGCGTACGGTCTCGACCGCCGTGCTCAGCTCACCGGACGGGAACCCGGTGAGCAGGTGGTCGGCGAGCGGGTGCGCCAGTGGCCGCAGCTCGATCGGCTCGACCTGGGCGGCCTCGCCCCGGGCGGACAGCGAACGGACCGCCGCCGCGGACAGCTGGTCGGCGAGCAGGCGGGTGCTGGACGGCACGCCCAGCCCGGCGGACACCACGGCGAGCCGGCGGGTCATCGCAGACTCCCTTCGTGCTCCGCGACGGGCGTGTCCGCGGTCGCGGCAGCCACCAGGGCGGCATGGGTCGGGCCGTCGGGGACGTGTGCGGGCTTGAGCGCCGCGAACTCCCGGCGCAACACCGGCACGACCTCCTCGCCCAGCAGGTCGAGCTGCTCGAGCACCGTCTTGAGTGGCAGCCCGGCGTGGTCCATCAGGAACAGCTGGCGCTGGTAGTCGCCGACGTACTCGCGGAACCCGAGAGTCCGCTCGATCACCTGCTGCGGCGAGCCGACCGTCAGTGGCGTCTGCTGGGTGAAGTCCTCCAGGGAGGGACCGTGCCCGTAGACGGGCGCGCTGTCGAAGTACGGCCGGAACTCGTCGACCGCGTCCTGGCTGTTCTTCCGCATGAAGACCTGGCCACCCAGTCCGACCGTCGCCTGGTCCGCGGACCCGTGACCGTAGTGCTCGAACCGGCGACGGTAGAGCGCGACCATCGACTGGGTGTGCGAGGCCGGCCAGAAGATGTGGTTGGCGAAGAACCCGTCCCCGTAGTACGCCGCCTGCTCCGCGATCTCGGGGGTGCGGATCGAGCCGTGCCACACGAACGGGGGTACGCCGTCCAGCGGTCGCGGCGTGGCGGTGAAGCCCTGCAGGGGCGTGCGGAACCGGCCGTCCCAGTTGACGACGTCCTCGCGCCACAGGCGGTGCAGCAGCGCGTAGTTCTCCACGGCCAGCGCGACGCCGTCGCGGATGTCCTTGCCGAACCAGGGGTAGACCGGGCCGGTGTTGCCCCGGCCCATCATCAGGTCCATGCGGCCCTCGCTGAGGTGCTGCAGGGTCGCGTAGTCCTCGGCGATCCGGACCGGGTCGGTCGTGGTGATCAGCGTGGTCGAGGTCGAGAGGATGATCCGCTCGGTCTGCGCGGCGATCCAGGCCATCGTGGTGGTCGGCGAGGAGGCGACGAACGGCGGGTTGTGGTGCTGGCCGACGGCCACCACGTCGAGGCCGACCTCCTCGGCCTTCCGGGCGATGGTGACGGTGTTGCGGATCCGCTCCTGCTCGGTCGGGGTGCGACCGGTCGTCGGGTCCTCGGTGACGTCTCCGACGGTGAAGATGCCGAACTGCATGGCGTGCCCTCCTGAGTCATTGCGTAGTTGAAGATGCAATCACTTCTGGAACCAGTGGCGCAGTCGCCCTATTCCGCGCCGGAGGACGCTCGGTCCCGGATCGCTCAGGCCCGGACCGCTCAGGGGACGGGCAGCGCGATGACCACCACGTTGGAGAGGTACTGCTCACCGTCCCAGTCCTCGCAGGTCACCAGCACCAGACGGCCCGGGACCTCCTGGCTGAACAGACTCGTGGCGCGGTCGGCCAGCGAGCCCTTGCTGTAGGTGCGCACGCTCGAGACGGCATACCGGATCGGGCCGGACGCGACCGCGACCGTGACCCGGTCGCCTGCGGTCAGCTCCTCCAGTTCGTCCAGGGCTCCCCCGCCGTCGTGCACGGTGTGTCCGGTCAGCAGGGCGCTGCCCCGCCGGTCACCGGGCCGCGCGCCTGCCGC
The DNA here is from genome assembly GCA_963767955.1 of uncultured Actinomycetota bacterium. Lineage (GTDB taxonomy): Bacteria > Actinomycetota > Actinomycetes > Propionibacteriales > Nocardioidaceae > Nocardioides. Next base: position 1,151,086 of record CAVYGA010000003.1, on the reverse strand, counting down.
CCACCACCCCAGGGTGGTCGGGTCTCCCGGCGGGACGAGGACGCCGTCGGCGGCCTTGATCGGCACCACGGGCGCCTCGACGCCGAGCGTGGGCAACGAGATCTCCCGAGGTGATCCCGCACGTCGCTTGGCGGGCTTCGCCGGCAGCGGCGCCACCGCTCCCGACGCGGCCGGGGCCGTGGGAGCGATGGAGCCGGCAGCCCGGCGGGCCTGGCCGCCGTCGGCGCCGGCACCCGAGTCGCCCGACTGGGCGATCCAGGTGCCGACGCCGACCAGGAGCAGTGCCGCGCCGGCGGCAGCCGACAGCCGGGACAGGCGACCTCGTCCGGTCGCCGGACTCACCTGCGGCGGGTGGCCGCAGCCAGCTGACGACGACGCGACACGAGGGCCGCGCCGGCGAGGCCGGCACCGAGGCCCACCAGGATCAGCGGGACCGACGAACCGGTCGTGTCGTTGTCGGCGAGGCCGGCCTCCACGACCGTCGGCACGTCACCCGGCTGGTTCGTCACCGTCGGCTGACCCGGACCCGGCGGGGTCAGCGCCGGGTAGGGCGGGCTGACCGGCGTGGACGGGTTGTTCGGGTAGCCGGGGTTCACCGGGTTCACCGGGTTGTTCGGGTTCACCGGGTTCTCCGGGTTGACCGGCTCCGGCGGAGTGACGATCGGCGGGTTGTCCACCGGGGGGTTGTCCACCGGGGGGTTGTCCACCGGCGGGTTGTCCACCGGGGGGTTGTCCACCGGCGGCTCCGCGGAGTCGCAGCCCTGCACCCAGAACACCTTGGTCTTGGTGTCGTTGCCCTGCGAGTACGGCGTGTGCACCGTGACCTTCACGTGGTAGCCCTGCTTCGGGTGGCCGGGGCCATCGAAGGAGAGCGAGTAGGCCTCGCGGCCGTCGAGACCGGTCGCCGTGCCGGCGCCGCTGGCGGCATCGCCGCCGACGAACACCGAGGACGGCCCGGAGACGGTGAGGCCGACGCCGCTGGTCGGCGCGTGCATCGCGAAGCTGACCTGGGAGACGATGTCGTCACCCTTGTCGAAGCCGTACCACTCGATCTGGAAACCGCAACCGACATGCGGGGTGTTGTTCGGCGTGCCGTCGGTCTCGCCCAGGGGCGTGATCTTGATGGTGCCGTTGTTGCCCGGCACCCGGTCCTTGCCGCCCTCGCCCCCCCTTGCCGCCCTTGTCGGCGGGCTTGCCGTGCGCCTTGTCCGGCCTGCCGGAAGACGTGGTCGGCTTGCCGTGGGCCTTGTCCGACTTCCCGTGCGACTGCTCGGGTTTGCCGGGGGCCTTCGCGGGTGCCTTGCTCGGCTTCGCGGCCTTGTCGGGCCTGCCGTGCGACTTCTCGGCCCCGCCACCCCGGGTGGCGTCCTGCTGTCGGCCCTTGTCCGGGCCGTTCCGCGTGTCGTCCTTCTTGTCGTCCTGCTTGTGGGACTTGTTCTTGCTGGCGCTGTGCTCAGCGCCACGACCCTTGTCGTTCCCCTGGTCGGCGGTGGCAGGCAGAGCCCCCGTCGACAGTGTCCCCACCGCGATGATCGCGGCCACGGCAAGCGAACGCCGCACATTGGTATGCCGAAGCATGTGTGTAACCCCCCGAACGCGCCCGGCTGGGCCAGGCGCTCTCAGATCCCCCCGAGATCCGCGCTTTGCGGTGCAGATGCTACGGAAACGACCGATATCCGGATACGTTACGGAAATCGTCGCTGCCGTCTTCCCCAGCCGGGAGTGTAACCTGCCCGAACCCGAAGTAAAGAGGCGCGACATGCTGTATACGCACCCGGGGATCCACGTCGCCTGATCGTCGCCACGCCGACCCTCCCGCTTTCTTGACTCGTTCCAGAAAGGGGTGTTGAGTCGGAGACATGGACACCAGCGCCGAGCACCGGGCCCCCGAGGCCCTGCTCCGCGCGGCCGGGCTCCGGGTCACCCGCCCCCGCCTGGCGGTCCTGTCGGCCCTCGAGGCGCGGCCGCATGCGGGGGCCGACACCCTGACCGGCGCCGTCCGCGAGCACCTGCCGGTGTCCACCCAAGCGGTCTACGACGTGCTCAACACCCTGTCGGCGCGCGGTGTCGTACGCCGCATCCAGCCGGCCGGCTCCGTGGCCCGCTACGAGCTGCGCACCGGCGACAACCACCACCACGTGGTCTGCCGTGGGTGTGGCGGCGTCACCGACGTCGACTGCGCCACCGGCGCCGCCCCGTGCCTGGACCTGCCGGCCGACAGCGACGCCCACGGCTTCACGATCGACGAGGCCGAAGTCACCTGGTGGGGCTGGTGCCCCACCTGCCAGAACGAGAACGCACCCACCCACCCAACCCCAGGAGTGACCCATGCCTGACCTGCCCCAGCCCAACGACGGCACCTCCATCGCCACGGCCCCGTCCGAGGAGGCGCAGCTCGGCTCGACCACGGACACCGGCTCCCCGGCACCCAGCGACCGCAACAGCCTGACCGTCGGCGCCGACGGCCCGCTCCTGCTGCACGACGCGCACTTCCTCAACCAGATGGCCCACTTCAACCGCGAGCGGGTGCCGGAGCGCAACGTGCACGCCAAGGGCTCCGGCGCGTTCGGCGAGTTCGAGACCACCGAGGACGTCTCGGCCTACACCAAGGCAGCGCTGTTCCAGCCCGGCGTGAAGACCGAGATGCTGGCTCGCTTCTCCACGGTGGCCGGCGAGCAGGGCTCCCCCGACACCTGGCGCGACCCGCGTGGCTTCGCGCTGAAGTTCTACACGACCGAGGGCAACTACGACCTGGTCGGCAACAACACCCCGGTGTTCTTCGTCCGCGACACGATGAAGTTCCCGCACTTCATCCGCTCGCAGAAGCGTCGCGGCGGCTCGGGACTGCGCGACAACAACATGCAGTGGGACTTCTGGACCCTCAACCCGGAGTCGGCACACCAGGTGACCTACCTGATGGGCGACCGCGGCATCCCGAAGACCTGGCGGCACATGAACGGCTACGGCTCGCACACGTTCCTGTGGGTCAACGCCGCCGGTGAGAAGCACTGGGTGAAGTACCACTTCCACAGCGACCAGGGCGTGGAGGGGCTCACCGACGCGGATGCGACCCGCATCGCCGGCGAGGACGCCGACTTCCACCGCCGAGACCTGCGCGAGGCCATCGACGGCGGTGACTTCCCGAGCTGGACGCTGTCCATCCAGGCGATGCCCTACGAGGACGCGAAGACCTACCGGTTCAACCCGTTCGACCTGACCAAGGTGTGGCCGCACAGCGACTACCCGTTGATCAAGGTCGGCACGATGACCCTGAACCGCAACCCGGAGAACTTCTTCGCCCAGATCGAGCAGGCGGCGTTCGAGCCCAGCGCGACCGTGCCGGGGATCGGCTTCTCGCCCGACAAGATGCTGCTCGGCCGGGTGTTCGCCTACTCCGACACGCACCGCTACCGCATCGGAGCCAACTACCAGCAGCTGCCGGTCAACAAGCACCGCGTCGAGAACGCCAACACCTACACCCAGGACGGCGCGATGGCCTTCGAGCACCGCGCCGACGACCCGGTCTACGCCCCGAACTCGTTCGGCCGTGGGTACGCCGACCAGGTCGGCGAGGCCGAGGAGAGCTGGGAGACCGACGGCGCGATGGTGCGTCAGGCCTACACGCTCCGCGCGGAGGACGACGACTTCGGCCAGGCCGGCACCCTGGTGCGCGAGGTGTGGACCGACGAGATCCGCGAGGCGTTCGTCAACACCGTGGCCGGACACCTGCTCGGTGGCGTGAAGGGTGACGTGCTCGACCGGGCCTTCCAGTACTGGAAGAGCGTCGACGCCGACACCGGCAAGCGGATCGAGGAGCTGGTGCGATCGAAGTCCGAGGGCGACGCGCCGGGTGCCCAGCCGAAGGCTGCGCGCGCCGATGCGGGCGACCCGATCGTCGAGAGCGAGACCAACGCCCGCTCCTGACCGGGCGGCCACCCGCCCGAGACGCTCGGGCGGGTGGCCGATGTCCTGGGACGGTCACCCGGGTGGCAGGTGATGCACGTCCGTGCCGCGCGCGAGCACCCGGGGTTCGCCGCCCTGCGCACGGACAGCACCGCCGGCTGAGATGATCGGGGCATGACCGACGAGCCGGACATCCTGGGCCCGCCGTACACGGTGGAGACGATCGACCTGCCCGACGACGCCGAGGGGCCGGTGCACGCCACGCTGGTCCGGCGCCCGGCAGACGAGCCGACCGACCGAGCCGTGCTGCACGTGCACGGGTTCGCGGACTACTTCTTCCAGACCGGGTACGCCGAGTGGTGGAACGCGCGCGGCTACGACTTCTACGCCATCGACCTGCGCAAGTACGGCCGGTCGATCCGGGAGCACCACACCCCCAACTACGTCAGCGACCTGCGCGACTACTTCGTGGAGATCGACGAGGCGTGGGCCCGGATGACCGGCCGTGACGGCCACGACCACGTCGTGCTGACCGCGCACTCGACCGGCGGCCTGACGCTGCCGCTGTGGGCGGCCGACCGCAAGCCGCGGCTGGCCGGCATGGTGCTGAACTCGCCGTGGTTCGACATGCACGGCTCGGTGTGGATGCGCACCCTCGGCACCGAGGTCATCAAGCAGGTCGGGGCCCGGCAGCCGATGCGGCCGATCCCCCGGAACGTGACCGGGCTCTACGCGCGCAGCCTGCACCGCGACCACGAGGGAGAGTGGGACTTCAACCTGGACTGGAAGCCCGTGCAGAGCTGGCCGGTGTACGCCGGGTGGCTGCGGGCCGTGCGCACGGGGCACGCCGAGCTGCACCGGGGCATCGAGGTGGGCTGCCCGGTGCTGGTGCTGACCTCCGGCGCCAGCCGCTACCCCACCGAGATGGGCGACGACGTCCACGGGCATGACATCGTGCTCGAGGTCGAGCAGATCCGTCGTTGGGCGACGTCGGTCGGCCGGCACGTGACCGTGGTCAGCATCGAGGGTGCCCGCCACGACGTCGTGCTCTCCCGCGAGCCGATCCGCGCCCAGGTCTACGACGAGATCGCCCGGTGGCACACGGCCTACGTTCACGGCGGCTGAGCCGCGGTCTCCGCTCGAACCAGTGACAACCGCGGTCGCCGCTGCGTAGGTTGACTGCCATGACGTGGGTCAGGCGCCCTGCCGCCGCTGCCGGTGTGGCCTCGATGGCCCTGGCGCTGGCGGCGTGCGGAGTCCTCGGCGACGAGTCCGGAGCCGACGCCTTCACCCTCTACACCTGCGTGAGCGACACCACGATCGGGCCGGTGATCGACGCCTACGAGAAGGCGCATCCCGACACGGAGGTGCGCCTCTTCCGTGCGCCCACGGGTGAGCTCAACGCGCGCGTTGCCGGCGACCTCCGCTCCGGCGGGCTGAAGGCCGACGTCGTCTGGGCCTGTGACCCGTTGACCATGCAGGACTATGTCGACCAGGGCCTGGTCGGCGGCTGGACACCCGACACGTCGATCCCGGCCGACTACCGCACCGACGACTACGTGGGCGTGGCGATGCTCTACATGGTCGCGGTGTCGGGCAAGGACGTCGCGCCGGTGGAGGCGTGGGCGGACCTCACCGGACCGTCCTACGAGGAGGGAGGCGTCGCCGTCCCGGACCCGGCGATCGCTGCCTCGGCCTTCGGCGCGCTCGGCTACTTCTCGTCGGATCCCGACTACGGCCTCGAGTTCTACCAGGGCCTGAAGGACGCCGGCGCGACGCAGGTGAGCACGCCCGACGACGTGGTGACCGGGGTAGCCGAGGGCACCTACGCGGCCGGCATCACGATCGCCAACTCGGCCTATGCCGCCCAGGCGAACGGGTCCCCCGTCGAGGTCACCTGGCCGGCCCCGGGGGCGGTCGGCATCTATGGTCCGGTGGCGCTCGCCGAGGACAGCGAGCACGAGGACGAGGCCCAGCGGTTCATCTCGTACGTGACCAGCCAGGACGGCCAGGAGCTGATCGCCGACGCCGGCTCCTACCCGACCCTTCCGGACGTGCCGGGCCCGACCAAGCCGGACGATGCCGTGGTGGTCCTCCCGGACTGGTCCGGGGTCGCTGCCTCCGAGGACGACCTGCTGGAGCGGTACCAGAAGATCTTCGGTGGCTAGCCGGACCTCGCCCCCCAACCTGCCGGGGCGGGGCGCGGCGGCGCTCGTGGCCTCCGCCGCTGTCGTCCTGGTGATCCTGCCGCTGCTCGAGATGGCCCGGACGGCCTGGGTCGAGGGCGCCGGCCTGCTCGACACGGTGCTGGCCCGTCCGGGCCTCGCGCAGGCGATGAGCAACTCGTTCCTCCTCGCCGCTGCGGTCACCCTCCTGAGCGTGCCGACCGGCGCCGGCCTCGCCCTGGTGCTGCGACGACGGGACCTGCCGGCCCGCAACCTGCTGCGTGCGTGCGTGATGCTGCCGGTGATCATCCCGGACTTCGTGCTCGCCTACAGCTGGTTGCGGGCGTACGGCGACTCCGGCTTCACCGACGATCTGCTCGGCGTCGCCTGGTCGTCCGTCCAGGGGCCGGTGGGGGTGGCGGTGGTGCTGGCCGTCAACGCCGTGCCGATCGCCTACCTGGTCGTGGCCGTGGGCCTCGCCGCCCGTGCCGAGCCGGCCCAGGAGCGAGCTGCGCGGGCCTCGGGTGCCGGAGCGCTCACGGTGCTGCGGTCGATCACCCTGCCACTGCTCAGGCCGGCGCTGGCCACCGCGAGCGTCGTGGTCTTCGTGCTGACGCTGGCGTCGTTCGGGATCCCGCAGGTGATGGGATCCCCAGCCGGCTTCACCACCATGACGACCCGCATCTACGCCAACCTGGTCCGCAGCAGCGATCCCGCCGCCTTCGTGGAGACGATCATGCTCGCCCTGCTGCTGGTGCTGGTGGCGCTCCTCGTGGTCGCCCCCGCCGACCTGGTCCTCGGACGGCGACTGCGGGTGACCCGGACCGCCACCACCGATCCGGGCGTGGGCACCCCCAGCGGCGGACGGCGAGGCGGGTGGGTCGCTGCCGCGGTGGCGACCTATCTGGTGCTGGCCGTCGGCGTTCCCCTGGCCGCCCTGATGACGACGGCGCTGAACCGCGCGGTCGGGCTGCCGCCGGTTCCGGCGAACTGGACCACGCGGAACTTCGAAGCGGTGCTGACCGGCCGCAACGTCGAGGCCCTCGGCCGGAGCCTGTTCCTCGCGCTGGCGGCCGCGTCCATCCTCCTCGTCCTCGGTGCCTGCGTGGCGGCGCTGGAGCGGACCCGGCGCGGTGGCCGGATCGGCACCGTGGTGATGCTCGCCTTCGTGCTGCCGGGGTCGACGCTGGCGGTGGGCATGCTGATCACCTACGGCCAGTGGCTGGGCGGTTCGCTGCTGCTCATCCTGCTCGCCTACTGCGCCAAGCTGTGGGCGTTCGCGCACCGGCCGATCTCAGGAGCCCTGGACCGGTTGCCGCCCGACGAGCTGTCCGCCGCACGGGTCAGCGGCGCCTCCGTGCTCGTCGGGATCCGCACCGTGGTGGTGCGTCCGCTCGCACCGGCGCTGGTCGCCGCCTGGACGGTGTGCTTCCTCACCGCACTGCACGAGGTGACCATGTCGGTGCTGCTCTACGGCCCGGGCAGCGAGACGCTGGCCGTCGTCGTACTCAACGCCGCGGAGCTCGGACAGGTCGGGAACACCGCCGCACTGGCGCTGCTGCTCACGACGCTGCTCCTGGTGCCGGCCGGGCTGTGCTGGTGGGCGATGCGTCGCCTCGAGGTCGCTCGGGGGACCCGTGTCCACTGAGGTGCTGGGAGTGCGCGGACTGTCGGTGTCGTACGACGACACGCCGGCCCTCAACGACGTGCATCTGGACGTCGTGGCGGGGCAGATGCTGGCCCTGCTCGGGCCCTCGGGGTCGGGGAAGTCCACGCTGCTCCACGCGGTCGCGGGGTTCCATGTCCCCCGGCAGGGAGAGATCTGGCTCGAGGGCAGGAAGGTCGCATCGGCGGAGACGGCGGTCCCCCCCGAGCGCCGCAACGTCGCGATGGTCTTCCAGAACTATGCGCTCTGGCCGCACCTGACGGCACTCGACACCGTCGCCTACCCGATGCGGCGCCGGGGCATGAGGCGCGCGGAGGCCCGGCGGGAGGCGGGGCGGATCCTGGAGCGGCTGCGGGTGGGTGACCTGGCCCACCGGCGCCCGGCCGAGCTGTCCGGCGGCGAGCAGCAGCGGGTCGGCCTGGGTCGGGCGCTGGCCCGCGAGGCCGCGCTCTATCTCTTCGACGAGCCGACCGCGCACCTGGACACCCACGTGCGGGGGGTGTTCCTCGAGGAGCTGGTGACCCGGCTGCGGGACACGGGTGCGGCGGCGTTGTACGCCACGCACGATGCGGAGGAGGCGCTGGGCGTCGCGGACCGGGTCGCGCTGCTTGCGGCGGGACGCGTCGTCCAGGTCGGCACCCCCGAGGAGGTCTACCACCGCCCCGTGGACCTGTGGGCGGCCCGGCTGACCGGTCCGGTGTCGTTGCTGGAGACCGGCGACGGGCCCGTCCTGGTGCGCCCGGAGTGGGCCCGCCTGGACGGGGAGCGCACCGCGACCGTGGTCGACGTCCGGTTCCGGGGGCCGCACTCGGACCATCTCCTCGACACGGAGGAAGGTCGGCTGCTGGTCCGGGAGCCGGGCCCCCCGCGGCACGCCCCCGGCGATCGGGTCGGGTGGCGGCTGTGCGAGTCGTGGCCCGCTCAGTCGTCGAGCAGCGCGGCCGGGCCCGCGTGAAGGTTGCCGGTGTTGACGATGTCGAGGTGCCGCTTCGTGAAGGTGGCCAGCCGGCGCACCTGAGGCTCGGTCAGCCGGTCGCACACCCACTCCCAGTGCAGGGAGACCCAGTCCCCCACCCGGAGTCCGGCCACCATGCCCACCCCGTCCAGTGAGCGGACGGCCGTCTCGGTCTCGGGCTCTCCGATGGCCAGGCTGCGGCCGTCCCAGGTCAGCGGCCGGGACTCGACGACGACCTGGTCGCCCTGGACCGCGAGCACCTTGCCCCAGCGGATGCGGCAGCGGTCCAGCACCGTCAGCGCGTGCGGAGCCTTGCGACCGTCGCTGAGCAGTCCGGTCCACGGATAGATGCAGAACACCGCGAAGCTGTGGTGCGGGACGCCCCCGGCGAGCACGCTCTCGGTGAGCGTGGAGAACCGTGGGCCGGTCGTGGCCCGGAAGCGCTCCTCCATCGAGTTGCCGACCGCGCGGGTGTCCACGTGGTCGAGCCGCGGGCTGCCGACCCAGTACGCCTCCACGACCCGCCGGTCCAGCGGGTCGTCGAGACCCGTCGCGGAGGCGATCAGCTGGAGGTAGGGCCAGGCCCCGGCGAACTGCTGGGACATCTGGCGCAGGCCACGGTCGTCGGCACCGGCGACGCCGTACTCGAAGAAGGCGGTGTGGTCGCTCGGCCCGCAGAAGCCGTGCGAGTTCGGCGGGAAGGCGTAGCGGGCGAAGAGGACGGGGCCGGGCACGGTGCGGTCCGGGGCGCGGACGTCGAGCCGGAGGTCAGGCATGGGCGATCCCCGGATCGGGGGGCCGCTCGAGGGAGTTGCCCATCAGCTCGAGCCCCTGGCGGGCGTCCCGGGCCCGGGCCTCGTCGATGACCTCCAGCGCGAATCCCATGTGGATCAGCACCCACTGCCCCGGCTCGACCGCCAGGTCGTCGAGCATGCCGAGGTTGATCGGCCGCTCGGCACCGAGGACGTCGACGAGGGCCAGCATGCCGGCGTTGCCCTCGAGGACCCTGACCACCTGACCGGGGATACCGAGACACATGTCAGCTGCCCCTCTCGACGTCCGCGAGGACCGCGACGTGGTCGCGGAGCACGGTCCGGACCGTCGCCATCGCCTCGGGGACGGCCGCCTCGACCTCACCCGTGAGACCGATGCCCTCTCCGATGTCGGCGGGCCGGCAGCCCACGACGTACGTCGGTGGGAGCTGCCCGCCGAGGTCCTTCAGGCTGGCCAGCACGGCCACCGGCGCCATCCCGTGCGGGTCGAACGCGGTGGTGCCCAGATCGGCCTCGCCGACCCGGAGCACGCCGATCTCCCCCGGACGACCCTCGCCGGGAACGGCGTCGACGATGACCAGAGCGTCGTACCCGTCGAGGAGGTCGTAGGCCAGGTGCATCCCCCGGATGCCGTAGTCGACCGCACGCACCCCCTCGGGCAGGTCACCGGACGCGAGCAGCCGCCGCACGACCTCCGGCCCGAAGCCGTCGTCGCGCTGGAAGAGGTTGCCGATGCCGGCGAGCAACACGCGTGCGCTCATCCGATCCCCTCGTGGTGGTAGGTCCCTCGTGGTGGGTGGGTCACATATTTCGGATGCGCAGATAGCGCTTGATGTCCGGGACCGAACGGATCCCGACGACCGCGGCGACCGCGGCGCCCAGGGACACGACGATCGTGGTCAACATGCCGACTGCTCTCATGACCGGCTCTCCTCTCGTGCTTGGTCCAGTGGTTCGAGCTCTTCGGGGGCGAAGTAGAGGTAGCGGCCGTACCAGTCGTGCAGGTCGGCCGCCGGATCGTCGACGAGCACCAGCGCCACGTGGGTGCCGCCGTCGACGTCGGACAGGACCGCGGTGACCCGGGCCACCTGGTCGGCGAAGAACAGGTCCTGGGCGTCGGCGCGCCGCGACGGGTGCACCCGCACCAGGCTGCCCTTGGCGACCCGCACGCCGTCGATCACCACGCTGTCCACCTCGGGCCGGACGCTCTCGTCGGCCGCCGGGTCCCACCAGGGGACCTCGCCGGTCCCGAAGGACGGGGGCTCGGCGTTGCGGACGTCACCGAGCCCGGCCGGGGGCGGCGCGACGGTCGGACCGTGCGGGTCGCGCAGCGCGCCGTGGAGCTGGTGCAGCGCGTCGTCGGACAGGGCGTCGCACCGGTCGATGATCTCGGCCGCCCGGGGGTCGGTGGCACGGGCCTCGGCCTTCTCCGCGTCGGTCATCGTCATCACCCGCAACGTCAGGATCTCGTCGATCTCGGTCGAGTCGAAGAGCCCGCCCGGACTCTCGGCCGCGACCTCGGGGTGGTCGTAGAGGATGATCGGCGAGCCCAGCACGACGTCGGCGGACCCCGGGTCGCCGGCGAGCACGGGGAAGCAGCGCTGCTGTCGGCAGCGGGAGGCCGCGGCCGCTGCCGCCGCGTGCGGCTCGAGCAGCGACACGAACCGGACGGCGCCGCGGGCGGCGACGAGCAGGTGCGCCCCGATCAGCGAGAGCCGGATCGCGTCGTCCTTGGTGGCGGCCTCGTCGGGGTGGGCGTTGCGCACGGAGACGGAGAGCCGGACCAGGTCGCCGTCGGTCTCGGCCGCGACCCGCACCGCCGCGACCAGCGGCGTACGCCGTCGGACGATGCGCCCCACCTGCTCCCCCGTCGCGTCGTGGAGCGTCTCGGTCTCCTCGGACCCCTCGACCTCGACCACCGTCTCGAGCGGGTCGAGCGGGTGCTCGAAGGCTCCGGTCAGGGAGTACGTCGGCGTCTCGACCTCGCACTCGGTGGCCTCCTGCCAGCTCAGCACGGAGACGCCGTCGACGACGAGCTCGTCGACCGGCTCGTGCCCCTGGGCCGACCGGCGCTCGACCGAGCGCACCTGCAGCTGCAGGAACCTGAGGCGGATCACCACGGCGGGTGGGTCGCCGCCGTCCACGCGCTCGAGGAGGCACTGCATCGACATGGCGGGGTCCTCGCCGAAGCTGCCCGGGGCGGCCCGGGGCGGACCCAGCACCCCGAACTGCCAGCGTGACCGGTTCTTCGACGAGCTGGCCCGGTAGGGGTAGAGCAGGTAGCCCTCGTAGAGGACCGCATCGGCGATCGCGCGCACCTGGTCGACGCGGGCGGCGGTGGTCATGAGGAGGCACCGTCGTGGGTGGCCAGCAGGGTCTCCACGGTCTCTTCCCAGGTGGTGAGCCCGTGCCGGGCCTTGTAGTCGGCGAGGGAGCCGAGCACGTCGTGGTCGAGCCGGATCCAGCCGCTGTTGGGGAAGTACGACGCGATCATCTGCTGCCAGACCGCGACCGGCAGCTGGTAGTCGGCCTCGCAGTCCCAGGGGACCTGCTGGACGCCGAACCCGTGGGCGCCCTTGGTGAAGATGGTCCCCGAGAACAGCAGGGCCAGCGGGATCGTGCCCTCACCGACGGCGTGCAGGTAGCGCGATCCGGTGACCTCGAAGTCGTAGGTGCACGGCAGCACGAGGTCGACCTCGGTGATGCCCGTGAAGCCCTGCACCATGGCGCTGCACTGCATCCACAGGAACGGCTTGAGGGTGTCGGCCCACCGGTCCCGGTCGCCGAACAGCGCCCGCAGGCCGCTCTCGTCGGCCTCCTCGTAGCGGCGACGCTGGGGCTCGATCCGCACCTGGCACCGGAGCGCGATCGCGTGGATGGTCTCCTCGCTCGAGTCCTGGATGCGAAGGCGGGCGGTCAGCTGCGGGGCCGCGGCGTACGGCTCGGCGAAGATGTCGACGACCGAGAAGTCGTAGGTGCTCACGACGGCGCCACCGCCGGCGGGAGCTCGGGTGCCGGACGGCCGCGCTGCTCGACGAGCGCGAAGAACTCGTCGATCGCCTGGTGCGCCTCCCGGCCGCCGTCGAAGCCCCGCCACACCGACCGGAGCCTGCCGACGAGCTCGTAGCAGGCGTCGATGGGCACGAGGTGGCAGCTGAACTCCCCGCGGTCGCGGTCGGCTCCCCGCAGCAGCAGGGCCTCGACGTCGGGCTTGAGGTGCCCGAGGCGGGGGTTGGCGGCCAGGATCCGGTCCCAGGCGCCCAGCGAGAGCTCGGACTCGGTCGCACCGGCCGGGCCGGGGTAGAAGGCGACCGTCCGCTCCTGCACGGAGTTCTGGAAGAGGAACGCGAGGCCGACCGGGATCTGCAGGTCGTCCCACTCGGCCGCGCCGAACGCGAAGTCCGGGAACGAGAGATAGCGGTCGGGGACCGCTCGGTAGCGCATCGTCGCCTGCTCCGCGGTGAACAGCAGGTAGCAACCTCGGCAGGTGCACATCAGCACCCGGCTCTCCAGGTTCACCACGTGCTGGTGCTCGTCCGCGATGGCCTCGGCGCACATCTCGCAGCGCTCGCCCACCACCGGCTCCGGGCGGGTGGCGGTGATCCGACGCAGCGACGCCAGCGGCGCGCGTCCCCCGGTGGTCATCGCGGGCTCCCGCGGGGCGTTCTCATGCGGACACCGGCGTCGCCACCGCCACTGCCACGGTGCCGCCCTCGCTCAGCAGCGGCACCGGGGTCAGGTGCAGGCCCTCGTCGTCGAGGCAGGCGCCGGCGGCGCGGACGTCGTAGTGGGCCTGGCAGCGCGGGCAGCGCAGCACCGCCTCCCCCACCGCCGCGCCCAGCCGTCGCGACAGGGCCGCGCCCTCGAGCGAGGACTCGCAGCGCGCGCACTGGTCGAGGTAGGCGAACAGGTCGGCGCCGATCCGGCAGACCAGCAGCCGGGTCGAGGCGACCTGGACGACGCTCACGGCGCCGGGCGCGAGGTCGGCCGCCTGCGGCACGGACTCCCAGGACGAGCCCTGGTCCGCGTCGCTCTGGTCGAGTCGCGACCTCAGCGAGGAGATCGGGATGAGGGTGTCGCCACCGGCGCCGGAGGAGGCGTCCTCGACCTCGATCGAGGTGATCTCCGGTGCGGCCGCCTCGATGGCACCCTCGACGGCCAGCTTCAGCGTCACCGACGACGACGGGCAGCCGTCGCAGCTGCCGAGCAGGCGCAGCCGGACCACGTCGTCGCTCACCCCGAGCAGCTCGACGTCACCGCCGTGGGACCCGAGGTAGGGCCGGACGCTCTCCAGGGCGTGCTCGACACGCTGGCCGACGTCGTAGGGGTGCAGGCCGTGCACCAGCAGCAGGCTGGCGACCAGGTCGTCGGCTGCCAGGGCGGCCAGCACCGCGTCGTCGAGACGGCCGGCGTCGTAGACGATGTCGAGGATGCGCTCGATCCCCGCGCCGTAGAGATCGGCGGTCAGCCGGACCAGCTCCTCCGCGCGCTCCCGCGCCACCACCCCTCCGGATCCGCTCGCATCCAGGAGGGTGTCGATCCTGTCGCCGGTCGCCCTCAGTCTCTCGCTTGCCTCGGGGTCCACCATCGGGGGCTAGCCGCTGACGGACTGGGTCGGTGAATGCATCAGCTCGAGCTGCTGCCCCTCGCCGAGATACATGTGGACCCCGCAGGGCAGGCAGGGGTCGAAGCTGCGCACGGTGCGCATGATGTCGATCCCCTTGAAGTGCTCGCGGTCGTTCTCCTCGAAGATGGGCTGACCCTGGACGGCGTCCTCGTAGGGGCCGGGGGTGCCGTAGACGTCACGCGGGTTGGCGTTCCACGGGGTCGGCGGGTACGGGTGGTAGTTGGCGATCTTGCCGTCCCGGATCACCATGTGGTGCGACAGCACCCCGCGCACGGCCTCGGTGAACCCGCAGCCGATGCCCTCCTCCGGAACCGTGAACTTCTCCCAGGTCTTGGTGCGGCCGGCGCGGATCTCGACCAGTGCCTTCTCGGCGAAGTGCAGGGCGCACGCGGCGGCGTAGGCCTGGAAGTAGGTGCGGGCCCGGTTGCGCTCGATCGTGTTGCTCCACTTCGGGACCTTCCACTCCATCTCGACCGGACCCTTGAGCGCGGTCTTGGGGAGGTTGATCTTGACCGAGTTGCCGGTGGACTGGACGTAGCCGATGTCGACCAGGCCGGCCAGCGCCGTGCTCCAGAGCCGGGCCAGGGGTCCGCCGCCCGTGTCGAGGGCGAGGTAGTCCTTGCCGTCGAACCAGCGTGGCGACATCACCCAGCTGTACTTGTCGTCCAGGTCGCGCTTCTGCGGCTTGGGGTTGGTGTGCTGGTTCCAGGGGTGCCGCCGGTCGACCGGGTTGCCGAGGGGGTCGTGGGTGACGAAGACCTCCTGGTCCTCCCAGTCGTCGTAGTAGGACGAGCCGAGCAGGATCCGGATGCCGAGGTTGATCTCGACCAGGTCGGTCGTCACCAGCTTGCCGTCCACGACGACGCCCGGGGTGACGTACATCGCGCGTCCCCACTGGGTCATGTCCTTGTAGTCGAAGTTGCAGACCTCGGGGTCCTGGAAGGAGCCCCAGCAGCCGAGCAGGATGCGCCGGTTGCCGACCTCCTCGTAGCCGGGCAGGGCCTCGTAGAAGAAGTCGAAGAGGTCGTCGTGCATCGGCACGACCTTCTTCATGAACTCGACGTAGCGCATCAACCGGGTGATGTAGTCGGTCATCAGCTGGATGGTGGCCACGGTGCCGACGCCGCCCGGGTACAGCGTGGACGGGTGGACGTGGCGACCCTCCATCAGGCAGAACATCTCGCGGGTCCAGCGGCTGACCTGCAGCGCCTCGCGGTAGAACTCGCCGGTGAACGGGTTCAGCGACCGCATGATGTCCCCGACGGTCCGGTAGCCGTGGTCCTCGGCGTGTGGTGCCTCGGTGTTGTTCGCCAGCTCGAGGACGCCGGGGTTGGTCTCCGCGACCATCCTCTCGCAGTAGTCCACCCCGACCAGGTTCTCCTGGAAGATGTTGTGGTCGAACATGTACTCCGCGGCCTCGCCCAGGTTGACGATCCACTCGCCGAGGTGCGGCGGCTTCACGCCGTACGCCATGTTCTGGGCATAGCAGGAGCAGGTGGCGTGGTTGTCGCCGCAGATGCCGCAGATCCGGCTGGTGATGAAGTGCGCGTCCCGAGGGTCCTTGCCCTTCATGAAGATCGAGTAGCCGCGGAAGATCGAGCTCGTGCTCTTGCACTCGGCGACGACCTTCTGCTTGAAGTCGATCTTGGTGTAGATGCCGAGGCTGCCGACGATGCGGGTGATGGGGTCCCACGCCATCTCGACGAGGCCGTCTGCGCCTTCCTTGGTGCTGCTGGGCGAGGGGATGGTCGACGTCATGCGTCGCCTCTTCCTGTGTCAGTGGGTCGGAGGTCTACCAGGTGCGGGTGGCGCCGGTGGTCAGCTTCGTGCCGGGAGTGCGCCACTTCGGTTCCTTGTCCAGGGTCCGGGTCGTCACCTGGCGCAGACGCCGCATCGTGTTGCCGTAGAGGCCGACCGTCGTCGTCGAGAGCTTGCCGCCCGGCGGCTCGTCCATGAACGGCATGAACTTGTCCGGGAAGCCCGGCATCGTGCAGCCGATGCAGATGCCGCCGACGTTCGGGCAGCCGCCCACGCCGTTGATCCAGCCACGCTTGGGCACGTTGCACTTCACCGTCGGTCCCCAGCAGCCGAGCTTGACGATGCACTTCGGTGAGCCGTACTCGTCGGCGAAGTCGCCCTGCTCGTAGTAGCCGGCCCGGTCGCAGCCCTCGTGCACGGTCTGACCGAACAGCCAGGTGGGCCGGAGGGCGTCGTCGAGCGGGATCATCGGGGCCTGGCCGGTCGCCATGTAGAGGAGGTAGGTCAGCGTCTCGGACATGTTGTCCGGCTGCACGGGACAGCCCGGCACACAGACGATCGGGATGCCCGCCTTGGACTTCCACTGCCAGCCGAGGTAGTCGGGCACCCCCATCGCGCCGGTCGGGTTCCCCTCCATCGCGTGGATCCCGCCGTACGTCGCGCAGGTGCCGACCGCGACCACCGCGGTCGCCTTGGGTGCCAGCCGGTCGAGCCACTCGCTGGTCGTCATCGGCTGCCCGGTCGCGGGGTCGTTGCCGAACCCGCACCAGTAGCCCTCGTCGTGCAGCTGCTCGTTGGGGATGGATCCCTCGACGACCAGCACGAACGGCTCCAGCTCACCCCGGTCCGCCTTGAAGAACCACTCGAGGAAGTCGTCCGCGCCGCCGTTGGGCCCGCACTCGAAGTCGATCAACGGCCAGTGCACCGCGATCTGGGGCAGCCCCGGGAGGGCGCCGAGCGCGATCTCCTCGATGCTGGGCTGCGTGGCGGCGGTCAGCGAGACGGAGTCCCCGTCGCAGCTGAGGCCGGCATTGATCCACAGGACGTGGATGAGTGTCTGTTCGGCTTCGATCGCCTCGGCCGTTGGCATGTGCGCCGGCTTCCCGGGCCCTGGTGCGGTCCTTGTCAGGTTGGTAGGCCACGAATGTGACCTAGGTCACTCTCTGCGATCCATGAGAACGCGGTGCCCAGAGGCTTGTCAAGGACGACTTCCGGGACCCGGGGTCACCCCAGCCAGGCCAGCCAGTCGTCGAGCCCGGCACCGTTCCGCGCGGAGACGGGGAGCACCCGGATGCCCGGGTTGAGGCTCCGGGCGTCGCGCTCGAGCCGCTGCGCGTCGAAGTCCACGTAGGGCAGCAGGTCGGTCTTGTTGAGCACCACCAGGTCCGCGGCCGCGAACATGTGGGGGTACTTCAGGGGCTTGTCGTCGCCCTCGGTCACCGAGATGATCACCACCTTGCGGTGCTCGCCGAGGTCGAACAGGGCGGGGCAGACGAGGTTGCCGACGTTCTCGATGAACAGCAGGCTGCCGGGTTCCGGGTCGAGGTCGCGCAGCGCGCGAGACACCATCGCGGCGTCGAGGTGGCAGCCGGCCCCGGTGTTGACCTGGACCGCGCGGGCGCCGGCGGCCCGGATCCGCTCGGCGTCGAAGAGCGTCTCCTGGTCCCCCTCGATCACCGTCACCGGCCGCGTCGCGGCGGCGATGGTCCGCTCCAGCAGCGTGGTCTTGCCCGCGCCCGGGGAGCTCATCAGGTTCAGCGCCGTGATGTCGCGCTCGGCCAGCCAGGCCCGGTTGCCGGCCGCCAGTCCGTCGTTGTGCGCCAGCACCGCGACCTCGAGCTCGAGGGTGTGGGTGCGCAGCGCCTCGTTCCGGGCCGGGTCCGGGTGCTCGTGCGCCGGCTCCCCGCGCCCGTGACCGTGCCCGTGACCGTGCCCGTGACCGGCCTCCACGGGCGTCGGTGCGTCCGTCCCGAGGGTGGTCAGCCGGACCTCGGACTCGCCGCAGCCGCAGGTGGCGCACATCCTCAGGCCACCTCCACCGAGGCCACGGTGAGCTCTCGCCCGGAGTCCAGCCGCACGTCCGCGCTGCCGCAGGGGCAGAGCAGGAACTGGTCCTCGAGGACGAAGTCGGCACCGCAGGTCCGGCAGTGGGCGGTGCCGGAGACGTCCTCGATCTCCAGTGTCGCCCCGGCGAGCGGCGTCCCGGCGGTGGCCAGCTCGAAGCAGAAGACGAGCGCGTCCGGCACCACTCCTGCCAGCCGACCGACCCGCAGGCGGACGACGGCCACGTGCCGGCCGTCGGTGCGTTCGAGGACCGACGACACCACGCTCTCCGCGAGGGCAAGTTCGTGCACGGCTTCTCCGTCCCGCCTGCTCCGGCCACCGTAGGACCGGAACTCCCGTCTGGCAACGCCGCGCTCAGCCGAGCAGGAAGCTGGCCAGCGCGACCACGCCGACGACCACGATCACGATCCGCAGACCCACCGGGGGGAGGCGGCGTCCCCAGGTGGCGCCGATCTGGCCCCCCACCACGGACCCGGCGGCGATCAGCCCCACCACCGGCCAGTCGACCTCCGCCACCACGATGAACAGCACCGCGGCGATGCCGTTGACCAGCAGCGCCAGCACGTTCTTGGTGGCGTTGGAGCGCTGCAGCGTCTCGGGCACGCCGATGCCCAGCACCGCCATCAGCAGGACGCCCTGGGCGGCGCCGAAGTAGCCGCCGTACACCCCGGTGAGCAGCACGAGTGGCCACACCCACCGGGCACCGTGGTCGGGCAGCCCGCCGCCCGCCTCGTGCCGAGCCGCCACCCAGCGGGAGATCCGCGGCTGGAGGACGACCAGCACGCAGCCGAGCAGGATCAGCACGGGCACGATCGCCGAGAAGGCCTCGTCCGGAAGCACCAGCAGCAGCACCGCGCCGACGACGCCCCCGACCAGCGCCGCCGGGCCGAGCCGCAGCAGCCGCTCTCGCTGCCCGGCCAGCTCGCGGCGGTAGCCGATGGTCCCCGAGAGAGTCCCGGGCACCAGGCCGATGGTGTTCGAGACGTTGGCCGTGACCGGCGGAACGCCGAACGCCAACAGGGTCGGGAACGTGATCAACGTTCCCGACCCCACCACGGTGTTGATGGTGCCGGCCGCGACCCCGGCGAGCAGGATCGCGGCAGCCTCGACCAGGGTCACTGCGTGGGAGGCACCCCAGCGGCCGGACCGCCGGTCTCGTCGTCGGCCGCACCCGTGGTCGGGTCGACCGGCTCGGTGGCGGCTGCCGGGCTGGAGCTCGTGGCCGGGCTGGAGCCCTTGCCCGTGGTGGCGGCCCGCTCGGCCTCGGCGATGGCCGCCTGGACCGCGGCGCTCGTGCTGCCGAGCTCGCGGTCCCCGGCGACGGGGATCTGCGGCTCGGACGAGCCCATGTCGACGCGCTTCAGCGGACCGTCCACCTTGTCCGGGATGCCGGCGACCTCGTGGAGCGAGGAGCCGAGCCCCTCGAGCGCCTTGGTGATCTCGGAGGGGATGACCCACACCTTGTTGGCGCTGCCCTCAGCGATCTTGGGCATCATCTGGAGGTACTGGTAGGCCAGCAGCGACTGGTCGGGCTGGCCGTCGTGGATGGCCTGGAAGACGGTCTGGATCGCCTGGCCCTCGCCCTGCGCACGCAGGATCTGTGCCTCCCGGTCGGCCTGGGCGCGCAGGATCTGCGACTCGCGGTCACCCTCGGCGTTGAGGATCTGGGACTGCTTGGAACCCTCGGCCGTGAGGATCGCGGCCTGCCGCTGGCCCTCGGCGGTCAGGATGACGGCCCGCTTCTCACGGTCGGCGCGCATCTGCTTCTCCATCGAGTCCTTGATCGACGGCGGCGGGTCGATGCCCTTGAGCTCCACGCGGTTGACCCGGATGCCCCACTTGCCGGTGGCCTCGTCGAGCACGCCGCGCAAGCCGGAGTTGATGGAGTCGCGGCTGGTCAGCGTCTCCTCGAGGTCCATGCCGCCGACGATGTTGCGCAACGTGGTCATCGTGAGCTGCTCGATGGCCTGGATGTAGTTGGCGATCTCGTACGTCGCCGCCACCGGGTCGGTGACCTGGAAGTAGATGACCGTGTCGATCGAGACGACCAGGTTGTCCTCGGTGATCACCGGCTGCGGCGGGAACGAGACGACCTGCTCGCGGAGGTCGATGAGGTAGCGGACCCTGTCCACGAACGGGACGATGATGTTGAGGCCCGCGGGCAGGGTGCCTTTGTACTTGCCGAAGCGCTCGACGATGCCGGCCCGGGCCTGCGGCACGATCCGCACCGTCTTGGCCAGGGTCACCACCACCAGGAGGACCAGCAGGAGGAGGACGACCAGGGCGGCTGTCATATGAGTTCCTTTCCGGAGAACTGGTGGCGGAGCGATGCCCGCCCCGACTGTTCGGCTACCGGCGCGGCTAGTCCAGCCGGGGCACCGGGTGCACCAGGGCGGTGGCGCCCTTGATCTGCATGATGTCGACGGTCTCGCCGGGCTCGATGATCAGGGTCTCGTCGTAGGGCTGGGCGCTCCAGATCTCCCCGCCCAGCCTGATCCGGCCGGGGTGCGTCGAGGTGACGCGCTCGGTGACCAGGCCCTGCTGGCCGACCAGCTTGCCGTGCCCGAGGGCCAGGTCCGGACCGTTCTGCATCCGGCGGACCACGCTCGGGCGCACGACGTAGAGCGCGGCCATCGCGGCCGCGGAGGCGAGCACCACCTGCAGCGCGAACGGCGCCCCCACCATCGCCGCGAGCATGCCGACCGCGGCACCCCCGGCCAACATCAGCAGGACGAAGTCGAGGCTGAACATCTCGGCGACCCCGAGCACGATCGTCAGACCGAGCCACGTCTCCCACGCGTGCTCACCCAGCCAGTCCATGCCCCGACCTTATCCGTTGGCTGGCTACGCCGCGGGCTTCACCCGCTGTGTCGGCCTACGCGTCGGCGCGCGGACCATCGGCCGTCGATGTGGCTCACCTGCAGCGACATCCCGAAGGTGTCGCTGAGGGTCGGCGCGTCGATGACGTCCTCCACCGGTCCCGCGGCGACCACGTGCCCGTCGCGCAGCAGCAGGGCGTGGGTGAAGCCCGGCGGGATCTCCTCGACGTGATGGGAGACCAGCACCGTGGCCGGCGAGAGGGCGTCCGTCGCCAGCACGGACAGCGTCGAGACCAGGTCCTCGCGACCTCCCAGGTCCAGGCCGGCGGCGGGCTCGTCGAGCAGCAGCAGCTCGGGGTCGGACATCAGCGCCCGGGCGATCTGGACCCGCTTGCGCTCGCCCTCCGAGAGGGTGCCGAAGGTCCGGTCCAGCAGCGCCTTCGCGCCGACCTCGATCAGCAGCGCGTTGGCGCGCCCGTGGTCGAGGTCGTCGTACTCCTCGCGCCAGCGGCCGACCACGCCGTACGACGCGGAGACGACCACGTCGCGGACCAGCTCGTGGCGGGGGATCCGATCGCCGAGGGCCGCGCTGGTGAGGCCGATCCGGGGGCGGAGCTCGAAGACGTCGACGGTGCCGAGCACCTCGCCCAGGATCCCGGCGACGCCGGCTGTCGGGTGGACCTGGGCGGCGGCGACCTGGAGCAGGGTGGTCTTGCCGGCGCCGTTCGGACCCAGGATGACCCAGCGCTCGTCCTCCTCGACGGTCCACGAGATCGCGTCCAGCAGGGTCGAGTCGCCGCGGCGTACGGTCACCTCGGCGAACTCGAGCACGGCGGTCATGCTCGCACCTTATAGGCTGGCTCGAATGGCCCCGCCGCTCCCCCACGACTCCGCCCGGATGGCCTGGTGGCTGTCCGCCTGGCTGCGTGGTGACGCGGGCCCCGACGACGTCCTCGACGCCGTCCTCGCGGACGACGCGGCCCATGACGTGAGCGGTCTGGCCGAGGAGCCGCTGCCGCTGGTGCTGGCTCTCGGGAGGTTCCGGGCGGCGGGTGCCCGCTCCGCCGGACTGGCGTTGCCGTCGCCGGGTGACCCGGTCGGGCTGGGCGGGCCGAAGGAGTTCAACGTGGCCGCGCTCGAGGTGGGCGAGGCGGTGCTGCTCGAGGGCGCCGGCCTCGGCCTGGTGCCGAGCCGGGTGGGTGCCGGAGTGGTGTGGGCGGTGCTGCCCGCTGACCGCCGGCCGTTGGCGGATCTCGGCGAGGCCGACCGGATGCTGCGGGTGGGGGTGTCGGAGTCGGCGACCGCGCTCGCGGCGCTCGAGGTCGCGACCTGGCGGCCCGAGGTGGCGGACGAGCTGATGAACCTCCGCCACCGGCCGGCGTACGCCGCCCCGGTCGGCACCCCGCCCCGCGCCGTGGACCTGGCCGGACGCGCCGTGCAGGCGCTCGGCATCGTCGAGCTGGCGATGGAGGACCACGGCGGCGCGGTGAGCGCACTGGAGATCATGCGTCGCGAGGACGCGCTGCGCCCGCTGGAGGCCGCCGCACGCCGGGGGCTGGTCGCGGCCTGCTCCCCCGAGGTCTGGCCACCCGCCTGAGTGGGCCGACGCGGTCCTCAGCCCGGCTGGAACACGCCGAGGACGTTGCCGCCGGGGTCGGTGAACGTGAACCGCCGACCACCGGGATAGGCCTCGGGTGGGGTCACCAGGCTGCCGCCGGCGGCCTCGACCGCCGCGACCGAGCCGTCGAGGTCCTCGGAGACCACCAGCAGCAGGGCGCCTCCCGGTCCGGGCGTGCCGTTGCTGTTGAGACCGCCGACCTCGCCGCTCCCGTCGGCCGTGCGGATGCCGGCGTAGGTGGGTCCGTAGTCGTTGAACCGCCAGCCGAAGGCGGCTTCGTAGAACCTGCGCGAGGCGGGCAGGTCCGGAGCGACCAGCTCGACGTAGGCGATGGTGTGGTGTGTGGTCTCCATGTCGCCACGCTACGAGAAGCCGCCGACATCGTCGCGTGCCCCGACTAGTCTCGGCTCCGACATGACCATCGATCCCGCCACCGACGAGCAGCCGCCCTCCGCGGCACCCAAGACCCTGCTGATCACCTTGACCGGCAAGGACCGTCCCGGGGTCACCTCCGGGATCTTCGGGGCCCTGTCCGCCGCCGGTGTCGAGGTGCTCGACATCGAGCAGATCGTGCTCCGCCGGCGCCTGGTGCTCGGGGTGCTGGTCAGCGCCCCGCGGGACTGGAAGCGGCTGCGGGACTCGATCGAGCGCACCGCCGCCGAGCTCGACATGGCCGTGGAGGTGGACCGGGGGTCGGGTGACAACCGGGCCCGCAAGGAGGGCCGCAGCCACGTCACCCTGATCGGCGCCCCGCTCAAGGCCTCCGCGATGGCGGCGATGGCCGGACGGATCGCCGACGCCGGCGCCAACATCGACCGGATCGAGCGGATGGCCCGCTATCCGGTCACCGCCATCGAGCTGCACGTGTCCGGTGTCGAGCCCGACAAGCTGCGGGCCGCGCTGGTCGAGGAGGCGACCCGTCAGGGCGTCGACGTCGCCGTCCAGGCCGCCAACCTGATGCGCCGCGGCATGCGCCTGATCGTGATGGACGTCGACTCCACCCTCGTGCAGGGTGAGGTCATCGAGATGCTCGCCGAGCACGCCGGGTGCGACGCCGAGGTGGCCCGGGTCACCGAGCGGGCGATGCGCGGCGAGGTGGACTTCGAGGAGTCGCTGCGCGACCGGGTCGCCCTTCTGGAGGGCCTGGACGCCGCGGCGCTCGACAGCGTCTACGCCCGGATCGAGTACGCCCCCGGCGCCCGGACCCTGGTCCGCACGCTCAAGCGGCTGGGCTACCGCTTCGCGATGGTCTCCGGCGGCTTCAACCAGATCACCGACCGGATCGCCGTGGACCTCGGCTTCGACTTCGCGGCCGCCAACGAGCTGGAGATCGTCGACGGGCGGCTGACCGGCCGGATCGTGGGCCCGGTGGTCGACCGGGCCGGCAAGGCGGACGCGCTGCGTCGTTTCGCGGCCGAGGTCGGCGTCGACGAGAGCGCGGTGATCGCGATCGGCGACGGTGCCAACGACCTCGACATGCTCAACGCCGCCGGGCTGGGGATCGCCTACAACGCCAAGCCGGTGGTCCAGCAGGCCGCCCACACCGCGGTGAACGTGCCGTACCTCGACGCGATCATGTACCTCCTCGGCATCTCTCGGGAGGAGATCGTCGCCGCCGACGCCGCGGCGGGCATCGTCACGCCCGCCCCGCCGGTGTGAGCCTGACAGGAATTCACCGGCCGCCCGGTGAATTCCTGTCCGGTCAGGCAATGCTTTCCCTGACCGGACACAGTTCTCCCTGACCGGGCCCCCCGCGTCACGATCCGCGACGCGGTGTCGCCGTCAGCCGCGGCCGACGTGGAAGGCGGTCAGTCGGGCTCCGGCCATCGCGAGATCGGTCCAGGCGCCCTCCACGGCGAACACCGCCACGGCGCAGGTGGGGAAGCCTTCGTTCATCGCCGCGGCGGCCGACGGGTCCCCGTCGCCGTCATCGAGCATCTGGGCGAGGTACCCCATCGTCGGGTTGTGCCCGACCAGGACCAGGGTGCCCACCTCGTCGTCGGCCTCGCGGATCAGGTCCAGCGCGGTGTCCGGCCCGGCGGCGTACAGCGCCCCGTCGAGGTCCGGTGACAGGTCCCAGGAGGCCCCGCTCGCCAGCGCCTCCCACGTCCCGCGGGCCCGGGCGGCGTCGGAGACCAGCACCCGGTCGGGACGGATCCCGGCCGCGGCCAGCCACGCGCCGGCCGCACCGGCGTCGGCCACCCCACGGTCGGTCAGGAGGCGCTGGCGGTCGCTGGCGGCGGAGGGCTCGGCCTTGGCGTGACGCATGATCACGAGGAGCCGGGAGGTGGACTGCACGGCCCAACTGTGACAGCCGCTAGGCTCGCCTGTCATGCCATCCGAGAGGGAGACCGAGATCCCCGCCGAGACCCCGCCCGGACCGCTGATGATCATCGGCGGAGCGGAGGACAAGCTCCGCCACCGCTCCGTGCTCCGCCACTTCGTCGAGGCCAGCGGCGGATCCCGAGCCCGCATCGCGGTCATCGCCACCGCATCGTCGCTCGGCCCCGAGATCGTCGAGGTGTACGACGCCCTCTTCCGCAAGCTGGGTGCCGCCGACGTGGTCTCGGTGCGCCCGGAGAGTCGCGGCGACGCCCACGACCCGGCGTACGTCGACGCGCTGGGCGACGTGACCGGCATCTTCATGACCGGAGGCAACCAGCTCAAGCTGTCGTCGGTGGTCAGCGGTACCCCGTTCGGGGACGCGATCCACGCCGCCCGGGCACGGGGCGCGGTGATCGCCGGGACCTCGGCCGGGGCCAGCATCCAGTCGTCGCACATGGTCGCGTTCGGCGTCGGCGGCGCCACGCCCAAGCAGCGGATGACGCAGGTCGCCGCGGGGCTGGGGCTCGTCAGCGAGTCGGTGATCGACCAGCACTTCGACCAGCGCAACCGCTACGGCCGACTGCTGATGATCGTCGCCCAGTCCCCGCAGCTGCTCGGGATGGGCATCGACGAGGACACCGCGGCGGTGGTCACGACCGAGTCGGAGGGGCACGTGATGCGGGTGATCGGCCGCGGGGCGGTGACCGTCTTCGACCCGTCGCGGATCGTCTCCAACGCCCACGAGGTCAAGCGCTCCGCACCGCTGCTGGCCTCGGGCGTGGTGCTGCACGTCCTGCCCGAGGGCTCGGAGTTCAACCTGACGACCCGCAGCCTGGTGCCCTCCCACCAGCGTGTCGACCGGGACGAGGCCCTCGAGATCGTGGAGGCGGGTCGTGACCTGCGACAGCTCGCCCGGGACATCGCGGCCGGCGACGTCTCCCCCTCGGTGCTGCGCCGGCGCAGGAACCGCAAGCGGAGCGCCGCGGTCGCCGACGAGCTCGGCGCCGAGTCCTCCTCCGACCACCACACCGACGACTCGCCCCACGACCAGGAAGGCGCCTCATGACCGACACCCCCCTCGCCGGAGGACGGCCCCGACCTGACCTCGCCATCGTCGAGACCCGCGTCTATCGCGGCGCCAACATCTGGTCCTACGAGAGGTCGATCCACCTGGTGGTCGACCTCGGCTCGCTGGAGCAGTTCCCGACGAACACGATCCCCGGCTTCACCGACACCCTGCTCCAGATGCTGCCCGGACTCCGTGAGCACTCGTGCTCCCGAGGTCGCCGTGGCGGGTTCGTCGAGCGGCTGGTCGAGGGCACCTGGCTCGGCCACGTCGCCGAGCACACCGCGCTCGCCCTGCAGCAGGTCGTCGGCCACGACATCCGGCGCGGCAAGACCCGGCAGGTCAAGGGCACACCGGGTCACTACAACGTGATCTTCGGCTACGTCGACGAGCAGGTCGGGCTGGCCGCCGCGCGCCTCGCCGTACGCCTGGTCAACCACCTCGTCGAGGCGGACCCGGAGCTCGACTGGGACACCGAGCTCGAGGCCTTCATCAAGCGTGCCGAGCGTACGGCGTTCGGTCCCTCGACCCAGGCGATCGTGGACGAGGCCGTCTCGCGGGACATCCCGTGGATCCGGCTCAACCAGCACTCGCTGGTCCAGCTCGGCCAGGGCGTGCACGCCCAGCGCATCCGGGCCACGATGACCTCCGAGACCAGCTCGATCGCCGTCGACATCGCCTCCGACAAGGACCTCACGACCCGGCTGCTCGGCGCGGCCGGCCTGCCGGTGCCCAAGCAGGAGTCGGTGCGGACCGCCGACCAGGCGGTCACCGTCGCCAAGCGGATCGGGTACCCGGTCGTGGTCAAGCCGCTCGACGGCAACCACGGCCGCGGCGTCTGCCTGGACCTGCAGGACGAGGCCGAGGTCCGTGAGGCCTTCGACATCGCGCGGGAGCAGTCCCGGCGCGGCACGGTCATCGTCGAGTCGTTGGTGGTCGGCAAGGACTACCGCTGCCTGATCATCGACGGCCGGCTGGCCGCGGTCGCCGAGCGGGTCCCGGCCAGCGTCACCGGTGACGGGACCAGCACCGTCGAGCAGCTGGTCGACACCGCCAACGCCGACCCGCGACGCGGCGTCGGTCACGAGAAGGTGCTGACCCGGATCAAGGTCGACGCGGCCGCCGTCGACCTGGTCACCGAGCAGGGCTACGCGATGACCGACGTCCCGCCCGAGGGCGAGATGGTCAAGCTGGCGCTGACCGGCAACATGTCCACGGGTGGCATCTCCATCGACCGCACCTTCGAGGCCCACCCCGAGAACATCGAGATCGCCGAGGAGGCCGCCCGCATGGTCGGCCTCGACATCGCGGGCATCGACTTCATCTGCCCCGACATCACCGAGCCGGTCCGCGAGACCGGTGGGGCGATCTGCGAGGTCAACGCCGCGCCGGGCTTCCGGATGCACACGCACCCGACCATCGGCGAACCGCAGTTCATCGCCAAGCCCGTCGTGGACATGCTGTTCCCCCCGGGCGCGACCTCGCGGATCCCGATCGTGGCGGTGACCGGCACCAACGGCAAGACCACCACCTCGCGGATGATCTCCCACATCTTCAAGGGCATGGGCCGCAAGGTCGGGATGACCTCGACCGACGGCGTCGTCATCGACGAGCGTCTGCTGATCAAGGCCGATGCCTCCGGCCCGCGCAGCGCCCGGATGGTGCTGCAGAACCCGCGCGTCGACTTCGCGGTGTTCGAAGTGGCCCGCGGCGGCATCCTGCGCGAGGGTCTGGGCTACGAGCGCAACGACGTGGCCGTCGTCCTCAACGTGCAGCCGGACCACCTGGGTCTGCGCGGCATCGACACCGTCGAGCAGCTCGCGAACGTCAAGGCCGTGCTCGTCGAGGCGGTCCCGCGCGACGGTCACGCCGTCCTCAACGCCGACGACCCTCTGGTCCGCGACATGCGGCGGCGCTGCTCGGGCCAGGTCGTGTGGTTCTCCATGGAGGAGCCCGGCAGCGAGGTGCGCGAGATGATCGACGCGCACTGCCGGCGCGGCGGCAAGGCCCTGGTGCTGAACCCGTCCGAGCGCGGCGAGATGATCGTCGTCAAGCACGGCCGCCGCGAGATGCAGCTGGCCTGGACGCACCTGCTGCCGGCGACCTTCGGCGGCCGGGCCCGGATGAACGTCCAGAACGCGCTGGGCGCCGCCGCCGCGGCGTTCGCCGCCAACGCGCCGCTGCACGACATCCGCCAGGGACTGCGGACGTTCTCGACGAACTACTACCTCTCCCCCGGCCGGCTCAACGAGGTCGAGGTCAACGGCGTCAACGTCATCGTCGACTACTGCCACAACGCGCCCGGGATGCGCATGCTCGGCGACTTCGTGGACCGGGTCGGCGACTCGCTCGAGTCATCCCACGAGCTGGCCCGCCCGTCGCGGATCGGCGTCATCGCCACCGCCGGCGACCGCCGGGACGAGGACATGCGCGAGCTCGGCCAGATCGCGGCCCAGCACTTCGACGTGGTCGTGGTCCGCGAGGACGAGGCACTGCGGGGCCGTCTGCGCGGTGACATCGCCGACCTGGTGGCCGAGGGGGTCCGGACGGCGATGGCCGAGGGTACCCGCTGCAAGCAGGTCGAGGTGGTGCTGGACGAGATCGAGGCGGTCCGGCACGCGATGAGCCGGGCCAACCGGGGTGACCTGGTCGTGCTGTGCGTCGACAAGCACCCGTCGGTGATGGTCGAGCTGGAGACGTGGTCCTCGCAGGCCCAGGCCGGCTCCGGGGCCAGTGACGACGCGCCCGCCGCCGACCCGGACTACGTGCCCGCACCCAGCGAGTAGCCGACCTGGTCGTCCCCCGAGCCTTCGTCACCCGGTGCCGGAGCGCTGATCCCCGCCCTCGGCGAGCGGCCCGGACAGGCACCCCTGCAGCCTGGGCGCGAGGTCCGCGATGACGGCCTCGCGCGGGAGGCTCGCCAGCGGCTCGACCTGGATCACGTAGCGGGCCATCGCGAGCCCGACGACGTGCATCATGACGAGGGAGGCGCGGTACGCCGCGCGGTCGCCACCGATCTGAGCCGCCACCGGCTCCAGCAGCTCGGCGGTGATCCGATCGCGCAGCAGGCGCGTCGCCTCGGGCTCCGACGTGGCGGCCCGGATCAGCGCGAGCATCCGGTTGCGTCCCTCCTCGGACTCGAGCGTCGCCAGCACGAACGAGGCCAGGCGCAGACCCGCCTCGCCCGGTGGCCCGTCGACCAGGCGGGCGACCACCTCGTCGGGAGGCGCGGGCAGGTCGGCCGCCTCCGCGAAGAGGCGGACCTTGGACCCGAAGTAGTGCGGGACCAGGGCCGGGTCGACCCCGGCCTCGAGGGCGATCTGGCGCATGGAGGTCCGGTCGTAGCCCAGCGTCGCGAACATGCCGCGGGCGGTCGCCTCGATGGCGCCGCGGGTGCCGCTCTCGCCCGCGCGGCGGCCTCGTCCTGGTGAGCTCGCCATCGGTCTCCTCCAATTAATTCTTGACGTGATGAATTCATTGTGTGCAGAATTACGGGACCAGCCTACCCATCCCCCCGTTGGAGTCACCATGTCCACCTCGAAGACGACCGGCGTCGAGACGCCGCTCACCCCACGTCGCCGGCGCGGCATCCTCGCCGTCGTCTGCCTCGCCCTCATGATGGTCGTCTCCGCGGTGAGCGGCCTGAACGTCGCACTGCCCGACCTCGCGGTGGACACCGGTGCCAGCCAGACCGAGCTCACCTGGATCGTGGACGCCTACACGCTCGCCTTCGTCGGCCTCCTGCTGCCGCTGGGCGCCGCGGGCGACCGGTTCGGGCGCAAGGGGGTGCTGCTGTTCGGCCTGGCGACGTTCGGCCTCGGTGCCGGGCTCGCCATGACCACCAGCGATCCGTCGACCTTGATCGGCCTGCGGGCCCTGATGGGCATCGGTGCCGCGTCGGTCATGCCCGCCACGCTGTCGGTCATCACGAGCTCCTTCCCGCCCGAGGAGAAGGGACGTGCCGTGGGCGTCTGGGTCGGCGTGGCCGGCGGCGGCGCCGTGCTCGGCCTCCTCGCCTCGGGCGTGCTGCTGGAGTTCTTCTCGTGGAGCTCCTTCTTCGGCCTCAACGTGACGCTTGCCGCCGCCGCCCTCGTCGGCACGCTGGGCGTGATCCCCTCCTCGCGCGACGACGACGCCCCCCGCATGGATCCGGTCGGGGCGCTGCTCGCCCTGCTCGGGATCGTCGGCACCGTGTTCTCGATCATCGAGGGCCCCGAACGAGGCTGGTCCGCGGCGCCCACCGTTTCCGGCCTCGTGGTGGGCACCCTCGGACTCGCCGGCTTCGTCCTCTGGGAGCTTCGCCGCGCTGACCCGATGCTCGACCCGCGCCTGTTCCGCCTGCGCGGCTTCAGCGCCGGGTCGATCGCCCTGACCGTCCAGTTCTTCGGCAGCTTCGGGTTCTTCTTCGTGATCATGCAGTACCTGCAGTACATCCAGGGCCGGTCGCCGCTGATGGCCGCGGTGTGCCTGCTGCCACTGCCGATGGTCCTGATCCCGCTCGCCCGCCGTGCCCCCGCCGTCGCCGCCCGGCTCGGCACCCACCGGGTGGTCTCGCTGGGCCTGGTCCTCAGCGCGGCCGGCATGCTGACCCTGTCCCGGCTGTCGATCGACACGCCCTACTGGTTCCTGGCCACGGGCATCGTCGTCTTCGCCGCGGGCATGGGACTGGCCGGCACGCCGGCCACGACCGCGATCGTCTCCTCACTGCCGGCGTCCCAGCAGGGCGTGGCCTCGGCCGTCAACGACACCTCCCGTGAGCTCGGCAGCGTGCTCGGCATCGCCGTCCTCGGCAGCGCTCTGAACGCGGCCTACCGTGACGGGCTGAGCCCGACGACGGACCGGCTGCCCCCCGAGACCGCGGACGCCGCGGAGTCCTCGATCGCCTTCATCACCCGGGGCGCGGACCAGATCGCTGCCATGGGCCCGGCCGGCGACCGGCTGGTGGTGGCCGCGCAGCAGTCGTTCGTCGACGCGACCGGGACCGCGTTCCTGATCGCCTCGGGCGTGTTGGTGCTCGGTGCGGTCGCGGTGTGGTTCCGGGCGCCCCGGGACGCCCACACCGCGGCGAGGAACGCGGCGGCGCAGGGAGCCGGAGAGGTGGAGCTGACCGGCGTCTAGCTGCCGTGACCGCGGGCGGCCCGGACCTTGCCACGCAGGGTCTCCGGGTCGTCGGCGGTGCCGTCGTGGGCGGCGATCCAGTCGTAGACGCCCTGACGGTCGGCGTGGCACATCAGGCCGACGACGTCCCCGGGCTCCGCCAGCTCGACCAGTGCCTGCAGGCCGGCCACCTCGGTGGGGTACGCCGGCACGTCCTCGACGCCCACGCGTGCGGCGCCGGTCCGGAGCAGCTCCTCGAGCTCCTCCAGGGTGCGGCCGCGCAGGTAGTGCTCCTTGTGGGCGATCACCACCACGTCGGCGTCCCGGGCGCCGATCTCGCCGAGCTTGTCGACCAGGTCGTCCTGGCGGTCGCCCACCGCCCCCAGGCCCAGCAGCAGCCGGGCGCCCGGACGGCGTACGCCGGCCATCACCTCGAGCAGCGCCTCGAGCCCGGCCTCGTTGTGCGCCAGGTCGATGACCACCGTGACCTCGCCGACGGAGAAGAAGTTCATCCGGCCGGGGTTGTGCTCGGCGTCGGGGCGGAAGGTGCGCAGTCCCTCGATCACCGTCGCCCGGGAAACCCCGATGGCCAGCGCGGCCGAGGCCGCGGCGAGGGTGTTCTCCACGTTGAAGCGGGACAGGCCGGCCAACGTCATCGGCACGTCCACCAGCTCGACCAGCGGGTCGGGGTCGGCTCCCGGCGTCAGCACCGCCACCCACCCGTCGATCACGGTGGTGGCCCGGCCGCCGCCGTGGCTGAGGATCTCGCGGAGCGCCGGGGACTCGGGGTCCCGGGAGAAGACCCACGGCTGCGCCTTGGTGTTCAGGCGCATGGCGAACACCCGCGGGTCGTCGCCGTTGAGGACCGCCCAGCCGGACGCCCGGGTGATGTGCGGGACCACGCCCTTGACCTCGGCCAGCTGGTCGACGGTGTCGATGCCCTGCATGCCGAGGTGGTCGGCTGAGACGTTGGTGACCACGGAGACGTCGTTGCGGGTCAGGCCGATGCCCTTGAGCAGGATGCCGCCGCGCGCGGTCTCGGTGACGGCGAGCTGGACCTGTCGGTGCGCGAGCACCCGGCCGGCACCACTGGGGCCGGAGTAGTCGCCGCCCTCGACGAGCTCACCGTCGATGTAGATGCCGTCGGTGTTGGACCAGCCGACCAGGGTCCCGCCGGTCCGGGCGATGTGGGCGATCATCCGCGACGTGGTCGTCTTGCCGTTGGTGCCGGTCACGGCGACGACCGGGATGCGCGGCTTGATGGTCGTCGGTGCCGGGCCGGGTTCGGTGGCCCTGACCCGCTCGGCCGCCTCGCTCACGGCCGTGTCGAGGTCCGACCCGGGCAGTGCGTCCAGGACCTCGGCGACGGCCCGGCCCAGGGCCTGGGCACGGTCGCGGCGCCGCCACGGGAAGGCCACCACGAGCCGGTGCTGGTCACTGGTCGGCCGCACCCGCACCGCGAGACGCGCCGTGCCCGACTCCGCCGCGATCGCCCGCACCAACCGGGCCACCGCCCGGGCCGCGAACCGCTGCCGGAAGCCGGACTCGGAGGCGCCCGGACGGGCGTTGCGCAGCCCGATCCGGCGGGCGAAGCGCGCCGCCGTCTCGTCGGGGGCGGCGGCGAGCGAGCTGATGTCCAGCGTGAGCTTGATCGCCGCACGGGGGAAGTAGAGGTTCGGGCCCTCCAGGACACGGAGCTCGATGAGTGACGTCACGCCCGCACGCTACCGAGCCGTGGTGGGGACCGGTCAGGCCCCCATCGCGTGGAAGCCGCCGTCGACGTGCACGATCTCACCGCTGGTGGCCGGGAAGAGGTCGGACAGCAGCGCGCAGACGGCCTTGGCGGTCGGTGTGTGGTCGGTCTCGTCCCAGCCCAGCGGCGCCCGGGTCTTCCACATCGACTCGAGGTCCTCGAAGCCCGGGATCGCCTTGGCGGCCAGCGTCTTGAGCGGGCCGGCGGAGACCAGGTTGGAGCGGATGCCCTGCTTGCCGAGATCGCGGGCGAGGTAGCGGTTCGTCGACTCCAGGGCGGCCTTGGCGACGCCCATCCAGTCGTACGCCGGCCAGGCGACGGTCGCGTCGAAGGTCATCCCGACGACGGAGCCGCCCGAGGACA
Source organism: uncultured Actinomycetota bacterium (assembly GCA_963767955.1). Taxonomy (GTDB): domain Bacteria; phylum Actinomycetota; class Actinomycetes; order Propionibacteriales; family Nocardioidaceae; genus Nocardioides. The sequence continues at coordinate 1,118,134 of CAVYGA010000003.1, read as the reverse complement.
TCAGCGGCTGGCAGGCCATCGCCAGCGACTTCAGCGAGTACGCCGACACCTGGACCGCCTGCGCCACGTCCGGCCACGGACCGTCCAGGAACTTGCCACCGAGCAGTGTCTCGGGGTTGCCGTAGGCGATCGAGTGCACGACACCGTCGAGACCGTCGACGTGCTCCCGCACCGCGTCGGCCAGTCCCGCGAGGTGGTCGTCGTTCGTCACGTCCAGCTCGAGCACGGGGGGTTCGGTGGGCAGCCGCTTGGCGATCCGCCGGGTGATGCCCAGCGCCCGCCCGAAGTTGGAGATCAGCACGGTGGCGCCCTGCTCCTGGGCGATCTTCGCCACCGCGAAGCCGATCGAGCTGTCCATGGTGACGCCCGCCACCAGGATCCGCTTGCCGTCGAGAATGCCCATGATCAGTGTCCCATCCCTAGTCCGCCGTCCACGGGGATGACCGCACCCGTGATGTACGCCGCGCCGTCCGATGCCAGCCAGGTCACCACGGACGCGATCTCCTCCGGTGCGGCGTACCGCCCCAGCGGGACCTGGCTCTTGATCGCGCTCTTCTGGTCGTCGGTGAGCACCGAGGTCATGTCGGTGTCCACGAAGCCGGGAGCCACGACGTTCGCCGTGATCGACCGGGACCCGAGCTCGCGGGCCAGCGACCGGGCCATGCCGACCAGGCCGGCCTTGGACGCGGCGTAGTTGACCTGTCCGGCGGAGCCGAGGAGACCGACCACCGACGAGATGTAGATGATCCGTCCCCGGCGGAGGCGCAGCATGCCCTTGGCGGCGCGCTTGGTGACCCGGAAGGAGCCGGTCAGGTTGGTGTCGATCACCGAGGACCAGTCCTCGTCCGACATCCGGAGCACCAACGTGTCCTTGGTGACGCCGGCGTTGGCCACGAGGACCTCCACCGGGCCGTGGGCCTCCTCGATCTGCGCGAACGCGGCGTCGACGGCCTCCTGGTCGGTGATGTCGCAGCGGACGTCGAGCGCGCCCTCAGGCGCCCCGCCGTTGCGCGTGGTGACGGCGACCTGGTCGCCCTGGGCGAGGAACGCCTCGGCGATGGCGCGGCCGATGCCGCGGTTGCCGCCGGTGACGAGTACGGATCTGCTCACAGTCGTCGACGCTATCGACTACCCGTGGGTAGGCGAAAGCGGGTCACTCGTCCTCGAGACGGAAGCCGACCTTGATGCCGACCTGGAAGTGCTCGACCGCGCCGTCCTTGACCTGGCCACGGACCTGGGTCATCTCGAACCAGTCGACGTGGCGCAGCGTCGAGCTGGCGCGTGCGATGCCGTTGCGGATGGCGGCGTCGATGCCGTCGGGCGAGGTGCCGACGATCTCGGTGACGCGGTAGGTGCGGTTGGACATGGGGCTACCTCCGGGCAGGAATGGGCGGGCTGGTTCCTCGAGACTAGCGACGTAGAGTGGGGGCATGGCTCTGCGGGACCGACACCACACGGCGGAGGCGGTCCGGATCACGACCGCTCCGCGGTCCCGCGCCGACGACATCGCGGCGCGGCAGAAGCGCTACATCTACTCCATGGGCCTGCGCACCGTCTGTTTCGTGGGCGCGGTCGTCGCCGGCGGCGGCTGGCTGATGTGGACGTTCCTGGTCGGCGCCATCTTCCTTCCGTACGTCGCGGTGGTGATGGCGAACGCGGGGCCGGGCCGCAGCACCGAGCCCGCACTCCGTGACGTGGGTGGAGTCGCCCGCGAGCTTCCGCCGACCGCTCCACGGCCTCCGGTGGGGCCGCCCCCAGACCCGGCCCGCTGACCGTGCATTCGCCCCTAGGGCGTGCAAGAATGAACGGCGTGGGCTCAGTCTCCCCCGTCTGAGTCCGCTTCGATGCCGGACGGCTCCCCCCGTGGTCGTCCGGCATCTCCGATTTCCCGCCCTCCCCGCCTCGGCGTCCCTTCGTCCCCGGAGCACCGTTGTCCGAGAACCCGCCCGCAGACCCCCGCCCGTCCGCCTCGGACGGCGAGGAGGATCTGAGGTGCTCCGCCAAGGGCTGCCAGGCGGCCGCCTCGTGGTCGCTGCTGTGGAACAACCCGAAGCTGCACACGCCCGACCGGCGCAAGACCTGGCTGGCCTGTGACGACCACCGGGAGTCGCTCTCGGACTTCCTCGGCGCTCGCGACTTCCTGCGCGGCGTCGAGCCACTCGGCTGACCCCGGTCGCGCCCGGACCCGGCCGGGACCGACCTCGCGGGCTCAGCCCCCGATGGCGGACATCGGGCGGGCCGGCTGGAGGAACGCCGGGTCGTTGATCCCGTGCCCGGGGAGCTTGTTGGCAACGGCCCTGACCCAGCGCTGGGCGATCTCCTCGTCGGAGGAGCCGTCGCGCAGCGGGGTGCGCAGGTCGGACTCCTCGCGGGCGAACAGGCAGTTGCGGACCTGGCCGTCGGCGGTCAGCCGGACCCGGTCGCAGTCGCCGCAGAACGGGCGGGTGACCGAGGCGATCACCCCTACGGTGGAGGGGCCGCCGTCGACGGCGAACAGCTCGGCCGGGGCACTGCCCCGCGGCTCGGCCGCCGGCGTCAGCGTGAACTCGGTGTCGAGCTGGGCGAAGATCTCCTCGGCCGTGATCATCGCCTCACGGCTCCAGGCGTGCTGGGCATCCAGCGGCATCTGCTCGATGAAGCGGAGCTCGAAGCCCTCGCCCACCGCCCAGCGCAGCAGCTCGGCGGCCTGGTCGTCGTTGACCCCGCGCAGCAGCACGGCGTTGACCTTGACCGGGCCGAGCCCCGCGTCGCGGGCGGCGTACAGGCCGGCCAGCACGTCGTCGAGGCGGTTGCGCCGGGTGATCTCGTGGAACGTGTCCGGCCGGATCGTGTCGAGGCTGATGTTGACCCGGTCGAGGCCGGCGTCGGCGAGCGCCTGCGCGTTGCGGGCGAGGCCCAGCGCGTTGCTGGTCATCGAGATCTCGGGGCGCGGCGTCAGCGCGGCGGTCCGCTCGACGATGCCGACCAGACCGCGGCGCACCAGCGGCTCGCCCCCGGTGAACCGCACCTCCGTGACGCCGAGGCGGGAGACGGCGATGTCGACCAGCCGCACCACCTCGTCGTCGGTCAGCACGCTGTCGTCGGGCAGCCAGTCCAGCCCCTCGGCGGGCATGCAGTAGTTGCAGCGCAGGTTGCACCGGTCCGTGAGCGAGACGCGCAGGTCGGTGGCCACGCGTCCCCAGGTGTCGGTCAGTGCGTCCATGTCGCCCATCCTAGAGGCCGGGCGGTGGAACGAGGTGCTGTCCCGGGCGGTTCACCCTCCCGGATAGCCTCGGCGGCGTGAGGTCCCTGTCATTCCTGCTCACCCGGCGATGGGTCCTCTTCGCGTTCGTGGTGGCGCTGCTGGCCTGGTTGGCCTGGGCGCTGGGCGAGTGGCAGTTCCACCGCCTCGACGAGCGCCAGGGGCGCAACGCGATCATCGAGCGGAACACCGCCGCCGACCCGGTCCCGGTCGAGGACGTGCTCGCGGTGGACGACGAGGTGACGCGGGAGGAGCAGTGGCGGCGGGTGACCGCGCGGGGTCAGTACGACACCGAGGACACCGTCGTGGTCCGCTACCGCACCCGCGACGGCGCCTCCGGCATCGACGTGGTGGTGCCCCTGGTCACGGCCGACGGCACCGCCCTGCTCGTGGACCGGGGCTGGCTGGCCACCGACAACCGCGGCGCGCCACCGGACGACGTACCCGCTCCCCCGTCCGGCACCGTCACGGTGACCGGGTGGGTGCGCCAGGACGCGACCGGGGACTCGACCCGCGTGTCCGACCAGTCCACCAGGTCGATCTCCAGCCAGGCGATCGGCGAGGCGCTGGGCATCGCGACGTACGGCGGCTTCGTCGACCTCGACACCGAGGACCCGGCGGCGGAGCAGCCGCTGGCCACGACCGAGCTTCCCGAGCTGGACGGTGGCCCGCACTTCTTCTACGGGCTGCAGTGGTGGTTCTTCGGGCTGCTGGCCGTCGGCGGGTTCCTCTACCTGGCCTACGACGAGTGGCGCGGCGGCCCGGGAGCCGAGCGGCTCCGGCGGGCCCGCCGCGGTGACGCGCCGCAGCGACCACGAGACGCGACGCCCTCAGAGGGTGCGGAGCATGCCGCCGTCGACGGGCAGCATCACGCCCGTGATGAACCCTGACGCAGGCGACATCAGGAAGGCGGCCACCCGGCCGAACTCGTCCGGCTCTCCGTAGCGTCCCAGCGGGATGGTCCTGAGGGCCTTCTCCCGCGCCGCGGCCGCGTCGCCGGTGGCGGCATCGAGCTCCGCGACCCGCTCGGTGCCGATCCGGCCCGGCAGCAACCCGTTGACCCGGATGCCGCGCGGGCCGACCTCGTCGGCGAGGGTCTTGGCCACCATCGCCAGGCCCGGGCGCAGCCCGTTGGAGATGGCCAGGTTGGGGATCGGCGAGCGGACGGAGGACGAGAGCACGAACGTGACCGAGCCGCCCTCCCCGAGCTCCGCGACGAAGGCGCGGGCCACCCGGACCGCGCCGAGGAAGACGGACTCGAAGGCCCCGGTCCAGTCCGCGTCGCTGGTGCCGGTCACCGAGCCCGTCGGAGGGCCACCGACCGAGACCAGGACCCCGTCGAGGCGTCCGAAGGAGTCGCGGGCCGCGGCGACGAGCCGGGCCGGTGTCTCGGGGTCGGCATTGTCGGCGGTGACGGACACGGCGGCGTCGCCGAGCTCGGCCACCGCGGCGGCCAGACTGTCCTCGCTGCGTCCGGAGAGCACCACCCTGGCACCCTCGGCGACCAGCCGGTCGGCGGTGGCGCGTCCCAGTCCCCGGGCGCCCCCGGTGACGACGTACACACGGTCGGTGAGTTCGAGATCCATGTCCCCGATCCTGCCACCCTCGCGCCGGGGCCGGTTCCCCGGCAATACTGATGAGGTGACGGGGGGGCTGATCCCGAGAGGCACGCCATGACCCCCGACACCGATCCGATCGCCGCGTTCCACCAGCTGCACTCCTCGGGGTGCTTCGTGATGCCGAACCCGTGGGACGGCGGAAGCGCACGAGCCCTGGAGCAGCTGGGCTTCCCGGCCCTGGCCACCACGAGTGCCGGACTGGCCTGGACGTCGGCGCGCGCGGACGGTCAGGTCACCCTGGCCCAGACGCTCCAGCACCTGCGTCTCGTCGTCGAGGCCGTGAGCGTGCCGGTCAACGCCGACTTCGAGGGTGGGTACGCCGTGGACCCGGGAGACGTCGGCACCAACGTCGGACGGGCCACGGAGACCGGGATCGCCGGGCTCTCGATCGAGGACTCCTCGGGCGACCCCGCCGAGCCGCTCTTCGAGTTCGACCTGGCCGTGGATCGGATCCGGGCCGCGCGCCAGGCGATCGACGCGAGCGGCACGGGCATCGTGCTCACGGGTCGCTCCGAGGGGTTCGTGTGCGGCCGACCGGACATCGACGAGACGATCCGGCGGCTGCGTGCGTACGCCGAAGCGGGGGCCGACTGCCTGTACGCGCCTCGCATCGACAGGCTCGAGCACGTGACCGCGATCGTGGAGGCGGTGGCCCCCGCACCGGTGAACCTGCTCATCAACGCGCCGTTCACCACCGTCACCGAGGCGGCCCGGCTCGGTGTGCGCCGGATCAGTGTCGGGGGCACCCTGGCCCGCACCGCGTGGCAGGGCTTCCTGGAGGCGGCCGGGGAGATCGCAGGGACCGGGACGTTCACGAGCTTCGAGGGGCTGCCGAACGTCGACGCGCTCTTCCCCGGCCGCTGAGGGGCGCTCAGGTCGCGGCGGTCACCGGCAGGTCGTCGATGAACTGGGTGCGGTAGAGGTCGGCGTAGAGGCCGCCGTCCGCGAGCAGGCTGGCGTGGGTGCCGCGCTGCACCACCCGACCGTCGTCGACGACGAGGATCTGGTCGGCCTGCCGGATCGTCGAGAGCCGGTGCGCGATGACCAGGCTGGTGCGACCCTCCAGGGCCGCGTCGAGGGCGCGCTGCACGGCCGACTCCGACTCGGAGTCCAGGTGGGCGGTGGCCTCGTCGAGCACCACCACGGCCGGCGCCTTGAGCAGCAGCCGGGCGATCGCCAGCCGCTGCCGCTCGCCGCCGGAGAGGCGGTAGCCACGGTCGCCCACGACGGTGTCGAGGCCGTCGGGCAGGCCCCGGATGAGCCGGGCGATCTGGGCCGCCTCGAGGGCCTCCCACACCTCCTGGTCGTCGGCAGCGGGGCGGGCGTAGAGCAGGTTGGCGCGGATGGTGTCGTGGAACATGTGGGCGTCCTGGGTGACGTAGCCGACGGCGTCCTCGAGCGACTCCAGGGACACCTCACGCACATCGTGGCCACCGACCCGGACCACCCCGGAGCCCACGTCGTAGAGCCGGGCCACCAGGTGGGTGATCGTCGTCTTGCCGGCCCCCGAGGGACCGACCAGGGCCACCATCTGTCCGGGCTCGGCGGTGAAGGTGATGTCGTGGAGCACCTGCCCGGTGTCGCGGCTCTCCTTGCGGGCCACCGCCTCGAGCGAGGCGAGCGACACGTCCTCGGCGCGCGGGTAGCGGAACGCGACGTGCTCGAACTCCACGCGCGATGCCGTCGGCGGGAGCACGACCGGGTCCTCCTTCTCCTGGATGGAGGACGGCAGGTCGAGAACCTCGAAGACGCGCTCGAAGCTGACCAGGGCGGTCATCACGTCGATGCGGACGTTGGAGAGGCCCTGCAGCGGGCCGAGGAGCCGCAGCAGCAGGGTGGCCAGCGCCAGCAGGGTGCCGACGCTCAGCTCACCCTGGATCGCGAGGTAGCCGCCGACGCCGTAGACCATGGCCGTGGCCAGCGCCGGGACCGTCATCATCACGGTGGCGAAGACCCGGGTGATCAGCGCGATCCGGATGCCGAGGTCGCGGACGTTCGCGGCCCGGGTGGCGAACAGCGCGTCCTCGTCGGCGCGCCGCCCGAACAGCCGCAGCAGCATCGCGCCACCGACGTTGAAGCGCTCGGTCATCACGTTGCCCATGTCGGCGTTGCCGTCCATCTGCTCACGGGTCAGCCCGGCCAGCTTCGTGCTCACCCAACGGGAGCTGAGGAACAGCAGCGGGAACAGCAGCAGGCAGAGCAGCGTCACCTGCCAGCTCAGCGCCAGCATCGCGATCCCGACCACCAGCACCGAGATCATGTTGGAGACCGTGCTGGACAGCGTGGAGGTGAACGCGCGCTGGGCCCCGATCACGTCGTTGTTGAGCCGTGAGACCAGGGCGCCGGTCTGGGTGCGGGTGAAGAACGCGAGCGACTGCCGCTGGACGTGCCCGAAGACCTGGGTCCGCAGGTCGTAGATCAGGCCCTCACCGATCCGCGAGGAGAGGAAGCCGGCGGCGATCGTCAGCAGGCCGGCGAAGATCGCGGTCCCGGCCATCACGAGGGCCAACGTCGCCACCAGGCGCGTGTCCTTCTGGAGGATGCCGTCGTCGATGATCCGCTGCACCAGCAGCGGGGTCACCACCACCAGACAGGCGTCGACCACGGTCAGCGCCAGGAAGCCGGTGATCAGCCGGCGATGCGGCCGCGCGAACCCGAGCACGCGACGGACCGTGCCGCGGTCGAGCTTGTTGTTGACGACGCTGCGGTCCGTGCGCATGTGACGCCACGCCGGGCCCATGCCGGACATCCCTGACACGCGTGACCCCCTCTCGTCGTCGCTCCGGAGCAACGCTGCCGGTGCTGTGATTGTTCCGCATCCCACCGACAGGGCGGCGGCGGACACCGGCCCTCAGGCCAGGGAGACCAGGTCCGCGTAGCCCTCGTTCCACAGGTCCTCGTCGCCGTCGGGCAGCAACAGGACCCGGTCCGGCTCCAGCGCCCGGACCGCGCCCTCGTCGTGGGTCACCAGGATGATGGCGCCGGCGTACGAGCGGATCGCCGCCAGCACCTCCTCGCGAGAAGCGGGGTCGAGGTTGTTGGTGGGCTCGTCGAGCAGCAGCACGTTGGCGCTGGAGACGACGAGGCTGGCCAGGGCGAGACGGGTCTTCTCCCCGCCCGAGAGGACCGAGGCGGACTTGTGCGCGTCGTCGCCGGAGAAGAGGAAGGAGCCGAGCACACTGCGCGCCTCGCTGTCGGTGAGCTGCGGAGCGGCGCTCTGCATGTTCTCCAGGACGGTCCGGCCGGTGTCGAGCGTCTCGTGCTCCTGGGCGTAGTAGCCGACCTTGAGGCCGTGGCCGGGCAGCACCTCGCCGGTGTCCGGCTGGTCGACGCCGGCCAGGATCCGCAGCATCGTGGTCTTGCCCGCGCCGTTGAGCCCGAGGATGACCACGCGGCTGCCCTTGTCGATGGCCAGGTCGACATCGGTGAAGACCTCGAGCGAGCCGTAGGACTTGGACAGCTCGGCCGCGGTGAGCGGGGTCTTGCCGCACGGGGCCGGCGCCGGGAACTTGATCCGGGCCACCTTGTCGGACTGCCGCTCGCCCTCGAGCCCGGCCATCATCTTCTCGGCCCGCTTCAGCATCGACTGGGCGGCCGAGGCCTTGCTGGCCTTGGCCCGCATCCGGTTGGCCTGGTCGGTGAGCGTCTTGGCCTTGGTCTCGGCGTTCGAGCGCTCGCGCCTGCGGCGACGCTCGTCGGTCTCCCGCTGCGTGAGGTAGGCCCGCCAGCCCATGTTGTAGACGTCGATCTCGGCCCGGTTGGCGTCGAGGTGCAACACCTTGTTGACGGTCGCGCTGAGCAGGTCGTTGTCGTGGCTGATCACGATCAGGCCGCCCGCGTGGTTGCGCAGGAAGTCCCGCAGCCAGACGATCGAGTCCGCGTCGAGGTGGTTGGTCGGCTCGTCCAGCAGCAGCGTCTCGGCGCCGGAGAACAGGATCCGGGCCAGCTCGACGCGACGACGCTGGCCACCGGAGAGCGTGCGGAGCGGCTGGGAGAGGATCCGCTCCTCGATGCCCAGGCTCTGCGCGATCTGGGCCGCCTCGGACTCCGCGGCGTACCCACCGCCGGCGTGCAGCTCGTTGTCGGCCTGGGCGTAGCGCTTCATGGCCCGCTCCGCGACCGCCGGGTCCGTCGAGCCCATCTCCACCTCCGCCTCACGCAGTCGGCGTACGACGTCGTCGAGTCCGCGCGCGGACAGGATCCGGGAGCGGGCCAGCACCTCGGGGTCGCCGGTGCGCGGGTCCTGGGGGAGGTAGCCGACGGCGCCGGTGGCCACCACCTTGCCGGACGCGGGCAGTGCCTCGCCGGCCAGGATCCTGGTGAGGGTGGTCTTGCCGGCGCCGTTGCGGCCGACCAGGCCGACCTTGTCCCCTGCCGCGACCCGGAAGGAGACGTCCTCCATCAGGAGGCGGGCGCCCGCACGAACTTCGAGTTGCTGGGCAGTGATCATGAGGGTGGTTAGTGTACGGCTCGCAGGGTACGTGCCCCGCATCCGCGAACGGCACGACGAGGCCCCAGGAGGGATGCCCATGCGCTTCAACCCCAAGGCCCGGCTCGACACCGGCCAGGTGTCCGACGGCGGGCGTGGCGGTCGCGGTGGTGGCAGGGGTGGCGGCATGGGCGGCGGCGGGATGCGGATCCCGATGCCGGGCGGCACCAAGGCCGGTGGCGGCATCGGCGGCATCCTGGTGATCATCCTGTTCGTCGTGCTCACGCAGTGCATGGGTGGCGGTGTCGGACTCCCCGGCGGAGGCACCGGCCTGGATCCGTCGCAGCTGCAGGACGCCGGCGGCGACAGCGGCCGCTACGACGAGTGCAAGACCGGCGACGACGCCAACAACAGCGCCGACTGCGCCCGGGTGGCCGTGGTGAACTCGATCCAGGACTATTGGGAGGGCGAGCTGGCCTCCGCCGCCGGTGTCGACTACGCCCTGTCCGAGACCCACACCTTCACCGGGCAGACCGGCACCGGCTGTGGCTCCGCGTCGTCGCAGGTCGGCCCGTTCTACTGTCCCCAGGACGACACCGTCTACCTCGACACCGGGTTCTTCGACGACGTGCTCGAGAAGCAGCTCGGCGGTCCCGACGGCGGCTTCGTGGAGGCCTACGTCATCGGGCACGAGTACGGCCACCACATCCAGGACCTGACCGGGACCATGGGCCAGGTCCGCTCCCAGCAGGGCGAGGACAGCGACGCGGTCCGCCTCGAGCTGCAGGCGGACTGCTACGCCGGCATGTGGGCACGGTCGGCGACGAAGACCGAGGACGACAACGGCGAGGTGCTGATCTCGGAGCTGACCGAGGATGACATCCGGTTGGCCATCGAGGCCGCGGAGACCGTCGGGGACGACCGGATCCAGAAGAAGACCTCCGGCCGGGTGAACCCCGAGGCGTGGACCCACGGATCCGCGGAGCAGCGCCAGCGCTGGTTCACCACCGGCTTCGAGACCGGCGACTACCAGGCCTGCGACACGTTCTCGGCCGCCACCCTCTAGACGGCAAGGCTCCTTGCCGGAGTGGCAAACTAGCGGCATGGACGATCCCGCACTGCACACCGTCGGACCACGGCTCCGGGCCCTCCGCACCGAACGCGAGCTGACCCTCGCCGACGTCGCCGACGCCACCGGCATCTCCACCAGCACGCTGTCCCGCCTGGAGTCCGGCACCCGCAAGCCGACGCTGGAGCTGCTGCTGCCACTGGCGCGCGCCTACCGCGTGGCGCTGGACGACTTCGTCGAGGGCCCGGCCACCGGGGACCCGCGCGTGCACCTGAGACCGGTCCGTGCGTACGGCCAGACGATCCTGCGGCTCAGCGCCCGCGCCGGGGGCGTTCAGGCCTTCAAGCACGTGATCCCGGCCGGCAAGCCCGGCGAGCCCTCCCCGCAGACCCACGAGGGGTACGAGTGGCTCTACGTCCTCGACGGCCGGCTGCGCGTCATCCTCGGGGAGCACGACATCGTGCTCGGTCCCGGCGAGGCCGCCGAGTTCGACACCCGCACGCCGCACTGGTTCGGGTCCGCCGACGGCCGGGCGGTGGAGTTCCTCAGTCTGTTCGGACCCCAGGGCGAGCGGGCGCACCTGCGGGCCGCGCCCGGGCGGCGTACCTGACCCGGTGAAACCAGCACCTCACATCAGCGCCTCGATCTGCGGGAACTGGCGCTGCAGCGACCGCAGGTACGGCGCCACGGACGGGTGCCGGAACTTCCCGGCCAGGGCGCCCGGGCCGGTGGCGACGCGGGCCAGCGCCCACTCGGCGCGCGAGAGCGCGGTGTAGACCGCGATCACCCGGGCGCCGAGCAGCACCTCGTCGGGCGAGGCGAGGCCCGACGGGAGGCCCGAGACGTAGGCCTCCACCAGCGGCTCGAAGTCCTCGCGGGTGCTCAACGACCAGTAGCCGAGGTCGCCGCCGACCGGACCGGTGCCGAGCGTGGCCCAGTCCAGGGCCACCACCCCGTGCTCGTCATGGGCGTGCAGGTTGGCCGGGGTCGGGTCGCCGTGCTGCGGCACCAGCGGCAGCAGGTCCACCGCGTCGAGGTGTCGTCCGCGGTGCCGCCACAGGTGGTCGGCGACGTCCGCGACGGTGGTCCTGGCCAGCGTCGGCCAGCCGCCCCGGTGCTCGACCAGCCGCAACCGGTCACGCAGCTGCCGGCGCGCCAGCCACGGCGGGTCACCCAGGTCGGCGCCCGCGAACTCGGCCAGGCACCGGGCCACGAACAGGCCGGAGGGTGGACGTTCGGGGACCTGCGGCAGCCACACCGTCACGCCGTCGTCGTCCTCCTCCACCCCCAGGGCGGCCGGCGAGCGGAGCCCCGGCGTCCCCTCGACGACCCCGCTGACCGCGACGTCGGCGGGACGCCGCCACCAGGCGACGTGCTCGGGGTCGGACAGCATGGCGGGGTCACCGGGGACGGGAGCGGCGAGCCGCTTGACCACCCGGTCGCCGGCACGCCAGACGCCGACGGTCGAGGAGCCCGTCCCCGCCGCCAGCCGCTGCCACGCCGGCTCCGGGTGCCACATGGCGGTCATCCTGACACGCACGCCCCCGCGCGCTCGGGAGGTTCAGGCGTTGGTGACCACGAAGCTCGCCGACGTCGCCTCGACGACGGCCTGCTCGAGCACCGAGCGCCGAGGGTCCGGGACGGCCAGCCAGGGTGGCACCACGCGGTCGCGGAGCTCCGAGAGCCGGGGGTCGTCGAGGACGGCCTCGACCGCGGCGTGGTCGCCCCCGGTCACCAGCGCCCGCACCGGCGCGGTCAGGATCCGGGCGGCGTGGTCGGCGGCCGCCTCGTAGGCCTGGCGGGCCTGGTTGCCCCGCCTCCGGGCGAAGCGCTGCTGGCTCTGTCCCCCCGCCTTGGTGCGCCCCTGCACGTGACGCTGACCGACCTTGGAGGCGGTGGTCTCGGTGCCGGCGAGCCGGGCCACCGCGAAGCCGCCCTTGCGCACCAGCAGCACGCCCCATGCGTCGGGGACAGTGATCGCGGCGACGAACCCGGCCGCGGTGGCCGGTCCGTCGTACGCCGTGGCGAAGGGCAGCGCGGCCTGGAAGGTCGAGCCGTCCGGGGCGGTGCCGACCAGGTGGCCGTCGCCGGCCTCCAGGTCCACTCCCCCGTGCCGTTCGGCGAAGTTGTCGATCCAGCGCCGGCAGCGCGCGGCAGGCACCAGGACGACGGTCACGAGCGCGACCCTAGGCCATGGTCAGAGGGCCCGGGCGACCATCACGACGGCGACCAGCCGGCCGTCCTCCAGCGCCTGCCGGTTGTTGGCGGCCCGCAGCGGCCACTCGGGCCCGAACAGCACGTGCAGACCGAACGGCGGCGGCCCTCCCTGGGACGCGGCCGCCAGCGCCGCGAAGAAGTCGATGCCGGCCCGGGTGCGGTCCTCCTCGGTCTCCACGCCGAACCCGGCGTCGGCGAGCATCGTGCGGTACTCCTGCGCGGTGGCGAGGAACGACGCGCCCTCGTCGCCCGCCCAGGGCACCGGATAGGCGGGAGGCTCGGTGCCGGTCAGCATCTGGTCGTAGATCGCGAACCGACCGCCGCTCCCGAGGACGCGGCGCACCTCGGCGAAGACCCTGGCCTTCTCCGGCATGTTCATGCCGACGTGGATCAGCGTCGCGAGGTCGAAGGAGCCCTCGTCGAACGGCAGCTCGGACGCGTCCGCGGTCCGGAAGGCGACCCGGTCGCCGAGACCGACGCGGGCCGTCAGGTCGGTGGCCAGGTCGGTGAACTCGGGGGTCAGGTCGACGCCGGAGACCGTGCAGTCGTACTCCGAGGCGGCCACCCGGGCCGGGCCGCCGACGCCGGAGCCGACGTCGAGCATCCGGGTGCCGGCGGCCGGGTCCAGCAGGTCGAAGAGGGAGCGCGTGGCCGCCAGACCGCCGAGGTGGAACTCGTCCACCGGTGACAGGTCGGCAGCGGTCAGGGCGCTCGGGTCGAGTCCTGCCTTCTCGGCCGCCTCGAGGATCCTCTGCAGCATCCCGGGTCGGCCGTAGTGCCTGGTGACCTGCTCGTCGACCCCCATGGCCCACCTCCTGGGCACCCAACCTAGGCCGGGCACCTCGTGGGCACCATGGTCCCGGCAGCCTGGGGTCGCCGTCGCTCAGGGCTGCGGGGTGGGCCGGTCCGCCTGGTAGACGACGCGGAACCGCTCGAGCACCACCGGCATCGCGGGGTCGAAGCCTTCGTCGTGCGTCGCGACGTCGAGGAAGAACTGCTCGTGCACCTCGCGCCAGTGCGCCAGCGACAGGTCACCCTCGCCCTCGAGCCGGGCATGCTCCTCGTCCACGGCGTCGAAGGGCACCACCCGCACGTCGGTGACCTCGACCAGTGCCTGGGGACGTCCGCCCCCGTCGAGCAGGATGCTCAGGGCGCCCTTCTCGGGCAGCGGCTCGTCGTCGGACTCGTAGTCACGCAGCGCGCCCGCGGTCGCTGTCTTGGTGCCCGCGAGGACCAGGGCGAGCAGCTCGTCGGACTGCTCGGGCGTCGCGCCGAACGACCAGGCCGGGGGCGGCACCACCTCGAGGGTCGTCGGACCGAAGTACGACGGAGCGCTGTTCAGCCGGGCGTGGACGCTGGCGAGCGCCCAGAAGGCACCGACCTCGTCGTCACTCACCGGGAGCCGGCGATCAGACGTTGAAGCCGAGGGCCCGGAGCTGCTCGCGGCCGTCGTCGGTGATCTTGTCCGGGCCCCACGGCGGCATCCAGACCCAGTTGATCGCGACGTCGCCGACGATCCCCTCGAGCGCCTGGTTGGTCTGGTCCATGATCACGTCGGTCAGCGGGCAGGCCGCCGAGGTCAGCGTCATGTCCAGCACGCAGTTCGACGACTCGTCGAGGTGCACGTCGTAGACGAGGCCGAGGTCGACCACGTTGATCCCGAGCTCGGGGTCGACGACGTCCTTCATCGCCTCGGTGACGTCGTCCACGGTCACCGTGGAGGAGCCGGTCGGCGCGACCTCCGGGAGATCGCCGTGGTCGACGGTCGTTTCTGGGATCTGCTCAGCCATTGCTGCTCTCCTTGGTGTTGTCGTCGGCCGGTGCCGGGCCGGTCGGTGCGTCGGTGCGGGTCAGGGCCTGCGCGGTCGCGTCCTTCCAGGCCATCCAGCCCAGCAGCGCGCACTTCACGCGCGCCGGGAACTTCGCGACGCCGGCGAAGGCGATGCCGTCCTCCAGCACGTCCTCGTCGGGCTCGACCTTGCCCCGGCCCTGCATCAGGGTCAGGAAGCTGTCGTGGATCTCCATCGCCTCGTCGACCTGCTTGCCGATGACGAGGTCGGCCATCACGGACGCGGAGGCCTGCGAGATCGAGCAGCCGAGGGCGTCGTACGACACGTCCTGGACGCGTGGCCCGTCCCCGGTGTCCTCGACGTGCACGCGGAGCGTGACCTCGTCACCGCAGGTGGGGTTGACGTGGTGCACCTCCGCCTCGAACGGGTCCCGCAGGCCCGCGTGATGGGGGTGCTTGTAGTGGTCCAGGATGATCTCCTGGTAGAGCGAGTCAAGGTCCATTGCTCAACCCAACTTGAAGTAGGAGCGAGTGTATTCCAGGCCCGCGACGAGCGCGTCGATCTCGGCCGGCGTCGTGTAGAGATAGGACGACGCCCGGGTCGAGGACTGCACACCGAAGCGGGCGTGGGCGGGCTTGGCGCAGTGGTGTCCGGCGCGCACGGCCACGCCGCGCGAGTCGAGCACCTGCGCCACGTCGTGCGGGTGCACGCCCTCGATCTCGAACGCGATCGCTCCCCCGCGCTGGGACGCGTCGAGCGGGCCGAGCACGGTGAGGCCGGGCACCGTGGCCAGGCCCTCGAGTGCGTACGCCGTGATGGCCTGCTCGTGGGCATGGACGTTCGCCATCCCGAGATGGCCGAGGTAGTCCACCGCGGCGCCGAGGCCGACGGCCTCGACGATGGGCGGTGTACCGGCCTCGAACTTGTGCGGGATCCCGGCGTACGTCGACCGTTCCATCGCCACGGTCTCGATCATCTCGCCGCCACCGAGGAACGGCGGCAGCTGGTCGAGCACCTCGCGGCGGCCCCAGAGGACGCCGATGCCGGTCGGGCCGACCACCTTGTGTCCGGTGAAGGCCAGCAGGTCGGCACCCGAGGCGACCACGTCGACGGGCAGCTGGGGCACGGCCTGGGAGGCGTCCACCACCACGATCGCGCCGACCTCGTGCGCCCGCCGGGCGATGTCGGCGACCGGGTTGATCGTCCCGAGCATGTTGGACACCCAGGTCAGCGAGACCACCTTGGTGCGCTCGGTGATCAGGTCGTCGATGTTCGAGGTGTCGAGGTGTCCGTCGTCGGTCAGGCCGAACCAGCGCAACGTCGCTCCGGTGCGCTCGGTGAGCAGCTGCCACGGCACGATGTTGGAGTGGTGCTCCATCTCGGTGATGACCACCTCGTCGCCTTCGCCGACCTGCAGCGGTCCGCGCCAGGCGAGGGTGTTGGCCACCAGGTTGAGCGCCTCCGAGGCGTTCTTGGTGAAGATCACCTCGTCGCGCGAGGGAGCGTTGATGAACGTGGCGATCTTGTCGCGCGCGTCCTCGAACGCCTCGGAGGACTCCGCGCCGAGCTGGTGCATGGCTCGGGCCACGTTGGCGTTGTGCCGCTCGAGGTGGTCGACCATCGTGTCGATCACCACCTGCGGCTTCTGCGAGGTGTTGGCGCTGTCGAGGTAGACCAGCGGGAACCCGCCCGCCAGCGTGCGCTGGAGGATCGGGAAGTCCTTGCGGATCAGCTCCAGATCGGGCAGCAGGCCGTCCATGTCACTCTCCCTTCGACGCTCGTCCGGATGTGCGGGGCGCTCGGTCAGACCGAGGTCTTGGTGTACTTGTCGTAGCCCTCGGCCTCGAGCTGGTCGGCCAGCTCGGGCCCGCCCTGCTCGGCGATCCGGCCGTTGACGAACACGTGCACGAAATCGGGCTCGATGTAGCGCAGGATGCGCGTGTAGTGCGTGATCAGCAGGACGCCCTTGCCGTCCTGACGACGGAAGCGGTTCACCCCGTCGGACACGACCCGGAGCGCGTCGATGTCCAGGCCGGAGTCGGTCTCGTCGAGCACCGCCATCTTGGGGTTGAGCAGCTCCAGCTGGGCGATCTCGTGGCGCTTCTTCTCGCCGCCCGAGAAGCCCTCGTTGACCGAGCGCTGCGCGAAGGTGCTGTCCAGGTCGAGGTCCTCGAGGACCGTGTTGACGTCCTTGACCCAGGTCCGGAGCTTGGGGGCCTCGCCGTCGATCGCGGTCTTGGCGGTGCGGAGGAAGTTCGACACCGAGACACCCGGCACCTCGACGGGGTACTGCATGGCCAGGAAGAGGCCGGCACGGGCGCGCTCGTCGACCGACATCGCGAGGACGTCCTCGCCGTCGAGCGTCACCGAGCCGCCGGTGACGGTGTACTTCGGGTGTCCCGCGATGGAGTAGGCCAGCGTGCTCTTGCCCGAACCGTTGGGGCCCATGATCGCGTGGGTCTCGCCGTCCTTGATGGTCAGCGTGACGCCCTTGAGGATCTCCTTGGGGCCGTCCTCGGTGTTCACCGTGACGTGCAGGTCCTTGATGTCCAGCGTGCTCATGTGTCGGTTCCTTGTCTTCTTGAAGTCAGTCGGGTCGTACGCCGTTGAGCGAGGTGGTCACGTCGACGTACACGTCGGCGCCCCTCAGCTCCACGGGAAAGACGGCCACCGGCTCGGTGGCCGGCAGGTGCGTGGGCTTGCCGGTGCGCAGGTCGAAGCAGGAGCCGTGCAGCCAGCACTCCACGGTCCCGGCCGCCACCTCCCCCTCCGACAGCGCCACGGCGGCGTGCGAGCACTCGTCGCGGATCGCGAAGATCTCCTCGCCGTCGCGGGCGATGGCCACCTCGAGGTCGCCGACGACGACGCCGAGCGCCTCGTCGGTCGGCACCTCGGAGACGGCGCAGGCTCGCTCGAAGGTCATGCGTGCGCCTCCAGGACGTTCTTGGCGAGCTCCGCCTCCACGGTCGCGAAGAGCTGCTCCTCGAGCTCCGGCACCTGGATCTTGCGGATCAGGTCGTTGAAGAACCCGTGCACGACGAGGCGGCGGGCCTCGTCCTCGGCGATGCCGCGCGAGCGCAGGTAGAACAGCTGCTCGTCGTCGAAGCGGCCGGTCGCCGACGCGTGGCCGGCACCCTTGATCTCACCGGTCTCGATCTCCAGGTTCGGCACCGAGTCGGCCTGGCAGCCGTCGGTGAGCACCAGGTTGCGGTTCTCCTCGTACGTCTCGATGCCCTCGGCGATCTTGCGGATCAGCACGTTGCCGATCCACACGGTGTGCGCACCCTGGCCCTGCAGCGCACCCTTGTAGACCACGTTGCTCGTGGTGTTCGGGGCGGTGTGGTCCACGAACAGCCGGTGCTCGATGTGCTGACCGGCGTCGGCGAAGTAGAGGCCGAGCATCTCGACCGAGCCGCCGGGACCGGCGTACTCCGCGGTGGTGTCGTGACGGACCACGGCGCCGCCGAAGGTGACGTCGACGTGGCGGAACGTCGCGTCGCGCCCGACCTGGGCGTGCCGGGTGCCGGCGCGGACGGCGTCGTCGTCCCACTCGTCCACGTTGACCACGGTCAGCTGGGCGCCGTCGGCGACCACGAACTCGGCGATGTCGGCCAGCGTCGCCGACCCGCGGTAACGGAACACGACGGTCGCCTTGCTGTGCGCGTCGGCGGTCACGACCACATGGGTGGCCGACGCGCCGTCGGTGCCGGTGCCGGTCAGGTCGATCAGCACCGGCGCGTCCAGCACGGTCTCGCGCGGGATGGTGACGGCGTACGCCGTCTCGGCCCCGTGCCAGGTGCGCGCGGCGATCCGGTCGCGCGGCACGAAGCCGCTCGAACCGCGGCGGGAGCTGTCGGTGCCGATCTTCTCGATCGTCACACCGGCCGGGGCGTCGAACTCCGCGCCCACGGTCGTCCCGGACAGGTCGGCGTCGCTGTGCAGTCCACGCAGTCGCTTGAGCGGCGTGAACCGCCAGATCTCCTCACGGCCGGTCGGAACCGCGTGGTCGTCCACCTCGAACGACCCCTCCGGGTGCAGGTGGCTCGACACCTTCGCGGTCTCGATCGCCTCCGCCACAACGGGCGTCTCAGTCACAGTCACTACGTTCGCTTTCCTTCTCGTCTCGCCTTGGGGCCGGGTGGCCCGGGCTCAGCGCCGGTCTGCGGCCGGGAGGCCGCGGGAGCATGAAAGGGCTTGGCCGCGGCGGCCGCAGCGGCGAGCGACCAGAAGAACTGGTCACCCGGCCGACGCGCCGCCCCAGCGACCGCGGCGTCCCGGCCGTAGGCCGGGGCCACGGCCCGGGTCACCCCACCGCGCCTTCCATCTGGAGCTCGATGAGCCGGTTCAGCTCGAGGGCGTACTCCATCGGCAGCTCCTTCGCGATCGGCTCGACGAACCCGCGCACGATCATCGCCATCGCCTCGTCCTCGGCCATGCCGCGTGACATCAGGTAGAAGAGCTGGTCGTCGGAGACCTTGGAGACCGAGGCCTCGTGGCCCATCGACACGTCGTCCTCGCGGATGTCGACGTACGGGTAGGTGTCGGAGCGGCTGATCTGGTCGACCAGCAGCGCGTCGCACAGGACGTTGGACTTGGAGCCGTGGGCACCCTCGTTGATCTGGATGAGACCGCGGTACGACGTCCGCCCACCGCCGCGGGCCACCGACTTGCTCAGGATCGAGCTCGAGGTGTGCGGAGCGGCGTGCACCATCTTGGCGCCCGCGTCCTGGTGCTGGCCCTCGCCGGCGAACGCGATCGACAGCGTCTCGCCCTTGGCGTGCTCGCCCATGAGATAGATGGCGGGGTACTTCATCGTCACCTTGGAGCCGATGTTGCCGTCGACCCACTCCATCGTGGCGCCGGCCTCGCAGGTCGCGCGCTTGGTCACCAGGTTGTAGACGTTGTTCGACCAGTTCTGGATCGTCGTGTAGCGGCAGCGGCCACCCTTCTTCACGATGATCTCGACGACGGCCGAGTGCAGCGAGTCGGAGGAGTAGATCGGCGCGGTGCAGCCCTCGACGTAGTGCACGTAGGCGTCCTCGTCGACGATGATCAGGGTGCGCTCGAACTGACCCATGTTCTCGGTGTTGATCCGGAAGTAGGCCTGCAGCGGGATGTCCACGTGGACGCCCTTGGGCACGTAGATGAACGAGCCGCCGGACCACACCGAGGTGTTGAGCGCGGCGAACTTGTTGTCGCCGACCGGGATCACGGTGCCGAAGTACTCCTGGAACAGCTCGGGCTGCTCGCGGAGGGCGGTGTCGGTGTCCAGGAACAGCACGCCCTGGGCCTCGAGGTCCTCGCGGATCGAGTGGTAGACGACCTCGGACTCGTACTGGGCGGCGACCCCGGAGACGAGGCGCTGCTTCTCCGCCTCGGGGATGCCGAGCTTGTCGTAGGTGTTCTTGATGTCCTCGGGGAGGTCGTCCCAGGTGGCGGCCTGCTTCTCGGAGGACCGCACGAAGTACTTGATGTTGTCGAAGTCGATCCCGCTGAGGTCGGAGCCCCAGTTCGGCATCGGCTTGCGGTGGAAGAGCTTGAGACCCTTCAGGCGCAGGTCGAGCATCCACTGGGGCTCGCTCTTGAGCGCGGAGATGTTGCGCACCACGTCCTCGCTCAGCCCGCGCTGGGCGTTGGCGCCGACGTCGTTCTTGTCGGACCAGCCGAACTCGTAGCGGCCGATGCCCTGGATGGAGGGGTTGAGCTCCTCGATGGTGGGCTGGGTGCTCGTCATGCGGAGTCGCCGTCCTTCGTGGTGAGGGTGTGGTTCAGGTCGGTGTTGGGGATGCAGGTGGTGCAGACGCCGTCGCCGTGGGCGATCGTCGCAAGTCGCTGGACGTGCCGGCCGAGGACGTTGCCGATGGCCTCGGTCTCGGCCTCGCAGAGCTGCGGGAACTCGGCGGCGACGTGGGCCACCGGGCAGTGCTGCTGGCAGAGCTGGTCGCCGATCGGGATCTGGCGCACGCCCGCCGCGTAGCCCTCGTTCGTCAGCACCTGGGCCAGGGCCTCGGCGGGCGTCAGGTCGGGGTTCGCGGCGCTGACCTCGGCGTAGTCGGTCTCGATGAAGGCCACCCGGTGCCGGGCGAACGCGACGACCGCCTCCTCGCCGTGGTGCTCGGCGAGGTAGCGCAGGGCGTCCACCGCGAGGTCGTCGTACTGGTGCTCGAGGCCGTCGCGCCCGCTCTCGGTGAGGCTGAAGACGCGGGCGGGACGGCCGCGGCCCCGGGTGCCGTAGACCTTCTGCTCCGCCGCCTCGACGGTGCCCTCCTCGACCAGATGGTCGAGATGGCGGCGTACGGCGGCCGGCGTGAGGTCCAGCTGACGGGCCAGGTCGGCGGCCGTGGACGGGCCGGCCAGGAGGATCGACTGCACCACCCGGGCTCGCGTCGGAGCGTCCCCCTCGGGGACGGCGACGGACGGCCTGGCGAATTGCACAACACCATTGTGACGTTAATACGTGGGCCGGTTCAAGTAAGGCCGACCTAACCCCCGCCGGAGAGGCGGGAACGGTCGGTCAGCCGCCGGTGCGTCGCTGGAAGGTCCGCAGGGCCAGCGGGGCCATCACCGCGGTGATCGCGATCGTCCAGATGATCGTGGTCAGCACCGGGTGCTGCAGCGGTAGGGCCGCACCGTCGGGCGCCGGGCCCGCATTGCCCCACAGCTCGCGGACCGCCTGGACCAGCGATGAGATCGGGTTCCACTCCGCGATGGTGCGCAGCACCGGGGTCATCGCCTCGGTGGGCGCGAACGTGTTGGCGAGGAACGTGATCGGGAACATCGTCGTGAACATCAGGCCGTTGACCGCCTCGACGGACCGCATCGCCGAGCCGACGAGGATCCCCACCCAGATCATCGCGAAGCCCCACATCAGCAGCAGCAGGTAGGCCAGGGCAGCGTCGAGGATGCCGTTGCGGATCCGCCAGCCGATCAGCAGGCCGGTGAGCGACATGACCACGATGCCGATGCTGGAGTGCAGCAGGGAGGAGAGACTGCGACCGACCAGCACCGCGGCGGGGTTGATCGGCAGCGAGCGCATCCGGTCGACGATGCCCTTGTCGATGTCGGCGGTCAGCCCGACGGCGACGATGAAGGAGGCGAACGCGATCGTCTGCCCCATGATCCCGCCGAGCAGCCACTCGCGGTAGCCGCCGGGCGTGCCCGGCACGGCGATCGAGCCACCGAACACGAACGCGAACAGCAGCACGAACATCACGGGCTGGATGGTGACGTCCATCAGCATCTCGGGCATCCGCTTGATGTGGATGAGGTTGCGCCGCACGATCGTCAACGACTGCCGGAGCAGGCCGGTCGGGTGGATCTCGGGCCGCGCGACGACCTCGGTCCTGGTCGGGCTCTGGCGGGTGGTCACGAGACCAGCTCCCCTGCGTCGGTGGTGTCGGGGTCGGGGGGCGCGTCCTCGGCCCGGTGGCCGGTGAGGTGGAGGAACACGTCGTCGAGGCTGGGCCGCTTGAGCCCGAGGTCGTCGAGCTCGATCGAGCTGTCCGCGAAGACCCCCGCGATCCGGGTCATGTGCTGGAGGCCGTTGGCGGGCGCGGTCAGCTGCCGGGCACCGGTGTCCACGTGCACCTCGCTGACGTGGTCGCGCAGCATGCCCTCGGCGATCGGCAGGTCGGAGGCGTGGGACACGGTGACCACCAGCGCCGCCTGTCCGGAGGCGTCCTTGAGCTCCAGCGGGGTGCCCTCCGCGATCACCCGGCCGCGGTCGATCACCACGATCCGGTCGGCCAGCTGGTCGGCCTCCTCGAGGTACTGCGTGGTGAGCAGCAGGGTGGTGCCGTCGCGGACCAGCTCGCGCAACACCTCCCACAGCTCGACGCGGCTGCGCGGGTCCAGCCCGGTGGTGGGCTCGTCGAGGAACAGCACCGGCGGGGTGGCGATCAGGCTGACCGCGAGGTCCAGGCGCCGGCGCATGCCGCCGGAGTAGGTCTTGACGACCCTGCCGCCGGCCTCGGTCAGGCTGAACCGCTCGAGCAGGTCGTCGGAGGCCCGCCTGATGTAGGTCGAGGAGAGGCCGTAGAGCGCACCGATGAGGCGGAGGTTCTCCCGGCCGGTGAGCAGCTCGTCGACGGTCGCCGCCTGCCCGGTGAGCCCCATCGAGCGGCGTACGCCGGCGGGGTCGGTCATCACGTCGTGGCCCGCCACCCGCGCGGTCCCGCTGGTCGGCTTGGTGAGCGTGGTCATCATGCGCACCGTGGTGGTCTTGCCGGCGCCGTTGGGGCCGAGCATGCCGAGCACGGTGCCCTCGGGAACGCTCAGGCTGACGTCGTCGACCGCCACGGTCTCGCCGAAGTGCTTGACCAGGTGCTCGGCCTCGATGGCCGCCCGAGGTGTCATGCGCCCAGCCTAGGTGCCGGCACCGACAACGCCGACCGAATATTCGCTCGGCGTGCTGATGACGGCGGTGCGCTCAGGTCGCGGGCACCCAGTGGCGGTACTCGACCGCGAAGGTCGCGACGTCGTAGTGAGGCGTCCTCCGAGGTCCAGAACCTCCACGAGACCGGCCGGTCCTGCCCGGGCAGGTGCGGGTGCGTCGTCAGCCGGACGGGCGGCGGGCGGTGTCGCGGCGCCCGTCGCGGTCCGGGACGGTCCGCCGACGGGCGCGGCCGAGGTGGCTCCCCCCAGCGCCGGCAGCAGCAGCATCGCTGCCGGCACACCCACGAGAACCCGACGCCTGCTCATCCGCTGCCCCACCCGACCGCTGGACCAGACCGATTTCGCACCCTGGTCGAGGCGCCGCGCCGACCGAGCCGATTCCGACGCGTTCGGCGGGCCGACCCGGCCCCGACGCCGGGTCGGCTCGTTCCTACACTGTGCGGGTGCCCGACGCCGCCGTACCCGCCGTGGAGATCGAGGGACTGCACATGCGGTACGGCGCCACGGCGGCGGTCGACGGCCTCTCGCTGACCGTGCGCCGTGGCACCATCACCGCCGTCCTGGGTCCCAACGGGGCCGGCAAGACCACCACCCTCGAGACCTGCGAGGGTTTCCGTCGTCCGCAGCGCGGCACCGTGCGCGTGCTCGGCCTCGACCCCGCCCGGCAGCGTCGCGAGCTGCTCCCCCGGATCGGCGTGATGCTGCAGTCCGGCGGCGCCTGGTCCGGGGTCCGCGCGGTCGAGATGCTCGAGCACATCGCCTCCCTGCACGCCCACCCCCTCCCGGTCCCGATGCTCGTCGAACGGATGGGGCTCGACGAGTGCGGTCGCACGCCCTACCGACGGCTCTCCGGCGGCCAGCAGCAGCGCCTCGGTCTGGCCATGGCGATCGTCGGCCGTCCCGAGCTGGTCTTCGTCGACGAGCCGACCGCCGGCATGGACCCGGCCGCTCGGCGTACGACCTGGGAGATCCTCGGTGAGCTCAGGGCCGACGGCGTCACGATCGTGCTCACCACCCACTACCTGGAGGAGGCCGAGCGGCTCGCCGACCAGGTGCACGTGATCGACCACGGGATGCTGGTCGCCAGCGGGTCGCCGTTCGAGCTCACCCGGGCACGCGGCGAGGTGACGATCCGGCTCGTGGTGACCGAGCCGTTCCCCCCGCAGGCACCGGAGTCGCTGCGCGCGATGCTCGGCGCGGCCACCGAGGTGACCCAGATCAACGAGCAGAGCCTGCTGATCACCGGGCCCGCCGACGCCTCGACCCTCGCGAAGGTCTCGGCCTGGTGCGAGGAGCAGGGCGTGCTGCCGGAGTCGCTGAGCCTCGGCCAGCGCACCCTGGAGGACGTGTTCCTGCAGCTGACCGGGCGGGAGTTCGCGCCGTGAGCGGCATCTTCGCGCCGGCGCCCGGCGCCGCTCCCTTCGCCCGGCAGGTCCGTGCCCAGGCGTCGATGGAGTCGCGCCTGCTGCTCCGCAACGGCGAGCAGCTGCTGCTCGCGGTGGTCATCCCGGTGCTGGCCCTGGTCGCGGGCGTGGCCGCGGCCGACCGGATCGGGCTGAGCTTCGACCGCCGCCCCGTCGACGTGCTCACCCCCGGCGTCCTCGCGCTGGCGGTGATGTCGACGTCGTTCACCTCGCTGGCGATCGCGACCGGCTTCGAGCGCCGCTACGGGCTCCTCAAGCGGCTCGGCGCCTCTCCCCTGTCGCGGACCGGGCTGCTGCTCGGCAAGGTGGTCGCGCTGCTGGGTGTCCAGGTGCTGCAGGCCGTCCTCATCGGGGGTACGGCGTTCGCCCTCGGCTGGCACCCGGACGGCGGGGTCGCCGGCGCCGCCCTCGCCGTGGTCGGCGCGGTGCTCGGCACGCTGGCGTTCGCCTCGCTCGGCCTCGCCCTGGCCGGCACCCTGCGTGCCGAGGCCACCCTCGCCACCGCCAACCTCGTCTACCTGCTGCTGATGACCGGGGGCGGCGTGGTGCTGCCGCGATCGACGTACGGCGCCGCCGAGGGCGTGCTGCAGCTGCTGCCGTCGGCGGCCCTCGGTGACGCGCTCCGCGCCGCCCTGCTGCTCGGCGCGCTCGACGGCACCGCGCTCCTCGTCCTGCGTGGCCTGGGCCGTGCTCGGGTCCGCGCTCGCCGCGCGCTACTTCAAGTGGGAGTGACCGTGTCTCTCGTGGTGGGCCCGCTGAGAGGGGCCGGGGACCGTCTGGTCCCCCACCTGAGGGCGCTGGCGATCGCCAACCTGGTCGTCAACGTGCTGATCGTGGTGACCGGCGGCGCGGTGCGACTGACGGCCTCGGGCCTGGGCTGCCCGACGTGGCCACGCTGCACCGAGTCCTCCTACGTCCCGCACGGGGAGCTCGGGCTGCACGGCGCCATCGAGTTCGGCAACCGGATGCTGACCGGCCTGGTCGCCGCCGTGGCGGTGCTCTGCATCCTCGCGGCCTGGCGCTCCGGCAACCGGGTCGTCCTCCGCCTCGCGCTCGGCGTGGCCGCGATCGTGCCGGCGCAGATCGTGATCGGCGGGATCACCGTGCTCACCGACCTCAACCCGTGGATCGTCGCGTTCCACCTGCTGGTGTCGATGGCGATCATCCAGATCTGCGTGCTGCTGCTCGCCGAGGTGGCTGCGTGGTCCCCCACCGCGACGAGGCAGCCGCGGCTGACGCGGCTGGCCTGGTCGGTGTTCGCCGCCGGCTGGCTGGTGCTCTACCTCGGGACGGTCGTGACCGGGTCCGGCCCGCACGCCGGCGACGGCGGTGCCGAGCGCACGGGTCTGGACCCTCAGGTCCTCTCGCACGTGCACGCGATCGGCGTCTACCTGCTGGTCGCGCTGACCGTCGGGCTGCTCGCCACGGCGCGCCGGGCCGGTGCCACCGTCCTCACCAGGGCGGCGGGCGGCCTCCTCGCCCTCGAGCTGGCACAGGGCGGCGTCGGCTTCACGCAGTACTACCTCGACCTGCCCGCGGCACTCGTCGCGCTGCACATGCTCGGAGCCGCGCTGACCGCGGCGGCCCTGGCCTGGGTCGTCGTGGCCACCCGGCGTACGCCGGCCTGACCGCAGGTGGTCGGTCAGCCGATCAGCGGGTCGAGGGCGACCGCGACGAAGAGCAGCGAGAGGTACAGGTTGGAGTGGTGGAACAGGCGCATGGGCCTGATGACCGAGAGCTCGTCGCTGGTCCGGGCCCGGCCCCACATCCGGTGGGCCTCCACCACGAACACCACGCCGAGGACGACCGCGGCGCCGGGGTAGAACCAGCCGGTGCCGGCCACCGGCCACAGCAGCAACGACGTCGCCACCATCGCGTAGGAGTAGAGCACGATCTGCTTGCCCACCTCCGCGGCCGGAGCCACCACCGGCAGCATCGGCACGTCGACGCCGGCGTAGTCCTCGCGGTAGCGCAGCGCCAGCGCCCAGGTGTGCGGCGGCGTCCAGAAGAAGACCACCGCGAACAGGACCACCGGGGCCCAGGCCAGCTCGCCGGTCACCGCGGTCCAGCCGATCAGGGCCGGGAAGCAGCCGGCGAGCCCGCCCCAGACGATGTTCTGGGTGGTCCGGCGCTTGAGCACCATCGTGTAGACGAGCACGTAGAACGCATTCGCCAGCACCGCGAGGGTCGCCGACAGCACGTTGACCCACAGGGCCAGCACCACGGTCGAGACGACGCCGAGCAGCAGCCCGAAGACCAGGGCCGAGCGCGGCGAGACGATGTGGCGCGGCAGGGCCCGGCGCCGGGTGCGGCGCATCTGCTCGTCGATGTCGCGGTCGTAGACGCAGTTGAGGGCCGAGGCCGAGCCCGCCGAGAGCGTGCCGCCGACGACGGTCGCGACCACCAGGCCGAGCGGCGGGACGCCGCGCGCGGCGAAGAACATCACCGGCACCGTGGTCAGCAGGAGCAGCTCGATCACCCGCGGCTTGGTGAGCCCGACGTACGCCGCCACCACGTCGCGGAAGCCGACCTCGGCACCGTCCGGGGTCGGGTCGCCGGGGGTGGGCTCGCCCTGCGGAGGGGCAGCAGCCGACTGTCCGGCGTAGGTCACGGATACCTCGGGTGGAGTGGGGTACGGGCGGAGTCGAGTCTATCGCCCCGGATGGGTAGGCTCGGCGGTGCCGCCCGTGATCCCCAGCACTGCAGAGGAGAGCCCCCGACGTGAGCCCCCAAGCCGACCCGCCGACGACCGCCCCACTGAACTGGTCCGAGGTCGACGACCGAGCGGTGGACACCGTGCGTGTGCTCGCGATGGACGCCGTGCAGAAGGTCGGCAACGGCCACCCCGGGACGGCGATGAGCCTGGCGCCGGCGGCGTACCTGCTGTTCCAGAAGGTGATGCGCCACAACCCCGCCGACCCGGACTGGGCCGGCCGGGACCGCTTCGTGCTGTCCTGCGGCCACTCGAGCCTGACGCTCTACATCCAGCTCTACCTCGGTGGCTGGGGCCTCGAGCTCGACGACCTCAAGGCGCTGCGCACCTGGGGCTCGAAGACACCGGGCCACCCGGAGTACGGCCACACCGCCGGTGTCGAGACCACGACCGGGCCGCTGGGCCAGGGGATCGGCAACGCCGTCGGCATGGCCATGGCCGCGCGCCGCGAGCGCGGCATGCTCGACCCCAACGCGGCCGAGGGCACCTCGCCGTTCGACCACCAGATCTATGCCCTGTGCAGCGACGGCGACATCCAGGAGGGCGTGAGCGCCGAGGCCTCCGCCCTCGCCGGTGTCCAGGAGCTCGGCAACCTCACGGTGATCTACGACGCCAACCGGATCTCCATCGAGGACGACACCGACATCGCCCTGGGCGAGGACGTCGGTGCCCGCTACGAGGCCTACGGCTGGCACGTGCAGACCGTCGACTGGACCAACGACGAGACCCGGTACGCCGAGGACGTCCCCGCGCTCTACGCCGCGGTCCAGAAGGCCAGGGCGGTCACCGACCGTCCCAGCTTCATCGTCCTGCGCACGATCATCGCGTGGCCCGCGCCGACCATGCAGAACACCGGCAAGAGCCACGGCTCCGCACTGGGCGGGGACGAGGTCGCCGCCACCAAGAAGGTGCTCGGCTTCGACCCCGAGAAGACCTTCGAGGTCCCCGAGGACGTCATCGCCCACACCCGCGAGGCGGTGGCCCGCGGCAAGGCGGCCCAGGCCGAGTGGGACGACGCCTTCCAGCACTGGACCACCAAGCCCTCCGCCGAGACGGCCCTGTTCGAGCGGATGCGGACCCGCACCCTGCCCACCGGCTGGGCCGACGCCCTGCCGACGTGGGAGGCCGATGCCAAGGGGGTGGCCACCCGCGTCGCGTCCGGCGCGTTCATCAACGCGGTCGCGCCCGGTCTGCCGGAGCTGTGGGGCGGCTCGGCCGACCTCGCCGGCTCCAACAACACCACCATCGAGGGGGTGCCGTCGTTCCTGCCCAAGGACCGCTCGACCAAGATGTTCTCCGGCGACCCGTACGCCGGCCGGGTGTTGCACTTCGGCATCCGCGAGCACGCGATGGGCGCGATCATGAACGGCATCGCCGTCCACGGCGGCACCCGCGTCTTCGGCGGCACCTTCCTCACCTTCTCCGACTACATGCGCCCGGCCGTGCGGCTCGCCGCGATCATGGGCCTGCCCGTCACCTACGTGTGGACCCACGACTCCATCGGTCTCGGCGAGGACGGCCCCACCCACCAGCCGATCGAGCACCTGGCCGCGCTGCGGGCGATCCCCGGTCTCGACGTGGTCCGGCCCGGCGACGCCAACGAGACCGCCGCGGCCTGGCGGGCGATCCTGGACAACACCGACCGTCCCGCCGGCCTGTGCCTGAGCCGGCAGAACGTGCCCGTCTTCCCGCGCGGCACCGACGGCTACGGCGACACCTCCAACGTGCACCGGGGCGGCTACGTCCTGCTCGACACCGACGGCATCCCCGACGTGGTGCTGATCGGCACCGGCTCCGAGGTCCAGCTCGCCGTCGAGGCGCGCGCCCTGCTGGCCGAGAAGGGCATCGCCGCGCGCGTCGTCTCGATGCCGTGCCGCGAGTGGTTCGACTCCCAGGAGACGTCCTACCGCGAGACCGTGATCCCGCCGATCGTCACGGCGCGGGTCTCGGTGGAGGCCGGCATCGCCCAGGGCTGGCGCGAGGTCGTGGGCGACCACGGCCGCATCGTGTCGATCGAGGGGTACGGCGCCAGCGCCGACTACGCCCGCATCTACTCCGAGTACGGCGTCACCGCGGCCGCCGTGGCCGCCGCGGCCGAGGACAGCATCGCCGCCACGGGGGCCTGACCCGGCCACCCCGCACGGCACCGAACGGCATGACCTGACCCAGATGGAGGGAACCAAATGTCCGAACGTCTCAAGGCACTGTCCGACGCGGGTGTGTCGATCTGGCTCGACGACCTGTCCCGTGAGCGACTCGAGACCGGCAACCTGGCCGACCTCGTGAAGAACAGCTCGGTGGTCGGCGTGACCACGAACCCGTCGATCTTCGCGGCGGCGTTGAAGGACGGCGAGCGGTACGACGCCCAGGTGCGCGACCTCGCGGCCGACGGCGCCGACGTGGACAGGACCGTGTTCGCGCTCACCACGACCGACGTACGCCAGGCCTGCGACGTGCTCGACGAGACCGCGAGGGCCACCGACGGCGTCGACGGCCGGGTCTCGATCGAGGTCTCCCCCGACCTCGCGTTCGACACCGACGAGACCACCGCGTCCGCCAAGGCGCTCTGGGCCGAGGTGGACCGCGAGAACGTGCTCATCAAGATTCCGGCGACCACCGAGGGCGCTCCCGCGATCACCACCGTGCTCGGCGAGGGCATCAGCGTGAACGTGACCCTGATCTTCGGTCTCGAGCGCTACCGCGGCGTGATGGAGGCCTACGTCGCCGGCCTCGAGAAGGCGCACGCGAACGGCCACGACCTGTCGAAGATCCACTCGGTGGCGTCGTTCTTCGTGTCCCGCGTGGACAGCGAGATCGACAAGCGCCTCGACGGGATCGGCACCGACGAGGCGACCGCACTCAAGGGCCGGGCCGGCGTGGCGAACGCCCGGCTGGCCTACCGGGCGTTCGAGGAGTTCTTCTCCGGCGACCGTTGGCAGAAGCTCGCGGACGCCGGCGCACGACGCCAGCGGCCGCTGTGGGCCTCGACCGGCGTGAAGAACCCGGACTACCGCGACACGATGTACGTCGCCGACCTGGTGGTCGACGAGACGGTCAACACCATGCCGGAGAAGACCATGCAGGCCTTCGCCGACCACGGCGAGGTCGCGGGCGACCAGGTCACCACGCAGTACGACGACGCGCAGCAGGTCATGGACGCGCTGGCGGCGGTCGGCATCGACTACGACGACGTGATCGCGGTGCTCGAGAAGGAGGGAGTCGACAAGTTCGTCGACTCCTGGCACGAGTTGCTGGACACCGTGCAGGGACAGCTCGAGCAGGCCCAGAGCTCGCGGTGACCGACGCGCCGGTCGACCCCACGACGACGGACGCCTGGTCGCGACTGGCGCAGCTGGCCGACGGCTTCGCCCCTGACCTGCGGGCCTGGTTCGCAGCCGACGCCGGCCGCGTCGAGCGGCTCACGTTCACCGCCGCGCGACCTCCACGTCGACCTGTCCAAGAACCTCCTCGACGACGAGATCCTGGCGGCGCTGCTCGCGCTGGCCGCGGAGGTCGGGCTGACCGGCCGCCGGGACGCGATGTTCGCGGGCGAGCACATCAACGTGACCGAGGACCGGGCGGTGCTGCACACCGCGCTGCGCCGCCCGGCCGGTTCCCCTCTCGAGGTGGACGGGCAGGACCTCGACGCCGACGTGCACGAGGTGCTGGGGCGGGTCTACGACTTCGCCGACCGGGTGCGGTCGGGGGCGTGGACCGGGGTGACCGGGGAGCGCATCCGCACCGTGGTCAACATCGGCATCGGCGGGTCCGACCTGGGTCCGGTGATGACCTACGAGGCCCTGGCGCCGTACCGGCAGGACGGGCTGGAGTGCCGGTTCATCAGCAACATCGACCCGACCGACGCGGCGCAGAAGCTGGCCGGCCTCGACCCGGCGTCCACGCTGTTCATCGTGTCCAGCAAGACCTTCGGCACCCTCGAGACGCTCACCAACGCCCGGCTGTGCCGGCAGTGGCTCCTCGACGGCCTGCGCGCCGGGGGGTCGACCGACGACGACGCGGCCGTGGCCCAGCACTTCGTGGCCGTGTCGACCGCGCTCGACAAGGTGGCCGACTTCGGCATCGATCCCGCGAACGCCTTCGGCTTCTGGGACTGGGTCGGCGGCCGCTACTCGCTGGACTCCGCGATCGGCACCTCACTCGTGGTCGCGATCGGCCCGGAGCGGTTCGCCGAGATGCTGGCCGGCATGCACGCGGTCGACGAGCACTTCCGCACCACCGACCTGGCCGCCAACGTGCCGGCGCTGATGGGCCTGCTCAACGTCTGGTACGTCAACTTCCTCGACGCCGACACGCACGCGGTCCTGCCCTACGCCCAGCAGCTGCACCGGTTCCCGGCGTACCTCCAGCAGCTGACGATGGAGTCCAACGGCAAGGGGGTGCGCTGGGACGGCACCCCGGTCACCACGGACACCGGAGAGGTCTTCTGGGGCGAGCCGGGCACCAACGGCCAGCACGCGTTCTACCAGCTGATCCACCAGGGCACCCGGTTGGTGCCGGCCGACTTCATCGCGGCCGCGAACCCGGCGTACCCGCTGAGCGACGGCGACACCGACGTCCACGGCCTGTTCCTGGCCAACTTCTTCGCCCAGACCCGGGCGCTCGCGTTCGGCAAGACCGCCGACGAGGTGCGCGCCGAGGGCACCGACGAGGCGGTCGTCCCGGCCCGGGTGTTCGAGGGCAACCGACCGACCACGTCGATCATGGTGCCGGCGCTGACCCCCTCGGTGCTCGGCCAGCTGATCGCCCTCTACGAGCACATCACCTTCACCCAGGGCGTCGTCTGGGGCATCGACAGCTTCGACCAGTGGGGGGTCGAGCTCGGGAAGCAGCTGGCCCAGCAGGTCGCGCCGGCCGTGGCCGGGGACGCCGACGCGCTGGCCGAGCAGGATCCGTCGACGCGGGCGCTGATCGGCTACTACCTGGACCGCCGCGGCCGATGACCTCTCCCGAGGGGTACACGAACCCGCTGCGCGACGAGCGTGACCGACGCCTACCTCGGATCGCCGGACCGTGCGGGCTGGTGCTCTTCGGCGTGACCGGCGACCTGTCCACCAAGAAGGTGATGCCGGCGATCTACGACCTGGCGAACCGGGGGCTGCTGCCGCCGGGGTTCAGCCTGGTCGGGTTCGCCCGCCGGGACTGGGCCGACCAGGACTTCGCGCAGATCGTCCACGACGCCGTCAAGACGCATGCCCGGACCGAGTTCCGCGAGGAGGTCTGGAAGCAGCTCTCCGAGGGGATCCGCTTCGTGCCGGGTGACTTCTCCGACGACCAGGCCTTCCGGCAGCTCAAGCGCACCATCGAGCAGCTCGACGAGGAGCGCGGCACCGCGGGCAACCACGCGTTCTACCTGTCGATCCCGCCGAAGTTCTTCGGCGACGTGGTCGGTCAGCTCGAGGAGCACGGCCTCGCCGAGCGCACCGACGGCTCCTGGCGCCGCGTCGTCGTGGAGAAGCCGTTCGGGCACGACCTCGCCTCCGCGCAGGAGCTCAACCGCGTGCTCGACGGGGTGTTCCCGGCCGGGTCGGTGTTCCGGATCGACCACTACCTGGGCAAGGAGACGGTGCAGAACATCCTGGCGATGCGCTTCGCCAACGAGCTCTTCGAGCCGATCTGGAACGCCCACTACGTCGACCACGTGCAGATCACCATGGCCGAGGACATGGGGATCGGTGGCCGGGCCGGCTACTACGACGGCATCGGCGCCGCGCGCGACGTCATCCAGAACCACCTGCTCCAGCTGCTCGCCCTGGTGGCGATGGAGGAGCCGACGTCGTTCGAGGCCGGCGCGCTGCGGATCGAGAAGCAGAAGGTCCTCCAGAGCGTCGTCCTCCCCCCGCGGCTCGACCTGACCACCGCGCGCGGACAGTACGCCGCCGGCTGGGCCGGGGGCGAGAAGGTCCGCGGCTTCCTCGAGGAGGAGGGCGTCGCGAAGTCGTCCACCACCGAGACGTACGCCGCGGTGAAGCTGCTCGTCGACACCCGCCGCTGGGCCGGGGTGCCGTTCTACCTGCGCACCGGCAAGCGGCTGGGCCGACGCGTCACCGAGGTCGCCGTCGTCTTCAAGCGGGCCCCGCACCTGCCGTTCGGGCCGACCGCGACCGAGGAGCTCGGCGCCAACGCCCTGGTGATCAGGGTCCAGCCCGACGAGGGGATGACGATCCGGTTCGGCTCCAAGGTGCCGGGCACCCAGATGGAGATCCGGGACGTGAGCATGGACTTCACCTACGGCGGGTCGTTCACCGAGGCGTCGCCGGAGGCCTACGAGCGGCTGATCCTCGACGTGCTGCTGGGCGACCCGCCGCTGTTCCCGCGGCACGAGGAGGTCGAGCTGTCCTGGAAGATCCTCGACCCGATCATCGAGCACTGGGCCACCAAGGGCCGTCCCGAGCAGTACCCCTCCGGCATGTGGGGTCCCTCGTCGGCCGACGAGATGCTGGCCCGCGACGGCCGGGCCTGGAGACGACCGTGACCTCACCCCACGAAACCACTCGCTGCGCTCGCGCTTCCGCAGGGACCCCGACATGATCGAGCTGACCGACACCAACGCCTCCGGCATCGCCGCCGAGCTGGTCCGGGCCCGCACCCGGGCCGGGTCGCCGGTGATGGGGATGGTGCTGACGCTGGTGATCGTCGTCGACGAGGACCAGGCACCGGCCGCCATGGACGCGGCCCGCGCGGCGTCGCACGAGCACCCCGCGCGGGTGCTCGGGGTGATCCTGGGCGACGGCCGGGGCGCCGGCCGCATCGACGCCCAGGTCGGCACCGGCCAGGGCTGGTCCGGCGAGACCGCGCTGATCCGGCTGCGCGGCGAGGTGGTGCGGCACGCCGAGTCGGTCGTGCTGCCCCTGCTGCTGCCCGACGCTCCGGTCGCCGTCTGGTGGCCGACCGACCCGCCCGACGACCCCGCCGCCGACCCGCTCGGCGCCCTCGGGCAGCGCCGGATCACCGACGCCGCCGCCGCGACCCGCGCCCGCACGAAGGCGATGGAGACCCAGTGCGCGACCTACGCCAAGGGCAACACCGACCTGGCCTGGACCCGGCTCACCCGCTGGCGGGCGCTGCTCGCCGCGGCCCTCGACCAGCACCCGCTCACGGTGCGGGCGGCCACCGTCACCGCCGAGCGGATCAGCCCCAGCGCCGACCTGCTGGTCGCGTGGCTGCAGGACCGGCTCAAGGTGCCGGTGACGCGCGCCAACTCCGACGGCCCCGGGATCACCGAGGTGGTGATGGAGACCGGGGAGGGTGACATCCGGATCGCGCGACCCTCGGGCGGGCTGGCCACGTTCAGCTCGCCGGACCGCCCGGACCGGCCGGTCGCGCTCCCCCGGCGCGCGCTTCCGGAGCTCCTCGGCGAGGAGCTGCGTCGCCTCGACGAGGACGAGGTGTACGCCGCGGCGGCGCGCAGTCTCGCCCAGCGTGGCTCCGGCCGGGGCTCCAAGCGGGCCACGTCGAAGCGGGCCACCGCGAAGCGCGGCACCGCCAAGCGCGGCACGGCCAAGCGCGGCACCGCGAAGCGGACGGCATCGAAGCGGACCGGCAGCCGGCGGAAGGACTCCCGATGAGCACCCGGATCGAGCGTCACGCCACGCCCGACGACCTGGCCACCGCGATGGCCCACGCGCTGCTGTCGCGGCTCGCGGCCGCGCAGGCCGAGGGCGACGTCCCGCAGATCGGGCTCACCGGCGGCACCATCGCGGAGGCGCTGCACCGCCGGTTGGCCGACCTGTCCCCCGGGTCCGGCGTCGACTGGTCCCGCGTCGTGGTCTGGTGGGGGGACGAGCGTTTCGTCGCACCGGACTCTCCTGACCGCAACGCAGGTCAGGCTCGGGCCGCCTTCCTGGACGCGGTCGGGGTCGATCCGGCCCACGTCCACGAGATGCCGTCGACCGCCGACGCGGACTCCGTCGACGCCGGCGCCGCGGCGTACTCCGAGATCCTGCGCGAGCACGGCTCCGGCGCCTTCGAGGTGCTGATGCTGGGCATCGGTCCGGACGGGCACGTCGCGTCGCTGTTCCCGGGCAACCCGGCGCTGGACGTCGACGACCGGCCCGCGGTAGGGGTGACCGACTCCCCCAAGCCGCCTCCGGAGCGGATCACGCTGACGTTGTCGGCGCTCAACCGCTCCCGGGCCGTCTGGTTCGTCGCCTCCGGCGAGGGCAAGGCGGAAGCGGTCGCCCGCGCCATCGGTGGCGCCCCCGTCCACGAGATCCCCGCCACCGGAGTGACCGGCCAGGACGAGACCGTCTGGTTCCTCGACGAGGCCGCCGGCTCCCACCTCTGACGAGGTGCGTGTTCTTGCGTGTCGAGGTGTGCGTTCTTGCGTCTCGACGGACCAGGACTCGCACGCCGGTGGGCACGCGCTCAGGGGTTCGTTGCGGCCTCGTCGCGGAGGGTGCGGGAGGTGGCGTTCCCGGTGGACAGGGCCCAGCGGACGGCCGCGGTGGAGACGTGTCCCATCCCGCGCGCGACCGTGCGGTCGAGCAGCGGTCGGCACGGCAGGCCCAGCGGCTCGCGGCTCCACGCCGGCATCAGGCCGATCGCGGCGGTGCGCAGCATCGCGTACGCCGGTCGTGCGGCCACCGGCAGCGGCGGCCGCCACAGCACGTCGAAGACGGCTTCGCGGGCCTCGGGGGTGCCGCGCAGCTCCGGCCGGTACGCCGCCAGGGCAGCGCCGAGCGCGGCTTCGGTGCGCGGCGGGTCCACCGCGCCCAGCCGGGCGGCCACCTCCCCGGACTCCAGGACGTAGGCGTCCCGGCCCGCCTGGTCCAGGGGCGCCGGTCCGTAGACCTGGTAGGCGCGCAGGAAGCTGTCCACCTCGGCGGCGTGCACCCAGGCCAGCAGGTGCGGATCGGAGGCGGCGTACGGCGTCCCGTCGGGCATCGTGCCGACCACCGCCGTGTGGATCCGCCGGACCAGGTCGACGGCGTCCTGGGCGTCCGAGGCGGTGCCGAACGTGGTGACCGCGAGGAAGCGCGAGGTGCGCGCCAGCCGACCCCACATGTCGCCGCGGTAGCCGGAGTGCTCCGAGACCGCGCGCATCGCGGCGGGGTGCAGCGTCTGCAGGATCACCGCGCGCATGCCGCCGACGAACATCGCCGCGTCGCCGTGCACACGGGCGATCGCGCTGTCGGGCGCGAACCAACGCGGTCCGGGAGTGCCGTGGATGCGTTCGCGGTGCTCGGGACCGTCCGGACCCGCGACGCGCGCGAAGACGGCCTCGCCCACGCGGTCCCGCAGCGCCCCCATGACTCCCGACACTAACGGGTCAGGGAAAACTCTTCCGTGTCAGGGAAAGCATTCCCTGACACGAGAGGAATTCACCGGGCGCCCGGTGAATTCATGCGCTGACAGCCGCGGAGCTCAGAAGATGACGTCGCCGGACTTGCGGCGTGAGCGGAGCAGCTGGATCGCCTCGTCCAGGATGTCCGCGGCCTCCTTGTCGGAGCGCCGCTCCTTCACGTAGGCCAGGTGCGTCTTGTAGGGCTCGATCTTCGGCGCCGGCGGCGGGTTCTCCGAGTCCAGGCTGGCCGGCAGTCCGCAGCGTGGGCAGTCCCACGACTCCGGGACGGTCGCCTCGACCGAGAACGTCACCACCGAACGGTGCTCGTGCGAGCAGAAGTACGTGACGCTCTGCCGCGGTGCGGCCTCGCCACGCTCGGCCTCGCCCATCGGTCCCGCTCCGACCCGGCTACCTCGGATCGCGTTTCCTCCACCACCTGCCACGGTGTCTACCCTCCCTGCTCAGACCCCACCGTAGGCCAGCACAAGGCCCAAGGCGATGACACATGCGAACCAAATGACACCGATACCGACAGTCAGCCGGTCCAGGTTGCGCTCGGCCACCGACGACCCACCGAGGCTGCTGGAGACGCCGCCGCCGAACATGTCGGACAGGCCGCCGCCACGCCCCTTGTGGAGCAGGACGAGGACGATGAGCAGGGTGCTGGTGGTCACCAGCAGCGCGGTGAGGAACAGAGTCACGACCGAAACCCTAACCGAACGTGCGGGTGATCACAGCACCGGCATCTCGTGGAACCGGCAGACGCCACCGAACTCGTCCGCCTGCAGGCTCGCTCCGCCCACCAGGGCCCCGTCGATGTCGGCCTTCTGCATGATCCCCGCGATGTTCGCGGCCTTCACGGAGCCGCCGTAGAGGACGCGTACGGCGTCCGCGGCGGCGTCGCCGTGCACCTCGCGGATCCGGGCGCGGATCGCCGCACAGACCTCCTGGGCGTCGTCCGGGGTGGCCACCTCGCCGGTGCCGATTGCCCAGACGGGCTCGTAGGCGATGACCAGACCGGCGACCTGCTCGGCGGAGAGGCCCGCGAGCGAGCCGTCGACCTGCGCCAGCGTGTAGGCCACGTGCTCGCCGGCCTGCCGCACCTCGAGACCCTCGCCCACACACACGATCGGGACCATGTCCGCGGCCAGCGTGGCGACGGCCTTGGCGTTGACGACCGCGTCGGTCTCGGCGTGGTACTCGCGCCGCTCCGAGTGCCCCACCACGACGTAGGAGCAGCCCAGCCGGGCCAGCATCGCCGCGGAGATCTCGCCGGTGTAGGCGCCGCCGTCGTGCTCGGACACGTCCTGGGCGGCGTACTTGACGGAGAGCCGGTCACCGTCGACCAGGGTCTGCACGGAACGCAGGTCGGTGAACGGCGGCACCACGACGACCTCGCACTTCGCGTAGTCGTGGCGCTTGTCGGAGAGCGTCCAGGCGAGCTTCTGGACCAGCACCACCGCCTCCTGGTGGTTGAGGTTGGACTTCCAGTTGCCCGCCATCAGCGGGACGCGCTTGTCTGCCATCAGTCCTCCAGAACCGTGATCCCCGGGAGCTCCTTGCCCTCGAGGTACTCCAGGCTGGCACCGCCGCCGGTGGAGATGTGACCGAACGCCGCCTCGTCGAAGCCGAGCTGCCGCACCGCCGCGGCGGAGTCTCCTCCGCCGACGACAGACAGGCCGTCGACTGCGGTCAGCGCCCGGGCGACCGCCCGGGTGCCCTCGGCGAAGGCCGCCACCTCGAAGACCCCCATCGGACCGTTCCAGAAGACGGTGCTCGCGTCGGCGAGCTCGGCCGCGAAGGCCGCCCCCGACTCGGGCCCGATGTCCAGGCCGAGGCTGTCGGCCGGGATCTGGTCGGCGGGTACGACGCGGGGCTCGGGCGTGCGGTCGCCCGACGGGAAGGCGGTGTCGACGACGATGTCGGTCGGCAGCACGATCCGCACGCCGCTGTCCTCGGCCCGGGCGAGGTAGGAGCGGCAGGTGTCCAGCTGGTCCTCCTCGAGCAGGCTGGCACCGACCTCGTGGCCCTGGGCCTTGAGGAAGGTGAACACCATGCCGCCGCCGATGAGCAGCTTGTCGGCCTTGCCGAGCAGGTTGTCGATGACGCCGAGCTTGTCGGAGACCTTCGAACCACCCAGCACCACGACGTAGGGCCGCTGCGGGCTCTCGGTCAGCCGCCTCATCACGTCGAGCTCGGTCGCGACCAGGCCGCCCATCGCGTGCGGGAGGCGCTGCGCCACCTCGAAGACCGAGGCCTGCTTGCGGTGCACCACCCCGAACCCGTCGCTGACGAACCCGTCGGCGAGCGCGGCCAGCTGGTCGGCGAAGGCACCGCGCTCGGCCTCGTCCTTGCTGGTCTCGCCCGGGTTGAAGCGGACGTTCTCCAGCACCGCGACCTCGCCGTCGCCGAGGGCGTCGACCGTCGACCGGGCGCTCTCCCCCACCGTGTCGGTGGCGAAGGCGACAGGCACGCCGAGCAGCTCGCCCAGGCGCGACGCCACCGGCTCCAGGGAGTACGCCGCCTCCGGCGCACCCTGAGGGCGGCCCAGGTGGGCGGTGACGACCACCCGGGCGCCCGCGTCCACCAGGGCCCGGAGCGTCGGCACGCTGGCGCGGACCCGGCCGTCGTCGGTGATGGTGCTGCCGTCCAGGGGCACGTTCAGGTCGGAGCGGACCAGGATCCGCTTGCCCCGCAGGCTGCCGCCGAGGGCCTCCGCGAGGGAGTCGAGGCCGGGCATCGGGTCAGAGGCTCTTGCCGACGTGCAGGATCAGGTCCGCGAGACGGTTGGAGTAGCCCCACTCGTTGTCGTACCAGCCGATGACCTTGACCTGGTTGCCGATCACCTTCGTCAGCGGGGCGTCGAAGATGCAGGACGCCGGGTCGGTGACGATGTCGGAGGACACGATCGGGTCGGTGGAGTACCTCAGGAAGCGACCGTCGGCGGCCTTCTCGATGACGGCGTTGACCTCCTCGACGCTGGTCTCGCGGCCGGCCTCGAAGGTCAGGTCGGTGGCCGAGCCCGTCGGCACGGGCACGCGCAGGGCGAAGCCGTCGAGCTTGCCCTTGAGCTCGGGGAGCACCAGGCCGATCGCCTTGGCGGCACCGGTCGAGGTGGGCACCACGTTGAGGGCGGCGGCGCGCGCGCGACGCAGGTCCTTGTGGATGTTGTCCTGCAGGTTCTGGTCGGCGGTGTAGGCGTGGATGGTCGTCATCAGACCCTTGACGATGCCGAGGTCGTCGTTGAGGGCCTTGGCCATCGGCGCCAGGCAGTTGGTCGTGCACGAGGCGTTGGAGATCACGTGGTGGTTCGCCGGGTCGTAGTCCTCGTGGTTGACGCCCATCACCGTGGTGAAGTCCTCGTTGGAGGCCGGGGCCGAGATGATCACCTTCTTGGCACCCGCGTCGATGTGGGCGTGCGCCTTGGTCGCGTCGGTGAAGAAGCCGGTGGACTCCACGACCACGTCGACGCCGATCTCGCCCCACTTCAAGGCGGCCGGGTCGCGCTCGGCGAAGGCGCGGATCTCCTGGTCGCCGACGTTGATCGCGGACTCGCTGGCGCTCACGTCGGCATCGAGCCGGCCCAGGATGGTGTCGTACTTCAGCAGGTGGGCGAGGACGGCGTTGTCGGTGAGGTCGTTGACGCCGACGATCTCGATGTCGGCACCCGAGGCGCGCACCGCGCGGAAGAAGTTGCGGCCGATGCGGCCGAAGCCGTTGATACCTACACGAACGGTCACGGAAGAAGCTCCTCGAAGCGGTGGGGTCGGTCCGCTGTGACACGGACCATCTCGCGTTCGACTCTATCGCCACCCGCGTGAGGCGGGAACCGGTGTTCGCTGTACGTGCCGGTAACCGAGGAGCGGGACTCCCTCAGCCTTCCTCGGCGAGCATCTCCGGGGTCAGCGAGGCCTCGGTGTCGGGGATGCCCAGATCCTCGGCCCGCTTGTCGGCCATCGCCAGCAGCCGGCGGATCCGGCCGGCGATCGCGTCCTTGGTGAGCACCGGCTCGTGCAGCTGGCCGAGCTCCTCGAGCGAGGCCTGCTTGTGCGCGAGGCGCAGGTGGCCCGCCATCTTGAGGTGGTCGGGCACCTCCTCGGCCAGGATCTCCAGGGCCCGCTCGACCCGGGCGCCGGCCGCCACGGCCGCGCGCGCGGAGCGCCGCAGGTTGGCGTCGTCGAAGTTCGCGAGCCGGTTGGCGGTGGCCCGCACCTCGCGCCGCATCCGCCGCTCCTCCCAGGCCATCAGCGTCTCGTGGGCACCGAGGCGGGTGAGCAGCGCGCCGATCGCGTCGCCGTCACGGATGACCACCCGGTCCACGCCCCGGACCTCACGGGCCTTGGCCTGGATGCCGAGTCGGCGCGCGACCCCGACGAGGGCCAGCGCGGCCTCGGGGCCGGGGCAGGTGACCTCGAGCGAGGAGGACCGGCCGGGCTCGGTCAACGACCCGTGGGCGAGGAACGCGCCGCGCCACGCGGCGACGGCGTCACAGCCGCCACCGGACACGACCTGCGGCGGCAACCCGCGCACGGGACGGCCGCGCTGGTCGAGCAGTCCGGTCTGGCGGGCCAGGGCCTCGCCGTCCTTGACCACCCGCAGGACGTAGCGGCTGCCCTTGCGGATGCCGTTGCCCTGCACCACGGCGACCTCGGCGGTGTGGCCGTAGATCTCGGCGATGTCCTTGCGCAGCCGTCGCGCCGCAGCACCGGTGTCCAGCTCCGCCTCGACCACGATCTTGCCGCTGACGATGTGGAGGCCACCCGCGAAGCGCAGGGTGGTGGAGACCTCGGCCTTGCGGCAACACGTCTTGGTGGTCTGGGTGCTGGCCAGTTCGGACTTCACCTGTGCCGTCATCGCCATGGCGCCGATCTTGGCACACCCCGCATGATCTCGGCACACGCTCGGCCAAGCCGGACCGGATCGTGACGAGGACTGCCCGTCGCGTCCGCCACGGGCGTGAGGACCAGCTCGGCACCACTGCTGGCGACCGCGCCCTTCAGCTCCGTCGAGTCCGGCACCGTCGACGGGTCCGCCAGCACGGTATGGATCCGCAGGTCGGGGGCGTGCTCGAAGAGCGCCGCGAGGTGGTCCTGGGCGTCGTACCCGCTGGTCTCGCCCGCCTGCTCGGCCAGGTTGAGCACGACGAGCACCCGGGCCGGCGACTCGACCAGCGCCCGACGCAGCTCCGGGACCATGAGGTGCGGGATCACGGAGGTGTACCAGCTGCCGGGCCCCAGAACGACCCAGTCCGCGTCGCGCACGGCGGCGACCGCCTCCGGGCAGGCCACCGGGTCCACGGGGTCGAGATCGATGCCGACCAGTCGCCCCGGGGTGGTGGCGATCTGCACCTGGCCGCGGACCAGGTCGACCCGTTCCGGGTGATCCGGGTCGACACCGAGGACCCGAGCGGTGATGTCCATCGGGGTGATCGCCATCGGCAGCACCCGACCGCTGGCACCGAGCAGCCGGCCGACCAGAGCGAGGCCCTCGACGTGCTCGCCGAGCAGCTCCCAGAGGGCCACGATGAGCAGGTTGCCGACGGCGTGCCCCTGCATGTCGCCGTGCCCGGCGAACCGGTGCTGGAGCACGCGGGCCCAGGTCCGGCCCCAGTCGTCGTCCCCACACAGCGCGGCCAGCGCCATCCGGAGGTCGCCGGGCGGCAGCACCCCGAACTCCTCGCGCAGCCGGCCGGAGCTGCCGCCGTTGTCGGCGACCGTGACCACGGCGGTCACGTCGTCGACGACCCGGCGCAGCGCCATCAGGGTCGCTGCCAGGCCGTGCCCGCCGCCGAGGGCGACCACCGAACGACGGAGCAGGTCGTCGGGCGCGTCGGGCCCGTCGTTCATTCGCGGCCCAGGTCGCGGTGGGCGGCGCGGGCGGCGTACCCGCGCTGGCGCAGGCGGTCGGTGATCTCCTCGGTCATCGCGACGCTGCGGTGCTTGCCGCCGGTGCACCCGATCGCGACCGTCACGAACCGCTTGCCCTCACGGAGGTAGCCGTCGGCCACGGTCTCGAGGACGGGGACGAAGCGGTCGAGGAACTGGTGGGCGTCGGGCCGGTCCTTGACGTACGTCGCGACGTCGGGGTCGCGGCCGTTCTGGCCGCGCAGCTCGGGCACCCAGAACGGGTTCGGCAGGAAGCGCATGTCGGCGACGAAGTCGGCGTCGACGGGGATGCCGTACTTGAAGCCGAAGCTGACCACGGTGATCCGCAGGCTGGTCGACGCCTCCGAGCCGTAGGCCTCGGCCACCCGGTCGGTGAGCTGGTGGATGTTGAGGTCGCTGGTGTCGATGACGAGGTCGGCGATGCCGCGGAGCTCGCCGAGCACCACCCGCTCGCGCTCCAGTCCGTCGAGCAGCCGGCCACCGCCCTGGAGCGGGTGCGGACGACGGGCCGCCTCCTGGCGACGGACCAGGGTGCCGTCGTCGGCCTCGAGGAACAGCAGGGAGGTACGCCGCCCGGTGGCGCCCTGCGCGAGATTGGCCCGCAGCGAGTCGAAGAACGAGCCCGACCGGACGTCGACGACGACCGCGATGGGCTGCTCGACGCCCTTGCTCTCGTCGACCAGGCGCACCACCTCGCGCAGCAGCGTCGGCGGCAGGTTGTCGACGACGTAGTAGCCGAGGTCCTCGAGCTCCTTGGCCGCGGTGCTGCGACCGGCGCCGGTCATGCCGGTGACGACGACCAGGTCTCCGGCCTGGCGCCCACTCGGGGCGTCGTCGTGCTCTGCCGCGTCCATCAGTGCTCCTCGATCTCGCCGGTGGCGGTGTTGACAGAGACAGTCTTGCCGCTTCGCTCGGCGACCGCATCCTTGATCGCCGAGGCCGTGGCCGGGCCGATGCCGGGCACCTGGGCGATCTCCTCGGCGCTCGCGGCCCGGAGCTTGCGCAGCGAGCCGAAGTGCTTGATCAGGGTCCTGCGCCGGACCTCACCGAGGCCGGGGACGTCGTCGAGGAGGCTCTCGACCATCGTCTTGGAGCGACGGGACCGGTGGTGGGCGATCGCGAACCGGTGCGCCTCGTCACGGATCCGCTGCAGGAGGTAGAGGCCCTCGCTCGAGCGGGCCAGGATCACCGGGTCCTCCTCGCGGGGCTTCCAGACCTCCTCCAGGCGTTTGGCGAGGCCGCAGACCGCGATGTCGTCGATGCCGAGCTCGTCGAGTGCCTGCTGGGCGGCCGCGACCTGCGGCGGACCACCGTCCACGACGACCAGGCCCGGGGCGTAGGCGAACTTGCGCGGCCGCCCGGTCTCGGGGTCGACCAGCATCGGCCCGTCATCGCCCACCCCGTCGAGGGCGGCGCCGTTCTTGGCCTGCTCGTCGAGCAGCCGCCGGAACCGGCGGGTGATCACCTCGTGCATGGAGGCGACGTCGTTCTGGCCCTCGACGCTCCTGATCACGAACCGGCGGTACTCGCTCTTGCGGGCCAGCCCGTCCTCGAAGACGACCATCGAGGCGACCACCTCGGTGCCCTGGAGGTTGGAGATGTCGTAGCACTCGATGCGCAGCGGCACCTCGGGCAGCGCGAGCGCCTCCTGGATCTCCTCCAGGGCTCGGTTGCGGGTGGTCAGATCGCTGGCCCGTCTGGTCTTGTGCAGCGCGAGCGACTGCATCGCGTTGCGGGCCACCGTCTCCTGGAGGGTCTTCTTGTCACCGCGCTGAGGGATCCGCAGCGACACCTTGCCGCCGCGCAGCTCGGCGAGCAGCCGCTCCATCGTCTCGGGCTCCGGTGGCAGCGCG
Organism: uncultured Actinomycetota bacterium; assembly: GCA_963767955.1. Taxonomy (GTDB): domain Bacteria; phylum Actinomycetota; class Actinomycetes; order Propionibacteriales; family Nocardioidaceae; genus Nocardioides. Next base: position 1,074,196 of record CAVYGA010000003.1, on the reverse strand, counting down.
GGCACCAGGATCTCGCGGGGGATCACCTCTCCCCCGGACTCGCCGGCGTAGAGCTGGAGCAGGAAGTTCTCGATCAGGACGTCGGTCTCGCCCTCCTCGACGCGGTCGGCCACCCAGCCGCGCTGGCCGCGGATCCGGCCACCGCGGACGTAGAAGATCTGCACCGCCACCTCGAGCGGGTCCTCGGCCAGCGCGATGACATCGGCGTCGGTCCCGTCGCCGAGCACCACCGCCTGCTTCTCCAGTGCCTTGTGCAGGGCTCCCAGGTCGTCGCGCAGCCGGGCCGCCTTCTCGAAGTCGAGCGCCTCGGAGGCGGCGTACATCTCCTTCTCGACCCGGCGCACGAAGGCGGTGGTCTGGCCGCCCATGAAGTCGCAGAAGTCGTCGACGATCGCCCGGTGCTCCTCGGGTGTCACCGAGCCCACGCAGGGCGCCGAGCACTTGTCGATGTAGCCCAGCAGGCACGGACGGCCGATCTGGCCGGCGCGCTTGAAGACGCCGTTGGTGCAGGAGCGCATCGGGAAGACCCGGAGCAGCAGGTCGACGGTCTCGCGGATCGCCCAGGCATGGCCGTAGGGACCGAAGTAGCGGGTGCCTTTGCGCTTGGCGCCGCGTCCGACCATCACCCGCGGGAACTCGTCGCCGACGGTCACCGCGAGCCAGGGGTAGGACTTGTCGTCGCGGTACTTCACGTTGAAGCGCGGGTCGAACTCCTTGATCCAGGAGTACTCCAGCTGGAGGGCCTCGACCTCGGTGTTGACCGTGGTCCACTCGACGCTCGCCGCGGTGGTGACCATCGAGGCGGTGCGGGGGTGCAGGTTGCCGATGTCCTGGAAGTAGGACGAGAGCCGCGACCTGAGGTTCTTCGCCTTGCCGACGTAGACCACGCGGCGGTGGCTGTCGCGGAAGCGGTAGACGCCCGGCTGGGTCGGGATCGACCCGGCTTTGGGACGGTAGGACATCGGGTCGGGCACGGAGCAACCCTACGGGTCGGCGGGGACAGCCACGGTGCCCGAGGCCGGCTCCGTCCAGCGTGCCGGAGCCGGTCAGCGGGCCACGCGGGCCGTCTTCGCGGAGGTCCTGCGGACGGAGGTGTAGCCGGGCTTGGAGCCGGTGACCCTGACGGAGATCCGCTTGCCCCGCAGCGTCCGGGTCAGCACCAGCTTCGACCTGGTGGCCTTCCGGATGGTCTTGCCGCTGGCGTACCACGCGTAGGCGAAGCGGGTGCCCGAGGTCCACGAGCCCGGCCTGGCGGCCAGGGTCCGGCCGACCTCGGCGGTCCCACGGATCTTCGGGGTGGCCCGGGTCAACGTGCCCTTCGCCACGGTGACCGTCACGGACCGCACCACGTCGAGGTGGTCAGGGTGTGTCCCGGTGACCCGGAACCTCAGCTGTCCACCGACGTCAGCAGCGCGCGGTGTGAACGTGGCACCGCTCCCGACCACCTCTCCGGCCACCAGCCACTCGCGAGCGAGGTCGGTGCCCGAGGTCCAGGTTCCGGCCACGCCCCGCAGCTGCGATCCCACCGCGGGGACGCCCGTGACGGTCGGGTTCGGCGCCAGCGGGATCGGTCCCCGGACGGAGACCGCCGCGGTCTCCGGAGAGCAGATCGTGAGCGTGTCGTAGCCCGGCGCGGAGAGCACCTGGCAGGCGCGGATCCGCTTCCCCGCGAGGGCCTCGGTCACCGTGAGGAACCGGTCGTCCGCCGCACCGGCGATGGGGACCCGGCCGGCCTGCCACTGCCAGTGGGCGGTGGCGAGGTTCTCGTACGTCGGCGCCCAGGACGCTCCGACCGCCGCCAGGCTGGAGCCCACCAAGGGGGATCCGGTCACGGTGGGTGTCGCAAGGATGTCGAACTGTGCCGGGTCGACGGCGAAGGAGTCCGTCGTACGGGTGACCGGTCGCAGGCCGTAGCCCCAGGCAGTGACCCGGGCCGACAGCTGGTGACCGACGTCCGCGACACCGATGCTGAACCTGCCGTCCGTCGCCCCGGCGACCGGCTCTCCGTCGCGCAACCACTGGGTGGTGGTCCACGGAGAGGGATCCCACTCGGCGTCCGGGGCGACCGAGGCGTAGCCACCGGGGCGCGCGTCCCGTGTGAGCTCCAGGTCGCCGACGGTCGTGAAGCCGGCTCCGGGCGCCCAGGAGATCGTCACCGAGGCACTGGAGGCGTCCATCGCGGCGACCGACATCGACAAGGTGCCGGAGTCGTTGGTCCAGGTCTCACCGGGGATCATCGAGGCGTCCTGGCCGGAGGATCGGATGATGGCCTCGTTGCCCTGGGCCCGGATCCGGGTGACCCCGGGCCGGAACCGGATCCGCTCCCCGTCGACCGTCGTCAGGACCATGTTGCCGGCGTACGCCGACCCGGCGTCCGTGCCGCCGCCGGACCGGTAGTCCAGGTAGAACTCCGACCCGTCGTCCGGGTCGGTCACCAGCAGGCTGCGCCGGCCGGACGGGCTCGAACGCGGGGCGATGGTGCGGGTCACGCTCTCGGGGGAGGCGCCGAAGTCCAACGACAGTCGCTCCACCTCGCCGGGCTGGACGATGCCGAGGTGCTCGCGGAACGGCGTGCTCAGTGCCGTGGTCTGGTCGTAGGCGGCGACGCCGTAGCCCATGATGTCGAAGATCCCGCCGTACTCCGTCTGGCAGACCTCGGAGCCACACGTCTGCAGGTTGGCGTGGCCGAGGCCGAAGTTGTGTCCCATCTCGTGGGCGGTGACCCCGTTGAACTGCTGTGGGTCGTCGAGGCTCACGAAGCCCCCACCGTCGGTCAGCCCGCCGCCCATCGAGCCCACCCCGAGGGCGCCACCGGCACAGGTCGTCCCCGGCACCACCACGCCCACCTGGTCGGTGCCCGAGCTGTAGTCGACACCGGGGAACAGGGCTGCCGCCTCCTGGAGCACCGCCCAGAACGTGTCGTCCGCGAAGAGCCCGCATCCGTTCGCGGCGGTGGCCTCGACGCTGGTGTAGTGCCGGACCGAGGACGGGAGGTCGAAGTCGGAGATCCTGCCCCCTGACTCCCCCTGCCAGTAGTCGGTGACCTGACCGACGCTGCCGAGAATCTGGGTGTCGGTCAGCGCGAGCGCGCCGATGTTGTCGGGGGCCGCCAGGAAGACCTCGTGCGTCACCGGCCCGTCGGCGGCGGCCAGGGGGGCGAGCTCGGCGGACCGGACCGTCAACACCCGCGACCGTGCGTCGACCAGAGCGAGAGCCTCACGCCCGACGGGACCGCCGGCGGACAGCACGGTCGCCGCGTCGATCCTGGTGCCGCGGGCCTCGAGGGTGCTCACCACGTCGGCGGGGAGAGTCACCGTGCCCGTGAACCTCGTCCGCCCCGCCGGGTGCTCGGTGAGGCCGCGGACCGGCACCAGGTCGCCGCCGAGCAGGGCCACGGCATGGGTCCGGTGGCCCTCTTCACCCGCCGACAGCAGCACCCCACTGAGGCGGAGGCCGACCGGGCCGACGGACGCCGTCGATGCGGGGGCCTGGGCCAGCCCCGCGAGCGCGACCAGCAGCGCGGCGCCGAGCGCCGTGGAACGACGGGTGCCAGGACGCAACGGAAGGACCCCCAGGTCGGCTGATGCAGTCGTCTGGACGTTAGGGCCGGACGTGTCGACCGTCAGCACTTCCCGGATTTGCTGGGGTGATCATTTCGGGGCGCGTCCGTTGACCGAGCCATTGTCTAGTGAGTTACTTTTCCCACGTGCGCATCGTGGACAGGTACGGACTCGAGCTGACCGCGGGCGAGGACGCCGCGGCGGCGTACGAGCGCGGCATCGACCGGGTGCTCCGGATGCGCTCGGGAGCGGCCGACGCCGTCGCGATGTCGATCGTCCTCGACCCCACGTTCGCGCTGGGCCACGCGGCGCTCGCGCTGTTCGGACACGAGCTCTGCGCCCAGGTCGACGTGGCCGCCCGCCTCCGCGACGCCGAGCTGCACGCCCGCCGCAGCACGGAGCGCGAACGCAGCCACGTGCACGCGATCGTCCAGCACGTCAACGGCGACTCCGCTCCCCTGGTCCGCCATCTCGAGAGCCACCCGCGCGACGCCCTGCTGCTCTCCACCGCGGTGCCGACGATCGCCTTCGCCGGCGTCACCTCGGTCCCCGCGGAGGCGTGGCAGATCGTCGAGCGCGCGGAGCCGGCGTACGGCGACGACTGGTGGTACGCCGGGCTGCTCGCGTTCGTCCGCCAGGAGCAGGGCCGCTTCGACGAGGCGATGGACCTCTCGTGCGCCTCCCTGGCCGAACGCCCCGACGCCGGGCACTCCGCCCATGCCCGGACGCACGCCCACTACGAGACCGGCGACCACGCCCGAGGCCTGACGTGGATGGACGCGTGGGTCACGGGCGACGGAGCCGCCACCGACAGCCTGAGCCACTTCTCCTGGCACGCCGCGCTGCACGAGCTCTCGATGGGCGACCTCGACGCAGTCCGCGCGCGCTACCAGGGCCAGCTGCGCCCCGAGTGGGGACTCGGCTGCCGGGCGCTGGTGGACACCGGGTCGCTGATCTGGCGCTGGGCCCTCACCCCGGGCGCGGCCGACGTGCCCGCGATGCAGGAGGTCACCCGGGCCGTCGACGACGGCACCCTGGCTCGGCCGGCCACCCCGTTCCTGGGCCTGCACGCGGCCGTCGCCCTGCTGGCGCTCGACGACGCGGCCGGGCTGGAGCGGCTCGCCACCTGGACCGAGGGCCACCGGGACCGCACCCAGGCCGAGGTGGTCGCCCCGCTGGCGCGGGCGATGAAGCTGATGGCCGAGGGCCGCTGCTCCGCCGCCGCCGACCGGCTCGCGGCGCTCGGCCCGCAGGTCTGGAGGCTCGGTGGCTCGGACGCCCAGCGCGAGGTGATCGAGGAGACCCGGATCGCGGCGCTGCTGCGTGCCGGACGCTACGACGAGGCCCGCGAGGTGCTGGACCGGCGCCTGGACCGCCGGCACTGTCGTCGCGACGAGGTCTGGCTGGCCAGCTGCGCGCCCGAGACCGCCTGACCGGCGCCACCGGCCGGACGGCGAAGCCCGGGTCAGGCGGTGGTGATGTTGTCCCCGTCGACGGTGACGGGGGTCTCGGGCAACGGTGACGTCGCCGGCCCGGACTGGGGTGAGCCGTCGGAGATGGAGAACTTGCTCGTGTGGCAGGGACAGTCGATGGTGGTCGCCACCTTGGTCACCTCGCAGCCCTGGTGGGTGCACTTGGAGCTGAACGCCTTGAAGGTCCCCTCCTCGGGCTGCGTGACCACCAGTCCCTCCTCGGCCAGGATGATGCCGCCGCCGACCGGCACCTCGGCGGTGGTCGTGAGCACGGTGCCGGCATCGGGCACCGCGACGTCGCCGCCCTCGTCGTCGGAGCCGCAGGCCGCGAGCAGCGGGGCGCCCACGCCGAGTGCGGCTGTCCCACCCAGGACGGTGCGGCGGCTGAGCGCTGCGTCGGTGTCGCGGTTCACGGTCGGCTGGGGCACAGGACCTCCTGGGTCGGGCGTGCGGTCAGGGTAGCCAGCGCGACCCAAGCGATCGGGGTTCTGCCGGGTCGCTGCGGTCACGCGCGGACCACCTCGCCGCCCTCGACGGCGACCGCGGTCGCGGCCAGGGGCGCGGGGGCGGGTCCGCCCCGGACGGAGCCGTCCTCGATCGAGAAGCTGCTGCCGTGGCAGCGACAGTTGATGGTGCCGTCCAGCACCGTGTTCACCGTGCAGCCGCGGTGGGTGCAGGTGCTGCTGAAGGCCCTGAAGTCACCCTTGGCGGGCTGGGTGACCACCAGCTTCGGGTCGGCGAGGATGACGCCGCCGCCGACCGGTACGTCCGCAGCGGCCACCAGGCCCTCGACCTCGGGCGCCTGTGTCGCGTCGCTCTTCTCGCCGGCAGTCGCCGACGACGGGCCGGCCTCGGGGGTGCCGGACGACGGGGCGCGGGTGCCGCCCGTGTCTCCCCCCGGCTCGCCCCCGTCGTCACCGCACGCGGCCAGGACGGGCACCGCCACGCCGGCGAGCCCGGCTCCGGCCAGTGCCTGTCGGCGTGAGATGGCTGCCACGTGCGGCTCCTCGGGATGGATCTGCTGGTCCCCTCGAACCTACCCACGCCTTCGGGAGAGCCACCATTGTCCGGTGGTACTAGTACTGCCGGGTCAGGCCTTCGCCGCGGCCTTCTTGCGGGTCCTGGTCTGGGTGGCCGACTTCCTCTCGACCGGCTTCGGCGTCGGCTTCTTGCGGGCCGGCTGCTTGGCAGCCTTCCCCTCGAGCAGCGGTGCCAGGAAGTGACCGGTGTAGCTGTCCGGGTGCGCCGCCACGTCCTCCGGGGTGCCCGTGGCGACCACCAGACCGCCGCGCGAGCCACCCTCCGGCCCCATGTCCACGAGCCAGTCGGCGGTCTTGATGACGTCGAGGTTGTGCTCGATCACCAGCACCGTGTTGCCCGCGTCGACGAGGCGGCCGAGCACCATCAACAGCTTGCGGATGTCCTCGAAGTGCAGCCCCGTGGTGGGCTCGTCGAGGACGTAGACCGTGCGGCCGGTGGACCGCTTCTGCAGCTCCGAGGACAGCTTGACCCGCTGCGCCTCACCACCGGACAGTGTCGTGGCCGGTTGTCCGAGACGGACGTAGCCCAGCCCGACCTCGCCCAGGGTGGTCATGTGCCGGGCGATCGCGGGCACCGCCGCGAAGAACTCGGCCGCCTCCTCGATCGGCATGTCGAGCACCTCGGCGATGGTCTTGCCCTTGTAGTGCACCTCGAGGGTCTCGCGGTTGTAGCGCGCCCCGTGGCAGACCTCACAGGGGACGTAGACGTCCGGCAGGAAGTTCATCTCGATCTTGATCGTGCCGTCGCCGGCGCACGCCTCGCACCGGCCGCCCTTGACGTTGAAGGAGAACCGGCCCTGGAGGTAGCCGCGCATCTTGGCCTCCTGGGTGGAGGCGAAGAGCTTGCGGATGTGGTCGAAGACACCGGTGTACGTCGCCGGGTTGCTGCGCGGGGTGCGCCCGATCGGCGACTGGTCGACGTGGATGACCTTGTCGACGTGCTCGGTGCCGGTGATCCGGCGGTGCCGCCCGGGCACGGTGCGGGCGTTGTAGATCTGCTTGGCCAGCGAGGTGTAGAGGATGTCGTTGACCAGCGTCGACTTGCCGGAGCCCGAGACGCCGGTGACGGCGACGAAGAGGCCCAGCGGGAAGGACACGTCCACGTCCTGGAGGTTGTGCTCCCGGGCGCCGAGGACGGTGAGCTCACGGTCGGTGGTCCGCGGACGACGGATCGCCGGCACCGGGATCTCCTTGCGCCCCGAGAGGTAGGCGCCGGTGGCGGAGTCCGGGTGGTCGAGGAGGTCCTGGACGGTGCCCGAGACGACCACCTGGCCGCCGTGCTCGCCGGCACCGGGACCGATGTCGACGACCCAGTCGGCGGCCCGGATGGTGTCCTCGTCGTGCTCGACCACGATCAGGGTGTTGCCGAGGTCGCGGAGCCGGACCAGCGTCTCGATGAGCCGCTTGTTGTCGCGCTGGTGCAGCCCGATCGACGGCTCGTCGAGGACGTAGAGGACGCCGACCAGGCCGGCCCCGATCTGGGTGGCCAGCCGGATCCGCTGCGCCTCGCCGCCGGACAGGGAGCCGGAGGGACGGTCGAGGGTGAGGTAGTCGAGGCCCACGTCGAGCAGGAAGTTGAGCCGCTCCTGGATCTCCTTGAGCACCCGCTCACCGATCTGGCGCTCCCGGACCGAGAGGTCGAGCGACCGCAGGTGCTCGGCGGCCTCGTTGATCGGCAGCGCGCACACCTCGGCGATGTTCTTGCCGCCGGCCTCGCGGCTGCCCAGGGTCACCGACATCGAGACCGGTTTGAGGCGGCTGCCCTGGCAGGCGGGGCAGGCGACCTCGCGCATGAACCCTTCGAAGCGGTCGCGGCTGGTGTCGGTCTCGGCCTCACGGTGCCGGCGCTCGATGTAGGGGCGGACGCCTTCGTAGGCGGCGTAGTAGGAGCGCTCCCGGCCGTAGCGGTTCTTGCTGCGGACGTGCACCTTGGTCGGGTGGCCCTCGAGGATGATGGTGCGGATCCGTGGCGAGAGGTCCCGCCACGGCGTGTTGAGGTCGAAGCCGAGCTCGTCGCCGAGGGCGCCGAGCAGCCGGATGAAGTAGTCGGCCACATGGGCGCCGCTCCACGGCTGGATCACGCCCTCGCCCAGGGTCGCCTGCGGGTCGGCGACGACCAGCTCCGGGTCGACCTCCATGCGGGTGCCGAGACCGTGGCACTGCGGGCAGGCACCGAACGGCGAGTTGAACGAGAACGACCGCGGCTCGAGGTCGTCGGTGTCGAGGGGGTGGTCGTTGGGGCACGACATCTTCTCGGAGAAGCGGGCCTCGCGGTCGGGCGCCTTCGCGTCGCGGTCGACGAAGTCGACCTGCACGAGTCCCCCGGCCAGCCGCAGCGCCGTCTCGACCGAGTCGGTCAGCCGCCGCTTGGCGGACTTCTTGATCGCCAGTCGGTCGACCACCACCTCGATGGTGTGCTTCTTCTGCTTGTCGAGGGTCGGTCCCTCACCGGAGGTGATCGCGTCGAGCTGGTGGATCTCGCCGTTCACCCGGGCGCGCGAGAACCCCTGGGACTGCAGGGAGCGGAACAGCTCGACGTACTCGCCCTTGCGGCCGCGGATCACCGGGGCGAGCACCTGGAACCGGGTGCCCTCCTCGTTGGTCATCAGCCGGTCGACGATCTGCTGGGGGGTCTGGCGCTCGATCGGGGCGCTGCAGACCGGGCAGTGCGGGCGGCCGGCGCGGGCGTAGAGCAGCCGGAGGTAGTCGTAGACCTCGGTGATGGTGCCGACCGTCGAGCGGGGGTTCTTGGAGGTGGACTTCTGATCGATCGACACCGCCGGGCTGAGGCCCTCGATGAAGTCGACGTCGGGCTTGTCCATCTGCCCGAGGAACTGGCGGGCGTACGCCGAGAGCGACTCGACGTAGCGGCGCTGGCCCTCGGCGAAGATGGTGTCGAAGGCCAGGCTCGACTTGCCCGAGCCGGACAGGCCCGTGAACACGATGAGGGCGTCGCGCGGAAGGTCGAGCGAGACGTCCTTGAGGTTGTGCTCACGGGCGCCGCGGATGATCAGCTGGTCGGCCATGTGGTGTGGTGGTTCCCGTCTGGGTCCGGGGGGCGGGTGGGTCGATGTCCTGCGTAACACACCCTACCGACAGTTCGAACAGGTGTTCGGCTGACGCGCAGGGGGCGGTCCATGGTTGGCTGTTCCCCATGACCGACCCGACCACACGTCTGGCCGCGGTGCACGACGCCACCACACGCTACCTGCAGACCCTCGACGGGCTGACGGCCGAACGGCTGGCGGACCCATCTCCCCTCCCCGGCTGGACCCGCGCGCACGTCGTCGCCCATGTCGCCCGGCACGCCATCGGCACCGCGCGGGCGGTGACCGGACTGGCCTCGGGAGACCGGCTGCCCGTCTACGACAGCCTGGAGCAGCGGGCCGCGGACATCGAGGAGGGCGCGGCTCTCGACGCCGGCACCCTGCGTGAGGCCTCCTTCGCCGCCTGTGACCGCTGGAAGGAGGCGATGGAGTCCGTCTCCGACTGGGAGGGGCTCATGGAGACCACCCCGGGCGGGCGGTCGTTCACCGCGTCCGACTGCATCGACATGCGCTGGCGCGAGGTGGAGATCCACCATGTCGACCTCGATGCCGGCTACGCCGCCTCCGACTGGCCCGCGGCCTTCACGACGTACCTGCTCGGCTACCTGGCGGCGGACCGCCGCGAGGACCTGACCCTGCGCACCCCCGCGCGCGAGCTGACGGTCGGCGCCGGCGGCCCCCTCGTCGAGGGCTCCGAGGCCGACCTGGCCTGGTGGCTGCTGGGTCGTGGCCGGGGTGAGGGCCTGTCCGGCGACGTGCCTAGGCTGGGCGGATGGCGATGACCTACACCGGCGAGGTGACGCCGGGCGGGGCCCCCGACATCCGGGAGCTCTCCCACCTGACGATCACCAAGCTCGCCGTCGACCCCGCGATGTCCAACAACGCCTATCTCCTCACGTGCCGGGGCAGCGGCGAGTCGGTCCTCGTCGACGCCGCCGACGAGTCCGCGACCCTGGTGGAGCTGTGCGGCGGCCTGCTCGAGGGCGTGATCACCACCCACCAGCACTGGGACCACCACCGGGCGCTGTCCGGCGTGGTCGAGGTGACCGGCGCCACGACGTACGCCGGGGACCCCGACGCCGACGCCGTCACCGAGCAGACCGGGGTCGCGATCGACGCGCGGCTCAAGCACGGCGACCGGATCCCGGTCGGCGAGCAGGTCCTGGAGGTGATCGCCCTGGCCGGACACACCCCGGGCTCGGTCGCGCTGCTCTACGACGACCCGGAGGGCCACCCGCACGTGTTCACCGGGGACTCCCTCTTCCCGGGCGGCGTGGGCAACACCTTCGGCGACGCGGCCGCGTTCCAGCAGCTGGTCGGCGAGGTCGAGGAGAAGCTGTTCGACCGGCTCCCCGACGAGACCACGTTCTATCCCGGGCACGGAAACGACGGTGTGCTCGGCGACGAGCGACCGCACCTCGCCGAGTGGCGCGCCCGGGGCTGGTAGCAGCGGCGGGCCGGGATCACAGGTAGGTGTCGGGCACCGGTCCCAGGATCTCCATGTCGTGGTCCTCGGCGATCTGGTCGAGAAGTGCAGGCGTCGCCTCGCCGCTCGCCTCAGCTCGCGCGAGCGCCTCGAAGAAGCCGACCATGGCCGACGGGGCGAACAGGTTCAGCTTCCGTCCGGCCGTCTCGGAGACCACCTTGAACGTGTGCGGGGCCGAGCGCGGAACGTAGACGAATGTGCCTGGCGGACACACGTCTTGGCGATCGTCCGTGTACATGAGATAGGTGCCCTCGAGAACGTAGAAGGCCTCGGCCGCATCCAGGTGGCGGTGCAGAGGAGGACCGAATCCTGGTGGCTCGCGTCGCGTCTGGATGAGAGAGAACGACTGCTCGGTCTGGGATCCCTCAGCCATCACTAGTGCTTCGAAGTTGCCCAGGTCCAGCAGTCGACCCTCGTCCGGGGGCAACACGAAGGGCGTGTCCATAGGCGATCATCACCACCGTGACGAGGTGAGCACAACCCTCGGAGCCCTGCGCCGGGTGGCTCGCTTTCAAGGGTGGGGCTAGTGGCGGGGCTAGTGGCGGGACGAGAGCGCGACCGCGTGCGCGCGTCCGGCCCACTCGACCAACCGGTCCAGGTCGTCGCGCACGGCGCCCGGGACCGCCCAGTAGGGCATCCGGCCGTGCTTCTCGGAGCCCAGGGCCTCGAACTCGGGTGCCGACTCGTCGTCGGCCCGGAGGAAGCAGTGTCCGGACGAGTCGACGATCCCGAACATCACGTCGTCGAGGAAGACCCCGTGCCCGCCGAACATCTTCCTCAGCGTGACGTGGCCCAGCCCGGAGAGGTCGTCCTTGAGGGCCTCGGCCGCTCCGGCGCCGGTGTCCGTCGCCCTGTCTCCCGTGTCACCCATGCCGACTCCTTCGTAGACGTCCGGCTCACGCGTGGTCGAACATGTACCCGAAGTGCCGGGTGTAGGAGTTCACCACGCCCCGGCTGGAGTTCCGCAGGATCACGTCGTCGAGCTTGAGGGCCCACGGGCTCCAGTTGTGCGAGCCGGTCCAGACGAACGCGCCGTCCGGGTTGCCACCGTACGCACCGCGCACGATCAGCAGCTTCTGGTGGGTCTTGATGCCCCGGTGGCGGGACGTGGCCAGCTTCACGCCGGCGGCCTTCAACCTCTTGTGGATCTCGCTGCCGAACGCCTCACCGTAGAACACCTTCACCACGCAGCCCTGCTCGGCGAGGGTGGCGACCCGGTTGGCGATGTTCATGCCGCGCGGGCCGTACCACGCGTGCGCCGAGATGAGGACGCGCGTGCGCCCGGGAGCCTTCGGGCAGGCGACCGGGGCCAGAGCCCTGATCGCGGGGTCGCCGTCCTTCTCCCAGTCCTGCGGGGTGATCAGCGCCAGATTGTCGCCGGACAGGCGCGCGATCCGGGGCTTCTCGACCGGCCGGTCCCACTTCAGCTGGCCGAACCACTTCCGGAACGTCGCGTACATCGCCTTGTTGCCGGTCAGCGTGGTCAGGTCGCTCCACTGCCGCTCCGCGTTGTGGCTGGTCATGTTGTTGGAGCCGACCATGGAGATCCGGGTGGCGGCGCCGGCGCGGCCGAAGAGGTAGACCTTGCCGTGCATCTCGCCGCCCGTGCTGCGGCAGCTGCGATGGCAGAGGATCGCGAACGAGCGGCGCCGCGGGCTGGTGCCCAGGACCCGCTGCAGCTTGCGTTCGGCGTCGAAGACGGCATGGTCGTCGAAGACCAGCTTCACGTCGACGCCGCGGCGGTGCGCGCGGATCAGGTTGTCGGCGGTCCGCATGTCCGAGAACGAGAACACCGCGATCCGGATGACCGAGCCCCGCGGGCTCGAGTTGATGGTCCGGTTGATGTGGGTGAAGAGGCGGTACTGCTGGGCGCGGGTGCCGGTGGGCCTGTTGAACCGGGCTCCGGGCTTCGGGGTGTAGCGGTCGGGAGCGAGCGGTGCGGCGGCGCGTACGGCGACCGGGCCGGTCACCGGCGCGGACGCGGCCTGCGGCGCCGGCGAGATGGCGACCAGACCGCCCAGACTGGCCGCCAGGGCGGCGGTCAGCACGGCCAGGCGTCGGGGAAGACGGGCGGGGTGCGGCACGGTGCGGCTCCTTCGCGGCGGCCCGCAGGGTGCCTGCCGGGCGTATCAGAGATCACTTCCGACACACATGTCACACGAACAACAGCGGTCGCCGCAACCGATGCTCGGAACTACTGCCCTGTAATTCTCGTGGGTCGGGTCCGCTCAGGCGATCAGGACGAGGCGGCTGTAGTGCGCCTCGACGACAGATGGTCGCTGCCCGCCGGCACCGCGCTCCCGCACTGGCGCGTCACGAGCGCTCGTCACGCCGCCGACGTGGACGTCCGACGAGCCCGGTGGGTCACCGTGTCGTCCGCCGGGTGGCAACGCGCCGGGAAGCGGGGGTGCGGTCGACGGATAGGCGTGGCCGGTCGGCGTGCGGACGATGACCGTGTGTCGTTCTCCCGGCGCAGGCCCGGCCCGCCAGCCGGGTGCCTGCTTGGCGTAGTTGCACCGCTCGCACAGCCCCTGCAGGTTGGCCGCCTCGGTGCGACCGCCGGCCGCGACGGCGAGGACGTGGTCGGTGTGCCGGATCGGGGCGTCGCACCACGGGGTGCGGCAGCTCTGGTCGCGAGCGACGACGTGCTGGGCCAGGCCGCGCGGCACGCGCCGAGCGCGGGAGGTCAGCGCGACGAGCTCGCCGGAGCCGGGCGCGGCGTAGAGCCGGCGCAGCCACAGCCGACTGGACCCGATCAGATCCGCATCGGGATCGGCGGCCGAGCCCTCGATGGACCGTCGGCCGGCGGCGGTCGCCGAGGCAGCGCCGGCCCGATCGCCGCGCGTCCGTGACGTGCGGTCAGGCGAAGCCCCGGCGCGCCGGACGAGGTCGCGGGCCCACCCCGCGGGCACGGTGCCGTAGCCGGTCAGGTGAGCGGGCTCGGCATCTCCTCGCAGCAAGGTGCGGTCCGTCATCACCAGCTGCACCTCGACGCCGATCTCGCCGGGGCGCTGGCCGGTGATCCGCTGGACGAGCGCGTCGGCCATCGCCTGGCCCCGCCCTCGCGGATCGCCGGCCGCGCGACAGCGGTCGGCCTCGCGGGCGAGGGCGGCCCAGGCAGCGACGCCATCGGCGACCGGGAGCAGCGCGGTGAGGCAGGTCATCGTGTCGGGCGCGGGCCTCAGGCTGACGTGCCGGTCGGCCTCGGCCCTCCGGGCCCGGCGGACTGCCGCCTCCGGGTCGCAGCGGTAGGCGATCTTCTGCGCCTCGGCCACCAGCCGGCGATCGCCCCAGCCCTCGGTGGTCGCCGGATCGGCGCAGAGCCGCCGGTCGACCTCGCGCCGGTCGGCCAGGGTCAGGCAGGCGGTCTCCCGGGCCAGCAGGGTCACCTGCCACTCCGACAGGCGTCCCGCGGCCAGAGCGGCCAGGGCATGCGGCATCTCGTCGACCAGCACCGTGGCCAGCCCGACGTGCCGGGCGCCGCGGGTCGGGGACTCGCGGCGGGCCAACGCCACCTGCGCGGCGATCCCCTGACCCAGCCGAGCCGCTTGCACGCCCCGGGTGGACTGGTCGGCGCGCTGCGACGCGGCGAACTCGGCCGTGAGCCGGGCCTGGGCGGCCGCGGCGGTCGCCTTCAGCCTCTCCAGGGCCTCGATCGCGTCGATGCGTGTGTCGTCGTCCGCCGGCCCCGCACCGGTGTCCAGCGCCGAGGTCAGGGTGCTCGCCCACGCGCTGATCGTCGAGGCGCGCATCGGTCCGGTGGGAGCCGGACTGGCCGCACCGGGATCGGTCGTGATCGCAGTGTCGAACATACGTTCGATTCTATCCGGACTCACTGACGGTGACCAGAGGCTCCAGAACACTGTGGAGAACGGCCGGCACCTGGCGGGCGACGCAGTCGAGCGTCCCCTGCGTGAGCGGTGTGCGGCCTAGTCGAGCAGCCGGCCGACCCCGTTCGTGAGCTTCACGACGTAGAACCCGGTGTTGCCGTCGGTGTACCAGAGCGACCGGCGGGCGGCGTCCCAGGCGGGCTGGGACATCGCGAACGCGCCCATCGCCTCGGGGTTGGAGGGGCGGCCCCCGATGTTCAGCGGCCGGTTGAAGTAGGCCACCTCCTTGGGGTTCCGCACGTCGCGGATGTCGAAGACCCGCAGGCCGGAGAGGATCATCGAGCAGCCGACGAGCTTCGGCGCCGTGCGCCGGGGCAGCGAGCAGTAGTGGCCGGCGTACCCCTGGACCGGCGCCTGGGCGCCCGGGTCGAGCTTCTGGTCACCGTTGCGCTGCTTCGGCTGGTGCACCTTGAGCCGGATGTCCGAGACCACCACCGGCCGGCGCGGGTTGTCGACGTTGATGATCCGCGCCGCGCCGACCGCGGAGGAGCCCGGGTCGGTGACCGTGGTGGCCGAGTAGTCGGCGTACTCGTCGATCTCCAGGAGATACCGGTGTCCGCCGCGGGTGAACGGCTCGGCCACCTGCGGGATCGACCTCTCGCGCCAGTCGAGGTCCGCGACGACCTGGACCTGCGGGTCGGGCGTGCGGTCCTGCACCTGGCTGACGTCGAGGATCCGCAGTCCCCCGCTCTCGTCACCGCCGAGACCGTTCTGACCGATGTTGGCGACGTACATCGTCCGGCCGTCGTCGGAGAGCCGCAGGCCGTGGTAGGTGATGCCGTACTGGGCGAAGATCGTCCTCGGGGTGGTCGGGTCGGCGATGTCGACCGCCGCCAGCGACTCCCCCGCGCTGGCGGTCCAGAACGTGCGTCCGTCCGGGGAGAAGCCGCTCTCGTGGCCCAGGAGGCCGGTCGCGGTGCTCGACAGGAGACGCGGCCGGCGACAGTTGGAGCGCACGTCGTAGAGGTCGACGATGCCGGCGTTGGTGCGCGGGTTGGCGAGCACCGCGGCCAGGATGCCGCGCCTCTCGTTGAGCAGCAGCGACTCGTGCGGGCTCAGCATCGCGGGCGAGGTGAGCGTGGTGGTCTGCCGCGGCTTCGACGGGTCGTCCATGTCGAGCACGACGACACCGAGTCCCCTGACGGAGTTGAAGAGCACGTCCTTCGGGAACAGCAGCGTCGAGTCGTAGAACGCACACGTCCGCCCGCCCCGGTCGCGGTAGCGCAGGGTCTTGAAGCCGCCGGTCTCGCCCTGGTGGCTGACCTGACGGGCGTTGCACTGGTAGCCGCGCTCCACGCGACCGCTCGTGTAGTCCGCGGTCGGCACCCGGCCCTGGTAGGAGGTCTCGGGCCGCGCGCCCGGGCCGCAGTCGGCCTTCGGGGTCGGCTTCGGGAACGTGTACGTCGAGCCGAGGCTGGACGCCGCGGTCACGCCGGCGACCAGGGCCCCCACGACGAGCAGGGCCGCGGCGAGGCGGCGTAGGGCGGCGGTGCGGCTGGGCGCTGACGACACGGTGCTCTCCCTCGGTGAACGGGTGTGCTCTGGAGGAGCAACGGCACAACCCGGCCCAGGTCACGCCTAGGCTGCCCGGATGACGACGATCCGGCTGGTGCCCTTCGGCGCCGAGCACGACGCCGGGTTCACCGAGATGCTGTCCGATGCCCAGGTGGCCCGGTTCACCCCGCTGCCCCAGCCGGTGCCGCCGGGGTTCGCGGCCACCTGGCGGCGGCGCTACGACGACCACCGCCCGGCTCGGGAGAACTTCGCGATCGTCGACGACAGCGGCGCCTTCCTCGGCATCGCCGTGGCCCCGATGGTGGACCGCGAGGCGCGCACCGCGGAGCTGGGGTACGCCGTGGTCCCCGCCGTGCGAGGTCGCGGCGTCGCTCTCGAGGCGCTGAGACAGCTGACCAGCTGGGCGGCGGGCATCGGGATGCAGCGGATCTTCCTGCTCATCTCGGTGGACAACACCGCCTCGAAGCGGGTGGCGAAGCGGGCCGGCTACCGCTTCGAGGGCGTGCTGCGGGCGCGCTACGTCAAGCCGGGTGTCTGGGAGGACACCGAGAGCTGGTCCTTCCTCCCGAGTGACCATTGACCTGAAGGAGCATGGACCGTGACCGATGACCCCCGCACGGTCGGGATCACCGACCGCGACGCCCTGGCCGACGCGATCGAGGCCGAGGGCCGGGCACTGGCCGGGCTGCTGCACGTGTCGGCGCCCGGGCGTGCCGGCGTCCCGGTGCCGGGCCTCGACTGGACCGTGGCCGAGACCGCCGCCCATGCGCTGACGGTGGTCCGGCGCGGCCTCGGCGACCGGCGCCGCAGCACCAGTCCGGCCGGGACCGCCGAGCTGAACGCCGAGGCGCTGCGCGGCATCGACCTGCGCGACCCGGTCACGCTCGGCATGGAGATCGGCCGCGACACCCAGGTGGTCGCCCGCCGGGTGCTCGCCCAGGTCCGGGACGGGGACGCCCTGATCCCGTTCCACGCCGGCATCCCCGTGCGCGTGCTCGACGCCTTCGGCACCCTGCTCTCGGAGCTGATGGTGCACGGCCACGACATCGCCCAGGCCCTGGGCGTCCGGCGCGAGACCCCCGCCGGCCACGCGGCGTTGGGGCTGCGGGCCACGCTGGCGGTGGTCCCCGGCTGGCTGGACCTCGAGCGGTCCGGGGTCGACCGCTGCTTCCACCTCGACGTCGCCGGCCTGCCCGCCGTGGTCCGTGCCGCGGTCACCGACGGCGGGCTGGTGGTCGGCTGGGCCCCGGACGCCGCGCGCGACCCCGAGCCGCTGGATCCCCTGGCGACGCTCCTCGCCCTCGCCCACCGGACCACCTCCGACGACGCCGACCTGGCCGGGCTGGCCGACGCGCTGCTGCCCTTCTGACGGGTCAGTCGGGCACGGCCTCGTGGTCGGGATGCCCCTGCGTCCGACGCTGCTCCTTGAGCTCGGCCTCCGCCAGGTGCCGCCGGCCACCGGTGAGCCGGTCGCGGACCTCCCGCTCGGCGCTCCGGAGCGCCGACCAGTAGACGTCGTCGTACTCCTCCATGATCTGGAAGGTCCAGCGACCCTCGATCACGTTGCGCCCGACGATCTCGCGGCGGAGGCGGTCGGCGAGCTCCGCGTGCCCGGCGTCATGGAGCTGGTCGACCGCGTCGCCGATCTTGAAGTCCGCCTCTCCGGTCAGCTGGTGGAAGGAGTAGAGGTGCCCCCGGGCGCGTTCCACTGTCTCGAGTGCCTCGGTCAGGCGCCCGACTGCCGCGACGGTCGCGTCGTCGAGCCCGTCGGGACGGCGGTGGTCGGGCGCTGGCCGGTCGGACTGGTCCGTCATCCGGTCAGCCTAGCCAGCGCTCACAGGTCCCGCTGGAACCTCAGTGCCCGGCCCTCGACCCGATAGCCGAGCACGTCGTTGACCCCGATCATCGCGTCGTTGGACTCGGCGTTCCAGGTCTCGATCGAGGCGACCTGGGGCTGCGTCTCGGCCAGCCAGTCGAGCATCTCCGCCTTGAGCAGCAGCCCGAGCCGGTGCCCGCGGTGGGCGCGCACCACGGACGTGTCGTGCTGCTCGGCGATCTCCGGCCGCTCGCCGAACACGGCGACCACGGTGTGGCCGGCCAGCTCGCCGGTCTCGCGGTGCCGGGCGAAGACCCGGTGCAGCGCCATCCCCTGGCCGAGCTGGGCGGTCTCGTAGTCCCGCACCCGGTCCGCGGAGAAGACCTCGTCCTCGATCTCCAGGTCGTCGGTCGGCGCGTCGTTGATCGCCGCAGTCATCGCGGCCAGGGCGGCGAGCTCGTCCTCCGGGGTGCGGCCGAGGCGGCGCACCAGCTCGTACGCCGCGGCGTGCGGCATCGCGTCCCGCTGCCGCGCGGCCAGCACCCCCCGGTCGAGGTCCGCGAGGTACTGGCGGCGGCAGATCTCCTGCGAGCGCAGCTCCAGGCCGTGCCGCTTCGCGAAGGCGCGCGTGCCCTCGGCGTCCCATCCGTCGATGCCGACGCTGGTGCGGCCCTCGCTGCGGCCGCGGTCGAGCATCAGGTCGAGCACCGCTGTGCCGTGGCCGCGCCGCCGGGCCGCGGGCACGACGGAGATCCACAGCCAGGCGAGGTGCTGGTTGTCCCAGGCGCTGGTGCTGTACTCCGCGAGACCGATGACCGAGCCGTCGACCACCGCGAGGAACCCCGTCGCCGGTTCGAGGTCCCAGCCGTAGCGCAGCAGGCCCTCGGCCTGCCTCGGTGTCATCTCGTGCTCCCACGGCGAGTCGACGCCCCGCGTCGCGTTGGTCACGTGGGCGTAGGCCGACACCGCCTCCGCGTCATCGGGGTCGATCCGGCGCAGCTCCATGGGGACAGCCTGACGCGCACTGCGGCGTCGCGCATCTGGTTTGCCGACGAGACGGGCGCGGACCGACTCAGGCGGCCCGGGCCGTCCGCGGCCGGCCCCGGCCCCGCTTGCACCTGACGATCTCGCCGCGGACCAGGATCTGGCCGCCCCAGACGCCGTACCGCTCACCGCGCTCGAGCGCCCCGGTCAAGCAGAGGTCGCGGAGCCCGCAGCCGGCGCAGAGCTCCTGCGCGCGGGCGAGCGCATTCGGGTGCTCGGCGAAGAACAGGTCCGGCTGGGACTGGCACGGTAGGACGGACACGACTCTCTCCCTCGTTCGGACCCTCAGCATGGGGATCTGAGGTAGGCCGGGGCATCGGGAGATTGCCTTAGATCGGGGTCCTCGGCCGCGGATCCGGCGGCGTGGGATTGGTCATACCGGCCGGGTCGGGCGGCTGCTAGGTTCCGGCCATGACTGGCTCCTCGCGCAGCGCCAAGGACTTCTTCGCCCCCCTCGCGGTGGGGGCCCCGACACCCCTCCGGGAGATCCCGGCGCGTCCGTCCCGCGCCATCCACTTCTTCGACCCCTCCAACGAGAAGATGGCGGGCAAGGTGCCGGCGATGGTCGGCACCGTCGACGTGCTGCTCGGCAACCTCGAGGACGCGATCAAGGCCGACAACAAGGAGGCCGCCCGCGCGGGCCTGGTGAGGATCGCCCAGGACAACGCCGACCTCGGCGGTGACGTGGGGCCCACCCAGCTCTGGACCCGCATCAACTCGCTCGACTCCCCGTGGGCGCTCGACGACCTGACCACGCTGGTCCCCGCGATCGGCGACCGGCTCGACGTGATCATGGTCCCCAAGGTGCAGGGCGCCGAGGACATCCACTACGTCGACCGGATCCTGGCGCAGCTCGAGGCCAAGGCCGGCCTGGAGCGGCCGATCCTGGTGCACGCGATCCTCGAGACCGCCCGCGGCGTCGCGAACGTCGAGGAGATCTGTGGCGCGTCTCCCCGGATGCAGGGCCTGTCCCTCGGCCCCGCCGACCTGGCCGCGGACCGCCGGATGAAGACCACCCGGGTCGGCGGCGGACACCCGGGCTACCTGGTGCGCCAGGATCCGCCGGTCAACGAGGGCGGTGTCCCCGACATCCAGGCCGAGCGGGCGACCTACCAGCAGGACCTCTGGCACTACACCATCGCCCGGATGGTCGACGCGTGCGCGATGCACGGGATCTACCCCTACTACGGGCCGTTCGGCGACATCGCCGACGTGGTGGCGTGCGAGGACCAGTTCCGCAACGCGTTCCTGCTCGGCTGCGTCGGGACGTGGAGCCTGCACCCCAGGCAGATCGCGATCGCCCACCGGGTGTTCAGTCCCTCCGTCGAGGACATCACCCACGCTCGCCGGGTGGTCGCCGCGATGGGCGACGGCACCGGTGCGGTGATGCTCGACGGCAAGATGGAGGACGACGCCTCGCTCAAGCAGTGCCTGGTGCTGGTCGAGCTCGCCGAGCAGCTGGCCGCGATCGACCCGGAGCTGAGGAAGCAGTACGACACGATCGACGAGGAGCCGGCATGACCGCCTTCCGCCCCCGCCGCTCCGTGCTCTACATGCCCTCGTCCAACGAGCGGGCGCTGGAGAAGGCCAGGACCCTCCCGTGCGACGGGTTGATCCTCGACCTCGAGGACGCCGTCGCCCCGGACGCCAAGCCCGCCGCCCGCGACGCGGCCTGCGCCGCCGTCGCCTCGGGCGAGTACGGCGCCCGCGAGGTCACCGTCCGCGTCAACGGCATGGACACCCCGTGGCACGACGACGACCTCGCCGCCGCGAGCGCCGCGGGACCGCACGCGGTCGTCGTACCCAAGGTCGGCTCGGCCGACGAGGTCCGCGGCCTGGTCGCCGCGATGGAGCGGGCCGGCGCGCCCGAGCACACGCGGCTCTGGGCGATGCTCGAGACCCCGGAGGCGATCTTCGACGCGCGGGACATCGCGGCTGCCTCCGACCGGCTCGCGGTCCTGGTGATGGGCACCAACGACCTGGTCAAGGAGCTGTACGCCGAGCACGTGCCCGGCCGCGCTCCGCTCGTCGCATCGCTGTCCCTGGCGGTGCTCGCCGCCCGGGCGGCCGGTGTGGCGATCCTCGACGGGGTCTACAACGACGTGAAGGACACCGACGGCTTCCTCGCCGAGTGCCGACAGGGTCGCGAGATGGGCTTCGACGGCAAGACGCTGATCCACCCCGGCCAGGTCGAGGGCGCGAACCGGGCCTTCGCCCCGTCCGAGGAGGCCGTCGACGACGCCCGCGGCATCCTCGATGCCTGGGAGGCCCGGGACTCCGGTGTGGTGACCTTCCGCGGCCGGATGATCGAGAGCCTGCACGTCGAGTCCGCCGAGCGCACCCTGTCGATCCACGAGGCGATCCGGGCGCTCTCGGGCTGATCGGCACCCCGGGCAGTACCGGGGTCCGGGGCCATTGTGGTCCGCGTCACCCGGGGATAGCGTGCGGGGAATCAGCGCCTGCGCCGATCTGGGGCTCGCCGCACGAGACCGACTAGGGGAACGCATGTCCTCGCTCGAAATCACGAGGCGCCAGCGTCGCGCCGTCCTCGCCGCGGTGGCCGCCACGGCCACCATCCTGGCCGGCGCCGGCACCGTGGCCGGCTCGTCGGCCAGCGGGGCGCCGGCCGACCGCGGGGCGCAGAGCGCGGCGCACGCGCCGGGCAAGGCCGACTCATCGGACCGGGACAAGAAGCCCAAGAAGGACAAGAAGCCGAAGAAGGACAAGCGGGTCGACGTGCAGATCCTGTCCTTCAACGACTTCCACGGACACCTCGAGGCGAACGACCCGAACTTCGCGGGCGTGCCCGCCGGCGGCGTCGAGTACCTCGCGAGCCACGTGGCTGCCCGTCGCGCCGAGCAGCCCGACACCACCCTCACCGTGGCGGCCGGCGACCTGATCGGCGGCTCCACGTTCCTGTCCGGGCTCTTCCAGGACCAGCCGTCGGTCGAGGCGATGAACGAGCTCGGTCTGGACGTCTCCAGCGTCGGCAACCACGAATTCGACGAGGGGACCGACGAGCTGCGGCGCATGGTCGACGGCGGCTGTCACCCGACGATCGGCTGCTTCCAGGACCTCGAGGGCAACGACATCCCCTACGACGGCACCGAGTTCGACTACCTCGCGGCGAACGTGGTCGACAAGGACTCCGGCAAGCCGTTCCTGCCGCCGTACGAGATCAGGAAGGTCGACGGGGTCAAGGTCGGCTTCATCGGCATGACGCTGGAGGCGACCGACTCGCTGGTCAGCCCGGGCGGCGTGGCGACTGTCGACTTCCTCGACGAGGTGGAGACCGCGAACAGCTACGTCCCCAGGCTCCGCAAGAAGGGCGTGAAGTCGATCGTGGTGCTGATCCACGAGGGTGGCTACCAGAGCGGCACCTACAACGGCTGCGTCGGCATCTCCGACCCGATCGACACGATCGCCCGCGGCCTCGACCCCGAGGTCGACCTGGTCGTCAGCGGGCACACGCACCAGCCCTACGTGTGCTCGATCCCCGACCCGGACGGCGTTCCGCGGCTGGTGACCAGCGCCGCGTCGTTCGGTCAGGTGCTCACCGAGACCCACCTCGTCGTGAACCGCAAGAGCGGCCAGGTCATGCGCGACCTGTCGACGAGCGAGAACCACATCGTGACCCGCGACGTGCCCAAGGACGCCGGCGAGTCCGCGCTGATCTCGTTCTGGAAGGAGCTCTCCGAGCCGCTGGCCGCCGAGGTGGTCGGCACGCTCGCGCCGAACACCGACATCACCGGCGACTCCAACACCTGCCGCTGCGAGGAGACCCCGATGGCCGACCTGGTCGCCGACGCGATCCTGTGGGGCACCGACGGGCCCGACGAGGGTGGCGCCCAGATCGCGATGATGAACACCGGTGGGGTGCGCGCGAGCCTGCGCTACAACCAGATCACCAACGGCGAGGACCCCGGTGAGATCACCTTCGCGGAGACGTACGCCGTCGCGCCCTTCAACAACATCCTCGTCACGGTCGGGATGACCGGAGCGCAGATCGAGCAGGTGCTCAACCAGCAGTACCAGCCGATCGCCGCCCGGGGCTCGCGGCCGATGCTGTCCCTGGGGGTCTCCGAGGGCTTCACCTACGACTGGGAGTGGGACGGTCCGGCCCCGGCCCCGAACACCCAGCCCACGGTCTCCGGTCACGTGGTGCCCGGGTCGATGGCGCTCAACGGGGTGCCGATCGCGGCCGGCGAGACCTACCGCGTGGCCACGCTGAACTTCCTGGTCGAGGGCGGCGACTCGTTCTCGGGGTTCGCGGCCGGCACCAACAAGGTCGGTGGTCCGGAGGACCTTGAGAACCTGGCGGACTACTTCACCGCCCACCCGGGTCTGACCCCGCCGGCCGGACGGGTGGGTGGCCTCTAGCCGGCGGCGCGGAGGAACCGCTCCAGGACCGGACCGGCGGTCTGCGAGCCCGACTCCCCCACCTCGACGAACACCGCGACGGCCAGGTCGCCCTGGGTGGCGATCATCCAGGTGTGGGTCGGCAGCGGATCACCGCTGCCGTACTCCGCGGTGCCGGTCTTGGCGCCGACCGGTGGTCCCGGCACGTCGGCGAGGAACGACGCACTGCCCTCGGTGACCACCGCGCGCATCATGTCGCGGAGCGCCGTCGCCTCGCGGTCCGTCAGCGGCGCGCCGGGCGAGGCTTCGACCGCGTCGGCCTCGGCCAGCAGGCGGGGAACGACGGTGGCTCCCTCGGCCACGGAGGCGGCCACCGCCGCCATCGCCATGGGAGAGGCGAGCACCTTGCCCTGGCCGATCAGTGACGCCGCCTTCTCGGTCTCCGAGGCCGGCCTCGGCACCGACCCGAAGTACGCCGGGAAGCCGAGGTCGTGGTCCACGCCCAGGCCGAGCGCCTCGGCGGCCCCGGTGAGGTCGTCCGCGGAGAGCCTCGCGTGCTGGGAGATCAGCGCGGTGTTGCAGGAGTTCGCCACCGCCGTACGCAGCGGGATCTCGCCCAGCCGGGAGCGTGGGTAGTCGTCGTAGTTCTTGAAGCCCTTGCCGTCCACGGTCAGCGTCGGGGTGCACGGCACCGGGTCGCTCGGCCTC
Source organism: uncultured Actinomycetota bacterium (assembly GCA_963767955.1). Lineage (GTDB taxonomy): Bacteria > Actinomycetota > Actinomycetes > Propionibacteriales > Nocardioidaceae > Nocardioides. The sequence goes on along the minus strand of CAVYGA010000003.1, from coordinate 1,050,259 downwards.
AGCCCGGCCCGCATCAGGGCCAGGGCCGTCACCACCTTCATCGTCGAGCCCGGGGCGTACTGGGCGAAGGTCGCCGTGTTGTAGCCGTCGGAGCCCTCGCCGCTGGCCGCGGCCAGGAGGTCGCCCGTCGAGGGCCGGAGCGCGACGACCGCACCGGCCGGCGCGATCCCGGCCAGTGCCTCCTCTGCCTCGATCTGGAGGCGCGGGTCGAGCGTGGTGCGCAGCGGCTCGCCGTTCGCCTCGTCGGTGCCGAACAGCTCGCGGTCCTGCTCGCCGCCGACCGCGGTCACGACGATCCCCGGCGTGCCGGCGAGCTGCTCGTCGTACCTCGACTGGAGGCCGGACAGTCCGACCTCGTCGCTCGGCTGGACCGCGCCCTCGGACTTCTTCACGATCTCGGCGGTGGCCGGGCCGACCCGCCCGAGGATCGCGGCGGCGAACTCCCGCGTCGGCGCCAACGGCATCTCTCCGCCCAGCCCGACCGCGCCCGTGATCCCGCGCAGCGCGGCGTCGGAGACGGTGCCCGCCTCCGACTCACGGAGGACCAGCGCCTCGACGAAGGCCTGGGGTCCGGCCGCCTTCACGAGCCTGGCGTACGCCGCGGCGTCGACGTCGAGCAGGGCGCCGAGCTCCCGGGCCGAGGCGACGGCCCGGGCAGCGGGCACCTTGGTCTTGTCGATGCCGTAGCGCACCACCGGCCGCCGCGTGACCAGCGGCTCGCCCCGGGCGCCCAGGATGTCGCCGCGGCGCGCCTGCAGCGTGGTGGCGTCGAGCGACTCGCCGTCGACGAGTGAGGGCTCGACCACCGACGGCGCCCAGGCCGCGGTCCAGCCTCCGTCGTCGGCGAGGTCGACCTCGGTGTCATAGGTCCACTCCTGGCCCGGCGTCGCCCAGGTCCAGGTGAGGGTCGCGGTGGCCTCGCCACCGTCGACCTCCACGTCGCCGGCGGTCACCTCGGCAGCGAGCCCTCCCATTCCGGCGAGCACGGCATCCAGATCCTCCTGGGTCCCGCCGGACAGGGGCGCAGCACCGACCTCGCCGGTGCTCAGGGCCGCGGCGACGTCGTCGGCGGCCTGCTGGGCACCGTCGGTGTCACTCCCGTCCGCCGAGCAGGCAGGGAGCCCGGCGAGGAGCAGAGCGACGAGGGCGATGGACGGACGGGACACGGGAACCTCCGAGACGGTCAGATGTGCGATCAGGTGTGCGGCCGAGCCGCGGTCCAGAACGCACCCGTCGGCAGCCGGCTCCGCGGGGCGTCCACTAAGGGACCCTAGCGACGGCGCGGGTCAGCCGTCGTCGCGCCCGGTGTAGCCGCCCTCGAAGAAGAGCAGCGGCTCGGCGACGTCGGTCACGCCGAGGTCGACGACCCGGCCGACGACGACGTGGTGGTCGCCGCCGTCGTGGACCGCCTCGATCGAGCAGTCCACGTGGCCGAGCACCCCGTCGAGCACCGGGGACCCGGTCTTCGCGGACGGCTGCCACGCGAGGCCCGCGAACTTGTCGATGCCCCGGGTGGCCATCGTGTCGGAGACGTCGTGCTGGTCGCGGGCCAGGATGTTGACGCAGAACGTGCCGGCCCGCTCGATCAGCGGCCAGGCGCGCGAGGTCTTCGCCGGGCAGAACAGCACCAGCGGCGGGTCGAGCGAGACGCTGGTGAACGACTGGCAGGTCAGGCCGACCGGGTCACCGTCGGAGATCGCCGTCACCACGGTCACGCCGGTGGCGAACCGCCCGAGCGTGTCGCGGAAGTGCTGCGCCGCGACCCGGTCGTGGACCGGGCTGTCCTCGCCCGGGCGGTACTGGAAGCCGAAGTCGCCCTGCCAGGACTCCGCCAGCCACTGGCTGGGCCAGGTCTCGTCGGTCACGCCGGCGGCCCTCCCGGGATCGGGGCCGCGGGGTCGTAAGGCGTGCGCGTGAGGATGAAGGTGGCCAGGTCCAGGTGGTTGACGGTGCCGTCGTCGTTGCGGACCACCCGCAGCTCCTCACCGTGCATGTAGCCGCTGGTGCCGACGATCCGGCCGTCGCGCCACTCGTGGCGGTAGGCCTCGGCGGCGCCGCGTCGGGTGACCAGTGCGTCGCCCTCCCACGTCAGGGTGAGCAGCGACGCGCCCCAGTGCCAGACCCCGACGATCTCGCGGATCTCGTCGGGCACGGACGCGGACGGGCGCCAGGGCGGCACCACGGTCGGCTCGGCGGCCTCGAGCTCGGCGAGCAGGTCGGTCGCCACCACGCCCGCCGGCATCCCGGCGGTCGCGTTGGCGAAGGCCACCACCCCGGTGCGTCGCTTGAGGTCGACGAAGCAGGTCGCGATGAAGCCCGGCATCGAGCCGGTGTGGCCCACGAGCATGCCCGAACCACCCCGGAACAGCTGGAAGCCCAGTCCGTGCTGCGAGTCCAGGCCCCCGACCAGCGACCCCGACTGCGGCACGTACGCCGCCTCGAGCCGCGCCTTGGGGAGCACGTCGTGATGCCCCTCCAGCAGGAAGCGGCAGTACGTCGCGAGGTCACCGAGAGTGCTCCACAGCTGCCCGGCCGGGGCCATCGCGCCGGTGTCCGGGTGCGGCTCCTCGATCAGCTCGCCGGTGAACGGGTGCACGCTCGTGCCCTGTGCGTGCGCCCCGGTCGCCTGGTAGGACGTGCGGTCCATCCCGAGCGGCTCGAGGATCCGGGTGCGGACGCTGTCCCACCAGGTGCCGCCGCGCAGCCGGGCGGCGATCTCACCCAGGAGGCCGTAGCCCAGGTTCGTGTAGTGGAACTGGCGGTGCGGCTCGAACGCCGCTCCCGACCCGTCGTTGGCAGCGGCCAGGTCGTCGAAGGAGCGCCCCTCGGACCGCTCCCACCAGGAGCCGTTCGGCTCGGCCTGGAGCCCGGCGTCGTGGGCCAGCAGCGCCCGGACGGTCCGGTCGCCGTACCCGACGTCGCCGAGCACCGACGTGACCGTCGCGTCGAGCGACAGCAGGCCCTCCTCGACGAGCTGGAGGACCAGCACCGCGGTGAAGGTCTTGGTGATCGAGCCGATCTTGTACTGCACCTCGACGGGGTCGCCGGGCACGTCGCCGTACCCGCCGGACCACGCCAGCTCGCCGTCCCGGACCACCCCGGCGACCATCGACGGCAGCCGACCGTCGACCTGCCAGCGGGCCACCCGGGCGAGCAGCCGCCGTGCGGTCACGTCGGCGACGGCGGCAGCGACGGGGGCGGTCATGCGAACGCCTCCGGCGGCGGGCAGGCGCAGACCAGGTTGCGGTCGCCGTAGGCCTGGTCGATGCGGGCCACCGGCGGCCAGTACTTGTCGGGGTCGACGCCGCTCGGGAACGCCGCCACCTCACGCGAGTAGGCGCGGTCCCACTCGCCGACCAGGGCCCGCGAGGTGTGCGGGGCGCCGCGCAGCGGCGAGCTCTCGGGGGTGAAGTCCCCCGCCGCGACCTGGGAGATCTCCTGTCGGATCGCGATCATCGCGTCGCAGAAGCGGTCGATCTCGCCCAGGTCCTCGGACTCGGTGGGCTCGACCATCAGCGTTCCCGCGACCGGGAAGGACATCGTCGGTGCGTGGAAGCCGTAGTCGATGAGCCGCTTGGCGACGTCGTCCACGGTGACCCCGGTGTCCTTGGTCAGCCCCCGCAGATCGAGGATGCACTCGTGGGCGACCAGCCCGCCGTGGCCCCGGTAGAGCACCGGGAAGTGCTCGCCGAGCCGGGCCGCGACGTAGTTGGCCGCCAGCACCGCGATCGCCGTCGCCCGGGTCAGACCGGCGCCGCCCATCAGCCGGATGTAGGCCCACGAGATCGGCAGGATGCCCGCCGAGCCGTACGGCGCGGCGCTGATCGGGCCGATGCCGGCCCGCTTCTCCGCGACCGGGTGCATGCCGTGCGAGGGGAGGTACGGCGCGAGGTGCTCGCGCACCGCCACCGGCCCGACGCCCGGTCCCCCGCCGCCGTGCGGGATGCAGAACGTCTTGTGCAGGTTCAGGTGCGACACGTCCCCGCCGAACTCCCCCGGCTTGGCGAAGCCGAGCAGCGCGTTGAGGTTCGCGCCGTCGACGTAGACCTGTCCCCCGTGCTCGTGCACGACCCGGCACAGCTCGGTGATCGAGTCCTCGTAGGCACCGTGCGTCGACGGGTAGGTCACCATGATCGCGGCCAGGTCGTCGGCGTGCTTCTCGCACTGGGCGCGCAGGTCGTCGAGGTCGACGGAGCCGTCCGCGCCCGCCTTGACCACCACGACCCGCATCCCGGCCATCACCGCGGACGCGGCATTGGTGCCGTGGGCGGAGGACGGGATCAGACACACGTCCCGGGCGGTGTCGCCGTGGGCATGGTGGTAGCCGCGGATCGCCAGCAGCCCGGCCAGCTCACCCTGGGAGCCGGCGTTCGGCTGGATGGAGACGGTGTCGTAGCCGGTGACCTCGGCGAGCCAGCCCTCCAGGTCGGCGATCAGCCGGTGGTAGCCGGCCGCGTCCTCGGCCGGGGCGAACGGGTGCAGGTCAGCGAAGCCGGGCAGGCTGACCGGCTCCATCTCCGTGGTGGCGTTGAGCTTCATCGTGCAGGAGCCGAGCGGGATCATCCCCCGGTCCAGCGCGTAGTCGCGGGCTGAGAGCCGGCGCAGGTAGCGCAGCATCTGGGTCTCGCTGTGGTGCGCGGAGAACACCTCGTGGGTGAGGTAGTCGGTCTGCCGACGCAGCGCGCCGGGAAGGCTGTCGGCGAGCCGCTGGTCGATCGAGTCCAGGTCGGTGTCCCCCGCGGACACCCCGAACGCCCGCAGGACGGACGTGAGCGTCGACCGGGTGGTGGTCTCGGAGGTGGACAGCGCCACCCGGTCGGCGTCGACCAGGCGCAGGTGCAGCCCGAGGCTGCGCGCCGAGGCCACGACCTCGGCGGCCCGGCCCGGTGCGGTCACGGTCAGGGTGTCGAAGAACTCGGGGTGCTCGACGTCGATCCCGGCGTCGGCCAGGGCGCGGGCGAGCACGGCGGCGTAGCGGTGGGTCCGGGTCGCGATCGCCCGGATGCCCTCGGGGCCGTGGTAGACGGCGTACATCGAGGCCACCACGGCCAGCAGCACCTGGGCGGTGCAGATGTTGGAGGTCGCCTTGTCGCGGCGGATGTGCTGCTCGCGGGTCTGCAGCGCCAGCCGGTACGCCGGGCGGCCCTCCGCGTCGACCGAGACGCCGACCAGGCGGCCCGGGAGGTGCCGCTCGAGCCCGGCGGAGACGGCCATGAAGCCGGCGTGCGGGCCGCCGTAGAAGAGCGGGACACCGAAGCGCTGGGACGAGCCGACCACCACGTCGGCGCCCAGCTCGCCCGGCGACTCCAGCAGCGCCAGGGCCAGCAGGTCGGCAGCCACCACGACGAGCGCGTCGCGGGCGTGGGCGGCCTCGATCACCGGCCGGGGGTCGAGGACCCGGCCGGACGCACCGGGGTACTGCACGAGCACCCCGGACAGCTCACCCTCGGGGAGACCCTCGGCGAGGTCGGCGACGGTGACCTCGATGCCCATCGCCGCGGCGCGGGTGTGGACCACCTCGATGGTCTGCGGCAGCGCGTCCGCGTCCACCACGAACGGGCCGGTCGCCCGCTTGTTCGCCCGGCGGACCAACGTCATCGCCTCGGCGGCCGCGGTGCCCTCGTCGAGCAGCGACGAGTTCGCGGTCGGCAGGCCGGTGAGGTCACCGACCATCGTCTGGAAGTTGATCAGGGCCTCGAGGCGGCCCTGCGAGATCTCCGGCTGGTACGGCGTGTAGGCGGTGTACCAGCTCGGGTCCTCGAGCACGTTGCGGCGGATCACCGGCGGGGTGATGGTGCCGTGGTAGCCGAGCCCGATCAGCGCCTCGGCCGGCCGGTTGGAGGCGGCCAGCTCGCGCAGCTCGCTCGCCGCGGTGGCCTCGGTGACGGCGCGCGGGAGGTGCAGGTCGTCGGCGCTGCGGATCCCCTGCGGCACCGCGGCTGTCATCAGCTCGTCGAGGGAGCCGAAGCCGAGTGCCTCGAGCATCGTCTCGACGTCGCGCGCGCCGGGACCGATGTGCCGACTGGCGAAACCGGGACTGTTGTCGAGCTCGGACAGGCTGGGGTGGTCGGTCACGGGGGCTCCTCGAATGGATGGTTCGGGTCGCCTCCCCCTCTGTCACCCGGACCACGTGGGGTCCACCGCTCCAGAGTTGCCAGCCCGCACGGTCCTGGGCGCCTGAGAGGTTCCGGGGAGGGGTTGCCCCTTCGGCGCTCCACTCCGGACACGACGGCGTGGGGCCGCGGGACCGGGCGAAGTCTCTCCCGTGCGGGATTGATCAGCGCGGCCGAATCTACCACCGGACACACGACCGGCCCGCCACCACGAGGGTGACGGGCCGGTCCGGAGCTGGGGGTCAGCCGATCTTGCGGGCCGCGCGGCGGGCGGCGAGCTCGTCGGCGTCGGAGGGCGCGTCGGTCGCGTCCTCGACGGTGCGCTCGCTGGGGAGCTCCGCGAGCGAGCCCTCGATCTCCCGCCACACGCCGCCGATCGCGATGCCGAAGACACCCTGGCCGCCCTGGAGCAGGTCGATCACCTCGTCGTTGCTGGTGCACTCATAGACCGAGGCGCCGTCCGACATGAGGGTGACGCGGGTCAGGTCGTCGGTGCCGCGCTCGCGCAGGTGCTGCACCGCGGTGCGGATCTGCTGCAGCGAGATGCCGGCGTCGAGCAGGCGCTTGATGACCTTGAGGATGAGGATGTCGCGGAAGGAGTAGAGCCGCTGGGTGCCGGAGCCGGACGCGCTGCGCACGGTGGGCTCGACGAGGCCGGTGCGGGCCCAGTAGTCGAGCTGGCGGTAGGTGATGCCCGCCGCGTTGCACGCGGTCGGCCCCCGGTAGCCGGTGTCGCTCGGCAGCGTCGAGACGTCGTCGGTGAAGAGCAGTCCCTGCTCGTCGGCCAGGCTCGCGGCGATCTCCGCGCCGTGCCCGTCCTTCTCGGCCGGCGAACCGGTCTCGTTGACTCCCACGTCGTTCCTCCGTTGCTACTCCGCTGGGCGTAACTCCGGGGAAAGCCGCTGCGGTTGAGGATCAACCACAACGGTGGAGTTACAACAGAGACAGTTCAAGGTAAGCCTCGGGATGAGGGTTGGCAACGCTCGACCCGGCGTGTCGCAACCCTCAACCTACACTTGAGGGTGATGGTTGCGCCTCGGTCAGTGGCTCTCGAAGTCCTCGGGCGTGACGTGGTCGAGGAACTCGCGGAACTTCTCGACCTCGTCCTCCTGCTCCTCCGGCACCGCCAGACCCGCGATCTCGAGGACCTCCTCGTCACAGAGGATCTTGGCCCCGGTGCGCAGCGCCAGCGCGATCGAGTCCGAGGGGCGGGCGCTCACCTCGAGCCCGGAGGCGAACACGAGGGCGGCGTAGAAGACGCCGTCCTTCATCTCGGTGATCCGCACCTCGGAGAGCTCGTTCCCGGTGCCCTCCACGATGCTCTTCATCAGGTCGTGGGTCAGCGGCCGCGGGGGTACGACGCCCTGCTGCGCGAACGCGATGGCGGTGGCCTCGACCGCTCCGATCCAGATCGGGAGGTAGCGCTCCCCCGTCACCTCCCGGAGCAGGACGATCGGTTGGTTCGAGGGCATCTCGACCCGGACTCCGATGACATCCACTTCTCGCATGCGCTCACCCTACTCCGCATGCGAAGGCTCCCGAGGGCCCTCCTCCGGAGACCGGAAGCGGTCAGTGGGTGGCCCGCAGGCCGACCTTGACCAGCGTCGCGTGCAGCTTGACCGAGAGCGCGGCGATCTCCGCGACGGTCTCCTCGGCCCGGGCCTTGGCGGCGGCGTCCCGGCCGAACTTCGCCGGCGCCACCACCTGCTCCACCAGCCCCACCTCACGGTCGGCGGAGGTCTTGAACGCCCGCAGGTGACGGGGCTCGAAACCGAAGCCGGCGAGCTCGAGGGCCGCCGTCGCGATGACCAGCGCGTCGGCGTCGAAGTGTCCGGAGCGGCTGGGCCTGACCAGGCCGTAGGTCTCGAGCTGGGCGAGCAGGTCCTCGCCGATCTTGGCGGTCTTGAGCAGCTCCCTGCGGGAGAGCCGCAGCTCGCTGGAGCCCGCGAAGGACGCCGCGCTCGGCATCCCGTCGCTGGCCAGCGCCACCTTCGGGACCGTCGGCACCACCGAGTCGATCGGCGGCGGCTCCAGGCCGCGGTCGATCGCGTCGAGGTGCTCGCCGATCACCTTGAGCGGCAGGTAGTGGTCGCGCTGCATCGTGAGGATGTAGCGCAGCCGGTCGACGTCGTCGCTGGAGAACTTCCGGTAGCCGGCCGGGGTGCGCTCCGGGTGGATGAGGCCCTTGTCCTCGAGGAAGCGGATCTTGGGGATCGAGATCCCCGGGAAGTCCGGGCGCAGCTGGCCCAGGACCTCCCCGATGTTGAGTCGTGCCCGCGACGAGGCCGCAGCCGTGGACATGCTCAGGCGCCCTGGCCCGCGTGGCTGGAGAAGAAGACGAGGCGGTACTTCCCGATCTGGACCTCGTCCCCGTCCTGGAGGGTGACCTCGTCGATGCGGTCACGGTTGACGTAGGTGCCGTTGAGACTCCCCACGTCGGAGACCGTGAAGCCGCCGCCGGTGCGTCGGAACTCCGCGTGCCGGCGGGAGACGGTCACGTCGTCGAGGAAGATCTCGCTCTCCGGGTGCCGGCCGGCGGTGACCAGGTCGACGTCGAGCAGGAACCGGGACCCGGCACTCGGACCGCGCTGGACGACGAGCAGCGCGTGCCCGCTCGGGAGCGCGTCGACGGCGGCGGAGTCGGCGTGGTTGAGGCGGCGCTCGTCGGACTCTGCCTTCTCCGGAGCCCCGAACGTGATCGTCGCGGTCGACTCGACCGCCGGCTCCGCGCCCGGCTCCGCACCCGGCTCCGCACCCGGTGGGGCGGCGGCGACGATCCGGGTGCCGCACTGGGAGCAGAAGCGAGCGTCGTCGGGGTTCTGCTTGCCACAGTTGGTGCAGTACGGCATGTGCGGCCCTCCAGACGGCTGGTCTCTCGATCCGGAACCCTCAACCAGCGGTCGAGGTTGATGGTTCCCAACCTAGCAGGCCAGGGCTACTCGGACAGCGAGGCCTCGTAGGTCGCCGCGTCCATCAGAGCGTCGACGTCGGAGCCGTCCGACGGCACGACCTCGAACAGCCAGCCACCGCCGTACGGGTCGGAGTTGACCAGCTCGGGTGTCGCGTCCAGGGAGTCGTTGCGGGCCGCCACCTCGCCGGTGATCGGGGCGTAGACGTCGCTGACCGACTTGGTCGACTCGAGCTCACCGACGGTGCTGCCGGCCGTGACCGACTCCCCCACCTCGGGCAGCGAGACGTAGACGATGTCGCCGAGGGCGTCCTGGGCGAAGTGGGTGATGCCGATGCGGACCGATCCCTCGGCCTCGCCGGGGCTGCGGACCCACTCGTGCTCGCTGGTGTACTTCAGTTCCTGGGGGTACACGGTCGCTCCCTCATCCTCGTGGCTCATCCTCGTGGCTCGTCCTCGGGTGGCACTGACTGGTCCGCAGGCTACTGGCTAGCGGGGCTCGGCGTAGAGCGGGGGATCACCCGCGACCACCGACTCGATCCGCACCTCGTCGGGGGTGGCGAAGGTGATGGTGCCGCCCTCGTCCTCGACCCGGTCGATCGGGCCGGTGAAGAAGTCGAGGGCCCCGGCCAGGGTGGTCGGCTCGCCGATCGCGTCGATGACGTACGGCGCGTCGACGAGCTCGCCGTCGACGGCGATCCCGGCGCCGGTGTCCTGGACCGAGGTCTGGGCGATCACCCGCACCCGGTCGTTGAACTCCATCGCCTCGGCGCCGGCGGCGCGCAGCTCCTGGATGACGTCGAGCAGGGTGTCGTCCTGGATCTCGCCCCGGTCGTCGGTGATGGTGATGCGAACGCCGGAGCCGACGGTGGGCACGGTGCCGGCCAGGATGCTCAGCGTCGCCGCCTCCTGCCGGGCCTGCTCCAGGGCCGCCTGGCGGCTGGAGGTGGAGGTCCTCAGGTCGTCGCGGGTCTGTCGCAGGCTGTCGATCTCGTCCTCCGCACGTTGGGAGGTGCCGGCGAGTCCGTCGAGCACGCGGATCAGGTCGGACTGGCGCAGCGAGGAGTAGGAGTCGTCGCGCTCGGTGGACCGCACCTGGGTCATCGCGGCGAAGCCGACCATCGCGAGCAGCACGCCCACCACCGCCTGTCCCCGGGAGGGGCGGGCGGTCAGCGCCGACCACAGCCGGTCCCGGCCGCTGGGCCGCGCCTCGGGCTCCTCGACGGGGGGCTCCTCGGTCTCAGGCATGGAAGATGTGCCGCCTGATCATGGCCACGTTGGAGAAGATCCGGATGCCGAGGACGACGATCACGCCGGTCGAGAGCTGGGCGCCGACGCCGAGCTTGTCACCGAGGAAGACGATCGCGGCGGCGATCACCACGTTGCTGAAGAAGGAGACGACGAAGACCTTGTCGTCGAAGATGCCGTCGAGGAACGCCCGGAGCGCTCCCAGGACCGCATCGAGAGCGGCGACCACCGCGATCGGCAGGTAGTACTCGAAGCCCGACGGCACGTCCGGCTGGACGATCAGGCCGAGCAGGATGCCGCCGAGCAGTCCGAGAATCGCGATCACTGTCCCACCTCCTTGTCGGGTCCTTCCTGCGTCTGTTCGGCCGAACGAAGCGTAGGCGTCGGACTGCCGGGCAGTGTCAGCGACTCCGCGTTGCTCATGGAGAACTCGAAACCGAAGCTGCTCACGAGACTCCCCCAGGCGATGCCCGACACGCTGTCGGCGAACCGCGCCTGCAGGGTACTTCGGTCCCCCACCGCGAGCACCGTGTAGGGGGCCCGCAGCGGCACCGTCTTGATGTGGATCGCCTCCCCCACGTTGCGGATCGGGGAGACGTTGGTGAGCCGTTGCCCGTTGATCGCGATCGCCTCGGCGCCGGCGGACCACAGCCCGTCCACGAGCACCGCGAGGTCCTCGTCGCGGACCCGCCCGTCGTCGGTGCCGTCGGGTGAGTCGTCGACGCGCACCCGGATCCCCTCGCCGCGGACCGGGCGGAAGCCGGTGCCCGCGCCGAGCTGGTCGGTGCGGTTGCTGGCCGCCCGCTCGTCGGCGGCCAGCTCGTCGAAGGCGACGCTGAGCTGCGTGTTCTCCGTGCGCATGCTGCTGATGGTGCGTTCGCGGGCGGCCACCTCCGCGCGGCGGTCGTTGATCTGGCTGACCAGCTCCTCACGGCCGCGCTCGGTGGTGGCGGCGTCGCGGGAGGTCTGCACGGCGGCGGTCACGATCAGCAGCCCGAAGAGGGCGATCACGATCGCGCCGACGCCTCGCGAGGCAGGCTTCCCGCCCCGGCGCCCGCGCTGGTCCGCGGCGTGCTGGTAGTCCTCGTCCAGAGACGTCTGGGTGAGCACGGTGAGCAGCGGGAGCGTGACGTGCTCCGGGAGCGGTTCACGATCCGGCATCGACCGCCGGGGCCCTTCGTTCCACGTCCGCCAACAGCTTGCGGACCTGCCAGGCATAGAGCACGCCGGCCCACCAGTAGAGGCCGATGCCCCAGAACGCGAAGGCCCAGCCGAACACCTCGGAGAGCTCGGCCACCGTGCCCTCACCGTCCCCGAGCAGCAGCAGGGGGAACGCGTAGAGCAGGTTCGCGGTGGCGGCCTTGCCGAGGAAATGCACCGGCAGCGCGCTGTAGCCCCGGGTCCGGAGCAACGGCACCAGGCCCCACAACAGGGCGTCGCGCAGCGGCAGCAGCAGCGCCATCCACCACGGGATGATCTCGCGCAGCGCCAACCCGACGACGACGGCCAGGATGTAGAGACGGTCGGCCACCGGGTCCAGGATCTCGCCCAACGTCGAGCGCTGGTCGAGCTTGCGCGCGAGGTAGCCGTCGAGCCAGTCGGTGACCCCGGAGACCATCAGCAGGACCAGCGCCCAGCCGTCCCACTCGGGTCCGAGGACCAGCCACAGGAACACGGGCACGCCGGCAAGACGGACCATGCTCAGGAGGTTGGGCAGGGTCCACACCTTGGCGGGCTGTGACTCTTCCTGCACGTCTGACTGACCAGCTTTCACACGGGGGCGCTGCGGTGAACTCACCTTAGCCGTCACACCCGGGCGAACCGGACAGCACTCAGGTCGCCCCGGCGGTGTCGTCCTGGTGGGCGGCGTCCCGGATCTCGCCGATCAGCTCCTCGAGCACGTCCTCCAGCGTGGCCAGGCCGAGCGTCTCCCCGTCGTCGGCGACGACCCGGGCCATGTGCGCACCCCGGCGCTGAAGTGTCTCGAGGGCCGCGTGCAACGGGTCCCGGGCCCGCACGCTCGCGAACGGGTGCACCCACTTGTCCTGGATCGGCAGCTCCCGTCGTTCCGGCTCCAGCACGTCCTTGATGTGCAGGTAGCCGATCGGCGCACCCGAGGGGTCCACGACGGGGAAGCGTGAGTAGCCGGTCGCGGCGCAGATGTCCTCGACGTCCGCGGCGGTGGCGCCCTGCGGCAGCGTGACGAGGGAGTCCATCCGCAGCAGCACGCTCTCGACGGTCCGCTGGGTGAAGCCGAGGGCGCCCGAGAGCCGGTCGTACTCGTCGGCCTCGAGCAGCCCCTCGCCGCGCGACTCCTCGACGAGCGCCGCGACCTCCTCACGGGTGTACGTCGACGACACCTCGTCGCGGGGCTCGACGCGCATCAGGCGAAGGGTGCCGTTGGCGATCGCGTTGAGGCCGACGATCACCGGGCCGAGGACGGTGACGACGGCCATCATCGGCGGACCGAGCATGATCGCGGCCTTCTCGGGGCCGGCGAGCGCGATGTTCTTGGGCACCATCTCGCCGAGCACCACGTGCAGGTAGACCACGATCGACAGCGCCACCATGAACGAGACCGGGTGCAGCAGGTCGTCGGGCACGTTGGCCCGGTGGAACAGGGGCTCGAGCAGGTGGGCGACGGCCGGCTCGCCGACGGCACCGAGGCCCAGGGAGCAGATGGTGATGCCCAGCTGGGCGCCGGCCATCACCAGGCTGACGTTCTCCATCGCCCGAAGCGTCGTCCGCGCCATCGAGGAGCCGGCGCGGGCGCGCGGCTCGATCTGGGTACGGCGGGCCGAGACCAGGGCGAACTCGGCACCCACGAAGAACGCGTTGAAGGCGAGCAGCGCGATCGCGACGACCACGGCGGTGACGTCGCTCATGCCGCACCCTCCCCCGCCGACCCGGAGGGGTCGGTGTCGGTCTCGACACGGAGCGAGAGACGCACCCGGTCCACCCGGAGACCGTCCATGTGCTCGACCCGGAGTACGGCGGTCCGCTGGGGCAGCTCGTCGTCCTCGTCGTCGAGCTGGACGGGCAGGGGCACCTCCGCGACGTCACCGGCGACCGGGATGCGGCCGAGCTGGCGCAGCACCAGCCCCGCCACGGTGTCGTAGTCCTCGTGCTCGGGCAGCTGGGTGCCGGTGAGGTCCTCGACCTCGTCGGGGCGGAGCAGACCGGAGAGGGACCACGAGCCGTCGCGCCGTTGCCGGGCCCGGGCGCTGAGCCGGTCGTGCTCGTCCGAGATGTCGCCGACGATCTCCTCGACGACGTCCTCCAGCGTCACGATGCCGGCCTGGCCGCCGTACTCGTCGAGCACGATCGCCATCTGGAACCCGTCGCGGCGCAGCAGTGCCAGCAGGGGGTCGAGGCGCAGGGAGTCGGGCACCACGATCGGCTTGACCATGATGTGCTTGATGCGGGTGGTGCCACGCTCGTGCACCGGCAGCGCCACCGCGTGCTTGACGTGCACGGTGCCGACCACGTTCTCCGCCTCGTCGAGCACCGGGAAGCGCGAGTGGCCGGTGCTGCGTGCCAGGTCGATGACGGCGCTGGCGCGCTCGGTGTAGGCGACGCTGGTGGTGCGCACCCGGGCGGTCATGATCTCGGCCGCGGTGCGGCTGCCGAACTCCACCGACCGCTCCATCAGCTCCGCGGTGTCCGGGTCGAGGGTGCCCTGGTCGGCCGATCGCGAGATCAGGGAGGCCAGCTCGGAGGAGTTGCGGGCCGAGCGCAGCTCCTCCTGCGGCTCGATGCCGAGCCGGCGCACGAGGGCGTTCGCGGACCCGTTGAGTCCGGCGATGATCGGCTTGTTGACCGCGGTGAAGCCGCGCATGAACCCCTGGGTGGCGCGGGCGGTGCCGAGCGGCTCCGCGATGGCGAGGTTCTTGGGGACCAGCTCGCCGAAGATCATCGTCAGCGCCGTCGACAGGGACAGGGCGATCCCGATCGCGACCGGGTGCACGGCTCCCTGGGGCAGCCCGGCGTACTCCAGCGGGCCGTCGACCAGCTCCGCGATCGCCGGCTCGGCGAGGAAGCCGATCGCGAGGTTGGTCACGGTGATGCCGACCTGGGCGCCGGACAGCTGGGTCGAGAGCGACTTCAGCGCCCGCTGCACACCGGCCGCGCCGGCGTCACCGCCGGCCGCCGCCTTGTCGACCGCATTGCGGTCGACGGTCACCAGGGCGAACTCGGCGGCGACGAAGACGCCGCAGGCGAGCACGAGAAGGAGCGAGGTCCCGAGTAGGAGCCACTCGGTCATGAGCACTCTCCCCATGGGGTGGAGAGCATCGGACTATGCGGGCCGTCCATGGAGGTCGCGTCAGCCGCTTTCTCTCGGGTCCTCCCCGGAGGGAGATGACGCCCACCAGCCTAAGGGATGCCAGGCCCACTCCCCACCTTCCCGCCGAGGTGTGCGTTCTTGCGCGCCGAGGTGTGACTTCTTGCGCTCCGGTCGGCGGGGACGGGCGTTCAGCCGGGGAGCTCCAGCTCCAGGTCGAGCCACCGGGCCAGGTCCCGGATCTCGTGCGCCACCGCGGCACGCATCGCCGCGCCGAAGGGCGCGTCCACGTGGACCGCCGCGACCCGGAGTACGCCGGTCCTGCGGTCGTGGAGCAGCCGGTCGAAGGGTGACGACAGCGCCCTCGAGGCCCGCACCGACGTCGGCGGCCGGTCGGGGAGGGTCAGACGTTGCGCCGGTACTGGCCGCCCACCTCGAAGAAGGCCTCGGTGACCTGCTGGAGCGAGCACACCCGCGCGGCGTCCATGAGGACCGCGAAGACGTTGTCTCCCGACACCGCCGCCTCCTTGAGCCGGGCCAGCGCCGCCTCGGACTCGGTGCGATGGGTGGTCTGGAAGTCGCGGACCCGCTGGAGCTGGGACTCCTTCTCGGACTCGGTGGCCCGGGCCAGCTCGATGTGGTCGGGCGTGCCGTCGTCCGACTCGGGCTTGCGGAACGTGTTGACGCCGATGATCGGCAGCGAGCCGTCGTGCTTGCGGTGCTCGTAGAGCATCGACTCGTCCTGGATCCGGCCCCGCTGGTAGCCGGTCTCCATCGCTCCGAGCACGCCGCCGCGCTCGTTGATCCGGTCGAACTCCGCGAGGACCGCGGCCTCGACCAGATCGGTGAGCTCGTCGATCACGAACGAGCCCTGGAGCGGGTTCTCGTTCATCGCCAGGCCCCACTCGCGGTTGATGATCATCTGGATCGCCAGCGCGCGGCGTACGGACTCTTCGCCCGGGGTGGTCACGGCTTCGTCGTAGGCGTTGGTGTGCAGCGAGTTGGCGTTGTCGTAGATCGCGATCAGGGCCTGCAGCGTGGTGCGGATGTCGTTGAAGTCCATCTCCTGCGCGTGCAGCGACCGTCCGCTCGTCTGGACGTGGTACTTCAGCTTCTGCGACCGCTCGTTGGCGCCGTACTTCTCCTTCATCGCGACCGCCCAGATCCGTCGGGCGACCCGGCCGATCACGGAGTACTCGGGGTCCATGCCGTTGGAGAAGAAGAAGGACAGGTTGGGGGCGAAGTCGTCGATGTCCATGCCGCGGGCGAGGTAGGCCTCGACGTAGGTGAACCCGTTGGCCAGCGTGAACGCGAGCTGGCTGATCGGGTTCGCACCGGCCTCGGCGATGTGGTAGCCGGAGATGGAGACCGAGTAGAAGTTGCGGATCCTCTGCTCGATGAACCACTCCTGGATGTCGGCCATCATCCGCAGCGAGAACTCGGTGGAGAACAGGCAGGTGTTCTGGCCCTGGTCCTCCTTGAGGATGTCGGCCTGCACCGTGCCACGCACGTTGGCGAGGGCGTACGCCGCCAGCTCGTCGCGCTCGTCGGCGTCCGGCTCGCGGTCGTGCTCGGAGGTGAACTTCTCGACCTGCTGGTCGATCACGGTGTTGAGGAAGAACGCCAGCACCGTAGGAGCCGGGCCGTTGATCGTCATCGACACGGACGTCGACGGCGAGACCAGGTCGAAGCCGTCGTAGAGCACCTTCATGTCGTCGAGCGTGGCAACCGAGACGCCCGAGGTGCCGACCTTGCCGTAGATGTCGGGTCGCGGGTCGGGGTCACGGCCGTAGAGGGTCACGGAGTCGAAGGCCGTCGAGAGCCGCTTGGCATCGCCGTCGGCGGACAGGATCTTGAAGCGGCGGTTGGTGCGGGCCGGGTCGCCCTCGCCGGCGAACATCCTGGCCGGGTCCTCGCCGTCGCGCTTGAACGGGAACACGCCCGCGGTGAACGGGAAGAAGCCGGGCAGGTTCTCGCGCCGCCAGAAGCGAACGAGCTCGCCGTGGTCGGTGAACCGCGGCAGGGAGACACGCCGGATCTTGTTGCCTGACAGGGACTCGCGGGTCAGCTTGGTGTGCAGCTCCTTGTCACGGACCCTCACCACCTGCTCGTCACCGGAGTAGGCCTCCACGACCGCCGGCCAGCCGGCGATCTGCTCGGCGACCTCAGGAGCCAGCGTCTTGCGGGCCTTCTCGAGCAGCCCGTCGACGCCGGGGTTCTCCTCCTCGCCGAGCTCGGCGCGCACCGCCTCGACGCGCTGCACCCGGCGGGCGGCCTCGGCCAGCTCCTCGGTCTCGGCGTGGAACGCCCGCACCGTCTCGGTGATCTCGGCCAGGTAGCGGACCCGGTTGGTCGGCACGACCCGGGCGATGCCGCTGGAGTGGCGTACGTCGACCGGCGCCAGCGCGCCCTCGTCGACCGGCAGCCCGTCCTCGGAGAGCAGGCCGCGGAGGTGCTGGTAGAGCGCGGTCACGCCGTCGTCGTTGAAGGTGGCGGCGCTGGTGCCGAAGACCGGCATGTCCTCGGGCTTCTTCCCGAAGGCCTCGCGGTTGCGGACCAGCTGGCGGCCGACGTCGCGCAGCGCGTCGAGCGCGCCGCGCCGCTCGAACTTGTTGATCGCGACCACGTCGGCGAAGTCGAGCATGTCGATCTTCTCGAGCTGGGAGGCGGCGCCGAACTCGGGCGTCATGACATACGTCGACGTGTCGACGAACGGCAGGATGCCGGCGTCGCCCTGTCCGATGCCCGGCGTCTCGACGATGACGAGGTCGAAGCCGGCCGCCTGGGCGACGGTGATGACGTCGGCGAGGCCTCGGGGCAGCTCGTGGCTGCCGCGGGTGGCCAGGCTGCGGAACATGGTGCGCTCACCGTCCAGCGCGTTCATCCGGATCCGGTCGCCGAGCAGGGCGCCGCCCCCGCGGCGGCGGGTCGGGTCGACCGCGATGACGGCGACCCGCAGCTTGTCCTGCTGGTCCACGCGGAACCGGCGGACGAGCTCGTCGGTGAGCGACGACTTGCCGGACCCGCCGGTGCCGGTGATGCCGAGCACGGGGATGCGTCGCTGGCCCGCGGCCGCCGCCAGGGCGGCCCGGAAGTCCTCGGACAGCACCCCGGCCTCGGCGCCGGTGATCGCGCGCGCCACCGCCAGCCGGTCACCCGAGACGACGGCGTCGGCGGTGGTCTGCTGGTGCGCCCACAGATCCACGTCGCAGTCGCGGACCATCGAGTTGATCATCCCGACGAGGCCCATCCGCTGTCCGTCCTCGGGGCTGAAGATGGTCACGCCGCTCTTCCGGAGGCGCTCGATCTCGTCGTGCACGATGACGCCGCCGCCGCCGCCGTAGACCTTGACGTGGCCGGCGCCGCGCTCCTTCAGCGACTCGACGAGGTACTCGAAGTACTCCACGTGGCCGCCCTGGTAGGACGACACCGCGACGCCCTGCACGTCCTCCTCGACGCAGGCGTCGACGACCTCCTGCACGCTGCGGTTGTGGCCGAGGTGGATGACCTCCGCGCCCTGGCTCTGCAGGATGCGCCGCATGATGTTGATCGAGGCGTCGTGGCCGTCGAACAGGCTGGAGGCGGTGACGAAACGCACCGGGTGCTGCGGGCTGTGGAGGTCGCTCAACTGGGGCTCCCTGGAGATTTAGTAGGACGTCCTACTAAACATCGTACGGCGCCGTGCCGATGCTGCGCAAAAGCGCCGCACGGGCGCCGACCAGCGACGGGCCGTACCACGTGAGCAGCCGGCCGCTCACCAGCGCGGTACGACCGGCGAACGCCTCGGGTCCGTCGGCGGCGGTGAACACGTAGGGCTCGTCGGGCAGCAGCACGACCTCCGGCCGCCGTGCCTCGATCTCCTCGGGCGTGGTGGCCGGGTAGCGGTCCGCGGCGTCGCCGAAGACGTTCGTGAGTCCCAGCAGCCGGAGCAGGTCGCCGGTGAAGGTGTCCCGGCCGACCACCATCCACGGGTCCCGCCAGATCGCGACCGCGGCACTCCCCCGCGGTCGCTCCACCGCCTCACCCGCGGGAGGCGCCCACTCCGCACGCGCCGCGGACAGCCAGTCGGGACGCTCGTCGAAGGCCTCGGCGAACAGCCGCTCCAGGGAGCCGAGCGCCTGGTCGACGGTCTCGGTGACGGTCACCCACACCTCGATGCCGCGGTCCCGGAGTCGGCGTACGTCCAGCTCGCGGTTCTCCTCCTTGTTCGCGACCACCAGGTCGGGATCGAGCGCGGCGATCGCGGCGAGGTCGGGATTCTTGGTGCCGCGCACCCGCGCCACCCCGAGCGCGGCCGGGTGGGTGCACCAGTCCGTCGCCCCGACCAGCACGTCCGGGACGGTCGCCGCCAGCGACTCGGTGATCGACGGCACCAGCGAGACCACGCGAGCCGGCCGACCCGTGAGACGCACCGGATGGCCCAGGTCGTCGACGGGGGGTGACATGCCGCGACCCTAACCGGCGGCGCACCGTGACAGTAGTACTGTGACGGTTCGGTCGAGCGGTTCAGCGTCGCACGGTTCAGAGGAGCGTCATGAGCGGACATCACCCCGTCGACGGGGAGTCGGACGTGCTGACCATCGACTCACTCGCGGCGGTCACCGGGGTCACCGTGCGCACCTGCCGCTACTACGCCAGTCTCGGGCTGTTGCCCCCTCCGGTACGCCGCGGACGGATGGCCTACTACGGCATCGCGCACCGCGGGCGGCTCGACCTCATCCGTGCCCTCCAGGACCACGGGTTCACGCTCTCCGCGATCGAGAGGTACCTCGCCCGCATCCCGTTGGACGCCTCCCCCGAGACGCTCGCGATGCAGCGCTCGATCCTCACCTCCTGGGCGCCCGGGCCCTCGGAGGAGCTGACCCGCGACGAGCTCGAGCGACGCGCGGGACGCGACGTGGACGAACGGCTGCTCCGGCACCTGGTCGACACCGGCGCGGTGGAGCCCCGCGGCGAGAGGTACGCCCTGCAGCCGGGTTTCGACACCGCACTCGCGGTGCTCGACCTCGACCTGCCGATGGACGGCATCCTGGCCGCACACGAGGCGATCCAACGGCACACCGAGGCACTCGCCCAGGAGCTGACCGAGATCTTCCGTCACCAGGTGCTGGCGCCGTACCGCGAGTCACGGCGGTCCGAGGGCGACGACGCCCGCTTCGAGACGACGATGGCCCGGCTGCGTCAGCTGACCCTCGACGCGATCGTCAGCGGCTTCCGGCGGGCCTCGAACCAGGTGATCAGTCGCTCGTTCCCCCGCGACTGAGCCCCCATCCGCGGACATATCACCCGTTCGGGGCATAGCCACCACCTGTGCCGGGGCGAAGAATGAATGGTCCGCCGAGTCCCGGGAGGTGGGACATGATGACGGGCACGCGACGACTCGCGGCCGACTTGGACGAGGCCGCGGATCGCCTCACCGTCGAGTTCGCGGACCTTCCACCCGGCGGGGTGCTCCGGTGCCTGTCCCGGGCGGTCTACGCGTCGCGGCGCGCGCACGTCGCTCCGGACCAGCTGGCCGGGGTCAGCGAGAACCTGGCCCGGCGGATGCTGCGGCTGCGCAGCGGCACCGTGCTGCCCCGCCAGCGACCTGCCGCAGACTGACCTCTGCAGGGACCACCCCAGTGTCGAACCCCCAGCACCCGCACCACCCCGTCGGATGATGGCGTCGGTTCGGTGCGGCGGTCACACTGACCGCGGGGGTGGTTGGTGGTGGGTGGTGTGCGCCTCTCCGACGCGCTGCTGCGCGAGGTGGCCGAACGGCTCTCGGCGGAGTTCGCCGACGTGCCGCAGAGTTCGGTGCTGCGCTGCCTCGCGCTCGCCGTCCACCGGGCCCGCGTCGACGGCCTCCCCTCGGACCAGCTGGCCTCGGCCGGCGAGCGGATCGCCCGCCAGCTGCTGATCCTGCGCCACCGCCCGATGGTGGTGCCGTACCCGCGGCGCCCGGTCGACTGACGCTCAGCGATCGCGGCGTTGCGTCCGGGACCCGGCGCGGGCGCGGTGCGCCCAGTGTGCGGCGGCCCCGATGAACAGCCCCCACGCCATCACCAGGGCACCGCCGACGATCGGCGTGCGTTCGCGGGCGAACAGACCGAACGCGAGCAGGATGCAGCCCAGCCAGAAGACGATCGGCAGGTAGAACCGCGGCTGCCCCGGACGCCGAGGCGCTCGCTCAGCGGCTCCGCCGGCGTCGCTCTCATCCATATGACGACCCTAACCGGCGCGGGGAGCCCTACAGGGAGGGGCCACGGCGGGCCAGCCACGCCGGCCAGGACTCCGGCTCTGCCCGATCTCGGAGCTGGTGCGCGACCTGCTCGGTCATCCAGGAACGCAGCGCCTGGATCTCGGGCGACGAGGCGAGGGTGAGCAGCTGCATCTCCTCGCACAGCAGGTCGGCACGGCTGACCGACTCCTGCAGCTTCTCGACCTCACCGCTGAACTCGCGCGGCATCGCCATCTCGAGGTCGATGCTGTCGAGGCCCGCCGCCGCGGCGTCCTGGGCGACCCGGCGGCCCGTGTGCCGCGCCGCCGCGGGTCCCTGCAGCAGGTGCGCCATCTGCAGCGCGAGCTCACGCGAGCGCGGGTCGTTCTCGATCGAGATCAGCTGCAGCTCGCGCACCAGCTCGTCGAGATGCTGGTCCTGGCGCAGGCTCAGCAGCACCGGACACCCGAGCATCCGGACCCGTCCCCAGCCTTCGGGCAGCGGACCACTCGGGGGTGCGGGCTCGGTGGCCCCGCCCGCGGGAGGACGGACGTCGAACTCCCTGTCGCCGTCGACCAGGTCGGCCCAGACCCGTTTGCCGGCCGACGTCAGCTCGACCCCCCACGAGGTGGCCAGGATCGAGACGATCGCCAGACCGCGCCCGGTGGTGGGCTCGTCGTCGAGGTCGAACCCCTCGTCGTCAGCGGACATCGACTGACGCGGCAGCACGGCGGCCGCCGGGGTCGAGCCGGCGTCCTCGACGCTGATCCGCACGCCGCGCTGCAGGGTCTGGAGCACGATCTCCATGAAGCTGGTGCCGCTGTGCAGCACCGCGTTGCCGGCCAGCTCGCTGACGCAGAGGGCGGCGTCGTCGAGCAGCTCGGGCCGTTGCCACGAGCGCAGACCGTCGGTCACGAAGCGCCGTGCTCCCGAGACGCAGACAGGTTCCGCGGCCAACCGGACCCGCAGCTCTGCCGGCGGTGACGCGGTGGACATGCTCCGATCATCCCCCACCACCTGGCCGAATGCCGTCAATTGCGACGGTTGGGACCAGCCCCGGTGTGGAGCCCCTGCCGCGTCCCGGGGTGCCGTGGTGGTCTCAGGTGGTCTCGGGGGACCGCTCCGAACCGAACAATGGCGGCGCGCAGCGGTAGGTCGCCGGGGTGCGCGAGAACCGGATCGGGTGGCTGACCTGGCGAGCGGTCCCACCCCGGTCGGGGTCGTCGATCTCGGTGACGGGGTCCAGCCCGAGCCGGTCGGCGAGCGCCATCGCCTGCCCGAGGTCGTTGATCGGACCGCACGGCACACCGACGGCGGTGAGCCGCTCGAACCAGTGGTCGGCCGTCTCGGTCCGCAGCCGGTCCTCGAGCTCGGCGCCCAGCAGACGGCGGTGCTCGACCCGGGCGGCGTTGGTGGCGAACCGCGGGTCGGCCGCCAGCTGCGGTTGCCCGAGCGCCCCGGCCAGCAACGTGAAGAGCTTGTCGTTGGCGGCGGCCACGGCGAGGGGCCGGTCGGCGGTCGCGAACACCTCGTACGGCGCGATGCTGGCGTGCCGGTTGCCCATCGGTGCCGGCGACCGCCCGGTCTCGACGTACGCCGAGGACTGGTTGGTCAGGGCCGAGAGCAACGAGGACAGCAGGTTGACCTCGACACGCTGGCCCTCGCCGGTGCGGTCCCGGTGCCGCAGCGCGGCCTGGACCCCGATGGTGGCGTGCAACCCGGCGATCACGTCGACGACGGCCACCCCGGTCTTGGTCGGCCCGGACTCCGGGTCGCCGGTCACGGACATCAGCCCCCCGACGGCCTGCACGACCAGGTCGTAGCCGGGGAGGTCGGCACCCGTCCCGGACCCGAACCCGGTCACCGAGCAGTAGACGAGCCCCGGGTGGTCGAGGGCGAGCTGGTCGTAGCCCAGCCCGAACCTCTCCATCGTCCCGGTCCGGAAGTTCTCGATCACGACGTCGCAGCCGGCCACCAGCTCGCGGGCCTCGCCCTGCCCGGACGAGGTGCGCAGGTCGATCACCCGGGAGGTCTTGTTGCGGTTGACGCCGAGGAAGTACGTCGACTCCCCCCGGCTCCACGGCGGCCCCCAGCCGCGGGTCTCGTCGCCGCCGTCGGGCCGCTCGACCTTGACCACCTCGGCGCCGAGGTCGGCCAGCAGCATCGTGGCGTACGGCGCTGCGAGGACGCGGCTGAAGTCCGCTACGCGGACGCCGTCCAGCGCCCCGACCGCGGTCACCGGAAGGCCGCGTGACCGGTGACCGCGCGTCCGATGACCAGCTGGTGCACCTCGGAGGTGCCCTCATAGGTGAGCACCGACTCGAGGTTGTTGGCATGGCGCATCACGGGGTACTCCAGCGTGATCCCGGCGGCGCCCAGCACGGTGCGGCACTCACGGGCGATCGCGATCGCCTCCCGCACGTTGTTGAGCTTGCCGAGCGAGACCTGCTCGGGGCGCAGCCTCCCGTCGTCCTTGAGCGCGCCGAGCTGGATCGCCAGCAGCATGCCCTTGCCGAGCTCGAGCGTCATGTCGGCGAGCTTGGCCTGGGTCAGCTGGAACGCCGCGAGGGACCGGTCGAAGATCTGTCGTTCCTGGGCGTAGGCGATCGTCGTCTCCAGGCAGTCACGTGCGGCGCCCAGGGCGCCGAACACGATCCCGAACCGGGCCTCGTTCAGGCACGACAGCGGCCCCGAGAGCCCGGAGGCCTCCGGCAGCTGCGCCGAGGACGGCAGCCGGACACCGTCGAGGACCAGCTCGGAGGTGACCGACGCGCGCAGTGACATCTTGCGCTTGATCTCGGGGGCGCTGAAGCCGGCGGAGTCCGTGGGGACGACGAAGCCGAGGATCCGGCCCTCGTCGGTGTCCTCGCGGGCCCAGACCACGGCGACGTCGGCGACCGATCCGTTCGTGATCCACATCTTGGTGCCGTCGAGCACCCAGTCGTCGCCGTCGCGACGGGCCCGGGTGCGCATCGAGCCGGGGTCGGAGCCGCCGTCGGCCTCGGTGAGCCCGAAGCAGCCGATCGCCTCCCCCGCCGCCATCCGCGGGAGCCACTCCTGCTTCTGCTCCTCGCTCCCGAACCTCCAGATGGCGAACATCGCGAGCGATCCCTGCACCGACACCAGTGAGCGCAGGCCGGAGTCGCCGGCCTCGAGCTCCATGCAGGCCAGGCCGTACGCCGTGGCGCTGGTGCCCGCGCAGCCGTAGCCGTCGAGGTGCATGCCGAGGACGCCGAGCGATCCGAGCTGCCTGGCGAGGTCCCGGGCCGGGAGGCTGGCGGACTCGTACCAGCCCGCCAGCTCCGGCCTCAGCTCCGCCTCGACGTACTTGCGCACGGTGTCGCGGATCGCGCGGTCCTCCTCACCGACCAGCCGGTCGGTGGCGAAGAGCTCGAGCGGTGGGGTCGCCCTGGTCACTTGCCGAGCTCCTCGAGGGCGCGCTCGCTGCCCGGGTGGATGGCGACCGGGTCGGTCTTGGCGGCCAGGTCCAGGGTGATGTCCTTGGCGGCCGGGTGGACCTGGGCGAGCACGTCGGTCTTGTCGTAGACCAGCGTGGTCAGGGCGCAGGCGAGGTTGTCGCGCATGTCGTTGCGGACCATCAGCAGGTTCGGGACCACGATGGTGGCGACGTCGCCGGGCGTCTGGTAGGTCGCCGCCGGGACGGTGCCCTCCTCGTAGACCGGGCTGATCTCCTGGAGCTTCGGCAGCAGGGGGGTCACGTCCAGCATCTCGAGGTCGTCGCCCCGCGAGGTGAACAGATCGGTGATCGCCGGGGTGGGCAGACCGCCGGACCACACCAGGCCGTCGATGCTGCCGTCCTTCATGCCGTCGATGGTCTTGGTGAGGTCGAGGCGCTGCGCCTTGACGTCGGAGACCTCGAGGCCCGAGGCCTCGATCAGACGGTTGGCGATGACCTCGGTGCCGGACTGCGGCGAGCCGGTCGAGATCCGCTTGCCCTTGAAGTCAGCGACCGACGTGATGCCGGCATCCTTGCGTACCACGACCTGAGTGTAGTTGGAGTAGATCCGGCCCAGTGCCGAGACATCCTGGGCGCCGTCGAAGTCACCCGTTCCGTTGACGGCGTCGGCGGCGGTGTCGGCGAGCGAGAACGCGACGTCGTAGTCACCGGAGACCAGCTGCTCGATGTTCTGCACGGAGGCGCCGGTCTCGGCCGAGGTGGCCTGCACCTCGGTCTCGTCGTTGACCAGCTTGGCCAGGCCGCCGCCGACCACGAAGTAGACGCCGGTCGAGTTGCCGGTGGCGATGCTGAGCCGACCGTCGCCGGCCTCACAGCTGTCCTCGTCGACCCCGGAGCCGGCTTCGCTGCCGGCCTGCTGGCCGCCGCAGGCGACCAGCGTCAGGGACGTCAGGAGTCCGGCAGCGAGGAGTGGGAGCTTGCGCTTCATGGTGTGACCGCCCTTTTCTGTTGGGGAGAGCCTTGGTGGTGAGTGCTGTTCTTCTTGCGGGTGAGCAGGTGGAGGACGACCGCGGTCGCCAGGACCGCGCCGCCGAGGGCCATCGAGATCGGCTCCAGGTAGAGCAGCAGCAGGGCCGCCGCCAGGGCGAGCACGCGCTCCGGGAGTCGGGTGGGACCGAACATCCAGCCGGTGGTGGCGACCGCGAGGCCGCACACGGCCAGGCCGCAGACCAACGCGGCTCCGATGACGCCGACGATGTTCCCTCGACCGAGCAGCAGCGAGCCGTTGTCGGTGATCACGAACGCGAGCGGGGCGAGGAACGCGGGCAGGGTGTACTTGCAGGCCTGCCACATCGTCGGGATCACCTTGCCCCCGGTGATCGCGGCCGAGGCGACCGCCGCCAGTGCTGTGGGCGGCGACACCTCCGAGAGCACGGCGTAGTAGAAGATGAACATCGCCGTCTCGGGTGCACCGACACCGAGCTGGATCAGCGCCGGGCCGATGATCACCCAGCTGAGGATGAACGACGCGGTGACCGGCACGGCGAGGCCGAGGATCAGGATCGCGATCGCCGCGAAGAGCGCGGTCAGCGCGACCAGGGTGGCCTGGTTGGGTGCCAGCGCCTCGGCCGCCTTGACCAGCGAGTCCGCGAGGATCTGCCCGAGCCCGGTCTTGGCGATGGTCGAGGTGATGATGCCGGCCGCGGCACAGACCGCGATCACCGGCAGGCCGGAGCGGATGCCGGCCGACAGCGCGCCGTACACACGGGACACGTAGTGCCGGAGCGACTCCTCGAGGGTGAGCCTCTCGGCGTGGGCGGCGTCGTCGTCGAAGCCGGTGACCACGGTCTGGCGGGCCAGCACGGCCTCGACGAGACCGAACAGCGCCGCGATCAGGGTGGCGTAGACGACGGCCTTGAACGGGGGCACGTCGATCGCGAGGAAGAACACGATCACGCCGAGGCTGATGAAGTGGTAGCCGGAGCGGGCCAGCAGCTGCCACGGGCTGCCGATGGCCAGCTCCACGCGCTGCGCGCCGAAGCGACGGGCGTCGATCTCGACGGCGATGAAGATGCCGAGGTAGTAGAGCAGCGTCGGCACGACCGCCCAGCCCAGGACCGAGATGTAGGAGACGCTGAGGTACTCCGCGATGATGAACGCCGCGGCGCCCATGGTCGGCGGCGACAGGATCGCGCCGATGCCGGAGGCGGCCAGCATGCCGCCGGCGGACTCCTTGGGGTAGCCGGCGCGCTTCAGGATCGGCCAGGCGAACGACCCCAGCGTCACCGCGGTCGCCGTACCGGAGCCGGACACGGTGCCGAGCAGGAAGCCGGAGGTCGCCACGGTGCGTCCCGGCGCGGTGGCGGACTTGCGGAACAGGGAGAACGAGAACTCCACGAAGAAGCGGCCGGCGCCCATCCGCTCGAGGACGGCGCCATAGATCGTGAACAGCACGATGTACGTCGCCGCGACGTCGAGGGGCACGCCGAAGAAGCCGCTGGCCTCGTTGTAGAGCGCGTTGACGATCTGCTGGATCGAGAGCCCGATGTGCGAGATCTGCCAGCCGATCGGCAGGTAGCCGCCGTAGTAGGCGTAGGCGAAGAAGACGACGCAGACGATGGGGAGCACCAGGCCGGTGGTGCGGCGGGTGGCCTCGAGCACCAGCACCATCAGCGCCAGTCCGGCGAGGACGTCGAGGGTGAGCAGGGTGCCCTGGCGATCGAGGAAGCCCTCGTAGCCGCCGAAGCCCACGCTGCTCAGGGGGATCGGCAGCACCGGGTAGAGCCCGACGACCAGGGTCAGCAGCGCCAGCGCCCAGTCGAGGATGCCGGGGTTGTCGTTGCGCTCGGTCGCGTTGAGCATCTCGACCGGATCGTGCTCGGAGACCCGGAAGCGGTAGCAGACGAAGGCGAGCGGCAGGGTGATCGCGAGGAAGATCACCAGGTAGTACTGGCTGCCCTGGGTCAGCGGGTAGAACACCTGCTTGAGCACGAACAGCGCGACCAGGAAGCACCACAGGTTGACGGCCCGGTCGACCCGCAGCGACAGCCGCCGTCCGGGGCGCTCCTCGTCGAACTCGGCTGCCAGCCGCTCGGTCTCGGCGATCGACAGCTCGAGGCCGTCGTCGCCGGCGTCGCGGCCGGTCCGGGACGGGCCACCGGGGGCGGTCGTGGGAGTGGACATGCTCGGTAACGTAGGAATGTGAAGGGGGTCACAACCACCCCTGCGACCCAGACTTTACAGAGACTTGACACAAGTCAGCCGACTCCCGGGGGACCATGCGCATCCTGCTCGTCGAGGACGACGACCGTGTCGTGGCCGCGCTGCAACCCGCCCTGAGACGGGCAAACCTGGTCGTCGAGCGGGCCGCCACGGCGGCCGAGGCGATGGCCAGGCACGAGGACGCCGACCTGATCCTGCTCGACATGGGGCTGCCCGACCTGGACGGCTACGCCCTGTGCCAGCAGATCCGCGCGGTGAACCCGGTGCCGATCATCGCGGTGACCGCGCGGCGCGAGGAGGCGAGCGTGGTGGCGGCGCTGCGGGCCGGCGTGGACGACTACGTCACCAAGCCCTACCGGCTGGCCGAGCTGATGGCCCGGATCGAGGCGGTGATGCGCCGCTACGGGCACCACGCGGTGGCCGAGGCCACGGAGTACGGCGGGATCCGGGTCGACACCGGGTCGCGGCAGGCCTACCTCGACGGCGAGCCGGTCGCGCTGGCCCGCAAGGAGCTCGAGCTGCTGGCGATGCTGGTGCAGGAGGCCGGCGACGTGGTCACGCGGGAGTCGATCATGGAGTCGATCTGGGAGACCAAGTGGGTCGGCGCGTCCCGGACGATCGACGTGCACGTGGCGAGCCTGCGGGCCAAGCTCGGTCGGCCCGAGCTGATCGAGACGGTCCGCGGGACCGGCTACCGGCTGGCGCAGCAGCCCGCCGACGCCGCGTCACCCGGCGTCGAGGGGGCCTGAGCGGGTGCGGAGACGTCTGGGTGTGGTGGCGGCGGCACTGCTCGGGCTGCTGCTGGTGGCGCTGATGGTGCCGCTGGTCAATGCCTACGCCGACGACCGGACCCAGGGTGTGTTCGTCCGGCGCCTGACCGATGTCAACCGCTTCGCCGTGCTCGCCGAGCGGGCGCTGGAGGACGGACGCTTCAACGAGCTGGCGACCGATCTCGAGCGGTACGCCGAGGTGTACGGCGGGACCGTCATGGTCACCGACGCCAACCGCGACGTGGTGGCCTCCTCGGCTCCGTCGGTGAGCGTCTCCGGTGAGGGGGTGGCGGCGGCGATCGACCAGGCGCTGTCCGGCAGTGGCACCTCGCAGCCTCGGACGGTGTGGCCCTGGGTGGACCAGCCGATCGTGCTCGGCTCCCCCGTCGGCCGGGACGCCCAGGTGCTGGGCTCGGTGATCCTCATCGCGCCCACCGACGCCGTGCAACGCGAGGTCGGCGTCCGCCTCGCGCTGCTGGTGCTGGCCGGGCTCGGCGTGCTCGTGATGACCGCGGTCGGCGTGGTGGGACCCTTCGTGCGCTGGATCCTGCACCCGGTGCACGACCTCGACGAGGCCGCCCTGCAGCTCGCGGAGGGCAACCTGGCCACCCGCGTGCCCGCATCGGCCGGGCCGCCGGAGCTGCGGCACCTGGCGCGCTCCTTCAACCAGATGGCCGACAACGTCGAGAGCTCGCAGGCCCAGCAGCGCGCCCTGATCGCGGACGCGTCCCACCAGCTGGGCAACCCGCTCACGGCACTGCGGCTGCGCCTGGAGAACCTCCGGGCCGCGTCCGCGGACCGTGCCGGTGGTGGGGGCGCGCGTGGCGGGGGCACGGAGGCGGGCGAGGCCGATCTCGCGCTCGAGGAGGCCGACCGGCTGAACTCGATCGTGGACTCGCTGCTCGACCTCAGCCAGGTCGGCGCCACCCAGGTCGCGGCCGAGCCCGTGGACGTCGCGGCCCGGGCACGGCACCGGTGCGAGATGTGGGAGCCGGCCTTCGACCGGCTCTCGGTCGACCTGCCGCCGTCGCTGACCGCCCAGGTCACGCCGGACATCGTGGACGTGACGCTGGACGCGCTGCTCGACAACGCGGCGAAGTTCGCGCCCGGGTCGCTGGTGGAGGTGTCGCTGGAGCGCGTCGGGGAGCTGGCGGTGCTGTCGGTGCGCGACCACGGGCCCGGCCTGCACGCCGAGGACGTCGACAAGGTGGGGGCGCGGTTCTTCCGCGGCCGGGAGCACCAGAACATCGCCGGCACCGGCCTCGGACTGGCGATCGTCCGCGCCCGGGTGGAGGACCTGGGCGGGTCGCTCGCGGTCGGCCCGGCCGACGGAGGCGGCCTGACGGTGCGGGTCGGGCTGCCCCTGGTCAGTCCGGTTGCCTGACCTGCCCGTTCGCGGCCTCCCCGGCCGAGCCGGTGCGTCGTGAAGCCGGCGCTGGGTTGGCCCCCACCCGTCGCGCTCAGGACCGCTCTCGGAAGTAGTCGACCGCGCCGTCGTGCAGCTCCAGCGGGCTGGTGAAGATGGCCGCGTTGAGGTTCGGCTGCCGCACGTCGGGTGCGATCCGGTCGATCGCCCCCTGCGCCTCGAAGATGACCCGCGTGACGGCGTACGCGAGGTCGGCGGACATCGCCGGCGAGGCCACGACGTAGTTCTTCACGCTGACCGTCGGCACCACGTCGGCGAGGTCGTAGACGGACGCGGGGATCTGCCCGTCGACGTACTCCGGGCCGTACGTCGCGACCATCGGGTCGACCACCTCCGCCAGCGCCAGCAGCCGGATCGGCAGCCGGGTGCTGAGCTGGAGCACGGCGTCGTTGGGCAGGCCGCTGACGAAGAAGAACGCGTCGAGTCGGCCCGCTGCGAGCGCGTCGGCGTCATCCTGCAGCGACCTGCCGGAGGCCCGCACGGACCGCGGGTCGACGCCGTTGCGGGAGAGGATCCGCTCCGCCGTCACGCGGGTGCCCGACGAGGTGGCCCCCAGACCGACCCGCAGGCCGCGCAGGTCCTGCACGCGGTCGAGGCCGGAGTCGGCGCGCACGACGAGGTGCACGAAGCTGTCGTAGGTACGGGTCAGGGCGACGACGTCCAGTGGCTCGGTGAAGACGCCGGCCCCACGCAACGCGTCGGAGGCGGTGTCGCCCAGCGAGAAGCCGAGGTCCGCCTCTCCCCCGGCCACCAGCCGCAGGTTCTCCACCGAGGCGTCCGTGCTCCGCGTCGTCGCGCTGACCCCCTCCAGACGCCCCTCGAGCACGGTGGCCAGCGCCTCGCCGTACTTCGCGAACACCCCGCCCGGGTTGCCCGTCGCCAGGGTCAGCTCGGTGCCCTCCAGGTCGGTCCACTCCCGCCCGCAGCCTCCCAGGGCCCAGGCCGCGGGCCCGGCCAGTCCCGCGCGGAGCACGCCTCGCCGCGACACGCGGTGGCGCAACGGGCGGGCGGTCATGCGGTCATTGTGCGGGACTCCTCGACGTGCACGTGGTCCGGTCCCTTCGGGGACGGGGACCCCGCGGTCGTCGGCTTGGGTCAGACGACCGCCCACAGGGCTGCGGCGATCACGAACACGGACACGCCCAGCGTGGTCTCCATGACCGTCCACGTCTTCAGCGTGGTCTTCACGTCCATGTTGAAGAAGCGGCTGACCAGCCAGAACCCGGAGTCGTTGACGTGGGACAGGACGGTGGCACCGGCCGCGATGGCGAACACCAGCAGGGTGATCTGGAGGTCACCGAGATCGGCCTCCTGCACCGCAGGGGCGATGATCCCGCCCGCGGTGGTCAACGCCACCGTGGCCGAGCCCTGCGCCACCCGCAGCAGCGTCGCGATGACGAACGCCTGGACCACGAGGGACATCCCCAGGCCGGAGAGGCTGTCGCTCAGGGCCGCGCCGATGCCGCTCAGCTCGAGGACCCCGCCGAACATGCCGCCGGCCCCGGTGATGAGGATGATCGCGCAGATCGGCCCGAGCGCCCCGTCGAGGATCTCGCTGACCTTCCCCATCGAGGCATGGGGCCGGCCGAGCACGAGGATCGCGACGAGGACGGTGATGAGGAGTGCGATCGGCGTGAAACCGAGGAAGCCCAGGAACTCCGCCCAGCCCTGCCCCTCCTCGAGGGTGCCGGCGGCCACCAGGGTGTCGAGGACGGTGTCGAAGGAGATCAGCACCAACGGGATCAGCAGCAGGCCCAGGACGGTGCCGAAGGCCGGTGGTCGATCACCCAGCCGGTTCCGGTCGTGGTCGTCCCCGTGGTCGTTGTCCTCGGCCTCCCCGAAGATCACATCGGGCAGCGACACGTGGATCCGCCGGCCGAGGAACTGCGAGACCAGCATCACGCCGACGTACCAGGACAGGATCGCGACCGGCACGCCGACCAGCACGGTCAGCCCGATGCTGCCTCCGAGGATCGTCGTGGCGGCCACCGGGCCTGGGTGCGGCGGCACGATGGCGTGCATGGCGGCGAAGGCGCCGGCGGCTGGGAGGGCGTAGAGCAGCACCGAGCCACCGAACCGGCGGGCCACGGTGAGGATGATCGGCAGGAACACCACCAGGCCGGCATCGAAGAAGATCGGGAAGCCGAAGATCAGGGCGGCGACACCCAGAGCGAGCGGGGCCCGCTTCTCGCCGAAGCGCGTCACGAGCGTGTCGGCGAGCACCTGGGCGCCCCCCGTCATCTCGAGCAGCCGGCCCAGCATCACCCCGAAGGCAACCAGCAGGGCGACCGAGCCCAGCGTGTCCGCGAAGCCGAACATCAGCACGTCGGGGATGTCGGCCATCGGGAAGCCGACGGCGACCGCGGTGATCGCGCTGACCAGGACGAGGGAGATGAAGGCATGCAGCCTCACCACCATGATCAGCACCAGCAACAGCGCCACAGCCGCCGCCGCGATGATGAGCAGGACGGCGGTGCCGTACTTCGGGTCGATGGCTTCCACGAGTCAGGTTCTCCTCAGGGTCTCGACGAACACGGTCACCGGGCGTCGTGCTCTCCGGGAGGTCGGTACCCGCCGATCGCCGGCACATTCACGCCACGGCCGCTAGCCCCTCGCCCCGGCGTAGCCCAGGAGGGCGGCCAGGCCGAGCGCGCTGCGGGGGGCGTACGGCGCCCGCCACAGGCCGCCGTGCACCGCGGCGTACGCCTCGTCCTGCCAGGGGTGCTCGTGGGTCGGTCCCCCGCCGGTGTGCAGGTCGTGCACCAGCAGGGCCGCCATCAGCACGTTGCTGGTCGCGGGCTCGAACACCTCGACGCCGAAGCGGTGCGCCCCGGCGTAGGCAGCCGCGAGGGCCCGGTTCCGCACCACCGACCGGGTCCGGGTCGGCGGCGCCACGTGCAGCGACACCGTGGTCCCGGCGTCCCGGGCGGCGGTCGCCCGCCACCGTTGCAGCCGCTTGGCCAGGGCGTAGTTGGGACCCTGCTGCGGCACCAGGCTGTCGTTGATGCCGGGGTCGGCGCCCGGAGCGTAGTTGCGGCGCATCAGCCGCCCGCCGCTGACCGCGCGCAGCGGCCGGCCGAGCGCCTTCGCTCGCGTCGATCGCGACTCGTAGTTGGTGGTGGACTGCCGCACCGCGTCGGCGGGTACGGCGAACACGTCGGTCGGCGTGGCCAGGAAGGCGAGCGCCACGTCGTCGCGGGCGGCGACCAGCCGGGTGCTCAGCACGTCGACGGCCATCGCGACCCGGACGTTCGTGGCGCCGTCGGCGTAGACGTAGTTGCCGACCACCAGGGAGCCGTCCATGCCGGCGAGCCAGTCGGCCACGGCCGGTCCGTCGGCGAGCAGGTCCGCTCCCGCGGTCGCGGCATCGGCGTCGGCGGCGCCCCGCGGGACCGGCAGCACCAGGGTGCCGGCACCGGCGTGGGCGGCCTCGAGGACCCGTCCCCAGACGGCCGGCCGGGGCAGGTCGACGGCCACGACCCGGGCGCCCCAGCGCAGCAGCGCCCGCAGCGGGCCCATCTCGGCGCCGGCGCCGAGCACCGCCACCGTGAACCCGTCGGCGCGCAGCCAGTGCGGGTTGGCCATCACGGCACGCAGCGCCTCGGCGGCCGAGTCCTCCAGAACGCCCTCGCCCACCCAGCCGTCGAGGTGCCGGTGCAGCGCGTCGCCGCGGAGCCGGGTGCCCCGGTAGGGCAGGGAGAGCTCGGTCTCGGGCTCCGCCGTGCCCCGGACCTCGGCCGTCGCCAGCTCGGCTGCCGAGGTCCAGTCGTCGAGCGTGAGATCGCCGTCGGTCCCCGCGACGCGCATCCGGTCGTGCAGGGACGCCAGCCCGTCGGTGGCGATGGACACCGCGGTGCTCCGGGAGTCCAGGCCCGCCTCGACCGCCCGCCGGAAGTGACCGAGGTAGTCCGAGCGCCAGTTGGTCTCCTGCTCGGCCGCCCGTGCGCCGGCGGGGTCGGTCTTCCGCAGCGCGTCGGCCAGCACCGCCCGGCCGAGAGCCGAGGTGCTCCTGCGGCCGTCCGGCGACGGCGGGAAGACGACTCCGTGCTGCTGCTCGCTGCTCATGGGTGCATCATGCAGCAGTGCTGCCCGGGCCCACCCGCGGGCCGTCTCGGCCGTGGCACACTCGACCGCCATGACCCCCGTCCAGGGCGAGCACGCGTCGCCGGCACCCTCTCCCCGTGCGACCGAGCTGCGTGAGGCCATGGTGGCGTTCATGCGCGAACACGTGCTTCCCGCCGAGGAGAGCTACCACGCCCACCGGCACCAGGCGGGTCCGCACGACCACGGCGTCCCCCCGGTCCTGGAGGACCTCAAGCGCGAGGCCCGCCGCCGCGGCCTGTGGAACCTCTTCCTGCCTGCCGAGTCGGGGTTGACCCAGCTCGAGTACGCCCCGATCGCCGAGTTGTCGGGTTGGAGCAACGAGCTGGCGCCCGAGGCACTCAACTGCCAGGCGCCGGACACCGGCAACATGGAGCTCCTGCACCTGCTCGGCACCGACGAGCAGAAGAGCACCTGGCTGGACCCGCTGCTGGACGGCACCATCCGCTCGGGGTTCGCGATGACCGAACCGGACGTCGCGAGCAGCGATGCCACCAACATCGCGACCCGCATCGAGCGCGACGGCGACGAGTACGTCGTCCACGGACGCAAGTGGTGGACCAGCGGTGCCATGGACCCGCGGTGCTCCCTGCTGATCCTGATGGGCAAGACCGACCCGGGGGCGGCCACGCACCGCCAGCAGACGATGGTCCTGATCCCCCGTGACACCCCCGGGGTCACGGTGGAGCGCGATCTCCCGGTCTTCGGCCACCACGACCAGCACGGTCACGCCGTGGTCCGCTTCGACGCCGTGCGGGTGCCGGTGGGCAACGTGCTCGGCGACGAGGGTGGCGGTTTCGCCGCTGCCCAGGCCCGGCTCGGGCCCGGTCGCCTCCACCACTGCCTGCGCGCCCTGGGCTCAGCCGAGCGGGCGCTGGCGCTGATGGTCGACCGGGCCCGGAGCCGCGTCGCCTTCGGCGGGCCACTGGCCGACCAGGGCGTCGTACAGCAGCAGATCGCCGAGTCCCGCCTCGAGGTCGAGCAGGCTCGGCTGCTGTGCCACCGGGCCTGCCACGTCATCGACACCGAAGGCAACAAGGCCGCTCGCCACCTCGTCGCGATGGCCAAGGTCGCCGTCCCACGGGCGGCCACCGCCGTCATCGACCGCGCCATCCAGGTCCACGGCGGGGCCGGCGTCACCGACGTCACCCCGCTGGCGGCGATGTACGGCTGGCACCGGGCGATGCGCCTGTTCGACGGGCCCGACGAGGTGCACCTGCGCTCGATCGCCCGGGCCGAGCTCACCCGCGGGCCGGTCCTGCCCCCCGGGCCGGTGGAGCTGTCCGAGGGCTGAGTCGAGGGCTGGTCGGGGGTCGAGGGCCGAGTCGAGCCGGGCGGCTACGGCGTGCGCACCGCCTCGTCCACGGACTCGTAGAGCAGCACCTTGCTCTCCCATCCCGTCAGGCTGAGCAGCCGGCGGACCTTCCCGTACTCCTCGGAGACGAGCCGGCGGGTCGGGGTCGAGCCGGCGGACACCGGTCCCACGAGGATCCGCAGGCCGCCGCAGTCGATGAAGGTCGCCCGGGTCAGGTCGAACACGAACTGGTGGCCGGCGCGCAGCAGCAGCTGGCGCAGCAGCGGCACACCCTGGATGTCCAGCTCTCCGCTGATCTCGATGACCGACCAGTCGTCGCGGTCGTAGAGCCGCATGGTCAGACCGGGTTGGTCCGGCCCGTCGAAGACCGTCGCCGACCCAGGCAAGGGTGTCGTGCGCCCGATGGCGTGCACCGCGCTTCTCCTCGCTGCTGGTGCGGAGGGCCGGCGGGTCTGGGCCGAGGTCATGGCGGGGACTGGGCCACTGTGCCCAGTGTGCTCTCACGCGCCGAGGCTGTCCATGGTCATCATGGACTGTGCATACCACCTGAACGTTGGGGTGGCTGGGTGAGCTCCGGGACACTGGCCGGGTCGACGATGACGGCCTTCGCGACCTCGGCCAGCCGGAGGCCATGTCGGCGGCAGTAGCCGCGCATCAGCGTGAAGCCCTCGTCCGGCGAGCAGCCGTGGAGCTGCGCCAGGGCGCCCTTGGCCTGCTCGATCAGGATGCGGCTGTTCAGGGCCGACTGCAGCTGCTCGTTGAGGAGCTCGCCGCGGCGTACGGCCCGTTCCTGCAGCAGCCCGATCGTCGCCACGTCCGCGAGGGCCTGCACGACCCGCCCGTCCTCGTCAGCCATGGTGCCGGCGGTGACCCCGAACAGGTTGAGCGCGCCGATGGTCTGTTGTCGCCACCGCAGCGGGAAGGCGTGCACGGAGTGGTAGCCGGCAGCCACCGCACGCGGCGCGAAGGTCGGCCACCTGGTCGTGGCCTCACGGAGGTCCGCATTGACGACCGGCCGTCCCTGCCGGAAGCAGTCCTGGCACGGTCCTTCTCGCGCCTGCACCTGGAACAGCTCCACCATCTCGGCGGTGTGGTCGGAGGCGGCCATCAGCTGGAGGCGATCGTGCTCGTCGGCGAGCAGCAGGCCGGCCGCGCGCGCCTCGACCAGCTCCGAGGTGTGGGTGGCCACGAGCTGCAGGAACTCGATCAGGTCGAAGTCGTCGACCAACGTGTCGGCCACGTCCACGAAGACCTCGGCCAGTCGCTCGCGCGACAGTACGGACATGCTGCGCTCCACTCCCCTGTCACACCCCCGGGCGTCCACCCAGTCTACGAGCGATGCCGTACGCCCTCCAGAGCACGCTCGGGGGGTTCTCGGTGCAACCCCTGAATCACCGGGTGTAGCGCCGGGCCACCACGCCCTGCCGGTCCACCGGGGTGCCGCGCTGGATCGTCCAGGCGAGCCGCACCAGACCGGCGTGCGACCACACCAGCGGCGTCGCCGACCGGGTGCCCTCGCCGGCGGGGCAGCACCGGCGTCCTGTCGGCCGGCGACCGTCCCACACCTGCTCGGCGATCATGTCGGAGGGTCCGGCCGCCCTCGCCATCGTCCGGAGGAACCGCTGCCCGGTGCCACCGGCGGTGACGGCGTACTCGCCGCGCTCGCCCGTCAGGAGCGGCCACCCGCGCCCGAGCGTGGTCCCGGTGTCGGGCTCGGTGATGTCCCACTGGCCGCCGTCGCGGGTCTCGCCGTACCCGTCGAAGCTGAACCGGTGCCAGAACGGGCCGTTCGGGGTCCGCACCTTCAGGTCCTTGTCGACCACGCGCAGGGTGTTGCGCACCGCCGGGTCGTCCGGTGGCGTGATGCCGTAGCGGACCAGGTCCAGGAAGCTCGCGTCGACGACGCGACGCTGGTCGACCTCGCTGGGGCCGCCGTCGCCGATGCCGTACGTCGTGCCCGCGTCGGGGTCGCCGTCCTTGGTCAGCCGCAGGAAGTAGGGCCTGTCGCTGAGTGGTCCGGTGGTGGTCACCGTCCAGTCCGCGATCTGCGCCTGCCACTCGTCGGCGAGCGCCAGCCACCGGGTCGCGGAGGCGTCGTCACCGTTGCGGCGGGCCAGGTCGGCCGCGCACACGAGGCCGGCGATCTGCGCCGCGATCGAGTTGGGCGAGTAGCCGGACTGGTTCTCCCAGCGCTCCTGCGGCGAGTACGGCGCCGCGCGGCCGGTCTCCTCGTCCTCGAAGCCGGCGAGGAAGTCGGCCGCCTTCTTCACCCCGGCGTACGTCGTTGCGTCGTCGCGACCGACCAGGCGGGCCAGCACGATGGGCAGCGCCACCTCGTCGAGCTGCAGCTCGGACCAGACGGGGGTGCCCTCGACGTCGGAGTTCTGGGGGAAGGAGCCGTCCGGCTTCTGCTGGACCCGGAACAGCCAGTCGACGACGCGGCGCGCCCGCGCCTTGTCGCCCTGGGCCCACAGCCCGGTCCCGAACTGGTAGGCGTCGCGGGACCAGACGAGGTGATAGGCGCCCGAGGGCGAGGACAGCCCGTCGACCTCGTCGCCCCACACCCAGGGGGCGGACGGCGAGGCCACGATCGCGCCGGGGTTGAGCTTGTCCTCGGCGGCCGCCAGCACCAGCGCGGAGGCGAGGTACTGGCGCCGGACGGCAGCGGCGCTGCCGGGCACCCGGTTGAGGGAGGAGACGTAGCGGTGCCAGCCGCGGTCGTAGCGGGCCGCCGTGCCCCGGAACCTGCTCGAGGCGGCGTCGCGCGCGGTGCCGCGGGCGGCCGGCGCATCGGGACCGAACCCGAGGGTCAGCGTGGTCACCCGGTGGCCGGGACGTCCGGTGACGCCACCGACCCGCCCCGTCTGCACGACGTTGCCGGGGCCGGCGCTGTCGTGGCGCCGGTTCAGCCGGTGGTCGTTCTTGAGGTCGGTCCAGCCGTCGTTCTCACCGTGGTAGCCGTTCGACGTCGCGGTGAACGCCGGCCGCGACTTCAGTGCGGTGGCGACGTCACCGTCCGCGGCCACCAGGGTCTTCCCGGTGGTCCGGGCCCGGTCGTCGGAGCCGTCGTTGCCCAGTGCGGGGTCGTGGAGCACGAAGAGCTGGTACTTCCGACCGTCCAGCGACCGCAGTCTCACCCGGATGCGCATCGCGTCACGGGCGGGGTCTGTCACGACGTGCTTGGTCAGGCGGTACTTCCCCTGCTTGTCGGTGTTGACCTGGGTGAAGCCGAGGCTGCGGGCGTCCGGACGGCTGACCCGGTGCCGCATGCCGGTCGACTCGCGGTCGGTGAACGTCCTGCCGTCGGTGACGATCAGCTCGAGGTTGCGCACGCTGGGCGTGGACAGGTCGGGATAGAACACCTCGCTGGTCCGGCCGCGCTGGAGCGTGAACCAGACGTTGCTGCGCCGCGTGGCCGACGTACCGAAGCCGGACTTGTCGGCCTCGGGCCAGACGGTCTTCGCGCCGGGACCGCCCGGCGCCGGCCTTCGCTCGGCGCTCTCCCCCGCAGCCGGGACGACCGAGGCGGTCGACCCCGCGAGGGCCAGGGCGAGTGCTGCAGTGATGACAGATGCTTTCCGAGACATGTGAAACCTCCGCCCAGAGGCGTACCCCACTGGCGCGGACCCATTCACGCCCCGATCCTGGCGCCCCCGTGCCCTCAGGTGCCCGACCCGGCCTGGGGCCGGAGCGCCCGGAGGTCCCGGCGGGCGAGCAGGCCGGTGACCACGGCTGCCGTGC
Organism: uncultured Actinomycetota bacterium; assembly: GCA_963767955.1. Lineage (GTDB taxonomy): Bacteria > Actinomycetota > Actinomycetes > Propionibacteriales > Nocardioidaceae > Nocardioides. The sequence continues at coordinate 1,011,516 of CAVYGA010000003.1, read as the reverse complement.
CGAGAAGGACGACCAACCACCACTCCGCCTCACCGCTGCCGTGATCCGGTTCCAGCCCGGTCAGGTTCTCGATCCACGTGGGCCAGATCATCGTGGCGATGGACGCGAGCCCGAACACCACCGCGAGGCTCATCTCGAGACGTGCACGAAGGGTCGTCATGCTGCACTCATCTCCTGTCTGTGTCGTCCACTTCGTGGCCAGGCGGGTTGGCCTCGTCCAGCCACCTCTCGACGAGCGAGATCACCTCCGAGAAGGCCGAGGCGTACGACGTCGTCGACCGACCCGACTCGACGTCCGTCGTCCGCGTGACGCGTACCCGGATGTGCCCACCGGGCTCGATCCACAGGCGAAGGATCATCAAGCCGGCAGACGCGCCTGTCGGCTTGCTCACCCGACATTTATGACCCGCCCCCCGTCACGACAGCGTCACCGCGGCGTCTGGTGTCCGGGAGAAGGCTCGCGATGCGCTGCGACGGTGGCAGGCCGAGCTCCCGGTCGAGCAGTGCGGCGAACGCGTCGTACTGGTGCAACGCGTCACTGACGTTGCCCTCGGCGAGGTAGACGGAGATCAGCGCGGAGTTCGACGTCTCCCGCAACGGCTCGCAGCGGACCGCCTCCAGCGCCACCTGCAGGGCAAGATCGACGTCTCCGCGCTCGAGCAGCAGATCAGCGGCCCGCTCGAGCGCGTGCAGCCGCAGCTGGTGGAGCCGTTCGCGCTCGAAGACGATCCAGTCGTCGTACCAGCCCGGAAGGAGCTCCGCCGGCCAGAGACTGGACAGACCTGCGCTCACCCAGTCGACGTCCACGCCGTCCCCGAGGACGCGAACGGCGAACTGCTCCTGCTCGTGACTGTCGACGGTCGCTGTCTCGGTCATCGCCAGGGCCGCGCCCCGCGACTCGATCAGGCCCGGAACCAGCCGGTTCATCCGCCAGACACCGGTGCGGAGCCGGGCGAGCGAGTGAGGCTCCGGGGCCTCTGGCCACAGGGTGCCGGCCACCACGCACCGGTGGGTCGGGCCGCCCAAGGCCAGGTACGCGAGCAGTCGCTGGAGGCCCACGGGAAGTGCCACGGGGGAACCACCGCAGTCGAAGGCGAATCCTTCGAGCAGTCGCAGTCGCGCTGGTCTCATCCCAGCCCCTGCCAGTCCGAGTCGAGGGTTGTCTTGGCCACCGCCGACTCGGGGGAGGACCCGAGGGCCACGGCGCTGAAAAGCCTACGGTGGCGTGATCCCGCCGCGCGAGACACGGCCCGGGGGGCAGGTCATGGTCAGAACGGGCCATTGCCTGCGCCGCACGTGTGCGGCGGCCGCATCCGTGACCCTGCTGAGAGAGCCCCGTGACGGTGTCGTGACGGCGTCGTGACGCTCCATTCCTAGCGTCGAAAGACCCGAGGCTCGCGAACAGGGGGCAGCATGATCATCCGGCCCATGCTGGGCGAATGGGAGTTGCCGTGCGTCGAGCGCGTGGAGCTCCTGGAGTCTCGGCGACTGGCCCGGCTGGACGTCCCGGGCCTGATGGGTGACCTGCACCAGGACCTCGGTGCGCAGAGCCTCACCGTGGCCATCACCGGAAGCATCGACGGTGACGAGCGACGCAGCGAACTGCTGACCGCACTCCAGGAGGCGTTTCTCGCCGGCGCTCCCCTTCCCTTCGTGGCCGACATCGTGGAGAGCAGCGAGCTCGAGAACGTCGTGATCATCGCCTTCGAGGTGGTCGAGACCCGCGAGCTGCACGGCGAGACGCACTTCCGCATCGTGCTCCGCCAGTACGTCGAGCCTCCGCCACCGCCCGCGGGGCTTCCCGAGCTGCCCGAGGACATGCTCGGCGACCTGGCGGACCTGGCCGGCTCCCTGATGGACGCCATGGACCTGCCCGGGCTCCTCGGCGGGGTGCCGGGGCTGGCGGACCCCACCGAGGCCATCAAGCCGGCCCTGGAGTCGGTGAAGGCGGCGGTGGGCCAGGTGCCGGCCGCGCTCGAGGACCTCGGGAAGGCCCTGGGGGTGGGCGCATGACGCTCGCCGCCGTGGTCGACCACCTGACCGAACGGCTGGTCGACGGACTGGGGACCGGGCCGGCGGTCGGGGACACCGCTCCCGAGACAGCGACCCTCCCGGCGGTCACCCTCGCGATCGGTGAGGTGACGAACCGGCTCGCGGGTGTCGGACGGGTCCCGCGCGGCACCCGCGACGGCGCCCTCGCCGTGACGATCGCGGTCGACCTGGCCAACCCGGTGCTCGACCTCGGTGGAGGCGAGACGCTCGTGCTGGTGCCGGCCGACCGTCGCAGCCTGGTGCTGCCCCACGGCCCTCTCGTGCGCGCCGACGGCACTCCGGACGACCCGTTCACCGGCGCGGACCTGACGGTGCGCGACGTCGCCACGTGGGCCGTGGTGGCCGCTCCCCCGGCCGGCAGGCAGGTCCGACCCGACGTCGACGCGGGGCTACTCCACTTCGGGGAGGCGCTGCCCTCGACCGGGACCCTGCAGGTCGGCTACTTCATCGGTCTCTGGGACACCACGGTCACCCGGTTCCAGGGGCGACTCGAGGTGCGCATGACGGCGGACCGCGCCGACCTGCCCGCACTCACCCGCAAGGTCGCGGACCTCCTCTCCAGACCGGACGCCGCCCTCCGGCTCGCACCACTGTCCTGGGGCAGCACGACCCGTCCTCCCCCCGGTGAGCTGGCCGCGGCGGCCCGCGGCCAGGAGCTCACCTACCTCTTCGACGCCGAGGTCGAGCAGGCGCTGCTGACCTCCGGCGGAGGGGTCATCGCGGACGTCGCGGTCACGCTGCGCGCGGCCGAGAACGGGGAGACCAGAACCGAGAGCTTCGACATCGTCCGGAACCCCTAAGGAGGGTCCAGCATGAGTGAGTCCATCGCTGAGATGGTGATCCCCGGCACCTACATCGAAGTGCGCGCCGAGGGACTGATCGGTGTCGGCGGCATCGTCACCGGCAACATCGGCATCGTCGGGACCGCGTCGCGAGGGCCGGTCGAGGAGGTGCGGACCCTCAGCTCGCTGGCGGACGCCATCGACCTCTACGGCCTCGAGGACAGCCTGACCTCGCCCCGCCTGGCGGACACCCCCCTGACCCTGGTGCGCACCCTGCGGCAGGCGTTCGAGGGTGGCGCCCGGAACGTGCTGGCCGTCCGCGCCGCGAACGGCGACCCCACGCCCGCCACGCTCGACATCGCCTCGGCCGACGGCAGGGGCTTCACGCTCACGGCCACGGGGTCCGGCGGCAGCGGGAGCAGCGGCACGTGGGGCCGCGACCTCTCCGTCAAGGTGGTCACGGACGCCACCATGCCCGATGTCTGCCAGCTCACGGTGACCTACCGGAAGCGCAGCGAGGTCTTCTCGGGGGCCGATACCGGGGAGGTCTTCAACGCGCTCGCGGCGTCCACGTTCGTCACCGCCAGCGGGCTGGACCACCAGACCGCACTCCTCACGTCGCTGGCGTCGACCCCGCTCGCCGGGGGCACCGACGGCGCCGACGCCGGTGTCTCCGACGTGGCGTCCGCCCTCGAGCAGCTCGAGGAGCGGCAGGTCAACATCCTTCTCGTCGCGGGCATGAGCGCGAAGCGGATCGGCAACGTGGTGCAGGGCCACCTCGCCCGCACCCTCAACGAGGGACGGGAGCGGATCGCGATCCTCGGCGCCGACGTCCCGGGAACGGCGACCGACGCGGCCAAGGTGGTCGAGGACGCCGACGCCCTCGAGAACGACCGGGTGGTGCTGGTCGCGCCCGGTCTGCGGACCGCCGACGGCACGTTGGCGCCGTCGTACCTCGCCGCCGTGGTCGCGGGCAGGCTCTCCACACTGGCCCCGCACGTCAGCCTGACCAACAAGTCGCTGCCCGCAACGCCTGACGTCCGCTACAGCTCGGGCGTCGTCTCCACGCTGCTGGGCAAGCAGGTGCTGGTGGTGCGCCAGAAGTACGGCACCCAGGTGGTCCGCGGCCTGACCACCTCGGCACCGCCGTTCAGCCAGATCAGCGTCCGCCGGACGGTCGACTACGCCAAGGCCGGTGTCCGCCTCGGGTCCGACCCGTACATCGGACGGCTCAACAATGCGCGTGTCCGGGCGGCCCTGCAGGCCACCCTGGACGGCTTCCTGTCGCAGATGGTGCTCGACGAGATGCTCACCGGCTACGACCTCTCCGTCAATGCGACCCGCAGCCAGGAGATCGCCGGCATCTGCTCGGTGGTCATGAACCTCAAGCCGACGTTCTCGATCGACTACATCCGCGTGACCATGAACCTCGAGTGAGCCAGGAGTACTCATGCCCAACACGAATGTCTTCACCGGCATGGACGGCTCGATCACCGTCGCCGTCGACGACGCCGAGTCACCCGAAGGCCAGGCCGCCACCGCGGTGTCCGACGCCTTCGCGCTCTCGCCCATCGGGCGGGCGTCCGACGTCCGCATCCAGGTCATCTCGGAGCTGCGTCCGTTCCACGAGGTCGGCCAGCGCTACGCCACCGAGCTCCGTCCCGGCAACGTCAACGTGAGCGGCACGATGGGCCGCGCCCACATCAACGGGGCGCTGCTCCGGCTGATGCTCGGGGACGGAGCGGCCGGGACCCGCCCGGCCGGCGCCTTCGTGAGCCCGAGCTTCAACCTCAGCCTGCTCCTGGAGAACCCCGCCAAGCCGGGCGCCCGGTCGACCCTCACGGTCCATGGGGTCAAACTCGACGGCTGGAGCTACGCCATGCCCGAGGACGACTTCATCATGGAGCAGGTGTCGTTCAAGGCGCTCTGGATCTCGGTCCAGGACGAGACGCCGGCGTGACCGGGGACGTGCATCGATGTCGACCCTGACCACCGAGGACCTGCTCGCCGGTGCGACCCTGACGCACCGGATCCAGGTGCCCGAGGAGCTCGTGCCGGGTGCCGCGGAGGGCGCGGGGCGCGAGGTCGTGCTGCGACCCCTGGTGCTCTCCGACGTGATGCGGTTGCACCGCGCCGCGGGGGACGACGGCGAGCTGGCCAGCGCGCTCATGGTCCACCAGGCACTCGTCGATCCGGAGCTCACCCTCGACCAGGTGCACCGACTGCCGGCGGGCCTGGTCGAGTTCCTGCTCGGCGAGGTGAACCGGACCAGCGGCCTGTCCCTGGGGGGCGACGACCTGACCGAGGCGGTGCACGCGCCGCTGGCCCGCGCCTGCTTCGTCCTCGGCCGTGAGTTCGGCTGGACACCGGACCGGTGCGCCGAGCTCACCGTCGGCCAGGTGCTGCTCTACCTCGAGATGCTCGCCCGGGGCGAACGGCCATGACCCACGCGGCATCGACCTCGGCCGCGGCGGGGGGCAGGTGGGCCCGCCGGAGCACCCTGGGGGGACGATCGGTCCCGCGCGCGGCGGCGGCCGTGCGGGGCGCCTCGCTGCGCTCCCTCCCCCTCACCCGGGGGACCGCTCTGAGTGTCCTCACCGACCCGCTCGCGCGCCTCCGGGCCGGACCACCGTCGCTCGAGGCCATCGCCGAGAGCGCCGGACGGGCCAGCGGAGAGCAGCCCCGGACACGACGCGGCCTTCCGCGACCGACAGCGTCGCCGCTGACCGTGCAGCGCGATGTCGACCGTGCCGCGGCCCGCCCCGGTCCCGCACCGGCACCGGCACCGGCACCGAGCGCACCACCGGGCACGGCGTCGCGTGCCGGTGTCACGCTCCCGCCCGTGGACCACGCGGAGGACACCAGCACGTGGTCGCGCGCGGCCGGCCGGCGCACCGGCGGCCCGCGCCGCGCGTCCACTCCGGACGTAGCCACGAGAACGGGCCGACCCGTCCCGAACGAGCGCGACCTCGTGGCCCGGACGGGCGCGGAAGGGACCGCGGCGGCAGCCGTCGGCGGGATCACGGCCGCGGCCCACGGAGCGGCCGCCCGGCCGGCTCCCGGCCCCGCCACCACCCCGGAGGCGTCTGGAACGTCGGTCGCGACGCCGCTCCAGAGCCGCGCCGACGACGGCTCGTGGGCCGTGGCCCCGCCACCGCGGGTCGACGCGGTGGCGGTGTCCAGGCCACGGCACACGACGGCATCCGCGACCGCGCGAGCGCTGCCCCGGGCCTCGGAGTCCGAAGCCGGCGCCCTCGACGAGCTCCTGGCGCCGCTGGCAGGAGTCCACGACGCTGCCTGAGGCCGCGTCGCCGCCGGCCCCCACCTCCCGGAGCCCGTTCGCACCGCTCGCGACCGCCTCGACCGTCGGCTTCGCAGTGCCGGAACGCGGCGAGGCTGCCGCCGACTCCCTCCCGCTCGACCGCGTCGAGATCGCCCTCGACGAGCTGTTGCGCCGCGAGGTCGAGCGGCACGGTCTCGAGGGGGGCCTGCTGTGACGCTCCCCCGACCGACCGCGTCCCTGCTTCTCGACGGAGGCGGCGCGAGCCTGCTCGCCGGCTCCGGGCTGAGCGCCGCCCAGGCCGGCGTACGACGCCTCGTCGTGGAGCTCTCCGTGGACGAGGCGCACGACCGGGTGGAGCTCGCGGTGTGGCGCGGCTCGGCGCTCTCCGAGGCCGCCCCCGGCGCGAAGCTCACGGTCGGGCTCGGGGCCGACGACGTCGCCGACGTGCTCACCGTCGAGATCGCCGGCGCGGACGCGACCGGCTGGGGCACGGAGATCACGGGGTACGCGCCGAGCCGCCGGCTGTCCTCGACGTACGTCGGACGATCGTACGTCGACCGCACCGTGGGTGACGTCGTCTCCGACCTCCTCGCGGAGGGACAGGTCGACGAGGGCGACATCGACGCGTCGCTGAGCCTCCCGGTCCTCCACATCGACCCGCGCCGCTCGGTGTGGGGCAACCTGCACGGTCTCGCGCGCAGATGCGGCTGCCAGGTCACCACGAAGCAGGACGGCAGTGTCTGCTTCACCCCGATCCCGGGCGCGGGGGCCGGCGGCCTCGGGGGCGCTCTCGGCGGGGTCGCCGGAGCCGTGGGCCTGGTCTCGGCCAAGGAGCTGCGTGAGGGCGCCGAACTCCTCGCCTTCCGGGTGGGAGAACGGGCCCAGGAGGTGACCGTAGGCCTGTTGACTCCCCTCGGCGGGAAGCCGGGCCTGCTCGTCGCGGAGCCCGACCCGGGTTCCGGCCCGCCGGTCCAGGTGGACCCGATGCTGCGGACGCAGGAGGCCGCCGACGCGGCCACCACCGCGCGTGAGGCAGCCGCGCGACGGCGTGGGCGCACGGGCTCGCTCACCGTCCCTGGGAGGCCGGACCTCCGCGCCGGCGGCACCGTGAAGGCCCGCGGCCAGGACTACCGGGTGCTGCGAGCGCGACACGTCCTCGACGCCGCCGGCGGCTACCGCTGCCACCTGCTCCTGGAGGGAGACCGATGAGCACCTTCGTCGGGGTGATGTCCGAGGTCGCCCGCCGGGAGCTGGCCGCCCACCGGTCCCTGGCGCTGGGCGTCGTGACCGAGGCCTTCAGCAACGAGGGCGGCAGCGGAGACCACCACCTCGACTGCCACGTCCGGCTGCACGGGTCCGAGCTGGCCCTCCAGCACGTTCCGGTGGCGGTGGCCCGCCCGGGCCTGTCCGCCCTTCCCCGGGTCGGCGACCTCGTGGTGCTCGGGTTCCTCGACGGAGACGTGAACGGCCCGGTCCTGCTCGGGACGATCCACGCCGCCGACGTCCCCTCCCCCGATGCCGAGATCGACGAGGTGGTCTACGAGGTCCCCGACGACGGCAGCGACGCGCGCCGCCTCGAGCTCCGGCTGCCCAACGGCAACACCCTGACGGTGAAGGACGACACGGTCACCGTCGACATGGGGGGCACCAGGCTCGTCATCGAGTCCGGTGGCGCCATCACGCTGGAGGCGGAGGGCGACATCTCACTGTCCGCGCAGGGCAACCTGACGCTGGAGGCCCAGGGTGACGTCGCCATCAAGGCGTCCGCGAACGCGACGTTCGAGGCAGCCGCGAACGCGACCCTCAAGGGTTCGATGACGAGCATCGCCGGCACTACCCAGTTCAAGGCCGGGTGACGAAGATGTCCGGCCCTCCCGTCTCCCTCGGCTGTGTGGTCATCGTGACGCCCGGCGCCGCGGGACCACCCGACACCGGCGCGATCACGGTCATCACCCAGACGACGCTGACCGCCAACGGCATGCCGGTCGCCGTCAGCGGCTCGATGTGCCAGATGGTCAACTCGGTGAGCGGCGCGCCGTACCCCCTCAGCATCGGGTCCACCGGGGCCTCCACCGGGGTGACCGTCGACGGCGCGGCGGTGGTGCGCCTGGGCGACCAGATCCCCTCGGGCTCCGGCATCCTGATGGTCGTGGGACCGCCCGCGGCACCGTTCGTGCTGGATGGGACGCCGCCATGAGTCGCCGGACGTACGCCGAGCTCGGGGAGCTCCACCGCCGACTCGGCCGGGACATCCTGCTCAGCTGGTCTGGCCCTTCCGGAGACTTCACCGACAGCGACCTGGCCACCGCAGACCGGCCGGGTCCGAGCGGTGTCGTGCTCGACCTGGCCGTCGCGGACGAGGTCCCCCAGGCCGTACAGTTCCTGGTCAACCGGCTCTCCACCCGGCGCGGGGAGCTGGCACCGCTCGGACATCCGGACTACGGCAGCCGGCACCACGAGCTGGTGGGTGAGCCCAACACCGAGCGCACCCGCAACCTGGTGAAGATCTACGTCCTGGACGCGTTGCGCCAGGAGCCCCGGGTGGCCAAGGTTCGGCGCTGCGTAGTCCGCACCGCCGAACGCGAGCGCGACATCGTCCGGGTGGAGCTGACCATCCGGCTGATCGACCGGGACGAGCCACTGAACCTCGTCGTGCCGATCGACCTCGGGGGTGGCCCATGAGCTTCGCCGCCGAGCCCTACGGCACCTTCGTCGAGGACCTCCTGGCCAACCTGACAGGGGGCGTGAGCCGGGTGCGGTTCACCTACCTCGACGACGAGCTGCCCTTCCGGCTGGCCGACCACGAACGGGTCCGGCCTGCGTCGGTGCGCGTGCACGGGATCTCCGAGGGCGCATTCAGCGAGTTCGTCGGCGGCCGTGACTTCCAGCTGGCCGCTGACGGGACCATCTCCTGGGCAGGGTCGAACGGCTTCAACCCACCCGGCTCGGTGCTCCCCGACGCCGGGACCGACGTATGGGTCGGCTTCGACCGGCTCCCCGGCGGTCCCCCGCCGCTGCTCAACGACCGCAACCCCGGCAGCGTGCTGCGCACCCTGGCCGAGTCGTTCGCGCGCGAGTTCGCGGTGCTCTCGCAGCAGCTCGACCTGGTGTACGAGGCCGCCTTCGTCGACACCGCGACGGGCCGCGACCTCGACCAGGTCGCCGCCCTGGTCGGGCTCGAGCGGCGCGGTGCCACCCACGCCGTGGGAGAGGTGGTGTTCCGTCGGTCCACGTCAGCCCCGGCCGAGATCACCATCCCCGCCGGCACCCTCGTCTCGACGGCCGCGGCTCCCAACGTCACGGTGGAGACCAGCGACACCGTGTCGCTGCGCCGCGGCACCTTCTCCGCCGCGGCCCCGGTCCGCGCGCAGTCGCCGGGCCCGGACGGGGTCGCCGCCGAACGTCGGCTCACCGTCGTCCACCGGCCGATCTTCGGCGTGGAGGAGACCCTCAACCCCGAGCCGATGTCCTTCGGCGGAGGGTCGGAGTCGGATGAGGAGCTGCGCTCCCGGGTACGACGCGCGCTGGACGCCGGCGGCCGCTCCACGGTCGGCGCGATCCGTGGCGCGCTGGCCAGCCTCGAGGGCATCCGCGAGCAGGACGTGCTCGTCCAGGAGGACCACCTGACGTCTCCCGGCCTGGTGAACGTGACGGTCGCCGCCGAGGTGCCCACGACCACCGCCATCCTGGCGAGCCGGCTGCTCGAGGACTACCGGCCCGCCGGGGTCCGGATCGTGCACAACCTGCCGGCGCCCACCACCCCCCTCCCCACCCTGGCCGAGGACACCGGGGGCGGAGGTGACGGGCCGGTCGGCGAGGAGATCCTCACCACTCCGGACGCCTTCGTCCCGATGATCGCCAGCCTGGTGCTCACGCCCGCGGACCTGCAGCTGAGCGAGGAGCGTCGGCAGCGCCTCTCCGACGATGCCAGGGCGGCCCTGCTGGCAGCGGTCGGCGATGTGGGTCCCGGAGCCGCGGTCGTCTACAACCGGCTGGTGGCGGCCGTGATGGGTGTCGAGGGTGTGCTGGACGCCGTGCTCGACGTGGGCTTCCCGCCGGCGGACGCGACCAAGCCCCTGGTGCTGCGCCGCTTCAACCTGCCGCCGGTGGCGCACAAGCGCGCCCGCCTCGCGCCGCAGGACCTGAGCATCGAGATACGCGGCGACCGCGTGGTCATCGACGTCACCGCGACGGTCGAACGCGGCGAGGAGACGGCCGGGCTGGAACGCGGCGCCGCCATCGCCGCCATCACGCAGGACCTGGAGAACCGGCTGCTCGAGCACTTCCAGGTGACGCGCGCGACCCTCGACCCGGCGGAGATCAAGGGCAGTCTCCCGGACACGGACAAGTACTCCGTCGAGACGATCAGCTACCACGTCGAGCTGGTCGACGAGGGTCTCCGGGTCAGCAAGCCCGACGTCGTCCTCACGCTCGACCCGGGCCAGGTCGTGTGGGTGCGCTCCGTGTCCGTCACCGAGAAGGAGGGGACGCTCCCATGAGCGCACGCGCCCTCGCCGTACTCGACCGGCTCCCGCTGCACCTGGCGGCGGCGGACCCGGAGAAGCGCTTCGAGCTGGTGGTCTCGGGCATCACCGACTCGCTCGAGGTGCTGACCCGCCAGGTCGGCGACGTACGGCGGGCACACCGGTTGTCCGAGGCGCCGACCGTCGGCGACGTGCGCGCCCTCGCGGCACTGCACAGCCTCAGCTCCCATGCCTGGGACCTGCTGATGCTCCGGCTGGACGCGCTCGACGCCGCGGCCGGGGCCACCCCGCTGGACCCCCGGCTGCTGGCCACGCTGCTGGGTGTCACCGAGGAGCAGCTCTCCCACGTCGGTGCGGACGACGGCGAGCCACTGGCTGTCGTCGCCGCGCGCCCGGCCGGTGATCGGCAGTCGCTCGCGCTGCGCCGCGAGGTCGTCCGCTCCGTGATCCACGCGCACACGGTCGGCAACGCGACCGCCACGTCCCTGCTCACCGCCACCGCTGCCTACCTGGGACTCGAGGTCGAGCACGTCACGCACACCGAGGAACGGTGGTGGCACCTGGCGACGTGCCGTGACCGGATCCGGCTGGTGCCGGCGCCGGGCGGGGACATCGAGCCCCTGGTCGACCTGGTCGCGCTGGAGGAGAACCCGTTCCGCAACGCGGACATCGCGCCGACCCCGAAGAAGCACGGCCAGACCTTCCAGGTCGTCCGCGGTGGCATCGACGACGTCACCGTGACGGTGCGGGTCCTGGGGGTCGCTTCCCGGACCGTGCGGCCGATGGTCGTGGAGTGCCATGCCGGTCACGGCGTGGTCTTCGAGGGGTCCGTCGTCGAGGGTGCGGAGCTGCGCTTCGAGTCGTCGGGTCGCGCCACCCTCGACGGTGGCGATGTCACCGGCTCCACGTGGGCGTTCCGTGGCGCCGTCTTCGGTTCCGCTGCGGGCAAGGTGAGCAGCCACGACTTCGTGCTCGCCGGCGACCCGGATGACGGCGACCGGCAGGCGACCTTCGTCAGGACCACGCCGCTGGCCGACGCCTTCGGGGTCTCCGCGACCTTCCCCCATGGCGCTCCGACGCTGGAGCCGATGGGGCTGCCGCGGGGGTTGAGCAAGTGGGTCGGCTTCGTGCGCGCCGCGCACACCAGTGGACCGACCGGCGCGCCACCCCGCACGAAGCTCGGCCGGTTCGACTCCGCCGTGTTCGCCGAGGACGACGGACTCGCGGGGGTCACGGCCGGGGACGCGTCCATGAGGCTGGGGTTCGAGTGGGAGGAGCGGGAGCCGTTCGCCGTACGGGTGCTGCTGCCGCGCCGGCTCCAGGTCCTCGACGACGACAAGGGCACCCTGCTGCGCGAGCCGCTGCGGCGGCGACTCGACCGGCACCGGGCGGCCGGGGTCGACGTGCGCGTGGAGTACGCCGACCCCCGGTGGACGCTCGGAGCGGGCGTCGTGCGTGACGAGACGGATGAGGCGATCGGCACCGTGCTGTCCGGCACGGAGCTGTGGCCTGACGGAACTCCTCAGCCTGGGAACGGCTGACGATGCGGAGGAGCAAGCGATGCCACTGACCAGACCGACCCTCGCGTCGGTGAACCCGGGAGAGCCACTGACCGCCCAGGCGTGGAACTCGCTCGTGAACGGACTGACCGCTCTCTACGACGCGGTCCTGGCGCTCGGCGGCGCCACCCTGGAGGTGGAGGTGACCGGCCCGGGCGCGGAGCAGGTCACCGTCATCGCCGAGCCGCTCGGTGAGGGTCGCGCCACCGAGGCGCTGCCCCCGTTCGGCACCCGCACCCGTCACCTCCTCGTCGGGATGACCGACGGGCCCTGGCGGGTGCACGTGAGGGCACCGGGCTTCGCGCCGCAGCAGCGTGAGGTGACGATGCCCGTGCAGGATCCGGTCGTCGTGGCGTTGAGCGTGGACGGCGTCGTGGTCCCGGACTTCTTCGGGCAGCCGGTGCGTGGGGTGCTCGATCAGCTGCGGTCGCTCACCCTCGACGCCGACGCGCTGCTGGACACCACCGGTCGAGAAGTATCGCGCACGGCGCTGCCTCCCGAGTACGTCGACAGCCCCGTCCTGCTCCAGCTGCCCGAGGCCGGCGCCGTGGTCCCCTCGGGGACCGGGCGGGTCCGCCTCGTCGTGGCCTCCGCGCTCCGACGCGACCCCGTCGTCACGATGCCGAGCCTGGTCGGCCTGTCGCTGACCGAGGCCAAGCAGGTCCTCGATCGCCTGGGCCTCGCGCTCGGCCAGTCCAACGTCCGCAGCTGAGGAGAAGACCATGCCCGACGACTTCGATCTCCCGATCTTCAGATCGGCCAGCAACGTGAGGATCTCCAACCCCGCCACGGCGGCCGCCGCCATCAGCGGCTTCCGCCCCACCACCTCGTCCCTGCCGGTTTTCGTGGATGTGGGGTCGCGCAAGATCGAGAGCCAGATCGAGCGCGACGGCGTGCCCATCGGCGTCCTGCCCGTCGACGCGGCCATCCTCGCCGAGGCCATCCTGGTCCGGCCGATCCTGCAGGTGAAGGTGGTCTCCCAGAGCGTCGCGGCGGGAACTCCCGTGCCGATCGGCACCACCGTGGACCTGGTCATGGCACCGCCCGGCAACCTCCCGGTCGGCGTCATCTCCGGCGTGCACGACAAGTTCAAGAAGGTCAAGATCTCCGATGCCTACGCGGCCCTGGTCGGCACCAACCCCCTGGTGAACCGGATCGTCACCCACGCGTCAGAGGGACAGCTGAGCGCCGAGGACGCCAACGCCGTCCGCGAGATCTTCGCCAACGCCCAGGCCGAGGTCACCGATGAGCCCGGCTCGGACCTCAACGCCGCAGTCGCGACCCTGTCGATGCTCAAGACCTTCGGAGCCTGATCAATGCAGGGGCAGGAGCGTCTCGCCAAGCAGGTCCTCACGGTCGACCCGGCCTCCACCACCCCCTACAAGGTCGTGGTCGGCAAACCGCATCTGATCGACGTCCGGGCCTACTTCGTGCCGGCCGTCGCGGCGATCGAGGTGGAGACCCGCGTGAGCCTGCCGGACGGGGCGCGACTGGAGCGGGCCACGTTCGGGGTTGCCGCGTCGCCGTCGGACTACACGCTGGTCGGTTCGGTGGCGACGGTCCGCTCGGGTGACGGCGGCACGTGTGTCATCGACTTCGGACGCATGGTGACGGTCGGCGGCATCGAGATCCGCGGCAGCGAGCACGACATCGTGTCGGCGTCCCGATGGACCGGCGCGACCTGGGCCTCGGTCGGCACGGACGCGAGCTCGTTCAACGAGGTGACCACCGAGAAGCTGCTGGTGAAGGTGACCGGCACCGGCATCGAGGCGGCGGTGCGCGACGACGCCGGTGTCTGGCTACGCGCGCAGCCCACCTCCCTCGAGCTCGTGATCGACGGGACGACCGTGTGGTTCGAGCGACAGGGCAGCGCCCCGGACCTGGTCGGCTCGCACGACCGCGACGACGCGGCGGGCGTCACCGGTGCCGTCGAGTACGGCGTCGACCGGACGGACGCTCTCCGCGACGCGTTCGCCCGGGCCCGCAGCGTCGCCGGGAAGCGCGAGGTCACGGTCAAGGTCCGGGCCGCCACGCCCGGCAAGCTCTCGCTGAGCGTCGACGTGAGCATGCTGCACGAGCATCCCGTCACCTTCGGCACCAGCTCGCACAGCACGACCGTCGACGCCGCCGACGAAGGCACCCGCACCCTCATCCTCGACGGACCGTTCAGTCCGCAGGACGAGGTCCGCGAGGTCGCGCTCACCCTCACCGGCAGCTTCGGGCCGGAGCGCGTCGAGCCGGTCGACGGGCCACCGGTCGACGACGAGGCGGAGCTGATCCTCGGAGCGGGACGGACGCTGCTGTTCGGCATCCCGGCCCCGCTCTCGGGCCTCTTCGGTGAGGTGCAGGGCGTCCGGCTGCTCCTCGCCTCCGAGCGCGGAGGTGAGATCGCCGGACGGTTGCTCGCGGCCGTCGGGGTGGACGGGCAACCCGGCGACTCGGTCGACGGTGCCCAGCTGTCCCCGGTCCAGGTGCCCGCCCGGCACTCCGGCTGGTTCACCCTCACCCTGCCCGAGGCGGTCGCCCTGTCCGTCCCGGAGGCGAGTCCGGTGGCCGCCTGGCTGGAGCTGGTGCCGTCGTACGGCGAGATCGGCTGTGCCCTCACGACCTCGACGGCCCCCGACGCGCCCGGCGCGCCCGTCCGCCGGCGGCTGCCCGGCGGCGGCACCAAGCCGATCTCGTCGTTGCGGTCGACGGTCGACCCTTCCCAGACGACGACGTTGTACGCGTGCCTGCGCCTCGTGGGGCTGCCCGGGCAGGGTGACCCGCGGCCGGCCGTCGCGGTGTCGGTGCCCTCGGGGACCGGGGTCGCGTTGGCCGACCCGACCGGAGACGGCCTGCGCGTGGTCCTCGGGCTCGGTTCGGGCATCCCGGCCCCGGGAGGCCAGGTGCCGCTCGCCATCCGGATCGGCACCTCGGGCAGCGTGACCGCGGACGACGTGGTCGTGGCCTACGAGAAAGGGACCACCCCATGACCTCCTCCCCCGGCACCCGGTTCGTCGACGGGCTGCGCGTCACCCCGGCTCACCTCAACCACGCACAGTCGGTGGCCGCCGCCGCGTGGGACGACCTGCGTCGCGTCGTCGGCCTCGGGCACGTCGGCGCCGGCCTGCACCTCGACGTGGCCTCCGACGGCTCGGTCTCCCTGTCGCCGGGGATCGGGTTCACGCCCGGCGGGGCCGCCGTACGTCGCGACGAGGCGACCGCCATCACCCTGCCGGACGGCGACGAGTCGGTCCACGTCGCGATTCGCGCCGTATCCCGCGAGGACGAGGCGACGAGGGTCGGCGACCGCGCCACCATCGTGTTCCAGGGCACCGAGGTGATCGTCGCGGCCGACGTGGTGCCGGACGACGACACCCTCGTCGTCGGGACCGTGCACCGCGAGGCGGGCGGGGTGAACGTCGCACAGGACGAGTCCCTGTTCGTGGCCGGTCCCGGCCACAAGCACACCGGTGACTGGACGCAGGACGACAGCGGCATGTGGCGCTACGACGGGGCGGCGCTCGCGGGCTCGCCCGGCGAGGGCGGTGTGGGGCCGGCCGGCCCCGCAGGCCCCCAGGGTGAGCCCGGCCCCGCGGGAGACCCCGGTCCGGCAGGCGAGCCCGGTCCGGCAGGAGAGCCCGGTCCCGCGGGAGAGCCCGGCCCCGCGGGAGACCCCGGTCCGGCAGGCGAGCCCGGCCCCGCGGGAGACCCCGGCCCCGCAGGAGACCCCGGCCCCGCAGGAGACCCCGGCCCCGCGGGAGACCCCGGCCCCGCGGGAGACCCCGGCCCCGCAGGAGACCCCGGCCCCGCAGGAGACCCCGGCCCCGCAGGAGACCCCGGCCCCGCAGGAGACCCCGGCCCTCCGGGTGATGCTGGGGCCTCCGGCCCTCCCGGACTCGACGGCGCGACCGGTCCTCGCGGAGCGCCGGGGGAACCGGGAGCCGTCGGTCCCCCGGGCCAGCAGGGCGCAACGGGCGAACCCGGTGCGATCGGTCCGCCGGGGACGCCGGGTCTCCCGGGGCCGGAAGGTCCGCCGGGACCTCCCGGCGGGACGCTCGACCTGACCTTCCTCGAGGGCATCAACTGGGACCTCGCCGGTCCGATCACGCGACAGGATGCTCGGGCGCTCGCCGGCAGCCTCCAGCTCTCGTGGAGCACGACGATCAACCGGGACCGGTTCCTGCCCTTCGAGGCCAGCGCCGTCCACGTGTTCTCCGCACCGGCCAACGACCAGTTCCCGGTGCGTGCACTCGCCCGTGGAGTCAAGGTGTCGCGGAGGGTGCTGATCGTCTCGGTCGACGTGGGCTCGCAAGGGTTCTCCGAGCTGCTCGAGGTGGGCGGCGTGCTGTTCGTCGACGTGGTGTGCGACTACCTCCTCGACACCGAGGGGCGGCCCTTCTCATCCCTGCTCGGGCCCGTCCTCACCGGAGCCAACGACGCGCTGGCCCCGGGTGGGCTGATGCGCCTCGCCATGCGGATCCAGGACTAGGAGTCACCGGCAGATGCCCCAACTGGCAGCGCAGCTCGAGGTCCGGGCGGATCTCGACCTGACCGACCTCTTCAGCAGCCTCGCCTCCGACGTCCTCGGAGTCGACCTCGGAGGCGTGCCCTTCGACGCATCCGGCGTCCTCGACCTGGTGGCAGGCGCCCCCGGCCCGGACCTCGGTTCCCTGCGTGCCTCCGTCAGCGGCACCCTGACCCACGGCACCGACCGACTCGACCTCGGCCTCCCTCGGGTCAACGTCGATCCCGCCCTGCTCGACCTGGTCACGCGCCTCGGTTCGCTGAGGGCGATCATCCCCGACCTGTCGGTGCCGGACGAGGTCGGGCTCGACGGACTCGGGCTCCGGGTCGATGCCGCACGTGGGGCCGTCGAGGCCGGGCCGCTGGCCGACCTGCTCGCCCTCGTGCCGGGCCTGGAGTGGCCCGACGTCCTCGGCCGGCTGGGCGGGGACCTCGGCGGCTTCGTCGACCTGCTCCGGGTGCTGGCCGGCCTCACCGCCATGGCCACCGCCTCGCGCCACCTCGTCGAGCGGACCGAGCGCTTCGCGACGCTGCTGGACCCCACTGCCGCGCGCGGCTCGGCGACCGCGGTGGCCGACCTGTCCGCCGACCTCGAGCTGGCCACCGCCCTGCGCGGCGCCGACCCGACGGACCCCGCAGACGTCGAGGCACTCGGCGCACGCGTGACCGCGTTCGTCGACGCCGTGCTCCAGATGGGCGAGGTGTGGTCGGCCGGCATGGGGTACGGCGAGGCCGCCCTTCCGTTCGTCGACATCGCCGGCACCGCGGCCGCCGTCGAGCTGGCACGGCTGGCTCTCACCGGGGGCGACGTCGACGGCGTCACGCAGCTGGTCGCGGAGATCCGCCGGGTGGCCGCCCCCCTGCTCGACGCACCCCTCCCGGACCCGGCCGCCTTCGCCGGTGGCTTCGCCTCGGCCGCTGCCGGGCTGGCCACCGAACTCACCGCCTCGGTCCGCGACTGGGACGTCACCGCTGCGCTGAACCCGATCACGGACGTGACGGCGCTGGCGCTGGCACCGGTGACGCAGTTCCAGCAGGCCCTCGCCGGCGTGGAGAACGAGGTGACCGGCGCCCTGCACTCCCTGCGCGGGCTGGTCGACGAGCTCGACCTGACGCCGCTGGTGACCGGGGTGCACGCCGCCTTCCAGCCGGTCACCGAGCTCCTCGACGGCGTCGCTGCGGAGGTCGCCGCCGCGCAGGGCACCCTGACCGGCGTCGCCGAGGACATCACCACCGGCCTCGGGCAGCTGGCCGACCTCGTTCACGACGCGGCCGGGACCGTCACGACGGCCCTGACCACGGTCAACGACACGCTCGGGGCGCTGCACCTGCAGGACCTCGCTGACACCCTCACATCGGCGCTGCGCTCTGTGGCGGACGCGCTGGCCTCGGCCCAGCTCAGTCCCTACTTCGACGCGGCCATCGACGTGATCAGCACCTGTGCCGACGTGATCGACGCGGTGCCGTTCGAGATGCTGCCGACCGATGTGCAGCAGGAGATCGTCGACGCCTGCAAGCCGATCAAGGCGCTCGACCTGCAGGGGGTCGAGGACGCCCTGCGCGCCGAGCTCGCCACGGTCCGGAACGAGTTCGAGGCCGACGCCCTGGAGGCGATCGAGGCGGCGTACGCCGAGGTGGTCGCCTTCCTCCAGTCGCTGGACCCGGAGCCCCTCCTCCGCACCCTGGAGGCGGACACGCTCGCCGAGGTCCGGGCGACCCTCGACACCCTCGACCCCGTCGCCCTGCTCTCTCCCGTCGACGACGCCCTCGCCGGGCTTCGAGGGCTGCTCGACGGGTTCGACCTGGAGCGGGAGGTGGTGGCTCCGATGCGCGGCCTGTTCCAGCCCGTGCTGGACGCGATCGACGACCTCGACCCGGCGCTCCTCCTGGCACCGGTCCAGGACCAGGTCGACGAGGTCCGGACCTCGCTGACCGGCCTGCTGAACGTCGACGCCGCCGCGGAGGCCCTGACCTCGTTCCGGGAGCTGGTCGCGGACGCCCTCGCCCGGATCGACCCGAGTGGTGCGGCCGAGGTGCTCGACGAGCGTGCCATCACTGCGATCGCCGCCCTGCCCGACGGTCCTCCCGGCGGGGCGTTCGGGTCCGTCCTGGTCTCCCTGGCCGAGGCCAGCGGCTTCCGTGCCGACGAGCCAGCCGTCCAGGACGTGATCGACTGGGTCCGCGGCACCGCGGTCGGCGGCGAGGTGGTGCGCGGGCGACTCCGGGAGGCGGAGGCCAACGTCGTCGCGGTGCGCGACGGCGTCGGCACGCTCGACCCCGCCCCCGTCGCGGCCGCCGCGGCGGCGTACCACCGGGGGCTGCTCGACGCCGTGGCCACCCACCCGGCCGGCAGCGCCCTGCGCACCACACTCGAACCGATCCTCGCCGCCGGTGGTCCGGTGCAGGTGCTGGGCACGCTCGCCGAGAACCGCCGGCGCTACCGGATCGGTCTCGACGCGGAGGCCGCGGTCCTCGGCGGCCTCGCCGCCTCCGGGCGCAGCGAGGTGACCGAGTCCGCCGCCCAGCTCCGGGTCGCCCTCGCACCCCTGGGCGCCTTCCCGGTCCGGCTCCGCGAGGTGCTCGCCGGCGTCGGCCTCGACCCCGCCGGTCGCACCCTCCGCACGATCCTGCTCGACCTGCTCGGCCAGGCGGGTCCCGCCGGCCTCACCCCCGCCCTCACCGAGCTGGTCGGTGCCGCCCGGGACAAGGCTCTCGAGGCCCTCGACGTCGTGGTGGGCTCGGGGCGGGCGGCCCTCGACACCGTCGGAGGCCTGCTCGACCTGCTCGACCTGACCCCGATCGTCGCCGACCTCACCGCCCTCCAGACCCAGGTGCACGACGAGGTCGCGCAGCTCACCCCCGACGCGCTCCTGGGCGAGGTGGTGGCGGGCGCCGAGGCGGTGATCGCGCGGCTGCGGGCCTTCGACCCCCTCGCCCCGGTCCGCCAGGTGCTCGTCGCCGCCCAGGAAGCCGCCGACTCCGTCTTCGCGTCGGCTCGACCTACCGTCGTGTTCGCGCCCGTGATCGATCTGCACCACCAGGTCGTCGGCGTGGCCAGCGGGCTGGACGTCGTCTCGCTCCTGCGCCCTGTGCTCGACGCCCTGGACGGGATCGCCGCCCAGCTCGACGCCGGGCTCGACGAGACCGGCGACGCCCTCAAGGATCTCCAGGACGCGTTGCCCTCCGAGGTCAGCTCCAGCGACCTCGGGATCGTCGCCTCGGTCGACATCGGGGTGAGCTTCTGATGGCGGACACGAGCAAGGTCGAAGCGCGCCACCGGGCGTTCTTCGGCGAGCGGGTCTCCGCCGACGCGCCGAACGCGTTCCTGGCGGACTCCCCGGCCGAGGCCCGGCTCCGTGCCCTCGAGGACTACCGCCGGGCCCAGCGCCACGTCGCCGGCTTCGGCCCCCTTCCCGGCGCGGCAGACCTCAACTGGTCACCGATGGGGCCGATCGCGGTGCGCCGAGGGCAGGCGTTCAGCCTTCCGGTGGTGAGCGGGAGGGTCCGTGGCATCGGGGTCTCGAACGACGGCCAGCGCATCTACGTCGGCACCGGCAACGGCGGCGTCTGGCGCAGCGCCGACGCCGGACGTGCGTGGGAGCCGACCTCGGACCGGGAGGAGCACGCGCCCACCGCACCGGGCGGCACGCTGCAGCAGGTCGACTCCCTGGCTTGCGGTGCGCTGGCACTCGTCGACGGAGGAGCGCAGGCGGCGGACATCCTGTACGTCGGAACCGGCGAGGGGAACGCCTTCCTCTCCGGCCCGCACACCGGCTTCTTCGGCGTCGGCATGCTGCGCTCCACCGACGGTGGTGGCACCTGGACCCCGGAGGCCTCCGTCCCGACCCTGGCCGGCTTCGGCGTCTTCGGACTCCTCGTCGACCCCGACGACGCCACGCACGAGCATGCCGTGGCGGTCACCACGCGCGGCGTATTCCGGCGCCGAAGCCGAGTCAACCCGTGGCAGGAGGAGCCGCTGGGCGCCCTCGGAACCGGGGTCAGCTGCTCCGGAATCGCGGTGGGCCGGACGGGGCCGGATGTCGTGTTCTACATCAGCACGACGGGCGGCCGGGTGTTCTCCTCGCGAGCAGGCGGCGTCTGGACGGCGATGAACAGCATCCCCGGCCCGCCGGTCGCCCGCGTCACCCTCGCCGCCTCGTCGTCGACACCGACGGTGCTCTACGCCCTCGCCTGCCGGAGCAACGGGCACCTCCAGGGACTGCACCGCCTCGACACTGGCGCCGTCCCGGTGCTCTGGCGCACCCTGACCACCCCACCGGCCGCCTTGTTCGGCGACCCTGCCCGACCGACCGGGCAGGGGTCCTACGACCAGGCCATCATCGTCGACCCACGCAACGAGAACCTCGTCTACATCGGTGGGGCCTCGTTCACTGTGGGCGCGGAGTCCTCGGGCGCCCTCTTCCGCTGCCGCGTCGTGAACACGGGTCCCGGCGCCTTCGACTGTGCCGAGACGCTGATCGGTGGCTCGGTGCACGGCGACATCCACGTCCTGACATTCAGACCGGGGTCGCCCTCCGAGCTGTGGCTCGGCTGCGACGGCGGCGTGTTCGTGTCCGGCGATGCCCGCTTCGGCACTGACCGGGTGTTCGAGGCCCGCAACACCGGTCTCACGACGTTCACCCTGATGGGACTGGACCACCTGCCCGGTGAGGAGTCCTACGCGTTCTGCGGCGTCCAGGACAACGGCGGGATCCGCTGGCTGGGCGGGGACGTCTGGGACCACCAGCTGTTCGGCGACGGTGGCGCAACGGTCGTCAACCACACATCGAAGAAGAAGGTGCTCAGCGGCTACTTCGGCAAACGCATCCGCAGGGCCGACATCGACGGAATCCGGTACGACCTGGACGACATCACCGTCCCCGTCGCGACCGCGCTCTTCTACCCGCCGATGACGTCCTCGCCCGACAACGGGGACATCGTCTTCTTCGGCGGCGAGAAGCTCTACGTGAGTCGCGAGTTCGGCTCCAACTGGGATACGACCCTGCCCGCGGGTCCGGCTGGCAGCACCAATCTGCGCTCCCTGTTCGCCACCTCGGACGATCGCGTCTACGCGGGGTGGAACTCCGGGCACTTCGGACGCTACGACTACGTCTCGGCGACTCGGCAATGGTCGTTCACCGACTACTCGCGCACGGCGACGGCCGGACCCCCGCCGACCACCGCCGAAACCCGGGCGATCACCGGCATCACCGCCGACCCGGCTCGGCCCGACGGCAGCCAGGTCTACGTCTGCGTGGCCGGCTTCGGCGGCAGTCCCCCGGCCCACGTGTGGCGGCTCGACACCCTGCTGCCGGCGGCTACGCGCTGGAGCCAGGCATCGGGCACCGCCCCGAGTGCGCTCATCGATATCCAGCACAACGCGATCCTCGCGGACCCCGACACGCCCGGCCGGGTGTGGGTCGGCGCCGACCTGGGCGTCTGGGTCACGGACGACGCCGGGGCGACCTGGCGCACCCTCGAAGGAAACCTGCCCGACGCTGCCGTCGTCGACCTGGACCTGCTGCGGATCCCCCTGCCCGATGGCACGAAGATGCAACTGCTGCGCGCGAGCACCCACGGCCGCGGCGTCTTCGAGATGCGGCTGGACAAGCCCCAGCCACGGATCGAGCTGATCATCCGGGCCAACGACCTGGACCAGCGTCGCCGCGACGCGCGGGTCGGGGTGACCCTCCCGGGGAACCGGAACGCGAAGAGCGTCCTGGACGCCAGCCCCGACATCTTCGTGGAGCTCCCGGACGCTCACGGCAACTACCCGATTCGCGGCGACCGCCCACCGATCGTCACCGAGCTCGTGGAGCTGCCCGCGGGCACCGAGATCCTCGCGGCCGAGCCTGGCGCTCCCGTCGTGTCCAGGGTGCACGTCGTCGCCCGCAACCGGGGCGTGGACAACGTCGACGACGTCCGGGTCACCCTGCTGGTGGGGCCGAAGGAGAAGCCGCTCCCCGCGTCGTACGTCGACGCCGCGAGGACCGGAGACCTCGCCGCTGTCGAAGGGTGGTTCTCCGCGGGCAGCGTCTCCCTTTCGGGCCTCCGCGGCAACCGCCCCAGCGTCGCCACGTTCGCGGTCTCCTCGGAGTCGTTGCCGCCCCTCAGCGAGTCCGACGGCAAGGAGTACCACCTGGTGGCGCTGCTCCACCACGCCTCCGCGGTATTCACCCCGACACCGGCGGGGGTCACCGACCCGACCGCGCTGGTGACGACATGCCCCCAGGCAGCGATGCGCAGGGTCACCGTCACCGCCCGGAAGGTCCGTCCCGCTCCGGCGGGTGGCTCCGGACTACTGGTGCCCATGGGTGCGACCGTGCTCACGCACCAGCGCCTGACCGCGCTCACCGCCGCACTCGGGACCAAGGTGGCCACCCCGGCAGCGACCGTGCATCCGGTCGAGCGTCGGGTTCTGGCGATGGCCAGGGCGGGGCTGGCGAACCTCGAGGCCGGCCCGAAGCCCCGCGTGGACGCCGCGGTCGGCGGTGCGAACCTCGGCTCCTACGCCCTGCTCGGTTCGCTCGGCTTCCAACTGCCCGACTACACCGGGGCGCTGCTGCCCGGCGGTGCCTGGGTCGGCCAGCACCTTCGCCGTGGGACCGGCGACCCGCACCTGAGCCACGTCCCCGTCCCGACGCCCGAGCTGCCCCTCCAGCTGGCCCGGGCCGGACAGGCCGCGACGTCCGGCCCCACCAGGGCGGCGGTGCAGGCGTTCTCGACCGGGATGCTGGCGGGTCTCGCCTCGAACGTCCTGCTGGCGCCTCAGCTGGCCGACCTTCACGCCCGAGACACGAACGCCGACTGGGACTGGAACCGTGCGTCCCGAGGGGCGGTCGCGCTCGAGCACCACCTCCGGCAGGGCTTCCTGGGCGGGGCGACCGGCGTCACCAGCCTGCAGAACTGGCTGCCCGCGGCATCCGACGTGCCCCCGGCACTCTGGGAGCAGTACATCGCCGCCATCGGCCAGACCTACGGCCTCCCGTCCGTGCGGCACCACGGCTTCGGCGCGTTCGAGGCCGACTTCGACGCGGGCTTCTGGCTGAACCCGACGCGCCTCCGCAACGGGTACGGCGTCCTGCTCGACGACGCGCGGTCGGGCGGCTGGTCCGCCTGGCCCTGGTGGGGGCTGCTGGTTCCGATCCTGGTCGCTCCGTCGGTGTCGCTGATCGCGGCACGGTCGCTCCCGCACGCAAAGGCGTTCTTCGAGGGGGGCGAGCTCACCGACCGGGCCTACTTCGAGACGCTGACGGCGTCGATGGGCATCGGCGCCGTGACCCCGTTCGTCTACTCGATGATCCTGTGGGGCAAGTTCGACGACCACACGGAGGCGTTCGTCACGGCGCTGCTCATGGGGCTGGTACGCGGCGCACTGGTCGCCGGCGGCCTGGCCACCGCCGAGGACGAGGACCAGGGCGCCGGCGTCAGGTGGGGTGGTCTGTTCCTGCCGTTGATCGGTGCCGACGTGTACGCCGCGTTCCGTGGCGCCCTGGACAGCGGGCGCCACCCGGGAAACGCCAAGGTGATGGCCCTGCAGACCATCCCGGCGATGACCGGCCTGACCACGCTCGGACTGGCCGGGCTGGCGCGTGCCATCGGCGGCGGCGACACGGACCGGGACGAGGGCGAGGACGACCTGAGGCTCTGGTTGCTGGCGCTGGGCAGCGGTGCCCTGTTGCTCACGGCGGTGGGCATCCCGGTCGCGCTCGCGCTGTCCGGAACAAGCGTCGGCTCGTGGTTCCTGCGGGACACCACCGGCCTGTCGATGCTGGGCGCGGTCGAGCACGCGGGCGCCGACCCCACCCGCCCGACCGCGACGGCGCGGGTCTTCGAGCCGACCACCCTCTGGCCAGCGGCGGCCCCGGGGGCGGAGACCGACCGGCAGGGCTACCCCGCCGGCACCCGCCCGCTGGCGCGCCTCTGGTACGAGGGCGAGGGCGAGCTCCTCGTGCGGTACGGAGGTGACACCGTCACCTTCCGCCTCGCCGGCACCGACACCGACGTACGGCTCACGGACCCGGAGACCGCGACCGGGGTGGTGGCCCTCCTCCAGGGCAGCGTGGCGGGGGTGAGGGCCGAGGTGGTCGGCACCGACGAGCCACCGAACGCGCTCCCCCTGCCCGCCCCTGGACTGGCCAACCCCGGAGACGCCGGCCCCCTGGAGGTGGCGCCGACGCTGAGCACCACCTTCGTCCGGGTGCCGACCCGCAAGGCCAACGCGATCGTGCTCCGAGAGGCACCCCGGTCCCGGTACTCCACCCCGGCGGGGAACGTCGCCGGCGCGGCGACGCCGTTCGCGCTGCTGCCACAGGACGCGTCCGACACGGGGGCCGGGCTCAGCGCCGCGGCCGACCTGGGCGCGCTGCTGGTGACGGCCGCCTCGCCCACGGCCGGTCCCGTGTCGGTCGCCGACGCGCGCCCGGCGCTGCCCACGCCTGCCGTCGGTGAGGTGATGCAGGTCTTCCGACGCTGGAACCTCAACGAGCGGCGGGTGGAGGAATGGCAGTCCCTGGTCGTCGGTCACGGCGCGACGCCGTCCGTCGCCGACCCGGTGCGCGAGGGGCAGAACACGCTGATCCGCAAGCAACCGGCGGGCTACGCGCCGCAGGCCGCCGGACGCGACGTCGTCGAGGCGATGGGCTGGCTCCCGCTCTGGCGGGCCTGGCTCAACGTCGCCGGGGACGCGACCGCCGACGCCGGGGCGGCGGTGGTCCACGCGCAGACCCCCAGCGTGCCGTTCCCCGCGGGCGACCGCACGCCGAACAACAGTGAGCTCACCGAGGGTGTCAGGTTCCTGCTCGACCTGGGAGGGACCTGAGCCGATGACCGAGAGGAAGTGAGTCATGATCCGCGAGATCGATGCCCGCACGTCAGCGGACCGGCTCGACGACACGCGTCGCGAGCAGCTGCACGGGGCGGCAACGAGCGTCTCCGACGACGTCCTCCCCGGACGGCACCGCATCCGGGTCGCGAGCTTCGACGCCGACACGGGGAATGCGGCCGTGGTGGTGTCGGACTCCGCAGCCGCGCAGCCAGGTGACCATGTCTCCCGCGCCATCAGGCACCTCCAGATGATCAGCCCGGCCCTCGGCCTGACCGCGGAGCAGGCACCGGAGTACGCCGCCGACCCGAGCGACCAGACGACCTCCTCCGGCGCGGTGGCGGTGCACCTGCGCCAGCTCTTCAAGGGGATCCCGATCTACGACGCGAGCGAGACGGTCCGGTTCGACGCCGACGGCCGTCTGCTCGAGGTCGCCGGCCGGTCGATCTCCGTCACCGGCGACCCCGCCGTGGCGACGACGGTGACGCCCGAGGAGGCGCTCCGGATCGCGGCCGCGCACGTGGCTGAGGGTGGCGATCCCGACGAGGCGCCCACGGACCAGTTCGGTGAGGCGATGGTCGACCCGACGATCGACCTCTCCGACTTCGCGCCCTCGCTCCGGACGTCGGGTGCCGACCGACTCGACCGTCCCACCACGTTCGAGGCCCCTCCGTTCCCGCACGTCGTCACGATGGCGCTCGTGTGGCTCGCTCTCGGGGACGGCCTGCGCCTGTGCTGGCACACCAAGCTCGCGGTGCCCGGCGGAGCGGTCTACCGCATCATGGTCGACGCCAACGACGCCGCCATCCTGCTCGCGACCCGGCTCACCCGGGCCGTCGCCGGCCGCGGAGAGGTGGTGCTCTCGTCCGGTGGCGCACGGGGCTCGATCACGATGCCGCTGCCCGCCACGTCGTACGGCGCACCCGTGCCGGACGACCTGCCGGCCGACTTCCCCCTCGACTGGCTCGTGGACGGGACCACCCGCGGCGCGACCGTCGAGGCCGACGTCCAACCCGCCGCGACCACCGTGAGCGGGGTCGTCCAGGACGGCACGGTCGTGTTCGAGACGGCGCCGGGCACGGACGACGATCTGGTCGTCAACCTCTTCGCCCTGTGCAGCAGCATGCACGACCTGCTCTACCTGCTCGGGTTCCGCGAGGCCGACGGCAACTTCCAGGTCGACAACCACGGGCGCGGCGGTCGGGCCCGGGACTCGGTGCTGGCCCACGTCCATCCCGGCGCGGTCTGGGGCACCGCCAACATGGGCACCCCACCGGACGGAAGCCGGCCGACCATGAACATGGGGCTGGTCACCTCGACCAACCGCCACACCGCCCTCGACCCCGATGTGGTGTTCCATGAGTACGTCCACGGCCTCACCAACCGGCTCGTCGGCGGCCCGCTCAACGACGCGGCACTGGAGGCGGCGCAGTCGCGCGGCATGGGTGAGGGCTGGAGCGACTATTTCGCCTGCACGGCCCTGGGCAAGAACGTGGTCGGCGACTGGGTGGTCAACCGGTCCACCGGCATCAGGAGGTTCCGCTACGACGAGAGCTTCCCCGACACCTACGCCGACCTCGGCACCGGGCGCTACGCGGCCGATGACGAGCACTCGATCGGTGAGTTGTGGTGCGCGGTTCTGATGTCGGCCGCACGACGGGTCGGCGCCTGGCCGTTCACCCAGGTCGTCGTGGACGCGCTGAAGCTCACCTCGGCCAACCCCAGCTTTCTCGCCGCACGGGACGCGATCCTGCTCGCCGCGGACCAGTACGCCCTCGCGCACGAGGACGTCGAGCCCGCCGTCTTCGTGCACACCGTCTGGGAGGTCTTCGCCCGCTACGGCATGGGTCCCGCTGCGAGGACCGGCGGCGCGAACGTGGTCAGCGGCATCATCCCCGACTTCGAGGCCCCGGCTGCCCCGACACCGGGTACGGCGCGCGTGCACGCGGAGGCCCGACCCCGCCTGGCGATCCCCGACAACGATCCCGTCGGAGTCGTCAGCGTGCTCACCCTCCCCGACGCCGGCGTGGTCACCCGGATCGAGGTCACGGTGGACATCTCCCACACCTACAGCGGCGACCTGGTGGTCACGCTGGTCTCCCCCGCCGGAACACCCCTGCCGCTTCACGCCCGGGCCGGTGGCGGGGCCGACGACGTGAAACGCTCCTGGAGCAGCGACGACCGGCCGGATCTGGCCCGACTCCTCGGCGTACCCGCGGGGGGTGCGTGGACGCTGACCGTCGCCGACCGGGCACGCCGGGACGTGGGCACCCTCAACGCGTGGTCGATCGACGTCGGCGTCGGGCAGACGAGGCCGACCCTCGAGGGGGAGTCCGCACCCGGGCTGGTCGTGCCGGACAACCAGCCGGACGGAGTCACCAGCGAGATCGAGCTCACGGGAGCCGGCACGACCTCGTCGCTGTCACTCGACATCGACATCACGCACACGTACGTCTCCGACCTCGAGGTCACCCTGGCCGGACCCGACGGGACCAAGGCGACGATCCACGACCGGACGGGCGGGAGCGCCGACAACCTGATCCGAGGCTACGACACCGAGGAGGGCGGGGCCCTCATGGCCTTCGTGGGCAAGCCGGCCGCTGGGACCTGGGTCCTCACGGTCGCCGACCACGCGGCCCAGGACGTCGGCAAGCTCAACCGGTGGAGGTTGGTGGCGCGGACCTGAGCGCCGAGCGCGCAGGGCGCGGAGCGCCGGTCGCGGGGCTCAGCGCATCGAGTAGGTGGCCAGCGAGATGCTCACGTAGTGACTGGCGAAGGCGAGCACGGTGAGGGCGTGGAAGACCTCGTGGAAGCCGAACCAGCGGGGCCACGGGTCGGGCCGCCGGAAGAAGTAGACGACGGCCCCCGCGATGTAGAGCGCGCCACCGGTCACGAGCAGGACGACGGTGGCTCCGCCCACGTTGTCCCCGAGTCGCGACGCCCCCTCGAGGATGCCGGGGAGGAAGAGCAGCGCACCCCAGCCGCAGGCGACATAGATCGGTGGCGACAGCCACCGCGGCGCGTGGGGCCACACGAACCGTGCGGTCACGCCCAGCAGGGCACTGGTCCAGACGATGCCGAGCATCATCAGGCTGTCGCGGACGTCGAGCAGCAGCAGGGCGTACGCCGTGCAGGAGCCGGCGACCAGGACGAAGATGTTGCAGTGGTCGAGCCGCCGCAGGACGAACCAGGTCCGGTGCGACCAGTTCCCGCGGTGGTAGGCCGCAGAGACGCCGAACAGGAGCAGCGCGGACCCGGCGAAGACCGCCGACCCGACCCTCGTGCGCCCGTCGGGCGACAGCGCGACCAGCAGGATCCCGCCGGCCAGCGTCAGCGGAAGGATCCCGAGGTGCAGCCAGCCCCGAAGATGGGGCTTGATGTCCTCGATCGATTCGGCGATGTGCTCGACGACCTGGGTGCGCAACTGATGAGGTCGCGCGCTGGCCGCCCGTCCGCCGGAGGCTGTCCTCGGGGGGTGGAGACGGGAAGGTCGCATGGCTCGGACTCCAGCGACGCGCGGGTCCGGGGCGTGGCTCGGTGTAGGGGTCGACTCGAGGTCGACCGGGGTGACCCCACCGTACTCTCCCAGCAGGCTCCCGACGAGGTCGTTGGTCAGCGTCAGTCGTCGCCGGCGACGTCGCGGCCGTCGGCCGTGTGCGGATCCGCGTCGATCGCCGCGACGGCAGGCGTGGGCGCGGGCACCAGGCCCGGGGGCCGTCGGTCGAGGTGGACGCCGGCGATCATGCAGCGCACGGAGCCCCCGGCCAGCTCGATGGTGGGGATGTCGACGTCGACGATGGTGCACGACTCCTCGATCGCGGCCACCTGGTCGGGGCGGAGGCTGCGGCGTGCCCGGGTCGACATCGCCATGATGTAGTTCCGCCTGCCCTCCGGCGTACGCCCACAGAGCTCGACCGCGTTGCCGGCGAACTGGCGGATCTGCTCCTCGGTGAGGTCGATGACCTTGCGGCCGTTGACCGAGAGGCGCTCCCGAACCCCTTCGCGACGCGCCTCGTCCGGGATCATCCCGAGCGCGATCATCGCCACCTCCGTGCCGATGCAGGCGATGACGTTGGTGTGGTAGACCGACACGCCAGCGGAGTCGACCGCTTCGAAGGCCATCGGCTCGTAGCCGAAGTCGGTGCAGAAGCGCTCCAGGATGTGCGTGTCGGCACGGTGGCTCACGGCCGTGTAGGCGACCCGCGACACGTGGTCCAGGACCATCGCGCCGGTGCCCTCGAGGAAGATGCCGTCGGGCTCCAGGCCGGAGTAGTCGATGATGGTCTGGACCCGATAGGACGACTTGAGCATCTCCAGGACGTCGGCTCGGCGCTCGTGACGACGGTTGGAGGCATACATCGGGTAGACCGCGACGTTGCCGCCCGCGTGCGTGGACAGCCAGTTGTTCGGGAACACGCTGTCCGGCCTGCTGTGGTCCCCGTCGGCGAACACGTGGACCCGTACGCCCGCCTCGCGCAGGGCGTCGGAGACCGCGTCCATCTCGGCCAGGGCGTGGGCCGCGGTGATGTCGTCGGACTGTCCGTCCGGCACCCTGGCCTGAAAGGCGTTGTCGGCCGCGGTGGCGGGGTTCGGCACGAATCGCTCGGCGCGGATCAGGATGACGGCAGAAGGGGCCTGGGCACTCACGGGTTGCAATCTAGATCACCGGGACCCACCCCGACCCAATCGCCCGCCCCCCCTCGCCCGACCCCCTCGCCCTCCCCGGCCGCCCTCCCCGGCCGCCCGCGCCCACCCCCGGGGCCGGCCGCGCATAGGGTGGGCCCACCTCATGTCGACCCTGGAACCCCCCGTCGCCCGGCCGCGCCTGCTGCTCGCGGTCGACGCCCCGTCGCTGCTCCACCGCAACCACCACGCCCGCGCCGAGTCCGCGCTCCGCGACCGCGGCGGCCGCCCGGCCTGGGCCCTGCACGGGATGCTGCGCCAGATCCTGGAGGTGATCGACCAGTTCGCCCCCGACGCGGTGGTCTTCGGCCTCGACGACCGGAGCTCGTCCGTGCGGACGGAGGCCTACCCGGCGTACAAGGCCGGGCGTCGCGTGAAGGATCCCGCGTTGGTGGACCAGCTGGATCGCGCCAGCGTGCTGCTCGACGCGTTGGGCCTGTGCACCGTCACCCCGCCCGGTCTCGAGGCCGATGACGTCAGCGCGTCCGCCGCGGCGTGGGCGGAGCGGTCCGGCTGGCACTGCGTGATCGTGACCTCCGACCGTGACTCGTTCGCCCATATCAGCACCAGGACCCAGGTCCTCCGCCTGATCGACGGCGGGATCGCCG
The DNA here is from genome assembly GCA_963767955.1 of uncultured Actinomycetota bacterium. GTDB lineage: Bacteria > Actinomycetota > Actinomycetes > Propionibacteriales > Nocardioidaceae > Nocardioides. The sequence goes on along the minus strand of CAVYGA010000003.1, from coordinate 980,732 downwards.
GCTCACCGCTCCTCAACCCCGCCCGGCTGCACACCCTCTACGGAGTCGCGGCCGAGCACTACCTCGAGTACGCCGCCCTCCGCGGCGACACCAGCGACAACCTGCCGGGCGTGCCGGGCGTCGGCGAGAAGACCGCACCCGTGCTGCTGTCCCAGATGGGCTCGATGCAGGCGGTCTGGGCCGACATCGACCACTGCGGCGGCGCAACTCTCGTGGCCACGCTCGACTCGTTCTGCGAGGAGGCCGGCCTGCGGCGCGTCGGCGCCGGGCTGCTGAAGCGGCTCAGCGCGTCCGGGGCCCGGGAGCGCTACGAGTTCAACCTGTCGATCATGTCCGGGCGCAGCGACCTCGACCTCGGCCTCGCACCTGACGTGCCCGGCACCCCCGGGCTGCTCCCGCTCGACCCGGACCGGGTCGCGAGGGTGGTCGGCCACCTCGGGGTCCCGTCGACCACGCAGCTGGCGCTGCGCGTGCTCACCGAACCGCCCGCGTCCTGCGCCGCGACACGATCATGAGGACGCGGGTGCGTCGCGGACGCGGCGCCCGGTCACGGTCGCCTGGACGCCAGGACGCTCTGAGCGGACTCGCCCACCACCGGGGGCGTCGGGGGTGTCGCGCTCGACCCGGCTTCGGGGACGGCCCACATCTGCCCCGCTGCCGGCAGGCGCACACCGGTGCGGTCGCCCGGTCCCAGCGTGGTTCCGAGACGGGCCTCGACCTCCACCCTCACCCGGTCGCCGCCTCGGACGGGGTCGAGCTCCACGACCACATCGCGGTGGGGTCCGGACTGACGAACCTGCACGACCCGGCCCGTCAGGGCGGCAGCCGTGTCGGGATCGACGACGGCGAGGTGTTCCTTGCGGACCAGGAGCGTGGCGTCCCCCGCCACGCAGGCCCCGGCAGGAACCTCGAACGCCCCCAGGTGTGAGCGGTGGACACCGGACTCCACGACGCCGGGCAGTTCGTTGAACCCACCCACGAGCCGGGCGACCGCCAACGTCCTCGGCCTCGTGTAGAGCGCCCCGACGTTGTCGAACTGCTCGATCCGCCCCTCGACCAGCACGGCGACCTTGTCGGCCAGCCCCGCCTCGTCGAGGTCGTGGGTCACGATCACGATCGTGGGGTCGAGTGCCGCGCGAACCTCCCCCAGCAGCTGGTGCATCGACGTCCGCAGGCTGGTGTCGAGCGCGCTGAACGGCTCGTCGAGCAGCATCACCCGCCGGCCGGCGGCCAGCGCACGGGCCAGGGCGACACGTTGCTCCTGACCACCGGACAGCTGCCGGGGCCGCCGTCGACCGAGGTCACCCAGGTGGACCAGCTCGAGGTACCGCTGGGCGGCTGCCCGGCTGTCTGCGCGGCCCCGGCCGCGGAGGCGGTCCGCGAACGCGACGTTGTCCAGCACGCTCAGGTGCGGGAAGAGGTGCGGCTTCTGGAACATGACGGTGAGGTCGCGCCGTTCCGGTGGCACGTCCAGGACGCTGGTCCCGTCGAGCAGCACGTCGCCGGACTCCGGCGGCTCCAGGCCCGCCGCGACCCTCAGCAGGGTGGTCTTGCCGGACCCGGAGGGCCCCAGGACAGCGACCATCTCCCCGTCCCGGACCTCGAGATCGACTTCGGCCAGGGTCGGTTGTCCGGCCCCCGGGTGACGGTGGGTGATCGAGCACAGGCTCAGCGCCGCGGTCATGGGTGCACAGCCGTCCTGCGGCGCGAGGCCGCGTAGGTGAAGACCGCCAGGGCCGCCAGCGGCGGCAGGCTCGCGGAGATGGCCAGGGCAGAGGTGAGCCCGTCGTTGCCGGACCCGGCTGCGGAGGAGCCGATCAGCAGGGGCGCGGTGACGAGCTGGCCGCCACCGATGATGAGCGTGACGGCGTAGTCGCTCCACCCCACCAGGAAGGCGAGCCCGGTGGCGGTGACCAGGCCGGTGGTGGCGGCCGGGAGCGTCACGCGGCGCCGGGCCTGGCCCGAGCTGGCGCCGAGGACGCGGGCCTGCTCCTCCAGGGCGGGGTCCAGCCCGAGATAGGTGGCCCGCATGGTGAAGGTGGTGTAGGGCAGGGCGAACACGCTCAGCACGAGGACCACGGCGACCTCCGCCGGGACGCCCAGACGCAGGATGACGACATCGAGACCCATCGCGACCGCGAACGGCGCCAGCAGCACCGGCCCGAGCAGGACGACCGAGGGCACGGTAGGTCTGCGGAGCAACCGCCACCCCAACGCCCGTCCCGCCAGCACACCGAGAGGTGTCGCGATCAACGCGACCGCCATGCCGAGGAGGCCGGAGCGGAGCAACGCCTCGATCACCCCTGCGTCCATCGCCTCCTGCCAGCCGCGGGAGCCGAACTCCTGCGGCAGCCGCGCCGTGCCGGACCAGCGAGAGGCACCCGCCCACAGCAGCAACGGAGTCAGGGGCACGACCAACCAGAGGCCCACCAGGGCGGCGACCACGGTGCTGCGGGGCTGCTGCCTCGCCCGCCGTCCCAGGGGTTCGTGACTGCTCATCGGTCGGCCCCGAGCCTGGCCAGCAGCGGAAGGGCGATCGCAGCGGTGAGCAGGGCCAGCCCCGTCGCGACCACGGCGGTGGCCGCGGCCTGGGGTCGCGCGGTGACGTCGATGTCGGTGAACAGCCGGTAGGCCATCACCGGGAGGGGCTCGGGATAGGCGCGCCCGAGCAGCCGAGGAACCTCGTAGGTGCCGAGGGAGTAGACGAAGACGATCAGCGAGGACGACGCGAGGGCGGGTGCGGACAGGGGCAGCAGGACGCGCCGCCACTGCGCTCGCGGCGCCGCGCCGAGCACGGCCGCGACCTCGCGCAGGTCCGCGTAGTGCCGCCCGAGCGACGCGACGACGACCAGGGCCACGAACGCGGACTCCTTCCAGGCGAGCACGAGCACGGTCGCCCAGGGCCAGCGTCCCCCCACCAGCTCGGGCCACGAGGCCGACGGGATCCCCGACCAGCGCTGGGCGAGACCGACATCGGAGAGCAGCAGCCCCGTCGCGGCCGCACCCACCAGGTGCGGCACCGTCAGCACCGCGACCGCCAGACCGATGACGGTCCGGGCGCCGCGTCCCGCGCGCACGACGACGCTGGCGATGGTGAGACCGAGGACCGCGGCAAGCAGGGTCGCGCTGCCCGCGGCGAGCAGGGACTCCTGCGTCGCGGCGCGCAGGTCACCCGCCAGCGCGGTGAACCCGTCGGGGCTCAGGCGGGGCTGCCCGACGAGGGGCAGCAGCCCGAGGCTGGTGGCCACGACGGCGCCGAGCGCCGTACCGGTGACCGCCAGGATGAGGAGCACCGCGGGGGCGACGAGGCGCGCGCCACCGCTCCGCGGGCCATCGAGGACGCGCTGGGTCACGATCCGGGCTCGAGGACGGACCGGCGCCAACCCTCGTCCAGCCGCGACACCCAGGACGGGGCGAGCTCCGGGTTGGCGTTGCGTGAGAGGACGGCGTACGGCGGCACGACGTCCGAGGCCGGGAGATCATCGAACAGCGCCCGATCGCGACTGCTGAGCAGGTCGGTGTCGAGCACGGTGAACTGTCCCCAGGTGTCCGGAGCGGCCTTGAGCGCCTGCTGGGCGGGCGACAGGGCGAGGTCGGCCACCACCATCGCACCCTCGGGGTCGCCGGCCGACGACGGAATGGCCAGGAAGCTGGCGTTTCCGATGGTTCCCTCCTCCAGAGGAAGGACCCGGGTGGTCACGGGGAAGGTGCCGTCGGCGACCAGCCTGGTGAGCGTCGCCGGTCCGTACGTCATGGTCATGTCCACCTCTCCGTTCGCGTAGAGCCGGTCCAGTGCCACCGAGTCGCGGGGGTAGGTCCGCCCCTGGCGCCACAACGAGGGCGCCACGTCCGCCAGGCCGGCCCAGAGGTCGGGGGTCAGCCTGTCGTAGGCGGCCCGGTCGAACTGCGCCGGGATCTGCGCGTGGCCGCCCGAGGTGCTGTAGAGCGCCTGGCGGACGAAGACGGAACCGGTGAAGTCGGGCGGGGCCGGGTAGGTGAACCGTCCCGGATGGTCCTTCGCCCACTGGAGGACACCCGACATCGACGTCGGCGGCACCTCGACTCGCGCGGAGTCGTAGACCAGGGTGAACTGGGCCTTGTGCCACGGCGCCTCGCAGCCGTCGACCTCGGTCCCGAAGTCCTGGGTGACCAGGGCGTCGTCGGGTGCCACGAACTCCATGTTCGGCAGCTGCGCGGACCAGCCGCAGCGCCAGGCGCCGACCTGCTTGCCGGTCGCGAAGTTGTCCCCGTTGACCCACACCAGGTCCACCGCGCCGTCGTCGCTGCCGGCCTGCCGCTCGGCGAGGATGCGGGTCATGGCGTCCTTGGTGTCCGCCACCGGAACGCGCCTCAGGGTCACCCCGAGCTCGGCCGCCGCCGGGGTGAGCACGTCGTCGACGTAGGCATTGCCCTGCTGGTCACCGCCGTACATCCACAGGTCGACCGTCTGGCCCTCCGCCTCGTCGGCGATCTGCGACCACGGACGGTCCTCGGACACGGCGCCGGCCCCGGCCCCCGGGGCGGCGCACGCCGAGGCGGCCAGCCCGAACAGCGCGGCTGGGAGGATCAGTCGGGCGAGACGCGGGTGCATCGGACCTCCGGGACGGGGAACTTGTCACATCGGGAACACTTCGAGGTGCCCAGGGACTTCCCGACGTAGCAAGCCACCTCCACCACGAGTCAGGATTACGCATGGGTCGAACTGCCTACCTCAAGGCAGGCGCGTTGATCCTGACCGTGCTCGGTGCCGTCGGCCTCGCCCTGGTCCTCGGGCCCCCCGACATCCCGGCCATGAGGTCGCGCGTCGATGAAGCAGGCATCTGGGGACCCGCCCTGTTCCTCGCACTCTACGCAGGGCTGGCCCTCATCCCCTGCCCCAAGGCACTGCTCACCGCCGCCGGCGGGGCCCTCTTCGGAATGTTCGCGGGAGCCGCGCTCTCCCTCACCGGCGCCCTGGTCGGCGCGATCATCTCCTTCGGTGTCGGCAGGCTGCTCGGCCGTGAGGCCGTCGACCGCCTCATCCGAGGCCGGCTGGCGCGCGTCGACACCCTGCTCGCCGATCACGGTCTCTCCGCGGTGCTCGTCGTACGGCTGGTCCCGCTGGTGCCCTTCATCGCCATCAACTACGCCGCCGGGCTGTCGGGAGTCAGGTTCCGCCACTACGTGCTGGGCAGCGCGCTCGGGATGGTGCCCGGCAGCCTCGCGTACGCCGCCCTGGGCGCCTACGGAACCAACCCGTGGGGCCTGGCCGCCGCCGGCTCCGCCCTGGTGGTCCTGGTCGTCAGCGGCTCGTGGTGGGCGCGGCGCCTGGACCCGCGCCGCGAGATTCCCGCCACCGAGGAGCCCAGCCGTGCTTGACGCACCGGTGCGCCGGGTCCTGGACCGCCCCCTGGCCGCGCTGGCCGGCCTCCTCGACCGACCCCAGGTGAGTCCCGACCGGCTGACGCTCCTCGGCCTGGTCACCGGGCTGGCCAGCGCCGCAACCGCCGCGGGACAGCTGTGGTGGTGGGCGCTGGGGCTCTGGCTGTTCTCGCGCCTCATGGACGGTCTCGACGGACCCCTCGCTCGCCGGCGCCGCGCCGCTCGGGGCCACACCGACGGCGCAGCCGGGTCCGAGGCACCCGGGTCCCAGGCAGCCGGGTCCGAGGCGGGCGGCTTCCTGGACATCACGGCGGACTTCGCCGTGTACGGCGCGACCGTCGTCGGGGTGGCCGTCGGTGCCACCGGGCAGTACGACGCCGGCTGGCTGCCCTTCCTCCTGGTGCTGCTGGCCTACTACCTCAACGGAACCGCGCTCCTGGCGTTCTCCTCCATTGCCGAACGGACCGGGAGGCAACGCGAGGACGGCCGCTCGCTCAGCTTCCTCGGAGGACTCGCGGAGGGCACCGAGACCGTGGTCGTGCACTCCCTGTGGCTCGTCCTCCCGGCGCACGCCGCCGTGATCGCCACAGGTTGGGCGGTCGTCGTCCTCCTCAGCGCAGCCCAGCGCATGGTGGCGGGCTTCCGGGACCTCTCCTGAGGGGTGGGGGTGCCGGAATCGCGCGTCAGCCCGTCGCTGCTCAGTCGCCCCGGCTGACCCACCACCTGCGGGCCTGCGCCAGCGCGCCCAGGGCACGCTGGGTGCCGGGACGTTCGAGCTGGTCCTGGACGTCGGAGACCGCGGCGTTCCACGGACCGTCGTTGTAGGTGGGATAGGCGTGCGTCACGCCGGCCAGGTCCCGGGTGGTGAGCCCCCGGGTGATCGCCAGGGTCAGCTCCCCGAGGGTCTCCCCCGCCCGCGGCCCGACCACGGTGGCACCGAGGACATGACCGCGCTTGTCGACCACGAGGCGGACGAAGCCTCCGAACGCACCCTCGGCCACCGCACGATCGACGTGGGAGTGGGACCAGTCGACGATGCGCAGCGGCGAGGAGACACCGTCGGTCGGGAGCCCGACCGCGGCGACCTCCGGGTCGGTGAAGGTGACCCGGGGCACCGCGGTCAGGTCGACCTTGCGACGTACTCCCAGCACGGCGTTCGACGCGGCCAGGCTGGCGTGCACGCCGGCGGTGTGGGTGAACTGGGGGTGGCCGGTGAGGTCGCCGGCCGCCCAGATGCGCGGGTTGGTGGTCCGCAGGAGGTCGTCGACCACGACGAAGCCGCGGTCGTCCACCTCGACCCCCGCGGCGGCCAGCCCGACGTCGCCGGTCCGTGGCGCACGTCCGACGGCCACCAGCAGTCGCGAGAACGGCACGCGCTGCCCGTCCTCGAGGTGGAGCACCCCGCTCCCCGGACCGGTGGCCTCGACCCTGGCGACTCCCGAGCCCGTGCGGAGGGCGACGCCGTCGTCGACCAGGGCGCGGGCGAGCTCCGCTGCCGCCAGGGGGTCCTCGCGCGGCAGGATCCTGGGCGCGCCCTCGACCACGGAGACCCTGCTGCCGAGGCGGGCGAAGGCCTGGCCGAGCTCGCAGCCGATGCTCCCACCGCCGAGGACCACCAGCTCCTCGGGGAGCTCGCTCAGCTCCCAGACGGTGTCACTGGTCAGGTAGTCGACACCGTCGAGGCCGGGAACGGGTGGCACCGCCGGCGAGGCACCGGTGGCCACGAGTGCCTGTCGGAACCGCAGTGGCGTCCCGTCGACCTCCGCCGAGTCGGGCCCGGTGAAACGGGCCGTTGCGGTGCGCACGGAGACCGCCGCCTTCTCGAGTGCCTCGACGGAGTCGACCGGGGCGATGTGCTGGATCGACGCTCGCACGTGGGCCATCACCTTCGTGAAGTCGACGGCCACCTCGGTGACCCCGATGCCGAACCGATGCGCGGTCCGCGCGCTGGCGGCGACGCCCGCGGCGGCCAGGAGCGCCTTGGACGGGACGCAACCGGTCCACAGACAGTCACCCCCGGTGCGTTCGTGCTCCACGAGGAGGACCCGGGCACCGAGCCGCGCTGCGGTCTTCGCGCCCACGATCCCGGCGGTCCCACCGCCGACGACCAGGAGATCCCAGGGCTCGTCAGGAGGGGCGGTCACGGTCGGCTGGTCGACGGTCACGCGGGGTCCTCGTCTTCGATGGTCGCGAGGAAGTCTCGGACGCGGTCGACCGATCGAGGGTCGACGGCCGTCCCGCCGGACCACAGGGACAGCGCCCGGTGCAGGGCACGGTGCTCGGCCGCCACCCGGGTGCACTTCTCGCACGTCGCGAGATGGCCCTCGAGCCGGGAGATCTCTCCCGGCGTGAGCCGAGCGGCCGGGTCGGCGTCGAGGTAGCGCTGGATGCGACGCGCGGACCAGTGGCAGGTCAGCATCTGACGCAGAGTCCCAGTCATGACAGCTCTCCTCGGGTGAGTGCGGTAGGTCGAAGCTTCCTGCGGACGCGGTCACGTGCGCGACTGAGCCGCGACATCACGGTTCCCACGGGGACGCCCATGACCGCGGCTGCCTCGGAGTAGCTGAGGTCGTGCACGTCGACGAGGATGAGGGCGGCCTGGAATCGCGGGTCGAGCGAGCGCACGGCGGCGTCGAGGTCCGCGTGCAGCTCCTGGTGCACGTAGCTGTCCTCGGCGCTCGGCAGCTCGGCGCTGCCGAAGGCCGGGCGGGCGGTCCTGATCAGCTCCCAGTCGCCGACCGTGCCCGGTCGTTGGCGGCGGTGCAGGTTCGCGTTGGTGTTGCGCAGGATGGTGAGCAGCCAGGCCCGTGGGTGGCGACCGTCGAAGCGGTCGATCGCACGGTAGGCGCGCAGCAACGTCTCCTGCACGAGGTCCTCGGCATCGGCCCGGATCGAGGTGATCGTGAACGCCACCCGCAGCAGCACCTCGATCTCGGGCTCGACCAGCTCTCGGAAGGAGGACTTCCGGGTGGCGTCGTCCATCGGCGGGGGCTCGGTCACGCCATGGGAACACCGTGAGGGGCCCGGTTGCTTCCCGAGGCGGAGGCGGTGGGTGTGTCGCGGACCCAGGGGTTCGCTCGGTCTGTGGCGGGTCAGGCACGGGCAGGCATGATGTTGGCTCCGCCCGACGGCCACTCCGAGGGGACTGCATGGCTCGCTACACGCGTTCCGCTGCCTGGTACGACGTGCTCTCGGCAGAGCCGGTCTACGGAGCGGGCCGGCGTCACGCCATCCCCGCCCTGGGGCTGCAGAGCGGCGACCGGGTGCTCGACATCGGCTGCGGCACCGGACTCAACCTCCCCCTCCTTCTCGAGGCCGTCGGGGAGAGCGGGCAGGTCGTCGGAGTCGACCGCAGCCCCCAGATGCTGGCAATGGCTCGACGCAAGACGGTTCGGCGCCCGCCCGGCAACGTCCTCCTGGTCCAGGCCGACGCCGAGCGGCTGGACCCCCACGCCGTCTCCTCGTCCACGCGGCCGGCGCGGCCGTTCGACGCAGTGCTGTTCACCTACTCACTGTCGCTGATGGGCGACTGGCGGGGTGCGTGGCAGCGGGCGTCGTCCCTGGTCCGGCCGGGCGGTCGCGCGGCGATCGTCGACATGGAGCCGCCGCACGGATGGGCCCGACTCCTGGCTCCGGCGGCCCGGCTGGCCTGTCGGCTGGGCGGTGCCGACATCAACGCACGTCCCTGGACCGTGCTCGACACGACAGCCACTGACGTGCAGTCATGGAGCCTGCGTGGCGGCCATGTCCAGGTGCGCGTCGGAATCCTCTCACCCACCACCACGCCCGAGGAGTCGTCATGTCCATCCCGCAGCCCGCACTGATCGTCTTCGACGTCAACGAGACGCTCTCCGACATGTCCCCGCTGCAGCGACGCTTCGAGGAGGTCGGGCTGCACGCCCGCGAGGCGGCGAGCTGGTTCGCGACGCTGCTGCGCGACGGCTTCGCGTTGACCGTCACCGGCGCGAACCCGTCCTTCGCCTCGCTGGCACGCGGATCACTCGAGGTCGCCCTGGCCGGGCAGGTCCCCGAGGAGGCGGTCGAGCCCGGCGTGCAGCACATCATCGACGGCCTCGGCTCACTCGGAGTGCACGAGGACGTCGCGGACGGAGTCGCTGCCCTGGCCCAGCAGGGCCGACGCCTCGTGACGCTCAGCAACGGCGGAACCGCCGTGGCGGAGAGCCTGTTCGCCGCTGCCGGGATCCGCGACCGCTTCGAGCGGCTGCTCACCGTGGAGGGCGCGTCGCGATGGAAACCGGACCGGGAGGCCTACCACTACGCCCTGCGGTGCTGTGAGGTCGACGAGCCCGCCGAAGCCATGCTGGTCGCCGTACACCCGTGGGACATCGAGGGGGCGCGCAACGCTGGTCTCTGCACGGCATGGATCAACCGGTCCGGGGCTCGCTACCCGGCCCACTTCGGCCGGCCGGACATCGAAGCCACGTCGGTGCTGGATCTGGCCCGTCGCCTCGCGTCCGAGCCGGCGTGACACCGGTGGTCACCGCCGCCCTCACCGGCGCGGTCGCCGGTGTCGCCTTGGGCTACGTCCTGCAGCGCGGGCAGGTGTGCTTCCACTCCGGCATCCGGAATTCGCTGGACGGACGGTTCCTGCTGGCGCGCGGGTGGGCGCTCGGCGTGGCCCTGGGCTCGGTGGGCCTCGCGCTGCTGTTCCTGCTTCCGGGCACGAGCGGGCTCAACCAGGGCCTGGCGTTCCGCCCGGTGGCGAACGTCGCCGGTGGACTGATCATCGGCATCGGCATGGTCGTCGCCAGCTCGTGCGTGTCCGGGCTCTTCTACAAGCTGGGCTCCGGCATGCTCGGCGCCCTGGTCGGGTTGACCGGCTGGGGGGTGGGTGAGCTGCTCGCCCGCCAGGTCACCCTGCCGGGGCCTACCGTGCTGTCCGGTGGCGAGGGCGCGACGATTCCGGGTCTGCTCGGGATGCCGCGCCTCGTGGTCGCCGTTCTCGTGCTTGCCGCCGTCGCCGTGGCCCTCTGGCGCCGACCCGGTCGCGACTCCCCGGACGATGGCTGGCAATGGGGATGGCAACGGGTCGGCGTCGGTCTCGGGGTGGCGGTCACGGCCGGATGGGCCCTGGCGGCACTGGGGGGCGCCGGCTTCGGTCCCAGCACCGTGGGTGCGGTGGCAAGCGTCGCGGGCGGCTCCCCTCGCTACTGGCTGATCGCCTTCCTGCTGGGGATCGTGGCGGGTGGCACCCTGTCCGCGCGTACGGCGGGCGGTTTCTGGCTTCGGGGCGAGGCCCCGGTCCGCTACCTGCAGCTGGCGGTCGGTGGCCTGCTGCTGGGCGCCGGCGGCTGGATCGCCGGCGGCTGCAACCTCGGGCACGGACTCTCCGGCGTCGCGCAGCTCAACGTCTCGTCGTTCGTCGTCGTGGCGGCGATGGTCACAGGCGTCTGGGTCGCTCGTCTCGGCGCCCGTCGACTCGTTCCCCCGTCAGCCCGGGTGCGAGCCTGGCTGTGATGCCCGGGCGTCGCGACGGTGAGCCTCCCTGCTGATAGGTCCTCAGCCACCGGCGGTCGATGTAGCGCTTGAGCCGCAGCGCTCCGGCGCCGTACCACCACCAGCGACCCCGGACCGCGAGCCCGACCCCGTCTCCGAGATCGAGGATGGAGAGGGCGTGCCGCTGCGGCTCGTAGACGGGCAGGGCCCCGCCCCGGGCCCGGGCGAGCAGGCTCCGGTGCAGCACCGGCCCCTGCCGCACCCCGTGCACTCCGATGCGGGGCAGCGGACCCGGGAGGAAGCGGGCGCAGTCGCCCACGGCGTAGATCTCGTCCCGGTCCACGTGCTGGAGGGTCGCTCGCACCGGCACCCCGTTCTCGTCGCCCAGCCCGACCTCGGCCAGCAGCGGGGGCGCCGACAGCCCGGTGGCGAGCAGGGCGAGATCGTGGGCCAGCTCGGTGTCGTCCGCACAGACCAGGTGTCGCTCGCCGACGTCGCGCACCACGCAGCCGGTGCGGACGTCGAGCCCTCGTGCCGCGAGGAGCCGCCCGATCCGCGTGCGTGCGCCCGGCGGCAGCTCCGCGGCCACCCCGGTCCCGGACTCCACCAGCCGGACCTGGGCGACGTCCCGCCGCACCGCGAGGTGTGCGGCCAGCTCCACCCCCGAGGCCCCGCCGCCCACGACCGTGACGGTGGCGCCCGGAGACTGCGTGGAGGCTCGCAGCAGGGCGTCCAGATCCGCGAGGCCGCTCAGGGGCTTGACCCTCAGGGCGGTCGGATCGACGCGCATTCCGGCGGGCGACACCGTGCTGCCGACGTTGAGGGAGAGCACGTCGTACGACACCCTGGCGCCACCGGAGGACACGGCGACTCCCGAGTCCAGATCCAGCGACTCCAGAGTGTCCTCGTGGAACTCCACACCACCGGCGGCGGCCAGGGCCCGTACGTCGATCCGGCCGGCGCCCCGGGCCAGCGCCCCGGCGGCCGTCGCCGACGCGACCCCGCTGTAGTCGAAGAAGCGCGGGGCCAAGAGGTGGACCTGGTACCCCGCGGCGGCCAGCTCGCCGGCGCGCTTCACGACGTAGAGGTGGGCGTGGCCAGCACCCACGAGGAGCAGCACCGTCACCGCAGAGCCTCAGACATCTGCGGCTCCGAGCTCTCGGCTGAGCAGTTCGATGAACTCGTCGGCCATGCCCAGCTGCCGGCGCAGCGTGTCCCGGCGGGTGTGGGCCTCGTCCAGGGTGGCGGCCAGCCGGGTGCCCGCCCGGGCCGCCCCCGCGTCGTCGGATGACCCGGAGCCCCCGGCTTCGGCCCGGGCGCCGCGGAGGGCCTCGATGTGGCGCAGCACCTGGACCATCTCCTCGAGGGTGAATCCCAGCGGCTTCATGCGCCGGATGATCAGCAGCCTCTCGAGGTCGTCCTCGGTGTACAGGCGAAAGCCACCGTGGCTGCGCCCGGAGGGTCGGAGCAGCCCGACCTCGTCGTAGTGGCGCAGCGTCCGCAACGACAGATCGGTGCGCTGGGCGATCTCACCGATCTGCATCGCCCGCCCCGCTGTCGGCTCGCTGTCCACGGTGGTCCTCTCACATCGGTTCGATTTCAAACCTACCCTCACGTAAGGGTAGTGTTTGCCCCAGACTTCCGCCGACGAGCGTCGGCCCGCATGCATCGTGGCATGCAGCCATCCCTATCCCGAGCCGCGACCCGAGTCTGTCGGCTTCGCCCCTCACGCAGGGACGGAGCCGACGTGCCGCCCTCGAACGGAGCCCGCCGCCTTGAGCACCGCCACGCCCCACGGTCACCACACAGATCGATCCGAGACCGCCCCGTTGGCGCCCTCGGTCAGGAACGCCCTGCGGTCCCCCAGGATGCTGCGCACCGAGGTGCTGGCCGGTCTCGTGGTCGCCCTCGCGCTGATCCCCGAGGCCATCTCGTTCTCCATCATCGCCGGCGTGGACCCCCGCGTCGGGCTGTTCGCGTCGTTCACGATGGCCGTGTCCATCTCGTTCCTCGGTGGCAGGCCGGCGATGATCTCGGCGGCGACCGGTGCCATCGCGCTGGTCATCGCCCCGGTCATGCGCGACTACGGCTACGACTACCTGATCGCGACCGTGATGTTGGGCGGCGTCCTCCAGGTCGCACTCGGCCTCGGTGGGGTGGCCAGGCTCATGCGGTTCATCCCGCGCTCGGTGATGGTCGGGTTCGTCAACGCGCTGGCGATCCTGATCTTCCTCGCGCAGGTGCCCTACCTGGTCGACGTGCCGTTCCTCGTCTACCCCATGACCGCCGTCGGCATCGCGGTGATGGTCGGCCTGCCCCGGGTCACCAGGGTCGTCCCCGCGCCGCTGGTGGCCATCGTGGCCCTGACCGGGTTCACCGTCCTCGCCTCGCTCGTGGTGCCGAACGTCGGCGACGAGGGCGACCTGCCCGACTCCCTGCCCTCGCTGTTCGTGCCGAACGTGCCCCTGAGCCTCGACACCCTGCAGATCATCGCCCCGTACGCGTTGGCGATGGCGCTCGTGGGCCTGCTGGAGTCGTTGCTGACCGCGAAGCTGGTCGACGACGTCACCGACACCCATTCGGAGAAGACCCGCGAGGCGTGGGGCCAGGGCGCCTCCAACGTGATCACCGGGTTCTTCGGCGGCATGGGCGGCTGCGCGATGATCGGCCAGACCATGATCAACGTCAAGGCCTCCGGCGCCCGCACCCGCATCTCCACGTTCCTCGCCGGCGTCTTCCTGCTGATCCTGGTCGTCGGCTTCGGAGACGTGGTCGCCATCATCCCGATGGCGGCACTGGTCGCGGTCATGATCATGGTCGCCGTGGGCACCTTCGACTGGCACTCCATCCAGCCCGCCACCCTGCACCGGATGCCCAAGTCCGAGACCTTCGTGATGGCCTCGACCGTCGTCGTGGTGGTCGCGACCCACAACCTCGCCATCGGCGTCGGTGTCGGCGTGTTGGTCGCCATGACCCTCTTCGCCCGCCGTGTCGCGCACCTGACCGAGACCCATCGCGAGCTCATCGAGGACCGCGACGGCAACGTCACCGCGTTCTACCGGGTGACGGGTGAGCTGTTCTTCGCCTCCAGCAACGACCTCTACACCCAGTTCGAGTACGTCCAGGACCCGGACTCCGTGGTGATCGACCTCACCGCCTCCCACATCTGGGACGCCTCCACGGTGGCGTCGCTCGACGCCATCTCCACCAAGTACGAGCGCAAGGGGAAGACGGTCGAGATCATCGGTCTCAACGACGCCAGCGCCGAGCGTCACGAACGGCTGACCGGGCGACTCTCAGCCCACTGAGGACGGCCGTCCTGGTCGGGCCGTCCTCACGCCAGGGAGAGGAACAGCTTCTCCATCTTCTTGACGTCGACGCTGTCCGCGCCGTCGCCGTTCGTGAGGCACTGCCGCAGGCCGGTCGCGACGATGGCGAAGCCGGCCCGGTCCAGGGCCCGCGAGACGGCCGCGAGCTGGGTGACCACGTCCTCGCAGTCGCGGCCCTCCTCCATCAGGCGGAGCACGCCGGCCAGTTGTCCCTGGGCACGCTTGATGCGGTTGATGACCGGCGTCATCTCGGTGGGGTCGAGCTCCACTAGTCCTCCTCGGTCAGAGCGGCGAACGCCGCGTCCAGTCGCTGCCTGGCGTCGGTTGAGATCGTGTGGAGCGCCTCGTTGTCAGCGAGCCCCATCATCGCATCGGGGTCGAAGGCCTCGACCACGGTCGTGTCCGGGGCCAGGGACCTGACGACGACGTTGCACGGGAGCACGGCCGCGATCGAGGGCTCGGCCCGGATAGCCTCGTAGGCGAGCGGCGGACGGCAGGCGCCGAGGATGATCTGTGGCTCGATGTCGACGTCGAGCTTCTCCTTGAGTGCCGCCTTGAGGTCGATCTCGGTCAGCACGCCGAAGCCCTGCTCACCCAGGGCGGCGCGGACGGCGTCCACCGCTGCGTCATAGGGCTGGTTCAGGGTGGTGGTGATCGTGTAGCTGCTCATCACTCGCTCCTTCGCTGCTCGGTGTCACGGTCCGTTCTGCTGCGCCAGCATACCCCCGGGCGTATTTGCCTCGGGAAGGGGATACCCCCTAGGGTATTCATCGAACCGCAACCCGATCGGAGAGGACGCCACCCGCATGAGTGACGACACGACACCCGAGATCGACATCGAGGAGCTGGTCGCAGCACGTGGCACCGGGCTCCTCCTGGACGTGCGTGAGCCCCGAGAGTACGTCGCGGGTCACGTGCCGGGCGCGGTGCTGATGCCCATGAGCCAGCTCGCGAACCGCGTGGGCGAGCTCGACAGGACCTCCCCCGTGTTTGTCATCTGCGCATCGGGGAACCGGAGCAGTGCGATGACCGACCTGCTGCGCGGCGCCGACTTCGACGCCGTTTCCGTGGCCGGCGGCACCGGCGCCTGGGCGCGCTCGGGCCGCGCCCTCGAGGAAGGACTGGCATGACCATGACCGACCTGAGCATCGTTCCCATCGAGACCCCGAGCCTGGGCGACCGGAGCTACGTCGTCCACGACGGCGAGGTCGCCTTCGTCGTCGACCCGCAACGTGACATCGACCGGGTCCTGGCGGTCCTGGACGAGCACGGTGTCCGGCTGACCGACGTCTTCGAGACCCACCTCCACAACGACTACGTCACCGGCGGCCTGGCGCTCGCGCAGCGCACCGGCGCGGCGTACCACGTCAACGCCGACGACGACGTCTCCTTCGAACGGACCCCGATCCGCGACAGCGAGACGGTGAGGATCGGCTCCCGGATGCGGGTCACCGCGATCTCCACCCCGGGCCACACCTTCACCCACCTGTCCTACGCACTCAGCGACGTGTCCTCCGGTGACGCCTCCACCGGGGTGGAGGCGTCGGTGGGCGTGTTCTCCGGTGGATCGCTGCTGTTCGGTGCCACCGGCCGGCCCGATCTGCTCGGCTCGGAGCACACCGACACCCTGGCTCGCCATCAGCACGCCTCCGCGCACCGGCTGGCCGACCTGCTCCCCGCTGACGCGGACGTCCTCCCCACCCACGGCTTCGGGTCGTTCTGTGCGGCCACCCAGGCGGAGGCGACCGAGTCGACGATCGGCCGGGAGAAGGAGTCCAACCCGGTCCTGACCCAGGACGAGGAGACCTACGTCCGCGAGCTCCTGGGGGGCCTCGGGGCGTGGCCCGCGTACTACGCGCACATGATGCCCGCGAACGCCGAGGGCCCCTCCGAGCCCGACCTGTCCCCGCCGGCCACCGCCGACGCCACCGAGCTGCGCCGCCGCATCGAGGCCGGCGAGTGGGTCGTCGACCTGCGCAACCGGACCGCTTTCGCGGCCGGGCACGCACCCGGCACCCTCAACTTCGGGATCGACGGTGGCTTCGCGACCTACCTGGGTTGGCTGATCACCTGGGGCACCCCGGTGACCTTGCTCGGCGAGACCCCGGCGGAGGTCGCGGAGGCCCAGCGCGAGCTGGTCCGGATCGGCATCGACCGTCCGGCCGCCCAGGCATCCGGTGGACCGCAGGACTGGACCGACAAGCAGCTGGCGAGCTTCCCCACTGCCACGTTCGCCGACCTCGAGGAGGTCCGTCACCACCGGGACGTGGTGATCCTCGATGTCCGTCGCGCCGACGAGTACGACTCCACGCGCATCGAGGGCGCCCACAACATCCCCATCCACGAGCTTCCCGACCGGGTCGCCGAGGTGCCCGCCGGCGAGGTCTGGGTGCACTGCGCCGGCGGCTACCGCGCCTCGATCGCCGCGTCGCTGATCGACGCCGCGGGTCGCACCCCGATCGCCATCGACGACTCGTTCGAGAACGCCGAGAAGGTCGGCCTGCAGCTGGTCGGTCCCGACGCCTGATGCTCGACCTCGTCCTCGCGGTCGCCGCCGGCGCGCTGATCGGGCTCAGCCTCGGCGCGCTCGGCGGCGGCGGCTCGATCCTGGCGGTCCCGGTGCTGGTCTATGCCCTCGGGCAGAGCCCGGCCCAGGCGACCACCGGGTCCCTGGTCGTCGTGGGTGTCACCGCGCTGATCGGCGCGATCACGGCCCATCGCGCCGGCAACGTCATGCTCGGGCGCGGTGTCACGTTCGGGCTGGTCGCGATCGGCGGCGCCGCGGTCGGCGCCAAGGCCTCTGCCCTGGTCGCGGAACCGGTGCTGCTGGCCGCCTTCGCCGTCCTGATGCTGGTGGTCGGAGGAGTGATGGCCGCGCGCCAGGTCCGTGACCACCGCGCGTCGGACGACCGCGACAGCGCCGCGGAGGGTGGGCCCGGTCATGGCAGGCACCACACCCTGGACGAGCCGATCATCACCTTCAGCCCGACCTTCGCCTGCCAGTGCCCGCGAGCGCTCAAGGTGCTGGTCACCGCCACCATCGTCGGGCTGCTCACCGGCTTCCTCGGCGTCGGCGGCGGATTCCTCGTCGTCCCCGCCCTGCTCCTCGCCCTGGCACTGCCGATGGAGTACGCCGCCGGCACCTCGCTGGTCGTCATCGCACTGACCAGCGCCGGCGCTCTGGCCGTCCGCGCCGGGGTGGGCGTGGCTCCCGACTGGGGTCTGGTGCTCGTGCTCGCCGCGGTCTCGGCGGTCGGCGGGTTCCTCGGGGCCAGGCTGGCCGACCGGACCGACACCGGCCGGCTCTCGATCGCCTTCACGGTCCTCGTGCTGGCCGTGGCGGTCTACACCGCCGCCCGGGCCCTGCCGGCTCTCGCGTGACCCCCGCCGGGTGGCACCCGCCCGCCGGCCGGCTCGGGGTCAGCGCCCGGTCCTCTTCTAGACTCGGGCTCGATGACTCGCACCCGTGTCCCGCACCGACGTAGCAGCCGTGGCCCCCTGGTCGTGCGGCTGCTCGTCCTCGCCGGCGCACTTGCCGGTCTCCTCGCGATGCACGGTCTCGCCGGTCACCGGATCTCCAGCCATGCCATGGACGCGCCGATCCCCCGGGCGCTGACGACAGTCAGCCATGCCGGCCACGCGGCGGATGCCGCCCTGGGCGACACAGATGCCGCGGTGACGGGTGCCCCCGACGCTCACGGCGAGCACTCGCCTGGCCTGGCCATGGCGGGTCTGTGCCTGGCTGTCCTGGCCGGGTTGGTCATCGGGCTGCTGCTGCTGCGTCCGGAGCGCGTGGTCCTCATCCGGGCGACCACCCGTGCCCTCGTGGCCGCGCGGTCGCCGGGTCGCCGCGACCGGGATCCACCCTGCCTGTTCCAGCTGTCGGTCCTGCGGACGTGATGAGCGCCCCGGCAACGGCCCTGAGCCGTTGGCCGGAGCCTCACCATGCCCGCCGTCCCTCAGTCCACAGGAGAAACCCATGTTCAAGAAGCTCACCACGCTCGTCGCACTGCTCGCGGCCACCTCCGTCCTCGCCGCCTGCGGCGAGAGCGACGACTCGTCCCAGCAGGACACGCAGACCGCCGCGAACGGCGACACGTTCAACGACGCCGACGTCGAGTTCGCCACCGACATGATCCAGCACCATGCCCAGGCCCTGTCGATGGTCGACCTGACCATGGGCCGCCGGCTCGACCCGGAGGTGCAGCAGCTGGCCGAGGACATCCGTGCCGCCCAGGGCCCCGAGATCGAGCAGATGACCGACTGGCTCACCGACTGGGACCAGCCCATCCCGGAGACCGTCCGGGACCACGCCAACGCGCACGGCGAGGGCGACACGGAGATGGACACCGACATGCCCGGGATGATGTCGCCCGAGGAGATGGCAGACCTCGAAGCGGCCACGGGAGAGGGTTTCCAGCAGATGTGGCTCGAGATGATGATCGAGCACCATGAGGGCGCGATCGAGATGGCTCAGGCCGAGCAGTCCGACGGAGAGCACCCGTCTGCCGTCGACCTGGCCAGGACCATCGAATCGGCGCAGCAGGAGGAGATCTCGACGATGGAGAGCCTGCTCGGGTCCTGACCCCGCCCCACGTACTGCTCAGCGCCCCGCTCCGGCAGGGACCGGGGCGGTCACCTCAGCCTCCTCACCGTGGTCGTCAGCCAGCGGCTTGAAGCCTCGCAACCGCAGGCTGTTGCTGACGACGAACACCGAGGAGAACGCCATCGCAGCCCCGGCCAGCATCGGGTTCAGCAGCCCGGCCGCGGCCAGTGGCAGCGCGGCGACGTTGTAGGCGAACGCCCAGAACAGGTTGCCCTTGATGGTGCCGAGCGTGCGACGTGAGAGCCGGATCGCGTCGGCGGCGACCCGGAGGTCGCCCCGGACCAGGGTGAGGTCGCTGGCCTCGATGGCCACGTCGGTGCCGGTGCCCATCGCCAGGCCGAGATCCGCCTGCGCCAGCGCCGCCGCGTCGTTGACGCCGTCGCCGACCATGGCCACCACCCGGCCCTCGGACTGCAGCCGCTTGACCACGTCGACCTTGTCGGACGGGAGGACGTCGGCGATCACCGAGTCCGGCTCGATGCCGACCTGCTCGGCGACCGATCGGGCGACGGTCTCGTTGTCCCCGGTGAGCAGGATCGGGTGCAGACCCAGCGCCCGGAACCGCGCGATCGCCTCCGTGGAGGTGGGCTTGACGGCGTCGGCCACCACGACCACGCCGCGCGCGGCACCGTCCCACCCGACCGCCACCGCCGTACCACCGCGGGCCTGGGCGGCGGTCATGGCCTCGTCGAGCTGGTCCGGCAGGTGCTGGGACCACTCGGCCAGCAGCTGCGGCCGGCCGACGAGGACGGCATGGCTCCTGCCGCCCTGGTCGACGATGCCCTGGACACCCAGGCCCTCGAGGTTGGCGAAGTCCTCCACGGTGGGCAGGCTGCCGACCCGGTCACGGGCACCCGTGGCGATGGCCTGGGCGATGGGGTGCTCGGAGGCGTCCTCGAGGGCCCCGGCGAGACGGAGGATCTCCTCGGCGTCCTCACCCGGGGCGGCGACGACGTCGACCAGGGTCATCCGGCCGGTCGTGACCGTGCCAGTCTTGTCGAGGACGACGGTGTCGACCCGGTGGGTGGACTCGAGCACCTCGGGACCCTTGATCAGGATGCCGAGCTGGGCGCCCCTGCCGGTGCCGACCATGAGCGCGGTCGGGGTGGCCAGACCGAGGGCGCACGGGCAGGCGATGATCAGCACGGCGACGGCCGCGGTGAACGCCGGGGAGAGGCCGGCGCCGGTGCCGAGCCAGAAGCCGAGGGTGCCGACCGCGAGCGTGATCACGATCGGGACGAAGATCCCGGAGATGCGGTCCGCCAGCCGCTGCACCTGGGCCTTGCCGTTCTGGGCGTCCTCGACGAGGCGGGCCATCTGGGCGAGCTGGGTGTCGCCGCCGACCCGCGTGGCGCGCACGACGAGGCGCCCACCCGCGTTGACGCAGGCCCCCACGACCGGGTCGCCGGGGGCGACCTCGACCGGGACGGACTCACCCGTGAGCATCGAGGCGTCGACGGCGGAGGTGCCCTCCTCGATGACGCCGTCGGTGGCGATCTTCTCACCGGGCCGCACGACGAACCTCATCCCGACGGTCAGGTCGTCGGTGGGGATGCGGTCCTCGAGCAGGCCGTCGGGGCCGTCGCGAAGGACGGCCACCTCCTTGGAACCCAGCTCCAGCAGGGCGCGCAGCGCGGCTCCGGCCCGGCGCTTGGAACGGGCCTCGAAGTAGCGCCCCGCGAGGATGAAGGTCGTCACTCCGGCCGCGGCCTCGAGGTAGATGTTGCCGGCGCCGTCGGTGCGCTCGACGGTGAGCTCGAAGGGGTGCGTCATGCCCGGCGTACCTGCGGTGCCCCAGAACAGGGCGTAGACGGACCAGCCGAGCGCGGCGATGGTGCCGAGCGAGATCAGCGTGTCCATGGTGGAGGTGCCGTGCCGGAGGTTGACCCAGGCCGCCTTGTGGAACGGCCAGGCACCCCACACCACCACCGGGGCGGCGAGGGTCAGCGAGAGCCACTGCCAGAACTCGAACTGCAGCGCGGGCACCATCGCCATGGCGATCACCGGGACGGTGAGGACGGCGGAGACCAGCAGCCGCTGTCGCAGTGAGCGGCTGGGGTCCTCGGCCTCGGGCAACGCCGTGGGTGCACCGGCACCCTTCGGGCGGGGCAGCTCGGCGCCGTACCCCGTCGCCTCGACGGTGGCCACGAGGTCCTCGGGGCTCAGCCCCTGCGGAAAGGTGATCTTGGCCTTCTCGGTCGCGTAGTTCACGGTGGCGGTGACGCCGTCGAGCTTGTTGAGCTTGCGCTCGATGCGGTTGGCGCAGGAGGCGCAGGTCATCCCGCTGATCTCCAGCTCGATGTCCTCGGTGGACGTGGTGCTCATCTGCTCCTCCTTCGGGGCGGGTGCTGCTGGTCAGTGGCCGGTGTGGCCGTCGCCGGAGTCCTCGGTGGGGTCGCCACCGGAGTCCGCGGTGGGGTCGTCACCGGAGTCCTCCGTCGGGGGCCTGACGGCGGACCCGGACGTGCTCACCGTGAACGCGGCGGTGCGGACCACTCCCTCGTGCTTGAAGTCCAGGTAGAGGTGGTAGGTCCCCGCACTCGGGACGGCGGCGAAGAACACCACCTCCGGTCCCGGCTGGGTGGTGCCGTCGCCGGGCGTGCCGTCGGGGTGGACGTGGAGGTAGGCCAGGTCGCCGGCGCGGAGTGCGACCAGGTGACCGTACGCACCGAGGTAGGGGTCGAGGTCGGTGACCGGCTTCCCGTTGCGTTCGACCGCGAGCGTCAGCTTCGCGTCGGCTCCGGCGGCCAGGTCCCCGTCGAGGGTGACGGTGTAGCCGTCGACCCGGGCGGCGCGCGACTCCCCCGCCGGTTCGGCGGGCTCGTAGGCGCCGGGGACGGCGAGGTCGGCACCCAGGGTCAACCCCTCGGCCCCGGTGGCCTGGAAGTCGGCGAACAGGCGCCACTGTCCCGGCGTCAGGTCCAACCCGGTCGTCCACCGGCCGTCGGAGGACAGCTCGGGGTGCACGTGCTGGAAGCCGGTGAAGTCGCGGCGTACGGCGATCAGGTGCAGCTGCTTCTCGTGCTCGACGTCGTACGTCGTCACCGCCTCGCCGTCCGGCCCGGTGATCGTGAACCGCACCGGAACGTCGTCTCCGGCAGCGGCCGTCGGCTCGGCCAGGGCCAGGGTGTAGCCGTCCTGGGAGACCATCAGCCCTCCTGGAATGTCCGCACCGTCCGCGGCCTGCCGCGCGGTGTCGTTCTCGTCGACACCGTCGTCGGCGCCGTGGCTGTCGTGGGCCACCGCAGTCGTCGACTCCGCCTCGGGTCCGAACGCCTGTCCGACGCCGAGCGCCAGGGCGAACGCGGCGGCCAGCGCCACGACGAACCCGGCGACCTTGCTGGGGGTGTTCATGCGAGCTGGTAGCCGGCCTCTTCGACGGCGGCCCGAAGGGCGGACTCGTCGATGGGCTCGGCGCTGGTGATGGTCACGACACCGGTCTCGAGGACCACGTCGACGTCCTCGACGCCGGGGATCTCCTGGACCTCCTCGGTGACCGAGGAGACGCAGTGACCACAGGTCATGCCGGTGACGGTGTAGGTGCTGGTCTGGCTCATCGTTCTCATTCCTCCGGGTTGTGGTGGGCCGGGCTGGCTGGGTTCCTCAGGAGCGGACGAGGCGGGCGATCGCGTCGGAGGCTTCCTTGAGCTTGATCTCCGCCTCGTGTCCACCGTCACGAACGGCCTCGACGACGCAGTGGGCCAGGTGCTCGTCGAGCAGGCCCAGCGCGACCGACTGGAGCGCCTTCGTCATCGCGGAGACCTGGGTGAGGATGTCGATGCAGTACTGCTCCTCCTCCACCATCCGCTGGAGGCCCCGCGCCTGCCCCTCGATGCGGCGCAGCCGCTTGAGGTAGTCGTCCTTGGTGTTGTTGTGGATGTAGCTGTGCTGGTGCGTTGACTGCTGCTGGGCGGCCGACGGGGTCTCGGTCATCGCGATGCCTCTCTGGATCTCGGTGGGGATCGATGACCCTAGGGTACCCCCCTAGGGTATTCCGTGCTAACGTTCCATGTTGAGGAATACCATACCCCCCCATGGTATTAAGTCAAGAACGAATGGCTCGGAGGCACTCGGGCACCAGCCAGTAGTGAGAACGACGCCTCCCCCGTCCTGGGGTACTCAACGAGAGGACCGGCACCATGAACTCCCGCAACAGCATGGCCGCCAACGCCACCCTGCACTGCCTCACCGGCTGTGCCATCGGCGAGATCGTCGGACTGATGGTCGGCACCGCCCTCGGCCTCAGCACCACCACCACCATCGCGCTCGCCATCGGTCTGGCGTTCCTGTTCGGCTACGCGCTCTCCACCCTGCCGCTGATCCAGGCCGGGCTCGGATTCTTCGCCGCCCTCAGCGTCGTCTTCGCCGCCGACACCCTGTCCATCGCCGTCATGGAGATCGTGGACAACCTGGTCATGGCGACCATCCCCGGCGCCATGGACGCCGGCCTCGTGAACCCGATCTTCTGGGTCGGCATGATGATCGCGCTCACGGCCGCCTTCATCGCCGCGTTCCCGGTCAACCGCCACCTCATCGACAAGGGCAAGGGCCACGCCCTGACCCACCAGTTCATGCACGGCGACGAGCACTCCGGAGACGACGGCGACCACGATGACGCCGGCGGGTCCCACGACCAGCACGAGCAGAGCCCGACGCAGAACTCGACGCAGAACTTTGGAGCATCCTCATGAACACCAACACGCTCGCCGCGGCCCTGGTCGGCTTCATGTTCGGCGGACTCACCGTGTCCATCGCGGCGGAGCTCGAGAGCGACGACCCACCCGAGCCCACGCACGGCTCGAGCAACCACCAGAGCATCGATCGTCAGGCAGCACCGAGAGACTGAGCCTCACGCCTGGGAGTCGGCGAGCAGCCTCACGATCCACAGCCCGAGCCCCACCGAGTCGGGCGAGCAGCGCCGCTACCGGGATGGCCCCCAGGATCACCGGCACGGAGTGATGCAGGCCCAGCCAGGCGAACACCAGGACGAACATCGGCTCGAGGCCGGACGCGAACCCGTCGAAGGCCCACGTGGTCGCGCTCAACAGCAGCAGGGCGGTCAGGCCCAACACCGCGGTGCTGACCAGCCCCCACCGGCGCCACGGCGCCGCCAGGCCGCCTGCCGACTCGCGGCAGTGGCTTCCGAGCCGTCTCGATGATCGCGCACCAGGTCAACCTGGTCGACGCGGACTCGCGCAGCGCACACACCCGCGACTCGCCGCGAAGATGCGCCCTCACGCATATGCTGGGCCCGATGGTGGCGGGATTCGGAAGCCTTGGAGGCCAGCCTTGACGACCGAAGCCGGAAGCCGAGCGGTCCGGGTGCTGCCGTTCCTGCGTTGGCGGTCCCGGGTGGACCGGAGGAGCGCCAGGTACGACCTGACAGCCGGCTTGACCGGAGCGTTGATCGTGCTGCCCCAGGGGGTGGCGTTTGCGACGATCGCCGGGCTGCCCCCGGAGTACGGCCTCTACGCCGCCATGGTGCCAGCTGTCATTGCCGCGCTCTTCGGCTCGAGCTGGCACCTGGTGACCGGTCCGACCACCGCGATCTCGATCGTCGTCTTCGCCTCGGTGGCTCCCCTCGCGGAGCCGGGTTCGGCGGACTACATCCGGCTGGTCCTCACCCTGACCTTCCTGACCGGGCTCTTCCAGCTCGCGATGGGACTGGCCCGGCTGGGTGCTCTGGTCAACTTCATCTCCCACACGGTGGTGATCGGCTTCACCGCTGGCGCCGCTCTCCTGATCGCCTCCAGTCAGATCAGCAGCCTCCTGGGCCTGGACCTCGAGCGCGGGCTCTCCTTCCACGAGGTGATCTACGAGGCCGCCTCACACCTCGGCGACGTCAACCCCTACGTCGTGTCGGTCGGCGTCGCCACCCTGGTCTCGGGTGTCGTGCTTCGTCGGCTCCTGCCCAGGCTGCACATGATCCTGGCCCTGGTCGTCGGCAGCCTCACCGCGCTGCTCCTCGACCGTTTCGCGGGAGGCGCCGACGTCCCGACGGTCGGGGCGCTCTCGGCCGGCCTGCCGCCGATCACGCTGCCCGACTTCTCCCCGGACGCCCTGGGACAGATCGTCTTCCCCGCGCTGGTCGTCACCATGCTCGGGCTCACCGAGGCGGTGTCGATCTCCCGCGCCATCGCGGTCAAGTCCGAACAACGCATCGACGGCAACCAGGAGTTCATCGGACAGGGCCTGGCGAACCTCGTCGGCAGCTTCTTCTCCAGCTACGCCGCCAGCGGCTCGTTCAACCGCAGCGGCGTCAACCATGCGGCCGGGGCACGCACCCCGCTCGCGGCGGTCTATGCCTCGGTCTTCCTGCTCATCATCCTGGCGGCGATCTCACCGCTGGCGGCGTACCTGCCGACCGCTGCGATGGCCGGCCTGCTCTTCCTGGTGGCCTACGGCCTGATCGACTTCCATCACATCCGAGCGATCCTGCGCACCAGCAAGCAGGAGACCGCCGTGCTGCTCGTGACCTTCGCCGGCACCCTGATCGATCTCGAGAAGGGGATCGTCTTCGGGATCATGCTCTCCCTGATGCTGTACCTCGCTCGCACCTCCCGTCCCGAGATGGTCCCCGTCGTTCCGGACCCCGACCCCGACAGCTACTACTTCGTCCCGGCCGACGATCGTCCGGAGTGCCCGCAGTACAAGATGATGCGCATCCACGGCTCCCTGTTCTTCGGCGCCGTCAACCACGTCCAGGGTGAGCTGCACCGGATCGACGAACGATCACCCGAGCAGCGACACGTGCTGTTGGCCGCCAGGGGGATGAACTTCGTCGACATCGCGGGCGCGGAGCTCCTCGTCCAGGAGGCGAGGCGCCGCCACAGGCTGGGTGGCGGGCTGTACTTCTACCGGCTCCAGACGGGGGTGCGGGAGCTTCTGGGGCAGGGACCGTACCTGGAGGCGATCGGTGAGGAGAACATCTTCCCCACCAAGTCTCACCCGGTCGACGCGATCTATCCGCGGCTCGACTCCGAGATCTGCCGCACCTGCACGGCCAGGATCTTCCCCCAGTGTCACGTGGCCCTGCCCAACGGCGAGCCCCGTGACGACGATCCCGAGGCGCAGCACTACCGGTCGCCGAACGACCCTCCCGACAAGCGGTAGCCGTCCGGGCGAGTGAACTCGGCGCTGACCGCGAACCGGTCGCCCCGGACCAGCGTGTGCCGCCACTCGAGCGGCCGGCCACCCTCGAACCCGAGCCGCTCGATCGCGAACGCCGCGATGCCCGCAGGCATCTCCAGCAGGTCCAGCTCGGCCCGGGTCGGCACCACCGCCCGCAGGTGCTCGCTGCCCCCCGTGAGGGTGATCCCGCACCGAGCGCGCAGCTGCTCGTAGAGCGCGGTCTCGGTGAAGTCGACCTCGAGCAGGGGAGCCGCGACCTCCGCAGGCATCCAGACCCGGTCGAGGGCCAGGGGTCGATCGCTGGCCAGTCGGACCCTCTCGAGGTAGAACAGCGGCGCCGACGCCTCGAGTGACAGCCTCTCCGCCACGACACCGTCCGCCCGGATGTCGCGCACCCGGACGATGCTGCGCTGGGTCTGGCCGGCCGCCCCCACCGCTGAGAAGAGGCTGTAGAGCGTGCCCATCGGCTGGTCGATCTCGGCCGGGCCCGTCAGACGCGAGGTGCGCCCGCGCTCTCCCGACACCACTCCTGCCTCGCGGAGCCGTCGCAGGGCCTCACGCACCGTGGCCCTGCTCACGGCGTACTCGTCGACCAGGGCGAACTCGCCCGGGAACGCGTCGGTGAACTCGCCGGCGCGGACGCGACGGACCAGATCGGCGCGCACCTGCTCCCACAGTGGAGCGGCCAGCTCGCGGCTCACGGATCGGGGTCCTGGCGCGACGGCACGCCGACGGGGACTGGTCATCTGTCGCGACCGCGCTTCCTCATGGCAGTGGCGCGTCCCGAAGCTTCAGCACATCGATGAGGAAGCGTGCGGCCCCGCCTCCCTCGTCGAGGGCCAGCCGGAAGGCGTCGGGGACGTTCAGGTCGTTGACCAGCAACCGGAGTACGGCGTCCCGTGCGTCCGCTCCGTCGCCGGAGCGGCCGGCAGCGCCGTGCAGCTCCTCGAGCGCCGCGGCGGCCGTCTCGAACTCGGTGTCCGCGCACTCCCAGGGCTCGTGCCACGCCCGGTTGAGCAGGGCCAGCCGGACGGCCGGTGCACTATGGCTCCGCAGCACATCGCCGAGCAGGACGAGGTTCCCGGTCGACTTCGCCATCTTCTCCCCCGCCAGCCGCACCTCGCCCACATGCACGACAGCGCGGGCGAACGGACTGACGCCGGTGGCGGCCTCACCCATCGCCACCTGGTAGGCGTGGTGCGGAAACGTCAGGTCGGCACCGCCGACCAGGACGTCGATCGAGTTCCCGAGGCACGCCATCGCCATCGCCGCGCACTCGGCGTGCCACCCGGGTCTGCCCCACCCCCAGGGACTCGGCCACGCCGGGTCGTCCTCCTGGGAGGGACGCCAGACCGCCACGTCGAACGCGGAGTCCCGGCCCGGGACGTCGTCCTGGTCCCCGAACGCGTGCGAGGCGGCCAGGGCGGACTCCTCGGACAACCCTGCGGCAGCGGGCACGCCGTCGCCCCGGAAGAACACGTAGCCGTCGCGTTCGTACGCTGCGCCGGAGCCGAGCAGGGCGGTGGCGAGGCGCTGCACCGGCCGGATGAATCCCCGCGCGTGCGGGGTGAGGTCCGGCGGGGCGGACGAGAGCGCACGCATGTCGCGCTCGAAGAGGAACTCCTGCGTCAGCGCGAAGTCGTCGTAGTGCCGGCCCTTGCCCCGGGCCGCCGCCGTCAGCACGTCATCCACATCGGTCACGTTGCGGCAGGTCAAGGCGTCGACGCCGGTCGCGTGCGCGAGCGAGGCGACCAGGTCGGCCCACACGAACGTGGAGGCGTGACCCAGATGGGTGACGTCGTACGGGGTGATGCCACACGTGTAGATCCGCAACGGCCCGGGCGTGACCAGGGCGCGCCCGGCCAGGGTCAGGGGCAGGACCTGCGGTGAGTCGACCGGATACCGACCAGCCGTGCCCAGCACGCCGGCGGGGGTCGAGTCAGCGAAGCGAGACGGTGAGATGGCCACTCCCCGAGTGTGCCACCGACAGGCCCTTGTTGCGCCCCGGCCCCACGTCATACGGTGGTCCAAATGTCCGGTCATATGGAAGGGGTGCCTGCACATGCTCGACGTCGAGGTCATTGACACCAGCGAGCTCGGAGACCGCAGCTATGTCGTGCACGACGGAAGCACTGCGGTGGTCATCGATCCGCAGCGCGACATCGACCGTGTCCAGTCCGTCCTCGCCGACCTGGGGCTGAGCCTGGCCGCAGTCGCGGAGACCCACATCCACAACGACTATCTGACCGGCGGGCTCGAGCTGGCCCGCCAGAGCGGCGCCGACTACCTCGTCTGCGCCGACGACGAGGTCGCCTTCGATCGTCGACCCGTGTCGGACGGCGATGTGCTCGCCTACGGTCCGCTGGAGATCCGGGTGATCGCGACGCCTGGCCACACCCACACCCACCTGTCCTACGCGGTCTCGCACCAGGAGAACGCCGACGACAAGGCGGTGTTCACCGGTGGCTCGCTGCTCTACGGCAGCGTGGGTCGCACCGACCTGCTCGGGGACGACCACACCGACGAGCTGACCAGGGCGCAGTTCCGCTCCGCCCGCAAGCTGGTCTCCCTCCTCCCCGAGGAGACCGGCGTGTACCCGACCCACGGCTTCGGCAGCTTCTGCTCGTCCGGATCGGCAGCCGGGGGTGACTCCTCGACGATCGGCGAGGAGCAGGAGCGCAACGACGCGTTGACCGAGGACGACGAGGACAGGTTCGTCGCCACGCTCGTGGAGAACCTCACCGCCTATCCCAGCTACTACGCCCACATGGGTGCGCTCAACGCGGAGGGGCCGGGACCGATCGACCTGAGCCCGCCCGAGAGTGTCGACGCCGCGGAGCTGCGCCGCCGTGTGGACGCCGGCGAGTGGGTCGTGGACCTGCGTGACCGCAAGGTCTACCCCGCCGGGCACCTGCGCGGCAGCATCAGCATCGACCTCGGTGGGCAGTTCGCGACCTACCTGGGCTGGCTGATGCCCTGGGGCAACGACGTGACGTTGATCGGCGAGTCCGAGGACCAGGTCGCCGACGCCCAGCGCGAGATGGTGCGGATCGGCATCGACCGGCCCGCGGGAGCGGCGGCCGGCGAGGTGGGCTCACTGGTCCCCGACGACGTGCTGGCCGACTACCCCGTGGTCACCTTCGAGGAACTCCAGAAGGCGTCGACCGGTGGCTCTGACGGGCAGGCTGCCCCGACCGTGCTCGACGTACGGCGTGACGACGAGCGCGCCGACGGCGCGATCCCGGGGTCGAGCCACATCCCGATCCACGAGCTCCTGGGACGGCTCGACGAGGTGCCGTCCGGGACGCTGTGGGTGCACTGCGCCAGCGGTGTCCGCGCCGCCATCTGCGCCAGCCTGCTGGCGCGTGAGGGTCACGACGTGGTGCTCGTCGATGACGAGTTCGACAAGGCCGTGGAGCTCGGACTGACGACGGCGGACGGCTGAGCAGCTGGCGGCGTTCAGAGTGTTCCCTGCACCCGGTGGACGTTGTCGTCCGGCGTGCGCAGGGACGCCGGACGACCTGCCTGCCGCAGGAGGAGCACTCCTAGGGCGGACCAGGCCGCGAACATGACCGTGAGGCTGATGTCGTGCCAGGGGTCCGGTTCGATCGCGAGCGCACCGAAGGCGGCGACGCCCGACAGCAGGAGCAGCTGCCGGACACCGGGAGCCGGGGGGCGCCCGCGCAGCGACAGCCCCCAGGTCACCGGGCCGACCGACAGCAGCAGCATGCCGAGCACGAAGGCGATGAACGACGCCTCCAGCGGAGTCCCTCTCAGCAGCGAGGTGACCAGAACGAGCAGGCCGAAGACGACCAGCAGACCTGCACCGGCCACGGTCATGACTGCGCCTACCCGCGACGGCCTTGTGGGACGGGCCGTTCGTGCGCGCAGACCCAGGACCGCGGTGAGGAGCAGCGCGAAGCCGGCAGTGGCTGTCACCAGGAGCAGTGCGAACACGGGCAGGTGCGTCACGGTGCCGTCGTCGCGTTGCGGGTCGAGCAGCCACTCCCCCTCCACGCCGGCGATCATCAGCACTCCCGAAGCGGCGGCCGCACGACCGGTCAGCTGGACACTCGACACCATGACGAACTCCCTTCACCTCCGGCGTCCGCCGCCGGTCCTTCGACGGTAGGCACGCCGGCGCCTGACGTCGTCAGCACTGATACCGGTCTCTGGGTCCCCCGCACGGCGGACTCAGAAGGGTGCGCATCCTCCGCAATGTGGATGTGCGGGTGCCCGGCAGTCACTACCGTCGAGTTGTGCCTCGCGTCCGGCTGCAGCTGCTCTTCGACGTCGTTGTCGTGCTGACCCTCGCCGTCACGGCGGTCGTCCAGCTCTGGGTCTCGCCCCCGGCAGGTCTGGTGGGCGGCGCTGGAGTGCACACGGTTCTGGCCGCGGGGTTCACGCTTCCGCTGCTCGTCCGACGAAGGTTCGCGGTGGCCGTCTTCCTGGCGGTCGGGGCTTCGGCGTGGCTGCAGCTCGAGCTCGGTGGTGGGCTGGGTCAGCCCTTCTTCTCCGTGGTCATCGCGTTGTACGCCGTGGGCGCGCACGGGTCGCGACCGCTGACCTTCGTCGGGCCGGCGGCCGTCATCCTCCAGGCGACGCTCGTCGACATCCCGCGGCTTCGGGAGGGCGCTGCCTGGGACGAGGTGGTCCCGGCGTGGTTCATCCTCTTCGGGGTCTGGGGATTCGGTCGATGGATGCGCTTGCGTGCGCAGGCGGCCGTGGTGTTGATCGAGCGCGCCGAAGAGGCCGAACGAACGAGCAACGTGCAGGCGGCGAGGGCATTGACGGAGGAGCGGGCTCGTATCGCTCGAGAGCTGCACGACCTGGTCGCGCACAGCATGAGCGTGATCGTGATCCAGGCACAGGGCGCCCAGCGCGCGCTCGACACGTCCCCGGACCAGGCACGCGAGGCGCTCTCCTCCATCGAGACGGCCGGCCGCAGCGGCATGGCCGAGATGCGCCGCCTCCTGGGACTGCTCAACGACGGTGACGCGGGTGCAGGCACGGTGCCGCAGCCGAGCCTGCAGGAGATTCCGGACCTCGTGGCTCGCGTGAGGACGACGGGAATGCCGGTCGACCTCCACGTCGAGGGCACCGTCAGGGCGCTGCCCGCCGGGCTCGAGCTGGCCGGGTACAGGATCGTGCAGGAGGCCATGACCAACGCCCTGAAGCACGCGGGACGGGTCCCGGTCGACGTGCGGCTGGAGTACGAGCCGGACTGGCTGGACATCGAGGTGACCGACCGGGGACCGACGGAGACCGGGCAGCCGATCAACGGCCGCGACAGCGGCTCCCACGGACTCATGGGCATGCGCGAGCGGGTCTCGTTGTACGGCGGCACTCTCGAGACGGGTCCCATGAACGGGGGCGGTGGCTTCTCGGTCCACGCCCGGCTCCCGCTGGACTGGGCGGACCCATGATCCGGGTTCTGCTGGCCGACGACGAGGAGCTCGTCCGCACCGGCCTCCGGATGATCCTCGACGCCGAGCCGGACATCACCGTGGTCGGAGACGCTGTCGACGGTGCCGACGCCGTCGCGCGGGTCGAAGAGCTCGCACCCGACATCGTGCTCATGGACATCCGGATGCCTCGCGTCGACGGCCTCGAGGCGACCCGCCGGATAGGCGCGATGACGTCCGGCCCCAAGGTCGTCATCCTCACGACCTTCGACCTCGACGAGCACGTCTATGCCGCCCTTGCCGCGGGTGCCAGCGGTTTCCTCCTGAAGGACGCACCTGCGAGCCAGCTCGTCCACGCGATCAAGGTGGCGACGGCAGGCGACGCATTGCTCGCACCGAGCGTGACCAGGCGGTTGATCGCGCGGTTCGCAGACAGTCAACCGCCCCCGCGACCCCGGCTGCCGGTCGACCTCACCGCGCGCGAGACCGAGGTCCTCGGCCTCATGGCAGAAGGGCTCTCGAACGCCGAGATCGCCGGACGCCTCGTCGTCGGTGACGCAACCGTCAAGACGCATGTCGCTCGAGTCCTGGCCAAGCTCGGCGTCCGCGACCGGGTGCAGGCGGTGGTGCTCGCTCACCGGTCCGGGATGGTCAGCTGAGCTCATCCCGTCGGATGCTCGGCGTTGGACCCGGTCAGAGCACGGACAACGGCAGCGCTCTCCCGACCAGGCTCCGCCGGACGGAGGGCAGCTCGCTGGCGATCCGCCGGAGCTCCGTCACCGAGGGCGCCGTGGGAGCAGCCACCATGGCCGGCACCCCGAGGTCCCCGGACGTGCGCAACGGAAGGTCGAGGGGGACCTGCCCCAGCAGCGGCGCGTCGATCGCCGCGGCGAGCCGGGCGCCACCACCCTCCCCGAAGATCGGGGTGTGCTCGGCACACGAGGGGCAGACCAGGGTCGACATGTTCTCCACGACGCCCGCGATGGGCATTCGCGCGTCCCGCGCCATCCGCCCCACCCGGGCAGCCACGGTCTGGGCGGCCAGCTGGGGGGTGGTGACGGCCAGCAGCTGGGCATCGGGGATCAGGTCGAGCAGGGTGAGCGTGACGTCACCCGTCCCCGGCGGCAGGTCGAGGAGCAAGGTGTCCAGGGTGCCCCAGTGCACGTCGGTCAGGAACTGCTCGAGCGCCTTGTGCAGCATCGGCCCCCGCCAGACGACGGGCTCGTCCTCATCGACGAAGAACCCCACCGACATCAGGGCGACCCCGTGCGCCTCGACCGGCAGCATGACTCCCTTGAGCGCGACGGGTGAGCGGCGTACGCCGAACAGGTGCGGTATCGAGTAGCCCCACACGTCCGCGTCCAGCACGCCGACCCGCTGGCCCTGCTGAGCCAGGGCGACCGCCAGGTTGGCGGTGACGGAGGACTTCCCGACTCCCCCCTTGCCGCTGGCGACGGCGTAGACGTTGGTGGTCGAGCTGTCGCCGAACTGGTGGGTGCCCGCGGTCCGCCCTCCGCGCAGCTTGCCGGCCAGCTGCAGGCGGTCGCCCTCGCTCATGGCGTCCAGGGTGATCTCGACCCGCGCCACGCCGGGCAGGACGTTGACCGCCGCGGTGACGTCGGCGACCAGCCGCTCCTTCATCGGACAGGTGGGCGTCGTGAGTCGCACAGTGATCCGGACCAGGCCGTTCCGGCCGAGCTCGACGCTGCCGACCATGCCGGCATCGGCGAGTGACATCTTGAGCTCCGGGTCCTCGACTCGCCCGACGGCAGCGTGGACGGCATCGAGGTCCACCGAGGGACCGGTGCGGCTGCGCGACAGGATGCTCATGCCTGGTCCCCCGAGCCCTCGGAGCGGCCACCATCGACCCGGAAGGCGCGTCTGGTCGGCTTGACCGGACGCATCATGAACTCCGGTCGGCGCAGTCCGGATGCGCTGGGCCCCGGCCTGGTCGTGGCCATCCAGGCGCGGTAGATCTCGCGTGACAGCTTGGTGTCCACGACGACGTCGCCGTACTGGTCCTCATCCCGGGCCTTCTCCAGCCGCACCTTCTGGTGCCAGCAGTGCATGCCCGACAGCGGATCCGGGTGGACGGCGAAGGCGAGGTTCTGGTGCACGCCAGGGTCGTCCCAGTCGATGCGCTCACTGTCGGGGTCGTCGCTCGTGAACGGCTTGATCCCCTCCTTGTAGCGCAGCTTCCAGACGCCGTCGTCCGACTTGGTCAGGTCGACAAGGCCCATGGCCCAGCGCGACCCCGCGTGCTCGGAGGTCCGCCACCGGCCCATGTGGTGGGAGAGCCCGAGGATGCCGGGGCGGATGGCCTCGGTGGCCCACGCACGGGCCACGAAGTAGCCGATCTCGGTGTTGACCCGCACCAGGTCACCGGTGGCGAAGCCGAACCGGGCCGCGTCCTGGGTGTTCATCCACATCGGGTGGGTGTTGCTCAGCTCGTTGAGGTACTTGGCGTTCCCGGTCCTGGTGTGGATCAGCGTCGGCAGCCGGAAGGTCGGCACCAGCACCATCTCGCTGTTGTCCGGGTCGATGGAGCGGTGACTCACGTGGGACTCGATGTAGCCCGGAGCGGCGTACTCCGGCCACCCGAAGTCGACCATGGTGTCGCTGAACAGCTCGAGCTTGCGCGAGGGCGTCAGCCAGCCCTGGGTCCGGGTGCCGTCCTGGTGCACCAGGCCGACCGAGCCGGCCTCCCCGACCAGGGGTGGCGTCGAGTCCAGCGTGACGGGCTTGCGCAGCACGCCCTGCTCGTCGGCGGTGGCACCCTCCACCTCGGCGTCGGTCAGCGGCCGCTCGTCGATCCGGTAGGCATCCTTGGAGACCTCGAACGCGCCGTACTTGCGCATGTAGGCCAGCGGCGTGAGGCCCTGCTCGGCGGCGGCCTCGGGCAGGCCCGGCACGCTGTTCTCGAACACCCAGCGGTAGTACTCGTCCACCGTCACCTTCTCGCCCGGGCGGTACGGCGACTCGAAGTACTTGCGGATGCCGAGCGAGCCGTCCGGGTCGATCCGCCAGGAGAGCTCGAACCAGAACTCGTTCTCCTCCCAGACCTCCCCCGGATTGGACTCGCGCGAGTCCGAGACGATCCGGCCCATCTTCTCCATGGCCACCCGGGTCACCGGCTGCCGGAAGCCGAGCCACTTCCCGGCGTACTGCTCGTAGGACTGGGTGTCGTGACGCTCGGTGCTGTGCCCCATCGGGAGGACGTAGTCGGCGAAGGTGGCGGTCTCCGACCAGGTCGGCGTCAGCGCCACGTGGCAGTCGACCAGGGCCTCGTCGGTCAGTGCCTCGAGCCAGCTGAAGCCGTCGGGGTTCGTCCAGACCGGGTTGTAGACCCGGGAGAAGTACATCGCCAGCTTGCCCCGGCCGTCCTTGAGCAGATGCGGCAGCAGGATCGACATCTCATTGGTCGACATCGGGAACTCGGCCGGCCAGAGGAGCTCGTTCCAGGACTCGTGACCCCCCGGGACGTCGGGCCCGTGGGCGATGATCTTGTCCCAGCCGTTCGGGCTGGTGCCTCCCTTGGTGCCGACGCTGCCCGTGAGGACGTTGAGGAAGAACAGGGCGCGCGAGACCTGCCAGCCGCCGAGGTTGCCGGCGGTCGCCGCGCGCCACACGTGCGCGGACAGGGCGCTGCCGGCCGTCGCGACGATGGTGGCCAGCTCCTCGATCTGCTCCTCGGGCATCTGTGCCTGCTCCGCGGCGTAGGCGAAGGTGTACTGCGCATAGTCCTCGGTCAGCACCCCCAGGAAGGCGTCGAAGTCGTCACCCGGCATGTCGGGGTGGAGGTGCTCCATGTACGTCGACCAGTTGACCCAGCGCCGGATGAACTCGCGGTCGACCTGGTCGGTGCGCAGGAGGTACGACGCCACCGCCAGCAGGATGGCCGCCTCGCTGCCCGGCCAGGGCGCCATCCACAGGTCGGCCTGGGACGCGGTGTTGGACAGGCGCGGGTCGAGCACGACGAGCTTGGCTCCCCCGGCGACCTTGCCCTCCATGATCCGCTGGGCGTGGGGGTTGAAGTAGTGACCCGCCTCCAGGTGGCTGGAGATCAGCAGGATGACCTTGGCGTTGGAGTAGTCGGGCGACGGGCGGTCGTAGCCGCCCCACAGGGAGTAGCCGAGCCTGGCCCCGGCCGAGCAGATGTTGGTGTGGCTGTTGTGGCCGTCCACTCCCCAGGCCAGCAGGAAGCGCTCCGCGAAGCCGTCCTCGCCCGGTCGGCCCACGTGGTAGACGACCTCGTCCCTGCGGTCCTCGACGATGGCCGCTCGGATCCTGCCGGCGATGTCGTCGAGGGCGTCGTCCCAGCTGACCCGCTCCCAGTCACCGCCGCCGCGCTTGCCGGAGCGACGAAGCGGATGCAGGATGCGTTCGGGGTCGTTGATCTGGTTGATCGTCGCGGGCCCCTTGGCGCAGTTGCGTCCGCGGGAGCCCGGGTGCGCGGGGTTGCCCTCCAGCTTCTTGATCGACATGTCGGACTTGTCGACGTAGGCGAGCAGGCCACAGGCCGACTCGCAGTTGAAGCACGTGGTCGGCACGAGCATGTACTCGTGGGGCACCTTGCGCGGGTGCGCCTTCGCGTCGTACTCCACGTGGTGGTCCCAGTCGGCGACCGGCGGGAAGTTGCGCAGGCGTTCGTGGGTGCGCTCCCCCGGCAGCTTCAGCGGGGTGATCTCGCGCTCCGACTCAAGCGTCATGACGGGTCCCTTCGAGGCAGGGTCAACGGGCAGGGTGAACTGGCGGGGTGCTCGGCGCCGGCGGTCACGACAGGGGGACGTCCTGGCCGGCCCGGACGAAGACGCTCTCGTAGGCCAGGAGCGCGGGCTGGACGAGCAGTCCACCGAGCGCGAGCAGGACCACGGGCGCTCCGGCCCAGGTGAGGACGCCGAGCACGACGGCGAGCGCCACGGGGAGCACCCCCGCGAGCCAGAACGTGCGCGCATAGCGCCCCGAGCTGATGATGCGCGCCGCCACGGAGGCGTGCCGGGTGGGGTGCCTGCCGCCGTACTCGAGGGCGAGCATCACCAGGTGCAGGACGGCACCGATCACGAACGACGCCGCGAGCAGGGTCCACGCGCTGTCGGACAGGTCCACCAGCAGCCCCACCAGGGCCAGCGCGCCGCTCCCGACCATCACCGCCTGGACGAGCAGGTGCCAGAACAGGAGGCGGGACTGCCACAGGTCACGACCTTCGGCCTGACCGAACAGGAAGGCGGTGTAGCCCGCCATCATGGCGCTGGCCGGGAGGGCCAGCCAGGCCAGCACCGTCATGGCCCAGCCGACGTCGAGCCATGCGGCCAGCAGCCACAGGACCGCCCCGCCGGAGAAGATCGTGAGGACGTAGGCCCCGAGCACCAGCCAGGAGGTCCAGTTGGACTTCAAGAAGATGTAGAGGAAGCGCTCGGGGCGCTTGAGGTCCCACACCAGCAGTGCGCCGGTCGTGGCCGCCCCGAAGAGACCCAGCAGCGGCGCGGCGTAGTCGCCCACCGACCCCAGCTCGATCCCGAGGATGTGCGCCAGGCCGGCCAGCGCCAGCGCCCCGGCGCCCACCCCCTTGGTCCACAGGTAGGTGGTGACCTTCCAGCCCCAGGGCCGGGGGTGGGCGGTGTTCAGCGTGGTGCGGGCACTCGTCCCCGGGTCCCGCGGCAGGTCCGCTGCGTTCTCGAGGCGCTGCCGGTCGGGCTTGGCCCAGATGTAGGTGTCCTCGACAGGGGCCGCGAGCGGATCGAGCACGGCACGGTCGGCGCCGAGGTAGAACACGTTGGGACCGGTGTTCTGCTCCGGCGAGCGGACCATCGTGTCGTGGTCGTTCACCAGCCGGGCGATCCCGCTGGTCGGGTCGTCGAGGTCGCCCACCCAGATCGAGTGCGTCGGGCAGACCACGACGCACGCGGGCTCGAGGTCCTCGTCGACGCGGTGGGCACACAGGTTGCACTTGGCGGCGGTGCTGGTGTCCTTGTCGATGTAGATCGCGTCGTACGGACAGGCCTGCATGCAGCTCTTGCAGCCGATGCAGCGCTCCTGGTCGAAGTCGACGATGCCGTCCTCGCGCTTGAACAGCGACTCGGTCGGGCAGATCTTCACGCAGGGGGCGTCGGTGCAGTGGTTGCACCGCATCACCCCGAAGGACCGCGTGGTGTCCGGGAAGGACTCGCTGTCGACGTACTTGACCCAGGTGCGGAACTGCCCGACCGGGATGTCGTGCTCGGTCTTGCAGGCCACGGTGCAGGCGTGGCACCCGATGCAGGTGCGTTGGTCGATCGCGAACCCGAGCTGCATCCCGTCAGCTCTTCCGGATGAGGTAGCGGTAGACGCCGTCCTCCACCGAGCTGTCCAGCAGCTCGTTGCCGGTGTCCTTCGCCCAGGAGGGGATGTCGCTCTTGGAGCCGCTGTCCGTCGCCTCGACCAGCAGGACCTGGCCCGAGCTCAGGGCCTTGATCCCGCGTGAGAGGAGGAGTACGGGCATCGGGCACTTCTGGCCCTTGGCGTCCACCGTTGCGTCGACGTGCTGGTCCATGAGACTTCTTCCGTTCGGATCGACCCCCGCGGGCCGAGTAGCGGTCAGATGAACAGGTTGATCTGCGAGCGGCTCATCGCGGAGAGCGCGGTCGCGGCGCCCACCGGGTCGCCGGCACCCTCGATGAGCTGGTCCTGGCGCAGGCCCATCAGCTCCATCGTCATCTCGCACGGCCAGAGGTTGACCCCGAGCTCCGAGCACATCTCGAGCAGCTCCTTGGGGCTGGCGACCTTGTTGTCCCGCGCGAGCTTCTTCATCATCCAGGCGCCGGCACCACCCATGTTGAGCTTGGAGAGCTTCATGTTGCTCACGCCGGGAGGGTTCATGCCTGCGAGTGCCTTGGTCATGGCGTTGGTGCCGGTGATCCGTACGTCGTCGCGGACCAGCGGGAACAGGCCCCAGAAGGTGAAGAAGATGGTGGTCTTCATGCCGTAGGCGGCACCCGTGGATCCCAGGATCAGGGTCGGCCAGATCTTGTCGAGATCTCCGCTCCACGCGACGATCGTCATGCTCTCGGGAGTTTCGTTGTCGGGTGCCGCATCGGTCATGGCGGGTCCTCCGGGGAGATACGAGGGATTGCGCTGTGTTGCGCGTCACATTACATTCGTGATGGCGCATGCAACAACCCCCTTGTCCGGCGAGTTGTCCGGACATTGCAACGGTCCCTAGCTCACCCGAACGCGCGTCCGGCAGGCCTCGGACGCAGGAAGGACGATCGGCATGGAAGCCTGGACAATCTCGGCCGCGGAGCTCCACGAGGAGATCCTGCACGGTCGCATCTCCGAGATCCTCGACGTCCGCAACACCGACGAGTTCGCGGCCCACAAGATCGAGGGACGTCGGGAGGTCTCGACGCGCCATGCCCCCGTGTACGAGGTTCTGGAGGAGCCTGAGCGGTTCGCGTCCGACACCCTGGACGACGCGGTCATCGTGTGTGCGCACGGGAACGGCTCGGCGCTCGTGGTGGAGGAGTTCAACGAGCTCGGCAAGGAGACCAAATCCCTGGCAGGCGGGATGGATGCCTGGGCCAGGCTCCTCGTGC
The DNA here is from genome assembly GCA_963767955.1 of uncultured Actinomycetota bacterium. Classification (GTDB taxonomy): domain Bacteria; phylum Actinomycetota; class Actinomycetes; order Propionibacteriales; family Nocardioidaceae; genus Nocardioides. Next base: position 941,872 of record CAVYGA010000003.1, on the reverse strand, counting down.
CGGTCGAGCTCGACGGCGTCCCCGCGCCCGCACGTGCCTGGCAGCTCCAGCGTCCGGCCAAGGGCTGCCTGTCCTACGTGATCGGCGTCCCCGGTGAGAGCTGCATCGTGGTCGACCCGGCGCGCCACCACTCGCCGTACCTGGATCTCGCCCAGGAGCACGCGATGACGGTCACCCACGTCATCGACACCCACGTCCACGCCGACCACATCAGTGGCGGTCCGAGCCTGGCCGAGAGCCTCGGCGTCGAGTACCACCTCCCGCCGGAGGACAGCGCGGAGGAGATCCCGTTCCCCAACCGCCCCCTCGCGGACGGCGAGGAGCTGCCACTGGGACGCGACAGCGTCGTGCGTGCCCTGACGATGCACCTGCCCGGGCACACGCCGGGGACCACCGCCCTCCTGGTCAGCGAGCGCCTGATGCTGGTCGGCGACACGATCTTCGTGCGCGGCCTCGGCCGACCGGACCTCACCGGGCAGGCGGAGGACCTGGCGCGTTCGCTGTTCCGCAGCGTGCACGACCGGCTGGAGCCGCTCGAGCCGGCGACCGTCATCGCTCCTGCCCACTGGTCGAGTCCTGACGAGTTCAACGACGCCGGCGCCGTGACGACCACGCTCAGCCAGGTCTTCGAAGCCACCCTGCTCAACGAGCGGGCCATCGAGCGCTTCGTCGAGGAGATCGTGTCCACCCTTCCCGACGCACCCGCGGCCTACGACACCATCCGGTTGGTCAACGCCGGACAGCTGCGCCCACCGGAGGACGAGCTGTTGGTGCTCGACGTGGGACGCAACCAGTGCGCCGCCTCGACGTCGCTGACCTGACCCGACCTGACCGCGCAGAGAGGTAGCCCATGTCCCCTCAGTCCACGTCACCCGAGCCGCGGCCGGAGAGTGGGCCGGACAGTGGGGTGGATCCCGACTATCGGTTCACGTTGGCCAACGAGCGGACCTTCCTGGCCTGGATCCGGACCTCCCTGGCGCTGATGGCCGCCGGGGTGGCCGTCATCCGCTTCGTGCCGGGACTGAGCCTGATGCGGCACGCGCTCGGGTTCCTGCTGATCGGGCTGGGTGGATTCCTGGCCTGGATGTCCTACCGCGACTGGCAGCGCAACGAGCGCGCGATGCGGTTCGGGCGTCAGCTGCCCCGGTCGTTCGTCCCTCGGCTCGTGGCCTGGTCGTTGGTGCTCGCCTCCCTGGTGGCGCTCGCCCTCGTCATCGCCGACCTGGTCGACTGATCATGGTCCCGCCTCGGCCCTGGAGCCGCGATCGCGAGGGGCCGCATCACGATGCCGGCCTCCAGGCCGAACGCACCGCCATGGCCTGGCAGCGCACCGCCCTCGGCGTCGCCGGGATCTCGGCACTCCTGCTGCACCAAACAGGAGGGAGGCTGGTCCAGGCGTTGCCGGGACTGTTCGGCCTGACCGTGGCGATGGTGCTGCTGGTGCTCAGCGAGCTGCGCTACGAGCGCACCGCCTCCCGGATCGAGGCCGGGCGGGACCCCGGGTCGGCCCGCCTCCTCCTGCTCCTGGCCGTGACGGTGTCCCTCCTCGCGGTCCTGGCCATCTGGCTGCTCCTGGTTCAAGGCTAAACTTGTCATCGACCGGGGCGTCGAGTGCCCGACCCGTGCGTCTCACCGGCAAGGAGGTGACCATGAACGAGGCTCTGGCAGCCGAGCTGCGTGAGCTGCACGAGCGCGTCTGCAAGGCCATCTCCGATCCGAAGCGGTTGCTGATCATCAGCGTGCTCCGCGATGGCGAGCTCAGCGTCGGCGAGATCGCCGAGACCCTCGGCGTGAGCCAGTCGAACGCCAGCCAGCACCTGGCCGTCCTGCGTGAGCGCGGGATCGTGACGACCAGACGAGCGGGCACCAGCGTCTACTACTCCTTGCGCAACCCGAAGATCCTGATGGCGATCGACCTGATGCGCGAGTTCGTCGCGGAGGAGACCGAGCTGCCGCTCGAGCGTCCCGGACGCAAGCTCACCAGCATCTTCCTCGGCTGAGAAGCGGTCGGCCGGAGAAGGGTCCTGCCCACCGCATGACGCTCCTCTGAGAGCGGTCTGTCGGACAGTGCCAAACGTCCTTCGTGGATGCGACCGGGGGCCCTGCCTCGCGACCGCCTCGGCGCCCGACGATGGAGGCGCCGCCTGACCGTGCGATCTCGGCTCACCGGAGCATCGGGAAGCACCGGGTCAGGGGCCCGATGAGAGGTCCAGTCATGCAGGCAGCCGTCGTCACAGCCTTCTCCGATTCACTCGAGATCGTCGAACGTGACATCCCCGAGCCCGGAGCCGGTCAGGTCCTGATCCGTCTCGAGGTGTGCGGTCTGTGCCACACCGACATCCACGCGGCCAGGGGCGACTGGCCCGTCAAGCCGACGCTGCCGTTCGTCCCGGGCCACGAGGGCATCGGGATCATCGAGAAGCTGGGCGCCGGGGTCACCCGTCGCACCCTGGGCGAGCGTGTCTCGATCGCCTGGCTCGGCTCTGCCTGCGGCGAGTGCCGCTACTGCGTCGACGGTCGCGAGACCCTCTGCGAGCAGCAGCAGAACAGCGGCTACTCGATCGACGGAGCGTTCGCCGAGTACGCCCTCGCCAGTGCGACGTACGTCGTCCCGGTGCCCGACGGCATCACGTCCATCGACGCCGCACCCCTGAGCTGTGCGGGAGTGACGACCTACAAGGCGGTCAAGGTCGCCCAGGTTGCGCCGAGCGAACTGGTCGGGATCTTCGGCATCGGCGGTCTGGGCCACCTTGCGGTCCAGTACGCCCGGATCATGGGTGGAACCGTTGTCGCCATCGACATCGAGCAGCCCAAGCTCGACCTCGCCGCCGAACTCGGCGCCGAGCATCTTGTCGACGCGGCCACCGTTGATCCCGTCGGCGCCATCCAGGCCCTGGGCGGACTCGACGTGGCCGTGGTGCTGGCCGCGTCGCCCCGGGTCTTCGAGCAGGCCTTCGCCTCCCTTCGCCGCGGCGGTCGTCTCGTCTGCGTGGCCTTGCCCGCGGACGGCGGCGCCATGACGATCCCCATCTTCGAGACCGTGCTCAAGGGGATCTCGATCCTCGGCTCCATCGTGGGCACCCGTCAGGATCTCGCGGAGGTCTTCGCGCTCCACGCGGCAGGCAGGACCCGGGTCATCGCCGAGACCAGGAGTCTCGAGGACGTCAACGAGGCGATGGCAGAGGTGCTCTCCGGCAAGATCCCCGCGCGACTCGTCTTCGACTACGTCACGGTCCCAGCCACCGCATGACGCCCCGAGCCAGCCGGCCCAGCGCGGCGAGAAGCGCCGAGGTGACCCCGGGTCCCGACACGGGTTCCCTGGCGAGTGTCGATCTGTACTGGTTGCCGCTGGGAGCGGGCGACGGCTCTCGCCTTGTGCGCTGGAGCGGGTTGGTGTTCGAAGCGATCGTTGCGCGCCACGAACGCCGCCCGCGGCGCGACCTCTACCACTCGGCGTTGGAGGTCCGGCTCGATGGAGCCCGCCACGTGATCGAGATGACGCCGGTCTGGGGCAACCAGGCCACGGACCGTGGTGTCGTCGGCGAGGGCTCCGTGGGCCTGGCATGGCTGGGTCGCTCGCCACTGTTCCGCTACGAGGTGCGCCGGTGGAGCGGCGGAGTCATCCCGGACGCGGCCGCGGCCGTGAACAGTCCCCGGCGGCTCAGCGCCGACCGGAACCGGGCGCAACAGGTGCTGGATCTGGTCCGGATGTTCCCCACCCGCACCTGGGGACGCGACGAGCTGGGAACGGGCGAGATGTGGAACTCCAACTCCTTGACCTCGTGGCTGCTCGCCGCGAGTGGTCATGAGATCGACACCATCGACCCACCACCCCACGGACGCGCACCCGGTTGGGCTGCCGGGCTCGTGGCGGTCCAGCGACGAGACGTCGTGTGAGACGGCTTCCCGGAGGGCCGGGTCAGCCCTTCAGCTCGATCCAGGCCATCACCAGCCCTCGGAGCGCATCCGCCTTGGCCGCGAGGTCGGCGTCATCCAGGAAGCGCGCGACCCGGGAGGTGTCCCCCTCGCCCTCCAACAGCCCGGCCGGATCAGGGAGTGAGGCTCCGGTGTGGAACATGAGGGACACGTGCTTGGTGGACCTGGGGTAGAAGGAGGCGAGGTTGCCCTGGTAGGTGAACGTGGGCGCCTTCCACTTGATGGTCTCGGAGATCCGTGGGTCGGCGTCGAGGACGATGCGGCGTACTGCCTGCACCAGTTCCTTCTGCGGGTTCTCGTAGGTCTCGAACCAGGCGTCGACATCGGGGTTGCGGTTGTCCATCCCACCATTCTGGGCTCGATCGATCCCGTGTGTCAGGTGCCGCGAGGACCAGGGGGTCACACTGGCACCGTGAGGACTCGACTGATCGCGGCGTTCCTGCTGTTGGGCGTGCTGACGGGCTGTGCCGACGATCCGGCCGCCCCCGCCCCCGCCACCGACAAGCTCACCCCGACTGCGAGCCCGACGACAACCACGACCGCCCCCTCCCCCGAACCATCCGGGTCACCGTCCGCCCGGCAGCTCGAGCGGGGCACGAAGGTCATCGCTGCCGAGAGTGACTTCGGGAACGTCCTGTTCGACGGCACCGGGCAGGCGGCGTACCTGTTCGACATCGAGACCACGTCCCGGCCCCGCTGCTACGGCGCCTGTGCCGAGGCCTGGCCTCCCGTCCTCACCGACGACGCCCCACGCGCCGTAGGGCGGGTCCGGGACGCTCTGCTCGGCACCGTCCAGCGCTCGGATGGCACGACCCAGGTCACCTACGACCGGCACCCGCTGTACTTCTACGCCCACGAGGGCAAGCACGAGGTGAAGTGCCACGACGTCTTCCTGAACGGCGGGAACTGGTACGCCGTCCAGGTCGACGGGCAGCGGGCACCCTGAGGCGTGGCCGCCCCTCGCCCACGCCAGAGGCAGCCCGGACGCAGCAGTACGCTCGTGACATTCGCCGAGCCGTCGTGCCTCACCGAGGTGCTGCCGGCCCGGAGGCCGACACCCCGGGGAGAGTTGAGGACGAGATGAAGATCCTGGTGACCGGCGCGACCGGCTACGTCGGCGGGCGACTGGTGCCCGTGCTGCTCGAGCGCGGCCACGACGTGCGCACCACCACGTCCAACCCAGATCGCGATCAGCCGTGGTGGGGCGACCGAGTGGAGACCGTCGTCATGGACGCGCTCGACCCCGACCAGGTGACGGCGGCCTGCGAGGGCGTGGACGCGGTGTACTACCTGATCCACGGGATGGGCGGCGACGACTTCGCCGAGACCGACCGCAAGGCAGCCACCAACCTCGCGGCCGCGGTTCGCGCCCACGGCGTCGAACGGGTCGTGTATCTCTCCGGGCTCGTCCCGGACGTCGCCGACTCCGAGCTCTCCGAGCACATCGAGTCCCGACGCGAGGTCGAGCGGATCCTCAGCGATGTGCCCGCGACCGTGGTCGTGCTGCGCGCCGCCGTACTCCTGGGCTCCGGGTCCACATCGTTCGAGATCATCCGGCAGATCAGCGAGCGGATGCCCGTGCACACCGTGCCGTCGTGGATGGACTCCATGGTGCAGCCGATCGCCGTCGTCGACGTGCTCGAGGCGCTGGTCGGGGCGCTCGCGTACGCCGGCCCCTCGCGTCACTTCGACGTGGGCGGCCCCGACCAGCTGCGCTACGGCGCGCTGCTCGAGGCCTACACGGCGCACGCAGGGCTCGAGCGACCGCAGGTCCACGTGCCGCTGCTGCCGACGGCGCTCGTCGGCACCCTGGTCGGCAGCCTCACCGACGTGCCCCGGCCGACCGTCGAGGCGCTGGTCGAGAGCCTCCACCACGACATGGTGGTCGCGGGCGACGACTTCCAGGCGATGCTGCTGCCCGAGGGACACCGCCTCGTGGGACTCGACGAGGCCTTCAGCCGCTCCCTCGCGCCACGAGCGACCGACCCCGAGGAGTCGGACCCGATGGGGCCGCTGCCGCAGGACCCGGTCTGGGCCAGCGGCGGCGACGAACGGCCCGTACTGGCCAAGGTGGTCGACGCGGTCAGGGACGTGCTGCCGGACTCCTGAGCGCAGCTAGTGGACCTCCGGGACCTCCGAGACCTCCTGCCTGAGGCCGAGGGTCCCGATGGCGGCGAGGATCAGGAGCGTGCCGGCCACTCCCGCGAGTGTCAGCCTCTCACCGAGCAGCAGCACCGCGATGACGACAGCGGTGACGGGCTCGAGGAGCGTGGCCACCGTGGCCGACCCGCTGGCGGTGGTGCGCAGCCCCGCGAAGAGAAGGACGTAGGCCAGGGCCATCGTGACCACACCGAGGTAGGCCAGCCCCGCCCATGTCACGGCGTCCGCGGCGACCAGCGAGTCCCCCCGCACGAGCCCCACTGCCAGGCCGGCGGGGACCATGATCAACGCGGCCACGACCATGGTGCCGGTGGCGACGGGCACCGCGTCATGCCCCCGGGAGACGGAGCTGCCCACATCCGCGGAGAGCGCGAAGGCCGCACCGGAGGCGAGAGCGGCCAGAACGCCCAGTGTCGGGGCCGACCCCACCGTGTCGCCGCCGATGAGGCTCACCAGCAGCAGACCGACCACGCCCATCGACACCGTGATCAGCGGCGCCAGGCCCGGCAGTCGTCGCCGCTGCACGCTGTGCAGCAGGAGCAGGAGCACCGGCGCGGACCCCAGCGCGACCACGGTCGCGATGCTCACCCCGGCGGCCAGCACAGCCACGAAGAAGAGGAGCTGGAAGGCCGAGGTGAAGGCGCCCATCGCGAGGATCCGGATCGGGTGGGCGCGCACCAGGGCGACGCAGGCGCCCAGCTGTCTGCTGATGAGCACCACGGCAGCAAGGGTCACCACCGCGGCGGCGGCGCGCCACCCGCTCATCGTCAGGACGGACAGATCCGACCGTTCGTGCACCACGTCGACCGCCGGCCCGATGGTCCCCCAGATGACGCCGGCACCACAGACCAGGGCCAGGCCCCGGCCCGCGCGGTGGGCCTCGCCTGCCTCGACCTCCATGCGGGTGATGGTGCCAGCAGCCAGGGACGGTGCCCGGCTCAGGGTCGGAGGACGCATGTCGGATCCAGCCGCGCGGCGTGCCTGGCGGCGCCGGCGCGCCCTGTTCGCGTCCTCAGGGGAGGTTGCGGCGGGTCGGCAGCTCGGGTGCCGGACGGTTCTCAGCCATGGTCTCGTGGCTGCCGGCGAGCCGGTCGCCCAGCCGTCCTGCCCACCAGCTTGCGCTCAGTCCGTGGGCGAAGATGCTGAGCAGCACCGTCCAGACGGCGATGTCGAGGATCATGTCTGCCCCGGTGCCCTGGAGCTCTTGGGACACGAGCAGGGCGAACAGGATCGAGGCCAGCCCCCGAGGCCCGAACCAGCCCACGAAGAGTCGCGTCTCCACCAAGGTGCCCGAACGGGCGAGCGCGATCAGCACCGGGACGAGCCGCACCACCGTGAGGGAGGCGACGGCGTACAGACCGATCTGCCAGCTCAGGTGGCTGAGACGAGGACCGGCGAGTGCCGCTCCGAAGACCAGGAACGTCAGCGACGTCAGCAACTCCCCCTCGTCCTCGGTGAAGTCCCGAACATCTGCGCACTCGGAGGTCGCCACGCGAGCGAACGCGAGACCCGCCACGAAGGCGGCGATGAAGCCGTTGCCCCCGAGAACCTCCGCCCCGGCGAACGCCGCGGCGGCCACCGCCAGCGCGGCCAGCTGTCGGTACGTGCCCTCCACCTCACCAGCCACGGCGCGGCGGTGCAGCAGCCATCCGCCCGCAGCACCGACGAGCACACCGGCAGCGAGGCCGAAGCCGAGCTGACGGGCGAGGAACTCGCCCCAGGCCCCGGCGCCGGCGACGTCGGCCTCGGCCACCGAGAGGGCGAGCAGGACGGTGACGACGGGGACCATGATCCCGTCATTGAGACCGCTCTCCACGTTGAGGCTCTGGCGGATCCGCACCGGCAGCCGACGGTCGCTGACCACGGCCTGACCGAGGGCGGCGTCCGTGGGGGCCAGGACCGCGGCGACGAGGCCCGCTTCGATCAGGGTCAGCTCGTCGAAGAGCAGTGCGGCTGCCGCCGTGCCCGCCACGATCGTCAGTGGAAGCCCGATCGCCAGCAGTCGGACGGGCAGCGCCGCCTCCGTCCGCAGTGCCCGCAGGTCGATCCGTGCCGCGTCCGTGAACAGGACCAGCACCAGGGTGCCCTCGACGAGCACCGAGACGACCTCGCTGTCCAACGTCAGGTCGAACCAGTCCACGCCCACCGTCCCCACGAGGAGACCGACCGCCGCGAAGACCATCGGCGCCGTCACCGGAGACAGCGAGGACCGCTGCGAGAACATCGCGAACCCGAAGACTGACAACGCAACCACCAGCAGCTCGACCATGAACCAGGGTGACACGACACGGGCACCGTGAACGGGGCTTCCTCTCTCCAACGGCACCAGCCCTTCTATGGTGTGTGGGGCGATAGTGCTGTCTACTGGAAATGTGTCTCCCCGGGTGCTTCGCGACCAAGTTGCGGAGTCGTGGCAGCGCTCGGCCGCTGCGGGTGTCCAGGCAGACACGGTGGACGCTCCCATCACGCTGCCCCATGACTCCCTGAAGGACTACCGGGAGGCCCATCCGCTCGCGCACGTCTTCCCGATCCTCGACGACGTGCTCGGCCAGGCAGCCCGGGACTGCGACGCGATCATGGCGGTGTCGGACTCGTCCGGTCAGTTGCTGTGGGTGTGCGGCAGTCCGAGCGTGCTGCGCCGCGTCGAGTCGATCGGGTTCGTCGAAGGAGCGAACTGGGACGAGAGAATCGCCGGGACCAGCGCGCCCGGGCTGGCACTGGCCCTGAACCGGCCGGTGAGCGTGGCCGGGTCCGAGCACTTTCGCCTCTCCGTGCAGCAGTGGAGCTGCGCGGCCACACCGATCCACGACCCTACGTCCGGCGCGCTGCTCGGCGTGCTCGACATCACCGGAGGCGACTCGATCGTCGTACCGCAGACGATGGCCATGGTGCGCGCTGCCGCCCGGATGGCGGAGGCCGAGCTGGCTCGTCACATGCTCTCCTACCGAGCCTCCGAGGAAGGGCGCACCACCACCGGGCTGTCGATCGGCCTGGAGGCTCTGGGCCGGCACGAGTCACTGCTCACGATCCACGACGGGAGCTCTCGGCGGTCCACGTTGCGGCTCAGCCCGCGGCACAGCGAGATCCTGCTGCTGCTGGCGTCCGCTCCTCGTGGGCTGTCGGGCGACGAGCTGTCGGTGCTCCTGTACGAGGAGGACAACACGGCTTCGACCCTCCGGGCCGAGCTCAACCGGCTACGGACCCTGCTGGGCGACGACCTTCTCGCGTCACGGCCCTACCGCCTGGTCGCCCACGTCACCGCCGACTGGCTGGCGGTCGCGGCGCACCTCGTTGCCGGTGACGTCGTCGCGGCCATGCGCGCCTACCGGGGCCCGCTGCTTCCTCGATCGGTGGCGCCGGGGGTCGTGACGCTGCGTCAGGACGTGGAGCGGTCCCTGCGGGAGACGATCATGCGGCACGGCGTTCCGGACCTGATGTCGACCTGGACCCGGTCGGCGTGGGGTGCCGACGACTACGACATGTGGCTGGCTCAGCGCGACGCCCTGGGGCCCACCTCGCCGCTGCACCCGATGATCGCGGCCCAGATCACGCGGCTGGACCGGGAGCTCGGCACCTAGTCCCGACGAGGCGGCGCTGCCGCCATCGGGCATGCAACGGTGATGCAACGTCGTCATGCCTAGCGTGTGACCGTCATCACTCGCCAAGGCTTGGAGTTCTCCTCATGACCGTCTTCCCTGTTCCGGGCTCGTCGGACTCGACCGTCTCTGTGAAGAGCCGCTATGACCACTACATCGGCGGGGAGTGGGTCGAGCCGATCCAGGGCGAGTACTTCGAGAACATCTCGCCGGTCAACGGCAAGCCGTTCACCGAGGTCGCTCGCGGCACTGCGGACGACATCGAGGCGGCACTCGACGCCGCCCATGCCGCTGCCGACTCGTGGGGCAGGGCATCGCTCGCCGAGCGTTCCAACGTCCTGTTGAGGATCGCCGACCGGATCGAGCAGAACCTCGAGATGCTCGCGATCGCGGAGACCTGGGACAACGGCAAGGCCGTGCGCGAGACACTCGCCGCCGACCTGCCCCTTGCGGTCGACCACTTCCGCTACTTCGGAGGTGTCCTCCGCGGCCAGGAGGGCAGCTCGAGCGAGATCGACGAGAACACCGTCGCCTACCACTTCCACGAGCCGCTGGGGGTCGTCGGCCAGATCATCCCCTGGAACTTCCCGCTCCTCATGGCTGTCTGGAAGCTGGCCCCCGCCCTGGCCGCCGGCAACGCCGTCGTGCTCAAGCCGGCGGAGCAGACGCCGTGGTCGATCCTGAAGCTGATGGAGGTCATCGGCGACCTGCTCCCGGCCGGGGTGCTCAACGTGGTCAACGGGTTCGGAGTCGAGGCCGGCAAGCCGCTGGCGTCGAGCAGCCGGATCGCGAAGGTCGCGTTCACCGGTGAGACCACGACCGGCCGGCTGATCATGCAGTACGCCAGCCAGAACATCATCCCGGTGACGCTCGAGCTCGGCGGCAAGAGCCCGAACATCTTCTTCGAGGACGTCGCCGTGGAGCGGGACGCGTTCTACAACAAGGCACTCGAGGGCTTCGCCATGTTCGCCCTCAACCAGGGCGAGGTCTGCACCTCCCCGTCGCGTGCCCTCGTGCAGTCGTCGATCTACAGCGAGTTCCTCGGCGACGCGATCGCCCGGGTGGAGAAGATCGTGATGGGAAACCCGCTCGACACCGCGACCATGATGGGCGCCCTGTCGTCGAACGACCAGCTGGAGAAGGTGCTGTCGTACATCGACATCGGCAAGCAGGAGGGAGCAAAGGTCCTCACCGGTGGCGAGCGGGTGATCCTCGACGGTGACCTGGCGGGCGGGTACTACGTCCAGCCGACCGTCTTCGAGGGCCACAACTCGATGCGGATCTTCCAGGAGGAGATCTTCGGACCGGTGGTCTCGGTGACCAGCTTCGACGACGAGGACGACGCCCTCAAGACGGCGAACGACACCCTCTACGGCCTCGGCTCCGGCGTGTGGAGCCGCGACGGTGCGACGGCGTACCGGATGGGCCGCGGGATCAAGGCCGGCCGGGTCTGGACGAACTGCTACCACCAGTACCCCGCGCATGCGGCGTTCGGCGGCTACAAGCAGTCCGGCATCGGGCGCGAGAACCACAAGATGATGCTCGACCACTACCAGCAGACCAAGAACCTGTTGGTCTCCTACTCCCCCGACGCGCTCGGCTTCTTCTGATGGACGGCCGACCGCGCGACACCGACGCGCACGGCACCCAGAGTTTCACCGACAACGGCGCCCAGGACATCCACGCGCAACCGGCGCGTGACTGGACGGCACCTCTATGCAAGGAGAGATCTCCATGAAGGCAGCAGTCGTGCACGATTTCACCAAGTCCCTCTTCGTCGAAGACGTCCCGAAGCCGCAGATCGGCCCCGGCGAGGTGCTCGTCAAGGTCGAGACCGCCGGCCTGTGCCACACCGACATCCACGCCGCCCACGGCGACTGGCCGGTCAAGCCGACCCCTCCTTTCATCCCCGGCCACGAGGGTGTCGGAGTCGTAGAGCAGGTGGGCGCCGGCGTCATCACCCCGAAGGTGGGCGACCGGGTCGCCATGCCCTGGCTCGGTGAGGCCTGCGGCAGCTGCCAATTCTGTGTCGACGGGTGGGAGACCCTGTGTGAGCTGCAGGTCAACACCGGCTACGGCGTCGACGGCTCCTACGCCGAGTACGCCAAGGCGAACGCGGCGTACGTCGCCCAGGTGCCGGACGAGGTGGACCCGCTCGATGCGTCCGTGCTCACCTGCGCCGGGGTGACGACGTACAAGGCGGTCAAGCTCTCCGGCGCACGGCCCGGCACGCTCGTGGCGGTGTTCGGCATCGGCGGGCTCGGCCACCTCGCGCTGCAGTACGCGAAGATCAGCGGCGCCACCGTGGTGGCCGTCGACATCAACGACGAGAAGCTCGAGCTCGCCAAGGAGCTCGGGGCGGACCACACGGTCAACGCCCTGACCGAGGACCCCGTCGCGGCCATCCAGGCCCTGGGCGGCGCGCACGCCGCGATCTCCGTGGCCGTCGCGCCCAAGGCGTTCGAGCAGGCCTTCGAGTCGCTGCGCCGCGGGGGCACCCTGGTCTTCGTCGCGCTGCCGGCCGACAACCAGGTGAGCCTGCCGATCTTCGAGACGGTCCTGAAGGGCATCACCATCCGCGGTTCCATCGTGGGAACGCGCAAGGACCTCGCCGAGGTGTACGCGATCCACGCGCAGGGCCGCACCCGCGTGATCCACGAGACGCGCAGGCTGGACGACGTCAACGAGTGCTTCGAGGAGGTCGAGAAGGGCAACGTCAAGGCCCGCATCGTCTTCGACCTTCGCTGACGGCGGTGTGCTCGCCATCTCGTCGGCCCACCGCGGCCAAGACGTGCTCAGGCGTATGGAGCCGTGCTGAGGTACCGAAGGCCGGAGTCGACGGCGAGGGTCACGACCTGGGCGCCGGCGGGCAACGTCTCGGCCGTACGCAAGGCCGCGATGACGTTGGCCCCGGTCGAGGTACCGGCAAAGATCCCTTCCTCCGCCGCGAGTTGGCGGGCCATCTGCTGCGCGTCGTCACTGCGGACCTGCTCAATGGAGTCGACCAGCTCCGGCCGCCACAACGGCGGGATGAAACCGATCCCGATCCCCTCGATGCGGTGCGCGCCGGTGGGAGCACCCGATAGCACGGCGGACTCGGCGGGCTCGACAGCCACCACCCGGACGGGTGTCTCGGCGTCGCCGAAGCCCTGCGGGGCCCCGTGGATCGAGTGGGCGGTGCCCACGGAATGCACGAACGCGTCGACACGCCCGTGGGTCTGTGTCCAGATCTCCTCGCCGAGAGGAAGGTAGCCGCGTACGGCGTCATGGTTGTTGAGCTGGTCGGACCACCAGTGCCCGGGGCGGGTGGCGATCTCCTTGGAGGTAGCGATCATCCGTTGGATGAGATCCGCGGTGATGCGTCCGCCGTCGCTGGGCTCTTCGGTGATCTCCGCACCGAGCGCGAGCATGGTCTTGCGCTTCTCCACACTGAACGCGTCCGAGAACACCACGTGCAGCCGGTACCCGAGCGCCGCACAGACCAGGGCGAGCGAGATGCCCGTTGTGCCCGCGGTGTACTCCACGACGGTGTCACCGGGCGCCAGCCGGCCATCCGCCGCAGCTGATCGGATCACTTCCAGGGCCATCCGGTCCTTCATCGAACCGGTGGGATTCGCTGGCTCCCACTTCACGAGGATCCGCGCGCCCGATCGCGGCACCAACCGCCGAAGCTCCACCATCGGCGTTCCGCCGACAGCGGCCAGGACTCCGACCGACCGATCACTGAGAGGAGGTGCCACCTCACCATTAGACACTGCCCGGCCGGTCCGGCGGCCACTCAGCCGCTATCCGCCGGAGCATTCGCCGGTGTCGTTGAGGATCTCAGCGGAGGTGGTCGACGGTGTGAGCCGACCCTCCGCGACGGCGGACGACACAACGCTCCACCGCACCATGGCCGAGGGGCGGCCTCCAGGGTCGGGTGGTCGGGCAGGTTCAGGCGGGTGCTGTTCTAGACGAAGGAGTTGCTGGTCCGCTTCTCACCGATCTCGTGCGGAGGCCTCGACCAGCTGTTTCTACAGCGCGCGGTTGCCCTGGCAACCCTGCCCCCGCTCGGCGCAGTCGGGGTGGAAGTAGATGCACCAGCACCCCACCGAAGATCCCGTTGTGCCGCTCCACCAGGCCGGCGACCGCGTTCCATGTGTGCGCAGTCAAGGGCTGGATCAAGTAGCTGCTTGTCACCATGCCGCACTCGGTCAATCGGATTGCGCAGGCTCATGCACCACTGACGATCACCATTTCGTTGCCTTCCGGGTCCGCGCCCCGCCACGTTCCTGCACTCGTCAAGGAGCCGGCCACCGGCGGCGAGGGTCGTCGTGAAACGCGCCGCTCGGTCTCCGAAGCGTCGAGCCCTTGGAACACCAGCACGGGGTTCAGCCGAGCGGATCGTGGATGTCGTTGACCCCGGCTCGCCGGTCGGCGGAATACCGTCAACGAGTGCTTCGAAGAGGTCGAGAAGGCCAACGTCAAGCCCCGCATCGTCTTCGACCTCCGCTGACCTCCAACGGTGGCCCGGAGAGCACCGGGGACACGATGGAGGCACGGACGCCGGCCCGTGGGGCGGGTCTCCCGATCAACCACCGCAGGCTCCACGGCTGGATCGGCCTGGGCGGCCGAGTTGGAGGCCAACCACTCCGTCGGCCTCATCGACCGACGCACTGCCCTACTTGGCGGGATCCTTCAGCTTGGGATCGAGGGCGACGGCCTTCAGGACGGCCTTGTTTCCTGCGGCCTTCGCCCCGGCAGCGCGCTGGAGGAGTCCAAGGTTCGTACGACTTGACCGAGTTGATCGACAGGGAGAGCTCGTTGGCGATCTCCTGGTTCGCTGGACCAGTGCGTCCATTCGCGACCTGGTCGGTGGCGCTCAGGCACGTCGCGCCGCCACGCTCCTGGCCGGAGCCGGGTTGGCGGCCATGGTGCCGACCGCGATCGCGGGCGCCGGCGACTGGGCAGAGATCTCAGGTGCCGACCGATGCATCGGTGCGGTGCACGCGTTGGGCGCCGACATCTCCACGTTCCTCCTCATGGGCTCGTTCGTCGCGCGGCTGCGCGGCAGGTACGCCGCCGGCACAAGGCTCGGCCTCGCGGAGAGCGTCGTCGCAGCAGGTGCGGGATTCCTCGGTGGACACATGGCGCTCAATGAGGCGCGAAGCGGTCTCCTACGCGTCCTGTGCCTCGTCCGCGGAGCCGAGAAGACGGTAGGCGATGGCCTCCAGACGCGGTCGCGACAGCTCGAACCGGTCGACATCGTCCCCTGTCAAAGGCACCACCCGATCGTACCCAGGGGCCGGAGCGACGACAGCGGTGCCGATTCATGGACCGCGGATCGTCTACGCCTTGGCCGCGCACGCCGACGAACTCGACGGTCACGTGGCCGGCCGCGTCGTTGACGATCTGGTGACGCCCCATCACGCCCTCAGCAGGGAAGTCCGCGTGGCGAGTGCCGCCTGCCGCCCAGGGGTCTCGAATCACCAGTCGCCGGCGCGCGCCGCTTTCACCGCGAGCACGGGGCAGGTCGCGTCGAGAAGAATGCGCTGTGCGGTGCTGCCGAGCAACATCTTGCCCACAGGTGAGCGTTGGCGGAGGCCGAGCACGACGAGGCTCGCGCCGACGCGCTGGGCAACCTGGACCACCCGGTCGCTGGGGTCGGCCAGGTCGGGTCGCCTGACCGAGACCTCTACCCCTGCCTGGTCGAGCTGGTCCCACCGCTGCGAGTGGCTCTCCCGCAGGACTGTCAGATCGGGCGTGCTCGCCTCCCGGACCGCCGGGACCAGGACCACGGACTCCTGTCGGCGCGCAGCCTCTGCGAAGGCGGTGTCGAGGGCTGCTCGACCGGGGGCGGTGTCGGCATAGGCGACGACGATGGTCATCGGGTGCTCCTTCTCGTCAGGGTGACTCTGGGCGCGGTCACTGGAAGTAGCCCATGGGCAGGTCGACGGGCAGCACCGACGGGAGCAGCAGCAGGACCGAGCCGAGCACCAGGGTGTAGAGCACTGCCGTCCTGGGCATCGCGCGGGCGGCGTACAGCAGGAACATCGGCACGAAGAGCAGGGCTGCGGCCAGGTAGCCGCCGGCACCGACCATGCACAGGAACACAGCCATCCCGGCGAAGGTCCGGCTTGCTACCGTCGCGTCCCGCGTCCACCCGACCTCCACGGCGTCGGGGTCGCGCGGCGTACGCCGCTTGCGGATCTCCTGCACGAGGAGCACGACTCCGAAGGCGAGACCTCCGCCAGCGACGAGGCGTGGCATCAGCCTGGCCTCGTCGGAGAACGAGCCCGCCACGACGAACGCCAGCGCGAAGAGCGCGACCACGCCGACGGCGAAGCCCAGCGACCACCTCGAGTCGGCCAGGGAGCCCTCGACGTCCCCGTCGATCTCCGCTCCGGAGCCGGTCTCGTCACGGTGGCCTTCGTCGACAGCGGCCGGCAGGCGGAGCCGGAGCGCCTTGACCATCGCCCAGACGGCCGGCAGGACCAGCATCGCCAGGAAGACCAGGACGCCCGGGCGCGTCAGCCAGCCGTAGCCGTCGTACAGGTTGGTCGTGAGGTAGTAGTAGCGCTCCATGGGGATTGCCAGCACGAAGCCGATGAGGAACGGCGCCCGCGGGCTGCCGGTCGCCTTCATCAGCCAGCCGACGACCCCCAGGATGATCATCACCCACAGGTCGCCGAGCTGGCCGCCCTCCTGATAGGCGCCGAGCAGCATCACCACGAGCAGCCCGGGGGCGAGCACCGCGAACGGGACCCGGGTCAGCTTGGCCAGCGAGGGGCTGGCCAGGAAGCAGAGGAAGGCGCCGAGCACGCTGGCAATGGCGAAGGACCAGATGATGACGTACATCAGGTCGAGGTGCTCGGTGACGATCGCCGGCCCCGGCTGGATGCCGTACGTCAGGAGCATGCCGAGGAGCATGGCTGAGGGGACGCCGCCTGGGATGCCGAAGAGCAGCGTCGGGATGAGGTCCCCGGCCTCGACGGAGTTGTTGGCGCTCTCCGGTCCAACGATGCCGCGGGGGTCGCCCTTGCCGAACTTGCGCTTGTCCTTGGCGGTGGCGACGGCCTGCCCGTAGGCGAGCCAGGTGCCGGCCGTGGCCCCGACGCCAGGCAGGACACCGGCCCAGATGCCGATGAGGGAACCGCGGATGACGTGGGTCCAGTGGGTCAGCCACTCCTTGATGCCGGAGGACCAGCCGCCCTGGAGCTCGACGGTCTCGTTCTCGACGCGGCGGCTTGCTGCCCGGCTGGCGATCTCGGCGAGGCCGAAGACGCCGAGCGCGACGGCGACCAGCGACAACCCGTCGCCGAGGAAGAGGCTGCCGAAGGTGAAGCGTTCCTCCGCCGTGGTCGGTGACGTGCCGACCATGCCGAGGAGGAGGCCGAGGAACCCGGCGGCCAGGCCCTTCACCACGTTGCCGCGGGAGAGCACCGCTGCGAGGGAGACGCCCAGCACGGTGAGCATGAACAGCTCCGGGCTGCCGAAAGAGAGAACCAGCGGCCGCGCCAGCGGGATGGCCAGAGTCAGGCCCAGGGCGCCGATGAGGCCGCCGGCCATCGAGGAGAGGAACGCCAGCGAGAGCGCCCGTTTGGCCTCGCCCTTGCGGGCCATGGAGTAGCCGTCGAGCATCGTGACGCTGGCCGAGGCCGAGCCCGGCGCTCCGAGGAGGACTGCGGCCACGGTGTCGGAGGTGTGGACGACGGCCAGGGCGCCGATCAGCAGTGCGAGCGCGGGGGCCGGTTCCATGCCGAAGGTCACGGGCAGCAGGATCGCCACGGCGCCGGTGCCGCCGAGGCCGGGGATCAGGCCGATCACGAGGCCGGCGAGGACGCCGACGGCGAGCATGAGCAGCAGCCCGGGGCTGCCGAGGGACTGGAGTGCGGAGAAGGCGGAGTCGAGCATGGCGGGCCTCAGTCGATCGTGATGTCGTAGTCGGATTCGAGCAGGTCGAGAACGTACTCACGCACGTCGTCGTCGACCGTGTACGCCGCTTCGATGCGCTCGCGCAGGTCGTCGCCGGCATCGAGGGGATAGCCGCCGAGCACGTCGGCCGCCTTCCGCTTGAAGTCCGGGTCGTCCCCGAGCTCCTCGGCAGTGCCGCGCAGCAGGTCGACGGCCTCCTTCGGCGTCTCCTCAGGGACCCAGAGGGCCTTCTGATAGGTGTACGTCAGGGCCAGGATGGCGGCGTAGGCGCGGTAGGCATCGGGGTCGGGGGCGGTGCCATGGACCTTCTCGTGGGCCTCCACGACGGTCGGGGTGTCCGGGAAGTTCGGGTCCCGTACGAGGTTGCCCTCGTCGTCGACCTGGCCGAGCGAGAACAGCGGGACCGCGGTGCCGTCCTTCACGAGCGGCTCCACGGCAGGGCCGTACGACGACGTGGTCTGGTAGTCGATGTCGATCTCGCCGCGCTGGAGCGCGAGGTTGACCGGGCCGCGTCCCTCGAAGCCGAAGACCGAGTCGACGTCGGCCCCGAGCAGGTCGAACGCCATCAGGGTGGTGAGGTCGAGGCTGGTGGCCGCGATGCCGCCGAAGGTGAGCGGTTGGTCGCGGTCCACGAGGTCGTCCAGGCCCTTCACGCCGGCCGCGGTCCGGGCGTAGACGACCGCACCGGTGCCGTTGGCGACGATGGGCTGGAGGTCGGTGAAGTCGTAGCGCACCGCCGGCATCTCCAGCAGGTAGGGCACGACCGTCGAGGCGGTGCTGACCAGGACCTCGGTGCCGTCCGGCTCTGCCGAGGACAGGAAGTGGTTGGTGCCGGTGATCCCTTCGCCACCCGCGTCGTTCTCCGGGGCGAAGCCGGGCTCACCGGGAACCGTGTGGGTCAGCTCGGTGCCGATGTAGCGGGCCCAGGTGTCGGTGCCCCCGCCTTCGGCGAGGGGGATCAGGAAGGAGACCGTCTCTCCGGCGTAGTCGCCGTCGGCGGTGGAGGCCGGCGGGTTGAGCAGGTCGCCGCCGAGTGCGGAGGCCGCGACGGCCAGGGCCAGGAACCCGGCCATGATGGTGCCGACCGTCCGTGGGTTCGGCGGTCCGGGGTCGACGGATTTGTCGGGCCGCGTCACGGCCTCGGGGTGCTGCAGGTCCTGCGTCATGAGGGATCCTCCGTTGGGATCGAGCGTGCTGGATGTGGGCGAGGTGTCAAGGGCCGGCTCAACCGGAGGGCGCTCGCTCGTGCTCGGACCAGGGCGGTTCGGGCAGCATCACCACGCCGGAGGCGAGCCGCCGGTAGGTGCGGACGGCGCCGACCACCTGGGCGCCGTCGTGGGTCTCGACGAAGGTGCTGACCCGCCCGGCGGGCGAGCCGAGGTCCAGACCTGCGGACACGTCCCCGGTGACGAGGTCGTGGACGACGGTTCCGGGAGTCACGGCTGCGAGGGTCAGCGCGACGCTGCCGGTGATGGGGACGGCAGGGTGGACCGACCCCATCGAGAGCATGCGGACGTTGAGGTCGGTGCCGGTCTCGGTCGAGGAGCCGACCAGGGCGAGCTTCGGCACCGCCCGGGCAGCGGCCGCGGCGGTGTCGGTGAGTCCCATCAGGACCGCTGCCTCCCGACGTACTCGCTCGAGCCGGGCGAGCAGGCCGGGCGTCGCCTCGATGACGGCCGGGGTCTCGTCCCCCCGCAGACCGACGGCAGCAGCCGGCACGGCGACGACGGGGGCGCCCGCGTCGACGAGCGTCACGTCTGTCCGGTCGCCACCGCGCCCGACCACGTCGCGGGGCCGCCCGGTGGGGAAGAGGGTTCCGGTGCTGCGGCCGGCGGGGTCGACGAAGCCCATCCGGACCGGCGAACCATCGAAGGGGACGCCCGGGATCCGCGTGGTGCCGGCCTCGTCGAGGCGGCCGTCAGGCGTCGGCACGTGCTGGACGATGACCTGGTTGGTGTTGGTGTTGCGGACCCGGACCGTGGTCTCCAGGTCGCCGACGGGCACCCAGCCCTCGCGGATCGCGAAGGCCGCGACCACCGCCGAGCAGTTGCCGCAGTTGCTCCCCCAGTCGACCTTGGCCTCGTCGATGCCTACCTGGGCGAACGTGTACTCGACGTCGAGCCCGGGGGCCTCGGAGGCTGCGAGGATGACGGCCTTGCTGGTCGTGGAGGTCCCGCCGCCGATGCCGTCCACCTGTCGGTGGTCCGGGCTGCCGAACACGCGCAGCAGGATCTCGTCGACCGAGAGGTCCAGCTGCACCAGGTCGGCCAGGCGGAACACCCAGCACTTGCTGGTGCCGCCGCGCATCCAGGTCGCGGGTATCTCGCGCATCGTGTCCTCCATGAGGTGTCGGAGGACCCAGCGTGCGCCGGTGGTGAGGTGTAGCACAATCACGAATCTGCACGCTGAGTTGTAGCCCTGCTTAAGTTGCTGGCGGACCTGGACCGCCTCGGACGCAACGGCTACCTCGCTCCCCGGTGCGCGCCTCGCCCGACCGTCGTTTCAGCATCACGTAACCTGGGTTCAATCCCCTTAAGTAGGGCTACAGGCAAGGAGCAGAGGTGCTGGATGTCAAACGGCTCGAGGTGCTGATGCACGTGGTCGAGCAGGGCTCGGTGACCGGAGCAGCGTCCGCGCTCGGCTACACCGCTTCGGCCATCTCGCAGCAGATGCTCCGCCTCGAGCGCGAGGTCGGACAGCCACTGCTAGAACGCCATGCCCGGGGCATGACACCCACGGAGGCCGGGCTGGTGCTCGCCGGACACGCCCGCCGGGTGCTGCGCCAGCTCGCTGCGGCCGAGAGCGACCTGGAGGAAATCGCGGGCGTACGTCGCGGCACCCTCAAGCTCGGCACGTTCCCGACAGTCGGCAGCTCGTTCCTGCCGCTGGCCGTACGTCGGTTCCGCGAGCTCTACCCGGCCATCGGTCTGACCATCCACAGTGGTCGCGAGGACGCACTGCTCCGGATGCTCGAGGAGGGCCGCGTCGGCCTGTCCCTGCTGTGGGACTACGAGTGGAACCGGGTCGACTCCGACAACGTGGTCCTGACCCGGCTCTTCACCGACCCCACCGTGCTCATGGTCGCCGCGGACCATCGCTTGTCACGGCGCAGGAACGTGCGGATGGACGACCTGGCCGAAGAACCATGGATCATCCGCGCCGAGGGCCACCCCGTCGTCGAGGTGCTCCGCCGGAGCGCCCTCGCCGCCGGGTTCACGCCCAAGATCTCCTTCCATGCCAACGACTACGCGGAGGCGCAAGCCATGGTGAGCGTGGGCCTCGGCGTCGCGCTCGCTCCCCGCACCGCCACGGTCAACAAGCACCCGGACGTCCGGGTCATCTCCCTCGGCGACAGCGCTCCGGCGCGCCGCATCCTGGCCGCACATCGTCCGGACCGGGTCCGCGGGGCAGCCGAGATCGCGTTCCACGACGTTCTCGTGGAGATCGCGGGGACCTACCCACCCGACGACCACTGAGCTTCCTCGCACTGTGCAACGAGAGGGGCGGGCAGGTGTTCGAGTCAGATGAGGGCGGCGATCACCCAGATGACGGGAAGTGAACTCGACGGCGCCGGAGCCGTGGCCGAGGCGGTCGCGATCTCACTGATGATCGGGGGCCGAGTCGGTCCCGGATGGCGTCGGAATGGCTGCGCTGCGGCCCCGCGTCAGCCACGGCCACCCGGATCACGTCTTCCTTGAACACCTGGGGATTCCTGCCGCCACCGGGACATCCTTCCAGCCAGGACACTCGCCTCAGCCGATCTGGAAGTTTCCTATCCCTTCAGCAGACCCGCACATGTATTCGGGTCGGCGTCGCAGGGGACGTCGACCGTTTTCAGCCTCCGACTACATCACGCCCACCTGGGTAGCCCCCGGCGTGCGGAGCGGCTGGCTTGACTGTCATCCGCGTCGGGGTCAGCCCCGGTAGCGCCGAACGTAGGCAGCTCGGACCCGATCACGGTCCGCCTCCGGCACGTCGGCCGTCTCATTCATCGCCCGAATCAGGTCGGCCTGACTGTGGAGGGCCTGCAAAGCGCTGGGGCGATGGAGCCCGGCGAGCGACTGCTCGACCTGGTACAGCACGTCGAACAGGTAGATCAGCACAGTCGGCTGAGCTGCCGAGACGATCCGGACCTCGTCGAACGCGAGTCCGACGAGCTGCTCGTGAGTCGTGGCCTGAGGAACCAGGAGCACCTGGCCTTCATCACCGGTCAACCGGCGAGCAGGTGGCTGGCGGCTGAGCAGGTCGGCCAAGACCGTGCCGAGGTGGGAGATCGCGTCGTGAGCCGTTGTCGGGTCATTGATGCCGGGCGACATGGCCTTCAGTGCCACATCCGCTAGCTGGCGGACACCGTAAGCCATGTCCTGCTGCAACGTTCGGGTCTCCCCCACCATCACGGCCGCACGGACCGAGTCGACCATGTCTGCCATGTTTTCGGGTGGCGGAAAGATATGGCAGATAGGCGTGTTCTGAATGGCGTACTGCCCGGCGAACGTCTCCAAGCGCACCCTCGCTCCGGGCGGCAACACCGCCAGGAGCGCGTCGTAATCCACGTTCTGCACCCAGCCATAGGTGGAGAAGCGCACCGCGCCGGCTCCCTCAGGGAGACGCGGTGATTCTGTCTGCTCGCCAGCGGGAGGCGATTCCGACTCCGGTTCCGGCCAAGCCGAGCTTGCCTGCGTCAGCACTTCCTCGGTGACGCGGCGAAGGATCTTCGAGACGTCCATGGAGTGAGCCCCATGGTTGATGAAGGCGACGATCGAAAGGATCGAGGCGATCCCGAGTACAACAGCGAGGAGGATCGAGACGCTCGGGACTATCGCGTCGCCGGCTTCCTCCAGCGGGCCCCGAACGGCGCGCAGCACGACCAGGCAGTAGGTGAAAGTCCCGATCACAAGGCCCATCACTCGCTTGTTGAACGGGTCCCGGAACATGCCATGCACGACACGTGGCGAGTACTGGCTCGACGCGAGTGAGATCAGCAGCAGACTGACCGAGAATGCGATACCAGCGAAGGTGAGCGTTGCCCCAGCAACGGTGGTGAGCACCGTCCGCGCACTGTCCACGGTGGCAGTCAGACGAGGATCGATGTCGGTGACGAGAGCGTCCACCACGAGCATCGCTTCCCCAAGGAGAAGGCCGCCGATCACGCAGAGCATGGGGATGAAGAAGAGGCTGCTACGCAGTAGGTCGCCCCAGGACCTGAGTCGAGACAGCATCTAGCGCTCATTTCTGTCACTGGAACGTTGGTACTGGCAGACGTCGGCGCCGCGGATCTGGATCCATCGGCCTCGCTGGATCGGTTAGCTCTTCAAGACCTGGTACAGACCGTAGATCACCCCCGGAACATGCCCGAGCAACTGCAGCAAGAAAGCCCACAGCACCTTGATGCTCAGTCCGTCCTTGAGCAGCACAGCCACGAACGGGAAGAAGAAGCACAGGATGACGAGAAGTGCCTTACGCATATGACAACCTCATTTCAGACGAACGCGGGGGCGATGAAGCCTCGGATTTGTCGGGTCTGGAGAAGCATGCGCCGTCACGAGGGCACGCGCGAGCCTGTGGGGTCGGTGCCTGGCGCCTGGGCCGCCTGCTTGTCACTCGGCAGGTCGAAGATCGGTGCCAGTAGCGCGGCGAGCGCTGCACCCAGCAACGGCGCGACCACAAAGAGCCAGATCTGTGCCAACGCGTCGCCACCCGCGAACAAGGCCGGACCCAGCGACCGCGCCGGGTTCACCGAGGTCCCGTCCAGCGGGATCCCCACCAGGTGAATGACGATCAGCACCAGCCCGATGGCGAGCCCGGCGAACCCGGGAGCCGCCGCGCGACCGGTCACGAGAATGACGACCAGGACCAGCAGACAGGTCCCGAGGACCTCGAAGACGAAGGCGCCGCCTCCGCTGACTCGATCCCCCCAGGCGTTCGTTCCCAGGGCTCCGGTCTGGTCCTTGACCCCACCGAACTCCGAGACCATCACCTTGAGAAGGCCACCGGCGCCCACGCCCCCGAGAATCTGCGCCACCCAGTAGGCGCCGGCTTCGGGAAGGGAGATACCCCTGCGGAGGAGCACACCAAGAGTGACCGCGGGGTTGACATGACAGCCCGACGTGGGACCGATCGCATAGGCCAGCGCCAGCAGGGTGAGGCCGAAGGCGAACGCCACCCCGGCGCCCCCGACCACGTCGACTCCGAAGACAGCTGAACCGACGCCGAAGAACACCAGGACGAACGTCCCGATGAGCTCTGCGGTTGCCTTGCGCGCGAGATCAGGCATTTCGGTGAAGCGCCTGCCTCAGCGACGTCCTGCGGTGTTTCGGCCCGTCACCGTGGAGGCGATGACCATTAGTACGGCAGCCGTGATGACGGCCACGATCCAGCGCACCCAGTCGACGCCATCCGTGCTCCCGCTGCCCCCGAAGGCGCGGTAGATGTACCAGCACAGGATGACGCCGCCGATCCCGCACAGCAGCGTCAGCCAGATCGGAATGTTGTCCTTGTCGCCAGGGGCGACGAGTTCGCCCAGCAGCCCGATGATGATTCCCGCGATGATGACCCCCCACGATTCCCACAGCGATGCCCCGATCGAGTCTTGCGAGACACCGTCTCGCGGAGGTGACCCCGGTCACATTCAGAGTCGTTCGCAGGATAGGTCTCGAGGAGCCCGCCGGCATAGACCCGCCGAAGCTTCGGTCGAGGAATTCGCATGGGCGGCGACGACTTCGCCGACACCGACCGCAAGGCAGCCACCAACCTCGCCAAGGCGGCACGAACCCACGGCGTCGACCGGATCGTCTACCTCTCCGGACTCGTCCCCGACGTCGACGAGGCCGAGCTCTCCGAGCACATCAAGTCGAGACGTGAGGTCGAGCAGATCCTCGGCGACGTACCCACGACCGTCGTGGTGCTGCGCGCAGCGCTGCTCCCGGGGAGCGGGTCCACCTCGTTCGAGATCATCCGGCAAGTCAGCGAACGGATGCCCGTGCACACCGTGCCATCGTGGATAACCTCCCTGGTGCAGCCGATAGCGATCGTCGACGTGCTGGAGGCGCTGGCCGGTGCGCTCGAGTACGTCGGTCCCTCGCGTCATTTCGATGTGGGCGGACCGGACCAGCTGCGCTACGGCGCGCTGCTCGAGGCCTACACCGAGCACGCGGGTCTGGAGCGGCCGCAGGTCCACGTGCCGCGGGATCGCGAGCACTACTCGACACTGTTCCCGGACGTCCCTGACGACGTGGCCTACGTCTGGCCGGTCAGGTCCCCTTCCGTCGTGGCAGCCGAGCAACGCAAGGCCGACAACGCAAGGCGACGCCTTCGCCGGCAAGGCGAGCCAGCGAAACTCGAGGCAGAGCAACTACACCGCCTGCGCAGCCGCGCCCTGCCTCAAGCGACGTCGACAGTGACCGGAATCGTGTGCAGGAATCCGTCGACGCGGAGTTGCACGAAGCAGACGTACTCGCCGGCGTTTCCAACTGTGTGTGGAAGGACAGCCGGGTGGCGGTGTCGTCGACCTCTGGCTGCCCGAGCGGGTGCATGTGGACGACTGCTCCGGACTCGGCGATGGAATCCGGTCATGTGCGCGAAGGTGCCGAGGTAGGTCCCGAGCTTCACGGGCCGTCCCTGGGCGTCGCGGGCCACGACGTCCAGGCGACCCGACGGGCCCACGGCCAGGTCCCCCTCGACCTCGACGCTGACGATGCCGTCGTCGCCAACCGTGGAGGCGTCCACTCCGTCCGGGGTCCACGACCCAGGGACGGTCGCGGTCTTCCCCAACATCACGTGGTCCCCGTTCCCACCTTCATCGCGAGCGACGAACTCGGCGATGACCCGATAGTCCCCGGGCTCGGGCAGCGTCACCGGTGCCGACCAGCTGCCGTCGCGTCTCAGGGTCGGGTGCAGGTGCCGGAACACCGCGAGGTCGGTCCGGATCAGATACAGGTGGAGGTCTTTGGTCTGCTCGGTGATGTAGTCGGTCAGTGGCCGACCGTCGTAGGTCATGATCTGGAAACGCACGGAGCCTGGAACGGCCGCCTCCGTGGGCAGCGAGACCCCGGTCAGGGTGTATCCCACCTCGTAGTCGCGGGTCCCGTCGCCGACCAGCGACGAGATGTGCTCGTTGTCCGGGCCGTGGGTGTGTGGCTTGCTCTCGTCGATCGTGGGCGAGGTGTTCTCGGTTGGGCGTGTGCCCACGTTGTCGTTGCTGCAGCCGACGAGGGTCACGCTCAGCATGGTCACCACGATGAGTCTGAGGATGTGGAGGCCGGCGCGCCGGTGCGTCGCACTGGTTCGGGTGGACCGGCCGCTGTGCTCGATCGTGATTGGCATCAGAAACTCCTCCCTAGTCCGTCACGTTGAACGTGACGACGGCGACGGGGTTGTCGAATTCGCTAAGCCGAAGGCTGACCTGAACCTGCCAGGTGCCCACGGCCGGGAGCACCACGTCGGCGCGGAAGGTCCCAGCGGCGACGCCTGTGGTCTTGACCTGCCCCAGGTCGAGTCCGTCGGAGCGCAGGCTGATCTCGGGGAGCCGGGTGGGTTCGAGGGGCTCCCCGCTCAGGCCCTGGAGCTGGACCAGGACGGTGTTCTGGCCGACCCGCGCCGGGGTCATCGTGGCGAGCACCTTGGCGTCGGTGCCGAGCTGCGTGGTCTGCACGCCCGTGCGGCCGTCGGGGATGACGGCTGCCTCAGCTCGGGGAGACTGGTTGACCAGGAACCCGGTGACGGCGAGAACCAGCACGATCAGGGCTGCCTCGACGGTGACCACGCGCCCGAGGTGCACGACGGTGTTGCGGCGCTCCTGATGGCCGCCGTCTTCCCGGACGCGTGGCACGAGCACGTACCGGTTCCATGCTGCGATGGCCACGGTTAAGGCGACGATGGCGATCTTGGTGATCAGCAGCCAGCCGTAGCGGGTGCCGAACAGGTTCTCCCAGGAGGCGACGATGCGCCAGGCGAGCAGTCCGCCGGTGGCGACCAGTGCGGCCAGCACTCCAGCGGCGAGGGTGGAGAACCTGCCGAGGATCTCCGCCGCGTGGGTTCCGCGGCCCGCGATCGCCGGCAGGGTGATCGCGAGCCCGGCGAGGCCGCCGAGCCAGACGCTGCCGGCGATCACATGCAGGACGTCCACCACGATCACCGGGGCCTGCGGTTCGAAGGCGCGGCTGTGGCCGGTCAGTGCCGGAGTGACCACCGCCAACCCTGTGCCGAGACCGAGCGCTGCCCGCTGCCGCAGCAGGGCGAGCGGCTCGTGCAGGGAGACCCTGACCAGAACCAGCCCGATCGCGAGCAGGAGCAGCGCGATCAGAGTCACGGGCGTGGTGTCGGACCAGGCATCCGGCGCGGCCAGGTCGTCAAGACCGCTGCCTTGCTGGTTGATGACCGTGAGCGGCAGGGCGGCTGTCGCCGCGACCACGCTCACGACGGCGGCCGCGGTGGTCAGGACTCGCATTCGACGCCGAGGCCGGTCGGCGCGTACACCTGCGGATACCAGCAGCGCGGCGAAGATGCCGAGTCCGACCGCGAGGAGGAGGCCGATATACGTGGCGGCCTGTGCGGTGGACAGCACGGCTGTGACAGCTGGGGTGGCGGGTTCGGGCAGCTTCGGGGAGACCACGGTGATGCTGGGTCTGCCCACCGAGAAGGTGAGGGAGCCCGCGACGGGGTGACCGTCGGCGGAGACGATCCTCCACACCACGACATAGGTCCCGTCCTCGAGTTGGTCGGGGAGGTCGACCGTGACGAGGACGTCACTGGCCGACGCCTGCGAGGCGATCGGCTTCCCGTGGGCATCGAAGACCTGGACCCCGTCAGATGGAAGGGAGACTCGCTCGTCGAAGGTGAGGGTCGCCTGACCGGGCGACGTGGCCAGCAGTGTGCCGTCCACGGGGTCGGTGCTGACCAGGGAGGCGTGGGCCGCTGCGGGCGCAGCGGAAGCGAGCAGGGCGAGCAGGCAGGCAGCCGCCGCGGTGACGAGCCGGAGGGCCCGCCACCACGACGACCGACGCTGCATGTTGTTCATCTAGGCCTTGCGGCGGACCTGAACCAGCGCTGCGCCACCGGCCAGCAGACCGAGAACGCCGGCGCCCAGACCGAGGGCCCCGAGCGTGTTGCTGTCCTCGTCCTCGGAGGCATCGGAGGCATCGGAGGCCTCGGGTGCAGCGGCATCCTCGTCCGAGGAACCGGTGGCAGCGGCGTCACCGTGACCTCCCTCCTCCTCGGCTGCGGTGATGGTCACCGTCGGGGCGGGGTGCTCCAGATCCTCGGCGTCCTGGCCCTCGGCGGCGATCTCGGCCCACGCCGTCTCGCCCTTCTCGCAGGTCTGGATCGCCGGGAAGGCCAGCGTCTTGCCCTCCTCCTCGGGCAACTGCAGCGACAGCTCGAACGCGTCGCGGTAGCCATCGGGCAGCGGGGTCTTGGCCGTGTAGACCACGACGGCGTCGCGCTCGGTGACCTCGTTGCCGTGCGCGTCGGTGACCGGCTCAGCCAGCTTCTGCTTCTGCTTGGTCACGTCCCACAGCGGGTTGCGGGTCGGGGTGACCGAGAGGATCTCCTCAGGGATCTGGATGGCCACCTTCGTGGTCGGCGAGCCCTCACAGCCGTGCGGCACGCTCACGGTCAGCACGGTGTAGGCGCCGGCGGCGGTAGTGGTCGGGGTGACCGTCACGTGCGCGCTGGCCGGTCCCGCGAAAGCGAGGAGGGCGACTCCGGCGGCAGCCGGAGCGGCGATCAGGCGCGCTGCAGTCCGTCGAGTGTTCATGTGAATGGTTGTCCTTCAGGTCTGGATGAATGTCGGGCATGCGTCAGCCGCGCCCGAGAACACCAGCCGTGGCGGTGCTCAGGCGCAGCATGGCCGCGCGGGTGGGCCACGGCGCGGTGCACCGACCAGCCAGGCGCGCGCGTTCGGCACCACCAGGTGGCCGAGAGGTCGAACGACCTCTCGCCGCACCACCACCGCGCCTGCATGGAGCGGCCATTGCATGATCGCCTCGACGAGCCGGCGGCGCAGGTGCCAAACCAGGGCGGTCACCACCGCGCTCGCCGCGTGTGCGGCCAGCATCTGCCAGGAAAGATCGAGAATCGCTGCGCCCATCGCGTGACCGTGGGCGTGGGTGTGTCCCGAGGGCGCCATCGCGGCGAGAAGACCGTGGAGCGCGAGCTGAGCGGCGCCCAGAGCAGGGATCATCCAACGCAGCCGGGCTTGGTCACGGATGACCAGGACGGTGGCACCGAACACCAGGCCGGTGACGCCGAGCAGCCACGGCAGCGAGGGCAGTGCGCCTCCTGCCCAGCTATGGGCAGCGGTCGCCGCCGCCATGATCTCGCAGGTAGCCAGCGCCGACCGCGGCACCGCGTGCGGTGCCGGACGGACGCTCAACCTGTTCACCCCGGAATCATCCCGGATTGGTTCCCGCCTCCGCACTCGGGTCTCACGGATCGCCCCGGCCCTTCCACACAGCGCGGCGAGGGTGACTCAAGCTGCCGTCTTCGTGCGGCTCCACAGGTGCGCCGCCCGGGCATCTCACAGGTTCCCAGGTCGAGGCGGCGCGCCTCGGTGGCAGCGCGTTCGGAGGCCCGCGCGCGGGTGTAGCGGATGAGCATGTCGGATCGGGTCCAGCCGGCGAGGGCCATGAGTCCGGATTCGGAGCCGCCTGCGGCGAGCCAGCGGTGGGCGGCGCTGTGCCGGAGCCGGTGCGGCCGGAAGCCTTGTACTCCGGCGCGTTTGACCCGGCGGCGCAGGGCACGTCTGAGGCCGTCGCGCGCGAGCTGCTGCCAGGTCTGGCACGCTGTCGTGGTGGCATCCCCTTCCGCTGACGTGGCGGCCGAGCGGCCGTTCTACGACCGTCACGCCGACGCTTACGACGCGCTGATCACGGACCCAGTGGAGCCGTGGGTGGCGGCCGTGGAGGATGCACTGCAGGGCGCTGGATTCAAGAACGCGCAGGTGCTGGACGCTGGTTGTGGAACGGGACGCCACGCGGCTGCACTCATCGAGCGCGGGCACGATGTCACCTTGCTCGACGCCTCGGCGGCTCTGCTGCGGATCGCCCGGAAGCGCTGCCCCGACGCACCCGCTCTGGTGTCGGACCTGTGTACGCCAGCCTCAATCGGACCGTTCGATGCCGTAGTTGCTCGGGGCGTGCTCAACGATCTGGTGACGGATCGCGAGCGCGCCCTTGCCCTTCTGGCCTTCGCAGAATTGACGCGCGCCGGTGGTGTTCTGGTGCTTGACGTTCGGGAGACCGCGATGTCCCGGCAACGTGCAGACGGTGCGTGGCGTACCACGCATGCCGATCTGCCGGACGGCTCGCACCTGCGCTTCGCCAGTCGACCCACGTGGAACGGCGGGCGCATCCTTGTCGAGGAACGCTATGAACTAGACCGCGGCCGCAGCGAGGCATCTGAAGCAAGCGAGTTCTTGTTCGAGATGCGCCCGTGGTCTCGAGACGAGATGCAGGGCCGCCTGACCAGCGTGGGCTACGGACGCATCGAGATGCACGCCGGTGTTGGACGACGCACTCAGGACCGACTCCTTGTCACGGCGCGCCGCTGAGCGCGTCCGGTTCTGCCGCTGTTGGCGCGCGGTGACGGCCGAGATGCGGGCGACGCGCACGATTTGACGTCGTCATCGCCCGCGTAGGCTCACCGGATGGACTTTGCAGCGCTGGAGCGTCGACGGCTGGTGGCGATCGTCGAGGCCGACGCGAGTGTGCTGCTTGCTCTCCACCACGACGACTTCGTCCTGTGCACACCAAGTGGTGCCGTGTGGGACAGGGAGTTCTACCTGGGCAGCTTGATCAGCGGGGGCATCTCCTACACGACGTTCGAGCCGGTGAGCGACATCGAGGTCACGGCATCAGCAGACCTGGCCGTGCTCCGGTACCGCTCCATTATCGACATCGCGATCGCAGGGGGCGGCGGTCACCTGGAGTGTTGGCACCTCGATGTGTACGTGCGCGACGGGAACAGCTGGGCATGCAAGTGGTCCCAGGCAACCGACACGATCGTCGACTAGGGCGTTCGGTTCGACCTCGTTGCTTGTACAGGCTGATCAGCGAAAGAATCTGAACCAGTGACGACCGGTCTTGAGAGGTTGTGGCTCTTCAGCGAGCCGGTGCACGCCCACCGACCACTGTGCGAACCACTCGTCGCCCTCCGGTGCGACGAAGGCAACCTCGTCGAAGCCAGCTGCGGCGAACCACTTCCGGATGGAGGGGGTGAGGTCGGGATCACGGCGGTGCCGGGTCCAGATCACCTCGGCCCGCGGACCACAGAGCTGGGGCGCCGCCTCGATGGTGGCCCGGACGTCGCTGTCGCTGATATTGCCGAAGATGCCGCAGAGCAGAACCAGGTCGGCTGGCGCGGCGTCCCTGTACACGCTGCTCTGCGCGGCGTCGGCTTGGCGCACCTCGACCCGTGCATCAAGCACGTCAGCCGCAGCGCTGGCACGGGCGGCCAGCGCCGCGTCGTACTCGACCAGGAGAGCGCTGACCCGGCCCGCATCCTTACGCTCAGCGAGGGCGCCGAGCAGGTCGCGACCGTCACCGGCACACGCTGAGATCACCTGCACCGGATCTGGAGCGGTCTGGTCGAGGCGTCGGTTGATCTCGGCACGTACGGCGTCCAGGCGGTCGGGCAGCCCGGAGTTCTCTCGCCCATACGCGACATGCCACTCAGACCAGTCGGTGTTCGTCATCATGCGTGAGCCTACGGAAGGAACATTGGGCCAAGCGCTCTGTCGGCCGGGGTCCCCATGGATGCCGCAGGCCGAGCGGCAGGGGAAGCTCAAATTTCCGTGGCTCGTGCCGCTGGACCTCCCCCGAGCAGGTCTTCAGGGGATCGGTCTGTCGGTGATCGGCCGTATGTTCAGGGTCGGACCGAGGCGGAGGATGGGCTAGCGAGGAGTTGCGGTGGAGATCGACGAGACGATCGCTCTCATCACGGGTGCGGGTGCAGGCCTTGGCCGTGAGTTGGCAGTGGGATTCGCTCGTGCAGGAGCGAATGTCCTGATCGCTGACATCGATGCTGGTGCAGCGGAAAATGTGGCCGCCTCGGTGCGCGCCGAGGGCCGGCACGCCTGGCCTGTGCGGGTCGACCTGTGCGACGACCAACAGGTCGAGGCGCTCGTGGCCAAGGCTGAGACCCTCGGGGGGCCCCACGTCCTCGTCAACAACGCCGGCGGCTGGGGCACCGGAGACCAGCAGTTCCCGCTCTCGCCTCGCGCCGAATGGAACGCAGTCCTGGACCTCAATCTGCGCGCGCCGATGCTGCTGACCCAGCTCTGTCTGGAGCCGATGCGGCTCGCCGGCGGTGGAGTGGTGATCAACATCGCCTCCAGCGGCGGCACCGGGTACGCCGCCTACGGCTCACCGGAGTACGGCGCCGCCAAGGCCGGCCTGATCCGACTGACTGCATGCCTCGCAGGGCTGCCCGCCACCCACGGCGTCCGAGCAGCATGCGTTGTCCCGGACTGGATCGGCCTGGGTCGCGCTCACGAGCAGTTAGCGGCGATGCCCGCAGAGGAACGGACAGCGACCCCGCCCCTGATCCCACCCGAGGATGTCGTCGACGCTGTCCTTGGCCTCGTCCGTGACGACACCCGATCCGGCAGCGTTGTCGAGTTGTGGGGCGGCGAGCGACCTCATCTCGTGCCCTCAACGCAGAGAAGCTTTCGCTAGTCCTGTAAGACCAACCGCTGCTGGCATCGACGGACTTGGTGGGATGCTGCTGCACCGCGTCCCGGTGGGGTGTCGGATCCGGGACGGCGGCGCAGTGGGCGGTGAGCGTCTCGCTGAGGTCTGAACCGCCCCGGGATGTCCACCACGTCCGGGTCGTCCGCGCCACCACCGGCGAACTCCTCCGCGAGCTCACCATCGACCCCAAGCGCAACTACCAGCCCACCGGCCGCAAACCCGGCCCAACCCTGAGATGACGAACACCCGGACCTGCAAGTTGCAGGTCCGGGTGTCCGCGATGTCCTGAGACATCACACGGTCGGGCTGACAGGATTTGAACCTGCGACCCCTTGACCCCCAGTCAAGTGCGCTACCAAGCTGCGCCACAGCCCGAATGCCCGCCGAGGCGAGCGGTGGAAACCCTACCGCAGCGATTCCGGGGCGCCCGCATCGGCACCGAGAGGCGGGATCAGGGGGTACGCACGGCGGCGCTGTCGCGGCTGATGCGGAGGCCGCGGGTGTCCACGGCGACGAAGGCGGCGGCCGGGATCTGCTTGAGGTCGCTGATCAGCCGGTCCGGCCAGCGCGCGTTCCGCTCCCCCTGGAAGAACCACGGCGAACCGTTGTCGGCGAGCACCAGGCCGTGCTTCTTCATCGCCCGGACCACCACCCTGGCGTGGGCACCGAGCCCGCTCGCGTCGTACGACGCCCGGAGACGGAAGCGCGCGCCCATCGGCGGGAGGCGGGTCGCCGGGCCGGAGCCGGCGTCGTGGCGGGCCGGCCACACGTGGGCCGCCGCGGTGGCGTCGGTGGTGAACCGGATCGCGTGGTTGACCTTGCCCGCCCTGACCTCGTTCCACCGGAGCAGGCCGGGCAGGATCGGCAGGCCGGCGGCATCGGCGGAGGTCCAGCCATCGGGGCGCAGTCGGTTGCTGGACAGCTTCCAGGTGGCGCCGGACCCGGCACGCCAGCGGCCGTCGCGGACCCGGGTCAGCCAGGTCTCATAGAGCTTGCAGTCGGACCGGTCGACGACGATCGCGTGCTTGTCGCCGGCGGAGCCGCGGCCGCCCTCGATCCGGGTGTCCGCGCCCAGGGGGTAGCGCTCCCGGTCGCTCTCACTCCGGTAGTCGAAGCGCACCGGCACCGTGCGGTGGGACCCGCCGACCACGGTGACCGGGATGCCGTAGTCCGGCCCGGCGCCGTACGACGGCCCGAAGTCGGGGTGCAGACGCCGCTCGGTGTGCATCCGCGACAGCCAGGCGCCGCTGCGGGAGTCGACCGGCAGCCCGGAGACGTCCGCGTGCCACCAGTTGTCGGCCGGGAAGACCGGGCAGGTGGTGCCGGACACCGGCCGCATGGCGACCGCCCGGGCGACCGGGTCGCGCGACACCGGGTCGCTCGACACCGTGGCGCCCGACGAGGGCGCCACGACACCGGCCAGCACCACCAGAAGAGCCCCCGAGACGACCCGGCGCATCGGGACTACCGCTTCCGCTTCTCGCGCGGGCGCACCGAGATCTCGATCGGCGTGCCGACGAACCCGAACTCCTCGCGCAGACGCCGTTCGATGTAGCGCTCGTAGCCCGCGTCCAGCTTGCCCGTGGTGAACAGGATGAACGTCGGCGGCGCGACGCCCGCCTGGGTGCCGAAGAGGATCCGGGGCTGCTTGCCGCCGCGGACCGGGTGCGGGTGCTCGGCGACCAGTCGGCCGAGGAAGGCGTTGAGCTGACCGGTGGTGATCCGGGTCTCCCAGCCCTCCAGCGCCTTCTCGAGCGCCGGCACCAGGCGGTCGATGTGCCAGCCGGTCCGGGCGGTGACGTTGATCCGCGGCGCCCACTGCACCTGCACCAGCTCCCGCTCGATCTCGCGGTCCAGGTAGTAGCGGCGCTCCTCGTCGACCAGGTCCCACTTGTTGAACGCGATCACCAGCGCCCGGCCGGCGTCGCGGATCGTCTGGATGATCCGGATGTCCTGCTCGGAGATCGAGTCGGAGCCGTCGACGACCAGCACCGCCACCTCGGCTCGGTCGATCGCGGTGGAGGTGCGCAGCGAGGCGTAGTACTCGTGACCCGACGCCTCCTTGACCCGCTTGCGGATGCCCGCGGTGTCGATGAACCGCCAGGTCCTGTCGCCCAGGGTGATCAGCTCGTCGACCGGGTCGACCGTGGTGCCGGACGCGTCGTCGACGACCACCCGGTCCTCCTT
Source organism: uncultured Actinomycetota bacterium (assembly GCA_963767955.1). Lineage (GTDB taxonomy): Bacteria > Actinomycetota > Actinomycetes > Propionibacteriales > Nocardioidaceae > Nocardioides. Next base: position 907,392 of record CAVYGA010000003.1, on the reverse strand, counting down.
GGCGAGCTTGTTGAGCAGTGACGACTTGCCGACGTTGGGCTTGCCCACGATCGCGATGCGGCGCGGGCCGCCGAGCGCGGGGTCCTCGTAGGGCGGCGGCTCCGGCAGGGCCGCCAGGATGGCGTCGAGCATGTCTCCCGAGCCGCGGCCGTGCACCGCGGAGACCGGCCAGGGCTGGCCCAGGCCGAGGTTCCAGAGACCATGGGCCTCCGCCTCCATGCGCTGGTCGTCGACCTTGTTGGCGGCCAGCACGACCGGCTTGCCGGAGGCACGCAGGATCTTGACCACCGACTCGTCGGCGTCGGTGATGCCGATGGTGGCGTCCACGACGAACAGCACCGCGTCGGCGAGGTTCACCGCGATCTCGGCCTGGGCGCGGATCGCCTCCGCCAGGCCGCGGGCGTCCGGGTCCCAGCCGCCGGTGTCGACGACGGTGAAGGCGCGGCCGTTCCAGGTGGCGTCGTAGTAGACGCGGTCACGGGTGACGCCGGGGACGTCCTCCACGACGGCCTCACGGCGACCGATGATCCGGTTGACCAGGGTGGACTTGCCGACGTTCGGGCGGCCGACGACCGCGAGCACGGGCACGGGTCCGGCCGCGACCGCGGGCTCGTCGGGGGTGCCCGGGTTCTCGGTGCCCGGGTTCGCGGTGCCCGGGTTCTCGGGGGCAGCGTCAGTCATCGAGGTTCTCCTTGGTGGACACCGGGCGGGACATGAGGACGTCACCCGGCGACAGGTCGGCTATCGGTCCGGGAAGGTCGAGCCCGGTCTCGGCGCGCGCGCGGTCGAGGTGCGCGAGAAGTGTCCGGTGCAGGAACACCGCGGTGTCGCGGACCTGTTCCCGGGTCCGCGGCCACGGCCGCCGCGGGACGCGCACGGGCGCGCCGTACACGAAGTCGATCCGGCTCCGGCGCGGCGGCAGCGTGTTCATCCCGCCGCCGGGTGGGCGGGTGCCGAAGTTCACCACCGGCACCACGGGTGCGCCGCTGGCCAGCGCCAGGTAGGCGACCCCGGCGTGGATGTGGTGGAACTCGCCCGCGCCGCGGGTGCCCTCGGGGTAGATCCCGACCACTCCCCCGTCCCGCAGGACGCGCAGGCAGGTCTTCACCGCGCCGGGGTCGACCTGGGTGCGGTTCAGGGGGATCTGGCCGACCGCCCTCAGCCCGAGACCGGTGCGGCCGTCGAACATCTCCCGCTTGGTCAGGGTGTGCACCGGGCGCGGGCAGAAGATGGCCAGCAGTGGGCCGTCCATCAGCCCGACGTGGTTGGACGCCAGGATCACCGGCCCCTCGGCCGGCACGTGCTCGAGGCCGCGCTGGTGGACCCGCCACAGGGTGCGCAGCGCCGCCCGGCCGGAGGGTCGGAAGGTGCGGAAGAACCGGTCGTGGGGCGGCGAGACGCCGTCCACACGCGGGAGGTCGGCCAGCGAGGCGGTCATGCGGGGTCCCGTGCCGCCGTCACCAGCGCGACGACCTGGGAGATCACCTCGTCCAGGGTGTACGGCGTGGTGTCGATGTGGTGGGCACCGTCCGGCATCACCAGCGGCGCGGTGGCACGGCCGGAGTCGATCGCGTCGCGGGCCCGCAGCGAGGCCTCGGTGACGGAGACGTCGGAGCCGCCCTCCTCGGCCGCGCGGCGTACGGCGCGAGCACCGGCGTCGGCGGTGAGGTAGACCTTCACCTGCGCCTGCGGCCACACCACGGAGCCGATGTCGCGGCCCTCGACGACGATGTCACCCTGGCCGATCTCGGCGCGCTGCAGCTCCAGCAGCCGGGCCCGGACCTCGGGGACGGCGCTGACCGGGCTGACCGCGTTGGTGACGGACTGCTCCCGGATCGCGGCGCCGACGTCGGTGCCGTCCACGGCGATGGTCGGCCGGCTCGGCTGCGTGCCGGACTCGATCCGCGGCCCGTTGACCCGGGCGGCGACCGCCTGCGGGTCGGAGACGTCGACGCCCTCGCGCAGCATGAACCACGTCATCGCGCGGAACATCGCGCCGGTGTCGAGGTAGCGCAGCCCCAGCCGGTCGGCCACCCCACGTGAGGTGCTCGACTTGCCCGACCCGGAGGGTCCGTCGATGGCGACGACGATGCGGCTGCTCACGGTGGACGGGCCTCCTGCTGGGCGGAAAAGGGGCGGGTGCAGCGTACCGTCCGCCGCGCCCGCGACCGCCATCCTCGGCGGCCCCGCTCCCGCCTAGAGGTGAACCGTCCAGGCGCGCTCGCCGAGGGCCTCGGTCAGGTGTCCGGCGCGCTCGACCTCCACGACCAGCTCGACCTGCCCGACCGGGCGGCCCGGGTCGTGGTCGATGTGCACGTCCTCGATGTTGACGCCGATCTCACCGGCGTCGGCGAACAGCCGGGCCAGCTCGCCCGGGTGGTCGGGCACGGCGACGTAGACCGACGCGGTGGGGCGCAACGGGCCACCGTGCTTGCCGGGGATGGCCAGGGTGCCGGCCACGCCGTCCCTGAGCAGCCCGGTCAGCGGTGCGCGGGCACCGTCGGCCACCGCAGCGCGGAGCTCACCGAGCCGGCCGGCCACCTCGTCGAGGAGCGTGAGCACGGCCGGGCCGTTGGCGACGATGATCTGCTCCCAGAGCGCCGGGTCACCGCCCGCGATCCGGGTGACGTCGCGGACCCCCTGCCCGGACAGCGCCAGGTGGTCCGCGGAGGCACCGGCCAGCCGGCCGGCCACCAACGCGGCCATCAGGTGCGGCAGGTGGGAGGTTCGCGCCACCGCGAGGTCGTGCTCCTCGGGGGTGAGCAGGACCTCGACGCCGCCACAGAGCGCCACCAGCGCCCGGACCGCGGCCAGCGCCGCCGGGGTCGAGGTCTCGTGCGGCGTCACCGCCCACGGACGGCCCTCGAACAGCGTCGCCGACGCGGTCAACGGCCCCGAGCGCTCGGAGCCGGCCATCGGGTGACCGCCGACGTAGCGGCCCAGGTCGGCGCCGGTGCCACGGGCCTCGGCCAGCGGCAGGCCCTTGATGCTGCCGACGTCGGTGACCACCGCGTCGGAGGCGCTCAGCTCGCGGACCACGGTCGCGCCGAGGTGGTCCGGCGGGACCGCGACCACGACCAGCTGCACCGGAGAGCCGTCGTACGCGTGACCGGCGCCGAGGCCGGAGGCGGTGCGCAGGTGCTCCGGCGAGCGGTCGGACAGGAACACCTCGAGGCCGGACCGGCGGCAGGCCAGCGCGACCGACGTGCCGAGCAGGCCCGAGCCGACCACGTGGACCGGCCCGGTGAGGTCACTCACCGGGGGGGTCCTCGTCGGGCACCGACCGGACCCGGGTCAGGTCGCGGCGGAGGTTGGCGGCGCCGTGCAGGTAGACGTGGGTGATGTCAGCACGCGGCAGGTCGGTCTCGACGTGCGCCATCATCCGCACCACCCGCGGCATCGAGCCGTCGATCTCGAGCTCCCGTGCGCAGAGCAGCGGTACGTCGCCGAAGCCGAGCCGGCGGGCGGCGTACGCCGGGAACTCCGAGACCAGGTCGGAGGTGGCGGTGAAGATGACCGAGATGAAGTCGTCGACCACCAGGGCGTTGGACTCCATCACGTCGAGCACCATCTCCGCGACCCGCTCGAGCAGGTGCTCGCGGACGTCGTCCTCGAGCTGGGTCGCGCCCCGCACCGCACGCACTGCCACCTGGGGTCCTCTCCTGGGGCGACCCGCCGGGTGCGGGCCTGCCGCCAAGGCTAACCAGCGACGGGCCCGGCGCCGCCCATCGGTCTCAGGACGGCTGGTAGTCGCCGAACGACCAGTGGTTGCCCTCGGGGTCGGTGACGCTGCCACCACGCCCCCCGTAGTCCTGGTCCGTCATCGGCCGGACCTCGGTCCCACCGGCCTCGATCGCGGCCGCGAAGGCCGCGTCCGGGTCGTCGGTGACGAGGTACGCCGACCCGGTGCCGGGCCGCAGACCGAGGTCGCCCGCGTCGGGACGGTGGCTGCCGAACATGATCCCCCCACCTCCGGGCCACAGCATCTCGGCGTGCACCACACGGGGCGGGTCGCTCTCGTCGCGGTACGTCGCGTGCTCGGTGAAGCCGATCGCGCGCAGCCAGGAGACCATGCGGTCGACGTCGTGGAAGCTGAGCGTGTGCCAGAGGCGGACGGTGCTCGCGGTCATCGGGTTCCTCTCGTCGGGGTCGGACACCTCACCCTGCCGCGGCCCGGGCGTCGACGTCTTGGACGAATGGGAGCTCCTCGCGCAGCCAGCTGGTCGGGGAGCAACCGGCCAGGGCGACCCACTCGCGGCTCAGGTGTGCCTGATCGGCGTACCCGGCGTCGGCGGCGACACCTGCGAGCCCGACTCGCCGGCCCCGCAGCGCCTCGCGGCGCAGCAGCCGGTGGCTCCGCTCGAAGCGCGCCAGGCGGTGGAAGGTCTTCGGACCCACACCCGCCTCCGCGCGGACCAGGGTGCCCAGGTGCCGGCGGCTGTAGCCGACCTCGTCGGCGGTCTGCTGCACCGTCGCACCGCGGGTGAGCCGGGCCAGGGCGTGGCCCACCTCGGGCCGCGGTCGGGGTGCCTCCGTCCCGGCCAGGGCAGCGATCAGGGTCGCCTCGATGCGGGCGGCGGCAGCCGGCGTGGTGGCCGCCTCCGCGACCTGCTCGGGCAGGTGTCGCAGCGCCGGGGCGGCGTCCGCGAGCTCGAGCAGCTCACCGGCCAGCGCTGCTGCGGGCAGCCCGAACAGGGCGCGCGCACCCGCCGTGGTCAGCGCCAGCTGGACCCCCCGCTGGTGACCGTGGTGGTGGATCGCCGCCGGGCCCGTGTGCAGCCCCGAGACCGTGGACCAGCGGACTGCCCGGCTCGCGGGCTCGCCGGACCAGCCGACATCGAGGGGGGCGTCCAGCGGCAGCACGAACGTGAGCGTGGTGCCGGGCATCCCGACGTGCACGCCGGGCGCGCCCAGGGCCACGTCGTAGGCCACGAGTGCGGTGACGTAGGGCCGCAGCGGCGGTGGCACCGCCCGGACAGGGTCCATGCCCCCACCGTACGACCGATCAGAGCTGGGCGGCGTCCAGCAGGCCGCCGAGCTCGTCGGCGCCGAGCTCCCTCGACGCCCCCTCCCTGAGGCCGGCGAGCTGGACCGAGCCGATCGCGGTCCGGGTCAGCCTGCGGACGGGGTGACCGACCGTGTCGAGCAGCCTCCGGACGATGCGGTTGCGACCCTCGTGGATGACCAGCTCGACGATGGAGCGGCCCGTGGCGTTGCCCTGGCCGGCGCTGACCAGCCGGGCCCGGGAGACGGTGACCGGCCCGTCCTCCAGCGTGATGCCCTCCTGGAGCCGCTGCAGGGTCTCCTTGGTGACCTCGCCGTCGACCTCGGCGACGTAGGTCTTGTCGACCTCGTAGGACGGGTGCGCCATCCGGTGCGCGAACTCGCCGTCGTTGGTGAGCAGGATCAGGCCCGAGGTGTCGGTGTCGAGGCGGCCGACGTGGAAGAGCCGCTCCGGACGCTCGGCGACGTAGTCGGTCAGCGTCGGGCGGCCCTCCGGGTCGGACATCGTCGAGACCACCCCGCGGGGCTTGTTGAGCACCAGGTAGACGTGCGGGCTGACCGGGGGCAGCCGCTTGCCGTCGACCCGGATCACCGCGACGCGGGGGTCGACCTTGGTGCCGAGCCGGGTGACGATCTCACCGTCGACCTCGACCCGGCCCGCGAGCATGATCTCCTCGCACTTGCGGCGCGAGGCGATGCCCGACTGGGCGAGCAGCTTCTGGAGCCGGATCTGGCCGTCGTCGTCGAGCTCGATGCTCACGAAGGCTCGGTCCCGCCGTCGGGCTCGGTGCCGTCACCGCTGTGCGGGGCGTGGTGCTCCCCCGGCGTGGGCTCGGGCGTGGGCTCGGGCGTCGGCTGGGGCGTCGGCTGGGGCGTCGGCTCGGCGTGGACTCGGAGTCGGGGCTCGACGACGTGACGGCGAAGCCGGCCAGCTCGTCCTCCATGTCGTCCATGTCGGGGAGGTACGGCGCCAGCTCGGGCAGGTCGTCGAGCGAGCTGACACCGATCCGCTCGAGGAAGTAGTTCGTCGTCCGGTAGAGGTTGGCGCCGTTCTCGCCGTCCTGACCGGCCTCCTGGACCAGCCCGCGGGTGATCAGCGTGCGCATCACGCCGTCGACGTTGACGCCGCGGATGGCGGAGACCCGGGCCCGGGAGATCGGCTGCTTGTAGGCGACCACGGCCAGCGTCTCGAGCGCGGCCTGGGTGAGCCGGGCCTGCTGGCCGTCGAGCACGAACGCCTCGACCACCGAGGCGTACTCCTCGCGGGTGTAGAACCGCCACCCCCCGGCCACCGACCGCAGCTCGAAGCCACGGCCCTGGGCGGCGTACTCCCCCGCCAGGTCGCTCAGCGCGGCCGCGACCTCCTCGACCGGGTAGCCCACGGCGGAGGCCAGGGTGACCTGGTCCAGCGGCTGGTCGGCCACCATCAGGATCGCCTCCAGCGAGGGCCGCAGCTCGGCCATCGCCACCGCCAGGGTGTCGTCCTTCTCGACGGTCTCGCTCACGTCGTCTCCTCGTCCTCGTGCCGACCCGGGTCAGCGGGTGGGTCCCCCTCGGGGGGTGCGCCGTCGAACTCGTCGGTGATCTCGATGTCGGCGTCCTCGGCCCCGGTCCAGCGCACCGTGAGCTCGCCCAGCGGGGTGACCTGGTCGAACGCGACCGCTCCCTCGCGGAAGAGCTCGAGCAGCGACAGGAACCTGGCCACCGTGGTGAGCGTGTCCGGGGAGTCGCCGCACAGGGCGCGGAAGGTCATCGTCCCACCCCGGCGCAGCCGGTCGATCACCAGTGCGCCCTGCTCGCGCACCGACACCCGGGCGGCGTGGATGTGCTGCAGCGACACCTCCAGGACCGGCCGGGGCTCCATCGCCCTGGCCGCCAGCCCGGCGAACTGCTCCAGACCGATCCCGATCAGCACCTCGGGCAGCAGCGTCGCGAACCGGTCCTCCAGCCCGACCGAGCGCGGGTGCCGCAGCGACTCGGCGGCCAGCCGCGTCTCCATCACGCCGGCGACCTGCTTGAACGCCTTGTACTGCATGAGACGCGCGAACAGCAGGTCCCGTGCCTCGAGCAGCGCGAGGTCCTCCTCGTCCTCGACGTCGCCCTGCGGCAGCAACCGGGCAGCCTTGAGGTCGAGCAGCGTCGAGGCGACCAGCAGGAACGAGGTGGTGACCTCGAGGTCCCAGACCTTGCCGCCGGTCTTGACGTGCGCGATGAACTCGTCGGTGACCTTCGAGAGCGCCACCTCGGTGATGTCGAGCTTGTGCTTGGCGATCAGGCTGAGCAGCAGGTCGAACGGGCCCTCGAAGTTGACCAGGTGCACCGCGAACGCGGGCAGGCTCTGCCCGTCCTCGGTGGCGACCACCTCAGTGGTCTGGGTGCTCATGTTTCTCTCAGGCGCTGCACGATGACGCTGTCGTCGCCGTTCTGGTCGAAGTCCGCGAGCGCGATCGCGATCGCCTCGCGCACCATCCGGCCGCGGTCGACGGCGAGGCCGTGGGAGCGGCGCAGCGACAGGCGCGTGTGCTCGAGGTCGAGCAGCTCGTCGGAGGTGATGTAGACGGTCATCTTCTCGTCGTGGCGCACCCGGCCGCTGGGCCGGCGCTTGCCACCCGCCTCGCCACCGTCGTCGACCGGGCCGTCGCCCGGGTCGCCACCCGGGGCGTCGATCGCGTGCACGGTCGCCGCAGCGGGCTCGGGCCCGGCCACGGCCACGTCATCGGGGGCCGTCGGACGGAACAGCTCGTCGGCGGACGGAAGGCTCACCCGTCGAGACAACGGGAGAGCACCTCCTTGGCCAGCTGACGGTAGGAGTCGGCACCCTGCGAGGTCGAGGCGTACGTCGTGATCGGCTCGCCGGCGACCGTGGAGTCGGAGAACTTGATGGTCCGGCGGATGACGGTGTGGAAGACCTTGTCGCCCCAGGCGTGCACCAGCCGCTCCATCACCTCGCGGCTGTGCAGGGTGCGGCCGTCGAACATGGTGCCGAGCACCCCGTCGATCTCGAGCTTGGGGTTGAGCCGCTCCTGGACCTTGTCGATGGTGGTCTTGAGCAGCGCGACGCCGCGGAGCGCGAAGTACTCGCACTCGAGCGGCACGATCACGCCGTCGGAGGCGGTCAGCGCGTTGACGGTCAGCAGTCCGAGCGAGGGCTGGCAGTCGATGAGGATGACGTCGTACTTCTCGAGGGCCGGTGCCAGCACCCGGGACAGGGTCTGCTCGCGGGCCACCTCGTGGACCAGCTGCACCTCGGCCGCGGACAGGTCGATGTTGGAGGGGAGCAGGTCCATGCCGGGCACGCCGGTGGGGACCACGACCTCGTCGAAGTCGACGTCGCTCTGCATGAGCAGGTTGTAGATGCTCACGTCCATCTCGTGCGGGTTGAGCCCCAGCCCCACCGAGAGCGAGCCCTGCGGGTCGAAGTCGACGAGCAGCACCTTGCGGCCGAACTCCGCCAGCGAGGCGCCGAGGTTGATCGTGGTGGTGGTCTTGCCGACGCCACCCTTCTGGTTGCACATCGCGATCACCCGGGCGTTGCCGTGCGTGCTGACCGGCCTCGGCTCCGGGATGTGGATCATCGGTCGTCCGGTGGGCCCGATGACGACGTCGGTGGTGGCCACGCTCGTGCCGGAGGCGTCGGTGGGTGCCTCGAGCCGGGGCTGGAGGGGGGTGGGTTCGCTCACGCGGTGATCGTCTCCGGGGGAAGTGGGGTGCGGCGGGGCGGAGGGGACGGGGGGCCGTCCGAGCGGCGGCATCTCGGGGGCGCCGCTGCCTGGGTGTCCGGGAAACCCGGAGTAGCTACCGCTCATTGTTGCTCCTTGCCGCTGCGCGGCCCTGAGTGGGGTGTTTGTCGACTCGGCGACTTGTGGCCCGAGCCTGCGCGCGACCCTACGACCCACCTCCCACAGCGTCCACCCGAACGCGGGATCTGCTTGCTCCACAGGGAAATCTGTTGATGGGGTGTGCACTCGGCCCCGCTCCCCTGCACAGGCAGGGCCCCACCTGTGCACAAACCTGTGCATGAACTGGGGGCGTGGGCGGCGGTCCTGATCGGCGGTCCTGACCGGTCCCGGCCGGTGCGCCGGGTCTAGAGCCGACGCATCGCGGCGACCATCACGACCGGCTCCCCGACCGCGTCCGAGGCGTCCAGGTCGACGATCGCCTCGATCACCCAGTCGTGGTGGCCCGCGGGGTCGTCGAGCACCTGACGGACCCTCCAGAGCCGGTACGCCGTCTCGTCGGGCGCCCCGACCGGCACCCCCTGGGCGGCCTCGACCTGGTGCAGCGACGGGCCGCGGGCGTCCGCGCCGGTGGCCAGCGTCTCGTGCTCGGTGTAGTAGTCCTCCAGAGCGGCGTCCCACGCGGACCTGGTCATCACCACCTCCCGCGGCGGCTCCACCCGGTCGGCGTTCTGCCGCTCGAGCCGGACCAACCCGTCGAGGTCGTCGCGGGCCACCAGCTCCACGCGGCGGAACAGGGCGTTGCGGACCATCACCGCGAAGACCCGCTCCTGCTTCGAGATCGGCCGGGGCGGAGGCGGCGGCTCGCCGGCCACCCGCTCGGCCAGGTGCTCGGGGTCGCTCAGCGCCTCCCACTCGTCGAGCAGCGAGGAGTCGGTCTGGCGGACGGTCTCCCCCAGCCACTCGACCAGCTCCTCGAGCTCGGGGGTCCGGTGCGCCTCCGGCACCGTGTGCCGCAGCGTCCGGTAGGCGTCGGTCAGGTAGCGCAGCACCAGGCCCTCCGACCGGGCCAGCTGGTAGCGGCCGACGAAGTCGGTGAACGTCATCGCCTGCTCATACATCTCCCGCACCACCGACGCCGGGCTCAGGCCGTCCTCGCGGAGCCAGGGGTGGCTCTGCCGATAGATCTCGTACGCCGCCTCCAGCAGCTCGGCGAGCGGCTGCGGCCAGGTCACCTGGTCGAGCAGCGCCATCCGCTCGTCGTACTCCAGCCCGTCGGCCTTCATCTCCGCCACCGCCTCGCCGCGGGCCTGGTGCTGCTGGGCGAAGAGGATCTGCCGCGGGGTCTCCAGGACCGCCTCGATGACCGAGACGATGTCGAGGGTGTGATCGGGCGACTCCACGTCGAGCAGCTCGAGCGCCGCCAGCGCGAAGTGCGCCAGCGGCTGGTTGAGCGCGAAGTCCATCGGCAGGTCCTCGGTCAGCACGAACCGGCGACCGAACTCGTCGGGCTCGTCCAACCGGGCCAGCACCCCCGAGTGCAGCAGCGAGCGGCCCAGCCGCAACGCCCGCCGGGCCAGCCGGGCCTGCCCGCGCTCGTCCTCGTGGCTCTCGCGGATCAGCCGACGGGTCGCGGCGAAGGCATCCTCCTCGCGGGCGACCAGGTTGAGCAGCATCGCGTTGTCGATCTTCATCCGGGACACCAGCTGCTCGGGGACCCCGGCCACGAGCTTCTCGAAGGTCTGCTCGGACCAGACGACGGTGCCCTCGGGCGGCTTGCGCAGCTGCGGCTTGCTCTTCTTCTTGGCTCGCTTCTCCTCGCTGAGTGCCGCATTCTTGGCCTCGGACTTGGCCTTGGCCCGCTCGTTGTCGATGACGTGCTCGGGTGCCTGGACGACGACGTACCCCGCGGTGTCGAAGCCGGCCCGGCCCGCGCGGCCGGCGATCTGCAGGAACTCCCGGGTCCGCAGGACCCGGGACCGGCTGCCGTCGAACTTCGCGAGCCCGGTGAACAGCACGGTCCGGATCGGCACGTTGATGCCGACCCCGAGGGTGTCGGTGCCGCAGATGACCTTGAGCAGCCCGGCCTGGGCCAGCTGCTCGACCAGCCGCCGGTAGCGCGGCAGCATCCCGGCGTGGTGCACGCCGATGCCGTTGCGGACCAGCTTGGAGAGCGTCTTGCCGAAGCCGGCCCCGAACCGGAAGCCCCCGATCACCTCGGCGATCGCGTCCTTCTCCTCGCGGGTCACCGCCTTGAGCGTCTGCAGCGAGTTCGCCTGCTCGACCGCGGCCGCCTGCGTGAAGTGCACGACGTACGCCGGCACCTGGTGGGTGCTGACCAGCTCCTCGACGGTGTCCGCGAGGTGGGTCAGCGCCCACGAGAAGGTCAGCGGCACCGGGCGCTCGGCGTCGTCGACCAGCGCGGTCTCGCGGCCGGTGCGGGCGGTGAGGTCGCCGACGAACCGGCTGACGTCGCCGAGGGTGGCCGACATCAGCAGGAACTGCGCCTGCGGCAGCTCCAGGATCGGGACCTGCCAGGCCCAGCCGCGGTCCGGCTCGGAGTAGTAGTGGAACTCGTCCATCACCACCAGCCCGACGTCGGCCGACCGGCCCTCGCGCAGCGCGATGTTGGCCAGCACCTCGGCCGTGCAGCAGATGATCGGTGCGTCCGGGTTGACCGCCGCGTCGCCGGTGAGCATGCCGACGTCGTCGGGGCCGAACACCTCGCACAGCGCGAAGAACTTCTCACTGACCAGCGCCTTGATCGGTGCGGTGTAGAAGCTGACCCGGTCGCCGGCCGCGGCGGCGAAGTGCGCGGCGACCGCCACCAGCGACTTCCCGGACCCGGTCGGGGTGGCCAGGATGACGTTGCTCCCCCCGAGCAGCTCGATGACCGCCTCGTCCTGGTGCGGGTAGAGCGCCAGTCCCTGGTCCTCCACCCACGTCGTGAAGGCGTCGTAGAGCTCGTCGGGGTCGTTCTTCCCGGGTGCGACCAGACGATCGACCATCTCAGCCCCGCGCCCGGGGATGGCTGGTCGCGAAGACCTCGCGCAGGTTGTCGACCGTGACCAGGGTGTAGATCTGGGTGGTCGTCACCGAGGCGTGCCCGAGGAGCTCCTGCACGACGCGCACGTCGGCGCCGCCGTCGAGGAGGTGGGTGGCGAAGGAGTGGCGCAGCGTGTGCGGCGAGACGTCCCGGGTCACTCCCGCCCGGTCGGCGGCCTTGGCCAGCACCGTCCACGCGCTCTGGCGCGACAGCCGGCCGCCCCGGGCGTTGAGGAACATCGCGGGGGTCCCGGACCCGGTTGCCACCAGCTCCGGGCGGCCCCGGACCAGGTAGGCGTCCACCGCGGCGCGGGCATAGGAACCGACCGGGACGATGCGCTCCTTGCTGCCCTTGCCGCGCAGCCGCACGGCGCCGTCGGTCAGGTCGAGGTCGTCGACGTCGAGGCCGACCGCCTCGGAGATCCGGGCGCCGGTGCCGTAGAGCACCTCCAGCAGCGCCTTGTCCCGCAGCGCCAGCGTGGTGCCGGCCGCACCGGACGCCTCCAGTATCGCCTCGACGTCGGCCAGCGGCAGCGCCTTGGGTAGCCGCTTGGCCGGGGTCGGCGGCTTGACCCCGGAGGCGGGGTCGACGTGCACCAGGCCGTCGCGGACCGCGAACTTGTGGAAGCCGCGGACCGCGACCACGGTGCGGGCCGCGGACGTCGCGCCCAGCGGCGGGTGGTCGGCGTCGCCCTCCCGCAGCCGCACCAGGAACCCGCCGACCAGCTGCTCGGTGACCGCCTCCAGGTCGGTGACCCCGGACTGCTCCAGGAACTCGGCGTAGCGACGCAGGTCGCGGCGGTAGGACGACAGGGTGTTGGCGGCCAGCCCGCGCTCGACGCTGAGATGGTCGAGATAGGTGCGGGTGGCGCGGCCCAGGCTGCTGGCGGACTGCACGCTCATCGCGGCCGCAGCTCGTCGCGGCGGGCGGCGTAGGCGAGCACGGCCTGGACCACCGGCGCGTCGGCCACCCGGCCGTCGAGCACCGCGGCCAGCAGGTCGTCGTAGGCCACCCAGTGGCTGGCCAGCGACGCCTCCTCGTGCTCGAGCACGAAGTCGCCGCGGTCGCCGGCACTGAGCCCGCGGGCGAGGTAGACGTGCATGCGCTCGTTCGTCAGCCCGGGCGAGGACCAGGTCGAGAGCAGGTGCCTCCAGTCGGTCGCCTCGAGGGCGGCCTCCTCGAGCAGCTCGCGGCGGGCCACCTCGAGCGGGTCCTCGCCGGGTACGTCGCACAGCCCGGCGGGCAGCTCGACCAGCCGCAGTCGGACCGGGTGGCGGTACTGCGTCTGCACGTGCACCCGCTCGTCGTCGTCGATCGCCAGCACCATCGCGGCACCGGGGTGCTCGATGACCAGGCGCCGGAAGCCCTCGCCGCCGTCGGGCGTGGTCACGGTGTCGGCGCGCAGCGCGACCACCCAGTCATCGCGGTGCAGGTCCGTGCTGGACGTGACCGGCCACGACTCCGCGGTGTCACCCAGCTCGAACGACGGCATGGCCCGACCCTACCGGCGCGGGGTCAGTCCTCGTCCGCGCGCCGCAGCTCCTCGTCGATCGGGAACCGCAGCTCCTTCTGACGCTCGATCGCGGCGCCGACCAGGCCCTTGAACAGCGGGTGCGGCCGGGTCGGCCGCGAGCGCAGCTCGGGGTGCGCCTGGGTGGCCACGTAGTAGGGGTGCACCTCACGCGGCAGCTCCACGAACTCGACCAGGTCGAGGTCGGGGTTGACCCCCGAGAACACCAGGCCCGCGGACCGGAGCTGTTCGCGGTAGGTGTTGTTGACCTCGTAGCGGTGCCGGTGGCGCTCCTCGATCCGGGACTCGCCGTACGTCTCACGCACGATGCTGCCCTCGGCCAGCTCGGCCGGGTAGAGGCCCAGCCGCATCGTGCCGCCCAGGTCACCGGCGCCGTCGACGAAGCTCTTCTGCTCCTCCATGGTGGCGATCACCGGTTCGGGCACGTCCGGGTCGAACTCGGTCGAGGCGGCCTTCTCGAGGCCCGCGACGTTGCGGGCGTACTCGATCACCATGCACTGCAGGCCCAGGCACAGCCCGAGCGTGGGGATGCCGTGGGTGCGGGCGTAGGTCAGCGCGCCGAGCTTGCCCTCGATGCCGCGGATGCCGAAGCCGCCGGGCACGCAGATCGCGTCGACGTCACCCAGGTGCCGCTGGGCGCCGGCCGGCGTCTCGCACTCGTCGGAGGGAATCCAGCGCAGGTGCACCTTCGCCTCGTGGGCGAAGCCGCCGGCGCGCAGCGCCTCGGCCACGGACAGGTAGGCGTCGGGCAGGTCGATGTACTTGCCGACCAGCGCGACGGTGACGTCCTCCTTGGGGTGGTGCACCCGGCGGAGCAGGTCGTCCCAGACCGTCCAGTCGACGTCACGGAAGGGCAGGTCGAGGCGGCGTACGACGTAGGCGTCCAGGCCCTCGCGGTGCAGCACCTTGGGGATGTCGTAGATGGACGGGGCGTCCGCGGCGGTGACGACGGCCGACTCGTCGACGTCGCACATCAGCGAGATCTTCCGCTTCACCGACGTCGGGATCTCCCGGTCGGCGCGGCACACGATCGCGTCCGGCTGGATGCCGATCGAGCGCAGCGCGGCGACCGAGTGCTGGGTCGGCTTGGTCTTGAGCTCACCGGAGGGGCCGATGAACGGCACCAACGAGACGTGCAGGAAGAACACGTTGTCGCGGCCGATCTCGTGACGGACCTGGCGGGCCGCCTCGAGGAACGGCAGCGACTCGATGTCGCCGACGGTGCCGCCGACCTCGGTGATGACGACGTCGATGTCCGCACCACCCATGGCGAGGACCCGGTCCTTGATCTCGTTGGTGATGTGCGGGATCACCTGCACGGTGTCACCGAGGTAGTCGCCGCGGCGCTCCTTGGCGATCACGCTGGAGTAGACCTGCCCGGTGGTGACGTTGGCGATCTGTCCCAGGTCGGTGTCGAGGAAGCGCTCGTAGTGGCCGATGTCGAGGTCGGTCTCCGCGCCGTCGTTGGTGACGAACACCTCGCCGTGCTGGAACGGGTTCATCGTCCCCGGGTCGACGTTGAGGTAGGGGTCGAGCTTCTGCATGGTGACCCGGAGGCCCCGGGACTTCAGCAGGCTGCCCAGGCTGGACGCGGTGAGTCCCTTGCCGAGGGAGGAGGCGACGCCTCCGGTGACGAAGACGTGCTTGGTCGGCGCGCTCGAGGCCAAGAAGAACTCCCGTGGTCAGACTGGTGAACCCACAAATGCAAGGTCTGCTACGGGGTTCTAGGCTACCAACGAATCAGCCCGGGTGAGCAATCAACGGGGCACGACGCGCCGCGGCCGTGGTGCTGGTCACTGGCCCGCGTCCTGGGAGGGCAGGGCTCCGTCGGCCCCCTCGGCCCCGAACTGGCCCGGGCCGGCGAACTTCTCACGGTCCAGCGCCAGCAGCGCGACGAGCCGCCCGGCCGCCGTCTGGTCGGAGTCGACCGAGGAGGCCGCCGCCGTGAAGCCGTCGTCGTCGCGCAGGGTGCTCAGCAGCCCTCCGCTGGCCGACGCGGTCGACCCGGTGACCACCACCCCGTCGGAGCGGTTCGCGATGCCGGTGACCAGACCGCCGTAGATGTTGGCGGCGCCGGTGCTGTCGGCGGGTTCGCTGCCCAGCACCACCAGGACCAGGCTGGCGCGCCGCTTGGTCTCGGCCGGCGAGCGCATCAGCTTGGCTCCGCGGAGGCTGCTCAGGATGTCGGCGGAGGCGGCGTCCGGTGCCTCGCCGGTGTTCTCGGTGGTGGCCATGGCGCGACCGATGAGCTGGCCCATCCGGTCGTACGTCGTCGCCTCGGTCGCCACCTCGGCGCCCTTGACCGACTCGGCGACCTGACTGCCCAGGGTGTCGACCAGCGACTTGCCGTCGGGGGCCAGCATGGCCGGCCGCACGGCGTACTCGCCGGTGAGGGTGCCGCCGGCGTCGCGCACGGCGGTGCTGAGCCCGGAGACGACCTTCTCGTCGGCGCCCGGCAAAACCACGATCGCGACCGCGCGGCGGTCCAGGAGGTCCCGGACGGTGCCGGCACCGAGTCCGGCGGCGACCTCGTCCTGGAAGCCGGAAGCCGCGGAGGCGGCACCCAGCCGCTCGGTCAGCGCGGCGGTGCGGGTGGCCGAGCCGCCGTCGGTGGCGCCGACGGCGCGGCCGACCTCGGACAGGGGTCCCCCGCCGAGCGCGATGCCGGCGGCCAGCGCCAGCAGGACGGCGAGCAGGGAGACGACGTGGTAGCGGAACGAGGTCACGAGAAGAGTCCTTGGACGGTGGAGAACAGGTCGGACAGGGCCGGGCGCAGGTCGTCGAACCACTGCTGGCCCACCGGGGTCACCCCGATGGCGGCCACCACGGCCAGCAGCCCGGCCAGCAGCGCCAGCCACAGGTGCCAGGCCCGGACCCGGCCGGAGTAGAGCACCGGCACCGCGCGCGCGTCGACCAGCTGGGGGCCGAGGCGGAGCCGGGTGAGGTACGTCGAGGCGAGACCGGTGCGTTGCCGGTCGAGGAAGTCGTCGAGGCTGGCGTGCACGCCCGCGCCGACGACCAGGGAGGCGTGCGACAGCGAGGCCAGCATCAGCGCGGCGTCCTCGGGCAGCGCGCCGGTCTCGAAGCGCAGCGGACGCACGTTGAGGCGCTCCAGCGCGTCGAGCGGGGTGGAGCCGTCGCCGCGGTCGACGACCACGACCACGTCGCGGGCGCCGCGCAGCACCTTGGCCGAGACCAGGTCCTCGCCCTGGTGCGGCGAGCTGAGCACCACCACGTCCGGCTGCCGACCGGCCGCGAGCAGGGTGTCCGCGGCGGTGTCGACCGCGATCAGCACCGGGTGCTGCTCGCGCAGCCAGGGCCGCAGGCCCCGCAGCTCCGCGGCCAGGTCCGGTCCGGCCACGACGACGACCGCGGGCCGGCCCTCGACCCGGGTGGCGAGCCGGGGCGACCCCTTCCCGTGCAGCAGCAGGTCGGACTCGCGGCGGAGGAACTCGGCGCTGTTGTGCGTGAAGGTCTCGAGCTGGACGGACATGCCGCCGCGGGCCCGTTCGAGCTCGTCCTGGAGGGTGTCGTGGTCCAGCAGCCGGCCGCGGGCCAGCTCGCGGTCCCCGTCGAGGACGACGCCGTCCTCGATACGGATCCGCTGGCCGTCGCGGATGGCGGACCACTCGTCGGTGCCGAGGCCCTCGACGAGCAGGATGCCGGCGGCGTCCAGGACGCTGGGCCCGAGGCTCGGGTACCGGCCGGAGATGAAGGGCACCCGGTTGACCACGGCGGCGACGCCGGCGTCGACGAGGCCCTGCGCGGTGGCCCGGTCCAGGTCGAGATGGTCGATGACGGCGATGTCACCGGCACCCAGCCGGGGCAGCAGGCTGCGGGTGCGGCGATCCACCCTGGCGGTGCCGGAGAGGCCGGACAGGGTGGCGGGGCCTGGTCTGCGTGCGAGTTTCATGACCGCTGCATCGTGACACGGAGCACCGGCCCGATCGCGGACCACACGCGGAGGCGGCGCAGTCCGCGGGAGACGCGCGTCACGATGCCGGGTGACCCGGTCGCGCCTCAGGCGCGGCCCGCGCGGGCGGTGTCGAGCAGCTCCCGGGCGTGGGCGAGCGCGGTGTCGGAGTCCTCCATGCCGGCCAGCATCCGCGACAGCTCGCGGACCCGGTCGCCCTCGGCCAGCACGGTCAGGCCCGAGGTGGTCACGGTGCCGTCACTGGACTTGGCGACCACGACGTGGCGATCGGCGTACGCCGCGACCTGGGGCAGGTGGGTGACCACGACGACCTGCGCGCGGCGGGCCAGCGTGGCGAGTCGGCGTCCGACCTCGACCGCGGCCTTGCCACCGACCCCGGCGTCCACCTCGTCGAACACGAAGGTGGGCACGGTGGTGGTGTCGGCGAGCGAGACCTCGAGAGCCAGCATCACCCGCGACAGCTCACCGCCGGAGGCGCCCTTGTGCAGTGCGCGGGGGTCGGCACCGGTGTTGGCGGCCAGCAGGAACTCGATCTCGTCGACGCCGGAGGCCGTGCAGCGCAGCCACCGCTCCCCCACCCGGAGCGGGGCGCCCGGGGCATCGTCGTGGGTGGGTGCCTCGGCCTCGTGCTGGCCCACCGCCAGGCTGACCCGGGCGTGCGGCATCGCCAGCCGGCCGAGCTCGTCGGTGACCGCCTCGCCGAGGCGGGCCGCGGTGCGGGTGCGGGCCTCGGACAGCGCGGCCGCGGCCTCCGCCAGCTCGGCCCGGAGACCGGTCCGGAGCGCACGCAGCTCGACCAGCCGCTCGTCGGTGTGGTCGAGCTCGAGCAGCCGACCGGCGGACTGCTCGGACCAGGTGAGCACCTCGTCGACGGTGTCGCCGTACTTCCGGGTCAGCGCGGTCAGCGCTGCCCGGCGCTCGGAGACGCCGGCGAGCCGGGCCGGGTCGGTCTCGAGCCGGGAGGCGTAGGACGCCACGTCGGCGGCCACGTCGGAGAGGAGGTAGCTCACCTCGGCCAACCGGTCGGCGAGCTCGGCGGCCTCGGTGTCGTGCTCGCGCACTCCCTCGAGCAGGGTCCGGGCCGCGGAGGTCGCGCCCAGGGCGTCGGGGCCGCCGTGCTCGGCGGACAGGGACTCGCGGGCCTGCTCGGCGGCCGAGCGGAGGGTGTCGGCGAACCCGAGGCGGCTCTCCTCGACGGCCAGCCGGGCGTCCTCTCCCGGCTCCGGCGCGACGGCCTCGATCTCCTCGAGCCCGAACCGGAGCAGGTCGGCCTCGCGGGCCCGCTCCCGGGCCGTGGTGACCACCTCGGTGAGCTCGGTCTCGGTCGCGGCGAGCCGGGAGTGCAGGTCGGTGTAGCGGGCCAGCAGCGCAGCGGTCGTCTCGCCCCCGAAACGGTCGAGGGCCTCACGCTGGGCGGCGGGGCGCAGCAGCCGGTGCTGGTCGGACTGGCCGTGCACCGCCACCAGCGGCTCGGCGACCTCGGCCAGCTGGGACGCCGGCACCGAGGCCCCACCGACGAAGGCGCGGGAGCGTCCCTCGGCGGTGATGGTGCGCGCCAGCAGCACCCGGTCGTCCTCGGCCTCGCCGCCGAGCTCCTCGACGGCGGCTGCGAACCCCGGCAGGGACGCGGTGCGGACCACGCCCTCGACCCGGGCGGCCTTGGCGCCGGAGCGCACCGCTCCGGTGTCGGCGCGCCCGCCGAGCAGCAGGCCGAGCGCGGTGACCACCATGGTCTTGCCCGCGCCGGTCTCGCCGGTGATCACGGTCAGGCCCGGGCCGAGCTCCAGGGTCGAGGAGTCGATGACGCCGAGGGACCTGATCCGGATCTCCTCAAGCATGCGGTCCCCTGTCGACCCCGTCGGCCCAGTCCACGGCGAGGTCCCCGGTGATCTCCGCGACGTCGCGGCGGCGGCGCTCGGAGGCGCCGCGCCAGCCCTGGACGGGGAGACCGAACTTGGCGACCAGCCGGTCGGTGAACGGCGAGTCGTGGAGCCGGACGAGGCGCACCGGCGTGGTGCCGCGGCGCACCTCGATGCGGGCACCGGGCGGCAGGTCGACGGTGCGGCGGCCGTCGGCCCACATCACGCCGGCGCCGTTGGTGCTCTCCAGCACCTCCACCGCGAGGACGGACGTGGGTGCGACCACCATCGGCCGGGCGAACAGGGCGTGGGCGGAGATCGGCACCATCAGCAGGGCCTCGACGCCGGGCCAGACGACCGGGCCCCCGGCGCTGAAGTTGTAGGCGGTGGAGCCGGTGGGGGTGGCGCAGACGATGCCGTCGCAGCCCCAGCGGGACAGGGGGCGGCCGTCGATCTCGACGACGACCTCGAGCATCCGCTCGCGGGCGGCCTTCTCGACGCTCACCTCGTTGAGCGCGAACGTGCCGCTGACCAGCTCCTTGCCCTGGAAGACCTGCACGTCGATGGTGAGCCGTTCCTCGGAGGTGTAGTCGCGCTCGACGATCGCGGAGATGGTGGACTCGACGTCGTCGTACTCCGCCTCGGCGAGGAAGCCGACGTGACCCAGGTTGACGCCCAGCAGCGGGGTGCCGGTGCCGTGCGTCAGCTCGGCGGCGCGCAGGATGGTGCCATCGCCGCCGATCACCACGGCCAGCTCGCAGTCCGTGGCGGCGGTGCCGCCGTCGCCCGGGCGGGGCGCGGGAACGGTCTCGATGCCGGGCTCGAACGCCTCCGTGTCCAGTCCGAGGTCGACGGCCTCGCGGTCGATGAGCCGGACCACGATCCCGTGGGCGGTCAGCGCCTTGCAGAACGCCCGGGCGACGTCCCGCGCGTCCTCACGACCCGTGTGGGCGAGCAGCAGCACCCGGCGGACCGGGTCGCTCGAGGTGCGGGCCTGCTCACTCACGGGTCCACCTTCTCACCCGGGACCCCCAGCCCGGCGGAGCGCTCCACCTCGGCGGCGATGTCGTCGGGACCGATCGTCGCCTCGCCGTGGCGCAGCCACAGGAAGAACTCGACGTTGCCCGAGGGC
This sequence comes from uncultured Actinomycetota bacterium, assembly GCA_963767955.1. Taxonomy (GTDB): domain Bacteria; phylum Actinomycetota; class Actinomycetes; order Propionibacteriales; family Nocardioidaceae; genus Nocardioides. Next base: position 887,209 of record CAVYGA010000003.1, on the reverse strand, counting down.
CCGGGCAGCGGGCTGGTGGTGACCGCGCGGGCCCCCCAGCCACGGCGGGCCGCCCCGGCCGCCACCGCGGACACCGCTTCGGCGCGCAGGCCCAGGTCGCGGACCACGCCACCCTTGCCGACCCGCTCCCTGCCGACCTCGAACTGGGGCTTCACCATCAGCGCGAGGTCGCCGTCCGGGCGGGTCACCGCGAGCAACGGGTCGAGCACCAGCTCGAGGCTGATGAAGGAGAGGTCGCCGACGACCAGGTCGACGGGGCCGCCGATCCGCTCGACGTCGAGCTCGCGGATGTTGGTGCGGTCGTGGACGCGGACCCGCCCGTCCTGGCGCAGCCGCCAGGCCAGCTGGCCGTAGCCGACGTCGACGGCCACCACCTCCGCGGCACCGGCGCGCAGCAGCACATCGGTGAAGCCGCCCGTGGAGGCGCCCGCGTCGAGCACTCGGCGCCCGCGCACGGCGAGTCCGAGCGGCCCGAACGCGGCCAGCGCGCCGGCCAGCTTGTGACCGCCCCGCGACACGTAGTCGGGGCCGTCCGGGTTCTCGGAGACCACGATGGCGACGTCGGTCGTGACGCCGGTGGCGGGCTTGCGGGCCACGGCGCCGGCGACCTTCACCCGGCCGGCCGCGACCAGCTCGCCGGCGTGGTCGCGGGACCGGGCCAGCCGGCGGCGGACCAGCTCCTGGTCGAGACGCAGTCGTCGGGGCACGGCGAGCGGTCGGTCAGCGGTTGCCGGGGTCGCCGGCACCGTCGAGCGCGCGGCGGAGCTGCTCGTGGGCGTGCTCGAACACCTCGACGTGCTCGGAGACGGGTCGGTCCTCGAGGCCCTCCAGGCTGCCGAGCACGGCGTCGACGGTGGCGTTGCCGGTCCGGACCTGGCCGTCCGGCTCGATGGACGGCCCGTCGTGGTCCGCTGCTGCGTTGTCGGGCGCCCGAAGGGGCGGCTCCGGCGACTGCTCGGTCATGGCGACACCGTACTCCCCGGGGGTCACCGCGGCGGCGTGACGCCCGCGATGTCGACCACGGAGCCCGTGGAGTCCAGGTGCCACCAGGCGGCGGTCACCGCGACCCGCCACCAGTCGCCGGGCTCGCCGTCCCCGTCGACGACCAGGGCGCCGTCGCGGACCCGCGCCCGCCAGCCACCCAGCGCCGCCCCATCACCCGTGTGGTCACCCGTGCCGTCGCCCGTGCCGTCATCGATGCGGGCGGGGACGCCGTGCGGCTCGAAGAGGCCAGCCAGGGTGGGGGCGAGGTACGACGGTCGCAGCCGCTCGGTCGCCGCCACCAGGTCGGCGAGCCCGGAGACGCCGGTGAGCACGCACAGCGAGTCCACCTCGGCGTGGTGGGCTCCCTCGATGTCGGTGTCCAGCCGGTCGCCCACCATCAGCGGCCGATCGCCGCCCACCCGGCGTACGGTCTCGTCGAGCAGCGGACGCTGCGGCTTGCCGGCGACCACGGGCTCGACGCCGGAGAAGTCCTGCAGCATCCGGACCTGGACGCCGTGACCGGGCGCCTCACCCTCGGCGGTCGGGATGGTCAGGTCCGTGTTGCTGGCCACCCAGAGCAGGCCGCTCCTGATCAGCACCGCGCCGCGCATGATGTCGCGCCACGACACGTCCGGGCCGTAGCCGGTGACCACCGCGACCGGGTCGTCGGCCGGCGACCCGACCGGTTCGAGGCCCTCCTCGACCAGGGCGCTGACCAGGCCCTCCCCGCCGAGCAGGAACACCCGGGCACCGGGTTCCAGGCGTTCGGCCAGCACGTGGGCGGCGGCCTGCGCGGAGGTGACCACGTCGCTCGGCTCGGCCGCCACCCCGAGCTCGGCCAGGTGGTCGGCGACGGCTCCGGGGGTGCGGGACGCGTTGTTGGTGACGAAGGCCAGGTGCACGCCGGCCTCGCGGGCCCGCATCAGGTGCTCGGGGGCGTCCGGCACCGCGTGCCCTCCGATGTAGACCACGCCGTCGAGATCCAGCATCACCAGGTCGTAGCCCTCCAGCAGCGGCGCCCGTGACTCGTGCAGCACCCGTTCCTCCGCTCTGGGCCCCAACCCCTACGATGCACCGAATGGACACGACGCCGGCGACCGCGAGCAGCTTCGCGCTCGAACCGTTCCGGGCGCTCCGCCTGGCCGACAGCTATGTCGGTGACCCCATCGCGAACCGCGTCTTCGCCCGACCCTACCGATCGGTCCCGGGCCGGCTGCGCGACTGGCGTCGCAAGCGGCACCTGCGCCTGGACAGCCGACCGGCGCTCTACCTGCACGAGTACACCTCCGCGGGCGTGTCCATCCGCGGCATCGTGGCCCTGCTGGACCTGCCCGGCGCCAGGGACCGGGTGTTCCCGCACGAGGACGTGCACGCCGACCAGGTCCGCACCCTGGCCGACCGGATGGCCGAGATGTCGCTCAACCCCGCACCGATCCTGCTCATGCACCGTGGTCCGGCCGCGGTCCGCGAGGTGCTCCGGTCCACCGCGGCCACCGCGCCCGACCTGACCTACACCGACCGGGCCGACCAGCTCCAGCGGGTCTGGCGGATCACGGACCCCGGTGTGCAGGCCACGCTCCAGGCCGCCCTGGCCGATGCGCGCGCCGTGATCGCCGACGGGCACCACCGGTACGCCGCCGCCGCGCGGCTCCAGTCGCAGCGCCCGGGCACCGGGTGGGACCAGACCCTGGTGATGCTGATCGACCAGGCCGACACCCCCCTGCAGCTGTGTGCCATCCACCGCTCGATCCCCCGCCTGACGCTGGCGAACGTCGAGCGGATCTCGCGGGCCCGCGGCGACGACTTCCGCCGACACGGGACCAGTCACCAGGCGCTCGCGGAGCTCGAGGACGCCATCGTGCTGCACGACGGGCAGCACTGGGCGACGCTGCGCCCCACCGGCGCGTCACCCTTGCTGGTCACCGCCGTGCACGACACCCTGCTGCCCGCCTGGGCGGTGCCCGAGGACCGGCCGCTGCACCACCACACCGCCGCCGAGGCACTGGCACGGGCCGGGCAGGGGCTCGCCGTGCTGCTGCCGGCACCGACGTTCGACCAGGTCGTGAGCTCGGCCCGCTCGGGTCGGCTGCTGCCCCAGAAGGCCACCTCCTTCCAGCCGAAGCCGCATGTGGGCGTCCTCATGCGGGATCTGCGCGACGGATGAGCCGGCCGCTGCGGGCCTCCACCTCGACCCGCGACGTGGCGGCTCCGGCCACGCGGTAGAACCGCCGACGCAGCGCACCGTGCACCTCGACCACGTCACCGGTCCCCCAGCCGGCCACGGAGCGGCGCAGCCGACCGCCCCACACGGCGCAGTCGACCCAGTCGACACCCTTGCGGTCGCCCTCCTCCCGCGGCATCACGATGCGCAGCACCCAGACGGCATCGCCGCTGGGCAGCACCTTCTCCTCCGGCTCCCGGGAGAGCCGACCTTGCAGACAGACCTCGTTGGTCACGGACATCACCTCCGCGTCGAGCCTCGCCGGTGCCGGGGACACGCGTCGGCTCGGCGCCGGGTCCCCTGTGGAGAACGCAGCGACCCGGCCCGCCTGGGGGCGGAAACCGGGTCGTCAGGGGGTGCGGGGGTCAGCCCAGCGACTTCTCCACCTCGGCAGCGCGGACGCCGGCATCGGTGATCTCGTCGCCGTCGACCGCCTCGGTCCGGTGGAACCACTCCAGTGCGTCCTCACGACGGCCGGCGGCCAGCAACGTGTCGGCGTACGCGTAACGCAGCCGAACCACCCAGGCGGCCCGGGACTTGTTGTTCAGCGGGGCGTTCTCCAGGGTGCGCAGCGCGGCGTCGAGCTCGCCGAGGTCCCGGCGCGCGCCGGCCTCGACGATCGTCATCTCCGCCTTCGCGTCCGGCTCGAAGTTCGCGACCGCCGGGCTCTTGGCCAGCGTGAGCGCGCGCTCGGGCCGGCCCAGGGCGCGCTCACAGTCCGCCATGATCGGCAGGTACGCCGTGGTGCCGTTCATCCGCTTCGCGGCGCGCAGCTCACTGAGGGCCTCGGCGTACTCCCCGGCGGCATAGGCCGCCTCGCCGCACGCCTCGCGCACCACAGCGATCCGGGCGGCACGGGCGCGGGCGGCCAGGGTGTGCTCGTAGGCCGTCTTCGGGTCCTCGTCGATCAGCATCCCGGCCGCGGCCAGGTGCCGGGCCACGCGGGCCGCCAGCTTCTCGGGCAGGCCCTTGAGCTGCGAGGTGATCGAGCGGTCCAGCTCCTTGCCGGTGATCTCCTCGGGAATCGGCGGCCCGTCGTAGCGGGCCTGGTCCACCGAGCGGTCCCGCTGGTCGTCGGCCGGGCGGCGCCAGTCGTCCTTGCGGGCCGGGCGTGTGCCGGGCTTGCCGTCGCGCCCACCCGAGGAGCGTCCGTCCGAGCGACCGCGGCCGGCCGGCTTGGCGTCGCGCCGGTCCGGGCGCTGGTCGCCACGATCGGCACGACCGCCACTGCCGCTGCGGCCCTGGCTGTCGGGGCGACGGTCGTCGGAGCGACGGGGGCGGCTGTTCTCTGCCATGGGCTGGACCTCTCGGAGTGGAGCGCGTGAGTCTAGAAAAGCGTAAAGGCCACCTCAATAGAGGTGGCCTTTACGAAAGTAATGTTCGGCGACGTCCTACTCTCCCACAACCTCCCGGTTGCAGTACCATCGGCGCTGTGAGGCTTAACTTCCGGGTTCGGAATGGAGCCGGGTGTTTCCCTCACGCTATGGCCGCCGAAACTCTATGGAGTTAGATCAAACCAACCCAAAAGTCTCGTGACTTCGAATCGGTTCCCGACCGTAACTCGGGAACCACACAGTGGACGCGCAACATCTTTGAGGGACAAGCCCTCGGCCTATTAGTACCGGTCGGCTAGGCATTACTGCTGTACACCTCCGGCCTATCAACCCAGTCGTCTACTGGGGGCCTTACCCGGTTAACCCGGTGGGAAACCTCATCTTGAAACGTGCTTCCCGCTTAGATGCATTCAGCGGTTATCACTTCCGAACGTAGCTAACCAGCCGTGCTCCTGGCGGAACAACTGGCACACCAGAGGTTCGTCCATCCCGGTCCTCTCGTACTAGGGACAGCCTTTCTCAAGTTTCCTGCGCGCGCGGCGGATAGGGACCGAACTGTCTCACGACGTTCTAAACCCAGCTCGCGTGCCGCTTTAATGGGCGAACAGCCCAACCCTTGGGACCTACTCCAGCCCCAGGATGCGACGAGCCGACATCGAGGTGCCAAACCATCCCGTCGATATGGACTCTTGGGGAAGATCAGCCTGTTATCCCCGGGGTACCTTTTATCCGTTGAGCGACGCCGCTTCCACATGCCAGCGCCGGATCACTAGTTCCGACTTTCGTCCCTGCTTGAGTTGTCACTCTCACAGTCAAGCTCCCTTGTGCACTTACACTCGAAACCTGATTGCCAACCAGGCTGAGGGAACCTTTGAGCGCCTCCGTTACATTTTAGGAGGCAACCGCCCCAGTTAAACTACCCATCAGGCACTGTCCCTGATCCAGATAATGGACCTAGGTTAGATATCTAATACGACCAGAGTGGTATTTCAACGTTGACTCCACCCAAACTGGCGTCTGGGTTTCACAGTCTCCCACCTATCCTACACAAGTCGAACCAAACACCAATACCAAACTATAGTAAAGGTCCCGGGGTCTTTCCGTCCTGCCGCGCGTAACGAGCATCTTTACTCGTAGTGCAATTTCGCCGAGTCCACGGTTGAGACAGCGCCCAAGTCGTTACTCCATTCGTGCAGGTCGGAACTTACCCGACAAGGAATTTCGCTACCTTAGGATGGTTATAGTTACCACCGCCGTTTACTGGGGCTTAAGTTCTGCGCTTCGCTCCGAAGAACTAACACGTCCCCTTAACCTTCCAGCACCGGGCAGGAGTCAGTCCGTATACATCGTCTTACAACTTCGCACGGACCTGTGTTTTTAGTAAACAGTCGCTTGGGCCTGGTCTCTGCGGCCATCATTGCTTTTTGCAGCAAGTGCAATAACAAATCCGGCCCCCCTTCTCCCGAAGTTACGGGGGCATTTTGCCGAGTTCCTTAACCATGGTTCACTCGATCGCCTTGGTATTCTCTACCTGATCACCTGAGTCGGTTTGGGGTACGGGCGGCGCATAGCTCGCTAGAGGTTTTTCTCGACAGCATAGGATCATCCACTTCGTCCATACGGACTCCCCATCAGGTCTCAGGCACATGAGTGACGGATTTGCCTATCACTCGCCCTACGCCCTTGGCCGTGGTCTACCATCGCCACGGTTGGACTGCCTTCCTGCGTCACCCCATCGCTTGACTACTATTAGTTCGGGTCGTGCGCTCTGCCACCATCGTCCCGAAGGATCCCGGTGGTTTCGGGCACTTAGCATCACTAGGTTCGTCATGGGCGCTATTTTGCCGGTACGGGAATATCAACCCGTTGTCCATCGACTACGCCTGTCGGCCTCGCCTTAGGTCCCGACTTACCCAGGGCAGATTAGCTTGACCCTGGAACCCTTGATCATTCGGCGGACTGGTTTCTCGCCAGTCATTCGCTACTCATGCCTGCATTCTCACTCGTGTGGCCTCCACGGCTGGATCACTCCGCCGCTTCGCTGGCCACACGACGCTCCCCTACCCATCCATGCTCCTGGATCCGAAGACCGGGATGATGCATGAATGCCATAGCTTCGGTGGATAACTTGAGCCCCGCTACATTGTCGGCGCGGAATCACTTGACCAGTGAGCTATTACGCACTCTTTCAAGGGTGGCTGCTTCCAAGCCAACCTCCTGGTTGTCTGTGCGACTCCACATCCTTTTCCACTTAGTTATCGCTTAGGGACCTTAGCTGATGGTCTGGGCTGTTTCCCTTTCGACTACGGAGCTTATCCCCCGCAGTCTCACTGCTGCGCTCTCACTTACCGGCATTCGGAGTTTGGCTAACGTCAGTAACCTTGTAGGGCCCATTAGCTATCCAGTGCTCTACCTCCGGCAAGAAACACGCAACGCTGCACCTAAATGCATTTCGGGGAGAACCAGCTATCACGAAGTTTGATTGGCCTTTCACCCCTATCCACAGGTCATCCCCTCAGTTTTCAACCTAAGTGGGTTCGGTCCTCCACGCGGTCTTACCCGCGCTTCAACCTGCCCATGGATAGATCACTTCGCTTCGGGTCTTGATCGTGCTACTCAGACGCCCTATTAGGACTCGCTTTCGCTACGGCTTCCCCACACGGGTTAACCTTGCAACACAACGCAAACTCGCAGGCTCATTCTTCAAAAGGCACGCTGTCACAGATCCAAAGGATCCGCTCCAACGGATTGTAGGCACATGGTTTCAGGTACTATTTCACTCCCCGCCAGGGGTACTTTTCACCTTTCCCTCACGGTACTTGTCCGCTATCGGTCACCAAGGAGTATTTAGGCTTAACGGGTGGTCCCGCCAGATTCACACGGAATTTCAGGGGTTCCGTGTTACTTGGGGTGACGTCTCAGAGCCATCGTCTTACGTGTACGGGGGTATCACCCTCTACGCCGGGACTTTCCAGTCCGCTTCAACTTCAACGATGGTTTCTTACTCTGTGTCAGAACGGCAGTAATGACTTGACGGCCCCACAACCCCACCTGCGCAACGCCTGCCGGCTATCACACGCAAGTGGTTTGGCCTCTTCCGATTTCGCTCGCCACTACTCTCGGAATCACTTTTGTTTTCTCTTCCTGTGGGTACTGAGATGTTTCACTTCCCCACGTTCCCTCCAACTGCCCTATGTGTTCAGGCAGAGGTAACTGGACATGACTCCAGCTGGGTTTCCCCATTCGGAAATCCCCGGATCACAGCTCGGTTGCCAACTTCCCGGGGCTTATCGCAGGCTCCTACGTCCTTCATCGGCTCTTGGTGCCAAGGCATCCACCATGTGCCCTTAGTAGCTTGTCTTGCTACAAAGATGCTCGCGTCCACTGTGTAGTTCTCAAGGTACGGGCGGCACCACCTCGTGATCCGTGCCTGCCAGGTTGCCCTGGAGGTTCAGCGGGTGAGGTGGTCCGTCAGAGAGTTCGAGTCGTGACTCGATCCCTCAGGACCCAACAGTGTGTCTGGCCAGTTCGCGCTCTCCTGCTCGAGGTTCCACGCCGACTCCGAAGAGACGGCAGTACTGACGGGCGATCGATTGCGACCTGGTCAAGTAGTCGACGTTCCACTAGTGAGCGTTGTTCGCCGTGACACGGATGGCCACGAAACGAACAGCTTGGACAGCGATGCTGCCAATATGCTCCTTAGAAAGGAGGTGATCCAGCCGCACCTTCCGGTACGGCTACCTTGTTACGACTTCGTCCCAATCGCCAGCCCCACCTTCGACGGCTCCCTCCACAAGGGTTGGGCCACCGGCTTCGGGTGTTGCCGACTTTCGTGACGTGACGGGCGGTGTGTACAAGGCCCGGGAACGTATTCACCGCAGCGTTGCTGATCTGCGATTACTAGCGACTCCGACTTCATGGGGTCGAGTTGCAGACCCCAATCCGAACTGAGACCGGCTTTTTGGGATTCGCTCCACCTTGCGGTATCGCAGCCCTTTGTACCGGCCATTGTAGCATGCGTGAAGCCCTGGACATAAGGGGCATGATGACTTGACGTCATCCCCACCTTCCTCCGAGTTGACCCCGGCAGTCTCTTATGAGTCCCCACCATTACGTGCTGGCAACATAAGACGAGGGTTGCGCTCGTTGCGGGACTTAACCCAACATCTCACGACACGAGCTGACGACAGCCATGCACCACCTGTACACCGACTAAAAGGGGCCGTATCTCTACGGCTTTCCGGCGTATGTCAAACCCAGGTAAGGTTCTTCGCGTTGCATCGAATTAATCCGCATGCTCCGCCGCTTGTGCGGGCCCCCGTCAATTCCTTTGAGTTTTAGCCTTGCGGCCGTACTCCCCAGGCGGGGCGCTTAATGCGTTAGCTGCGGCACGGAACTCGTGGAATGAGTCCCACACCTAGCGCCCAACGTTTACGGTGTGGACTACCAGGGTATCTAATCCTGTTCGCTCCCCACACTTTCGCTCCTCAGCGTCAGGTAATGCCCAGAGAACCGCCTTCGCCACCGGTGTTCCTCCTGATATCTGCGCATTTCACCGCTACACCAGGAATTCCGTTCTCCCCTGCATACCTCTAGTCTGCCCGTATCGGAAGCAGGCACGGGGTTAAGCCCCGTGTTTTCACTCCCGACGTGACAAACCGCCTACGAGCCCTTTACGCCCAATAATTCCGGACAACGCTCGGACCCTACGTATTACCGCGGCTGCTGGCACGTAGTTGGCCGGTCCTTCTTCTGCGGGTACCGTCACTTTCGCTTCGTCCCCGCTGAAAGAGGTTTACAACCCGAAGGCCGTCATCCCTCACGCGGCGTTGCTGGATCAGGCTTTCGCCCATTGTCCAATATTCCCCACTGCTGCCTCCCGTAGGAGTCTGGGCCGTGTCTCAGTCCCAGTGTGGCCGGTCACCCTCTCAGGCCGGCTACCCGTCGAAGCCTTGGTGAGCCATTACCTCACCAACAAGCTGATAGGCCGCGAGCTCATCCTTCACCGCCGGAACTTTCCACCACCATCAGATGCCTGAGGTGGTCATATTCGGTATTAGCCACCGTTTCCGGTGGTTATCCCAAAGTGAAGGGCAGATTGCTCACGTGTTACTCACCCGTTCGCCGCTCGTGTACTCCCGAAGGAGCCTTACCGCTCGACTTGCATGTGTTAAGCACGCCGCCAGCGTTCGTCCTGAGCCAGGATCAAACTCTCCGTTGAATTCTTGCGACCCACACCGAAGTGCGAGTCAATTCTGGATGTTGTCCCGGCAAGAGACCGAATCGCCGACATTAATTGTCGGAATCATCGTTTCTTACCAAAGGAACCATCAACGTCACCACGACCGAGGTCGCGGATCCGCCGACGGGTTAAACAAACTAATTCGTCGACTTTTGACACACTGTTGAGTTCTCAAGGATCAAGCGCGCACCGCAGGCAGGCCTCTCGGCCGTTCCGCAGGGCAACCTGGTAAAACTTACCGGTCCGCCTCGGGGCTGTCAATTCGGCCCCTGCGCTTCTCGGCGCCCCGCCCACAGCTGTAGTTCCGAGTCCTCGGTGGCCGCATCGTGGCGCACACACGTTCAGCCTCGAAAGCTGGTGGTGGGGGTTGGTCTCCCGGGGCCGGAGGCCCAGCCTCTCGGCCGTTCCATCCCGCCGCTCCCTGGCGACAGGTGAAACATTAGGCGAGTGCCCCCACACCGTCAAATCGTCGTGACGTGACCCCGGCCACAACTTGTGTTTTCGCAGGTCAGGCCCACAAATGGGCTCCAACGGCCCGGGTCTCGGGCGGGTCAGCCCACCTCGACGCCGGCGATCGTCTTCTTGCCCCGGCGCAGCACCAGCCAGGCGCCCCCGACCAGGTCGGCCTCGCCCGGCACGAACTCCGGGTCCTCGATGCGCCGGTTGTTGAGGTAGGCACCGCCCTCCTTGACGGTGCGCCGGGCCTCGCCGTTGCTCGTGGCCAGCCCCGCGGCAACCAGCAGCGCGACGATGTCGGGGATGCCGAGGGACCGGTCCACCCGCGTCGCGCCGGCCTCGCGCAACGCGGCCGCGAGCGTCGGCGTACTCAGCTCGTGGAGGTCTCCCCCGCCGAACAGCGCCGCCGACGCCGCCTGGATGCGCTCGGTCTCCTCCGCACCGTGCACCAGCGTGGTCACCTGCTCGGCCAGCGCCTTCTGCCCCGCGCGCAACCACGGCGTCTCCGCGGTCCGGGCGTCGAGGGACTCGATCTCCTCGCGGGACAGGAAGGTGAAGATCCGCAGCAGCTCGCCGACCTTGTCGTCCTCGGCGTTGAGCCAGAACTGGTAGAAGGCGTACGGCGACATCATCTCGGCGTCCAGCCAGAGGGCGCCGCCCTCGGTCTTGCCGTACTTCGTGCCGTCCGCCTTGGTGATCAGGGGCGTGGCGAACGCGTGCGCCCTGCCGCCGTCGGAGCGGCGGATCAGCTCGACACCGCCGGTGAGGTTCCCCCACTGGTCGGAGCCGCCGAACTGCAGGCTCACCCCGTGGTCGCGGTGCAGGTTGAGGAAGTCCATCGACTGCAGCAGCACGTAGCTGAACTCGGTGTAGCTGATGCCCGCCTCGAGCCGGGTGCGCACCACGTCGCGCGCCAGCATCCGGTTGACGGGGAAGTGCTTGCCGATGTCGCGGAGGAAGTCGATCGTCGACAGGCTCGCGGTCCAGTCGTAGTTGTTCACCATCGTCGCCGCGTTGCCGCCCTCGAAGGACAGGTAGGGCTCGATCTGGGCCCGCACCTTCTCCACCCAGCCCTTGACCGTGTCGAGGGAGTTGAGGGTGCGCTCCCCGGAGTCCCGGGGATCGCCGATCATCCCGGTCGCCCCGCCGACCAGGATGTAGGGCGTGTGGCCGGCGAGCTGGAGCCGCTTGGCGGTGAGGATCTGGACCAGGCTGCCCATGTGCAGGCTCGGCGCCGTCGGGTCGAAGCCGACGTAGAACCGGACGCTCCCCTCGGCCAGCGCCGCGCGGAGCGCGTCGAGGTCGGTCGAGTGGGCGATCAGTCCGCGCCACTCGAGGTCGTCGAGGACGGTGGGTACGTGGGTCACGCTGGGCCTTCCGTGGGTGAGGTCTCGGGGCAAGCCTGCCTCATGCCGAGGTTGCCTCAGCCTGCGGTCCACCCGGCGTCGCGGCCTCCCTCGGCCAGCACCCGCTCCCAGTCGGAGGCGTCCTCGCCGACCTCCACCAGGTCGCCGAACACGCCGCCCTCACGGCCCAGCCGGCCGATCTGGTCCATCACCTCGCGGGCCTGCGCCACCGCGTCGTCGTCGAACGCGAGGTCCTGACCCGTCGCCCGGGCGAGGTCCCAGCCGTGCAGCATCACCTCGACGTACGCCATGTCGCCCATGCCCTGCTTCGGCATGCCGTTGACCTCGCCCTCCCAGGCCTCCTCCGGGGTCCAGGCGTCCGCCAGACCCGTCAGCCGGCGCGACAGGTCGTCGCGCCACCCGGTGGACATGTGGTCGCCGCCGGTGCCCCAGGGGTCCTGCCGGTCCTGCTCCTCCCCCGCCGCCACCTTGCGCAGCGCCTCGGAGGTCCCGAGCAGGTGGTTCGCCACGTCGCGGACCATCCACTGGTCGCAGGGCGAGGGATCTCCGAGCTGGTCCTCACCCACGCCGTGCACCACGGGCTGGAGCGTGGCGACGACGCTGTGGAAGTGGTCCTTGCTCGGCATGGGTGCCTCCCGGATCGACGCTGACGGTCACCGTCAGCCAACCGCAGCGCGGCCGCCCGGGCAAGGGTGCGGCACCGGTCCGCGAGGCCGGGTCAGCGCAGCACCCGCACCTCGGCGACCTGCCAGCCGCGGGCGGCATCGTCCGTGAGCGTGGTGCGCACGTAGCGGACCGGGGCGTGCGGGGTCCTCAGCTCGGTGAGCTGACCGGTGCCGTGGCCGCGGCGTACGTCGGTCCAGCGCCGCCCGTCGGCGCTGACCTGGAGCAGGTAGGACCGGGGCGCCTCGGTGGAGGCGGCGCCGCTCGACTCCCAGCCGTACGTCGCGGGGCCGGCGTCCAGGACCACGCCGCGGATCCGCTGCCGGCGCCCGAGGTCGACCTGGAGCCACTGACCCGCCTGCTGGGACCCGGTGCGCCAGGCGGTCGCGCCGTCGTCGTCGGCGGCGACGCCGGCGTCACCGGTGCTGGCGGTGACCGTCGTGGTCCACGGGTCGACCAGCCGGTCGCCACCGGAGAGTGCCTTCGACTCCGGCCAGGTGAACGTGGCCAGCGCCCCGCCGGGCAGCGTGTAGTCGAACGACCGCCCGCCGACCGCGACCGCGACGGTCCGCGGGTCGTCGTGCTCGTTGTGCACCACGAGGGCCGTGGAGCCGTCGGGGTTCACGAACGCGGCGCTCATCGGCATCCCGTTCCAGGCGGTGGTGCCGTAGGACGTGCTGGCCACCCGCCGGGCGCCGGGTTCCACGAAGCGCGCGAGGTGGCCCAGCGTGTAGTACTCCGCGTTGCGGGTCACGCTGCCGTCGTCCTGCACGGTCACCACGCCGGTGCAGGTGTCGCACCCGCCGTGGTGCGGGCCGCCGTCGGGCCGCAGGGCGAGGTTCCAGGTGACCATCGACCTCGCCCAGTTGCGGGTCACGCCGACGGTGAGGTTGCGGGCGTGCCACTTCAGGGTGTCCGCGAAGAACTGGGCGGGCGGGTCGTCGGGTCCGTGCGAGCCGGAGCACTCGGTGAACCAGATGTCCTTCGCGGGGAACCGTCGGTGCAGGTCGGTCATCCGCCGCTGGTCCCCGGCGTAGCAGTGGTACGCCGTCCCGGCCAGCCAGCGGCCGGCCGCGGACTCGAGCAGGTCGGCCGGGTAGTCGGCCTCCGGGTCCTCGCCCGGCGGGGTCGACCCGGCGTCCGCGGGGTGCAGCTCCCAGTTGTGGTCGTAGCCGAAGATCTTGGTGTCCAGGCCCGCGTCGCGCAGTGCCGGACCGAGCCGGGAGATGATCTCCGCGGCCTGCCGGACGGGCAGGTCGGTGCCGGGGTACCCGCTCGGGTTCCGGTTCTGCGGCTCGTTCTGGATGGTCAGGCCGTAGACCGGCACTCCCTCCGCCTCATAGGCCTCCACGAACCTCACCAGGTAGTCGGCGTACGCCCGGTAGACGCGCGGGTCGTCCTTCATGCGCCCACCGATGAGCGAGTCGTTGGTCTTCATCCACGCGGGCGGGCTCCAGGGCGTGCCCATCACCTTGAGGTCGGGGTTCAGCTCGAGGGCCCGTCGCAGCAGCGGCAGGATCTCCGCCCGGTCGTGCTCGATGCTGAACTCGGAGAGGTCGAAGTCGGTCTCCCCCTTCGCCACGTCGTCGAAGGTGTAGTGCGGCTGCTGCTCGTCGATGAAGTCCGAGGACCCGATCGGCTGGCGCAGGAACGAGAGGCGGTCGGTCGCGAACAGGTCGCGCAGGGTCGCCTCCCGGGTCGCCGGGGCGAGGTCCATCAGCAGGGAGGCGGACGAGTCGGTGATCGAGGCGCCGAAGCCGTCCATCCGCTGGTAGCGCAGGCTCGGATCGACGCTGATCGTCAGCTTGTCCGAGGGTCGCTTCGTGAACGCGACGGTGCCGCGGTCGGCCAGCCGCTGGGACCCGTCGGGCGTGGTCAGCCAGACCTGCGCGCGGGGTTCCTTCGACGGCTCCGGGGGGCCGGCCTCCGCCGCGGGCGAGGACGCCAGCCCGGGGGCGAGCAGAGCGAGCAGCGCGGCCAGCACGGGCAGCCGGGGGGCGTGGGACATCCGAGAACCTCCAGGGTGGGTGCCCTCATGCCTATCCGTGGACCGCTGTCGTGACAACCCCCGAGTTAGGCACGAGCCCGGACGAATGGGACTCAGCGGCGGGGACGGCGCGGCGCCGCCGGCCGGTACGCCGACACGCTGGGCTCGCCGGTCAGGAAGAACCGCCAGGGCGTGTCGGGGGCGGCCCGCAGGCCGACCCGGGGGCCGCTGCTGACCGCGTCCCCCGGCACCGGCGCGGCGAGCTCGAGCGTCACCGGTCCGGCGCGGAGGTCGGTGCCGTTGTCGTCCAGGGTGATGCCGAGCGTGCGACAGAGCCGGGCCGGGCCGCGGGCGGGATGCCCGGTGTCGTCGCCGAGCACCTCGCCGGCACGCAGCAGCACCGCGCCGGCCTCGCCGTCCGGGCCGGTGACCACGTTGGCGCAGACGTGCATGCCGTAGACGAAGTAGCAGTAGAGGAAGCCGGGCGGCCCGAACATCACCTCGGTGCGCGGGGTGCGACCGCGGTAGGCGTGCGAGCCGGGGTCCAGCGGGCCGGCGTACGCCTCGACCTCGGTGAGCCGGACCGCGACGTCCCCGCGGCGCACCGTCGCACCGAGCAGCAGCGGCGCCGCCTCGGCGGCCGGGCGCTCCAGCGCGGCGAGGTCAGGCGAGCCGGCCACGGTGGTCGTTGATCGTCGTCGCCAGCTCGCCCAGCTGGTCGCGGACCCGCTCGGGTGCGGTCCCACCGCGCCCGTCGCGGGAGGTGACCGAGCCCTCGGCGGTGAGCACCTCGCGCACCCGTGGAGCCAGGTGCGGACTGATCTCGGCCAGCTCGTCGTCGGAGAGCTCGTGCAGCTCGATGCCGCGCTCCTCACACCGCCGCACGCAGGCGCCGGCGACCTCGTGGGCCACCCGGAACGGCACGCCCTCGCGGACCAGCCACTCGGCCACGTCCGTGGCCAGCGAGAAGCCCTGGGGGGCCAGCTCCGCCATCCGGTCCGTGTCGAACTCCAGGGTCGCGACCATCCCGGTGAACGCCGGCAGCAGCACCTCGAGGGTGTCCACGGAGTCGAAGACCGGCTCCTTGTCCTCCTGCAGGTCGCGGTTGTAGGCCAGCGGCAGCGCCTTCAGGGTGGCCAGCAGCCCGGTCAGGTTGCCGATCAGCCGACCGGCCTTGCCCCGGGCCAGCTCGGCGACGTCGGGGTTCTTCTTCTGCGGCATGATGCTCGATCCCGTCGACCAGGAGTCGTGCAGCCTCACGAAGCCGAACTCGCGGGTCGCCCAGAGGATGACCTCCTCGGCGAAGCGGCTGACGTCGACGCCGATCATCGCGGTCACGAAGGCGAACTCGGCGACGAAGTCACGGGAGGCGGTGCCGTCGATGGAGTTGGCGCTGGAACCGGTGAAGCCGAGCTCGGCGGCCACGGCCTCGGGGTCGAGACCGAGGCTCTGGCCGGCCAGCGCGCCCGAGCCGTACGGCGAGTCCCCCGCGACGCGGGCGTCCCAGTCGTGCAGCCGCTCCAGGTCCCGGACCAGGGGCCACGCGTGGGCCAGCAGATGGTGGCTGAGCAGCACCGGCTGGGCGTGCTGCAGATGGGTGCGCCCGGGCATGATCGCGCCGAGGTGCCGCTCGGCCTGGTTCTCCAGCGCCTCCACCAGGTCGAGGACCAGGTCGGCGAGGATGCGGGCGTGGTCGCGCAGGAACACCTTGAACAGGGTCGCCACCTGGTCGTTGCGGGACCGGCCGGCGCGCAGCCGGCCACCGACGTCGGGCCCCACCTCGTCGAGCAGCAGCCGCTCCAGGGCGCCATGGACGTCCTCGTCGCCGGGCGCCGGCTGCAGCGACCCGTCGGCGTACCGCTGCGCCAGGGCGTCGAGGCCGCGGAGCAGCTCCGCGTGGTCGTCGGAGACGAGCAGCCCGGCGGCCCGCAGCGCGTTGGCGTGGGCGCGGGACCCGGCGAGGTCGTAGGGCGTCAGCCGCCAGTCGAAGTGCGTGGACTTCGACAGCGCCTCCAGCTGCGGGCTGGGACCGCCCGCGAAGCGGGCTCCCCAGAGCTTGCCCTCGTTCGTGCCGGCCCGCTTCTCCCCTGTCTCGTCCGCCGCCATCAGTCGGTCCCGGACTCCATGGCGGCGTAGTCCAGCGCCAGGTCGCTGTCGTCGCCCTCCACGGCGGGGTTGCTGGCGATCCGGTCGGCGCCACCGGGCTCCAGCGCGCCGAGCAGCGTCCCGTGCTCGACCAGCACCGCACCCTGCTGCAGCGGCTGGGACGCGTAGAGCTCGAGCTTGGCGCGCGAGTCCGCGATGTCGAGGTTGCGCATGGTGAGCTGGCCGATCCGGTCGTTCGGGCCGAACGCGGCGTGCTCGGTGCGCTCCATCGAGAGCTTGTCGGGGTGGTAGGAGAAGTTCTCCCCCGAGGTGCTCAGCACGGTGTAGTCCTCGCCGCGCCGGAGCCGCATCGTCACCTCACCGGTGACGAGGGAGGCGATCCAGCGCTGGATGGCCTCGCGCAGCATCAGCGCCTGCGGGTCGAGCCAGCGGCCCTGGTAGAGCATCTGGCCCAGGCGACGGCCCTCGAGGTGGTAGTTGGCGAGGGTGTCCTCGTTGTGGACCGCGTTGAGCAGCCGCTCGTAGGCGATCCACAGCAGCGCCATCGCCGGCGCCTCGTAGATGCCGCGCGACTTCGCCTCGATGATGCGGTTCTCGATCTGGTCGGACATCCCGAGCCCGTGCCGGCCCCCGATGAGGTTGGCCTCGTGGACCAGCTCGACCGGGTCCTCGTAGTGCTTGCCGTTGACCGCGACCGGCCGGCCGGCCTCGAAGCGGATGGTGACGTCCTCGGTCTCGATGGGCACGGAGGTGTCCCAGAACTTCACGCCCATGATCGGCTCGACGGTCTCCAGGGAGACGTCGAGGTGCTCGAGGGTCTTCGCCTCGTGGGTGGCGCCCCAGATGTTGGCATCGGTGGAGTAGGCCTTCTCCTGGCTGTCGCGGTAGGGCAGGTCGCGCGCGGTGAGCCAGGCGCTCATCTCGGCGCGCCCGCCGAGCTCGTGCACGAACTCGGCGTCCAGCCACGGCTTGTAGATCAGCAGCGCCGGGTTGGCGAGCAGGCCGTAGCGGTAGAACCGCTCGATGTCGTTGCCCTTGAACGTCGACCCGTCGCCCCAGATGTCGACGCCGTCCTCGTGCATGGCGCGGACCAGCTTGGTGCCGGTGACGGCCCGGCCGAGCGGCGTGGTGTTGAAGTAGGCCCGCCCGCCCGAGCGGATGTGGAACGCGCCGCACACCAGCGCCGACAGACCCTCCTCCACCAGCTCGCGACGGCAGTCGACGGAGCGGGCCAGCTCGGCGCCGTACTGCAGCGCGCGCTCGGGTACGCCGGAGATGTCCGGCTCGTCGTACTGGCCGATGTCGGCGGTGTAGGTGCACGGCACGGCACCCTTGGCGCGCATCCAGGCGACCGCGACGGAGGTGTCGAGGCCCCCGGAGAACGCGATGCCGACGCGACGGCCGACGGGGAGGGAGGTGAGAACCTTGCTCACGGTGCGGGGTCCTTGTCTGTGGGGCTGTCTGTGGGATCTGTGGAGTCGTCGTTGGCGAAGCCCAGGAAGCGGCGGGCGAGGGCCTCACCGCCGGCCGGCTCGCGCCCGATGACCAGGACGGTGTCGTCGCCGGCGATGGTGCCGAGCACGTCGCCGAGCTCGGTCTTGTCGAGCGCGGAGGCCAGGAACTGGGCGGCGCCGGGAGGGGTGCGGAGCACGACCAGGTTGGCGCTCGCCTCCGCGCTGACCAGCAGCTCGCCGAGCAGCCGCGCCATCCGGGTCCGGGCGGCGACGCTCTCCCCCGGCGTCGTCGGTCGTCGGTCGCCGCCCTCGCCGGGCACTGCGTAGACCAGCGCCCCGGAAGCGGCGCGGACCTTGACCGCGTCGAGCTCGACGAGGTCGCGCGAGAGGGTCGCCTGGGTGACGTGCAGGCCGTTGGCGGCCAGCAGGTCGGCGAGCTCGCCCTGCGAGCGGATCTCGTGGTGGGAGACCAGCTGGGCGATGACGTGGTGGCGCGCGCTCTTGGTGGACGGCCGCAGGATGGTGCTCATGCGGGGTCCCTTCGGCGGCGCGAGCGCAGCGAGTGGCGTCGTGGGGTGCTCATGCGGGGTCCAGCAGCCAGGCGAGGATCGCCTTCTGGGCGTGCCGGCGGTTCTCCGCCTCGTCCCAGACCACGCTCTGCGGACCGTCGAGCACCGTGGCGGCGATCTCCTTGCCCCGGTAGGCCGGCAGGCAGTGCATCACGATCGCGTCGTCCCTGGCCCCGGAGAGCAGCTCGGCCGTGACGGCGTACGGCGCCAGGGCGGCGAGCCTCTCGGCCGCCTCGTCCTCCGCGCCCATCGACACCCAGGTGTCGGTGACGACGACGTCGGCGCCGGCCACCGCGGCGGCGGGGTCGCGCTCGAGGCGGGCCGAGCCACCGGTGTCGGCGGCGATGCCGGTGGCGGCGGCCATCACGGAGGCGCTGGGCTCGTAGCCGAGCGGCGAGCTCACCACCACGTGCAGGCCGGCGGTGGCCCCGGCCAGCACCCAGGAGTTGCCCATGTTGGCGGCGCCGTCACCGACGAACGCGACCGTGAGCCCCGCGAGGCCGCCCTTGTGCTCGCGGATGGTGAGCAGGTCGGCGAGCAGCTGGCAGGGGTGGAAGTCGTCGGTGAGCGCGTTCACGACCGGGACCCCGGCGTGGGCGGCCATCGCGTCGATCCGGCTCTGGGGTCCGGTGCGCCACACGATGACCGAGGCCTGCCGGCCGAGCACCCGGGCCACGTCCTCGACGGACTCCCGCTCGCCGATGCCGGCCAGCCGTCCGTCGACGGTCATGGGGTTCCCGCCCAGCTCCGCGATGCCGGCGCTGAACGACGCCTGGGTGCGCAGCGTCTGCTTGTCGAAGATCATCGCGACGGTGCGCGGGCCGTCGAGCGGCTTTAGGGCGTACGGCGCCGCCTTGAGCTCGGCGGCCAGGTCCAGCACCTGGGCCTGCTCGGCCGGGGTGAGGTCGTCGTCGCGGAGGAAGTGCCGGGTCATGCCGGTCCTCCCGGCGCCGGTCCCGCACCGGTGCCCGGGAGGGCCGCTACGTCGAGGATGGCCGGCCAGTCGGCCAGGAACGCGTCGGCGTCGGCGTCGGTGAGCACCAGCGGCGGTGCGAGCCGGATCCGCTCGGGCGTCGGGTTGTTGATGATGTAGCCCGCCTCCAGCGCGGCGGCGGTGACCTCGGCTGACCTCGGCGCGACCAGGTCCAGGCCGATCAGCAGTCCGGCGCCGCGGACCTCGGTGACCCGCGGCTCGGCGGCCAGGCCGGAGCGCAGCCGCTCGCCGAGCGTGGTCACGTGGTCGAGGAGCCCCTCGGACTCGATGGTGTCGAGGACGGCGAGAGCGGCGGCGGTGGCCACCGGGTTGCCGCCGAAGGTGGTGCCGTGGTTGCCGGGACCGAGCAGGTCGGCCGCGTCGCCGGTCGCGAGACAGGCACCGATCGGGATGCCGCCGCCGAGGCCCTTGGCCAGGGTCACCACGTCGGGGACGACCGTCTCGTCGCCGAGCGTCGGGTCGACGGCGGGGTTGCGGTGGGCGAACCAGGTGCCGGTGCGGCCCACCCCGGACTGCACCTCGTCGAGCCACAGGAGCGCGCCGTGCTCGGTGGTGATCCGTCGGGCGGCCGCGAGGTAGCCGGCCGGAGGCAGCACCACACCGGCCTCGCCCTGGACCGGCTCCAGGACCACCGCGGCGGTCTCGTCGGTGACCGCGGCCTCGAGTGCGGCGGCGTCGCCGTAGGGCACGAAGGTGACGTGGCCCGGCAGCGGCTCGAACGGCTCCCGGTAGGTCTCCTTGGCGGTGAGCGCGAGCGCTCCCATGGTGCGGCCGTGGAAGGCCCCCTCGGTCGCCACGAGGTGCGTGCGTCCGGTGCGCCGGGTCAGCTTGATCGCGGCCTCGTTGGCCTCGGCGCCGGAGTTGGCGAAGAACACCTTGCCCGGACCCGCGTCGAGGAGCGCGAGCAGCCGTTCGGCGAGCTCGACCTGGGGCCGGGTCGCGAAGAAGTTGGAGACGTGGCCGAGCGTCGAGAGCTGGGTGGTGACCGCCGCCACCAGTGCCGGGTGGCCATGGCCGAGCGCGTTGACGGCGATGCCGCCGAGCAGGTCGAGATAGGCCTTGCCGTCCTCGTCCCAGACGCGGGCCCCCTCGCCGCGCGTGAGGACCAGCTTGGGTGGACCGAACGTGTTCATCAGCGAGGCGGCGTACCGCTCGTGCAGCGTGCTGCTCATGCGGGGTCCTCCTCGGTGGCGTGGGCCTTGCGGATCTTGGTGGCGACGCCCGGCAGCACCTGGGTGCCGACGCCCTCGTCGGTGAAGATCTCGAGGAGCACCGCGTGCGCCTCGCGGCCGTCCACGACGGTGGCACGCGGGACGCCGTTGGTGACGGCCTTGAGGCAGGCGCCCATCTTGGGGACCATCCCGGAGGCCAGCGTGGGCATCAGCTCGGCCAGCGCGGCCGGGCCGATCTCCTGGATGACGTCGTCGCTGTCCGGCCAGTCGCGGTAGAGGCCCTCGACGTCGGTGAGCACCAGCAGCTTCTCGGCGCCCAGGGCGATCGCGAGTGCGGCGGCCGCGGTGTCGGCGTTGACGTTGTGCACCAGGCCGTCGGCGTCGGGCGCCACGGACGAGATCACCGGGATCCGGCCCGCCTCGACGAGGTCCTGAACCGCTTCGGGACGGACCTTGCTGACCTCGCCGACGAGGCCGAGGTCCACCTCCTCGCCGTCGACGACGGTGCCGGCCTGCTCGGCGGTGAACAGCCCGGCGTCCTCGCCGGAGAGCCCGACCGCGATGTGGCCGTGCTGGTTGATCAGGCCGACGAGCTCACGCTGCACCTGGCCGACCAGGACCATCCGGACGACGTCCATCGCCTCGGGCGAGGTCACCCGGAGCCCGCCGCGGAACTCCGACTGGATGCCGAGCCGCTCGAGCATGGCGGAGATCTGCGGGCCGCCGCCGTGCACGACCACCGGCTTGAAGCCGGCGTAGCGGAGGAACGCGATGTCCTCGGCGAACGCCTTCTTGAGGGTGTCGTCGGTCATCGCGTTGCCGCCGTACTTCACCACGATCGTCTTGCCGTGGTAGGTCATCAGCCACGGCAGGGCGGCAGCGAGGGTGGCCGCCTTCTGGGGGTCGGGCCGGTTCGTGTGCCCGGTGTGGATCTCGTTCATGAGGAGTACGCGCTGTTCTCGTGGACGTAGGCATGGGTGAGGTCGTTGGTCCAGACGGTGGCCCGCTCGGAGCCCGCCTTCAGGTCGATGGTCACGCTGACCTCCCGGCCGCTGAGGTCGACGGTCGCCGGGTCGGCGGCCGGGGTGGACTGGCGGCAGACCCAGACGCCGTTCATGGCGACGTCGAGGTCGGCGGGGTCGAAGGCGGCCTCGGTGGTGCCGATGCTGGCCAGCACCCGGCCCCAGTTGGGGTCGTTGCCGAAGACCGCGGCCTTGAAGAGGTTGCTGCGGGCGACCGAACGCGCCACCTCGACCGCCTCGTCCTCGCTGGCCGCGTTGAGCGCGGTGATCGCGATCTCGTGGTCGGCTCCCTCGGCGTCCGCGAGCAGCTGCATGGCCAGGTCGGTGCAGGCGCGGCCGAGCGCCTCGGCGAAGTCCGCCGGCGACGGGGTGATGCCGCTGGCGCCGCTGGCCAGCACGGTCACGGTGTCGTTGGTGGACATGCAGCCGTCGGCGTCCAGCCGGTCGAAGCTGACCCGGGTGGCGGCGCGCAGCGCGGCGTCGAGCTCGTCGGCTGGCACCACCGCGTCGGTGGTGACGACGACCAGCATCGTGGCCAGCTGCGGTGCCAGCATCCCGGCGCCCTTGGCCATTCCGCCGATGCTCCAGCCGGCGCCCTCGACGTGCACCTGCTTGCTCACCGAGTCGGTGGTCATGATCGCCTCGGCGGCGTCCCGGCCGCCGTCCGGGGACAGGGCGGCGTGGGCGGCGTCGACGCCGGCGAGCACCTGCTCGCGGGGGTTCGCGAGCCCGATCAGCCCGGTCGAGCAGACCACCACGTCGATCGCGCCGACGCCGAGCCGCTCCCCCACCCGCTCGGCGACCGCGTGCGTGGTCTGGAAGCCGTCGGGGCCGGTGTAGCAGTTGGCGCCGCCGGAGTTGAGGACCACAGCTCGCACGACGCCGTCCTTGACGACCTCCTGGCTCCAGAGGATCGGGTTGGCCTTGCAGCGGTTCGCGGTGAAGACCGAGGCGGAGTCGTAGGTCGGGCCCCGGTTCACGACCAGGGCGACGTCCTTGCCACCGGAGGTCTTGAGCCCGGCCTCGACACCGGCCGCGACGAAGCCGGCGGGGGCGGTGACGGTCATGACCTGCTCTTCCTGCTCGAGCCCTTCGAGGCGGTCCTCGGCTTCTTCTCCGGGAGGACCGGGACGGCGGCGGCGACCGTGTGGCCGGCTCCTCGCCAGGCCTCGGCCGCGTCGGCCGCCTTGGCGACCGGGACCAGGATCCAGTCGGTGTCGAAGGTGGAGATCGTGAAGACCGGGATCTCCGCCTCGGCCAGCGGTGTCAGCAGGGCGCAGAGCACGCCGGTGAGGGCGAAGTCCAGGGGGCCCTGCACCGCGAACGCGGTGAACGGCTGCTGGCTCGGGGTCTTGGTCGGCACGCTCCGCGTGGCGCAGACCAGCGAGGTCTCGGTCGCGGTCGCGGTGATCGAGAACAGCGACGACGACTCCGCCCACTGCGGGATCTCCGCGCCCGGCGCCAGGCGGACCACGGCGAGCTTCTCGGGGAACTGCTGGAGGACGAAGGTCTGGCCGGTGGCCCGGGTGGTGGGGGTCGCGTCGTTCACGGGGCAAGTCCGATCGTGGAGAGTCCGGTGGTCTCGGGGAGACCGAGGGCGAGGTTCATGCACTGGACGGCGGCGCCGCCGGTGCCCTTGGCGAGGTTGTCGATCGCCCCGACGGCGACCAGGCGGCCGGCGTCGGCGTCGACGGTGACCTGGAGGTGCACGGCGTTGGAGCCGACCACCGACTTGGTCTGCGGCCACGTCCCCTGCGGGAGCACGTGGACGAACGGCTCGTCGGCGTACGCCGTGACGTAGGCGACGTACGCCTCGTCCGCCGAGGCCTCGACCGCGAGCGGCGCCGAGCAGGTGGCCAGGATGCCGCGTGACATCGGCACCAGCACCGGGGTGAAGCTGACCCGGACGTCGGCGTCGGTGAGCAGCGAGAGGTTCTGGGTGATCTCGGGGGTGTGCCGGTGGCCGCCGCCGACGCCGTAGGCGCTGGCGTTGCCCATGATCTCGCTGCCGAGCAGGTGCGTCTTGGCGGCCTTGCCGGCGCCACTGGTGCCGCTGGCCGCGACCACGACGACGTCGGGGACGACCAGGCCGGCGGCGACCGCGGGCGCCAGGGTCAGCGTGGAGATCGTCGGGTAGCAGCCGGGCACCGCGATCCGGGTGGCGCCGGCCAGCTCCTCGCGTTGGCCGGGCAGCTCGGGCAGGCCGTAGGGCCAGGCCCCGGCATGGGTGCCGCCGTAGAACCGCTCCCAGGCCGCGGAGTCGGTGAGGCGGAAGTCGGCTCCGCAGTCGATGACCACCACGCCGTCGGGCAGCGCGGCCGCGACCTCGGCGGACTGGCCGTGCGGGAGCCCGAGGAAGACGACGTCGTGGCCGGCCAGCACCTCGGGCGTGGTCTCCTGCAGGGTGCGGTCCGCGAGCGGGACCAGGTGCGGCTGGAGGGTGCCGAGCCGCGCGCCGGCGTTGGAGCCACCGGTGAGCGCGCCGATCTCGACCTGGGGGTGGGACAGCAGCAGCCGGAGGACCTCTCCGCCCGCGTAGCCACTGGCCCCGGCGACCGCCACGGAGTACGTCATGTGCATAACCATACAGACTCCTGCATGTGATGGATAACCGGGGTGCGTCCGTCGGTGGCCACCCGTACGTTGAGGCGCATGACCACCCTCGCGCCCGAGCGCTACCTCGACCACCTCCGCACCGAGTCGCGGAGGTTCCGCGACGTGCTGGCCGACTGCGACCCCGCGGCGCGGGTCCCCGGCTGCCCCGACTGGGACGCCGCCGACCTGCTCTTCCACCTCGCCGGGGTGCAGCACTTCTGGTCCACCATCGTCCGGCAGCGGCCCGAGGGGCCCGAGAGGCTCGAGGAGCCGGTGCGCCCGGAGACGTACGACGGACTGCTGGAGTTCTTCGACCTCTCCTCCGCCGCGCTGGTCACGGCCCTCGAGGAGGCGGACCCGCACGAGCGCGCCTGGACGTGGGCCCCCGAGCAGACCGTCGGGTTCACCGTCCGCCGGCAGGCGCACGAGGCGCTGATCCACCGCCTCGACGCCGAGCAGGCCGCCGGCCGGGAGACGCCCCTCGACCCGACGCTGTCCGCGGACGGCGTCCACGAGACCCTCGACGTGATGTTCGGCGGCACGCCGTCGTGGGGCGAGTTCACGCCGGGCGCCGGGCTGGTCCGCTTCGACATCAGCGACACCGGCGACCAGGTCCTGGTCCGGCTCGGGCTGTTCTCCGGCACCGACCCGGACAACGACAGGTCCTACGAGGACGAGGAGGACATCTCGGTGGTGCCCGACGACGGCACCGAGCCGGACGTCGTGGTCACCGGCGCCGCGGGAGCCCTCGATGCCTGGTTGTGGCGCCGGCGGGACGACACCGGGATCACCGTGGCCGGCGACGAACGCGTCTACACCCGGTTCCGCGGGATCGTGGACAACCCGATCGACTGAGGTCGTCCACCCACCCGTCCGCCCACCCGTCAGGGACACTCGGTCCATGACCGAGCTCCCCCGCAAGGCAGTGGCCCGCACCGCCCGCCTGGCCGCCCTCCCGCTGGGGTACGCCGGCCGTCAGGCGCTGGGCATCGGCAAGCGCCTGGGTGGCAGGCCGGCCGAGGCCGTGCTGCTGGAGGTCCAGCAGCGCACCGCCGAGCAGCTGTTCCGGACGCTCGGTGAGCTCAAGGGCGGCGCGATGAAGTTCGGCCAGGCACTCTCGGTGCTGGAGGCCGCCCTCCCGGACAGCGTCTCGGCCCCCTACCGCGAGCACCTCACGGCGCTGCAGGACTCCGCTCCGACGATGGCGACCCAGACCGTCCGCGAGGTCCTCGAGGACGCACTCGGCCCCGGCTGGCGCGATGACATCGTCTGGCTGGACGGCGCAGCCACCGCGGCGGCCTCCATCGGTCAGGTGCACCGGGCCCGTTGGAGGGACGGCCGTGACGTGGCCGTGAAGGTGCAGTACCCCGGCGCCGGCGAGGCGCTGATGGGCGACCTGCGCCGGATCGCCCGGGTGGCCAAGGGCATCTCCCCCGTGTTCCCGGGCATCGACATCGGGCCGCTGGTCGGCGAGCTCCAGGACCGCGCCGCCGAGGAGCTCGACTACCGACTCGAGGCACAGGCCCAGCAGGTGTTCGCCGACGCGTTCGCCGAGGACCCCGACATCCTCGTCCCGAACGTCGTGCACGCCACCGAGACCGTCCTGGTCACCGAGTGGATGGAGAGCACGGGCTCCCTGGCCAGGACCATCGCGGACGGCACCGAGCAGGAGCGCGACCACTACGGCGAGCTCCTGGTGCGCTTCACCTTCGGCGCACCCGCACGCACCGGGATGCTGCACGCCGACCCGCACCCCGGCAACTTCCGCACCATCCCGCGGGCCGACGGGTCACCGGGGCGGCTCGGCGTCCTCGACTTCGGGGCCGTGTCCCGGCTGGCCGAGGGCACCTTCCCACCGGCCATGGGGCGGCTGATCCGGACCGCGATGGACGAGGACAGCGACGCCCTCCTCGCCGGGCTGCGCGAGGAGGGCTTCGTCCGGGACGGCATCCGCGTCGACGCGGAGGTGCTGCTCGACTACCTCCGACCCTTCGTGGACCCGCTGGGCCAGGAGCGGTTCCGCTTCACCCGCGCGTGGATGCAGGCCCAGTTCGAGCGGCTGAACGACACCAGGAACCCCGGCTACACGTTGGCCGTCAAGCTCAACCTGCCGCCGTCCTACCTCCTCATCCACCGCACCTGGCTCGGCGGCGTGGGCTTGCTGAGCCAGCTCGAGGCGGAGGTGCCCTTCCGCTCCATCCTCGAGGAGAGCCTCCCCGGCTTCCGCGACGGCGAGCAGAGCGGCTGAGCAGTCCGGCCGCGCAGACCGGCCCCGCAGCCGACCGCGCAGCCGGCCGCGCAGACCGAAGGGGTCAGCCGACCCAGAAGCCGCGGCCCCAGTCACCGAACTGGTCGCGGTAGGAGCCCGCCCGGCGGCGGGATCCCAGGTAGCTGCCCACCACCGCCGCGCCGAGGTCGTCGAGCTCGGGGGCGACCACCCGGCCGTCGACCCGCCGCGCCATCTGGTCGACGAACCGGGCCAGGCCGGGATCGTCGCCGAGCCGGAAGAACGTGGCCCGGGCGCCCAGCCGGCCGGCCGTGTCCAGCTCGCGGACGCTGTGGGCGATGGTCAGCGGGTGCGGCGGGTAGGAGAAGAAGACCTCGCCGTCCGGCTCGAGGTGGGAGGTCGGCTCACCGTCGGTGACGACCAGCAGCACCGGCTGCGCGGTCGGGTGCCTGCGGAAGTGCCGGTTGGCGAGCAGCAGGCCGTGGTGCAGGTTCGTGCCCTTGTCCCAGCGGGCGTCCAGGGCGGTGAGCTGCTCGATGTCCATCACCTCGGCGTGCCGGCCGAAGGCGACCACCTGCAGCGCGTCCCCGCGGAAGCGGCTGGTGATCAGCTGGTGCAGCGCGAGCGCGGTCCGCTTCATCGGCACCCACCGGCCGTCCATCGCCATCGAGAACGACGTGTCCACCAGCAGCGCGACCGCCGCCTGGGTGCGCGCCTCGGTCTCGACCACCTCGACGTCGCCGATCTCGAGACGTACGCCGTCCGCGGGGCTGCCTCCCTCGGCTGCCGTGCGGGTGATCGCGTTGGTGATGGTCCGGGTCACGTCCCACGGCTCGGTGTCGCCGAAGGCCCACTCGCGGGTGGCGCCGCTCGCCTCCCCAGCCGCTCCGGCGGCGCGCAGGTCGCGCTCGCCCTGGCGGCCCGACATCCGGTTCGCGACATCCTTGAGCAGGGCCCGGCCGAGCTGTCGCATCGCCCGCGGCGAGAGCCGGAGCTGGCCGTCGGAGCTGCGCTTGAGGTAGCCGGAGTCGCGCAGCGCCCGCTCCAGCTCGGCCAGGGTCCGGGCGTCGACGGCCGCCTCGTCACCGAGCTGACGGGCCAGCTTGTCGAGGTCGACGTCGTCCATCCGGGCACCGTCGTAGGACTGGGCCAGCTGCTCGGCGAGGTCGTCGAGGTCGGCCAGGTCCTGCAGCGCGCCGGTCCCGTCGCCGAGGCCGAGGCCCTGCTCGCCGTCGAAGCGTTCGGAGCCGCTCCAGTCCTCGCCGGGGCGCAGCGACTGGAGGTTGCCGTCGAGACGGCCGAGAGACTCCATCAGCGCGGGTGAGCCGAACGCCTGGGTGGCCAGGGCGTCGAGCTCGTCGCGCTGCTCCTGGGTCATCGAGTTGCGCATCCGCTGGCCGGCCGCCGCACGGTGGGCGAGCGCGTCGAGGAGCTCGTCGATGTCCTGCGGGTCCTCGGGGAAGAAGTCACCGTGCTTGTCCATGAAGTCGGCGAACTGCTGGTCGGTGTCCTCGCCGCGACGGTGCGCCTCCAGGAGCCGGTTGAGGTCCTCCAGCATCTCGTTGACCGCTGCCCGGTCCTCGTCGGTGGCCTCCTCCAAAGCCTGCTTCATCCCGGCGAACCGCTGGTCGAGCAGCTCGCGGCCGAGCAGGTCCTTGATCCTCTCGTAGTCCTCGCGGGCCCGGCCGCTGCGCCAGTCGTAGTCGGCCAGCTCCTGGACGGCGGCGGACGTGGAGCCGGGCAGGTTGTCCAGGCGCATCTCGGCGAACGCCCGGTCGTCGTCGTCCATCGTCACGTCGCGGGCCAGCTGCCGGCGCTCCTCCAGCACCGCGTGGTCGAGCAGCTCACGCACCTCCCGCAGGGTGCCGTCGAGGTCGTTGCGGCTGAGCATCTCGCGACGTCGCTCCGCGATCCGCCGGGCCAGGTCGTCGAGCCCCTGCCGGTCCCGTCCACCTCGACGGAGGAACTCGCGCATCGCCCGCTCCGGCGAGTAGCCGGCCATCACCTCCTCGCCGATCGCGTCCAGTGCCTCGGCGAGGTCGACCGGCGGCGCGAGCGGGTCCGGCCCGCCGGAGTAGCGGGCGTAGCGCGTGCGGTGCCGGCGGGCCATCAGAGGTCCTTCCTCATCCAGACCCACGTCAACGCGGGGAACGCGTCGATGACCGACCGGTCGGTCTCGGTGAAGCCGTGGGACCGGTAGAACCCGGCGGCCGCGACGTTGCCGTCGAGGTACTCGAGCGTGAGCTCCCCATCTGCGGCGCCTTCGACCTGCGTGAGCAGTGCGCCCCCTATCCGCTGCCCGTGGTGGTCGGGGTGGACGTAGAGCTTCCACATCACCGGTGCGCCGGCGTGCACTCCGAGGTTGGCGACGCCCACCACGTGCTCGCCGTCCACGGCGACCCAGTGGGGAAGCGTGGCGAGCGATTCCACGACGTGCTCGGCGGACCACCAGCGCTCGAGGCACCACGCGGCGTACTCCTGCGAGAGCGGGCCGTACGTCGGGGGAACGACGGCACGCCCGAGCGCCACGATGCCATCGGCATCGGCAGCGTCTGCCTCCCGCACCGTGACGCTCATCCGTAGACGGTCTCCCCGGCGGCGGAGTCCTTGTCGATCCTGCGGGCGAGGTAGAGCCCCTCGAGGGCGAGCTCGATCGCGCCCGCCCGTTCGCCGTCGTCCGTCGCGCCGAGCCGGTCGCAGACCTCGTCGTACAGCTCCGACTCTCCCAACACCGGCAACCCGGCCAGCACGTCGCGGGCGGTCACCTGGTCGCCGGTGGCGACCGAGGCACCCTCCTCGATCGCCGACACCAGCAACGAGAAGTCGATGCCGCGCAACCGGGACCGGACGGTCTCCGCGGTGGCGGTGCGCAGCAGGTGGTCGAGGATCTCGCGCTCGCGGCCCTCCTCGCCGGTCTCGAACTCGACCTTGCCGCCGAGCACGTCGACGGCCGTCTCGAGGTCGACCAGCCGGGCGACCGCCCGGTCCTCGCCCTGCCCGGTCGCCCGGTGCAGCGCGGAGGCGGCGACGGTCTCGGCGCCGGCGATCGCGAAGCGGGCCGAGACACCCGAGCGCTGGTCGACGGCGTTGGACTCGCGCAGCGCCCGGGTGAACCGGGCCAGGATCTCGACCAGGTGGTCGGGCACCCGGGCGACCAGGCCGGCCTCCTGCCGGATCACCGCCACCTCGTCGTCGAGCTCGGTGGGGTAGTGCGTGCGGATCTCGGCACCGAAGCGGTCCTTGAGCGGGGTGATGATGCGGCCCCGGTTGGTGTAGTCCTCCGGGTTGGCGCTGGCCACGACCAGGACGTCCAGGGGCAGCCGCAGCACGTAGCCCCGGATCTGGATGTCGCGCTCCTCCATCACGTTGAGCATCGCCACCTGGATCCGCTCGGCGAGGTCGGGCAGCTCGTTGATCGCGACGATGCCGCGGTGGGAGCGCGGGATCAGCCCGAAGTGGATCGTCTCGGGATCGCCCAGCGACCGGCCCTCGGCCACCTTCATCGGGTCGACGTCGCCGATGAGGTCGGCGACCGAGGTGTCCGGGGTGGCCAGCTTCTCGGCGTACCGCTCGTCGCGGTGCCGCCAGGCGATCGGCAGCTGGTCGCCGAGCTCGGCGACACGGCGCCTGGAGGCGTGCGTGATCGGTTCGTAAGGGTGCTCGGCCAGCTCGGAGCCGGCGATCACCGGCGTCCACTCGTCGAGCAGACCGACCATCGTGCGCAGCAGCCGGGTCTTGCCCTGGCCGCGTTCCCCGAGGAGTACGACGTCGTGGCCGGCGAGCAGCGCCCGCTCGAGCTGCGGGATCACGGTGTCCCCGAACCCGTGCAGCCCGGGCCAGGGATCGCGGCCCTCCCGGAGCGCGGTCAGCAGGTTGGCGCGCATCTCCTCGCGGAGGGACTGGGACCGGTGACCGCTCGCGCGGAGCTCGCCGACGGTCTGGAGGGTGGGGGCGTCCGTCACGCTCCCAAACTACTCAGCCGGCCAACCTCCGCGCCGCGTCGATGGAGTCAGGCTCGGGACGGGTCGGTGAGCAGCAGCGGGTCGCCGCGGTCGGCGAGCACGCCGGCGGTGGAGCTGGCGAGCATCCAGCCCTTCTCCTCGGCGGTCACGCCGACCGCCTGCAGGAAGACGACCCGGCCGTTCGGGGTGTCGATCTCGCCCAGCTCGGGGTCGACCACGAACGCGAACACCGTCAGCCCGGTCGCGGGTGCGCCCTCGATCCCTGGATGACCGGTCACCGGCTGCCGGAAGTCGAGGCGGTGGCCGGGAGCGAGGAGGGAACGGCTGTCGTTGACGTACTGGGCGATCTCGTCGAGCATCCGGAACGGCCAGCGCGGGGGCTCCTCACCCGCTCGGGGCACCCTCATGGTCAGCTCGAACCCCCACCCGGAGACCTCCGGGTCGGCCTCCGGGATCGGCTCGAACAGCTCGGAGAGCCCGTAGGTGACGTAGTGCCAGTGACCGTCGGCGGCGTACGCCGAGCAGGCGTGGAGGTGCGGCGACGGGACGCCGGAACCGGCGTGCCACGGCTGCTGGTCGCCGTACCGCGCGGCCAGCGCGGCGTCGATCGCGTCCCAGCCCGGCGCCTCCTCCCCCGCCTCGTTCCCCGCGTCGCCCACTGTGTCGCCCGCCGTGTCGCCCGCTGCGTCGTCCGTTGCCTCCCGCTCGGCGTCCTTCTCGTAGTCCTTCTCCGGGCCGGTCACCGGGTCACGCCCGCTGCACGGCGCCGCAGCACTCGGCTGCCCGGGCCACCGCCGCGTCGCGGGCGGCGCCGGCCTCGCCCTCCTTGAGGGTCCGGTCCGGGGCCCGGAACCGCAGCGCGAACGCCAGCGACTTCTTGCCGGTGCCGATCTGGTCGCCGGTGTAGACGTCGAACAGGTGGACCGACTCCAGCAGCGCGCCGGCGCCCTCCCGCAGCGCGGCCTCGACCTCGGCGGCCGGGACCGTGTCGTCGACCACCAGCGCGACGTCCTCCTTGGCCACCGGGTAGTCGGAGAACGACGGCGCCGGCACCAGATCGACCGCGTGCTGGAGCAGCGTGTCGAGGTCGATCTCGGCGGCCGCGGTCCGGGCCGGCACGCCGTAGGCGGTGCAGACCTTGGGGTGCAGCTCCCCGGCGTGACCGATCACGGCCTCGCCGACCAGGATCTCGGCGCAGCGGCCGGGGTGCCAGGGCGCCCGGGTCGCGGCACGGACGGTCACCTCGACCGAGAGCGCGTCGGCGACGGCGCGGACCGCGTCCACCGCATCCGCCCAACCGGCGTGACGGCCCGCTCCCCACCAGCCGGCCCGCTCCCGGTCACCGGCGACGGTGACGCCGAGATGCAGCGGCTGCGCCGGGAGTGCCTTGTCGAGATCGTCGAACTCGCCCTCGGTCGGGCGCCGGTCGACGCCGTAGATCGGCGCCGGCCCCCCGGCGTGCGGCTGCGTGACGGTGGCCGTCTCGAACAGGGCGGTCGAGGTGGCGCCGCGGCCGGCGTTGCGGGCCACGGTCTTGAGCAGCCCGGGGAGCAGCGTCGTCGTCATCGCCGGCTCCTCCGCGGAGAGCGGGTTCGCCAGTCGCAGGACGTTGCGCCGCTCGTCGTCGCCCGGCAGACCGAGGGCGTCGAGGTCACCGGTGCCCACGAACGGGAAGCTGATCACCTCGACGAAGCCCTCGCCGGCCAGCGTCCGGCCGACCCGGCGGCGCAGCTTCTGGGAGCGGGTGAGGCCGCGGCCGGGAGGCGCGGTGGGCAGCACCGACGGGATCGCGTCGTAGCCGACCAGACGGACGACCTCTTCGACCAGGTCGTGGGGGTCGGTGAGGTCGGGGCGCCACGGCGGCGGGGTGACCTCGACGCCACGGCCGTCGACGGCGAGGCCGCAGCCCACCGCGACCAGCGAGCCGGTCACGGTGTCGTCGTCGATGTCCAGGCCGGCGATCCGGCCGGGCAGCTCCAGGTCGATGCGGATCGGTGACGGCGCGGGTGCCTCCCCGACCAGGGTGACGCCGCGATGGACGGTGCCTCCGCCGTAGGTCGTGAGCAGCTCGGCCACCCGGTCCGCGGCGATCGCCGGCAGGGTCGGGTCGACGCCGCGCTCGTTGCGCTTGCCTGCCTCCGAGGTCAGCTTGTGCCGCTTGCCGGTGCGGAACATCGAGACCGCGTCCCAGTGCGCCGCCTCGATGACGATGTGCGTCGTCACCTCGCTCATCTCGGTGGTGGCACCGCCCATCACGCCCGCGAGCCCGATCGGGCCGGAGTCGTCCACGATCACCAGGTCCTCGGTCGAGAGCGGGCGCCGCGTGTCGTCGAGGGTGGTGACCTGCTCGCCGTCCCTGGCCCGCCGGACCCGGATCGGGCCGGCCAGCCTGTCGCCGTCGTAGCCGTGGATCGGCTGGCCGAGCTCGAGCATCACGTAGTTCGTGATGTCGACGGCCAGCGAGATCGATCGCATCCCGGCGCGGTGCAGTCGGCGGGCCATCCAGATCGGGCTGGGGGCGGTCGGGTCGAAACCGGTCACCGTCCGGGCCGCGAAGACCGGGCAGCCGAGCGGGTCCTCGACCACGACCGGGTAGCCCTCGTCGTTGGGCGCCGGGACCTCGCGGTCGGCCGGGTCGTGGAAGGCCGCGAGGTCGTCGACGGCCAGGGCCGCCTCGCGGGCGACGCCCCGCAGCGACAGCGCGTAGGCACGGTCGGGGTTGATCTCGAACTCGATCACCTCGTCGCGCAGGTGCAGCAGCGCGAAGACGTCGTCGCCGGGCGTCCCCGCATCGGCCGGCAGCACGATGATGCCGTCGTGGTCGTCGCCCAGGTCCAGCTCCGCGGCCGAGCAGATCATCCCGGCGGACAGGTGGCCGTACGTCGTGCGGGCGGAGATGGCGAAGCCCCCGGGCAGCACCGCGCCGGGCAGCACCACGACCACCAGGTCGCCGACCGTGAAGTTGTGCGCGCCGCAGACGATGCCCTGCGGCTCGCCGGTGCCGTTGGCCGCACCGACGTCGACGGTGCACCAGTTGATGGTCTTGCCGTTCTTCTGCGGCTCGGGCTCCATCGTGAGCACCCTGCCGATCACCAGGGGGCCGGTGATGTCGTGACCCGGACGCTCCAGGGACTCGAGCTTGAGGCCGAGCGCGGTGAGGCGCCGGGCCAGCTCGGGGGCGCTCAGGTCGCCAGGCAGGTCGACGTACTCGCGGATCCAGGAGATGGGCGCCCTCATCAGATCTCCGTCCCGAAAGCCGAGGAGAAGCGCACGTCGCCCTCGAAGAAGTCACGCAGGTCCGCGGCACCGTGCCGGAACATCAGCGTGCGGTCGATGCCCATGCCGAAGGCGAAGCCGGTGTAGCGGTCGGCGTCGACGCCGCACGCGGTCAGCACCCGCGGGTTCACCACGCCGCAGCCACCCCACTCGATCCAGCCCTCACCCCGGCAGGTGCGGCACTCCTCGACCCCCGGCGAGGAACCCCGGCAGACGAAGCAACGCAGGTCGACCTCGGCGGAGGGTTCCGTGAACGGGAAGTACGACGGCCGGAAGCGCGTGGTGATCCCGTCGCCGAACAGCTGCCCGGCGAAGTGGTCGAGGGTGCCCTTGAGGTGGGCCATCGTGATGCCCTCGTCGACGACCAGGCCCTCGACCTGGTGGAACATCGGGCTGTGGGTGGCGTCGTACTCGTCGGTGCGGAACACCCGGCCCGGGCACACGACGTAGATCGGTGGCTCACGCGTCAGCATGGTGCGGGCCTGCACCGGCGAGGTGTGGGTGCGCAGCACGAGGTGCTGGTCGGCCGGCTCGGTCCAGAACGTGTCCTGCATGGTGCGGGCCGGGTGGTCGGGCCCGAGGTTGAGGGCGTCGAAGTTGAGCCACTCGGCCTCGACCAGCGGACCCTCCGCGACCTCCCAGCCCATCGCCACGAACAGGTCGGCGATGTGGTCGGACTGCAGCGTGATCGGGTGCCGTGAGCCGCGGGACGCCCGGGCCGTCGGCAGGGTGACGTCGACCGTCTCCTCGACCAGCATCCGCTCCTCGTGCTCGGCCTCCAGCACCGCGGTCCGCTCCCCCAGCGCCGTGGTCACCGCACCGCGCGCCTGGCCGACGCGCTGGCCGGCCTCCTTGCGGGCCTGGGGCGGCAGCGCCCCGATCTCCCGGTTGGCCAGCGCCAGCGGCGAGCGATCGCCGGCATGCTCGAGCCGGACCTGCTTCAGCGCGCCGAGATCGGCGGCTCCGGCGATCGCCTCGAGTGCGGCGTCGCGCGCGGCCTCGACCTCGTCGGCGCGCAACGGCGTGACCTCGACGGGGTCGTAATCGGTGTTCGGGCCCGACATGGTTGCCTCTCGCAGCGGGATGGGTGCGGGGCAAGTCTAGGAAGGGCGACGCGCGGACCGCGACCGGGTTCTCCGTGCGGAGCCCGCCGGCCTGCCTAGGGTGTCACGATGCCGCGGATCCGACGCCTGACGACCCAGCTGTTGTTGTTCGCCTGGCTGGAGGCGCGGTCGTGTGTCTTCGCGATCGCCGTCTTCGTCGGCCTGGCCGTCGCCTACGCCGTGCCCATGCCGTTGGAGCGCTACGACTTCCTGCTGCTGTGGTGCCTGGCCCTGACCTTCGGCTTCTGGGCACTGGGCCTGGAGACCTGGCGCGAGGTGCTGGTGATCTTCGGCTTCCATGCCCTCGGTCTGGCGCTCGAGATCTTCAAGGTGGCGCAGGGGTCGTGGGTGTACCCCGGCGAGGCGATCACCAAGGTCGCGGGCGTCCCGTTGTTCTCGGGCTTCATGTACGCCGCCGTCGGCTCCTACATCTGCCAGGCCTGGCGCCGCTTCGACCTCCGTGTCTCGCACTACCCCGCGGCCGCGACCACGGTGGTGGCGATCGGCATCTACTCCAACTTCCTCACCCACCACTACATCGTCGACCTGCGTCTGCTCTGGGCGGCCGTCGGTCTCTGGGTGCTGCGCCGCTGCCAGGTCCACTTCACCGTCGGCGACGCCCGCTACCGGATGCCGCTGGCCCTGTCGTTCCTGCTGATCGGCTGCTTCCTGTGGCTCGCCGAGAACGGCGCCACGTTCCTCGACGCCTGGAACTACCCCGGCCAGCTGGACGTGTGGGAGGCGGTGCACGCCGCCAAGCTCGGCGCCTGGGCGCTGCTGGTGACGATGAGCTACGTGCTGGTCGCCACCGTGAAGGCGCAGGAGGGCCGGCTCTACCACGTGCCGAGCGAGCCCGACGTGACCGCCGGTGGGCAGCCGCTCAGTCCTGTCGACGGTCCTCCGAGGGCCAGTGGATCCCGATCCGGGCGCCGCCGGCCGGCGAGTCGCTGATCCGCAGCGTGCCTCCGTGCGCGCGGACCAGGCCGTTGACGAGGTACATCCCGAGCCCGGAGCCCCCGCGCTCGCCGTGCTTCCAGAACTTGGTGAACACCCGCCGGCGGATCGCCTCGGGGATGCCCTCCCCCTCGTCGTCGACGGTCATCAGCACCCCCGGGAAGTCGGCATCCCCGGGCAACGGCGACGCGGTGACCGTCACCGTCCCCTCGCCGTGCCGCACGCCGTTCTCGATCAGGTTGGTCACGACCTGGGTGAACTTGTCGGGATCGACGTGGATGTCGGGCAGGTCCCCGTGGACGACCAGCTCCACGGACCGGGACGTGCCGGCCCCCACCGACGCCACCACCCGGCCGACCAGCACCTCGACGTCGGAGGGCCGTGGATAGAGCGAGAGCCGCCCCGTGTCGATGCGGGCGACGTCGAGCAGCTCCGCGATCAGCCGGCTGAGGCGGTCGGCGTCGGCGTTGACGGTGGTGAGCATCAGCTTCTTCTGCTCGTCGCTGAGCTTGTCCCACCGGTTCAGCAGCGCCTGGACGAAGCCCTTCACGCCGGTCAGCGGCGAGCGGATCTCGTGGGCCACGGTGGCGACCAGGTCGGAGCGCTCGCGGTCGAGGCGGGCCCGGCCGCGGCCGGAGCGCAGCGTGACCGCGACCAGGTCCACCGGGTCGCCGGTGGTGGGACGGTGGATCCGAGCGGTGACCAGCACCTCGTGCCCGTTCGGCAGCGTCCACGCCTGCTCGGGAACGCCGGTGCGCGTCGACAGCCCGGCGTACGGCGCGTTGTGGCTGCACCAGTCGATGCCGTCCTGGTTCTGGAGCAGCAGCACCTCGGGGAGCGGCCGACCGGCCTCGCCGCCGCCCAGCATCCTGCGCGCCGCCCGGTTGAGCTGGACGACGTTGCCGTCACCGCCGGCGACCACCACCCCGTCGGGCAGCGCGTCGAGGACCCCCAGTTCGCTCACGGCCGCAATCTATCGCCCCCGAGGGCTCCCCATCGCCGCGCCGGGCCGCGGATTGACGCTGCTGGTTCACTGGTGGGTCATGACCGACCTCGCTGGCTGGTGGCCGCTGGGCGGCGCCGACCGCCTGCGCGCGGAGCTGGAGGCGGCGTACGCCGACCCCGCCCGCGGCTACCACGACACCCTGCACCTGCGGGAGGTGCTCGAACGTCTCGACGAGCTGGGTCCGGCCGGGGACGCGGTGGTTCTGGCGGCGTGGTTCCACGACGGCGTGTACGACGGGCGGCCGGACGCCGAGGAGCGCTCGGCACGGTGGGCCGAGCGGGTGCTCCCGGACGCTGGCGTCAACCCGCATACGGTCGCGGAGGTGGCTCGGCTGGTCCGGCTGACCGAACGGCACCGGCCCGCCGAGGGAGACCACGCCGGCGCGCTGCTCTCCGACGCGGACCTCGGCATCCTCGCGGCGAGTGCCGAGCGGTACGCCGACTACGTGGCGGCCGTGCGCCGGGAGTACGCCCACGTGCCCGATCAGGACTTCGCCGCGGGGCGGGCCGCGATCCTGGGCGACCTGCTGGCCAAACCGGCGCTGTTCCACACGGCGTACGCCCGCGAGCGCTGGGAGTCCGACGCGCGGGCGAACGTGGTCCGGGAGCTGCAGGCGCTCAGCCGACGCTGAGTCGGCCGCGGCCGGACTCCCCGACGTCGAGCCGGGCCCGGACGCCGAGCGGGAGCGGCAGGTTCGTGGGCTCGTGTCCGACCGGTGCGTCGAGCAGCATCGGGACACCCAGCGCGCCGAGCCGCTCCAGGAGCAGCGCGCGGACGACGTCCGGGGTCCCGCACTCGGTGAACCCGCCTCCGACGACGCCGCGCACGCCGTCGAACCACCCGGCGCGGAGCAGCTGGGTCAGCGACCGGTCGAGCCGGTAGGGCTCCTCGCGCACGTCCTCCAGGACCGCGATCGAGTCGGCCGCGGTGTGGGTGAGCGCGGTGCCGGCCGAGGTGGCCAGCACGGTGAGGTTGCCGCCGACCAGCACGCCCTCCGCCCGCCCGGGGACGGCTGCGGCCCCCACGAGGTCCGTGGTCCGGCCCTCGAACAGCAGCGTCCGGGTCGCGGTCTGCGTGGCCGCGTCCACCTCCGCGATGCCGGTCAGCACCGGGCCGAGCACGGTGGAGACCCCGAGCCGGGCACCGAAGGCCTGGTGCAGGGCGGTGATGTCGGAGTATCCGACCAGCAGCTTGGGGGTGGCCAGCGCGAGCGCGTCCCAGTCCAGCAGGTCGACCACCCGCTGGGTGCCGTAGCCACCACGCACGCACCAGACCGCGGCGACCTCCGGGTCCAGCCAGGCGTCGGCGAGAGCGTCGGCGCGGGCCTCGTCGGAGTCGACCAGCCAGGCGTGCGGGCCGGTGCCGCCCGGCGATGGCTCCCGCACCGTCAGTCCCCAGGAACGCAGCTCGGCGAGCCCGGCGGCGACCCGGGCCGGATCGGCGGGCCCGGCCGGGGCCACGGTCGCCACCGTGTCGCCCGGGGTCAACATGCGCGGGCGCAGCAGCGGGCGGCCCGGCTTGCGCGGCCGCAGCGCCTCGCTCTTGCGGCGGCGCAGGCCCGCGGCCCGCAGCCTCTCGATGAGCTCGCGCGAGGTCACCGGTGTCGCACCCGCGGCCACCACCCGGTCGTACCACTCGGACGGGACGTCGTAGTGGTCCCGGTCGAAGCCGCGCTGCGGCACCCCGAGGCCGCCCGCGAACACGTGCAGCTCGTCGTACGACGTGTCGCTGGCCAGGTGCGACCAGAGCCGGCCGTGCCCCGCCGCGTTGGGCGGGTCGATGAGGATCGTCATGCCCCGGACGCCCGGGTCCGGCGGTGGGCCCGGGCGCTGGCATAGAGGCAGACGGCGGCGGCGGTCGCGAGGTTGAGGCTCTCCGCGGCGCCGTGGATGGGAATCGCGACGCGGTGGTCGGCCAGCGCCGCCAGCTCGGCGGGCAGCCCCCAAGCCTCGTTGCCGAACAGCCACGCGGTGGGACCCTCCAGCAGACCCCTGTCGGCGGCGTCGTCGAGGTCGACCTCACCTGCCCCGTCCGCGGCCAGCACGGTGAGACCCGCGCCCTGCAGCCGGGAGACGGCCGTCGCCGGGTCGGGCTCGAGGGCGAGCGGCAGGTGGAACAGGCTGCCGACGGTGGCCCGGACGGTCTTGGCGTTGTAGGGGTCGACCGAGTGACCGGCCAGCACCACCGCGCCCGCGCCCGCCGCGTCGGCGGTGCGGATCACGGTGCCGGCGTTGCCGGGGTCGCGGACGTCGGCGCAGAGCGCGAGGAGTCGCGGTGCCGGGTCGAGGACGTGCGCCAGGGGCCGGTCGAGGAAGCGGCACACCGCGACGACGCCCTGCGGGTTCACCGCGTCGGACAGGGAGGCCAGCGCCCGGTCGTCGACGACGGTCCAGGTGGGTGCGGCCGCACGGAGGGCGGCGTACTGCTCGGTGGCGGCGGGGGTGGCGAACACCTCCGCGACGCACCCGGGGACACCGAGAGCACCCTCGACGGCCTTGGGGCCGTCGGCCAGGAACCGGCGCTGCTCGGTCCGAAATGAGCGACGGGCGAGCTTCCGCGCGTCCTTGACCCGTGTGTTGCCGCTCGTCAGCGGGGCCGGGTCCTGGGCGCGGGAGCTCGCCACGTCGTCAGTGCTGCTGGTGCTCAGGCGGTCGCCTCTTCGCGGGGCGCGTTGACGTCGTCGGGCAGCGCGGCCTTGGCGGCCTCGACCAGGGCGACGAACGCCGGCAGGTCGTTGACGGCCAGGTCGGCCATGATCTTGCGGTCCACCTCGACGCCCGCGGCCTTGAGACCCTGGATGAAGCGGTTGTAGGTGATGCCCTCAGCGCGAGCCGCGGCGTTGATCCGCTGGATCCAGAGCTTGCGGAAGTCACCCTTGCGCTTGCGCCGGTCGTTGTAGCTGTAGACCAGCGAGTGGGTGACCTGTTCCTTCGCCTTGCGGTAGAGCCGCGAGCGCTGGCCGCGGTAGCCGCTGGCGCGCTCGAGGATGACCCGGCGCTTCTTCTGGGCGTTGACCGCCCGCTTGACGCGTGCCACGTGATTACTCCTAGTTCAAAAGTCTGCTGGTGGTGCCGGACGGGTCAGAGACCCAGAAGCTTCTTGGCGGTGCGGGTGTCGGCCTTGGAGACCTCGGTGGTGCCCGACATGCGACGGGTCATCTTCGAGGGCTTCTTCTCCAGGTTGTGGCGCAGGCCCGCCTTCTCGCGGCGGATCTTGCCCGTGCCGGTCACGCGGAAGCGCTTCTTGGCACCGGAGTGCGTCTTGTTCTTCGGCATCTCAGTCCTTGTCTCTGTGTTGCGAGGCGTCGGTGTTACGCGTCGATCTCGGGGTCGAGGTTCTCGGAGCGACCGCGCTCCTTCTTCGGCGCCGGGGCGTGGGCGGTGCGTTCGGCGTGCTCCTCCGCCTGCTCGGCGGCGCGTTCGGCGGCCCGCGCCTCCTTCTCGGCCTTCACCTCGAGCTTGGCCTCGGACTTCTTCTTGTGCGGGCCCAGGACCATGATCATGTTGCGGCCGTCCTGCTTGGGCGAGCTCTCGACGAAGCCCAGCTCCTCCACGTCCTCGGCCAGCTTCTGGAGAAGCCGGAAGCCGAGCTCGGGGCGGTGCTGCTCGCGACCACGGAACATGATGGTGATCTTGACCTTGTCGCCGGCGCGCAGGAACCGCACCACGTGACCCTTCTTGGTCTCGTAGTCGTGCGCGTCGATCTTCGGACGAAGCTTCATCTCCTTGATGATCACGTTCGTCTGGTTCCGACGGGCCTCACGGGCCTTCTGGGCGTTCTCGTACTTGAACTTGCCGTAGTCCATGAGCTTGCAGACGGGTGGCTTGCCCTGGGGCGCGATCTCGACCAGGTCGAGGTCGGCCTCCTGGGCCAGCTTCAGCGCCTGGTCCGTCGGCACGATCCCGACCGTCTCGCCGTTGGGTCCAACGAGCCGGACCTCGGGAACCCGGATCCGGTCGTTGATGCGCAGCTCTGTGCTGATGTGTCCTCCTGGAAAACAGAAAAGGCTTCCGCTGAACAGCGGAAGCCAGTCTCCGGGTGCGCGAGGCACCCTCTCAGGCTCCTGACCTGCGCGGCGTACGCCGTGCGGACCTGGTGGCCTGGGACCGGACCCGACGACCTGGATCGGTCGATGCGGGTGGGAAGTCGGAACCTCCGCTTTGTCTGATCCACGCCATCGTGCGGGCACGATGATGCGAATCGGTCAGCGAACAGACTACCGGGAGGCTCCGGGAATGCCCAATCCGCTCCCCGCCAGCACCCGCAGGTCATCGCCCTCGACCACGAACGGCACCGGCCCCGCCACGTCGACGACCAGGGCCGCTGCCCGCTCCTGCACCGCGGCGCGGGCCGCCACCGGGGCCGGCACCGCGACCGGCCGGGCCTCGGGGTTCCAGCCGCTCAGCGCGTCCGTCCCGGTGAAGGCCAGCAGCGCCAGGCGGCCGTCGGCCCCCGTGAGCAGCACGGCGGCCATGTCGCTGGACTTGTCGTGGGCCAGGCCGTGCGCGTCGTGCTCCACCTCGCCGAGCAGCGCGACCACCGGCACCAGGAGTCGCGCGGTCCGCAGCGCCGTCACCACGTCCGCGTGGTCGCCGGCGCCCGAGGCGTACGCCGCCAGCGCCGCGCTGACCTCGACTCCGGGCTCCCCGACGTCGTCGGGGAAGGCGGCGGCCTGGAGCCGGGCGCCCTCGAAGCGCTGCCTGTTCACGGAGGGCGTGTCCGGGGAGGGCGTGTCCGGGGCGGGGGTGCTCGGGGCGGGGGTGTTCGGGGTGGGCACGTCCATGGCCCGGCCAGCCTAGGCGAGCCGGAGCGGTCCGGTGGGGCCGGTGTGTCAGGCTGGACCCATGCTCGACGACGCCGCCTGGCTGGCCCTGACCGCGGTGCTCACCGCGCTCGGCGCGCTGTGGACCGTGCGCGCCGCCCGGACCAGGGGCAGCGCCGCCGCGGTGCGCGGCGCGGCCCTCACGCTGCTGCCGCCCGCGGCGCTGCTCACCGGCACGCTGCGACTGGGCACCCGCATCGCCGACGCCGTGGTCGACTGGGCCACCGCGCTGGTCTTCAACCCGTTGCTGTGGTTCGGCGTCGGGCTCGCCGGTCTGTCCGTGGTGCTGTTCGGGGTCTCCGGGTGGATGGCCGCGCGGCAGGCTCCGGCGGTCGACCCGGCCGACCCGGCGAAGCCGGTGGGCGGCAAGCGGCGTGACCAGCTCCCGCCGTCGAAGGGCCGGGGCGCGCCGGCCATCGACGACGACCTCGCCGACATCGAGGCGCTCCTCAAGAAGCGCGGCATCACGTGACCCCGGCGTCGTGCTCCCGGACTCCCCGGGCATGAACGACTTCGTCGCGCGCAACCGCCTACGAGCGCGCCTCGACGCCGCCGTCCTGGCCCTGCCCACACCCCCCACGACCCCGACGCTGGTCGTCGACCTCGACGCCTTCGACGCCAACGCCGCCGACCTGGCCCGCCGCGCCGGCGGCACGCCGCTCCGGGTGGCCACCAAGTCCCTCCGCGTGCCGGCGCTGGTCGCCCGGGCGCTGGCGGCCGACGGCTTCTCCGGCGCGATGGGCTACTCCCTGCGCGAGGCGCTGTGGCTGCACGACCAGGGGATCTGCTCCGACGTCGTGCTCGGCTACCCCACCGTCGACCGGGCCGCGCTGGAGCGCCTGGTCTCCTCCCCCTCCGCGGCCGCTGCGGTCACCCTGATGGTCGACTGCGCCGAGCACCTCGACGTCGTCGACTCGGTCCGCTCGTCCAAGGCCGTGGCGATCCGCATCGCGATCGACCTCGACGCCGGCCTGCGGGTGGGAGGCCAGCACATCGGGCCCCGGCGCTCACCGCTGCACGACGTACCCGACATCGTGCGGCTGGCCCGCACCGTGGCCGAGCGGCGTGGCTTCACGCTGGTCGGGGTGATGACCTACGAGGGCCAGGTCGCCGGCGTGCCGGACGACGTGCCGACCCAGAAGGCGAAGTCGCTGCTGGTCCGCCGGCTCAAGGCCGCCTCGGTCGAGCAGCTGAAGGTACGCCGCCACGAGATCGCCGCCGCGCTGGCCGACCTCCCACCGCTGGAGTTCTGGAA
The DNA here is from genome assembly GCA_963767955.1 of uncultured Actinomycetota bacterium. Taxonomy (GTDB): domain Bacteria; phylum Actinomycetota; class Actinomycetes; order Propionibacteriales; family Nocardioidaceae; genus Nocardioides. The sequence goes on along the minus strand of CAVYGA010000003.1, from coordinate 844,438 downwards.
CGCCGGCGGCTCCGGCTCGGTGGAGTCCTCCTCCGCCGACCCCGTCGTCACCGAGGTCTCCGCCGGCTCCGGGCTGCTGGTGCCGGGCCTCTTCGACCACTACCAGGCCTTCGAGCCGCGACCGGCGGCCTACTTCGGGGTGCCGGTGCTGCGCCGCCCCACCCCGACCATGGTCACGGTCGCGGGTGGCGGGTTCGTCGCCTCCGGACCGCACGGCGCCGACCGGATGCCGCAGCCGTGGGCGCCGCCCGCGCTGCACCTGACCGGCCTCGAGGGCGCGGGCGAGGTGCAGACGCCGCTCACCGGTCCGGCCGCGGCCACCCTGCGGGTCGGGGACACCGTCTGGTTCCGCCATGCCAAGTCCGGTGAGCTGTTCGAGCACGCCAACGACGTGCACCTGCTGGCCGGGGACGCGATCGTCGAGACGGTGCCGACGTACCGCGGCACCGGGAACTGCTTCGGATGAGCGGCCTCTGATGGGGGTGCCCGACGCCACCGTGGCGGCCGTCCTGGGCCATGCGGAGTCGCAGCCGCCGCTGCTCGGTGGCGGGCGACTCGTCTGCATCGACGGTCCGGCGGGCTCCGGCAAGACCACCCTGGCCGCCGCCGTCGCGGAGGCGACGGCGGCCCGGGTCCTGCACATGGACGACCACTACGAGGGCTGGCGGGGCCTGGGGGACGCGCCGGCCCGGATCCGCGACGAGATCCTGGCCGCCCTGGCGGTCGGGGTGCCGGGGTTCTACCGCCGCTTCGACTGGGAGCGCAACGAGTTCGCCGAGCTGCACGCCGTCGAGCCGTCCGAGCTGCTGGTGCTCGAGGGCGTCGGCTCCGGCTCCCGCGAGCTCGCGTCCTACCGGGCCACGCTGGTCTGGGTGGACGCCGACGCCGGCCTGCGGCTCTCCCGCGGGCTGGAGCGCGACGGCGAGGCCGCCCGGGCGGACTGGCTGCGGTGGATGGACGACGAACGGGCGCACTTCACCGCCCACGGCACCGAGGCGGCCGCCGACCTGCGCGTGGACGAGACCGGGCGGCTGCTGCCCTAGCCTCCGGCCCGGGCGGCCCGGGCGGCCCGGACGGCCCGGTCGGTCAGTGCGGTCAGGCGAGCAGCGCGCGGACCTGACGCACCGCGCCCCTGGCCCGGTCGCCGTCGGAGCCCTGGATGCCCATCACCGGGCAGGTGTCGCCGTCGTCGAGGTCGAGGGTCGCCCAGGGCGCGCCGGGCGGCATCGTGATCGCGACGACCTGGGCCCACTCGAAGTCGCGGCGCCGGTAGCCGTTGACCACGGTGAGGCCCTGGTCGGTGGCCACCACCCGTGAGCGGACCAGCGCGAACCACGCGGCGAAGGCCATCAGCCCCAGGCCGATCGCGGTGGCCCGCTGGAAGACCGAGAAGGTGTCCTTGACCTCGGGCGGGAAGGCCACCCAGGCGCCGACGCAGAGGATCAGCAGGCCGCCGCCGAGCGCGCCACCGGCCAGGCGTACGCCGAGCGGTCGCCACGTGTGCGGCAGGGACACCCGCTCCCCCGGGTCAGAGTCGGCAGGCATGGATGTCGGTGAGCAGGATGCCGCGGGCACCCAGGTCGAACAGCTCGTCCATCAGCCGCTGCGCACCGGCGCGCGGCACCATCGCCCGCACCGCCACCCAGCCGTCGCGATGCAGGGGTGAGACCGTGGGGCTCTCGATGCCCGGCGTCAGCGGCAGCGCCCGCTCGACCCGGTCGGTCGGGATGTCGTAGTCCATCATCACGTAGCTCCGGGCCACCATCACCCCGTCGATCCGGCGTCGGAACACCTCGAAGCCGGCCGGCTCGGGAGCATCGGCGCGGGTGATCAGCACCGCCTCGGACTCCAGCACCACCTCGCCGAAGACGGCCAGCCCGGCCGCCCGCAGCGTGCTGCCGGTCTCCACGACGTCGGCGATCACGTCGGCGACACCGAGCTGGATGCTGGTCTCCACCGCGCCGTCGAGGCGGGTCACCGTCGCCTCGATCCCGCGCTGGTCGAGGAACCGCTGGACCACGCCGACGTACGACGTGGCGATGCGCAGGCCGCTCAGCTGGTCGAGGTCGGTGTACGTCGCGGCCCCGGCGGGGCCGGTCGGGCCGGCGAAGTGGAACGTCGAGCGGCCGAAGCCCAGCGACAGCGCCTCCCGCGCGTGCGCGCCGGAGTCGAGGAGCAGGTCGCGGCCGGTGATGCCGACGTCGAGCGTGCCCTCCCCGACGTACAGCGCGATGTCCCGGGGGCGGAGGTAGAAGAACTCCACGCCGTTCTCGGGGTCGCGGAGGGCCAGCTCCTTGGAGTCCTGGCGCTGCCGGTAGCCGGACTCGCGGAGCAGCTCGGAGGCGGACTGGGACAACGATCCCTTGTTGGGGACGGCGATCCGGAGCGGCCGGTCCTGGAGGGTCATGGGGCAGTTCCTCAGAGGTATGAGTAGACGTCGTCGAGCGTGATGCCACTGGCGATCATCAGCACCTGGGCGTGGTAGAGCAGCTGGCTGATCTCCTCGGCCGTCGCGTCCTTGCCCTCGTGCTCGGCGGCCATCCAGGACTCGGCGGCCTCCTCGACCAGCTTCTTCCCGATCGCGTGGACGCCGGCATCGAGCGCTGCGACGGTGCCGGATCCCTCGGGGCGGGTCTGGGCCGTGTGGTTCAGCTCGGCCCAGAGCTCTTCGAACGTCTTCACGTCGAGAAGCGTACGGCGTTCCGACCCCCGGCCGGCGGCCGGTCTCGGCACCGACAGGTCAGTCCAGGTAGCCCCGGCGGACCTGCTTGAGCAGCTGTGCGGTCTCGAGCGCGGCGGCGGCCGCCTCCCAGCCCTTGTCCTCGCTGGAGCCGTCGAGACCGGCCCGGTCGAGCGCCTGCTGCTCGTCGTCGCAGGTGAGCAGCCCGAAGCCCACCGCCGTCGTGGTGTCCAGCGCGACCCGGGACAGACCGTCGGTGGCCGCGTTGCAGACGTAGTCGAAGTGCGGGGTGCCGCCGCGGATGACGACGCCGAGCGCGACGACCGCGTCGTAGCCCTGCGCGGCCAGCGCCCCGGCCACCACCGGCAGCTCGAAGGCTCCCGGGACGCGGACCACGACGGGGGCCTCGACCCGGTAGGCCCGCAGCGCCCGCTCGGTGCCCGCGAGCAGGCCGTCCATCACCTCCTGGTGCCAGGTGGACGCGACCACGGCGACCCGCAGGTCGTGGCAGTCGATCGGGGTCTGGTCCGGCGCTCCGGTGCGGCTCACGGGCGGGTCCCTTCGAGGTCGGTGCGGGGGTTGTCGAGGTCCGGGAGGGCGTGGCCCATCCGGTCCCGCTTGGTCAGCAGGTAGGCGATGTTGTGGTCGTTGGGCCGCGGGGTGAGCGGCACCCGCTCGGCCACCGTGACACCGTAGTCCTCGAGGTTGGTGACCTTGTCGGGGTTGTTGGTCAGCAGCCGGACGCTCGCGACGCCGAGGTCGCGCAGGATCTGGGTGGCGGTGCCGTAGTGGCGCGCGTCGGCCGGCAGCCCCAGGTCGAGGTTGGCGTCCACGGTGTCCCGGCCGCCGTCCTGGAGCTGGTAGGCCTGCAGCTTGGCGACCAGGCCGATGCCCCGACCCTCGTGGCCGCGCAGGTAGATCACCACCCCGCGTCCCTCCTCGACGATCCGCTCCAGGGCCTCGTCCAGCTGCGGTCCGCAGTCGCAGCGGTGGCTGCCGAACACGTCGCCGGTCAGGCACTCGCTGTGCACCCGGGTCAGGACCGGGGCCCCGCCACCCTCCGAACCGCCGGTCTCCGAACGGTCTGGGGAGCCCGCGATGTCGCCGTAGACCAGCGCGATGTGCTCGCTGTCGTCGACGGTGACGGTGTAGCCGTACGCCGTGAACTCGGCGTACCGGGTCGGCAGCCGGGTCTCGGCGACGCGGGTGACCAGGTGCTCGTGGCGGCGGCGGTACTTCACCATCTCCTCGATGGAGATCATCGCCAGGCCGTGCTCGTCGGCGAACTCGCGCAGCTCGGCGGCCCGCTTCATGGTGCCGTCGTCGTTGACCACCTCGACCAGGACGCCGGCGGGGGTGAGGCCGGCCATCCGCGCCAGGTCGACGGCCGCCTCGGTGTGCCCCCGGCGGACCAGCACGCCGCCCTCGCGGTAGCGCAGCGGGAAGACGTGCCCGGGCCGGGTCACCTCCCACGGCTCGGTCGCGGAGTCGGCCAGCACCCGGGCGGTGTGCGCCCGGTCGGCCGCGGAGATGCCGGTGCTGACGCCGTCGCGGGCGTCGACCGAGATCGTGTACGCCGTGCGGAGCTTGTCCTTGTTGTGCGGGGTCATCAACGGGATCTCGAGCCGGTCGAGCATCGCGGCCGGCATCGGCACACAGATGACGCCGCTGGAGTGGCGGATCGTGAACGCCATCAGCTCCGGCGTCGCCTTGCTGGCGGCGAAGATGATGTCACCCTCGTTCTCCCGGTCCTCGTCGTCGACCACCACCACCGCCCTGCCGGCGGCAATGTCGGCGATGGCGCGCTCGACGCTGTCGAGGCGCACTCGGTCCTGCTGGGTCGTCATTGCTGCTTCTCCTTCAGGAGGCGGTCGAGATAGCCGCTGGCGAGCAGCTTCTCCACGTGCTTGGCGAGGACGTCCGCCTCGAGGTTGACCCGGTCGCCGGGCTGTCGGGACCCGAGCGTGGTGCGCGTCAGCGTCTCGGGGATGAGGCTGACCGTGAAGCTGTCGCGGCGCTCCCCGGAGGCGGTGACGGCCTCGACGACGGTGAGGCTGACGCCGTCGACGGTGATCGAGCCCTTGTCCACGACGTAGCGGCCGAGCCCGTCCGGAAGCGCGATCTCCACGAGCTCCCAGTGCTCACTGCGTTCCCGGCGCAGCACCTCGCCGACACCGTCGACGTGTCCCTGGACGAGATGGCCGCCGAGGCGCTTGTCGACGGTGACCGCACGCTCGAGGTTGACCCGGTCGCCGCGACGGACGCCGCCCAGCGAGGTCTTGTCGAGGGTCTCCCGCATGACGTCGGCGGTCCAGACGCCCTGGTTGCCCGAGAGGTCGGCGACGGTCAGGCAGCAGCCGTTGACCGAGATCGAGTCGCCCAGCCCGGTGCCCTCGAGCACGGTGCCGGCCCGGACGGACAGCCGGATGGCGTCCTCCTGCTGCTCGACGGCCTCGATGGTGCCGAGCTCCTCGACGATTCCGGTGAACATCTCAGGTGCCTCTCATCGTGATGCGGACATTGGTCTGGTCCGTGCCGGTGTGGTCGGCCAGCGCGGTGACGTCGGTGACCGTGAACCGTCGGGCGTCGGCGATGGTGTCGATGCCCAGGTCGGCCACCGCGTTGTGGCCGGCGCCGAGCAGTACAGGTGCGACGTACGCGACGATCTCGTCCACGAGCCCGGCCTTCAGGAACGCCGCCGCCAGGGTCGGGCCGCCCTCGAGGAAGACGTGCTGCCGGCCACCGGCGAACAGCTCGGCCAGCGCCACGTGCGGGTCACGGGTGCGCAGCCGCAGTGTCTCGGCCCGGTCGTTGAAGATCCGCCTGGTCGCCGGGAGGTCGCGCTCCCCCATCACCACCCGGAGCGGTTGCCCCGGCAGCGGCTCGTCGACCTCGTCGCGGACGGTCAGCTCGGGGTCGTCGACGGCCACGGTGTTGGTGCCCACCAGCATGGTGTCGGCCAGCCCGCGGAGGCGATGGGTGTCTCGCCGAGCCTCGAGGCTGCTCACCCAGCGGCTGGTGCCGTCGGCGGCGGCGCTGCGACCGTCGAGGGTGGTCGCGAACTTCCAGGTCACGAACGGTCGCCGACGGTCGACCGCGAACGTCCACGCCGTGTTGGTCTCCCGTGCCTCGGTCTCCCGCAGGCCATGCTCGACCTCGACCCCGGCCGCGGTGAGCCGCGCCGCCCCGCCGAGCGCCACCGGGCTGGTGTCGGCCTGGGCGTAGACCACCCGGGCCACCCCCGCCTCGATGAGCGCCTCGGCGCACGGACCCGTCCGGCCGGTGTGGTTGCAGGGCTCGAGGGTCACCACCGCGGTCGCCCCCCGCGCCCGGTCCCCTGCCCCGGCGAGCGCGGCGACCTCGGCGTGCGGCGTGCCGGCGCCACGATGACATCCCTCGGCGATCTCCTCACCGCTCTCCCGTCCCGCGCCGGCGATCAGCACGCAGCCGACCCGCGGGTTGGGCCCGAGCGGAACACCGGGGGTCCGGGACAGCTCGATGGCGCGCAGCATCGCGCGATCCTCGGCGTCGGTGAACACCATGCCAGCCCCTTCGTCGGTCCGATCGACTCTTCGTTCCGTCGGGCCGCGGACCCGGTGGGGTGGCAGGAAGGGTGGCTGGCGTCGGACGGCACGCGTCGCGCGTGGCGCCGACCCCTGCGTGACTCTTCCCATCCGGACTTTGACCGTCGGTCCAGGAGTTGCACCTGGTCAACCGGTCACTGGCTGTGATCGGGTCGCGGACTTTCACCGCCGGCTCGGAATTGCACCGACCCCAGAGCACGCGAGCTCGAGAACTCGTCACCCCCGAGTTTGCCACAGAGGCCGCCCCCGGGTCCCGTGACGTCCGGCGTTCGTGCCCTCGGACGAGACCGAAGCGGCCGACCTGCGCGTCCTGCTGGCCTGGATCGAGCCGGCTCGGACCGACGACAGCCCGGCTCCGGTGATCGACAACGCGCGGGCTGGACCTCCAGGACCCTCAGGCCGAGGCGGTCTCGGCGCGGGCGCGCAACTCGGCGACCATCCGGTCGGGGTCGTCGGCGGAGTAGACCGCGGAGCCGGCGACGAACACGTCGGCCCCGGCCTCGGCGCACCGCTCGATCGTCTCGAGCGAGACCCCACCGTCGACCTGCAGCCAGGTCTCGACGCCGTGGCGGTTCATCAGCTCCCGGGTGCGCCGGACCTTGGGCAGGCAGAGGTCGAGGAACTTCTGGCCACCGAACCCGGGCTCGACGGTCATCAGCAGCACCATGTCGAGCTCGGCGAGCAGGTCCTCGTAGGGCTCGATCGGGGTCGCGGGCCTCAGCGCCATGCTGGCGCGGGCCCCCCGGGCCCGGATCTCGCGGGCCAGCCGGACCGGCGCGGCGGCGGCCTCGACGTGGAAGGTGACCGATCCGCAGCCGACCTCGGCGTACGCCGGTGCCCACCGGTCCGGATCCTCGATCATCAGGTGGACGTCGACGGGCAGCTCGGTGGAGGCCAGCAGCGACTCGACGACCGGCAGCCCCAGGGTCAGGTTGGGGACGAAGTGGTTGTCCATCACGTCGACGTGCACCCAGTCGGCGCTGCCGATCCGGCCCACCTCGCGCGCCAGGTCGGCCAGGTCCGCGTTGAGGATGCTCGGAGTGATCTGGATGCCCACGTCGAGGATCCTAGGGCCTCTCTCGACAAGTGCCGCCGCCGAGTGCAGGGTGGAGCTACCGCACATCTCCTCGGGAGGCATCATGCGTCGCACCCCTCGTCCACTCCTGCGTCGGCGGTCGACCGCCGCGGTTCTCGGCCTGACCCTCGCCGCCGGTCTCAGCGTCACCGGCCTCAACCTCAGCGGTGTCGAGGCGGCTGCGGAGAACCCGCGCCGACCGGCCCCGGCGCCACCGAAGACCGCGACCAGCATCGGCTCCGGCGGTGCGGTGAGCAGCGTCGACCCCTACGCCAGCAGGGTCGGGCTGAACGTCCTCAAGCGCGGCGGCAACGCGGCGGACGCGGCGATCGCCATGGCCTCGGCGCTCGGCGTCACCGAGCCCTACAGCGCCGGCATCGGTGGCGGCGGGTACTTCGTCTACTACAAGGCCAAGACCCGCCGGGTGCACACGCTCGACGGCCGGGAGACCGCACCGCGGCGGATGCCCCACGACGCGTTCATCGACCCGGAGACCGGCAATCCCTACCCGACCACTCCGCCGTACCTGTTCACCAGCGGGGTCTCCGTCGGCACCCCCGGCACCCCCGCCACCTGGGAGAAGGCACTGCGCCGCTGGGGCCGCTGGTCACTGGCCAAGGCGCTCCGGCCGTCGATCCGCCTGGCCCGTCGGGGCTTCGTCGTGGACGACACCTTCCGCCGGCAGACGCTGGACAACAAGGCACGGTTCGAGGTGTTCCCCGCCACCAGCGCGCTGTTCCTCCCCCGCGGCGACGCGCCGCAGGTCGGATCGCGGTTCCGCAACCCCGACCTGGCCGACACCCTCGCCAGGATCGCCCGCCAGGGGACGCGCTCGGCGTTCTACCGCGGGCCGATCGCCCGCGAGATCGTCGATGCCGTCCAGCACCCGCCGAAGACCGACGACACCGACTTCCCGGTCCCCCCGGGCTTCATGACCACCACCGACCTTCGCGAGTACCAGCTGCGCAGCCAGGCGCCCAGCCGGATGAGGTACCGCGGCCACGACATCTACGGCATGGCCCCCTCCTCCAGCGGCGGGTCCACGGTGGGCGAGGCGCTGAACATCCTCGAGCAGAAGAACATCGCCCGCATGGACGACGCCCAGGCGTTGCACCACTACCTCGAGGCCAGTGCCCTGGCCTTCGCGGACCGCGGTGCCTACCTCGGCGACCCGGCGTACGTCGACGTGCCCCTCGCCGACCTGCTCAGCGACACGTTCGCGGCCGAGCGTGCCTGCGAGATCGGGCCCGTCGCGAAGCCGGCGGGGAAGCCCTACCCGGCAGGCGACGTGACCGACTACGACGGCGTCTGCGACGCCGCCACGGCGACAGCCGAGGAGCGCGAGGACACCGAGAACATCTCGACCTCCAACCTCACGGCCACCGACCGGTGGGGCAACGTCGCGGAGTACACGCTCACCATCGAGCAGACGGGCGGCTCCGGCATCCTGGTGCCCGGCCGCGGCTTCCTGCTCAACAACGAGCTGACCGACTTCTCCGCGCGCTACGACGCCGCCGACCCGAACCGGATCCAGCCCGGCAAGCGGCCGCGGTCCTCGATGTCGCCGACGATCGTGCTGAAGCACGGCAAGCCGGTGCTCGCGCTGGGCTCCCCCGGTGGCTCGACAATCATCACCACCGTGCTGCAGATGCTGTTCAACCGGATCGACCGCGGCATGACGCTGCCACGGGCGATCGCCGCGCCGCGCGCCTCCGAGCGGAACTTCTCGTCGGGTGTCAGCGCGGAGCCGGACTTCATCGAGGCCTACGGTGACGAGCTCGAGAACGTCTACCGGCACCACCTCGTGCCGTCGGGCGACGGGTTGACCAGTGCCTCGGACATCGGCGCGGCCACCGCAATCGGGTTCGGTCCTCGTGGCCGGCTGATTGCCGTGGCCGAGCCGGAGCGGCGCGGCGGTGGCGCGGCGTACGTCGTGCGGCCGCGGCGCCGCTGACCGGTCACTCGTCTGCACCCTCGAGGTCCGCGCCCTCCAGATCCCCGGGCGGGGCCTTGCCCTCGGCCTCGTCCCGGTCGGCCCACTCCAGCAGCGGGGCGATGTCGAACACGTGGTCGTCGAGGTCGGCGTGCAGGTCACCGATGGCGGCGTAGCGCTGCGGCACCGTGAAGATCGTGCAATCGTGCGGGTCGACGTCGTCGATCTCGTCCCAGCGGATCGGGGTGGAGACGCGGGCGTCCGGCAGACCGCGGACGGAGTACGCCGCCGCGATGGTGTGGTCGCGGGCGTTCTGGTTGTAGTCCACGAACAGGTGGTGCGGATCGCGGTTCTTGCGCCACCACTCGGTGGTGACGTCGTCGGGAGCGCGGCGTTCGACCTCGCGGGCGAACGCGAGCGCGCCGCGGCGTACCTCCTTGAAGCCGTGCTCCGGCGGGATCCGGACGTAGATGTGCAACCCCGAGCCGCCGCTGGTCTTGGGGAAGCCGACCGCCCCGAGGTCGTCGAGGACCTCGTGCGCGACGTGGGCGACCCGACGGACCGTGTCGAAGTCGGTGAGCGGGCCGGGGTCGAGGTCGATGCGCCACTCGTCGGGGCTCTCGGTGTCGGCGCGGCGGCTGTTCCAGGGATGGAACTCGACCGTGGACATCTGCACCGCCCAGATCACGCTGGCCAGCTCGGTCACGCAGAGCTCGTCGGCGGTGCGGTTCCAGCGCGGGAAGTGCAGCCGCACGGTCTCCACCCAGGGCGGAGCGCCGGCCGGCAGCCGCTTCTGGTGCACCTTGTCGCCGGCCAGTCCCTTCGGGAAGCGGTGCAGCATGCACGGCCGCTCGCGCAGTGCGTTGACGATGCCGTCCCCGACGGAGAGGTAGTACTCCACCAGGTCCAGCTTGGTGGCCTCGCGGGCGTTCGACTCGGTCGCCGGGAAGTAGACACGGTCGGGGTTGCTGACCCTCACGACGCGGTCGTCGACCTCGATCTCCACCGACGGGGACTTCGACGCCATGGCACTCAACCTATCCGGCGGCTCAGCGGGTGCGCCGCAGCAGCACGAGGAACATCGCGTCGGTGCCGTGGACGTGCGGCCACAGCTGCACCGCCTCCGGCAGGTGGGCCGAGCGCGCCCCGGACAGCGACGCCGGCAGGGCGTTGACCGCGTCCAGCAGCTCGACGTCGTCGCGCCCGTCGAGCACCGCCCCGATCACGCCGGAGGTCTCGGCCACCACCGGCGAGCAGGTCGCGTACGCGACCACTCCCCCGGGCCGGGTCGCGTCGAGCGCGGCGGCGAGCAGGGCGCGCTGCAGCGGGACCAGCGCGTCGAGGTCGGCGGGGGTACGCCGCCAGCGTGCCTCCGGCCGCCGGCGCAGCGCGCCGAGACCGGAACAGGGTGCGTCGACGAGCACCCGGTCGAAGGTGCCCGGGCGCCACGCGGGGCGGGTGCCGTCGGCGACGACCACGCCGGCCAGGCCGGCGGCGACCTTCGCGGTGGCCCGTCGCACCAGCACCGCTCGGTGCGGCTGCCGCTCGGCCGCCAGCAGTCGGGCTCCCCGCTCGGCGGCCAGCGCCGCCAGCAACGCGGACTTGCCGCCGGGGCCGGCGCAGACGTCGAGCCAGAGCTCGTCCCGGCCCGCGACCGGGGCCGCCACGAGCCCGAGCGCGACCAGCTGGGAGCCCTCGTCCTGCACGCCCGCCCGTCCGTCGGCGACCGCCGGGATCGCGCCGGGATCGCCCCCCGCCAGCTCCACGGCGTACGGCGACTGCGACGACGCGGTGCCGCCGGCGGCGACGAGCTCCTCGACGGTGGCCAGCCCGGGCCGGGCGACCAGGGTCACGCGGGGGGCGGCGTTGTCGGCGGCCAGCAGCGCGTCGAGGTCGCCGTCGGGACCGAGCGCCTCCGCGAGGGCGTCGACCACCCAGCGGGGGTGCGAGTGGGCGACCGAGGCGAACCCGCGCGGGTCCTGCGGCGCGACCAGCCGGACCCAGGCGTCGAGCTCCCGCTCGGACACCCGCCGGAGCACCGCGTTGGTGAACCCGGCCGGCCCCTGGCCGATCCTGGCCCGCACCAGGTCGACAGTGGTCGAGATCGCGGCATGGGTCGGCACCCGCATCGCGAGCAGCTGGTGGGTCCCCAGGCGCAGCGCGTCGAGCACCTTGGCCTCGACCTGGGCGAGCGGACGGTCCACGCACGCGGCGAGCACGGCGTCGTAGGTGCCCTGCCGGCGGATCGTGCCACTGGCCAGCTCGGTGGTGAAGGCGGCGTCCCGGCCGGACAGCCCGTGCATCCGCAGCACGTCCGGCAGCACCAGGTTCGTGTAGGCGTCGTCGACCCGGACCGCCTTGAGCACGTCGTACGCCGCGGCGCGGGGGGTGTCGAGCGGGGGCCGGCGCGCCGGCGGGCGACCACCGGAGCGAGGAGACGGGCGGCGTCGGCCGCGTCGCGGCTCAGCCATCGTTGCCGTCACGCTGGGCGACGTAGGCCTTCACCAGCCGCTTCGGCGCCTTCGCCGCCCAGGCGTCGGTGATGATCTCGGCCAGCTCCTCACGCTCGAGCTCGCCCAGCCGGGACTGCCGGACCAGGACCGCGTTGAAGCTGCGGAAGTGGTCGATCGTGAAGAACGGCGACGCGTCGTCCTCGACCAGGAGCCGCTTCTCGTGCTCGGTCGGGGTGACGATCACCAGCAGGTCGTCGTACATCTCCCCGGTCTCGGGGTCGACGGCGGTCGGGTGCGGCATCCGGTGGAGCAGGAACCCCTTGCCCTTGGCGCCCTTCGGCACCTTGTACGTCGGCCGGTCGCCCCACGAGATGCCCAGCTCGACCTCGGGCAGGGACAGGCAGATCGCGTCGACGTCCTCGGGGGTGGCCTTCACGCCGCTGGTCCGTCCCCGAAGCGGGCGGCCGGCGGGAGCCGCACGCCGCGAGCCCAGTCGGCGGCGTCCATCTGCCTCTTCCCGAAGGCCTTGACCTGGCCGAGCCGGACCGGTGCGGTCGCGGTGCCGACGTGGACGGAGTTCTTGGCGACCGCGACGCAGCCGGGATCGAGCGGCTCGTGCTGGGCGTCGACGGTGACCGGGCCGACCTTGACCCGCTCACCGTCGAGCGTGGTCCAGGCACCGGGTCCCGGGGTGCAGGCGCGGATCCGGCGGTCGACGGCGACCGCCGGCTCGGACCAGTCGACGCGGGCGTCGTCGACCTGGATCTTGGGAGCGAACGACACCCCGTCCTCGGGCTGCGGGCGCGCCGAGAGCGAGCCGTCCGCGATCCCGTCGAGGGTGCTGACCAGCAGGGCGGCGCCGCCCTCCGCGAGTCGCGCGAGCAGGTCGCCGGCGGTGTCAGTCGGCCGGACCCGCTCGGTCATCAGGCCGTACGTCGGCCCGGCGTCGAGCGCCTTCACGATCTGGAAGGTGGTGGCGCCGGTGATCTCGTCGCCGGCCCAGAGGGCGTGCTGGACCGGTGCCGCGCCGCGCCAGGCGGGCAGCAGCGAGAAGTGCAGGTTCACCCAGCCGTGCCCGGGGATCTCGAGCGCCGAGAGCGGCAGCAGCGCGCCGTACGCCACCACCGGGCAGCAGTCGGGCTCGAGGTCGCGCAGCGCCGCCTGGAAGTCGGGGTCACGGGGGTGGTCGGGCTTGAGGACGGGTACGCCGAGCTCGTCGGCGCGCCGGGCCACCGGCGAGGGCACCAGCCGCCGGCCGCGACCGGCGGGCGCATCGGGCCGGGTGACGACACCGACCAGCTCGTGGTCGGAGGCGGCCACCGCGTCGAGCGCGGGCAGCGCGACCTCGGGGGTGCCTGCGAAGACGACGCGCATCAGAGGCCGAGCCCGTTGGTGCGGTGCGGCGACACCTTCACGGTCGGTCTCGTGGCGCCGAACCACTCGGCCTCGCGGATGTCGCGCATCGCCAGCTTGCGGCTCGCGGGGTCGAGCCGGTCGATGAACAGCACCCCGTCGAGGTGGTCGGTCTCGTGCTGGAGCGCCCGCGCGAGCAGCTCGCTGCCCTCGATGGTGACCGGCTCGCCGTACATGTCGAACCCGGTGGCCACCACCGCGAGCGCCCGGCGGCACTCATAGGTGAGCTCGGGCAGCGACAGGCAGCCCTCCAGGCCCTCCTGCTGCTCCTCGGACAGCTCCAGCGACGGATTGACCAGGTGGCCGACCTCGCCGGCGACGTGCCAGGTGAACACCCGCAGGCCGATGCCGATCTGCGGCGCGGCCAGCCCGGCTCCGGGAGCGTCGAGCATCGTGTCGGTGAGGTCGGTGACGATCCGGCGCAGCTCCTTGTCGAAGCTGGTGACCTCGGCCGCGCGGCTGCGCAGGACCGGGTCGCCGAACAGGCGGATGGGCTGGATGGGCATGGTGGGGAGTCTAGAGAGCCACCGGATCCACCTGGACACGCACCGGGTCGAGCTTGCGGGCCGAGCGGAGCCGCTGCAGCTCGCCGAGGGCATCGCTCAGGGCGGCGCCCTGGGCACGCGGCACCCGGACGACGGCACGGACCTCGCCGCGCTCGGCCGCGGCGCCCTCCACCGGGGCCGGGCCGAGCAGCTCGGCGGCCGCCGGCCGGTCGAGCAGGGTGAGCGCGTCGTCCACCGCGCCGGGGCTGCCCGTGATGGTGGCCAGCCGGCTGGCGGGTGGCAGGTGGGCCGATCGGCGCTCCGCCATCTCCCGACGGGCGAAGCCGGACGGGTCCCAGCGCACCAGCGCCTGCACGGCCGGCTCGGCGGGGTCCCCGACCACCAGCACCCGCCCGCCCGGGGTGACGAGAGCGGCGGCGTTGAACCAGCGGCGGAGCGCCTCCTCCTGGGTGCGCAGGTCGAGGCGGGCCAGGGCCAGCCAGGTGTCCAGCAGCAGCACCGCGGCGTACCCACCGGCGGCCACCGGCTCGGCGCCCGGGGTCGCGACCACGATCGCCGGCTCGGCGTCGACGTCGACCAGCACCCGCTCGCCACCGGAGTGCCGGACCACGGTGCCCGGGAAGGCGCGGCCGAGCTCCTCGGCGGTGCGGGCCTCCCCGCGCACCGGCGCCCGCAGCCCGCGGTGGCCGCACTCGCGGCAGGCCCAGGCGGGGTCCTCGCGCCCGCACCACCCGCAGGACGGCGGCACGGTCGGCCCCGAGAGCCGCAGCGGCCCCGAGCAGGTCTGACAGCGCGCCGGGGTGCGGCACCGCTCGCAGGCCAGGCTGGGGGCGTAGCCACTCCGCGGCGTCTGCACCAGCACCGGACCCGTCTCCAGCGCCGTACGGATGGTGTCCCAGGCCTGCTTGGGCAGCCGGTCGGACCGGGCCCGCGGGTCGCGCGCGAGATCGCGGTCGCTGGCGCCGCTCACTCCGACGGTGACCAGGTCGCGCAGCCTCTCGCGCGGAGGTGCGATGTCACGGGCCCACCCGGTGGTGAGGAGGTACTCGGCCTCGACGGTGCGGGCGAAGCCGCCGACCAGCGCCGCGGTGCCCTGTCGGTCGGCCCGGGTGAGCAGCACCTCACGGGTGTGGGGGTACGGCGCGCGTGGCTCGGCGTGCAGGTCGTCGCCGTCGTCCCAGACCGCGACGAGGCCGAGGTCGTGCACCGGGGCGAAGGCCGCCGCGCGGGTGCCGACCACGATCCGACGCGCGCCACGGGAGACCGCGAGGAAGTCGCGGTAGCGCGCCGACGGCCCGCTGTCCGCCCGCAGCGCGACGTGGTGGCCGTCCCCGAGCGCGGCCAGCAGCGCGGCGTCCACCCGGTCGACGTCCTTGCCGTCGGGGACGCAGAGCAGCGCGCCGCGCCCGGAGGCGTACGTCGCCACCGCGGCCTGGGCGAGCAGCGCGGGCCAGTCGGCGCCGGGCGCGGCCGACCAGACCGCCCGGGGCGCGGAGCCCGCGGCGAGGGCCTCCACGAAGGCGGCACCGTGGACGTGGCCGTCCCAGTGCTTCGCGGGCGCGCCGGGGTCGACCTCCGGCCGCTGGCGCGGGCGGGGACGCCTTCTTCTCGGCGGTGGCGTGCCGCGGCGGCACCGCGAGGCGGAGCACGTCGGCGCGGGCGCCGGCGTAGCGCCGGGCCACATCCGCGCTGAGCGCGGCGATCTCCGGCGCCAGCACCGGCTCGGCGCTGACCACCCGGCGCAGCGGGGAGAGCCGACCCACGTGGTCGCTCGCAGCCACGCGGGCGACGACGTAGCCGTCCACGTCCTGCCCGGCGAAGCGGACCTTCACCCGAGCGCCGGGCACCGCGTCGTCCGCCATCGCCTCGGGAACGAGGTAGTCGAAGGGCCGGTCGAGGTGCGCCAGCGGCAGGTCGACGAGGACCCGCACCACCGGGTCGACCGCGGCCGGGGTGGCCGGCGGCCGGGCGGCGGGGCGCCGGCCGCGTCGGGCCGCGGCGCGCGCGAGCCCGGGCAGCATCTCCGGCTGCCCGGGCTCGTCGTGCTCGCGTGGCTCGCTCATGGCGGAGTCATCCTGTCAGGACCGACCGACAGGGCGGCTCGGTCCCCGACAGGTCAGGGAGAATCATGTCGTGTCAGGGAATGCTTTCCCTGACACGACAGGAATTCCCCGGGCGCCCGGGGAATTCCTGGGCGATCAGGCGCCGACGGCGGCCTTCAGCGCCTCGGCCCGGTCGGTGCGCTCCCAGGTGAACTCGGGCAGCTCCCGCCCGAAGTGGCCGTAGGCAGCGGTCGCGGCGTAGATCGGGCGCAGCAGGTCCAGGTCGTTGATGATCGCGGCCGGACGGAGGTCGAAGACCTCGAGGACCCCCCGCTGGATCTGCTCGTCGGGCACGGTGCCGGTGCCGAAGGTCTGGATGAACACCCCGACCGGGGCGGCCTTGCCGATGGCGTAGGCGACCTGGGCCTCGCAGCGCTTGGCCAGGCCGGCGGCCACGACGGTCTTGGCCACCCAACGCATGGCGTACGCCGCGGAGCGGTCGACCTTCGACGGGTCCTTGCCCGAGAACGCGCCACCTCCGTGGCGGGCCATGCCGCCGTAGGTGTCGACGATGATCTTCCGGCCGGTGAGGCCGGCGTCGCCCATCGGGCCGCCGACCACGAACTTGCCCGTCGGGTTGACCAGCAGCCGGTAGCCCTCGGCGGGGATGTCGAAGCCCTCGAGCACCGCGTCGATGACGTGCTTCTTGATGTCCGCCTCGAGGGTGTCGTGCTCCACGTCCGCGCTGTGCTGCGTGGAGAGCACCACCGTGTCGATGCGCACCGGGCGGTCCTCGGCGTCGTACTCGATGGTGACCTGGGTCTTGCCGTCGGGGCGCAGGTAGTCGAGCGTGCCGTCCTTGCGGACCTCGGTCAGCTTCTGCGAGAGGCGCTGGGCGATCATGATCGGCAGCGGCATCAGCTCGGGGGTGTCGTCGCAGGCGTAGCCGAACATCAGGCCCTGGTCGCCGGCACCGCGCTTGTCGAGGTCGTCCCCGGACGAGCCGACGCGGGACTCGTGACCGTCGTCGACCCCGGCCGCGATGTCCTCGGACTGGGCGCCGATGGCGACCTGCACACCGCAGGTGAGGCCGTCGAAGCCCTTGTCGGAGTGGTCGTAGCCGATGTCGATGATCTTCTCGCGGACCAGCCGCGCCACGGGGGCGTAGGCGTCCGTGCGCACCTCACCGGCGACCACGACGAGGCCCGTGGTGAGCAGCGTCTCGACGGCGACGCGCAGGTTCACCGGGTTCGAGTCGTTTGCCATGAGGTAGTCGAGAACCGTGTCACTGATCTGGTCAGCGATCTTGTCGGGGTGACCCTCGGTCACTGACTCCGACGTGAAGAGGCGTCCAGCCACTGTCGTACCCACTCCCGTTCGCGTGTGATGAGCAAAGTGAACCTTAACTCGTGGGAACCGACCCGGGACATCGGTCCCGAACGGTGGTTCAGAACCGGTCCCGGACCTGGTCCCAGATCGCGTGTGCCAGCGCGCTCTTGCTGCCGCGCGACACCTCCACCGGCGGGCCGGAGGCGGCCAGGATGACCGCCTCGTTGTCCGGGCTCCCGAACACAGCTCCCCCGCTGACGTCGTTGACGACGAGCAGGTCGCAGCCCTTGCGGGCCAGCTTGGCGCGGGCCAGGTCGAGCACGGAGCCGCTGTCGTCGCCGGTCTCGGCGGCGAAGCCGACGATCACCGCGTCAGGCCGGGTGCGGTGCGTGGAGATCTCACGGAGGATGTCGGGGTTCTGGGTGAGGTCGAGCCGCGGCGCCGAGCCGTCGCCCGACTTCTTGATCTTCGCCTCGCTGACCGAGGTGGGCCGGAAGTCGACGGGCGCCGCGGCCATCACCACGGCGTCGGCGGACGGCGTGGCGGCGAGTACGGCGTCGCGGAGCTCGGCGGTCGTCGAGACGTGCACGACCTTCACGCCGGCCGGGTCGGGCAGCGTGACGTTGGCGGCGACCAGGGTCACCTCGGCGCCGCGGGCCGCGGCGGCCCGGGCCAGGGCGTAGCCCTGCAGGCCGGAGGAGCGGTTGCCGAGGAAGCGGACCGGGTCGAGGTACTCCCGGGTCCCGCCGGCCGTGACCAGGACGTGCCGTCCGGCCAGGTCGGGTCCGGCCGGGGCGCCGACGACGGCGCCGTGGGTCAGCAGGTCGCGGCAGAGCTCGAAGATCTCCAGCGGGTCGGGCAGCCGGCCCTTGCCGGTGTCGGCCCCGGTGAGGCGGCCCTCGGCCGGCTCGATGACGACCGCGCCGCGCTCGCGCAGGAGGGCGACGTTGGCGCGGGTGGCCGGGTGCTCCCACATCTCGGTGTGCATCGCCGGGGCGAAGACCACCGGGCAGCGGGCGGTGAGCAGCGTGTTGGTGAGCAGGTCGTCGGCCAGGCCGTGGGCGGCCTTGGCGAGCAGGTCGGCGGTGGCCGGAGCGACCACGACCAGGTCGGCCTGCTGGCCGATCCGCACGTGCGGCACCTCGTGGACGGCGTGCCAGACGTCGGTCGCGACCGGCTTGCCGGACAGCGCCGCCCAGGTGGGCGCGCCGACGAACTCCAGCGCCGCCGCGGTGGGTACGACGGTGACGTCGTGCCCGGACTCGGTGAAGCGGCGGAGCAGCTCGCAGGCCTTGTAGGCAGCGATCCCGCCGCTGACGCCGAGGACGAGACGAGGCCGCTCCCCACGCGGGGGAACGGCCGTCGTGTCGTCGATCTGGTCGGTCATCGGACCGGTGTGGTCACTCGTCGGCGCTGAAGGAGGTGCCGGCGGACGCGGCCTTGGCGGCGGCCTCGTCGGCGGCCAGCTCCGCGGGGTCGATGTCCTCGCAGGTCAGCAGGTCCTCGTTGATCTCGCGCAGCGCGATCGAGAGCGGCTTCTCCTGGACATGCGTGTCGACGAGCGGGCCGACGTACTCCAGCAGGCCCTCGCCGAGCTGGGAGTAGTAGGCGTTGATCTGCCGCGCGCGCTTGGCGCTGTAGAGAACCAGCTTGTACTTGGAGTCCGTCTTGGTGAGCAGATCGTCGATCGAGGGGTGGGTGACACCCTCGCCGGTGGGGGCAGACACGTGGACAGGCCTCACAGTTGGTCGGGGAATTGATCGGGCTCGGGCTCGATCCGCAGTAACTTTACCAAGTCCTCGGCCGCAGCGTGAATCTCGTGGTTCACGATGGTGACGTCGAACTCCGGTTCGGCCGCCAGCTCGGTCCTCGCGGTGGCCAGTCGGCGCTCGCGCTCGGCCTCGCTCTCGGTGCCGCGGCCGGTCAGCCGACGGACCAGCTCCTCCCACGACGGCGGCTTGAGGAACACGAACAACGCCTCCGGCATCGTCTCGCGCACCTGCCGCGCGCCCTGCAGGTCGATCTCCAGCAGCGCCGGCCGACCGAGGGCCAGGGCCTGCTCGACGGGACGACGCGGGGTGCCGTAGCGGTGGGTGCCGTGCACGATCGCCCACTCGAGCAGCTCGCCCTCCTCGGTCATCCGGTCGAACTCCGCGGCGCTGACGAACCAGTAGTGCACACCGTCACGCTCGCCCGGTCGCGGTGGTCGGGTGGTCGCGGACACCGAGATCCAGACGTCGGGATGGTCGTCGCGGATCACCGCGGCGACGGTGCCCTTGCCGACCGCGGTCGGCCCCGCGAGTACGACGAGGCGAGACGTCGCCCCACGGCGCACGGTCCGGGCCCCGTGCGCCGGCTCAGTCACGTGCGGCGAACTCGGCCTCGAGGGCCGCGACCTGCTTGGTGCCGAGGCCGCGCACGCGGCGGCTCTCGGCGATGCTGAGCCGCTCCATCACCTGCCGGGCGCGGACCTTGCCGAGGCCGGGCATGGCCTGGAGCAGGTCGATGACCTTCATCTTGCCGATGACCTCGTTGGTCTGGCCCTGGTGGAGGACCTCCACGAACGAGGCTCCCGAGTTCCTGAGCCGGTTCTTGACCTCGGCACGTTCCCGGCGGGATGCGGCCGCCTTGTCGAGCGCGGCCAGGCGCTGTTCGGGAGTGAGCGGGGGCAAGGCCACGGGCGGATTCCTTGTGCTGGGGGACGTCGCGTCGAGATGTCCGGTCAATCTAGCCACTCCCCTGACCCGACGGCAACGCCGGGGTGGTGCCCTGGGGGGCTCAGATCAGCGGCTGCCTGCAGATGTCCAGGGCGTGCTGCTCGATGCCCTGGGTCGCGGCCACCACCTCGGGTGTCGTCAGCACCGACGCCGCGTCGCGGACCCGGGTGCGATCCGCCTTCGGCAGGCCCTCGG
Organism: uncultured Actinomycetota bacterium; assembly: GCA_963767955.1. GTDB lineage: Bacteria > Actinomycetota > Actinomycetes > Propionibacteriales > Nocardioidaceae > Nocardioides. The sequence goes on along the minus strand of CAVYGA010000003.1, from coordinate 824,511 downwards.
GGAGGTCGCCGTCCTGGATGTCGGCGGGCTCCACCCCCGTGGCGTCGAGTGCGTCCTCCAGCCCGGTGAGCGCGTTGAGGAGGGTCTGCCACTCGTCCTTGAGGTCGCTGGGCGCCTTGGCGGCCAGGCCCTCCAGCCGGGGCAGCACGGACAGGAACGCGCCGGGCCCACCCTCGGCGATCGCCGTGCTGATCTCGGTGGAGTCCTGCTTCACCTGCGCGCAGTAGGCCTCCCGGCGGTCCTCCGCGGTCTCCGAGCACCCGGTCGCCCCGACCAGGAGGAGCACGGCGAGCAGCACGCCGGTCCGGAGCGAGGAGTCGGGACGCATCAGCCGGTGATCGCCAGGAAGGCGTCGTTGGTGCGGCGGGCCGCCTCCCGCAGTCCGGCGTACGACGGGCCGGCGGCGAGGATCTCGCGCGCCGAGTTGGGCACGACGTTGCGCAGCTGGTCGCCGAAGATCGCCGCCAGCGACTCCGCGGAGCCTCCCTGGGCGCCGACGCCGGGCGCGAGCAGCGGCCCGTTGATGGCGAGGTCCTCCTCGGTGCCGCCGATGGTGGCCCCGACCACGGCGCCGAAGGAGCCGAGCGGTTCGGCGCCGACGTTGAGGGCGGCGAGCTCGGCGAGCACCGCGCCCGCCACGGTGCGGCCTCCGGAGGTGGCGTGCTGGACCTGGCCGGCGCCCGGGTTGGAGGTCAGGGCCAGCACGAACAGTCCGGCGTCGTGCCGCCGGGCGGTCTCCACCAGCGGCCCGACCGAGGCGAAGCCGAGGAACGGGCTGACCGTCATCGCGTCCACGGCCAGCGGTGAGCTGGGGTCGAGGTAGGCGTCGGCGTAGCCCTGTGCCGTGGTGCCGATGTCGCCGCGCTTGACGTCGAGGATGACCAGGGCGCCGGCGGCGCGGGCCTCGGTGACGACGCGCTCCAGGATCGCGATGCCGCGGCTGCCGTGCCGCTCGAAGAACGCGGACTGCGGCTTGAGGCTGCTCGACACCGGGCCCAGCGCGTCGACGGCGGTCATCGCGAAGTGCTCGAGCCCGGCCGGGGTGTCCTCGAGGTCCCAGGCGTGCAGCAGGGCGGGGTGGGGGTCGATCCCGGGGCACAGCGGCCCGCGCTGGTCCATCGCGGCCCGCAGCCGGGCTCCGAAAGCCGTCATCTCGCTCCTCCGAGCTCGGCCGCGGCACGCGCGGCGGTGGTGGGGTCGTGCAGCAGGGCGGCGCCGATCTGGACGGCGACGGCACCGGCGTCGAGGAAGGCGCGCACGTCGGCCGCGCCGGCCGCTCCCCCGGCGCCGACCACGGTCAGGTCCGGCAGGGCGGAGCGTACGTCGGCCACGGAGCGCAGCGCGACCGGCAGGATCGCGGGGCCGCTCAGCCCTCCGGCCCGTCCGTCGGGCATCAGGGCGGGCAGCGCGTTGCCGAGCACCACGGCGTCGGCCCCGGCCTCGGTGACGGCGCGCGCGGTCTCGACGACGCGGGCGGGGTCGTGGCCGAGCTTGACCAGCACCGGGATGCCGGCGGGCAGGCCACCGCGGACCGCGGCCACCGCCCGGGATGCCTGGAAGGGCTCCCGCGCGTCGAACAGGCCCAGCGACCTCGCGTCGGGCGCGGCCAGGTTGACCTCGATGCCGGCCACCCCGGGTGAGCGGCCCAGCCGCCTGCCGAGGTCGGCGTACTCCCCGAGGGACTCGGCCGCGATCGAGACGAAGGTGCGGACCTCGTGGGCGGCCAGCCACGGCAGCTCGGTGGCGAGGAAGTGATCGAGCCCGGGGTTGTGCAGCCCGGTGGCGTGCACGAACCCGGCGGCGGACTCCACGACCCGGGTGCCGGTGGCCCCGGCGCGGGCGTCGAGGGTGATGGTGCGGGTGACGAAGCCGCCGACACCGGCCAGCCCACCGACCGCGTCGAGCTCGCGGCCGGTGCCACCGCAGCCCGCGGCCACCAGCACCGGGGAGGTCAGGACGAGGGCGTTCACTGGTCCTCCAGCGCGGTCCAGCGGACCCGGTCACCGCGGAAGACCGGGCCCTCGACGCAGGCCCGGGCCAGCCGGCCGCCGCCGGCCTCGCCGACGACCGGCACCACGCAGCCGAAGCAGAGGCCGGTGCCGCAGGGCTGGTCGGTGGCCAGCGCGGTCTGGCTCCAGGCGCCGTGCCGCTCGGCGGCCGCCGCGACGGCGTGCAGGCTCGCGGTCGATCCGGCGGCGTAGACGACGTCGGCGCCGGCCCGGGCGACCACGTCGTCGATGACCTCGGCCACGCTGCCCTTCGTGCCGATCGAGCCGTCGCCGGTGACCACGGTGACCGAGCGGGCGGTACGCCGGGCGTCCAGCGCGCCGAACAGGTGCGCCTCGTCGGGCGCCGCCAGCAGCACGGTCACCACGCAGCCGCGCTCGCGCAGCCGCTCCGCGAGCGGGAACAGCGGGGCGGCGGCGTACCCCTCGCCGACCAGCAGGCAGGTGACCGGGTCCTTGGGCAGCGCGAACGGCCGGCCGAGGGGGCCGGTGACCTCGACCGGGGCTCCCTGGGTCAGGCCGGCCAGCCAGCGGGAGCCGGTGCCGACCGGGTCGACGACGAGCTCGAGGGTGGCGCCGTGGCTCCCGGTCGGGCGCACCCGATGGATCCAGAAGCTGCGCCGGGCGAGGTGGCCGCGCGGTCGCGTGTGCCCGATCGACACGGCGACGAAGGTGCCCGGCCGGTAGCGGTCCGCGATGCCGGGTGCGACCAGGGTGAGGTGCCGGAAGGCACCGATCCGCTTGACCGACAGCACCTCGCCGGTCAGGTGCAGCGGTCCCCGGGCGTCCTTCGGGGGACCCTCGCTCATGCGGGCCGTCCGGAGGCGGCCAGGCCGCGGACGATCCGTCCCGGCCACAGCGGGCCCTCGTAGACCAGCGCGGTGTAGCCCTGGACCAGGGTGGCGCCGGCGTCGATCCGGGCGCAGGCGTCGTCGGGTGTGGTGATGCCGCCGACGCCGACCAGCGTGAGCGCGGCGTCGACCCGGCCGGCCAGCAGCCGGAGCACGTCCAGGGAGCGCTCGGTGAGCGGACGGCCGGAGAGGCCGCCGGCCCCGATCCCCTCGACGGTGGCCCGGTCGGTGGTCAGGCCGTCGCGGCTGATCGTGGTGTTGGTGGCGATGATCCCGTCGAGCCCGACCGCGGTGGCGAGGTCGGCGACCGCGAGGACGTCGTCGTCGGAGAGGTCGGGCGCGATCTTGACCAGCAGCGGCACCGGGCGGCCCCGGTCCGCGGTCGACTCGTCGGCGCGGCGGCGTACGGCGCGCAGCAGCGGCTCGAGCTTCTCGACGGCCTGCAGGTCACGCAGCCCGGGGGTGTTCGGGGAGCTGACGTTGACGACGAGGTAGTCGGCGTACGGCGCCAGCAGCCCGGCCGACTTCTCGTAGTCGCGGACCGCCTCCTCCTCGGGGACGACCTTCGTCTTGCCGATGTTGACGCCGAGCACCGGGCCGCGGCGGGGGCCCAGCCCGTGGGTCCGCTCGGCGAGCCGGCGGGCCACGGTCTCGGCCCCGTCGTTGTTGAAGCCCATCCGGTTGACCACGGCCCGGTCGGCGGGCAGCCGGAACAGCCGCGGCGTCGGGTTGCCGGGCTGTGGCTCCCCGGTGACGGTGCCGATCTCGACGTGCCCGAAGCCGAGGGCTCCCAGGGCGTCGATGCCGACGGCGTTCTTGTCGAAGCCGGCGGCCAGGCCCAGCCGGTTGGCGAAGCGGATCCCCATCGCCTCGACCGGGTCGGCGGGCAGCAGCCGGGCACCTGCCCCGGTGAGCGGCCGGGCCGCCCGGATCGCCCGGAAGCCGGCGTGGTGCGCCTTCTCGGGGTCGGTCCGGGTCAGCAGGTGGTCGAACGCGAGGCGGTAGAGGGTCACTGCCTGGCCCAGTCCTGCAGGCTGCGGACGCCGATCTCGCCGCGCCGCATGGCCTCCATGCCCTGCACCACGGCACCGAGCCCCTGCACGGTGGTGATGCACGGGATGTTCGCCATGATCGCCGCGGTGCGGATCTCGTAGCCGTCGATCCGCGCGGAGGCGCCGCTGCCCGAGCCGTTGGGCGTGTTGATGACCAGCTGGATCTCCCCGGCCAGGATCAGCTGGACGGTGGTCTGCTCCCCGGCCGGGCCCTCGCCCTCGAAGTGCTTGCGCACGACCGACGCCTGCACGCCGTTGCGGCGCAGGACCTCGGCCGTGCCCTGGGTGGCGAGGATCTCGAAGCCGTGCTCGGCGAGCACCTTGATCGGGAAGACCATGTGCCGCTTGTCGCGGTTGGCCATGCTCACGAACACCCGGCCCTCGGTCGGCAGCGGTCCGAACGCCCCGGCCTGCGCCTTGGCGAACGCGGTGCCGAAGTCGGCGTCGAGACCCATCACCTCGCCGGTGGACTTCATCTCGGGGCCGAGCACCGAGTCGACGTTGCGGCCGTCGGGTGCCTTGAAGCGGTTGAAGGGCATCACCGCCTCCTTGACCGCGATCGGCTGGTCGGCCGGCAGCGTGCCCCCGTCGCCCTCGGCCGGCAGCACCCCCTCGTTGCGGAGCTCCTGGACGGTGGAGCCCAGCATCACCCGGGCCGCAGCCTTCGCCAGCGGCGTGGCGGTGGCCTTGGAGACGAACGGCACCGTTCGGCTGGCCCGCGGGTTGGCCTCCAGGACGTAGAGCACGTCGGAGCCCAGCGCGAACTGGATGTTGAGCAGCCCGACGACACCCACCCCGCGGGCGATCGCCTCGGTGGCGTTGCGGATCCGGGCGATCTCGGACGCGCCGAGCGTGATCGGCGGCAGCGCACACGACGAGTCACCGGAGTGGATGCCGGCCTCCTCGATGTGCTCCATCACGCCGCCGAGGAAGAGCTCCTCGCCGTCGAAGAGCGCGTCGACGTCGATCTCGACCGCGTCGTCGATGAAGCGGTCCACCAGCACGGGGTGGTCGGGCCCGATCTCGGTGGCCCGCCCGATGTAGTCCTCGAGGCTCGCGTCGTCGTACACGATCTCCATGCCGCGGCCGCCGAGGACGTAGGACGGGCGCACCATCACGGGGTAGCCGATGCCGGCGGCGATCCGGTGGGCGTCGGCGAACGAGGTGGCCATGCCGTACTTCGGGGCCGGCAGCCCGGCGTCGGCGAGCACCCGCCCGAAGGCACCGCGCTCCTCGGCCAGGTGGATCGCGGCCGGCGAGGTGCCGACGATGGTGACGCCGGCGTCCTCGAGCCCCTGGGCGAGGCCGAGCGGGGTCTGGCCGCCGAGCTGGCAGATCACACCGGCGATCGGGCCGGCGGCGCGCTCGGCGTGCACGATCTCGAGCACGTCCTCCAGGGTCAGCGGCTCGAAGTAGAGCCGGTCGGAGGTGTCGTAGTCGGTCGAGACGGTCTCGGGGTTGCAGTTGACCATGATCGTCTCGTAGCCGGCCTCGGACAGCGCCAGCGCGGCGTGCACGCAGGAGTAGTCGAACTCGATGCCCTGACCGATCCGGTTCGGCCCGGAGCCGAGGATGATCACCGCCTCCTTCTCGCGCGGGCGCACCTCGGTCTCCTCGTCGTAGGACGAGTAGTGGTACGGCGTGCGGGCGGCGAACTCGGCGGCGCAGGTGTCGACGGTCTTGTAGACCGGCCGGATGCCCAGCGCGTGCCGGACGCCGCGGACCACCGCCGGGCTCAGGTCGCGGATCCGACCGATCTGGACGTCGGAGAAGCCGTGCCGCTTGGCCCGGCGCAGCACCTGCGGGGTCAGCTCCGACGCCGCGGCGACCTCGACGGCGATCTCGTTGATCAGCGCGAGCTGGTCGAGGAACCACGGGTCGATCTTGGTCGCCTCGAAGACCTCCTCGGGACCGGCGCCGGCCCGGATCGCGTCCATCACCTTGCGGAGCCGGCCGTCGTGCGGGATCCGGATCTCCTCGAGGATCGCGTCCTTGTCGAGGTCCACCCACTGGTGGCTCCAGTCGAAGACGGCGGCCCCCGGCCCGGAGGCCGGGGCCTCCAGGGAGCGCAGCGCCTTCTGCAGCGCCTCGGTGAAGTTGCGGCCGATCGCCATCGCCTCGCCGACCGACTTCATGTGCGTGGTCAGTGTCGGGTCGGCGCCCGGGAACTTCTCGAACGCGAACCGCGGCACCTTCACCACCACGTAGTCGAGCGCCGGCTCGAAGCTGGCCGGGGTGCTCTGCCCGTCCTCGCGGACGGTGATGTCGTTGGGGATCTCGTCGAGGGTGTAGCCGATGGCGACCTTGGCCGCGATCTTGGCGATCGGGAAGCCGGTCGCCTTCGACGCCAGCGCGCTGGACCGGCTCACCCGCGGGTTCATCTCGATGACGACCAGGCGGCCGTCGGCCGGGTTCACGGCGTACTGGATGTTGCAGCCGCCGGTGTCGACGCCGACCGCGCGGATGATGCCGATCGCCATGTCGCGCATTGCTTGGTACTCGCGGTCGGTGAGCGTCATCGCCGGCGCGACCGTGATCGAGTCACCGGTGTGCACCCCCATCGGGTCGAGGTTCTCGATCGAGCAGATGATGACCACGTTGTCCGCGGTGTCGCGCATCACCTCGAGCTCGTACTCCTTCCAGCCGATGATCGACTCCTCGAGGAGCACCTCGGTGGTCGGGCTGGCGGCCAGGCCGGCGCCGGCGATGCGGCGCAGGTCGGTCTCGTCGTAGGCCATGCCGGAGCCGGTGCCGCCCATGGTGAAGCTGGGGCGGACCACCATCGGGTAGCCGAGCTCGTCGACCGCGCCCAGACAGTCGTCCATCGTGTGGCAGATGACGCTGCGGGAGCACTCGCCGCCGAGCTCCTCGACGATCTTCTTGAACTGCTGGCGGTTCTCGCCCCGGTCGATCGCCTCGATGGAGGCGCCGATCAGCTCGACGCCGTACTTCTCGAGCACGCCGCCCGCGTCCAGCGCGACCGCGCAGTTGAGCGCGGTCTGCCCGCCGAGCGTCGCGAGCAGCGCGTCGGGACGCTCCTGGGCGATCACCTTCTCGACGAACTCCGCCGTGATCGGCTCGACGTACGTCGCGTCGGCGAACTCCGGGTCGGTCATGATCGTGGCCGGGTTGGAGTTGACCAGGATGACCCGGATCCCCTCCTCCTTGAGCACCCGGCAGGCCTGGGTCCCGGAGTAGTCGAACTCGCAGGCCTGTCCGATGATGATCGGGCCGGACCCGATCACCAGGACGCTCTTGATGTCCTCGCGCTTGGGCATCAGGCGCTCGCCTCCATCAGGCTCTTCCGCATCAGGTCGGAGAACCGGTCGAAGAGGTACGCCGCGTCGTGCGGTCCGGCGGCGGCCTCGGGGTGGTACTGCACGGAGAAGCTCCTCAGGTCGCCGTCCGGGGAGCGCAGCTCGAGGCCCTCGACCACGTCGTCGTTGAGGCACACGTGGCTGACCGTCGCGACGCCGTACGGCGTCTCGGTCGGCCGGTCCAGCGGCGCGGCGACCGCGAAGCCGTGGTTGTGGGAGGTGACCTCGACCTTGCCGGTGGTGCGGTCCATCACCGGCTGGTTGATGCCCCGGTGGCCGTACGTCAGCTTGAACGTGTCGAAGCCCAGGGCGCGGCCGAAGAGCTGGTTGCCGAAGCAGATCCCGAAGTAGGGCAGGCCTCGCTCCAGGGCCGCCCTCAGCAGCTCGACCTGGCCGGTGGTGGCCGCGGGGTCGCCCGGGCCGTTGGAGAAGAACAGCCCGTCGGGGCGCACCGCGAGCACGTCGTCGATCGTGGACGTCGCGGGCAGCACGTGCACCTCGATGCCGAGCGCGGCCATCATCCGCGGGGTGTTCGCCTTGATGCCGAGGTCGACGGCCGCGACGGTGAACCGCTTCTCCCCCGGCGCCACGCCCTGGGCCGCGACGACGTAGGACTCGGTCGTCGACACCTCGCCGGCCAGCTCGGCGCCGGCCATCGGCGCCGCGTCGCGGACCCGCGCCAGCAGCGCGTCGGTGTCGGTCTCGGTGGAGGAGATGCCGACCCGCATCGCGCCGCGCTCGCGCAGGTGCCGGGTCAGCGCCCGGGTGTCGATGCCCGAGATGCCGACGACACCCTGCTCCCGGAGCTCGTCGTCGAGGGTGCGCACGGACCGCCAGTTGGAGGCGACGCGGGCTGGGTCGCGCACGACGTACCCGCTGACCCAGATCCTGCGCGACTCCGGGTCCTCGTCGTTGATGCCGGTGTTGCCGACGTGCGGGGCGGTCATCACGACCACCTGACGGTGGTACGACGGGTCGGTGAGCGTCTCCTGGTAGCCGGTCATCCCGGTGTTGAACACCGCCTCGCCGAACGTCTCGCCGACCGCGCCGTACGCCTCGCCGTGGAAGACCCGGCCGTCCTCGAGGACCAGGACCGCCCCGGTCATGCCGGGGTCCCCGCGGGAACGGGAGCGGGAGCGAGGCGCGTGTCCTCGTGGGGCGCTGCCAGCTTCCCGTCGATCACGGTGGGGGTGCCGCGCAGGAAGGTGGCGACCACCCGGCCCGGCAGCTCCATCCCGGCGTACGGCGTGTTGCGCGACAGCGAGGCCACCGCGGCGGAGTCGACCACCCGGCGCACGGACGGGTCGTAGAGCACGATGTTGGCCGGCTCGCCCTCGGCGATCGGGCGGCCGTGGTGGGACACCCGGCCGATCCGCGCGGGCGTGGCCGACATCCGCTCGGCGACCCCGGCCCAGTCGACCAGGCCGGTGTCGACCATGGTCTCCTGCACGACCGACAGCGCCGTCTCGAGGCCGAGCATGCCGAACGCCGCGGCCTGCCACTCGCAGTCCTTGTCCTCGTGCGGGTGGGGGGCGTGGTCGGTGGCGACGATGTCGAGGGTGCCGTCGGCCAGCCCGGCCCGCAGCGCCTCGACGTCCGCGGCCGTGCGCAGCGGCGGGTTCACCTTGTAGATCGGGTCGTAGGTCGCGGCCAGCTCGTCGGTGAGGAGCAGGTGGTGGGGGCACACCTCCGCGGTGACGTCCCAGCCCTTGGCCTTCGCCCAGCGGACGATCTCCACCGACCCGGCGGTCGAGACGTGGCAGATGTGCAGCCGGGAGCCGACGTGGGCGGCGAGCAGGCAGTCGCGGGCGATGATCGCCTCCTCGGCGACCGCCGGCCAGCCACGCAGGCCGAGCCGGCCGGAGAGCTCGCCCTCGTTCATCTGGGCGTCCTCGGTGAGCCGCGGCTCCTGGGCGTGCTGGGCGACGACGCCGTCGAACGCCTTGACGTACTCCAGCGCCCGGCGCATCAGCACCGGGTCGCTCACGCACCTGCCGTCGTCGGAGAAGACGCGGACCCGGGCCGCGGAGTCGGCCATCGCGCCGAGCTCGGCGAGACGCTCCCCCGCCAGTCCCACGGTGACCGCCCCGACCGGGTAGACGTCGCAGTAGCCGGCCTCGCGGCCCAGCCGCCAGACCTGCTCGACGACGCCCGCGGTGTCGGCGACCGGGTCGGTGTTGGCCATCGCGTGCACGGCGGTGAAGCCGCCCAGCGCGGCGGCCTGGGTGCCGGTCTCGACGGTCTCCGCGTCCTCGCGGCCGGGCTCGCGGAGATGGGTGTGCAGGTCGACCAGGCCAGGGAGGGCGACGAGCCCGGCCGCGTCGATGGTCTCGGCGCCGTCGGCGCGCAGGTCGGTGCCGATCGCGGCGATCGTGCCGTCGCGCAGCAGGATGTCGGTCGGCTCGCCACCGAGGATCCCGGCGCCCGTGATGAGGTACGTCGTCATGCGCCCGCTCCCGTCGTGGTGGTCAGTCCTGAGCCGTCGACGGTGCCGACGGCCGGTTCGTTGCCGCCGAGCAGCAGGTAGAGCACCGCCATCCGCACCGCGACGCCGTTGGTGACCTGCTCGACGATCACCGAGCGGGCGGAGTCGGCGACGTCGGCGGTGATCTCCATGCCGCGGATCATCGGGCCGGGGTGCATCACGATCGTGTGGTCCTGCAGCGTGCTCATCCGCCGGCCGTCGAGACCGTAGCGGCGGCTGTACTCGCGCACCGTCGGGAAGAACGAGGCGTTCATCCGCTCCCTCTGGACCCGGAGCATCATCACCGCGTCGGTCTTGGGCAGCACCGCGTCGAGGTCGTAGGAGGTGGCGACACCCCAGGTGTCCACGCCGTACGGCAGCAGCGTCGGCGGTGCCACCAGGGTGACCTCGGCGCCGAGCGTCTGGAGCAGCAGCGCGTTGGAGCGGGCCACCCGGCTGTGCAGCACGTCGCCGACGATCGCGACCCGGCGGCCGGCCAGGTCACCGAGGTGGCGGCGCATCGTGAACGCGTCGAGCAGCGCCTGGGTGGGGTGCTCGTGGGTGCCGTCGCCGGCGTTGATGACGCTGGAGCGCGACCAGCCGGCGTTCGCGAGCAGGTGCGGCGCGCCGGAGGCCCAGTGGCGGACGACGACCGCGTCGGCGCCCATCGCCTCGAGGGTCAGCGCGGTGTCCTTGAGCGACTCCCCCTTGCTCAGCGAGGAGCCCTTGCCGGAGAAGTTGATGACGTCGGCGCTCAGCCGCTTGGCGGCCGCCTCGAAGGAGATCCGGGTCCGGGTGGAGTCCTCGAAGAAGAGGTTCACGATGGTGCGCCCGCGCAGCGCCGGCAGCTTCTTGATCGGCCGGTCCGCCAGGGAGAGCATCTCCTCGGCGGTGTCCAGGATCAGGTGCGCGTCGTCGCGGGTCAGGTCGGCGGCACTCAGCAGGTGCTTCTTCATCGGGGCCCCCGCGGGAGTGTGAGCGAAGCGAGCAGTTTCGTGGGGTGAGTCATCGGGGCCCCCGCGGGAGTGTGAGCGAAGCGAGCAGTTTCGTGGGGTGAGTCATCTGATGCTCACCCCGTCGTTCCCGTCGTGCTCCTCGAGCCGCACCGCGACCTTCTCGGCCAGCGACGTGGGCAGGTTCTTGCCGACGAAGTCGGCGCGGATCGGCAGCTCGCGGTGGCCGCGGTCGACCAGGACCGCGAGCCGGACCGCCTGCGGACGGCCGATGTCGTTGAGGGCGTCCAGCGCGGCCCGGATGGTGCGGCCGGAGTAGAGGACGTCGTCGACCAGCACCACGACCTTGCCGTCGATCCCGTCCGTCGGGATCTCGGTCGGCAGCAGGGTGCGGGCCGGGCGCATCCGCAGGTCGTCGCGGTACATCGTCACGTCGACGGAGCCGACCGGCACCTCGGCCCCCTCCACCCGGGACATGTGCGCCGCGATCCGTCGGGCCAGGTGCACGCCCCGGGTCGGGATGCCGAGCAGGACGAGGTCGTCGGCGCCCTTGTTGCGCTCGAGGATCTCGTGGGAGATGCGGGTGAGGGCCCGGGTGATGTCACCGGAGTCGAGGACGACCCGCCCGGTCTCGTCGGTCACAGGCGTCGGGTCGGGTGCTGCGTTCGGGGCAGGCATCAGCGTGCCGGACCTCCTTCTCCGCCTCACCGGACGGCTCGTTAAAGGATGTCGATCGACGCCGACCCTAGCATCAGCAACCCCCTCAGCCGGCCCCCCGTCCCACTCCCCCGCCGAGGTGTCACTTCTTGCGCGCCGAGGTGTGAGTTCTTGCGCGCCGAGGTCAGAGGTCGAGGTCCTTGAGGGCGGTCTCGATGGCACGGTGGTAGGTCGGGTAGGCGAAGTGCATCGTGAGCAGCGTGGCGACCGGGATCTCGGCGTGTACGGCGGCGGCGAGCAGGCCGAGGATCTCCCCACCGCTGGGTCCGACCACCGTGGCGCCGACCAGGATCCCGCGGGAGGCGTCGGCCACCAGCTTGATCAGGCCCTCCTCCTTGGCCAGCCAGCCCCGCGAGCCCAGGTCGTCGATGGTCGCGACCACCACGGCGTCGAGCTGCTCGCGCGCTCCGGCCTCGCTGAGCCCGACCGAGGCCACCTCGGGCGTGGTGTAGGTGACCCGGCTGACCGCGCGGTAGTCGGCCCAGGGACCGTCCTCGCCGAGGATGTCGCGGACCACGACCGCCGCCTGGTACATCGACACGTGCGTGAACGCGCCATGGCCGGTGATGTCGCCGACCGCCCAGAGCCTCTCGCCGGCACGCAGTCGTTCGTCGGTCTCCAGCACCCTGGCGCCCGGGTCGAGGCCGAGGCTCTCCAGACCGATGCCGGCCAGGTTCGGGGTGCGGCCGGCCGCCACCAGCAGCTTGTCAGCGGTCACCTCCTGGTCGGCGAGCGCGACGGTGAACGTCCCCTCGGCGTACGACACCGAGGACACCTCGACGCCGGTCAGCACCTGGATGCCGTCGGCGGCGAACGCCTCCTCGAGGGCCCGGCCCGCCTCCGGCTCGTCACCGGGGAGCAGGCGGTCGGCCATCTCGACGACGGTGACCCGGACGCCGAAGCGCGCGAACACCTGGGCCAGCTCGGCACCGATCGCACCCCCGCCGACCACGATCAGCGAGGCGGGCAGCTCGGTGAGCCGCACCGCGTCGCGGTTGGTCCAGTACGGCGTCTCCGCGAGGCCGTCGATCGGCGGAGCCGCCGGCGCGGTGCCGGTGTTGACCACGACGCCCGTGCGCGCGACGTACGTGTCGCCACCCACCTCGACCCGCCCGGGCCCGGTGAGGACGCCGCGCCCGCGCACGAAGCGAGCGCCGTTCTCCTCGAGCCGCTCCACCGCGACCTTGTCGTCCCAGTCGTCGGTGGCCTCGTCGCGGATCCGCGCGGCCAGCGGGCCCCAGTCCGGGGTGACGGTCGCGGTGCCTCCGAAGTCGGAGACCCGCTCGGCGCTGCGGATGACGTCGGCCGCGGCGACCATCATCTTCGAGGGCACGCACCCGAAGTAGGGGCACTCGCCGCCCACCAGCCGCTCCTCGACGCCGACGACGTCCAGCCCCGCTCGCCCGAGCTTGATCGCCACATGCTCCCCACCCGGGCCGAGCCCGAGCACCACCACGTCCACCTCATGGGTCGTCATGGGGCCAGCCTGACAGCCCGGTCAAGGCCGGATGGTCGGCTCAGCGCGACAGGTGCCGGGCCCGCGCGAAGCAGAACAGCCCGTAGCACGCGATCCCCGCGGCCATCACCGTCAGCAGGTAGGGCCCGAACGGCTGCTGGAGCACCTTGCGCAGCGCGACATCGAGGCCGCCGGACTTCTTGGCCTCGTGGGTGACGGCGGCGTAGATGAACAGCCCGCCGACGATGCCGACGGCGAGGCCCTTGGCCGCGTAGCCGACCTTGCCGAACCAGACGTACGCCGTCCCGGTGTCGCCGGACTTCCCCTCGGCGGTGAGGTTCTCCCTGAACTTCTCCGTCCAGGCGCGGACGACCAGGCTGAGGCCGTACCCGATGATCGCCAGGCCCACGGCGCCGACGATCCACGTCCCGGCGGGCAGCTTCATCAGCTTCGCGGTGTAGCCGTCCGAGCCGCCACCGCCGCCTCCGCTGCCGAGCGCGACCTTGAGCGCGCTGACCCCGATCGCGCCGTATATCACTGCCTTGGCCAGCGACATCAGCCGCTTGCGGAGGCGGGTGCCACCGTCCTCGTCCCGGTGGCCGACCACCGCCTCGAGGAGGCGCCAGAGCACCAGCAGCAGCATGCCGACCGCGACCATCCACACCAGGAACTTGCCGAACGGCTGCTGGGCGAGCTCATGCAGGGCGCCGGTGCTCGACGCCGACCCGGAGCTCTCACCGAACGCGAGCTGCACGGCGAGCCAGGCGATCATCAGGTGCACGACCCCGTACGTCACCATCCCGAACCGCACCGCGGTGTCGACCCAGTCATGGTCCTCGGCCCTGCGGCCGACCTGCTGCGCCTTGTTCGCGACGCCTTCGCCAGCGTTCATGTCCCACTCCTCGTGTCCGGGCCGCCACCCTAGAGCAGAGTCGGACCGGTGACGACGCGCCCTAGGGTGTCGTCATGGCCCACGGAACCCATGACCACGCCGACGACCCGCGCAACGCCGAGGTCCTGGTGTGGGTGAACGGGGAGCTCCTCCCCCGCGACCGCGCAGTCGTGTCGGTCTTCGACTCCGGCTTCGTGCTCGGCGACGGCGTCTGGGAGGGGCTGCGGGTCAGCTCCGGCCACCCGGCGTTCCTCGAGAAGCACCTGGACCGCCTCGAGGAGGGCGCGCGGGCGATCCTGCTCGACCTCGGCATGTCCCGCGACGCGATCACCGCGGCGATCTACGACACCCTGCACGCCAACGGGATGACCGACGGCGTGCACGTGCGCCTGATGGTGACCCGGGGGGTGAAGTCGACGCCGTACCAGGACCCCCGGGTCACGATCGGACCCGCGACCGTGGTGATCATCGCCGAGCACAAGGAACCGATGCCGGCCACGGTCACCGAGGGCATCACGCTGTTCACCACGCACGTGCGCCGGGCCACGCCTGACACGCTCGACCCGAAGCTCAACGCGCACAGCAAGCTCAACGACATCCAGGCGTGCATCCAGGCCTACACGGCCGGCGCCGACGAGGCGCTGATGCTGGACCCGCACGGCTTCGTGGCGACCTGCAACAGCACCCACTTCTTCATCGTCACCCGGGCCGGTGAGGTGTGGACCTCCGACGGCCGGTTCTGCCTCGGCGGGATCACCCGCCGCAACATCCTCGACGTCTGCGCGCAGCACGGCATCCCGGCCCGCGAGACGACGTTCAGCCTGACCGACGTCTACAACGCCGCGGAGGCGTTCGTCACCGGCACCTTCGCCGGCGTGGTCCCGGTGCGGACGGTGGACGGGCGCACCATCGGCGGTGGGTCCCGGGGTCCGACCGTCGAGCGGCTGCAGCGCCTCTTCCAGGCGTACGTCGCCTCCGACGTCGCCGCGCGGGGACGGCGATGACCGTCCGGGTCGCGATGTGGAGCGGCCCGCGCAACATCTCGACCGCGATGATGCGGGCCTGGGAGAACCGGCCCGACTGCGTCGTCGTCGACGAGCCGTTCTACGCGGCGTACCTGCTCCGCACCGGCATCGACCACCCCGGCCGCGACGAGGTGATCGCGTCGCAGCCGACGGACCCCGAGGAGGTGGTCGCCGGCCTGCGGGCTCCCGTGGACGCAGCGGTGCACTACGCCAAGCACATGACCCACCACCTGGCCGAGGCGGCCGACCTGGCCTGGGTGCGCGACTTCCGCAACGTGCTGCTGATCCGGGACCCCGGCGAGGTGGTGGCGTCCTACGTGCGCTCGCGCGAGGCGTGCGAGCCCGAGGACATCGGCCTGCTCCAGCAGCAGCGGCTGGCCGCCGTGCTCCCCGACGACACCCCGGTGATCGATGCCGGCGACTTCCTCGGCAACCCCGAGGCGCACCTGCGTTGGCTGTGCGACTGGCTCGGCCTCGCCTTCACCGACGCGATGCTGCACTGGCCGGCCGGACCGCGCGACAGCGACGGGGTCTGGGCACCGCACTGGTACGACGCGGTGGCGGCCTCGACGGGCTTCGAGCCGTGGCGGCCCCGTCAGGTGGACCTCTCCCCGCACGACGCGGCGGTCGCCGACGCCTGCCGCCCGGCGTACGACGCCCTGCACGCGCGCCGGCTCCGGCTCTGACCGGCCCGCAGCCGGCGAGCCGCCCCCCTGCCGGTGCCCGTCAGTCGCCCGCGGCCAGCACCAGGTGGCTCAGGCGCGGCGACTGGTACTGCCCGAAGCCGGCGCAGGCGCCGAAGTTGTCACCGAGGATCCGCAGCGAGTAGGCGCCGGGCGCCGCCTCGTAGGCCGCGTCCCCGGCCGGCGTGAGCAGCACACCCGACAGGGCCATGCCCGGGTTGCCCGTGGAGCCGTCGACGCCGATGCGGTCCGTTCCCGCGACGACGGTCCCCGCCCCGTCCAGCAGCTGGATGCGGATGGTGGGACGCTCCGGACCCGGGTTGGAGCGGGCGTAGGTGGACGAGCCCGACACGAAGATCCGGGCGGCCCGCGACAGCTCGACCGGGTAGGACAGCACCGGGCCGGACCCGCACGAGTTGATGTTGACGGTGCTCCCCTCCTTGCCCTGGCCGGTCACCAGGTACTCCGTGGAGTCGCGGCCGTCGAGACGCCCGGCGTTCGGGGCCTTGGCGATGATGTTGTTGGGGAGCCGCCCGCTGCGGGGGTGGGTGGCGACCAGCTTGCCCTTGCGTTGACGGGTGCTGGCGGCGGAGCCGACGGCGTGCTTGCCGTCGACCTTGTCGGCGTTGACCGCGTCGAAGGCGGCCCTCGCCACGGTCGGCCCGCCGGCGAAGAGGGAGCACACGACAGCGGCGGTGACGGCGACGGGGAGGTGGCGGCGCAGGATGTCGAACATGGCGGACCTTCCGGGTGACGGGTCCGAGACTGTCGCGTCCAGAAGACACCCGGAGGTGCCGTCCTGCCTATCGCCCGGATGGAAGCCAGGGACCCCCCAGGCGACCCAGTGGTGGGTGACGCATGCCCCGGTGGTCGACGGGGTCGCGCCGCGCGTCGACGAGCTCGACATCGCCCGATCCCGTTGTGGACAACGGTTTCCGGGCCGTCGGGACTGTCGGTGGTCTCTGGTTGAGTGGGTCCATGGAGGAGGCGAGGAGCACGGCGACGCGGATCGAGGTCGAGGGCCTCGACGATGCCGGGCTGCTCGATGCCGCTGTCGAGGCCGAGCGGCTGGACCGGATGGTCCAGCGTCGCAAGCTCCGCATCGCCTACCAGTTGTGCGTGCTCCATCCGGCGACTCCGGAGTCGGGTGCGGCGACGTGGGGTGACGCGGGCCTTCCCGGGCTCGTCGGACTGTGACGCGTCCCTCGGTGGGGACGGGACGCCGGGGGTGGCGCCGTTCGTCGCCGAGGAGCTGGGGGCGGCGCTGGGGGTCTCCACCCGGTCCGCGATGGCGCTGATGGCCGACGCGCTCGACCTGCGCCACCGGCTGCCCCGGCTCTGGACCCGGGTCGAGGTGCTGGCGGTGGCGCCGTGGAAGACCCGCCGGGTCGCCGCCGACACCCGCGCGCTGCCGCTGGAGGGGGCCCGGTGGGTCGACGCCCAGCTCGCCACCCGCTCGGCGGGTTCGGGCTGCCGAGCATCGAGCGGCTCGTCGCCCTGGCTGTCGCGCGGTTCGCACCCGAGGAGCAGGTCGCCAAGGAGCGGGCCGGCCGGGCCGGGTGGCACGTCACCCTCAGCCACCCCCGACCCGGTGGGTTCGCGGGCACCTCCTGGCTCGAGGCATCCGGCGACACCACCGACCTGGCCGCCTTCCACGACCTGGTCTGCGCCGAGGCCACCCTGCTCGGCAGGCTCGGTGACACCGACGAGTTCGAGACCCGCAAGGCCAAGGCCCTCGGCATCATCGCCGCCCGCCAAGCCCACCCCGACCTGCCCGGTCTTGACCTGCCCACAACCGACCTGCCCGGACTTGACGAGCCCGGACTTGACCTGCCGCGTCGCCGAGTCGTGGTCACCACCGCTCTACCTGCACCTGTCCCTGACCGACCTCGCGGCCGCGGGCCTCACCGGCGGCCCGATGACGGGTGAGGTCGAGAGGCTCGGCCCGGTCAGCACCGACCTGATCCGCACCTGGCTCCACGACTCGAACGCGAGGATCCAGCCGGTGCTCGACCTGCACCGCAGCGACGCCGTCGACCAGCACGACCCACCCCCGTGGATGCGCGAACTGGTGATCCTGCGCGACCGGCACTGCGTCTTCCCCTGGTGCGCCCGCGACGCCCGCACCTGCGACCTCGACCACACCACCCCCTACGACGACCACGGGCCGCCCGGCCAGACCTCGCCCGCCAACCTGGCGCCGCTGTGCCGACGACACCACAACGCCAAGACCCACGGACGCTGGCGCTACCACCGCGACCCCCACGGACCCGGCGACACCTACACCTGGACCAGCCCCCACGGCCACACCTGGGCCGTCGGCCCCGACGGCACCCAGCACCATCACCGCGCGCTCGCCGTCCCCAGGAGACAGCGCGGCCTACACGCTCGCCACCTGAGCCGCGCGCGGCGATGCCGCGCGCCGGGCGCGTGCGTGTGTCGGGTCCCGGATCAGACCCTCATGCCCCCACCGACGGATCGTTCAGCCGCCAGATCTGCCGCCGTTCCTCGTCGGTCAGGTCCGACTCCGCAAGCACCTTCTGGAGCACTCCCGACTTGCGCGCGATGTAGGTGTCGATGTCCATGGCCGGGTCCGCCGCCAGGGCCAGCTTGACGGCGGCGTACTCGTCACGGAGGTCGTCGCGGCCGCGGAGGGTGTCACGGACCGCGAGGTGGTTGCGCACGTTGAGGGTGCCGGCCCGGCAGAGGTACACGTGACGCCGGGGGTCGTCGTCCGGCGCCCGGAACGCCTCGCGCCCGGTGACCCCCAGGTCACCGCGATGGACGTAGCCGAGGCCCACGAGTGCAGCGACTCCGGCAGGCAGCTCGGGCTCGTCGACGATGACGTCGATGTCGAGGACCGGCTTGGCGGCCAGCCCGGGAACGGAGGTCGAGCCGACGTGCTCGACGGTGGCCGTCGGCACGTCGACCAGCGCTGTGCGCAGCACGCCGGCCACGCGGTCGAACGCGGTCGGCCAGTGTGCGGAGTACGCGACGACGTCGATCGGCATGGCACCACATCCTGCCGTGCCCGCCGACGACTCGGGCAACCCGTCGGGCAAGCGGTCAGGAACTGACCTGATGTGTTCCTAGGCTGGACGCACCCGCGCGGGACCGAGGACCCGCTCCGAAGGAGGGAACCCCCATGGACTACCGCATCGAGCTCATCCCGCTGGCGGTCACGGACGTCGACCGGGCGAAGTCGTTCTACGGCGAGAACGGTCGGCTGGACGGTCGACCACGACCAGGTCGTCAGCCCCGAGCTGCGCTTCGTGCAGGTCACCCCGCCGGGCTCGGCCTGCTCGATCTGTTTCGGCACCGGCCTCGAGATGATGGCCGAGGGCAGCTCGCAGTTCATCCAGGTCGTCGTCGAGGACGCGGACGCCGCACTCGAGGAGCTGCGCGGTCGGGGCGTGGACTGCCAGGGCGTGGACGAGCAGCCCTGGGGCCGCTTCGTCACCTTCGCGGACCCGGACGGCAACCGCTGGGCGCTCCAGCAGATCGTGGTTCCGAGCTGAGTGGGGTCAGCGGCTGCGCAGGATGGTGCCGAGCACACCGTTGACGAACGCCGGCGACTCGTCGGTGGACAGGTCACGGACCAGGCTCATCGCCTCGGTCACCGCCACGCCGTCGGGGACGTCGTCGACGTACAGCAGCTCGTAGGCGCCCAGCCGCAGCACGTTGCGGTCCACCGCCGGCATCCGCTCCAGCGACCAGCCCTCCGACGCCCCGGCCAGCAGGTCGTCGATGGCGGCCAGGTTCTCGACGACGCCGCGCACCAGCGTGGCGGTGTAGTCGTTGGTCGGACCCTCACCGTCGCTGACGGCGCGGTCGAGGGCCTCGACCGGGCTCTCCCGTCGCAGCTCGCTGGCATAGAGGATGTCGAGCGCGCGCTTGCGGGCCTTGGAACGTGCGGACATGACAGGAGCCGTTCAGCTGGTGGGGACTGGCGTCACGAGGGGACGGTCAGGAGGAGACCCGGCCGAGGTAGGACGAGTCGCGGGTGTCGACCTTGACCTTCTCGCCGGTGGTGATGAAGAGCGGCACGTTGATCGTGTGCCCGGTCTCCAGCGTGGCGGGCTTGGTGCCACCCGAGGAGCGGTCGCCCTGGAGGCCGGGCTCGGTGTACTGGATCAGCAGCTCGACCGACGCCGGCAGCTCGATGAAGAGGACCCGACCCTCGTGGGTCGCCACGATGGCGTCCTGGTTCTCGAGCATGAAGTTCTTGGCGTTGCCCACCACCTCAGGCGGCACCTCGAGCTGCTCGAAGCTGGAGGTGTCCATGAAGACGTAGGACGTGCCGTCGTTGTAGAGGTACTGCATGGTGCGCTTGTCGACCGTCGCGGTCTCGACCTTGGTTCCCGCGTTGAAGGTCTTGTCGACCGTCTTGTTGGACAGCACGTTCTTGAGCTTGGTGCGGACGAAGGCCGGGCCCTTGCCGGGCTTGACGTGCTGGAACTCGATGACCGCCCAGAGCTGGCCGTCGATGTTGAGCACCATGCCGTTCTTCAGGTCGTTGGTCGATGCCATTAGCGCGCGTGCCTCTTCGTGGTCGTCGGGTCCTCGGCCGCCCCGGCGGCGTCCGCACGGGGCAACGCGTGAGTCTAGTGGGGTCCGTGGCGCCGCGTCGCATCGGCGCTCGGCCCGACCGACCTCACCGCCCGTGCCTCGGGCGGGGGCGCGCACGGCAGGAAGGCTAGCCCCCGAGAGCGTCCGCGAGCAGTCCGAGCGCCCGGCGGTAGCCCTGGACGCCCTCACCGGCGACCACGGCCAGGGCGTGCGGCGTCACCACGGAGGTGTGCCGGAACTCCTCCGGTCGCTGCGACGGGTCCGACAGATGCACCTCGACCAGCGGCGCGGTCAGCTGGGCGCAGGCGTCGAAGAGCGCCCACGAGTAGTGCGTCCAGGCCGCCGCGTTGAGCACCACCGGGGTGCCCTCGTCGGCCGCGTCGTTGAGCCAGTCGAGGAGCTCGCCCTCGTGGTTGGTCTGTCGCACCTCGACCTCGAGGCCGACCGCACTCCCCCAGCCGACGCAGAGCTCGGCGAGCTCCGCGTGCGTCGTGGTGCCGTAGATCTCCGGTTGTCGCCGGCCGAGCCGTCCCAGGTTGGGGCCGTTGAGCACCAGCGCCCTCATCACACCCCCCGCACCGTGTCGTACGCCGCCCGGAGCAGGTCGTCCTCGGGCCCGGCCAGGATCCGGGGCTCCGCCAGGCCGTGCAGCACCAGGAACCGCAGCTGCGCGCCACGCGCCTTCTTGTCCATCCGCATCGTCGCGAGCAGGTCGTCGAACGGGGCCCCGTCCCAGCTGGTCGGCAGCCCGACCAGACCGAACACCCGGGCATGCCGCGCGGCGACGTCCTCGGCGAGCAGGCCGGCCCGCCGGGCCACCTCGGCGGCATAGACGCAGCCGATGGCCACCGCCTCGCCGTGCCGGACGGAGTAGTCGCTGGCCCGCTCGACCGCGTGCGCCAGGGTGTGACCGTAGTTGAGCACCTCGCGGCCGGGATGGCCGTCGCGGCCCCCGGTCTCGCGCAGGTCGCCGACCACGACGTCGATCTTCACCCGGACCGCGCGCTCGACCAGCTCGCGGAGCGCCCGGGAGTCCGGGTCGACCGCGGCGGCCGGCTCGTCCTCGACCAGCCGGAGGATCTCGGGGTCGGCGACGAAACCGCACTTGACCACCTCACCCAGGCCCGCGCGGAGCTCCTCGGGAGGCAGCGTCCGCAGCAGGGCCAGGTCGCAGAGCACGCCGGCGGGCTCGTGGAAGGCGCCGACGAGGTTCTTGCCGGCGGCCGTGTTGATGCCGGTCTTGCCCCCGACCGCGGCGTCGACCATGCCGAGCAGGGTGGTCGGGACGTGCACCACCCGGACGCCCCGGAGCCAGCTGGCGGCGACGAAGCCGCCGAGGTCGGTGGCGGCGCCGCCACCGAAGGTGACCACCGCGTCGGAGCGGGTGAACCCGGCCTCGCCGAGTGCCTCCCAGCAGTCGTTGGCGACCGAGGAGGTCTTCGCGGCCTCGCCGTCCGGCAGCCCCAGGGCCAGCACGTCGTACTCCTCGACCAGCACGTCGAGGACCGGCTGGGCCAGCTCGGCGACGCCGTCGGCGAACAGCAGGGCCACTCGGCTCACGCCCTCGCCCAGGAGGCCGGGCAGCCGGGCGGCCAGGTCGTGGCCGACCACGACGTCGTACGGCGCGGCGCCGCCGACGTGCAGCACGGTGTCGGGCATCGCGCCCCCTTCCTCACTCACGGTCGGTCCCCTCCAGCACCCGGGCCACCTCGTCAGCGACCTCCTGCGGGGTGCGGCCGTCGGTGTCGATGGCGAAGCGTGCGACCGACTCGTAGACCGGTGAGCGCTCGTCGAGGAGCGCCTTGATCTGGGCCCGCACGTTGCCGAAGAGCAGCGGACGTCCGGGACCGAGGCCGACCCGCTTCACCGCGTCGGCGAGACCGACCCGGAGGAACACCACCGGCCGGTCGGCCAGGGCCGCCCGGGTGGTCGGGTCGAGCACCGCACCGCCACCCAGCGCGAGGACGCCGTGGTGCCCGGCCAGCGCGTCGGCGACGGCCGCCCGCTCCAGCTCCCGGAAGCGCGCCTCGCCGGAGTCCACGAAGATGTCGGAGATCGAGCGTCCCTCGGACGCCTCGACGTCGCGGTCGGTGTCACGCACCGGCACCCCCCAGGCGGCGGCCAGCAGCTCGGCGACCGTCGTCTTGCCCGCTCCCATCGGCCCGACCAGCACGGCCCGGGGGCCGCTCTCCGGTGCGCTCACGGCCGCGGCAGGGCGTCGAGGTACGACGCGCAGTTGCGGGCGGTCTCGGTCACCGAGTCGCCGCCGAACTTCTCCAGCACGGCGTCCGCGAGCACCAGAGCGACCATCGCCTCGGCGACGATGCCGGCGGCCGGCACCGCGCAGACGTCGGAGCGCTGGTGGTGGGCGACGGCGGCCTCGCCGGTGGCCATGTCGACGGTCCTCAACGCCCGGGGCACGGTGGCGATCGGCTTCATCGCGGCCCGCACCCGCAGGATCTCTCCCGTGCTCATCCCGCCCTCGGTGCCGCCGGAGCGGCCGGAGGAGCGGCGGATGCCGCCGTCGGTGTTGACGATCTCGTCGTGGGCCCGCGAGCCGGGGTCGGCGGCCAGCGCGAACCCGTCGCCGACCTCGACACCCTTGATCGCCTGGATCCCCATCAGCGCACCGGCCAGCCTGGAGTCGAGGCGGCGGTCCCAGTGCACGTGGGAGCCGAGTCCCGGCGGCAGTCCGTGGACGACGACCTCGACGACGCCGCCCAGGGTGTCGCCGTCCTGGTGGGCCCGGTCGATGGCGGCCACCATCGCCGCGGACGCGTCCGGGTCCAGGCAGCGGACCGGGTCGTCGTCGAGGCGGGCCACGTCGTCGGGCTCGGGCACCGAGCCGGGCGGGGCGGGCACGCCGCCGAGCTCGACCACGTGCGAGACGACCCGGGCGCCGACGGCCTGCTCGAGGAAGTGGGTGGCCACCCGTCCCAGGGCCACGCGGGCCGCGGTCTCGCGGGCCGAGGCCCGCTCGAGGATCGGCCGGGCCTCGTCGAAGTCGTACTTCTGCATGCCGACCAGGTCGGCGTGGCCCGGGCGGGGCCGGGTGAGCTTGGCGTTGCGGGCCAGCGCGTCGAGCTCGGCGCGGTCCACCGGGTCGGCGGACATCACCCGCTCCCACTTGGGCCACTCGGTGTTGCCGATCTGGATCGCCACCGGACCGCCCTGGGTCTCGCCGTGCCGAACGCCGCCGACGAGGGTGACCTCGTCCTGCTCGAACTTCATCCGCGCGCCGCGACCGTAGCCGAGGCGGCGCCGGCCGAGGGCGTCGGCGATGTCGTCGGAGGTCACCTCGACGTGGGCGGGCAGGCCCTCGAGGATCGCGACGAGGGACGGTCCGTGGGACTCGCCCGCGGTGAGCCAGCGCAACATGGGGCAGAGTCTTTCACGCCCGCCGTCAGTGCGAGGAAGCCCGGCCCCTACCCGAGACCGGCGAGGATCGGCGCGCCCCAGACGATGCCGACCACCGCGCCGAGAAGCATGAACGGGCCGAAGGGGAAGTGCCGGTCCTTGGTGATCCGCAGCAGCCGCAGTGGGATCCACGCGACCGTCCCGACCAGGAACCCGGCGTACATGCCGATCAACAGCTCTCCCCAACCGAGGTAGCCCAGCGCCAGGCCGAGGACTCCGGAGAGGCGTACGTCGCCGTACCCCATGCCCGGGGTGAAGCGCCACAGGAACCAGAAGACGAACCCGGACACCAGCCAGCCGAGGCCCGCCCGGACCAGGTCGTCGGTGTTGCGCTCGACGGCGAAGCAGACCAGCACCAGGGCCGCGACCACGAGGTAGGACGGCGCGATGATGCGGGTGGGCAGCAGCCGGGTGCGGTAGTCGACGTAGCCCAGCGCGACGCCGACCGGCACCAGGTAGAGCAGGTAGAGCAGGGGCCAGACCCAGCCGGTGGCCAGGCCGACCACCGCCGCCAGGCCGGCGGACCAGAGGGCGGACTTCCAGGCCAACCCGGGATGGGCGGCGAGGTCGGCGTAGAGCGGCTTCGGCGCGGGCTCGGGCTTCGCGGCGGGCTTCGGCGCGGGCTCCGGTATCGGCTCCGGCGCGCCGTCGGCGATGGCCGGCACGGTGGCCGGCGTGCTCGCCCCCTCCGGCTCGGGGAGGCGGCCCACCAGCAACGGAACCAGCAGGCCACCGGCGGCGCCGATCACGGCGCAGACGGCGGCGGTGTCGAGGTTCCCGGCCACATCCATGGCCGCACCCTACGGAATGTCAGCGCTCGGCGAGGGCGGACTCACCGGCGACCCGCATCGCGGCCAGCGGCGCCGCCCGGCCGGTGAAGAGCTCGAACTGCAGCGCGGCCTGGTGGACGAGCAGGTCGAGCCCGGTGACCAGCCGCCGCGACGAGCCCAGCGCGGCCGCGGCCAGCGGGGTCGGCCACGGGTGGTAGCGGACCTCGAACACCAGCGGGACGTCAGCGGCCCCGGCCAGCAGCCGCTCCGTCTGGGCCTCGGCGGGGATGGTGGAGACCAGCACGTCACCCTTGGCCGGGTCGCCGAGCGCGCCGACCGAGACGTCGAGCCGGTCGGGATGGCGTCGGGCGACCTCCAGCGTCTCCCCCGCGCGCTGCGGGTCCCGGACCTGGAGCACGAAGCGGCGGCAGCCGAGGCCGGCCAGCGCGAGCAGCACCGAGGCCGCGGTGGCGCCGCCGCCCCAGATGGTCGCGCTCTCCAGGGGGCCGTCGTACTTCTCCCGGATCGCGTTGGCGGCGCCGGGGACGTCGGTGTTGTCCGCCCGCAGCCGACCGTCGTCACCGACCACCAGCGTGTTGGCCGCACCCGCAGTGCGGGCGACGGTCGCGACCTCGTCGGCGTGTGCCAGCGCCGCGCGCTTGAGCGGCATCGTCAGGGACAGCCCGCGGCAGCCGGCGCCGAGATCGTCGAGGAACCGGCCCAGCCCGTCCTCGTCGACCCGATCCGCGCGGTAGACCCAGTCCAGGCCGGCCTCGCGGTAGGCCGCGGTGTGCAGCACCGGCGACAGCGAGTGGTCGACCGGGTCGCCGAGCACCGCACACCAGGGAGTGGTCATGTCAGCAGGCGTCCGAGGTCTGGCAGTACTCCTGGAGCTCACTCTTGAACCGGAGGAACTCGTCGTAGTCCTCGGTGAACTTGGTCTCGCCGGTCTTCAGGTTGACGGTCACGTAGAAGAACCACGGCCCGTCGGCCGGCTTCGCGGCCGCCGCGATCGCCTCGTCGCCCGGGGCCTCGATCGGTCCGGGCGGCAGGCCGGCGTACTTGCGGGTGTTGTACGGCGAGTCCACCGCCAGGTCCTCGGAGCTGATCGCCACGCCGAGGTTGCGCCCGAGCGCGTAGTTGACCGTCGCGTCGATCTCGAGCTTGCCGTAGGTCGGCTCACCCTCGGTCTCCAGGCGGTTGTAGATCACCCGGGACACCTTGGGCATGTCGTCGCCACGGGCCTCCGCCTCGACCAGCGAGGCGATCGTCATCAGCTCACCCGGGGTGTAGCCCAGGTCCTTCGCGGCCTGCTCCAGGCCGGCGTCGTCCGCGGCCTGCCGCCAGCGGGCGACCATGGCCTGGAGCACGTCGAGCGGCTTGTCCTTCGGCCTGACGGTGTACGTCGCCGGGAACAGGTAGCCCTCCGGGTCGCCGTTGGCGTAGTTCGGCAGCCCGAGGGCGTCGGTCTTCGCAAGCGCCTTGTTCCACTGGGCCTTGGTGAAGTCGGTGTTCTTGGCGAGGGTGTCGACGATGTCGACCACGCGGAGACCCTCGGGGACGGTCACCGAGGCCTGCAGCAGGTTCGCCGGATCGACCAGGATCGACAGCGCGTCGTCGGCGGCCATCTTGGTCTGCAGCTCGTAGAAGCCGGCCTGGATCTTGACCGCCTCCTCGGCGCGCCCGTTGGCCGCGACCGTGAACGCCTCGGCGGAGGCGACCACGTCGGCCTCCACCAGGGTCTGGGCGATGTCGGCGGAGCTCTCGCCGCTCTCGACCTCGACGGTGACCGACCCGCTGCCCGGGCCGGCGTAGTCCTCCGGCTCGGAGAACTGGTCCCTGACGAACGAGACCCCCTTGGTCAGGCCGAGATAGAGCCCCACGACCAGCAGACCGAGGATCACCACCATCGTCAGGCAGCCGGTCAGGCCGCGCCCCCGGCGCCGGCTCGCCCGACGGCGGCCCGGGTCCTGCATCACCAGGTCGAGGCGGTCGTCGGCCTCCTCGTCCTGCGGATCCGCGGCGTCGTCGGCCCGCTCGTGCGCCGGCTCCTGCGTCATGTCGTTCCTTCGCTGTCGGGGACTTGCACCCATTCGCCCGGCGCGCTCCCCCGAGCCCGCTCGGTGTCCAGCGCCTGCTGGAGGATCACCACGGCGGCTGCCTGGTCGACCACCGCCCGCCGCTTGGCGCCCTTGCGCCCCCGATCGCGCAGCATCGCCTCCGCGGAGACCGTGGTCAAGCGTTCATCACACAGCCTCACCGGCACCGGGGCAACCCGGCGCGCCAGTGCGAGCGCGAACTCGCGGGCCTTGGCCGCGGCCGGGCCCTCGCCGCCGGACAGCGACCGGGGCAGGCCGACGACGACCTCGACGGCGTTCTCCTCGAGGAGGATCGCGGCGATCCGGGCCAGGTCTCCCTCCCCGCGGGGCACCGTCTCGACCGGGGTGGCCAGGAATCCCGAGGGGTCGCTGCGCGCCACCCCGATGCGGGCGTCACCGGGGTCGATGCCGAGTCTCGTGCCCGGCCTCATCCGGCCCCGACCGCGCGGGCGACCTCGGACTCGACCAGGCCCAGCGCCTCGTCGATGCGGGTGGTGTCGGTGCCGCCGCCCTGGGCGACGTCGTCCTTGCCGCCGCCCTTGCCGCCGAGCAGCGGGCCGACCGCGCGGATCAGCGCGTTGGCGCTGACCCCGCGGGCGCGCGCCTCGTCGTTGACCGCGGCCACCGCGGCGACCTTGCCGCCGCTGGCGCCGATGATGACCACCGCGCCGGGCTGTCCGGTGGGCAGCCGGCCGCGCACGTCGAGCGCGAGGGTGCGGACGTCGCCGCCCCCGGCCCCGTCGGCACGGTGGGCGACCACCGTGACGCCCGCGACCTCGCGACCCTGCTCCGCGAGGCTGCCGGCGGCGGCCAGCAGCTGGGAGACGCGGACACCCTCGATCTCCTTCTCGGCGGCGCGCAGCCGCTCCACGATGTCGTTGACCCGCTCGGGGAGCTGCTCGGGACGCACCTTGAGCACCTCGGAGAGCTGCGCGACGAGCACGTGCTCGCGGGCCAGGAAGCGGTAGGCGTCGCCGCCGACCAGCGCCTCCACGCGGCGTACGCCGGAGCCGATCGAGGACTCGCCGAGCAGCTTGATCACGCCGAGCTGGCCCGAGCGGCCGGCGTGGGTGCCGCCGCACAGCTCCCGGGCCCAGTCACCGACCGAGATGACGCGCACCTGGTCGCCGTACTTCTCGCCGAACAGCGCCATCGCACCCGAGCGCACCGCCTCGGCCTGGGTCATCACCTCCGCCTCCACGGCGAGATCGGCGAGCACCAGGTCGTTGACCCGCGCCTCGACGTCGGCCATCACCGAGGTCGGCACCGAACCGGTCGCGGAGAAGTCGAAGCGGAAGCGTCCGGGGGCGTTCTCCGACCCGGCCTGCGTCGCGGTCTCCCCCAACGCCTCCCGGAACGCCTTGTGGACCATGTGCGTGGCGGTGTGGGCGCGCGAGATCGACAGCCGGCGCTCGGTGTCGACCAGCGCCTGCGCGCCGGTGCCGACGGTGACCTCGCCGCTGAGGACCCGGGCCTTGTGCACGATCAGGCCCCGGATCGGTGACTGGACGTCGGTGACCTCGACGCGGGCGCCGTTCTCGAGCTCGATGACGCCCTGGTCGGCGAGCTGGCCGCCGCCCTCGGCGTAGAAGGGCGTGCGGTCGAGCACCAGCTCGACCTCGTCCCCCTCGCGGGCGGAGTCGACCGACCCACCGGCGGCCACGAGGCCGCGCACGGCACCCTCGGACACGACCTCGGTGTAGCCGGTGAACTCCACCGGGCGGCCCAGGGTGTCGGCCACCGCGCGGTACGCCGAGGCGTCGCGGTGCTGCCCCTTCTTCGACCTCGCATCGGCCTTGGCGCGCTGGCGCTGGTCCTCCATCAGCCGACGGAACCCGACCTCGTCCACCTCGAGCCCCTGCTCGGCGGCCATCTCGAGGGTCAGGTCGATCGGGAAGCCGTAGGTGTCGTGCAGCGCGAACGCGCGGTCACCGGTCAGCTCGGTCCCGCCGGAGGACTTCACCTCGGTGGCGGCCAGGTCGAAGATCTGGGTGCCCGCCCTCAGCGTCTGGCGGAACGCGTCCTCCTCGGCGTAGGCCACCGTGGAGATGCGCTCCCAGTCGCGGTGCAGCTCGGTGTAGGTCTCCCCCATCTTGTCCCGGCTGATCGGGAACAGCTCGGGGAGCACCCGGTCCTCGACGCCCAGCAGGCGCATCGAGCGGACCGCCCGGCGCAGCAGCCTGCGCAGCACGTAGCCGCGACCGTCGTTGCCCGGGGTGACGCCGTCCCCGATGAGCATCATCGAGGACCGGATGTGGTCGGCGACCACCCGGAACCGCACGTCGTCGTCGTGGCCCTGCTGACCTCCGGCGCCGTAGCGTCGCCCGGCCAGCTCCTGGGCCCGCTCGATCACCGGGAACATCACGTCGATCTCGTACATGTTCTGCTTGTCCTGGAGCAGGAAGGCGACCCGCTCGAGGCCCATGCCGGTGTCGATGTTCTTCTTCGGCAGCGAGCCGGAGATGTCGAAGTCCTCCTTGGACCGCACCGCGCTGAGCTCGTCCTGCATGAAGACGAGGTTCCAGATCTCGAGGTAGCGGTCCTCGAGCTTCTCGGGCATCGAGGTGCGGGTGGTGGTCGCGAACTCCCCGTCCGGGCCGTGCTCGGGGCCGCGGTCGTAGAGGATCTCCGAGCACGGGCCGCCGGGGCCGGGCACGCCCATCGACCAGTAGTTCTCCTTGGGCCCGAGCTTGACGATCCGGTCGGCGGGCAGCCCGGTGACCTTCATCCAGAGCCGCAGCGCCTCGTCGTCGCCGGCCAGCACCGAGGGCCAGAGCCGGCTCTCCTCGAGGCCCCAGCCGCCGTCGGACCGGGACTTCGTCACCAGGTCCCAGGCCAGCTCGATGGCGCCCTGCTTGAAGTAGTCACCGAAGGAGAAGTTGCCGCACATCTCGAAGAACGTGCCGTGCCGGGTGGTCTTGCCGACGTCCTCGATGTCCGGGGTGCGCACGCACTTCTGGACGCTGGTGGCGCGGTCGTACGGCGGGGTCTCCTGGCCGAGGAAGTACGGCTTGAAGGGCACCATGCCGGCGTTGACGAACAGCAGGTTCGGGTCGTCGAGCAGCAGGGACGCCGAGGGGACGGGGGTGTGTGCGCCGACGGTCGTGTTCTGCGCGAAGTGCCCCACGAACCGTCGCCGGATCTCCGCGGTGTCCATCAGGTGTTGCCTTCCTGCTCGGTGGGGTCGGTGGCGACGGCGCGATGCCTGCCGGTCTCCAGCTCGGGCGTCCCCTGGGGGACCAGACCGAGGCGGGTGCGCAACTCGGTCTCCTTCTCGGTGCGGCCCTGGGCGACCTCGTCTCGGAACAGCCGGGCACCGAGGGCCAGGCCGTGGGCCCGGTCGCGCAGACCGTCGGTGGTGAGTGCCTCGCGCACCCGCCGGGCCCGGTTCATCGCATAGACGGCCGCACCGGCGCCGGCCGCGAACCAGAAGGTCCGGGCCATCAGGCGACCTCCCGCCGCCGCTGACGGGCCTGCTGCGAGCGCCGGACATCCTTGAGCTCGGCCCGCCGCTGGCGGCGCGAGCGCTTGACCTCCCGCTTCATCTCGAAGCGGATCCGGTTGCGGGTCTCGGGCGCCAGCGCCCGGCGGACGCCGTGGCCCAGCGAGGCGGCCTTGACCACGGACTCACGCAGCACGATGTCGGCGAACAACCGGCCCTCGATCCGCGCCGCCGGCCCGGTCTCGGCAGGTGTCCTGGCCGCGGTGCCGACCTGGGTGATCACGAACTCCTCGACGGGCCGGGCCGGGGCGTCGAGGCGACGGACGAGGGTGTCCAGACGCTGCCGCAGGTCGTCGGACTCGGCCCGGGCCTCCGCGACGGCCACGGCCGCGCGGGCCCGGTCTCGCCGCGCCACCAGCAGCACCGCCAGTGCGGCCAGCACCAGCAGCGCGGCGGCGCCCAGGACAACGGGCGCCAGCAGGTCCTCGACGGTCACAGTGCCCGACCCTATCGCGCGCCCCTGATGAGCTTGCGGACCCGTTCCCACCGCTCCCGGAGCGCGGATTCGGCGCCCAGGCCGGTGGGCCGGTAGTAGCGCGCGTCGGCGACCACGTCCGGGGCGTACTGCTGCTCGGCGATGCCGAACGGAGCGTCGTGGGAGTAGACGTAGGCCGCGCCGTGCCCGACCTTCTTCGCGCCGGCGTAGTGCGCATCGCGCAGGTGCGCCGGCACCGGCCCGATCCGGCCCGCGCGTACGTCGGCGCTCGCGGCCTCGATCGCGGTCGTCACCGCGTTGGACTTGGGCGCGATGGCCAGCGCGATCGTCGCCTGGGCCAGGTTGAGGCGTGCCTCCGGCATCCCGATCAGCTGCACCGCCTGCGCCGCGGCGACCGCGGTGGTGAGCGCGGTCGGGTCGGCCAGCCCGATGTCCTCGCTGGCCAGGATGACCAGCCGACGGGCGATGAAGCGGGGGTCCTCGCCCGCCTCCATCATCCGGGCGAGGTAGTGCAGGGCCGCATCCACGTCGGAGCCGCGCACGGACTTGATGAACGCCGAGGTGACGTCGTAGTGCTGGTCGCCCTGCCGGTCGTAGCGCACCGCGGCCCGGTCGACCGCGGTCTCGGCGGTGGCCAGGTCGATCTCGACCGAGCCCGTGCTGGAGGCGGCCCCCGCCGCGGCCTCGAGGTAGGTCAGCGAACGGCGGGCGTCCCCGCCGGCGAGACGGACCAGGTGGTCGGTGGCCTCGCCGGTGATCGTGTAGCGCCCGTCCAGGCCACGCGCGTCCACGAGTGCCTGGGCCATCACCTCCCGGACGTCGTCGTCGGTCAGCGTCTCGAGTCGCAGCAGCAGGGAGCGCGAGAGCAGTGGTGAGATCACCGAGAAGAACGGGTTCTCCGTGGTGGCACCCACGAGCGTGACCCAGCGGTTCTCCACACCCGGGAGCAGGGCGTCCTGCTGCGCCTTGTTGAAACGGTGCACCTCGTCCACGAACAGCACCGTCTCGACGCCCTCGTGCACCAGCGCGGCCCGGGCGCCCTCGATGGCGGCCCGCACCTCCTTGACGCCGGCGACCACCGCGGAGACCTCGACGAAACGTCGGTCGGTCTGCTGCGACAGGATCGAGGCGATCGTGGTCTTGCCGGTCCCGGGAGGACCCCAGAGCAGCAGGGAGAGTGCCTGGTCGCCCTCGATCAGCTGGCGCAGCGGCGACCCCGGCTCGCGGAGCTGTCGCTGCCCGACCAGCTCGTCCAGGGTGCGCGGGCGCATCCGCACGGCCAGCGGCGCCGAGGCATGGGTGTGGGCGTGCAACGACCCTCCGGAGCCTCCTCCGGAGGGTCGCGACGAGGCAGCCGCCTCGAAGAGCCCGTCGTCACTCACCGTCGAGTGGTCAGGTCGTCACGCCGGACCGGCCACCCTGCAGGTCGTACCAGGAGTCGGAGTAGCCCGGGCTCTCGACGGCGTTCTCGTCCGGCTGGGCACCCGGGTCCGGGTTGCCCTGGTCGTCGAGACCCAGCAGCCGTGCCGTGACCGGCTTGGCCGGGTGCTGGCCCATCTCGCCGGCGAAGTGGCAGGCGACCTTGTGGCGCGGGCCGATCTGCAGCAGCGGCGGCTCCTGCTTGGCGCAGATCTCCTGGGCGAGCGGGCACCGGGTGCGGAACCGGCACCCCGAGGGCGGGTTGATCGGGCTGGGTACGTCGCCCTCGAGCCGGATCCGCTCACGACGGCCGCCGATCGCGGCCTGCTTGACGTCCGGGACCGCCGACAGCAACGCCTGGGTGTAGGGGTGCTGCGGGTGGTTGTAGAGCGTCTCGCGGTCCGCGATCTCGACGATCTTGCCGAGGTACATGACCGCGACCTCGGGGCAGAAGTGGCGGACCACGGCGAGGTCGTGGGCGATGAACAGGAACGAGATGTCGAACTCGCGCTGCAGGTCCTGGAGCAGGTTGACCACCTGGGCCTGGATCGACACGTCGAGCGCGGAGACCGGCTCGTCGGCCACGAGCAGCTTGGGGTTCAGCGTCAGTGCCCGGGCGATGCCGATGCGCTGGCGCTGGCCGCCGGAGAACTCGTTGGGATACCGGTTGTAGTGCTCCGGGTTCAGGCCGACGACCTCGAGCAGCTCCTGGACCCGGGGCAGGATCTTCTTCTTCGGCACGATGTCGTGGATCGCCAGCGGCGCTCCCACGATCGAGCCGACCGTGTGCCGGGGGTTCAGCGACGTGTAGGGGTCCTGGAAGATCATCTGGATGTCGCGGCGCAGCGGCTTGAGCTGACGGGTCGAGAGCCCGGCGATGTCGCGCCCCTCGAAGCGGATCGCGCCGCCGGTCGGCTCGTAGAGCCGGGTGATCAGGCGACCGGTGGTGGACTTGCCACACCCCGACTCCCCCACCAGGCCCACGGCGCCACCGGTGGGCACCTGGAAGGACACCCCGTCCACCGCCTGCACGTGACCGACCGTCCGTCGGATCAGACCGGAGGACTTGACCGGGAAGTACATGCGGAGGTTCTCGACCTCCAGCAACGCGTCCCGGGCGTCACCGCCGGCCTTGCGGGACGCGGCGTGCTCGGAGCTCAGCGAGATGTCGGCGTCGGCCGTGCCGGTGCGCCTGCCGGTCGCGCGGTCCGTGGTGCTGGAGTCCGAAGCGCCGGACGTGGTCGTGTTCTCGGACATCAGTTCTTCGTCTCCTCGGTGCCGGAGTACAGGCCGGTGCCCGCGTCCGCGTCCGCGCCAGCCGCGTCCTGGCGGGCGATCTCGTCGACCAGGTCGGGGGCGATCTCGGGAAGGATCTCGGTCTGGTAGATCGACTCGGGGTCGACCAGGTGGCAGCGCTTGGTGTGTCCTGGGCCGCGGTCCCCGGCCACCAGCTCCGGCATCTCCGTCTTGCACAGGTCGCCGGGCACCTTGTCCCGGTAGGTGCAGCGCGGGTGGAAGGCACAGCCGGTCGGCGGGTTCAGCAGGCTCGGCGGCAGTCCCGGGATCGGGATGAGGCGCGCGTCGGTGTCACCCACCACGTCCGGGACGCTGGAGAGCAGGCCCCACGTGTAGGGCATCTCCGGGTGCGTGAGGAGCTCCTTCGTCGGGCCGTACTCGACCGCGCGGCCGGCGTACATGACCAGCACGTCGTCGGCCATCTCCGCGATCACACCCAGGTCGTGGGTGATGATGATGATCGCGGAGTTGATACTCACGCTGCAGGTCCTGGAGCAGGTCCAGGATCTGCGCCTGGACGGTCACGTCCAGCGCCGTGGTCGGCTCGTCCGCGATCAGCAGGCCGGGGTTGTTGATCAGGCCCATCGCGATCATCGCGCGCTGGCGCATGCCGCCGGAGAACTGGTGCGGGTAGTCGGTCACCCGACGGTCCGGCTGCGGGATGCCCACCCGCTCGAGCATCTCGATGGCGCGCGCCTTGGCGGCCTTCTTGGAGACGTCGTTGTGAACGAGGTAGGCCTCCATGATCTGGTTGCCGACCGTGTAGTACGGGTGCATCGCGGACAGCGGGTCCTGGAAGATCATCGCGACGTCGTGCCCGCGCCGCTTGCGCATCTCCTCGTCGCTGATGCTCAGGAGGTCGGTGCCGGCGAGGTCGATCTTCCCGGTCACCTTGGCGCTGGTGCCCCGGTGCAGACCGAGGATCGCCGAGCTCGAGACGGACTTGCCGGATCCGGACTCACCCACGATGCCGAGGGTCTTGCCGGAGTCCACCTCGAAGCTGAGGCCGTCGACCGCCTTGACCACGCCGTCGGCCGTCGGGAAGTGGACCATGAGGTCCGTGACGGTCAGCAGAGACTGTGAAGTCATCAGTTTCCTTCTCCTCAGCCGACTCGAACACGCGGGTCGATGACGGCGTACAGCAGGTCGACGATCAGGTTGGCGCAGACAACGACCGTGGCGAGGACCAGGACGATGCCGACCACCAGGGGCAGGTCGTAGTCGCGGACGGCGATGACGGCCAGCTTGCCGAGACCCGGGTAGTTGAACACCTGCTCGGTGATGATGGCACCACCGATGAGGCCGGCCAGGTCCAGACCGGCCATCGTGACCAGCGGGGTCAGCGCGGCACGCATGCTGTGCTTGACCAGGACCTTGCGCGGCGGCAGGCCCTTGGCCCGCGCGGTGCGGAGGTAGTCCTCACCCATCGACTCCAGGACGAACGCGCGCGTCATCCGGACGTAGCCGGCCATGTAGACCAGCGACAGGGTGAAGGCGGGCAGCATCAGTCCGCTCACCCAGCCGAACACCCCACCGTCGGCGATCGAGACGTAGGCGGGGATCTTGAAGATCTCCCACTTGATGGCGAGGTAGCGGTAGAGGAACAGACCGATGAAGAACGTCGGGAACGCGTAGAAGACCAGCGAGATCGCGACGATGCCGCGGTCGATGACGGTGCCGCGCTTGAGGGCGGCGATCACGCCGAACAGGATCCCGCCGAGCATCCACATGATGAAGGCGGCAAGAGCGAGGGAGACCGAGACCGGCCAGGCGTCCTTGATCTTGGAGGTGACCGTGGAGTTGGTGGACTGGGAGTAGCCGAGGCAGGGCGCGGCGCACTCCACGACCTGCTCGGGCGCGGCCTTGCGGAGCGCCTCGTCGTCGGGGAAGTCGCGGCCGACGACGAAGCCCTTGGCGAAGTTGATCCACTGGACGGTCACGGGATCGGAGTAGCCGAGCGCCTTGCGGGTCTGCTCCTTCTGGGCGACGGAGCAGTTCTTGCCACAGGCGAAGTCCTCCGGGTTGACCGGAGAGGAGAAGAAGAGCACGAAGGTCACCATGCTCATCACGATCAACATGATGATGCCGATGAACAGTCTCCGCACGATGTATGCGGTCACGGGTAGCTACCACCTCTGGGGGCGGCTGGCGCCCCGTCGATGACGGACGGAAGGGATTGCGGGCGGCCTGGCCGCACGTCAGGCCGCATGTCGGGGTGGGAGCAAGCT
Organism: uncultured Actinomycetota bacterium; assembly: GCA_963767955.1. GTDB lineage: Bacteria > Actinomycetota > Actinomycetes > Propionibacteriales > Nocardioidaceae > Nocardioides. Next base: position 789,359 of record CAVYGA010000003.1, on the reverse strand, counting down.
TCTGCCCCCACCCCGATGCTAGCGGTTGGCGGGCGGCTCACCGTGAGATGAGCCGCCCGACTCACGCGATGGTGCTGTTGTGACTACTGCTCCACGCCGATGGCGCCGAGGTCCGGGTAGCCGGCGGTTGCCGGGTTGTTGATGTAGCCCGTGACCTTCGAACCGCGCAGGAAGTAGAACTTCGTGATCTCCAGCGGGATGTAGGCAACGTCCTTGCCCAGCTGGTCGTCGATCTCGATGTACTTGGCTGCCTGCTCGTCGACGTCGCTCATGAGAGCGGCCTCGTCGATCATCTTGTTGACCTCGTCGCTGCGGTAGTTGCCGTAGTCCTGGCCGTTCGACTCGGCGGTCAGGTTGATGCGGCTGTCGAACAGCGGCGGGATGACCGTCGCGATGGACGGCCAGTCAGCACCCCAGCCACCCCAGGTGACGTCGAAGTCAGCCGACGGCTTCTGGATGATGGTGTAGTACGTGTCGGTCAGCGGGTCGAGGGTGACCTTGAAGCCAGCCTTCTTCCAGCCCTCGGCCAGGGCGGCCGCCGACTTGTCCGCCGTGGGGGTACCACCGGCGTAGGTGAACTTGAGCGGGTACGGCATCTTCTCGCCCGACTCCTCGAGGAGCGCCTTGGCGGCCTCGGGGTCACCCTCCGGAGGAGCGGTGAAGTTCGGGTTGTCCTGGTAGCCGATCAGGTTCGGGTTGATGACCGACTTGCCCGGCGTACCGGCCTTGTCGCCACCGAGCGCGGTGATCCACGACGTGACGTCCGTGGACAGCATGAGCGCCTGGCGAACCTTGAGGTTCTTCATCTTGTTGAAGTTCGGCAGCACGTAGCTGACGAACGGGGAGTCGACCAGCGTCGAGCGGTCGGCCACCGGGCCGGTGATCTGGGTGTAGTACGCCGGCGGGACACGACGGTCCGTGACGGCGAACTGGTCGTCACCGGAGTCGGCGATCAGCCGGTCGTAGATGACCTCGTTCTCGAGACCCTGGGTGTAGACGATCTTGTCCGGGTTGGCCTGACGGGTCTCCGACTCGTCGGTGGCCTCGTCGTACTCCGTGTTGCGGACGAAGGTGCCGCCCTGGGTGGCGTCCCACTTGCCCTCGAGCTTGTAGGGGCCGTTGGAGAAGATCTGGTAGTTCGACTTCTCGCCCTGGTCCTTGTCCTCGCGGTAGGGGTCGAACGCGCGCAGCGACGCGGCAGCGTAGTTGAAGTCCGGCCACGGCTTCTCGAAACGCAGCGTCAGCTTGTTGCCGTCGCAGGTCACCGCCTCGTCGTAGGCGTCCTGGTTGTCACCCTTGTACGGGCCGTTGTAGATCGGCAGCCCGTCGGCGTTCTTCTCGATGTCGATGTAGGACAGGATGTAGTTCGGGCCACCGGTGATGACGTCGGTGGCGAACGTCCGCGAGATGCCGTACTTGAAGTCCTCGCAGGTGACGTCCTGGCCGTCCTCCCACTTGACGCCGTCGCGGATGGTGAACTCCCACGACTTCGCGTCCTCCGACATGGTGCCGGTGTCGGTGGCGATGTCCGGGGTGACGGTGTCGGCCTCGTCGGCGTCCTCCGTGATCGGGAACGTGACCAGACCGCGGTAGACGATGCGGTTCAGGTTCGAGATGTCACGACCGACGTAGATCCGGTGCGGGTCCATGTGCTCCGCAGAGGTACGGGTCAGGTAGTAGAGCGTCCCGCCCTTCTCCGCTTCCTTGGTGCTGCCCCCGCCGTCTGTGGAGCCTCCGCCACAGGCAGCCAGGGACACCGAGACGACTGCCGCTGCCGCAACCGCGACGATCGGCTTTCGATTGATGGCCATTTGTTCTCCTTATTCGTGTCACGCGCCGTGGGCGGCGGCAACCTCCGGCAACGCTGTGCTGCCGAAAACTTGAGGGGGTCAGCGGTGCGTCTTGGGGTCCAGCGCGTCGCGCAGACCGTCACCGAGCAGGTTGAAGCAGACGACGATCACCATGATCAGGATCGCCGGGGTGAAGAAGAAGACCGGATCGGCATCCATGTAGCTGATCGAGTCCGTGAGGATGTTGCCCAACGTCGGCGTCGGCGGCTTCACGCCGACCCCGAGGTAGCTCAGGGCCGCCTCGGCCGAGACGAAGGCCGGCATCATCAGCGTGAAGTAGACCAGCAGCGGGGCCCACAGGTTGGGCAGGATCTCCTTGAAGTAGATCCGGAAGCGCGACGCACCGAGCAGTCGCGCGGCGTCGACGAACTCGCGCTCGCGGATCGAGAGGACCTGACCGCGCACGATGCGGGCGATGCCGGGCCAGCCGAAGAGGCCCAGCACCAGGATCACGTAGATCGCGTTCGCGGGGTCGCCCTGAGGCACGTGCAGCGTGCCGGTCAGGAACGCGACGGCGACCCCCGACATGGCCAGCAGCATCAGCGTGCTCGGGAAGGACAGTGTCAGGTCGATGGCCCGGCCGATCACGGAGTCGGTGAACCCGCCGGAGAAGCCGCCGATGATGCCGAGCACGGTGCCGAGGGTCATCGCCACGAAGGTGCCCGAGAGGGCGATGAAGAGCGACCAGGTGATGCCGTAGACCATGCGGGCGAAGACGTCGCGCCCGGTGCCCGGCTCGACGCCGAGCCAGTGGTCGCCGCTGATGCCGCCGAAGCCGCCCTCGGGGATGCCGCCCATGTTGGTGTCGAGCAGATCCTGGTTGAACGAGAGCGGGTCGAGCCCCCCGAACTTCACGAGGAACGGGGCGATGATCGCGATCGCGACGTAGAACGCGACGACGATGAACGCCGTCATAGACAGCTTGTCCTTGCGGAACCGGGCGATCGCCAGCTGCATCGGCGAGCGGCCGGCGACCTTGACCACCGCGGTGTCGTCGTGGTCGTCTCCGGCCGGGGCCGTGTCGTGGCTCTGGAGCTCGGAAGCCGGGAGTGTCATCGTCACCTCGTTGCCGGTGGAACCTCGGTCAAGTGCCGGGCAGGGGTCCTGCGCCGTCGGTGACTCTATGTGACGCCGACCTCACCGACGATCACCCCCGCGTAACGATCTGGACACGACAGGTTGCCGAGTTGGCGGCCGTCACGGACGGTCGGGCCGTGCGTCCACACCGGCCTCCTTCCGCTGCTCGGCGCTGATCGGCGCCGGCGCGGCGGTCAGCGGGTCGAACCCTCCCCCGCTCTTGGGGAACGCGATCACGTCACGGATCGACTCGCTGCGGGTGAGCAGGGCGCAGATCCGGTCCCAGCCGAAGGCGATGCCACCGTGCGGCGGGGCGCCGTACTTGAAGGCGTCGAGCAGGAAGCCGAACTTCTCCTCGGCCTCGGACTCCTCGAGTCCCATCACTGCGAACACCCGCTTCTGGATGTCCTCCCGGTGGATACGGATCGACCCGCCGCCGATCTCGTTGCCGTTGCAGACGATGTCGTAGGCCCAGGCGAGCGCGTCACCGGGAGTCTCGTCGAAGGTGTCGAGGTCCTGGGGGGACGTGAACGCGTGGTGCACCGCGGTCCAGGCACCGGAGCCGACCGCGACGTCACCGGCGGCGGTCGCGTCACCGGCCGGCTCGAACAGCGGCGCGTCGACGACCCAGAGGAAGCTCCACGCGTCCTCGTCGATGAGTCCGCCACGACGGCCGATCTCGAGGCGGGCGGCGCCGAGCAGGGCCCGGCTCGCCTTCACCGCGCCGGCGGCGAAGAAGACGCAGTCGCCCGGTCGGGCACCGACGTGCGCGGCCAGGCCGGTCTTCTCCTGCTCGCTGAGGTTCTTGGCCACCGGGCCGCCGAGCTCGCCGTCGTCCTGGACCAGGACGTAGGCCAGCCCGCGGGCACCGCGCTGCTTGGCCCACTCCTGCCAGGCGTCGAGCTGCTTGCGGGGCTGGCCGGCCCCACCGGGCATCACCACGGCGCCGACGTACGCCGCCTGGAACACCCGGAACGGCGTGTCCGCGAAGTAGTCGGTGCAGTCGACCAGCTCCTGACCCATCCGCAGGTCGGGCTTGTCGGTGCCGAAGCGCGCCATCGCCTCGGCGTACGTCATCCGCGGCAGCGGCGTCGGAACGTCGTGTCCGATCAGCTCCCACAGCGCGACGAGGATCTCCTCGGCGACGGCCAGCACGTCGTCCTGGTCCACGAAGCTCATCTCGATGTCGAGCTGGGTGAACTCCGGCTGCCGGTCGGCGCGGAAGTCCTCGTCGCGGTAGCAGCGGGCGATCTGGAAGTAGCGCTCCATGCCGGCGACCATCAGCAGCTGCTTGAACAGCTGCGGGCTCTGGGGCAGGGCGTACCAGCTGCCCGGCCGGAGCCGGGCCGGCACCAGGAAGTCGCGGGCCCCCTCGGGCGTGGAGCGGGTCAGGGTCGGGGTCTCGACCTCCACGAACCCGTGCTCGTCGAGCACGTCGCGGGCCGCCTTGTTGACCTTGCTGCGCAGCCGCAGCGCACCGGCCGGACCGGAGCGCCGCAGGTCGAGGTAGCGGTGCTTGAGCCGGGCCTCCTCGCCGACGTCGCCACCGGAGTGGGACGCCGCGTCATCGATGGGGAACGGCAGCGGGGCGGAGGCGCTGAGCACCTCGACGCCGTCCGCCGCCGCGACGACCTCGACCTCGCCGGAGGGAAGGTTGGGGTTGGCGTTGCCGGTGGGGCGCAGGCCGACCTCGCCGGTGATCTTGAGGCAGTACTCGCTGCGCAGGCTGTGCGCGACCGCCTCGTCGCGGATCACCACCTGCACGACCCCGCTGGCCTCACGCAGGTCGATGAAGGCGACCCCACCGTGATCGCGGCGGCGGGCCACCCACCCGGCGAGGGTGACGGTCTGGCCGACGTCCTCGGCGCGCAGGGCGCCGGCGTCATGGGTGCGGATCACTTCTCTGTCTCCTTGCGAAGCCCGGTGGCGGGCTCGTTGACGGTGCGGCTGACGACCTGCGGTCGCAGGTCCTCGGTGGGTGGGAGCCAGGCGGCCGGGTCGGCGCCGACCTGGTCGCCCGTGCGGATGTCCTTGACCTCGTGGGCGCCCCCGGCGGTGGTGAACCAGACGAACGGGATGCCGCGCCGCTCGGCGTACCGGATCTGCTTGCCGAACTTCAGCGGGGACGCGGCGACCTCGCAGGCAATGCCGCGGGCCCGGAGCTGCTGTGCCACGGCCACGCTGTCACCCCGCGACTCCTCGTCGACCAGCGCCACCAGCACGGCGCTCGGCACCGCCCGGCTGGCGTCGAGCGTGCCGTCGGCCAGCAGCGGGATGAGCGTGCGCGACACGCCGAACGAGACGCCGACGCCGGGGTACGTCGTCCGCCCGTCGCTGGCGAGCGCGTCGTAGCGTCCGCCACCGCCGACCGACTTCAGCCGCTCGTAGCCGTCCATGAAGATCTCCAGGACGGTGCCGGTGTAGTAGTCGAGGCCCCGCGCGATGCGCAGGTTCGCCTCGACGCGCACGTGGTCGTTGACCGCGGAGGCACATCCGTCGATGACCGCGGCCAGCTCGGCGAGGCCGACGTCGAGCAGCTCGTCCTCGACGCCGAGCGCGCGGACGCGCTCGACGAACGACGTGTCGGCGACGCGGATGGTGGCCAGGTCGAGACAGCGCTGCGCCTGCTCGGCAGTGGCGCCGGCCCCCTCGACCAGGAGCCGGGCGACGTCGTCGGGGGGCAGCTTGTCGAGCTTGTCGATGGCCTTGATCGCCGCGGTGACGTCGGGGATGCCGAGGCCGCGGTAGAAGCCCTGGATCAGCTTCCGGTTGTTGACCTGGAACGACAGCGGGGGCAGGGGCAGCGCGTCGAGCGCCTCGACCATCACCCGCACCACCTCGACGTCGTGGTGGAAGCCGAGCTCGTCGCGGCCGACGATGTCGATGTCGGCCTGGGTGAACTGGCGGTAGCGGCCCTCCTGCGGGCGCTCCCCGCGCCAGGCCGGCTGGATCTGGAAGCGACGGAACGGGAACTCCAGCTTGCCGGCGTGCTCGAGCACGTAGCGCGCGAACGGCACGGTCAGGTCGAAGTGCAGGGCGAGCCCGGAGTCGCTGGCACCCTCGTCGGCCTGGAGCCGACGCAGCACGTAGATCTCCTTGTCGATCTCCCCGCCCTTGGCGAGCCGGTCGAGCGGCTCGACGACGCGGGTCTCGATGTTGGTGAAGCCGTGCAGCTCGAACGAGCGCGTCAGCGACGCCACGACCTCGCGTTCGACGTGGCGCTGCGCCGGCAGCAGCTCGGGGAACCCGCTGAGCGGGCTGGGCTTGTTCATCCCGGCCCTCCGGCGAAGCGCGAGCGCAGCGGGTGGTTCGTCGGGGCGTTCATTCACAGTCCTCGGGTGTTTCGTCCGGCAGCGCCGCTGTCGAGCAGCTCCTGCAGGTAGGGGTTGGTGGCACGCTCGCGCCCGATCGACGTCTGCTCACCGTGTCCTGGGAGCACCGCGACGTCGTCGGCCAGCGGCAGCACCTTGGCGGCCAGGCTGCGCAGCATCGTCGGATGGTCGCCACCGGGGAGGTCGGTGCGGCCGATCGAGCCCGCGAACAGCAGGTCGCCGGAGAACATCACCTCCGAGATGTCCTGGTCGCCGTACGGCGTGCGGAACGTGACCGAGCCGCGGGTGTGACCGGGGGTGTGGTCGACCAGGAACTCGAGCCCGGCCAGTTCCAGGGTGCGGCCGTCGTCGAGCTCCTGCACGTCGTCGGGCTCCACGAACTCGTGGTGCCCGCCGAGCAGCATCGCGGCCGACTCGGCGGAGATCCCGGCCATCGGGTCGGTGAGCAGGTGTCGGTCGCCCGGGTGGATCCACGCGGTCGCGTCGTAGGTCCCCGCCACGGGGGCGACGCTCCACATGTGGTCGATGTGGCCGTGGGTGAGCAGCACCGCGACCGGCTTGAGCCGGTTCTCGCGCACGACGTCTGCCACCGCGGGGGCCGCGTCCTTGCCCGGGTCGACGACCACGCACTCCGTCCCGGGGCCGGTCGCGACGAGATAGCAGTTGGTCCCCCACGGGCCTGCGGGGAATCCGGCGATGAACACGACGTACCTCTCACGATCCGGGACGGGGACGGCAGCGCCGCGAAGCGCTGCCGGGGGTAGAGCCTAGCGAGGCCCGATCCGGCGTTGACTACGATGGTTGACCATGAGCGCGGATGAGGGGGCCCCCTGGGGTCGGGTAGGGGACGACGGCACCGTCTACGTGCGGACCGTGGACGGCGAACGGTCGGTCGGCCAGTTCGCCGAGGGCACCCCCGAGGAGGCGCTGAAGTTCTTCACCGACCGCTACGACGCGCTCGCCTTCGAGGTCGAGCTGCTCGAGCAGCGGATCAAGACCGGCGCGCTCGCCCCCGACGAGGCCGCCGAGTCGGTCAGGACGGTCCGGGGTCAGGTCGTCGACGCGCACGCGGTCGGAGACCTCGCTGCGCTGGCGTCCCGGCTCGACGGGCTCAAGGGCGTCATCGACGCCCAGCGCGAGGTGCGCAAGGCCGAGCGGGCACAGAAGGTCGCCGAGTCGAAGACGCGCAAGGAGGTCATCGTCGGCGAGGCCGAGAAGCTGGCCACGTCCGACGACTGGCGCAACGGCGCCAACCGGCTGCGCGACCTGCTCGAGGAGTGGAAGGTGCTCCCCCGCCTGGACCGCGCCTCCGACGACGCCCTGTGGCGGCGCTTCTCGACCGCCCGCACCGCCTACACCCGGCGCCGCAAGTCGCACTTCGCCGAGCAGCACGAGAAGCGTGATGCCGCCCGGGTGGTCAAGGAACGGTTGGCCACCGAGGCCGAGAAGCTCGCGGACTCGACCGACTGGGGCCCGACCGCCGGCCGCTACCGCGACCTGATGCGCGACTGGAAGGCCGCCGGCCCGGCGCCTCGGGAGGTCGACGACGCGCTCTGGAAGCGGTTCCGTGGCGCCCAGGACACGTTCTTCGGCAACCGCGACGCCGCGAACGCCGAGCTCGACAAGGAGTTCGCCGCCAACGCCGAGGTCAAGGAGGCGTTGCTGGTCCAGGCCGAGGCGTTGCTGCCGGTGACCGATGTCGAGGCGGCCAAGCGGTCCTTCCGAGAGATCGCCGACCGCTGGGACGCGGCCGGCAAGGTGCCACGGGACCGGATGAAGGACCTCGAGGCCCGGATCCGCAAGGTCGAGCAGGCCATCCGCGGCGTCGAGGACGAGCAGTGGACCCGGTCGGACCCGGAGAAGTCAGCGCGCGCCGAGGACATGGTCGGCAAGCTCGAGGCGGCGATCGCCGACATCGAGGGCGACCTCGCGAAGGCGCAGGCCACGGGCGACCAGAGGAAGGCCACCGAGCTGGAGGACAACCTCGTCTCGCGCCGTGCCTTCCTGGAGATGGCGCGGAAGGCCTCGCAGGAGTTCTCGGGCTGACCTCACCCGGCCCGGCACGGCGTGAGCCGGCTCGCCGTCACGTGGTGACGCGGTAGGCGTCGAAGACGCCGGGGACCGAGCGCACCGCGCGGAGCACTCCGTCCAGGTGCTTGGCATCGGCCATCTCGAACGTGAACCGGCTGCGCGCCACCCGGTCCCGTCCGGTGCTCAGCGTGGCACTGAGGATGTTGACGTGCACGTCGGAGAGCGCCATGGTCACGTCCGACAGCAGTCGGGCCCGGTCCAGGGCCTCGACCTGGATGTTGACCAGGAACGTCGCGGCCGACGTCGGCGCCCAGCTGACGTCGAGCAGCCGCTCGGGCTGGCCCTTGAGCGCGGACGCGTTCGTGCAGTCCGTGCGGTGCACCGAGACCCCGCCGCCCTTGGTCACGAACCCGAGGATGTCGTCGGGGGGCACCGGGGTGCAGCACTTGGCCAGCTTCACCCAGAGCCCGTCGGCGCCCTTGACGATGACCCCGACGTCGTCGCCGGCGGCGATCCGGCTGGTGCGCCGGCGGCCGGTGATCGAGACGCCCTCGGCCAGGTCCTCCTGGGCGCCCTGGTCGCCGCCGTGCAGGTCGATGACGCGGCGTACGACGGCCTGGGCACCGAGGTTGCCCTCACCCACCGCGGCGTAGAGCGCGCTGACGTCGGCGAGCTTGAGCTGGGCGGCGACCACGCTGAGGGACTCGTGCGAGAGCAGCCGCTTGAGGGGCAGGCCCTCCTTGCGCATGAGCTTGGCGATGTGCTCCTTGCCCTGCTCCATCGCCTCCTCACGACGCTCCTTGGTGAACCAGTGCCTGATCTTGGAGCGGGCCCGGGGCGACTTCACGAACGTCAGCCAGTCGCGCGACGGGCCGGCGTTGGGCGCCTTCGAGGTGAACACCTCGACCACGTCGCCGTTGTCGAGCGTGGACTCCAGGGGCACCAGCCGGCCGTTGACCCGCGAGCCGATGGTGTGGTGCCCGACCTCGGTGTGCACGGCGTAGGCGAAGTCCACCGGCGTCGAGCCGGTGGGCAGGGCCAGCACGTCGCCGCGCGGGGTGAAGACGTAGACCTCGGCCCGGTTGATCTCGAACCGCAGCGACTCCAGGAACTCGCCCGGATCCTCGACCTCGTTCTGCCAGTCGAGCAGCTGGCGGACCCAGGTCATGTCGTCGACGTCGCCCGCCCGGTCGGTGTCGACCCCGTTGCGGCCCTCCTCCTTGTACTTCCAGTGCGCGGCGACGCCGTACTCGGCGCGGCGGTGCATCGCGAAGGTCCGGATCTGCATCTCCACGGGCTTGCCCTGCGGGCCGATCACCGTGGTGTGCAGCGACTGGTACATGTTGAACTTCGGCATCGCGATGTAGTCCTTGAACCGCCCGAGCACGGGGTTCCACCGGGAGTGCAGCACGCCCAGCGCGGAGTAGCAGTCGCGGTCGTCCTCGAGGAGGATGCGGATGCCGACCAGGTCGTAGATGTCGGAGAACTCGCGGCCGCCGACGATCATCTTCTGGTAGATCGAGTAGTAGTGCTTGGGCCGTCCGGTGACCGAGGCCTTGATCCTCGCCTCCTTGAGGTCGGCTCCGACCTGGTTGATCACCTCGGTGAGGAACTGGTCGCGCGACGGCGCCTGCTCGGCGACCATCCGCACGATCTCGTCGTAGATCTTGGGGTGCAGGGTCGCGAACGCGAGGTCCTCGAGCTCCCACTTGAGGGTGTTCATGCCCAGCCGGTGCGCGAGCGGGGCGTAGATGTCGAGCGTCTCGCGGGCCTTGCGCTCCTGGGTGGTCTGCTTGACGTAGCGGAGCGTGCGCATGTTGTGCAGCCGGTCGGCGAGCTTGATGACCAGCACCCGGATGTCGCGCGACATCGCGACGATCATCTTGCGGATCGTCTCGGCCTGGGCGGAGTCGCCGTACTTCACCTTGTCGAGCTTGGTCACCCCGTCGACCAGTCGGGCGACCTCGTCACCGAAGTCGGCGCGCAGCTCCTCCAGCGTGTAGGCGGTGTCCTCGACCGTGTCGTGCAGCAGGGCCGCGACCAGGGTCGGCTCCGTCATGCCGATGTCCGCGAGGATCGAGGTGACCGCCAGCGGATGGGTGATGTAGGGGTCGCCGCTCTTGCGCATCTGCGGGCCGTGCGCCCGCTCGGCGACCTGGTAGGCCCGCTCCAGCAGGGCCAGGTCGGCCTTGGGGTGGTTGGCGCGCACCGAGCGGAGCAGCGGGTCGAGGACCGGGTTCGCGACCTGCGGCCGGGACCCGATGCGGGCCAGCCGAGCCCGCATCCGCCGCCCCGACGGTGGACCCGTCGCCGGGCCTGTGGGAGGGCCCGCGGGCTCCACGACGCGCGCCTCCTCAGGCTCCGCGGTGGGCAGGTCCTCGCTCATCCGCTCAGTCTAGTGGCGCGCCGGGTCAGACCCGACCGAGCGCGGTCAGCGGCAGGTCGCCGATGGTCGCGCGGCCCGGCAGGAAGGTGAGCTCCAGGAGCACCGCCGCCCCGTGCACGACGCCACCGCAGGACTCCACCAGCCGACGGGTGGCGTCGGCGGTCCCGCCGGTGGCCAGCACGTCGTCGACCAGCAGCACCCGCTCGCCCGCCCCGACCCCGTCCCGGTGGACCTCGAGCGTCGCCTCGCCGTACTCCAGCGCGTAGGACATCGCGTGCGTCGCGCGCGGCAGCTTGCCGGCCTTGCGCACCGGCACGAACCCGACCCCCAGGGCCAGCGCCACCGGGGCGCCGAGGATGAACCCGCGGGCCTCCATGCCGACCACCTTGTCGACGACGACGTTGCCGTCGGCGTCCCGGCCGGCGGCGGCCAGCGCCTCCACCACCGCGGCGAACCCGCGGTGGTCGGCCAGCAGCGGGGTGATGTCCTTGAACACGACCCCCGGCTCCGGGTAGTCCGGCACGTCGAGGACCAGGTCCTTCAGCGCCCGCTGCGCCGCACCGTCCCCCGGGCCGGTCACTTCTTGCCCCGCTTGGCGCGGGTCCGGCGCTGCGGCTGCTGCCGCTTGGCGGACTTGCTGGCGCCCACCGGACGATGGGGTTCCGGCACGGACCGGCCGGAGCCGCCCGCCGTGGGACGCGGTGGCTTCGGTGACGACGCGCCGCCCGCCCGGGCCGGCTCCCGTCGGTCGGCGCCGGGCTCGTCGTCGACCACGAGGTCGTCGGAGTGGGCCGGCACGGCGGCGTAGCGGACGGCCTTGGCCCCGCGGGACCGGGCCCGCTTCTCGGCCTGCAGGATCTCCTTCTCGTTGCTCTTCAGCTGCACCAGCAGCGGGGTGGCGATGAAGATCGAGGAGTAGGCGCCGGCGGCCATGCCGACGAACAGGGCCAGCGCGAGGTCCTTGAGCGAGCCGGAGCCGAGCTGCACCACGCCGACGTACAGGATCGCGCCCACCGGCAGCAGCGCCACGATCGAGGTGTTGATCGAGCGCACCAGTGTCTGGTTCACCGCGAGGTTGGCGGCCCGGGCGTACGTCGTCCGGCGTGAACGCAGGTCCGCGGTGTTCTCCCGGACCTTGTCGAAGACCACCACCGTGTCGTAGAGCGAGAAGCCGAGGATGGTCAGGATGCCGGTCACGGTCGCCGGTGACACCTCGAACCCGGACAGGGCATAGATGCCGACCGTGATCAGGACGTCGTGGGCGAGGGCCACGATCGCGGCGACGGACATCTTCCACTCGCGGAAGTAGGCCCAGATGAAGAGCACCACCAGCGCGAGGAACACCATCAGCCCGAGCAGGGCCCGTTCGGCGATGTCGCGGCCCCAGCTGGGGCCGATGTTGCTCAGCGAGAGGTCTGCCTCGGTGGCCCCGGTCTCGGCCAGGATGGCGTCGGAGACCTGTCGGCTCTCGGTGGTGCTCAGCGACTCGGTCTGCAGCAGCACCGCCTCGTTGCCCGAGGTCGTCACCACCGGCTGCTCGGCGTCCTTGATGCCGAGGGCGCCGACCGCCTCGCGGAGTGCGTCGGCGGTGTCCTGCGTGACCTGGTCGGAGGGCAGGGAGATGCGGTACTCCGAGCCGCCCTCGAACTCGATGCCGAGGTTGAGGCCGCGGACGTAGAGCCCCAGCGAGGCCACGATCACGATCAGCAGCGAGATCGAGTACCAGATCCGCCGACGCCGCTTGCTGACGAAGTCGATCGAGACGTCGCCCTCGTAGAGGGCGTTGCCCAGGCGCGACAGCTTGCTCATCGGGTGGCTCCTGCCATGCGGACGCCGGGCAACGCATCCACACCGAGGTTCTCGGCGTCGAGACCGGACAGCCGGTGGCCCTGGTGGAAGAACCGGAAGCGGGCGAGCCAGGAGACCATCGGCTTGGTGAACCAGAAGAACACCACCAGGTCGACCAGGGTGCTCAGGCCCAGGGTGAACGCGAAGCCGCGGACCTCGTCGATCGCGAAGATGTAGAGGACGACCGCGGCCAGGAGGCTGACCGCGTCCGCGGCCAGACAGGTGTTGCGGGCCCGGACCCAACCGGTCTCGACGGCGACCCGCATCGACTTGCCGTCGCGCATCTCGTCACGGATGCGCTCGAAGTAGACGATGAACGAGTCGGCGGTGATGCCGACGGCGACGATCAGGCCGGCGATGCCGGGCAGCGACAGGGTGAAGCCCGCTCCCTTGCTGAGCAGCAGCACCAGGCCGTAGATCAGCACACCGGCGACGCCGAGCGAGGCGATGACCACCAGGCCGAGGCCGCGGTAGTAGAACAGGCAGTAGAGCATCACCACGAGGAGGCCGAACACGCCGGCCCAGATGCCCGCGGAGAGCTGGTTGCCGGCCAGCGAGGGCCCGATGGTGTCGTTCTTGGGCTCCTTCTCGAAGGCCACCGGGAGCGCACCGAACTTGAGGCTGGTGGCCAGCTCGTCCGCGGTCTTCTCGCTGAAGTTGCCGCTGATGCTGGCCTGGCCGTTGGTGATCAGGGCATCCATGGTGGGTGCGGAGATCACCGAGCCGTCGAGGACGATCGCGAACTGCTGCTCGGTGCCGACGAGTGCCTGGGAGACCTGGCTGAAGGCCTTGGTGCCCTGGTCCTTCAGCGACAGCTGGACCTGCCAGTCGATGGACTGCGGCTCCTGTCCGGCGCTCGCCTCGTCGAGCTCGGTGCCCTCCACGACCGGGACGGAGAGGAGGTACTTGACGCCCTCGTCGTCGCAGGTGACCAGCGGGGTGTCCGGCGAGTCCTTCGGCGCCTCGGCCAGCGGGCAGCTGGCCTGGTTGAACTTCTCCTGCCACGCCGCGGTGGGGCGGTCCTTCCACGCGAGGGCGTCCTCCACGGAGGTGCCCTCCGGCTGATCCGCCTCCGGCGCGGTCGAGGGCTCGGTGGTCGCCCCGGGGGTCGCCCCGGGGGTCGCCCCGGGGGTGGCACCGGGGGTGGCACCGGGCTTGGCACCCGGTGACTCGGTCGCCACCGCCTGCTCCTTCGAGCGCCCCTCGTCGAGGCCCGCCCTGAGCAGCCCTTCGGGGGCGGCGCGGTTCGGGGTGGTGACGCCGGGCAGGCCGCCGTCACCGCCCGCGGTGGCGCCACACGCACCGGGGTTCTGCGTCGAGCAGGCCACCAGCCGGAACCGCAGCTGGGCCTGGCGCTGGACGACGTCGACCAGACCCTGGTTGGAGTCGCCCGGGATCTCGACCACGATGTTCGTGTTGCCCTGGGTGGTCACGTCGGCCTCGGCGACGCCGGAGCCGTTGACGCGGCTGTTGATGATCTTCGCCGCCTCCGTGAGCTGGCTCTGCGGCACGTTGTCGTCCGCCGCCCGCAGCGTGATCCGCTGCCCGCCCTGGAGGTCGAGCCCGAGGGAGGGCTTCCACTGACCGGCCAGTGCCACCAACCCGAAGAGGACCACCATGCAGAGCCCGAAGACGACCAGGGTGCGGCCGGGCCGCGCCGCCGTCCGCGCCACTACTGCTCCTGGTGGGTGCTGGGCGCGTCGGGGTCCGCCGGCGTGGCGGGCTCCTCGGCGGGCACGTTCTCCTCGACGCGCTCGGTCTCGCTGACCTCGTCGTCGACGAGTCCGACCACCGACTGGCGCGCCACGGTGATCACCACGCCGTCGGCGATCTCGAGGCCGAAGCGGTCGCCGTCCTCGCTGGCGACGGTCCCGAAGATGCCGGCGCCGGTGATGACGTGGTCACCCACGGCGATGCTGCGCTGCACTTCCTTCAGGGCCTTCTGCCGACGGGAGGCCGGCCGGATGATCAGCAGCCAGAAGACGAGAAAGATGCCCAGAATGGGCAGAATGTTGACCAGGTCCTGCACAGAACCGACCTCTCACAGGTGATACGACGGACGTCGCCGAGGTCTGGCCCGGCGACCAACGCAGAAGTGTACGTCGTTCACCCGCCGAACAGGGGGGCATCCCCGCCCGGACCCGCGGGGGCCTCGAGACCGAGGTGCCGCCAGGCGGCCGGGGTGGCGACCCGGCCGCGCGGCGTACGAGCGAGGAAGCCGTTGCGGACCAGGAACGGCTCCGCGACCTCCTCCACGGTCTCCCTCTCCTCACCGACCGCGACCGCCAGCGTGGACAGGCCCACGGGCCCGCCGCCGAACCGTCGGCAGAGTGCGTCGAGCACCCCGCGGTCGAGCCGGTCGAGACCGATCTCGTCGACCTCGTAGAGCTCGAGGGCCCGTTCGGCGATGTCCAGGCTGACCACGCCGTCGGCGCGGACCTGGGCGTAGTCGCGGACCCGACGCAGCAACCGGTTGGCGATCCGCGGGGTCCCCCGGGAGCGGCCCGCGATCTCGGCCGACCCCTCGTCGGTGAGGTGCACGTCGAGGAGTCCGGCGCTGCGGTGCACGATCCGGTCGAGCTCGGCCGGCTCGTAGTACTCCAGGTGGGCGGTGAAGCCGAACCGGTCGCGCAGCGGGCCGGGCAGCAGGCCGGCCCGGGTGGTCGCGCCGACCAGGGTGAACGGCGGGATCTCCAGCGGGATCGCGGTCGCTCCCGGCCCCTTGCCGATCACCACGTCGACGCGGAAGTCCTCCATCGCGAGGTAGAGCATCTCCTCGGCGGCGCGCGACATCCGGTGGATCTCGTCGACGAAGAGCACGTCGCCCTCGTTGAGGCCGGAGAGGATCGCGGCGAGGTCGCCCGCGTGGGTGATCGCGGGGCCGCTGGTGAGTCGCATCGGGGTGGTGAGCTCGGCGGCGATGATCATCGCCAGGGTGGTCTTGCCGAGGCCGGGCGGGCCCGGAGAGCAGCACGTGGTCCGGTGCGCGACCGCGGGCCTTGGCGGCGTCGAGGATCAGGCCCAGCTGTTCGCGGACGCGGTACTGGCCGATGACCTCCTCCAGGGTGCGCGGGCGCAGCGCGGCCTCGATCGCCCGCTCGTCGGTGTCCGCGTCCGCCGCGGTCAGCCGTGCGAGGTAGGCCTCCTCCGCCTCCTCCAGGTGGTCCACGCTCATGCCTTCCGCAGCGTCTGGAGGGCGGCGCGCAGCAGTGCCCCGACGTCGGGCGTGGCCCCGGCGGCCCGGTCGGCCACCTCGTCGACGGCGCGCTCGGCCTCCTTCGTCGACCAGCCGAGTCCGACCAGGCCCTGGTGGACCTGGTCGCGCCACGGAGCGCCGGACGTCACCGCCCCGGTGCGCGCCGGTGCGCCGCCTCCGGGGGCGCCGAGCCGGTCGCGCAGCTCGAGGATGATCCGCTGGGCGCCCTTCTGGCCGATGCCGGGCACCTGGGTGAGCGTCTTGACGTCCTCGTGGGCCACCGCGGTGCGCAGCTCGTCGGGCGCGAGGACGGCGAGGATGGCCTGGGCGAGCTTGGGGCCGACACCGCTGGCGGTCTGCACGAGCTCGAAGCAGGCCTTCTCGTCGTCGTCGAGGAAGCCGAACAGGGTCAGGGAGTCCTCGCGGACCACCATGCTGGTCGGCAGCGTGGCCTCGTGGCCGGTGCGCAGGGTGGCCAGGGTGCCGGGGGTGCACATCAGCTCGAGCCCGACTCCCCCGACCTCGAGGACGGCACTGGAGAGCGTCAGACCGGCGACGGTCCCGCGGACGAAGGCGATCATCGGTGTCCTGCCTGGTGGACGGAACGGGCGAGTGCGGCGTCGATGCGGGCCTGGGCACCGCCGCGCCAGATGTGGGTGATGGCCAGCGCGAGGGCGTCGGCGGCGTCGGCCGGCCGCGGCGCCTCGGTGAGCCGGAGCAGCCGGGTCACCATCGCCGCGACCTGCGCCTTGTCGGCGCGGCCGCTGCCGGAGACCGCGGCCTTGACCTCGCTCGGGGTGTGCAGCGCGACCGGCAGCCCGCGCCGCGCGGCCACCAGCAGCGCGATGCCGCTGGCCTGCGCGGTGCCCATCACGGTGCGGAGGTTGTGCTGGGCGAACACCCGCTCGACCGCCACCGCGTCGGGCGCGTGCCGCTCGATCCAGTCCTCGAGCCCGCGCTCGATGGCGACCAGGCGCTGCGGCAGCGGCGACTCGGCGGAGGTGCGGACCACGCCCACGGCGACCAGGCTCAGCGGGCGTCCGACCGTGCCCTCGACCACGCCGACACCGCAGCGGGTCAGTCCGGGGTCGATCCCGAGCACGCGCATGGGCTGCCTTCCGCCGTCACCGGGGCGATGCGTCACCGCCCGTCCGAACACCTGTTCGGACGAAACGCTAACGTGCCCTCCGCCGCGATCGCCGTACGACACGCCCTCCCCCGCCCAGGTGTCACTTCTTGCGCGCCGAGGTGTCACTTCTTGCGCGTCGAGGTGTGACTTCTTGCTGCGTCCCGGGAGGGGTCAGGCGTCGAGCTCTTCCATGACCGCGTCGGAGACGTCGAAGTTGGCGTAGACGTTCTGGACGTCGTCGAGGTCCTCGAGGGCCTCGATCAGGCGGAACACCTTGCCGGCGCCGTCCTTGTCGAGCTCGACCTGCAGGTCGGGGAGGAAGGACGCCTCCGCGGAGTCGTAGTCGACACCGGCGGCCTGCAGCGCGGTGCGGACCTCGACCAGGTCGGTCGCCTCGGAGATGACCTCGAAGGACTCCCCCAGGTCGAGGACGTCCTCGGCGCCCGCCTCCAGCGTCGCCTCCAGTACGTCGTCCTCGCTGACCGTCCTGCCCTCCTGGTCGGTGGGCACCAGCACCACTCCCTTGCGGTGGAACAGGAACGACACCGAGCCCGGGTCGGCGAGCGAGCCGCCGTTGCGGGTCATCGCGGTGCGCACCTCCATCGCGGCCCGGTTCTTGTTGTCGGTGAGGCACTCGATGAGCATCGCGACCCCGGAGGGGCCGTAGCCCTCGTACATGATCGTCGTGTAGTCCGCGCCGCCGGCCTCGGCACCCGAGCCGCGCTTGACGGCGCGGTCGATGTTGTCGTTGGGGACCGACGACTTCTTGGCCTTCTGGATCGCGTCGAAGAGCGTCGGGTTGCCGGTGGGGTCCCCGCCGCCCATCCGCGCGGCGACCTCGATGTTCTTGATGAGCTTGGCGAACATCTTGCCGCGGCGGGCGTCGACGACTGCCTTCTTGTGCTTGGTGGTCGCCCATTTGGAGTGGCCGGACATGCGCTCTCTTCCGTGTCGCGGGTGCGTGGGGGGATCAGCCCTGGCGGACCAGGTCCACGAACAGCTGGTGGATCCGGCGGTCACCGGTGATCTCCGGGTGGAACGACGTGGCGAGCAGGCCGCCCCGCCGGACCGCGACGATCCTAACCCCGCCGTCGGCGAGGGTGGCGCGGGCGACGACCTCGACGCCGTCTCCGACCTTCTCGACCCAGGGTGCCCGGATGAACGTGGCCGGGAAGTCGAACGGCGCCGCCCACGACGGTGTGAACGGCACCATCTCCTCGAACGAGTCGACCTGCCGGCCGAAGGCGTTGCGGCGTACGACGACGTCGAGGCCGCCGATCGTCTCCTGCCCGGCGATCCCGCCCTCGATGTGGTCGGCCAGCATGATCATCCCCGCGCAGGTGCCGAACGCCGGCAGGCCGCCGCGGATCGCCTCACGGAGCGGTTCGAACAGCTCGAAGGTCCGGGCCAGCTTGTGCATCGTGGTCGACTCACCACCGGGCAGCACGATCCCGGCGAGACCGGCCAGCTCCCCCGGGCGGCGTACGGCCGTGGTGGCGACGCCGCAGGACTCAAGCATGCGGCGGTGTTCGCGCACGTCGCCCTGCAGGGCGAAGACGCCGACGGTGGGGGTGGGCACCCCTCAATCCTAGGGACCAACCCGTTGAGTGGCGTCCTACACCCCGTCGAGTGGCGGCTCCGTCCCCGCAACGGGCTCGCGGCGCCACTCAACGGGGCGCGAGGCGCCACTCAACGGGGTGGGAGGCGCGACTCAACGGGGTGGGTGGGAGGGGGTCACCAGCCGCGCTCGGCGAGCCGGTGCGGCTGCGGGATCTCCTCGACGTTGATGCCGACCATCGCCTCGCCGAGCCCGCGCGAGACCTTCGCGACCACGTCCGGGTCGTCGTAGAACGTGGTGGCCTTGACGATCGCCTCGGCGCGCTCGGCCGGGTTGCCGGCCTTGAAGATGCCCGAGCCCACGAAGACACCCTCGGCGCCGAGCTGCATCATCATCGCGGCGTCGGCCGGGGTGGCGATGCCGCCGGCGGTGAAGAGCACCACCGGGAGCTTGCCGGCCTGGGCGACCTCCTTGACCAGCTCGTACGGCGCCTGCAGCTCCTTGGCCGCGACGTACAGCTCGTCGGCCTCCAGCCCGTGGAGGCGGCGCAGCTCCGCGCGGATGGTGCGCATGTGGGTGACCGCGTTGGAGACGTCGCCGGTGCCGGCCTCGCCCTTGGAGCGGATCATCGCCGCGCCCTCGGTGATCCGGCGCAGTGCCTCGCCGAGGTTGGTCGCCCCGCACACGAACGGCACGGTGAAGACCCACTTGTCGATGTGGTTGGCGTAGTCGGCCGGGGTCAGGACCTCGGACTCGTCGATGTAGTCGACGCCGAGCGACTGCAGTACCTGTGCCTCGGCGAAGTGGCCGATCCGGGCCTTGGCCATCACCGGGATCGAGACGGCCTCGATGATGCCGTCGATCATGTCGGGATCGCTCATCCGGGACACGCCACCCTGGGCGCGGATGTCGGCGGGAACCCGCTCCAGCGCCATCACGGCGACCGCCCCGGCGTCCTCGGCGATCTTCGCCTGCTCGACGTTGACCACGTCCATGATCACCCCGCCCTTGAGCATCTCGGCCATGCCGCGCTTGACGGCGGCGGTGCCCGTCGCGGGGCGGTCGGTGGGGGTCTCGGGAGTCTGCTCTGCCATGCCTCCAGCGTACGGCGAGGCGCGGCCGGACGCCGCATCGGGACGGAGCCGCAGGTCTAGCCGTCCCCCGAGCCGGGGGGCGGGGTCTGGTGGGGTGTCGCGGCGGCCTCGGCGAGCGCCTGGCGGCGTACGACCCAGATCCGCTGCACCACCGTCACGGTGCTGGCCAGGGCCAGCGCCCAGAGCGTGAGCTCCATCAGGATCGGCAGGTCGAAGATGCCGCTGAGCCCCGTCATCACCAGGATCGCCACCAGCCGGTCGGCGCGCTCGGCGATGCCGACCTTGGCCTGGAACCCGAGCCCCTCGGCCTTGGCCCGGGCATAGGAGGTGACCGCGCCCATGAGCAGGCAGACGAGGGACAGCACGAGGTAGACGTCGCTGTCCCCCGGGCCCGCGTAGAACAGCGCGAGGCCGGCGAAGATCGCGCCGTCGCCGATCCGGTCGAGCGTCGAGTCGAGGAACGCCCCGAACTTGTTGGTCTTCCCGGTCAGCCGGGCCATGTGCCCGTCCACCAGGTCGCTGAACACGAAGGCGGTGATGACCAGCACTCCGGTCAGCAGCTTCCCCTGCGGGAAGAAGACCAGGGCGCCGGCGGACACGCCGAGGGTGCCGACCACCGTCACGGCGTCGGCGCTGACGCCGAGGCGGATGAGCAGGTGGGCGACCGGAGAGATCACCTTGGTCCAGAAGGCGCGGAAACGTTCCATCATGGCGGCAGCAGGCTACCTGCCCGGCCGGTCGTGGCCGGGAGGCGTACCGTGGCGCCCACGGAGCCAATCAGGCTTCCGACCGAGGGACTCGCCATGAGCGACAAGTCACCACGCCAGGGAATGTCGAAGAAATCCGGCAAGTCCATCAAGGAGAAACGAGCCGAGAAGCGCGACAAGGGTCGCGACGAGTCGTTCTCGGACAAGCTCGACGCCAAGAAGAAGTGACCCTTCTCCGACTCGGGGTGATCGGGTCCTCCGCCAAGGAGAACGAGCGCCGACTCCCCCTGCACCCCGACCACCTTCCGGGGCTCGACGCGGACCTGCGGGCCCGGATCACCCTCGAGCACGGATACGGCGAGCGGTACGGCGTCAGCGACGACGACCTGCTCGGCTCCGTCGCCGGCTTCGCGACCCGGGCGGAGCTGCTGGCCTCCTCCGACGTGGTGCTGCTGCCCAAGCCGCAGCACGAGGACGTCGCCGCGATGGGTCCGGGGCAGGTGCTCTGGGGCTGGCCGCACTGCGTGCAGGACCCGGAGATCACCCAGCTGGCCATCGACCGGCGGCTGACGCTGGTCGCGTTCGAGGCGATGAACCACTGGACCCATGACGGCGCCGTGGGGCTGCACGTCTTCCACAAGAACAACGAGCTGGCCGGCTACTGCTCGGTGCTGCAGGCCATGGAGCTGACCGGGATCACCGGCGACTACGGCCGTCGGCTGAAGGCGGTGGTGATCGGCTTCGGCGCGACCGCGCGCGGCGCGGTGACGGCCCTCAACGCGCACGGCGTCCACGAGGTCGCGGTGCTGACGAACCGGGGGGTCGCGGCGGTGGGCTCGCCGATCCACTCGGTCAGGATCCGGCAGTTCGAGCACGACCCCGACGAGCCGCACCGCAGCCACGTGATCACCGAGCGCGGCCGGCTGCCCCTGGCGCCGTACCTCGCGGAGAACGACATCGTGGTCAACTGCACGCTGCAGGACACCGCGGCGCCGCTGACCTACCTCCGCACCGAGGACCTCGACGCGTTCCGGTCGGGCAGCCTGATCGTCGACGTCTCCTGCGACGAGGGCATGGGGTTCAGCTGGGCCCGGCCTACCACGTTCGACGAGCCGATGTTCGTCGTCGGCAAGAACATCGGCTACTACGCTGTGGACCACAGCCCGTCGTACCTCTGGAACTCCGCGACCTGGGAGAACAGCCTGGCCCTCATCCCGTTCCTGCGCCCGGTCCTGGAGGGGCCCGCGGCCTGGGACGCCGACGAGACGCTGGCCCGGGCCATCGAGATCCGCGAGGGCAGGGTGGTCAACCCGGCGATCCTCGCGTTCCAGGGCAGGAGCGCGGAGCATCCGCACCCGGTGAGCCGGGCCTGAGGGTCAGACCGAGGTGGCAAGCTCGCTGCCGAGGACGCCCTGCGGGTCCGCGAGCAGCGGCGCGAAGGCCAGCTCGGCGGCGCCGAGGAGCGAGGAGTCCTGTCCCAGCGCCGCGGCCCGGATCGTCACCTCCTCATGCGGGGAGACCAGCCGGACGCTGTCGAGGACGGCCTCGATCCGCTCGTGCTCGACCTCCCAGACCTTGGCGAGGGAGCCACCGAGGACGACGACCTGGGGGTTGAAGATGTTGATCAGCCCACGCAGCCCCACGCCGATCCACTCCGCGACGCTGGCGAGTACGGCGGCCGCGCGCTCCTCGCCCGCGACCGCGGCGGCGATCACCTCGGCGACAGCCGCCGGGCCACCTCCGGGAAGCCGTCCGGACTGGGTGAGGATCTGGTTCTCACCGATCTTCATCTCCCAGCAGCCGATGTTGCCGCAGCGGCAGGCCGGGCCGTTGCTGTCCACCAGGATGTGCCCGATCTCGCCTGCGTAGCCACTGGCGCCCGACAGCGGCTGCGCGTTCACGAGGAAGCCGCCACCGATGCCGACCGACCCGCTGAGGTAGGCGACCTCGGAGCGCCCCTGGGCGGCGCCACGGACGTGCTCGGCGAGGGCGCCGAGGTTGGCGTCGTTGCCGGTGACGACCGGGAACGCGGGGCCGAGGCGGGTGCCGACCAGCTCTGTGAACGGCTCGTCGACCCACCCGAGGTTGGGTGCGAAGTGCACCAGGCCGTCCCGGCCCCGGACCGCACCGGGCACGGAGACGCCCATGCCCACGCACCGCAGGTCACCGCGGCCGACCAGCACCTCCGAGACCATCTGGGCCAACGACTCCACGACGTGCTCGACGTCGTGCTCCCCGGTGTGGTGCCGGCGCACGCGGCGCTCCAGCACCTCGCCACCGAGGCCCACCACCGCCACCGAGATCCGGTCGACCCCGAGGTCCACCGCGATCACCACGTTGTCGCTGCGTGGTGCGACCACGTGCGAAGGCCGCCCGGACCGGCCCCGGAGGACGCCCACGTCCTCCCGGACCAGCCCGAGCGCCTCCAGCTCGCCGCACAGGTCACCGATGGTGCTGCGGTTCAGCCCGGTCTCGCTGGTCAGCGCGGCCCGGCTGGTGGGCCCCGAGACGTGGACCCGCGTGAGCAGGCGGCTCATGTTGTTGCGCCGCAGCTGCTCCTTCCCGGACGCAGGGCTGGCCGGCACAAGGTCACACCCGTCCCGAGGCCCGTGCCTTGCGGCGGCTGATGGCGTCGACGCTCGCGGCCAGCAGCAGCACGATCCCGGTGACCAGGTAGACCCGGCCGGACGGCTGGTCGAGCTGCAGCATGCCGTTGTTGATGACCGCGATCACCAGGCCCCCGAGCACCGCGTCGAGGATCCGGCCCTTGCCGCCGAAGAGGCTGGTGCCGCCGATCACGGCCGCGCCCACGGCGTACAGCAGCGTCAGCGAGCCACCGGTGTTGCCCGAGACCGAGTTGTCGCGGCTGGCGATCAGCAGGCCGCCGACCGCGGCCAGCGACGAGCACATCATGAAGCAGGACAGCCGGATCCACGCCACGTTGATGCCGGAGCGGCGGGCCGCCTCGGCGTTGCCGCCGACGGCGTAGATGTGCCGGCCCCAGGCGGTGCGGGTGAGCATGAAGGTGAGCACGATCAGCAGCCCCATCAGGACCACGACCACGATCGGGACCCCCTTGAGCGAGATCAGTGCGGGGTTCCGCGACCGCTCCAGGCTGAGGTAGTAGGTGACCCAGATCAGGATGATCGCCAGGCCGGTGGTCTTGATCGCCCAGAGCAGGATGGACTCGCCGGTCAGGCCGGCCGAACGCCGTGCCGCGACCCGGCGGAAGGTGACCAGCGCGTAGACCGCGACCCCGACCACGGTGAGCGACCAGCCCATCCAGATCGGCAGGTTCTTGTTCATGATCGCGAGGATCTGCTCGTTGCGGTAGGCGATCGTGCCGCCCTCGCCGATGATCAGCAGCATCACGCCCTGCAGGCCCAGGAACGCCGCCAGCGTGACCACGAACGACGGGATGCCGAGCCGGGCCACCAGCAGGCCGATGCCGAGTCCGATCACCGTGCCGGTCAGGATGCAGGCGAGGATCGCGAACGGCCAGGGCCAGCCGTGGTTGGTCGCCACGATGCCGAGGACCGCTGCCGCGGTGCCGCCGGCGAACCCGGCCGACAGGTCGATCTCGCCGAGCAGCAGCACGAAGACCAGGCCCATGGCGATCACCATGACGCCGGCGGACTGGTTGAAGAGGTTGGCGAAGTTGAACTGGTTCGTGAAGGTGTCACCGCGCAGCGCCGTGAAGGTGATCACCAGTGCCAGCAGACCGAGCAGCGCCGGCAGCGAGCCGACGTCGCCGCCGCGGATCTTCGACACGTAGTCGCCGCCGATCGAGCGCAGCGTCTGCTTGTCCTCCTGCGGCTGCTCGGGAGCGGTGTCGGGGGTGGGGGCGGTCGTGGCACTCATCGTGCGCCTCCTTCGGTGCTGCCGTTCGCTGCGTCGTCGGACCCGCTGCGTCCCGTGGTGATCAGCTTGATCACCTCGTCGCTGGTGACGTCCTTGGTGTGCACCTGCGCGGCCATCTGGCCGAGGTAGAGCACCGCGATGTCGTCGGCCACCTGGAAGACGTCGTTGAGGTTGTGGCTGATGAGGACCACGCCGAGACCACGGTCGGCGAGGCGGCGGACGAGCTTGAGGACCTGCTCGGTCTGGGCCACGCCCAGGGCCGCGGTCGGCTCGTCCAGGATCACGATCCTCGAGTTCCAGAGCACCGCACGGGCGATCGCCACGGTCTGGCGCTGGCCGCCGGAGAGCGAGGCGACCTGGGTACGCACGGACTTGAGGGTGCGCACCGAGAGCCCGTCGAGCGTCTCGCGGGCCTTGGCCTCCATGCTGTGCTCGTTGAGCAGCCCACCGACGGTCACCTCCCGACCCAGGAACATGTTGTGGACGACGTCGAGGTTGTCGCAGAGCGCGAGGTCCTGGTAGACGACCTCGATGCCGAGGGCGTTGGAGTCCCGGGGGCCGTGCACGGTGACCGGCTTCCCCTCGAAGGTGTACTCCCCGGAGTCGAAGGCGTGGATACCGGCGATGCCCTTGATCAGGGTGCTCTTGCCGGCACCGTTGTCCCCGACCAGGGCGGTCACCCGGCCCGGGGTGATGTCGAGGTCGACGCCTTGGAGCACGTGCACGGCTCCGAAGCTCTTGTTGATGCCCCTCAGCGAGAGCAGCGGCGCCTGGGCGGCGTCGGCGCTCGAGGGCGTTTCCTCAGCGGTCGCGGACACGAGGACTCCTTCGTCGGAATGGTGCTGCCGTGGTTTCGGGCGAGCGGAGCAGTTGGAGCGGGTGGAACCGGTGGTGGGGTGGGCCCGACGAGCGAACCCACCCCACGACACGGTCAGGCCGAGAGGCTCAGCACGGGGTCACTGCACCCCGTTGTCGGTGCAGAGCTTCGCGAAGTTCCCGCTGCAGACGTCGTCCTTGGACTGGAACCCGTCCGAGATCACCTTGGCGACCCCGTCCTTGTAGATCGCCTCGGGCGTGGCCAGCACGGACGGGACGTCCTGACCGAGCTCGGTGTCCTCGACCGACCCGGTGGCCAGGGCGTCGGCCGCCTCCTGGTCGCCGTTGATCAGCGCGATGGCGAGGTCCGAGGCCGCCTTCGCCTCGAGGTTGGTGTCCTTGTAGACGGTCATGCACTGCGAGCCACGAAGGATCCGCTGCAGGCCCTCGACGCTGGCGTCCTGCCCCGTGACCGGGACCTTGCCGGACAGGCCGTTGGCCTTGAGCCGGGCGATGATGCCGCCGGCCATGGTGTCGTTGGCCGAGACCACGCCGTCCACCTTGCCGCTGTTCTTGGCGTAGAGCTGCTCGAACGCGGTGCCGGCCTTGGTGGCGTCCCACTCACCGGTCTGGTCGCCGACCAGCGTGTAGTCGCCCGAGTCGATCTTGGGCTGCAGGTTCTGCTCGTAGCCGGACTTGAACAGCGCGGCGTTGTTGTCGTTGGGGTCACCGTTGATGAAGACGATGTTGGCCTTGGTCTTGCCCGCGTCGTCCAGGCACTTCGTCAGGCCCTCACCCATGAGGTCGCCGACCTTCACGTTGTCGAAGGACACGTAGTAGGACGCGCCGCCACCCAGGGTGAGCCGGTCGTAGTCGATGCTCTGGACACCGGCGTCGGCGGCCTTCTTGAGGCAGGCGCCACCCGACTCGGAGTCGAGGTTGACGATCATCAGGACCGAGACGCCCTGGTTGATCATGTCGTCACAGATGTTGCCGAACTTGCTGGTGTCGCCGTCGGCGTTGGTGATGATCGACTCGACTCCCGCCTCGTCGAACGCGGCCTTGAGGCTCGGGCGGTCGTTGGCCTCCCATCGCGGTGACGTGGTCGCGTCGGGCAGGATCACGCCGACCTTCTTGGCGGCGTCGTCGCCGCCGCCACCGCTGCTGCTCGAGTCGCTGCCGCACGCGGAGAGGGACAGTGCGCCGAGCACTCCCACCGCGGCGAGAGCGACCAGTCGCCTCGTTCCCAACCTGCTAACCATGATCTCTCCCTCAACTTGGGTCTTGCGATGTGACTCACATCACGGTGTATGTTGTGATTCACAACATACTGACCGGCGAATGCCAGCACAAGGGGTCATACGAGACTTCTTTGTTCGGAAATCCAACGAAACGGTCACGACCGAGGAGATGACGATGAGTGATTGGGCAGCACTGACCCCCACCCGCGAGGACCGGTTCTCCTTCGGACTCTGGACGGTCGGCTGGCAGGGCGTCGACGTGTTCGGCGGCGCGATCCGCGAGCCCCTCGACCCGGCCGTGGCGATCCACCGGCTGGCCGAGCTCGGCGCCTACGGCATCACCTTCCACGACGACGACGTCTTCCCGTTCGGCGCCGACGCCGGCGTCAAGCAGCAGCACCTGGCTCCCCTGCGCCGCGCCCTGGAGGAGACCGGCCTCGAGGTCCCGATGGTGACCACCAACCTCTTCTCGCACCCGGTCTTCCGAGACGGCGGGTTCACCAACAACGACCGCGACGTACGCCGGTTCGCGCTGCGCAAGGTGCTGGACAACATGGACCTGGCCGCCGAGCTGGGAGCCCGGATCTTCGTGGCCTGGGGCGGTCGCGAGGGCACCGAGTCCGGCGGCGCCAAGGACGTCCGCGCGGCGCTCGACCGCTACGCGGAGGGCTTCAACCTGATGACGTCGTACGCCGTCGACCAGGGCTACGACATGCGCTTCGCGATCGAGCCCAAGCCCAACGAGCCCCGCGGCGACATCCTGCTGCCGACCATCGGACACGCCCTCGCGTTCATCGAGGAGCTCGAGCACTCCGAGCTGGTCGGGGTGAACCCCGAGGTCGGCCACGAGGAGATGGCCTCGCTCAACTACGCCCACGGGCTGGCGCAGGCGCTGTGGCACGGCAAGCTCTTCCACATCGACCTGAACGGACAGACCGGCCCGCGCTACGACCAGGACCTGCGCTTCGGTGCCGGCAACGCCCGCGGCGCGTTCTGGACCGTCGACATCGTCGAGCACGGCGGCTACGACGGGCCGCGGCACTTCGACTTCAAGCCGCCCCGCACCGAGGACATGGACGGCGTCTGGGCCTCGGCCGAGGGCTGCATGCGCAACTACCTGATCCTGCGCGAGAAGGTCCGCGCGTTCCGCGCCGACCCGGAGGTGCAGCAGGCGCTGGCCGCCGCTCGGGTCGACCAGCTCGGGGAGCCGACGCTGGGCTCGGGCGAGACCATCGCCGACCTGCGCAAGGAGACCTTCGACCCCGAGGAGGCGGGGCGGCGCGGCATGGGCTTCGAGCGCCTCGACCAGCTCGCGCTCGAGCACCTCTACGGCACCCGGGGCTGAGGTGTCGCGCGTCGCCGGGATCGACTCCTCGACCCAGTCGTGCAAGGTCGTCGTCCTCGACGGCGACACGGGCGCCCTGCTCCGCGAGGGCCGGGCCGGCCATCCGGAGGGGACCGAGGTCGACCCGGCGGCCTGGGAGGCGGCGCTCGACGAGGCGATCCGGGCCGCGGGTGGTCTCGACGACGTCGACGCGCTCGCCGTCGGAGGCCAGCAGCACGGCATGGTCTGCCTCGACGAGTCGGGAGCCGTGGTCCGGCCCGCGCTGCTGTGGAACGACACCCGCTCCGCCGACGCCGCCACCGACCTGATCGCCGAGCTGGGCGGGCCGAGCGCGTGGACAGCGGCGGTGGGCAGCGTCCCGGTCGCCTCGCTCACGGTCACCAAGCTGCGCTGGCTGCGCGACCACGAGCCGGAGGCGGCCGCTCGCACCGCCGCCGTCTGCCTGCCGCACGACTGGCTCACCTGGCGGCTCTCGGGGTCGTCGAGCCTCGACGAGCTGGTCACCGACCGCTCCGACGCCAGTGGCACCGGCTACTGGTCCCCCGGCTCCGGCGACTACCGCACGGACCTGCTCGAGCGGGCGCTCGGCCACGTGCCACTGCTCCCCCGGGTCCTCGGGCCGACCGAGGCCGCCGGCCGCACCCGGGCCGGTGCCGTCCTCGGCCCCGGCCTCGGCGACAACGCCGCGTCGATGCTCGGGCTCTCGGCGGGCGACACGGACGCGGTGGTCTCCGTCGGTACGTCGGGGGTGGCCTGCGCCGTCTCGGCCGTCGCGGCGAACGACCCGTCCGGCGCCGTGGCGGGCTTCGCCGACGGCACCGGCCGGTTCCTCCCGCTCGGCTGCACGCTCAACGCCGCCCAGGTCCTCGACTCCACCGCGGTCCTCCTGGGCGTCGACCACGCCGGGCTCAGCGACCTCGCCCTGGCCGCCCCGGCCGGCGCCGGCGGGGCGGTCCTGGTGCCGTACTTCGTCGGCGAGCGCACCCCGAACCTCCCCCTCGCGACCGCCTCACTGCACGGCCTCGACCCCGCCAGCTGGACCCGCGGCCACCTGGCCCGGGCGACCGTCGAGGGGTTGCTGTGCTCGCTCGCGGACTGTCTCGACGCCCTGGTCGCGCAGGGCGCCCGGGTCGACCGCGTCCTGCTGACCGGAGGCGGGGCCGCCTCCCCGGCGGTCCGCGACATCGCGCCTCGGGTCCTCGGGCGACCGGTCGTCGTACCGGACAGTGGCGAGTACGTCGCCCGCGGTGCCGC
Organism: uncultured Actinomycetota bacterium; assembly: GCA_963767955.1. GTDB lineage: Bacteria > Actinomycetota > Actinomycetes > Propionibacteriales > Nocardioidaceae > Nocardioides. The sequence continues at coordinate 760,634 of CAVYGA010000003.1, read as the reverse complement.
CGTCCAGGCGGCGTGGGTGCTGACCGGGACGTTCCCGGACTGGCCCGCTCCGGCGGGCGCCGCACACACGGCGCCCCTCACCGCGGGCCTGCGCGAGCGCTACCGCGAGGCCTGCGGCAAGGTGCTGGACCGGCTCTGAGCCGGCGTCTCACACCAGCTCGGGCAACCTCAGGTGAGCGACGGCGAGCTCGAACTCGGCCACGTCCAGGAACGAGACGCCCATCTCGCTGCTGGCGGAGTCGCGGACCTCGCGGGCCTGCTCACGGCTGGCCTCGAGGGCCGCGCGCGAGTCGAAGGTGACGGTGCCACAGGTGACGCCGCGGGTGCGGTCCATGAGCAGGCTCGCGGAGCAGAAGCCGTCCATCGCCTCGAAGCGCCCCAACAGCCGTGAGCGCCACATCTCCAGCGCGGCGTCGAGATCCTCCGGTTGGGCCCAGGTGACCCGGCAGCACGCGCCCTCGGTGGTGGTGTGGTCACGGTGCATGACCGCCACCTCCCACTCCTCGACCTCGGGTGTGCCGCCGAGGATCTCTCCGCCCCGTGAGCGGTACGACGCGAGGGTGTCGCCGCTGGCGCGCAGGGACTCCTCGGTGTCCCACGAGCTCGTGGCGATGGCGCGACCCGACTCCCGGTCGATGACCAGGGACAGTCCGATGCACCCGTCCATGGCCGTGATGACCGGCATCACCTCGTCGCGGATGTAGGCGATACCGGCATCGATGGAACCGGGGTCACCGTGGATCGTGGTGGATCGAGCAAACATCTCGGAGCCTCCTCGGGGGTCTCGGGCGACGCCCCCAGCGGCGCCGCCGCTCCGGTCCACGTTCCTCCGGCCGGGCGCACGAGGCAACATGGTCGAGACCGGCCCGGGCGGACGGCTACCAGGCCTCGGCGAGCAGCCGTCGGGTCTCGGTGAGCAGCTCGGGCAGCGTCTTGGTGCGCCCGATGATCGGCATGAAGTTCTGGTCGCCGGGCCACCGGGGCACGACGTGCTGGTGCAGGTGCGCGGAGATGCCGGCGCCCGCGATGGCGCCCTGGTTCATGCCCAGGTTGAAGCCCTTCGCGCCGGACACCTCGCGGACCACGGTCATCGCCCGCTTGGTGAGGACGCCGATCTCGGCGGCCTCGGGGTCCGTGGTCTCGGTGTAGTCCGCGAGGTGACGGTAGGGGCAGATCAGCAGGTGCCCGGGCGCGTAGGGATAGAGATTGAGCACGACGTAGGCCAGCTCGCCGCGGTGCACGACCAGGCCGTCCTCGTCGGACCCGTCGGGCACCCGGCAGAACGGGCACTCCCCCGGTGTCCCGTCGGCCGGCTTGTTCTCCCCGCGGATGTAGGACATCCGGTGCGGGGTCCACAACCGGTCGAGGTCATCGGCCTGGCCCACCCCGTCCTGGGTGAGCTCGTGAGGCTCGTCGGGCATCAGACCTGCGACCGCGAGGCGATCGCCTCGGCCACCCGCGCGATCGCCTCGTCGACGGGCACCGCGTTGTCCTGGTGACCGTCGCGGTAGCGGAACGAGACCGCACCGGCGGCCACGTCGTCGTCGCCGGCGATCAGCATGAACGGCACCTTCTGCAGCTGGGCGTTGCGGATCTTCTTCTGCATGCGGTCGTCGGAGTCGTCGATCTCGACCCGGATGCCGGCCGCCCGCAGTCGCCTCGCCACGTCGTACAGGTAGTCGTTGTGGCGCTCCGCGATCGGGATCGCCTGCACCTGGACGGGCGCGAGCCACGGCGGGAAGGCGCCGGCGTAGTGCTCGACCAGCACGCCGATGAACCGCTCGATCGAGCCGAACTTCGCGGAGTGGATCATCACCGGGCGCTGCCGGGTGCCGTCGGCCGCTTGGTACTCGAGCTCGAAGCCACGCGGCTGGTTGAAGTCGTACTGGATCGTCGACATCTGCCAGGTGCGGCCGATCGCGTCGCGCGCCTGCACCGAGATCTTGGGGCCGTAGTAGGCCGCCCCGCCCGGGTCCGGCACCAGCTCGAGGCCGGACTCGACGCCGACCTTCTCCAGCACCGCCGTCGCCTCGGCCCACTCCTCCTCCGAGCCGACGAACTTGTCGGGATGGGCGTCGTCACGGGTCGACAGCTCGAGGTAGTAGTCGTCGAGCCCGAAGTCGCGGAACAGGCCGAGGCAGAAGTCGAGCAGGTGCTTGATCTCGGCCGGCGCCTGCTCGCGGGTGACGTAGGAGTGCGAGTCGTCCTGCGTCATCCCGCGGACCCGCGTGAGGCCGTGCACGACGCCGGACTTCTCGTTGCGGTAGACGCCGCCGAACTCGAACAGCCGCAGCGGCAGCTCGCGGTAGGAGCGGCCACGGGCGCGGTAGATGAGGTTGTGCATCGGGCAGCTCATCGCCTTGAGGCGGTAGCGCGCGCCCTCCATCTCCATCGGCGGGAACATCCCATCGGCGTAGTAGGGCAGGTGACCCGAGGTGTGGAACAGCCCCTCCTTGCTGATGTGCGGGGTGCCGACGTACTCGAAGCCCTCCTCGATGTGCCGACGGCGGACGTAGTCCTCCATCTCCCGCTTGATCACCCCGCCCTTGGGGTGGAAGACCACCAGCCCGGAGCCGAGCTCGTCGGGGAAGGAGTAGAGGTCCAGCTCACGGCCGAGCCTGCGGTGGTCGCGGCGCTCGGCCTCCTCGATCCGGTGCAGGTGCTCCTCGAGCGCCTCCTTGGTCTCCCAGGCGGTGCCGTAGATGCGCTGGAGCTGCTTGTTCTTCTCGTCGCCGCGCCAGTACGCCGCCGCGGAGCGCATCACCTTGAACGCCGGGATCCGCTTCGTGGTGGGCAGGTGCGGGCCGCGGCAGAGGTCCTTCCAGGCGATCTCGCCGGAGCGGTTGAGGTTGTCGTAGATGGTCAGCTCGCCGCCGCCCACCTCCACGTTCGCGCCCTCGGCGATCTCCTGGGCCGCCGCCGCGCCATCACCGGAGCCGCCCTTGAGCCCGATCAGCTCGATCTTGTAGGGCTCGCCGGCCAGCTCGTCGAGGGCCTCGGCGTCGGAGACCGCTCGGCGGGAGAACTTCTGGCCCTCCTTGATGATCTTGCGCATCCGGGTCTCGATCTTGGCCAGGTCCTCCGGCACGAACGGGGTGTCCACGTCGAAGTCGTAGTAGAAGCCGTTCTCGATCGGCGGCCCGATCCCGAGCCGCGCGTCGGGGAAGAGGTCCTGCACGGCCTGCGCGAGCACGTGGGCGGTGGAGTGCCGCAGGATGTCGCGGCCGTCGGCGGAGTCGATCCTGACGCCCTCGACCAGCGCGCCCTCCCCCAGCTCGTGGGCGAGGTCGCGGAGCTCGCCGTCCACACGCGCAGCGATCACCTCGGGGGTGTCGGTGAAGAGCTCCCAGGCCCGGGTGCCGGTCGTCACCGTGCGCTCGGCCCTGGCATCGGCGGCGACGACGGTGACACGGATGTCGGACACAGGGGCACTCCTCGGATTGTGTGCTGGACAGTCCTACGATCGTATCCGTGCCCCGTGCCGCTCCGCGCCCGGGTTTCGTCGTCCTGGAGAACAGATGCTGAAGAACAAGCGGACCTGGCTGATCGCCCTCGTCCTCGTGCTCATCGCCGGCGGCGGGGCGATCGTCCTCCGTACCGTCCTGTCCGACGACGGCGGCGACAAGCGGAAGGTCCGGGTCAGCCTGCCCGCGGACCCGGCCGGGTCGGGTGACGACGAGCCGACCCGCCGGCCCCGGGTGTACGTCGACAACTCCGGGCCGACCGTCAGCGTCTCGGTGCGCTCGGCCAAGAAGCCGTGGCGGACCTCCCTCACGGTCGACCTCAACGGCGCCGCCACCACGCTCGAGCGCGGCACGAGCCCCAGCGGCGCGTGCGCGCCCACCGTCACGGCGGAGCCGACCTCGCTGCTCACCCGGCTCGACTACGACCGTGCCTGCCTCGACGGCGACACCTCGACCGTTGACGCCACAGTCACGCTCGACGGCTCGCGCCCGGTGAACGCCTCGACCGAGCGCACCGAGAAGCCCAACGTGCTGATGATCATGGTCGACGACATGCGCACCGACGAGCTGCGGTGGATGCCGAACGTCCAGAGGCTGATCGGCAAGCAGGGCGTCACGTTCACCAACGGCTTCGCCACCTTCCCGCTGTGCTGCCCGGCCCGGGCCTCGGTGATGACCGGGCTCTACCCCCACAACCACGGGGTCTGGTCGCACGAGCCGCCGTGGGGGTTCAGCTCGCTCGAGGACGACTCGACCTTCCCGGTGTGGCTGCAGGGCGGCGGCTACCGCACGACGTACATGGGCAAGTACCTCAACGGCTACGGCCCCGAGCCGGAGCCCGGCAGGGACACCGGGACCTCGGTGCAGTACTGCCCGCCCGGCTGGGACCTGTGGCGCGCGTCGGTCGACGGCGGGATGGATCCCCAGCATCCCGACAACGGCGGCACCTACCGCTACTTCGACACCACGCTGAACGACAACTGCAACGGGTTCCTGCCGCTCGGTGGCAGATACCAGAGCTACGCCTACGGCGACCTCGCCCAGGAGATGAACGCCGAGTCCGCCTCGGGCGACCAGCCGTTCTTCAGCTACGTCTCGTTCACGGCACCCCACCACGGAGCCCCCCGGGAGCCCGACGACCCCGAGTTCATCTCCACCCCGGCGCGGCCCAAGCGCCTCAAGGGCGCCTTCGACGAGTTCATCAAGAAGGCGCCCGGCGCCGACTGGAAGGACCCCGACCGCAGCGACAAGCCCAAGCGCATGACGCGGGTGTTCGGCAAGGAGCGTCGGGCCCAGATGCTCGAGGGCACCCGCCAGCGCGCCGAGGCCATCTATGCCGTCGACCAGTCGGTCAAGGAGATCATCACCGGCCTCAAGAAGACCGGCGAGTACGCCAACACCCTGATCCTGTTCACGAGCGACAACGGCTACTTCCTCGGGGAGCAGGGCGAGCCGCAGGGCAAGATCCTTCCCTACGAGCCGTCGCTGCGGGTGCCGGTCGTGATGGCCGGGCCCGGCATCCCCAAGGACGAGGTGCGCACCGACCCGTTCCTCTCCATCGACTACGCGCCGACGTTCGCCGACCTGGGTGACGTCGAGCCGACCTCCTCGGTCGACGGCAGGTCGTTGCTCGACGTGGCCCGCCTCGGTGACGAGTCCGCCGGCTCCTCCTGGAGCCGGGTGGTCCTCACCGAGACCAACCCGACCAAGGCCGCGCAGAAGAAGCTCGAGGCGATCGACCCGGTCGGCGCCCAGTCGCCCACGATGCTGCGCGGCAAGGTCACGGGACTGCGCACCGGCCGCTACCTCTACACCGAGTGGGAGCCCGAGCCGGGCGACCCGAAGCCGGGCATCCTCACCGAGCTGTACGACGTCCTGGAGGACCCGAACGAGTACGAGAACCTGGCCGTCGACCCGGCCAACGACGAGCTCGTGGCCCAGCTGCACGGGATCCTCGAGCGGACCCGGCGCTGCGTCGGTCCGTCGTGCGAGCGGCTGCTGCCGCCGAACCTGCGGTGATGCTGGTGGGCGATACTGGGTTCGAACCAGTGACCTCTTCGGTGTGAACGAAGCGCGCTACCACTGCGCCAATCGCCCCTGTGGTGCGCGGGAGACGATAGCGCATCGGATCTGCCGTCCAGAAACCGGCCGCACCCGCCCAGCGAGCCCGCATCATGAATCGGACATCCGGGTACATTGCGCCCGAAGTCAATCCCTGACGCGGCGTGTTGCGGATCACCCGTAACTTTTTTTCGATTCCCGCGTCATGCACCGTCACGGCCACCGTCTCCTCTGCAACTTGGGCATCTGAGAGGAATCCGATGAGGAAGCACGAAGACAGGTTCATGAGCGGCCTGCAACAGGACATCGCGATGGACTGCGTTGACGCCGCAGGCCAGTCGATGACGCTCGACGCGTCGCTGGGGTACCAGCCCAACGACCCGTTTGCGGTCACCGTGACGTTCAGGACTCCCGGGGGGGAGGTCGTCTGGACGTTCGCGCGTGAGCTCATGGCTCGTGGCCTCAGTGTTCCGGCCGGAGAGGGTGACGTCCACGTGTGGCCGTGCCTCAGCGCCGACGGCCGGGCAGTCATCATCATCGAACTCCGCTCGCCCGACGGGGAGCTGCTCGTCCAGGCGCCGACCCAGGAGATCAACGCGTTCGTCGACCGCACGCTGGCGCTGGTCCCCGAAGGCACCGAAGGCTCCCAGTTCAACATCGACGAGCTGATCGGACAGCTCTTCGCCGTGTGACCCCATCGCACCACCACGTCGACCCCGGTCCGTCCAAGGCCGGGGTCGTCTGCGTCCCGGCGCCGCCGACGAGGGGCTACGGGTCCGGGTGCTCCTTCTCCCGACGGGTCCACACATCGGCCGCCTCCCGCGTGACCGGACCCGGAGCGGGATAGCTGCGCCCGTCGCAGGTGTGCACGCCCTGGACGTCGCGGGTCGTGGAGGCCAGGAAGATCTCGGTGGCCCGCTCCAGCACCCCGACCGGCTCGTCGACCTCGCGACCACCGAACCACTCCAGGATCAGCGCCCGGGTCACGCCGGCCAGGCAGCCTGCCTCCAGCGTCGGGGTCCGGAGCTCGCCGTCGACGACGTAGAACACATTGGTCCCGGTGCCCTCGCACAGGTTGCCGGCGGTGTTCGCGAAGATCGCCTCGGTCGCCCCGTGCTCGGCGGCCCGGGCCAGGGCGACCACGTTCTCGGCGTACGACGTGGTCTTGAGACCGGCCAGCGCGCCTCGCTCGTTGCGCGGCCACGGCACCGTCACCGCCGCCGTCGTCGGTTCGAAGGGGTCCATCGGCGCGGTCACCACCACCAGCGTCGGTGCGTTCTGACCGCGTCCCGAGCCCAGCGGGGCGACTCCGTCGGTGTAGGTGATCCGGATCCTGCCCAGTGGCAGGTGCTGGCCGGCGAGGGTGGCCCGCACCCCCCGGCGGACGGCGTCGTCGTCCAGCGCGGGGAGGCCCAGAGCGGTCACGTTGCGGGCCATCCGGGCGAGGTGGCGGGTCAGCGCGAACGGCTGCCCGTCGACGACCTTGACGGCCTCGAAGACCCCGTCCCCGACCGTGAATCCGTGGTCGGCCACGCTGATCGCGGGGCCGTTGGGGTCGTCGAGCAGTTCACCGTTCACCCAGGCGCGCATGGCACCACCATGCCACCGTGACGGCGGAACACGCGCGCCCAACCCCGGATTTTGCTGGCCCCGGGCGTTCGGTTAGTGTTCTCACGCACGCCCGGTCCACGCCGGATGCGCAAGCGGACGTAGCTCAGTTGGTAGAGCACAACCTTGCCAAGGTTGAGGTCGCGAGTTCGAGCCTCGTCGTCCGCTCGGAGAGGTCTCCCCTATGTGCCCTTCTTTGGGAGGGCCGCCACGGTGGGTTGGCCGAGAGGCGAGGCAACGGACTGCAAATCCGTGTACACGGGTTCAAATCCCGTACCCACCTCCACAGCCCAACACACACAACTTCATACGCGGGCGATTGGCGCAGTGGTAGCGCGCTTCCTTGACACGGAAGAGGTCACTGGTTCAAACCCAGTATCGCCCACCAGATAACCGCAGGTCAGATCCGCTGCATCAGGGCCGAGTCCCTCTCGGTGGCAGTCAGGCTGGCCGGCTCGTCGAGGGCATTGCACGCGGCCCCGGAGGGCGCGACAATCGGGTGATGGGTGGGGACCCGGTCCCGACGTTCTGCCCGTTGTGCGTGTCGCGCTGCGGGGCGCGCGCCACCGTCACCGACGGCACCTTCGTCGCGCTGCAGCCGGACCCGTCCCACCCGACGGGCCAGGCGATCTGTGTGAAGGGCAAGGCGGCGCCGGAGATCCTCTACCACCCCTCGCGGCTCCTCCACCCCCTGAGGCGGACCAGTCCCAAGGGAGCCGCGGATCCGGGCTGGGAGCAGGTCACCTGGGACGAGGCACTCGACACGGTCGCCGAGCGTTTGACGACGACCGCCGCCTCGGACGGGCCAGCCTCGGTCGCGTTCAGCTCCAGCTCCCCCTCCACGTCGGCCATCAGTGACGCCGTCGACTGGGTCCAGCGGCTGATCCGCGCCTTCGGCAGCCCGAACTACGTCAACTACATGGAGCTGTGCGGGTGGGGCCGCTACCTCGCCCCGCTCTACACGTTCGGCGCCTCGGTGCCGGGCGTCTACGTGCCCGATCTCGAGAACGCCGGCTGCATCCTGTTCTGGGGCTACAACCCGTCGGTGGCCCGCCTCGCGCATGCCACGAGCACCGTCGCCGCGGTCGCCCGCGGCGCCAGGCTGATCGTCGTCGACCCGCGCAAGGCGGGCCTCGCCGGCAGGGCCGACCACTGGCTGCGGGTGCGGCCCGGCACCGATGCCGCGCTGGCGCTCTCGCTCACCCACGTGATGATCGAGAACGGCTGGTACGACGCCGACTTCGTGCGCGACTGGACCAATGCGGCCGACGAGGTCGACGGCCGTACGGTCTGGGACCTGCTCGCGTCGCGCTGCGCCGGCTTCCCTCCCCCCGTTGCCGCGGAGATCACCGGGGTGCCCGCCGCGGACATCGTCGCCGCGGCCCGGACGCTCTGGGAGGCCCGGCCGGTCGCGTTCTACGCCTGGAGCGGGCTGGAACAGCACAGCGGTGCCACCCAGGCCGTCCGCGCCGTCAACATCCTCTACGCCCTGACCGGCTGCCTGGACGTCCCGGGTGGAAACGTGCTGTTCGCCGAGGTGCCCTCCAACCCGGTCGACGGGATGGAGTTCCTTTCCGAGGCGCGCCCACCTGCGGTGGGCGTCGACCTGCGGCCGCTCGGACCGGCGCGGTTCGAGTTCATCACCGGCGAGGACTTCTACACCGCGGCCCTCGACCGGCGGATCAAGGCACTGGTGGGCTTCGGCGGCAACATGGTGATGGCCCACGGCGACAGCGCCCGCGGTCGCGAAGCGCTGCGTGGCCTGGACTTCTTCGTCCAGGCCGATCTCTTCATGACGCCGACGGCGGAGCTCGCCGACATCGTGCTGCCGGTGACGACGCCGTTCGAGTCCGAGGCCCTGAAGATCGGGTTCGAGTACAGCCAGGAGGCGCAGTCGCTGGTCCAGCTGCGTCAGCCGCTGGTCCCGCCGCGCGGCGAGGCCCGCTCGGACCTGCAGCTCGTGTTCGACCTCGCGACCCGACTGGGCCTGGGAGCACACTTCTGGGACGGCGACATCGAGGCGGCATTCCGACATCAGCTGGCGCCGAGCGGGATCACCCTGGACGAGCTGCGGGCCCACCCGGAGGGTGTCCGGGTGCCGTTGATCACGCGGTACCGCAAGTACGCCGAGACCGGCTTCGCGACTCCGTCGGGCAGGGTGGAGCTGTACTCGGCCACGCTGGCGGCCCATGGCTATGCGCCGCTACCGACCTACGAGGAGCCGCTCAGCCCTCGCTCGCGTCCGGACCTCGCCGAGCGGTACCCGCTGGTGCTCAGCTGCGCGAAGTCGCTGTTCTTCTGCGAGACCCAGCACCGCCAGGTCGCGGCCCTGCGCAAGAGCGCGCCTGACCCTCAGGTCGAGTTGCACCCGTCCACGGCGGCGGCCCGCGGGATCTCCGCCGGTGACTGGGTCTCCCTGGACACCCCGCACGGCAGCGTCCGGGCGCGCGCGAAGCTCAACCCCAGCCTCGACCCGCAGGTCGTCTTCGGCCAGCACGGCTGGTGGCAGGCCTGCGACGAGCTCGGACTCGCCGGCTACCCGCCGTACGGACCGGAGAGCGCGAACCTCAATCTGGTCCTGTCCCAGACGCCGAGTGACCCGATCAGCGGCAGCTCACCCCTGCGTGCGTCGGTCTGCGACGTCGCCCTGCTCAACGCCGCTGTCCCCCGAGGGGCCTGAGGGCCGTCCCCACTGAGCCGAGGGGCCGTGACCGCCCGGCGCTCTCAGCCGACCTGGCTCCCGGGCCGCTCGAAGGTGATCTGCACGCAGTCGACGGCGCGGCCCTCCGGGTCGAAGCGGTGGTTCTTGATGACGCTCTCGACGCGCCAGCCCTCGCGCGCCTGGGTGCGGACCTCCTCATAGATCAGGCCGCGCTCGATCCCGGACTCGACGGTGGCGCGATCGATCGTCACCACCTTGTGCCGCACATGCGCCGTGGCCATCTCACCGCCCCGATCCGAGACCCACACCCCGAAGACCGGGGGTGGGAACACCACACCGCCTCATCCTGCGACGAACCGGCGCACCTCGGCAAGTACCCGAAAGGGTGACGCGGGCCGACCCGCTCAGGCCTCGTCGACCGTGGTGGCCTCGTCGTGGGTGCCCGGGCGGGGCGCCCACGGCAGCTCCTTGGCCGGGCGTACGACGATCAACCGGTCGCCGCGCGCGAGCTGGGTGACCACCGGGTCGAAGTAGCGGTAGACCTTCTCGTCGCGGACCACGGCGATCACCTGGTCGGGCAGCGCCTGCGGCTGCTTCCCCACCTCGGAGACCAGCAGGTCGCGCTCGGCGACCTCGAGCCCGGTGCCGTAGGTCATCAGGTCCTCCATCACCTCGCCCAGGGTCGGCGAGAGCGAGGAGAGGCCGAGCAACCGGCCGACGGCGTCGCTCGAGGTGATCACCGAGTCCGCGCCGCTCTGGCGCACCAGCGGCACGTTGTCCTGCTCGCGGACGGCGGCGACGATGTAGGCGTCCGGGTTGAGCTGCCGGACGGTGAGCGTGGCCAGCACCGTGGAGTCGTCCCGGTCGGTGGTGATGATGACCTGGCTGGCCCGCCCCACTGCGGCCCGCCGGAGCACCTCGCGACGGGTCGCGTCGCCGGTGACGATCGCCATCCCGTCGGCGTGCGCGTCCTCCAGCGCGATGGCGCTCGGGTCCACGATGACCAGCGCCTCCTTCGGCAGCCCGTTCTGCAGCAGGGTGTCGGCCGCGGCCCGCCCCTTGGTGCCGTAGCCGATCACGACGACGTGCTTCTCCATCTTCTTCCTCCACCGGGAGACCCGGATCATGTCCCGGCCCTGCGAGGCGAGCACCTCGAGGGTGGTTCCGATCAACAGCACCAGGAAGGCGATCCTGGCCGGGGTGACGACGAAGGCGTTGATCAGGCGCGCTCGGTCGCTGAACGGCGCGATGTCGCCGTACCCCGTCGTGCTCAGCGTGACGGTCGTGTAGTAGATCGAGTCGATGAGGCCGACGGTCCGGGTCGGGTCGTTGTTGTCGTAGTAGCCGTCGCGGTCGAAGTAGACCAGCATCACCGTGCCGACGAGGATGCCGATCGCCATCAGCAGTCGCCGGATCAGCTCCCACCAGGGCGACCGGGATGCCTCCGGAAGTGCGACCCTGCCCAGCTGTCGTTTGTTGCCCTCGTCGGCCACGGCGTCAGTCGTCGACTTCGCCGAAGATCAGCACGCGGTCGTCGTCGGGCGTCGACTGCTGCTCGGACACCTTCGACACGAAGCGGAAGCTGTCACCCTCGCGGGGGATCCTCGAGGCGCTGGTGCGCTGCCAGCTGCCGCACAACGTGCCGTCCTCGTCGGCACCGTCCTGGTCCTCGACGGCGTCGCCGGACAGGCACAGCTCGCCGGTCCGTTCGTTGTAGCTCTCGACCGTGCCCGTGGTGCGCTCCGGGGTGTCGGGGCCGGCGACCACGCCGACGAGATAGCCGCCGAGAAGACAGAGGCCGGCCCCCGCGAGCACGACCGGGGTCGGCAGGTTCAGGTTCGCCACGGAATCAGTCTGGCACGGATCGTTCGGCGTTCCGCGACGCCTCCGCCGGGCGTGGCGCCGCTTCGCTCACGGGTGGTGACTCCGGCGGGGTCATCGGTGGCGCCGGCTCCGGCGGGGTCATCGGTGGCGCCGGCTCCGGCCGCGGACCGATCCGGGGTGCTTCGCCGGCATCCGCTTCGGCGTCCGGCGCGGTGGCGGGCGTCTCCTCCCCCGAGGCCGGCCGGCGGGCCGCGAGCCGCTGCGGCAGCGCCGCGCTGATCCGCCGGACCAGCTCCTGGCGCGCGGACGTGGTGGAGCTCTGGGGGAACAGCGTGTCGCACGAGGCGTTGACCGCCGCGCCGATCAGCACCGCGATCGAGACCAGGTAGAGCCACAGGAGTACGGCGATCGGTGCCGCCAGCGGGCCGTAGACCGACCTGCTGTCCGCCGCCGTCGCCGTCAGCACCCAGCGCAGCAGGTAGGAGCCGAACACCCACGCCACCAGGCTGAAGGTGGCCCCCGGCAGGTTGTAGCGCCACAGCGTCCGCACCGGCACGGACACGTGGTAGAGCGTTGCCAGGAAGCAGATGCACAGGGCGATGACGATCGGCCAGTAGAGGTTGTTGAGGAAGTCGACCCGCTCGGGCACCAGCCGGCGCACCACGGACGGGCCGGCGATCACCAGCGGCAGCGTGATGACTCCGGTGACCAGACCCATCACGTAGAGCAGGAACGACAGCGCCCGGGTCTTCACGATCCCGCGGTGCCCGCCGAGGCCGTGCATGATCGTGATCGTGTCCACGAACACGTTGAGCGCCCTCGAGCCCGACCACAGGGCCAGGATGAAACCGATCGAGATCACGTCGAAGCGACCGCCACCGACCACGTCGTCGAAGGTCGGCAGGATGATCTTGTCCACCGCGCTGTCGGTCATCGCCCGGCTCGAGACCTCGACGACCGCGCTGCGCAGCTCGTTGACCTGCGCCGGGCTGAACGAGCCACTGACGTAGCCGATGGCCCCGGCCAGCGCGAAGACCAGCGGTGGCATCGACAGCACGGCGAAGAAGGCGGCCTCCGCGGCGAGCCCGGTGACGCGGTAGCGCATGCACGACGAGGTCGTCGTCACGACGAGTCGCCAGAGCTGGTGGGCCAGCGCACGCGCGAGCCCGTCACCCGTGCTCGTGGCGGCCATGGCTCTACGGTAACGACATGAACGCAGGCATCCGCGCAACCACGAACCAGACACCACTGCTGGCCGGTCACAATGTCGTCACCTCCGACGCGGCCCTGGTCGAGGGCATCACCCGGCACGCCGACGCCGGCGTCGTCGACGACCTGCGCACGCTGGGCGCGGAGGCGGGCTCCGCGGAGGCCCGTGAGCACGGCATGCTGGCCAACCGGCACCACCCCGAGCTGACGCCGTACGACCGCTGGGGCAACCGGATCGACGAGGTCGAGTTCCATCCGTCCTGGCACTGGCTGATGGAACGCGCGGTGGGCCACGGCCTGCAGGGGGCGCCCTGGGAGCAGCAGGACGCGGGCAGCGAGCACGCGCACGTCCGCCGGGCCGCCGGCTTCCTCGCCTGGTCGCAGACCGAGCCGGGGCACGGCTGCCCGATCTCGATGACGTACGCCGCGGTGCCGGCGCTGCGGGCCGACGACGCGATCGCCAAGGAGTGGGTGCCGCTGCTCGCCGGCCGGTCCTACGACCCCGGCGTCCGGGCCTCCTCCACCAAGCGGGGCGCGCTCGCCGGCATGGGGATGACCGAGAAGCAGGGTGGCTCCGACGTCCGGGCGAACCTCACCGAGGCCCGCGCCAGCGGCGTCGACGGGGAGTACACGCTGCACGGTCACAAGTGGTTCACCTCGGCGCCGATGAACGACGTCTTCCTGGTGCTGGCGCAGGCCGCGGGTGGCGTGACCTGCTTCGTGGTGCCGCGGGTGCTGCCCAACGGCGACCGCAACCGGCTCGACGTGGTCCGTCTCAAGGACAAGCTCGGCAACCGCTCCAACGCCTCCTGCGAGCTGGAGCTCGACGGCACGTGGGCGCAGCGGCTCGGTGAGGAGGGCCGCGGGGTGCGGACCATCATCGAGATGGTCGCCGCCACCCGGCTGGACTGCGTGCTCGGCTCGGCGTCGCTGATGCGGAAGGCCCTGGCCGAGGCGTCGTGGCACGTCGCCCACCGCTCCGCGTTCGGCTCCCGGCTGGCCGACAAGCCGCTCATGCAGAACGTGGTGGCCGACCTCGCCGTCGAGTCCGAGGCGGCCACGGCACTGGCGCTGCGGCTGGCCGCGGCCGTCGACCGGCCCGGCGACCCGCACGAGGCCGCGCTGCGCCGGATCGCGCTGCCGCTGGCGAAGTTCTGGGTGTGCAAGCGCACCCCGGCCATGGTGGCCGAGGCACTGGAGTGCCTGGGGGGCAACGGCTACGTCGAGGAGTCCGGGCTCCCCCTGCTGTTCCGGGAGTCCCCGCTGAACTCGATCTGGGAGGGCTCGGGCAACGTCAACGCCCTCGACGTGCTGCGGGCGCTCGGGCGGGAGCCCGAGGTGCTGCAGGCCTGGATCACCGAGGTCGGGCTGGCCCGCGGCGTCGACCCCCGCCTGGACGCCGCCACAGACGCCACCCTGGCTCTTCTCGGTGACGCCGCCACGCTCGAGGTCGGCGCCCGTCGGCTGGCCGGCCAGATGGCGGCCTGCCTCCAGGGATCCCTGCTGGTGCGCTTCGCCCCCGACGCGGTGGCCGACGCGTTCTGCGCCAGCCGGCTGGGCACGACGTACGGCGGCACGTTCGGCACGCTGCCGGGCGGCGACCTGAAGGCGATCGTCGAGCGGACCACCCCGAGCAGGTGAGGGGCGGAATCAGTCCCCGGTGACCTCGAAGTCGTCGTAGAGCACGTCCGCCCCCGCACCGGCGGTGACCAGGCCGACGCCGTCGCCGACGTCCCACGGGTGCCTGACTGTGCCGGTGTAGGTGCCGCTGACCACCTCGGTGCCGTTGACGCTGAGCGCGAGCCGCGCCTCGGGCGCCCCCGACGTCCGGCCACGCGCGCAGGTCGCGGTCAGGTGGTTGCTCTCCCCCGGCCTCAGCTCGCCCGCCAACGGCCGCTCGGCGATCGGCACGTAGGCGGCGGAGATCTCGTCCCAGAGCCCGAGGATCGCGGTCTTCGCGTCGACGTACAGCAGGAACGCGGAGTCGCCGGCCTCGTCCTGGGTGGGGTGGTTCCAGCAGGTGATCCCGTAGGCGCCGCTCTCGGGCATCCCGGCGGCCGTCCGGGTGTCGACGTCCACGGTGATCGCGTAGTCATCGGAGATCGACGACACCGTGGTCGGCGCGGTGGCCGCGTGCGAGGCGTTCTCCCGGGTCGTGACCCGGAACATGCCGCCCTCGACGTCGTCGTAGGACGTCGCATAGCCGGCGGTGTCCTCCTCCTGCCACCCCGACGCCGGGTCCGCGAAGGAGTCGCAGAAGCCCGGGCAGCCGGACGCCGTGGGCGACTGGGAGACGGGGGCGCTCGGCGCGGTGCTCTCGCTCGTCTCGTCGGTCGGGGCGGCCGGGCTGGTCGCCGCGGTCGGGCTGCTCGGGGCGGTGGTGCGGCTCTCGCCCGCGTCGGACCCGGCGTCGCCGCCGCAGCCGGCGAGCGCGAGCACCCCGGCCGCGAGGCCGAAGGACACGGACCGGCGCAGGCGGGCGGAGGAGGACGTGACACGCATCGAGGAGCTCCCGGGACGAGACGACAACGGTCCCGGCGGGGTCACCCCCACCGGGACCGTCGAACCTAACAGCCGGTCAGGACCGGGCCGGCTCGGGCTCCCGCTCCGCGATCGTGCTCGTCGCGTCGTCGTCGGGCCGGTCGAGCTCACCGTGGTCGTCGACCATCGTGGCCTCGTCGAACGGGTCGTTCCCGGACAGCACCCGGTCCAGGCGACCCCGGTCGAGGCCGCCGGTCCAGTGCGCCACCAGCACGGTCGCCACGGCGTTGCCGGAGAAGTTGGTGACCGCGCGGGCCTCGGACATGAACCGGTCGATGCCGACGATGAGCCCGACCCCGTCGACGAGCTCGGGCCGGTGCGAGCTGAGGCCGCCGGCCAGCGTCGCCATGCCGGCGCCGGTGACGCCGGCCGCACCCTTGGAGGCCACCATCATGAACAGCAGCAGCGAGATCTGCTCGCCGATCGACAGCGGGTCGCCCAGCGCCTGGGCGATGAAGAGCGAGGCCATCGTCAGGTAGATCGCGGTGCCGTCCAGGTTGAACGAGTACCCGGTCGGCACGACCACGCCCACGGTCGCCTTGTCGACGCCGGCGTGCTCCATCTTGGCGATGAGGCGCGGCAGCGCGGACTCGGAGGAGGAGGTGGACACGATCAGCAGGTACTCGCGGGCGAGGTACTTGAACAGCGACAGGATGTTCACGCCGGTGACCAGCTTGAGCAGCGTCCCGAGGATCACGAAGACGAACAGGGCGCAGGTCACGTAGAAGCCGAACATCAGCACCGCGAGGCTCTTCAGTGCCTCGACGCCGGTCTCGCCGACCACCGCTGCGATCGCTCCGAAGGCGCCGATCGGGGCCACCCACATGATCATCGACAGCACCCGGAAGACCAGGCGCTGCAGGTAGCCGATGCTGCGGAGGATCGGCTCACCGGTCCGGCCCATCGCCTGCAGGGCGAAACCGACCAGCAGCGCGACCAGCAGCGTCTGCAGCACCTCGCCGGAGGTCACCGAGGAGAACATCGACGTCGGGATGATGCCGAGCAGGAAGTCGGTGGTGCTGCTGTGGCCCTCCGCGGCCTGGGCGGCACCGGCGGCGGAGCTGTCCGGGGTGATCTGGAGGCCGGCGCCCGGGTGCAGGACGTTGCCGACGGCCAGGCCGATGGCCAGCGCGAAGGTCGACATGAGGATGAAGTAGCCGAGCGCCAGCCCACCCACCTTGCCGACCCTGGCGGCACTGCGCACCGAGCCGACGCCGATGACGAGCGTGCAGAAGATGACCGGCTGGATCATCATCTTGATCAGGGCGACGAACGCGGTGCCGAGCGGCTTCAGCTCCACGGCGACGTCGGGGGCGATCAGCCCGACCGCGATGCCGAGCGCCACCGCGACGATCACCGCGATGTAGAGGTAGTGCGTCCGGTCCTTCTTCCGCGGCGCTGCCGCCGCGGTGCCGGCGGATGATCCGGTCGTGGTCATGGTTCCTCCTGGTATGCCCCGGGCGAGCCACCCGGGTCGGTTACCCCCATCGTCGGGACGGATGTGACGGCGGTCACTGTTCTGTTCGTTGAGTTCACACGCCCTCGACCGGCCGGCGGTGGGGCACAATGCCCGACATGCGCAGGTCCGAGGGTTCGGTCGCCCGGCAGATGCTCGGTCTCCAGGTCCTCGTCGTCGTCGTCCTCGTCCTCGTGGCGCTCGGCCTGGCGTCGTACGACGCGCGGCGCGACGCCCGCACCAGCGCGAGCGACCAGGCACTCGCGGTCGCGCTCGCGGTCGCCGACTCCCCGGCGGTCCGCGACGGTCTGCGCCGTTCGGACCCGAGCGCCAACCTCCAGCCGTACGCCGAGGAGGTGCGCTCCGACACCGGCGTCGACTTCGTCGTGGTGATGGCGCTGGACCGGACCCGCTACTCCCACCCCGACCCGGATCAGCTCGGCAGGAAGTTCGTGGGTGACCTCGGGGGCGCCCCGCAGGGGCGGAACTTCACCCAGGAGTTCGTCGGCACGCTGGGTCCGTCGATGCGGGCGGTGGTCCCGGTGACCGACGACGACCGGGTGGTCGCCCTGGTGTCGGTCGGGATCACGGTGGACCGGATCGAGGGCGAGCTCGCCGCGGCCCTGGTGCCGATCGCGATCAGCGCCGCCGCGGTGCTGGGCGTCGGCCTCGCCGGTGCCTGGCTGATCAGCCGTCGGCTGCAACGTCAGACCCACGGGATGGGCGAGGCCGAGATGACCCGGATGTACGAGTACTACTCCGCGGTGCTGCACGCGGTCCGCGAGGGCCTCTTCCTGCTCGACGACCATGACCGCGTGCAGCTGGTCAACGACGAGGCCCGGCGGCTGCTGGACCTGCCCGACGACGTGGTCGGGCGGTCCATCCACGACCTCGGGCTGCCGCCCGGCCTGGTCCGGGCCGCGGTCGGCGACACCGCCGAGGCCGACGACATCTACCTCACCGAGGACCACGTCCTGGTGGTCAGCGCGGCGCCGGCCACCTGGGCCGGCCGCGAGGTCGGCGCCGTGGTCACCCTCCGCGACCACACCGACCTGCAGGCCGTGACCGGGGAGCTCGACGTGGTCCGCGGCCTGACCGAGTCACTGCGCTCCCAGAACCACGAGGCCGCGAACCGGCTGCACACCGTGGTGTCCCTCATCGAGATGGGTCGCACCGAGGAGGCCGTCGACTTCGCCACCGAGGAGCTCCAGGTCGCCCAGCTGCTCACCGACCGGGTGGTCGGCGCCGTGGACGACCCGGTGCTGGCCGCCCTGCTCCTCGGCAAGACCGCGGAGGCCGCCGAGCGCGGCATCGAGCTCACGGTCACCGGCGCGGTCACCGGTCCCAGCCCCGACATCGAGCCCCGCGACCTGGTCACCGTGGCCGGCAACCTGGTCGACAACGCCATGGACGCTGTCGTCGGCCGGGCCGAGCGGAGGGTCGCGGTCCGGATCGACGTCACCGACGGCCGGTTCAGGATCGTCGTCGGGGACAGCGGTCCGGGACTCCCCGAGGACGCCCGCGAGCGGGTGCTCGAGCGTGGCTGGTCGACGAAGGCCGGCGGCGCGGGCGGCCGCGGGCTCGGGCTCGCCCTGGTCGCCCAGGTGGCCCGCCGACACGGCGGCGACGTCCACCTCGGCACCTCGCCGTACGGCGGCGCGGAGTTCACGGTGACCCTCGGGCTGGTCGACCGGCGGGAGAGATCATGACCGTGCGGGTGCTCGTCGTCGAGGACGAGGCGACCGCGGCGGAGGCGCACGCGGCGTACGTCGGCCGGGTCGACGGGTTCGAGGTGGCCGGCGTGGCGCGCTCCGCGGCGGACGCCGTCCGCCACCTCAACACCGACCGCGACGTCGACCTGATCCTGCTCGACATGCACCTCCCCGACGGCCACGGCCTCGGCCTGCTCCAGAGGCTCCGTGCCGCCGGTCACCTGTGCGACGTGATCGCGGTGACCTCGGCGCGGGACGCCGACGTGGTCCGGCACGCGGTGGCGCAGGGCGTGGTGCTCTACCTGCTCAAGCCGTTCACCTGGCCGACGTTCCGCACCAAGCTCGAGCAGTACGCCGCGTACCGCGCGCGGCTGGCCGCGGCGGCCGACGACGTGGTGCAGGACGAGGTGGACAGGCTCTTCGGCGCGTTGCGCCAGGGCACCGGCGACCTGCCCAAGGGGATGAGCGTCGAGTCGCTGCAGCAGGTCACCGCCGCGCTGCGCGGGTCCCCGGACGCGCTCTCGGCGACGGAGGTCGCCGCCGCGATCGGGGCGTCCCGGGTCACCGCCCGGCGCTATCTCGAGCACCTCGCGGACGAGGGCCTCGTGGACCGGGCGCCGCGCTACGGCGGGAGCGGTCGGCCCGAGGTGGAGTACCGCTGGCGCTGACCCGCCCGGATGCGGGCGGGTCGGTCAGCCCTGGACCTTCTGCTCCTTGGCCAGCACGGTGATGCCGTCGTCCACCACGTAGCCCGCGGCCCGGTCATCCTCGGGGTCCACCCCGATCCGGACGCCCGGCGGCACCTGGACGTTCTTGTCGAGGATCGCGTTGCGCACCACGGCCCCGGCCCCGATGCGGACGCCGGGCAGCAGCACGGAGTTGGTCACCTCCGCACCGGACTCCACCCGCACCGCCGGCGAGAGCACCGACTTGCTCACGACGCCGCCGCTGACCACCACCCCCGGGGACAGGACCGAGTTGAAAGCCGTGGGGTGCTTGCCGTCCGCGCCCTCGACCATCTTGGCCGGCGGGTTCGGGCCGTAGTCGGTGAACATCGGCCACTTGTTGTTGTAGAGGTTGAACTCCGGAAGCGGCGAGACGAGGTCCATGTGGGCGTCGTAGTAGGACCGCATCGTCCCGACGTCGCGCCAGTAGTCGCGGTCACGGTCGGTCGAACCGGGCACGTCGTTGTCGCGGTAGTCGTAGACGCCGGCGTCACCTCGGGCCACGAACGCCGGCACGATGTCGCCGCCCATGTCGTGGCGGGAGCCCTCGAGGTCCGCGTCGGCGGTCACCGCGTCGCGCAGCGCGTCCGCGTCGAAGACGTAGTTGCCCATCGACGCGAGCACTTCGTCGGGCGCGTCCGGCAGGCCCTCCGGATCGGTCGGCTTCTCGAGGAAGGCGCGGATCCGGGCCGGGTTCTGCGGGTCGACGTCGATCACGCCGAACTGGTCGGCCATCGAGATCGGCTGCCGGATCGCCGCCACCGTGGCCCCCAGCCCGGACGCGACGTGCGCGTCGACCATCTGCGAGAAGTCCATCCGGTAGACGTGGTCCGCCCCCACCACGACCACGATGTCCGGCTTCTCGTCGGTGAGCAGGTTGAGCGACTGGAAGATCGCGTCGCCGCTGCCGAGGTACCAGCGCTTGCCGACGCGCTGCTGGGCCGGCACCGGGGTGATGTAGTTGCCGAGCAGCGTCGACATCCGCCAGGTCGTGGTGATGTGCCGGTCGAGACTGTGCGACTTGTACTGCGTCAGCACGACCACCTTGAGGTAGCCGGAGTTCACCACGTTGGAGAGGGCGAAGTCGATCAGCCGGTAGATCCCGCCGAAGGGGACCGCGGGTTTGGCGCGGTCGGCGGTCAGCGGCATCAACCGCTTCCCCTCACCTCCCGCCAGCACGATGGCGAGGACGTTCTTGCGGCTGCTGGTCCGTGACATGCACCGAACATAGCGATCTCAGGAGCGCTCGGACAGGTCCCGCCGGGGCCCGAGTGCGAGTAGTTTCGGTTCCATGCGCGTCGACATCCTCAGCAAGGAGTACCCCCCGGAGATCTACGGCGGTGCCGGAGTCCACGTCGCCGAGCTGGTCCGCGCCCTGCGCGCCCGCGACGACGTGGAGGCCCGCGTGCACGCGTTCGGTGCGCCGCGCGACGAGGCCGGCACCGCGTCGTACGCCGACCTCGCCGAGCTGGCCGGGGCCAACGGCGCCATCCGGACCCTCGGCGTGGACCTGGCGATGGCCGGGGCGTGTGCCGGCGCGGACGTCGTGCACTCCCACACCTGGTACGCCAACATGGGCGGCCACCTGGCCTCCCTGCTGCACGGGGTCCCGCACGTGGTCAGCGCGCACTCGCTGGAGCCCATGCGGCCGTGGAAGGCGGAGCAGCTCGGCGGCGGCTACGCGGTCTCCAGCTGGGTCGAGCGGACGGCGTACGACGCGGCGGCCGCGGTGATCGCGGTCAGCGGCGCCATGCGCGACGACGTGCTGCGCAGCTACCCCGACGTCGACCCGGCCAGGGTGCACGTGGTCCACAACGGCATCGACACCGACCTCTGGTCCCCGAGCTCCGCCCCGGACCGGGTCCGCGAGCTCGGCGTCGACCCGGACCGCCCGAGCGTGGTGTTCGTCGGCCGGATCACCCGGCAGAAGGGGCTGCCGCTGTTCCTGCGCGCCGCCGCCCAGCTGCCCCCCGACGTCCAGCTCGTGCTGTGTGCCGGCGCCCCGGACACGCCGGAGATCGAGCAGGAGGTGCGGGCCCTGGTCGACGGCCTGGCGGCCTCCCGCAGCGGGGTGGTCTGGATCGCCGAGATGCTCCCCCGCGCCGACGTCGTCGCGCTGCTCAGCCAGGCGACCGTGTTCGCGTGCCCGTCGATCTACGAGCCGCTGGGCATCGTGAACCTCGAGGCGATGGCCTGCGAGACCGCGGTGGTCGCCACGGCGACCGGTGGCATCCCCGAGGTGGTGGTCCACGGTGAGACCGGGTGGCTGGTCCCGATCGAGCAGGCCACCGACGGCACCGGCACGCCGCTGGACCCCGAGAAGTACGTCGCCGACCTGGCCGCCGCGCTGATCGAGTCGACGCAGGACCCCGCGCGTGCCGCGGCGTACGGCGTCGCCGGGCGGGCGCGCGCCGAGGAGGCGTTCGGCTGGCCGGCGATCGCCGAGGCGACGCTCGAGGTCTACCGCTCGGTCCTTCCCTGACCGCCGGGACCCCAGTCTTTCCCGGTCCTGCTGCGCTCCCCCGGACCGCTCGCCTAGCGTCGGGTCCACACAACCGGGGGGAGCCGTCGTGGCGTCGTTGAGCATGATCTATTCGGTCGGGACGCTGCTGTCCCGGGCCGAGGACGCCGGGCAGCCGGTCCGCGTCCTGGTCGAGGGCAACTGGATCACCGGCACACCGCTGTCCTGCGACGGCTACGGCGCGATCCTCGACGGCGAGGACGGTGACCAGTTCCTCGTCCGGGTGGAGGCGATCAGCGCGGTGTCCTTCGTGCCCGCGCCGGTCTCGGTCCCGAAGCAGCGCGCCGAGCCGCCCGCCTACGGGTCCGTCCACGTCGGCTGAGCCGGCGTTCGGCTCAGCCCACCTTCACCACGGTCGGCACGTGGGTCACCTGGTTCCAGGTGAACCGGTAGCTGCCGCCGCCCTCCGGGACGGCGAGCGGGATGTTGTCGCCGCCGCCGTTGGCGCCGTAGCTCACCGTCCAGCCATCGTCGATCGCGACCTTCCACTCATAGCCGCCCTCGGGCAGCGACCAGGTGCCGTGCCACTGCCCGTCCGTGGTGTCGAAGGTCAGGTGGGACTCGGCACAGGCGGGGTCCCAGTCCGTCGGGCAGCTCATCTCGCTCTGCAGGTCGCCGGCGACGGTGACGCTGCGGACCGCGGGGCTGGGCTCCGCGGTCGTCACTGTCACCGGCGCGCTGGTCACGGCCGGGGAACCCGGCTCGAGCAGGATCGCGCGGTAGCTCACGGTCGTGCCCAGCGGCAGCGCCTCGACATCGTCCTGGACGAGGTAGTCCGGTGAGGAGGTGTCGGTGCCGAGCACGGTCCAGTCGCCGCTGCCGACCCTGCGCTCGAACCGGACCGACTGCGCGGCGCGCTCGGGGTCGACGACGGCCTTGACGGTCACGGGGTCGATGTTGGCGACCGTCCCCCCGTCGGTGGGCGTGCTCACCCTGATGCTCGGCGAGGGCACCCGGGTCGAGCGGACGCCGCTGCGACGGGTGTGGCCGGCGTTGTCGAGCACCACCGCGCGGTACTGCAGCCGGGTTCCGGTGCGCCGCGTCGCGGTGTCGTGGAAGACCTGGTACGGCGCGGTGTCGTCGGTCCCGATCGAGCGCCAGCGACCGTTCGGCGAGCGGGTCTGGAAGGTGACCTCGTTGAAGGACGAGCTCCGGACCGTGGCGCGCAGGTGCATGCGGCTGCGGGACTCCGGCGCCGGGGCCGGCCTGGCCAGCGTCACCTTGGGCGCGTGCTTCGACCGGGCCACCCGGCCGTCGGCGCGGTAGACCACGCTCGAGAGCGGCGGCACCGTGACGGTGAGCCTGGCGTCGCGTCCGGTGCGCACCTCCGGCGACCCGTCGCCGTACACGCTGGAGAAGGTCATGCCCCGCGAGTAGGTCCGGATGTCGGCGGTCCGCGGCTCCTCGCTGTTGTTCAGCGCGACGACGTACTCACGCTGCTGCCTGCGGTCGGTGCGGGAGAACGCCACGATGCCGGCGCCCTCGGAGGCGCGGCGCATCTGGTGCGCGCCGTCGCGCAGGGCCGGGTGCGCGGCGGTCAGGTCGGCGAGGTCGCTGATCCGCTGGTAGAGCGGGTGCGAGGTCTCGAAGTTGTCCTGGGCGTGGGTCCGCTCGGTCCCGAGCAGGTCGTCGTCGAGGTAGTCGCCCACCTGGCTGGCGAACAGCGTCTGCCGCGCGTTCTGGTCGCCGCCCTCGGCACCGGTGAACCCCTGCTCGTCGCCGTAGTAGACGACCGGGTTGCCGCGCGAGAAGTACATCAGCTCGTGCGCGAGCCGGTCCCGCGCCGTCCACTCCGCGTCGCCGGCGTCCTTGTTGTCGCTGACGATCATCTGGCCGATGCGGCCCATGTCGTGGTTGCCGAGGAACGTCGGCAGCTCGTAGACGTTGGAGTCGGCGTCGGTGTACCAGTCGTCGTTCTCGAAGAAGGTGCGCAGCGAGGCGTTCCCCCGGCTCCGGGAGGCGAAGTTGCGGGCGGCCTCCTGGAACGGGAAGTCCAGCACCGCCTGGATCTTGTCGTGGGTGGTGAAGTGCGAGGTGTAGCTCTTGGTCTGGTCGAAGACCTCGCCGAACATGAAGAACTCCGGCTTGCCGTTGGCCTTGGCGTAGTCGACCAGGCCCGGCCCGAACTCCTTCCAGAAGGCGTCGTCGACGTGCTTCATGGTGTCGATGCGGAAGCCGTCGACCCCGAAGTCCTTGACCCAGGTGCGGTAGACGTCGATGAACCCGTCGACCACCTCGGGGTTCTCGGTGAACAGGTCGTCGAGGCCGAAGAAGTCGCCGTACTGGCTGTCCTCGCCGGTGAACGTCGTGTTGCCGCGGTTGTGGTAGAGCGTGCTGTCGTTGAGCCAGGCCGGGACCTTGAGGTCCTCCTCGCCCGCCTCGAGCACGGGCGTGTAGGGGAACGACGTCTGCGGGTCGAGCTCGGGGAACCAGCTACTCCCCGCGTAGTCGCGGTCGTCGAACTCCTCGCCCGCGGCGGTGCGGTAGGGCTCGGCGTCCTTGGTGACGTAGGCCGTGCGCGCGCCCTCCTCGTAGCCGATGACGTCCGCGGTGTGGTTGGTGATGATGTCGAAGTAGACCTTCATCCCGCGGTCGTGGGCGGCGTCGATCAGGGCGGCCAGGTCCTCGTTGCTGCCGAGGTGCGGGTCGATCTGGGTGAAGTCGGTGATCCAGTAGCCGTGGTAGCCCGCCGAGGGGCCGTCCTCGAGCTGGACCGCCTTGTTCTTGAAGCTCGGGGTCAGCCAGATCGAGTCGGTGCCCAGCCCCTCGATGTAGTCGAGCTTGTCGAGGATGCCCTCGAGGTCGCCGCCGTTGTAGAACCCCTTGCTGGTGGGGTCGAAGCCGGAGACCAGGCGGTCGTCGCCCAGACCGCCCTGGTCGTTCGTGGTGTCGGCGTTCTGGAAGCGGTCGGCCATCACGAAGTAGAAGTTCTCGTCGGTCACCGGGGTGCGCAGCGAGTGCGCGGCGCCCGCGTGGCGCGCACCGTGGCCGACGTGGGCGACCTGCCCACCCCTGCCGTGGTCGCGAGGGTCGGCCTGGGCCGGCGTGCCGGCCACCGGGGAGAGCGCCCCGAGCACCAGTGCGGCACCGAGCAGGGCGGCGGAACGAGGGGTGGTACGTCGCATGAGGGGCTCCCGGACTCGACGCGGACGAAGTCTGGAACGTAACACCGGTCACGCTCGTCTGGGAACCGGTGGGCAGAGCGACCTCTCAGAGCTCGAGGCCGGGGTAGAGCGGGTTCGCGTCCAGCATCTCGGCGGAGGCGCCACGGGTGCGGTCGGCCACGCCGTCGGCCAACCGGTAGGACGCCTTCGACGGGCCACCGGCCTTGGTGGTGCCGGCCTCGGTGTTCTTGAGCACGTCGACGACCAGGTCGGCGACCCGGTCGAACTCGTCGTGACCGAAACCGCGGGTGGTGAGTGCCGGCGTGCCGAAGCGGATGCCGGAGGTGTACCACGCGCCGTTGGGATCGGCCGGCACGGAGTTGCGGTTGGTGACCACCCCCGCGTCGAGGAGCGCGCCCTCGGCCTGCCGGCCGGTGAGGCCGAACGAGGTCGTGTCGAGCAGCACGATGTGGTTGTCGGTGCCCCCGGTGACCAGGTCGGCGCCGCGCTTGGTGAAGCCCTCGGCGAGCGACTTCGCGTTGTCCGCGACGTTCTGGGCGTAGGTCTGGAACTCCGGGCGCCGCGCCTCGGCCAGCGCGACGGCCTTGGCCGCCATCACGTGCGAGAGCGGACCGCCGAGCACCATCGGGCAACCCCGGTCCACGGACGGGGCGTACTCCTCGGTGGCCAGCACCATGCCGCCGCGCGGACCGCGCAGCGACTTGTGGGTGGTCGTGGTGGTGATGTGCGCGAACGGGACCGGGTCCTCGTCGCCGGTGAAGACCTTGCCGGCCACCAACCCGGCGAAGTGCGCCATGTCGACCATCAGGGTGGCGCCGACCTCGTCGGCGATCTCGCGCATCTTCGCGAAGTCGACCCGGCGCGGGTAGGCGGAGTAGCCGGCCACCAGCACCAGCGGCTTGAACTCCTTCGCCTTGGCCCGCACGACGTCGTAGTCGAGCAGCCCGGTCTCCGGGTCGGTTCCGTACTGCTGCTGGTGGAACATCTTGCCGCTGATGTTGGGCCGGAAGCCATGGGTGAGGTGCCCGCCGGCGTCGAGCGCCATCCCGAGCAGCCGCTGGTTGCCGAACTCCGCGCGCAGCGTCTCCCAGTCGGCCTCGGTCAGGTCGTTCACGGACCTGACCGAGAACTTCTCGAGCCACGGGCTCTCGATCCGGTGCGCCAGGATCGACCAGAACGCGACCAGGTTGGCGTCGATGCCTGAGTGCGGCTGCGCATAGGCGTACGGCGCCCCGAACAGCTCGCGGGCGTGCTCGGCGGCCAGCGCCTCGACGGTGTCGACGTTCTGGCAGCCGGCGTAGAACCGGTGCCCGACGGTGCCCTCGGCGTACTTGTCGCTGAGCCAGGTGCCCATGGTGAGCAACACCGCGGGCGAGGCGTAGTTCTCGCTGGCGATCAGCTTGAGCGAGGACCGCTGGTCGGCCAGCTCCTGGCGGGTCGCCTCGGCGATCCGGGGCTCGACGGAGGCGATGACGTCGAGGGCCTGGCGGTAGGCGGAGCTGGTGGCGGCAGACAGATCGGTCATGGACCGCAGCCTAGTGACCTCGGCAGCAAGAGTGGAGTGAGGGCGCGCCCCGGCCCGTGACGTCCGCCACTTCCGGGCTGCCGCCGCGACCGGAGCGCCCTTGCGTGTCCATAATATGGACGCGCGTCTCATTCCATGAGATCTGCGCTTGTGGGAACGGTGTCCGCTCCCTGAGACTCGTGTCCATGATCAGCGCTGCAACGCACGCCCACCTGGTGGTACGACGTCACGTCGACCTCGGGCGCACGCGCAGCATGATGTGTTGGCCCCGCTGAAATCCGCCGCCTGATTTCTCAACTCCGCGCTCACTGTCGCGCGCGGCCCTCAGCGATGAAGGACCACCCGATGACTGACACCGTGGGCGCCTCCGCCCCCAGCACTCCCCGCCCCCGCCCCCAGCGCGGCGAGGGCCAGTGGGCACTCGGCTACCGGGAGCCCCTGAACAAGAACGAGCAGTCCAAGAAGGACGACAACCCGCTCAACGTGCGGGCCCGGATCCTCGACGTCTACTCCAAGCGCGGCTTCGCCTCCATCGACCCGGCCGACCTGCGCGGCCGGTTCCGCTGGATGGGCCTCTACACCCAGCGCGCCCCGGGCTTCGACGGCGGCAAGACCGCGATGCTCGCGGAGGAGGAGCTGGACGACGAGTTCTTCATGCTGCGGGTCCGCTCCGACGGCCGGCTGCTCTCCGCGGACGCCATGCGGGCGCTCGGCACCATCGGCCAGGACTTCGCCCGGGGCACCGCGGACGTCACCGACCGCGAGAACATCCAGTACCACTGGATCCGCATCGAGGACGTCCCGCAGATCTGGGAGCGGCTCGACGCCGCCGGACTGAGCTCGCTCGAGGCCTGCGGCGACTCCCCGCGGCCGTTCCTCGGCTCCCCGGTGGCCGGCGTGGCCAAGGACGAGATCATCGACGGCACCCCGGCGCTGGAGGAGATCTTCGACCGCTACATCGGCAACCCGGAGTTCTCGAACCTGCCGCGCAAGTTCAAGACGGCGATCACCGGCCACCCCAGCCACGACGTCTCGCCGGAGACCAACGACGTCGCCTTCGTCGGCACCGTCCACCCCGAGCTCGGGCCCGGCTTCGACCTGTGGGTCGGCGGCGGACTGTCCACGAACCCGATGCTCGCGCAGAAGCTGGGCGTGTGGATCCCGCTCGACGAGGTGGCCGACGCCTGGGAGGGCGTCGCCTCGATCTTCCGCGACTACGGCTATCGCCGGCTGCGCTCGCGGGCCCGGCTGAAGTTCCTGGTGGCCGACTGGGGCCTCGAGCGGTTCCGCGAGATCCTCGAGACCGAGTACCTCCACCGCGCGCTGGTCTCGAACCCCTCGCCCGACTCGCCCACCGGCCACCGGGACCACGTCGGCGTGCACGAGCAGAACGACGGCAGGTTCTACGTCGGGATCGCACCGACCGCGGGCCGGGTCTCCGGGACGCTGCTGGTCCAGCTCGCCGACCTGATCGAGGAGTACGGCGTCGCCGGCGCCCGGCTCACGCCGTACCAGAAGATCGTGCTGATCGGCGTGGACGGTGACCGGCTCGAGCCGCTGGTCGCGGCGCTGGACCGGATCGGCCTCTCGGCCCGCCCGTCCCAGTGGCGACGCAACACGATGGCCTGCACGGGCATCGAGTTCTGCAAGCTCGCGATCGTCGACACCAAGGACCGGGCCCGCGACCTGGTGGCCGAGCTCGAACGGCGCTTCCCCGACCTCGACACGCCGATCACCATCAACGTGAACGGCTGCCCGAACGCCTGCGCCCGCACTCAGGTCGCGGACATCGGCCTCAAGGGCCAGCTGGTGCTGGACGGCGACGGCCACCAGGTGGAGGGCTTCCAGGTCCACCTCGGCGGTGCCACCGGTCTCCAGGCCAACTTCGGCCGCAAGCTGCGCGCCCACAAGGTGACCAGCGCCGGACTCGACGACTACGTCACCGCGGTCGTGACCACCTACCTCGCCGACCGGGAGGACCAGCAGTCGTTCGCGGCCTGGGTCGCCGGCGCGGACGAGCGGCTGTTGCGCGGCGAGAAGGCCCTGGAGGCCGTCTGATGTCGGCGAGCGCGCGGGCCGTCCCGTTCCACTGCCCCTACTGCGGCGACGAGAACCTCTGGCCGCACGAGGGTGCCCACGGCAGCTGGGAGTGCCGGTCGTGCCTGCGCGCCTTCACGGTGAAGATGCTCGGCCTCATCCGACCCCAGGGGGTCACCAGATGAGCACCGCCACGACGAAGGCCGCCCGCGCGTTCAAGGGCACCCACACCGAAGGCCGGTCCCCCGAGGAGCTGCGCGAGCTGGTCTCCCATGCCGGTGCCGAGCTCGAGCTCGCCCCGGCCGAGGACATCATCGAGTGGGCCGTCGCCACCTTCGGCGAGCGGTTCGCGATCACCTCCTCGATGGGCGACGCGGTGCTGGCGCATCTCGCCTCCACGGTCGCGCCGGGCATCGACGTGGTCTTCCTGGACACCGGCTACCACTTCGCCGAGACCATCGGCACCCGCGACGCGGTCGAGGCCACCCTGGCCGTCAACCTGATCACGATCACCCCCGTGCAGACCGTCGGCGAGCAGGACGCGACGCACGGCAAGGACCTCTTCGCGACCGACCCGGACCTGTGCTGCGCGCTGCGCAAGGTGCGGCCGCTGGCCACCTCGCTCGACGGGTACGACGCGTGGGCGACCGGGCTGCGCCGGGCCGAGACCCACCACCGGGTCATCGCACCGGTGATCGGCTGGGACGCCAAGAAGGGGAAGGTCAAGGTCTCCCCCATCGCCCGGTGGTCCGACGAGGAGGTCGAGCGCTACGTCACCGAGAACCACGTGCTGGTGAACCCGCTGGTGCAGGACGGCTACCCGTCCATCGGCTGCTGGCCGTGCACCCGACGGGTCGCCCCCGGCGAGGACCCGCGCAGCGGGCGCTGGGCCGGCACCGCCAAGACCGAGTGCGGGATCCACTCATGATCCCGAGCCGAACCCACCGCGACAACGGAGTCGTTCCCCTCACCACCCCAGAAGGGAGGCCGGACTGATGGCTGCACCGGCACTCATCGCCCTCGCCCACGGAAGCCGAGACCCGCGCTCCGCCGAGACGATCACCGCGCTGGTCGACGAGGTGCGCGCCCTGCGCCCCGACCTGCGCATCGAGCCCGCGTTCCTCGAGCTCTCCAAGCCGTCCTTCGCGACGGTCACCTCCAAGCTGGTCCGCGCCGGCTACGACGAGATCGTCGTGGTGCCGCTGCTGCTCAGCGAGGCCTACCACGCGAAGGTCGACGTGCCCTCGGCCGTCGCCGAGCTGTCCGCCCGGCACGAGGGGCTGCAGATCCGCGCCACCCGCGTGCTCGGCCTCGAGCCCGCCTTCATGGAGGTCCTCGACCTGCGGCTGCGTCAGGCGCTCAAGGAGGCGCGGGTCCGCGAGCTCGACGCCCTGGTGCTGGCCGCGGCCGGGTCCAGCGACCCGCTCGCCAACCAGGCCGTGGCTCGGCTGGCCCGGGTCTGGGGCACCCGCCACAAGCTGCCGGTCAAGGCGGCGTTCGCCTCCGCGGCGCCCCCCGCCACCGGTGAGGCCGTGCGGGCGTTCCGGGCGGAGGGACGTCGGCACATCGCGGTCGCCTCGCTCTTCCTGGCGCCGGGCTTCCTGCCGGACCGGGCCGCGGAGCTGGCCCGCGAGGCCGGGGCCGTCGCCGTCTCGGAGCCGCTGGGCGCCCACCCCGAGCTGGCTCGGACCGTCCTCGCGCGCTACGCCGTCGGTGCGGTCGAGCTCGTCCCGGTCTAACCCACCAGCGCGGACAGCAGACGCTCCAGCTCCCGGGCCGGATCGGCGGTCACCCCGCCGTGCACCGGCCCGGGCTGGAGCACCGTCGACCTCGGCGCGCGCAGGAACCCGAACCGGGTGCCGATCGGCTTCCCCGCCACCGCTCCCCCGCGCGCGTCGCCGGCGCAGACGCCTTCGACGAACGCCAGGGCGGCACACACCTGGTCGACGTCGAGACGCGGGTCCAGCGCCCGCAGCCGCTCCCGCTCGGCCCGCCAGGCGGCCTCGAGATACTCCGCGGCCTCGCAGTAGAGCACCACTCCGACGTTGAGGAACTCCTCGCGGTCGACGCGCGGCACGCAGCGCAGCACGACGTACTGGTAGGGCAGCCGGGTCACGGGCCACCTCCGGGCAGCCACTGCCGGGTGCCGAGGCGCGCGACCAGGAACGCGACGTACGCCGCCCGCACGGCGGCCGGGTCCGCCGCCCCGGGCACCGGCTCCAGCCACTCGTCGGGGACCTCGTCGAGGATCTCGGCGAAGACCGAGCCGTCCAGGCGCCCGGACACGTCGGCGTCGATGCCGGCCAGGTCACCGGCCTGGCCCACGAGCACGTGGTCGGCGGCGTCCCAGGGCTGGGCGGCGAACCGGGCCGGGTCGGTGACCCCGCCGGCCCAGGCGTGGTGGAAGTAGAGCGAGGCGCCGTGGTCGATCACCCAGAGGTCGCCGTGCCACAGGAGCAGGTTGGGGTTGCGCCAGGTGCGGTCGACGTTGGCGGTGAACGCGTCCAGCCAGACCACCCGGCCGGCCACGCCGTCCGCGGTCCGCACCTCGCCGTCGAAGCCGAAGGAACCGGGCAGGAAGTCGATGCCGAGGTTGAGGCCGAGGCTGGCATTGAGCAGGTCCTGGACCTCCTCGTCCGCCTCGTAGCGCGCGATGTCCGCGCCGAGCGCGAGTCCCACCAGCGGCGGGGTCCGCAGCCCGATCCGCCGGGCCAGCCCGCTGGCGATCACCTCGGCGACCAGCACCCGGAGACCCTGGCCGGCGCCGCGGAACTTGCAGACGTAGGTGCCGAGGTCGTCGGCCTCGACGATCCCGGGCAGCGAGCCGCCCTCGCGCAGCGGCGCGACGTACCGCGTCACGCCGACGGTCGGGATCACCCGGTCCGTCGTGCCCGCCCGGCTCATGCCACCGGCTTCTCGTGGAGCAGCCGCTGCCGCTGCTCGGCCACGTCGTAGTCCGGGGTCGGCCACTGCGGAGCCATCAACCTCAGCGTCTGCAGCAGCAGCCCGCCGATGGCCAGGTTGCGGTACCACTTGCGATCCGACGGCACGACGTACCACGGCACCGCGTCGGTGTTCGTGCGCTCCAGGGCGATCTCGTACGCCGCGCGGTAGTCCGGCCACCTCTCCCGCTCGTCGACGTCGCCGGGGTTGAACTTCCAGTGCTTGGTCGGGTCGTCGAGCCGGGCCAGCAGCCGCTCACGCTGCTCGTCGGCGGAGATGTGCAGCATGCACTTGACGACCGTGGTGCCGCCGGCGACCAGCTCGCGCTCGAACTCGTTGATCGCGTCGTAGCGGGACTCGATCTCCTGCTCGGGCGCCAGCGAACGCACGCGGGCGATCAGCACGTCCTCGTAGTGCGACCGGTCGAAGACACCGATCAGCCCGGCGTCGGGGACCGCCTTGCGGATCCGCCACAGGAAGTCGTGGGCGAGCTCCTCCTCGGTGGGGGCCTTGAAGCTGGTGATCTTCACGCCCTGGGGGTCCACGAGGCCGACGGCGTGCCGCAGCACGCCGCCCTTGCCGGAGGTGTCCATCCCCTGGAGCACCAGCAGCACGCGGCGGCCCGAGTCGGTGGTCCGCTCCGCGAACAGCCGCTCCTGCAGGTCCGCGAGCTCGGGCCCGAGCTCGGCGAGCGCGGTCGCGCCGGCGGCCTTGCCGCCGTCGAAGCCGGGGGTGCCGTTCGGGTCGAGAGCGGTCAGGTCGACCGGGCCGCCCGGCAGGCGGAGGTGTTCGGCGAAGGTGGGACTGGAGGCCATGCCCAGCACCCTAGGGCCTCAGCCCAGCACCCGCCCCACGTCGAAGGTGCACCCGACCACCGTGTCCGTGCTGCCGTCGGGCTGGGGCTCGTCGAACCAGGTGCCCTGGACGAAACCGGACTTCTCGAGCATCCGCAGCGAGGCCCCGTTGCGGTGGTCGGGGGCGGCGAAGTAGGACGTCGCGTCGGGGAAGCGGTGCCGGGTCCGCATCGCCCAGGCCCACAGCATCCGGGTGCCGATGCCACGACCCAGCCACTGCTCGTCCCCGATCGCGTAGTCGACCCCGATCGCAGCCGGGTCCGGGGTGAGCAGGGCGTACTCCGGGTAGTCCGCGAGCCGGTAGTCCTGGACGAACCCGACCGAGCGACCATTGGCCTCCGTGACCCAGATCCGGGTCGGGGTCATCCCGTCGATGTCGGGGCCGTACTGCGCGGCCACGTTCTCCTCGGTCGGGTCGCCGTCGGACTGCCACCAGCGGTGCACGTGCGGGGACTGTCGCCACCGGGTGACCAGCGGGAGGTCACCTCGCGTCATCGGGCGCAGCACCACCGTCAGGTCGTGGTCGATGGCGAAGTGCTTCGCCTCACCGGACAGGTCCCGGGCCACCGGCTCACCGGTGGCCGACGCCGCCACCCGGCGCGCCGCCGCGGCCCAGGACTCGTCCGCCCGAGCAACCCCGGTCAGCTCGCGCGCGCCGAGGTGGACGACGACCTGGGTGCTCATGCGCCTCAGGCTAGCGGCCGGCGCGCCGCCCCCAGGGGTGAGTGTGCGGCCCGCTCCCCTGGGTACGACCCGGGCTTGCACCTCCGCCGACAGGACCCGATGACCGTGCCCACCGACGACCACGCCCGCGTGCCCGTGACCCTGCCTCACCTCGGCCGGGGCCCGGTGCCGACCCCGGCCGCGGGCGGGGCGGTGCTCGCGCCGGCCGCCGACGCGGCCGGCGACCCCGGCGGTGCCCTGGCCCTGGCCCGCGAGCTCGGCGCGCGGCTGGCGGCGCCGGGCGGCGGCGCCACCGCCGGGCTGTGGTCGCTCCTGGCGACGCTGGGGGCGGTCGACCTCACCGTCGCCCGGGTGGTGGAACCACATCTCGACGCGCTCGCGATCCTCGCCCAGGCGGGCGAGGTCGACCTCGCACCGCTCGGAGTCGGCCCCGCCAGCACCTGGGGCGTGTTCGCCGCGGAGGGCCCGGGCGCGCGCCTGGAGGCGTCGTACGACGGGGCGGGGTGGACGCTGACCGGCGTCAAGCCGTGGTGCTCGCTCGCCGGCCTGCTCAGCCACGCCCTCGTGACCGCCTGGACGGGCGAGCGGACCCGCCGGCTGTTCGCCGTACGCCTCGAGGGACCGGAGGTGCGGGTGACCGACCAGCCGTGGACCGCCCGCGGCCTGACCGCCGTGACGAGCGGCCCGATCGAGCTCACCGACGCGCCCGCGGTCCCCGTCGGCGACGACGGGTGGTACCTCGCCCGTCCCGGGTTCGCCTGGGGCGGGATCGGCGTCGCCGCGATCTGGTACGGCGCGACCGTGGCCCTCGCACGCCGGCTCGCCGCCCCCTCGGGTCGCCCGCTCGACCAGATCGGGGAGGCGCACCTGGGGGCGGTCGACGCCGTGGTGGCCGGCGCCGGCACCGTGCTCGCCGACGCGGCCGCCCGGGTGGACGGCGGACGGGCAGCGGGACCGGCCGGGGCCGCGCTGGCGCTCCGGGTCCGCCAGGTCGTCCGCCGCGCGGCGGAGGAGGTGCTCGACCGCACCCACCACGCCCTCGGCCCCGGGCCCCTGGTCACCGAGACCGAGCACGCCGCGCGCGTCGCCGACCTCCAGCTCTACCTCCGCCAGGAGCACGCCGAGCGGGACCAGGCCGCACTCGGCCGTCATCTGCTCGACCATCCCGGGTCGGCCTCGTGGTGACCCACGGATTCGACCATCGCGCGACGGGGACCCCCCGCGAGGAGTGGACCTCGAGCCCTGCGTGGCAGCGGGTCCCGGTCTGGACCCCGCCCGGTGGACCCGCGGCGCTGCTGGTGCTGGCTGCCCACCCGGACGACGAGAGTCTCGGCGCCGGGGGCGCGATCGCCCGGCTGGCCGCGGCCGGGTGGCGGGTCGAGGTCGTCGTCGCCACGGCGGGCGAGGGATCGCACCCCGGCTCCCCCACGCTCGCGCCCGAAGCGCTGGCTGCCCGGCGACGCCTCGAGGCGGACGAGGCCATGAGACGTCTGGGGTCCGAGGTGCGGGTGCACCACCTCGGCCTCCCCGACGGGGGCCTCCACACCTGCGAGGACGAGCTCATCGAGCACCTGGTGCGCCTGATCGCCGAGGACGGCGCCCGGCACACCGTGCTCGCGCCGTGGCGCGATGACCCGCACCCCGACCACCGGGCGGCCGGTCGCGCAGCACGCCAGGCCGCCCACCGCACCGACGCGCACCTGCTGGAGTACCCGATCTGGGCCTGGCACCAGCTCCACCCCGCGGACCTGCCGTGGTCGCGCGCCCTCCGACTGGAGCTCACCGACGAGGAGCGTCGCCGCAAGCAGGACGCTCTCGCCGCCCACACCAGCCAGGTGCACCCGCTCTCCGGCGACCCCCGCGACGCGGCGGTGGTGACTCCGGACATGCTCACCCACTTCGGCGGCGCCGAGGAGATCTACTTCGCGCCCGAGTCCGGGCCGCCGCCGACCCCCTTCGACGAGCTGCACACCCGGCTGGCCGACCCGTGGCAGGTGGACGACAGCTGGTACGAACGGCGCAAGCGGTCGGTCGTGCTCGGGTCCCTGCCGGATCCCGGCTACGGATCGGCACTCGAGATCGGCTGCTCGGTCGGCGCGCTCACCCGGGACCTCGCCGAGCGCTGTGACCACCTCACCGCCCTCGACTCCAGCGCTGCCGCCGTGGGCCGGGCCCGGCAGCGACTGGCCGGCCTCGACCAGGTGCGCGTGGAACGACGAACCGTGCCCGAGGGACTGCCGAGCGGGCCGTTCGACCTCGTGGTGCTCTCCGAGGTGGGCTACTTCCTGAGCCCACGGCAGCTCCAGGACACCATCGAGGCCCTGCGTCCGACGCGCGACGAGGGTGTGCTGGTGGCCTGCCACTGGCTGCGTCCGATCCGGGGCTGGCCACTCGACGGTGCGGCTGTCCACCAGCGGCTGCGCGAGGTGTGGGGCCGACCCACCGTCCGCCATGTCGAGCCGGACTTCCTGCTCGAGGTCTGGCAGGCGGGGTCGCGATGAGGCGCGTGACCAGGCTGAGCGTGGTGCTCCCGGCCCGCAACGAGGCGGGTCGCCTGGGCGGCTGCCTCGCCTCGATCTCCGCTGCGGTGGCGGTGCACGCCACCACGGGGAGCAGCGTGCCCGTGGACGTGGTGATCGCCCTGGACTCCTGCACGGACGACTCGCTGGCCGTGGTGACCCGGCATCCGGGCATCCGCACCGTGCAGGTCCGCGAGGGAAGCGTCGGCAGGGCCCGCAACGCCGGTGTGCACAGTGCCCGCCGGCAGGCTCCCGATGGTCCGCTGCCGGCGGACGGGCTGCACTGGGTGGCGATGACCGACGCCGACACCCGGGTCCCGCCGCACTGGTTGTCGACGCAGGTGCGGCTGGCCGAGGAGGGAGCCGACGTGGTGGTCGGGACCGTCGAGCCGGACCCGGCCGAGCTCGACGGCATCGTCCTGGACACCTGGTGGTCCCGTCACGACCTGGGGGAGGACCACAGTCACGTCCACGGCGCCAACCTCGGCTTCAGCGTGGCGACCTACGACCGGGTCGGCGGGTTCCCGGCCGTGCCGCTGGACGAGGACGTCGTGTTCGTACGCCGGGCCCGGGCCCTGGGTCTGCGGGTGCGAGCCACCGACCTGCACCGGGTGACCACCTCGGCCCGCCGGTCCGGGCGGGCCCCGGGTGGCTTCGCGGGCTACCTGCGTTCGCTGGACTCGTCCGCCGCGGCCGCCAGCTCGTCCTTGACGACCGCGAAGGCCACCCCCGGCGGGTAGCCCTTGCGGGCCAGCATGCCGACCAGCCGCCGGGTGGCCACGGCGGGCTCCAGGGACGACATCGACCGCAGTCTCCTCGCGACCAGCCGCCGGGCCGCGACCTCCTCGTCGGCGGGGTCGATCTCGTCGAGGGCCCCGGTGGCGACCTCGTCGGGCACGCCCTTGCGGCGCAGCTCCTGGGCCAGGGCTCGGCGGGCCAGGCCCTTGCCTCCCGACGCCCCCACCGAGCGGCGGGAGGCGATCCACATCCGGGCGAACGCCTCGTCGTCGATCAGCCCGACCTCCTCGAACCGGTCCAGCAACCGGGTCGCGATGGCGTCGGGCACGTCCTTCTTGCGCAGCCGCTCGGCCAGCTCGTGCCGGCTCCGGGCCTGCCCGGTCAGCTGGTCGAGCAGGATCTTGCGCGCCACCGACTCGTGGTCCGGCTCGGGACCGAGCGGGTCCTCGTCGGCCGGTCGTCGGTCGATGACGTCCGCGCCCCCCTCGGTGTCCGCGTCGGCAGGGGTCGCGCCCGTCCAGGCCGCGACGCCCGCCGCCACGTCTCCGTGCCAGGGATCAGAAGTCATCGACACCGAGCGGGTCGACCTCGGCGGCGCTGTCGACCTCGGCCGGCTTGTCGACCGTCGGGCCGACGCCGAGCTTCTCGAGGATCCTCTTCTCCAGCTCGTTGGCCAGGTCCGGGTTGTCCTTGAGGAACGAGCGGGCGTTCTCCTTGCCCTGGCCGAGCTGGTCGCCCTCGTAGGTGTACCAGGCGCCGGCCTTGCGGACGAGGCCCGCCTCGACGCCGACGTCGATCAGGCCACCCTCACGGCTGATGCCCTTGCCGTACATGATGTCGAACTCGGCCTGCTTGAACGGCGGGGCCACCTTGTTCTTGACGACCTTGACCCGGGTCCGGTTGCCGACCATCTCCTGGCCGTCCTTGAGGGTCTCGATGCGGCGCACGTCGAGGCGCACCGAGGAGTAGAACTTCAGCGCGCGCCCACCGGTGGTGGTCTCGGGCGAGCCGAACATCACGCCGATCTTCTCGCGCAGCTGGTTGATGAAGATCATCGTCGTGTTGGAGTTGTTGAGCGCACCGGTCATCTTGCGCAGGGCCTGGCTCATCAGCCGGGCCTGGAGACCGACGTGGCTGTCGCCCATCTCGCCCTCGATCTCCGCCCGCGGCACCAGGGCCGCGACGGAGTCGATGACGATCAGGTCGAGGGCGCCCGAGCGGACCAGCATGTCGGCGATCTCGAGGGCCTGCTCACCGGAGTCGGGCTGGCTGACCAGCAGCGCGTCGGTGTCGACCCCCAGGGCCTTGGCGTAGTCGGGGTCGAGCGCGTGCTCGGCGTCGATGAACGCCACGATGCCGCCGGCCCGCTGGGCGCTGGCCACCGAGTGCAGGGCGACCGTCGTCTTGCCGGAGGACTCCGGGCCGTAGATCTCCACCACCCGGCCGCGCGGCAGGCCGCCGAGGCCCAGTGCGACGTCGAGCGCGATGGCTCCCGTCGGGATCACCTCGAGCGGCGCGCGGGTGTCGTCGCCGAGCCGCATCACCGATCCCTTGCCGAACTGCTTCTCGATGTTGGCGAGCGCTGCGTCGAGCGACTTCTCGCGGTCTCCGGCCATGGTTTCCCGTCCTTGGGTGAGTGGGTCGTGTCGGGCACGTCGTGTGTGGCGTGGACGCTAGACGGGATCACCGACAAGTTCGATCCGGTGCCGGATCACCTGGGGATAACGTCGACCAGCGCATCAGCTTCTGCGCCTCAGACTAGTACGAACGTGTGTTCGATCCGACCAGCGACACGCCCCGGAACCGCACGCACCACGCGGCCGGTTCAGGCGGGCAGTCGGACCACGAACCGGCAGCCGGGATCGGCGTTCGCGACCAGCACGTCGCCCCGGTGCGCCTCGACGATGCCCTTGACGATCGCCAGCCCCAGGCCCGCGCCGGGACCCGCCAGCGGGTCGGTCTCGGGGGTCCGGGCCGGGGAGCCCTGCCAGGCCACGTCGAAGACCCGGGCCATGTCCTCCTCGTCGATCCCCCCGCACGCGTCGCGCACCGACAGCTCGACGCTCGACCCGAGCGCCCGGCCGTCCACCTCGACCGCCCCGTCGGCCGGCGTGTGCCGGATCGCGTTGAGCACCAGGTTGGAGATCACCCGGGACAGCCCGGCGGGATCGGCGGTGACCTGGAGTCCGGCGTCCACCCGCCCACCCAGGCGTACGCCGAGGGCGCGCGCCACCGGGTCGGCGGCGGCGATCGCCTCGCTCACGATGTCGCCGAGCGCCACC
Source organism: uncultured Actinomycetota bacterium (assembly GCA_963767955.1). Lineage (GTDB taxonomy): Bacteria > Actinomycetota > Actinomycetes > Propionibacteriales > Nocardioidaceae > Nocardioides. The sequence goes on along the minus strand of CAVYGA010000003.1, from coordinate 722,144 downwards.
GGTTGCAGGCTGAGCCGGAGCACGCCGGCGTGGATGCGAGAGAGCTCGAAGAGGTCGTCGACCATCCGCACCATCCGGTCCACCTCGGCACGGATCTGCTGGTGGTAGCGCTGCGGGTCCTCGGCGAGGCCGTCCTCGAGCGCCTCCGTCATCGCCCGCAGCGCGGCCAGCGGGCTGCGCAGGTCATGGGAGACCCAGGAGACGAGCTCGCGCCGTGAGTCCTCCAGCCGGTCCTCGCGGGCCCGGGACTCCGCCAGCCGGGCACTGGTCAGCTCGAGCTCCTCGGAGACGTGGCGGAGGTCGGCCGGCAGTCCCCCGCCGGCCGAGAACGTGCCGCTCTCCCCGAACTCACGGGCCTGGGTGCGCAACCGGCGCGACCAGTGGCCGAGCGCCGCGGCCACGACCATCGCGACGCCGAGCCCGATGCAGCCGGCCACCGCCAGCACCACGAGCACGACCCGGAAGTCGTGGTCGGAGAGGAACATCGCCCGTGCCGTCCCGACGGTGCCGGCGACCACCGCGAGGACCGCGATCAGGGTCACGAGACCGATCAGCACCCGCATCGACCGGCGTCGCAGGACGTAGGCGGTCGCGAGGCCGAGCAGACCGACCACCCCGGACCAGGCCGCGGTGACGAGGACGATGCTGACCAGGTCGTTCACGTGCGCTCCCATCGGTAACCCACACCCCACACGGTGACCAGGCGGCTCGGCCGCGTGGGATCGGCCTCCACCTTCTCGCGCAGCCGGCGCACGTGCACCGTCACCGTCGACTGGTCCCCGAAGCTCCACCCCCACACATGCTGGAGCAGCTCCTCCCGGGTGAACGCGATGCCGGGCCGGTCGACCAGGAAGCCGAGCAGGTCGAACTCACGGCCGGTCAGCGCCAGGGACCGGCCGGCGAGCCGCACCTCGTGCCGGTCCAGGTCGACGACCAGGTCGCCGTCGACGAGACTCCCGGTCGCGGGACTGGCCCGCTCCCCCGCGCGCCGCAGCACCGAGTCGACACGCAGCACCAGCTCGCGCGGGCTGAACGGCTTGGTGACATAGTCGTCGGCACCCTGCTCCAGGCCGACCACCCGGTCCGCCTCCCCGCCCAGCGCGGTCAGCATGATCACCGGCACGTCACCGCTCTCGCGGAGCCGTCGGCAGGTCTCCAGGCCGTCGATGCCCGGCAGCATCAGGTCGAGCACGACGAGGTCGGCCGGGTCCTTGCGCTGGAGCCGCAGCGCGGTCTCCCCGTCCGCGGCCTCGACGACGTCGTGCTGGTGCGCGCGCAGGTAGGACACCACCACCTCGCGGACGGTGTGGTCGTCGTCAACCACCAGCACCCGGGCCACGGCTCCCCTTTCGCGCGTCGCGGGCACCGACGTACGTCGCGACCGCGACGCCCGCGACCGTGAGCGCGGCCAGGACCACCCACCCCAGAGCGTAGTCGCGATCCAGCAGGGTCGCGTTGTCCGGCCGGGCGCCGAAGCGTCCCAGGACCGGCACCGCCAGCAGGGTCACCGAGCCGAGCACCACCAGCCCGGCCGCCGCCGGGCCACGCGCGACCCCGGGCAGCAGCCGCGTCGCGCCCAGGCACACCAGCAGGACCAGAGGGGCGAGGACGCCGTCGTGGAGGACGACTCCGGCGACCAGCCAGGTCGCCGCGGCCACGAAGTTCTCCCAGCCGCGGTCGTGGAGCAGCCACCCGCCGTACGCAGCGGCCCCGACGCCGAGGAGGCCGAGCAGTCCGCGGATCATGCGAGCACGTCCAGCCGGGTGACCCACTTGGTCTGGAGCACACCGGGACGGTTGGGGGCGATGATCCGGCACGGGAAGCCGTGGTCGAGGGCGAGCCGTTCGCCGTTGAGCCCGGTGGCCAGCAGCGTCAACGGGTCGTCGACGAAGTTGGCCGGCAGGGTGCTGGCCCGGAACGCGCCGCGCTCCTGCAGGGACGTGACGCGGACGTCGGAGCCGGCCGGCGCGTCGACCAGGTCGATCAGGGCCCGCACGCGGACGCCGGTCCAGGTGCCGCTGGCGCTCCAGCCCTCGACACAGGCGATCGGCAGGTCCGCGTCGACGTCCGCCATCGCGACCACCTCGTCGGGACGCAACACGACCTCGCGGTCGCCGTACCCGATGGTGAGCGTGACCGAGGCGCTGGTGGCGGACGAGGTCACCCCGGCGGCGCGGGCGGACTTGTTGATGGGGATGCCGCCCGGGCCGTCGCCGGAGCGGACGCCGAGGACCGAGACCTTGCGCAGCCACGGGACCGTGCTGCCGGCGGTGGCGAGCACCGCGACCCCCGAGGCCAGCCAGGTGGTGCGCAGCAGGCCGCGGCGGCTCAGGCCACCGGTGCCGGCCCGGGTGCCGGGCCGGTCGAGATCCTCGGCCTCGACGTCGGCGCCGAGCGCGGCCCGGATGACCGGGAGCTTCACGGCGATGTGGACGACGAGGGCGCCGATCGCGATCCAGCCGACGGCGTAGTGGGTGGCCCGGAAGCTGAACGCCCACGGATACCACTGGGCGGCGTTGAGGAGGCCGGTGACCAGCTGGAAGATCGCGGCCGCGACGAGCACCCCGATGCTGACCCGCTCGGCACCGTGGAGGGCGAGTCGGCGTACGTCGCGCGGCGGACGCGCGAACAGCTTGGGATAGACGATCCAGAGCTTGACCAGGAACAGCGGGACCGCCGCCGTGCCGGTGGTCACGTGCAGGCCCTGGGTGAGCCGGTAGCCCCACGACGGCCGCGTCGGGAAGGGGATCGCCGGCAGGGGCAGCTGCGCCATGTGGCTGATCACGCCGGTCAGGAACGCGATGCCGAAGCAGATCCCGAGCCAGAGGCCCACGCGCGCGGCCACCGCCGGGCTGCGGAGCCTGGAGGAGAAGGAGGTCTCGTCGGGGAGGCGCATCAGCCGGCCCGCTCGAGCACGGCGAACCAGCGACCGTCGTGGTCGTAGGTGCCCACCAGCGACAGCCCGGCCTCGGCGGCGAGTCCCGCGATCTCGTCGGCACCGACCCAGGCCCACTGCAGGGGCCGGCTGGTGCCCCGCTCGGTCTCGAGCCGCACCCAGCCCGTCTCGAGACCGGTCCCGGGAGGAGACAGGTCGACGACCGCGCGACCGTCCTCGGCGATGACGCCGGCGATCCGGCGCAGCAGGGCGACGGGGTCGCCGCCGATGCCGATGTTGCCGTCTGCGAGCAGGGCCGTCCGCCAGCGCCCCTCGCCGGGCAGCGGTGCGAACACGTCGCGGTGCAGCGCGGTCGCCCCGCGCTCGACGGCCTGCGTCACCGCGTCCCTGACCACGTCGACGCCGAGCACGAGCCGGCCCTGGCGGGCCAGGTGTGCGCTCATCCGGCCGGGGCCGCAGCCGATGTCGATCGTCGGGCCGAGGCAGTGCGCCAGCACCGCCTCGTCGGCCGCGTCGACCGGTCGGTCCCAGGAGTGCAGCGCCAGGGGTCGGGTCTCGGTCATCGGGGTCCCTCCTGCCAGGCCGCGGCGAACCGGCCGTGCGGCGCGAGAGCCGCCACCGCCTCGGCGTCGGCGGCCGTGTCGACGTCGGTGAGCTCCGTCGTGCTGCCGACCTCGACGCCGGCGGCCTCCAGGGCGACCCGGGTGTCCGCCCCGGTGGTCGGCGTGGACATGGGTACGCCGCGCAGGGCGGCGGCCGCGGCGGGCCGACGGAGGCCGAGCACCCACCAGCCGCCGTCCGGCGCGTTCCCGAGCACGGCGTCGTGGGCGGCCAGGCCGTCCGTCACCGCGGTCAGGTGGGCGGCGGTGACCTGGGGGGTGTCCATGCCGATCTGCACGACCGCGCCGTCGACGGCACTGGCGTCGAGGTGGGCGTTGACCAGGCGCTCGCCGAAGTCCTCGCCGCGCTGCGGCACCACCGTCCAGTCACGGACCGAGGCGGCGAGCTCGTCGGCGTGCAGGCCGTCGGCGAGGTCCCCGGACAGCGCCAGCCAGCAGGCGTCGGCGCCGAAGGCCGCCGCGCAGGCGTCGATCGTGTCGAGCAGTGCCGCCGCGGCCAGCTCAGCGGCGTACGCCATGCCGACGTCGGCGCCGAGGCGGGTCTTCACCCGGCCGGGCACCGGCGACTTGGCCAGCACCAGGGCTCGTGGCGACGTGATCGGCGCGGGACTCACGGCAGCACCCGGTAGAAGTCGCGAGCGGTGCGCGCGGTCCCGCGGACCGAGCCGGACACCTTGGAGCGGGTGCCCGCGGCGCGCGGGTGGTAGGCCACGTCCAGCTCGAGGATCCGCCACCCGGCCGCGGTCGCCTTGGCGAGCAGCTCGACGGGATAGCCGAAGCGCCGGTCCCGCAGGTCGAGGTCGAGCAGGGCCTGGCGCCGGCAGACGCGCAGGGGCGCGATGTCCCGGACGGTCAGCCCGATCCGGCGGCGCATCAGCCGCACCACGAGGGCGTTGCCGACGCGGGCGTGCCAGGGCCAGACGCCGCGCGAGACCGGGCGTCGCCGGCCGACCGCCATGTCCGCCTCGCCCGAGCGGACCAGGGCGAGCAGCGGGGCCAGGTCCTCGGGGTCGAAGGACGCGTCGCCGTCCATCACCGCGAGGAACTCCGCCTCCGACGCCTCCACCCCCGCGTGGACGGCGGCACCGTAGCCCGCCACCGGCTCGGTCACCACGCGGGCGCCCCACCGGGCGGCCACCTCGGCGGTGTCGTCACGGGAGCCGTTGTCGACCACGATCACCCGCCACGGCGCCCGGATGCGCGGCAGCAGCCCTTCGAGTGCCCGCGCCTCGTCCTTGCACGGCAGCACGAGGTCGCAGGCGGGGTCCATGCCCCCAGCGTAGGAAGGCGGGCGTCCCGGCGGTGGCCGGGGACCTTACGGTGCGCTGACGTGGCCCCGCGCTCGCCACCGACCTCCTAGGCTCGGCGACATGTCGTCCACGGTGATCACCCGGCGCCGCGTCGCCGAGGCCGTGGGCCTCGCCGGCGCCCTGGCGCTGGTCGCCGTGTCGATGGCGGTGCCGGAGGTCTTCGACTGGGACGTGCACATGCGGTCGTTCCCACCCCTGCACGCCGAGTGGATGCCCCGGCTCGGCGTCGGCACCGTGCCGGCGGTGGTGATCGGCGCGCTCGCGTGCTGGCGGGCGGTCTCGCTCGCCGAGTCGCTGACCTGGGGCCGCCTGCTGCTGACGTCGTACGCCGCCGGGCTGGCGTGGATGCTCGCGCTCGCGTTCGTGGACGGCGAGGACGGCGTCGGGGTCATCCTGCAGACGAAGTACGAGTACCTCCAGGTGGCCCGCGAGGTCGACGACCTCCCGGCGACGCTGTCCGTCTACGTCGACCGGATCCCGTTCTCCGCGGGCCCCGAGCGCTGGCCGCCGCACCTGGCCGGGCACCCGCCGGGCGCACTCACCTTCTACGTCCTGCTGGCGCGGCTCGGTCTCGGTGGCGGGTTCGCCGCCGGCATCGTCACCACGCTCTTCGCGGCCAGCACGGCGGTCGCGGTCCTGGTCGCGCTGCGGACCCTCGGTGCCGAGTCCGCCGCCCGGCGGGCGGCGCCGTTCCTGGTGGTCGGGCCGGCCGCGATCTGGCAGTGCGTGTCCGCCGACGGCATGTTCGCCGCGGTCGCGGCGTGGGGGCTGGCCACCCTGGCCGTTGCCTCGACGCGTCGCTCGCTGGCCTGGTCAGTGGTCGCGGGGCTGCTGCTGGGCGCGGGCGTGATGATGTCCTACGGCCTGCCCCTGCTGGGGCTGCTCGCGCTGGCGGTGCTGTGGCTGGGTGGCTCGTGGAGGCCGCTGCTGCCGGCGGCGCTCGCCGCGCTGGCCGTGGTGCTGGTGTTCGCGGCGTACGGCTTCTCGTGGTGGGAGGCCTTCGGCGTCCTCCACGACCGCTACTGGGACGGGGTCGCCCGCAACCGGCCGGCGGCGTACTGGATGTGGGGCAACTTCGCGGCGCTGGCCTTCTCGGCCGGGCCGATGCTGGGCGCCGGGCTGGCGCGGGCCGGGGCGTCGGCGCGCTCGCTGTTCCGCGAGGCGGAGACACGGGTGGTCCTGGTGCTCGCCGGAGCCGCGCTGGCGATCGTCACGACCGCGGACCTGAGCCGGATGAGCAAGGGCGAGGTCGAGCGGATCTGGCTGCCGTTCGCGCCGTGGCTGCTGATCTCCACCGCGTTCCTGCCGCGGCGCTGGCGCGCCGCGGGCGTCGTGGTCCAGGTGGTCTCCGCCCTGGTGGTGCAGCACCTGCTCAAGCCGGACTGGTGAGCCGGCTCTCGCTCAGCCCCGCAGCGGCGCGGTCGCGAACGCGGTCAGCCCCTCCTCGGGCGTGATCGCGGCGGTGAAGCCCAGCTCGTCGCGGGCCCTCGCCGGGGAGGCGACGACGTGGCGGACGTCGCCGGAGCGGTACTCCCCCGTCACCTGCGGCTCGACCCCGCCGCCGTGGCCGCGGGCGACCAGGCCGGCGACCTCACCGATCGAGACCGGGCTGCCCGAGGAGACGTTGTAGGCAGCGAAGCCGCCGTCGGGCAGCCCGCCGACCGCGCGGATCGCCAGCTCGTTGGCCCGGGCGACGTCGGCGACGTGCACGAAGTCACGCATCTGTCCGCCGTCCTCGAAGACCCGCGGCGCCTCGCCGCGCTCGAGCGAGGAGCGGAACATCGCGGCGACGCCGGAGTACGGCGTGTCCTTGGGCATGCCGGGCCCGTAGACGTTGTGGTAGCGCAGTGCGATCGCGGCGGCGCCCGCCTGCCGGGCCCAGGCGGAGGCGTAGTGCTCCTGGGCGAGCTTGCTGACCGCGTAGCTGCTGCGCGGGTCGAGCCGCGCGTCCTCGTCGACCGGCTCCCAGTCCAGCGGTCGACCGCAGTCGGGGCAGGTGTTGTCGAACCGGCCGGCGTCCAGCGCGTCGATGGTGCGGGGTGCCGGCTGCCGGTGGCCGTGCTCGGCGCACGCGTAGCGCCCCTCGCCGTAGACCACCATCGAGGACGCGAGCACCAGCCGGTCGACGCCGTGGTCGGTCATCGCGGCGAGCAGGGCGGCGGTCGCGTAGTCGTTGTGGGCGGCGTACGCCGGGAGGTCGCCGACGCGGACGCCCGCTCCGACCAGCGCGCTCTGGTGGCAGACCACGTCGACGCCGTCGAGCAGACCGGCCCAGTCGGCGACGTCGCGGACATCCAGCCGGTGGGTGCCGACGGGGAGCGTGGCGTCGTCGCCGTGCGCCTGCGCCAGCAGCAGGTCGACGGCGACCACCTCGTCGCCGGCCGCGGCCAGCCGGCGGGCGATCTCGGAGCCGATGAACCCGGCCGAGCCGGTCAGCAGCACCTTCACGGCAGCTCGTAGGTGAGCTCGAGGCCGTCCGCCCACGTCGAGCAGGCGCAGCCCTCGTGGTCGGGCAGGTCGCCGATGACGCCGAGCAGCAGCCGCTTGACCCGCTCGATGTTGCGCTCGAACATCGCGAACACCTCGGCCTGGCCGACTCCCCCGCCCTCCTCGACCCCGGCGTCCATGTCGGTGACCAGCGCCAGGGCGGCGTAGCAGAGCCGCATCTCGCGGGCCAGCTGCGCCTCGGGCGCGCCGGTCATGTTGATCAGCGACCAGCCCTGGCCGGCGTAGTGCCGCGACTCCGCGCGGGTGGAGAACCGCGGCCCCTCGACGACCACCATGGTGCCGCCGCTCGTCACGTCCTGCTCGGCACCGAGCCGCTGCCGCAGGCGGCCGCAGTACGGGTCGGCGAACGGCAGGTGCACGGCACCGGTCTCGACGTAGCTGCCGGCGCGGCCCCAGGTCCGGTCGACCAGCTGGTCGGGCACCACCAGGTCTCCGGGCGCCACGGTGGGCAGCAGGCCGCCGACCGCGCAGGGGGCCAGCACCTGGCGGACGCCCACGCTCCGCAGGGCCCAGAGGTTCGCGCGGTAGTTGATCCGGTGCGGCGGGTAGGCGTGCCCGGCGCCGTGCCGCGGCAGGAACGCCACCCGGCGGCCGGCCACGGTGCCCAGTGCGAGCGGTGCGGTCGGGTCGCCGTACGGCGTGCTGACCGCGACCTCCTCCGGGTCCTCCAGGAACTCGTAGAATCCGCTGCCGCCGATGACGGCCACGTCTGCGGTCGGTGTGGTCACGTCGACACTCTGCCAGTGCGCCGGTCACCCCCGCCGAAGTGTCACTTCTTGCGTGTCGAAGTGTGAGTTCTTGCGGCAGGCCGCGTGGCCGGCTCGTCCCCCGCACCGGCGGGTCGCAAGAGCGCACACCTCGGCACGCAAGAACTCACACCTCGGCGCGCAATTTCGCACACCTCGGCGGGGAGGGTCAGGGGTCAGCGGTCGGCGGGAGGGAGGTCGAGGGTGCGCCAGACCGCGGCCCAGACCTGCTTGGGCGGGGTGCCCGCGTCGAGCGCCTCCTCGGCGGTACTGCCGAGCTCGGTGATCACGAACTGGCCCGCCCAGGAGCGGGAGTACGCCGGGCCGAGCGCGGCGTCGAGCCGGGCCCAGAACTCCGTGTGCCTCATGCCCGCTCCGCGAGGATCTCCAGCCAGGAGTCGCCGCGCAGCCCGTCGTCGCGCTCGAGCGTGACCACCGACCAGCCGGCCGCGTCGAGGGCGGCGCGCAGCGGCTCCTCACGCCAGAACGTGAAGTGGCGCGGCCCGTCCACGTGGCCGTGCGTCGACCACCGCGCGCCGTCGCCCTCCTTGAGCGAGAGCTGGAACAGCCCGCCGGACCGGATCGCCCCGGCCAGCCGGGTCAGCACGACCGGCAGGTCCTGGCGTGCGACGTGGAGCAGGCAGGCGTTGGCCCAGACCGCGTCGTAGGGCCGGGGGTCGGTGGGGTCGAGCAGGTCGTCGGTGAGCGGGTCGAGCAGGTCGGCCGCATGGCCCTCTGCGCGCAGCAGATCGACGAACCCGGGCGAGACGTCGGTCCGCCGGACGGCGAGGCCGGCCTCCTCCAGGGCCAGCGCGTCGCGCCCCGGACCGCTGCCGATCTCGAGCACCCGGGCGCCGGAGCCGAGGGCGGCCGCGAACCGGTCGAGCACCCGTCGGACCGGGTCCGGCATCGCGCGGGTCCCCTCGGCGTACGCCGCGGCGCCGGCGGAGTAGGCCGCCACCGTCATCTCCCGGGCACCGTGCCCGATGTCGTGCAGGTGGTGCACCACGTCGTGCAGGTGGTAGCGCCCCAGGGTCTCGGTGGTGAACACCGACCCGTCGCTCCTCCGGCCCGGGCGCTGCCACCGGTCGCCGTCGATCCCGTCGTACGTCTCCGCCACCATCTCGGCCGCCGCGGCCAGCGCCGGCCCGACGACGGCCGGGTCCTGGCCGGCGTAGTCGTCGACGACGGCGTTCTCGTCCTGGTCCCAGTTGGCGAACAGCGGGTCGTCCTCGCCGAGCATCTGGCGCAGCCGCAGGTCGAAGAGCAGGTGCACGTCACGGACGTGGCAGGCGTACTCCAGTGGCGACCAGACGTTGTCGGCCGGCCGGACCCGGGCGTCGTCCTCGGCCAGCGCGGCGGCGAAGCCGGGGACCGTGTCCCGGATCAGCGCGGCCAGGTCCCCGGCGTCCACGGCCCCCGCGTCGAAGCCGCAGTCGGGGCAGCGCTCGCGCAGCACCCAGGTCCAGTCCTTGGTGTCGGGTTCGATCGGCACGCGGGCCATTGAACCAGCACCGCCCCACCCGGAGCAGACCGGCTCGGCGGGACAATGACCGGCATGGGGATCCGCACCGCCGTCGCCAGCGACGTCCCTGGCCTGCAGGCCGTCTACCCCGGTGACCACGTGGTCAGGTCCTGGGCTGACTCACTCCCCGAACGGCACGTCGGTGCACATCAGCCGCGCGCCGGCGACCCCGGTCTCCGGGTTCGTGGTGGCCGCATGGATCACCACCGAGCCCGCGGAGCCGGCCGCGATGGTCCACGGTCGGGTGGCTTCGGAGACGGCGCGGCCGCGGGCGTCCGCGGTGAGGTCGAGCCAGACCTCCCGGTCGACGAGCGGCCCCGCGGCGCCGGGGTGCTGGTAGTGGCCGCCGGACGCCAGCGGGTCGAGCCCACAGCGTCCGGTGTGCACGTGCGCGCCGAGCGCCGCGTTCGGCGGCAGTCCCGTCACCATCAGCCGGAAGCGGGTCTGGCCGTCGCGCGACCACGCGTGCACCTGCGTCTTCACGGCGGCGTACGCCGGGTCGTGCGCGACCGTGACCCCGTGGCCGTGGTCGACCAGCGTGCGCCCGGCCAGGGCCGCCGCCGGGGTCGCGAGCAGTACTCCCGTGCCCACCAGGACACCGATCCAGTTCGTGCGCATGTCGTTCTCCTCTCGGACGGACCGCGATGAGCCGTCACCCGTGGTGGCCTTTTCGGGGCAAATCGGTTCACGCCGGTCCGGACCGGACGATGATGTGAACCGTTGGGGGCGCTGGGTGCCACAGGGGTTGTGATGGCGATGGACGGCGAAGGTTCCCGGCTCGCGTCCGCGACGGACGCCGAGCTGGTCCTGGCGCTGCGCGCCGCCGACCGCGGCGCCCTGCGCGAGCTGTTCGTCCGGCACGAGCCGTGGCTGGCCGCGCGGCTGGCGCGGCGCTGCGCCGACCCCGCGCTGGTCGACGAGGCCATCCAGGACACCTTCGTCGCGGTGTGGCGCCGGCCGAACTGGCGCGGCGAGGGTGAGGTGGCGGCCTGGCTCTGGGGCATCGCGATCCGCTCACTGCTCCACCACCTGCGTCCGCGCGCCAACGTGATCGAGCGGCTGAGCCGGCTCCGCCAGCCCGATGCCGTCTCGTCGGAGGAGCAGGTGCTGGCCCGGGTCGAGCACAGCGACGTCGGCGCCGCGTTGCGCCGGCTCTCCCCCGAGCTGCGCGCGGTGGTCCAGGCGACCGTCATCGACGGCCTCACCACCCGGGAGGCGTCCGCGTTGCTCGGGATCCCGAGCGGCACGGTCAAGAGCCGGATGAGTCGGGCCCGCACCGAGCTGAGGGAGGCACTCCTGTGAACACCTGGCACGCACACCCGAACGACCTCGCTGCCTACGCGTCCGGCGTCGACGACCCGGTCCTCGCCGCCTCGGTCGAGGCCCACCTGCTCCGCTGTGCGGACTGCCGTGCGGCGCTGTCCCGGGCCGCGGGCACCGAACGGCGGGCCGACACCGCGCGCCGCTGGGACACACTGGTGGCGGTCGTGGACCGACCGGCCGCGTCGCCGCTGGCACGGATGGGCCTGTCGACCCGTCCCCTGGTCACCGCCTGGGGAGCCGCCCTGCTGTTCGTGCTGCTGGTGCCGGTCCTGCCCGTGTTCTTCCTCGGCGCGGGCGTGCCGACCCTGCTGTTGGCCCTGGCACCGCTCGCCCCGACCCTGGCGGTGGCCCTGGCCTACCGGGAGGCCGCCGACCCGGCGGGTGAGATCGCGTACGCCGTGCCGCTCACCGGGCTGCGCCTGGTGTCCCGCCGGGCACTGCTGGTCGGCCTCGGAGCCGTGCCCCTGGGGATCGCGGCGGCCCTGGTGCTGCGGCTACCGCTCTCGCTGGCCGTCGCCTGGCTGTTGCCCGGGCTGGCCCTCTCCGCCCTGGTGCTGCTGGCCGGCACCACCCGGCTCGACCCGGGTGTGGTGGCGGCAGCGCTGGGTGTCGCCTGGGCGTTCGCCGTCGCCGTCCCCGGCTCGACCCGCCGCCTGTCGCAGGACGTGATGGCCGACGCGGTCAGCAGCCCGCAGGCCCAGCTGCTCGCGCTCGTGGTCGCCGCCTCCGCCCTGATCCTGACGTTCTCCCGTCGAGACCACATCGCCTACCGGAGGTCCGCATGACCGGCACCACCGTGCCCACGAGCCTCGTCGGCACCGTCACGGCCGACGGCCTGACCAAGCGGTACGGCGCCCACCGCGCCGTCGACGACCTGCACCTCGCGGTCGACGGTGGCGTGGTCGGCCTGCTGGGGCCCAACGGTGCGGGCAAGACCACCCTGCTCCGGATGCTGGCGACCGTGCTGGCACCCGACAGCGGCCGCATCAGGATGCTCGGCCTCGACCCCGGGGTCCCCGCCGAACGGCTGGAGATCCGGCGCCGACTCGGCTACCTGCCGCAGTCACCACGGCTCTACCCGTCGTTCACCCCGCTCGAGCTGGTGGACTACGTCGCGATCCTCAAGGAGCACCCCGACCGGGAGTGGCGCCGCGCGGAGGCCGTCCGGGTGCTGGAGACGGTGGGGCTGGCCGACCAGATGCATCGGCGGATCAAGACGCTGTCGGGTGGGATGCGGCAGCGCGTCGCCCTGGCCACCGCTCTCATCGGCGACCCGGAGCTGCTGGTGCTCGACGAACCGGCCACCGGACTCGACCCCGAGCAGCGGCTCGAGCTGCGCTCCCTGCTCGCGGGGACGGCGCGGCGCGGCACGGTGGTGCTGTCGACGCACAACACGACCGAGGTCTCGGCGCTGTGCCAGCACGTGCTGGTGATGCGCTCGGGCCGCGTCCTGTTCACCGGCACACCGCGGGGTCTCGCTGACGTGGCCGCGGGACGGGTGTGGGAGGACGACGACCAGAACCCCGCGGCGCTGCGCAGCTGGATGACCGCCGACGGCACCTGGCGCCACCTCGGAGACCCACCGGCCGGAGCCGCGGTGACGGCGCCGACGATCGATGACGGCTATCTCTACCTCGCCACGGCCGACCGGAGCTCGCGATGACCGCGACCGTGCGCGAGGCGACGTACCCCACCGTGCGGGCGATCGCCTGGGCTCCCCTGCTAGCCGTGTCGGCGTCGCTGCTGGGGGTCGCCGCCCTGCTGCGGGCGAGCGACTCCCGTCCGGGTCCGACGCTGGTGCTGGGTGCGGCCGCGATGGCGGCCGTTGCGGTCTTCGCGCTGCGGGACCCGGCGGCCGCGCTGCTCGCCGGCGTGCCCACCTCCGCGATGGCCCGGCGGCTGCTGCGCGTCGGTCTGGTGGCCGCGGTGGCACTGCCGGCATGGCTCGTCGTCACGCTCGTCCTGCCCGGAGAGGGCGCGGCGCTGGCTCCCGCCCTGGCGCTGGCCGTGACCGGTGTCGCGGCGGCCGCGTGGCTCGGCGCCGAGGACGCCGTCGGGCGCGCGGCGGCGGTGCCCCTGCTGTGGGCCGGCACCGGCGAGCTGCTCGGCGATCTCGCCGGCCCCGTCGGCGACGCGCTCTCCTGGTGGCGGACCGACCCCTGGTACGTCGTGGCCGTCGCCCTGGCCCTGCTCGTCCTGGGCAGGCACCGATGACCGCCGTCGTCCACGACCCGGGCGCCGTCGACCGCGCGACGGTCCCTGCCTGGCGCATCGTGCGGGCGCTGGCCGTGCCCGAGGGACGCCGGTTGCTGCGCGCCCCCCTGCTGTGGCTCGGGGTGGCGCTCTCGGGGCTGCTGGCCTGGACCTCCCTGCGGGTGCCCGCCGAGTGGTCGGGCGCCTACTACACCGCGGCCCCGGCCCTGGTCGGGCCGGTGCTGGTGGTGATCTCGATGCTGGTCGCGACCAGCTTCCACCGGGCCCGCGTCGACCTCGCCTCCGACGCGCCCGTCGGTGAGGGGGTCCGCACCGGCGGCCTGCTCCTGGGAGCGTCGTCCCTGGTGGCGCTGGTCGTCGTGCTGACCTCGGTCGGTGGCACCCTGGCCCGCCGGCACGGCGGGTTCGACCTCGGCGACGAGCCCGGCCGGACCCTGCACGCGCACTTCACGGTGCCCGAGCTGCTGCAGCCGGTGGCGCTGGCGGTGCTGGCGGTCGCCGTGGGCGCGGCGGCGGGCCGTCGGCTCCGGCACCGCGCCACCGCGACCCTGGTCCTGTTCGTGGCCTGGTTCCCGATGGTGACCGCTCCCTGGCTGTTCCAGGATCGACAGGTGACGCCGTTCTCGATCATCCAGATCCAGCCGGTGGTGGTCCGGATCGGACCGGTCACCAGTGACCCGTACGCGTTCCCGGAGACCTGGCTGCTCTCCCAGCCCGGGGAGTACCAGGACTTCTGGGGGCGCGCCTTCGTCTCCGCTCCGCTGGCCGCCTGGCACCTCGCCTGGCTGCTCGGGCTCGCCTGCCTGTTCGTGGCCCTGGCCGTTCCGCCGCGGTTGCGCCCGGCGCTGGCCGCCGTCGGCGTCGTGCTCGCGGTGGTCGGGGTGGCGGCGCAGTACGCGGTGATCCCGTGAGCACGGACCTGCGTGGCAGGGCTGCCGCGTGGTGTGCCGTCGCCGCCACCGCGCTGACCACCGCGCTCACCCTCGGTGACTGGACCGCGGCGTACGACGACGACGGTGAGCCCCTCGGCGGCGCCCTGGCCGCAGCGGCGCCCGCCTCGCCGGACGCCACCCCGGTGCTGATCGACTCCGACCTGGCGCCCGACGACCTCGCGGCGATCGCGTTCCTGGTGCGACACCCGGGCGTCCGGGTCGTGGGCATCACCGTCCCCACGACGGGGATGGTGACCTGTCGGGGTGGGCTGCAGCTGCTCGCGGACCTGTTCGCGGCGATCGACTCCCCTGCGCTCCCGGTGGCCTGCGGGGACACACCGCGCGGACCGGACTCCGTCGCCTTCCCCACAGGCTGGGGAACCGGCGCCGTCGTCGACAGCGGGCTCGCCCCCAGCGGCAGGCTCGCCCTGATGCCTGCGCGGACCAGCGCGGCCGACTTCCTTGCGCGGCAGGCCCGCCTGGTCCCCCGACTCCAGGTGGTGGCGCTGGCGCCGCTCACCGAGCTGGCCGGCGTCCTCCGCGGGCAGCCCGCGGCGTACGCGCGCCTGGCCGGGATCACCACGATGGCCGGGATCGTCCGAGGCACGGGCCACGACCCCGGGCGGGGCGTCGGCGAGTGGAACGCGGCCGCCGACCCGGTGGCCTTCGCCGAGGTGCTCGCCGGGCCCGTCCCGGTGACGGTGGTGCCCGACGACCCGGTCCCTCCCGGGCAGCCGGCCGGGATGCGAGCGCCGGTGGTGGGACGGCTCGGCGAGGGCACCAGCGTCGAGCCGCCGGCGTACTGGGACCTGGCGACCGCTGCACTCCTCACCACGCCCGACGCGGCCACCGCCGTCGAGACCGGCAGCTGGCGCGCCGACGTGTCCGAGGATCGTGGCCGGTTGCGCCGGACCGGACCGGGCGAGGTCAGGGTCGTGACGTCCCTCGACGCGTCCATGCTCGACGACGCCTACCGGGTGGTGTTCCGAGCGCGTTGACCGCCCCCGTCAGGTGAGCAGCAGGGTGCCCAGCCGCCGCCGGGCCACCAGCAGGCCGACCACGCCCATCACCAGGAGATAGACGACCGAGGCCGCCGACCCCCACGACAGCACCCCGGTGGTCAGCTCGCGGCACAGCACCACCCCGCGGTAGAGCGGGGTCAGCTCCACCACCCAGCGCAGCGCACCGGGGAACGCGGTCACCGGGAAGAACGTCGCCGAGAACAGGAACATCGGGATCGTCGCGAGCGAGACGTACTCGAAGTCCTGCCAGCTGCGCATGTACGTCGTGAGGGCGAGGCCGGCGCCCGCGAAGGCGAAGCCGATCAGCAGCGCCGCCGGCAGCGCGAGCACCGCCCACCACGAACCGATCAGCCCCATCCCGGCCATCACGCCCAGGAAGCCGAAGGAGTAGATGCCGCCGCGCAGCAGGCACCAGGCCAGCTCACCGGTGGCCACGTCGCGGGTCGACATCGGGGTGGCCAGGATCTGGTCGAACAGCTTGGTGAACTTCAGCTTGAAGAAGAAGTTGAAGGTGCTGTCGAGGACCGCGCCGTTCATCGCCGAGGTGGCCAGCATCGCGGGCGCCACGAACGCGGCGTACTCGACGGGCTGGCCGTTGAACTCGAAGGACTCGATGAGCTTGCCGACCCCGATGCCGATCGAGAACAGGTAGAAGACCGGCTCCAGGAACCCGGACAGGAAGATGTACCACGCGGCCCGGTAGCTCAGGTAGTTGCGGTAGATCATGATCCGGGTCGCACCGAGCGGGGCCAGCGGCTCCGCCCGGAGGTCGCGGCGGTGGAGGTCGCTCAAGACGTCAACCTCCTCTCCAGCCGTCGCCCGACCCACCAGTAGCCCGCGGCCGCGAACGCCACCAGCACCGCGACGTGCAGCAGGGCCGTCGATGCCTCGAGCGTGCCGAGGGTGAGCATCCGGGTCAGGTCGACGCCGTGCCACAGCGGGGTGAACCGGGCCAGCCACTCCAGCGGCGCCGGCAGGTTGGCGATCGGGAAGAACGCCCCGGAGAACAGGAACATCGGGATCACCCCCAGGCGGAACACCAGCGCGAACGCCGACTCGTCCCTGAGCCCGGCACTGAGCGCATAGATCGGGGTGGCGAACGCCAGCCCGAGCAGCAGCTGGGTCACGAAGGCTCCCAGGACGCCGGGCACCGACGCATAGACGCCGAACGGCGCGAGGACCGCCAGGAACACGACGTGCACCAGCATGAGCCGGGCCAGCAGGAAGCACAGATGGGCGTTGACCACGTCCCGGGCCGAGAGCGGGGTCGCGGTCATCCCGAAGGCGATCCGCTGCCACTTCACCATGCTCATCACCGGATAGGTCATCTCGCCGACCACCAGCTGCATGGTGTGGGCGGCGACCAGGCCGGGCACGACGAAGGCGAGGTAGGAGGTGGCGCCCTCGAGCGTGGCGGGGTCCCCCTCGATGAACCCGCCGAGCAGCACCCCCATCGCGAGCACGTAGAGGAGCGGCGTGACGAAGGAGCTGATCACGGTGCCCCGCCAGGTGCGGCGGTAGACCGTGAGCCAGTAGTCGGCCTGCCGGGTGGTGAGCTCCCACCGGCTGGGCCCCCGCGTGGTCGGCCCGTCGGTCGGCCTGGAGGTGGCCATCAGTCGACCCTCATCAGTCGACCAGCGTCCGGCCGGTCAGGCGCAGGAAGACGTCCTCGAGCGTGGCGCGGCGCACCAGCACGGCGGCCGGCTCCAGGCCGCGCTCGTGCACCTTGGCGATGACCTCCTCGCCGTCGGCGGTGTAGACGAGCAACCGGTCGGGCAGCACCTCGATCCGCTCGCCGAGGTCCGCGATCTTGGCGGCCAGCGCCTCGTGGCTCTGCTCATCCGGGGCCACCCCGAAGCGGAGCTCGGCGACCTCGCGCGTGGAGTGCTGGCGGATCAGCTCCAGCGGCGACCCCTCCGCGGCGATGACGCCCTTGTCCATCACCACCAGGCGGTCGCAGAGCTGCTCGGCCTCGTCCATGTAGTGCGTGGTCAGCACCAGCGTCACGCCCTGGCGCTTCAGCCGGAACAGCCGGTCCCACACCACGTGGCGGGCCTGCGGGTCGAGCCCGGTGGTGGGCTCGTCGAGCAGCAGCATGTCGGGCCGGTTGATCAGCGACCGGGCGATGGTCAGCCGCCGCTTCATGCCGCCGGAGAGGTCCTCGACCTTCGACCTGGCCTTGTCGGTCAGCTGCACGAACTCGAGCAGCTCGTCGGCCCGGGCACCGACCTCCCCGCGCGCGATGCCGAAGTAGCGGCCGTAGACGACCAGGTTGTCGCGGACGGTCAGCTCGGTGTCGAGGGTGTCCTCCTGGGGGCAGACGCCGATCCGGGCCCGGATCGCCGGCCCGTCCGTGGCCGGGTCCAGGCCGAGGATGCGCAGGTCTCCGCCGCTGGCGGGGCTCACCGCCGCGATCATCCGCATCGCCGAGGACTTGCCGGCGCCGTTGGGCCCGAGGAAGCCGAACGCCTCGCCGCGGCGCACGTCGACGTCGATGCCCCGCACGGCCTCCACGAGGTCCTTGCCCGCGGCACCGAAGGACTTGCGGAGGCCTCTGGCGTGGATCATGGAGTCGGTCACGCTGTGACCCTACAAATATTCACCGACAATGCCGACCGGTGACACAATCGGCCGCATGCGCGAGACGACGGACGGGCTCGGGGACGGGCTCGCGGACGGGTTCCGGGACCGGGTCGCCGCCCTGGCCGAGGGCACGCCGTACGTCGTGCGCCCCACCGCCGAGGGCTTCGACGTGGCCATCGACAT
Source organism: uncultured Actinomycetota bacterium (assembly GCA_963767955.1). Lineage (GTDB taxonomy): Bacteria > Actinomycetota > Actinomycetes > Propionibacteriales > Nocardioidaceae > Nocardioides. The sequence goes on along the minus strand of CAVYGA010000003.1, from coordinate 704,282 downwards.
CGTCGACGCCCGCTGGTTCGAGCTCTACCGCAAGGTGGGGCTGGAGCGCACCTTCGTCCACCACGTGCACGTCGACGGCTCGACGTACTCCGTGACCGACGACAGCCGCGCGCTCGAGTGGGAGGCCGGTGAGCCCCGGCTCGGGGCCACGCTGGAGCGGTTCGTCGGGCGGCGCTACGAGCTCAGCTTCCAGAAGACGATCGCGATCACCGAGGAGGCCCGGCTCGACACCGTGGTCGACTACACGTTCAGCGCCCAGGAGGGCCGCCGGCTGATCCGGCGGGTGGCGCGCGAGCAGGGCCTGAAGGAGTTCATGCCGGCCTCGGCCAGGGCGGCCCTCTGGCTCGCGATCGCGGTGGTCGTCGTGATGGCGGTCGGCTTCCCCGTCGCCTGGCTGACGGGCCGGCTCTGAGCCGGGGTCAGTCGCCGCTCAGCCGGGCCGCCAGCAGCCCCAGGTCGGCATGCACGGCCACCGCTCCGGCGGCCCTGAGCTCCTCGGCCGAGTGGGTGGTGGCGAGCCCGTAGACCTCCTCGACGCCGGCCCCGCGCGCGGCCATGACGCCCGCGGGTGAGTCCTCGACGGCGATGCAGTCGCCGGTCTTCACCCCCAGCAGGTCGCAGGCGTGCCGGAATCCGGCCGGGTCGGGCTTGCCACCGACCACGTCGTGGGCGGTGACCACGACGCCGACGTGGTGCCGGACCCCGAGGACGACGTCCAGGCACCGCTCGGCCCAGGCCGGGCCGGCCGAGGTGACGATGGCGACCGGGACGCCCCGGGCCGCCGCGGCCTCGATCACCGCCCGCGCCCCCCGCACCGGGTCGGGCGCCGCGTCCTGCGGCACCAGCGCCGAGATCGCCGCCTTGAGCGTGTCGGGGTCCTCGCCGGACCAGGGGCCCGGCTCGCTGGCGAACACGTCCTCGGCCCGCCGGCCGGTGAACAGGGAGAGGTCCGCGACCTCCCAGCCACGGTCGGCGAAGAACGCCTCGTACGCCGCCCGGTGGATGGGCTCGGAGTCCACCAGGGTGCCGTCGAGGTCGAGCAGCAGGGCGGCCGGGAGGCGGTGGCTCACGTCGCCACGGTGAACAGCACGTCACCGCCGACGGCGACGGCCCCGGACGCGGGTGGGGGCACCGAGCCCTTGGGCCGGTCCATCGCCACCACCGGCACCACGGTGGACATGTCCTCCCCCGTGACCGTCGACGGGTCCCAGCGCACCATGACGTCCCCGGCCTCGACGGTCGCCCCCTGCTCGACGAGCACCTCGAAGCCCTTGCCCTCGAGCCGCACGGTGTTGATGCCCAGGTGGACCAGGATGCCCACGCCGTCCGGTCCGAGCACCACGAACGCGTGCGGGTGGACCTTGACGACCTTCCCCGCGATCGGTGAGGTGACCGTGACCACGCCGGGACCGGGATCGATCGCGACGCCGGGTCCGACCATCTCCGAGGAGAAGACCGGGTCCGGGACCTCGGACAGGGGAACCAGGCGCCCGGGACAGGGGGCCAGCACCTCGGTCCCGCTCACATCAGCTCCTCGATGTCCTCGGCGAGGTTGTCGGCCTCCGGGCCGACCACCACCTGGATCACCGTGCCCGACGCCATCACGCCGTGCGCGCCGGCCGCCTTCAGGGCGGCCTGGTCGACGAGGGAGGCATCCTCGACCTCGGTGCGGAGACGCGTGATGCAGGCCTCGATCTCCACGATGTTCGCGGCGCCGCCGAGGCCCGCCAGGATCTGCTCTGCCTTGCTGCTCATCTCTCGGTTTCCTTCCAGGGGTCGGTGCTGGTCACCTTGGCCAGCCCTCGAGGGTTGTCGGGATCGAGGCCGAGCTCACGAGCGAGCCCCTCCACGATCAATTGTGCCGGAACCATCGTGCCCAGGGGCGCGACCGACTCCGGCAGGTCGGGGCCCGCGACGTGCACCGAGCACGCGTCCGCGAACGCGCGGTCGCCACCGATGCCCACGGTGGTGGCGCCCCGGTCCGCGAGGTCCGCGGCGAGCTCGGTCATCGGGGTGACCAGCGGCCCGTCCTGGGCGGCGACCAGCACGGTCGCCACTCCGGCGGTCACCACCGAGATCGGCCCGTGGCGCAGGTCGGCGTAGGAGTAGCCGCGCACCGGGCGCAGGCAGGTCTCCTCCAGCTTGAGGGCGGTCTCGAGTGCGGTGCCCATCAGGAGACCCCGCCCGGAGACCACGGCGTGGTCGGCGTCGCGGAGCGTCGTGACCGCGGCGTCGATCCCGGCCCGGTCGCGCAGCAGCCGGTCGACCTCGTCGGCCACCCGGGCCAGGTCCGCGTCGAGGGCGGCCGGGTCCGGCGACAGAGCGGAGGCGAGGACCGCCATCGCGACCAGCTGGGTGAGGTAGGTCTTGGTGGCCGGGACCGCGAGCTCGGCGCCGGCCTCGGTGACCAGGCCCAGGTCGGAGGTGGCCACCAGCGGCGAGCCGGCCACGTTGGCGACCGCGATCGTGGCGGCGCCGCACTGACGCGCCCACTCCTGGGTCGTGACGATCTCCTCGGTCGCGCCCGACTGGGAGACCGAGACGACCAGGGCGTCCGAGAGATCCAGCCGCGACCGGTAGTGGGTGGCCACGCTCGGGGACGCCAGCCCCCCGCTCAGCCCGGCGTGCACCTCGAGCAGGTAGCGGCCGTAGATCGCCGCGTTGTCGCTGGAGCCGCGGGCCGTGAACAGCACCCGCCGCCGGCCCCGGGCCAGGTCGCGGATCGCCTCCCGCTGGGGCAGCAGCGCGGCCAGGGTGCGGCGTACGGCCTCCGGCTGCTCGGCGATCTCGCGCGCCATCTGTGTCTCGTGTCCGGTCGACTTCTCGGTCGGCATCCGGTCTCCTCTCAACCCTTGACAACCGGCGGTCCGGACGTCATCCTCACTGGTACGTACCAGACCGTACCAGCCAAACGGCACCCCGTCGAGAGGTCATCGTGAGCAGTCGAACAGGCCGACAGGCCGGGACCGGCAGTGCCCGGGAGCGGGACACCCGGGTGATCGGCGACGGACCCCGCCCCAAGCACGCGCAGCTCACCGACGCCCTCACCGAGCTCGTCACCCGCGACCTCGGCCCGGACGCCGCCATCCCCTCGGAACGCGAGCTGATGACGACCTACGACGTGTCGCGGGCGACGGTGCGCAAGTCGATCGAGACGCTGGTGGTCAACGGGCTGCTGCACCGGATCCAGGGCAAGGGCACCTTCGTGGCGCGGCCGCGCCTGGAGAGCCGGCTGCACCTCGCGTCGTTCAGCCAGGACATGCGGCGCCGCGGCCTCACGCCGTCGACGGTGCTGCTCGGCGTCGAGGCGGACTCCCCTCCCGCCGAGGTGGCCACCGCACTCGACCTGGGTGCCGACGACCTCGCCTGGCGACTGGACCGGGTGCGCCTGGCCGACGGACAGCCGATCGCCCTCGAGAACGGGTGGTACCCGCAGCGGTCGCTCCCGGACCTCGACCGTCAGGACCTGAGCGGATCGCTCTACCAGGTCTTCGAGCGGACCTACGGCTTCGGCATCGACGCGGCCGAGCAGACGCTGTGGGGCGAGTCCGCGGAGGGCGCCGTCGCGCACCGCCTCGACGCCCCCGACCACACCCCCCTGCTCGTGTTCCGGCGCATCTCGCGCGCCGGCAGCCTCCCGCTGGAGTACGTCGTCTCCCGCTACCGCGGCGACCGCTACCAGCTCCACATGTCCCTGGGCCGTGACGACATCGGCCCGGTCAGCACCACCACCGAAGGGAACGACCAGTGAGCACAGCAAACGCCGGGACCGAGAAGCGGAGCCGCGGCTTCAACCTCGCCCCACTCCAGAAGTTCGGACGCAGCCTCATGCTGCCGATCGCCGCCCTCCCCGTCGCGGCACTGCTGCTGCGTCTGGGGCAGCCCGACCTGCTCGGCGCCGAAGGCCTCGGCTGGGACAACGTCGCAGCGGTCATCGGCGGCGCGGGCAACGCGATCTTCGCGAACCTCGCCCTCCTCTTCGCCCTCGGCGTCGCGATCGGCGTGACCAAGAAGGCCGACGGCTCGACCGCCCTCGCGGCCGTGGTCGGCTACCTGGTGTTCAAGGGCGTCGGTGACGCGATGTCCCCGATCGTGCTCGGCGCGCCGGACGAGGGCGCGACCCAGGAGCTGATCAACTACGGCGTCCTGGGCGGCATCGTCATGGGACTGACGGCCGGCTTCCTCTGGGGCCGCTACCACCGCATCAGCCTGCCGCCGTACCTCGCGTTCTTCGGCGGCCGTCGGTTCGTCCCGATCATCACCGCCTTCGCGGCGATCGTGATCTCGGTGCTGCTCAGCCTGGTCTACCCGCTCTTCGACAGCGGCCTCACCTCCATCGGCACCTGGGTCACCGAGAACTCCGTGGTCGGCGGCTTCGTCTACGGCACCCTCAACCGGCTGCTCATCCCGCTCGGCCTGCACCACATCCTCAACTCGGGACCGTGGTTCATCATCGGTGACTACACGGGTTCCGACGGCACCGTCTACCACGGCGACATCGCCCGCTTCCTGGCCGGCGACCCGACGGCCGGAGCCTTCATGACCGGCTTCTTCCCGATCATGATGTTCGCCCTGCCCGCGGCCGCCCTGGCGATCTACCACACCGCGAAGCCGGCCCACAAGAAGGCGATCGGCGGCATCATGCTCTCCGCCGCGCTCACCTCCTTCCTCACCGGCGTGACCGAGCCCCTGGAGTTCGCCTTCATGTTCGTCGCCTGGCCGCTCTACCTGATCCACGCCCTCCTGACCGGCACCTCGCTGGCCCTGGTGAACGCGTTGGACATCCGGGACGGCTTCGGGTTCTCGGCCGGGCTGTTCGACTACGTGCTGAACTTCGGCATCGCCACCAGGCCCCTGTGGCTGATCCCGATCGGCCTCGGCTACGCGGCGATCTACTACTTCCTGTTCCGCGCCGTGATCCGGAAGTGGAACCTGGCCACGCCGGGACGCGAGGAGGATGACGCCACGAGCGCGGCCGAAGCGGACACGAGCGCCTGAGCGATGCTGATCTCCGCTGCACGAGTGGTCACCCCGGCGCGGGTCTTCGCGCCGGGGTGGGTGCTCGTCGAGGGAGCCCGGATCGCCGACGTCCAGCCGGGCCCGCCGCCACGCTCCCCCGATCTCGACCTGCCGGACTCCACGGTGGTGCCCGGCTTCGTCGACGCCCACGTGCACGGTGGTGGCGGGGCCGCGTTCGACGCGGGCGGGCCCGAGGCGGCCGCCACGGTCGCCGCGGCCCACCTCCGGCACGGGACCACGACGCTGATGGCCAGTCTCGTCACCGACGCCCCCGCGCCCCTGTCCCGGCGGGTGGGCGAGCTCGCCGCGCTCGTCGACGACGGCCTGCTCGCCGGCATCCACCTCGAGGGGCCGTGGCTGAGCCCCGCGCACGTGGGCGCCCACAACCCCGGGCTCCTCGCCGACCCGACCCCCGAGGCGGTGGACCGGCTGCTGACCGCCGGCGCGGGCCGGATCCGCATGGTCACCCTCGCGCCCGAGCTGCCCGGCGGGATGGACGCCGTACGCCGCCTCACCGCGGCCGGTGTGGTCGCCGCGATCGGCCACACCGACGCGACGTACGCCGACGCCCGGGCGGCGCTGGACGCGGGAGCGACCGTCGGCACCCACCTGTTCAACGCGATGCGCGGCCTGCACCACCGCGAGCCGGGACCGGTGACCGCTCTGCTCGAGCACCCGGACGCCTTCGTGGAGCTGATCGCGGACGGCGTCCACCTCCATCCGGCGGTGGTCCGGCTGGTCGCTGACCGCAAGCCCCACCTCACCGTCCTGGTGACCGACGCGATGGCGGCGGCAGGCAACGACGACGGCGACTACGTGCTGGGCACGATGGCGGTCCGGGTCCGGGACGGGGTGGCCCGGCTCGCGGAGACGGGGGCGATCGCCGGCTCGACGCTGACCATGGCGGCGGCGGTGAGGTTCGCCGTCCAGCGCGCCGGCCTGCCGATCGAGGACGCGGTCCGGGCGGCCACGGCGAGCCCGGCGGCGATGCTCGGTCTCGAGCGCACCGGCGCGCTGCGCCCCGGCTTCGGTGCCGACCTGGTGGTGCTCGACGCGGACCTCGAGGTCGAGCGGGTCCTGCAGCGAGGTCGCTGGGTCCGGTGAGCCTCAGGCCGGCGGCTCGGACGGCTCCGGCACCGGACGCACCGTCCGCATGAAGTCCTGGAACTCCCGGCCGACCCGCGGCCAGTCCGCCGCCAGGCAGGTCACCTTGTAGATCACCACCACGCGCTTGCGCGGGTCGTCGACGTCGAGGATCGCGGTGAGCACCTGGAGCTGCACCAGGTCGAGGCGCTGCCCGTCGATCTCGATGCCGGCGCCGATCAGCTGGGTGATCGCCGGAGCCTGCGCGGAGCCGACCTCCTCGCGGTGAAGGAGCGTGAGGTGCGGAGTCTCCTCGCTCAGCAGCGCCGCGGCCTCCTCGGCGATGCCGCGCAGCGTCGCGTCGTCGTACCGCTCCTCGCCGCTGACCACCAGGGTCGGCGTGTAGCCCGGCCCCAGCGGGGCGCGGGCGGCGACGAAGGCGGCGTTCTCGATGCCGTACGTCGCGGGGTCGGCCGGGGCCCAGTCGGGGCCGGGCAGCTCGAACTGGACCGGGATGGGCAGGGTCGCACTCACAGCAGTCCTCCGATGGAAGAGATGATGTCGCCGCCGGTGTCGATGAGCTCGGGCACGTCCACGGTGAAGTCGCCCCCCACCTTGCCACCGAGACCCCAGCCGATGCCGCCGTGGCCGCCGATGGTGATCTTGCCCTTGTCGTAGCCCACGTCGACGTCCCCCGCGATGCCGGCGCCGGCCCAGCCCTCCACGTCGATGGTGCCACTGGTCGGCCCCAGGTCCATGCCGCCGCTGGCGGTGATCTTGGCGCCGCCGAAGAGCTCGCCCCCGGCGTGGCCGCCGGTGTTGTCGATCTTGGCCGAGTAGTCGCCCTGGACACCGACGAGGGCGCCGTAGTCGGCGTTGAGGCCGAGCGGACCGTAGTGGTCCTCCCACGAGCCGTCGGAGTTGAACAGCCAGCCCCGCAGCGAGCCGGACCCGAGGCTCAGCTCCCAGGGGCTGTCGCCGGGCTTCGTGCCGAACTCCTGGTCGTCCTCGGTCTCGGTCGACCACGGCCACTTCACGCTCGGTCCCTCGAAGTCGGAGTCGCCGCCCCAGAAGTCGTACTGCGCGTCGGTCTTGGCGCCGTCGACGTTCTTGAGCTTGCCGGTCGCCTCCTCGCCCGCGGTGTCGAGGTCCTCGCGAGCACCGTCCAGGATCTCCTGGGCCTCGTCCCGGATCGACGTGCCGGGGTCGACGAAGACACCCGGGTGCCCCGGACGGATGACCGGCGGTCCGTTGACCGGGATCGGGTCGCAGAGGTGCTTGTTGTAGTTGTCGACCGCGGCGTTGTAGTCGCTGACCGCCTGCTGGGTGGCCGCCTCCCCCTCCTTCCACTTGTCGATCGCCTGCTGCGCCTTGGTCTGGGCGGCGGTGACGGAGCCGGAGTACGTCTTGATCGCGTCGCGGGTCTCCTCGAGGTGCGTGAGGTACTTCTTCCAGCGTGCGGTCTCGGTGTCGTAGTAGACCTCCCAGGCCTCCTGGGCGATGCCGCTCCAGTCGGGGACACGGACGCCCTTCAGCGAGTCGTAGAGGCCGCTGATCCGCGTGTGCTCCTTGGTGAGCCGGGTGACGTTGGCCTCGATCTGCTCGACGTTGCCGGGCACGAGGTCCTTGGGGTTGTCGCTCTCGCCGAGCGCCTTGGAGGCCGGGGCGGTCACTGGGGCACGTTCCAGTCGAGCTCGAGCAGCTGCCGGTCGGCGAGCGCCTGGTCGGTGGTGCGGTAGAGCGTGGCCGCGGCCTGCAGCTTCTCGGCGAGGTCCTCGCCCCGGTCGTGCATCGTCTGTCCCTCGCTGTCGCAGTGGTCGGTCGCGACCACGAACCACTCGGCCAGCTCCACGTGCCCGAAGGCCTCGCCCGTGGCATTGGTCGCCTTGAAGTCGTAGGAGGCGAGTGGCTCGATGACGGTGCGCAGCGACTTCGCGCCGCTCTCCAGGTTCTCGATGACGACCTCGATGCCCATGGCGATGCGTTCCTTCCGAGTTGGGTTCACCCCACAGTTGCCCCCGTGTGTCCGGCGTCAAACCCGTTGTCGGTGGCGTGGGGGAGGATGGCGGGGTGTCGGACCCTCTCGAGCAGTTCAGCGCCCCCACACGCGCGTGGTTCGCGGCCGCGTTCGCGGAGCCGACCCCCGCGCAGGCCGGCGCCTGGGCCGCCATCGGGGCCGGACGCCATGCCCTGGTGGTCGCGCCGACCGGGTCCGGCAAGACGCTCTCGGCCTTCCTCTGGTCGATCGACCGGCTGCTCACCACCCCGCCCCCCGAGGACCGCCGGCACCGCTGCCGGGTCCTCTACGTCTCTCCCCTCAAGGCGCTGGCCGTCGACGTCGAGCGCAACCTGCGGGCGCCGCTGGCCGGGATCGGCCACACCGCCGACCGGCTCGGCGTGCCGGTGCCGGGAGTCACCGTCGGGGTGCGCTCGGGTGACACCTCGGCCGCCGACCGGCGCCGGCTGGCGACGTCGCCGCCGGACATCATGATCACCACCCCGGAGTCGCTGTTCCTGATGCTCACCTCGCAGGCGCGCGAGTCCCTGCGCGGCGTGGAGACCGTGATCCTCGACGAGGTGCACGCGGTGGCCGGCACCAAGCGCGGCGCCCACCTGGCCCTGTCGCTGGAGCGGCTCGACGGGCTGCTGGAGCGGCCCGCGCAGCGGATCGGGCTGTCCGCCACCGTGCGCCCGCTCGACGAGGTGGCCCGCTTCCTCGGCGGCCAGGCGCCGGTGGAGGTCGTCGCGCCACCGTCGGAGAAGCGCTGGGACCTGTCCGTCGTCGTGCCCGTCGAGGACATGTCCGACCTCGGGCAGCCGATCGACGACGACCTCGAGGGCCCGGCGTCGACCGGTCCCCGGCGCGTCTCGATCTGGCCGCACGTCGAGGAGCGGGTGGTGGACCTGGTCTCTGCGCACCGCTCCACGATCGTCTTCGCCAACTCGCGGCGGCTCGCCGAGCGGCTGACGGCGCGGCTCAACGAGATCGCCGCCGAACGGGCCGGGTTGGCGCCGGCCGAGATCGGCGCGCCGCCGGCCGAGATCATGGCGCAGTCCGGCGGGTCCGAGGGTGCCCCGGCCCTGATCGCCCGTGCCCACCACGGGTCGGTCAGCAAGGAGCAGCGGGCGCTGATCGAGGACGACCTCAAACGTGGGCGGCTCCCCTGCGTGGTCGCGACCAGCAGCCTCGAGCTCGGCATCGACATGGGCGCCGTCGACCTGGTGATCCAGATCGAGTCGCCACCCAGCGTTGCCAGTGCGCTGCAGCGGGTCGGGCGCGCCGGACACCAGGTCGGGGAGATCTCCCGCGGCGTGCTGTTCCCCAAGCACCGCGGCGACCTCGCGCAGACCGCGGTCGCGGTGGAGCGGATGCGCTCCGGTGCCATCGAGTCGCTGTCGGTGCCCGCCAACCCGCTCGACGTGCTCGCCCAGCAGGTGGTGGCGGCCACCGCGCTCGACGCGTGGGACGTGGAGGAGCTCTACGCCGTCGTGCGCCGCAGTGCGCCGTTCGCGACGCTGCCCCGGTCGGCGTACGACGCGACGCTGGACCTGCTCAGCGGCCGCTACCCCTCCGACGAGTTCGCCGAGCTGCGGCCGCGGCTGGTCTGGGACCGGGTCACCGGTCAGCTCACCGGACGCCCGGGCGCCCAGCGGCTGGCGGTCACCAGCGGCGGCACCATCCCCGACCGTGGGCTGTTCGGCGTGTTCCTGGTCGGCAGCGACGGACCGGGCAAGCGGGTCGGTGAGCTCGACGAGGAGATGGTCTACGAGTCCCGGGTCGGCGACGTGTTCGCCCTCGGCGCGACGAGCTGGCGGATCGAGGACATCACCCACGACCGGGTGCTGGTCACCCCGGCGCCCGGGGTGCCGGGACGGCTGCCGTTCTGGAAGGGCGACACGCTGGGCCGGCCGGCCGAGCTCGGCGAGGCGGTCGGGGCCTTCACCCGGGAGCTGGGGGCGATGAAGCCCATGGACGCGGTGGCCCGGGCCCGCGCCAACGGGCTCGACGAGTGGGCCGCCGACAACCTCGTCAGCTACCTCACCGAGCAGCGCGAGGCCACCGACATCCTGCCCAGCGACCGCACCATCGTGGTCGAGCGCTTCCACGACGAGCTCGGCGACTGGCGGCTGGTCGTGCACTCCCCCTACGGCACGCCGGTGCACGCGCCGTGGGCGCTGGCGATCAACACCCGGCTGCGCGAGCGGTACGGCGTCGAGGCCAGCGCGGTCGCCTCCGACGACGGCATCGTGCTGCGCATCCCGGACGCCGACGTGGACCCGCCCGGTGGCGAGGTGGTCGTGTTCGACGCGGAGGAGATCGAGCAGATCGTCACCACCGAGGTCGGCGGGTCGGCGCTGTTCGCCAGCCGCTTCCGCGAGTGTGCGGCCCGGGCGCTGCTGCTCCCCCGCCGCGACCCCGGCCGCCGCTCCCCGCTCTGGCAGCAACGGCAACGCTCGGCGCAGCTGCTCGAGGTCGCCACCAAGTACCCCTCCTTCCCGATCGTCCTCGAGGCCGTCCGCGAGGTCGTCCAGGACGTCTACGACGTGCCGTCGCTGGTCGGTCTCATGCAGAAGCTCGACCGGCGCGAGGTCCGGGTGGTCGACGTGTCCACCACCCAGCCGTCGCCCTATGCCCGCAGCCTGCTGTTCGGCTACGTCGCCCAGTTCGTCTACGAGGGGGACTCCCCGATCGCCGAGCGCCGGGCGGCCGCGCTCCAGCTCGACCAGGGTCTGCTCGCCGAGCTCCTCGGCCGGGCCGAGCTGCGCGAGCTGCTCGACCCGGAGGTGCTGACCGAGGTGGAGGCCGAGCTGCAGCGGCTCGCGCCCGACCGGCGGGCCCGCGACGCCGAGGGGGTCGCCGACCTGCTCCGGCTGCTCGGCCCGCTGACCACGGCCCAGGTCGCCGAGCGGTGCGTGCCCGACGGAGACGCCGCGGGCTGGCTGAGCGGGCTCGCGGACGTACGCCGCGCGGTGGAGGTGCGGCTCGCCGGGGAGCCGCGCTGGGTCGCCGTCGAGGACGTGGCCCGACTCCGCGACGGCCTGGGGGTGCCCGTTCCGCCGGGCACCCCGGACGCGTTCACCGACCCCGTCGACGACCCCCTCGGCGACCTGGTCTCCCGCTTCGCCCGCACCCACGGGCCGTTCACCACCCCCGACGTCGCGACCGCCTTCGGTCTCGGCGCCGCGGTCGCCCGGCAGACGCTGCAGCGGCTGGCCGGCTCCGGGCGGGTGCTCGAGGGCGAGTTCCGCCCGGCCGGGTCGGGCAGCGAGTGGTGCGACGCCGAGGTGCTCCGCAAGCTGCGCCGCCGGTCGCTGGCCCGGCTCCGCAAGGAGGTCGAGCCGGTCGAGCCGGAGGTGCTCGGTCGGTTCCTGCCCCAGTGGCAGCGCGTCACCTCGGGTCGCCGGGGCAGCCTGCGCGGGGTCGAGGGCGTGCTGTCGGCGGTCGAGCAGCTGGCCGGCTGCCCGGTGCCCGCCTCCGCACTGGAGCCGCTGGTGCTGGCCGCTCGCGTCAGCGACTACGAGCCCGCGATGCTCGACGAGCTGACCGCCTCCGGCGAGGTCGTCTGGGCCGGTCACGGCACGCTCCCGGGCTCCGACGGCTGGGTCAGCCTGCACCTGGCCGACCAGGCGCCGCTGACCCTTCCCGAGCCGGGCGAGCTCGACCTGTCGCCCCTGCACATCGCGGTGATGGAGGCGCTCGCCCCGGGTGGCGCGTGGTTCTTCCGGCAGCTCGCGTCGGCGGTGGGCTCGCTGGACGACAAGGCGCTCGCCACGGCGCTGTGGGAGCTGGTGTGGTCGGGCCGGGTCAGCAACGACACCCTGGCTCCCCTGCGGGCACTCACCCGGTCCGGGTCGACCACCCATCGGAGTCGGCGTACTCCCCCACGGGCGCGGGCCTCCCGCCCCGCCTCCCGCGGCGGCGGACTCTCCCGCAGCGGCCCGCCCGAGGCGTCCGGCCGCTGGGCGCTGCTGCCCGAGCGGGACGACGACCCCACCCGCCGGGCGCATGCGATCGCCGAGGCGCTGCTGGAGCGGCACGGCGTGGTGACCCGGGGCGCGGTGGGCAGCGAGCGCGTGACCGGCGGCTTCGCCGGCGTCTACAAGGTCCTATCGCGGTTCGAGGAGTCCGGGCGCTGTCGTCGCGGGTACTTCGTCAGCGGTCTCGGCGCCGCGCAGTTCGGCACCGCCGGCGCGATCGACCGGCTGCGCACCTTCACCGAGCTGGCGCCCGGCGCCAAGCCCGAGGCGGTGGCCCTGGCCGCGACCGACCCGGCCAACCCCTATGGAGCGGCGCTGACCTGGCCGGACCGCGCGGCCGCCGACCCCGAGGCCGAGCCGGGCGGCAGGGCCGGTGCGGGCCACCGCCCGGGCCGCAAGGCGGGGGCGATGGTGGTGCTGGTCGACGGCGCGCTCTCGCTCTACGTCGAGCGCGGCGGTCGCACCCTGCTCACCTTCAGCGACGCCCCGCTGGTGCTCGGCCCGGCGTGCGCGGCACTGGCCGACGCGGTGCGGCGCGGCGCGCTGGGCCGTCTCACGGTGGAGAAGGCCGACGGCGAGCAGCTGCTGGGGCGCGGCGACACCGGGTCGCCGCTGCGCCAGGCCCTGGCCGACGCGGGGTTCGTGACCACGCCGAGGGGGCTGCGGATCCGTGCCTGAGGGGGACACCGTCTGGCGCACCGCCCGGTCGCTCGACCAGGCGCTGAGCGGGAGCACCCTGACCCGGGTGGACTTCCGGGTGCCCGAGCTGGCCACGGTCGACCTGGCCGGCCAGGTGGTCCACGAGACCGTGGCCCGCGGCAAGCACCTGCTCACCCGGATCGGTGACGACCACACCCTGCACACGCACCTGAAGATGGAAGGCGCGTGGCACCTCTACCGGACCGAGTCGCGGTGGCGGCGGCCGCGCCACGAGGCCCGGGTGGTGCTGCACACGCCGCGGTGGAACGCGGTCGGCTTCGCGCTCGGCGTCGTCGAGCTGCTGGCCCGCGACGACGAGGACGACGCGGTCGGCCACCTCGGTCCGGACCTGCTCGGCCCCGACTGGGACGCCGCCGAGGCGATCCGCCGGCTGCTCGCGGACCCGGACCGACCGCTGGTCGAGGCGTTGCTCGACCAGCGCAACCTGGCCGGCCTCGGCAATCTCTATGCCAACGAGCTGTGCTTCCTCAGCGGGCGGCATCCCCGCTCCCCGGTCGCCGAGGTGCCGGATCTTCCCCGGCTGGTGCTCCGAGCCGCCTCATTGCTCCGCGCCAACCGCGAGCGCACCGAGCAGGCCACCACCGGGGACACCCGCCGCGGGCACACCACCTGGGTCTACCGCCGCGAGCGGGCCGCCTGCCGTCGCTGCGGCACCCGGATCCAGGTGGCGATGACCGGGTCCGCCGGCCGCGAGCGGGCGACGTACTGGTGTCCGGCCTGCCAGCCGGAGTGAGCCGGACAGGTCAGGGCAGGGCAGGTCAGGGCAGGTCAGGGCAGGTCAGGTCAGGTCAGGTCAGGGCGCGGGTGCGGTTGGATGTCCGGATGAGCGACGAGACTCCTGACTTCCGCGCCGACCGGGTCGGCAGCGCCCTGGCCGGCACCAACCCCACGGTGCTGCGCCGGTTGCGCGCCGGCTTCGCGGTGATCGGTGACGGGCAGCACCTGCCGGGCTACTGCGTGCTGATCACCGACGACCCCGAGGCCGACCAGTTCGTCGAGCTTTCGCCGGAGCGTCAGCTGGTGTTTCTCGAGGACATGGCCGTCCTCGGACGAGCCGTGGCGGCGGTGTGCGGGCGCCGGGACCCGGAGTTCCGTCGGATCAACCTGGAGATCCAGGGCAACACGGACGCGTTCCTGCACGCCCACGTGACCCCCCGCTACGAGTGGGAGCCCGACGACATCGTCGGCTGGCCCGCGGCCCTGCACCACTGGACCGGGCGGAGCGGCGAGAAGCACGCCCTCGGCCCGCAGCACGACGACCTGCGTGCCGATCTGGTGGCCGAGCTGGACCGCCAGGTGCAGGCCTCCGCCGCCAACCTCACGTAGGGGCTCCCCTCACGGCTCGCACTCAGGCGCTGGTGTGCCGGTCAGGTGGCGAGCGTGTACGCGGAGCTCACGGCAAGGGCAGGCGAGCGCGCGGTCGTGGTGCGGGTGCCGTCGGGGCCGACCGCCCAGGTGTGGCCGTGGGGGCTGGTCCAGGTGTAGGTGTCGCCGGGTCCGTCGGGGTGGCGGTGGTAGCGCCAGCGTCCGTGGGTCTTGGCGTTGTGGTGTCGTCGGCACAGGGGTGCGAGGTTCTGGGGGTTCGTCTGGCCCGGTGGGCCACCGTCGTCGGGTGGGACGTAGGGCGTGGTGTGGTCGAGGTCGCAGGTGCGGGCGTCGCGGGCGCACCAGGGGAAGACGCAGTGCCGGTCGCGAAGGATCACCAGCTCGCGCATCCACGGGGGTGGGTCGTGCTGGTCGACGGCGTCGCTGCGGTGCAGGTCGAGGACCGGCTGGATCCTCGCGTTCGAGTCCTGGAGCCAGGTGCGGATCAGGTCGGTGCTGACCGGGCCGAGCCTCTCGGCCTCGCCGGCCTTTGGCCGGCCGGTGAGGCCCGCGGCCGCGACATCGGTCAAGGACAGGTGCAGGTAGAGGGTGGTGGCCACGACTCGGCGACGGGGCAGGATCGCGTCCCGGCCTGCGCCGTCCGCACCGCCGGGTGAGCCGGCGAGGGACCTGGAATCCGGCATCGCACCGGTCCCGGGCAGGTCGGTTGCGGGCAGGTCAGTTGCGGGCAGGTCGAGGTGGGCCTGGCGGGCGGCGATGATGCCGAGGGCCTTGGCCTTGCGGGTCTCGAACTCGTCGGTGTCACCCAGCCTGCCGAGCAGGGTGGCCTCGGCGCAGACCAGGTCGTGGAAGGCGGCCAGGTCGGTGCTGTCGCCGGATGCCTCGAGCCAGGAGGTGCCCGCGAACCCACCGGGACGGGGGTGGCTGAGGGTGACGTGCCACCCGGCCCGGCCGGTCCGCTCCTTGGTGACCTGCTCCTCGGGTGCGAACCGCGCGACAGCGAGGGCGACGAGCCGCTCGATGCTCGGCAGCCCGAACCCGTCCACGCGGGCGGCGAGCTGGGCGTCGACCCACCGGGCCCCCGCCAGCGGCAGCGAGCGGGTGTCGGCGGCGACCCGGCGGGTCTTCCACGGCGCCACCGCCAGCGACTCGACCCGGGTCCACAGCCGGGGCAGCCGGTGGCGCAGGTCGAGCGCGTCGGCCATCAGCGCCATCGCGGACCGGGTGGAGACCCCCAGCGCCGCCCCCAGCTCCTCGGCGACGAACGGCGCCACCCCCGGCGTCCCGTCCCCACCGAGGGACGCGTCACAGTCGCTGACGTCCGGGCAGCCCCGCGTCCCCCCACGTCGCCGCCCCCGACTCCGGAGTCGCCGGATGGCGGACGCACCACTGGTAGGCCAACCTCAGCTTCTCCCGCTGCACCTCCCGGTCCCGCCGCTCAGCATCCGCGACCCGCGCGAGCAGCCCGGCATCGTCGAGGCCCTCGACCTCGACCTGCGTGCCCGGCAACGTCACCTCGATCATGAGTACATTCCAGCACCCACCACCCACAACGGACGCGCACCAGAAGGACTCCTCCACAGGGCCAAGAGGGTCCAGCGCGTCGCATTCTCCGGAGGCCGTCCTCCCCTAGAATCCGGACCGATGGATGACATGGAGTGCGACAACTGCGGGGCCCGGATGCGCTGGGAGACCTCGCACTCGCGGTGCGACCGATGCGGCCACATCCGACCGTGCTGCGAGGGTGCGCCGGTGACGGCCGCCTGCGTGGTGCCGCGCAGCGACTAGCGGGCCGGCACCGCCCCCACGAAGCCCCTCACGCGGGGCAGCATGGAAGGCTGCCGCTCATGCGCATCGTCTCGCTGCTGCCCTCGACCACCGAGATCCTCTTCGCCCTCGGCGCTGGCGACGAGGTCGTCGGTGTGACCTTCGAGTGCGACACCCCGGCGGAGGCCCGCAGCCGCACGATCGTCTCGACCACGGCGCTGCCCGACGGACTGGCGACAGCGGAGATCGACGCGTTCGTGACGCAGGCGGTGCGCAACGGTGAGGACCTCTACCACCTCGACGCGGGAGCGTTGCGCGAGCTCGACCCGGACCTGGTCGTCACCCAGGACCTCTGCGCGGTCTGCGCGATCGACGTCGACACCGTCGGCGCCGCGCTCGACCACCTGGGGTGCACCGCCCAGGTCCTCACCGTCGACCCGCACACGCTCGCCGAGGTGCTGGACTCCGTCGGCACCCTGGGCCGGGCGACCGGCACCGAGGACCGGGCCCGCGAACTGACGCTGGAGCTCGGCGATCGCCTGGCCGCCGTGGTGCGCTGGGTCGCCGGGCCGCGGCGGCCCCGCACCCTGCTGCTGGAGTGGACGGACCCGCCGTTCGCCCCCGGCCACTGGGTCCCCGAGATGGTCGACCTGGCCGGCGGTCAGTGTGTCCTCGGCGCACCGGGTGAGAAGTCGACGCGCACGACGTGGGAGGCGGTCGCCGCGGCCGGTCCCGAGGTCATCGTGTGCGCACCCTGCGGCTTTGACCTCGCGGGGTCCACCGCCGAGGCCGAGCGGCTGCTCACCGCGGGTGTGCTGCCTCCGGAGGTCCCGGTCTGGGCCGTGGACGCCAACGCGGCGTACGCCCGCCCCGGACCGCGGCTGGTCGACGGCGTGGAGGTGCTCTCCCGCCTCCTGCACCCCGACCTGCGGGGCCTGCCCGACGCTGCTCACGCAGTGCGGGTCCGCTAGGCCCGGCGGTCGTCCCGCGCCGCACCCGTTTCGTCGTCCCCGGGTCGTCGCCGGTGCACGACGGCGGCGACGACGAACAGGAACGCCGCGACCAACGCGGAGAAGGCCGCCGAGGAGGACTGGCCGGTGGCCAGCTCGAACAGGGCGAGGGCCACGAAGAACACCGCGCCGCCGGCGATCCCGCGGGCGCTGCCGAGCAGGCGGTTCACGCGACCCCGGTCAGGCTGCCGAGGCGACCACGTCGCCGGAGCGGGTGACCACCTTGATCCGGGTGGCGGCCAGCTCGAGCGCGGCTTCCTCGAGGGCTACCGCGTCGCTCACGTCGCGCAGCACGTCAGAGAGCGGCAGGTCGAGCGCGGCGCACAGCGAGGCGAGCAGCTCCGAGGAGGCTTCCTTCTGGCCGCGCTCGATCTCGGAGATGTAGCCCAGGCTGACCCGGGCCTCCGCGGAGACCTCGCGCAGGGTCAGGCCACGCCGCATGCGGTGGGTGCGCAGCACCTCGCCGAGCAGTCGACGGAAGAGCACCATGGCCTGTCCTTTCTCCGTGTTCTGCCCCAACGCTACCGAACGGCGGTTGCTTCCCGTCGGCCGCTACGCCGAGGGCTGAAAATTCATCGCCAGCTCGAGGCCCGCAGCGCACGCCTCCCGGCGGACGTCGTCGCGGTCACCGGTCAGCGTGAGCCCGGCGGCATCGTGGCCCGAGCCCGACGCCACGGCCACCCAGACGGTCCCGGCCGCGACCCCGTCCTGCGGCCCGGGGCCGGCGACGCCGGTGGTGGCCACGGCGACATCCGCGCCGGTCAGGGCGAGGACGCCCTGCGCCATCGCCACCGCGCACTCCTCCGAGACGGCCCCGTGGTCCTCGATCAGCGCCTCCGGCACCGACAGCACCGCGGTCTTGAGCGTGATCGCGTAGGACACCACACCGCCGACGTACACGTCCGACGAGCCGGGCACCGCGGTCAGCGTCGCCCCGACCAGACCACCGGTCAGCGACTCGGCGGTGGCCAGCGAGAGCCCCTGGCCGCGCAACCGGTCGAGCAGTCGTGCGGCCAGGTCGGCGGGATCGGTCATGCCAGCGATGCTAGGCGCAGACCGGGGGACGCCGGCGCCTGAGGGGTCAGCTGCCGTCGGCGTCCTCGTGGTCTCCCTCGATGACGACGACCTCGTAGTTCTCGTCGAGCCGCACGTCGACGGTGTCGCCGTCCGGCTCGGTCACCTCGACCTCCCAGGTGGCGCCGTTCTCGGAGTCCCGCTCGACGCTGTTCGCCGTGCCACCGCCGGTCGCCTCGAGAGCGGCCGCCGTGGCGTCGTCGGCCTGTGCCTGGGTGAAGTCGTTGCTGCCCTCTTCTCCGGCCTCGTTGCCCGCGACGGCGACGCCGCCGGCCACGACCGCGGCGGCCAGACCGATGCCTGCCGCTGCCACCACTACACGCTTCCTCATGGGATCCGCTCCTCTCGTCCGACTGGTCCGGCCATCGTCCCGCGCCGCTCCTGAACCCACCCTGAACGCGGCCCGGTGGACGCCGCGGCCGTTCAGCCGGGATTCAGCGCGGGTTCAGCGGACCCGTGCCAGCATGATCCGCATGCGGATCCTGGTGGTCGAGGACGACAAGCAGGTCGCCCGCGCCGTACGCCGGGGGCTCGAGGCCGAGGGGTACGCCGTCGACGTCGCCCTCGACGGGACCGAGGGCGCCTGGCTCGCCGGGGAGAACGACTACGACGCGCTCGTGCTCGACGTGATGCTGCCCGGCCTGCCGGGCGACCGGCTGTGCGCGCGACTCCGGGAGGCGGGCGACTGGACCCCGATCCTGATGCTCACCGCGCGCTCCCTGCCCGAGGAGGAGGCGCGCGCTCTCGACGCCGGCGCCGACGACTTCCTGGCCAAGCCGTTCTCCTACCTCGTCCTGGTGGCCAGGCTGCGCGCACTGCTGCGTCGCGGAGGCCGCGAGCGCCCCGCGGTGCTCGAGGTCGGCGACCTCCGGCTCGACCCCGCCGCCCATCAGATGTGGCGCGGGGACACCCGGGTGGACCTCACCCCACGGCAGTTCTCCCTCCTGGAGTTCCTGATGCGACGGCCCGGCGAGGTGGTCTCCAAGACCGCGATCCTGGAGCACGTGTGGGACTTCGCCTTCGAGGGCGACCCCAACATCGTCGAGGTCTACGTCCGCCAGCTGCGCCAGCGCATCGACCTGCCCTTCGACCGGGCCAGCCTGCAGACGGTGCGGCTGGTGGGCTACCGCCTCGACCCGGAAGCCGGCTGAGGTGGCCACCACGCTGCGGGCCCGCACCACCGCGCTGGTGGTGCTGGTCACCGGTCTGACCCTGGCCGTGGGCGGCTGGGCGCTGGTGCTGGCACTGCAGTCGCGGATCACCGCGAGCAACGACCGCGTCGACCAGGCGCGGTTGCGCGAGCTGGTCGCCGCGGCCCGGTCCGGCGATCTCCCGACCACCATCACCGACGTCGGGGACGAGGGCATCGCCCAGGTCGTCGACGCGCGCGGCGCCGTGCTCGCGCGGTCGGCCAACATCGCGGACGCCGACCCGATCGGCGATCCTGTCCCTGGCGCGCGGCCCCGGGTCGGCACCGTCGAGGCACCCGACGACGACGAGTCCGAGCAGTACCGGCTGTGGTCGACGACCACCCCGACCCCGGACGGTCCGGTGACCGTCCGGGTCGGCACCAGCACGGAGTCGGTCACCGAGGCCAGCCGGACCCTGACCGGGGCGCTGCTGGTGGGTGTCCCCCTGGTGACCGCCCTCCTCGGCCTGGCCACCTGGCTGATCCTGGGTCGGGCCCTGAGGCAGGTGGACGCGATCCGCACCGAGGTCGACTCCATCACCGAGGCCGAGCTGCATCGTCGGGTGCCCACGACGCGGGCCGACGACGAGGTGGGTCGTCTGGCCACCACCATGAACGGCATGCTGGCCCGGCTCGAGACCGCGAGCGCCCGACAACGGGACTTCGTCGCCGACGCCTCCCACGACCTGCAGGGGCCACTCGCCGCCCAGCGCGCCCAGCTCGAGGTGGCACTGGCCTCCTCCGGCGAGATGGACCTGCCGGCCCTGGCCCGCGACCTGCTCGCCGGCACCAGCGACATGGAGCGTCTGGTCCGGGACCTGCTGTTCCTCGCCACCGACGACGGCGGCGCCCCTCCGCCGCCCCCGGTGCCGCTCGACCTCGACGACCTCGTGCTCGAGGAGGCCGCCCGGCTGCGTCCCGCGACCGGCGTACGCCTGGAGGTGGCCGGGGTGTCCGCGGCGCCCGTGCGCGGTGACGCCGGCGAGCTGCGTCGGCTGGTGCGCAACCTGCTCGAGAACGCCACCCGGTACGCCGCGACCACGGTGTGGGTCAGCGCCGGCGTCGAGGGCGACCACGTGCGCGTCGAGGTGGACGACGACGGCCCGGGGGTGCCGGCGGCGGAGGCGGAGCGGATCTTCGACCGCTTCCACCGTGGCGACACGGCCCGGTCCCGTGACGACGGCGGCAGCGGCCTCGGCCTGGCCATCGCCCGGACCGTCGCCCGGCGCCACGGCGGCGACCTCACCCTCGATCCCGCCGGCACCGGTGCCCGGTTCGTGCTCCGGCTCCCGGCCGACGGCTGAGGTACGGCGGACGGTCGGCGTCCCGGACCCGGCTGGCCCGCCCGGCTACGGTGTCGCCATGGCGCAACCGATCGAGGACTATGCCCTGCTCGGCGACCGTCACACCGCCGCCCTGGTCGGGCTCAACGGATCCGTCGACTGGATGTGCCTGCCCCGCTTCGACTCCCCCGCCTGCTTCGCGGCGCTCCTCGGCACCGAGGACCACGGCCACTGGCAGATCTGCCCGACCGGCGACTACGAGGTCTCCCGTCGCTACGTCGGCGCCTCGGCCGTCGTGGAGACCACCTTCACCACCGCCACCGGCGTGGTGCAGCTGCTCGACGTGATGCCGGTGCAGGACGGTCGCGCGGACCTGCTGCGACGCGTCACCGGCCTCGAGGGCAGTGTCGAGGTCTCCCACCGGTGGGTGGTCCGGGGCGACTACGGCAAGGTGCGGCCCTGGGTGCGCCGCCAGCACGTCGCCGGCCAGGAGGTGATCGTGGCCACCGCGGGACCCGACCGGCTGGTGCTGCGCGGCTCCCGGCTGCCGCGGGCCATCGACCACCGGCACGCCGACGAGTTCACCGTGGAGGCGGGTGACGTCCTCCGGTTCTCCACCACCTGGTTCCCCTCGCACGTCGATGTGCCGGCCGGACTCAGCCACGACGACCGGATCGCCCACACCATCGAGCTCGCCGACCAGTGGGCGACGAAGTGCCGGGGCGACGTACCCCACCCCGAGGTCGTGGTCCGCTCGCTCGTCACGTTGCGGCTGCTCACCCACGAGCAGACCGGGGGCATCGTCGCCGCCCCGACCACGTCGCTGCCCGAGGACTTCGGCGGTGAGCGCAACTGGGACTACCGCTACTGCTGGCTGCGTGACGCCGCGCTGACACTCGAGTCGCTGGTCACCGCCGGCTACACCGAGGAGGCCTCGCTGTGGCGCAACTGGTTGCTGCGCGCGGTGGCCGGCGACCCCGAGGACCTCCAGGTGATGTACACCGTCGACGGCGCCCGCCGGCTGCCCGAGTGGACCCTCGACCACCTGCCCGGCTACGAGGACTCGCGGCCGGTGCGGGTCGGCAACGCCGCCGTCGACCAGCGTCAGATGGACGTGCTCGGCGAGGTGATGGTCGCCCTCGACGAGGCGCGCCGGGCCGGGCTGGAGGTCGACGGCGACGCGTGGCGGCTGCAGCGGGCCCTGGTCGAGGACCTCGCCAAGAACTGGCAGCTCCCCGACAGCGGGATCTGGGAGATCCGCGGTCCGCTGCGCCACTTCACGCACTCGCGGGTGATGGTGTGGGTGGCCTTCGACCGCGGCATCCGGGCCGCCGAGGCGAGCGGTCTGGAGGCGCCCCTCGACCGCTGGCGCGAGCTGCGCGACGCCGTACGCGCGGAGATCCTCGAGAAGGGCTACGACCGCGAGCGCGGCACGTTCACCCAGCACTACGACACCCGTGAGGTCGACGCCTCCCTGCTGGTGCTGCCCCTGGTCGGCTTCGTCGACGGCGACGACCCGATGATGCTCGGCACCATCGCGGCCATCGAGGCCGACCTGATGCGCGAAGGCTTCCTGCTGCGCTACCGCACCCAGTCCGGTGTCGACGGTGTCGCGGGCGACGAGCACCCGTTCCTCGCCTGCTCGTTCTGGCTGGTCTCGGCGTACGCCGCCGCGGGGCGTCGCGACGACGCCCACGCCCTGTTCGACCGGCTGTGCGGCCTGGTCAACGACGTGGGGCTGCTCGCGGAGGAGTACGACCCCGGCACCGGTCGGATGGCCGGGAACTTCCCGCAGGCGTTCAGCCACCTGACCCTGGTGCAGGCCGCCTTCCGGCTCGCCGAGCTCGAGTGAACGCGCACCGGCGCCCGGGAAGCGAGTCCCCGGGCGCCGGTCCGCGTGGTTGAGCCCTACCCCTTCGGCTTGCCCTTCTGCGCGGTCACCGTGACGGTGTCCGACCCGGTCATGGTGTGCTCGTCACCGAAGTACCTGAGCTCGACGACCTTGTCCCCGACCGTGTCGAACGGTCCCACCGTGAGGTCGGCCCGACCGTCGGTCAGCGGCGCGGACGTGACGTACTCGCCGTCGACGTAGGCCGCGACGAAGCCGCTGGGCGTGAACCCGGTGGCGCCGACCGTGACCTCGATGCTGGACGTGCCCTTCTTCACCTGCACCGTGCTCGGGGTCGCGACCGCGTCCACCGTCGCCGTGGCCTTCGTGACGGTGACCGTCACGAAGCTCGTCGACGCCTGGTGCGTGGCGTCGCCGCCGTACGCCGCGGACATCCGGTAGGTGCCCGGCTCGAGCGACCGCGCCGCGAGCGCGATGTGTGCCTCGCCTTCCGCGAGGTCCGCCGCACCGACCACGGAGTCACCGTTGCGCAGCTCGACCCGACCGGTGGCGTCGGACGGCATGACCGTCACGTCGACCTGGCCGGCCGTGCCGTACTCGAAGGGGTCGGAGGCAGCCGAGACCGTGGTCGCCGCCTGCGCGCCGAGCGGCAGGGTCACGGTGGTGCCGCTGGGTTGCGCCACGAACGTGATCTCACCGGCCCCGGTCAGGTGCGACGGGACGGTGAAGTCGACCGTGGCCGCTCCGTCGGTGACGGTCACCGGGTCGAGCTCGGTGGTCGTCCGCCCACTCCTGGCCGTGATCTCCAGCGAGGTGTTCTGCGGCGCCCCGAGGGACGTCATGTCCAGCTTCGACAGCGAGAACCGGACCCGCTGACCGGCGTACACCATCGACGGCATGCCAGTCGCCTCGACCTGCTGGCGGGCGAAGTCGCTGTCCGCCGGCTTGTTGTCGCGCAGGTACTTGATCCACAGGTCGCGGTCGACGAGGCCGGTGTCCTGCGACCTGCCCTGCTTGAACGCCCGGAAGTTGTCGCCACCGGTGCCCAGGAAGGAGAACGTCGACACGGTGTAGGTCCGTGCCGGGTCGAGCTTCTCGCCGTTGACGTGGACGGACGTGATCCGCGCGCCCTGAGGCTTGCTCGCGTCGTGGGTCACCCGCACGTTGTCCGAGAGTCCGAGCGCCAGGAACGGACGCGCCGGGTCGGGATCGCCGGGCTTCTCCGGGTCCTTGGTCTGCCACTGCTGCTCGAGGACCTCCTTGAGCGAGGCCCCGGTCAGGTCGACGGTCCAGACGTTGTTGACGAACGGGAGCACCGAGTTGGCCTCGGCGTAGGTGACCACGCCGTCGGTGTTCGCCGGGTTGTTGGCGGTGTTGCCGGCGTAGAGCAGGTCGGCGCGCAGGCCACCGGGGTTGACGACGCCGAGGTCGGCCTCGATGCCCTCCGGCAACCCGTCGCGCAGGGAGTTCGCGACCAGGTCGCCCAGGGACGACTCCGCGCCGCGGTCCTCGTTGCCCGAACCCGGGGTCGCGACCCACGTGCCGTTGACGTAGGACCCGGTGCGGTAGGCGCGCGTGACGTCCTTGTCGACCTCGCCGACCGCCTGGTTGCCGACGGTGGCCGCGTTGGCCAGCGCAGCGTCCACGATCTGCTTGACCCGGGCCACCCGCGGGTAGCTCGCCACCAGCTCGCTGTCCGGGGTGCTCACCCGCGCCACGTTGCGCGCGGTGTAGGCGGACACGTCCCCGGTGACGGGGTCGTAGGTGATGGTGACCTGCCCGACGTTCGCGGCGTACTCACCGGTCTGCACGATCGGGCGGGTCCTGCCGGGCTGCCCGGGAACCGGGGCGTCCCACGCGTAGACCTGGTGGGTGTGGCCGTTGAAGATCACGTCCACATCCGCGTCGAGAGAGGCCATCTGGGCGAACTCGCCGCCCTTGGCGACCTCCGTGGCGTAGTCCGACGTGGCGGTGCCCTTGTCGGCGCCGGCGTGGAAGCTGGCCACGATGACGTCGGCCTCGCCGTTGGCGGGGTCGCCGTCGCTGAGCTCACCGGCCACGCGGTTGACCGCGGTGACCGGGTTGCCGAACTCGATGTCCGCGATGCCACCCGGGCTGACCAGCGAGCCGGTCTCCTGGGTCACCGCACCGACGACCGCCACGTCCACGCCGTTCATGTCGAACAGGGCGTACTCGGGCAGCACCGGGTCGGTGGTGCCCTGGGCGTAGACGTTGGCGCCGAGGTAGTCCCACTGGGCGTTGCGGGCGCCCTCGGGGCCGATGACGTCGTCACGGAGGTCCGCCCAGCCTTGATCGAACTCGTGGTTGCCCACGGCCGACGCGTCCAGACCGAGCGCGTTGAGCACGTCGATGGTGGGCTGGTCGTCGTCGACGGCCGAGGCGAACTCGGAGGCTCCGATGAGGTCGCCGGCGCCCACGAGCAGCGTCGGGGTGGCCCCGGCGTCCGCGGTCAGCTTCTCGAGCGTCCCCGCCCACCTCACGGTGTTGGCGTTGATCCGGCCGTGGAAGTCGTTGACCCCCAGCAGCTGCAGCTGCTTCGGCGCGTTCGGGTCCGCCACCTTGATCCCGACGATCTCCGGGTTGTGGTCCGAGGACCGGAACGGCCCGGCGTCGTACAGGTTCGTGGCGTTGTAGTTGAAGCGGCTGTACTCGTAGTAGACCGACTCGTTGGCGTTGATCGTCCAGATGTCGACGCCGGTGACGTCGGGCTTCGCCGCCTCGTTGGCGAAGACGTGGTCGAGCGAACCGACCATGCCGCCGAAGCTGTAGCTCTCCTCGTCCGCGTCGCTGGTGGACTCGAGGCTCGTGTAGCCGGCGTCCTCGAGGATCTGGACCGGGTCCTCCTCGGAGTAGGCGTTGAAGTCACCGGTCAGGTACACCTTCTCGGTGCCGCGCGACGCCGCGAAGTCGTCCGCGAAGGTCACCAGCGCGTGGGCCTGGGCCATCCGCGAGTCGTTGGCGTTGCCCTGGCCGTCGGGGTCGGGAGTGCCCGAGCCCTTCGACTTGAAGTGGTTCGCGATCACCGCGAACCCGTCGGCGTCGGGGCTGCCCGTGGCCTTGAAGGCCTGCGCCGAGGGCTCCCGTGCGTTGTCGAACGCGGTCGCACCGACCAGGATCTGCGGGTCACCCACCAGCGCGGTGGTCGCCGGGTCGTAGATGAACGCGGTCCGGATGACGTCCTCGCCCGAGGGCAGGGTGTCCGGCGACGGGACGAACGCCCAGCGCGTGCTGCCGGCGGCCGTGTTGAGGGCGTCGACCAGGGTCGAGACCGCCTCGTCGCGGTCGGCACCGTCGACGGCGAGGGAGTTCTCGATCTCCTCGAGCGTGACGATGTCCGCGTCGAGCTTGTTGACCGCGGTGACGATCTTGTCCTGCTGACGCTTCAGGTTCGTGGCGTCCCAGGCGCCGCGCGGGCCGTTGCCCGGGCAGCTGCGCACGGTCACCGGGTCACCGGCGCGGTCCGTGTAGGACGAGCACCCGGCAACATCGACGCCCAGCGTGGTGAAGTAGTTCAGCACGTTGAAGGTCGCCAGCTTGAGGTCGCCGCCGACCTCCTCCGGCGCCGCCGAGCGGGTCTGCTCGAACGTGACCTGGCCGGTCGGCTTCCCGACCACCTGGCTCTGGGGAAGGATCTTCCAGCTGCCGAAGCTCTGCGACAGCACCACCGGAGCCGGGAAGCTGACCGCCGCGCCCACGCGGACCGTGTGGTCCGCGGTGAACCAGGGGAAGGGCTTGTCGGTGACGCTGGTGTAGCTCGTGCTCGAGCCGTCGTCCAGGATGATCCGGTGCGCGTCGTTGTAGGCGGTGCGCGCGGCGATCTCCGGCCCGGCCTGGGCGTCGATGATCTCGGTCGGCGTCACCAGCGGTGAGGCGTCGTTGGCGGCCAGACCGATCTCGCCGAAGAAGCTCGACGAGGTGCTCGGCGACGGGGACCCGTCGTACGAGTCGGTGACCGTGTAGTCGGAGGTGGGCTGGAACAGCTCGCTCTCGTGCTTCTCCCGCGCCGCGTCGAGCGCCGCGCCGGTGAGGCAGCCGTCGCCGGGGAGCGCGCACTCGGTGCCGGGGACGGTGGTCCGGGGCGACACCGGCGCGAGCGCCGGGGTGACCGCGGTGACGTTCGCGGACGTCGAGGTGATCTGGGTGGCGTCACCGAACTCGGAGACGGTGCCCACGACCTGGACGGAGTCACCGACCGTGGGGTAGGACGAGAAGCCGCCGGGGCCGCCGTACACGAAGAGACCGTCCGAGGCGTCCGGGGTCGCGTCCGTGCCGGAGCCGGAGCCACCGGTCTGGAGGCTGAAGCCGTTGAGGCCTCCGGTGGGGTACGACGCGGTGACGACGCCCGTGGTGCGGACGTTCTGACCGAGGAGCGGGCTGACATCGCCGGTGCCCTGGATCTCGGCGATGGTCTTGTCGACCGCGGCCGGGGGGTCGACCGGCGGGTCGACCGGCGGGGTCTCGCCGGCCGAGTTGACGGGCGCCGGGGCGCCCTCGTCGAAGTCGTTGGCGTTGTGGTCGGTGTCCGCGCCGGTGGCTCCCCGGCTGGCGCTCGTGGAGTTCGTCAGCGCGACCCCGGTCCTCGCGGTCTCGAAGGAGGTGGGGGTGGTGCCGTAGCCCACCATGTCCACCAGGCCGGCGTTGCCGGCGAGGTCGCCCTGGGCGGTGAACGGCGTCCGGTTCGCGACCAGCAGGACCACGCCGTTGCTGCCGGACATCGCGATGGAGCCGGTGGCGTCGGGGTCCTGGAGCGGCTTGTTGGTCACCGACGAGCCGGCGCCCTCCTGGACCAGGTAGTGCCCCTGGGCGGGCACGCTGCCGCTCAGGTTGGTCAGCTGGGCCGTGTCGCCGGTCGCCGAGCGGTACTGCACCGACCAGCCTGAGACGTCGATGGCGGCGTTGGTCGGGTTGTAGAGCTCGATGAAGTCGTTGTTGAGCGGCGCCCCGGTGTTGCCGCCACCGCCGTACACCTCGGAGATCACCAGGCCGGTGCCGCCGGGGTTGGCCTGGGCGGTCTGGGTGAAGGTGAGCGGGGCGGCGATCAGAGCGAGGGTGGTGGCTGCAATCAGCGCGCGTGAGCGCGGTCGCATGTCGCGAAACATGGGTCTCCCAAGAGGTGGAACACGGGGGGCGACCAGAGGAACCCGACGGGGGGTGTCGGTGGTCGGCCGAGCCATCTTGCATCGGATGACCGGAAATGACCAGAGATGTAACACCCGTGCCCGGAAATCTTCTCCGTGCCGTTACCGAACGTCTCAGACGGTTCGTGCGGCGCGCCGCTGCCGCCAGATCTCGCGGTAGAACTCATAGCCCGACCAGAGGGTCATCGCCACCGCACCGGCCAGCAGCACCTGGCTCAGGTAGAACAGGATCTCGCCGATCCGGTCGAGCGAGCCGTCCAGCTGGAGCAGCGGCAGGCACAGTCCGGAGAGGGCCACGGCCTGGAGGGTGGTCTTGATCTTGCCGAGCTGAGAGGCCGGCATCACGACGTCGCTGAGGACGGACAGCCGGAGCAGCGTCACGCTCCACTCACGGGCCAGCACCAGGATCGTCACCCACCACCAGACGTCGCCCACGACCGACAGTCCGATGAAGGCCATCCCGGTGATCGCCTTGTCCGCGATCGGGTCGGCGATCTTGCCGAAGTCGGTGACCAGGTTGCGGGCCCGGGCGATGTCGCCGTCGATCTTGTCGGTGATCATCGCGCCCACGAACAGCGCGAACGCGACCAGCCGCCAGGTGACGGAGTCACCGCCCTCGTGCAGCAGCGCATAGCCGAAGAACGGGACCATCACGATGCGCAACGTGGTCAGCGCGTTGGGCAGGTTCCAGTTCGTGCCCTGCTGGGGCTGGTCGGTCATCGGAGCCCCTCCCCCGCAGTCGGCTGGACCGTCGTCGCGATCAGGTCGACTCCGTCGGTGCCGGTGACCTCCGCGCGCACGAGGTCACCGATCGCCACACCGGAGCGTACGCCGCTCAGCAGCGTGGAGCCGTCGACCTCCGGACCCTGGTGGTCGGCGCGACCCTCGGGGCCCTCGTCGGTGAGGGACTCGACGAGCACGTCGACCGTCTCCCCGATCCGCTCCTCGGCCCGCTGGGCGTTGAGCTCCTCGACGAGCGCGGTGACGCGCTCGGTGCGCTCGCGCACCTCGTCGTCGTCCAGCTTGCCGGCGTACGACGCCGCCTCGGTGCCGTCCTCGTCGGAGTAGCCGAACACGCCGGTGACGTCCATGCGGGCGGCCTCGAGGAAGTCGCAGAGGGTCTGGAGGTCCTCGTCGGTCTCGCCGGGGAAGCCGACGATCACGTTCGACCGCACCCCGGCCTCGGGGGCCAGGTCCCGGATCCGGGCGAGCAGGTCCAGGAAGCTGTCCGGGTCGCCGAAGCGGCGCATCCGGCGCAGCACCGTCGCGGAGGCGTGCTGGAACGAGAGGTCGAAGTAGGGCACCACGCCCGGGGTGGTGGCGATCGCCTCGATCAGCCCGGGCCGCGTCTCGGCGGGCTGCAGGTAGGACACGCGCACCCGGTCGACGCCCTCGATCGCGGTCAGCTCGGGCAGCAGCGTCTCGAGCAGCCGGAGGTCGCCGAGGTCCTTGCCGTAGGACGTGGAGTTCTCGCTGACCAGGAACAGCTCACGCACGCCCTGGGTGGCCAGCCACCGACCCTCCTGGATGACGTCGCTGGGCCGCCGGCTGACGAACGAGCCACGGAAGCTGGGGATCGCGCAGAAGGAGCAGCGCCGGTCGCAGCCGCTGGCCAGCTTGAGCGGGGCCATCGGACCACCCTCGAGCCGGCGGCGTACGGCGCGGGGACCGGTCGCCGGGGCACCGGCCCCGATCTCCTCGGTGGTTGCGGGCGCGAGCCCGTGACCGGGCACGCTGAGCTCGCTGGCGGCCCGGTCGACCGGGGAGATCGGCAGCAGCCTGCGGCGGTCCTGCGGGGTGTGCGCCTCGTGCTTCTCCCCGCCCACGATCGAGCGCAGCCGGGCGGCGATGTCGGGGTAGTCGTCGAAGCCGAGCACCGCGTCGGCCTCGGGCAGCGAGGTCGCCAGGTCCTTGCCGTAGCGCTCGGCCAGGCACCCGACGGCCACGACCGCCTGCGTGCGGCCGGTGGCCTTGAGGTCCGCGGCCTCCAGCAGGGTGTCGACCGAGTCCTTCTTGGCCGCCTCGACGAAACCGCACGTGTTGACCACGACGGTGTCCGCGTCGGCGGGATCGACGACCAGCTGGAACCCGTCGGCCTCGAGCCGGCCGGCGAGCTCCTCGGAGTCCACCTCGTTGCGGGCGCAGCCGAGCGTCACCAGGGCGACGGACAGCAGTCCGTCGGCCGGGCGGTGGGTCGGGGTGGTGGGAGTCGTCGTCATCGCTCGTCCGAGTATGCCGGGTCACCGGGCGAGCGACGCATCCACGCCGCCCGCACGGTGACCGCGGTCACGCAAGAAGTCACACCTCGGCGCGCAAGAAGTGACACCTCGGCGGGGGGTGGGTCAGTTGGCGTTGGCGCGGAACGTGCGCTTCGCGGCCCGGTCCGGCTTGCCCAGCACACCCCGGTCGTTGCCGTTGATCTGGACCGTGACCGCGTCCCCGTCCGGCGACGAGACGGCCGCCGGGGGCCGGATGTCGAAGCGGTGGATCTCACCGGGTTCCACGTCCGCGTCGAAGACGACCTTGCCGTTGCCGTTGGTGACCGTGAGGTGCGTGGCGGTCACCGCCGTGGTCTTGAGCGTGATCCGGGCCGGCGCGGCGGGCGACGGCTGCGAAGGACCGTCGGAGCCGTTGAGCAGCGACGGAGCCGGAGACTGCAGCATCACCGGGGTGTCCATCACCAGCCGGGCGATCGACCAGGCCAGCACCAGCGTCATGATCGCGGCGATCAGGATCGACCAGTTCGGCCCGCCCCGGGTGGAGCGGATGCCGCCGCTGGAGCCGGTGGCCAGCTCGGCCTCGAACACCCGGCGCGGGTTGATCGGGGCGTCGGCGTACTTGTCGTCGTAGGCGCGCAGCAGCGGCGTGGCCTCGACGCCGAGGACGCGGGCCAGGGTGCGCAGGTGGCCGCGGGCATAGAAGTCGCCGCCGCACGGCACGAAGTCGTCGACCTCGATGGACTCGATGACGTGCGGGCGGATGCGGGTGCGCTCGGCCAGCTGGTCGACGGTCAGGCCGAGCCGGGTGCGGGCGGCGACCAGCTCCGGGCCGACGACCGGGTCGGCGGCGGGCTCGACCTCGAAGTCGTCGACGACCAGCGGGTCGACGGCGTTGCCGGGACGGGCGATCGGGCGGACCCGGTCACCCCAGGCCTGGGTGTTCTCGACCAGGTTGACGCTGCCCGGGCGGCGCAGCTCGCGCCCCTGGGGGTGGTCGTCCTCGGGGCCGGGAACGTCGGCGCGCACCTCGGCCCGCTTGGCGTCGCGCGTCTCGCGCAGCGGCGACGGCGTGGCGCTGGCGACGAGCCACGTCGTGGGGTGCGCGTCGTCCTCGACGGGCTCCTGGTCCTCGATCTCGTCGTCCCGGTCGAGCTCCGGGGACCCGGCGCGCCGACGCGTGAACGGCAGCGCAGCGACCCGGCCGATCGCCGCGGCCAGGCCGGGGCGCGGGTCGTGCAGCAGCGGGGCGTGCTCGCCGGTGCCGCTCTCGTCGGTGCCCGGCTCGTCCGTGCCCGGCTCGACCGCGTCCACGTCCGGCTCGACGGCGACCGGCTCGTTCGTGCCCAGGTCGGTCGTGCCCAGGCCGGTGGCTGTCTCGTCCGTGTGGGTGGGGTGCGCCTCATCGGTCACGACGTCCTGCGGGACGACCTCCGGGGCGGCATCGCCCTCCGGCTCGATGATGCGGGTCGCGTCTCCGGCCAGCTCGCGCAGTGCCACGGTCAGGTCTCCGGTGGCGCCGGAGACCCGGGTCGAGAGCCCCAGCGGCAGCGCGAACGGCGCGCCGTACATCCTCTCGCTGATCCTGCTCTGGCGACGGCCGGAGGCATCCAGCTCGCTGAGCACCCGCTCGGTGTTGTGGGGGTGCAGGACCAGGCGGCCGTCATGCAGCAGTCCCCGGCGCGGGGTGTGCTGGACGGTCGCCAACGCTCCCCACGGGAGTCCGCGCCAGGCGCGACCCAGCCGCAGCCGGACGCCCTGGGCGTCGGCGAGCAGCAGCGGGGTGCGCGCGTCCAGGAACGCGTGCAGGTAGGCGGCGCCGAGCGCCGTCATCACCGCGAACAGCACCCAGTCGAGCACCGCACCGGTCTGGGCGGCCCGGGCCAGGTAGGCGATCGCGACCCCCGAGGCCAGCACCCCGACCAGGGCCGCGACGCCGGCGTTGCGCCGGACCTCGACCACGTCGGGCGCGGCGCTGAGCGCGCTGCCCCGGTCCTCGGCGGTCTCGTCCTGCTGCCCGCCGACCTCGTCGTCGTAGCGTTCTGCTGCGCTCACAACTCCCCCTGCAACGTCGCGATGACCCCGTCGATCTCGTCCGGCTTGACCAGCACGTCTCGTGCCTTCGATCCCTCGCTGGGCCCGACCACTCCCCTGCTCTCGAGGATGTCCATCAGGCGTCCGGCCTTGGCGAACCCGACCCGCAGCTTGCGCTGCAGCATCGACGTCGACCCGAACTGCGTCGACACCACGAGCTCCACGGCCTGGATCACCAGCTCCATGTCGTCGCCGATGTCGTCATCCAGCTCCCGCTTGCTCGCCGGGGCCACCGTCACGTCCTCGCGGTACGTCGGCTCCAGCTGCGACTTCACGTGGGCGACGACCTGGGCGATCTCCGCCTCGGTCACCCACGATCCCTGGACCCGCACGGGCTTGCTGGCACCCATGGGCAGGAAGAGTCCGTCACCCTGGCCGACCAGCTTCTCGGCACCGGGCTGGTCGAGGATGACCCGGCTGTCGGCCAGCGACGAGGTCGCGAACGCCAGCCGCGACGGCACGTTGGCCTTGATCAACCCGGTGACCACGTCGACCGAGGGTCGCTGGGTGGCCAGCACCAGGTGGATGCCGGCGGCCCGCGCCAGCTGGGTGATCCGGACGACGGCGTCCTCGACGTCGCGCGGCGCCACCATCATCAGGTCGGCCAGCTCGTCGACGATCACGCAGAGATAGGGGTACGGCGTCAGCTCGCGCTCGCTGCCCGGAGGCAACGTGACCTTGCCCGCACGCACGGCCTTGTTGAAGTCGTCCACGTGGCGGAAGCCGAAGTTGGCCAGGTCGTCGTAGCGCATGTCCATCTCGCGCACGACCCAGGCCAGCGCCTCGGCGGCCTTCTTGGGATTGGTGATGATCGGGGTGATCAGGTGCGGAATGCCTTCATAGGCGTTCAGCTCGACCCGCTTGGGGTCGACCATGATCATCCGCACCTCGTCGGGCGTCGACCGCATCAGGATCGAGGTGATCATCGAGTTGATGAACGACGACTTGCCCGAACCGGTGGCACCGGCGACCAGCAGGTGCGGCATCTTCGCCAGGTTGGCCACCACGAAGCCGCCCTCGACGTCCTTGCCGAG
Source organism: uncultured Actinomycetota bacterium (assembly GCA_963767955.1). Taxonomy (GTDB): domain Bacteria; phylum Actinomycetota; class Actinomycetes; order Propionibacteriales; family Nocardioidaceae; genus Nocardioides. Next base: position 671,480 of record CAVYGA010000003.1, on the reverse strand, counting down.
ACCGCAGACCATCGGGTGGTGGTCGCTGCGCGCGGTGTTGCTGCGCAGCACGTCGCCGAGGGAGACGATCTCCTTGTCCACGTTGGGGATCTCGATGCCGATCGCGGACTTGCCGGGGATCGGGCTGAGGATGCGCACGTCGGCCGAGGCCACGGCGTACGCGATGTTCTTGCTGAGCTGGGTCACCTTCTCGACCTTGACCGCCGGGCCGACCTCGACCTCGTAGCGGGTGACCGTCGGGCCGCGGGTGTAGCCGGTGACCTGCGCGTCGATGCCGAACTCGTCCATCACCTGGGTCAGCCGGTCGACGACCTGGTCGCTGGCCTTGGACCGGGCCTTGTGGACCGAGCCCGGCTTGAGGACCTCGTTCTTCGGCAGCGTGTAGGTGATGTCGCCGGACAGCGCCAGCTGCTCGACGCGCTCGGGCAGCGGGGTGTGCGGCGGCGGCTCGAGGTCGCCCTTCTCGGCGGCCTCGGGCGACGCACCGAGCGAGTCAGCGTCCTCGAGGGCGACGTCGAGCGCGTCCTTCTTCTGGCGGCGCCTACCGACCTCGCGGTCCTCCAGCACCGGTGTGTCGTACGCCGGGTCGCCCAGCTCGGGGTCGATGTCGTCGTCGAGGCGCTTGCGACCGCGGGCCCGGACCGGCTCGGTCGGCAGGTCGCTGCCGTCCTCGTCGGCCCCGTGGCGCCCGAGCAACCGGTCGCGGGTCTCGGCGAGGCGCGCCGGCACCTGGTAGACGGGGGTCGCGGTGATGACGAGGACGCCGAACAGCGCGAGCAGCGCGAGCAGCGGCACGACGACGTACGGCGTGCGGAGCAGGTCGAGCAGCAGGCTGGACACGACGAACCCGATCGCTCCCCCGGCCTGCTGGAGTTTCTCGGGGTCGTCGAGCTCCGGTCGCGGGCTGCCGTTGGCGATGTGCACGATGCCGAGCACCCCGAAGGCGAGCGCCGCCCAGCCGATGACCTGGCGTCCGGCCGGGCCGTTGTGCTCGGGGTCGCGCAGGTTGCGCCAGCCGACGTAGACCAGCAGCAGCGGCACGAACCAGCCGACCTTGCCGACCGAGCCGGCGACCACGGTGCGGGTGACGTCCATGACCGAACCGGGCAGCTGCCACCACACCGCGGCGGCGGCGACCACGGAGAGACCGAAGAGGAACAGGCCCGCGCCGTCGCGGCGGTGCTCCGGGTCGAGGTCCCGGGCGGTGTGCCCCAGGGAACGCGCGGTCGCACCGAGCGCGTGGGCGATGCCCAGCCACACGGTGGCGATCCCCCTGCCGAGGGCAGCGAAGAGTCGCGCCAGTGGTCCAGGTCCGTTGCGGACGGCACGAGGGGCCGGGCGCGAGCCCCGGGTGGGCTTGCGTTTCGACGTCGTCGGCTTTCGCTTGGCCTGGCTGCCGGTACCCCGGGATCGGGTGCTCGAGCTCGTCCTGGACGAAGTGCTCCTGGACGCGCTCTTGCTCCGCGAACCCGGCGGGGAAGACGTACGGGTCGCCATGCTCTGGACTCTAGGTGATCGCCACACCCGTCACAGGGATCACACGGTGCGTGTCGCCGGGCGAAGTCCGGCTCGGCCCCACGCCCCGGGGGCGGCGGAGACCCACCGGTCACCCGGCCCTGTGACAGAAAGTGTCTTCGCGGCTCTGGACCGTCACGTCGGGACAACTTAGGGTGACGCGGGACTCACGCACCTCTCGGGCCGTGAGCATGGAGAACTCTGGAGGGTTCGACTGTGAAGTTTCTCGGGCAGGGCATCGCCCTGACGGTCCTGGGCGCGGGTCTTGCCGCGTTCCCCGGACTACAGGCACAGGCAGCGCCGACACCCACGACCGACGACAGGTCGATCGTGCAGAAGATGAAGGACGAGGCCACCGGCTCCACCACCTTCACCGAGGAGGACGCCACCGGCAAGGTGGGCTTCGTCCGAGCCGGGGTGAACGGCGACCTGCTCGCCGACACGAACGGCACCGCGGTCGAGAAGGCCGACACCTACCTCGACCGGTACGCCGCCGCCTTCGGTGCGACACCCGGTCAGCTGGTGCGTGGGCCCGAGGTCGCCATCAGCCGGGCCGGCAGCACCGTCACCTACACCCAGCAGTACCGCGGGGTCCCGGTCTTCGGCGCGATGCTGCGCGCCCAGGTCGACAAGGGCGGTGACCTGACCTCGGTCAGCGGCTTCGCGAGCCCCGACCTGAACCTCTCGGTCGACCCGCGCCTGTCCGCGAGGGACGCCGGGGACCGGGCGGTCGCCGCCGTCGCCGCCGACCCGCCCGGCCACGGCGACAAGGCTGACTCGGTGGCGGGCCTCACGGTGAAGTCCGCCGACCTGATGGTCTACCGGACCGGCTCGACCCGCGGCGCCGACGGCGAGAACGTCCTCGCCTACGTCGTCGAGGTCACGAACGGCCGCACCATCCGCGAGATCGTGTTCGTCGACGCCCAGACCGACAAGCTCCTCAACCGCTACTCGATGATCCACGACGGGCTCGAGCGCGAGATCTACGAGCGGGCCCACACCCAGGCCAACAAGGTCTACGACGAGGGCGAGAACCCCGACCCCAGCGCTCTCAACGCCGACCAGCGCAACATCTACGAGGGTTCCGGCGAGGCGTACCGGTTCTTCGACAACGCCTTCGGGCGTGACTCCTACGACGGCGCGGGCGCCGTGATGCGGATCGTCAACAACGACCCGACCATCTCCTGCCCCAACGCCAACTGGAACGGCACCACCACCAACTACTGCAACGGCGTCACCTCGGACGACGTGGTCGCCCACGAGTGGGGCCACGCCTACACCGAGAAGACCCACGGACTCATCTACCAGTACCAGTCGGGTGCGCTCAACGAGTCGTACTCCGACATCTGGGGCGAGACCGTGGACCTGATCAACGGCCGGATGGACGAGGGCGAGGGCGACATCACCACCAAGCGTCCCGACGGGCTGTGCTCCTCGCACACCCCGGCGCTGCCTCAGCTCAGGATCAACACCCCGTCGTCGATCGCGAAGATCTGCTCGGCGGGTGGCGCGACGTTCGGTCCCCAGGTCACCAACCCGGGGATCACCCAGGACGTCGTCGTCGGGCTCGACGCTTCGGACGCCGCCGGTCCGTCCACCACGGACGGCTGCTCGGCGCTCACCAACGGCGCGGCCGTGACCGGCAGGATCGCCCTGGTCGACCGGGGCAGCTGTGGCTTCGCGATCAAGGTGAAGAACGCGCAGAACGCCGGCGCGGTGGCCGTCGTCGTGGGCAACACGACCGAGTCCGTCCAGGGCATGGCCGGCACCGACAGCACCATCACGATCCCGTCGGTGCTGATCAAGAAGTCCGACCGGGACCGGATCGCGAGCGCCCTCTCGGGCGGTTCCGCCGTGAACGCGACCATGCGCGACGGTGCCACCAGCCAGAAGACGGAGTCCTACCGCTGGCTGATGGGCGAGAAGAGCACGGCGTTCGGCGGCGCCATCCGCGACATGTGGCAGCCGACCTGCATGGGTGACGCCGGCAAGGTCTCGGACGCGGAGTACTTCTGCGCTCCCGAGGACGGGGGCGGCGTGCACAGCAACTCGGGCGTGCCCAACCACGCCTACGCCCTGACCGTCGACGGTGGCAGCTACAACGGCTACGACATCGCCGGTCTGGGCATGACCAAGGCCGCGGCGGTCTACTACCGGGCGATGACCGCCTACCAGACGCCGACGACCGACTTCGAGGACCACGCGGACGCGCTGAAGGCGTCCTGCGTCGACCTGATCGGCGCCCCCCTGAAGGAGCTGAGCACCGCCCGGGACGACTCGCGGGCATCGACCCAGACGATCGCGACGGCGGACTGCGCCACGTTCGACGCGGTCGCCGCGGCCGTCGAGTTCCGCAAGGAGCCGGTGCAGTGCAACTTCCAGCCGATGCTCAACGGTGACCGGCCGGCGGCGTGCGCCGGCAAGGACCGGGCCGAGGCCGTCTACACGCAGACCTTCGAGAACGGCATCCCGGGGGACTGGGACGCCGACGTCGAGTCGGTCTACGGCCACCCGGGCTCGCCGTGGGTCGCCAGCACCGACGCCCCGACCGGTGACGGTGCCGCTCACCCGGGCGGCGTGGCCTACGGCCCCGCACCCGACCAGGGCACCTGCAACGGCACCGCAGCGGACTTCTCGACGCGCGACGGGCTGATCTCGCCGAGCATCACCGTGCCGGCCAAGGCCAACCTGCAGGCACCCAAGCTCACCTGGGACCACTACCTGGCGAGCGAGGCGGGCTACGACGGTGGCAACGTCAAGTACCGCGTCAACGGCGGTGAGTTCGAGGTGATCCCCACCTCGGCGTACATCAACAACGGGCCGTCGGGCAGCCTGACCGCGGAGGCAGCCGGCAACACCAACCCGATGGCCGGTCAGCAGGGCTTCACCGGCACCGACGGCGGCTCCGCCTTCGGTTCGTGGGGCCAGTCGCAGGTCGACCTGTCGATGCTGGGTGTCGCGGGCGGTGACGAGGTCGAGTTCCGCTTCGACATCGGGCGCGACGGCTGCGGCGGCAACGACGGCTGGTACGTCGACAACGTCGAGGTCTCCGTGTGCAAGGTCAAGGGCCCGAAGGCGGCTGCCGTCAAGCCCTGACCATCAGGATCCACAGCAGATCGAGGCCCCCGCCGGACGTCTTCCTGCGGGGGCCTCGATCCGTGTCACATCTGTGACAGGAAATGACACAAAGGGTGTAGACCGCAACGCAATCGCGACTTAGTGTGACCCACGTCGCGTCGGCGGAATCCCCGAGCGGCATCCCCATAGTTCTCGGTCCGGGGGAATCTCCGAGCCGAGCATCCTGGAAGGCTCAAACATTCTCGTGAAGTTCCTTCAACAGGGCCTGAGCCTGGCAGTGATCGGAGCGGGCCTGGCGGCCATGCCGATGCTGCCCGCCTCGGCCCAGCCCTCGGACCCCGACCCCATCGCCTCGTCCCCGGTCAAGGAGACCGCGGCCCGCGACAAGCTCGGCCAGGCCGACCGTGCCCTGCTCGCGGAGGCGGTCGCGGACGGTGACCGGACGGTCACCCTGATCCTGGCCACCAAGACCGGCGAGGCCCGCGACGTCGCGTCCTCTGTCGAGAGCCTCGGCGGGACCGTCGGCAAGCGCGTGGACCGGATCGGCTACGTCCGGGCGACGGTGCCGACCAAGTCCGTCACCAAGGCGGCCGGCCTGGCCGACGTGCTCAAGGTGGACCTCAACAGCACCATCGAGCTCGACGACCCCCGCGTGGACCGTGGCCCCGCGGCGGTGACCTCGGCGGGTCCGGGTGCCAGCACCCCGAACGACAACCCCTACATGCCGACCCGGGAGACCGGTGCCGTCGCGTTCAAGAAGAGCCACCCCCGCTCCGACGGCCGCGGCGTCACCATCGGCGTCCTCGACTCCGGTGTCGACCTCGACCACCCGGCGCTGAAGAGGACCTCGACCGGCAAGCGCAAGATCGTGGACTGGGTCACCGCGACCGACCCCGTGCTCGAGGGCGACGGCTCCTGGCGAGGGATGTTCACCGACGTGAGCGGCCCGACCTTCGAGTACCCCGCGGGCTCGGGCACCACCTGGACCGCACCCGAGGGTGACTACTCGATCAACAGGTTCTCCGAGAACATCACCGCCGGCAGCGAGCCCGAGGGCGACATCAACCGCGACGGCGACACCACCGACAGGTTCGGCATCCTCTACGACCAGGAGTCCCACGACATCTGGGTCGACGCCAACCAGGACTTCGCCTTCACCGACGACGAGAAGATGCGTCCCTACAAGGAGGAGTTCCAGGTCGGTCACTTCGGGGAGGACGACCCAGCGACCACCGACGTCGTCGAGACCGTCCCCTTCGTGGTCGAGTACCGCGAGGACGTCGACGTGAGCCCCTACGGCCTCGAGGGCACCGAGGACTTCGTCAACATCGGCATCACCGAGAGCGCCCACGGCACCCACGTGGCCGGCATCACGGCAGCCAACGACATGTTCGGCGGCAAGATGGACGGGGCGGCTCCGGGCGCCAAGATCGTCTCCGCTCGCGCCTGCTCGTGGGGCGGCGGCTGCACCGCCGTGGCTCTCACCGAGGGCATGATCGACCTCGTCGCCAACCGCGGCGTGGACGTCGTCAACATGTCCATCGGCGGGCTCCCCGCGCTGAACGACGGCAACAACGCGCGCGCCGAGCTCTACAACCGGCTGATCGACAACTACGGCGTCCAGCTGTTCATCTCGGCGGGCAACAGCGGTCCGGGTCTGAACACGATCGGCGACCCGTCGGTGGCCGGCGACGTCGTGAGCGTCGCCTCGTCGATCTCCAAGGAGACGTGGCGTGCCAACTACGGGTCCGAGGTCTCCTCGCCGCTGAACCTGCACAACTACTCGTCGCGCGGTCCGCGCGAGGACGGCGGGTTCAAGCCGAACCTGATGGCTCCCGGCTCCGCGGTGTCGACCGTTCCCCGTTGGTACAACCAGTCGGACGTCGCCGAGGCGGGCTACACCCTGCCGGCCGGCTACGCCCACTTCAACGGAACGTCGATGGCCTCTCCGCAGGCCGCGGGCGCCGCTGCCCTGCTGCTGAGCGCGGGCTTCCGGTCCGACCGGGCCATCACCCCGGCCCAGCTGCGCAAGGCCCTCTACACCGCGGCCGACTTCGTGAAGGGCGTCCCGGCAGCGGGCCAGGGCAACGGCCAGTTCGACGTGGTCGGCACCTGGAAGATCCTGGCGAAGTCGCCCAAGGTCGCCGACTACACGGTGTCCGCCCCGGTGTGCACCCCCATCTCCGAGTACCTCGCGACCCCCAACCGGGGCACCGGCATCTACAACCGGTGTGCGCAGGGCGAGGGCGGCCAGGCGGCCAACGACCGCAAGGCCTACAAGGTCACCATCACCCGCACCTCCGGCACCACCCGGAGGATCCGGCACAAGCTGAGGTGGGTCGGCAACGACGGCACCTTCGCCGCGCCGCGCACGGTGGTGCTGCCGCGGAACAAGCCGGTCACCATCACGGTCCGGGCCAAGCCCACGACCGGCGCTCACTCGGCGATCCTGAAGATCGACGACCCGCGCAGCATCGTCGTCGACCACCAGATGATGGCCACAGTGGTGGCGTCCAAGGCCCTCCCGGGTCCGTCGTACGGCAGCACGACCACCAACAGCGTCGAGCGGAACCGCACCAAGAGCGTGTTCGTCACGGTCCCGGAGGGCGCCCGGGCGCTGCAGGTCAACCTGGGCGGCATCGCCGCGGGCAGCCAGACCCGCTTCATCGCGATCAACCCCTACGGCCTGCCGGTCGAGAGCACCTCGTCGCTGAACTGCTTCACGAACTTCAGTGACGCCTCGGTGTGCAAGCCGGTCTCGCGTTCCTATGCCGACCCGATGCCGGGCGTGTGGGAGATCGAGGTCGAGAGCCGTCGTACCACTCCGACGCTGAAGAACCCGTTCCGGCTGTCGGCCGCCGTCCAGGGGGTCACCGTGACCCCGGAGACGCTGGTGGTCGAGAGCGTGGAGGCCGGGCAGGAGACTCCGGTGGAGTGGACGGTCGAGAACAACTTCGGTCCGGTCACCCTGCGCGGCACCGGCGGTCCGTTGGGCAGCTCGCAGAGCAAGCGGCCGACCGTGGCCGACGGCGGCGCGGACGAGTACGACGTGGACGTCCCGGCGGGTGCGTCGAGCTTCGACGTCTCCATCGGCAACACCGAGGACCTCGGGGCAGACCTCGACCTGTACGTCTACAACGAGGACGGCGACCTGGTCGCGCAGGACGCGGACGGAGACTCCGAGGAGTCGGTCAGCATCCCCACCCCGGCGGCCGGCACGTACACGGTCGTGGTCGAGGGCTATGAGGTCCCGTCCGGGGCCACTGCCTACGACTACCTCGACGTGTTCTTCTCCGACGCGCTCGGCACCCTGACGGTCGGGGGTGGCGAACAGACCCTCGACAACGGGGAGACGGGCACCATCTCCGGCACGCTGCGGGCGGAGTCGGCTCCGGATGAGGGTCGCGAGCTCTTCGGGGAGATGAAGGTGGTCAGCACCGAGGGCGCCGTCCTCGGGACCGGCGCGGTCAAGATCAACGAGGTCACCACGCCTTGATCTGACGCACCAGCACTGCCATGACTGCGCTCCCCGGGCCACCGCCCGGGGAGCGCAGTCGTGCTCAGGGGGTGTCGTCGAGCGTCAGCCGCTCGACCATGAACGGCACACCCTGCTGGCAGGTGGTCATCACGTCGGTCCGGACCGCGCCGAAGACCTCCACCCGCTGCCCGTCGACGATCTTCCCGCCGTCCCAGATCAGCTGGTACGTCGTGCCGCCCGCGGTGAGCAGGTGGCAGCCGGCCTCGACGCCTGCCTGCACGGTGCCCCGCAGCTGCAGACGGGCACCGGGCTTGCCGCTCGAGACGAGGGGCGGGTCCTCGCCTGGATCCTTCGAGGGGGTCGTGGACGGCATCGTCGAGGCATCTCCTGCGCTGGTCGGTGCGGACGATGCTGGCGCACCGGCGTCGTCCTGGGAAGCCCGCTGGTCCCCGCAGGCCGTGACCAGGGCGCAGGCCAGCACGACGTGCAGCGATGCGATGAGCGGTCCGGGTGTCCTCATGCCTCTACGACGTCCAGGGACGGTGGAGGGTTCCCGTGCTCAGCGCCCCAGTCCCGCGTCGCGGGCCCGCAGCGCCGCAGCCGTCCGGTCGGGCACCTGCAGCTTGGCCAGGATCTGCGAGACGTGGTTGCGCACGGTCTTCTCCGACATCTCGAGCCGGCGACCGATCTCGTGGTTGCGACAGCCGTCGGCCAGCAGGGTGAGCACGTCCCTCTCCCGCGGGGTCAGGCCCGGGAACGCCCGCTGCCCGGCGGCGTCCGGGGCGTCCGTGGCGTCGCCGGCGTAGAAGTCGACGATCCGGCGGGCCACGGAGCCGCCGTACACCGCGTCGCCGCCGGCCACCGCCAGCACCGCGCGGGTGATCTCGTCCCCGTCGGCTCCCTTGACCAGGTAGCCTCGGGCCCCGGCGCGGAGAGCCGCGAACACGTGGGCGTCGTCCTCGTGCATTGTCAGCACCAGGATCGCGACCCCGGGCTGGAGCGCCGCGAGCCGGCGGCAGGCGGTCACCCCGTCGAGCCCCGGCATCGACAGGTCGGTCACCACGACGTCGGGGGTGTGCTCGACGACCGCGGTCAGCAGCGCCTCGCCGTCACCGACGCTGGCGGCGACGTGGACCGAGTCATGCTGCTCGAGGATCGCGGTCACGCCGTAGCGGTACATCGGATGGTCGTCGGCCAGCACCACGCGGACACTCATGGGACCTCCAGAGGCAGGACCGCGGTGACCCGCGTGCCGGTCGGCTCGGCTCCGGCGACGGTGAGCCGGCCCCCGAGGTCCGCGGCCCGGCGCCGCATCGACTCCAGGCCGTGCCCGCCGTTCGGCTCGCCGGAGTCACAGCCGGAGTCACAGCCGGGGTCACAGCCGGGGTCACAGCCGGCACCGTCGTCCTCGACGCCGAGCACCAGGGTGCCGTCGACCTGCCGGATCTCGACAGCGCAGTGGCCGGCTCCCGAGTGACGGGCGACGTTGGTCATGGACTCGGCGAGGATCCGGTACGCCGACTCCTCGACCGCGGGAGGCAGCACCGGCAACGGGTCGATGTCGAGCCGCAGTCGGGGTCGTCCGGGCTCGTTCATCCCCATGGCGGCCGCGGCCTCGCGGACCGCGCCGTCGAGGCCGCGTTCGTCGAGGGCGCTGGGTCGCAGCCCGTCGAGCACCCGGCGGATCTCCCGGACCGCCGACTCCGCTTCCTGCCGGGTGCGCTCGAGCAGCGCCCGGGCCGCCTCCGGGTTCCGGCCCAGCTCCTTGTCCGCCGCCTCGAGCCCGAGCGCGATGCCCGACAGGGACGGGCCCAGCCCGTCGTGGAGGTCTCGCCGGAGGCGGTCCCGCTCGGTGAGCGTGGCCACCGTGACCCGCTTCCGCTCCCGGCTCAGGTCCGCGGTCAACCGCTGGGTGGCGACCACCACCGCGAGGTGCGGTGCCAGCGCCTCCAGCAGCCGGCCGTCGCGGTCGGTGACCCGGGGTTCGCCGCGCCGAGGACCGAGCCGGAGCACCCCGAGGTCCACGCCGTTGTGTCGCAGGCCGACGTCGAGGGTCGGGCCGCGGTGCCCGCCGTACTGGGCTAGCCGGTGGTCGCCCGCGTCCACCACCGCGGCGTACGACGCCCCGGTCGCCAGTGCGACGGCCTCCAGCATGGCGGGGACCGGCCGGTCGCTCGCTGCCTCGAGCCCGGCGCCGACGCGGTCCACGAGCGTCAGCGGGTCCGAGGTCTCGCCCAGCACCATGCGGTCGACGAGGTGGCGCAACCGGGCGGTGACCGGGAAGACCAGCACAGCCACGACCCCCGACGCGATGACGAGCGGCAGCGGGCCCTCGGGCACCAGCCGCGCCAGCACCGTCGTGAGCCCGCCGATGACCAGGGCGACCAGCAGGGTCAGTGGGACGTAGAGGAGCGTGCGGCGCAGCGCGACCTCGATGCCCAGCAGGCGGTAACGCAGCACGCCGACGACGACCGCGACCGGCACCAGCCCGTAGGCGACGACGACCGGCGCCTGCCAGGGCAGGAAGATGGACGGGACGAGCAGCGCGACCACCGTGAGCAGGAGCAGCAGCTGCTGGCGCTCCGGAGCGCGGGCGCGGATCGTGCGCATCGTCGTCCCGACCATCGCCGTGACGGTGGTGCCGACCAGCAGCGCCACCGCAGGGAGCACCAGCACCCACACCAGCCACTCCGGTGTCTCCCAGGGGAGCTCGGTGCCCCGCACGGTGTCGTCCACCCCGCCCGGGCCCACTCCGGCGGCCAGCATGATCAACCCGATCCCCGCCAGGGCGGCCCGGACGTGCCAGCTCCAGAGCCGGCTCGGTGACCGCCCGGTCGGGTAGAGCGGCGGCAGCACCAGGACCAGGAGGAGCAACGACGGGATCCACGTCATGGAGGCCAGCCAGGCGGCGGTCAGGCCGAGGGGCAGGGATCCGTCGGGATCGGTGAGGGCGCGGGCGGAGTAGGCGTCGAAGGCGAGGTTGGAGGTCTGCAGCAGCCCAGAGGCCACCAGGAGCCAGCCGATCCAGTTGCGCGGTCGGAGCTGGATCAGGGCTCCCCCCGAGAGGGCGAAGGCGCCGACCAGCCAGCCCATCCAGAGGGCCGCCTCATCCGACCTTCCGTCCACCCCGGGCCTCTCGAGCACGCCGCCGGAGAGCGAGAGCGGGATGGACGCGAACAGCGCGAGCGTCAGTCCGGCGAGGGCCCACCCACCGATCCGGAGCAGGCGGTCGCCGCGCTCCTCGGGGGACCGGCCGACGTCCATGTCCGCCAGTGTGGACCCACCGGGTCCGCCGTGTCAGGAGACCGATGTCCCGGACCTGCCCGGACGATCTCCCGGGTCTCCCCCGACTCTCGACAGGTCCCTGCCCGCTGCCGTCGCTGGTGTGCTGCTCGGAGCACACCACCACAGAAGGGAATCGTGATGAGCACCTACTCACCCACCGCAGGGCGCGCCACGGGCGTGACCCTCCGTGGCACGGTCGCCGCGGGTCTCGCCGGGGCGGTCGTCTACGGCCTGTCCATGGCCGCGGGCGTGGTCTTCGACCTCAACGCCGACAGCGGCGACACCCCGTTCGAGTGGTCCGAGCTCTGGTTCTACATCGTCTCCCCGCTGGTCGCGCTGGCCCTGGCCGCGTGGCTGGGGCGGCGGGCGCTGGACGGTACGCCGCGACGGCTGGCCCGGACCGCCCTCGGCCTGGGGATCGCGGCCGCCGCGACCGTCGTCGTGTTCTGGACCGGTTGGCCGCTCGTGCTCGGGGCGGTGGCCACCGCGCTCGGCCTGGAACACCGGCGTCGGGTGGGGTCGTTCGCAACCGCCACCGCCGTCGCCGCCGCCCTCGGGACCCTCGCGCTGATCGTCGGCGCCTTCATCTGCGTCACCGGCTGAATCCGAACGAGAAGGAAGCATCATGAAGAAGCAGCTGATCACCGCCGCCCTCGCGCTCGGCCTGAGCACCGCGCTCGCGCCCGCGCACGCCGGCGGCGCCGTCCACCAGACCCTGCCCGAGCAGTACGACGCCACCGAGCACTTCGCCGCCGGCGAGGGGTTCTGCGTCCCCTGGGCGGGGTCGTCCCGCGAGGTCCGCTCCGGGCAGTACCGGCTGGTCACCGCACCGGGCGGTCGGGTCCCCGGGGAGACCCACATCAACGGCGTCATCGCCGGCTCGGTCACGCTGACGCCCGACGACCCCGCGCTGCCGACGTACTCCGGGAGCTACCGGGAGAAGGTCAACGGCGTCCTCACCGGCATCACGCCCGAGGGGGACGACGAGCTCCGCGTCGGTCAGTACCGGCTCCGCAGCACGCTGCGCGGCACCGACGGGTCGACGCTCGCCCTGCGCCTGGCCGGCAAGGTGACGATGAACGCGAAGGGCGTCGTCACCGTCTCGCGCGACACGTTCAGCTGCGAGTGAGGCTCAGGCCTCGATGACCACCGGGATGATCATCGGACGGCGCCGGTGGGTGCTCGACACCCAGCGGCCGATCACCCGGCGGACCGCCTGCTGGAGCTGGTGGTGGTCGTCGACGCGCTCGGCGAGGAGCTTGTCGAGGGCGTCGACGATCGCCGGCTTGATCGCGTCGAAGACGGAGTCGTCCTCGGCGAAGCCGCGGGCGTGGATCTCGGGACCGCCGGCCACCTTGCCGGTGACCGAGTCGATGACCACGATGACCGAGATGAAGCCCTCCTCCCCCAGGATCCGGCGGTCCTTGAGGTCGGACTCGGTGATGTCACCGACCGACGAGCCGTCGACGAAGACGTAGCCCACGTCGACCTTGCCGGCGATCTGCGCCTTGCCGTCGACGAGGTCGACGACCACGCCGTCCTCGGCGATCACCACGTGCTCGGCCGGCACCCCGGTGTCCCGGGCCAGCTGCGCGTTGGCGCGCATGTGCCGCATCTCTCCGTGGATCGGCAGCACGTTGCGCGGCTTGACGATGTTGTAGCAGTAGAGCAGCTCGCCGGCGCTGGCGTGACCGCTGACGTGGACCAGGGCGTTCCCCTTGTGGACCACGTTGGCGCCCCACCGCGCCAGGCCGTTGATCACGCGGTAGACGGCGTTCTCGTTGCCGGGGATCAGCGAGCTGGCGAGGACGACGGTGTCGCCCTCCTCGATGTGCACGAAGTGGTGGTTGCGCTGCGCGATCCGGCTCAGCGCACTCAGCGGCTCGCCCTGGGACCCGGTGGAGATCAGCACCTGACGCTCCGGCGGCAGGTCGGCGAGCTCCTTGGCGTCGACCAGCACGCCGGCCGGGACGTTGAGGTAGCCGAGCTCCTTGGCGATCGCCATGTTGCGCACCATCGAGCGACCGACGTACGCCGCCTTGCGGTCGTGGGCGACCGCGGCGTCGAGGACCTGCTGGACCCGGTGCACGTGGGAGGCGAAGCACGCGACGATCAGCCGCTGGTTGCTCTGGTGGAAGACCCGGTCGAGCACCGGCGAGATGTTCCTCTCGGAGGTGGTGAAGCCCGGGACCTCGGCGTTGGTCGAGTCGGTCATGAAGAGGTCCACGCCCTCCTCGCCGAGCCGGGCGAAGGCCCGGAGGTCGGTGATCCGGCCGTCGAGCGGGAGCTGGTCCATCTTGAAGTCGCCGGTGTGGAGCACCAGCCCGGCGCCGGTGCGGATCGCCACCGCGAGCGCGTCGGGGATCGAGTGGTTGACCGCGATGAACTCGAGCTCGAACGGTCCGAAGCTCATCCGGTCGCCCTCGCTGACGACGTGGTGGACGGTCTCCTTGAGCCGGTGCTCGCGGAGCTTGCTGGTGAGCAGGGCGAGCGTGAGCTCGGAGCCGACCAGGGGGATGTCCGAGCGCTCGCGGAGGAGGTACGGCGTGGCGCCGATGTGGTCCTCGTGCCCGTGGGTGAGCACCAGCGCCTCGATGTCGTCGAGGCGGTGCCGGATCGGCTCGAAGTCGGGCAGGATCAGGTCGACGCCGGGGTGGTTCTCCTCCGGGAACAGCACCCCGCAGTCGACGACGAGCAGGCGGCCGTCGTACTCGAAGACGGTCATGTTCCGACCGACCTCACCGAGGCCGCCGAGCGGGGTGACCCGCAGCGCGCCGTCCGGGAGGGCGGCGGGGGCGGACAGTTCGAAATGGGGGTGGCTCACAGTCGTGCTCCTGAGAATCTCGTCAGATGAGGCCGGACGCCGCGAGGCCCGCGCGCAGCGCGGTGACCTCGGCGTCGTCCAGCGGAACGAGCGGGCTGCGCACGTTCCGGTTGTCGAGCACGCCGAGCAGCTGCAGGGCTGCCTTGGCGGTGGTGGCTCCGTAGTTGTCGACGCCCATGACGGCGTCGATCGCGGGGAGCATCCGCGTGAAGACGGCGAGGGCGCCGGTGCTGTCGCCGCCGAGCCAGGCGTCGACCATGGCGCGCAGCTGGTCACCGGCGGCGTGCCCGACGACAGACACCACCCCGGCGGCGCCGTGGGCGAGCCAGCCGAGGTTGGCGATGTCGTCGCCGGAGTAGACCGCGTAGCCGAGCTCCTGGATCCGCACGCCGCGGGCGAAGTCTCCGACGGCGTCCTTGACCGCGACGACGGTGTCCAACCGCGCGGCGGCCGCATAGGTCTCCATCGAGATGGTGGTGGCGGTGCGCCCCGGCACGTCGTAGAGCATCACCGGCACGTCGCTGGCGCGGACCACCTGCTCGAAGTGGTGGAGGACGCCGGCCTGGCCGGGCTTGTTGTAGTAGGGCGTGACGAGGAGCAGTCCGTCGGCACCGATCTTCTCGGCCTGGCGGGCCAGCTCGACCGAGTGCGCGGTGGCGTTGGTGCCGACCCCGGCGACGACGCAGGCGCGGTCCCCGACCGCGTCCTTGACGGCGCGGAGGATGTCGCCGTCCTCGGCCACTCCCGTGGTCGGTGACTCCCCGGTGGTGCCGGAGACGACGACGCCGTCGTGTCCGTGGTCGACGAGGTGCGTGGCGATGCGCGCGGTGCCCTCGAGATCGACCGAGCCGTCGTCGTGGAACGCGGTGGCCATCGCGGTCAGCACGCGACCGAAGGGTGCAGCGGTGGTCATGGGGTCAGGCTATCCCCCGCGGAGCGCGATCGCCGTCGCTGGCCCGCCCGGGGCAGCCCGAAGACGCCATGGCGACACGCCCGGGCTCGGTCCTAGCGTCGGAGGCATCCACCACGAGCCCGAGGAGGGTTGGGATGAAGTACGTCGTCACATGGACGCCGCGAGCGAACACGACCGAGGAGAGTGCCGTCCGGTCCCTGCAGGTGTTCGGCAAGTGGGCTCCGTCCGAGGGAGCCGATTTCAAGGAGTTCCTCGGCCGGGTCGACGGCCAGGGCGGCTTCGCGGTCGTCGAGACCGACGATCCCAGGCTGATCGCGAAGGACGCCGCGACGTTCACGGCGTGGTTCGACTTCAGCGTGCACCCGGTCCTCGAGATCGCCGACAGCTCGATGATCGATGCCGAGGCGGTGGCCTTCCTGGCGTCGGTCGACTGACAGCGGCTCAGGCCCGCTCCCACCACACGAAGTCGAAGCCCTCGTGGCGGTCCCGCTCGGTCTCGACCCACCCCGCACGATCCCAGTCGGGGTACGTCGTGTCGCCGGTCGGGCTCTGGTGCACCTCGGTGAGGATCTGGTGGGTGGCCCGGTCCATCGCGGCCGCATAGACCTGGGCGCCGCCGATCACCATCACGTCGCCCTCGAAGTCCTGGGCGAGCGCGATCGCCTCGTCGATGTCGTGGGCGACGAACACCCCGTCCCAGGACCAGTTCCGGTCGCGGGTGACGACGATGTTGCTGCGGAACGGCAGCGGGTGGCCGATCGACTCGAAGGTGCGGCGGCCCATCACCACGGTGTTGTCGCGGGTGACCGCGCGGAAGTGCCTGAGATCCTCCGGGATGCTCCACGGGATGTCGCCCTGGTGGCCGATCACGCCGTTCTCGGCCACCGCGGCGACCTGGACGATCCACTTGGTCACCCGGGTGCTCATACCGCGATCGGGGCCTTGATGCCCGGGTGCGGGTCGTAGCCCTCGACCGCGATGTGCTCGAGGTCGAACGCGTCGAGCTCGGTGACCGACGGGTCCAGCCGCAGCGTCGGCAGCGGGCGCGGCTCGCGGGTGAGCTGCAGCCGGGCCTGGTCGAGGTGGTTGGCGTAGAGGTGGGCGTCGCCGAGGGTGTGCACGAAGTCGCCGACGCCGAGCCCGGTCACCTGCGCGACCATGTGCGTGAGCAGGGCGTAGGAGGCGATGTTGAACGGCACGCCCAGGAACACGTCCGCGCTGCGCTGGTAGAGCTGACAGCTCAGCTTCCCCGGCCCCGAGTCCGAGGGGGCGACGTAGAACTGGAACATCGTGTGGCAGGGCGCCAGCGCCATCTGCGGGATGTCCGCGACGTTCCATGCCGACACGATGTGGCGCCGCGAGTCAGGATCGCGGCGGATCTGCTCGACCACCTGGGCGATCTGGTCGACGTGCCTCCCGTCCGGGGTCGGCCAGGACCGCCACTGGTAGCCGTAGACCGGGCCGAGGTCGCCGTCGGCGTCCGCCCACTCGTCCCAGATCGAGATGCCGCGGTCCTGGAGCCACTTGACGTTGGTGTCGCCTCGGAGGAACCACAGCAGCTCACCGAAAACGCTGCGGGTGTGGACCTTCTTCGTGGTGACCAGGGGGAACCCGGCGGCCAGGTCGAAGCGCATCTGGTGGCCGAACACGGACCGGGTGCCGGTGCCGGTGCGGTCCTGCTTCTCGGCGCCGTCGTCGAGAGTTCGCTGGAGGAGTTCGAGGTAGGCCTGCACGGCGTCAGCCTACGACGCGTGCTTGGCTGTCCGGGTGACCTGCCTCGTGTTGCCGGGATCCGGTACGCCGTCGCTCGCGCTGCTGGTGCTCGGTGGATCCTCCGGCCGGGTCGAGGAGCAGCGGGCCCGGGTGCTCGCCGGTCACGGGATGGCGGCGCTGGCGGTGCCGTGGTTCGGGGCGCCCGGACTGCCGGCCACCCCACGGCGGGTTCCCCTCGAGGCACTGCACTCCCACCTCGACCGGCTGGCGTCGGTGGCACCCCGGGTCGGGGTGCTGGGCACCTCCTTCGGGGCGGAGGCGGCCCTGCTGCTGGGCGTCCGCGACCCGCGGATCGCGCTGGTCGCGGCGCTGGCGCCCACGTCGGTGGTCTGGAGGACTGCCGACCTCGACCACCACGACCGGCCGGTCGACGACGTCAAGTGGACCTGGCGCGGCCGGCCCGTCCCGGGCGTGGCGTACGTCGACCAGACCACCGGCGGTCACTTCCCCGATCCGCGGACCGTCCACGAGGCCAGCCTGGCCGCCTGCGACGACCCCGCGCCGTACGAGATCCCGGTCGAGGAGATCGCCGGCGAGGTGCTGGTCAGCGCCGGCGGCGACGACCGGGTCTGGCAGGCGCGGTGGTTCAGCGAGGCGATCGTCGCCCGGCGGCGCGCGGCCGGCCGGCACACGACGTACGTCCTCCACCCGGATGCCGGGCACCGGGTCGTGCTGCCCGGTGAGGACCCGGCGCCGGACCGCCCGGGGTTCTCCCGCGGGGGCACCGCCGAGGCGGACGCCGAGCTCGGCCGCGTCGTGCTGGCGAGGCTCCGGGAGTGTGCCGCTCGGCCGGAGCACCGACCGGACTAGTCGCTCATCCGGACGGGTGCAGCGACATCGGTCCGTAGACGGTGCGGTCGGCCTCCAGGAGCGTCACCGTGTCCACTCCCTGCTCGGCGAGGTCGGCGTAGAACTCCCCCACCCAGGACTCCGCGTCGGCCTGGCTGGCGAAGGTGGCGTCGGCCAGCTCACCGGTGATCACGACCTGCTCGCCCGCGGCGTCCTGGAGCAGCCAGCGCCACGGTCGGGGCGCGCTCGCGGCGGGTCGGAAGGTCGGTGGCTCGTCGGGAAGCTTTGCCATGTGTCGAGACTAACCGTGGCTGGCTTTGACGCGACGCAGGCGCGGTGGCAGATTGCGAGTCGCACCACCACATCCCACTTCCGGGGAAGCCGGTCCGAATCCGGCGCTGACCCGCAACCGTAGGTGACCGCCGTCCGGCGGTCGCGAGCCGGAGCACCGGAGGGGAATGCGGCTCCACACCACCGTCGAGGTCTACGGAACGGAGCCGGACTGATCCGGTCCGGTCCCCCCTCTGTGAACCGCACCGATCCAGAAGGGCCCCCGCCCATGTCTTCGCCCCACCGCGTGGTCCGCACCGCGCTGCTCCCCCCGGTCACGCTGCTGGTCACCCTGCTGCTGGCCGCCTTCGTCTCCGTCGGTACGGCGCCCTCGGCCCAGGCCGCGGACGTCTACCGCTACTGGGCCTACTTCACCGTCACGGACGGCGCCTTCGTCGCCCAGGAGACCGGCCCCGCGGGCGCTACGCCCCAGGACGGCGACATCGAGGGCTACCGCTACGCCGCCCCGACGAACTTCGAGAAGCCGAACCTGCCGCGGGCCGACCTGGCCGAGGTCACCTTCGAGGCCGTCTGTGGCGACAAGAGCGCCGAGACCGGGAAGAAGCGCGTCGCCGTGCTCCTCGACTACGGCATCGACGCGGATGCCGACGGCGGCGAGACCCCGCCGGAGCCCGAGGCGCTCTGCGCGGTCGTGGACGAGAAGGCCAACGGGCTCCAGACCCTCCAGGCCGTGGCGCCCGACCTCCGCACCGAGAAGTCGTCGTTCGGCCCGCTGGTCTGCGGGATCAGCGGCTACCCGACCACCGGCTGCGCGAACGTCAAGGCACCTGAGGGCAGTCCCGCCGACGGCCCGGCCGTCGAGTTCGCCGGCCTCGCCGACGAAGCGGAGGCCGCCGACTCCGGCTCGTCCGACTCGGACACCTCCGCGGCGTCGGACTCGGACTCCGACGACTCCAACGCGCCGCTGCTGGTCGGTCTCGCCGTCCTCGTCGTGGCGATCGTGGCCGGCGGCGTGCTGCTCCAGCGCCGCAACTCCTCGAGCTGACCGGTCGCCCCCATGCGCCCCCACCACCTCGTCACCCACCCCCGGGCCCTGCACCCGGGGGCGTGGTGGCTGTGGGCGCTCGGGCTCGCGGCCGCGGCCAGCCGCACCCTCAACCCGGTGCCTCTCGTGCTGATCATCGCGGTCACCTGGTTCGTGGTCAGCGCCCGCCGGGGCGACACACCGTGGGGGGCGTCGTACGCCTTCTTCTTCCGGCTGGCGATGGCGGTCATCGCGATCCACCTGGTCTTCCAGGTGCTCTTCTCCGGCCATGCCCAGGGCCTGACCGTGCTGTTCACGCTCCCGGAGATCGTGCTGCCGGAGGCGGCCGGGGTGAAGCTCGGGGGCGAGGTCACCCTGGAGGCGGTGCTCAGCGCGTTCTACGTCTCCCTCCAGCTGGCCTGCATCTTCTGCTGCATCGGCGCGGCCAACGCGCTGGGGAGTGCCCGGCAGCTGCTGCGCTACGTCCCCGCGGCGCTCTACGAGATCGGCATCGCCTGCGTGATCGCGCTGACCTTCGCGCCGCAGCTCGTGACGGACGCACGCCGGGTGCGGGAGGCCGCCCGGCTGCGGGGCGGCGAGGTCGGGAGGCTGCGGCGGTTCGGCCGGCTGGTGATGCCGATCGTGGAGGGCGCCCTGGAACGGTCGGTGGACCTGGCCGCGGCCATGGACTCCCGCGGCTACGGCCGGACCACGGTCGCGGACCCCCGCGCGCGGCGGCTCACCTCGGCCCTGGTCGTCGCCGGGATGCTCGGTGTCTGCCTCGGTCTCTACGGCCTGCTCGGCGGCACGACCGGCAGCTGGCTCGGGCTGCCGGCGCTGACGGTCGGGCTGGCCCTGGTGGGTGCGGCCATGGTGCTCGGCGGGCGGCGTACCGGCCGGACCCGCTACCGGCCCGACCCGTGGGCGCTGCCCGAGCTGCTCGTGGTCGGCTCCGGTGCGACCGCCGCGGTGCTGATGTTCTGGCAGGTCCGCGTGGACCCGACCCTGCTGGTCCTCTCCTCACCCCTCCAGGTGCCGCCGGTGCCCGCGCTGGCCTGCCTCGGCATCCTGGTCGCCATGCTCCCCGCGGTGCTGGCACCGCCGCTGCCGCGACCGGCCCCGGCCCTCCAGGGGGCGGTGACGTGATCGAGCTCGACCGCGTGAGCGTGACGTACGCCGACGCCGCCGCCCCGGTGCTCTCCGGCGTCGACCTGGCCATCCCCGAGGGCGAGATGGTGCTGGTGATGGGGCGCACCGGCAGTGGCAAGTCCACGCTGCTGCGCGCCCTCAACGGCCTGGTGCCGCACTTCTCCGGAGGCACCCTGGCCGGCCGGGTCGTCGTCGACGGACGCGACACCGCCACCCACCGGCCGCGCGACCTGGCCGACGTGGTCGGCTTCGTCGGGCAGGACCCGCTGGCCGGCTTCGTCACCGACAACGTGGAGGACGAGCTGGCCTACGGCATGGAGTCGCTCGGCCTGGCGCCGGCCGTGATGCGCAAGCGGGTCGAGGAGACCCTCGACCTGCTCGGTCTCGCCGACCTGCGCAACCGCCCCCTCGCCCAGCTGTCCGGCGGCCAGCAGCAGCGGGTCGCGATCGGCGCCGTGCTGACCACCCACCCGCGGGTGCTGGTGCTCGACGAGCCCACCTCCGCCCTGGACCCGCTCGCGGCCGAGGACGTGCTGGCCACGCTGCAGCGGCTGGTCCACGACCTCGGACTGACGGTGGTGCTCGCCGAGCACCGCCTCGAACGGGTCGTCCAGTTCGTCGACCGGATCGTGCACGTGCCGGGTGGGTCGCTGCCGGTCGAGTCCGGGGACCCGGCCACCATCCTCGCCGGCACGCCGATCGCCCCACCCGTGGTCGAGCTGGGCCGCGCGGCCGGCTGGTCGCCGCTCCCGCTGACCGTGCGCGACGCACGGCGCCGGTCCGTGGACCTGCGGGCACGGCTGCACGACGTACGGCCTCCGGAGCACCGGGCGCACCGGCTCGACGGCGAGGTCGCCGCGACCCGCGACCTGGTCGCCGGCTATCCGCGCCGGCCGGTGCTCAACGGGATCACGCTCGCGGTGCGCACCGGTGAGATCGTCGCGGTGATGGGCCGCAACGGCTCCGGCAAGTCCACCCTGCTCCGCTCCCTGGTCGGCCTGCACAAGCCGACGTCCGGCCGGGTCACCGTGGCCGGCGCCGCGCTGGTGCCTCAGGT
The DNA here is from genome assembly GCA_963767955.1 of uncultured Actinomycetota bacterium. GTDB lineage: Bacteria > Actinomycetota > Actinomycetes > Propionibacteriales > Nocardioidaceae > Nocardioides. Next base: position 650,304 of record CAVYGA010000003.1, on the reverse strand, counting down.
GCCCTCGGACCTGCTGTACGCCGCCACCGTGCGGGCCGAGTGCGTCACCGCCGACAAGGACGCCGCCGTCCCGGCCGGGACCACCCGCACCCTGCTCGACCGGCTCTCCCCCGGCATCGACGACGACCACCACCCCCGGGACCTGTCCGAGGGCCAGAAGCTGGCGCTCGCGCTGGCCATCGTGCTGGCCGCGGCACCGCGGCTGGTGCTGCTCGACGAACCCACCCGGGGACTGGACTACCTCGCCAAGCGACGGCTGGTCCAGATCCTCCGCGAGCTGGCCGGCTCCGGGCACGGCGTCGTGCTCGCCACCCACGACGTGGAGCTGGTCGCGGAGGTCGCCACCCGCGTGGTGGTGCTCGCGGACGGCGAGGTGGTCGCCGACGGCGCCGCCACCGAGGTCGTGGTCTCCTCTCCCGCCTTCGCGCCCCAGGTCGCCAAGATCATGGCGCCGCAGGCGTGGCTGACCGCTGCCGACGTCGAGGCCGCACTGGTCGGAGGACACCCGTGAGCGACGTCCGCGCGATCCGCTTCCACACCGGCGCCGCGCTGGCCCTCGTGCTCGCGTCGGTGGTGACGCTGGCCGCGTTCGGCTGGCCGTTCGTGCTGGAACCCACCGGGGGCAGCGAGGCCTCGGCGCACGGTTCCGACGCCCCGTGGGTCTTCGCGCTGGTGCTGCCACTGCTGGCCGCGATCGTGCTCGCCGAGCTCAACGCCGGTGGCATCGACGCCAAGGCGATCGCGCTGCTCGGCATGCTCGCCTCGGTCGGCGGCGCCCTTCGCGCCCTCTCACCCGGCGTGGCCGGCCTCGAGCCGTCGTTCGCCGTGATCATGCTCGGCGGGCGGGTCTTCGGGCGCGGCTTCGGCTTCGTCCAGGGCTGCCTGACGCTCTTCGTCGGGGCGCTGATCACCGGCGGCGTGGGCCCGTGGCTGCCGTTCCAGATGATGGCGGCCGGCTGGGTCGGCTTCCTGGCCGGCTCGCTGCCGCGGATGCGCGGCCGGGTCGAGGTCCTCGTGCTCGCGCTCCTCGGGTTCTGGCTGGGGCTCCTCTACGGAGCCCTGATGAACCTGTGGTTCTGGCCGTTCGGGCTGTACGGCGACCGGCTGAGCTTCGAGGCGGGCGCCGGGCCGGCGGTCAACCTGACCAACTACGCGCGCTACTACCTCACCACGTCGGCGATCTGGGACTTCGCCCGCGGGATGTTCACGTTCCTGCTCCTGCTGCTGGCCGGCCCGCCACTGCTGCGCGCGCTGCGACGGGTCTCCCGCCTGGCCAACTTCGAGGCGGCGCCCGTGTTCGTCCCGCATGCGAGCCCCGTGGAGTCCCCGGAGGCCGCGCGATGAGGACGCTGGTGATCGGCGGCGCCCGGTCCGGCAAGTCGCGGGCCGCGGAGGCGCTGCTGGCGGACGCGTCCGAGGTGACCTACGTGGCGACCGCCTATCCCGCCGACCACGATCCCGAGTGGACCGGACGGGTGGCCGGGCACCGGGCCCGCCGACCGGCGTCGTGGTCCACGGTCGAGACCCTCGACCTGGTCCCGCTGCTCGGAAGTCCCGGGGCTCCGTTGCTGGTGGACTGCCTGACGCTGTGGCTGACCCGGGTCATCGACGCCCACGACGCCTGGTCCGACGAGGCCTGGACCGGGCCGCCTGCTGCGGCCGTCTCCGCGGACGTGGACGCGCTGGTGGCGGCGGTCGCCGGGGCGGCGCGCGACGTCGTGCTCGTCACCAACGAGGTCGGTCAGGGTGTCGTCCCGGCCACCGCGTCCGGGCGACGGTTCCGCGACGAGATGGGGGTGCTCAACGTGCGGGTGGCCGAGGCCTGCGAGGACGTGCTCTGGTGCGTGGCCGGCCGGGTGCTCCGGCTGTGAACGCGCTGCGCCTGATGCTCGGGACCCTGACGGTGCTGCCGGTCCCGCCGCCGACCTTCGTCGACCGCCGTACCGCCGGTGGCGCGATGCTGCTCGCCCCGCTCGGCGGCCTCGCGCTCGCCGTACCCCTGGTGCTGCTCGCCCTGCTCGATGCCGCGTCGCTGCTGCTGGCCGCGCTCATGGTCGGCGCGCTGGCGCTGCTGACCCGGGCCCTGCACCTCGACGGTCTGGCCGACACGGCGGACGGGCTCGGCTCCGGCCGCGTCGGGCCGGACGCGCTCGCGGTGATGCGGCGCTCGGACATCGGCCCGTTCGGCGTGGTGACGCTGCTGCTGGTCCTGCTGGTGCAGGTGGCCGCCCTGTCGTCGCTGGTGTCGGTCGGCCTCGGGCCGGCGGCCGTGCTCGCTGCGCTGCTGGTCTCCCGCGGGGTGCTGCCCGTCCTGTGCACCGCGGCGTTCCCGGCGGCCCGCGCCGACGGGCTCGGGCAGGCGGTCGCGGCCAGTGTGTCGCGCGGCGCGGCCGCCGCGTCGTCGGCGTGCGTGGTGGTGGTGGCCGCCTTCGGGGCGGCCGTCCTCGCCGGGCTGGCCCCGCAGGACTGGCTGCCACCGAGCCGGACTGAGTGCGGCTGGGTCGCCGTCGGCGGGACGGTGCTGGCGAGCGCCGTCCTGGCCATGGCGGCCGCGGTGCTGCTCGCGCGGCGGTGCGTGCGGCGGTTCGGCGGAGTCACCGGCGACGTCTACGGCGCCGCCGTCGAGCTCGCCTTCACCACCATGCTCGTCGTCCCCGCCCTAGCCCTGACCTGACCTGACCTCCCACCCCTTCCCCCGCCGAAGTGTCACTTCTTGCGCGCCGAGGTGTGAGTTCTTGCGGTCAGGACTCCTTGACGCTCGGATCCAGGAACGGCGGCTTGACCACCGTGAAGATCTCCCGGCGGCCACGGACGTCGACGCCCACCTCGGCGCCGTCCTCGACCATCGTCGGCACCAGTGCCAGGCCGATGCCCTTGCGCAGCGTCGGGGAGAACGTGCCCGAGGTGACGTCGCACAGCGGCACGTCCGCCACCAGGGTCACCGACATGCCGGGCCGCGGGATCCCGCGTCCGGTGGCCACCAGGCCGCGCAGCAGCCGGTCGACGCCCTTCTCCTTCTCGGCGATCAGCACGTCGCGGCCCCAGAACGCCTCCTTCTTCCAGCCCACCGCCCAGCCGATCCGTCCCTGGTTGGGGGTGACGTCCAGGCTGATGTCCTGCCCGTGCAGGGGGTAGCCCATCTCCGTGCGCAGCGTGTCGCGCGCCCCCAGACCGGCCGGCAGCAGGCCGAACTCCTCGCCCGCAGCGACCAGCCGGTCCCACAGCTCGCCGACCAGCTCGTTCTTCGCGATCAGCTCGTAGCCGCGCTCGCCGGTGTAGCCGGTGCGGCACACCACGACGGCGCCGTCACCGAACTCGGCCTCCTCGAACGACATGTACTCGTGCCCGACCGGGAGCCCGAGCTTCGTCAGCACCTCGTCGGACCTGGTGCCCTGAACGGCCAGCACGGCGTACGTCGTGTGGAGGTCGATGATCGTGACCCCCTCCGGCGCCGTGTCCCGGAGCCGGCGCACGACCTCGGCCGTGTTGGCGGCGTTCGGCACCAGCAGGACGTGCTCGTCGTCCTGGAGGTAGGCGATCAGGTCGTCGACGATGCCGCCGGTCGCGTCGTCGCAGCAGAGGGTGTACTGCGCCTTGCCCGGGCGGATCCGGCCGAGGTCGTTGGTCAGCGTGGCGTTGACGTACGCCGCGGCGCCCGGGCCGGCGACCATCGCCTTGCCCAGGTGGCTCACGTCGAAGATGCCGACGGACTCGCGGACCGCCGTGTGCTCCTTGACCACGCCGGTCGCGTATTCGAGTGGCATCGACCAGCCTCCGAACTCGGCGAACTTCGCACCGAGGGCGACGTGCCGATCGTGCAGGGGGGAGGTCAGGAGCGAGGCGTCGTTCATGCGACTGAACCTAGCGCAGCACCTACGGCACCTCGTGCGGACAACGGGCGTCTAGAGTGCGCGGGGTGACGACGTACACCCTGCGCAGCGCCAGCCCCGCCAAGACCCGAGCCGACGCCGTGGTCGTCGGGGTCACCACCTCGAAGAAGGGGCCGACCGTGGTGGCCGGCGCTGAGGACGTCGCCGACGCCTACGGGCGCAAGTTCCGTCCGCTGCTCGCGACCCTGGGCTTCACCGGCAAGGCGGGCGAGGTCGCCAAGATCCCCACCGCCGGCACGATCAGCTCCCCGCTGCTGGTGCTGGTCGGGGTGGGCGAGGAGGCCCGGGCCGACGCGAGCGCCGTCCGCCGGGCCGCGGGCGTCGCGGCCCGCTCCGTCACCAACGCGGCGTCCGTCGCGGTGGCGCTGCCCGCCGACACGCCCGAGCTGGTGCGGGCGGTCACCGAGGGCCTGGTGCTCGGGTCGTACCGCTTCGACACCTACAAGTCGGACTCCGCCGACGACGCGAAGCAGGCCGGCGCCTGGGTCGTGCTGAGCAGCATCGCGCGCCAGGGCGAGGCGACCGCGGCGTTCGAGCGGGCGCAGCTGCTGGCCGCCGGGGTCAACGCCGCGCGGGAGTGGGTCAACCTGCCCGCCAACGACCTCAACCCGCCGACGATGACCGACGCGATCGTGGCGCAGCACAAGGAGGTCACCAAGGGACGCAGCGCCCCGACGATCGGCATCCAGGTCTGGGACGAGAAGCAGCTCGCCGAGGAGGGCTGTGGCGGCATCCTCGCCGTCGGCGGAGGCTCTGCCACGCCGCCGCGGATGGTCAAGCTGACCTGGGCACCCGAAGGGGCGAGCAAGCACGTCGCGATCATCGGCAAGGGCATCACCTACGACTCGGGCGGCTACACGATCAAGCCGCCGGCCTCGATGCTGCACATGAAGGAGGACATGGCCGGCGCCGCCGCGGCGGTGCAGGCGACGTTCCTCATCGCCCAGCTCGGCCTGCCGATCGCGGTCACGACGTACGCTCCGATGGCGGAGAACATGATCTCCGGGGCCGCCATGCGCCCCGGCGACGTGCTCACGATGCGCGGCGGCACCACCGTCGAGATGACCAACACCGACGCCGAGGGCCGGCTGATCATGGCCGACGCGCTGGTGATGGCCGCGGAGGCGAAGCCCGACGTGATCCTCGACATCGCCACCCTGACCGGTCACATGGTCGTCGCGCTCGGCGAGAAGGTCGGCGCGATCATGGGCACCGACGAGATCCGCGACGCGCTGTGCACCGCGGCCGCCGCGGCCGGCGAGTCGGTCTGGCCGATGCCGATCCCCGACGAGATGAACGAGCGGGTCAAGAGCTCGAAGGTCGCCGACATCAACCAGCACGACTGGGTGCGCTGGGGCGGCGGGCTCTACGCCGCGGCGTTCCTGCGCGAGTTCGTCGACGGCATCCCGTGGGGCCACCTCGACATCGCCGGCCCGGGGTTCAACCCCGGTGCGGTGCACGGGTACACGCCCAACGGTGGCACCGGGTTCGGGATCGCGACGCTGGTCGAGTACGTCGAGTCGCTGGCCTGACGCGGCCGATGTCATGCGGCCGCAACTGGCCGAATGAGACATCCGAGCGCTGATTCGGTGTCATGACCGCGCGATTGCGGAGTTGTGACACGGGCACGCTCAAACCGTCGATCGCACCGCCGCGTTCGGCTTCTTGGCGTTCCGGATCTCGAACCCAGGCCGTCCGACGAAGAGTTTCGTCCACGTGGCGTGGCCGAAGTTGTTGGGCCGAGTGCCGGAGCCCAGTTGCTTGGCCATCGAGGAGATCGTCGCCCAGCCGTCGTTGCCAGCCGATTCCTTGATCGCCGCGTGAACACGCTTCTCCACCCTCGAGGTGAAGGGCTGAATCGATGGACGGGTGGTTGCCTTCGTGGTGGCCACCTTCTTCGACGAGGGCGTCTTCCGGGGAGGCGCGGGCACCGCTGCGTTGTCCTGCGGCTCCTCACGCTCGGTCCCCAGCTGGAAGAACTCAGTGCAGGCGGTGCGAAGGCTCCTCGGGGTGTTTTCACCACCGAAGACGTACACAGGCAGCAGGCGCTCCCGCAGTCGTGTCACCAGCGGGGTGAAGTCCGAGTCCCCGGACACGATCGCGAACCCGTCCGGCCGCGAGAGGTGCAGCAGGTCCACGGCCTCGACCGCGAGCGCGATGTCACTGCCGTTCTTGTACTGCGTGCACGGTTGCCGGCAATCGAGTCGAATGCCGTGCTCGCCGGCGACTTCCTGCCAACCATTGAGGTTGGCAGTCGTCCAGTCGCCAAAGGCAATACGGATGACAGGCTCCCCGAGCGAGGTGAGCTGAGAGAGGATCTCGGGAGCCTTCTTGTACGAGACGTTCTCGGCGTCGATGAGCAGGGCGAGTCGGAGGCGTGAGTTCATCGCTGTCCGTTTCGTGATCGGTTCGGACCAGCTCACATCTGGTGCCGTCACATTGACTGACGGTGAGAGAAATGTGCCACGGCTGAGTGCCGGCGTACGCCGATTCACCGCAAGAACTCACATTTCGCCCCGCAAGAACTCACACCTCGGCGCGCAAGAACTCACACCTCGGCGGTCATTGGTTCTTCCGGCGCCGGTTGTAGTCGCGCATGCGTTGGGGGATGCCGACGACGGCGGCGTCGTAGGACGGGACGTGGTGCTGGTTGGCGAACTTGTGCGCCCACTGGATCGACGGCACCCGGCGGCGGGTCCACTCACCGTCGTGCGCGACCAGCAGCAGGGTCACGTCGCTCACCGCGGTACGCGGCTCGACGAACCCCTCGACCCCTCGGCGGGACGTGACGAACTCCCGCAGGTGCTCGGCATCGGCTGCGTCAGAGGCGCGCACGGTGGTCGAGCCCGTGCGGTCCCGGTTGCCCCCTGGACGGCGGACTCGAGAGCGGCTGCGGAAACGGTCGAACAATCCCATGGGTCCAGTGTGACGCAAGGGCGGTGTGGACACCGCGAGAGTTAGTGCAAAGATGGTCGACGTCGTGACACAGCGGGAGCGGAGGACAGCGTGACGGAGGCGGCGACGTCGCAGACCGGCAACGAGTTCGACATCGTGATCCTGGGCGCCGGTTCCGGGGGCTACGCCTGCGCGTTGCGCGCGGCCCAGCTCGGGTTGAGCGTGGCACTGGTCGAGAAGGGCAACCTCGGAGGCACCTGCCTCCACGTCGGCTGCATCCCCACCAAGGCCCTGCTGCACGCGGCCGAGGTCGCCGACTCGGCGCGCGAGTCCGAGCAGTTCGGCGTCAAGGCCAGCTTCGAGGGCATCGACATGGCCGGCGTGAACTCCTACAAGGACGGCGTCGTCTCCCGGCTCTTCAAGGGCCTGGCCGGCCTGATCAAGTCCCGCGGCATCACCGTCGTCGAGGGTGAGGGCCGCCTCACCGCCCCCCACACCGTCGAGGTTGCCGGCACGACGTACACCGGCACGCACGTGGTGCTCGCCTCCGGCTCCTACAGCAGGTCGCTGCCCGGCCTCGAGGTCGACGGCGAGAGGGTCCTCACCTCCGAGCACGCACTGCGGCTCGACCGGGTGCCGTCGTCGGTGATCGTCCTCGGCGGCGGCGTCATCGGCTCCGAGTTCGCCAGTGTCTGGCGCTCGTTCGGGGCCGAGGTCACCATCGTCGAGGCGCTCCCCCGCCTGGTCGCCGCCGAGGACGAGGCGGTCTCCAAGGTCCTCGAGCGTGCCTTCCGCAAGCGCAAGATCGCCGTCCACACAGGCGCCCCGTTCGAGTCGGTCGAGACCACCGACTCCGGTGTGCGGCTCACCGTCTCGGGCGGCACCGTCATCGAGGCCGAGATGCTGCTGGTCGCCGTCGGCCGCGGCCCGACCACGGACGGCCTCGGGTACGCCGAGGTGGGCGTCGAGATGGACCGCGGCTTCGTCAAGACCGACGAGCGCTGCCGCACCAACGTCGAGGGTGTCTACGCCGTGGGTGACATCGTCCCCGGACTCCAGCTGGCCCACCGCGGCTTCCAGCAGGGTGTCTTCGTGGCCGAGGAGATCGCCGGGCTCGAGCCGCAGGTGATCGACGAGGCCGGCATCCCCCGGGTGACGTACTCCGATCCCGAGATCGCCTCGGTCGGGCTCAACGAGGACCGGGCCCGCGAGATCCACGGCGAGGTCGAGACGGTCACCTACGACTTGGGGGGCAACGGCAAGAGCCAGATCCTCAAGACCCAGGGCTTCGTGAAGCTGGTCCGTCGCAAGGACGGCCCGGTCGTCGGTGTCCACCTCGTCGGCGCCCGCGTCGGCGAGCTGATCGGCGAAGCACAGCTTATCTACAACTGGGAGGGGTACGCCGAGGATGTGGCGCCCCTGGTCCACGCCCACCCGACCCAGAACGAAGCCCTCGGCGAGGCCCACATGGCCCTGGCCGGCAAGCCACTGCACGCGCACTCCTGACCGCATCGACCAGAGAAGCAAAGGACCCTCATGGCCACCGAAGTCACCTTGCCGGCACTCGGCGAATCCGTCACCGAAGGCACCGTCACCCGCTGGCTGAAGCAGGTCGGCGACAGCGTCGCGGTCGACGAGCCGCTGCTGGAGGTCTCCACCGACAAGGTCGACACCGAGATCCCCTCGCCGGTCGCCGGAACGCTGCTGGAGATCAAGGCCGACGAGGACGCCACCGTCGAGGTCGGCGCCGTGCTCGCGATCCTCGGTGACGAGGGCGAGTCCTCCGGTGACGGGCAGTCCCAGGACCAGTCCGAGGGCGACGGCGAGGCCGGCGGTGGCGAGGACGTCGAGCAGGAGGCCGCAGAGGCGGACGCCGCGGAGCGCGACTCCTCCGGCGAGGCCCCCTCCGAGCAGCCGACCCGAGCAGGCCGATCCCGAGCAGGCCGAGCCCGAGCAGCAGCCGGCCGCCGAGGCGAAGCCGTCCTCAGGTGGTGGCGGCACCACGGTCAGCCTGCCCGCGCTGGGTGAGTCCGTCACCGAGGGCACCGTCACCCGCTGGCTGAAGAAGGTCGGGGACGAGGTCGCCGTCGACGAGCCGCTGCTCGAGGTCTCCACCGACAAGGTCGACACCGAGATCCCCTCCCCCGTGGCCGGGACGCTCCTCGAGATCAAGGTCGAGGAGGACGAGACCGTCGAGGTCGGCGCCGAGCTGGCAGTCGTCGGCGACGCCGGCGCGACAGAGTCCGGCGGTGACGCGGACAGCGAGCCCGAGGCCGCCGAGGCCGAGCCGGAGCCCGAGCCGGAGCCCGAGCCGGAGCCCGAGCCGGAGCCGCCGAGCCGAAGGCCAAGCAGCCCGAGCCCGAGAAGAAGCCCGAGCCGGAGAAGAAGCCCGAGCCGGCGCCGAAGCAGGAGCAGCCGAAGGAGGAGGCCCCGGCCGAGTCCGAGGGCGGCGGGGACACGACGTACGTCACCCCGTTGGTGCGCAAGCTGGCCAACCAGCACGGCGTCGACCTGGCCTCGGTCACCGGCACCGGAGTCGGCGGCCGGATCCGCAAGCAGGATGTCCTCGACGCCGCCAAGGCGAAGGAGACCCCCGCCGAGGAGTCGGCACCGGCCGCGTCGGCAGCGACCAGGGCACCGGCCGCCTCGTCCGCTCCGGGATCCGGTCCGTCGCCGCTGCGCGGCACCACCGAGAAGGTGAGCCGCCTGCGGAAGGTGATCGCGACCCGCATGGTGGAGTCGCTGCAGACATCGGCACAGCTGACCCAGGTGATGGAGGTGGACGTCACCAACGTGGCGCGGCTGCGCGAGGCGGCCAAGGCCGACTTCCAGGCACGCGAGGGTGTCAAGCTGACCTACCTGCCGTTCTTCGCCAAGGCCGCCATCGACGCGCTCAAGCAGCACCCCAAGCTCAATGCCAACCTCGACACCGAGGCCGGCGAGATCACCTACTTCGACCGAGAGAACATCGCCTTCGCGGTCGACACCGAGCGGGGGCTGCTGACCCCGGTCGTCAAGGACGCCGGAGACCTCTCGATCGCCGGGCTGGCGAAGAAGATCGCCGATGTCGCCGGGCGCACCCGCAACAACAAGATCACGCCCGACGACCTCACCGGCGGCACCTTCACGATCACCAACCTGGGCAGCTTCGGAGCCTTGTTCGACAGCCCGATCATCAACCAGCCCCAGGTCGCCATCCTCGGGCCCGGTGCGGTGGTGAAGCGACCGGTCGTGATCGACGACGCGAACCTCGGGGAGACGATCGCGGTGCGCTACATGGTCTACCTGTCCCTCAGCTACGACCACCGCCTCGTCGACGGCGCCGACGCCGGCCGCTTCCTGGCCGACGTCAAGCAGCGCCTCGAGTCCGGTTCCTTCGAGGTCTGAGCCGATTCGCGACGGTCCGGGACCTGCTGGTCCCGGGCCGTCGTGCGTTGAGCCGCATGCCAGAGTGGGGCCATGCACATCGTGATCGCCGGAGCCTCGGGCTTCCTCGGTAGCCACCTCAGCGAGACGATGCGCGGTCGCGGCCACGCCGTCACCCCGCTGGTACGCCGCCCGCCCGCCGCCGGCGAGTCCCGCTGGGACCCCTACTCCGGCACCCTGGACCAGGCGGTCATCGAGGACGCGGACGTGGTGGTCAACCTCGCCGGCACCCCGACCGCGGGCAACCCGCACTCCGCGAAGTGGGCCCGCGGCATGCGGGAGAGCCGGGTGACCACCACCGCCGTGCTCGCGGACGCGGTCGCCGGCGCCGGCTCGAAGCCGGCGTTCGTCGCCGGCGGCGGCATCGGCTTCTACGGCGACCACGGCGACGAGGTCGTCGACGAGACCAGCGACTCCCGGGGCGATGAGTTCATGACCGCACTCTCCCGGGACTGGCAGTCCGCCGCGGACCCGGCCGTCGAGGCCGGGGCGCGGGTCTGCGTGCTGCGCACCGCGCCGATCCTGCACCGCACGAGCCCCCCGCTCGCCCAGATGGTGCCGCTGTTCAAGGCCGGGCTGGGCGCCAGGCTGGGCGACGGCCGGCAGTACTTCCCGATGATCTCGCTGCGCGACTGGCTCGGCGCTGTCACGTTCCTGGTCGAGCACGAGTCCGCCCACGGTCCGTTCAACCTGTGCTGCCCGCAGACTCCGACCAACGGCGAGTTCACCGACGCCCTGGCCACCGCGGTCGGCCGCCGGGCCCGGCTGGCCGCGCCGAGGTTCGTGCTCGAGAGAGCCGCCGGTCGGCTGGCCAACGAGCTGCTCGGCTCGGTCCGCGCCGAGCCCGCGGCACTGGAGCGCTCGGGCTTCTCCTTCCAGGACGAGGACGTCCGCGACGTGGTCGCGGCGGCGCTCGCGCGCTGAGGGCGCGCTGAGGCGCGCTGGGCCGCGCTGAGGCCGGGCGGACGCCCCCGTCAGCTGATGCGCGCCATCAACCACCTGCCCTCGCGCCGCACCAGGGTCAGCCGCCGTTGCGTCGGCCGGTCGGCCGGGAGCCGGGCCCGGGTCGCTTCCCCCGGACGCACGGCCACTCCCCCGACGACCCGGTCGGTGACCAGCAGCACCAGCCGGTCCCGTCGGCTCGAGACCACCGACCAGGACAGCACCTGGGTCCGGAGCCCGGCCACCCGCAGCCCGCGGTCGGCGTACCGGCGCAGCAGCCCGACGTCACGGCGACCCGCCCCGCTGCCGGGGACGTAGAGCCGGCGCAGCGCCCCCGGGCTGCCCCGGTCCCAGGCCGCCGACCTGGCCGCGTCCCAGCGCTCCAGCACCGCCCGCTCCGGCGTCCGGGAGGTCGCGGCCACCGTGAGGTCCGGCGGCTCCGCGCGCCCCGCGTCCGGGGCACGCGCCTGCCAGAGGGTGCCGCCCACGACCGCCAGCAGGCCGCACAGCAGGAGCGCCACCAGCGCAGTGCGTCCGAGATCCATGACCCCACTCTCCCCGCCACCACCGACCTCCGCATCCGGTCCTCCACAGGCCCGTCGCGGCGGGTGGCATGAGGGCCGCGGAGTAGGCTCGCATCCGTGCCCCTCGACTTCCGGGTCGCCGGTCTCGGCGACGACGCGCTCGACTACCTCGCCGCCTGGGACCTCCAGCGCGAGGTCCACGCCGCGGTGGTGGACGGCGCCGACGACACGGTGCTGCTGCTCGAGCACCCGCCGGTCTTCACCGCCGGCAAGCGCACCGATCCGCACGAGCGTCCGGCCGACTCCGGAGGCGCGCCGGTCATCGACGTCGACCGCGGCGGCAAGATCACCTTCCACGGCCCCGGTCAGCTGGTCGGCTACCCGATCGTCCGGCTGCCCGACCACGTCAAGGTCGTCGACTACGTCCGCCGCATCGAGGAGGCCCTGATCGCCGTCTGCGCCGACTTCGGTGTCACCAGCGCCCGGGTCCCGGGTCGCAGCGGTGTCTGGCTGCGGGCCGACCAGCGCGGGCCCGAGCGCAAGATCGCCGCGATCGGCCTCCGGGTCAGCCGCGGGGTCGCCATGCACGGCTTCGCGCTGAACTGCGACGTCGACCTCGGCTGGTACGACCGCTTCGTCCCCTGCGGCATCGCCGACGCCGGAGTCACCTCGCTCACCGAGGAGATCGGGCGCGACGTCACCGTCCACGACGTGCTGCCGTCCGTCGAGAGGCACCTCGGCGACCTGCTGGCGTGGGGCGCCTACACCGCCACCCCCGACTACGAGGCGCGGCCGGAGCCGCCGCGCATCACCCTGGTCACCCCCTCCCTGACCGGCTGACCTGACCGGCTGACCTGACCGGCTGACCCGAACGACTGACCTGAACGACTGACCCGAGCGGGTGACCGGCGCGGCGCACCTCGCGGCGCGCGCGCGGATGTCAGGATCGGGCGACGCCGCGGCGCTGGCCGCGGCATGGGAGGTCCGGGGCGACGATGAGTGAACTCGTGATCGAGACGCACGGCCTGAACAAGACCTTCCGCACGCGTCGCGGTGAGGTCCGGGTCGCCGTGCGCGACCTCGACCTGGCCGTCCCCGCCGGCGGGGTGCACGGGTTCCTGGGTCCCAACGGCTCCGGCAAGACCACCACGATCCGGATGCTGCTCGGCCTCTCCCGGCCCACCCGCGGGTCGATGCGGCTCTTCGGCGCGGAGGTCCCGCGGCACCTGCCCGACGTGATGGCGCGGATCGGCGCGGTCGTCGAGTCCCCGAAGTTCTCCCCCATGTTCACCGGCCGGCAGAACCTCCTCCTGCTGGCCCGCTCGATCGGCGAGCCCGACACCAGCGTCGACGAGGCCCTCGACACGGTCTCGCTCGCGGGGCGCGACGACGACCGCTACCGCGGCTACTCGCTGGGCATGAAGCAGCGGCTGGCCATCGCGGCCACGCTCCTCAAACGCCCCCAGCTGCTGATCCTCGACGAGCCCACCAACGGCCTCGACCCGGCCGGCATCCGCGAGATCCGCGAGACCATCCGCGACCTCGGCGCCCGGGGGGTCACCGTGCTGCTGAGCTCCCACATCCTGGCCGAGGTCCAGCAGGTCTGTGACTCCGCGACGATCATCGGCCACGGCCGGATGCTGGCCAGCGGCCGCGTCGACGACCTGATCGGCAGCAGCACGACGTACCGCGTCGGTGTGGTCGATCCCGACGCGGGCGCCCGGGTCCTGGCGGCGGCCGGGCACGGCGTACGTCGTGAGGGCGCCTCGCTGGTCGTCGACACCCCCGACCCACCCGACCGGATCACCCGGGCCCTCGCCGAGGGCGGGATCTACCTGTCCGAGCTGGTGCCGGTCCGGGCCGACCTCGAGTCCGTGTTCCTCCAGCTCACCGAGGACTCCACGCTCGGCCACGGCACCGACCTCGGCGCCGAGCCGGCGCCGACCGACACCACCGGGACGGACGGGTCATGAGGCTGCTCGCGGTCGAGCTCACCCGGCTGCGCTGGCGCCGGGCGGTGTTCATCCTGCTCGCCGGCTGCGTGATCGTGCCGACGCTGCTCTGGGCCGGGCTGGCCTGGGGCACCCGGCCGGTCTCGGAGGCGGAGATCCAGCAGGCCAAGGACATCGTCGCCCAGAGCAACGAGGCCAACCAGCAGAGCATCGACGAGTGCGTGGCCAACCCGGAGAACTTCGGGGTCCCGCCCGGCGAGGACCCCGAGCAGCTCTGCGTCGAGTTCATGGGCGGCGGTGAGGACTACCGGTGGTATCTCACCCGGGAGCCCCTGGATGTCGCCGGCGAGCGGCAGGGCACCGGGCTCGCCGTGATCAGCCTGCTCTCGGCGCTCACCATGCTGGTCGGCACCACGTTCGCCGGACACGACTGGAACAGCGGCTCGATGAGCAACCAGCTGCTCTTCGAACCGCGGCGGCGCCGTGTCTGGCTGGCCAAGGCCGGGGCCGTCTTCGCCACCGGCCTGGTGGTGAGTGCCGTGGCACTCGCGCTCTGGTGGGGCGCCGTGTGGCTGCTCGCCGGCGCCCGGGACCTGCAACCCAGCGGGCACCAGTGGGGCCTGATCGCCGCGTCCGCCGCCCGCGGCAGCCTGCTCGCGGCCGGCGCCGCCGTCGGCGGCTACGCCCTGACGATGTTCTTCCGGAGCACCGTGGCCACCCTGGGGGTGATGTTCGCGGTCGCGGTCGCGGGGCAGGCCGTCATCGTCGCGGTGTTCGGCCAGGCCGCGCTGCGCTGGGTGCTGCCGACCAACATCGGGGCGTTCCTCTTCAACGGCTTCGACTACTACGACGGCAACGAGAGCTGTGTGGAGGTCGGCAACGGCGCGATCGAGTGCGGAGGCGGGATGGCGCACCTCAGCCTGGCCTTCGGGACGACGTACCTGAGCGTGCTGCTGGCGGTCGCGATCGGCCTGTCCCTGTGGTCGTTCCAGCGTCGCGACGTCCCCTGAGGGTCGATCCCGGACGACGTACGGGCCGGCGTACGGGACGTGCCCGGGGACACGTCCGCCGGAATTGGGCGGCCCCCGGCCCCGGCGTAGAGTGGCCGGCGTGACTCAAGCCCCCACCGCACCGGACGGACGCAAGCTGCTGCGCCTCGAGGTCCGCAACGCCGAGACCCCGATCGAGCGCAAGCCCGAGTGGATCAAGACGCGGGCGAAGATGGGTCCCGAGTACGTCGCGCTGCAGAACCTCGTGAAGGCCGAGGGCCTGCACACGGTCTGCCAGGAGGCGGCCTGCCCCAACATCTTCGAGTGCTGGGAGGACCGCGAGGCGACCTTCCTCATCGGCGGTGACCAGTGCACCCGTCGCTGCGACTTCTGCCAGATCGACACCGGCAAGCCGCAGCCCCTCGACCGCGACGAGCCGCGCCGGGTCGCCGAGTCGGTGCAGAAGATGCAGCTGCGCTACGCCACGATCACCGGTGTCGCCCGCGACGACCTGGTCGACGGCGGAGCCTGGCTGTACGCCGAGACCGTGCGCGCGATCCACGAGCTCAACCCCGACACCGGCGTCGAGAACCTCATCCCCGACTTCAACGGCAAGCCCGACCTCCTCCAGGAGGTGTTCGAGTCCCGTCCCGAGGTGCTCGCCCACAACGTCGAGACGGTGCCGCGCATCTTCAAGCGGATCCGCCCGGCCTTCCGCTACGACCGGTCGCTGGACGTGCTGACCCAGGCCCGGGCCTTCGGCCTGGTCACCAAGTCCAACCTGATCCTGGGCATGGGCGAGACCCGCGACGAGGTCTCCCAGGCGCTCAAGGACCTGCATGCGGCGGGCACCGAGCTGATCACGATCACCCAGTACCTCCGCCCCTCCCTCCGCCACCACCCCGTCGAGCGATGGGTCAAGCCGGAGGAGTTCGTCGAGCTCGCGGCGGAGGCCGAGGAGATCGGTTTCTCCGGCGTGCTCTCCGGTCCGCTGGTCCGTTCGTCCTACCGTGCCGGTCGCCTGTACCGTCAGGCTCTCGACCACCGCTCCTGACGAGAAGGCCTCAGCCATGTCGACCCCCGTAGAGCCCGAGAAGATGAAGCGGCGCCAGCAGATCGCCCAGACCTACAGGATGGCGAGGAAGTCCGACCGCTGGCTCCCGCTGTGGATCCTGCTGGCGTTCGTCGTCGGCGCCGCCGTGGGCTTCGCCCTGTTCGTGTTCCTGCCCGGCCCCGGACTGCTGTTCGGCATCCTCGGCGCGGTCCTGTTCGGCTTCCTGGCCGCGATGATCATCTTCGGGCGCCGCGCCCAGCGCGCGGCGTACTCCCAGATGGACGGTCAGCGCGGGTCCGCCGCGGCCGCCCTCAACATGCTGCGCCGGGGCTGGAAGGTCGACGCCGCGATCGGCTTCACCAAGCAGCAGGACGTCGTGCACCGCGTGGTCGGCCCGCCCGGCATCGTGCTGGTCGGCGAGGGCACCCCGGTGCGGGTCAAGCAGCTCATGGTCAACGAGCGTCGCAAGCACGAGCGGGTCGCCGCCGGCACCCCGATCCACGAGGTCGTCTGCGGGCGTGGCGACGGCGAGGTCCCGCTGCCCAAGCTGGTCCGCCACGTCCAGAAGCTCGGCAAGAACCTCAAGCCCGCCGACATGACCGACCTGCTCTACCGGATCAAGGCGCTGGACGCGAACCGCTCCAACATCCCGTTGCCCAAGGGTCCGATGCCGACCAGCATGAAGGGTCACCGCGGCAACCTCCGCGGCCGCTGACGCCTCAGACGCTGCTCAGTCGCCGCACTCCGCGGCGGCCGCCACGATCCAGGTGGTCACCATGTCGTCCGCGAGAGTGGAGCCCGCGCCGAAGTACTCCAGACCCTTGCCGTTGGCCCCGTTCGGGTTCATCTTCCCCTCGTCCTTGGGGTCGCCGATGGTCTTGGTGGTCTTGATCTTGATGCCGACCGGCAGCCCTGCGGCGCGCAGCGCGGCGTAGCCCGCCTCGGCACCCGTGCCGCACGACGGCGTGTAGCCGGCGACCTCGGCGGCCCCCCGCTCGGCCGAGAACACTTCCCAGTTGGTCGAGGTGGGGCCGTTCAGCGAGTACATCGGGATGTAGCAGTGGTGCGCGCTCGCGGCGGTGGAGCCCAGGGTGAGGGCAGCGATGGCGCCGACGCCCAGGGTGAGGGTGCGGCGACTCGTGGCGCGGATGGTCATGATCCAGCCTCCTGGTGCCCGGACCGTCCGGGCTGGACTGACACCTTCAACTGAGCGGCGGGGCAGGCACATGGTCACCGTGGAGGATTTCGACCCCAGATCTTGCCCCGGGGTCAGCCGCCGGGCATCTCCTGCACCTCGCTGGCCGGCGGCGCCTCGATCTCCACCGCGGCCCCGAAGTCGGTCAGGTCGCTCCGCAGGCTGCCCTGGTCACCGAGGTCGGCCTCGATCCGCCGCGGGCGGTCCTGCTCGTCGAGCCACATGTCGAAGGTCATGGAGGCGGGCGTCGACCCATCCGCGTCGAGCTGCTCGGCCAGCGCGGCGGCATCGGCCACCAGGACGTAGTGGGTGGTCGGGGAGCCGTCGATGTCCTCGGACCCCACGTCGGTCACGCTCTCGACGTTCTCCGTGAACGACTGGATGGTCTTGCGGGGGTCGACGGACGACATGTCCCCCAGGCTCCCGGCCAGCGGGTTGTCGGGGTCGGAGAGATCGACCTTGAGGTACGGCGCGTTCTCGCCGGCGATCTGGAGGTACATCACCTTGTCGACCAGGATCAGCTCGCTGCTGGACCCCTCGCCGTAGACACCGGTCAGCGACATCCGCATCGCCGGGTCCTCGCCCCGGTAGTCCACCTCGCCGGAGGACTCGATGTCCATCGCCCCCTCGAGACTGAGGCTGACCTTCGCGGTGGTGAGGTCGTCGAACGCGGCGGCGACCCGCTCGGCGAAGTCGTCGGGGTCCACCTCCTCGCCCTCCGGCGGGGCTGAGGGAGTCTCCTCGACCGGGTCGGCTGCCGGATCGGTCGTGGGTGAGGCCGAGGAGCCGCCGGCCGTCGCCCGGGCCCCCGAGGTGGCGTCGTCGTCGGAGCCGCACGACACCAGGGCGCCGGACAGCAGGGGTACGACGGCGGCGGCGGCGAGCGCGCGCCGGGCGCGGGCGTCGATGCGGGTCAAGGTGCTCCTCCTCCGGGACTGAACACCTCGAATCTAGCCCGCGTCGGCAACTCCGCGGAGCGCCTTGAGCGGAACGGTGGCGGTGCCGAGCAGCATGTCGTGCAGACCGCGGCCGTCCGGTCGGAAGACCAGGGGCGGGATCAGCGCGCAGATCAGCACCGAGCGGGCCAGGGCGCGCAGCAGGTCCGGGGGTCGGCCGGTGCCGTCGACGCGGATCACCCGGAGCCGGGTGGCCAGCTGGCCGAACGAGCCGCCCGCGAGGGTGGTCAGCAGCGCGGCCTCGGCGGCGTACACCCCGAGCGTGTAGAACCCGGACCAGCGGCCCTCGCTCCAGCCGCCGGGGCCGATCACGAGGATGACGACCAGCGTCGAGGCGAACCAGTCGACGAAGAGGGCGCCGATCCGGTGGGCCCAGGAAGCGGTGTTAGGCACGGCCGCACCCTAGCCCGCACGCTGCCCGGATCAGGGAGCGGGCATCTGTTACATGGCGGAAACAATCCGGATACGGTCAAGAAACTGCCTCTGGCTAGGTTGCAGTCAGTCCGGTGCAACGTCGCACCGGCCCTCATCTCGCACAGACTCAGGTCCGGCGTACTCCCGCCGCGACCAAGGAGGACGAATGTTCGCAAACAGCGACGAGCTGCTGAAGTACATCAAGGACGAGGGCGTCGCGATGGTCGACGTCCGCTTCTGCGACCTTCCCGGTGTCATGCAGCACTTCACGGTCCCTGTCTCCTCGTTCGACCAGTCGGTCTTCGACGACGGCCTCAACTTCGACGGCTCCTCGATCCGTGGCTTCCAGGCCATCCACGAGTCCGATATGTCGCTGTTCCCGGACCCGACGACCGCCTACCTCGACCCGTTCCGTGTCGCCAAGACGCTGGTCGTCAACTTCTTCATCCACGACCCGCTCACCGGCGAGGCCTACTCGCGCGACCCGCGCAACATCGCCCGGAAGGCGATGGCGTACCTCGGCAGCACCGGCATCGGAGACACCGCCTACTTCGCCCCAGAGGCCGAGTTCTACGTGTTCGACAACGTGCGCTTCGAGACCAAGGAGAACGCCGGCTACTACGAGATCAACTCCTCGGCCGGCGCCTGGAACACCGGCGACTCGTTCGAGAACGACAACCGCGGCTACAAGGTGAAGTACAAGGGCGGCTACTTCCCGGTCGCGCCCACCGACCACTTCGGTGAGCTGCGCGACGAGATGGTGATCGAGCTGGAGAAGTCCGGCCTGATCGTCGAGCGCGCCCACCACGAGGTCGGCACCGCCGGCCAGGCGGAGATCAACTACCGCTTCGACGAGCTGCTCAAGGCCGCCGACGACGTGATGAAGTTCAAGTACATGGTCAAGAACGTCGCCTGGCGCAACAACAAGACCGCGACGTTCATGCCGAAGCCGATCTTCGGCGACAACGGCTCGGGCATGCACGTGCACCAGTCCATCTGGAACGAGGGCGAGCCCCTGTTCTACGACGAGACCGGGTACGGCGGCCTGTCCGACATGGCGCGCTACTACATCGGCGGCATCCTCAAGCACGCGCCGTCGCTGCTGGCGTTCACCAACCCGACGGTGAACTCCTACCACCGCCTGGTGCCGGGCTTCGAGGCCCCGATCTCGCTGGTCTACAGCCAGCGCAACCGCTCGGCCTGCGTGCGCATCCCGATCACGGGCGCCAACCCGAAGGCCAAGCGCATCGAGTTCCGTTGCCCCGACCCGTCGGCCAACCCCTACCTCGCCTTCTCGGCGCTGCTGCTGGCCGGTGTCGACGGCATCAAGAACAAGATCGAGCCGCCCACGCCGATCGACAAGGACATCTACGAGCTGCCGCCGGACGAGATGGCCGAGATCGACCAGGTCCCGACGTCGCTGAACTCGGTCCTCGACTCGCTCGAGGCGGACCACGAGTTCCTCACCGAGGGCAACGTGTTCACCCCGGACCTGATCGACACCTGGATCGACTACAAGCGCACCCAGGAGATCCTGCCGGTGCAGCAGCGTCCGCACCCGCACGAGTTCGAGCTCTACTACGACATCTGATCCACGTCGCCACCGAAACGGCCCCCGACCTGCGCAAACGCAGGATCGGGGGCCGTTCTCGGTGGCCGAGATGGGCCGAATCCGCAGGGATTCACCGCCTTCGGTCACGGCAGGCCCACAGAACGCACGACGATCCTCTACGGGACGACCGCGTCGGCCTCGATCTCGACGAGCAGCGCCGCGTCGATCAGCCGGCTCACCTCCACCATCGAGGTGGCAGGACGGACATCGCCGAACACCTCCCCGTGCGCCCGACCGACCTCCTCCCAGCGGCTGATGTCGGTCACGAACATGCGGGTCCGAACGACGTGCTCGGGTCCAGCGCCGACCTCCCGCAAAGCCGCCACGACGCGACGCAGCGCCTCGTGCGCTTGGGCGCCGACATCATCACCGCCGACAGCGCCGCCACCGTCCGCGGCCGCCGTGGTGCCTGCCACCGATACCCACTGGCCCACGCGAACCGCCCGGGAGTACCCCACCACCGGCTCCCACATCGCACCGGAGCTCACCGATCGTCGCTGCGTCATGGCGTCATCCTGCCCCGCCGCCAGTGGAGAACCCAGCGAGGTCCGTTGCCCGATCGGCTCGCGGCGCCTTGCCGGTCGCCACGTGAACTCGGGCGCGTGGCATCCTCGCCCGGACCGGTCAGGAACCGGGGGGCTGCCCCTCCCCCGGAGCGTCGGATGTCGCATGACGCCGACACTCGCCCGGGCCTGACGACGCCAGCCCTCGATCGGAGTCGAACAGCGCCCGGAACGGACCGGCTTGCGGGACGGGTGGTCAGGCGCCTCGTGACTCGTGCGCATCGCCTCATCCCGGGTGCGTCCCGCGACATACCGCGATGCAGCACGCCACGTGACCCCTTCACCACCGGGGATCGTTCTGATCCAACGCTCCAGCCGGTCACTGGTCGCCAGATGGAACAACAGGTTGCGATCGATGCTCACCCGGTCACCCTGCCAGTACCCGCCCGCCGGCAATCCCGACATTCAGCGTCTGAAGAGGCTCCGTATCAGCGCCGAGAGATTGATGCCGTAGCCCCAGCCGAACGTCTTGGACGTTCTGGAACGACCACCGGCTATTCGGTGGCAATCCGGATGCCGCGGGACCGATGATGTCGTCGTGACCATCTCGGATCCGGATGAGCCCGTCCCCACACGGTGGACGGAGGCGACCGTGTTCGCGGACATGTGGGTCGATCCGGACGACGACCCGCGGGAAGCCGGTGCCGGGGCCGTCGACGAGCGTGGCGTGCTCCTCGACTACCTGCGCCAGTACCGGCTCACCCTGGAGATGAAGTGCGCGGGGCTGAGCGCCGAGCAGTTCGCCCGACGATCCGTACCCCCATCCACCATGTCCCTGCTCGGGCTGGTGCGTCACATGGCCGAAGAGGAGCGACACCTGCGTCGTGTCATGACCGGCGAAGCCACGTCGAAGCTCTACTGCACCGACCAGGACCGTGACGGCGACTGGAACGGCGCGACCGGCGAGACGGCGGTCGTGGAGGACGCCTGGCGGCAGTGGCGGGCGGAGATGGCACTCACCGACCAGTACCTGGCCGGAGTCTCCGACCTCACCGCTCGGAACGCCGGAGTCTCCGACCTCGGGCCCGACGGCGCGGACCTGAGTCTTCGCGACATCCTGGTGGCACAGATCGCGGAGTACGCGCGGCACTGTGGCCACGCCGACCTGCTGCGCGAGCGCATCGACGGTCGAGTCGGCCAGTAGGCGACACATGCACTCCCGGCGTGCACCCCGGTCACCCTGAGCACGCCCCCACCTGGGTGGCCGCAGAGGGACGACGACGACCCGATGGTGCCGCTTTCCGGCTCATCTTCGCCCACCTCGGCCGACATCGACGACCGCGAGGACTCGACGGCCGGCTACGAGCGGTGGCCCAGGGAGGTCCGCGCGGAGGTGGGATGGTGACACGGAGCGTGCCGGGCGGATCCGCGAGCGACACGAACCATGGCGGCACGTCTCAGGTTGGTGGTGAGATTTCGCCACCGATGCCGGTCTCGTTTCCATCGATGTCGTGGAAGACGTACTTCCAGACCGGGTCGTGCTTCTCGATGTCGGTGGGTTTCAGCCCTCGCTCTGCGATCTGCGCAACCTCGGCGGCGGGGTCGTCGACCCAGATCATGCTGACCGCGCCGCCAGCTCGGTTCGGGTCTTCAATGATGTAGACGTAGCGATCCTCGGCCAACTGCCACACGGCCTCGACATTGTTCGGGTAGAACGTCGGGTCCCTACCGAGCAACTTCGTGTACCAATCGACAGCCTGGTCGTAGTCACGAACGGGGATTCCGGCGAAGATCCCTACGGCCACGTCAGACGCTCCTCAGCTCGGGCCTGCGCAGCAAAGGACGGCCATCAGCAGCGGGGACCCCACCGACTTGCTCGAGACCCAGACCGGTGCAGAAGTCCATGGCGCGCAACAGGACATCAACTCGCAGCCCGGCCGTGAAACAGTTCGGCTTCACCGAACGAATCTACCAAGAGCTTGGGGCCCGCCGACCCTTCCGAGGACGTGGTCCGGTCAGGATCCGCACCTCTGCCGGTGGGAACCCAGGCCCGGGCATCACACCTTAGGCGCGCAGGATGTCGACGTCGTCCGACGTGTCCTCCTCGCCCTTGCCGAGGACGGCGCGGCCCGCCTCGAGCCGGGCGACCGGAACGCGGAAGGGCGAGCAGGAGACGTAGTCCAACCCGACGCGGTGGAAGAAGTGGATCGACTCGGGGTCTCCCCCGTGCTCGCCACACACACCGGCCTTGAGACCCGGGCGCGTGCTGCGACCCTCACGGGTGGCGATGTCGACGAGCCGGCCCACACCGGCCGCGTCCAGGCTCTCGAAGGGCGACACCGTGAAGACGCCCTTCTCGAGGTAGGCCGCGAAGAACGCTGCCTCCACGTCGTCGCGACTGAACCCCCACGTCGTCTGGGTCAAGTCGTTGGTGCCGAAGGAGAAGAAGTCGGCCTCCTCGGCGATCCGGAACGCCGTGAGCGCCGCACGGGGAAGCTCGATCATCGTGCCGATCGGGATGTCCAGGGAGACCCCTTCGGTCTCGGCCACCTCCGCGAGGATCCGGGCGGCCTCGTCCCGCACGAGGTGCAGCTCCATCAGCGATCCCACCAGCGGCACCATGATCTCGGGCCGAGGGTCATGTCCGCCCTTGATCCGCCGTGCTGTCGCCTCCGCGACCGCACGGATCTGCCCCGCGAACAGACCCGGCACGGTGAGGCCGAGTCGGACTCCACGCAGCCCGAGCATCGGGTTGGACTCGTGGAGCCGGTTCACCGCTGCGAGCAGCCGCACGTCGTCGTCGGCAGCGACGCCCTTCTCCTCGGCCCGGGCAACCTTGACCATCAGGTCGGACCGGTCCGGCAGGAACTCATGGAGCGGCGGGTCGAGGAGACGGATCGTGGTCGGCAGTCCGTCCATCGCGGCGAGGAGCTCGTCGAAGTCCTCGCGTTGGGGCGGCAGCAGCGCAGCGAGCGCTTCCTGGCGCTCCGCGGAGCTCCCGGCAAGGATCACCCGCTCGATCAGGACGCGTCGGTCACCGAGGAACATGTGCTCGGTGCGGCACAGGCCGATTCCCTCGGCCCCCATCCGTCGCGCCCGCAGCGCGTCCGGCCCGTTGTCGGCGTTCGCCCGCACCTGCATGGTGCGCACGGAGTCGGCATGCGAGAGCAGGCGATCCACCGCTCGAATCAGGTCGGCAGTGCCCTCGTCGACCAGCTCGACAGCCGGCTCGAGACCTTCCTCGAGATACTTCACCACGGGCGACGGCACGACCGGCAGCCGACCGAGGAACACCTCGCCCGTTGATCCATCGATGGAGAGCACGTCACCCTGGCGCACCTCGACCCCGTCGGAGTGCGCGACCTGTTGCTCCTCGTCGACCTGCAGGGACTCGGCCCCGCAGACAGCGGTCTTGCCCATGCCCCGCGCCACGACCGCTGCGTGCGAGGTCTTGCCGCCACGGCAGGTCAGGATCCCGGTCGCCGCGATCATCCCCTCGAGGTCCTCGGGATTGGTCTCCTTGCGCAACAGCACGACCGGCTGACCGTCGGCCGCCCACGCGACCGCCGTCTCGGAGTCGAAGACCACCTTGCCCACCGCCGCGCCCGGAGAGGCCGGCATGCCTCGGGTGAACGGCGTGCGCTCGGCCTCGGCGTCGAACTGCGGGAACATGAGCTGGGCCAGCTGAGCTCCGCCGACCCGCTCCAGCGCCTCGTCCATCGTGATCAGCTGCTCGTCGACCAGTTGCGTGGCGATGCGGAACGCTGCCGCGGCGGTGCGCTTCCCGACCCGGGTCTGCAGCATCCAGAGCTTGCCACGCTCCACAGTGAACTCGATGTCACACAAGTCGCGGTAGTGGGTCTCCAGTCGCCGCATGATCTTGCGGAGCGACTCGTGCGACTCGGGATCGACCTCCGCGAAGTCGTCCAGCGACAGCGTGTTGCGGATCCCGGAGACGACGTCTTCTCCCTGCGCGTTGACGAGGTAGTCGCCGTACCCACCGGGCTTGCCCGTGGAGGGGTCCCGGGTGAAGCAGACCCCGGTGCCTGAGGTCTCGCCCAGGTTGCCGAACACCATCGTGCAGACGTTCACCGCCGTGCCTGCGTCCTCGGGGATGCGCTCTCGCCGCCGGTAGATGCGAGCGCGGTCGGTGTTCCAGGACTCGAAGACGGCCCGGATGGCCAGATCGAGCTGTTCGCGCGGATCCTGCGGGAAGGGGCGCCCGCTTCCCGCCTCGACCACTGCCTTGAAGTCATCGACCAGCTGTCGAAGGTCACCGGCGTCCAGGTCGAGATCGTTCGTGACCCCCTTCGTCTGCTTCGTCGCGTCGAGCACTCGAGCGAAGTCGTCGCCCTCCATGCCGAGGACGGTCTTGCCGAACATCTGGATCAGCCGCCGGTAGGAGTCCCAGACGAACCGCTCGTCCCCGGAGGCCTCGATCAGGCCCTTGACCGAGAAGTCGTTGAGACCGACGTTGAGCACTGTCTCCATCATTCCCGGCATGGAGTACTTCGCACCGGACCTCACGCTCACCAGGAGCGGATCGACGGAGTCGCCAAGCCGGCGTCCGACCTCGTCCTCGAGTCGGCGCAGGGCCATGGTGACCTGCACCTTGAGATCGTCCGGCAGCCGATCATGCTTCAGGTAGTGCCGACAGGCCTCCGTCGTCACGATGAAGCCCGGGGGCACCGGCAGGTCCAGCCGCGTCATCTCGGCAAGGTTGGCACCCTTGCCACCCAGCAGGTCCTTCTGGTCCTTGTTGCCCTCGCTGAAGTGGTAGACGAGCTTGTCCATCAGTGGTTCACGGCCTTTCGGTTCACTGGGTGGAAGGGCTGCCGCGACGGGCCAGCGAGGATCACGGGTGCTCGCCCCCATGGCGTAGCACCTTGGTGAGCGAGTGATCGCTGCTGACCTCGCGCACCGTGCCGCTCTGCGAGCGCATCACGAGCGACCTCGTACGGGCGCCGCCACTGGAGTAGCGAACCCCCGCGAGGAGATCGCCATCTGTGATGCCAGTTCCCACGAAGAAGGTGTTGTCGCATGTGACCAGATCGTTGAGCTCGAGTACCCGGTCGAGGTCGTGACCCGCCGCGAGAGCCCGACGTCGCTGGTCGTCGTCGTCGACGTACAGCCGTGCCTGGATCTCACCACCCATCGCCTTCATGGCACAGGCGGTGATGACACCCTCCGGGGTGCCTCCGACGCCCATCAGCACGTCGATCCCCGACTCGGGGCGGGCCACCGCGATCGCCACGGCCACATCACCGTCGGGGAAGAGCTTGATCCGCGCCCCAGCGGCACGCAGACGAGCAATCAGCTGGGCATGCCGGGGGCGGTCCAGCACGGCGACGGTCACGTCGGAGACCGAGCCGCCCTTGGCGTCGGCGACCACCCGCAGCGTCTCCTCAGCCGGGGCGGTCACGTCCACCCTTCCGGCGGCGCTCGGGCCGACCACGAGCTTCTCCATGTAGTACACGTCCTTGGGGTCGAACATGCTGCCGCGATCGGCTGCCGCGATCACCGCGATCGCGTTCGGCATCCCGTTCGCCAACAACGTCGTCCCATCAACGGGGTCCACGGCGATGTCCATCTCGGGGCCCGTGCCGTCTCCGAGCTGCTCACCGTTGTGCAACATGGGCGCCTCGTCCTTCTCCCCCTCACCGATCACCACGAGCCCCCGCATCTGCACGCCGGCGAGCACGTGGCGCATGGCGTCGACGGCGGCACCGTCACCCGCTTCCTTCTCACCGAGTCCGGCCCACCGACCGGCTGCCATCGCGGCCGCCTCCGTGGCTCGCATCAAGTCGAGCCCGAGGTTTCGGTCGGGCAGTTGGTAGGGCCCTGTGTGCGGCGCGGCCTGCGTCATCGCTCACCCAGCTCCTGGTCGGCTCGGCCGACCCGCGTCGCAATCGACGCGACTCGCCGACCCGGGGGCCAGCTCACGCATTTCGTCCTTGGCACTCTCATCGTCGTGGTCCGCTCCTTGACTGCCTGGTCCGCGCCAGCGGGGCCTCATCCGGGATCTCCATGGCTTCGAGCTTCGACCCGTTCGTGATGTCCCGCCCGAGCACGTGTGATCTGCATCTCAATCTTTGAACATGTTTATACACCTTTGTTTATGTGGGTTCAAGGGGTCCGAGTGGTTGAGTCGGGCATATCGCCAGATCTGCGCGACTGCACCCTGGGTTGACGGTCGGGCCGGGCGGCGGCTTGCTCTGCTCGCCCAGATGGTCGGCTGAACCCACCGGCCTTCGACGCGGTCGGGTATCTGCAGGAAGTCCAGGGGTGCCGAGACTTGTCCGTCGCTGCGCATCCTCAGCGGTCACACACCGTGACCCGGCCGAGGTCCTGACCCATAGTGTCGAACGGCGACCCCCGGTCAGCCGTGGGAGCCTGCAGCCCTCGTCCCGCAGACGTGCGGATCGCTCAGGGATAGTCGCTGATGAACACCGGCCTGCCCGTGTTGGAGCTGTCGGCCGGGCCGCCCACACCGTTGACGACATGGTCGATCGTGCCGGCGCCCAGGTTGACCGTCATGATGTGGTGCAGCCGGACGCCCGGCGTGACGGGGACCTCGAAGCCGTTCTCCGTGTGGATCGACGGGTCATTCCGGTTGAACACGTAGACGCCGCCACCGTAGAGCTGGTGGGTCCCGACCCCGTCCGCGACCTTGTAGCCGGCCCAGCCCTCGACGCCGTCGTGCATCCAGTCGGCCTGGGTCGGCGGGTCGTACGGCAGCTCGTTCTGGTAGAGCACGGTCCTGCCGTTCTGGCCGTTCCAGATGGTGTTGTACTCCTGGTAGTGCTCGACGAAGAGTCCGGTGGCCGTCACGTTGTCGCCGTTGATGACGACGCCGTTCCTGCCGACGTTGGTGTTCCAGCGATCGGTGTCGCCCGAGAACCCTTCGACGCCGTGGTCGGCACGCCATGCCCAGATGTGGTCGAGCAGGACGTTGTCGCTGTTGACCTCGAGGCTGACGTCGGCCTTGCCGATGTGCGGTCCGCCGACGCGGAAGTAGACGTCACTGAGAGTGGTCGGGTTCCGCGCATCGTTGTGCTTCCTGCCGCTCTTCTTGCCGACCTGCATGAGGGCCGGGGAGAGCGTCGACCCGGCGTCGATCGTCACTCCGGCGACCACGACGCCGGCCACGTCGGCGATCGTCACGGGCACTGAGCCCTCGACCGCCGTGAGGGTTGCGTGTCCGATGCCGAGGACGACGGTGTCGGCACGCTTGACAGCGATGCTCCTGTCGATGTCGTAGACCCCGGGGGTCAGGAGCAGGTTCTTGCCACGGGACAGCGCCTTGTTGATGGCCTTGACCGAGTCGCCCGGCTTCGCGACGTAGAAGTCGGACAGCGGGATGCTCCGGCCAGGAGTCCTGCCCTCGTCCCACGTCACGCCTCGGCTGTCTCGCTGGGCCCTCGGGACGCGGACCTGGTAGGCGCCCCGCGAGTCCTGGAACAGGTACGGCTTCTCACGGCTGACGGGGGTCGTCTCAAGAGTCGTGTACGGCGGGTCGGGGAACGTGGCGTCGTCGGGTGCGCCCTCGACACCGGAGAAGACCTGGTTCCACACACCGTTGGACCATCCTTCGATGGTGCTGTTGCGTGTCAGCCACTGCTGTTGGGAGCCACTGACGACGGAGCCCGTCTTCGAGTCGGCCAGGTAACCGCCACTGGCGAAGTGGGGACCGGCCGTGCAGTAGTCCATCAGCGACAGTTGACCACCGGTCACGTTGACTCGGCGCATCGACACCGCCTGTGAGACGGCCCAGAAGTTCGCTGAAGCCCGACACCCGTCCTGCCCTGCGGCGTTGATGTCGATCGTCAGGTTCGAGAGGGTGCGCCAGAAGTTGACGAGCGCCAGGCAGTTGCTGGTGCCCCCGTTCCCCAGGCAACGGTTGTAGACCTCGATCTTGCCGTTGATGACGACGTCTTCCGGGGAGGCGCCGAGGCCGGCCACCTCGGTGTAGTAGCCGACCTTCATCTGCAGCGGGTTGTCCTCGGTGCCGTACACGCCCGGCTTGAAGAGCAGCGCGTAGCGCTGGGTGCCCATCTCGCTGTCGATCTGTTGGGCATTGATCGCGTCGACCCTCGCCTGGATGTCATCCACCGGCATGGTGGGGTCGAAGACCACGACATTGGCGCCGAGATCCGGCCGGCTCGCTCTGGGGGAATGCTTCTCCGATGCCGACACCGACGCCGACGCGGTGGCGGTGGCGGTGGCGGTCGCGCCGATCGCCACCGGTGTGAGGCACAGCGTGAGGGCGGCCAGTGGGACGCCGAGACGGTGACGTGGATGCAGACTTCGGCCCCGAGAAACTGAACGCATGTGGAATCCTTCTGGTGGGAGTGACACCCTTCAGTGACTCGTGTCACGCGAAGTCCCAACGATGTGACCCCATACGGAGCAGTGTCAAGGGTCGGACGAAGCCGAGCCAGTCAGCGTCGAGCAGACGATCAGCGCAGGGCGCCGAACTTCACCGAGCCGCGGACGACATAGTGACCGGTCGTGTCGTACTTCTTGGCCGCGAGCTTGGAGACCCCGTTGAGCTTGTTGACGCCGGGCGAGCTGGCGAAGAAGTAGTCCAGCGCGCGGCCGCTGCTGGTGGTCGGCTTCATGGCCCGGCAGACGGAGGTCTTGCCGCACCTCTGGTCGCCCTCCCAGAACCGGCCGCTGCCCTTGACGCGGTAGAACCGGTCGAGGGGCGCCGACCTCGGGTTGTCGTTGAAGTCGCCCGTCAGCACGACCCGTCGTCCGGCGGTGATCTTCCGGTTGACGATGTCGCGGATCTTGTTGGCCACCTTGATGCGGTTCTGCGTGCCCGTGGGTGCCTTCTTGCCGTTGTAGTCGAGCGGGAAGTGCGTGGTGCAGACCGTTGTGCGTGCCACGCCGGTGCCGCGTAGATCTGCGCAGAGGAGTTTGAAGACGCGTCGCTTGTCACCGGTGCCGCGGGTGAGCAGCTCATGGCTGCTGGTGTTGCCGAAGGCGTGGACGCTCGCGATCGCGTTGCCCTTCCGGCAGGACCCCGCGCTGGCGGCGCGCTGCTCGCGCCAGAGGACGCGGTAGCCGGCGGCGGTGAGCTCCGGAACCTGCGACTTGCAGAGCTCCTGGAAGGTGATCGCGTCGACCCCGCCGTCCCACTCGGCGGCCGCCCGCATCGCGGGGCCGGGGCCCTCCATGTCGGGGTTGTGCTGAATGACCTGGATCCTGTTGTCCGTGGTGTCCGGCAACGCCTGCGCGGGCGCGACGGCCGGGATCGTTGCTGCCAGGGCCAGCGCGAGCACGCCGGCGATCTTGCCTGGGTACGACATACGTCGTCCTTCCGAAAGTGAGGTGGTCGAGTGGCAGGCTGTCCTCGATCCGACGCCCCCAAACCTCGCTCACCTGTCCTGACGTCTGCCCGTCAGCTCCGGCGTCCGACGACCGTGAGCGGGAGAAGCCGACGCAGCTGCTCGTTCTCGCCCGGGTCGAGGACCGAGTGCTGAACGCAGGCGGGGACCAGCTCGCCGGTCTCCGGGTGCGCCATCGCGTAGGTGCACGCCGACAGCCGCTCCTGCGTGGCTCGGACGGCTGGGTCAGTCGCGACCCGGCCGTCCTGCATCAGCCGCCACGCAGGGTCGACGTCAGCGGCGTCCATGAAGCTGTGCACCACGTAGGTCATCGGGGTGACGCGCCCACGACGCCAGGAGGACCCGACGCGACGGACTCCGCCGGACCGCTCGACCGCTCGGCGTGCCCACGCGACCGCGACGCCCACGTCGCCGGGGTGCCGCGCGAGAACGCGCGCCACCTTCACCGCCAGCACGAGGGGCGGCGTACCCCCGAAGTTCACACCACCGAAGTGAGCGAGGGCCCGGTCCCTCGCGACCAGGTCGGCCGCGGACCCGGGCTCGAAGATCGGCACCCAGCGGCCGTCGACGCGGATGCCGAACGCGGTCCGGTTGCAACGAGGATCGCCGAACTGCAACGCCTGCCAGGCGACGCGCTGGCCGAGACCGGCCTCGAGCCGCTCCCAGACGTCGTCGATGCCGACCGTCCGGTAGTCGCCTCCCGTCCATCGTCGTTCGTCACCCACGTGCGCGGCCGGCTGGAAGGACAGCATCGAGAACCCCATCGCACTCACGTCCGCCACCACGTCCTCGATCTGGGCGAGGTTCGCCGGGGTGACCGTCATGTTGTGCGCGAGGTAGGACCGCACACCGAGGTCCCGGCGCAGCTCGCGGAACATCTCCACGAACCCGGCCCGGAACGGGTTCAGCTCGCCCTCGGTCCTGGGCCGCGGGATCCCGGTGCGGCCGCGCATGAGCGAGTCGAAGTGCGCCGCGAACGAGAGCCGACGGAAGCGAGGGACGCCCTGCTCGTCGAGGGCGAGAGCCCGCAGGTACGCGCGGTCGAAGTCACCGTGGCTCATCGACATCGGCTCACGCCCGTGGGCCCGCATCGCCGTGAGGGCGGCGGCATGGTCCTCGGGGTCGAGCAGGGACACCTCGCCGCCGATCAGCTGGGCGTGCGCCCGTGGGCCCCGTTGCTGTGCGAGCAGGCGCATCTGTGCCTCCACCTGCGCCACGGTGTGCGCGCCGTCGACACGGACCTTGTTGGCGTCCTTGGAGTGATAGCAGGGTGAGCAGGTCAGGTCGCACTTCGGGAAGACGCCGTGCGTGCCCTCACACCCCACCGCGTGCCGCCCGAGGAGCTGCTGCTCGGTCCTGACGGCGGCGGGCAGTGCGGCCCAGCGCTCGGCGAGCACCCGCTCGGTGACCGGATGCACGGGTCGGGTGGCCCGCTCCAGTCTCCTCCACACGGACAGCAACGTCATGGGGCGCTCGTCCGGTCGGTCGCGTCGATGACGGCCGTGTCGAGGTGGAAGGTCGCCCAGGCGAACCAGAACGTGTCGAGGTGCCGGTAGGACGTGAGCCCGGCTCCCCGCAGTGGTCCCGCGGTGGCCCGTCCGAGCACGTTCCAGCTGCTGCCCGTCTCGACGTCCACGAACCCGTCGTCACGAGGCTCGAAGTGCAACCGCTCGCCCTCCACCACCGGGACGAACACGCCGACCGTCCCGATGTCGGCGCCGCCGTCGACCGTGTCGGCGTCGAGGGCCGAGGCCTGTCCGGGCCGGTGCCAGACGACCAGGCGGCGGCTACCCACGGTCACCTCCAGCGGGTCTCTTCCCACCAGTGAGCTGCGCACGACGGCCACGCTGACCGACCCGTCGACCATACCCACCACCCGCTCCTTGACCGGGAGTCGGGCATCGAGGTCGTCGGGCAGCGCGAACAGCAGCTCGCCGTCGGCGTCGTCGTACCCGGAGTAGGGGTTGGTCCCGTAGGCGCGGTCGAAGCCGGTGTTCTGCGACAGCACCCGGGCATCCGGATCGGCGGCCACGAAGTCGCTCCAGGCAACCGTGCCCATGGGGATCGCGACGAGCTCGGTGCCGGTGAGGTTGCCGACCGAGGCCTGACCGGTGAGCTGGGGCCACAGGGACTCGGTCTGCCGGTCGTACATGACCAGGTTGTCGGCGTAGAGAAGCCCCGAGGTCCCGAAGGTGAGGACGCCGTGGCCGGTCACCGTGCGCTGGAAGGCCACGCCGGAGTTGCACAGCGGGCAGTACGTGACGGCGACGGGCACTCCACCCACGACGTCGTTGACGATCTCGTGCCAGGTCATCACCCGCAGCGGGTACGCCCTGGTCTCGCCGCCCACCGTCAGCGACAGCACGGCCTCGTTGTCCTCCAGCCAGTCGACCTCGTCTGCCTGCTCGAACGTCGGCGAGTCGATCGCGGGGATCCCGTCGGGCGGCGGACCGCCGGAGAGGAGCTCGGCAGGGTCGATCAGGGGCGCGGGGAAGGCCGGGTTGTCGCGGTCCTCGAGCGCCGACGGCACGTCCTCACGGGGTGCGGCCGCGTGCGGGCCGGACGCCTGCCCGGCATTCGTGCTCTCGCCGGTCGCGGCGCTCGAGCAGGCGGTCACCAGGGCCACCGTCGCCACGACCAGAACGTGCGTCCACCGGTGGGCCAACGTCGTCGCCTCCTCGGGGCTCCCGCGGAACCGCCGACATCGTGGTCCCGCCGTCATCGAGCATCCGCCGGATCAGCACGTGGTTCCGTAAGCCCGGTCACGGAGTCGGCCTCCGACTTCGGGTGACACTGCGCAGGTCGACCACCTAGGAGGGCGCTGTGCGCTTGAAGATCCTCAGCGGGCTGCTGCTCGCCACCATCCTGTTCGCGAGCGGGTGTGGCACCGCAGGGGGCACCACGGCGAGTGGGTCCGGACCGGGCGGGACCGCCGTCAGCCTGGACTTCACCGCGGAGGCCCTGGACGGCGCGGCGTACGACGGTGAGCAGCTCGCCGGTGAGCCGGCCGTGCTGTGGTTCTGGGCGCCCTGGTGCCCCACCTGTCGGGCCCAGGTCGGAGCGGTGGAGACGATCGCCGAGGAATACGCCGGCCGGGTCAACGTCGTCGGCGTGGGCGGCCTGGCCGAGGCGGCCGACATCCGGGACTTCGCCCGCCAGGTCGACGGTCCCACGCACCTGATCGACGAACAGGGCACGATCTGGCGGCACTTCGACGTCACCGCCCAGAGCACCTACGTGATCCTGGACGCGGAGGGCACCGTCGTGAGCCAGGGATACCTGGACGACGACGCGCTCTCCGCCCGGCTGGCGGAGCTCGTGGGCTGAGGTGCTGAGCGCGAGCGGGGCCCTGGCCCTCGGAGCGGGCATGCTCGCCGCCCTCAACCCGTGTGGTTTCGCCCTGCTCCCCGCCTACCTCACCCTCCTGGTCACCGGTGACCAGCCGAGCCGTGCGGTCGCCGTGACGCGGGCGCTCGCGATGACCGCGGCCATGACTGCCGGTTTCACCGCCGTGTTCGCCGTCTTCGGGCTCGTCGTTGCCCCGGTCGCCAGCTCGGCCCAGCGCTTCCTGCCGTGGTTCAGCCTCGTCGTCGGGCTCGCCATCGTCGGTGCCGGGACGTGGCTGCTCGCCGGTCGGAGCATCGCTGTCCCGCGGTCGCGGTCACGGGCCCGGGGGCAGGCGTCGATCACGCGCTCGTGGGGCTCGATGTTCGGCTTCGGGGTCTCCTATGCGCTGGCGAGCCTCACCTGCACGATCGCTCCGTTCCTGGCGGTGGTGGTCTCGGCGTTCCGGGCCGACTCGCTGCTGACGGGTGCCGGCCTGTTCCTGCTCTACGCCGCCGGGATGGGCCTGGTGGTGGGGACGGCGGCGCTCGCGGTCGCGTTGGCGCAGCAGTCGCTGGTCCGCGGGGCCCGCCGCCTGGGTCGGCTCGTGCCCACCGCGGGTGGGGTGCTGCTGCTGGTGGTCGGCGCCTACGTCGCCTACTACGGCTGGTGGGAGATCCGCGTCCTTCGCGGGGCTCCCACCGAGGACCCGGTGATCGAGGCCGCGGCGGCGCTGCAGCACTGGTTGGCCAACACCGCCACCTCGATCGGGGCCGGGGGCTTCGCACTGGTCCTGGTCGGGGCGGTGGTGGCCCTGATCCTTGGTCGTCTCGGGCGGCGGCTGCGGACCCGGTCCCGCACCGAGAGCCCGGTCCGATGAGAGTTGCCGCCGCCGATCCGGACCCTTCGACGTACTGTCTGGTGGGACGACTCGGTGATCTCGACCCCTTCGGCGTCCGGCCGTGGGCCCCGGGACGACGTGAGGAGCTGGCCGACGTGGAACGCCGTGGACAGGAGTCCCAGGACCTCTGGTGCATGGCCGAGGTCGACATCTTCGCCGACCTCAGCGACCAGGAGATGGCGACCATCGCCGCGGCGGCCCCGATGCGGCAGTTCACGTCGGGAGAGCTGCTCTACTCCCCGCCCCAGCCCATGGAGACGCTGTTCATCCTCAAGCAGGGACGCGTCCGGATCTTCCGGGTGTCCAGTGACGGGCGCGCTCTCACCACGGCGATCCTCACGCCCGGGACCATCTTCGGAGAGATGCTCCTGCTCGGGCAGCAGATGCACGACAACTTCGCCGAGGCCCTCGACAAGGTCACGGTCTGCATCATGACCAGGTCCGACGTGCAGCGGTTCCTGCTCTCCGACGCACGGATCGCCGCGCGCATCTCCGAGATCCTCGGCACCCGGGTCTCCCAGCTCGAGCGCCGGCTGTCCGACACCGTCTTCAAGAGCGTCCCGCAGCGCGTCGCCACCACGCTCTGCCTCCTCGCCGACCAGGAGCCCCGTCGGCTCCGGGGACGTGGTGTCCAGATCCGGCTCACCCACGAACAGGTGGCCGCGCTGGCCGGCACCTCGCGCGAGACCACCACGAAGATCCTCAACGAGTACGCCGGCCAGGGACTGATCCACCTGGGCCGGGGGCGGGTCACCATCCTCGACCTGCTCCGACTGAGGATCGAGACGGGCGAGTCGTGACATTTCTTCCGACCGGTGCCAGCGTGGGACCGAGTCGAATGTGAGCCCGGACACAGATGCCGGCACCTCGACCATGGTGTGGTCGAGGTCCAGGTCCCGTTTCACGGCCGCGAACGACGCTCAGACAGGTTGACGGTGACGACAGTGCGAGAAGGCCTCCGGTGGCTCGTGAGCCCCGCGGTCGACCACGTGCCCACCGGGCACGCACTCGCGGCTGCCGTCCTCCGCGTGCTGCTCGGCCTGATGTGGCTCTACAACGTGTCGTGGAAGCGAGCTCCCGACTTCGGGGAGGACGCGGGCAACGGGTTGTTCAAGTTCACCAGCTACGCCGTCAGCCACCCGGTGCTGCCGCCGTACAGCTGGGTGGTCGAACACCTCGTCCTGCCGTACTTCCAGGTGTTCGGTTGGGTGGTGCTCGTCGTCGAGACAGGGCTGGCCGTCCTGCTCCTGACCGGCGTCTGGCTCCGCGTGGCTGCGGCCGTCGGTGTCGCCCAGTCGGTCGCCATCGCGCTCTCGGTCGCCTACGCGCCCGCGGAGTGGCCGTGGTCGTACTGGTTGATGATCGGCGCCCACCTGGTGATCCTGTTCAGCTCCGCCGGCCGGCTGCTGTCCGTGGACGGGATGCGCGCCGGCCTGAACCGGGGCCGGGCGCTCGTCCAGGTGTGGGGCGGGCTGTCGGTGCTGGTCGGGCTGGTCACGATCCTGGGATCGATCGACGATCCGCTGGCGGCCCGCGGCTACGTGGTGGGCTCGAGCGACCTGTCGGTGAGCCTGGGTTCCTACAACCAGGTGGGAGGTTGGGTCCTGCTGCTCACCGGCGCCCTCCTGCTCCTGGTGCCGCGCGTCGGCGCGGCCGTCGGCGGTCGTCTGGCCCTGACAGCGGCGGGACTCAGCCTCCTCGCCGCCGCCTCGCTGCACGCTCAACTGGGGTTCAGTGACCCGGTGCTCGGCGGTTCCGCGACCTCGGCCGCGTACCTGCTCTGCCTCGCTGTCGTGGCAGTCACCGTCGGTCGGCGAACCTCCATCGGGGCCGCTGACCGGCGTGCTTCGGTGCCATCGACGGCGGGGTGAGCGTGGAGCTGATCGACGGCGGGGATCGCGGCTGCGGCGAGCTGTTGCTCGTGCTCGCGGCACGGAGCCGCACGCTCGGACCGGGGAGCAGGGTCCGCCTCCTGGCCACCGACCCGGCGGCGGCCATCGACCTGCCGGCCTGGTGCCACCTCACCGGTCACAGATACCTCGGGCGCGGCCTCCGCGAGGATGGTCGTCCCTACTACGACCTCCGGCTCTCGGACGGCGCGCGCAGCACGTCGCACGAGCAACCATGGCGCCTTGATCCCGAGTCGCCCAGGCATGACCAACGAGAGGAACACCCATGAACGGGCTTGTCATCAACCTCACCCACTCGGTCGACGACGTGGACCGCACCAGCGTCGCGATCGTCGTGGCCGGCGCCTCCGTCGCCTCATCCCAGCAGACCACGGTCTTCCTGTCGTCCGAGGGCACCCGACTCGCCGCCAAGGGCGTGGCCGAGACCCTGCACGAGGAGGGCTTCGCGCCCATGTCGGAGCTGGTGTCCAGCTACGTGGAGGCCGGTGGCACCTTCCTGGTCTGCAGCCCCTGCGCCAAGAAGCGTGGGATCGGCGAGGACGACCTCATCGAGGGCGCCACCATCGTCGGCGGAGCCACCCTGGTGGCACTCTTGGCTGACGGCGCCTCGTCGCTCTCCTTCTGAGACGCCGATGCCGGACCTCGCCGCGTCTCCGTCCTCAGCCGCGCCCACCGTGCCGGTCGCCCTGGAGTACGACGGCGGCGACATGGACTGCGGGAGTGGTCTGCTGCTCGCCATCACGTCCCGGATGCGGCGCATCGACGAGGGCGAGGTGCTGCTCCTGCACACCCGAGAGCGGTCCGTGCTCGCCGACCTGCCCGCGTGGGCCCGTCTGGCGGGCCACGACCTGCTCGCGGTCGTCGATGACGCGGCCGAGACCGGATCCGGCCCCTGGCGGCTGTGGATCACCCGGGGCCGCGCCGTCCCGGACGGGAGAGAACGACCTCGCGCTCCACGGGTCGAGTACTCCTCCGGTGCACCCGCACCCGTGGGGACCCGGCTGTGGCTGTACTCCAACTTCCACTGCAACCTCGCCTGCACCTACTGCTGCGCCGCTTCGTCCCCGCAGGCGGACCCACGACTGATGTCGGTCGAGACCGCGGAACGCGCAGCCGTCCAGTTCGCCGAGCAGGGGGGTCGAGAGCTGCTCGTCACGGGTGGCGAACCCTTCCTGCACCCCGATCTCGACGAGTTCGTGGCCCGGACCGCGAAGCGCGTGCCGGTGACCCTGCTGACGAACGCGATGGTCTACGGACGGGGCCGGCGCCGCGAGGTCCTGGAGTCCTTCGACCGGGACCGGGTGACCCTGCAGATCAGCCTGGACTCCGCCGGCCCGGGGCTGCACGACCGGCAGCGCGGGGCCGGGTCCCACCAGCGCGCGCTCGACGGCATCCGGCTGGCCCGCGAGCTCGGCTTCCGGGTCCGGGTGGCGGCGACGTACCTTCCGGAGGACGCCGCCGACGCCGGTGACCTCGACGGCACGCTGGCCGATCTCGGGATCGCGGGAGAGGACCGCCTCATCCGACCCGTCGCCCAGGAGGGCTGCGCCGAGGACGGTGTCGAGATCACCCTCGAGTCCGTCGAGCCCGAGCCCACCCTGACCGCCGACGGCGCCTGGTGGCACCCCGTGGCCGTCACCAATCGGCACCTCCGGGTGGCCGACGCGCCCTTGCCGCTGGAGCACGTCTTCGACGTGATCCGTGACGTCGTTGCCGTCCAGGCCGCCGGCGGAGCGGAGGGCCGCGCGGTGTTCCGCTGCACCTGACGGCGGCGGAGAGGGACGTTGTCGACCTCCCTCTAGGGTGAGGACATGCGCTATCGAAACCTGGGAAACAGCGGCTGCGCCGTCTCGGAGCTGTGCCTCGGCACCATGACGTTCGGGGCGGAGACCGACGAGAGCGGCGCGCACGCCCAGCTCGACCGGTTCCACGACGCGGGCGGCACCCTGGTCGACACGGCGGACGTCTACTCCGCGGGCGTCTCGGAGCAGATCATCGGCCGATGGCTCGCCGACCGCCCGACGGAGGTGACCGAGTCCGTCGTGCTCGCGACCAAGGGCCGGTTCCCCATGGGGGCCGGACCGAACGACGCGGGGCTCTCCACCCGCCATCTCACCCGGGCGCTCGACGCGTCGCTGGGCCGGCTCGGCGTGGAGCGGGTCGACCTCTACCAGGTGCACGCCTGGGACCCCTGCACCCCGCTGGCCGAGACGCTGCGGACCCTCGACGGCTTCGTCCGCGCCGGCAAGATCGGCTACTACGGGTTCTCCAACTTCGTGGGCTGGCAGCTCACCAAGGCGGTGCACACGGCCCGCGCCCTGGGCCTGGCCGAGCCGGTGACCCTGCAGCCGCAGTACAGCCTGATCGTGCGCGAGGTCGAGTGGGAGATCCTGCCGGCGGTCATCGACGCCGGGATGGGCATGCTCCCGTGGAGCCCGTTGGGCGGCGGCTGGCTGACCGGGAAGTACCAGCGCGACGAGCGCCCCTCGGGCGCCACCCGGCTCGGCGAGGACCCCGGTCGGGGCATGGAGGCCTGGGACCGTCGCGGCACCGAGCGCACCTGGGACATCATCGATGCCGTGCAGCGTGTCGCCGACGACCGCGGCGCGACGATGGCGCAGGTGGCGCTGTCCTGGGTGACCAACCGTCCCGGCGTGACATCGACGATCCTCGGAGCCCGGACCCTCGAGCAGCTCGAGGACAACCTCGCCTCGGTCGACTGCGCGCTGACCGCCGAGGAGGTCGCGGTCCTGGACGAGGCGAGCGACCTGAGGGCGACGGACTACCCCTACGGCTCGATGGCCCTGGCGCAGCGCGACCGCGACCTGGCCGGCGGCTAGGGCCCGGGCGACTCCGGTCCCGCTCGCGCTCAGTCGTCCCAGACGACATGCAGCTCGTCGCGTTGTCCGAACCGCTCGAGGTTCTCCTTGACCACCTCGGCGAACCGGGCGGCGTCCACGTCGTCCGCGACCGACACCTCCACGGCGAGGTACCCGTCCTCGGGGCGCATGAGGATGACCTGGCCGGTGTTCCACCGCAGCACGGTGGCACCGTTCTCCTCCGTCGCGGGTCCGCGGGTGGCCCAGTGGCTGGCGAGCTGCTTGGCGTAGCGCCCGGGGCGGTCGGTGGCCATCGAGCCGGTGACGGTCTGCATGGTGTCAATCCTGCCCTGCCCGCCCCGCACCGGGAACCCCGGGTGGGACGCGTGAGGGGACGCCACCTGGGTACGCCCCATCCATGACCTCTCACAGCAGACCCGACATCAACGGACCCACGACCGCTGCCAAGGAGACCGCGGCGAAACCCGAAGGGATGCCCGAGCAGCCCGATGCACCGAACGACATCGAGGAGCGCCTCGAGACTGATCCGGACGAGGAGCCGAACGCCACCGACAGGTCCTGACCGCGAACTCGTCACGCCGGTGCGGGTGTCCGCCGTCCGCAACTGGGTACGGCCAGGTCCCCGAGAACGCAGGAGGCACCCATGGCCAAGACCGGCAACCAGGATCTGCACGGCGAGGTGCTCCAGCTGCTGCTGGAGAAGATCGAGCAGGACCACTTCCCCTCGGTGACGATGCTGGACATGGTCGAGGAGATGCTCCGCCCCGACGACGTGGAGAGGTACGCCTCGATCCTGATGGACAAGATCCGCACCGACTCGTTCCCGAGCCTCGACCTGCTCAACCGGGTGCAGGCGCTGACCTGAGGCGCCCCACCCCCGGGCCGTCCGGGCTCACAGGTCGTCGCGCAGCAGCGTGCCCAACGGGCCCAGGTCGAGGTTGAGGTCGGCTGCGGTGAGGTCGAACCGCTCCTTGAGCTCATCCATCGCCTCTTCGAGGTGCATGAGGCCGAGCCCGAGGCCCTCCACCTGGTCGTCGGTGAGGTCACCCTCGTCGACCCGCCGGAGCGCCTGGGCCTCCATGAGCTGACGGAGGAGCTCGATGATGGTCAGGACCAGCTTGAAGAGGTCCCGCTGCACCCCGTCGGGGTCGGACTCGATGCGCTGCTTGAACAGGTGCGGTAGCTCATCGGCCATCGGGGCCTCCTGAGGCTCGCTGGCTCGTCATCTCCGACCGCACGCTGGTGATCAGTGCGTGCAGGCGGACCTCGACCAGGTCGACTCCGGAGAGGGAGATCACCACGTCCCCGGCCAGCACGACGCCGGTGCCGAGCAGGCGGTCGAGCAGGTCGACGAGGGCGATCTGCCCGGCCGGTACGACGGCGGCGCCCTCCCGGCGCTCCAGGTCCGGCATCAGGGCTCCAGGACGGCGAATGAGTAGGGCGGCCAGGGCCCCTGGATCTCGACCCTCAGGCCGGGATGCTGCGCGGTGACGGCCTCGACGGTCGTCCGCAGCGTCCCGGCATGCTCCTCCCGGACCAGGTAGGCGCCGTTGTGGATCATCGGCTCCGAGCGGCCGCTGAGCCGCGGGTCCTGCGGCGCCAGGGTGCGCGCAGCATCGGCCAGCCCGGCCAGCGCATCGTGGATCTCCTGGGCGATCCGGGTCGAACGCTCGTCGGCCGAGCGTCGCGCCGTCGCCTGCTCGCGCTTGCGCTGGAGGTACGCCGCCCCGCTGGTCGCACGGTCCCGCGCCGGTTGCTCGGTCGGCTGCTCAGCGCCGGGGGCGTAGACCTTGACGCTCCACTCCGCACAGCCCTCGACGCGGTCGAGGGCGGCCACCAGCCCGTCGTGAAGTTGGCCGACCTGTTCGCGGACCCGCGCGTCGTCCGCATAGATCGTGACCAGGCGCATGGGCGCGACCGTGCCGCGGCCACCCACCGAGCGCACGACCTCGTCGTGGGTCCGTGCCAGGTGCTCGACCCAGCCGAGGTCCTCGAGGTTGCGCCGCAGCGGCTCCTCGCCGTACTCGGCCAGGTCCACGGTGCACACGACCGCCTGGAGCTGACCGCAGGCGACCAGCTGCAGAGGGGAGCCGGCGATCCCGCCGACGCCCTGCAGGGCGTCCTCGGGAAGCCCTCGGGTCACGGCGAACAGGTAGCGACCCGACTCACTCATGAGCTGCTCTTCGCCCCCGACGACCCCTCGATCTCGTCGATCCGCTCCTTGAGGGCACGGTTCTCCTCTTCGAGGTCCTGGGCCCGGGAGTTCAGCATCGGGTCGTTGCGCCACCAGTCGATCCCCATCTCCTGGGCCTTGTCGACGGAGACGATGAGCAGCCGGATCTTGATCGTCAGCAGCTCGATGTCGAGGAGGTTCACCCTGATGTCGCCCGCGATGATGATGCCCTTGTCCAGCACGCGTTCGAGGATGTCGGCCAGGTTGGCCGGCTGCGGACGCCCCGACTGCCCGAGGGACGAGGCGTAGGGACGCGACGTGGCCGGGGTGGGTGACTCGGACACGTCAGTCCTCTCCTGGCACGCCGCGGGCGTAGCGACGCAGGCGACGGTACCCCTCCAGTGCTCCCTGCTCGTCGACGTCGAGCTCGTAGAGCGCGAGCACGTCGGTGGTCTCGGGGATGCGACGCACCTCCACGACCTCCACCTGGACCTGCCAGCCGTCCTCCGAGCGCCGCAGCGAGGTGACGCTCTCCGGCTCCTTGCCGGTGAGCTCCTGGAGCTGACGTGCCGCCTCGATGGCCACCTGGCCGGCCTTCGCCCGGGGGCGCGCCTCGGCCGAGGGTGCCGAGGCCCTCTTCCGTGGTGCGCCCGAGCCCTCGGAGGAGGTCTTCCTGGCGGGGGCACGCTTCCTGGGTGCGGCCTTCTTGGGCGACGAGGACGACTTCGTGCCGTCGCTCCCCGAAGTCGTCTTGCGTGTCCTGCTCGTCGTCACGCCTGCTCCTTCCTAGGACGAGTCCGCGCCACCATGAGCCGCTCCAGCAGCTCGTCCTCCCAGGCGGTCGCTTCCTCGTCGGTCAGCACTCCCTGCTCGCGCTGCCGGTCGACAGCCTCGAGCTGCGCCCTGATCGCGTGCGGGTCGTAGAACTCGTCCTCCGCCTGCTGACGGATCTGCTCGGCCACCGCGACCGTACCGCGCAGCGGCGCCAGCGGCAGTCCGAGGAGGCCGGTGATCAGGCCCACGCGCGCTCCCCGACGAAGTCGTACGGCGGCAGCGGGCCGGTCAGGCTCAACCGGATCCGCTCGTGGACGGCCTCCGCCAGACCCTCGAGCATGTCCTCGAGCTCCTCGCTACGGGTGCGCTCGACCAGCAGGGCCACGTCGAAGACGCGGTCCACCCCCGCTCCCGGGCGATCACTCATCTCGAGGACGTGCGGCGCCACGAGTCCGAGGATGGCGTCGGTGTCCTCGGCGCGCTTGTGGTCGAGCGCGGCGGACACCTCCTCGCCCAGGCGGACCAGGTCCGGGTGCAGGGCGCCCTCGGGCAGGTCGCGGGTACGGCGCCGCAGCTCGGCCACCTGCGGATTCGCCTGGACCACCTCGGCGAGAACCTGCGCCTCGTCGTAGGTGGCCCGCAGGTTGAACTGCTCGGTTCCCTCGAGCCTGCGGATCAGCTCGGCGAAGTAGTCCTCCCCCGGCGTCAACAGTTCCTCGACGACGCTCTCGCGGCTGGACAGCACCGAACCGAACTCGACCGGGACGGCGGTCGTGCTCTGCGCCAGCGACTCGAGCAGCCGGCTGTGCGCGAGCAGGTCGTGCCGGCGCCCGGGCGGACGGTCCAGTGAGATGACGCTCGTGGCGGCGGCCAGCTCACCCAGCCGCACGTACTCCACCGGGGCGTCGTCGATCCCGACGAGGGGATCGGTCGGCGCCCCCGCGGCGGGCAGGACGGCGTAGACGTACCGGCCTTCCGCGGGCAGCGCCTCCGTCTCAGGCATCGTCGCTCTGGCGGCGCCGCGAGGACGACTTCCGGACCGGCTTGCGGTCCTCGTCGTCGTCATCGCTGCTGCCGGGCTTCAGGGCCTTCTTGGCGCCGGAGATGGCACCGCTCGTCTTCTTCGAGGCGCCGTCCTCCTGGAGATCGCTGATGACCTCGGTGAGGGGTTGGCCGCCCTTCTCGTAGAGGTCGAGCCGGTTGGTCGCCTCAGCGAAGCGGAGGTAGGTGTCGACACTCGCGATCACGATGCGCGCATCGATGGTCAGCAGCTCGATGCCCACCAGGGACACCCGGATATAGGCGTCGATGACGATGCCCTTGTCCAGGATGATCTCGATGACGTCGGCGAGTCCGCTCGGGGCGGGGCGTTCGAGGTAGCCGCCGCCGCGACGCTGTCCAGTCTGAACGGTCACAATGCGTCCTTCCAGTTGTGCTGCTCGGATGTGGAACTGGCTGTGCTAGCTGGCCTTGCGACGACGGCGAGGCTTCTCCTCGACCTCGTCCTCGTCCTCGTCAGGTTCTTCCTCCTCGTACTCCGCCTCGTCCTCCTCGGCCTCGTCCTCGGCAGGCTCCTCCTCCTCGTACTCCGCCTCGTCCTCCTCCGCTCGTCCTCCTCGGGCTCCTCGTCCTCGGGCTCCTCGTCCTCGGCAGGCTCCTCGTCCTCGTACTCCGCCTCGTCCTCCTCGGCCTCGTCCTCGGCAGGCTCCTCCTCCTCGTACTCCGCCTCGTCCTCCTCCGACTCGTCCTCCTCGGCCGGCTCCTCCTCCGACTCGTCCTCGGCAGGCTCCTCCTCGTCGTACTCGGCCTCGTCCTCGTCCTCGTCCTCGGCGGGCTCCTCGTCCTCGTCCTCGTCCTCGTCCTCGTACTCGGCCTCGTCCTCGGCAGGCTGCTCGTCGTCCTCGGCGTCGTCCTCCTCGGCCTCGTCCTCGGGTGCCTCGTCCTCCGACTCCTCCGACTCCTCGCCGGACTCGTCGTACTCCGCCTCGTCCTGGTCGGCTTCCTGCTCCTCACGCTCGACGGCGTCCTCGTGCGACTCGACGACCTCGCTGTCCTCGATCCGACCGCGCCAGCCCTCGACCTCGTCGGGGTCGAGAATGGTACGGGTCATCACGTGGCGCCGGAAGTGCCGCAGCTCGGCCCGGGCGCGTCGACCCTGTGCCTCCCAGATGTTGCCGGTCTTCTCGAACAGGCCCTGGGGGTAGTACTCGAGGACGACCAGGATGCGGGTCAGGTTGGGCCCGATCTCGTGGAAGGTCACCGCGCCGTCGACGTGGCCCTTCTCCCCCTTCGACTTCCACACGATCCGCTCGTCGGGGATCTGCTCGATGATCGTTGCCTCCCAGGTGCGGTGGCTGAGGAAGATCTGAGCCTTGAACGTGAGCTTGGTGTCCTCCTGGGCCTCGACGCCCTCGACCTTCTTCATGAAGCTCGGGAAGGATCCGAACTCGGTCCACTGGTTGTAGGCGACCGACACCGGCACGCCGACGTCGATCGTCTCGACGATGTTGGTTGCCTTGGTGGCCTTGCCACCTCCGCCGCCTCCCCCGCCGCCGCCGCCGGTGATCTTGTCCTTGATGCCGGAGGCGGCACCCTTGAGCCCACCGACCAGCGAGGAGTCTCCCTCGGACTTGGCCTTGGCGCCCTCCTTCACAGCGC
This sequence comes from uncultured Actinomycetota bacterium, assembly GCA_963767955.1. Classification (GTDB taxonomy): domain Bacteria; phylum Actinomycetota; class Actinomycetes; order Propionibacteriales; family Nocardioidaceae; genus Nocardioides. Next base: position 606,019 of record CAVYGA010000003.1, on the reverse strand, counting down.
CACCGACCGGACCGCCGTCGGCGATCCCCTCCAGCTTCTCGGTGAGCCCCGAGAGCTTCTCCCCCGCGGTGCTCAACGCCTTGTCCCCAAGGGACTTGACCAGCTGCTGCGAGATCTCGCGCAGCTTGTCCATGGGCTCGGAGGCAGATGCCTTCTCTTCGCTTGCCATCGTCATCAGCTCCTGGATCCGCGGCTCGAACGGGACGTCGACTTCTTGGCCGGCGTCTTCTTGGCGGCCGTCTTCTTGGCCGGCGTCTTCTTGGCCGGCGACTTCTTGGCCGGCGCCTTCTTGGCCGGCGACTTCTTGGCAGCCGACTTCGCCGGGGCCGACTTCGTGCTCGGGGCCGACTTCTTGGCCGGGGCCTTCTTGGCGGCCGACTTCTTCGCAGGCGCCGACTTCTTGCTCGGGGCCGACTTCGTGCTCGGGGCCGACTTCTTCGCCGGGGCCGACTTCTTGCTCGTAGCCGACGTCTTGCTCGGGGCGGACTTCTTCGCGGGCGCCGACTTCTTGCTCGGCGCCGACGTCTTGCTCGGGGCGGACTTCTTGGCCGGCGCGGACTTCTTGCTGGGGGCCGACTTCTTCGCCGTCCCAGAGCTCTGTGAGGCCGTCTTGGTGGCCTTCGTGGCACCACTGCCCGCGGCGCTGGTCTTCTTCGGCGCCTTCTTGGCAGCAGGCTTCTTCGCCCCCGACCCCCGTGAGGAACCGGTGCGGGACGACGTACGGGCCCGGCGCTTCCGCGGCGGCGGTCTCTCGTCCTCGGGCTCGTCCTCGGCTTCGTCCTCGGGCTCCTCGCCGTCAGCCTCGTCCTCGGGCTCGTCCTCGGGCTCCTCCTCGGGCTCCTCCTCGGCCTCGTCCTCGGGCTCCTCCTCGGCCTCGTCCTCGGGCTCCTCCTCGGCCTCGTCCTCGGGCTCCTCGCCGTCACCCTCGTCCTCGGGCTCGTCCTCGGGCTCGTCGGAGTCCTCGGGCTCGTCGGAGTCCTCGTACTCGTACTCGTCCTCGGCGTCCTCGTCGTCCTCGTCGTCCTCCTGGGCAGACGATCCCGACATCAGTGCCTTGTTCACCGCCTCGAGCCGCGACGTGGCCTGCGCAACTGCGGCGCCCTTGGCGGCCTCGAGCAGCTTGCCGGAGATCTGCTTCTGGAGCTTGGCGAGCTCCGGGTTGTTCTCGACGAGCTGCGAGCCCTGCTTCAACAGACCCTGCGGGCTGGTGGCGATCCGCTGCCCCGCCAACATGCTGCCGATGGTGATGGCCAGCTTGAACTTCTTGGTGCGGCCGAGCAGGTAGCCGCTGGCTACCCCCAGCCCGATCTTGGCTGCAGCAGACATGTCTCTCCCTGTGCTTCCCTCCACCACCCGTTGATGGTGAGTTCCCGCATCGGCCGTACCTCGGTCCGCGACGGCACGACTCCCGTCGATGCTCACGGTGCGTACCCAATGACCTGACACACACACCTGCGACTCGTCGGCTGGGCTTCCGCGACCCTCAGAAGGAGTCGCGGCGACGCAGTGACCGCGGCCGACCGTCAGGGTCGTGCAGGGTCAGGTAGGGCACCACCGCCCGGATCCGGTCCCAACGCCGCAGCGACGGCGGCTCGAGGCGTCGGAGCCGTCCCGGGGGTCGCGGCCCGACCCGGCCGCCGTCGTGCCAGGCATCCAGCGCGGCCGCGCACGCGGCGTACGCCGTGAACATGCCGCTGGGCTCGACGCAGTCGGCGAGCCCGTCGAGCAGGTCCCCGGCGGGCCCGGGCATCCGGTCGAGGTGCTCGGCGGCGAGCGTGAGCCGGAGCCGCAGCGCGTAGTCACCCGACTCGTCGAACACCACCGCGGACAGCTCGGAGTCGTGCGTCCACGAGCGGCGGTTGAAGTTGTCCGAGCCGATCGTCGCCCACGTGTCGTCGATGACGCAGGTCTTGGCGTGCACGTAGACCGGTGTGGACGCGTGGTTCTCGATCCCGTAGATCGCCACCCGGTCCGGCGCCACCTTCGCCATCTCGAGCATCGCTCGACGACGGCCGAGCAGCTGGGGGGTGCGGCCCATCGACCCCTCGAGGTCCGGCACCAGCGGCACCACCGCGATGACCCTCAGGTCCTGGTGCTCGGCCAGCGCGCGGGTGAACACGTCGCCGACATGGTGTCCCCAGAGGTACTGGTCCTCGACGTAGATCAACCGCCGCGCGCGTGCCATCGCCTTGCCGTAGCCGCGGGCCACGCTGCGCTCGCCGCCGCGGGCGAACGGGTAGTCGCGGTTGAAACGCAGATCGGGATAGGTCCGCAGCAGCTGCACCAGGTGCGTGCCTCCCGGCACCGGCGCCGGGGGCGGGGTCTGCGCGGGCAACGGATCCGGGTCGAGGTCCATCCGCGTCAGCCGGTCCTTGACCCATCGCAGTGGGCTGCGGCTCAACGGCGTCGGATCCAGCCACCGCTCGCGGAACACCGTCTCGACGTCATGGACGGCCGGACCGCTGATCGCTGCCTGGATGTCGTGCCACGGCGGGTTCGGACCGTACTCCCGGGCGAGGCGCTGGGGCTGCGGGTCACCGTGGTGCTCGGCGTCGTCGCGACGCGCGTGGCACAGGTCGATCCCACCGACATAGGCGATGTCGCGCGTCGGGTCGTCACGGTGCCGGATCACCACCATCTTCTGGTGGTGGGATCCACCGAGTCGCACGCGCATGTCCAGCAGCGCCTCGGCTCCCCGGCGCTGCAGGTCGCGGCCGAGGCGACGGTTCTGCTCGGACGTGAAGCCCAGCGCCTCCCGGTGCGACCGCCACACCAGCCCCCGGACGTCGACGCCGCGCTCGTCGGCACGGCCCAGCACCTCGGCCACCTCGCTGCCGGGCTCGCCGGTCAGCCGTTCGTCGGCATCGCCCTGCCAGTCGGTGAAGAGCACCAGGTCACCGGCGCTCGTCGCCTCCAGCCGCTCGTGGAGCTCGGCGAAGTACGTCGCGCCGTGAACCAGCGGCCGGACCAGGTTGCCCGCGGACCATGCCCGGTCCCCGGGATGCCGGTCGTCGAGGGTGGTGCTGGGGTTGCCGCGCTCGCTCGCGCTCAGCAGCCACTCGTGGGGGTCGGTCACCGTCACACTGTGCCGCACCGAGCCTGCTCAGAGGGCGCGGAGAAGGTCGCGCATCCGGTTGATCTCGGCCTGCTGACCGATCGACACGTCGGCGGCGATCTCGCTGACCTGGAGGTCCGTGCCGTCCACGGCCACCGTCTGGGCCATGTCCACGGCACCCTGGTGGTGGGCGATCATGCCGCGCAGGAACATCCGGTCGAAGCGGGCGCCGCTCGTGGCCTTCAGCCGCGCCATCTCCTGCCTCGTGAGCATGCCCGTCATCTCCATGTGACCGTGCTCGCCGTGGTCGTAGACCTCGGGATCCTCCCCTGCCGTGGGGACGTCGATCCGCCGGGTCTGCAGCCACGAGCTCAAGGTGAGCACCTCGGGGCCCTGGGCGCCCTTGATCCGCCGGGCCAGTGCCCTGATCTGGGGGCTCGCCGCCCGCTGGGGCGCGAGCGCGGACATCTCGAGTGCCTGGGCGTGGTGCGGCACCATCATCTGCACGAAGGCGACATCGGAGTGGTTCCAGTCGGCCGCCTCCGGCAGGGCGTCGGGGCCGACGGTCTCGGCTTCGTCGCCGGGCCGCCCGGGCTGGAGGATGGTGGTGTCGCCCGTGCCCGCGTCTGCGCCGGCCTCAGGTTCGTCGTCAGGGGCGGCACTGCAGCCACCGAGGAGGAGCCCGGCGAGGGCGAGCGCGACCACCGGCGCGGCGTGGTTGCGGGGGGTTCGAGTCTTCTTCGACGTGCTCTGCACGGAGCGTCTCCTTGGCATTTCGTCGTCCGAGTCCAGAAAGGCCTTCCTTTACATTCCACCGTCTCTCACGGTACGACAGAGGCTAGTCATGCACGACGACACCCTTTCTCGGGAAGGTTCCGCGCCATGAAGTATCTCTCCAGCCTGCCTGGCCGCCGATCGCGGCGGGCCCGGTTCGCGGCTGCTGCGGCCATCGCCGTGGCACTCGGGGTCACCTCGGCTCCGGTGGACGCCCACGACGGCGACCACGACCACGGCACCACCTCGTCCTCCGAGTCCGCGTGCCCACCGGCCAAGGCCAAGGCACTGAAGAAGGCGGGTGACAACTTCGCCAAGGGCTGTCTGCCCGGCGAGGACATCGCCCGGCTCGACGACAGCGACGCCGCTCTCGAGCCCGGCCAGACCGCGAGCAGCAAGAACATCAAGCTGATCGCCAACCTCCCCAAGCAGGGCGCGTTCGCCCAGGAGAGCTCGTTCAACAGCGACCTGGCCTTCCAGGGCGACTACGCCTACGCCGGCAACTACGACGGCTTCATGGTCTACAACGTGAAGACGCGGAAGCCGAAGGCGGTCACCCAGGTCGTCTGCCCGGGCTCCCAGAACGACGTCTCGGTGTACGGCGACCTGCTGGTGCTCAGCGTCGACTCCAGCCGCAACGACGACTCGTGCAGCAGCACCTCGCAGCCCGCCTCGGAGAAGTCGTCGTGGGAGGGCATCCGGGTCTTCGACATCAGCGACCCGGCCAACCCGCGCTACGTCTCCGCGGTGGAGACCGACTGCGGCTCCCACACCCACACGCTGGCTCCGACCAAGGACGGCAGCGACCTCTACGTCTACGTCTCGTCGTACGGCCCCAACGCGGCGTTCCCGGACTGCCAGCCGCCGCACGACAAGATCAGCGTGGTCAAGGTCCCGGTCGACGCACCCGAGGATGCCTCTCTGGTCGGCACCCCGGTGCTGTTCCCCGACGGCGGCAACCCGAGCGGCGGCTACTCGCGCGAGACCGCGGGCTGCCACGACATCACGGCCTACCCGGCCAAGGACATCGCCGCGGGCGCCTGCATGGGTGACGGCATCCTGATGGACATCTCCGACCGGGAGCACCCGGTGGTGACCGAGCAGGTCCGCGACACCACGAACTTCGCGTTCTGGCACTCCGCGACCTTCAACAACACCGGCACCAAGGTGGTCTTCACCGACGAGCTCGGTGGTGGCGGCTCCCCGACCTGCAACCCGACGACCGGTCCCGACAAGGGCGCCGACGGCATCTACGACATCGTCGGCGGCGAGCTGCAGTTCAAGAGCTACTTCAAGATCCCCCGGACCCAGAGCAACACCGAGAACTGCGTCGCCCACAACGGGTCGCTGATCCCGGTCAAGGGCAAGGACATCATGGTCCAGGCGTGGTACCAGGGCGGCATCTCGGTGTGGGACTTCACCGACTCGGCCCACCCCAAGGAGATCGCCTGGTTCGACCGCGGACCGGTCGCGGCCGACCGGCTGGTGCTCGGCGGCTCGTGGTCGGCGTACTACTACAACGGCTACATCTACTCCAACGACATCCAGAAGGGCTTCGACGTGTTCGACCTGCGTGACAAGCGCACGGACCCGGCGAGGAAGGTGGACATGGACGTGTTCAACCCGCAGTCCCAGCCATCCTTCAACGGCTGACGGACTCGAACGGCGAGGGCCCCCGGAGCGATCCGGGGGCCTTCGTCGGTCGGTCAGGAACGTCGGCCCTTCGGCGACTTCAGGGTCGAGGCCGCGCCCGGCGTGGACACGATGGTGTGGGCCAGCTCGGTGAGGCGCACCTGCCTGGCTCGGGCGTGGGAACGCAGCATCTCGAAGGCATGCTCGACGCTCACCCCGAAGGTCTGGGCGACCGCACCCTTCGCCTGCTCGATCACGATCCTGCTGGTCAGCGCGGCCTGGAGCTGCTCGTTGAGCACCTCGGCCCGCGTCATCGCCTGCTCCTGGATGATCGCGATGGTGGACACGTCGGCCAGCGCGCGCAGCACCCGCTGGTCCTCATCCGACAGGGAGCCGCTCTCCGAGCGGAAGACGTTCATCGCGCCGATGATGTTGGCACGCAGCCGCATGGGAAAGGCGTGCACTGACAGCACTCCGGCCTCCACCGCGCGCGGTGCGAAGACCGGCCACCGGTCGTCTGCCGTGCGCAGCCGCGCCTCGTCGACCGGCTCGCCGCTCTGGAAGCACTCCAGGCACGGGCCCTCCGAGGTCTGGAGCTGCAGCAGCTCCATCAGACGGGCGCTCTCACTCGATGAGGCCATGTAATGCAGGTGACCGTCACCGTCGGCCAGCATCAGCCCCACCGCAGCCGTGCCGGTGATCTCCGCGGCATGGCCGGCCACGGTGTGCAGGAAGTCGATCAGGTCGAAGTCCGTGACCAGGGTGTCGGCGACGTCCACGAAAACGTCCGCGAGTCGTTCAATGGCAATCATCGGGCACCAGTCCTCTCACACCCAGTATGTCGCGCGCGCAGCGCGTTGACAGTGTCGAAAGTTCATGACATCCACTCCCGCGGGTCCGTGCGACCGGCGACGACCTCGCGGGCCAGCACGAGGAGCGGCATGTTCGCCGCGAACGAGTGCGCCCGCATCCGCAGCAGCGCCTCCACCAGGCTGACCTGCAGCGCGACCATCACCATGCCCTGGGCCTGGTGGATCTCGATGCGATGGTCGAGGGCGGCGGACAGCTCCAGGGCGCCGGACCCGTCCACTCCCGGTCCGTCGAGCAGCACCTCGGTCGCGACCCGCGCCAACGCGGCCAGCATCCCCGCCGTCTCGGGGTCCACGGTGGAGCGAGCCGCGCCGTACCCCTCCAGGACACCGAAGCCCACCGCACCCACCGAGAGGGGGAACGCCAGCACACAGCCGACCCCCCGCTCCAGCAGGACGGTGGAGTAGCCCGGCCACCGTGATGCCTGTGTGGCCAGGTCGGGCACCAGCACCGGGCGACGGGTGCGCCAGGCGTCGAGGCAGGGACCCTCGCCCGCAGTGAAGGCCACCTCGCCCCACTCGCGCGACCGCAGGCCGGAGCAGGCCGCCACACCGTCATGGTCGATGCCGGCCATCAGGTGAACCGATGCCCCGGTCAGGTCGAGCTCGACGGTCGCCGCGGAACACACCCGGTCCAGCGCGCCCGCGATCCCGGTGCGGGTCTGCCCCGGCGCCACCGCCTGGACCAGGGTCCGAGCCTGGACGTAGCGCGACGACGGCTCGTGCTCCACGACCATCCCCGCCCGTTTTGGCCACCGGGGACCGGGGTGGCAGGTGAACTGTCCGACCTTGCGAGACTACCGCGTGTCCTCCCCTTGCCGGGGGAGGTGGACGGGTCCTACCCTGAGCCGACACCACCCAGTCGTCCCGGACCCCGACGGCCGCACCGAGCACGCCGCCGGGAGGAATCATGACCGAGGACGCCGCGTCGTACCACGACGCTCCGCCCCGCTCTCCCGTCGCGCTCCGAGTTCTCCCGAGCCGCGGGTTCAGCAGCGAGCCCGCGGCCCGGGCCATGACCCTTCGCGTCCAGGGACGGCTCCGGGGGGCCTCCCTGGACGCGTTGGGTGGGGTCCTGGAGCAGGCGATGGCGGCGCCGCAGCGCGTCGTCCGGCTCGACGTCTCCGCCGTGGACGACTGGTCCACGCTCGCGCAGGCGATGGTGCTGCACACCGCCCGCGCCCTCGAGCTCCGAGACGCACGCCTCGTCCTCGTCGGAGCGGGGCCGGAGCTGCGCGACCAGAGCCACTGGCTCGACGTCTTCGCCCGGGTCGACAGCGTTCCCTGAGGGTGCCCACGCGCTCCTGAGGTGGACGCCTCAGTTGAGGATGCGGAGGTTCCTCGGCACGCCACCGCCGCGGTGCGCCTCCTCGGCGAGCTCCTGGAGCGCGGTGAGGGCAACGTTCTGCGAGAGCGGCCCGAACGAGACCCGGGCCACGCCGAGCTCCTCGAGCCGGGCCAGCGGCGGGTTGCCGGGGATCGCGATCGTGGTCAGCCGCTGGGGGCCGTAGGCGGCCACCAGCTCCTGGACCGCGTCCTCCTTGAGCCGGGCGGGCACGAAGACGACGGGCGCGCCGGCGTCGAGGTAGGCCTTGCCGCGAGTGACGGCCTCCTCGAGGTTCTCGGCGGGGTCTTTGTCGCGGCCGAGGTGGAAGGAGTCGATCCGGGCGTTGAGGACGAAGTCCACGCCCTCCGCGTCGGCGACCTTCATGATCGCCTCGACCTGCCCTGCGGCCTCGGTGAGCGGCTTCATCTGGTCCTCGATGTTGGCGCCGACGACGCCGATGCCGATCGCCCGCCGGACCGTCTCGGCCGCGTCGCCGTAGCCGCCCTCGAGGTCGGCGGTGACCGGGAGGTCGGTGGCCTTCACGATCCTCTCGACGGCCTCGAGCATCAGGTCGACGGGGATGTTCTCACCGTCCTCGTAGCCCAACGAGGCCGCGATCGAGTGGCTCGCGGTGGCCAGGGCCAGGGTCCCCTCGACGTCGGCGACGACCCGCGCGGTGATCGCGTCCCACACGTTGACCACGGTCAGCAGGGTCGGGTCCTGGTGCAGGCGGAGCAGCTCCGCGCCCTTCGCGATGGTCTTCTCGTCGGCCATGTCGTGTCCCTGTTCGTCGTGGTGGGTCGGTCCGCAACGATCCTTGCAGACGCGCCAACACGGACGCGCCGACCGATGGGTCGGGGTCGCAGTCGCCGGGTCAGTCCCAGAAGATCCGGTCGACGACGCCGCGGGCCCGCCGCGTCGTACGCAGGTAGTCGTTGACCATCGCATCGGACTCGCCCGGTCGGTAGCCGAGCACCACGGCGACCGCGGCCCGCTCGCGCGGGTCCCGGGGGAGCTGATCGGAGGGCTTCCCCCGGACCAGCGTCACCGCGTTGCGTACGGCGCTCACCGACCGCCACGCCCGGGCCAGGGCCTGGGCGTCCTCGGGGTCCACGAGTCCGGCCTCCGCGGCGGCCCGCAGCGCCTCGAGCGTGCGCGGCGTGCGCAGCGCCGGGTGCTCTCCGGCATGCCGCATCTGGAGCAGCTGGACGGTCCACTCGATGTCGGCCAGCCCTCCGCGGCCGAGCTTCAGGTGCAGGTGCGGGTCGGCGCCCCGGGGCAGCCGCTCCTCGTCCACGCGCGCCTTGATGCGGCGTACCTCCATGGTGTCCTGCTCGGTGATGCCCTGCGCGGGGAAGCGCAGCGGGTCCACCAGGGCGGTGAACCGGCGCCGGAGATCCTCGTCGCCGACCACCGCATCCGCCCGCAGCAGCGCCTGGAACTCCCACGCCTGCGACCACTTGGCGTAGTAGGCCGCGTAGGAGTCGATGGTCCGCACCAGCGGGCCCTGCTTGCCCTCGGGCCGGAGACCCGCGTCGACCTCCAGCGGAGGGTCGGAGGCGGGCATCGCGAGCAGCCGGCGGATCTCGTTCGCCACGGTCTGGGCGTACGTCGTCGCGGCCTGGGGGTCCGCGCCCGGGACCGGGTCGTGCACGAACATCACGTCGGCGTCGGAGCCGTAGGACAACTCGAACCCGCCGTAGCGGCCCATCGCGACGATCGCCATCCGGGTCGGCGCCTCATCCAGGCCGCGCTGGGCCATCACGGTCTCGCCGGCCACGGCGAGGGTCGCCTCCAGGGTGGCGTCGGTCAGGTTGGACAGCCCGGCGCCCACCGCGGACACGTCGAGGTCGCCGACCAGCTCGCCGACCGCGATCCGCAGCAGCTCGCGGCGCCGGACCGCGCGCACCGCCCGGACCCGGTCGTCGGCGGAGTCCTGGCGGCCGGCCGCGGCCAGCATCTCGGTGGTGAGCGTCTCCGACGACAGCGGTCCGAGATCGCCGCCGAGCACCTTCACGCCCTGCGGCTCGCGCTGCAGCAGGTCGGTGGCATAGCGCGAGGTGGCCAGCACCCGAGCCAGCCGCTCGGCGACCTCCCCCTCGTCGCGGAGCATCGCGAGATACCAGTGGGTGCTGCCGAGCGCGTCGCTGATCCGGCGGAAGCCGAACAGCCCTGCGTCGGGATCCGGGGCGTCGGCGAACCACTCGAGCATCACCGGCAGCAGCGTGCGCTGGATGGCCGCGGTCCGCGAGACGCCGGCGGTCATCGACTCCAGGTGCCGCAACGCCGCCGCCGGGTCCTGGTAGCCCAGCGCCGAGAGCCGGGCGCGAGCCGCCTCCGTCGACAGCCGGACGTCCCCACCCGGGATCCGGGCCACCGCGCTCAGCAGCGGCCGGTAGAACAGCTTCTCGTGCAGCCGCCGCACCTCGCGGCGGTGGTGACGCCACTCCTTCTCGAGGCCTGCCACCGGCTCCTTCGGGTGGTCGAGCGAGCGGCCGAGGCGGCGCAGGGCGTCCTCGTCGTCGGGGACGACGTGCGTGCGGCGCAGCTGGTAGAGCTGGATGCGGTGCTCCAGGCGGCGCAGGAAGCTGTAGGCCTCGTGCATCGCCTGGCCGTCCTCGCGACCGACGTAGCCACCCTCGATCAGCCGGGCCAGGGCACTCAGCGTGGGCGCGACCTGCAGCGACGGGTCGCCGCGGCCGTGCACCATCTGCAGCAGCTGGACCGCGAACTCGACGTCGCGCAGGCCGCCGGAGCCGAGCTTGAGCTGGCGCTCCGCCTCCTGGGCCGGGAGGTGCTGCAGCACCCGGCGGCGCATCGACTGGACGTCCCCGACGAACCCGTCGCGACCGGCCGCCGACCACACCAGCGGCGCGACCATGTCGAGGTACTCCCGGCCGAGGGCCATGTCCCCGGCCACCGGGCGCGCCTTGAGCAGCGCCTGGAACTCCCAGGTCTTGGCCCAGCGTTCGTAGTAGCCGCGGTGGCTGGCCAGGGTCCGGACCAGGTGGCCCGCACTTCCCTCCGGGCGCAACGAGGCGTCCACCGGCCAGATCGTGCCCTCGGCGGTGTGGTCGGAGCAGATCTGCATGAGCTGCGAGGCGAGCTGGGTGGCGGACCTGGCCGCCGCGTGGTCCGAGGCGTCGTCGACCGGCTCGTAGACGAAGATGACGTCGACGTCGCTGACGTAGTTGAGCTCGTGGCCGCCGCACTTGCCCATCGCGACCACCGCCAGTCGGGCCTGGTCCACCGCCGTGCCCACCCGGACCCGCGCGATGGCGAGCGCCGCGTCCAGGGTGCCCGCGGCAAGGTCGGAGAGCTCGGCCGCGATGTCGTCGACCCCGACGTGGTGGGCAAGGTCGCGGGAGGCCAGCCGGAGCAGGATCCGGCGGTACTCCACCCGCAGCGCGTCCACCGCGTCCCGGTCCGGGAAACTCGTCCGCGGGGACGCGTGGTCGGGGTCGGCCCCCACCGCGGCCAGCAGCGAGGCGCGGACGGCGTACGCCGGCGGGCGGGTCGAGCCGAGCGTCGGGTCGGTCAGCTCACGCCAGTGCTCCGGGTGCCGGTGCAGGTGGTCGGCCAGCGCCGTGCTGGCGCCGAGCACCGCGATGAGGCGCATCGCCGTGCCCTCGTCGTCGGCGAGCTCGGCGAGCATGCCGGGTCCGTCGTCGACCCGCTCGGCCAGCGTGACCAGCCCGCCGAGGGCGAGGTCGGGGTCGGCCGCGCGGCCGAGGATGGGCAGCAGGGCCAGCCCGGGCCGGCCGAGGGCGGCCAGCCGGCTGACCGCGTGCTCACCCCGCTGGAAGCCGGCGCGCACCAGCTGGCCCTCGGTAGGCAGGTCCTCCGTCATCTGCGCGTGAGCCCGGCGAACCGGGTCAGCACCGGCCGCCAGCTCTCCTCGAGCTCGTCGGCGGCCGCCTCGATCTCCGCGAGCACCGCGGCCTGGTCGATGCCCTTCTCCAGATGGTCGTCGCGGTCGCCGTCGGCCCACGACGCGAGGACGGTGACATCCGCCTCGGGGTGGCACTGCACGCCCCAGACGGTCGGCGCGAACCGCACCGCCTGGGCATCGCCGTCGGGGGTCGCGGCGAGCATCACCGCGCCCTTGGGCAGCCCGGTGACGATGTCGTCGTTCCACTGGATCCCGCGGCGCGGCAGGGCTCCACCAGCGAGCAGCGGGTCGTCGGAGGCCCCGGGGACCCAGCCCTGCTCGAGCAGACCGACCTGCTGGCCCCGCGGGTTCCGGCCGGCGGAGCCGCCCAGGGCGACCGCGACCACCTGGTGCCCCAGGCAGATCCCGAGCGTGGGCACGCCGGTCGCGGCCGCGTCCCGCACCATCTGCTTCAACGGGGTCAGCCACGGGGCGACCGCGTCGTCACCGGCGCCGACCGAGCCACCCAGCACCACCAGCGCGTCGTACGCCGCGAGGGACGGCAGCGGCTGGCCGGTGTAGGGCCGGCAGACCTCGGCCACGCACCCCGCGTCCTCCAGCCAGCGACCCACGTGGGCCGGCGGGCAGGCGGCCTCGTGCTCGACGACGAGGACGACCGGCGCGCCTGGGGTGGTCATAGGACCGGGAGCATCCGGTCACGCTCGAAGGCGGAGACCTGGCCGCGGTACTCCTCCCACTCCGCACGCTTGTTGCGGAGGAAGAAGTCGTAGACGTGCTCGCCGAGGGTCTCGGCCAGCAGCTCGGAGTTCTCGGCGATCCCGATCGCGTCGTAGAGGCTCTTCGGCAGCGGCTGGATGCCGAGGCTGGTGCGCTCCCGCTCGGTGAGCGACCAGACGTCGTCCTCGGCCTCGCGCGGCAGCTCGTAGTCCTCCTCGATCCCCTTCATCCCGGCCGCCAGGATCACCGCGAAGGCGAGGTAGGGGTTGCAGGCCGCGTCGATGGTGCGCAGCTCCACGCGCGTGGACTGGCCCTTGTTGGGCTTGTACATCGGGATCCGGATCATCGCGGAGCGGTTGTTGTGGCCCCAGCAGATGTAGGACGGCGCCTCACCCCCACCGATCAGCCGCTTGTAGCTGTTGACCCACTGGTTGGTGACGCAGGTGATCTCAGCGGCGTGCCGCAGCACGCCGGCGATGAACTGCCGTCCGGTCCTGGAGAGCTGGTACTCGGCGCCGGCCTCGAAGAACGCGTTGCGGTCCCCCTCGAACAGCGAGACGTGGGTGTGCATGCCGGAGCCGGGGTGGGTGGTGAACGGCTTGGGCATGAACGAGGCCCAGATGCCCTGGCTCAGCGCCACCTCACGGATCACGGTGCGGAACGTCATGATGTTGTCGGCGGTGCTCAGCGCGTCGGCGTACCGCAGGTCGATCTCCTGCTGGCCCGGTCCGCCCTCGTGGTGGCTGAACTCCACCGAGATGCCCATCGACTCGAGCATCGTGATCGCCTCGCGGCGGAAGTCCGCGCCCATCGACTGCGCGGTGTGGTCGAAGTAGCCGCTGCGGTCGACAGGGATCGGGTCGGCGCCGGCGGTCGGGCCGTCCTTGAAGAGGTAGAACTCGATCTCGGGATGGGTGTAGAAGGTGAAGCCCTTCTCGGCCGCGGAGGACAGCGTGCGCTTGAGGACGTAGCGCGGGTCGGCGTACGACGGGCTGCCGTCGGGCATCACGATGTCGCAGAACATCCGGGCGGTCGACGGACCCTCGCCCGTGCGCCACGGGAGGATCTGGAACGACGACGGATCGGGCTTGGCCAGCATGTCGGCCTCGTAGACCCGCGCGAAACCCTCGATCGCCGAGCCGTCGAAGCCGATGCCCTCGGTGAACGCGCCCTCGAGCTCGGCCGGCGCGACCGCCACCGACTTGAGGAACCCGAGCACGTCGGTGAACCACAGACGGACGAAGCGGACGTCGCGCTCCTCGAGCGCGCGGAGCACGAAGTCTTCCTGCTTTCCCATGGCGCCAACTATGGCGCATGAGGGTGGCGCCGGGTCGTAGCCGGTCCGGTCAGCCCTTCGGGACGCTGCGGTCGAGCTCGGCCAGCCAGGCCGCGGCGCTGGCATCCGACGGCATCCGCCAGTCGCCGCGCGGCGACATCGACCCGCCGGCACTGACCTTGGGTCCGTTGGGCAGTGCGGACCGCTTGAACTGGCTGGCGAAGAACCGCTGCACGAACACCTCGAGCCAGCGGCGTACCGTCGCCAGGTCGTGGGCCGTGCGCCGCTCGGCCGGGAAGCCGGGCGGCCACTCCCCCGCGTCGGCGTCGCGCCACGCGTGCCAGGAGAGGAACGCCACCTTGCTCGGCCGGGCGCCGTGGCGCAGCACGTGGAAGAGCGTGAAGTCCTGGAGGGAGTAGGGCCCGACGGTGTCCTCGGTGGCCTGCGGCTTCTTCCCCTCCTCGGTCGGGATCAGCTCGGGGGTGATCTCCTGCTCCAGGATCTCGCGGAGCACCTCGTTGGCATCCTCGTGGAACTGCTCCGAGTCGATGACCCAGCGGATCAGGTGCTGGATCAGCGTCTTGGGGACACCGGTGTTGACCGCGTAGTGCGACATCTGGTCGCCGACGCCGTACGTGCACCAGCCGAGCGCGAGCTCGGAGAGGTCGCCGGTGCCGAGCACGATCCCGCGCCGGTGGTTGGCGAGCCGGAAGAGGTAGTCGGTGCGCAGCCCGGCCTGGACGTTCTCGAACGTCACGTCGTAGACCGGCTCGCCGTCGGCGAAGGGGTGGTCCAGGTCGTCGAGCATCCGGCGCGCGGCCGGGGTGATGTCGAGCTCCTCGAAGGTGACCCCGAGCGCCTTCGACAGCCGGGTGGCGTAGGACTTGGTGGTCTCGCCGGTGGCGAAGCCCGGCATCGTGAAGGCGTGGATGTCGCTGCGCGGACGGCCGAGCCGGTCCATCGCGCGGGCCGCGACGATCAGCGCGTGGGTGGAGTCGAGGCCGCCGGACACCCCGATGATCACCTTGGGCTGGCCGATCGCGTGCAACCGCTGCTCGAGGCCGGAGACCTGGATGTTGTAGGCCTCGTAGCAGTCCAGCGCCAGCCGCTCGGGGTCGTCGGGCACGAACGGGAAGCGGTCGACCTTGCGGCGCAGGCCGATGTCACCGCTCGGCGGCTGCACGGAGAACGGGACGGTCCGGAAGGCCGTGGTGCGCTCGGCCAGGGTCCGCCGGTTGTCGTCGAAGGTGCCCTGGCGCAGCCGCTCCTGGCGGATCCGGTCGAGGTCGACGTCGACGATGCTGGCGCGCGGCCCGTCGGGGAAGCGCTCGGACTCGGCGAGGAGGTCGCCGATCTCGTAGACCAGCGTCTGCCCGTCCCACGACAGGTCGGTGGTCGACTCGCCCTGGCCGGCGGCGGCATAGAGGTACGCCGCGAGGCAGCGCTGGCTGGCGGAGCGGACCAGCAGCCGCCGGTCCTCGGCACGCGCGACCGTGATCGGGCTGCCGGACAGGTTGGCCAGCACCGTGGCGCCGGCCAACGCCGCCTCGGCGCTGGGCGGCACCGGCACCCACATGTCCTCGCAGATCTCGACGTGGAGGCGCAGCCCTGGGACGTCGGTGGCGCTGAAGATCAGATCGGGGCCGAAGGGGACCTCCACGCCGTGCAGCGTGATCGTGCTCCCGCGCCGGTCGTCGCCGGGCGCGAAGTGCCGGCGCTCGTAGAACTCCCGGTACGTCGGCAGGTAGGACTTCGGCGCGACCCCGAGCACGGCGCCGCGGTGGATGACCACCGCGCAGTTGAGCACCCGGGTGCCGTGCACCAGCGGGGCGCCGACGACGAGCACGGGCAGCAGGTCGACGCTGGCCGCCACGATCTCGGCGACCGCGTCGAGGACCCCCTCGAGCAGGGTGTCCTGCAGGAGCAGGTCGTCGATGGCGTAGCCGGACAGGGCGAGCTCGGGGAACACCGCCACGGCCACGCCCTCGTCGTGGCAGGCGCGGGCCCGCTCGATCACCGAGGCCGCGTTGGCCGCCGGGTCCGCGACCGTGACCGGCACCGTGCAGGCCGCGACCCGGGCGAACCCGTGCGCATAGGCCGAGTAGAAGTCCACCCCTCCACTCTAGGCCGCCGAGGTGTCGGTTCTTGCGCGCCGAGGTGTCGGTTCTTGCGGTCAGCGGCGGTATGTCGCCCGCCAGCGCGGGCCGTCGACCTCCTCCAGGTCGAGCGCGAGCAGGCCGCCGCGCGCGAGCGACTCCATGAAGCGCCGGTCCAGCGGGAACGGTGGGCCGGCCCCGGCGCCGTCGGAGTCGGCGTACCGGAAGGCGACGGCGAGCAGCGTGCCGCCGTCGGCGACCAGCCCGGTGACGACGTCGGCGGCCCGCTCGCGCGGCGGGTCCGGCAGGGCCTGCAGCGTGAAGATCTCGACCACGAGGTCGAACGACAGAGCCCAGTCCTCCGGCAGCGCGAGCAGGTCGGCCACGCGGTAGTCGACGCTCGACTCCGGGTTCCGGCCGCGCGCCTCGCCGACCGCGGTCGGCGAGATGTCGAACGCGGTCGTGGCGAAGCCGAGCGAGGCGAGGTACTCCGCGTCCGCGCCCAGCCCGCAGCCGACCACCACCGCCCGCCGGCCCGACCCGTCAGGGGCCTCGCGCTCGGCCCACGCCCGGAGGTCCACCTGGGGCTCGGTGCGGTCCCACGGCATGCTGACCTCGCCGGCCGACCCCGCGGCGTACAGCTCGTCGAACCATGCCGTCGGATCGCCGCGCCCGATCGCGTCCGCCGAAAGCTCCGCCGCACGCAGGTCCCAGTCGCGAGGTGCACTCATGTGCCCATCGTGCCGGGTTCCGAGTGCACGCTCGCAAGAAGTCACACCTCGGCACGCAAGAACACGCACCTCGGCACGCAAGAAGTCACACCTCGGCGGGGAGGACGTGACGGAGGACACAGGGTCGGGGTCGGGGAGTCGGGTCTAGCCTGAGAAGCGGGTCCGGGGACTCCACCAGGGAGCCACGAGGCCACGTTGCGAAGGAGCTCACCATGAGCGAGGAGACCGCGCCGTACGGCACCGGACCCGCGGCAGCGGACGGGCCCCGGCCCGTCAAGCGGGTCCGCACCCACCACCTGCGGGAGATGAAGGAGCGCGGTGAGCGGTTCGCGATGCTGACCGCCTATGAGCAGTACGCCGCCCAGACCTTCGACGAGGCCGGCATCGAGGTGCTGCTGGTCGGCGACAGCGCCTCCAACAACGTCTTCGGCAACGAGACCTCGCTCCCCGTGACCGTCGACGAGCTGATCCCGCTCACCCGCGCGGTCAGCCGGTCCGTACGCCGCGCGCTGGTGGTCGGCGACCTCCCGTTCGGCTCCTACCAGGCCTCCCCCGAGCAGGCCTACGGCACCGCGGTCCGCTTCATGAAGGAGGGCGGCGCGCACTGCGTGAAGCTGGAGGGCGGGGTCGAGATGGCTCCCCAGATCGAGCTGCTCACCCGCGGCGGCATCCCGGTGATGGCGCACATCGGCTTCACCCCGCAGAGCGAGCACTCCCTCGGCGGCTACCGCGTCCAGGGACGGGGCGACACCGCCCGGCGGATCCTCGACGACGCCAAGGCGGTCGAGGCGGCGGGAGCGTTCGCGGTGGTGATGGAGATGGTGCCCGGCGACGTGGCCGCCCAGGTCACCAAGGAGCTCGCCATCCCCACCATCGGGATCGGCGCCGGCGTCGAGTGCGACGGCCAGGTGCTGGTCTGGCAGGACGCGTTCGGCCTGCGCACCGGTCGGATGGCGAGGTTCGTCAAGCAGTACGCCGACCTGCACGGCACGCTGCTCCAGGCGGCCAGGGACTTCTCGACCGACGTGAAGGGCGGCACCTTCCCGGGTCCGGACCACACGTTCTGAGGCACGCGCCGGCCCGATCCGACGTACGGTGTCGGCCATGCGGAATCTCGTGCTCGTCCCCCTCCTGGCCCTGGCCGCCGGCGTCCTCGCCCCGGGCGCGGCACCCGCCGACGCGACCGCCGCCCCCGCCGAGGGGCAGCGGGTCGAGCAGCGGGTTGAGCAGCGGGCCCAGCAGCGGGCCCAGCAGCGTGCCCCGCGGGCCGCGGCGCCGTCGCTGCAGGTCACCCGCGAGGCCGGCGGCCTGGCGCACCCCTGGGACGTCCAGAGCATCGGCGGGGGCGCGTTCCTGGTCACCGAACGCGGCACGGCCCGCCTGCTGCGGCTCGAGAACGACCGGGTGCGCCGCATCAGGTTCCCGAAGTCGTCCGTGTGGGTCTCCGGCGAGACCGGGCTGATGTCGCTGGAGATCGACCCCGACTTCCGCCGGAACCGCGTGTTCTACACCTGCCAGGGCGGCCACACGGACGGCGGCGGCCACGACGTGAAGGTGGTCGCCTGGCGACTGAACCGGACCCAGACCCGGGCCCGCCGTACCACGGTGCTGCTCGAGGGCATCCAGGCCACCAGCGGGCGGCACGGAGGCTGCCGCCTGCTCATCGGCCGCAACGGCTCGCTCCTGGTCGGCACCGGCGACGCCGCCGTCGGCAGCAACCCGCGCGACCTGCAGTCCCTCAACGGCAAGGTGCTCCGGCTCCACCGCGTCACCGGCGCCCCGTGGCCCGCCAACCCCTACGCCGACGCGAGCAACCGCAATCAGCGCTACGTCCTCACCTACGGGCACCGCAACATCCAGGGCCTGGCCACCCGCCGCGACGGCACCGTCTGGTCGGTCGAGCACGGCTCCTACCGCGACGACGAGGTCAACCGGGTCGTCAACGGCGGCGACTACGGCTGGAACCCCATCCCCGGCTACGACGAGAGCGTCCCGATGACCGACCAGAGCCTGCCCGGCCGGCAGGTGGAGGCCCGCTGGAGCAGCGGTGAGCCGACGATCGCCACCTCCGGCGCGGTCTGGGTCCGCGGCCGGCAGTGGGGCAGTCTCGACGGCACCCTCGCGGTGGCCGCGCTCAAGGGCAGTCGGGTGGTGTTCATGCGGTTCGACCGCGCCGGCCGGCTGCGTGCGACGCGCGCCCCGGCCGCGCTGCGCCGCTACGGCCGGTTGCGCTCGGTCAGCCGGGCGCCCAACGGCGACCTGATGGTCACCACCGCCAACGGAAGCGCCGACGCCGTCCTCCGGGTCCACCCGCGCCGCTGACGCGGCAGACCCGGCAGGGCGACGTACGTCGCCGCTCCCCGCGACCTCCTCACAGGACAACCGGACGACGCCTTCGGGCGTCCTCTGCGTACTCATCCTCCGAAGGAGACCGCCATGTTCCGTCTGATCCCCCTCCGCTGGGCCGGCCTGGTCGCCGCCCTGGTCGCCGCTCTGGTCGGCCTCACCCTGGCCGGCACCACGCCCGCCACCGGGCTGCCCGCCTGGCAGGACACCAACACCTCATGGAGCCACCCGGCCGCCGTGAACCCGAAGGTGACCGGCCTGCGCTACGCCGCCCACCCGACCTTCGACCGCGTCGTCATCGACCTCGCCGGCCGGGTCCCGTCAGGCAGCACGACGTACCGCCGGCACTTCGCCTATGACGGCAGCGGAGACGAGGTGCCGATCCTGGGCCGATCGGGGCTGCAGGTGACGCTGTCCCCCGCGGCCGCGCACGACGACGCGGGCCACAACCTCTACACCGGCCCCCGGATCGCCCGGCCGCGACTGCGCACGCTCAAGGCGCTGGCACTGACCGGGGACTTCGAGGGCCAGGTGAGCTTCGCGTTCGCGCTCACCCACCGCGCGCCGTACCGCGTGTTCGAGCTGTCAGCCCCGCGGCGGCTGGTCATCGACTTCAAGCACGCGTGAGGTGGGTCAGGCCGTCCAGCCCAGCCAGACACTGCCGGCGATGATCGCGATCGGCCAGAGCGCGATCGCGGTCACCGCCAGCACGGGCAGCCGCCTCGGGTGCGGCGTCCACCACGCACAGGCCAGCACGAACAGCACCAGCCAGACCAGCAGCAGCAGCACGACGCCCCACCACGGCGCGACCAGCCCGGAGGCGGCGTACAGGAAGAACGCGCACGCCATCCCGCCCATGCCGACGAACGGCCAGGGCGAGGTGGCGTTCGGGTTGTGGCGGCGGATCCTGCCCGAGCGTCCGAAGGCCACTCAGTCCTCGAGCTTGTCGTCGTTCCACTGCGGGTCGTTGTCCCACTCCTCGTTGCGCTCCTCGACCTTCTCGAGGGCGCGCGAGGCCTCGGCCTCGGAGGCATAGGGACCGAGGCGGTCGGCGTTCTTGCAGCCGTCCTCACCTTCGACGGTGTGGTGCTTCAGGCAGAACCAGTACTCGTCGCTCATGCGGCTGAAACTACACTCGCCCTCATGTCCGCAGTAGTCCCCGGTGTCATCTCGCCGCCCCGCCCCGTCCCCGCCCACATCCCCCGGCCGGAGTACGTCGGGAAGCCCGGCCCGGAGCGCTTCACCGGCTCGGAGGTCAAGGACGCCGAGACCATCGCGAAGATGCGGGTCGCCAGCCGGCTGGCCGCCCAGGCGCGCGAGCTGGTCGGCTCGCACGTCGCTCCCGGGGTGAGCACCGACGAGCTCGACCGGATCGGGCACGAGTTCCTCTGCGACCACGGCGCCTACCCGTCGACGCTGGGCTACCGCGGCTTCCCCAAGTCGCTGTGCTCGAGCGTCAACGAGGTCATCTGCCACGGCATCCCGGACAGCACGGTCGTCGAGGACGGCGACATCGTGAACATCGACATCACCGCGTTCCTCGACGGCGTGCACGGCGACACCAACGCCACCTTCCTCGCCGGCGACGTCGACGAGGAGACGAGGGCGCTGGTGGAGCACACCCGAGAGGCGCTGGAACGCGGCATCAAGGCGGTCCGCCCCGGGCGCCGGATCAACGTCATCGGGCGGGTCATCGAGTCCTACGCGAAGCGCTACGGCTACGGCGTGGTCCGCGACTTCACCGGCCACGGCATCGGCACCAGCTTCCACAGCGGGCTGGTGGTCCCCCACTACGACGAGTCCTACTACAACGACGTCATCGAGGTGGGGATGACGTTCACCATCGAGCCGATGCTCAACCTGGGCACCCACGAGTGGGACATGTGGGACGACGAGTGGACCGTGGTGACCAAGGACCGCAAGCGCAGCGCGCAGTTCGAGCACACCCTGCTGGTGACGCCCAGCGGTGCCGAAGTGCTCACCCATCCCTGAGTGGCCCTATCCTTGTCCTGCGGATGAGCTGGCCGGGCGGCCGCGGCTCCCTTCGGGGCGTCGAGGAAGGTCCGGGCTCCACAGGGCAAGGTGGTGGGCAACACCCACCCGAGGTAACTCGCGGGACAGTGCCACAGAGAACAGACCGCCCCTCCCCGGAGGGGCAAGGGTGAAACGGTGGTGTAAGAGACCACCAGCGTTCCGGGTGACCGGAACGGCTCGGTAAACCCCGCCTGGAGCAAGATCGAGAAGCCGCACCCTCCGGGGTGCGGTGCGCACATGACCGAGGGCGGCCCGCCCGAGTGTGCGGGTGGATCGCACGAGGCGGCCGGCAACGGTCGTCCCAGATGGATGGTCGCCAGCCGACCGGTCGCGAGGCCGGTCGGGGAACAGAACCCGGCCTATGAGCCAGCTCATCCGCACCCGCTGCCTCAGAGCGGACCACGACCTCAGGTCAGGTCGTCGTACGACCGCTGGCCGGTCTCGGCGAGCCGACGCTCGACGCGCAGCACGGACGCCTCGTGCTCGGGGTCCGCGGACATCACGGCCGCCAGTCGCAGGTGCGGCAGCGCCTCCTCGAGACGCCCCTGACGTTCCAGGGTGCGGCCGAGCGTGTGCCGGGCCCAGACGTCCGTCGGGTCCTGCTCCACCACCAGCAGCAGGTCCTCCTCGGCCCGGGACAGCTGGACCCGGATGAAGTAGGCCCAGGCCCGCAGCGAGCGCAGCGACCTGGCCCCGGGCTCGGCGGCCACGGCCGGCTCCAGCACCTCGAGCGCCTCGACGGCGGCCCGGCGCTCGAGCAGCTCCCAGGCCCGTCGGTAGACCTCGGACGGGTGCCGGGACTCGTCGGGGAACAGCACGGCCGGGGTGGGCAGGTCGTCGGGTTCGCTCTCCGCAGACATGCCCCCGAACCTATCCGGCCGGGCGAAAGCGGACGCGTCAGTCCCCCAGTGGCGCCAGCAGCTTCTTCCTGTTCTCGAACGCGAACACCAGCAGGTCGGCCATCCGGAACCGTCCGTCGACCGGCCCGATGCTCGGGCGCCACCCGGGGTTGCGCACGATCGAGTGCGTGCTGCCCTCCATCGCCCGGTGGAACGTCTCGGCGACGATCCGGGCTCCGACGCCGGTGAGGCGGCCCTGGTTGAGCTCGGCCTCGCGGAGCACGTAGAACCAGAGCGGGGTGTCCGCGAGGAACGTGGTCAGCTGCCGCGGCGACAACGTCTCCAGGGAGGCACCGTTGAGCCCGTCCCTGATCTGCGCCTTCGTCAGCGTGGTGACCGCGACGCCCTTGCCACGCAGGAAGGTCGCCATCTGCTGACCGCTGGCCAGCTTGAGCATCCCGGCACGGGTGAGGTTCCGGAACGCCAGGTTGGCCCGGATCGTGAACTCGTCGTCGTCCCCGCCGTCGAAGGATCCCTTCGGGAGGACGGAGAGCGGGTTCACCAGACCGGTGTCGATCCGGCGGGCGACGTTGAACTCGCCGCGCGGCGGGTTGAGGTCCGCGCGGTCGATCTGGCTGAAGCGATAGAGCCGGCGCCAGTCGGCGATCCAGTTGCTGGGCAGCGTCCGGTTGCCGCCCAGGTCGCCGGAGGTGCCGGAGAAGAAGAACAGCAGGTCGATCGAGCCGGCACCGCTCGGGAAGACGGCGTTCCACGCGTACAGCTCCCGGACCATCGAGTGGCCGAACCGGAACGCGCCGACCGAGAACTCCACCGGCATCGTCGGCATGCTCAGCGGGTCCGCGCCGACCTCGAACGCCTTGCGCCCGCTCGTGAAGACGTCGTTGACGACCGCGGGGTCGCAGATCCTGGTGAGGAAGTCCGTGCGC
This sequence comes from uncultured Actinomycetota bacterium, assembly GCA_963767955.1. GTDB lineage: Bacteria > Actinomycetota > Actinomycetes > Propionibacteriales > Nocardioidaceae > Nocardioides. Next base: position 583,484 of record CAVYGA010000003.1, on the reverse strand, counting down.
AGCAGCCACTGGTAGTGGAGTACGACGCGTCGTCGGGCCACCTCGAACCTCTCGGCGGCCGGCGTGGACGCAGGGAGCTTGTCGACGACCCGGTTGTGGAAGCGGATCATCGCGAGGTGGTGCTGGGCGACAGCGAGGTTCTCGTCGTTGCGATGGTCGGGGATCAGCGCCTTGCGGCGGTTGGCAGCGGATCCGGTGCCGATGCGCGGCAGGTCGAAGCCCTCCATCGCGGGGTCGGGCGGGCTCGCGGTGGTGCGACCCGTCTTCAGGTGCACCCGGTCGGCTGCGTAGAACTTGGCGGACTCCGGGTCGAGCGGCCCGGCGCCGTACACCGAGTCGAGGTCCAGCGTCGGTGACCGCCCCTGGAGCAGCGCGGCCGGCGAGATCGCGTCGCCGAACGCGACGGTGGTGGCGTCGAAGGTCAGGTCGTGGTCCACGAACTGACCGAGGTAGGTGTAGCCGGCCGGGATCGCGCCGTTGCGGACCGGGGCGTCGGTCATCGCTCGGGCGACCTTCTTGCGGATGTCGGCGCCCAGCCGCCGGCCGCGCGGGCCGAGCCGGGAGAACCGGAACGCCGGGGCCGCTGCGGCGGCGGCAGGAGCACCGGAGCGGGCCGCCGTCATGCGGGCGGCCACCGGGCGCACCGCGTCGGGCGCCTCGCCCCCGACCTGCCCCTCTCCCTCGATGAAGAACGTCTCGCGTCCATGGCGTCGCTCGGGTGTCGTATCGGTCATGTCTGCCTCCGGCGTCGAGGAGGGCGGAGCACCCGGACGGATACACCCCCGTGCAGGGGTCGGTCAGGCCAGGCGGAACTCCACCTTCCGGGTGGTGGGATCGGCGGTGGCGAGGACGACCTCGACCTCCTCGCCGAGGGGGAGGGCCCGAGCCCCCGTGACGACCGCCTCGACGGCGGGGTCCTGCACGGTGATCTCGCCGCGGGTGTCGTCCTTGTCGTCGACCTCCACGACCACGGCGGTGAAGGTCTCGCCCACCCGCTGCTGGAGGGACGCGGCCTCGACCAGGTCGAGCACCGCGTTCTCGTACTGGCGTGCCCGGCGCCCGGACTCCCGCATCGTGGCCGGGAGCTCCTCGAGCCGGTCGAGCACCCACGTCGGGACGTCGGTGCCGCCGCTCAGCGCGACGCAGATCTCCCCGGCGTAGCGGTCCACGAGCCGTCGCAGGGGGGCCGTGCAGTGGGCGTACTCCGCGGCCAGTGCGGCGTGCCGGGGCTGTTCGGGCAGCTCGCCGTGGAACCCGACGTAGCCGCTGCCGCGGAGCAGCCGCGTGCAGGCCACCACCATCGCGGCGTTGCTGGGCTGGTCGGGGTCCAGCGAGCGGATGAACTCCGGGTAGTCCATGGCATCGGGCCAGGCGATCCCCAGCGCCTTCGCCGTGCGTCGGAGCCGGCGTACGTCGCGCGGGTCGGCCGGCGGCAGGGTGCGCAGCAGCCCGGTCCGGGCCTGGATCATCAGGTGGGCGGCGCCCATGCCGGTCAGCAGCGAGATCTGCGCGTTCCACTGCTCGACCGGGTGCAGGGACCGGAACTCCAGCTGCCACCGGTCGTCGAGCATGTCGATCTCCTGCTCCGGCAGCGGCAGCGAGACTCCGCCGTTGCGGGCCTCGCGCTCGAGGCGGAGCGTGCCGACCTCCTGGAGCAGCGCGAAGACCTCGTCGGCGCTCCCGCCGTCGATCGACCTCTGCACCTCGTCGTAGGTCAGCTGGGCCCGCGAGCGGACCAGGGCCCGCTCGACGGTGACCTCGGTGCCCTCGCCGGTGGCGTCGAGCGTGAGGCTCCACAACAGCGCCGGGCGGACCTGGTCGGGCAGCAGCGACCCGGCCTCCTCGGAGATGACCGGCGGGTGGAGCGGCACCTTGGAGTCGGCCCCGTAGAGCGTCTCCCCGCGGCGGTTGGCCTCGACGTCGACCGGGTCACCAGCGGTCACGAACGCCGCCACGTCGGCGATCGCGTAGTGCACGACGTAGCCGTCACCGGAACGCTCCAGGTGCAGTGCCTGGTCGAGGTCGCGGGCGCCCTCGGGATCGATGGTCACGAAGGCGATGTCGGTGCGGTCGAGGTCCGGCAGCCGGGGGTCGGCAGCCGCGGCCGCCGCCGCCTTCTCCACCTCGTCGGGGAACTCCGGCGTGACCTCGAGCTCCGCCTGGATGGCCGTGAGGCCGTCGCGCAGCGTGTGCGCCGCCACGCCGTCGTCCGAGGAGCGGACCCGGACAACTCTGCTCGCCATGGTGGCCACCCTAGTGCGGGTCGGTCCGCGGCGGCACCGGCCCGCGCGGGTGGTTAGCCTGTCGCCCGTGCTGATCCTGCTGCCGCCCAGCGAGGGCAAGACCCCTGCCCGCCGGGGAGCCCACCTGGACCTGGGGCGGCTTGCCTCCCCGTCGTTGACCGGTCCCCGCACACGGATGCTCGCCGCGCTCGTCGACCTGTGCTCCGGACCGGACGCCGACCGCGCCGCCGGCGTCCTCGGGCTCGGACCCGGCCAGCTCGACCTGGTGCGGCGCAACGCCGGGCTCCGCGCGGCGCCGACCGCCCGCGCGGACCGGGTCTACACCGGGGTGCTCTACGACGCGCTCGGCTTCGACACCCTCTCCCCGGCCGGGAAGCGCCGTGCGGCCACCCGGGTCGCGGTGACGTCCTCACTGTTCGGTCTGCTGTCGCCGGGCGACCGGATCCCCGCCTACCGCCTCTCCGGCGACGCCACCCTCCCCGAGGTCGGCACCGTCGCCGGCTTCTGGCGCGACCACCTCGACCCCGTGGTCCGCGACCGGGTCGGGTCGGGGTTGCTGGTGGACCTCCGGTCCGGGACGTACGCCGGGTTCTGGCGGCCGGCGCCCGACCTCGCGCGCCGCGTGGTCGGGGTGCGCGTGCTGCACGAGCACAACGGCACCCGCAAGGTGGTCAGTCACTTCAACAAGGCCACCAAGGGACGGATCGTCCGCGCCGTGCTCGAGGACGGGGGCAACCCGCGCACCCCCGCGGCGTTCGCCGACCTGCTGCGTGACCTCGGCTGGAAGGTCGAGGAGACCGCACCGACCGCGACCGGTTCCCGGCTCGACGTGGTCGTCGACGAGGTCTGACCCGCAGCCGGATTCGGCCCGGCCGGACTGTGGGTGGTGGGTGGTGGAATGGCTTCATGATCGAGGTGATGCGGCAGGGCACTCCGGTCGAGGTGGACGGTCTCGACGCGGAGTGGGTGCTCGACCTTGCCCGGGATGCGGAGCTGATGGCGCGGCAGGCGGAGCGGGCCAAGCTGCGGGCTGCGAACCGGTGGGTGGACCTCCACGCCGCCACCGCCGCGAGTGGGGTGGAGGTGTGGGGCCATGCCGGCGCGTTGGACTGCGAGGTGCCCATCGGCGGTGCGGGCACCCCGGCCATCGCCGCGTTCGCAGCTGAGCCGTTCGGTGCCGCCCTGGGGGTCTCGACGATCTCGGCGATGAACCTGATCTCCGTCGCGGTGGAGCTGAAGCACCGGCTGCCGGGCCTGTGGGCGCTGTCGGAGGGGTTGGAGGTGGCGGCGTGGAAGCTGAGGATGGTCGCCCGGCTGACCGGCGGCCTGTCGATGGAGGCTGCGGCGTACGTCGACGAGCGGCTGGCGCCGATGATGGCGAGTCGGGGTGCCCCGACGATCGAGCGAGTGGTGCGCGAGGCGACCGCCCGCTTCCATCCCGAGGAGGTCGCCGAGGCCGAGGTGGCCGGGAAGGCTGCATGGGACGTCCGGATCCAGCACCCGGGGGTGGGCGCGTGGGCCGGGACGTCATGGCTCGACGCCACCGGCGACAGCATGGACCTGATCAGGTTCGGGGACCTCATCGCCGACATCGCCCGCAGCCTCGGCGCGGCCGGTGACCCGGACTCGTTGGAGCAGCGCCGGGCGAAGGCGATCGGGATCGTCGCGGACGTGCATGCCGGCGCCGACCTGGACGACCTGATCGCCGCCCTGGTGACACCGGCGGCTGACCAGCAGGCGGTGCGGCGCCCGCGGGTCCGGGGCCGTGACCTGCAGCTCTACGTCCACATTCCCTCGAGCGATCTGGAGGGTGGGGTCGCCGGTGTGGAGCAGCTGGGTGTCGCGACGGCGAAACGGATCGAGGCGTGGCTCGGGCGGCACACCGCGGCCGGCGGCCGGGTCCGCGTCACGCCGGTGGTGGACCCGGGCCGTGACGACGCGGTAGACCGGCATGACCCGCCGCCCTGGATGGCGGCACAAGTGAAGCTCCGCGACCGGCAGTGTGTGTTCCCCTACTGCCAGACCCACGCCCGTGACTGCGATCTCGACCATGTCGTTCCGTACGACGACACCGGTCCACCCGGCCAGACCAACCCGCAGAACCTCGCGCCGTTGTGCAGACGGCATCACCGGGCGAAGACCGCGAAGCGATGGCACTACGAACGCACCGACGACGGCTCGTACGCCTGGACCTCACACCATGAGGAGCGCTACCTCGTCAGGAACGGCGGCACCCTCGCCCTCGACGACCACTGAGTCCTGCGCACCCCGGGGCGGACAAGCGCGGGCTACAGCCGGCTGGGCGGCAGCACGTCGTCGCCGGGGCGCGCGTTGAACAGCCGCATCGAGGCCATCTCGCCGGAGCCGTCGGGGGCCGGACCGTAGAACGACAGCACCGTCACCGAGGCCGGGGTCAGCTCCATCCGGTAGAGCGAGGTCAGCGGCGCCTGCAGCACGTGGGCGACCAGGGTCTTGATCGGCGTGACGTGGCTGAGCACCACGACCGTCTGACCGGCACGCTCGGCCAGCACCCGGTCGAGCCCGGCCAGCACCCGCTCCTGCACCTGGAGGAACGACTCCCCGCCGCCGGGGGCGACGTCGGGGGAACCCAGCCAGGCGTCGAGGTCGTCCGGATGCCTCTCGGCGACCTCGACGAACGTCATCCCGTCCCAGGTGCCGAACTCCATCTCGGCGAAGGCGGGCTCCACCTCGACCGGGTGGCCCAGGAGGCCACCGACGATCTCCGCGGACTCCAGGGTGCGGCGTACCGGCGAGGAGATGACCGCGTCGAGGCCCTCGGCCAGCGGTGACAGCCACTCGGCCGTGGCCCGGACCTGGTCCCGGCCCTCGTCGCTGAGGCCGGGGTTGGCGCTGGCCAGCCCCCCGGAGAAGCGCCGCTCGACGGTGTGCGCGGTGACGCCGTGCCGGACCAGGATCAGCGTCGTCGGCGGTCCGCTCGGCCCGGACCAGCCCCGGAAGCCGGCCGACTCCTTGCCGGCGGGGCTCTCCACCTCCTCGATCAGCGAGTCCGGTTCGTCGACCCCGAGCCCACCCGTCCGCGCACCGGCCTCGCCGGCGACCGTCACGCCGCTGCGGAGGCCGTCGAGGGCCTCGTTGGCGAGCCGGTCGGCGTGGGCGTTCTCGGCGCGGGGCACCCACGTGTAGGTGGTGCCGGCCGGTGCCAGGTCCCCGGCCTCGCGGGCCAGCGGCTTCATGTCCGGGTGCTTGATCCTCCAGCGCCCCGACATCTGCTCGACGACGAGCTTGGAGTCCATCCGGACCTCGACGTCGGCGTCCGGCGCGAGCTCTGCCGCCATCCGGAGACCGGCGATCAGCCCGGAGTACTCCGCGACGTTGTTGGTCGCCGTGCCGATGGAGCGGCCGTCCTCGGCGATCACCTCGCCGGTGTCGGCGTCCTTGAGCACCGCGCCGTACGCCGAGGGGCCGGGGTTGCCGCGAGACCCGCCGTCGGCCTCGATCAGGACGCGTCGGGGACCCGCTGGGCTCACAGACCCGACTCGGAGGTCCGGACCAGGATCCGCGAGCACTCCTCGCAGCGGATGACCTCGTCGGAGGGAGCCCTGCCGATCACCGCCAGGTCGGACGGGTTGATGGTCATCTGACAGCCGCTGCAGCGCCGTGCCTGCAGGGCCGCGGCGGCCACGCCCTGCTTGGAGGTGCGCAGCTTGTCGTAGAGCGCGACCAGGTCGTCGGGCAGACCGTCGGCGGCGGTGGCTCGCTCGGCGGCCGCGGCGCCGAGTGCCGCGGTGATCTCCGCGGCCCGGGCGTCGCGCGCGGTGGTCGCCTCGGCCAGCCGCTGGTCGGTGGCGGTCAGCTCGGTCGCCGTGGCGTCGAGGGTGGCCTGTGCCTCCTCGAGGCGCTCCATCACCTCGATCTCGACGTCCTCGAGCGAGCGGATCCGCCGTTCGAGCGACTCGAGCTCGTGGCTCATCCGCTCGAGGTCCTTGGGGTTGGTGACCAGACCCTGGTCCATGCGGCTCCGGTCGCGCTGACGCCGGGCCTTGACCTGCTCGACGTCGGCGTCGGACTTCCGCTGCTCGCGGTTGAGGTCGTCGACCAGGATCTGGGCGTCGCGCGACTGGTTCACCAGGTCGGCGCGGGCGGCCGCCAGCCCGGCGATCTGCTCGTGCTCGGGCAACGACGCCAACTGGTGCCGGAGCTGGTCGATGCGGGAGTCGAGCTCCTGCACGTCGAGCAGCTTCAACTGGGCGAAGGGGTCGGCTTTCAGCGGGTGCTCCTCAGATGCGTGCGTTCAGATGCGGTGCGTTCAGATGCGGAAGGTCCAGGGGTCCGTGGCGATCGTGCTCACCCGGGACTCCACCGTAGCGCCCAGGGCGTCCGTCAGGCGCGCCTGCACCACCGGCAGCCAGGTCCACTCGGCGGCCCAGTGCGCGACGTCGATCAGGGCCGGGCCGCCCCGCTCCGCGAACTCCGCCGCGGGGTGGTGGCGCAGGTCGCTGGTCAGGTAGACGTCGACGTCCTCGCCCGCCATCGCGTCGAGCAGGAAGTCGCCCGCTCCCCCGCACACCGCGACGCGGCGTACGTCGCGGGACGGCGAGCCGGCGACCCGGACGCCGTGCGCGGTGGCCGGCAGGGCCGCGGCGACCGTGGCGGCGAACTCCTCCAGCGTCGTAGCCGGCACGGTGCCGACCCGGCCGGTGCCCCGCGACGAGGTGCCGGGGTCGGCGATCTCGATGACGTCGAAGGCCGGCATCTCGTACGGGTGGGCCGCCTTCAGGGCCGCGACCACGGCCGACCGCGCCCGGCGGGGCAGCACACACTCGATCCGGTGCTCGTCGACGACCTCGACGGTGCCGACCGTGCCGACCGTCGGGGCGGCGCCCTGGAGCGGGCGGAACCGGCCCTGCCCGGGGGTGGTGAACGTGCAGTGGTCGTAGTCGCCGATCGCGCCCGCGCCGGCCTCGGCGATCGCCGCCCGCAGCGGGGCGGCGGCATCCGCGGGGACGTAGACCACGAGCTTGTCCATCGGTTCGTCCGGCAGCGGCACGATCGGGGACAGATCGGTGAGCCCGAGCGCGGTGGCCAGCGCGTCCGAGACGCCGCCCACGGCCTGGTCGGCGTTCGTGTGCGCGGTCAGCAGCGCACACCCTGCCGCGGCGAGGGTGGCCAGCGTGCGTCCCTTGGGGGTCGTGGCCGCGAAGCCGTGCACGGGAGTGAGGAAGAGCGGGTGGTGGACGACCAGCAGGTCGGCTCCCCACTCCGCGGCCTCCTGCGCCACCTCGAGCGTCGGGTCCACCGCGAACAGCACCTTGGCGACCGTCGCGTCGGGGTCGCCGAGGACGAGCCCGACCGCGTCCCAGTCCTCGGCGGTGGCGGGTGGGTACCACGCGTGCAGCTGGTCGACGACGTCCTGGAGGGTGGGCATGGAGCAGAGGTTAGCGAGGCGTCGCGGTCGGCCGACCGACCGGCTCTCGCGCTGTCAGTTGACCTGGCGGTCGCGATCCTGCCAGTAGGGCTGGCGGAGCTTGAACTTCTGCAGCTTCCCGGTCGCGGTGCGGGCCAGCTCGTCGCGGAACTCGATGGAGGTCGGCGCCTTGTAGCCGGCCGCCTTGTCCTTGCACCAGGCGATCAGGTCGGCCTCGGTGGCCTCCTCGCCCTCGGCGAGCACCACCAGCGCCTTGATCGTCTCGCCCCACTTCTCGCTGGGTACGCCGATCACGGCGACCTCGGCGACCGCCGGATGGGAGAACAGCACGTCCTCGACCTCGATCGAGGAGACGTTCTCGCCGCCGGTGATGATGACGTCCTTCTTGCGGTCGCTGATGCTGAGGTAGCCGTCGTCGCCGACGACGCCGCCGTCCCCGGTGTGGAACCACCCGTCGCGCAGGGCGGTGGCGGACTCCTCCGGCTGCTCCCAGTAGCCCTCGAGGACCACGTTGGAGCGGGCCAGCACCTCGCCGCCCTCGTCGATCCTCAGCGTCACGCCGAGGGCCGGCGCGCCGGCGCGGACCAGCTTGTCCGCCCTCTGCTCGGCGGTGAGGTGGTCCCACTCGGCCCGGGTGCGGTTGATCGTGAGCAGCGGCGAGGTCTCGGTGAGGCCGTAGATCTGGATGAACTCCCAGCCCAGCTCCTCCTCGACCCGGACCACGGTCTTGGTCGGTGGCGGGGCGCCGGCCATGATGATCCGGACCTTGTCGCGCCCCGGGATCTCGCCCTCCCAGCTCTGGGCGGCCTCGAGGACGGCGGCGGCCACTGCGGGCGCCGCGCACATCACGGTGACTCCGTGCTGCTCGACCCGGCGCAGGATCTCGGCGCCGTCGATCTTGCGGATCACCACCTGGGTGACACCCAGCCCGGTCATCGCGAACGGCATCCCCCAGCCGTTGGCGTGGAACATCGGCAGCGTGTGCAGGTAGACGTCGCGGTCGGTGACCCCGGCGTGCATCGCGAAGGTGACCGCGTTGGTCCAGATGTTGCGGTGGGTGATCTGCACGCCCTTGGGCCGGGCGGTGGTCCCGGAGGTGTAGTTGATGCACGCGGTGGCGTTCTCGTCGGGCTCCCAGGCCTGCGGCTCCGCGCCCGCCCGGTCCAGCCGCGGCGCGTAGAGGTGCTCGTCCTGGCCGAGGACGAAGCGGTGCTCGGCGGTCACGTCCTTCAGCGCCTCGTCGATCTCCGGGTCCACCAGCAGCACCCGCGCGCCGGAGTGCTCGACGATGTACTGCACCTCGTCGGGCCGGAGCCGGAAGTTGACCGGCACCAGTACCCGGCCGGAGCCCGTGACGCCGAAGAACGAGGTGAACAGCCGCGCACTGTTGTGCGAGACGACCGCGACCCGGTCGCCGACACCGATGCCGAGCTCGTCGAGCTTCGCCGCCTGGCGCCGGGCGAGGTCGGCCACCTGGCCGTAGGTCTGCTCACCCAGCGAGGGTGCGGGCTGCTCCGGCTCGTCGACGATGCCGACGCGATCGGCGTACACGGCCTCAGCGCGGTTGATGAAGTCCGAAGCACTGAACGGAACGTGCATGGATGTTCTCCCTCACGGTCGCGGGTCTGCGGCCACCCTAGCCAGCAGGCCACGGACCGGAACCCGCGCGGTCAACGGCACCCGCCGCCGTGAGGTTGGGGGCTGTGGGCGCAGAGGGGATCGAACCCCCGACATCTTCCTTGTAAGGGAAGCGCTCTACCGCTGAGCTATGCGCCCGGACGAGGCGGCGCACAGACTAGCGCGAGCCACACCCCGGCGCATAAAGGTTGCGACCGCCAGCGTCTCGGGTCACCAGCGGTCGCAACAAGTACAAGTGTGTACCACCGCAGCAAGCCCTGTCTGCCCCTCGGGGACAAATCGCACAAAGATGCAATCCGCGTCTAGGCCAGGGACCGGAGCTCCTTCAGGTGCTCGTCCAGGTCTCGGCCGTCGGGGTTGGCGTTGTGCACCGACCAGCTGACGGTCCCGGCCTTGTCGAGGATGTACGACGAGCGCCGCGGGGCGCCGCGCCGCTCGTCGAAGACGCCGTACGACCGGGTCACCTCGCCGTGCGGCCAGAAGTCCGAGAGGACCGGGAAGTTGAGGCCGTCGGCGTCGGCGAAGGCCCGCAACGCGTAGACCGGGTCGCAGGAGATCGCGAGCACCTCGGTGTCGAAGGTCAGGAACTCGTCCAGGCGGTCCCGGATCCCCGACATCTCGCCCGTGCACACGCCCGAGAACGCGAACGGGAAGAAGAAGATGGCCACCGCCTTCTGCCCGCGGTACGACGAGAGGGTGACGTCCTGGCCGAACTGGTCGCGCAGCGTGAAATCCGGCGCGAGCGCGCCGAGCTCGACGTCGGGGAAGGCACCACCTGCCTTAGGATCAGGTGTGCCAGCGACCAGGGGGTTCTCGTGACTGTCCATCACCGTCATCTTCGCACCACAGCCACGACGATCGTCGTCGGCCTGCTCGTCCTGCTCGCCGGCTGCGGCGAGGACGTCGCACCGGCCGACGCCTCGATGGGTGCGCCGGCGAGCAGCACCGCCAGCACCGAGGCGGACCCGCTGGCCGGCGCCCCGTCGGTCGACGCCTGCTACAAGATGACGATCGTCAAGACCGAGGCGCAGACCAACAACAACAACCCCGTGGACTGCTACTCCGACCACACGACGATCACCTACCACGTCGGCACGTTCCCCGCCGACGCCGCGGAGCCTGACGTGGACACCATGGTCACGCAGTGCCAGCGCCGGCTGGCCGCCGCGATGGGGCTCACCAAGAAGCAGCTGACGTCCTCGATCTTCGAACCGGTCTTCTTCGAGCCCACCACCAACCAGTGGAGCTCGGGGGCCCGTTGGTTCCGCTGCGACGCCCGAGCCCAGAGCGGGGGCAAGCTGCGGCTGATGCCGTCCGGCAGCACCCCGGTGCTCTACGAGGGGGTCGAGGACAAGTACCAACGCTGCGTCGACAACCGCAAGGGCCAGGGTCTCTACGTCACCTGCGACCGGGGCCACGACTACCGCTGGGCGGGTTACTTCCAGGCCAAGGGCGGTGCGAAGTACCCGAGCCGCAAGAACTTCCAGAAGCAGGGCGAGGGCTGCTACAAGTTCACCGACAAGGGGGCCTACTGGGTCACCTGGCCCCTGGAGCCCCGCTGGGACGCCGGGGACCGCACCATGAACTGCTACAAGAAGACGACCAGCTGACTCTCAGTCGGACGGTTCGGCCGCACGCTCGTCCAGCTCCCTCTTGAGCACCTTGCCGGTCGCGTTGCGGGGCAGCTCGTCGAGGAAGACGATCTCGCGCGGCACCTTGTAGCGCGCCAGGTTGGACTTCACCCACGCCTTGAGGTCGTCCTCGCTCACCTTCTTCCTGGTGACGACGAAGGCCCGCAGGCGTTTGCCGAACTCGTCGTCGTCGACGCCGATCGCGGCCGCGTCGTCGACGGCGTCGTGGCGCACCAGGCAGTCCTCGACCTCCTTGGGGAAGACGTTCTCCCCGCCGGAGACGATCATCTCGTCGTCGCGGCCCTCCACGAACAGCCGACCGTCCTCGTCGAGGCGCCCGACGTCCCCGCTGGACATCAGCCCGTCGACCATGTCCTTCTGGCCGCCGCCGGTGTAGCCCTCGAAGAGCAGCCCGTTCCCGACGAAGATGCGGCCCGACTCCCCCGTCGGCACCTGCTCGCCGTGCTCGTCGACGATGCGTACGACGGTCGCGTGCGGGGGCTTGCCGGCGGTGCCGGGCGCCTCCCGGAGGTCACGTGGGGTCGCCACCGACGCGTAGGCCACCTCGGTCGAGCCATAGATGTTGTAGAGGGTGTCTCCGAAGCGGTCCATCCAGGTGGTCGCCAGGTCGCCGGGCATCGCCGAGCCGGACGCGGCGACCGCCTTGACCGTCGACAGGTCGTGCTTGTCGAGCGTGGCGTCGGGGAGCTGGAGGATCCGCTGCAACATCACCGGGATCACCACGAGCGAGTCGCAGCGGTGCTTCTCGGCGACCGCCAGCACATCCTCGGGGTCGAAGCGCCGGGTGAGCACGACCGTCGAGCCGAGCAGCATGCCGAGCGCGAGGTGGGCGTAGCCCCAGGTGTGGAAGAGCGGCGCCGCGATGTGGGTCCTCCAGCCGGCCCGCAGCGGCATGCGCGACAGCAGCGAGACAGCGGCGTCGATCCCGGCCTCGTTGCGCGGCGCACCCTTGGGCGTGCCGGTGGTGCCCGAGGTGAGGATGACGATCCGTCCGTGGCGCCGCGGCGGGTCGTGGTCGTCGGCCGGGCCCTGGGCGATCAGCTGGGCGAGCGTCTCGACGCCCTCTGGCAGCTCGCTGTCGGCGCTGTCGGTCCACGCGAGCAGTCGCGCTGAGGCGTTGGCCGCCTGGAGCATCTCGGTGAACTCCTCGTCGTGGACCACGAGAGCCGGCTTCTCGCGCTCGAGCACGTCGACCAGCTGCGGGCCCGCGAACGCGGTGTTGAGGTAGAGCACGTCACCACCGAGCTTGGCCACCGCCAGGCTGATGTCGACGAAGCCACGGTGGTTGCGGCACATCACCGCGACGCTGTCGCCCTCACCGACCCCGCGTGCCTTGAGGGAGGCGGCCAGCGCGTTGCTGCGCTGGTGGATCTCGCCGAAGGTCAGCGGGCCGAGGTCGTCGATCAGGCCGGTGCGATCGGGCCAGCGCAACGCCAGCGAGGTGAAACCCCCCGCCGGCCCGGTCCCCCATTCCTTGAGGGTCCTGCCGAGGCGGAGCAGGGTCCGCGGCGAGTAGGGCCGGATGACACCCGATCTGGCCAGCACTGCCGCGGACGTCATTCCGGACGTGATGCGCTCAGCGGTGTTGGCCATGTGGTGGCGACCCCTTCGGTCGGTCAGTGGGTGGACTTGGGGGCGACCAGCCGACTGGCTGCCCAGTCCTTGCCGACCGCGGCAGTGGTGGTCTGTGAGAGTCCGGCGATCGGTGCGGCTTCGGCGATGTCGGAGGGTGCCACGGCACCGGGGCGGCCGACCTTCGGGGTGAGCAGCCAGATCGCGCCGCCGCCGACCAGGTCGGTCAGCGAGTCCACGAGGGCGTCGACCAGGTCACCGTCGTCGTCGCGCCACCACAGCACGACGGCGTCCACGACGTTGCCGTAGTCACCGTCCACCATGTCCGCGTCGATGGCGTTCTCGATGGAGACCCGCACGTCGTCGTCGGTGTCGTTGTCCCATCCGAGCTCCTGGACCACCATTCCGGCGGTCATCCCGAGGCGCGCAGCGGCGCCGCTCTGCTGGGTGGCCTCGCCACCCGTGGTCGAACTCACTGACTCCTCCAGTCGCGTGCGGAAACGTGCACGTAGTCCACCTGAACTGATGCCACGGCGCAACCCTCGCACCGAACGGACACCAGCACACATTCGGCACGCGGGCGGGGGGACCAGTACTGGTCGGTAGATTTTGTGGGCGCCCCGGGCGTGCGACGATGAGGCACGTGAACGATTCTTCCCGCGCTTCGACTCCCCCCACCCCTGCGGTCATCCACGAGGGCCTGCCCACCCAGCTGCCGGACATCGACCCGGACGAGACCAGCGAGTGGATCGACTCCTTCGACGCGATGATCGACGATCGCGGCCGGGAGCGGGGCCGCTACCTCATGCTGCGACTCCTCGAGCGGGCACGTGAGAAGCAGGTCGGCGTGCCGGCGCTGCGCAGCACCGACTACATCAACACCATCCCCCCGGAGCGTGAGCCCTGGTTCCCCGGCGACGAGGAGGCCGAGCGCCGCATCCGCTCGTTCATCCGCTGGAACGCCGCGGTGATGGTCTCCAGCGCCAACCGCAAGGGTCTCGAGGTGGGCGGCCACATCGCCACCTACCAGTCGTCGGCGAGCCTCTATGAGGTCGGCTTCAACCACTTCTTCCGCGGTCATGACCACGAGGGCGGCGGCGACCAGGTCTACATCCAGGGCCATGGCTCTCCCGGGGTCTACGCCCGCGCCTTCCTCGAGGGCAGACTGACCGAGGAGCAGCTCTACCGCTTCCGCCAGGAGGTCCAGCACGGACCCGGGCGCGGCCTGCCGTCGTACCCCCACCCCCGGCTGATGCCGGACTTCTGGGAGTTCCCGACCGTGTCGATGGGCCTCACCGCCATCAACTCGATCTACCAGGCGCGGTTCAACCGCTACATGCACAACCGCAACCTCAAGGACACCTCGCAGCAGCGGGTGTGGGCCTTCATGGGCGACGGCGAGATGGCCGAGCCGGAGTCGCTCGGCGCGATCCGCGTCGCCGCCCGGGAGGAGCTCGACAACCTCACCTGGGTCATCAACTGCAACCTCCAGCAGCTCGACGGCCCGGTGACCGGCAACGGCAAGATCATCCAGGAGCTCGAGGCCAACTTCCGCGGTGCCGGCTGGAACGTCATCAAGGTCGTCTGGGGCCGGGAGTGGGACCAGCTGCTGGCGCGCGACGTCGACGGCGTCCTGGTCAACCAGATGAACGCCACCCCGGACGGTCAGTTCCAGACCTACTCCACGGAGAAGGGCGAATACATCCGCGACCACTTCTTCGGCACCGACCCCCGGCTGCGCAAGATGGTCGAGCACCTCTCCGACGACCAGATCGTCAAGCTGCCCCGTGGTGGTCACGACTACCGCAAGGTGTACGCCGCCTTCGACGCGGCCAGCAAGCACGTCGGCCAGCCGACCGTCATCCTCGCGAAGACCATCAAGGGTTGGACGATCGACGCGCTCGAGGGCCGGAACGCGACGCACCAGATGAAGAAGCTCACGATGGACGACCTCAAGAAGTTCCGCGACCGGCTCTACCTGCCGATCAGCGACCGGGACCTCGAGGACTCCTACGAGCGCACCGGTGCGGCGCCGTTCTTCCACCCCGGCGAGCAGTCTGACGAGATCCAGTACATGATGGAGCGCCGCGACGCGCTCGGCGGTTCCCTGCCGCGTCGGGTGGACCGTTCCACGACGCTCAAGCTGCCCGGCGACGACATGTACTCCGAGCTCAAGCAGGGCTCGGGGAAGAACAAGATCGCCACCACGATGGCCGTCGTCCGGCTCCTCAAGGACTGGATGAAGGACCCGGAGATCGGCAAGCGGATCGTGCCGATCGCGCCCGACGAGTACCGCACCTTCGGCATGGACGCGATGTTCCCGACCGCCAAGGTCTACAACCCGGGCGGCCAGCAGTACGAGTCGGTCGACCGCAAGCTGCTGCTCGCCTACAAGGAGTCGCCGCAGGGCCAGATGCTGCACGAGGGCATCTCCGAGGCCGGCGCGATGGCGTCCGCGACCGCGGCCGGCTCGGCGTACTCGACGCACGGCGAGCACATGATCCCCTTCTACATCTTCTACTCGATGTTCGGGTTCCAGCGGACCGGTGACTCGATCTGGGCGATGGCCGACCAGCTTGCGCGCGGCTTCCTGATCGGTGCCACCGCGGGGCGCACCACGCTCACCGGTGAGGGCCTCCAGCACGCCGACGGACACTCCCCGCTGCTGGCGGCCACCAACCCGGCGGTCGTGCACTACGACCCGGCGTTCGCCTACGAGGTCAGCCACATCATGCGCTCCGGTCTGGAGCGGATGTACGGCGCCGACGCGGAGAACGTCATCTTCTACATCACCGTCTACAACGAGCCGGTCTCGATGCCCAAGGAGCCGGAGAACGTCGACGCCGAGGGCATCCTGCGCGGCCTGCACCACGTCTCGGGCTCCGAGCACGACGGTCCGCGGGTGCAGCTGTTCGCGTCCGGGGTCGGCTTCCCGTGGATCAACGACGCGCAGCGGATGCTGGCCGAGGAGTGGGGGGTCGCGGCCGACACCTGGTCGGTCACCTCCTGGAACGAGCTGGCCCGCGACGCCGTCGCCGCCGAGGAGTGGAACCTGCTGAATCCGGGCGAGGAGCCGCGCACGGCGTACGTCGCCGACAGGCTGTCGGGTGTCGAGGGTCCGGTCGTCGCGGTGTCGGACTACATGCGCGCGGTGCCGCTGCAGATCGCCCGCTGGGTGCCCGGCGACTACCGGGTGCTCGGCGCCGACGGGTTCGGCTTCGCCGACACCCGCCCCTCGGCCCGCCGTTTCTTCCACATCGACGCGCAGTCCGTGGTCGTGCAGAGCCTGCAGGCCCTCGCCGACGCCGGTCAGATCCCCCGGGAGAAGGTCGTCGAGGCGTTCGAGAAGTACCGCATCGACGACCCGACCGCGGTCGCCGACGTGAAGCAGGAGGGCGGCGACGCCTGACCATCGCATGCTGACCCGGGCAGCCCGCCCCAAACGGGCGCCCGGGTCACGTGCGTGTTACTCCCCGCCTTCGAACGCCTCGGGGTACGGGTACTTGTGACCGTTGCAGAGCTCGCCCGGGCTGGGGACGAACGCCTTACCTCCGGCGCGCACGATCTGGCCGTAGGACTGCACCCGGCCGCCCTCCTCGGGGTCGTCGGGCTCGTCGTTGAGTCCCGAGAACGAGCAGATGGAGTTGGCGTGGGCGGGGCCACGCTCGACCTGGCCCGCCGCGGTGGCGGAACCTGCGCCCACACCAACCAGAGCGGCGGCGACGAACGGAAGCACGAGCAGTGACTTCAGGTGCATGGGACTCCTCCTTGGCCGAGGTGCCGGGATGGCGACCTTCCCGTCGACGGTAAGACCGGAGGCGCTGCGCCGATATGGCCCGTCGACACTAGGCGTCAGCGCCCGTCGCTCTGGGGTTCCGCTCTGGGGTTCCGCTCCGGGTCCGGCTCCCGGGTCCGGCTCTGGTCCCGCATCGGGGACGGGGTCGTCAGGCCCCGGAGAGCGTCCGCAGCGGCGTGATCGGGGCGTGTCCGGCCTCGGCGTGCTGCACCGGGACGTCACCACCGGCCTCGAGCAGCGCGCGGAGGCGATCGCGGTCGTAGACCGCCGGCCGGGTGCTGCGCAGGAACGACGCGACGATCTTCACGAACCGCTGCGGGTGGTCCTTGTGCGGGAAGTGACCGGCGTTGGGGATCAGCTCCACCCGGGCGCCGGGCGCCAGCGCCTCGGCGGTCCGGGCATGGTCGGCCGGGATCACCGCGTCGTCCTCGCCCCAGATGACGCACATCGGCACGGCCTCGGTGAGATAGGCGCGATCGGTCATGGTGACGATCTGACCCTTGAAGTCGACCACGGCGCGGGTCACGTGCCGGATCGCCGCCAGCGTGCGCCGGTCCTGGAACGAGGCGAAGATCTCGGCGACCTCGTCGAGGTCACGGGTGGCGTGCAGACCGGTCCCGGCGAGCGCACGGAGACCGGCCACGCCGACATGCCGGAGCCCGGGAAGCGTCAGGAGCCACATCAGCGGCTCGAAGCCGGGCGAGGTGACGGCCCGGATGGCCGGCGACACGTCGGGGCCGAGGCCGCCCGGGGCGACCAGGATCATCCGATCGGTGCGGTCGGGGAACTGGTAGGCGAACTGCATCGCCACTCCCCCGCCGAAGCTGTGGCCGACGACCGTGACCGAGTCGATGCCGAGCACGGTGAGCAGGTCACGCATGCCGTTGGCGTAGCCGCCGAGACTGTAGTCGGCGCGCGGCTTGTCCGAGAGCCCGTGCCCGAGCAGGTCCGGCGCGATCACGGTGTGCCGGCGGGCCAGCTCTCGGATCACCGGCTCCCACGTCGTGTGGTCGCAGCCGAGGCCGTGGAGGAGGAGCAGGGCCGGCCCGGAGCCGGTGCGGACGAACGCCCGACGGTGCCCGTGGAGGGTGAGGTACTCGACCTCGAGGGGGGCGTGGGGCATGCGCGCATTTCATCACACGTTCAACCCATTGGCGCCGGAAGGCCCTTGTGTTCTTTGGTTTCCGCCGCCTCCGTGCGGCGTCGCTCGCTAGCCTCGGAGTGTGTCAACGTCCCCGTCGGCCCCCCGCGAGGAGGCGTCCGCCCAGCTTCTCCGTGAGGTGGGCACCCTGAGCACGGCCGCAATGACGCGCATGGAGTCGGACAAGGTCTGGTTCACCGACCTCTCCGCCGAGGACCGCTCCTGGGTGGGGATGATCGTCCAGGCGGGCATCCGTGGGTTCGTCACGTGGTACCGCGACCACGGAGACTCCAAGACGGTGTCCACCGACGCGGACTCCGCGATCGCCGCCCAGGTGTTCGGGGCCGCCCCCCGGGCGCTGGCCGGGGTCATCAACCTCCAGCAGACCGTCGAGCTGGTCCGGCTGACCATCGACGTCGTCGAGGAGAACATCGACGAGCTCCTCGGCAGCGAGATGGCGAGCACCGTGCACGACGGGCTGCTGCGCTACGGACGTGAGCTGGCGTTCGCCACGGCCGAGGTCTACGCCCGGGCCGCGGAGGTCCGCGGCGCGTGGGACGCCCGCCTCGAGGCCCTGGTGGTCGACTCGGTGCTCCGTGCCGACGCGGACACCACCGTGCTCTCCCGCGCGGGCGCCCTGGGCTGGGACGGGCACGGCGAGGTGGTCGTCGTGATCGGCGCGGCCCCCGCCTCGCCGACCTCCACGTCCTTGTTCGACGACGTACGCCGATCGGCCCGCGTCGCGGGCGTGGACGCGCTGTGCGCCACCCAGGGCGACCAGATGGTCGTCGTGCTCGGTCGCGTGGAGGACGCCGAGCGCGATGCCTCCGCGGTGCAGCACCACTTCGGTGAGGGGCCGGTCGTGCACGGCCCGCCGGCCACGGATCTGGCCGACGCGCACCGCTCCGCGGCCGCCGCGCTGTCGGGTTTCAACGTGGCGGCCGCCTGGCCGGGCGCGCCGCGCCCCGTCGCCGCCGACGACCTGCTGCCCGAGCGGGCGCTGGTCGGCGAGGGCGAGGCCCGCCGGCAGCTGGTGATGGAGGTCTACGCCCCCCTGTTCCAGGCCAAGGGCACGCTGATCGAGACGCTGGACGCCTACTTCGGCCACGGCGCCTCCATCGAGGGCGCCGCCCGGGTGCTGTTCGTGCACGCGAACACGGTCCGCTACCGGCTCCGCCAGGCCGGCGACCTGACCGGACTCACCCCGACCGTGCCGCGGCACGCGTTCACCATCGAGATCGCGCTGGCCCTCGGCAGGCTCAGCGATCCGCGCGTTACTGGCCAGTCACACTTTTTGTAGGAACCTGACAACGAATCGCGGGTCTATTTCGTGCGCACCGGACGCGCGCTGGGGGGTCCCGACACGGCAGAGTGGTCACGTGTTGGTCATCGTTGCTCCCGGTCAAGGCGCTCAGGCGCCCGGATTCCTCCAGCCCTGGCTGGAGGACGCGCAGTTCGCCGCGCGTCTCGCACGCCTGTCGGAGGTGGCCGGTCTCGACCTGGCGCACTTCGGCACGGAAGCGGACGCCGACACGATCCGCGACACCAAGATCGCGCAGCCGCTGCTGGTGGCCGCCGGTCTGCTGGCCGGGCTCGACCTGGTTCCCGAGGGCGCCGTCGGCGCCCTCGCCGGCCACAGCGTGGGCGAGCTGACCGCGGCCGGCCTCTCCGGCGCCCTCACCGCCGAGGAGGCGGTGCGGCTGGTCCGCGAGCGCGGGGACGCCATGGCGGAGGCTGCCGCGGCCACCCCGACCAGCATGACCGCGGTTCTCGGCGGCGATCGCGACGAGGTGCTCGCCGCGATCGAGAAGCAGGGGCTCACCCCCGCAAACGACAACGGACCGGGCCAGATCGTCGCCGCCGGAACGCTCGAGCAGCTCGCCGCGTTCGCCGAGGAGCCGCCCGCCAAGGCCAGGCTGATCCCCCTGTCCGTCGCCGGCGCCTTCCACACCGAGCACATGGCTCCGGCGGTAGCCCGGGTCGAGGCACTTGCGGCGTCCGTGTCCCCGCAGGACCCCCGCACCCGGTTGATCAGCAACGCCGACGGCCAGGTGGTGACCGAGGGGAGCGACGTACTCTCCCGGATCGTCGCGCAGATCAGCCGGCCGGTCCGCTGGGACCTGTGCATGGAGACGATGCTCGGTCTCGGTGTCACCGGCGTTCTCGAGCTGCCACCGGCCGGCACGCTCACCGGCATCGCCCGACGCGGCATGAAGGGCGTCGAGACCCTCGCGCTCAAGACCCCCGACCAGCTCGACGACGCGCGAGCGTTCGTGGACAAGCACGGCGAGCCGGACTCCAACCTCCCCCCGAAGGACACCCACTGATGGCCACCATCTCCAACCCGCCGGGCGCACCGAACGCGACGATCCTCGGGATCGGCAGCTACCGCCCCAGCAGGGTCATCCCCAACGCGGACGTCATCGCGGCCATCGACTCGAGTGACGAGTGGATCCAGCAGCGCTCGGGCATCAAGCAGCGCCGCTGGGCCGCCGAGCACGAGACCGTGCAGATGATGTCGGTGGAGGCCTCCCGCAAGGCCGTCGCGAGCGCCGGCCTCGAGATGGCGCAGATCGACGCCATCGTGGTCGCCACCGTCAGCCACATGTTCCAGACCCCCGCCGTCGCCACCGCGATCGCCCACGAGCTCGGCACCGACCGGCCCGCGGCCTTCGACATCTCGGCCGCCTGCGCTGGCTTCTGCCACGGCATGGCGCTGGCCTCCGACATGGTGCGCGGCGGCAGCGCCAAGCACGTGCTGGTGATCGGCGTCGAGAAGCTCTCCGACCTCACCGACGTGGGTGACCGTGGCACCGCGTTCATCTTCGCGGACGGCGCCGGCGCGGTCGTGGTCGGACCGTCCGAGGAGGCCGGCATCGGCCCGGTCGTGTGGGGCTCCGACGGCGAGCAGTTCGACCTGATCAGGCAGCGCGAGGACTGGCGCGACGTGATCAAGATGGACAACCCGACGATGCCGCACCTGATGATGCAGGGGAACCCCGTGTTCCGTTGGGCGTCGTTCGAGATGGCCAAGGTCGCCAACGCCACCCTGGACCGCACCGGCATCAGCGTGGACGACCTCGACGTGTTCGTCCCCCACCAGGCGAACATGCGGATCATCGACGCGATGGCCCGGTCCATGAAGCTCCCGGCACACGTGAAGATCGCCCGCGACATCGCGGAGCAGGGCAACACCTCGGCCGCCTCGATCCCCCTCGCGCTCGACCGGATGATCGAGGAGGGTGAGGCCAAGAGCGGCGACGTCGCGCTGCTCATCGCCTTCGGCGCCGGCCTGGCGTACGCCGCCCAGGTCGTCACGGTTCCCTGATCACGCCCGAGCGCCCTAGGTTTGGTCCTGGGTGCCGTCCTCCGGCCCCGGTCCCCCACGATTTTCAGAGCTCACCAACAAAGGAGAACAACCAGCATGGCCACCACTGAAGAGATCCGTACCGACCTCGCCGACATCGTCAACGAGGTCGCCGGCGTCCCCGCAGAAGATGTCCAGCTCGACAAGTCGTTCGTCGACGACCTCGACGTCGACTCGCTGTCCATGGTCGAGGTCGTCGTGGCCGCCGAGGAGAAGTTCGGTGTGTCCATCCCCGACGACGAGGTGAAGAACCTCAAGACGGTCGGCGACGCGGTCTCGTTCATCGAGAACGCCCAGAACTGACCCACCCCTCCCCGCGAAGGATCCTCATGTCTCTCAAGCGCGTAGTCGTCACCGGTCTCGGCGCGACGTCCCCTGTCGGTGGCGACGTACCTTCCACCTGGCAGGCCCTGCTGGACGGCACGTCCGGCGTGGCCCGTCTCGAGCACGAGTGGGCGGCCCAGCTGGGCGCCCAGATCGCTGCCGAGGTGGCGGTCGAGCCCAGCGAGGTCCTCGACCGGGTCAAGGCCCGGCGCATGGACCGGTCGGGGCAGTTCGCCCTGGTCGCCGCGCTGGAGGCGTGGGCCGACGCGGGCTTCGCCCTGCCCGGAGCGGACGGCGACGCCGTCGATCCCGAGCGTCTCGCCGTGGCGATGGCCTCGGGCATCGGCGGCGTCACCACGCTGCTCAACAACTACGACCTGCTCAAGGAGAAGGGCCCGCGCCGGGTCTCCCCGCTGGCGATCCCGATGCTGATGCCGAACGGCCCCGCCGCGGGCGTCGGCCTCGCGATCGGTGCCAAGGCGGGGGTGCACACGCCGGTCTCGGCCTGCGCGTCGGGCAACGAGTCCATCGCGCTCGGCATCGACATGATCCGCCTGGGGCGCGCCGACGTGGTCGTCGTCGGCGGGACCGAGGCGGCCGTCCACGCGCTGCCGATGGCGGCGTTCGGGCAGATGATGGCGCTGTCCAAGCGCAACGACGAGCCCGGGCGGGCCTCCCGCCCGTGGGACAAGGGCCGCGACGGCTTCGTCCTCGGTGAGGGCGCCGCGGTGCTGGTCCTCGAGTCCGAGGAGCACGCCCAGGCCCGCGGCGCGAAGGTGTACGCCGAGGCGGCCGGCGCCGGCATCACCGCCGACTCCCACGACATCGCCCAGCCGGACCCGGCGGGCCTCGGTGCCACCCGGGCGATGAAGCTGGCGCTGCGCGAGTCCGGTCTCGAGGCCGCCGACATCGTGCACGTCAACGCCCACGCCACCTCGACGCCGCAGGGCGACGTGGCCGAGGCGGGTGCCATCCGGCACGCCCTCGGTGACGCGGTCGACAGCGTCGTGGTCACCTCGACCAAGTCGATGACCGGTCACCTGCTCGGCGCGGCCGGCGCCCTCGAGTCGGTCGTCACCGTGCTGGCGCTCCAGAACCGCATCGTGCCGCCGACGATCAACCTCGAGGACCCCGAGGACGTCGGGCTCGACATCGCCGACAAGCCGCGCGAGCTGGGCGAGGGCGATCTCGCCGCGCTGAACAACTCGTTCGGCTTCGGCGGGCACAACGTCGCCATCGCCTTCAAGAACGTCTGACCGCCGGACGTCAGGCGGAGCGGTCGCCCCGGCGACCCGTGCGGATGACGTCCCGCCGGACGTCAGGCGGAGCGGTCGCCCCGGAGACCGATCCGGATGACGTCGTGGCGAGGGATCCGGCTGAGCCGGTCCACGCCGCAGGTCAGCCGTTGTCCTTGTGGGTCGTGACCGGACTCGATCTCGACCTCCCAGACGGTGCCGGCGACCGCGAACCGCGCCCGCGGTGACCGCACCGGTGGTCGTGCGGTCGACGAACCGCACGGCGTCCTCGGCGGTCTCTCCCAGCTGCCGACGCAGCGCGAGCTCGGCGGCCTGGACGGGCATCGGCAGCCCGGAGCGGCCCCGCAGGTGGTCCAGGTCGAGGTGTCCGGTCAGGTGGCTGCCACAGACCGCGACCGCGGCCGGCGGGTCGAGCGCGCCGTAGTAGAGCCCGTGCGGCAGCACCAGCAGGTTCGCGGCGAACCGGTCTCCCCCGATGTGCGAGACCTCCCACGCCTGGTCGGGGTGGGCCGCGGCCACCGCCGAGGCCACCGGGCGGCCGCGCTCGGCACAGCAGGCGTCGTGCCGCCCGTGCGTGCAGACGCAGAGCAGCGAGTCGTCGTACGGCACCAGTCCGGGCGAGTGGCCGGCGCCGAGCGCGGCCAGGTCGACGTCGAGCACGGCGCCGGGGTCGGCGAGCAGCGCGGTCTCGGCCCAGGGCGCGAGGGGGTCGGCGTACGCCACGAACACCCGCAGCCCCTCCGTGGCCGGGCGCCGGCCGTGCCGGCGGACGAAGAGCACCCTGACCCTCGCGGCCCGGGCCGCCGCGGCCAGGCGGTCGCCCAGTCCCTCGGGGAGCCGGCTGTCGCGCAGCACGTCGGCGCCCCACGGCCCGGGGTGCTCGAGCAGCAGGAAGGCCCGGACCGTCGAGGCGGTGCCGGCCAGGTCGTCGTCCCGACCGAGGCTCGCGGTCGCGCAGCGGAAGGGTGCGGTCAACCGCGGACCTCGAGCAGTCCCTCACGGACCAGCCGACGGCAGAGCACCAGCCGGCTCTGCTCGTCCAGCGGCAGGTCGGCGGGGCTGACGTCGTCGCGGGCGCGGATCTTCTCCAGCGCGGGGCGCAGCCGGGCCGGTACGTCGAGGTAGCGGTCGCCGAGCAGCACGCGCAGGGTGTCGCCGCGGTCGACCAGCACGCACGGGTGGCCGGTGCGGCGGCGCAGGATCGTGGTGTCGGTGAGGTGGCGCACCTCCAGCACGTCGCGCAGGCCGCCCCGGGTGCGGGACCGGCGCCCGGACAGGAAGCGGTGCACGTGGTCCTCGACCACCGCGGTCGGCTCGACGTCACGGACGGCGTCCGCCAGGCCGGCCAGCCGGTCGGCGAGGCCGTCGACCAGCGCGGCGGTGTCATCGAGGTAGCCCGCGGGCAGGTGCTCGTCGTCGGAGCCGTCGAGCAGCCCGGCCAGGGCCTGGTCGAGCAGCTGGCGCCAGGTGAGCTGGTTGATCCCGATCGTCACGTGCAGCGAGGCGCGGTCCTGGGCGCGGGCGGCGTGCGGGGTGCCGGTCGGGAGGTACATCGACAGGCCCGGCTCGAGGCGGACCTTGTCGACGTCACCGTCGGTGTGCACCTCCCACTGCTTGATGCCGTGGGTCTGGAAGACGAAGACGTCGTGGCTGTCGGAGTGCACCGCGAACCCCTGCGCGCCGGGCGGGGTGAGGTAGGCGTTGGCCTGGCAGGGGTGCCCGAGCTCGAGCTCGAGCTCGGCGACCAGCTCGGCGAGCGGCGGCCAGTAGCGGTGCATCCCCTGGAAGACCACGGTCGCGCCGTCGTCGAACAGCGCCAGGAGCCTGCGGGAGTCGACCAGCCCGGTCAGCGGGCGACCGGCCAGCGTCGCGCCCCGGGTGTACGCCGACTCCGGCAGCACCGCGCCGTCGCGCGCGAGCCGCACCTGCGGGGTGCGGATCGCGGTGGAGGTCAGCAGGTGGTCGGCGTCGTCGAGGGAGAAGAGATCGGTGAGGCGCTCGGCGTCGCCCTGATGCAGGTGCACCCGGGACGCCCAGACCTTCGTGAGGAAGGCCTGGGCGTCACCGCTGAGAAGGTCGAGAGCGCTCAGAGCGCTGCCCCGTCCGTGCCGTCGGCGTCGGTCGCGTCGCCGTCGGTGGCGTCCGTGGAGTCGCCGTCGGTGCCGTCGGCGTCGGTGCCGTCCGCGTCGGTCGAGTCACCGTCGGTGCTGTCGGTGGAGTCGCCGTCCGTCGCGTCGGCGTCGGTGCCGTCGGCGTCGGAGCCGGGCAGCGGCGCGTCGGCGGCCGCGGCGTCGCCGGTGGTCATGTCGTCGTCGTTCAGCGGCTCGTCGGTCATGGTGCCTCCTGGGCGTGGCGGGCGGATGGTGCGGGCGACGGACGGTCCGCCACCGCGAGGTGACGTACCCCGGGCGCGTCCGATCCATTCGGGCTCCCGAGGCTAGCCTGCGGGCATGCCTGTCGACACCCCCGCTCCGGACTTCGCCACCCTCACCTGGGACCTCGCCGACGACGGGGTGCTCACGCTGTGGCTGGATCGCCCTGACCTGCTCAACGCGTTCACCGTGGAGATGGCCGACGAGCTCGTCGCCGCGTTCGGTCGGGCCGGCCGCGACGACGCCGTCCGGGCCGTCGTGGTCACGGGCCGCGGGCGCGCCTTCTGCGCCGGCATGGACCTCTCCGTCGAGGGCAACGTGTTCGGGCTGGACGAGTCGCTGCGCCCGGTGCCGGCGGACATGCGCGACCGGCTCGACGAGCCGGAGATCCACCGGGGGCTGCGCGACACCGGCGGTCGGGTGACGCTGGCGATCTTCGACTGCCCGAAGCCGGTGATCGCCGCGATCAACGGCCCGGCGGTCGGCATCGGCGCGACGATGACCTGCGCGATGGACGTGCGGCTGGCCTCAGACCGGGCCCGGATCGGCTTCG
Organism: uncultured Actinomycetota bacterium; assembly: GCA_963767955.1. Classification (GTDB taxonomy): domain Bacteria; phylum Actinomycetota; class Actinomycetes; order Propionibacteriales; family Nocardioidaceae; genus Nocardioides. The sequence continues at coordinate 558,163 of CAVYGA010000003.1, read as the reverse complement.
TGTTCGGCCGGATCGGGATCACCCCGGAGGCGGCGTCCACGTGGTTCCTGCCCCGGATCGTCGGCATCTCGCGGGCGCTGGAGTGGATCTACGCCGCGGACATCCTCACCGCCGAGGAGGCCCTCGCCGGAGGTTTCGTGCGCTCCGTGCACCCGGGCGACGAGCTGCTGGAGGCGGCGTACGCCCTGGCCCGGAAGTTCACCGTCCACCGGTCACCGGTGGGCACGGCCCTCGCGCGGCAGATGATGTACCGCAACGCGAGCCTGCCCCACCCTCTCGAGGCGCACCGGGTGGATTCGCTGGCGATGTTCTGGACGAGCGTCGGGGACGGCAAGGAGGGGGTGGCCGCCTTCCGCGAGAAGCGCGACCCGGAGTTCACCGGGCTGGCCAGCGACCTGCCGGAGATCTTCTGACGGTCAGACGACCTGGTGCAGCCAGCGCACCGGGGCACCGTCGCCGGCGTGCCGGAAGGTCTCCAGCTCGTCGTCCCAGGGCTTGCCGAGCAGCTTGTCGATCTCGACGAGCACGGGACTGCCCCCGAGCGCGGCCTTGACCACCGCGGCCTTGAGCCGGTCCTCGGGGATCATGATGTCGCCGTGCATGCCGGTGACGGCGTGGAAGATCCCCAGCTCGGGCGTGTAGGAGTAGCGGGCGCCCTCGGTGGACGGCGTCGGCTCCTCGGTGATCTCGAAGCGGAGGTGGTTCCAGCCGCGCAGCGAGGAAGCCACCGCGGCCGCCGAGTCGGTCGCGCCGGCCCAGGAGAGCTCGGCGCGGTAGGTGCCCGCCTGGGCGGGCTGCGGGATCCAGTCCAGGCTCACGGGCACGCCGAGGACACCGCCGACGGCCCACTCGATGTGTGGGCACAGCGCGGACGGCGCCGAGTGGACGTAGAGAACGCCCCTCGTCGCGGTGCGGGTGGCAGTGCTTGTGGTCACCGTGACCTCCTCATCTCCGGCGTCGAGATACGCCTTCCCCAGCGGTCTCTGAAACGCAGATGCGGTCATCACGAATGACAGTTGTGTAGTTGTGGGTCCATTGTGACCCAAGTTGCGGGTGAAAACCAGAATTCCGGTCAGTTCGCTCGTACGGCGGCCGGATCGACGATGTTGACGACGTCCCGCACGGCTCCCAGGACCAGGCCGTCACCGCTGACCGGGGGGCCGTCGACGACGTCGAAGACCAGGCAGGTGACGTTGTCGGTGCCACCGGCCTCCAGCGCCGCTGCGACCAACCGCTGGGTGGCGGTCTCGGCATCCTCGACCTGCAGGATCTCGGCGATCCGGTCGTCGTCGACCAGGTCGGTGAGCCCGTCGCTGCACAACAGCATCCGGTCGCCGGGCGCCAGATCGAGCTCGACGATGTCCGGGGTCTGGTCGACCTCGGCGGGACCGCCGTGCAGCGAGCGCAGGACCACGTTGCGCCACGGGTGGCGCCGCGCCTGCTCGGGGACCAGCTGCCCGGTGGCGACCATCTGCTGCACGTAGGTGTGGTCCGTGGTGACCTGCTGCAGCCCCCCGGCACGGGCGAGGTAGCCCCGCGAGTCGCCCAGGTGGCCCAGGACGACCCGGGTGCCGTCCGTGGCGAGCACGGTCAGGGTGGTGGCCATCCCCGCCCGCTGGAGATCCGCGTCGATCCCGGTCTGCAGGCTCTCGCGGGCCGCGTCGATGGCGTCGCCCAGGACGATAGCCGGATCCTGGTCGTGCCGGAGCCTCGCGATCGCGGAGACGACGTAGGCGGTGGTGGCGGAGGCGACCTCACCGGCCGCGGCACCGCCGACGCCGTCGGCGACCAGGGCGACGTACGGCCCGAGGAACGCGGAGTCCTCGTTGCTCTCACGCACCCGCCCGGCGTCGGTCATGCCCGTGCCCGAGAACCGCAACATCCGCCACCTCCTGATCACACCCCTGCGGGTGAGCGAGCCAGTCAACTCCAGTGTCCCCCTGAGGGCAAGCCAGGGGCAGGCCCTAATCTGGGGCCCATGACCGACTCGAACGACGCCGCGGACGCCCGGGTTGTCGCCTCCCGCTACCGACTCGAGCGCGAGGTGGGCCGTGGCGGCATGGGAGCGGTCTGGCTCGGTCAGGACCTCCTGCTCGACCGCCCGGTGGCGCTGAAGCAGATCGGCAAGCTGCCCGGGGACGACGAGCCGGACGCCGCGCGCGTACGCCGCGAGGCGCGGGTGTCCGCGATGCTCAACCACGAGCACGTGGTGGCCGTGTTCGACCTCGTGGAGTCCGACGACCAGCCGTGGCTGGTCATGGAGTACCTCGAGTCGGAGAACCTCGCGCAGCGGATCCGCCGCGAGGGGCCGGCCACACCCGACGAGGCGGCGGCGCTGGTGACCCAGGCCGCGGACGCGCTGGCAGCAGCGCACCGCGCCGGCATCGTGCACCGCGACGTCAAGCCCAGCAACATGCTCGTCACCCGCGACGGCCTGCTCAAGCTGGGCGACTTCGGCATCGCCCGCGCCAAGTCCGACGTCACCCTGACCCAGGCGGGCATCGTCACCGGATCCCCGAGCTACCTCGCACCGGAGGTGGCGGCCGGTCAGGGCGCCTCCACTGCCAGCGACGTCTGGTCGCTCGGGGCCACGCTCTACCACGTGATCGTGGGCCAGCCGCCCTACGACGCCAGCGAGAACCTCATGGGGACGCTCTACCGCATCGTGCACGAGGAGCCGCCGCGCACCGAGCGTGCCGGCTGGCTCGACCCGCTGTTGCGGGCCACGATGCACCGCGACCCCGAGGCGAGGTGGACGGCCGAGCAGGTCGCGACGTTCCTCGACCGCGGTCCGTCCGCGTCCGACAGCACCCAGGTGATGCCGGCGGTCACCAGCACCGACACCGCCCCGCGGCCGGCAGTGCCGGCCGTGGCACCTGTTGCGGCCGCCGACACCCCCGCCGACACCCCGGCCGAGCCGGTGGACCAGGTGAGCGCGGCCGACCTGGCGCCCGTGCCGCCGGGCTCGGACACGGGACGGCGTCGGGACCGGCGGGCGCCCGTGGTGCTGCTGGCCGTGGTGGGCGTGGTGCTCGCGGTCGCGCTCGGCGGCTGGCTGCTGACCCGTGGGGACGACGACCCGCCCGCGGCCGGCTCCTCGTCGGGGTCGGAGTCGCCCTCGGACGAGCCCTCCTCCTCCCAGACGAGCGACGCCGACGATGCCGGCCCGACCGCGCAGGGCATCGAGGACTTCGCGGCGAGCTATCTCGCGACCGTGACCGAGGACCCGGAGACGACCTGGAAGCAGCTGACCCCCGCGTTCCAGCGCAAGAGCGGCGGGTTCGGGAGCTACTCCGGCTTCTGGGGCACCGTCGACTCGGCCTCCCTGGTCAGCGCGACCGGGAACCCGGACGACCTGACCGTCAGCTACCGCGTGAACTACGCCATGGCCAACGGCTCCACCCGGACGAGCGACGTGAACCTCAAGCTCGTCTACCGCGACGGTCGCTACCTCATCGCCGACGAGCTGTAGCGGCAGCCCGCCGACCGGACCGATCCGGTGGTCCGTTCGGGCCATTGCGGCTGCGAAACCCGGGCGAGCAGGCGCGAGCGGACCTAGAGTCGGCCGCTCGTCCCCTCGTCTCGTGGAGCCCTCATGTCCGTACGTCGCCCCGCCCTGCTGCCCGTCCTCGTCGCGGTGCTCGCGGTGGTCGCCGCGTTGCTCACCCTCTCCGCGCCGGCCCAGGCCACCGCCGACCGGGACTGCGCCGACTTCGCCAACCAGGCCGAGGCGCAGCGGTTCTACCTGGCCCACAACCCGTCGGCCGACCCGCACCGGCTCGACGCCGACCACGACGGCCGGGCCTGCGACTCGCTGCCCTGTCCGTGCAGCTCGGCCACCGGTGGCTCGGGCGGCGGCACCACCCCTTCCTCCACCGGGTCGGTCCTCCGCCAGGCGGGCATCGTCACCAAGGTCGTCGACGGCGACACCATCAAGGTGCGACTGCGCCCCGGGGTGGTCAAGACCGTGCGGCTCATCGGCATCGACACCCCGGAGGTCTACGGCCGCGTCGAGTGCGGCGGCCGCAAGGCGTCGCGGTCCCTCAAGGCGATGCTCCCCGTCGGTAGCCGGGTCCGGATGGTCTCGGACCCGACCCAGGCCCGCACGGACCGCTACGGCCGGGCGCTCCGCTACGTCACGAAGGCCTCGAGCGGCCGGGACATGAACCGGGCGCAGCTCGCCAAGGGCTGGGCGAACGTCTACGTCTACGCCCACGACCCGTTCCGTCGGGTGCGCTCCTACCGCGACGCCCAGCGCTTCGCGCGCAACCATCGACTCGGCATCTGGCGCCTCTGCTCCTGAGGCTCGCGGTGCGCTGCCCCGACCGTCTCACCTAGGCTCGGTGCATGACCGACCCCGAGCCCCTCGCCGACGGCCGTTCCGTGCGCGAGCGGATGCTGGCCGGGGACCTCTACCTCGCCGACGACCCCGAGCTGATCGCGATGCACCTGCGCGCGACCGGCCTGATGGAGGCCTTCAACGCCGCCGGACAGGACCGGGACGAGCGCAGCCGGATCCTGACCGAGCTGATGGGCTCCGTCGGCGAGGACACCGGCATCCGACCGCCGCTGTACGTCGACTACGGCACGCACATCTCCATCGGCGCCAGGTGCTTCGCGAACTACGGGTTGGTGGCGCTCGACGTCTGCACGATCACCATCGGCGACGACGTCCAGTTCGGGCCCAACGTCCAGCTGCTCACCCCCACCCACCCGCTCGAGCCCGGCCCCCGGCGGGAGAAGTGGGAGGCCGGTGCCCCCATCACGATCGGCGACAACGCGTGGATCGGTGGGGGCGCGATCGTGCTGGCCGGAGTGAGCATCGGCGCGAACACCATCGTCGGCGCCGGTGCGGTCGTCACCAGGGACCTGCCCCCGAACGTGGTGGCCGTGGGCAACCCGGCACGCGTGGTCCGCACCCTGGAGTGAGGTGCCGTGGCCGGGCCGGACGGCGTCTAGTCTCACGCTCATGGGACGCGTGCGGGTGGGCATCTCGGGATGGCGGTACGCCGGGTGGCGGGGCGACTTCTACCCACGCGGTCTGGTGCAGCGGCGCGAGCTCGCCTACGCGTCCGAGCGGCTGACATCGATCGAGATCAACGGTTCCTTCTATGCGCTGCAGCGACCGACGTCGTACGCCACCTGGCGCGAGGAGACACCGGACGACTTCGTCTTCTCGGTGAAGGGGGGCCGCTTCATCACCCATCTCAAGAAGCTGCGCGAGGTCGAGGTTCCCCTGGCCAACTTCTTCGCGTCCGGCGTGCTCGGTCTCGGCCCGAAGCTCGGTCCGATCCTGTGGCAGCTCCCGGAGACGCTCCAGTTCGATGCCGATCTCCTGGCCGCCTTCTTCGACCTGCTCCCCCGGACCACCGCAGAGGCGGCGCGGCTGGCGGCGCGGCACGACGCCAAGGTGCCGGAGGACCGCGCGCTGGTCACCGCCGGGGACGACCGCCCGCTCCGTCATGCCCTGGAGTTCCGGAGCCAGAGCTTCGCCACGGCCGAGGTGGTCGCACTCCTCCGGGATCACGACGTCGCCCTGGTCCTCGCCGACACGGCCGGTCGCTGGCCGAAGGTCGAGGAGGTCACCAGCGACTTCGTGTACGCGCGCCTGCACGGGGACACCGAGCTGTACGCGAGCGGGTACGGCGACGCGGCGCTCGACGCCTGGGCCGAGAAGTGCCGCTCGTGGTCGGCTGACCGCGATGTCTTCGTCTACTTCGACAACGACGCGAAGGGCTTCGCGCCGCACGACGCGATGGGGCTCATCGCCCGGCTGTCGTGAGGCTCAGTCGGTCGAGTCGGTCGAGTCGGTCGAGTCGGCCGAGTCGGCCGGTTGTGCCGCGAGCTCAACCAGCTCGGCGACCGACTCGCACACCCTGGTCGGCCGGTAGGGGAACGTCTCCACCTGGTCGGGCCGGGTGGAACCCGTGGTCACCAGGATCGTGCGCAGCCCCGCCTCCAGGCCGCTGATGATGTCGGTGTCCATCCGGTCGCCGATCATCACCGTGGTCTCGGAGTGCGCCTCCAGCCGGTTGAGGGCGCTGCGCATCATCAGCGGGTTGGGCTTGCCGATGTAGTACGGCTGCCGTCCCGTGGCGGTGCTGATCAGGGCAGCGACCGAGCCCGTCGCGGGCAGCTTGCCGGCGGCGCTCGGACCACTCGGGTCCGGGTTGGTGGCGATGAAGCGCGCGCCCGCATCGATCAGCCGGATGGCGCGGGTGATCGCCTCGAAGGAGTAGGTCCGGGTCTCCCCCAGCACCACGTAGTCCGGGTCCCGGTCGGTCATCACGTAGCCGATGTCGTGCATCGCCGTGGTCAGCCCCGCCTCCCCCACGACGTACGCCGTGCCCTCCGGGCGCTGGTCGTTGAGGAAGTCGGCGGTGGCCAGCGCCGAGGTCCAGATCGCCTCCTCCGGCACGTCGATGCCGCTTCCGAGCAGGCGGGCGCGGAGGTCACGCGGGGTGTAGATCGAGTTGTTCGTGAGCACGAGGAACTTCCTCCCCGACGCCTTGAGCGCCTCGACGAACTCGGTGGCCCCCGGGATCGGGTCCTCCTCGTGCACGAGCACGCCGTCCATGTCGGTCAGCCAGGTCTCGATGGGCCGGGGGTTCTCCATGCCCGCATCGTCGCACGGGAGCGCTCAGACTCCCCAGAAGACCGACTCCGCGAGGTAGTCCGCCCGCTGGTGGACGCCGGACAGATCCCGGCGCCGGGCGAGCAGGTCGGTGAGCCCCTGCGCCCGTCGGCTCATCTGCTCGATCCGGCGGTCGCGGCCGGTCTCGGCGTTCTCCGTGTGCTGGCTGGTGTCGTGCATCGGTGATTCCCCCCACGAGTTGTCGCTACGACTCAACCCGATCAGTGTGCAAGACATTCATGGCGAGGGGATGTCCACCCGGTTACGACCGCGTTCCCGGCGGCCGTAATCTCGTGACGGTGAACGAACCCCTGGTCTGGCTGCCCTTCGAGCCCGCCCTGCTCGGTGACCCGCCGGCCGGCCTCCGCTACGAGGTGGTCGACCCGACCGAGCACGTGCCGGACTCGGTCGGCGAGGTCGAGGTCTACGTGCCGCCCTACCAGCTGCTGCCGACCGTGGCCGACGTCCTGCCCCGCATGACGAGCCTGAGGCTGGTCCAGACGCTGTCCGCCGGCGTGGACAACATCCGGTCCCGGGTCCCCGACACGGTGACGCTGTGCAACGGTCGCGGCATCCACGACACCTCCACGGCCGAGCTGACGCTGACCCTGATCCTCGCGTCGCTGCGCGGCATCCCCGACTTCGTGCGGGCCCAGGACCGCGCGGCCTGGACCGCGGGCTTCCGTCCCGCGCTCGCGGACCGCCGGGTGCTGATCGTGGGGTACGGCGCGATCGGCGCGGCGATCGAGCGCCGGCTGCTGCCGTTCGAGGTGGAGGTGGTGCGGGTTGCCCGGTCCGCCCGCGACGGCGTCCACGGGATCGACGAGCTGCCGGAGCTGCTGCCGGACGCCGACGTCGTCGTGCTCGTCGTACCCCTCACCGACGCCACCCGCGGCCTGGTCGACGCGGACTTCCTGGCCCGGATGCAGGACGGGGCACTGCTGGTCAACGTTGCCCGGGGTGCGGTGGTGGTGACGGACGACCTGGTCGCGGCCCTGCACAGCGGTCGGGTCACCGCCGCAACGGACGTGACCGAGGTCGAGCCGCTGCCGTCGGACCACCCGTTGTGGCGGGCGCCCGGGTTGCTGATCTCGCCGCACGTCGGCGGCGCCTCCAGCGCGATGTGGCCGCGGGCCCACCGGCTGGTGCGCGAGCAGCTGCAGCGGTACGCCGACGGCGAACCGCTGGCCAACGTGATGACCGGGGACTACTGAGCCGGTCCGCCCTAGACCTCGACCAGGTCCACGGTGAACCGGCGCAGGTCGCCCTCGCTGGCCAGCAGCGACGACATCGACACCGCGTGCCACCCGCTCCCGTACTGGTCCCGCAGAGGTACGCCGTCCAGGGCGCGGTGCAGCTCGCGGCCCAGGAGCGCGTGGTCGCAGCTGGGCACCTCGAAGTCGATGCGCAGACGGCGCTGTGCGCTGTTGTCGGGCCGCTGCAGTGGCTGCTGCTCGTAGGCATCGACCGGCCGCGGCGTGCCGGCCAGCACGATGAACATCTGCGAGTGCACGTGAGTCCCCCCGGGCCCGATCCCTGCAAGTCACTGCAGGATGCCATGACCGACCACCCCGAGGGGTGGCTTCGCCACGATTTGCCGAGGTCGCGAGGTGGTGGGGCGGGGGTGGTGGGGCGGGTGGGGCTCGAGCCCACGACCCTAGGAGGCCTGTGTGTGTCCCTACTCAAGCGGGCCGGTGCCGAATGGTCTATGCGTGGTTGACCAGGCCGCCGGCGTGGGTCTTCGATGAGCTGGGGGTAACCGACTGGGAGGCAGCATGTCCAAGTACATGATCAAGGCGTCGTACTCGCCCGAAGGGATAAAGGGCGTCATGGCGAAGGGCGGGACCGCCCGCGTCGCCGCCATCGAAAAACTGGCAGCGGGGATGGGCGGCTCGCTGGAGTCCTGCTACTTCGCCTTCGGGAGCGACGACCTCTACGCCATCGTCGACGCGCCAGGCCACGAGGCCATGGCCGCCATCGCGGGCACGGTCACAAGCACCGGTGCCCTGAGTGGCTACGAGACCGTCGTGCTGCTGACTGCGGACCAGATCGACGCGGCCGCGAACCTGACGGTCGACTACACGCCACCTGGGGGCTGACTCCCACCTCGCCGCGTGTCGTTCGAATAGCGACACACCCCCTCAGTGGGGAGTAGCTGGGGAATAGCCCTCGCCCAACAGGCGAGGGCTTTCCCGTTCATGCAGGTCTCCGACGTGTTCAGGTGGGGCGGGTGGGGCTCGAACCCACGACCCAAGGATTATGAGTCCTCTGCTCTGACCGACTGAGCTACCGCCCCTCGGGGCGAGACCCTATCGGGCCCGACTCGGGACCTGTTGAGGACGTTGGTCCCTGTGGCGGCGGGCGGCTGCGGCACATCATCGGAGCATGGACGATCGGCACTGGGAGGTGGGCTCGATGATGGATGGCTACTACGGCCACGGGACGGGCGGGGGCGAGTGGGTGGTGATGATCCTGCTGATGCTGGTCTTCTGGGCCCTCCTCGTGTTCGGCGCGGTCCTGGCCTATCGGGCGCTGACCGACAGGTCCTCGTCCGGGTCCCGCGCGACGCCATCGAAGGGGAACGCCCAGGAAGTGCTCGAGGAGCGCTTCGCGCGCGGTGAGATCGACGTGGACGAGTACACCCGCCGCCGTGACCTGCTGCGCATCGGCTGACCCCTCGTCGGTGGGGCGCGACCGCCCTATGCTCGACAGATGACCGACAAGCCTCCGCCGCTCACCCCGCTCGACGAGGACTGGGAGCGGGCGCTGTGCATCGTCGCCCACCCCGACGACATGGAGTTCGGTGCCGCCGCCGCGGTGGCGCGCTGGACCGGGCAGGGCAAGAGTGTGGCGTACTGCATGGTGACCAGCGGTGAGGCCGGCATCGACGGCATGCACCCCGACGAGTGCCGCACCGTCCGCGAGGCCGAGCAGGTCGAGTCCGCGAGGATCGTCGGCGTCGACGTGGTGGATTTCCTCGGACTTCCGGACGGGGTCCTCGAGTACGGCGTGCCGCTGCGCCGTACCCTCGCGGCCGTCGTACGCCGCCACCGTCCGGAGGTCGTGATCACCGGCAACCTCGACCCGACCTGGGGCGGGCAGAACCTCAACCAGGCCGACCACATCGCCGTGGGCCGGGCGGTGCTCGACGCCGTCCGCGACGCTGGCAACCGCTGGGTGTTCGCCGAGCAGCTGGCCGACGACGGTCTGGAGCCGTGGGGCGGCGTCCGCGCGGTGTGGGCCTTCGGGTCCCCGGCCGGCGAGCACGCGGTCGACGTCACCGACACCTTCGATGCCGGCGTACGGTCGCTGGAGGCGCACCGGGCCTACATCGACGGCCTCGGCTGGGCCGACTTCGATCCCCGCGAGTTCCTCGAGGGCTTCGCCCGCGGGCCGGGCAGCCGGCTGGGGGCGACGTACGCCGCCCCGTTCCGGGTCTACCCGATGGGCTGGGGCAGCTGAGTCAGCCGGCGGAGCCCAGGGCGTCGAGGGCGGCCATGTCCTGCGCGGAGAGCTCGAACCCGGCCAGGTCGGCGTTGGAGCGGACCCGCTCCGGCTCGCTGGACTTCGGGATCGCCACGACGCCGTGCTGGAGGTGCCAGCGGAGCACCACCTGCGCCGCGGTCCGGTCCAGGTCCTTGGCGATCCCGGTGACGATGTCGTGCTCCAGGATGCCCCCGCGCAGGCCGCTGTAGCCCTCCAGCACGACCGACCGCTCGCGATGGCCGTCGACGGTGGCACGGTCGTGCAGCAGCGGGCTCCACTTGATCTGGTTCACCGCCGGCGCGACGCCGGTGGCCTCGACCAGCTGGTCGATCTGCTCCAGCGTGAAGTTGCTGACGCCGATCTCGCGCGCCAGGCCGGCCTGTTGGGCCTCGACGAGCGCCTGCCACATCGCGACGTTGTCACCGTTCTCGGCCGGCCAGTGGATCAGCCACAGGTCGACGCGGTCGGTGCGGAGCAGGGCGAGGCTCTCCTCGAGCGTCTTGCGCTCCTTGCCGGCCAGCTGGGGGCTCGACCTTGGTGGCGAGGAAGACGTCCTCCCGGTCCACGTCGCTCTCAGCCAGCGCCCGGCCGACCTCGCCTTCGTTGCCGTAGACGGTGGCGGTGTCCAGGTGCCGGTAGCCGGCGTCGAGCGCCGCCGCGGTCGCGGTCACCGCGTCGTCGCCGGTGAGCTGCCAGGTGCCGAAGCCCAGCAGCGGCATCTGGCCACCCTGCGGGAGCGTGGCGGCGTCGATCGGGATCTGAGGAGAAGGGGACATGGTGTCGAGCCTAGGAGCACCCCGAAAACGTCGTCTTGTTCAGGCGCCGCGACCGCTCTCGTCGTCGCGCTGGTAGGCGTCCGGGATCCCGTCGTGGTCGGAGTCGACGGAGTCCTCCAGCTCGATGCGGCGATAGGCACGGTCCCTCGCCTTGAGGAGGATGGCGGCCAGCACGGAGGCGAGCAGGGAGCCACAGAGCACCGCGACCTTGACATGGTCGTCACGGCTGCTGCCCATGCCGAAGGCCAGGTCGCCGATCAACAGGGAGACAGTGAAGCCGATCCCGGCCAGCATCGATACCCCCAGCACGTCGAGCCAGCGCAGGTCGGGATCGAGGTCCGCCCGGGTCAGCTTGGACATCAAGAAGGTGGTGCCGTAGATCCCGACGGTCTTGCCCACCACCAGCCCGGCGACGATGCCGATCGCCACCCGGTCGCTCAACGACTCGACCAGGCCGCTCCAGCCGCCGACCGCGACCCCCGCGGCGAAGAACGCGAACACCGGGACCGCGAAGCCCGCGGAGATCGGGCGGATCCGGTGCTCGAAGTGCTCGGCGAGGCCCGGACCCGCATCCGGGCCACCGGCCGCCCGGCTGCGGATCACCGGCACCGTGAAGCCGAGCAGCACCCCGGCGACGGTGGCGTGCACCCCGGAGGCATGCACCAGCGCCCAGGTGGCCGCGGCCAGCGGCAGCAGGATCCACCAGGACCTGATCCGTCGCTGCACGGCCAGACCGAAGAGCCCGAGCGGAACCAGCGCGCCGAGCAGGGCGAGCACGTGGAGTCCCTCGGTGTAGAAGATCGCGATGATCGTGATCGCCAGCAGGTCGTCGACCACGGCCAGGGTGAGCAGGAAGGTCCGGAGCGCCGTCGGCAGGTGGGTGGAGATGACCGCCAGGATCGCGACCGCGAACGCGATGTCGGTGGCCGTCGGGATCGCCCAGCCGCGGAGGGCTCCGTCGCCCGTCTGCAGGTTGACCAGGACGTAGACCAGGGCCGGGGCCGCCATGCCACCGATGGCGGCGACGATCGGCAGTGCCGCCCGGCGCGGGTCGCGCAGGTCGCCCGCCACGAACTCGCGCTTGAGCTCGAGGCCCACCACGAAGAAGAAGATCGCCAGCAGACCGTCCGCCGCCCAGGTGCCGAGCGAGAGGTGCAGGTGCAGGAACTCCGGGCCGATCTCGTAGTCGCGGATGGCCTCATAGGAGTCACCGGCGGCCGAGTTGGCCCAGACCATCGCGACCATCGTGCCGATCAGCAGCAGGGCGCCACCGACGGTCTCCTTGCGGAGGATGTCGGCAACGCGGGTGGTCTCGCTGTAGGACCCGCGGCCGAGGATGGTGCGCGAGGGGCGGTTCTGAGACATGTGAGTCGCTCCTTGGCTCGACGGCATCATGCCGACCAGACTTCCCGGCGCACCGGCGTCCACCCTATCCGGCCCGGGCGGCGGCTGCGGTCAGGGGCCGACGTACGCCGCGAGGTGCTCGCCGGTGAGGGTGGCCCGGGCCGCGACGAGGTCGGCGGGAGTGCCTTCGAAGACGATGCGACCACCGTCGTGGCCGGCGCCGGGGCCCAGGTCGACGATCCAGTCGGCGTGCGCCATCACCGCCTGGTGGTGCTCGATGACGACGACGGACTTGCCGGAGTCGACGAGGCGGTCCAGCAGCGCGAGCAGGTTCTCGACGTCCGCGAGGTGGAGCCCGGTGGTCGGTTCGTCGAGGACGTAGACGTCACCCTTGTCGGCCATCTGCGCAGCCAGCTTCAGCCGCTGCCGCTCACCTCCGGACAGCGTGGTGAGCGGCTGGCCGAGGTGGAGGTAGCCGAGCCCGACGTCGGCGAGGCGGTCGAGGACCTTGTGCGCGGCCGGAGTGCGCGCATCGCCATCGCCGAAGAACTCCTGGGCCTGGGCCACCGACATGCCGAGCACCTCGCTGATGTTCTTCCCGCCGAAGGTGTACTCCAGCACCGACGCCTGGAACCGCTTCCCCTCGCACTCCTCGCAGGTGGACTCGACGGTCGCCATCACCCCCAGCTCGGTGTAGATGACGCCGGCGCCGTTGCAGGTGGAGCAGGCGCCCTCGGAGTTGGAGCTGAACAGCGCCGGCTTGACGCCGTTGGCCTTGGCGAACGCCTTGCGGATCGGGTCGAGCAGCCCCGTGTACGTCGCCGGGTTGCTCCGCCGCGAGCCGCGGATCGCCCCCTGGTCGATCACCACCACACCGTCACGACCGTCGACCGAGCCGTGGACCAGCGAGCTCTTGCCGGAGCCGGCGACGCCGGTGATCACGCAGAGCACCCCGAGCGGGAGGTCGACGTCCACGTCCTGGAGGTTGTGCGTCGACGCCCCGCGGATCGCCAGGGAGCCGGCGGACGAACGAACCGCCTCCTTGAGGGCGGCCCGGTCGTCGAGATGGCGCCCGGTCGTGGTGTCGCTCGCCCGCAGTCCCTCCACGCTGCCCTCGAAGCAGATGCTGCCGCCCTCCGTGCCGGCACCGGGACCGAGGTCGACGGCGTGATCGGCGATCGCGATCGTCTCGGGCTTGTGCTCCACGACGAGCACGGTGTTGCCCTTGTCCCGCAGCTGCAGCAGCAGGGCGTTCATCCGCTCGATGTCGTGGGGGTGCAGGCCGATCGTGGGCTCGTCGAAGACGTAGGTCACGTCGGTGAGCGACGAGCCGAGGTGCCGGATCATCTTGGTGCGCTGGGCCTCACCGCCGGACAGCGTGCCCGCCGGACGGTCGAGCGACAGGTAGCCGAGCCCGATCTCCGCGAAGGAGTCGAGGACGTGCTGCAGACCCGTGAGCAGCGGGGCCACCGACGGCTCGTCGAGGCCCCTGACCCAGCCGGCGAGGTCGCTGATCTGCAGGGCGCAGAGGTCGGCGATGCTCTTCCCGTTGATCGTCGACGAACGGGCCTCCTTGCTGAGCCGGGTGCCCTCGCACTCCGGACAGCTGGTGAAGGTGATCGCCCGCTCCACGAAGGCGCGGATGTGGGGCTGCATCGCGTCGACGTCCTTGGAGAGCATCGACTTCTGGATCTTCGGGATCACCCCCTCGTAGGTGAGGTTGATGCCCTCGACCTTGATCTTGGTCGGCTCCTTGTGGAGCAGGTCGTGCAGCTCCTTCTTGGTGAACTTGTTGATCGGCTTGTCCATGTCGAAGCCGGCGCCGCTGAAGATGCGGCCGTACCAGCCGTCCATGCTGTAGCCGGGAATCGTGAGCGCACCGTCGCTGAGCGACTTGGTGTCGTCGTACAGCGCCGTCAGGTCGAAGTCGCTGACCGCGCCCATCCCCTCGCAGCGCGGGCACATGCCGCCGAGGTAGACCACGTCGCGCACGACGTTCTTCTCGACCCTGCCGCCCGCCTTCTCGGTGCTCATCACCCCGCTGGCCCTGCGCGTCGGGACGTTGAACGAGAACGCGGTGGGAGGCCCGACGTACGGGTCGCCCAGGCGGCTGAACAGGATCCGGAGCATCGCGTTGGCGTCCGTGGCGGTGCCGACGGTGGAGCGGGGGTTCGACCCCATCCGCTCCTGGTCGACGATGATCGCGGTCGTCAGCCCCTCGAGCAGGTCGACGTCGGGCCGCGCCAGCGTGGGCATGAAGCCCTGCACGAAGGCGCTGTAGGTCTCGTTGATCATCCGCTGCGACTCCGCGGCGATGGTGCCGAACACCAGGGAGCTCTTGCCGGAGCCGGAGATCCCGGTGAACACCGTCAGCCTTCGCTTCGGGATCTCGACATGGACTTCCTGGAGGTTGTTCACGCGGGCGCCGTGCACCCGGATCAGGTCGTGGCTGTCGGCGGCGTGCCGCCCCGGCGACTCCGGGGACGACTGGGTGGACGGCTTGCCGGACGTCCTCGTGGCCATGCTCTGTCTCCTGGGTCGGGCGGAGGGTCGCGGGGCCCCGTCGCGGTCGCCTCTCAGGCTAAGGGTCGACCGAGGCCGGCAGGCACCTGCTCTGGGTGTGGCGGTACAGACTCGCCGCACTTCGGGCGAGAATGAGCGTCATGCGCCTCGACGACGTGATCCGGCTGCAGCTCGGGACGTTCGTTCGTCCTCCCGAGGAGACCGGCACCGCTAGCCCCCGGATCGAAACCGTCCTCGGCTATCTCGCCCGAACCCCCGTTGGCCTGCTGCTGATGGACACCGGACTCGGCGAGGCCGATACCGAGACCGAGGACTGGTATCGGCCACGCCGGATCACGATCGAGGAGGCGCTGCGGCCTCTGGGCATGCGCACCGACGACGTTGACCTCGTCGTCAACTGCCACCTGCACTTCGACCATATCGGCGGCAACCCGGCCTTCGCCGGGACGCCGATCCTCTGCCAGCGCGCGGAGCTGGAGACTGCCCGGACGACCGACTACACGGCACCGCACCTGGTCGACTTCACGGGCGCTCGCTATGAGCTGCTCGACGGTGAGATCGAGGTCGCTCCCGGCGTGCACGTCGTCCCGACCCCCGGACACGTCGACGGGCACCAGTCAGTGGTCCTCGAGTGCGACGACGGTTCGATCATCCTCGCGGGGCAGGCCCACGAGACCACGTCGCAATGGTCGGCAGACGCCCTGGCAGCGCAGGCACGCGAGCTCGGCCACGTTCCTCCGTTGCCCCTGAGCAGCCCCTGGATGTCCCGGCTGCTCCGGTTCGACCCCAAACGCGTCGTCTTCGCTCATGACGCAGCCGTCTGGGTGCCCTGACGCAGATCCGAAGACGAGGTCTTCCGCACACCCTGTCTCCGCATCCCTGCCACCGGTTGGGTCATGGGGTGGGTGGTTGCCGCCCGGCGATCCAGGCGGCAAGCAGGTTGTCGGGGTGCTCGGAGAGGTGCTCGCGGACGAGCACGTGGAGCAGGGCGGCGTCGCCGCACAGGTAGGCGTCGGCCAGTGCGACCAGCTGTCGGTCACGAGTCGTCGTCGCGTGCCGGCCAGCTCGGCTGAGGAGTTGCGGATCGACGGACAGCAGCGCGGCGGCGACCAGAAGCGGCGTCGAGGTGGAGTCCGTGGCGAGCTCGAGGATCTCGCCGGGCGCGTCCGGATGGTCACCGATCAGGCGGTGAAGGAGGGCGGTGTGGTCGTTGGGCACACCTGCACCGTCGCCCGTGGTGCTGACGGAGCGCTGACGGGGCACGGAGGCCACCCCACCCGGGGGTCGGGTGCCGTAGCCTCGCAGGGTGCTCACTCTCGCCGTTCTCGGCGCAGTCGAGGCTCGCAGGGATGGTGAACGGCTCTCGGTGCCGGCCGGCAAGACCACCGAGCTGCTGGTCCGGCTTGCCCTGGAATCCGGCTCCAGCGTGCGCGTGGATGCCCTGCTCGAGGACCTGTGGGCCACCCGCGTGGGCCGCAACACCCTGCAGTCGAAGGTCTCCCAGCTGCGGCGCGCCCTTGGCGACAGGGGCGCCGTCGTCGGCGAGGGCGACACCTACAGACTCGCCGTCGAACCGGGCAGCGTGGACGCGATCCAGGTGCTCGACCTCGCCGCCCAGTCGTCCGCGGCCCGGCACGCTGGTGACGTGAGCACGGCCTTGGAGAAGGCCAGCGAAGGGCTCCGTCTGTTTCGCGGCGAGATCATCATCGACGGCGCCTGGGCCGCGCCCCATCGCGCCCGTCTCGACGAGGTTCGGTTGGGTCTCCTCGAGGACGTGATGGCCGCACGTGTCGACCTCGGTTCTGGTGGGGAGCTGGTCTCTGAGCTCGAGACCCTGGTGACCCAGCACCCGCTCCGGGAGCGACTGTGGGCCTCGCTGATGACGGCCCTCTACCGCGGAGGCAGACAGGGTGACGCGCTCGCGGCGTACTCCCGGGTGCGGAGCCTGCTGATCGATGAGCTCGGCATCGAACCAAGCCCGGACCTGCGCGCGCTCGAGCAGCAGCTGCTCCGGCAGAGCACCATCGTGGGTGGCGCGCCCCTCCTGAACCCGGTGACCGCTCCCGGCAATCTGCCCCAGAGCCGCCGCACCCTTCTCCTCGGCCGTCGCGACGACCTCCTCGCGCTGCAAGGGCTCGTCGCCGTGCATCGGTTCGTGAGCATCGTCGGACCGGCCGGTGTCGGCAAGACCAGGCTCCTGCTCGAGGTGGCCCGAAACCTGACGGCCCCCGGCGGTGTCTGGCTGGTCCGCCTTGAGGCGGTCGACGACTCGGCGATCTTGGAACAGGTCCTCGCCGAGACCCTGCACGTCGCTGGAAGGGTGCAGCTGCACGAACGACTCTCGGGCGCGCAGACTGTCCTGCTTCTCGACAACTGCGAGCACGTCATCGACGACGTCAGCGCCCTGGTCGGCGCTCTCCTCGAGGATGTACCCGGCCTCCGCATCCTCGCGACCAGCCAGGTGCCGGTGGGCATCGAGGAGGAGTTGGTGCACCCCTTGAGGCCGCTCTCGACCGAGGACTCCGTGGCGCTGTTCCTGGCGCGTGCTCGCGAGATGCGACGTGAGCTCGTCATCGACGACGACGCGGCCGCCCTGGTCGAGCAGGTGTGCCGTTCCCTCGACGGGCTTCCGCTCGCCATCGAGCTGGCCGCCGCCCGGGTCCGGTCGCTCTCCGTCACCGACATCGCTCGACGCCTGGACGACCGGTTCGCCCTGCTCCAGGACCCCGGCAGCCGCCAGCCCGAACGCAGGCGCGCCCTCGCCGGCGCGATCGGATGGAGCTACGACCTGCTGTTCCCCGACGACCAACGGGGCCTGTGGGCAATGTCCTGCTTCGCAGGCAGCGCGTCCCTGGCGGCCGTCGAACACGTCCTGACGGCCCTCGAGGTCCCCGGAGATGCCGTGGTGGACACCGTGACTCGGCTGGTCGACCGCTCGCTGGTCAGCGTGGACAGCTCCGAGAACGGCCAGGTGCGTTACCGACTGCTGGACAGCATCCGCGCCTACGCCGCCGATCGTCTCACCGGCGCCGAGCTGGCCGAGACCGCGCATCGCGCTCACGCCCACTGGTACGCCCAGAGTGCCAAGTGGTGTGCGGCCCACATCCACGGCAGGAGCCAGCCACAGTGCCTGGCCATCGCTCGAGCCGAACGAGCCAACGTGGACGCCGCGCTCGCCTGGAGCGAAAGGAACGAACCCGACCTCGGTGCCAGCATCGCGACCGGCTTCGCCTGGACCTGGGTCGTGCTGGGCGACGGCACGGCCGCCGCAACCAGGATCCGAAACACCCTTGTCCCCACCACGGCACCCTCGGAGCGGGCATCAGCACTGCTGCTCGCCAGCTGGCTCGAGGCATCGGCCGGCAATGTCTCACTCGCACAGCGTGACCTCGACGAGGCCGATGCGATCACCTGCCATCTTGATGCGGAGGCGCTGCGGGCCGATGTGGCACGCCACCGCGCCTTCGTGTACCTGCAGCAGGGTCTCCCGGGCGAGGCCGTGGCAGCTGCCACGGACGCCCTGGTTCGGTACCGACGGCTGAACCTGTCGTGGGAGACGGCGGTCAGCCTCGTGCTCGCTGCCTACGGGGCGCTGATGCAGGGTGAAACCGGGGCCGCGGCACGCGACGGCGCCGAGGCGGTGGGCATCCTGGCCCCGATGGGTGACTCGTGGGGCTTGGTGCATGCCAAGGCGATGCTCGGTGGCGTCGCCCAGGTGGAGCATCGCTTCGAAGACGCCGTCGATGCCCTCTCAGGTGCGGCGGAGGAGGCCACAGCCCTCGGCTTCCTCGGGCAGGCGGCCCTCCACCTGGGGTCGATGGCCCGCGCGCAGCAGCGAGCGGGACGCCCGGAGGACGCGGCGGCGTCGTACGACCGGACCCTCGCTGCGGCGACAGCCAGCGGGGACGGCCGGATGGCGGCGACTGCTCGGCTGAACCTCGCCCGGCTGCTCAGGACCACGGGCAACGGAACCGCAGCCCTGTCCTTGCTGAGGGAGAATCGGGAGTGGTACGCCAGCGCGGGCGGCGGCGACGGGGCCCTGCTCTCCCGTTGTCTGCTCGCCGCCGAGACCGATGACAAGGACTCGCTCGAGATGGTTCTGACCCTCGCCCGGACCGACGAGAACACGCTGGTGACCATTCAGGCTCTCGACGCGCTTGCGAGGTTGAGCGCAGCCGCCGGCCAGCACGACGATGCGGCCGAGCTGGTCGCGGAGGCGGACGCCCTCCACCCCACCGTTGCCCATCTGCTCGATGACGCAGACCGGGCTGACCGCACGGCCGCCCTGACGATCACCCGCGACGCGTTCGCATAGCCACCCCCCACGCAGCCTGCCCGCCCCGGTGACGTCGTTCGCCCAGCACCGTCAGTTCCCAGTGCCGTCAGCGGATCGTCAGCGCCCCGCAACACAGTGAGCCCATCACCACCTGGCGCCACGACGAGAGGAACACGACATGCTGACCACGCGCGTGAAGGATCGAGATGGCACGTCCACGCATTCGGGCGGGACCTCGATCACCCAGAGACTGGCCCGCACCGCGGCGGTCCATCCGTGGCGTGTCGTGAGCGCCTGGGCTCTGGTCCTGGCCGCCTCGGTCATCGCGATCGGGACTCTAGTGGGGTCGGCGTTCACCTCCGACGCCAGCCTCACCACGAGCCCTGACTCAGCGCTGGCCGCACAGGTGATCGCCGACAACTTCTCCCAGGGCGACCGCATCGACGAGGCCGTCATCATCCACTCGGCCGACCTCGACGCCGGGAGCCAGGCGTTCAGGACGTTCGTCGCCGAGGTCCGATCCTCGATCGACGGCACCGGCGCGGCCCAGACCGTGAGGGACCCCTACGCGCCCGACCAGCCGGCCATCTCCGAGGACGGGCACGCAGCGGTCGTGACGTTGGTCCTTGACCACGACGCCGAGACCGGCATCACCGAGGTGCTCGACGAGGTGGTCGCCGCAGACTCCGCGGCCGACTTCGACGTCACCATCACCGGGTCCAACACACTCGACCACGACTTCAACGAGCTCTCGGAGTCGGACCTCACCAACGGGGAGCTGAAGTTCGGGCTGCCCGCCGCGATGATCGTGCTCATCCTGGTGTTCGGAGCGCTGGTCGCCGCCTTCATCCCGATGGCTGTCGCGATCGGGTCGATCATCGTGACCGTCGCCCTCTCCTCGGTGCTGGGTCAGTTCACCTCCCTTTCCTTCTTCATCGTCAACATGATCACCGCGATGGGGCTCGCGCTCGGTATCGACTACAGCCTCTTCGTCCTGTCGCGATACCGGGAGGAGCGGCGGAACGGCCGCGACAAGATCGAGGCGATCCTGATCACCGGCGGGACCAGCAGCAAGGCAGTCCTGTTCTCCGGCAGCTCCTTCGTCGTGGCCCTGCTCGGCCTGCTCCTGGTCCCCGACACCATCCTGCGCAGCCTGGCGCTCGGCGCCATCATCGTCGGTCTTGTCACGATGGCTGCAGCCGTCACCCTGCTGCCCGCCCTGCTGTCGCTCCTCGGCGACCGGGTCAACGCGCTGCGCCTGCCCTTCGTCGGGCGCGACCACCCCGCCGAGAGTCCCTTCTGGACCAAGGCCGTCGGTGCGGTGGTGCGCCGCCCGGCCGTGGCATTGACCATCGGGGTCCTGATCCTGCTCGCGGCTGCCGCGCCGGTGCTCGGTCTGCGCACCGGCACCTCCGGGGTCGAGTCCCTGCCCGACTCCACGTTCGCCAAGTCTGGGGCGGTGGCGCTCGAGCGAAGCTTCCCGGGCACCGCAACGACCGACCCCGCGCAGGTGGTCGTCACCGGAGACATCGCCTCAGACGGCGTCACCAAGGCGATCGCCCGCCTCGAGGCGTCGGTCGCGGACGACCGAGACTTCGGACCATCACACCAGCAGGTCTCCGAGGACGGCGAGGTGGCACTCATCAGCATCCCGCTGGTCGGCGACCCCGACCACGCCCAGGCCCGGCGCGGCCTTGAACGGCTACGCACCGAGCTGATCCCTGCGGCCTTCGACGGGAGCAGCACCAGCGTGCTCGTCGGTGGTGCCACTGCGGAGAACGTCGACTACTCCGACGTCATCAACCACTGGTTGCCGATCGTGCTCACGTTCGTCCTCGGGCTGAGCTTCCTGCTGCTGACCCTCGTCTTCCGTTCGCTGGTCCTCTCGGCCACCGCCGTCTTCCTCAACCTGCTCTCGGTCGGTGCGGCCTACGGCCTGCTCGTCGTGGTCTTCCAGCACGGTTTCGGCGCCGACCTGTTGGGCCTCCAGCAGGTCGAACGCGTCGAGGCGTGGGTCCCCGTCTTCCTCTTCTCGGTCCTGTTCGCGCTCTCCATGGACTACCACGTGTTCCTCCTGAGCCGGATCAGGGAGCGGTACGCACAGACCGGCGACACCGAGCAGGCCGTCGTGCACGGCATCGCCGCGACGGGGCGCATCATCACCGGCGCCGCGCTGATCATCGTCGTCGTCTTCGCCGGGTTCGCCGCGGGCGAGCTGGTGATGTTCCAGCAGATGGGCTTCGGGGTCGCTGTGGCCCTGCTCGTGGATGCCACCGTGATCCGGATGGTCGTCGTGCCGGCCGTGATGACGCTGTTGGGCAGCTGGAACTGGTACCTGCCCGGCTGGCTCGACTGGATGCCCGAACTGCATGTCGAAGGAGACCCGGAGCCCACTCATCCGGTCTCGGATGTCCCTTCGTCCTCCCTCGCGCCCGTGTGAGCGTCCATCGCGGCCGCTGTCCTGCCCGCCGACCCCGGAGATCCAGTCCGCGGCCGACCGCGTCCGGCAGCTCGCCGGTCCGGCGTCCGTCAGCTCCCGCCGGCGGGCAGGGGCTCGAGCATGACGTCGGGGTTGTCCCGTGCGGTCACCATCGCGCGCCACTGGTCGACGAACAGCGCCAGTCGCGTGCCGTCACTGCGCTCGAGGACCTCGACGCCGCGCATCCCGGACAGCGCCGTGGCGCCGGCGGCGTCGGTCCGCCGGGCGACCTGGTAGTCGAGACGGGAGAAGCGGATCGGGGCGTTGAACTCGTTGGTCATCCGGTCCTCGACCACCTCGAACTGCATCGGACCGACCGCGGCCAGGACGGGGCTCTGGTCTCCGCGCAGGTCGGACCGCAGCACCTGCACCACGCCCTCCTGGTCGAGCTGCTCGATCCCGCGGCGGAACTGCTTGTAGCGGCCGATGTCCCCGGCCCGGGCGGTCACGAAGTGCTCGGGGGCGAAGCTGGGCACGGGCGGGTACTGGATGGGGTCGCCGGTGTAGACGGTGTCCCCGACCCGGAGGGCCTGCGCGTTGACGAAGCCGATGATGTCGCCCGGCTCGGCGCTCTCGACCGACGTCGTCTCCCGGCCGAAGACCGACTGGGCGAACTTCGTCGCGAACGGTCGCCCGGTGGTGGCGTGCGTGACGATCATGCCGCGCTCGAACGTCCCCGACACGACCCGGGCGTAGGCGAGCCGATCCCGGTGGGCGTTGTTCATCCCGGACTGCACCTTGAAGACGAACGCGCTGAAGTCGTCGGCGACCTGGCGGACCGAGCCGTCGACACCCGGTGTCGCGCTGGGTTCCGGGGCCAGGTCGAGCAACAGGTCCAGCAGCTGCGCGACCCCGAAGTTCTGCAGCGCCGACGCGAACATGACAGGCGTGGTCTCCCCGGCCAGGAAGCGCGCCTGGTCGTGGTCGGCCTCGTCGAGGGTGAGCAGCTCGTGCTCCTCCACCGCCTCCGCCCACAGGTGCGCGTCGTCCTCCTCGACCATGTCCGGGCCCAACCGCTGCTCGGGAGCCCTGGTGGCGCCACCGGCGGTGCGGGTGTACTTCACGAACTCGCCCGTCCGTCGGTCCAGGACCCCCCGGAAGTCACCGGCCTCACCGACCGGCCAGGTGAGTGGCGTGGGACGGAGCTTGATCTTCTCCTGGATGCGGTCCATCAGCTCGAGCGCCGACAGCCCGGGACGGTCCCACTTGTTGATCACCGTGACCACCGGAATGCCGCGCAGCGCGCAGACCTTGAAGAGCTTGAGGGTCTGCGGCTCGAGCCCCTTGCCGGCATCGACCAGCATCACCGCGGAGTCGACCGCCGACAGCACGCGGTAGGTGTCCTCGGAGAAGTCGCTGTGACCCGGGGTGTCGACCAGGTTGATCACGTGGTCGCGGTAGACGAACTGCAACGCGGCCGAGGTGATCGAGATGCCGCGCGCCTTCTCCATCGCCATCCAGTCCGACACCGTGGCGCGCCGGTCGCCCTTGCCGTGCACGGCTCCCGCCTCGGTGATCACCCGCGCGTGCAGGGCGAGCGCCTCGGTCAGCGTGGACTTGCCCGCGTCGGGGTGGCTGATGACGGCGAAGGTACGGCGGGGGCGGGTGTCGGGCACCGCACGAATCTACCGGTCGAGCTGCCGGACCGCCGCTTCGTCGCCTCGCCCGTGCGGATCACGCGGCTGATGCGCTGCCCGAGCATCGAGGCATAGCCTGCTCGTGGGTTCCGCCCCACTCACGGGTGCGGGCCGACGACCATGACGGAGGTCGAGATGGCTCGGCGCATCGAGGAGCTCGACGCCACCGACACCCCGATCGGGGTGATCAGCCTGCGTCGCCGCTTCGAGCCCGTCGTTGGCGCCGACGTCTACGAGGTGAAGATCGACGACGAGTTCCTGATGTCGAGCCTCTTCACGGTGGTCGAGCAGGAGCTGGCGCAATCTGGGTCTCGCGCGGATCGGCGACGCCGGTGGAGACCTGCACGTCCTCGTCGGCGGGCTCGGCCTGGGCTACACCCTGCGCGCGGCCCTGCAGGACGAGCGGGTCCGGCAGGTGCAGGTGATCGAAGCGGTCGAGGCGGTCATCGACTGGCACCGCCGCGACCTGCTGCCCGACACGGCGGGGCTGACCGCCGACCCGCGCTGCGAACTCGTCCACGGGGACTTCTTCGCGCTCGTGGCGGCCGGTGAGGCCCCGCGAGCGTCGTACGACGTCGTGCTGCTCGACGTCGACCACTCGCCACAGAATCTCCTCCACCCCGAGCCACGGTGCGTTCTACACAGCCGACGGGTTGGCGCGACTGGCCGTCGATCCTCGCCGCCGGCAGGGGTCTTCGGGCTCTGGTCCGACGACCCGCCGGACCCGGGCTTCGTGGCCGTTCTCGACGGGGTCTTCGACCAGTGCACGACGCACGTGGTCTCCTTCGCCAATCCGCTGACCGGAGGCGAGTCGGCCAGCACGGTGTACGTCGCGACGATGTGAGCCGGTCCCCGCGCCTTGCCCGAGCGAACCAGGTGCGCTTGGCTGGGATGGCCACCCAGGCGGCACGCGTGACGAAGGGATCGGCCCATGTCGGAGATGTACGGCAACGACTCGATCGACGACGAGGACCAGCTCCAGTCAGAGGACACCTTGGTCGACCGCGGGGTCAGCGACGTCCTCGACGAGGGGTACTCCCCTCCCGACCGGATCCCGGCCAGCCACCGGTACGGCTTCACGGCCAACGAGGAGCATGCCGGCGAGACGCTCGACCAACGGCTCGAGCAGGAAGAGCCCGACGCCAGTGACCGCGACGAGTACGAGGAGAACTCCGAGTGGCCAGATGACATGGAGCCCGACCAGCGCGCCGGCCGACTTGTCGCGCCCGACGAGGGCATGTTCGAGGACGAGGATCAGGCGCCCCTGGCTTACGACGTCGGCATCGACGGCGCCGGCGCCAGCGCCGAGGAAGCCGCGATGCACGTCGAAGGCGACCTGGACGAGTAGGTCACCATTGGTGGCGACGACACCGTTGCCGACGCCTCGCAGACGATCGGGTCAGCTTCAGCCGCTCAGTGAGGTGAACCGCGACGTCGTCACCGTCGTCCTTCCCGATGGCCTTGCGGAGGGGAGCAGCCACCGGGAGCTTGTGGGTGCCGTCTCCCAGCGCCATGAATGCTCCAGTGAACGGGTGCCCGTCGATGGTGCCAGCCACCTTGACCAGACCACGGGTCCCGAACCTCTCTGCGGAGCCCGGTAGTTGGACACAGGTCCAGGTATCTCCCGCCCGGACCTTGCCCAGCCGGGCGACGAAGGTGACGTCCAGGGGCTGAGGGTAGGACCTCAGCGCGGCGTCCTGGTCGGCTACCGGCACCGACACACGTGGAGACTCTCCTTGTGGGGCTCATACGTCATTCGACCCTGCAGCGGAGCGGAACTCATCGCTTCGCCGCGCTCCGCTAGGTTCACGATGTGCCCGCTGCCCGTGACCCTCGCCCCGTGGTCGCGACGCTCACGACGGCGGCCGTGTCGATCGGCCTGCTTGCCGTGGCGGTCCGCTTCGGGTGGCTCGGCGCCGACGTCGGCCGTGGCGCCGAGTTCTGCGAGTCCGCTCGCGACGGCTGGGTCAAGCAGCCGGCCAACGCGCTCTCCAACCTGGGGTTCGTCGTTGCGGGGCTGGCGATCGGGTGGCGGCTCGAGATTCCCGGAACGCCTGGGCGACACGTTGCCGCGGTTCCCCGGGCTCGCGACCGGCTACGCGTGCATCGTGGTGCTTCTGGGACCGGCGAGTGCTGCCATGCACGCCACCCAGTCGTCGCTGGGCGGGCTGCTCGACCTGACCTCGATGTACCTCGTCGCAAGCTTCGCCGCGGCGTACGCCGTCGCCCGCTGGCAGCGTCGAGGCTCGGTGTTCTTCTGGCAGATGTTCGTGCTGCTCGTTGTCGCGTGCGAGCTGATCGGTCTCTGGGACCGGGAGGTCCCGGTGGTGCACTTCGCCGGCAACGCCGCGTTCGCGCTCCTGCTCGTGGTCGCCGTGGTCGTGGAGACGATGCTGTGGAGGCGTGGTCGCGTGCGTGCGGATCTGAGGTACGGCGCCGCCGCCCTGATCTCGATGCTCGTCGCGTTCACGATCTGGAACCTGTCCCAGCACGGCTGGTGCGACCCGGACTCACTGGTCCAGGGCCACGCGGCCTGGCATCTGTTGGGGGCGGTCGCGGCCTACCTGTTGTTCCGCCTGTACGCGAGCGAACGAACCGTCGCTGGTTGAGGCATCGGGCCCGGACTCATCACAGCCCGGACATCGCAGCGACGTGGCTGGCGTCGGTGCCGCAGCAGCCGCCGACGATCGCGAGGTTGGGCAGCCTGGCACGCAGCGCGTCGTAGGACGACGTGAGCAGCCCGAGGTCACCGGGGTCGAGCTCCTCGGCCTCGTCGAGCTCGGCATGGCTCATAGTGGAGGCGTTCGGGTTCACCTGCACGATCCGGCTCAGCCACTCGCCATCCTGCAGGCCCGGCGCGATGTGGGTCGGGTGGGCACAGTTCACGATGAACCCGTCGGGCGCCTCCTCGGCCTCGAGCCGCGCGACGGCCTCACGCAGGGTGGTGCCGTCGGGCAGCCGGCCGTCGGTCTCGACCGTGAAGCCGATCAGCACAGGCAGCCCGACGCTGCGGGCGGCGCGCGCGACACCGGCGCCTTCGGCGGCGGTGGTCATCGTGTACGCCCCGACCACGTCGACGCCGGCATCGACGAACGACTCGACCTGAGGTCGGTGGAACTCCGTCGCCTGCTCGGGGGTCATCGCGTCCCCGGCGACGTACCCGTCGCCCCGCGGCCCGACCGCGCCGATGATGCGGACGTCCTCGATGTCGGCGTACGACGCGCGCAGGTCCTGCAGCAGCGCGATCGCGGCGCGGTTGGCGCGGTCGAGCGCGGCGGCGTCGTAGCCGACCTTCGCGCCCCAGTCGCGGCTGGCCCGCCACGTCGGTGACTCCAGCGTCAGGCCGACACCGGCCGTGCGGGCGATGGTTGCGTACTGGTCGTAGTAGGCGCGCAGGTGCGCGCGGCCGGCCTCGTGCTCGACCAACGGGAACGACGCGAACTCCGGCAGGTCGACGCCGCGGTTGAAGATCAGGTCGGTCTCCAGGCCGCCGTCGCTCACGTAGCGGCCGGACTGCCAGAAGTGGGCGGTGCTCATGATGGGTCCTCTCTCATAACAGACTGTTCGGTCTGTTTGTAGCAGACCGGTCAGTCTGCTACAACTCATTTCATGCCGAAGGACGGGTCCATCAACCGCGAGCGGATCCTCGACGCCGCGCAGCACCTGGTGATCGAGAACGGCTTCGCGGCCACCTCGCTCGACCAGGTCCTCAAGCAGGTGGGCACGTCCAAGGGTGCGTTCTTCCACCACTTCGACTCCAAGCTCGACCTCGGCCGCGCGCTGACCGAGCGGTACGTCGCCGCCGACATCGGCCAGCTGCGCCGGGCGCTGGAGGAGACAGCCGACGTCGAGGACCCGGCCGAGCGGGTCCTCGCGTTCGTGCGCCACTTCGAGGATGCCGCGGAGGAGACCATGTCCGCGCAGAGCAACTGCCTCTACGTCGCGGTCCTCACCGAGCAGCAGCTGGTCACCAACGGCACCGCGGACCTGATCACCCACGCCATCGAGGTCTGGCGGGAGGAGATCGCCGGGTTGCTCGACGCCGCGACCGAGAGCCGCGGCGTCGACCTCGGCGACGCCCATGCCCTCGCCGATCATGTCTTCGTCACCTTCGAGGGTGCGTTCCTGCTCTCCCGCTCGACCGGCAAGCCGGAGCACATGCGCGCCCAGCTCGGCGTACTCCGGCGGCTGCTCGGGGCCGTGCTGGGGTTGTCCGCCTCAGCCTGAAGGCTCGTGGATGCGACTCAGGTGTCGCCGTCTCGCGCATCGCGACGGCGCACGACCCGCTCGACGACGCGGGTCACCGGCGCCTCGAAGTGACGGTCGAAGTTGCCGGTCAGGTCCTCGGTCACCTCGCCGTGCACCTCGCGGGCCAGCTGTTCCTGCCGTTGTCGGTTCTGGGCGCGCAGCAGCACCCGGTGCTCCTCCTTGAGGGCGCGGTACGTCGCCACGCACATGCCGATCATCACCAAGCTGAAGGGCAGGGCCGTGATGATGGCGCCGGTCTGCAGGGCGGCGAGACCACCCGCGAGCAGGAGGGCGATGGCGACGATGCCTTCCATGGAGGCCCACAGCACCCGGCTCCAGGTCGGCGGGTCCGGGTTGCCTCCCGAGGCCAGCATGTCGACGACCAGGGAGCCGGAGTCGGAGGAGGTGACGAAGAAGATGGTGACCAGGATGATCGCGCCGACGGAGAGGACCACGCCGCCTGGGAGCCCCTGGAGCAGGTCGAAGAGCACGTTCTGACTGATCAGGCTGCCGTCGTCCTCAAGCAGGTCACCTTCGCTCATCTGCTGGAAGATGGCCGCACCACCGAGCACCGAGAACCAGAGGAAGGTCACCATCGTCGGGACCAGCAGCACGCCGGCCACGAACTCTCGCACCGTGCGGCCGCGGGAGATCCTGGCGATGAACACCCCCACGAAGGGCGCCCACGAGATCCACCAGCCCCAGTAGAACGTGGTCCACGAGCTCTGCCACACCTGGCCGTCGTTCCCGGAGAAGGCGCTGGTGTCGAAGCTGAGCCTCAGCACGTTGGCGAAGTAGCCGCCGAGGTTCTGCACGAACTCGCGCAGGATGAAGAAGGTCTCGCCGAGGACCAGCACGGCCAGCAGGAAGACTCCGGCGAGCACGAGGTTGGCGTTGGAGAGCCACTTGATGCCGCGGCCGACTCCGCTGACCACCGAGGCGATCGCGAAGCACGTGATGAGGATGATCAGGCCGACCAGCAGCAGGTCGCTCGGCTCGCCGAAGACGCCGAGGTGCACCAGGCCGGCCGAGACCTGCTGGACACCCAGCCCCAGTGAGGTGGCGACACCGGCGACGGTGCCGACGATGGCTGCCACGTCGATGACGTCGCCGAGCCGCCCACGCACCCGCTTCTCACCCAGCAGCGGTTCCAGAGCCCAGCGGATGGACACCGGGCGGCCCTTGCGATGGATCGCATAGGCCAGCGACAGGCCGACCACGACGTAGATGGCCCAGGCGTGGAACCCCCAGTGCAGGAACACCTGGGACATCGCCGCCGAGGCCAGGTCGGCGTCTGAGCCCGTGACCCCGGGCTTGGGGCTGGTGAAGAACGTCAACGGCTCGGCGGCGCCCCAGAACACCAGGCCGATCCCCATGCCGGCGGCGAAGAGCATGGAGAACCACGCCATCAGGCTGAACTCGGGTTCCTCGTCGTCCTGCCCCAGGGTGATGTCGCCGAACCGGCTGAAACCCATCCACAGGGAGAAGGCGACGAACCCGGCCACGACCAGGACGTAGTACCAGCCGAACTTCTCGACGATGCCGCTCTGGACGTCGGCAAGCAGCTCCCCGGTTCCCTCGGGGAAGGCCACCGCCAGCGCTGCGGCACCCACGACGATGATCAGCGCCGGCCAGAAGACGCCCGGGGCGACCGAGGAGAGCAAGGACGTGCGCGGCTCGGACTCGGGAGCCTTGTTGTCGCTGGGTCTGCCCTCGGTCACGCTCATCGCTTCGCCCTCTCGCCGTCCCGGATCTTTTGAGGCTAGAACCCCCCTCGGACCACGGCAACCCTCGTGGCCACGGCAGCCGACAGAACCGCTGAACGCCTGCGGTCGTGCCAGCACGTCCTCCACGACGCCGACGGCTACGAGATGAGCGGAACGACGGACCGCCCCTGACCGGCGAAAACGTGGTGCACTGGCTGGCTTCGCAGCGGGAGACCGCGCGGCAGCGGACCCAGTCAGGAGCAGGGCGCCGCGATGCTGGCCGCCTCGGTGGCGGAGTACGACGTCGCGAAGGTGCGGACCCTTACCTGATCCCCCGTTGTGCTTCGGCTGCTGAGCACGAGCCCACCCCAAACCAACAGCGGCCATGTGCACTCTCACGCTTGCACCGTCCAGGGAAGGGATGCCCGCAATCTCGGAGGTGTCGCGCACGTAGTAGTACAGCGCCGCGGCCAGGCCGAGCAGGCCGCCGACGATCAGCGCGAACGTGACGTCGTCGAAGCGAGAATGTCGACCACCGACCACGAACCTGCGGCCCGCTGACCGTTCGGGGATGCGCAGAGTGACGAGCCGCCAGTCGGGTGTCACCGGATCGGTCAGCTCGTGGCGCCCAGGTCGGGCAGTGGGAGACTGGCGGGGAGCCGGAGGAGGAGGTGCTCGTGGTCGCAATGGACCTGCTCCTGAAAGCCACCGAGTGGGGCGTCCAGGTGGTGCAGGCTGCGAGCACCAAGGCGCAGAAGCGCACCGCCGACGTCGTGGAGAAGTCCGCGGTGCTCGTGGCCGGGCTGCGGCACATGGACGCCCGCTTCTCCGAACTGTTCGTCCCTCTGGTGTTCTATCGACGCCGGCTCCTGGCCTATCGAGCGTCGAACGACGCTTGGGCTGAGGACGCGCTCGGAATGCATCCGGCGACCGCGTCGTCGACCGGCTCGGCCAGGCCCTCGGACCCGGTGGGTGTCGGTCACGCGTCGGCTGACCTGCAAAGCCAAGCGTCGACGTAGTCTCCACGAAGATCGCCACCCTCGTCCGGCCGGACGCATGTCGCGCCGTGGCAGGCTACGATGCTTCGTCTGGGGCCACGTCGGCGACGGCACCGGTGCCGCCCGACATCATGATGAAGGCCGTGATCACGCCGAGCATGAGGGTGAAGACCAGGATGCTAGACCTTCGTCGTGTTCATCGCCCCGTCGACCCAGAAGATGTCAGCGAGGCCCCGAACCGCCCCAGCGTTCCTAGGGCGACACCGATCAGCAGCGACGTGGGCACGACGCCAGACCGACACAGCAGCGCCTCGTATGAGGCCATCGCCACCGTTCGGGCAAGCGTGGGCCAGAGTCAGATCCGGACGACCTCGACGCCTCCGCCGTGGCTCGCCTCGTCGAACTGATGCGCACCGACGACCCCGAGCCGCACCAGGTGGCTCGCGCCGCCAGCGACTGTCTCGTCGTCCCACGCGAGGTCGGCGACCGCGAGGACAACCCGCCGATGCCGCCGGACTTCTACACCCCGCCGACGGAGAGTGACCGCGCCTGGCGGGAGCCCTACGAACGAATCGCCGACCGGGACCGCTCGGCCATCGACGAACAACGGTGGGGACGCGGCGCGGCTGACCCCGACGCCAAAGACTGGCCGGCGCCGCTGAACACCGTCAGCCCGCTACGCGACTTCGCCGACAACGCGGGCCGCCGCTTCCAGCAGGTCCTCGCGGTTGCTCGCACCTCTTTCCCCGGCCTGCCCGAACCATCCTGGTTGTGGAGCTGACCGGTCGGGCACACGCACGGCCGAGGGCTACCGGACGATCTTTGTCCCGTTCAGGATCGAGAGCGCCTGTTTCGTGTCCCGTGCGCGCACCGGCACAACTGGTCTACCCCGCGAAGGGTGTCGGCGCTGGCACTGCGCCGAGGAGCTCTCGGGTCTTGTCCAGTCCCCAGTCGTCGAGGGCGGCGATCCGGTCAGAGGCGCCACGCAGTCCGCCGTGGCGTGCGACCAGGTCTGCGCGGCGCTCTCGGCCCTCGATCCCGGGTCGGAGCAGGACGCAGTCGGGATCGTTCACCCAATAGCGGCCATGCTGGTAGGAGCGCGCGATCACGGACAGCTCCGCGGAGGCCCCACCGGCGAGGCTCATGTCGCCGTGCTCGGGCGCCCACTGGGGTGCGGTGTCCGCGCTGACCCGCATCCCGTCCACCTTCCCTACCGAGGGAAGCAACGGGGCGCCGCACCCGAGCAGGTAGGCGTCGGGCCCGATGGCCGCGCGGACCTGGTCGAGACCGTCGCGGTAGGCCTGCTCGTCCGTCAGGTGTGCGTCGTGGCGTCGTCCGGCCAGCGCCGCGGCGTACACGAAGTCGATCTTGAACAGGTCGATCCCGATCTCCGTGAACCAGCCGAGGACCCTGGCAAGGTGTTCCTGCACGCCGGGGTGGGTGACATCCAGGGGATGCGTGTCCTGTCCCCAGTTGCGGAGTGCCTGCACCGGCACGTCGTCGCTGTCGCGCACGAGCCAGTCCGGGTGCTCGTCGGCCAACCGAGACCGCGAACCCACCAAGAACGGCGCGATCCAGATACCGGCCCGCAACCCTCCCGCGCGGATGCGGTCGACCATTCCAGCCAGGGAGCGGAACCGGTCGGAGAGCTCGAGCCAATCGCCGATCTCAGCCTGGTAGCCGTCATCGAGCTGCACGACGTCGACGGGCACCTCACGCTCGAGGATCGCGGCGAGATTCTCATCCATGTCGGCCTCGGTGACCTCGTCGAAGTACTGGTACCAGGACGACCAGATGCTCGGCGCAGGCCGCAAGCCCTCGACGCCGCTGGCACGGGCGAACGCCGCCGCGAAGTCGGCCTTCGCCCCACCGATCCCTCTGTGCGAGGGACTCCTCGTGACCGAGCAGGGGCCGGCGCTGTGCACGATGACCCGGTCAGCGTCGACCGCGACGCATCGGAGGACGGGGATCGGCTGGTCGGCGGCTCTCGCCCCGATCGTCACGACGTCGTCGCCGTTGCCGGGGTCCACGATCAACAACCCGTCACCCTGGAACGTGCCCGGACCCGTCGGTGGGCGCGGTCGCGAGCCGCCGTAGCCCGACACCCAGGTCTGCGGCTGCACCGGCCCCCACTGCACCTCGCCCAACGCGTAGGTCGCGCTGGGAGTCCACGACTGCCACCCCTCGGCGTACACCCTTGCCCGGACCGGGTCGACGACCACTTCGGCGACCGAGTCACCGAAGAGACGCGCGGCGGTGTCCACCGGGCCATCGTGTCAAGACGCTGCGGCCTGGCCAAGCCCCAAGTGGGTTCAGGGGTCGCCCTGAAGACAGGCTCACACGCCGATGAGCGGTCACGTGACTCGAAGCGGCGGTGCACCGATCTTCTCGAATCGAGCGACGTGCCAGACGCTCCGGCGACAGAATCGTCCAGTGACCAACACTCCGCTGACCGCTCGCTGGGTCGCCACCCGTGACTCGGCCAAGCAGGCGGCGGGCGCCTTCTTGAAGCTGACCCTTCGTCGGCCGCGCTGGTGGGTGTTCGTCGCCGTTGTCGAGTTGCTGTTTGCTGTCCTGGTCGGGCTCTCCTTCGACGAGCGCTACGGCGCCTTGACGCGCCTGCTGTGGGGGCCCGTGTACGCACTCGTTCCCACGCTCGGCATCGCTGGCCTCGTTCTGGGGATCGGCTATCTCCTGAACCGGCGGCTCTTCAGCCGGCGCCTGCACGAGGGCGTGGTGCTCGAGTCAGGCATCGGCGAGCGCTTTCTGGTGCTGCGCGGCCCCGTGGCTGAGACCACGTTGTCGTTCGACGGGATCGCATCGCTGCGATCGAGTGGCGACTGGGTATTCCTACAGCAGACAGGGTCCCCGGTCCTCGGCGTCTGGCCGGCGGAGTTGTTTCCACCTGCCGACCTGGCCCGCATGGCCAGAACCATCGAGATGCGCACGTCGTAGCACAGCGCTCGACAGCGGCGCGTTGTCGGAGCAGGCTGGCGGTCATGCCTCGCGTCCCGCCTCCCGTGGTAGCCCTTGCCGCCGCCCTCGCTCAGCGGGCCCTGGCGGATCGGACTCGAGTTCCGACGCGAGGACGGACCGCGGTGGCGGGGTGCGTCTCGTTGGCGTCCATCTCGCTGGCGGGTGCGGCGTCGAGTCGATTTCGACGTAGTGGGACGACCGTCCACCCGTTCCACCCTGAGCAGGCTTCCGTCCTGGTGACGACCGGCGCCAATGCGATCAGCCGGAACCCGATGTATGTCGGGATGGCGGGTCTGCTGGTCGCGCACGCGATATGGCGAGGGTCTTGGGTGGCGCTTGCGCCTGTGGCGGCGTTCATCGCGTTCATCGACAGGGTCCAGATCCGGGCGGAGGAGTCGGCGCTGCTGGAGAAGTTCGGCTCGGAGTACGCCGCCTACCGGGCTGCGTCGCCGAGGTGGCTGAGCCAGCGGTCCGCGAGCTTCACACGTCGAGGACGCTGAGCCTCACCACGCCACGCGTGGAGCCTCTGCGGTCGTTCCACCTCGTGAGGCGCGCGCTGAACGTACGCATGGCCGATCAGCGGACCAACCCGGACCCGGCCGGCTCGAGAAGCCGCTCGAGAACCTGGCTCACTCGCTCGGCGGCACCTGGAAGGCCCGGACCTCGATCCGGCCGCCGAGGGCCTTCGACGCCCGGGCGGCCCAGGCCAGGGCGGCCTCCTCGTCGGCGACGTCGATCACCCAGAAGCCGCCGAGGTACTCGGGGGCCTCGACGAAGGGGCCGTTGACGGTGCTCAGCGACTCACCGGTGTTGTCGACGGTGATCGCGCTCGAGGGCGGCATCAGCCCGCCCGCGAAGACGAAGGCACCGGTCGACGTCAGCTCCTCGATGATCGCACCGGTGGCGGCCATGGCCGCCTCGAGCTCGGCGGGGTCCATGGTCTCCATGGTCGGCTCGTCGTCGGAGTCGTGCGGAACGGACAGCAGGTATTGGCTCATGCCTGGTAGGACCGTCCTCGACGCGGGGACTCATCGGCCCGTCACCTCCTCCCGGCCAGTGCCGACGTGGTGGTAGATGACGGTGGGGCGGTCCGCGGTGAGGGCTTTGGCCGCCAGCTGACCGATCTCCTCGACGCGCTCAGCGACGACGCCGTGGGCGCCGATGGCGCGGGCGAGACCCGCGATGTCCGGGCGGTAGAGGTCCACGGCCTGCGGTTCGATGCCGCGATCGACCATCTGGTCGCGGATCTCGGCGTAGCCGCCGTTGTCGAGGATCACGACCGGCAGGGCGAGACGCTGTTCGGTGGCGGTGATCAGCTCCTGGATGCTGAACATCGCGGCACCGTCGCCGAACAAGGCGACGACGGCTCGTTCCGGCTCGGCGATCTTGGCTCCGATCGCGGCAGGAAGTCCGTAGCCGAGGGTCGCGTAGCCCGTCGGGTAGAGCAGCCGGTTGGCCGGCGTGAACGGCCAGTAGTGCACGGTTCCGAAGTAGGTGACCTGCGAGCTGTCCCCCGCCACCACCGTGTCCACGGGCAGCGCGTCCGCGAGGACCCGCTGGACCTCGGCCCAGGGGCCGGCGTCGAGCGCCGCCTCGGCCGCCATCTCGGCACGGGCGGTGTCCCCGTCCGACACGGGCCGGGCCACGACGTCACCCTGGTCGAGCACCGCGAGCAGGTCACCGAGCACGACCGCGGCGTCGCCGACGACGGCCAGGTCGGCCGTGACGTTCTTGTGCATCTGGGCGGGGTCCACGTCGATGCGTACGACGGTCCGTCTGCCCGGCGTGCCGGGCGCCACGACGCCACCCCAGAGGTCGGAGTCGCCGAGTTCGGTGCCGACCGCGAGGACGAGGTCGGCTTCGTTCAGGGCGCGATGGGCGGCCTCGAGCCGAATGCCGGCTCCGAGCGCGGCCGGGTGGGACTCGTCGAGCACGCCCTTGCCGTTGACGGTGGTGAGAACCGGCACGCCGAGGTCGGCCAGCGCGCGCACGTGCTCGGCCGCGTTCCGGGCGCCGCCACCCGCCACCAGGAGCGGTCGCCGCGCGGCACCGAGGGCGGACGCGATCGCCACCGCGGTCTCCCGCCCTGGACCGACCGGCCGAGCCACCGCCCGGACCGGCACCGGGCGCCGCGTCCACGGACCTTCGAGCACGTCAACCGGCACTTCGAGGTGCACAGGTCGCGGCCGCGAGGTCGCGAACAGTTCGAAGACGGATCCCAGCGCCTCCGGGATCTCGTCGGCCGACTCCACGCGAATGCTGCGCCTGCAGACCGCGTCGAGGGCAGCCTGCTGGTCCTTCACCTCGTGCAGCCAGCCGACATCCGCGCCGACCGTGCCCCGCGGCGGGCCCGGGGAGACCGCGAGCACCGGGATCGAGTCCGCGTAGGCCGTCGCCAGGGCCGTGATCGCGTTGGTGATGCCCGGACCCGAGGTGGTGAGCAGCACGCCCGGCCGTCCCGAGACCCGCGCGTAGCCGTCGGCGGCGTACCCGGCGCCCTGCTCGTGCCGGGTGACGACGTGGCGGATACCGGAACCGGGGAGGTAGCGGTAGAGCTCGAGGTTGTGGGTGCCGGGGATCCCGAAGACGTCGCGGACCCCGTGGGCGACCAGCGAATCGATCACCGCCGCGCCACCGGTGACCTGAACGTCCGCCGGACCGCTCTGCTCAGACATCCGCCGCCACCGCCGTCGTGCCGGCGGTCCGGGGAGCCATCGCGCTGACCAGCTCGTAGGCCGCGTGCGCGGCAGCGACCCCGGTGATCTCGGCGTGGTCGTAGGCCGGTGCCACCTCCACGATGTCGGCACCGACGAGGTTGAAGGCACTGAACGCCCGCAGGATGCTGAGCAGCTCACGGCTGGTCAACCCACCGGCCTCGGGCGTACCCGTGCCCGGGGCGTACGCCGGGTCGAGGACGTCGATGTCCAGCGAGACGTACGTCGGCCGGTCACCGACGCGTGCGCGGATCCGGTCGACGGCGCCGCGCCAGCCCATGTCGTCCATGTCGTGGGCGCCGATGACCTGAAAGCCGAGCACCTGGTCGTCGGTGAGGTCGGTTCGTGAGTAGAGCGGCCCCCGGATGCCGACGTGCATGCTGGCGGTCGTGTCGATCAAGCCCTCCTCGCTGGCCCGGCGGAAGGGGGTTCCGTGGGTCAGAGGGGCGCCGAAGTAGGTGTCCCAGGTGTCGAGGTGGGCGTCGAAGTGCACGACCGCGATGGGACCGTGGATCTCGTGCATCACCCGCAGCAGGGGCAGCGCGATCGTGTGGTCACCACCGATGGTCACCAGCTTGCCGCTGACATCGAGGACCTCGCGCACCCCTTCGTCCACCTGCTTGATGGCGTCCTGGATGTCGAACGGGTTGCAGGCGATGTCGCCGGCGTCCACGACCTGCTGGACTGCGAACGGTTCCACGTCCTGGACCGGGTTGTAGGTGCGCAGCAGCTTGCTGGACGCCCGCACATGGGCGGGGCCGAACCGGGCACCGGGGCGGTAGCTGACGCCCGAGTCGAAGGGGACGCCCACGATCGCGACGTCGGCGCGGCCCACCTCGTCGAGGCGGGGCAGGCGAGCGAAGGTCGACGGGCCGCCGTAGCGGGGCACGACGCTGGCGTCCACCGGTCCGCGAATTCCGGGAGACACAGGTCGCCCGTCGGAGGCGGAGGCGAGGGCGGGTCGGTCTGGGGTCTGGCTGGACACGCGCGTCACAACACTTTCGAGAGAAAGGACTGGGTTCTGGTGTGCTGGGGATTCCCGAAGACGTCGGCCGGCGTGCCCTGTTCGACGATCACGCCGCCGTCCATGAACACCACCCGGTGGCACACCTCGCGGGCGAAGCCGATCTCGTGGGTCACGACGATCATCGTCATGCCGTCGGCGGCCAGGCCCTTCATGACGTCGAGGACCTCACCGACCAGCTCGGGATCGAGGGCCGAGGTGGGCTCGTCGAACAGCATCAGCGTGGGTTCCATGGCCAGGGCGCGGGCGATGGCCACCCGTTGCTGCTGGCCGCCCGACAGGGTCGCGGGGTACTGGTGCGCGCGTTCGGCGAGGCCGACCCGTTCGAGGAGCGCCAGCGCCTGCTTGAGCACCTCGTCCTTGTTGCGCCGCTTGACGTAGGCGGGTGCCTCCATCACGTTCTCCAGCGCCGTACGGTGCGGGAAGAGGTTGAACCGCTGGAAGACCATGCCGACGTCCCGGCGGGCGGCGGCGATCTCCTTGCGCTTCAGCTCGTACTTCTTGCCGTGCGCGCGGCGGTAGCCGACCAGATGTCCGTTGACGCTGATCTCCCCGCCGTCCACGCGCTCCAGGTGGTTGATGCACCGCAGGAAGGTGCTCTTGCCCGAGCCCGACGGCCCCAGCAACGAGACCACTTCGCCGGGTTGCACGGTCAGGTCGATGCTCTTGAGCACCTCGTTGGCGCCGTAGACCTTGCGCACGCCGACGGCCTCGACCATGGGGATGGTGCTCGTGGTGGTCATCCGCGTCCTCCCTTGCGGACGAAGACGGAGGGTCGCTTCGTGCCCGACCGGCTCACGCCGCGGCTCATCCGCTTCTCGAGCCGGGACTGGATGATGGTCAAGATGGTGGTCAGCACGAGGTACCAGATGCTTGCCACGATCAGCAGCGGGATCTGCTGCAGGTTGCGGCCGTAGATCAGCTGCGCGGTGGTGGTGAGCTCGGGCAGGCCGATCACCAGGACGAGCGAGGTGAGCTTCAGCATCGAGATCGTCTGGTTGGCCGTGGGCGGGACGATCAGCCGTGCCGCCTGCGGCAGGACGACCCGACGGTACGTCGTCACCGGGCTCATGCCGAGCGCCTCCGCCGCCTCGTTCTGTCCCTGGTCGACCGCTCCGATGCCAGCACGGACGATCTCCGCCATGTACGCCGCCTCGTTCAGGCCCAGGCCGAGGATCGCGGCGGTGAACTGGGTGATCAGGGTGTTGGTCGGCCACGACGCGAAGTCGGGACCGAACGGAATCCCGACCGAGATCGTCGGCAGGACGCTGCCCAGGAAGAACCAGAACAGCAGCTGGACGAGGATCGGGGTGCCGCGGAACAGCCAGATGTATCCGCCGGCGACCATGCGGAAGACTGGGTTGTCGGAGAGCCGCATCACGGCGAGGACCGTGCCCAGCACGATCCCGACCACCATGGAGATGACGGTCAGCCTGACCGTCATCCACAGGCCTCGGAGGATGGACTCCTCGAACAGGTACCCGCCGACCAGGTCCCACCGCAGCTCCGAGTTGGTCACCGCGAAGTGGATCGCCTCGGCGCCGTAGACGGCGATGACCGCGACCGCGACCCACCGCCAGGGGTGGCGCAGCCGGACGATCGGCTCCTCGGCGTGCGCCGCCGGCTCGGTGACGACGGTTCCGGCGGTCACGGTCACTCCCCGGTGTTGAGGGGGGCGCCCTTGAGCGCCTGGGCGGTCAGGTTCCACTTGGCCAGCAGGTCGTCGTAGGTGCCCGACTCCTGGACCTTGACCAGCGCCGCCGCGACCGCGTCGCGCAGCTCGGGGTTGTCCTTGGGCACCGGGATCCCGACCGGGAGCAGGCCGAAGGGCTCGGCCGGCACCTCGAAGTCGTCGGGCTGCTGCTTCACGTTGTAGGCGAGCGTCAGATCCAGGGCGAGCACCGCGTCGGCGCGGCCCGTCGAGAGGGCCTGCAGCGTTCCCACCTGCTCGGGGAGCGGGAGCTCGTCGATCTTCTCCTTGCCATCGGCCACGCAGTCGGCCGAGATGTCGTCCGCGACGATGTCGCCCGTCGCGCTCTTCTCGACCGCGACCGTCCGCCCACACAGGTCGAGCTGCTCGGTGATCCCCTCAGGGTTGCCCTTCGCGACCATGAACGTCACACCCGAGCTGAGGTAGTCGATGAAGTCGACCTGCGCCTGTCGCTCCTTCTTGTCGATCATCGAGGTCAGGCTGAGGTCGTACCGTCCGGCCGAGAGGCCACCGATGATGCCGTCGAAGTTCGTGTTCTGGAACTTGAACTCCACCCCCAGCACCTCGCCGAGCGCCTTGCCCAGGTCGGCGTCGAAGCCGAGCACGGTCGTGTTGTCGGTGTCGAAGTACTCCATCGGCGGGAAGCTGACACCCGAGGCGACCCGGACCACCCCGGCGGACTTGATGTCGTCGGGCAGCATGTCCGCGATCGCCGGGTCCTTCTCGAGGGTGCCGACCTCGGCGGTGGGCTCCTCGCCGCCTGCGGCCGAGCTGTCGTCCTCGGGCGCGGCGCATCCGGCCGACACGATGATGGCCAGGGCGGCCAGGGCGGGGGAAACGTGACGGAGCCTCATGACAATTCTCCAAAATGAGTTGCTTATGGGACAACAAAGGTTGCCAACGAGGATTGTCCCGTGCATGATGCGTTGTCAAGAGGTTCGGTTACATTGCTTGCAACAAAAGTTGCCTCAGGAGGAACACTCGTGCGACCGCTCCCCGTCTCCCCCACGCATGAGGTGCGCATCGGCTCGAAGCTGCGGGCCGCGAGGAAGTCGCATGGCTACACACTGGACCAGCTGGCCGTCGCGTCCGGGCTGACCAAGGGGTTCCTGAGCCGGATCGAGCGCGACGAGACCTCCCCGAGTGTCGCGTCGCTGATCACGCTCTGCGAGGTGATGAGCATCGACGTGGGCAGCCTCTTCACCGCCCCGGACATCGCGCTCGTACGTCGGGGCGAGGCGCCGGCGATCAACCTGGGCGGCCGGCTCGTCGACGAGCACCTCATGACGCCACGCGGCCAGGCCAAGCTCCAGCTGGTGCACTCCGCGATCCAGCCCGGCGGGACCGGCGGCTCGGACCTCTACACGATCAACTGCGAGGTGGAGGTGCTCTACGTGCTCAAGGGGGCCGTCGAGCTGATCCTCATCGACCGCAGGCATCGACTCAGCGCCGGCGACGCGCTGACCTTCAACGGTGGCGAGCCGCACACCTGGGTCAACGCCAGCAAGACCCGGTCGGCCGAGGTGGTCTGGGCGCTGGTGCCGGCGCCGTGGAGCGGCAGCGCCTGATCCGCCGGATCATCGTCGCAACGCTCTGGAGCGGTGCTCCCCTATCGCTTCGCGCCCCGCACAGGTGCGGCTGGAGCCGGTGTCATTCCGGCTTCAGAGCGGGCCGCATGGTCGGTCAGACGGGGACGGAGTCGTAGCGAGCAGAGATGGCCGCTCGTGCGACCGGGTCGCGGATGGCGTTCGGCGGCAGGGTGCCGAGCTCGAAGAACATCTTCTCCAGCCCACCGGGCACCATCAGGGTCAGAAAGCGTCCGCCGCCGTCTGCCGCGGTGATGGTGTGCTTCGTGTCACGAGGCACGAGTAGGTACATGCCCACCGTAGCTTCGTGGATCTCCTCTCCGATAGTGAAGGAGAAGGCGCCGTCGAGAATGAAGAACGACTCCTCGAATCCGCGATGCACATGCGGCACCGTCCATGGGCCCGCTCCGACACCGCTGAACTCCGCCAGCGTGAAGGACCCGCCGGTGACCGCCTCGCTGTCAGCGAGCACTCGCATGGACACCACGCCGAGGTCGACCGAGCGTCCTTCACCTGGCCGAACGACGTGCCCTTCACCTGACAGCAGCATGACCACCACTCCCTTCGCCGTCTTCCCACCCTGCGCCACCACCCGCAGGCGAGCAACATCAAAATATGAAGTTGCTGCCCGGGTGTTGGCACGCGACAGTGGTCGGATGAGGGACTACGGCCAGTTCTGCCCGATTGCCCGCAGCTCGGAACTGCTCGCGGAACGCTGGACCCTGGTCATCGTGCGCAACCTGCTCAACGGATGCCGTACCTTCAGCGAGATCCGGCAGGGCGCGCCGGGGATCCCGCCCGCGCTGCTGACCCAACGGCTGCAGTTGCTCGAGCGCTACGGCGTCCTGGTCCGCCAGTCGAAGGAGAGTGGTCGCGGCTCGACCTACGATCTCACCGAGATGGGGCACGCCCTGGGCCCGGTATGCGACGCGCTCGGACAGTGGGGTGCCCGATGGCTGGAAATGCAGCCGCGTCACCTCGACCCGGCCTTCATCCTGTGGGCGACGGTCAAGCTCGTCGACGTAGAAGCTCTCCCCACCGGCACCACCACAGTTCGAGTGCGGCTGAGCGACCATCCAGCCCAGAACTACTGGATGTTGCTTCGCCGACCTCAGTCAGAGCTGTGCACCCGGAGCGTCGGCCTGGTGGAAGACCTGCTGTGCGATACCGACTCCTCAACGCTGGTCGAGCTGCACCTGCACCGTCTCACCTACCCGCAAGCCGTCCGGGCGGGCCGCTTGCGATTCGAAGGAGCCCCGGCGCTGCAGCGCCGCTTCGCCCACTGGTTCAGGGCCAGCCCCTTCGCCGACTACGTGCCCGGGCACCATGGCACGGCTAGACCGACAACCTGTTGACGGTCCTGGATACGCGATTGCCCCTCTTCTCGAGGAACACGATCTCCCCGAACTCGACGTACGACCAGCCGTCGGCGTCGTCCGTCAGGGCCTCGGAGGCGAAAATGGCGGCCGATGCCTCGTTCTCGTCGCACGCCTCGAAGTCGTAGGACGTGTCGTCGCGCGGGACATGGCGACCCATCAGCATGTACATCGGCTCCAGGAGCATCGAGAGGGCGAAGTCGTCCGTGCCCGGACCGGACTCCCGCAACTTCTTCCAGTCCCCGGCCGGGTTGGTCTCGCCCTGGTGCCCGAGGCCGACGTTGACTCCGATGATCCGGTTCGGCGACACCAGGGCCATCTTCACCTTGGTCAGGGCAGGGAGATCGAGGTTCTTCATCGCCTGGGAGATGAGTCCGACCATCTCCTCGATCGCGCGTTGGACGTCCTCGTCGCTGTCGCCGTCGAGCAGGGAGAGCAGAAGCACGTAGAGGAACTCCGTGTCCGTCGTGCCCCGCATCTGCTTCAGGTACCTGTCCTCGCAGTGCTGCAGCAGCTCCCTCTGCAGGAGCATCCAGTTCGGCATGTCGCCGTTCTGGGCCATGATCCAGGGAGTCTCGTCGAAGGAGAAGGGGTGGCAGTTCTCGTCGACCATGACGGTCGTCGAGTTGTAGCTGGCTGCGCGCACATGGGCGAGCATCGTGCTCGCCTGGAGACTCGGGATGATGCGGTCGGCGTTGTCGTCGTAGAAGGCCGCCATGGGCCGGCGGTAGATGAAGGGATCCTCCGGCTTGAGCAGGTGCTTGCTCCAGGCACCGAATCCCCAGCCCGCCAGCTGCAGGTCTGGGTAGTGCTCAGGGTCGAGAGCCTGGTTGACCAGGCTGTTCGACGGCGTGAGCAGCAGGCTCTCGAGCGGGGTCTCGGGCCCGATGTAGGCGAGCACTCGGCACATACGTTTCCTTCACTGACGGGAGGACGTGCCGCGGCGGCGTCCACGAGCGTCGCCACCCTACGGGCGAGGCGGGTCTGCTCGGGGGGAGACCCCGATAACATCCCGGGATAGCCAGTGCTCGTAGATCAGGTGCCGTCGACGCAGCACTCTCCGCGCCGCGAACCAGCAGCAACGGCCGAGGCCGGAAGAAGGCGGCCTCGCACCGGCACCGGCTGTCAGCCCCCGGACACTTCGAACACGAGCTTGCCTCGGCTTTCGCCGGCGGCGAGTCGGGCGAATGCTGCGGGGGCATCGCGGAGTGGGTACACCTGGTCGATCCGCGGCGTGACGGCGCCCTGGGCGACGAGGGCGGTCACCGCCTCGAGCTCGGCTCGCGACTGGGGGACGACCAGCACGCCGACTCTCTTTCCGGTGGCACGTCCCACCAGCGGGCCGGCGACCGCGGTGCCGAGCAGGATCCTGGCCAGGCCGCCCACCATCGCGTACCTCCCACCGCGCCGCAGGGCGCGGTGCACGCGGAACGGCGAACGATGGGCCACGAGATCCACGATCAGGTCGAAGCGGTCGCGCTCGTCGGCCCAGTCCTCCGTGGCGAAGTCGATCGTGCGGTCGGCCCCGATCTCGCGCAGGAAGTCGCCCTTGTCGGCTCTGTCGACCGCCGTCACCTCGGCCCCGGCATGCTTGGCCAGTGCGACAACGAACACACCGCCGGCCCCGCCCGCGCCGTTGACCAGAACCCGATCTCCCGGCCGAATGCCGGCGGTCGCCCTGAGCGCGATGCCGCCCGCCTGCGGGATCGTCGAGGCCTCCACGAACGACAGCCCGCTGGGCTTCCGGGCCAACAGCTTGGCTCGCGTGCAGACGAGGTCGGCAAGCCCGCCCCGGTATCCGGCCAGCTCGCCGAACAGCTCGTCTCCCACGGCGTACTCCGTGACCGCACTGCCGACCGCGGCCACGACGCCCGCGACGTCGGATCCCGGCACCGGGTGCCGCGGTCGGCGCAGCCCGTTGGACCACCGCGCGTATGCCGGACTTCCCATCAGGTTCTCACGGTCCGAGCCGTTCAAGGAGACCGCACGCACTCGCAGCAGAACCTCGTCGTCGGCGGGGACGGGCTCCGGGAGCTCGCCCAACCGGAGGACGTCCGGATGGCCGTACCTGTCCTGGATGACAGCTTGCATCACGGCCCCTGTCTGCGACCGGCGCCGCTCGCTCGCACCGATGCTACGGGACTGGAGCAGCCGCTTCCCGTAGACCCGGACTGGCGCGGGAAGGGCTTGACCCCTGGGGTGCGACATACCGCGAAGGCGCGCGGTGCATGTCCTTCGCGGATGACTGGCTCCTGGTGATGCGCGTTCGGTCGAGGGGACCGTCTACAACAGCAACCGTTGGGCCGGCTTCGAACTCCGCTCCGGCGACATCATCATCTCTTCGCCGCCGAAGTGCGGAACTACGTGGACGCAGATGGTCTGCGCGTTGCTGATCCTGCAAGAACCTCAGCTCCCGCTCCCGCTGGATCATCGTGTTTCACGGCGGCGGCCAGGACGTCGCGAACATTGCGGCACGCTGGGGCGTCCAGCCGCCGGCGCCGGTCCCGGCGCTCGTGTAGAACTATCAGCTGGTCTTCCCCGAAAGCCATCCTCAACTCGACGACGAGTGGGTGCACTACGGCCCCGGGAACAGCGCCTTCCCGACGCTTGACCTCGACTTCGTCCAGACCCTCCTCGCCGAGCTGACCACCCGGGCCTACGCCACCACCTCGATCGCGGTACCGACGGTCACCGCCGACAGCAACTGGCGGCGACCGGTACCGTCCCGGCGCCGGCACCGGTGGCCTACATCCAGGGGACCGCAGACACCGGCTACCGGCCGCCGTTCACCCAGCAGGAGCGGAAGCTCGACGAGACGCTGCCGTTCTTCACACTGAGAGAGATGCTGAATCGAAACGGGGTCGC
Source organism: uncultured Actinomycetota bacterium (assembly GCA_963767955.1). Classification (GTDB taxonomy): domain Bacteria; phylum Actinomycetota; class Actinomycetes; order Propionibacteriales; family Nocardioidaceae; genus Nocardioides. The sequence goes on along the minus strand of CAVYGA010000003.1, from coordinate 513,804 downwards.
AGCCGGCCCCGCCGCGACGACGCTGATCCCCGGCAGCACGGGCCTCACCGAGGTGGTGCTGCAGGAGTTCGTCGGGACCGAGGCCTACCTGCATGGCACGGTGCTCAATGGTGGCCACAACTGGCCGACGCCGACCAGCGTGGGGAACCCGCCCGTGGCGACGCACTTCAACGCGACCGAGGCGATCGTGAGGTTCTGGCGGACGCACGCCGGGCTGCCCTGATCCCAGCGCGGCGCGCTGGCCCGAGGTCGCCATCGGCGCCGACCGCTCGCAGGGCAGGACGCCTCGTCTGCATCCTTCCACCGAAACCGGCGAACCGCCCCTGACCTGCAGCGATGCGGGTCAGGGGCGGTTCCGTTGCTCCCCCGGTTGGACTCGAACCAACAACCCTCCGGTTAACAGCCGAATGCTCTGCCAGTTGAGCTACAGGGGATCGCTTGGCAGCCACGGAAGAATAGCAAGGTCGCCGGTGGCCCGCGAAATCCGGGGTGGACGCCGCGAGGGATCCGGGTTCAGCCGAGCCCGACCTCGTCGCGGGCCCGATCCAGCGCCTGTTCGGCCAGTCGCCGCACCTCGGGATCGTCGGGGTCGATCCCCTCCTCGAACTCGTAGACCCAGGTCAACGGCTGGTCCCCGCGCGGCGCCCGGCGGGCGATGACGAACACGCCGCGCCGCCCGCGGACGGGCACGTGCCGCTGCAGCACCACGCTGGCGGTGACCCGCTCCCGGACCAGCTGGAGGAACCGGCCGGGCTCGTCCACGACCAGCGTGTGCACGGGGCGCTGCTCGCCCCAGGAGCCGACCTCGACCACGGTCAGGGTGCTGTCGTCCTGGGACCAGTCCGCCTTCTCGACGGCCTCCCACGGCACCCGGTGCTCGCCGACGTAGACCGCGTCCCGGGTGCCGACCACGACGGTGCCGTCCGCGGCCACGATGCCGGCCAGCACCTTCTCCCCCGCGGCCACCGGGGCGCGGCGTACGGCGTCCGGCACCGGGGCGCGGCGCGGCGGGACACCCCTCATGCGCTGCCCATCGCGAGGTCGTGCATCTTGCGCCGGTGCTGCTCGAGCGCGACCAGCTCGCCGAACATGCGGTTGTAGTCACCGGCGTGCTCGACCGGGTTGGTGCGCTGCAACTTGCTCTTGAGGTCGGTGATCCGCCGCAGCGCAGTCAGCTCCTGGAGCCGGAACACGTGGGCGTGGACGTAGGCGGTGTCCGGCTCCTTCGACGACAGCAGCGGCTCGACGGCGAGGGCGCTGAGCGCCGAGGAGACCGCCGGGTCCATCGCGTTGTCACGCAGTCGCGGCGCCCACCCGGGGTCGTTGACCCCGGCCTCGGCACCGCCGGCCTTGGCGATGATGTCCCAGACGGCGCGGTACGTCGGGTGGGTGAAGTCGTTGTCGTCGAGGTCACGGGCGAACCGGCCGATCGCGGCCGGCGCGTGCAGGACCAGCTTGAGGGTCTCCCGCTCCAGCGCGAAGCGCGGGTCGCGGAGGTCCGGGACGGGTGGTCCCTGGTTGCGGGACGGTGGCTGCGCAGCCTCCTCGACCACCGGGCGGCGGCCCTGGGACTGGGCGGGCCGGGGCCCGCGGGCGACCGCACGGCGTACCTCCGCCCGGGCCTCCTCGACCTCGATGCCGATCGTCGAGGCCAGCTCGCGGGAGAACGCCTCGACCTTGGACCTGTCGCGGACGCTGCTCACCAGCCGGGCCGCCTCCCGCAGGGCGTCCACCCGGCTGTCCGCGCGGTCGAGGTCGTAGCGGCTGAGCACGTTGGCGAGCACGAAGCGGTAGAGCGGCACCCGGCGGGCGACCAGCTCGCGCACGGCGGCGTCGCCCTTCTGGATCCGCAGGTCGCAGGGGTCGAGGCCGTCGGGCTCGATCGCGACGTACGTCTGGGAGACGAAGTTCTGGTCGCCGCCGAAGGCCCGCAGCGCGGCCTTCTGCCCGGCCGCATCGCCGTCGAAGGTGAAGATCACCTCGCCGCGGAACTCCTCGTGGTCGTGCAGGAAGCGGCGCAGCACCCGGGCGTGGTCGTCGCCGAACGAGGTGCCGCAGGTGGCCACCGCGGTCCCGACGCCGGCGAGGTGGCAGGCCATCACGTCGGTGTAGCCCTCGACCACGACCGCCTGCGACGCCCGGGCGATCTCGCGCCGGGCCAGGTCGATGCCGTAGAGCACCTGGGACTTCTTGTAGAGCGTGGTCTCGGGGGTGTTGAGGTACTTCGCCTCGATGCGGTCGTCCTCGAAGATCCGGCGGGCGCCGAAACCGATGACGTCGCCGCTCGCGTCGCGGATCGGCCACAGCAGCCGGCCCCGGAAGCGGTCGTAGGGACCGCGCCCGCTCTGGCCGACCAGGCCGGAGGCGACCAGCTCCTCCTCGGAGAACCCCTTCTGCCGCAGGTGCTTGAGCAGGGACTCGCCGTCGCGGGGCGCGAAGCCGGAGCCGAACGTCGCCGCCGAGTCCTTGTCGAAGCCGCGCTCGCCGAGGAACTGCCGCGCCACCATCGCGTCGGCCCCGCCCAGCATGTCGGCGTAGTAGGCCTGCGCCTGCTTGTTGGCCTCGATCAGCCGCCCGCGCTGGGGCCCCCGGTTGACCTGGGGCGCTCCGGGTCCGTCCTCGCGGCGCAGCTGGACGCCGTACTTGTCGGCGAGCCTCTCGACGGCCTCACTGAAGCCGAGCCCGTCGATCTTCATCAGGAACGTGAAGACGTCACCGCCCTCGGAGCAGCCGAAGCAGTGGAAGAACTGGCGCGCCGGAGTGACGTGGAACGAGGGGGACTTCTCGTCGTGGAACGGGCACAGGCCCTTCTGGGAGCCGCCGCCGGCGTTGCGCAGCGTGACGTAGTCGGAGACGACCTCGTCGATGCGCGCCTTCTCTCGGACCTCTTGGATGTCCTCGTCCCGGATGCGCCCTGCCACGTCGGGAGTCTACGTCGCGGTCGGGCCGACGAGGCGGCGGTGTCGGGAGACGGCCGAGGCATCGGTCAGGGAGGCGACCTGGTCGATCACGGCACGCAGCCGGACGGCATCGTCGGTGGCGGCCCGCCAGTCGTCGGCGAACGGCCGGTCGAGCGCGTCGGGACCCCTGTCGAGGAGCGCCCCGACCAGCTCGGCGAGCAGCTCGCGCTGCCACTCCATCGCGGTGACCCGGTCGTCGGCCCGCATGACGTAGTGGGCCGCGATGCCCTTGAGCACCGCGATCTCCAGCCGCGTCGTCCGGGGCACCACCAGGGACGCCTGGTAGCGCACGAACGGCCCCTCGGAGGCCGCGAACGTCGCCTCCTGGACGCTGCCGCAGAACCGGCCGATCACGTCGCTGGTGAGGTTCTTCAGGGCCGCCTGCGCGCGCCGCGTCCCGTCGTACGGCGCCTCCGGCCAGGTCTCGACCGCGGTCAGGCCGTCGAGGACGGCGTCGAGGGTGTCGTCGTCGACGCCGGGGAGGTACCAGTCGCGGACGGTCTGCCAGGCGGCCGGCCGGTCGAGGGAGGTGAGGTCGATCCGGCCGGCGACGATGCCGTCCTCGACGTCGTGGACGGAGTAGGCGACGTCGTCGGCGAGGTCCATCACCTGCGCCTCGAGGCACTGCCCGGGCCCCTCGACCCCGGCCCGGAGCCAGTCGAAGACCGGGCGGTCGTCGTCGTAGACGCCGAACTTGACCACCACCCGGGGCGAACCGTCGGCGTGCACCCCGCGCGGGTCCTCGGCGGCGCTGCGCGGCCAGGGATACTTCGTGCAGGCGTCGAGAGTGGCGCGGGTGAGGTTGAGCCCGACGCTGCGGCCGTCGGCGGCGAAGGTCTTGGCCTCCAGCCGGCTGAGCAGCCGCAGGGTCTGGGCGTTGCCCTCGAAGCCGCCGCAGGCACCGCTCAGCTCGGCCAGCACCCGCTCGCCGTTGTGCCCGAACGGCGGGTGGCCGAGGTCGTGGGCGAGCGCCGCCGTCTCGCAGACGTCGGGCTGGCAGCCCAGCGCCCGGGCCAGGTCGCGCGCGACCTGGGCCACCTCGAGGCTGTGGGTGAGCCGGTTGCGGACGAAGTCGTCGGACCCCGGCCCGACCACCTGGGTCTTGGCAGCCAGCCGCCGTGATGCCGAGGCGTGCACGACCCGGGCCCGGTCGCGCTCGAAGGCGGTGCGCTCGGGGGCGGCCACCCGCTTGGGCGGCTCGGCCACGAGCCGCTCCCGCGCGGTGGCGTCGTACAGCTCCAGGTCATCCATCGAGGGCGACCCTAGCGGGACCCGGGGACGCGTCCAGCGTTCTGCGTTGCTCATTGCCGTCACGCGGATGACGCGGCTTCGCGTCAGGCTCCCTCGGGCAGGATGCCACGCACGAGCAGGCCGGGGGTCGACTGCGCCGGGGCCTCCCAGCGGGTCGCGTAGTGGTCGAGGAAGATCTGCCCGACGAGTTCGCCACGGCTACGCACCCCGGTCTTGTCGAAGATCGACTTGAGGTGGTCCTGGACGGTGTACGGCGAGAGGAACAACGCCCGGGCGATCTCCTTGGTGACCCGGCCCTGAACGCACTGCATGGCCACCTGGCACTCCCGCTCGGTCAGGCCGTAGGACAGCGCGATCACCGGTGCCACGTCCTGCGGGGTGGCGGGATGGATGATGACCGCGGTACTGCCGTCGGAGTCCCCGCCCAGCCGGGTGCCGTACAGCAGCAGCCAGGTGCCGGACCGGGTGCGGGCCCGGGCTCGTGCCGCCAGCTCGAGCGGGTCGGTGCCGGGTGGGATGGAGCGGGCTCGGGCCGCGACCGACTGCACCGTCTTCGACTCGCCGGGTGTGCTCGGCCGAGGGTCCTCGACCAGCTCCCCGATCCAACGTTCCGCGGCAGCCGAGATCGACGCCGGCTCACCGTGCTCGTCGAAGACGACGACGCCCGGGCCATGGTCGACGGGGCCGCCCATGTACGGCGAGATGGGCGGAGCCAGCAGTGCGCGGCGCACGCCGGCTCCGATCGCAGGAGCCAGCGCGACCAGCGTGCGCACCTCGGCCTCCGTGAACCAGGGTTCGTCGGCCTGGCGCAGGAAGGCCGCCGCTCCCCAGTAGATCCCGTCGACCACGAACGACACGCGCAGCTCGTCCCCGAAGCGCTGGCCCTCTCGAGATCGGTGCCGGGTCGACCGGGACAGGTCGCCGTGGGTGTCGATGCTGGACGCCCCGGCGATCCGGCCGCTGTGGGCGAGGAACGACCACTTGTTGACGTCCTCGACGACGTACTCGTGGCGGGCCAGCCATGAGCCGGAGCAGGCGACGTTCCGGTTGACGCTCCCGGTGAACAGGATGGTTCCCGGGTCGACGGTGTGGCAGCAGTAGCCGTCGAAGGGGATGAGCCTCCCCAGCACATCCGCGACCGCCGCGCCGTAGTCGACCCAGGTGAGACCGTGCGCGCCCAGTCGCACGATCTCGTCGCGGACCTCCGGCACCAGGGCTCCCGTCACCTGTGGAGCGTACGACGGGCGACTGGCAACGGGGCACCCCCAGAATCGTGGGATGGCAGAGCGGGCGTCGACTGCTCACGCTGGATGCATGACGACAACGAGCGCAGCCCCTGCAGTCCACGACCTGGTGACGCCCGAGCGCATCTTCGAGATCGCGCAGGGCTTCATGGCCAGCAAGCACCTGTTCGCCGCGAGTGAGCTCGGCCTCTTCGAGGCATTGGGCGAGGGCCCGGTGGACCTCGACGGCCTCGCGGCTCGCACCGGCCTGACCCGCCGAACCGCACGCATCAGTGCGGACGCCATGGTCGCGATCGGCCTGCTGGAGAGGCAGGGCGACCGCTACGCGAACGGCGCGGCGGCGGCCGCCTTCCTCTCCGGGCAGACCCCGGCCGACTTCCGGCCCCTGCTCACGTTCTGGGACCGGCTGAGCTATCCCGCCTGGCAGGACCTTGCCGGAGCCCTCGGACGCGGTCGGCCCGCCCACGAGATCTTCGAGATCGACGATGCGCTCGTCCCGATCATGTCCGCCGGCATCGCCGCGGCCACCGCTGCCGCCTGCCGCGCCCTGCCCGAGGCGGCGGCACTGCCGGCGGCGAGCAGGGTGCTCGATGTCGGCGGCGGCACCGGCTCCTGGTCGATCGCCCTGGCAGCCGCCGACCCCGACCTCACCGCGACCGTGCTCGAGATCGCCGAGGTCGCCCGGGTTGCCCGGGACGAGCTGCGCGCCACGGCGTACGCCGACCGGGTCGACGTCCGCGAGGGCGACGTCCTCGTCGACGAGGTGCCGAGCGGCTACGACGCCTTCCTGCTCGCCAACCTCGTGCACTACTTCACCCCGGAGACCAACCGGGCGATCCTGCAGCGGATCCGGACCGCGGCGCAGCCCGGCGACAGAGTGCTCATCGCCGACTTCTGGACCGACCCGACCCACACTCAGCCGCTTCCTGCGGCGCTCATGGCCGGCGAGTTCGCGATCCACGTGAACGACGGCGACGTCTACAGCGTCGAGGAGGGCGCCGAGTGGCTGACGGGCACCGGCTGGAGCTTCACCGGCCACACGCCGCTTGCCGGGCCGATCAGTCTGGTCACCGCCGAGGCCGTGTGACCGCTACGCCCCGGACCGCCCCGGACCGTCCCGACGGCCTCGTCAGTACGTCGAGACGTGGACGTGGTCGTAGTGGTTCGCGGTGGCCGAGCCACGGTTGGACATGCCCCGCCAGCCCTCACCTCCGCGCTCCACCGACCAGATCTTCTGGGAGTAGATCGCATAGCTGACGCCCAGTGCGCCGGCGTGGGCGCGGACGAACTCCGCCACCTGCCAGCCGCGGCTGCCGCTGGTCATGATGTCCACGGCGCGGCCCGACCCGTGGTCGCCGCCGCCACCGCGCAGGGTGCCGTAGGTGGTGATCTCCGGGAAGGCGGCGCACACGGCCTCGTGCACCTTGGCGACGTTGGCGCTCACCCCGCTCGACACCGAGGTGCCGTTGCTGCAGGAGCCGCCGATGCCGGGCGTGCCCTCGTCGGGCTTCTCGGGCTTCTCGTCGCTCAGGTACTCGGCGGTGACCCAGCGGGCGGCGCCGTCCAGCACGATCTCCGAGCGTCCGTTGGCGCTGCGACCGGTGATCAGCACCTTGTCCCCGCTGTCGAGGACGCCGAGGTTGCGGGCGCCCTCGTCCGCGGCGCTCCAGATGTTGAGGTCGGCGGTGCTCCACCGCTTCGCCGAGGCGTTCTTGATCGCCCGGGCGGTCGCGGCCGACTGCGCGGCCAGCTGCTTGCGCTGGAAGGCGGCGAGGCTGGAGAGCTCGTCGGCGTCGATGCGGGCACGACCGGCGGAACGCGACAACGTCTGGTTGTCACGCGTGGCCGGGGCCTCGCGAACGAGGTCGCTGAAGGAGGTGCGGTTGTTCGCCGCGACGGCGGACCGGGTCTCGGGGGTGGAGGAGAGGACCCCCACGCTCACCACGGCGAGCGTCGCCGTCACGGCGATCGGGGCGGCCAGGAGGCCGACCGGGGTCTTCTTCTTCGGGTTCTTCGGGCGGGCATTGGTTTCCCGCTTGTGGCGAGGGTCTGCCACAGCGCTGATCCTTTGCTATTGCTGACATGACGCATGCCCCACCCGGACGGGAGGAGGCACGAAGAGACGAGTGAAACATAAACGACGGGGAAATGTCCCATTCCGGAGGCGCCGATCCGGGGTGTTCCGGCTCACCCGCCCGAGGTCTCGCTCAGTTCCTCGGTCAGGACGCCACCGGATCCGTCGGTGTCGTCGAGCCAACCCTCGGGGAGCACCACCCGCTTGCGGGGGCTGCCCTGGCGGCCGCGGGGGGTGCCCAGCTCGGCCACCGGGAACGGCTCGGCGGGGTCCAGCTCGACGAGCAGCGTGTCGAGCTCGGACAGCGTGCTGACCAGCGCCAACGCGTGCCGGAGCGGGCCGCCGGCCGCGAAGCCCTTGAGGTACCACGACACGTGCTTGCGGAACTCACGGCAGCCGCGGTCCTCCCCCATGTGCTCGGCGAGCAGCTCGGCGTGCCGGCGCATCATCGCGGCCACCTCACCCAGATTGGGAAGTGTTGCTATCTGTTCTCCGGCGAAGGCGGCGGCCAGGTCGCGGAACAACCAGGGCCGGCCTAGACAACCTCGCCCCACCACCACGCCGGCCACGCCGGTCTCCTCGACCATGCGCAGCGCGTCCGCCGCCTCCCAGATGTCCCCGTTGCCCAGGACCGGGATGTCGACGTGTGCGACGAGCTCACCGATGGCGTCCCAGTCGGCCCGGCCGGAGTAGGCCTGCTCGACGGTCCGCCCGTGCAGGGCGATCGCGGCGGCGCCGGCCTCCTGGGCGATCCGGCCGGCGTCGAGGAAGGTGAGGTGGTCGTCGTCGATGCCCTTGCGGGTCTTCATGGTCACCGGCACGTCGTACCGCGAGGCCGCGGTGACCGCTGCCTCGAGGATCTCGCCGAGCAGGGCCCGCTTCCACGGGAGCGCTCCCCCGCCGCCCTTGCGGGTGACCTTCGGGACCGGACAGCCGAAGTTGAGGTCGATGTGCGCGACGCCGTACTCGCTGCACAGGATCTCCGCCGCCTGTCCGACGTACGCCGGGTCGGTGCCGTAGAGCTGCACGCTGCGGACGGTCTCGAGCTCGTCGAAGACCAGCATCGACCTCGTCACCGCGTCGCCCTCGACCAGGCCGCGGCTGGTGATCATCTCGCAGACGTAGAGGCCGGCGCCCTGCTCGGCGCAGAGCCGGCGGTACGCCGCGTTGGTGATGCCCGCCATCGGCGCCAGCACGACCGGGGTGTCGACCCGGACGTTGCCGAGCTGCAGCCCGGGGCTGGTCGTGGTGGCGGTCATGCGCCCATTGTCCGCCGGGCCCGGTTCCCGGCCCAAATCAGTCGGCGGCCACATCAGTCGGCGGCCGCCCTGGCGGCTCGCTCGACCCTCGCGCGCTGCTCCGCCCAGAAGGCCGCGTCGTGGGTGCGCAGTGCCATGCTCTCCGCGTTCGTTCCCACCGCTCCGTCGAGCTCCTCGCGGAGGATGTCGGCATGGCCGGCGTGCCGGCTGGTCTCGGCGAGCACGTGGACGAGGATGCCGAACAGCGTCACGTCGGGGCGCGGCCACCACGCCACGCGGCCAGGCGCGTCGATGGCAAGGGCGTCCACCGTCGCGTCGCTGTGGTCCCACACGCGCCGGTACCGGTCGACGATGTCCGTTCGGGACTCGTGCTCGGTCGCCCACATGTCGGCAAGGCGCTCGGCTTCGACGTCCCAGCGGGACAACTGTTCAGGAAAGGGACGGTCGAAAACCTCGCCGAAGTACCTCGCCTCCCAGGTCGACAGGTGCTTGATCAAGCCGAGGAGGTTGGTCCCGGTAGCGGTCAGCGGGCGGCGAACGTCGTACTCGGAGAGCCCGACGACCTTGGCGATCATCGCCCCGCGTACTTCCTTCAGGTAACCGTGCAGATACACCTTCGCGACGTCATCGATCACGGGGCGGAGCCTGCCACCCGGCCATGGTGGGATCAACCGCCGATCCGACACGGTCACCAGGCGAGGAGCGGTTCAGCCCCCGGTGGGCAAGGGTGACCCTGACCGTCCGGAGCCCCCGGGGGCACTGGGTTGTCGGCTGTCCACAGGCCCGCCTCGGAGGGTCCGGGACTGTCGGTGGTGGGTGCTGGAATGGGGTCATGTCGATCCACGCGTTCCCTGCTCCGGCGGTGCCGGTGCCGGTGGTGGAGGCTGCGCGGGAGCTGGTCACCTCGGGGGCCTCGGTCGGGCTGTCGTCGGTGTCGGATGGGGAGGTGGCGGAGGCGATCACGGGGCTGGTCGCGTTGCAGGCGCAGGTGGAGTCCTGGCGCCTGGCGCTGGAGGCCGAGGCCGAGCGGCGGGCGCTGGCCGAGCGCGACGCGGCGACCGGCACCGATGCCTGGGTGGCGGCGCTGACCGGCTCCACCCGGGAGGTCGCCGCCGGTGGGCTGTGGCTGGCGCGGCTGCTGGAGTCGAGGTACCCCGCCACCCGGGCCGCGTTCGCGGCCGGGCGGCTGCGGGTCGAGCAGGTCCGGGTGATCGTGCGCGCGGCCGAGCAGATCCCGGCGACCGCGACCCCCGAGCAGGTCGCGATGGCCGAGGAATGGCTGGTCGCCCAAGGCACCGGGGAGGGCACCCGCACCGGGCGGCCGCCTCGATGCGCGCCGGCTGCGCCGCGCCGCGCGTCGGATGTGTGCCCCGATCTGCCACGACCTGATGAGCGCCCACCAGGACGCGATGCTGGGCCGCGAGCACCGCCACGCCGAGGCCGAGACCTGGCTCAGCCTGGGCGAGAACGGCGACGGCACCTACACCGGCCGGTTCGTGATCCCCGAGCTGCACGCCCTGCTCCTCAAACGCCACCTCGAGACCGCTCAGCGCCACCCCGACGCCTCTCCCGCGACCGCCACGGGGACCCGGTGGTCGACCCGACGCTGCCCGGCTCCGGGCCCGGGCTGAACTGGACCGAACGGATGGGGCTGGCGTTCACCGAGCTCCTCGAGCACCTGCCCACCGAGGGCCACGCCGCCAACGGCACCACCCTGCTCCTCACCCTCGACCTCGACGCCCTGCGCGATGGGCTCGGCGCGGCCCGACTCGAGACCGGCGACCACCTCAGCGCCGCCCAGGCCCGCCGACTGGCCTGCAACGCCGGCCTCATCCCCGCCGTCCTCGGCACCGACTCCGCCCCCCTGGACCTGGGCCGCGAGGCCCGGCTGCACACCAAGGCCCAACGCCAGGCACTCTCGCTGACCCACGACTCCTGCGGCGTCGCCGGCTGCGAGCGCCCCTTCGCCTGGTGCGAGATCCACCACCCCCACCCCTGGTCCCGCGGCGGCCGCACCGACCTCGCCAACGCCCTCCCCCTGTGCTTCTTCCACCACCAACGCGCCCACGACAACCACCTCGACCTCCGCAAGACCCCCACCGGCGACTGGCGCTTCCACCGCCGCAGATAGGCGCAGCCACCACGGGGCAACGACCGGGCGCGCGAACGCCGACCGCACGCCCGACCGGCGCACCGACCGCGGGGTCGAACGGGTCATCGGGTCCTCCGATCGGGCATTCCTGTCCGGTTGCCCGGACAGCCCCGGAGTCGCCGGGCATGATCGACGGTCCCCCCAATCTCGAGGACTTCCGTGAACCACCACCCCCGCCACCCCAGCCGACGGCTGGGCGCCCTGATGGCGCTCGGCTGCGCCGTCGCCGTGCTCTCCGCCCGAGCCAGGCGCCGCGACCACGCCCGGACTGCCGTCGGGTGCTTCCTCCTCCGCGGCCACCGCCGCCGGCTCCGGGGCCCGCACCGCCGGCTCCGCGGCCCGCACCTCTGCCTCACCGGCCCGCGTCACCGCCGGCGAGGACGTCAACCCGCTCGCCGGGCGGCCCTGGGGCGTCTACCGGGGCAACGCGGACCAGGCCTGGCCGCCGTACGTCGCGTCCACCGGCACCCGGCGCAGGTTGCTCGCCAAGATCGCGCTCCGCCCGAAGGCGAAGTGGTTCGGCAAGTGGATCCCCAACGACGAGATCACCACCAAGGTGCGCCAGTACATCGCCAACTCCACGGGCGGTGACCCCGAGAAGCTGGTGCAGATGACGATCTTCCGGATGGTGCCCTGGGAGCACGAGGCGTGTCGACGCCTGCCCACGCGGGCCGAACGGGCCAGCTACCGGCAGTGGGTGCGGCGCGCGGCCACGGGCATCGGGGACGCGCACGTGGCCCTGGTCCTGCAGCCGGACGGTCCGTTCGCACTGTGCGCGCCGGGCGGCTCACGGATGCCCTCGCGACTCATCGCCTACGCGGCCAAGGCCTTCTCGCAGCTGGCCAACACGAGTGTCTACATCGACGGCGGCGCGTCCGACTGGCCGAAGGACCGCCCGGAGGAGTCCGCACGGTTCCTGATGCCCGCCGGCATCCAGTACGCCCGCGGCTTCGCCCTCAACTCCACCCACTACGCCGCCACCGCCGACCAGATCGACTTCGGCACCCGACTGGTCGCCGAGCTGGCCCGCCGCGGGGCACCCGGCAAGCACTTCGTCATCAACACCTCGTCCAACGGTCGACCGTTCGACTTCGGGCAGGCTCGCGGTTCGCACCCGGACAACGCCCGGGTGTGCGCCACGCGGACCGAGGTCCGATGCGTCACCCTCGGCATCCCGCCCACGCACGACGTGGCCGACCGACGGTGGGGCCTGTCGCGGCGCAACCGGGCCCGCGCCCGGGCGCACGTCGACGGCTACCTCTGGTTCGGGCGCCCCTGGCTCTACATGCAGGCCGACCCGTTCGTGCTGAGCCGGGCTCTCAGGCTGGCCCGCACCACGCCGTACTGACGTCCCGCCGACCGCTGGGCGTCAGGACTTCTTCTTGGCCTTCTTGGCGGTGGCCGGCTTGGTGATCTTGCCGGTCCAGGTGATCGGCTCGGTCTGCTCGGTCGGACGCATGGCGATCGCCTCGAGCTTGGTCTTGTCGGCGGCGAGGAAGACCAGGCACAGCGTGGCCTTCTTGCCCTGGGTGAACTTCTTGGGCAACGGCTGGCTCGGGCAGGGCTTGAACGAGCTGGTGATCCGGGCCGAGGGGAACAGCACGTCGGAGCCGTTGTCGAGGAAGATCGGCAGCTCGACCCCGGCCAGGTTGGTGTTCCCGGTGTTCTCCACCTTCACGTGCACGTAGTAGGGGGTGGAGCGGCGCTTGGCACGGTCGAGCTGGAACGCGGAGAAGTCCTTCATCGTGGTCCGGTCCACCCGCTCCACGCTGACGTTCACCTCGCCCTTGAGGTCGGCCTTGGGCGTCCAGCTCAGCGGCGCGACCTCGCCGAGGGCCAGCTCGTCACCGGGTCCGGGGGTGTCGTCCGTGGGCTCGCCGCCGGCGGCGGTGGACCCGTCATCGGTGGTGGCGCTGGTGCCGCCGTCCGAGGACGGGGCGTTCCCGGCGTCCTTGCCGTCGTCGTCGCCGCCACCGCACCCACTCAGCACGAGGGCGGCAGCGAGCACGACGGAGACACAGCGCAGGACGGGTTTCATGCGGTCATTGTGCACGGCGCTCCCCACGACGGGGTGGCGAAACGCAGCCGGTCCCGGCGATTCCGCCACCGGCTCAGGCACCGAGGAGCTTCCCGGCGAACCACGCGCTGATGCCCTCGAGGCCGATCCGCTCCTGCTGCATGGTGTCGCGCTCACGGACGGTGACCGCGTTGTCGTCGAGCGTCTCGAAGTCGACGGTCACGCAGTACGGCGTGCCGATCTCGTCCTGGCGACGGTAGCGGCGACCGATGGCGCCCGAGTCGTCGAAGTCGACGTTCCAGTGGCGGCGCAGCTCGTCGGCCAGCGCCTTCGCCTTCGGCGAGAGGTCCGCGTTGCGCGAGAGCGGCAGCACCGCGACCTTGACCGGCGCCAGGCGCGGGTCGAGCCGCAGCACGGTCCGCTTGTCGACGCCGCCCTTGGTGTTGGGGGCCTCGTCCTCGTGGTAGGCGTCGACCAGGAAGGTCATCAGGCTGCGTGAGAGCCCGGCCGCGGGCTCGATCACGTAGGGCGTGTAGCGCTCGTTGTTGGCCTGGTCGAAGTAGCTGAGGTCCTGGCCGGAGTGCTTCGAGTGCGTCGTGAGGTCGAAGTCGGTGCGGTTGGCGATGCCCTCGAGCTCGCCCCACTCCGAGCCGGCGAACCTGAAGCGGTACTCGATGTCGACGGTCCGCTTGGCGTAGTGGCTCAGCTTCTCCTGCGGGTGCTCGTAGTGCCGCAGGTTGTCCGGGTCGATGCCGAGGCCGACGTACCACCCGGTGCGCTCGTCGATCCAGTACTGGAACCACTGCTCGTCCTCGCCGGGCTTGACGAAGAACTCCATCTCCATCTGCTCGAACTCGCGGGTGCGGAAGATGAAGTTGCCGGGCGTGATCTCGTTGCGGAAGCTCTTGCCGATCTGGGCGATCCCGAACGGCGGCTTCATGCGGCTGGAGGTCACCACGTTGGCGAAGTTGAGGAAGATGCCCTGCGCGGTCTCGGGGCGCAGGTAGTGGAGGCCGGACTCGTCCTCGAGGACGCCCAGGTAGGTCTTGAGCAGGCCGGAGAACTGGCGCGGCTCGGTCCACGCGCCACGGGTGCCGCAGTTGGGGCAGGCCAGCGTGGCCAGGTCGACCGAGTCGGGGTCGACGGCGTGCTCGCTCTTGGCGCTCTTCTTCTCGGCGTACTCCTCCTGCAGGTGGTCCGCGCGGAAGCGCTTGTGGCAGGACTGGCACTCGGTCAGCGGGTCGCTGAACGTGTCGACGTGGCCGCTGGCCTCCCAGGTCTGCCGCGGCAGGATCACGCTGGAGTCGAGGCCGGCCATGTCGTCGCGCATCTGCACCATGGACTTCCACCACTGGCGCTTGATGTTGTCCTTGAGCTCGACACCGAGCGGGCCGTAGTCCCACGCCGACCGGGTGCCGCCGTAGATCTCACCGCAGGGGTAGACGAAGCCCCTCCGCTTGGCGAGGGAGACGACGTTGTCGACAGCGGACGGGGGCGGCTTGGCCACGGGATCACTCCTGTATCGGACCGGCTGGCTGCCGGTCGCTCGGTTTGAGGGCGTCAGCCTAACGACCGGGTCGACCCGACATTGAGGGCCTCCCCGGGCAGCACGGACTCGTAGGCGCTCGGCTCGTCGAGCGCCCGGCTGAGCAGCGGCACCGCGCCGACCTTGACGTCGTACGACGACAGGGCGCGGCGGTAGGCACCGACGTGCACCCAGCGGGTGGTGAGCACCCAGAGCCCGGCGTCGTCGACGTTGCGGCCGATGTGGCCGTCGACGTAGCCGTCCCGCGCCGCGAGCAGCGCCAGCGCGGCGGTGACGTCCTCCCGGAAGCCGTCGGCCTCCCCGTCGGGCACGCGGAACCTGTTCACCACCAGCACCGGCCCAGCGTAGCGGTCGGCCGATTTGACAATCATTCTCATTCTGTTGAGAATCGTTTTCATGTTTCCGCTCGTCACCGCCTCCGTCCCCCGGGTCCTCACCGGCGCCGTCGCGGCCACCCTCCTGCTGACCGGGTGCGGTGCGCTGACGGGTGGGTCGAGCGGCGACGACGACCGGGTGGTGGCCGCGTTCTACCCGTTGGCGTGGGTGACCGGCCGCGTCGCCGGCGAGAACTTCGAGGTCGCCAACCTCACCCAGCCCGGCGGGGAGCCGCACGACCTGGAGCTGTCGATCCGGGCGACCGCCGACGTCGAGCGGGCCGCCCTGGTGGTCTTCGAGCGGGACTTCCAGCCCGCCGTGGACGCGACGGTCGAGCAGAACGCCGAGGGCCGAGTGCTCGACGTCGTCGACGCGGTCGAGCTTCGTCCGTTCGCCGACCACGACGACGAGGGCGACCACGACGACGAGGGCAGCGAGGGCGACGCGGCCCACACCGCCGACGACGGGCACGACCACGGCGACCTGGACCCGCACTTCTGGCTCGACCCCCTGCTGATGGCCGACCTGGCCGATGCCGTGGCGGCCGAGCTCAGCGACCTCGACCCGGAGCACGCCGCTGAGTACGCCGCCAACAGCTCCGCCGTGCGCGACGAGCTGACCGCGCTCGACGGGGAGTACGTCGACGGGCTGGCGTCCTGCGCGGTGGACACCGTGGTCGTCAACCACGACGCGTTCGGCTACCTCGCTCGCTACGGTCTGCACCTCGAACCGATCGTCGGACTCACCCCCGAGGCGGAGCCGATCCCCGCCGACCTGGCCCGGCTGCAGGACCTGATCCGCTCCGACGGCATCACCACCGTCTTCGCCGAGTCGCTGGGCAGCCCCAAGGCGGCCCGGTCGCTGGCCGACGACCTCGGGGTCGACGTCGAGGTGCTCGACCCGATCGAGGGCCTGAGCGACGAGACCGCCGACGAGGACTACCTGTCGCTGATGCGCCAGAATCTCCGACGTCTACAGGAGGCGAACCAGTGCCAGACTCCGTGACCCCCGCCATGGGCACCGTCCTCACGGTCGACGACGCAGCGGTGGCGATCGCCGGTCGTCCGGTGCTGCGGTCGATCTCGCTCGAGGTCGGGCGCGGTGAGTTCGTCGCACTGATGGGTGCCAACGGCTCCGGCAAGTCCACGCTGGTGCGCGCGATGACCGGGCTGCGCCCGCTGGCCTCGGGCACCGTCACCCTGTTCGGCACCGACCTCGGCGTCTTCCGCGACTGGCACCGGCTCGGCTTCGTGCCGCAGCGCTCCACCGCCGCGACCGGGGTGCCGGCCTCGGTGTGGGAGGTCGTCGCGTCCGGGCGGCTCACCCGGCGCCGCTGGCTGCGTCCGCTGCTCGGCGCCGACCGGGCCGCGATCCGCAACGCCCTCGACGTCGTGGGGCTGTCCGGGCGGGCCCGGGACGGCGTCACGTCGCTCTCCGGCGGCCAGCAGCAGCGCGTGCTCATCGCCCGTGCCCTGGCCGGTGAACCAGAGCTGCTGTTCCTCGACGAGCCCGCCGCGGGCGTCGACCTGCCCAACCAGGAGGCGCTGGCCCGGGCCCTCGGTGTGCTCAAGGAGCGGGGGGCGACCATCGTCCTCGTCGCCCACGAGCTCGGCCCGATGGCGTCGCTGGTGGACCGGGCCGTGGTGATGCGCGACGGACGGGTCGCCTACGACGGCCGGCCGCTGGCCGACGACGCCGTCCACCACCCGCTGTTCCTCGAGTCGCACAGCCACCACCACCCGGCGCCGGTGCGCCACGACCACATCCCCCACGTCGCGGCGCCGCTCGACACGAACGGTGGTCCGCGATGAGCATCCTGACCTACGACTTCATGGTCCGGGCGATGGTCGCCGCGCTGTTCACCGGCCTCGCGGCGCCCGCCGTCGGCACCTACCTCGTGCAGCGCCGGCTCGCGCTGATGGGCGACGGCATCGGCCACGTCGCGGTGACCGGCGTCGCCCTCGGTCTCCTGACCGGGGCCTCCCCCACCTGGACCGCGGTCGCGGTGGCGATCCTCGGCGCGGTGCTGATCGAGGTGATCCGCGAGCAGGGCCACGCCAACGGCGACGTCGCGCTGGCGCTGCTGTTCTACGGCGGCATCGCGGGAGGCGTGCTGATCACCGGCATCGCCGGGCAGAGTGCCGCCCAGCTGCAGCAGTACCTCTTCGGGTCGATCACCACGATCGCCGTCGGTGACGTCTGGATCACGATGGTGCTGGCAGCGGTCGTCGTCCTCATCGCGGTAGGACTGCTCCCGCAGCTCTTCGCCGTCGCCCAGGACGAGGAGTTCGCTCAAGTGGCCGGGCTCAACGTCCGGGCCTACAACATCCTCGTCGCCGTGCTGGCGGCGGTCACCGTCACCGTCGCCATGCGCACGGTGGGCCTGCTGCTGGTCTCGGCCCTGATGGTGGTGCCGGTGGCGACGTCGCAGCAGATCACCCGGTCGTTCCGTACGACGCTCGGCCTGGCGATGCTGCTGGGCGTCACGTCGTCGCTCGGCGGGCTGGTGCTGGCGGCGATCGCACCGGCACAGTGGCGGATCGCCCCCGGTCCCTCGATCGTGTTGCTCGCCCTGGCCGGCTTCGCGCTGACCTGGCCGGTCGGCGTACTCCTGCGACGGCGGCAGCGACTGCGCACCCCGTTCACCCCCGAGCCGCCGCTGGGCCACGACGAGACCGAGACGCACGAGCACCAGCACGGCGAGAACTGCGGCCACCGCGCCGTGGAGCACGGCGACCACGTCGACTACATCCACGACGGGCACCGCCACGCGGCCCACGGGAGCCACTATGACGAGCACTGAGTCCCCCGGCCAGCAGCCGCTGCGGCCGACGAGGCAGCGCCTCGCGGTCGCCCGGGCCCTGGAGACCTTCGAGGACTTCCGCAGTGCCCAAGAGATCCACGAGCTGATCGGAGACCGCGGGGCCACCGTCGGGCTGGCCACCGTCTACCGCACCTTGCAGAGGCTGTCGGACGCCGGCGAGGTCGACATGCTGCGCACCGAGGACGGCGAGGCGATCTACCGCCGCTGCTCGGCCACGCACCACCACCACCTGGTCTGCCGCTCCTGCGGCGCCACGGTCGAGGTCGAGGGCCCGGCGGTCGAGCGCTGGACCCGGGCGATCGCGGCCGAGCACGGCTACGACGACATCAGCCACACGCTGGAGATCTTCGGGACCTGCGCGTCGTGCCGCTGAGCCCGGAGGTCGAGGGCGAGGTGGTCTAGCCGGGGTTGGGCACGGCGCCGCCGTAGCGCCGGTCGCGGCGGGCATAGGTGTCGATCGCCGCCCAGAGGTCGCGGCGGTCGACGTCGGGCCACAGCACGTCGGTGAAGACCATCTCGGAGTACGCCGCCTGCCAGAGCACGAAGTTGGACAGCCGCTGCTCCCCCGACGTCCGCCAGACCAGGTCCGCGTCGGGGAGCTCGGGGACGTAGAGGTGCCGGGCGAAGACCTTCTCGTTGACCTTGTCGGGGTCGAGCCGTCCGGCGGCGACCTCGTGGGCGATCGCGCGGGCGGCGTCGGCCAGCTCGGCCCGGCCGCCGTAGTTCACGCACATCGTGAGCGTCAGCGTCGTGTTGTCCCGGGTCAGCTCCTCGGCCACCTGGAGCTCCTTGATGACCGACTTCCACAGCCGAGGCGCCCGCCCGGCCCACCGGACCCGGACCCCGAGCTCGTTCATCTCGTCGCGCCGGCGCCGGATGACGTCGCGGTTGAAGCCCATCAGGAAGCGGACCTCGTCGGGCGAGCGCGACCAGTTCTCGGTCGAGAACGCATAGGCGGAGACCGCCCGCACGCCGATCTCGATGGCACCCTCGACCACGTCGAACAGCGACGCCTCACCCCGCTCGTGACCGGCGGTCCGGGGCAGC
This sequence comes from uncultured Actinomycetota bacterium, assembly GCA_963767955.1. Lineage (GTDB taxonomy): Bacteria > Actinomycetota > Actinomycetes > Propionibacteriales > Nocardioidaceae > Nocardioides. The sequence continues at coordinate 495,055 of CAVYGA010000003.1, read as the reverse complement.
CCGCGCTGCTTGGCCCACCGCCCGTTGCCGTCCATCACGATCGCGACGTGTCCCGGCACCAGCGAGCGCGGCACCGTGGGCGGCCTGGCGCCGGAGGGGTGCGGGCTGGGGGGCCGGACTGGACGACTCACGATTCCCACCCTAGGCGACCCGTGACGGCTCTATGCTTCGAGCATCGCAGCCTGGGGAGGGGGTGATCGGGGTGGAGCACAACGACCAGATCGAGCAGCAGCTGTTCAAGCTGCTGCGCCGCACGAACGCGATCCACGTGCAGACCTCCTCGGGCGAGGTCGAGCTGGAGCGGTCGGCGTACGCCATCCTGTGCCTGATCGCCGACGACGGACCGCAACGGCTGGGCAGCATCGCCACGGCCTTCCGGCTGGACCCGTCCACGATCACGCGTCAGGTGCAGGCGGTGGAGCGCCTGGGGCTCGCGACCAAGTCCAGTGACCCGGCCGACCGACGGGCCGCGCTGCTGCACCTCACCGACACCGGCCAGGGCGCCATCGAGACTGCCCGAGCCCATCGTCGACGGATGCTCGACGCGATCCTGACCGACTGGTCGGAGGAGGAACGCCGCGAGTTCCTCAAGGCCCTGCAACGGTTCAACGACACGATGGACGACTGGATCGTGCGCGACGCCGTCCCCGAGTGACTCGGCCCGACCTCAGCGCTCGACGTAGACCAGGGAGCGCAGACCGCGCTCGAGATGCCACTGGAGGTACGCCGCCACCAGCCCGGTCGCCTCGCGCTGGTGCCGGGGCTCGGCGGCGTGCACGAGCGCCCAGTCGCCGGCGAGCAGCGCTCCGAGGAGGGCCACGGTCTCCGCGGCCGGCGTGGCCGACCCCGGCAGGCGACAGGCAGCACAGAGCATGCCACCGGCCGACGGGTTGAACGAGCGGTGCGGACCCTCGACACCACAGCGGGCGCAGCCGTCGAAGGAGGGGGCGTAGCCGGCCACCGAGAGGGAGCGCAGCAGGTAGGAGTCGAGCACCTGGCCGGACCGGTGCTCCCCCGACGTCAGCGCCCGCAGACCGCCGACCAGCAGCAGGAACTGCTGCACCGACGGCTGCCGTTCCTCGATGATGAGCCGCTCGGCGGTCTCGAGCATCGCGGTGCCGGCGGTGTAGGACTCGTAGTCCGCGCCGAGGTGGGAGGAGAACGGGCTGATCGTCTCGGCCTGGGTGACCACGTCGAGGTTGCGCCCCTCGGCCAGCTGCAGGTCGACGTGGGTGAACGGCTCGAGCCGCGAGCCCCAGCGCGAGGACGTGCGTCGCACGCCCTTGGCCACCGCGCGCACCAGCCCGTGCGAGCGCGTCAGCAGGGTGATGATGCGGTCGGCCTCCCCCAGCTTGTGGGTGCGCAGCACGACCGCCTCGGCACGGTAGAGGGGCACCCCCTCATTGTGCCTCGCTCAGGAGCCGAACCGGTGGTCGCCGGGCCGGGACTCCCAGCACTCCCGGGCGAAGTCGGCGGCCAGCCCGTTGAGCCGGTCCGGCGTCACCCGCCACTCCAGGATGCTGTGGGCCGACACGAACTGGGCGCCGGGGATCTCCTCCGCCAGCATCGCCGCGTCGGCGGCGGGGTGGATCGGGTCCTTGCGGTGGCCCACGACCAGCGTGGGCACCGCGATCGACCGGCGGACCCGGGACGGCGGGGCGATCCGGCCGAAGATGATCCCGTGCATGGTGGCTGCCATCGCGGCCGGCTGCTGGTCGAAGGTGTCCAGGACGATGCCCGCCCAGAACGGCACCAGCCCGCGCGGGATCGGCCGGGTCAGGGCCCGCAGCCCGGCCACGGTGAACGGCAGGTAGCGCGCGCAGAGCATCATCGGTCCGAACGCGACCAGCCCTGCCTCCAGGGCGTTGTCCAGCACGGGCATCTCGGCGATCAGCCCGCGGACCCGGTCGGGGGCGTGGGCGACGGCCTCGAGTGAGACGTTGGCGCCGAGAGAGGTGCCGCCGATGACCGCCTGCGGGGCGTCGAGGTGGTCGAGGAGCGCGATCACCTGCTCCGCGAACGCGGTCATCGAGTAGACCAGGGGGTCGGCTGGTCGGTCGGAGCGTCCGTGCCCGAGCAGGTCGAGGGTGACGACGTGGAGGCCCTCGGCCGCCAAGGCCCGCGCCAGCGGCTGCTGCATGCGCCGCGGCATCAGCTGACCGTGCAGCAGCACGACCCAGGAGTCGCCCGCGCCGTACTCGGTGTACTCGAGCCGATCCTCGCCGACGAAGAACTGACCGATGCGTTCGGAGACCAGTCGACGTGCCATGAGAGGAAATGTAGTGGCTGCGCCCTGCCGGGACTGGAAGGCTGGGCCACATGGACGAGCTGACCCGGATCGAGCGCTACTACGACACGGTCCCGCGGGTGGCAGCGACGACGGAGGAGATCGGCCCGTTCACCCTGTTCGTCGCGGTCGAGGGCACCTCGTGGCAGTTCTACGCCCGGCCCCGGCTCGGGCTCACCGGCGACATCGCCGCGGACGACGTACGTCGAGTGGTCGTCCGGCAGGACGAGCTGGGCGTCCCCCGGGCGGTCGAGTGGACGCACGAGACCACGCCGTCCCTGCTCGGTGCGGTCCGTGAGGCGCTGCCCGGCGCCACCGTCGAGGAGGTGCCGCTGATGGTCTCGCGCCGCGACGCCCCGGACCTCCGCGAGGTGCCCGGGCGTCGCGAGGTGCTCCGGGGCGACAGCGTGGACCTGGCCCAGGTCGTCGGCGTGATCGACGCGTCCTTCCACGGTCGCGACGACCCGGAGCCGGGTGACGTCGGCGTCCGGCCACGGCTGCTCGACGAGGGCACCCTGCTCATGGTCGCGGCGTACGACGAGGGGGGCGCGCTGGTGGGCGGCGGCAGCGCGGCCCCGCGTGAGGACGTCGCGGAGCTGATGGGCATCGCGACCCTGCCCGCGGCCCGCGGGCGGGGGCACGGCACCGCGATCACCACCGCCCTGCGGGCGGAGCTGTGCACGCGTGGGGTGGCCACGGTCTTCCTGACCGCGGCCTCCGACGACGCCACCTCCATCTACGCGGGGGTGGGCTTCGACCGGCTGGCGACCGGCTGCCTCCTGGCGTCCGCCGATGAGTGACCGGGCGGCCCGACTGCCGGCGGGCACCGAGCTCCGCGTGCTGGGCCCCGACGACTGGCGGACCTGGCGGGAGATCCGGTTGCGTTCGCTGGCCGACGCCCCGGGAGCCTTCAGCTCGACGCTGGAGCGGGAACGGGCCTTCGAGGAGGCGGACTGGCGCCAGCGACTGCGGAGTGTCTCGGTGGTCGTGTGCGTGGGTGGCGAGCCGGTGGCCCTGGGTGGGGGCTATCGGGTGCGCGACGGGGTGATGCAGGTGATCGCAATGTGGACCGACCCGGCGCACCGCCGACGCGGGCTCTCCCTCGCGATCCTCGACGCGGTGGTGGCCGCCGCCCGGGCCGAGGGACTGCGGCTGGTGCTCGACGTGGCGCAGGACAACCGCGGCGCGCGTGCCGTCTACGAGCGCTACGGCTTCGAGGCGACCGGGAGGTCCGAGCCGATCCGGCCGGGCTCCAGGGAGCGCTGTGAGCTGATGGTGCTGCCGGAGCCGACGACTCGCCACGGGTGAGTCCGGGGCTTTCGTCTCGTTCGGGTGCCTCGGGCTGACAGACTGCGCAGCATGAGTGTCAACCGCCGCTGGAGCGCGCTGCTCTGGGCCACGGGGCTCCTGGTGCTCGTCTACGTCGCCGGGATCTCGGCGGTCTACTTCGCGCCGTCCAGCAGCGAGGTCGCCACCTGGTGGCCGGCCGCCGGTGTCTCTGTCGCGCTGCTCGTGCTGAGCCCCCGGTCGTGGTGGCCGGCGCTCACCGCCGGGGTCGTCCTCTCGAGCGGGCTGGCCAACCTCTCGGCCGGGCGCACCGTCGAGCTGTCGCTGCTGTTCGGCATGGCCAACGCGGCCGAGGCCGTGGTGGCGAGTGCGTTCCTGCGCCGGCGGCCGGGCAAGCCGCGCCTCGAGTCGCCGGACGACTTCTTCCGGCTCGTCGCGGCGTGCGTTCTCGGCGCGGCGACCGTCGGTGTCGGCATCGCCTTGTCGGTCGCGGCCACCGGCGGCGACGGTCTCGATGCCGGTCTCACGGTGACCCCGTCCCACCTGGCCTCCACGCTGGTGATCGTGCCGCTCGCTCTGGTCTGGCACGAGCGGGCCACCGCCCCCCAGCGTGCCGAGCTGGTGCTGCAGTCGCTGCTGCTGACCGGGGCCACCGTGCTGGTCTTCGGGCCCGAGCAGCCCCTGTCGCTCGCGTTCCTGCCGCTCCCCCTGCTGGTGTGGGCGGGGCTGCGCTTCGGCACCCCTGTGGTCTCGGGCCAGCTGCTCGCCGTCGGCATCCTCACGACGCTCCTCACCGCCCGTGGCGGTGGCCCCTTCGCGGTCGGGGCGCGGGCGGACAGCATCGACCCCGCGGTCGCCGGCGCCCTCGTGCAGACCTACCTGGTGTGCGCCGCGCTGATGTCCCTGCCGTTGGCGATCGCCGTGTCCCAGCGCGCCCTGCTGCTCAGCCGGCTCACCCAGGAGCGCGAGCTCACGAACATCACCCTCGACACGACCAACACGATCATCATCGTCAGCGACCTCGACGGCACCGTCGTCCGGGCGAACCCGGCGACCTACCGGCTCACCGGCTTCCTGGAGGCCCAGATCGTCGGGCACCCTCTGTGGGAGGGGTTCACCCTGCCCGAGAGAGCCGACGTCGTTCGCGAGATGTTCGCGGGCGGTGACGGGTCAGGGATCCCCGGGAGCCGCGAGACGGACATCGCCACGGCCGGCGGCGACCGACTGCGAATCGTCTGGAACAACGACCTCGTCCGGGACGCCAACGGCTCCCCGCGCTTCGCGGTGATGACCGGTGTCGACGTCACCGGCGAACGGACCACCTCGGGGATGATCCGCCACCTGCTGGAGTCCGCGATCGCCACCGCCCTGGTCGGGCTGGACGAGCAGGGCAAGATCACGCTGTTCAGCAGGGGCGCCCAGCAGATCCTCGGCCGCGACGCCGACGAGGTGATGGGCCACCTGATCTCCGACTTCATCGACCCGGACCAGCTCGAGCAGTGGACCCGCCGCCAGGGGGCCGAGACGGCGTTCGAGGCGCTGGTCCAGGATGTCGACCGCGGCGGGGCCCCGCAGACCCGCGACTGGACCTGGGTCCGCGGCGACGGGACGCCGGTGGCGGTCTCGACCACGATCAGCGTCGTCGAGAACGTGGTCGGCAAGCGGATCGGCTACCTCTGTGTCGGGCGGGACGTGACCGAGCAGAGGCGCAGCCAGGAGATGCTCGTCGCGGCCCTCGAGAAGGAGCGCCAGGGCGTCGAACGGCTGCGCCAGCTCGACGCCGCCAAGAACGAGTTCGTCTCCACGGTCAGCCACGAGCTGCGCACCCCCACCACCAGCATCGTCGGCTACACCGAGATGCTCCGTGACGGCTCCGCCGGCGAGGCCAACGCCGACCAGCTCCCCCTGCTGGACGCGATCGCGCGCAACGGGGAGCGGTTGATCGGCATCGCCAGCGACCTGCTCACCCTGGCCGGGCTCGAGTCCGGCCAGGCGATCTGGGAGCGCGGCGCCGTCGACCTCACGCAGCTGGTCGCCAGCGGCGAGGAGGCGATGCGGCCGATGCTGGCCTCGCGCCACCTCACCGTCGACTTCCGGGTGCCCGACGAGGCCGTCACCGTCATCGGCGACGCGGGCCACCTCGACCGGGTGCTGATGAACCTGCTCAGCAACGCGGTCAAGTTCACCGAGGACGACGGGCACATCACCTGCACCCTCGAGGTCGACGACGGCGAGGCCAGGCTGACCGTCGCCGACGACGGGATCGGCATCCCCGAGGAGGAGCAGGGCGAGCTGTTCTCGAAGTTCTTCCGCTCCTCCACCGCCCAGGACCGCGCCATCCAGGGCACCGGGCTGGGCCTGTCGATCATCTCCTCGATCGTCGCCGCCCACGGAGGCCGGATCGACATCCGGTCGGCGCACCTCGAAGGCACCACCGTCACCGTGCGGCTGCCGCTGATGCGGCACCCGTCACGGCAGGAGTTCACGACCGGTTGACCGCCGAGGTCACGGCCTTGAGCGAGGCCGTGACGATGTTGGCGTCCAACCCGACCCCCCAGAGGACCTGGTCGCCGACCGCGCACTCGACGTACGCCGCCGCGATGGCGTCGCCGCCGGCCGACAGCGCGTGCTCGTGGTAGTCGAGGACCCTGACGTCGTACCCGTGGGGCAGGCCGTTGATCGCGTTGACGAATGCGGCGATCGGGCCGTTGCCCTCCCCGGTCAGCGACTGCAGGTCACCCTCGACGTAGACGTTCGTGGACAGCTGGTCCTTCTCCCCCGCGGCGGAGGAGGTGTGCACGGAGTCGAGGCGCAGCGGGGTGTCGCGGTCGAGGTACTCCGCGGAGAAGACCGACCAGATCACGTCCGCCGCCATCTCGCCACCCTCCGCGTCGGTGCGTTCCTGGACCACCCGGCTGAACTCGATCTGGGCGCGGCGCGGCAGGTCGAGATTGTGCTCGGCCTTGAGGATGTAGGCGACGCCGCCCTTGCCGGACTGGCTGTTGACCCGGATGACCGCCTCGTAGGTGCGCCCGACGTCCTTGGGGTCGATCGGGAGGTACGGCGCCTCCCACGGCAGCTGCTGGACCGACACGCCTCGCTCCCGGGCCTGCCGGTCGAGGTCCTCCAGGCCCTTCTTGATCGCGTCCTGGTGGGAGCCGGAGAAGGCGGTGTAGACGAGGTCGCCCGCATAGGGGTGCCGCGGGTGCACCGGGAGCTGGGTGCAGTACTCCACCGTCCGGCGGATCTCGTCGATGTCCGAGAAGTCGATCATCGGGTCGATGCCCTGGCTGAACAGGTTCATGCCCAGCGTGACCAGGCAGACGTTGCCGGTGCGCTCGCCGTGACCGAACAGGCATCCCTCGACCCGATCGGCACCGGCCATCATCGCCAGCTCGGTCGCCCCGACCGCGGTGCCCCGGTCGTTGTGCGGGTGCAGCGAGATCGCGGTGTGCTCGCGACGCGTCAGCTGGCGCGAGAACCACTCGATCTGGTCGGCGTAGACGTTGGGCGTGGCCGACTCGACCGTGGCCGGCAGGTTGAGGATGATCTCCCGCCCGTCCTCCGGCTGCCACACCTCGGAGACCGCCTCGCAGACCTCCAGCGAGAACGGGAGCTCGGTGGAGGTGAAGATCTCGGGGCTGTACTCGTAGCCGATCACGGTCTGGCCGAGGTAGGACTCGCTGTGCTTCATCACCAGCTCGGTGCCGCGCACCGCGATGTCCTTGATCTCGTCCTTGCCGGCGTGGAAGACCACCCGCCGGAACAGCGGCGCCAGCGCGTTGTAGAGGTGGATGTTGGCGCGGGGTACGCCGACCAGGCTCTGCACGCTGCGCTCGATGAGGTCCTCGCGGGCCTGGGTGAGGACCGAGATCGTCACGTCGTCGGGGATCCGGTCGCTCTCGACGAGCTGGCGGACGAAGGAGAAGTCCGTCTCGGAGGCGGACGGGAAGCCGACCTCGATCTCCTTGTAGCCCATCCGCACGAGCAGCTCGAACATCTTCATCTTGCGGGCCGGCGTCATCGGGTCGATGAGGGCCTGGTTGCCGTCGCGCAGGTCGGTGGAGAGCCAGCGGGGCGCCGCGGTGATGGTCCGCGACGGCCAGGTGCGGTCGGGCAGGTCGATCGGCGGGAACGCGCGGTAGCGCTGGTGCGGCATGCCGCCGGTCCGCTGGTCGTTGTGGCTGTTGCTCAGGTGGGTCATGGAAGGGTCCTCGCCAGGTGATGGGAGCCGGCGGCGCAGCACGCTCTCCGCAGCGAGGGGTCCGGCCTGGTCAGGCCCCGCTGCGGCAGCGAAGGAGGAGGAGGTGGCGCGTCATGACGTGTCCCAATCTAGCGTGCCCGACCGGCGGGTGGGGCCGTGGTCTCATCAGTCGTGCGGAACCGCTCGCGGTTAGCCTCGGGCCATGGCCACGCTGCTCGTCGTCCACCACTCCCCCACCCGGTCGCTGCGTTCGCTGACCGACGCGGTCCTCGCGGGCGCCCGGGACGACGCCATCACGGGGGTCGAGGTGGTCGCGCGACCCGCGCTGGAGGCGACCGCGGACGAGGTCCTGGCCGCCGACGGCTACCTGCTGGGGACGACCGCGAACTTCGGCTACATGTCCGGGGCGCTCAAGCACTTCTTCGACTCGACCTTCCTCCAGGTCGGCGGCGCCCTGGACCCGAGCGGTGCGGCCGGTGAGTCCGCGGGTGTGACGAGGGGCCGGCCCTACGGTCTCTACGTGCACGGCCGCTACGACCTGACCGGCGCGGTCCGGTCGGTCACCTCGATCGTCGGTGCGCTCGGCTGGAAGCAGTCCTACGACGTGCTCGAGGCGCTCGGTGAGGTCCGCGAGCCGCAGCTGGAGGCGGCGTACGAGCTCGGCGGCACGCTCGCCGCCCTGCTGGCCGACTGAGCCGCGACCGAGGCCTGGGGCCCTCCTACCGGGAGGTACGATCGCGGCACCCGAGCCCTGAGGACCCATCCGTGCCCCGACGACCGCTGACGCGCGCCGCCGCGCTGGCGGCCGCCTGCGCACTGCTGGCCGGCGCGTGCGGGAGGGGTGACGCGAGCGACCCCGACGTCGACCCGAAGCAGGTCGACTCGGTGGAGCAGCCCGTGCTGGGTGCCTGCCGCGACCTGACTCCCGAGGACGTGGCGCAGCCGGCCAACGCGACCAAGACGCTCGACTGCGCGGACGAGCACACCGCGGAGACGTACGCCGTCGGGGCCCTGCCCGCGCGCTACGACGACGTGGCCTACGACGACCCCGACCTCGGCACGTTCGCCTACAAGAGGTGCTCGGACAGGTTCGAGAAGTTCCTCGGGGCCGACGAGTCGCTGGTGATGCGCACGGTCGTCAGCTGGGCCTGGTTCCGCCCGTCGGAGAAGGCCTGGGACGAGGGCGCGCGGTGGTACCGCTGCGACGTCATCGGTGGCGGCGAGGAGTCCACGGAGTTCGTGCCCCTGCCCGAGTCCGCCAAGGGACTGCTGCTGGGGCGCCCCCAGGACCGTTGGATGGTCTGCGCCGACGGGCGGTCGGTGGCCGGCAACGCCAAGATCCCCTGCAGCCAGAAGCACACCTGGCGCGCGGTGACCACGATCAAGCTCGGGCTCGCCACGGACGACTACCCCGGCGACAGGCTGGTCGAGGTGAAGACCCGGGAGTTCTGCTCCGACTCGGTCGGGGCCTGGATGAACTATCCCGTCGACTACGACTTCGCCTACACCTGGTTCAAGGAGGCCGAGTGGGAGGCCGGCAACCGCCGGTCGGTCTGCTGGGCGAGGACCCGCCAGTGACCCGACGGGGTCTCGGTGCGGCTCTCCTGGTCAGCGTGCTGGTCACTCTCGCCACCCTCGTGGTGCTGCTGGTCCAGCAGGAGCCCGACCGGGGCGCCGAGCGGTCGGCGGGCCCCGCGCCCGCCGCGCCCGAACCGTCGGGCCGTCCCGCGAAGCCGGCGCCGCGGCCGCCCGCCGCCGCCTGCTACCGGCTCGCGTACGCCGAGGCGGTGGCCCCGACGACCCGCCGCCAGCCGGTCCCCTGCTCCGGCAAGGTCACCGCGCGGACCTTCCACGTCGGCTCGCTCGACACCGTGGTCGACGGGCACCTGCTCGCCGTCGACTCCCGGCGGGTCCGCCGGCAGCTCGCGACCGACTGCCCGCGCCGGTTCGCGGCGTTCGTCGGCGGCGACCAGCGTGCCCAGCGGCTGAGCATGCTCTCGACGGTGTGGTTCAGCCCGACGGTGCGTCAGTCCGACGCCGGCCAGTCGTGGTACCGCTGCGACGTGATCGCGGTCGAGTCCCAGGGTCGACTGGCCACCCTCGGCGGTGCGCTCAAGGGCGTGCTGGACCGCCCCGGCGGCCTCGCGACGTACGGCGTCTGCGGCACCGCGAAGCCCGGGGCCGAGGGGTTCGAGCGGGTCATCTGCGGCAGGAAGCACAGTTGGCAGGCGATCGACACGGTGGACGTCCCCGGCGGCGCCTACCCGGCGGGCGCGCCCGCAGTGGTCGAGGACACCTGCAAGGACCTGGCCCGCGACCGGGCCGACGACGCGTTGTCGTTCGCGTGGGGCTTCGAGCTGCCGACCAGGGAGCAGTGGCGGGCCGGGCGCCGCTATGCGCTCTGCTGGGCCCCGTCCTGACGGAGCCGGGTCAGAACCCCAGCCGGCGCAGCTGGCGCGGGTCGCGCTGCCAGTCCTTGGCGATCTTGACCCGCAGGTCGAGGTAGACCGGCGTGCCCAGCATCGCCTCGATCTGCGTGCGGGCCTCGGTGCCGACGTCGCGCAGCCGGGCGCCCTTGTGGCCGATCACGATGCCCTTCTGGGAGTCGCGCTCGACGAACAGGTTGGCGTGGATGTCGAGCAGCGGCCTGTCGTCGGGCCGGTCCTCGCGCAGCTTCATCTCCTCGACGACGACGGCGATCGAGTGCGGCAGCTCGTCACGGACGCCTTCCAGCGCGGCCTCGCGGATCAGCTCGGCCACGATCGCCTCCTCGGGGGCGTCGCTCAGGTCGCCGTCGGGGTAGAGCTGCGGCCCCTCGGGCAGCAGCCCGACCAGCAGGTCCTCGAGGAGCTTCACCTGGTCGCCGGACTTCGCGGACACCGGCACGATCTCGGCCCACTCGGTCCCGGTCTCGCCACCGAGGGCCTGGATGTCGAGCAGGTGCTGCCCGATCTGCTCACCCGTGGCGAGATCGGTCTTGGTGGCGATCGCCACCTTGATGGTGCGCTTGACCTTGGCCATCTCCTTGACGATGAACCGGTCGCCGGGACCGATCTTCTCGTTGGCCGGGAAGCACACGGCGACGACGTCGACCTCGGACAGGGTGGTCTTCACCAGGTCGTTGAGCCGCTCGCCGAGCAGCGTCCGCGGCCGGTGCAGGCCGGGGGTGTCGACGAGGATCAGCTGGGCGTCGTCGCGGTGCACGATGCCGCGGACCACGGTGCGCGTGGTCTGCGGCTTGGAGCTGGTGATCACCACCTTGGAGCCGACCAGCGCATTGGTCAGCGTCGACTTCCCGGCGTTGGGACGTCCGACGAACGACGCGAAGCCGCTCCTGAACTCACCGGTGTGCGGTGCCATCGCCAGCCTCTCGTGCTGCGTCGTAGTCGGCCCAGATCTCATCGTCACCCTTGCCCTGGGCCTTGCCCCGCTGCCAGATCGGGCCCGGGTCGACGGCCCGTGGTTGCCGCTGCTGTCCGCCGCCGCGCCAGTAGCCCATCACGTCGTACGCCGTGTTCGGGAGCCCGACCTCACGCATCAGGTGCTTGCGGATCGCCCGCATCTGGGCGGACTCCCCCGCCATCCAGAAGTATCCCTCGCCCTCGGGCCACGCGATGCCCCGGACGATGTCCGCGGTGGCGGACTCGACACCCGCGGGCGGGGGCAGCCAGGTGACGTCGGCGTCGCCGGCGACGTAGCCGGGGAGCGCGCCGTCGGGCACCTCGGCCCAGGCCTTCACCGGGATGCCCGGGGTGGACTCGATGATCCGCGCCATCGCGGGCAGCGCGGTCAGGTCGCCGACCAGCAGCAGCCACCGGGCCCCCGCGGGCATCGCGAACGACGCCCTGGGCTCGGAGACGCTCACGGTGTCGCCGACGCAGTCGCCGGCCGCCCACTCGGTGACCAGGCCGTGGTCGTGGACCACCACGTCGAGGGTGAGCTCACCGCCGTCGAAGGAGCGGACGGTGTAGTAGCGGGTCTGGAACTGGCCCGGCACGGTCAGCGCGACCCACTCGTCGGGCACCCCCGTGGAGGTGAACCCGGCCAGGCCGGGGCCGCCGAGCACCAGCCGGACGAAGTGCGACGACAGCTGCTCACGCCGCAGTACGACGGCGGGGTACTGCGCTGCCCGGGTGCTCACCGGCCAAGGCTAGCCGGGGGCGACCGCTTCCCCCGAACCCTGGGCACGGGCCAGCAGGGCGGCGTCGAGCGGGCTCTCACGCCGGTCCAGCCGCGCCCGCAACCGGGAAGCGGCCTCGGTCAGCCGGCCGGCTCGGATCAGCGTCTGGATCAGGGTGTCCTCGAAGACCTCGCGCTGCGCGTGGGACCCGCCGTACCTCCCGAAGCCACGCTCCTGGGCCAGCAGCCGCTCGCTGGCGGCGCCGTGGTCGCCCTCGACGTACGCCGCCAGGCCGAGCGCCAGGTCGGGCAGCAGCTCGGCGCTCCCCGGGGCGGTGAAGCCGGCGGCGTTCGCGGCGAAGCGGCGCAGCCCGTCCGCGTCCTCGGCGGTGGCCAGGCCGAGCGCCACGTGCACGCCGACGAACGTGAACGGCACGTCCCGGGTGAGCGGTGCGACGACGTCGGCGACGGCGACCTCGGCCGGGTCGGCGCCGGGCGGGACCAGGCCGTGCATCCGGCAGCGCCACAGCATCGAGGTGCCGTCGACGAGCCCGCCGGGTCCGGAGCGGCCCGCGCACTCCCGGTAGCGCTGGATCGCGGTGTCCTGGTGGCCGAGAGCGAGGTGGTGCAGGGCCGAGTGCCAGGCCAGGTGGCCGCCGAAGTCGGCCGCCTGGTCGGTGCCGGGCAGCCACCCGTCGAGCCACTCGGCGCCCGCGGCGTGGTCGCCGCCCTCGAAGAACACGTGGGTCAGGGGGTGGCCGCCGGAGAACCCGGTCGGGTCCAGCTCCAGGGCCCGCGTGGCCAGCCGGTGCGCCTCGTCGAGGTCGCCGCGGTCCTGGGCCAGCATGCCGCGCAGCCCGAGCAGCTGCGGAAGCTCGCCGAGGGCGGCCTCCGTGCGCAGGCAACGTGCCAGAGCCACCGTCTGGGCGTCCTGGTCGGTGGACATGAGGGTGAGGAAGATGACCAGCTCCAGCCCGAGCAGATCGCCGGGGAAGCGGTCGTGGTGGCGCTCCCACGAGGGCCGGGACGGCCACCTGCCCTGGCTGGCCAGGGTCAGGGTCGCCTCCACCAGGGAGCGCTCCCAGTCGTGTGCCTGCTCACCGCGCCGGGCCGCGTCGACCTCGGCCGCGGTGTCGAAGGTCTCGCCCGCGAACGCGGCGAGCAGCACCGCGGCGGCGCGGGCCACCGCGAGGGCGGGATCGGCCGCGATGACCGCCCGCAGCGCGTCGCCCGCCCCGGACCGCCGGGTGCCGTAGAGATGGAGGAAGCGCTCCCAGAGCGCGGCCGTGTCGGCATCGGAGGACAGCGGCAGCCGTGGCCGCACGCGTTCGGAGGTCATCGGCGCTTCAAGGCCGCCCAGCCGGCCCGGTCGTGCACCGCGATCCCGGCGTACGCCGGCTGGCCGGCCTCGGCGGCGTCGACCGCCGCGAGCGCGGCGGCCAGCTGTGCCTGGGTGGATCCGTGGAAGGTCTGCTTGCGGGAGACCGGGTCCGACCCGAGGTGGTTGGTCTCCACCGCGAGCCGGGCCGGCTTCCCGGCCCGGGCGGCCGCGTCCAGCCCGGCGGCCCCGAGCGCGGTGATGCTGTCCGGCCCGGTGACGGTGGTGCGGTAGCTCATCACGGTGACCGCGTCGACCCGCGCCAGCACCGCCTCGTCGAGGCGGCCCCCACCGACGGTCACCTGGTCCAGCCAGAACGCGATGTCGGCCTCGACCCGCAGCGGGGTGGCCGCCTCGACCCGGTCCAGCAGGTCGAGGTAGCGCTCCAGCATGGCCTCCTGACCGACGGTGGCCCACGCGCCGTGCAGCCACGGCTCGACGTCGAGGTGGACACCGTCGAACAGCCCGGTGCCCAGGGCCGCGGACTCCCAGCGGAGGGCGGCGGGCACGTCGTCGATCCACGTGGTCTCGCTGCCGAGCGCGTGCACCCGGATGCCTGAGGCGGTGGCCTGGGCTCGCAGCGTGCGGAACCAGCCCAGCTGCCCCGAGCCGGGCAGGTCGGCGGGCACCGAGACGAACAGGTCCCGCACCTCGTGCCTGGTCGCGAACGCGACCAGCGACTTCACCGGAGGACGGTCCCAGACCCACATCGCCCGTTGCGGCGGCGCGTCAGCAGCGGTCCCGGCGGACGGCCCGACCGAGCAGGCCAGCACGGTGAGCAGGACCAGGACCATGGAGCGCGCCGAGAGCATGGGCCCGAGACTAGTCCCGCAGCCTCAGCCCCGGAGGGCTCCGGTGGGTCCGGCGAGGTGGACAACGACCGCGTCGCCGGCGAAGTCGGCCAGCGCCGCGGCGTCCGGCTCGGTCAGCGTGGTCGCCTCCGAGAGCAGCACCGCGGCCTCCAGGCCACGTGAGCCCGACGAGTGCGCCATCGCGATGCACACCTGGAGCGCCGACACCTGCAGCGACGGCAGGTCGACGGTGGCGCCGGCGTAGGTGCGACCGTCGGTGTCGCGCACCGCGGCGCCCTCGGTGGCCCGCGTGCGGGCGCGGGTGGCCCGGGCCAGGGTGACGAGCTTGGCGTCCTCGGGCGGCAGGTCGGTCATGGGGACACGATAGAGGCGTCGTCGGCGTCCTCGACCCGGGTGATCCGCACGGTGCCGACCCGGTTGCGCCGGCCCGACGGCGCCTCGGCCTCGAAGTGCAGGCCGTGCGCCTCGACGCCGGAGCCGGGGATGGGCACCCGGCCGAGGTACATCGCCATCAGCCCACCGACACTGTCCACCTCGTCCTCGCGCGTGACATGGAAGCCCGGGAAGATCTCGTCGAGGTCGTCGACCGGGAAGCGGGAGGAGACGCGCACGCTGCCGTCCTCGAGCACCACCGTCTCGATCTCGGCCTCGTCGTACTCGTCGGTGATCTCTCCGACGATCTCCTCGAGGATGTCCTCGATGGTGACCAGCCCCGCGGTGCCGCCGTACTCGTCGACGACCACGGAGATGTGCTGCCGGCGGGCCTGCATCTCGGAGAGCATCTCGTCGGCCGGCTTGGAGTCGGGCACCCAGTGCACCGGCCGCATCACCGCCTCGATCCGCTCGGTGGTCTCCGCCTCCGCGCGGTCGAAGACGCGTCGGGTCACGTCCTTGAGGTAGGCGAAGCCCACGATGTCGTCGAGGTTCTCCCCGATCACGGGCACCCGGGAGTAGCCGCTGCGCAGGAACAGCGACATCGTCTGGCGGAGGTTCTTGTGGCGCTCGACGAACACCACGTCGTTGCGCGGCACCATCACCTCGCGCACCGAGGTGTCGCCGAGCTCGAAGACCGAGTGGATCATCTTCCGCTCACCGGACTCGATGACGCTGGACGCCTCTGCCATGTCGACGAGCTCACGCAGCTCGGTCTCCGTGGAGAAGGGGCCTTCGCTGAAGCCGCGGCCGGGGGTGAGGGCGTTGCCGACCAGGATCAGCAGCCGCGGCAACGGGCCGAGGATCCGGGTGATCAGCCGCAGCGGACCGGCCGAGCCGAGGGCCACCGGGGTGGCGTGCTGACGACCGAGGGTCCGCGGCCCGACGCCGATCACGACGAACGAGACGACCAGCATGCTGGCGATCGAGATCAGCACCGTGGCCCACCAGCCGTCGGTGCGCCGGGAGACGAACTGGGTGACCAGCACGACCGAGGCGACCTCGCAGAACAGACGCAGGAACAGCGCCGTGTTCAGGAACCGGGCGGGATCGTCGAGGATCTCCAGCAACGGGCGGGAGCCGGCCCTGCCCTCGGCCGACAGCTCCTCGGCCCGGGCGCGCGAGAACGACGCGATGGCAGCCTCGGCCGCGGAGAACAGGCCGGCGAGGACGACCAGGGAGGCGGCCGAGACGGCCAGCCAGAAGGGGTTCATCAGCGGGAGCGCCACTCGTCGAGGAGCTGGGCCTGGAGCCCGAACATCTCCTCGTGCTCCTCCGGCTCGGCGTGGTCGTAGCCGAGCAGGTGCAGGATGCCGTGGACGGTCAGCAGCTCGACCTCGGCCTCGGTCGAGTGGCCGGCCGTCACGGCCTGCCGTTCCGCGACCGCCGGGCAGAGCACCAGGTCACCGAGCATGCCCTCCTCGAGCTCCTCGTTGACCAGCCCGGGCCGCAGCTCGTCCATGGGGAAGGCGAGCACGTCGGTGGGGCCCTCCTTCTCCATCCACTTCTCGTTGAGCCCCGTGATGGTGGCCTCGTCGACCGCCTTGATGCACAGCTCGGCCTGCGGGTGCACGCGCATCCGGTCCATCACGAAGCGGCTGAGCGTCGACAGCCCCCGGACGTCCAGGGCGTGACCGGACTCGTCGATGACCTCGATGGTCACTGGCGACGGCCCTCACGGGACGTGTCGCGGACCTCGCTGCGGGCGTCGAAGTCGTCGTACGCCGCCACGATCCGGCCGACCAGCCGGTGCCGGACGACGTCGTGGCTGGTGAGCCGGTTGAACATGACGTCCTCGACGCCGGTGAGGATGCCCTCCACGATCTTGAGCCCGCTGCGCACTCCGCCGGGGAGGTCGATCTGCGTGACGTCGCCGGTGACCACGATCTTGGAGCCGAAGCCGAGCCGGGTGAGGAACATCTTCATCTGCTCGGGCGAGGTGTTCTGCGCCTCGTCGAGGATGATGAAGGCGTCGTTGAGCGTCCGCCCGCGCATGTAGGCCAGGGGGGCGACCTCGATGGTCCCGGCCGCGAGCAGCTTGGGGATCGTGTCGGGGTCGAGCATGTCGTGCAGCGCGTCGTAGAGCGGCCGCATGTAGGGGTCGATCTTCTCGCCCAGGGTGCCGGGCAGGAAGCCGAGCCGCTCGCCGGACTCCACGGCGGGACGGGTGAGGATGATCCGGCTGACCTGCTTGGTCTGCAGCGCCTGGACGGCCTTGGCCATCGCCAGGTAGGTCTTGCCGGTGCCGGCCGGCCCGATCCCGAAGGTGATGGTGTGCTTGTCGATCGAGTCGACGTAGCGCTTCTGGTTGAGCGTCTTGGGGCGGATCGTGCGTCCGCGGTTGCTGAGGATGTTGAGGCTCAGCACGTCCGCGGGGCGCTCGGTGGTCTCGGTGCGCAGCATCGAGATCACCCGCTCGACGGTCTCGGTGGAGACACCCTGCCCGGTGCGGATCAGGGTCACCAGCTCCTCGAGCATCCGCTCCACGAGCGCGATCTCGGCGGGCTCTCCCTGGAGGGTCACCTGGTTGCCGCGGACGTGGACGTCCGCGCCGAAGGACCGCTCGATGAGCGCGAGGTGTTCGTCCCCGGGGCCGAGCAGGCTCACCATGTTGATGCTGGCGGGGACCACGACGGTGTGCTTGGTGGTGGGGCCGCTGTGGCTCTGGGTGTCTGTCATCGTGGCTTCATGCTACGGCGCGGACGCGCGCCGGTCACACCCGAATGCCCCTCAGGGCCGGGTGACCAGCAGGATGCCGAGGCACATCTCGTCGGTGGTGCCCTCGCCCCACACGACGTACCGCTCCTCCTGGCCCTCGAACGCGGGCAGCCTGTCGCGCAACGCCTGGTCGTGCCGGCAGGTCACCGTGAGGGTGTCGCCCCGCTTCACCCTCACCGGCTTCACGGCGCGACTCTTCTGGTCGTCGAAGTCCCAGACCGGGATGTCGAGGACCGTGCGGCCGTTCACGGCGAGCTCGATCGCGCGACCGAGGAGGTGCATGTGGCCAGCGGCGGCGCGGATCGTCATCGCCCGCGACGCCGGCCGGTCGCAGGTCTGCACGGGTCCGATGTCGTCGGCGCCGCAGAGCAGGTGCAGCAGGTCGCCCTGGGAGCCCGGACCCTCGCCGAAGCGGGCCTTGACGTCCTTGACCGCGGCGGCGCGGTCGCACAGCTCGCCCGTCCGCCCCGGGCGGCAGGGCAGCTCGACGGGTGCGGGCAGCAGCACCGTCTCGAGCGGCTGGACCTTCGCGTCGGCCGGGGCGAGCCGGAGCCGGGCCGCGCTGGTGTCGGGCTCGGTGCCGGCGAGCAGGTTGTAGTGGACCTGCATGATCACCTGGGTGCCGGCGGCCAGCGGGATGCCGAAGCCCGCGCGGTGCACGGTGCCTCCGCCGCCGGGGGCCCAGGCGCCGATCCACGGCGCCGAGTCCAGCGACTCCCCCGGCCCTCCCACACCCGAGCCGCCGAAGCAGGTCCAGCCCTCGCGCTCGGCGGCCTCGTCGGTGGCGCGCGCTTCGGCGACCTCTCCGGGAGGCACCTGGAAGAGGATCACGTGGTGGACCACGTCCGGGTTGCCCGGGAGCACGTCGATGCCGGTGAGGAACGCGTCCGCGGAGAGCCCGGGGTCGAGCAGGAAGCACCGGTAGTCGTCGGTGCCGACGCCGGTCGGTGCGGACGGCGTGTAGGGCCTGGGCATCTCGAGGTCGGCGAACCTCTCCCCCGCCCGCAGCGGCCTCGCGGCCACCGCAGCGGTGTCGCCGCCGTCGTGCCCGCCATGACCGTCCGGGGCGGCGCTGGGGTCGGTCGACGTGTCGGCGCCGGCGGCCGTGGTGGGGTCGGGTCCGGCGCTGTCCCCGGGCTCGTCCGAGGCGCCCGCGCAACCGGCCAGCAGGAGGACGGTGGCGACGGCCGCGGCGGCGAGTCGGAACATGTGTTCATGCTGCCATGCATGTCCACCCCGCCGAGTCGTTGAGTCGTGCCTCCCACCCCGTTGAGTCGTGCCTCCCACCCGCGTCAGCCGGGGGGCCAGCCCATCGGACGTCCGCCGAGGACGTGCAGGTGCGCGTGGAAGACGGTCTGGTGCGCAGCGGCGCCGGTGTTGAAGACCATCCGGTACCCCTCGGCCAGGCCCTCGCGCTCGGCGACCACGCCCGCCGCCCGCAGCAGGTCGACCGCCGCGCCGGGATCGCCGGCGGCGAGCTCGGCGGCGTCGGCGTAGTGGGTCCGCGGGATCACCAGCACGTGCGTGGGCGCCTGGGCGTCCAGGTCACGGAAGGCCAGCGAGTGCTCGGTCTCGAGCACGACGTCGGCGGGGATGCCTCCGGAGACGATCGCGCAGAAGATGCAGTCCGGTTCGGGTGCGCTCATGGGGCGAGCATAGGCGTCGAGATTTCTCGGCTCGGCGTGTGAACCCGACCGCAGGGTTGCGCGTGGAACTAGCGTGAACACCCACACGATGCCCCTTCCGGGGGCCGGGCACGGAGCGAGGGGCCAGATGGCTGTCCACGCGTCGCTCGACGCCGACACCGCGGTCGAGCAGCTGTACGCCGCGCACTGGCGCTCGCTCGTGCGGCTCTCCGTGCTGCTGGTGCGCGACACCGGCACCGCCGAGGAGGTCGTGCAGGACGCGTTCGTGGCCATGCACGGTCGCTGGTCGCGCCTGCGCGAGCCGGACAAGGCGCTGGCCTACCTGCGACAGGCCGTCGTCAACCGCTCCCGCTCGGCGCTGCGACACCGGGCCGTGGTCGAGAAGCACGCCCGGAGGGAGAGCCACCTCGCCCTCCTCCACGAGCCGGGCGCCGACGACGGACCGCTGGCCGCGGCCCGTCGTGACGCCGTACTCGAGGGGCTGCGCAAGCTCCCCACCCGTCAGCGTGAGGTGCTCGCGCTGCGCTACTACCTCGACCTCTCCGAGGCCGAGATCGCCGAGGCGCTGGGCATCAGCGCGGGCGCCGTGAAGAGCCATGCCTCACGTGGAGCCGCCGCGCTGCGGACCCACCTCGGCAACGACCTGGAGGGTCTCCGATGAATCGCCACGAGTCCGGTCCGGACACCGGTCACAGCTCCGGGGAAGACCTCCGCCGGGTCCTGCACGACACGGTCGACGGCATCGAGCCGCGTCCGGGCCTGGACGCGATCCGGGCCCGCACCGCCGACCGGTCGAACGCCTCCGGCCGCCCCTGGCTGCTCGGTGCGTTCGGCGCAGCGGTGGCCACGGCCGCGGTCGTCGCCGGCATCGCGGTGGCCGGCAATGACCCCCGGCCGGCCGCCGACGCACCGCCGGCCGGGCAGGGCACGCCGAGCGGCAACGCCACGGACGCGCCGAGCGGCGGGCCCACCGATGGCACCTCCGACGGTGCCTCCGACGGCGCTTCAGACGGCGCTTCAGACGGCGCCAGCGACGGCACGGGCGGTGCGACGATCGCGGCGGGGGTCTACTTCGCCGGGGACACGCCGCAGGGTGTGGCGCTCTACCGGGAGTTCCAGCGCGTCGACTCCGGTGACCGGCTGCGGGCCGCCGCGGACCTGGTGCTGCGCGGCGCTCCCACCGACCCCGACTACCGGACCCTGTGGCCCGAGGGTGCGTCGGTCGAGAGCGTCTCCTTCGACGGGACCGGCGCCGACGGCCTGATCCAGGTGTCGCTGCCCGACGCAGCGCTGCACGACCGACCGACCACGATGACCGTGCGCGAGGCCGAGCTCGCGATCGAGCAGGTGGTCTACACCCTGCAGGGCGTGGTCGCCGCCCGGGCGCCGGTGCAGTTCCTCATCGACGGCACCCCGACCGACACCGTGCTCGGGGTGCCGACCTCCGAGCCGGTCGCCAACGGCGCCCCGCTCGACGTACTCGCCCACGTCAACATCACCGCCCCCGAACAGCGCGAGGAGGTCGGCGGGACGCTGGTCGCGAGCGGCGTCGCCAGCTCGTTCGAGGGCACCGTGCCGCTGAAGGTGCTGCGCGGCTCCGAAGTGGTGCTCGAGGACTTCACCACCGCGGCGGGGTTCGAGGACAAGCTCCACCCCTGGACGGCGTCCCTCGACATCTCGGCGCTGCCGCCGGGCGACTACACCCTGGTCGCCTCCACCGACGACCCCTCCGGCGGCGCCGAGGGCGCCGGCCCGCACACCGACACCAAGGACTTCACCATCCCCTGACCCCCGCCGAGGTGTGAGTTCTTGCGCGCCGAGGTGTGACTTCTTGCGGGCACACTGGTCGCGTGCACCTCACCGCTCGTGACCTCAACCGCACCCTGCTGTCGCGCCAGCACCTGCTCGAGCGCACGTCGGCGTCCGTGGCCGCGATGGCCACGCACCTGGTCGGGCTGCAGGCCCAGGAGAGCCTCCCGCCGTACCTCTCGCTCGCGGCCCGGCTGCAGTCCTTCGACCCGTACGACGTCACCCGCGGGCTGGAGGACCGGTCGCTGGTCCGGCTGCTCTCGATGCGGGGGACCATCCACCTGCTGGTCCCGGACGACGCGCTGACGCTGCGCGGCTGGACCCAACCGGTGCAGGACCGTGAGCGCAGGGTCAGCCAGAACACCCGGGCCGGCCTGCACCTCGAGCCCGACGACGTCCGCGCCGCCGTCGATGTGGCGCTCGCGGACGGGCCACTGTCGGTCAAGGCGCTCGGTGAGTCGATGGCGGAGCGGTTCCCGGGCGTCCCGCCGAGCGCGCTCGGCCAGCTCGCGCGCGTCGACGTACCCCTGGTCCAGCTGCCGCCCCGTGGCTGCTGGCGGCAGTCGGGCGGGGTGGTCTACGACCGGGTCGACCGCTGGCTGGGCCGGCCGCAGTCGGCCCCGGACCCGGAGGCGATCGTCCGGCGGTATCTGGCGGCGTTCGGGCCGGCGACCGCCGCCGACGTCACGGCGTGGTCGGCGGTGACCCGGCTCGGGCCGGTGCTGGCCGGCATGGAGGACCTGGTCCGGCACACCGGTCCCGACGGGCGGGTGGTGTACGACGTGCCCGGCGGCGAGATCGTCACCGGCGACGTGCCGGCCCCGCCGCGGCTGCTCGGGACCTACGACAACCTCTGGCTCTCCCATGCCAAGCGCGACCGCGTCACCGCACCGGACAAGCGAGGGAGGTGGATGGGGCCCAACGGCGGCAACGCGGCGACCGTCTTCGTCGACGGGATGCTCGAGGGCCTGTGGCGGCTCGAGGAGGGCCGGATCACCACGCAGCTCTTCCGCGACCTCACGCGCCGGGAGCGAAGCGACCTGGACGGCGAGATCGCCCGCCTCGAGGAGCTGCTCGACCGCCAGAACTGACACCTCGGCGCGCAAGAAGTGACACCTCGGCGGGAAGTCAGGTCCAGCGGGGGGTCTGGGCCAGCAGGGCGGCCACGGCGGCCACCCCCGCGGTCGAGGTGCGCAGCACCTCCGCGCCGAGCCGGACGGCGCGACCGCCGGCCGCCTCGAACACCGCGAGCTCGTCGTCGGTGATCCCGCCCTCGGGGCCGACCACGAGGACGATGGACCCGGCCGGCGGCACGGGCAGGGCCGCGAACGCCTCGTCGGCGTCCTCGTGGAGGACGACGGCCAGGTCGGCGGAGGAGAGGAGCGCGGCCACCTCGGCCGTGGTGGCCAGCGGCGCGACCGCCGGGAACCAGGAGCGCCGGGCCTGCTTGGCGGCCTCACGCGCGGCGGCCGACCACTTCGCCTGCGACCTGGTCGCCCGGTCGCCACGCCAGACCGCCACCGACCGCGACGCGGCCCAGGGCACGATGGTGGCGACCCCGATCTCGGTCAGCATCTCGACGGCGAGCTCACCACGGTCCCCCTTGGGCAGCGCCTGCACCAGCGTGACCGACGGCTGCGCCGGCGCCACCACCTCGACGGCGGACACCGTCACGGTGAAGACCCGCTTGCCGGTGGACGCGACCTCACCGGTCGCCGTCGCCCCCGCTCCGTCGGTGAGCACGACCCGCTCCCCCACCCGGAGGCGGCGTACGGCGACCGCATGATGTGCCTCGTCGCCGGTGACCTCGACCGTCCCGCCGGCGGTGGCGCCGGCCAGCGAGGGAACGAGGTGGACCGGCAGGCTCATCCGTTCTGGTTGAACGCGTCGCGGAGTCGGCCGAAGACGGACTTCTGCGGCGACCGGAAGTGGCCGTCCGGCGACTCCTCGCCTCGGATCGCGGCGAGCTCGCGCAGCAGCTCCTCCTGACGGTCGTCGAGACGGGTGGGAGTGTCCACGATGACGGTGACGACGAGCTCCCCGCGACCGACCCCGCGCAGGCCGGGCACGCCGCGCCCCTTCATGGTCTGCGAGGCCCCGGACTGGGTGCCGGGCTTGATCTCCAGCTCGAAGGACCGCTCCAGCTCCGGGTCGTCGCCGGGCACATCGGCCTCCAGCGTGGGCACGTGGACGGTGGTGCCGAGCGCGGCCGCCGTCATCGGCACCGAGACCGTGCAGTGCAGGTCGTTGCCGTGCCGGGTGAACGTCTCGTGCTGGGCGACGTGGATCTCGACGAACAGGTCCCCGGCCGGGCCGCCGCCGGGACCGACCTCGCCCTGCTCGGTGAGCTGGACCCGGGTGCCGGTGTCGACGCCGGCGGGGATCTTCACGGTCAGGGTGCGGCGCGAGCGGACCCGTCCCTCGCCGGCGCACTCGCGGCAGGGATCGGGGATCACCGTGCCGAAGCCGCGGCAGGCCGCGCACGGACGCAGGGTGCGGATCTCGCCGAGGAACGACCGCTGGACGTGCGCGACCTCGCCGGCTCCACGGCAGGTCTCGCACAGGATCGGCTTGCTGCCCGGCGCGGCGCCCTCCCCGTGACAGGTCTCGCAGGTGACGGCGGTGTCGACCTTGAGCTCGCGGCTGACGCCGAAGGCCGCCTCGGCGAGCTCGATCTCGATGCGGATCAGGGCGTCCTGACCGCGGCGGGTGCGCGGCCGCGGACCGCGACCCGCGGCTCCGCCCGCACCCTGTCCGCCGAAGAAGGCGTCCATGATGTCGGTGAACGAGAAGCCCGCGCCCTGGCCGAACCCGGCACCGGCGCCGCCGCCGAACGGGTCGCCGCCACGGTCGTACGCCGCCCGCTTCTGCGGGTCGCTGAGCACCTCGTAGGCCCGGGAGACCTCCTTGAACCTCTCCTGGGTCTCGGGGTCCGGGTTCACGTCCGGGTGCAGCTGGCGGGCCAGCTTGCGATAGGCCTTCTTGATCGTGTCCGCATCTGCGTCGCGAGACACTCCGAGGAGGTCGTAGGGGTCCTGGCTCATGAGTCCTTCTGGTTGATGTGGGTCAGGCTTCGTCGAGGATCCGCGACACGTAGCGCGCCACGGCCCGCACCGACGCCATCGAGCCGGGGTAGTCCATGCGGGTCGGGCCGACGATGCCGAGCGTCGCGAGGGCGCGGTCGTCGGGACCGTATCCGGTGGCGACCACGCTGGTGGAGGAGAGCTCCTGGTAGGGGCCCTCGCCACCGATGCGGACCGTCACGGTGCCGCCGGTGCCGGCCTCGCCGAGCAGCTTGAGGAGCACGACGTGCTCCTCCAGCGCCTCGAGCAGCGGGCGGATGGTGGTGTCGAACCCCTCGCCGAACCGGGTCAGGTTGGCGGTGCCGCCGACCGCGACCCGTTCGTCGGAGCGGTGGTCGGACATCGCCTCGACCAGCGCGGCCACCACGGCACCGGCCGACGTACGCCGTTCGACCGGGACCTCGTCGGTGACCGCCGAGAGCCGGGCGGCGGCCTCGGCGATGGTCCGGCCCGTGACGGCCCGGTTGAGGCGGGTGCGCAGGTCGGCGAGCGCCTCGTCCTCCAGCGCTCCCGGCAGCTCGAGCAGACGCTGCTCGACGCGCCCGGAGCTCAGGATCAGCACCAGGAGCAACCGGCTCGGGGTGATCGCGACCACCTCGACGTGGCGGACGGTGCTCCGGGAGAGGGTGGGGTACTGGACGACGGCGACCTGCCGGGTGAGCTGCGAGAGCAGCCGCACGCTGCGGGTGACGACGTCGTCGAGGTCGACCGCCCCGTCGAGGAAGGACGCGATCGCGCGCTTCTCGGCGGCGCTCATCGGCTTGACCGTGGTCAGCCGGTCGACGAACAGCCGGTAGCCCTTGTCGGTCGGGACCCGCCCGGCGCTGGTGTGCGGCTGGGTGATGAACCCCTCCTCCTCCAGCACCGCCATGTCGTTGCGGACCGTGGCGGGCGAGACGCCGAGGTGGTGCCGGTCCACCAGCGCCTTGGAGCCGACCGGCTCCTCGGTGGAGACGTAGTCCTCGACGATCGCGCGCAGTACGGCGAGTCGGCGGTCCTCGACCATGTCTCCTCCTCTGGCACTCGGCTTCTGGCACTCGGTCTTCTGGCACTCGATCCGGCGGAGTGCCAATGCTACAAGCCCCTACCCCAGTACCCGACCCCAGAGCAGTGGATTCCGTCTGGCATCGATCTCTGGCCCGAAGGTAGGTTGCGAAACTGGTGCCGCGACTGGGGTATCGAGCAGCAGACCCGGGGCATCCGGGAGTGAAGGAGCTCATCGTGGCGGCCCCTGAGAGCGTGGCACGTCGCGGCGTACCGGTCCTGGTCCTGTTCATGGCCCTGGCACTGGCGCCGGCCCTGGTGTGGTCGTCCCCCGCGACTGCCGAACCCCAGCCCGTCCAGTCGCTCGCGGCACCGGGCTTCACCTTCGGCGCGGTCGGCGACCACGGCAGCGATGCCAACGCCCGGGCGGTGCTCCGCGCCGTCGGAGCCGCCGACCCGGACTTCTTCCTGTCGACCGGCGACCTGAGCTACGACACGATCCCCCCGCCCGCGTGGTGCCAGATGGTGAAGGACGAGCTGAACGCCGGCGCCGGACGACCCGCGGGCGACCCGTACGGCACGACGTACCCGTTCGGGCTGGTGCAGGGGAACCACGAGCGGGCGAACCTCGACGAGTACGTGACGCCGTCCTGCCTCCCCGATCGCCTCGACTCGGTGGTCGCGCCGCACAGCACGTACGGCCGCGACTTCGTGATCGACTACCCGACCGAGGCACCCCTGGCCCGGGTGATCGCCATCTCGCCGGGGATCCAGCGGACGTACCCGGCGGGGTCCACGGACTACGCGTGGGTCAGCGAGGCCATCGACCAGGCTCGCGCGCAGGGGATCCGGTGGGTCATCGTCGCCAACCACCTCGACGCCATCTCGACCGGAGACAAGCTCAACGAGATGGGCTCCGACATCTTCAACCTGCTCGTCGCCAAGAAGGTCGACCTGATCCTCCAGTCCCACGAGCATGCCTACCAGCGGAGCAAGCAGCTGGCCCTGAGCGCGGCGTGCCCCCAGATGGCGATCGACCCCCCGAACCCCTACTGCATCGCCGACGACGGCGCGGACGACGCGTACGAGAAGGGCGCCGGGCCGGTCCTGGTGATCAACGGCACCGGTGGCAGGCCCACCCAGACGCTCGGGGCCGCCGACCCGCAGGCCGACTACTTCGCCCGCACCCGCGGTCTGCAGGGGCCCGGTTCGTCCGTCTTCGGGTTCGGCCTGTTCACCGTCGACGAGACGAGCCTGCGGATGACCCAGGTCTCGGCGGCCGGCCAGGCGTTCACCGACAGCTTCTCGATCGGCTCACCGACCCCGCTGCCGCCCGACACGAGTCCGCCGACCGAACCCACCTCGCTTGCCGGGGCACCGGACCCGGCCGGCACCCGGGTCGACCTGTCCTGGACCGCCGCCACCGATGACCGGGGGGTGGTGGGCTACCGCGTCGAGCGCGACGGTGTGGTGGTGGCCCCGGGTGTCCCGGGCACCACGTTCGCCGACACCACCGTGCTCCCGAGCACCAGCTACGAGTACGTCGTCACCGCCCGCGACGCCGCCGGCAACCTCGGCCCGCCCTCCGCCGCCGTCACCGTCACCACACCCACGCCTCCACCACCGCCAGCGGTGCTGTTCGCCGAGACATGGCCCGGCGCCGACGGGGCTGCGTGGCCGGCGGCCTGGACGTCCGGGACCGGGGCCGGCGGCGTGGTGGACGTGCGCTCCGGTGGTGGCCGGCTGGCCGTGGACGCGTCGGGGTCGTGGGCCCGCGCGACGGCGGGTGGCGTGCCGGCGGTCGCCGATGCCGACCTGCTCACCTCCTACCAGTGGAACCAGGCGACCCCGGCGGCGTACTTCTCCGTCGTGCTGCGCGGCTCCGGCTCGTGGCAGAACGCCTATCGACCGCTGAACGGCTACGGCCTGGAGCTCACCTCGCACGGCACGGGGGTCTCGGTCTACCGCAACGTCAACGGCGCCCGCACCAACCTCGGCAGCGCCGCCAACGGGTCGCGCGTCACCACGGCGAAGCAGTGGCTGCGATTCCGGGTGGTGGGACAGCAGGTGATGTTCCGGACCTGGCTGGACGGGCAGCCCGAACCGACGACGTGGGCCTGGACGGGCACCGACGGATCGGTCACCGCCCCGGGCAGGGTCTTCGTCTCCCTGGTGAGATCCTCCACCAACGCCGGGCTCAAGTCGGTCACCCTGGACGACCTCAGCCTCGGCAACCCGAATGCACCGCCGCCCCCCGACGACACCACGCCGCCGGCGGCACCCACCGCGCTCGCGGGGACGCCGAACGCCGCCGGCACCCAGGTCGACCTGACCTGGGGCGCCGCGTCCGACGACCGGGGCGTCACCGGCTACCGGGTGGTGCGCGACGGCACCGTCATCGACAACTCGGTCACCGGCACCAGCTACGCCGACACCACGGTGCTGCCCGAGACCAGCTACGAGTACGTCGTCCACGCCCGCGACGCCGCCGGCAACCTGAGCCCACCCTCGCCCGCGGTCACCGTCACCACGCCGAGCGCGCCACCGCCGCCTCCGCCACCTCCTCCGCCCCCGCCACCTCCTCCTCCGCCGCCGCCCCCGCCTCCGCCGCCTCCCCCGCCTCCGGAGCTGTTCCACGAGACCTGGCCCGGCGCTGACGGGGCTGCCTGGCCGACGACCTGGACCTCGTCGTCAGGCAGCGGCGGCCTCGTCGACGTGCGCAGCGGCGGCGGACGGCTCAGCGTCTCCGCGGCAGGCTCCTACGCCCGGTCCACCGCCAGCGGAGTCGACCCCGTCGCCGACGTGGACATGACCACCTCCTACCAGTGGAACCAGGCCACCGCCTCGGCGTACCTCACCGTCGTGCTGCGCGGCACCGGCACCTGGCAGAACGCCTACCGGCCCACCAACGGCTACGCCCTCGAGCTCACTCCCAACGGCACCGCCGTGGCGGTCTACAAGAACGTCAACGGCACCAGAACCAGCCTGGCCAGCGTGGCCAACGGATCCCGCGCCACCACCGCCAAGCAGTGGCTGCGCTACCGGATCACCGGTCAGCAGCTGATGTTCCGCACCTGGCTGGACGGCCAACCAGAACCAGCCACGTGGGCCTGGACCGGCACCGACCCGTCCCTCGGCGCGCCTGGCCGGGTGTTCGTCTCCCTGGTCCGTGGCGGCTCCAACGTCGGCGCCAAGTCCCTCACCCTCGACGACCTGATCCTGCGCAACCCCTGACGCCGTCAACCGGCCCGAGGAACCCGCCACTAGCCTCGTCACCATGTCGGAGTTCACCGAGGTCGCGGACCGGGTCTTCGTCGCCCGCCACGAGTGGTTCGACGTCAACGTCACCGTCGTGGCGGGCGCCGATGGCCTGCTCGTGGTGGACACCCACGCCTCCGCGCGGGCCGCCGAGGGCGTGCGTGACGCCGTACGTCGTCTCTCGGCACTGCCGGTGATCGGCGTGGTCAACACCCATGAGCACTTCGACCACACCTTCGGCAACGGCGTACTCGGTGCCGGCGTGCCGATCTACGCCCACGAGACCGCCGCTGAGCGGACCGTGTCCGCCGGTGAACGGGTCAAGCGGCTCTACGACGCCGACCCGGCCGACCCGCACCGCGACGAGGTGCGGGACACCGAGATCGTCCCCGCCGACACGACCGTCTCCTCCGTCATGGCCGTCGACCTCGGCGACCGGATGGTGGAGCTGGTGCACCCCGGGCGCGGCCACACCGGAGGTGACCTGGTCGTGCGGATCCCCGACGCCGACGCGATGCTCGCCGGTGACCTGGTCGAGGAGTCGGCGCCGCGATCCGCGGTCCCGGGTTTCGGGGCGGACTGCTACCCGATGGAGTGGCCGCTCACGCTCGACCTAGTGATCTCCCTGCTCACCTCGGCAACGGTCGTGGTGCCGGGGCACGGAGCACCGGTCGACCGGGACTTCGTGCAGGAGCAACGCGCCGCGATCGGGGTGGTCGCGGAAACGATCCGCGACCTCGCGGGCCGCGGCGTACCCGTCGACCAGGCGCTGGCCACCGGTGAGTGGCCCTGGCCCCGTGAGCACCTCGAACACGCCGTCCGCGTCGGCTACCACCAGCTCCCCCGCTCCCAGAAGCGCCTCCCCCTCATCTGAGGGACCCGCAAGAAGTCACACCTCGGGGCGCAAGAAGTGACACCTCGGCGCGCAAGAAGTGACACCTGGGCGGGCATGGGGGCAGGACCAGGCGGGTACGGCGCGGGCATGAGCGACTCCGAGGAGCAGAACCCGCCGGCGGACATCGACGAGACCGGCCAGCCCAGCCTGGCCGGCCCCGGCGGCGCCGCGGACCCGGCTGACGACAGCCCGGGTGACGAGGTCGCCCCGGACTCGGTCACCGACGACCAGCTGCCCGAGGACCTGCGGCCCGGGGACGACAACCCGCTGGCCCGACCGCTGCCCGAGGGCGAGGGTGAGGACGTCGACCTGGGCATCGGCGACACCCGCGAGCCGGACGACTCGGGCCGACTCGGGCGACTCGGGCGACTCGGGCGACTCGGGCGACTCGGGCGACTCGGGCGACTCGGGCGACTCGCAGCCCAGCTGACCCGGCGCGGCACCGACGACCGGCAGCGACGACGTCCTAGCGTGGGACGGTGCCTCCCGCAGACCGCTACGGAACCGACGTCCTCAACTCCGACTGGCGCGCGCCCAAGCGCGGCCGGGCCACCGAGACGCCGGCCGCGATCGGCGACGTGGTCGAGGAGATCACCACCGACTTCTGCGGCGAGATCGTCGCCGTCGACCGGGACCTGGACACGGTGACGCTCGAGGACCGGCGACGCACCCGACGTACCTTCCCGCTGGGTCCCGGCTTCCTGCTCGACGGCCTGCCCGTGGTGCTCACCCGGCCCACCCGTCAGGCCGCCCCGGCGAAGCCGACCCGCACCGCCTCCGGCTCGGTCGCCGTGCACGGCACCGCGGCCCGGGTGGCTCGCGCCAGCCGCATCTTCGTCGAGGGACGCCACGACGCCGAGCTGGTCGAGAAGGTCTGGGGTGACGACCTGCGCATCGAGGGCGTCGTCGTCGAGTACCTCGGTGGCGTCGACGACCTCGCCGACCACCTGCGCGACTTCAGGCCCGGCCCGGACCGCCGGGTCGGCGTCCTCGTCGACCACCTGGTCACGGGCTCCAAGGAGAGTCGGATCGCCCAGGGCATCGCCCGCTCGGCGGTGGGCAAGCACGTGCTGATCGTCGGGCACCCGTTCATCGACATCTGGGCCGCGGTGAAGCCGCAGCGGCTCGGTTTCGCGCGGTGGCCGGACGTGCCGCGCACCATCGAGTGGAAGTACGGCGTGTGCCAGCAGCTCGGCTGGCCGCACCGCAACCAGACCGACATCGCCCGCGCCTGGCAGCACATCCTCGGCGGCGTCCGCTCCTACAACGACCTCGACCCGGCTCTGCTGGGCCGGGTCGAGGAGCTGATCGACTTCGTGACCTCCCCCTGAGGCAGCTCAGCTGGGGCGCAGCGGCCGTCCGTGCTCGTCGGTCGCCGTGTCGTTGACCAGGATGAGGATCCCGTCGATGAACGGCCAGATCGCCCCGATGCCACAGGTCAGCACCGTGACCAGCAGCTGGGCGATCCCGATGTTCGTGTCGCCCATGTAGAAGCGCCCGATGCCCAGCGGCACCACCAGCTGGAGCACACCGGCGACGACCTTGGACTTGTCGGAGTACGGCACGCCGGTCATCGGGTGGATGCCGTACGGCGCGGCCGGGTTCGGCGGGTAGCCGTAGCCGTAGGAGACCGGCGGCGCCTGCCATCCCGGCGGCGGGGGCGCCCAGCCCTGCGGCGGGGGTGGCTGCCAGCCCGGCGGCGGCTGCCCCGGCGGGGGCTGCTGCGCGCCGGCGTCCGGCGGCAGCGGTGCGGTGTTCTCGTCGTCCGGGCCCTGGGTCATGAGTGCAGGCTAGGGCAGCAGGTCGCGCACCACGGCGTCCGCCAGCAGCCGCCCCCGGGTGGTGAGCACCAGGACCGCACCCTCGCGGGTGACCAGGCCGTCGTCCTCGAGCCCGGCCACGGCGTCCCGGCCGGCCGGGTCCAGCTCGTGCAGCGGCAGTCCCGAGCGCAGCCGTACCTCGAGCAGCACCCGCTCCACGCGACGGGTCTCCGCATCGAGGACCTCCCGGGCGTGGGCGGGGCTCTCCCCCGCGGCGAGCCGGCCGGTCCAGGCGGCCGGATGCCTCACGTTCCACCAGCGCACCCCACCGACGTGCGAGTGCGCGCCCGGGCCGACGCCCCACCAGTTGTCACCGCTCCAGTAGCCGACGTTGTGCCGGCACCGGGCCTCCGGCCCGGTGGCCCAGTTCGACACCTCGTACCACCCGAGCCCGGCCGCGTCCATCGCTGCGTCGGCGGCGAGGTACTTGTCGGCGAGGTCGTCGTCGTCGGGCATCGCGACCTCGCCGCGGCGTACCTGCCGGGCCAGGGCGGTGCCGTCCTCCACGATGAGGGCGTACGCCGAGACGTGGTCGGGCCCGCAGGCGAGCGCGGACTCCAGCGACGTCTCCCAGTCGGCCAACGACTCCCCCGGCGTGCCGTAGATCAGGTCGAGACTGACCTGGTCGAAGCCGGCGGCGCGGGCCCAGTCGACGACCGCGGGCACCCGCAGCGGGTCGTGCGACCGGTCCAGCGTGGCCAGCACGTGCGGGACCGCCGACTGCATGCCGAACGAGATCCGCGTGAAGCCGCCCGAGCGGAGGGCGTCGAGGTCCCACCTGGTCACGCTGTCCGGGTTGGACTCGGTGGTGACCTCGATGTCCCGGGCCAGCCCGAACTCCGCGGACAGGGCCGCCAGGATCGCCGTCAGGTCACCGGGCGGCAGCAGCGTGGGCGTTCCCCCGCCGAAGAAGACCGTCGACACCGGCAGGTCGTGGTCCCCGAGCACCCGCCGGGCCAGCCGGATCTCGGCGATCGCCGCCTCCGCGTACGTCGCGCGACCGACACCGTCGCCGAGCTCCTCGGCGGTGTAGGTGTTGAAGTCGCAGTAGCCGCACCGGACCGTGCAGAACGGGACGTGGACGTACCACCCGAAGGGCCGCTCCGCGAGGCTCGCGCACCGCCGCCTCGGGGAGTGAGCCGTCGGCCGGGGCGGGGTCGCCGACGGGCGGGGCGGAAGGCACCCCACCATCCTCCCACCCGTTCCCGGAGCGGAGACAGAACGGCCCCGCGTCAGGCGTAGAGCGAGTCGATGATCTCCTTGTTGTTGCCCTCGACGACGTTGCGCTTGACCTTCATCGACGGTGTCAGCTCGCCGGACTCCACGGTGAGGTCGTGGTCGAGGAGACGCCACTTCTTGATGGTCTCCCAGCGGTTGAGCCGGGTGTTCAGCTGGTCGACGTAGCCGGCGACCATCTGCTGGCACTTCTCGGAGGCGACGATCTCGGCGTAGTCCCCCGATACGCCGTTCTCCCCGGCCCAGCCGTCGAGCGCCTCCGGGTCGAGGGTGATCAGCGCGACGCAGAAGTTGCGCTCCTCGCCGAAGACCAGGAACTGGCTGGCGTAGGGGCAGATCGCCTTGAACTTCGACTCGATCGCCGGCGGGGCGATGTACTTGCCGCCGGAGGTCTTGAAGAGCTCCTTGATCCGTCCGGTGATGGTGAGGAACCCGTCGGCGTCGATGCTGCCCTTGTCGCCGGTGCGCAGCCAGCCGTCCGAGGTCAGCGTCTTCTCGGTCTCCTCCGGCAGGTTGTGGTAGCCGTCCATCACGCCGGGACCCTTGATCATGATCTCGTCACCCTCGCCCAGCTTGACCTCGCTGCCCGGGAAGACCGGGCCGACGGTGCCGAAGCGGTAGTCGTCGGGGTGGTTCACGAACGAGCCCGCAGAGCTCTCGGTGAGCCCGTAGCCCTCGAGCACGACGATGCCCGCGGCGTGGAACCACTCGGCGATCTCCCGGTTGAGCGCGGCCGCGCCGGAGATGAAGAAGCGGACCCGGCCGCCGAAGCGGTCGCGGATCTTGGAGAACACCAGCTTGTCGAAGACCGCGTGCTGCAGCTTGAGCGGCAGCGGCACCGCCTTGCCCTCGCGCTTGAGCTGGTCGACCTTGAGACCGACCTCGAAGGCCTTCTTGAAGATCTTCTCCTTGGCACCGCCCTCGGCGGCCTGCATGGTGATGATCCGACCGTGCGCCTTCTCGAAGATGCGCGGGGCGGCGCCCATGAACGTCGGCTTCACCACGGCGAGGTTCTCGATGATCTTGTCGACCCGGCCGTCGATCGCGGCAGAGAAGCCGCAGGCCATCTGGGTCGACATCAGCACCTTGCCGAACGAGTGCGCCATCGGCAGCCAGCGGAACTCGAGGTCGGTCTCGTCGAGGATCTTCTGCGCGGCGATCGCCTCGCCCTCGTAGACCCACGACCGGTGCCGGAGCCGGACGCCCTTGGGGCGGCCGGTGGTCCCGGAGGTGTAGATCAGCGTGGCCAGCTGGTCGGGCGCGATCGCGGCGGCGTGCTCGACGACCGCGTCGGGCTTGTCGGCGAGGTAGGCGTCACCGAGCGCGGCGAGGTCCGAGAGCCCGATCACCCAGTCGCCGTCGGCGGTGCCGTCGAAGGTGACGACCTTGTGGACGTGGGGCAGCTCGGCCTTGTTGTCGAGCAGCTTCTTGATCTGCTCGTCGTCCTCGGCGAAGACCACGTGACTCTCGGAGTCACTCAGGATGTACGTCGTGTCCTCGGCGTTGGTGCTCGGGTAGACGGTGGTCGTGGCGGCGCCGGCGCACATGATCGCCAGGTCCGCGAGGATCCACTCGTAGCGGGTGCCCGAGGAGATGCCGACGCGCTGCTCGGGCTCGATGCCCAGCGCCATCAGCCCGGCTGCCAGGCGACTGACCTCGTCGCCGGCCTCCTTCCAGGTGACCGAGGTCCAGGAGTCACCCTCGGGGTAGCGGAAGGCTTCCCGGGAGGCTGACTTCTCCACCCTCTCCAGGAACTGCACCGCGACGTTCCGCGGCAGGGTGTCGACGAACGACGCGTCGTGAATGTTGGGCATGGGGCTCCTGCACGTCATGCCGCCCACACGGGTGGGCGGCTGAATTGTCCGGATACGTGTCAGTAACCTAGATCACAACGGGGGTGAATGGCACCCGAACCAGGCCTCAATCCGCCAACGATCGTGACAGAACCCTTGTGGCGTAACGGTCCCTGTGATTCGTCGGGGGAGCGTTCATGCCTGCGCGGCGACGTACTTCTCGGCGGCCACCCGGGCCTCGTCGACGAGGCCGTCGACCCGGAGCAGCTCCGGCAGCAGGGACCGCTCGGTGGTGAACGCCTTGAACATCATCGTCACCGTCACCCCGTGCCCGGGGCGGTGCACGACCTCGATCGCGTCGCCGGCGGCCAGCGCGCCTTCCTCGACGACCCGGAGGTAGGGACCGGACCGGTGCTCGGCGGTGAACCGCCTGACCCAGGCGGTGCGGTCGTAGCCGCTCATCCCCATCCAGTTCTTGAACTCGTTGCACGGGGTCCGGAACGACGCCACCTCGAGCACGGTCGACCCCACGCGCCAGCGCTCCCCCAGCTCGGCCTCGTTGACGTCGATGCCCTCGGTGGTGAGGTTCTCGCCGAACTGGCCGTCACGGATCTCCCGGCCCAACCTGACCTCCCAGGCGTCCAGGTCCTCGCGGGCGAAGGCGTAGACCGCCTGGTCCGGGCCGCCGTGGTGCCGGGTGTCGGAGACCTCGTCGCCGTCCAGCCCGAGCCGGCGGACCCGCACCGAGCCGTCGAGCGGGCGCTTGTCGATCGACGTACGCCCGATCTCGGCCCAGGCCGCGTCGCGCGGCATCCCCACGTTGACCGACCGCACGAGAGCACTCATGGCCACCATTCTCCCTGCCCCGGTCGGCTCGTCGCGACCGGATTGATCGCCCCGGCGAAAAGTGTCGTGTGCGGTGTCGTATCCATCTGGTCTCGTTCGTGGCACCGGTGACACGACAAGATGGGCGACAGCCCCACACGAGGAGGAAACGCCATGACGCAGTACATGCTCTCGGTCCACCACGACGGCACCGAGGACTTCGACGCCCTGCCGAAGGAGCAGCTGGAGAAGATGTTCGCCGACGTGGGCGCCTTCAACGAGGAGCTCCAGGCCTCCGGCCACTGGGTCTTCGCCGGCGGGCTCAGGCCGATCGAGGACAGCACCACCGTGGACGCGACCGGCGACCAGCCGGTGATCACCGACGGCCCGTTCGCCGAGTCCAAGGAGTACCTCGGCGGCTTCTGGGTCATCGAGGCGGCCGATCTCGACGCGGCGCTCGACATCGCCCGCCGCGGGTCGGCCGCGTGCGCCGGCAAGGTCGAGGTGCGCCCGTTCGACGCCGCGTGAGCGACGGGTGACCCACCGGTGACAGGACAGCACGCCGCCGGGCTCGGCGCGGTCGAGACCATCGTCCGCGCCGAGCACGGCCGCGTCCTGGCCGGGCTGATCCGTCGCTTCGGCGACATCGACCTGGCCGAGGACGCCCTCTCCGAGGCGCTGGTCGTCGCGCTGGAGAAGTGGCCCGTGGACGGGCCGCCTCCCAACCCCGGCGGCTGGCTGACCACCACCGCGACCCGCAAGGCACTGGACCGGATCCGGCGCGACAGGGTGCGGGACACGAAGTACGCCGAGGCAGCGATGATCACCGACGACACACCACGCGAGCCGACCGGACCGGTCGCGGACGACCGGCTCCGGCTCATCTTCACCTGCTGCCATCCCGCCCTCGCCGCGGAGAACCGGGTGGCGCTCACCCTGCGCCTGCTCGGCGGCCTGACGGTCGCCGAGATCGCCCACGCGTTCCTGGTGCCCGAGACCACGATGGCGCAGCGGATCACCCGGGCCAAGCAGAAGATCAAGCACGCCAACATCCCCTACCGGATCCCCTCCGCCGCGGACCTGCCGACCCGCATCGCGACCGTGCTCTCGGTGCTCTACCTCGTGTTCAACGAGGGCTACCTCGCCTCGGGAGCCGAGTCGGAGCCGGTCCGGGAGGAGCTCTGCGGAGAGGCGATCCGGCTGACCCGGCAGCTGCGACGAGCTGGCCGGTCCCCTGGGCCCGCAGCCCGAGGTGGACGGGCTGCTGGCCCTGATGCTGCTGCTGGAGGCCCGGCGTCCGGCGCGGGTGGACCACGGGTCGCTGGTCACCCTCGAGGACCAGGACCGCACCCGCTGGGACGCCGCCCTGATCGACGAGGGGCACACCCTCGTCCGTCGCTGCCTGGCGCTGAACCGGCCCGGGCCCTACCAGGTGCAGGCGGCGATCAACGCCGTGCACACCGACGCGCTCGACGCCTCGCATGACCGACTGGTCACAGATCGTCCAGCTCTACGACCAGCTGATGGCCTGCGCCCCCTCGCCGGTCGTGGCGCTCAACAGGGCGGTCGCGGTCGCCGAGCTCGACGGGCCCGAGGTGGCGCTGGCCGCGGTCGACGGTCTCGACCTTGCGACGTACCACGCCTGGCACGCGACCCGGGCCGACCTGCTGCGCCGGCTCGGCAGGCACGACGCGGCCCGGCAGGCGTACGACGCGGCGATCCGGCTGGCCGGCAACACGGCCGAGCGGAGCTGGTTGGCCGGCCGACGCGACGGGCTCTCGTCGGGTTAGCCCGCTCCTAGTCCTGAACGGCCTTGGCGATGGTGACGCACCTCGTCACCCAGGCGCGGTCGGCGTCCGACAGCCCGGAGGAGGGCACCGGGGCCCGACCACGGTGCTCGCGAGCGGCGTCCTGCAGCGCCCACATCGCGTTGAGCACCTCGCGGACCACCACCCAGGACCGGGCCCGGTCCTCGTCCAGGCCGGCCGCGTCCACCAGGGTGTGGAAGCGGCGCCGCACCCCGTTGCGCGTGTCGCCCGCGAGCTCCTCGAAGCGGTTCCACAGCATCGGGGCCAGCTCGTAGTGCGGGTCGCCGCTCATCGGCTTGGGGTCGATCACCAGCCAGGGCTCACGCACACCGGCGAGGACGTTCTCGTAGTGCAGGTCCCCGTGGACCATCACGCCGGTGCTGGCCTCGTCGGCGACCAGGTCCCGGGCGAGCGCGGACGCCTGCTCGACCAGCCGTCGCGGCACCGGTGCGCTGCGCGGCAGCTCGCCGAGGTCGGCGGCCCAGCGGTCGACGTACGACGTGAGGGTGCGCAGCTGTGGCGGCGCGGGGACGTGCAGCCGGGGATAGAGCCCGGCCACGATCTCGCACGCCTCGAGGTCCCCCAGGCCCGTCAGGTCCTCGGGGTGCAGCCGCTCGAGCAGCATCGCCCGGCGGTGCGGGTCGGCGCGGAGCAGCCGCACGGCACCGTGGCCGTGCCAGTGCTGCAGGGCGAGGTGCTCGTGCTCGGACTCGTCGTCGGGGAAGGCCACCTTGAGCACCGCCGGTCGCTTCCCGGCGGTGCGCACCGGCACCACCAGCGCGCAGAAGCCGTGCATCAGCGTGCCGTCGACGACGAGCTGCCACTCCTCCAGCACGTCGGCGGTCAGCCGGGGCAGCACGTCCACCCAGCTCGCCCAGGAGGGGCCGCGGCGAGCCATGCCGAGCACCCCGTCGGGGAGACGGAGCGTGCTCACGGGCGGGTGCTGCCCGAGGTCACTTCTTGGTCTTGTCCGTCGGGGACGTGGTCGAGAGCGCGGCGACGAACGCCTCCTGGGGGACCTCGACGCGGCCGACCATCTTCATCCGCTTCTTGCCCTCCTTCTGCTTCTCGAGGAGCTTGCGCTTGCGGGTGATGTCGCCGCCGTAGCACTTGGCCAGCACGTCCTTGCGGATCGCGCGGATGCTCTCGCGGGCGATCACCCGGCTGCCGATCGCCGCCTGGATCGGCACCTCGAACTGCTGGCGGGGGATGAGCTCCTTGAGCTTGCCGACCAGCATCACGCCGTAGGCGTAGGCGGCGTCACGGTGCACGATCGCGGAGAACGCGTCGACCGGCTCGCCCTGGAGCAGGATGTCGACCTTGACGAGGTCGGAGGCCTGGTCGCCGGTGCGTTCGTAGTCGAGCGAGGCGTAGCCCTTGGTGCGGGACTTCAGCTGGTCGAAGAAGTCGAAGACGATCTCGCCCATCGGCAACGTGTAGCGCATCTCGACCCGGTCCTCGGAGAGGTAGTCCATCCCGTCGAGCTGGCCGCGCTTGGCCTGGCAGAGCTCCATGATCGTGCCGATGAAGTCCGACGGCGACAGGATCGTGGCGCGGACTACGGGCTCGCGGACCTCGGCGACCTTGCCCGAGGGGTACTCACTCGGGTTGGTGCACTCGAAGACGATGCCGTCCTCCATGGTCACGTCGTAGATCACGTTCGGTGAGGTCGAGATCAGGTCGAGGTTGAA
Source organism: uncultured Actinomycetota bacterium (assembly GCA_963767955.1). Taxonomy (GTDB): domain Bacteria; phylum Actinomycetota; class Actinomycetes; order Propionibacteriales; family Nocardioidaceae; genus Nocardioides. Next base: position 456,970 of record CAVYGA010000003.1, on the reverse strand, counting down.
CTCCCGCTCGAGCCGTTCCCGCACGATCTCCATGTGCAGCAGCCCCAGGAAGCCGCACCGGAAGCCGAAGCCGAGCGCGCCGGAGGTCTCGGGCTCGTAGGCCAGCGCCGCGTCGTTGAGCTGCAGCCGCTCCAGGGCGTCACGGAGCGTCGGGTAGTCGTCGCCGTCGATCGGGTAGAGCCCGGCGAACACCATCGGGTTGGGGTGCTTGTAGCCGCTCAGCGGCTCGGTGGCGCCGTGGTGCTGGCTGGTGACCGTGTCGCCGACGCGGGACTGGCGGACGTCCTTCACACCGGTGATCAGGTAGCCGACCTCGCCGACCCCGATCTCGCCGGCCTTGACCGGCTCCGGGCTGATCACGCCGACCTCGAGCATCTCGTGGACGACGCCGTTGGACATCATCTTGATCCGGTCGCGGTGGCTCAGCTTGCCGTCGACCACCCGGACGTAGGTCACCACGCCGCGGTAGGTGTCGTAGACCGAGTCGAAGATCAGCGCGCGGGCGGGCGCGTCGGCCTGGCCGACCGGGCCGGGGGTCTGCTTGACGATCTCGTTGAGCAGCGCCTCGACGCCCATGCCGGTCTTCGCGCTGACCCGCAGGACGTCGCCCGGGTCGCAGCCGATGATGTGCGCCAGCTCGGCGGCGTACTTCTCCGGCTGGGCGGAGGGCAGGTCGATCTTGTTGAGCACCGGGATGATGTGCAGGTCCGCGCCGAGCGCGAGGTAGAGGTTGGCCAGCGTCTGGGCCTCGATGCCCTGGGCGGCGTCCACCAGCAGCACCGCCGCCTCGCACGCCTCCAGGGACCGGGAGACCTCATAGGTGAAGTCGACGTGCCCGGGGGTGTCGATCATGTTGAGCACGTAGGTGCCGGCCGGGGAGTCCTGCTCGTTGGCCTCAGGGACCGTCCACGGCATGCGGACGGCCTGGCTCTTGATGGTGATGCCGCGCTCGCGCTCGATGTCCATGCGGTCGAGGTACTGCGCGCGGGCGCTGCGCTCGTCCACGACCCCGGTCAGCTGCAACATCCGGTCGGCCAGCGTCGACTTGCCGTGGTCGATGTGGGCGATGATGCAGAAGTTCCGGATGATCGCGGGATCGGTCTGGCCGGGCTGCGGCACTGACTGCTTGCGGGACACAGGGCCATTGTGCGGCAGGATGTCCGCCCATGAGCAATCGCCCGGCTGTCGCCCCCGTCCCCACCGGCCGCACGGCCCGGCGACTGGAGTGGCAGTTCCTCCCCCCGCACGTCCGCACCCTGATCGCCGAGCGGTGCGGCTCCCCCGTCGTGTCGGCCGCCTCGCAGGGCGGCGGCTTCACCCCCGGCTTCGCCTCGGTGCTCACCTGCGAGGACGGCACCAAGCACTTCGTGAAGGCCGCCTCGGTCAAGGCGCAGCGGCTGTTCGCCGAGTCCTACCGCGAGGAGTTCCGCAAGCTGGAGGCGCTTCCGCGGGCGACGCCGGCGCCGCGACTGCTGTGGGTGCACGAGTCCGACTGGGTGGTGCTCGGCATCGAGTACGTCGACGCGCGGATGCCCGCCCGCCCCTGGACCACCGCCGACCTCGACGCCACCCTCGACGCGCTCGAGACCGTCGCGGCCCAGCTGACGCCCGCCCCGGCGGGTCTGGAGCTCGACCCGTTCGCCGACGAGTTCGTCGAGATGGTCGAGTGCTGGGACCACGTGCGCCGGGTGCTCCCCGACCTGCCGCATTGTGACGACGCCGCCGCGCTGGCCGCCGGGTTCGCCGCCGTGACCGCCGGGGACACCGTCGTGCACACCGACGTGCGTGACGACAACGTGCTGCTCGACCGCGCTGGCCGGGCCTGGATCTGCGACTGGAACTGGCCGGTGCGGGGGGCGGCCTGGATCGACACGGTGTTCGCGCTGGTCGGCCCCCGCGGCGACGGCCTGGACGTCGACGCGGTGCTGGCCGAGCGCGCCCTGACCCGTGACGTCCCGCCCGAGCACGTGGACGCCGTGCTGGCCCTGCTCGCGGGCTACTTCCTCAAGCAGCGCGACGAGCCGGTGCCGCCGGCGTCGCCGTACCTCCGCCAGCACCAGTCCTGGCAGGGCGAGGTCGTGTGGGCCTGGCTGGCCGAGCGCCGCGGCTGGTCCTGACACCCCCGAGCCTCAGCCGCGGGCGGTCGCCTCGGCGTACGCCTTCAGCGTGCGCAGCTGCTTGCGCATCATCACCAGGTCACCCCAGGCGATCGCTCGGCGGCGCAGCCGTTGCCACCGACCGTCGGCGCCGATGGTCAGGGCGACGACGATGCGGCTGCCGCCGGGACGGGCGGCGGCCAGGTACGTCATGTGGACGCTCCCGAACAGCCGGGTCCCGGCCGGCAGGGTGGCCACGGTCAGCTGCCGTTCGTCGTGCTCGACGAGCCGGAAGACCTGCATCAGCCGCTGGCCGTCGACCAGCCGGTCGGCCCCCGGCGTGAGCGTGGCGGGGCTGCGGCGCCCACGGTTGTCGATCCAGTCATAGCTGTACGGCGCGACGGTGAGCTGGCAGAGCCAGCGGTACGTCGTCGCGGGATCGGCGTCCACGTCGATGCCCCGCAGCAGCAGCTCGTCGTCGGACGCCGCGTGGTCCTGGCACGGATAGTGCCCCCGGATCTCCGCGGGAGTAACGTTCCAGTGGCGCATCGTCGGTCCCTCGTTCGATTTGGGGCGACTCCGGCGCGCTGCTAGAGTTTCCCGTCGCGTGTGTAGCGCCTGCCTGCGCTCGCCGCACCACCATCTTGCACCCCGTCCAGAACCAGCGAAGAGGCTTGCCCCGTGGCGAACATCAAGTCCCAGATCAAGCGCAACCGTCAGAACGACCTTGCGCACGAGCGCAACAAGGCGGTCAAGACCGGCCTGAAGTCCGCCGTGCGCAGGTTCCGCGAGCTCGCCGAGACCGGCGACAAGGACAAGGCGATCGACGCCGCCCGGTCCGCGACCCGCAAGCTCGACCAGGCCGCCTCCAAGGGCGTCATCCACAAGAACCAGGCCGCCAACCGCAAGTCGGCGATCACCAAGCGCGCCGCGTCGCTCTGACGTAGTCCCGCACGCACCAAGGCGCCACCCCTCCGGGGGCGGCGCCTTTCTGCATCTCCGGGTCAGGCCGGGATCAGCGGTCGGATGTTCTGGTTGCCGGAGAAGACGTTGCCGGGGTCGTACTCCGCCTTGATCTCACCGAGCCGTCGCAGCTTCTCCTCGCCGAACGCCGCGGTGATCCGCCCCTCGCCCTCGTCGCCGATGAAGTTGAGGTAGACGCCTCCGGTGGTGAACGGGGCGTTGGCCGCGCGGTAGGACCGCACCCAGGCGATGTTGGCCTCGTCGTCGACAGCGGCCTCCCAGGTGGCGAAGGGGTGGCTCACCCACCGGGCTCCGCGCTGGGTGAGCGGGGTGCTGTCCTCCGGGATGCGGGCCAGCTCCCCTCCCCAGGGCAGCAGCAGGTGCTGTGTCAGGGGCGAGGGACGGCTGGTCCCCGCCGCCAGGAACACGTCGAGCGCTGCGTCGGGGAAGGCATCGTGATAGTCGGCACTCCAGTACTGGCGCAGACCCGGCGGGTCGTCGATCATCGACTGCAGCTGCGTGTAGGGCATCGGGCCCACCAGGTCGAGGTCCGGCCCGAGGTCCCGCATCGGCTGGACGAGGGACGTCCCGACGGACTCCTCGCCGTTCCACATCACCGCGATCGCCACCATCGGCTGGCCCTGGAGGTGCTGCGGGATGAACTCCTCGGGGGGTCCGGTCAGGATCACCAGTGCGGACCCGAGCCGGTCCGGTGCCTGGTCGGCCCAGTCACGGTAGGCACGGGCGACCTCGGGCGCCGCGTCGGCCGGCCACGCGAGCAGGCCGCCGAGGATGATCGGGCCGACCTCGTGCAGCCGGAACTCCAGGGCCGTCACGACACCGAAGTTGCCGCCGCCGCCCTTGCTGGCCCACAGCAGCTCCTGGTGCTGGGTCTCGTCGGCCCGGATCCGCCGTCCGTCGGCGGTGACCAGCTCGACAGCGACGAGGTTGTCGCAGGCCAGGCCGTGCTGGCGTTCGAGCCAGCCGGAGCCGCCCCCCAGCGTCAGTCCGGCCACGCCCGTGGTCGAGACCCGACCACCCGTGGTCGCGAGCCCGTGCTCCTGGGCGACTGCGTCGAACTCGCCCCAGGTGCAGCCGGCGCCCACCCTGGCCCGTCGGGCCGCCGGATCGACCTCGATGTCCTTCATCTCGCGCACGTCGATCACCAGGCCGTCGTCGTTGGTGGACTGGCCCGCCACGGCGTGACCTCCCGAGCGCACGGCCACCGCGAGCCGATGTTCGGCGGCCCGGTCCAGGGCCGCCGTGACGTCCCCCGCATCCGAGCAGGCTGCGATGATGCGCGGCCGCTTGTCGATCATCGCGTTGAACAGTGCCCGCCGCTCGTCGTACTCGGCGTCCGTGGGTCCGATCCACTGCATGGCCGCGCTCCTCCGTGTGACCCCCGCTGCTCTCCTGTCCCCCGTCCCGACCACTTTGCGCCCGTCGGCTCCCCAGCGCCACACGGTCCATACCGCCGAGGTGTCACTTCTTGCGCGTCGAAGTGTGACTTCTTGCGGGCCCGGCTGCCGAGCAGGGGTCAGCGGGCGTCGCGGAGGGCGGCGATGGTGAGCACCAGCCGTTCGAGGGTGTAGGACGCGTCGTGGGCGGCGCCCTTGATGTCGGCGTCCGCCTGGGCGATGGCCCGGAGGGCCCCGCTCAGCCCGTCGGCGGACCAGGCCCGGGACTGGTCGCGCAGGGTGCGCAGCTTCCACGGAGGGACCCCGACCTCGCGGGCCAGGTCCGCCTCGCGCATGCCCCGCGGTGCGGAGACGTAGCGCGCGAGCCCGCGCACTCCTCCGGCGAACGCCGAGGTCACCAGCACCGGCGCGGTGCCGCCGTCGAGCGCCCAGCGGAGCTCTTCGAGGGCCACGGCCCGGCGGCCGGAGAACGCGGCGTCGGCCACCGCGAACGACTTCGCCTCGGCACGACCCCCGAAGTAGCGCTTCACCTTGCCCGTGTCGATGGTCTCGCCGGGGAAGTCGTTGACCAGCTGGTCGGCGGCCGCGGACAGCGAGCGCAGGTCCTGCCCGACCGCCTGGACCAGGAATCCGGCGGCGTCGTCCTCGATGCGGGCGCCGTGAAGCCGCACCTCGGACGTCACGAACCGGGGGAACTCCGCACCCTTGATGGACTGCGACCTCACCTCGGTCACCGGACCCAGCTTGCGCAGCTTGGCCAGCACGCCGGTGCCCTTCTGGCCGCCCCCGTGCACGAGCACCAGGGCGACCTCGTCGGCCGGGGCCGCGCAGTAGCCCAGCAGGCCCTCGACGGACTCCTCGGGGAGGTTCTCCAGGGCGCGCACCACCACACAGCGCGTCGTGGAGAACAGCGACGGAGCGGCCATCTCCCCGAGGCTGGCGAGCGTCAGGTCCGCGGCGCCCGCCTCGGAGACCTCGGCCTCCTGGTCGTAGGCGCGCACCGCGGCCCGGACCGAGGCGACGGTGCGCTCGCCGAGGAACTCCTCGGGTCCGGTCACCAGCGTGACCCGGCCCAACACATCTGCTGCTCGTGGTCCCGCCATGGTGGCTCCAGCCTGCCACAACGCACCGACACCACGGCCCCCCGGCTCACCGCTCGGTGACCACGCCCAGGCCGCTCCCGGCGACCACCACGACGGTGCCGTCCCGGTCCGTGCGGAACACCTCCGCCCCCGCCGTCGCGAGCGGGTCCAGCGTCTCCGGCGACGGGTGGCCGTAGTCGTTGTCCACCCCGGCCGAGGCCACCGCGACCCGGGCACCCAGTCCACGCAGGAGGTCGAGGTCCTGGAACCGGCTTCCGTGGTGCGGGATCTTGAGCACGTCGACCCGCAGCCCCGGCCAGGCCTCGCCCAGCGCGAGCTGGGCCTCCGGCTCGACGTCACCGGTCAACAGGATGCGGATGCCGCGCACGGTCACCAACAGCACCACCGAGGCGTTGTTGGGGCCGTCGTGGACCGCGGCTCCCGGCGGCGGTCCGAGCGTCTGGAGGGTGACGTCGCCGACGACCCGCGACCCGCCGTACGCCGGCACCACGGGCGCGGCGGCGGTCTCGCGCTCCACGAACGCGGCGCGCTGCGCGGGCGCGCGCACCGAGGTGACGTCCACCTCCCCGACCCGGCGGCCGGCGTACACACCCGCCAGGCCGTCGACGTGGTCGGCGTGGAAGTGGGTGAGCACCAGCAGCGGCACCCGCTCGACGTCCAGCCGGTCGAGGCACCGGTCGACCAGCGCCGGGTCGGGTCCGGCGTCCACCACGACCGCGCTGCCCGGCCCGGTCCGCACCGCCAGGGCGTCACCCTGGCCCACGTCGCAGACCGCGAACACCCAACCCCTCGGCGGCCAACCCGGGCTCGGCATCGGCACCAGCACCACCATGCCCAGGAGCAGGCAGCAGGCCGTGCCCGTCGTCCGCCGGGCCAGCAACGGACCCAGGACGACCGCGAGGGCGAGGCAGAGCCCGGTCAGCGCCGCCAGTGCGGACGCCCCGGTCCCCCAGTCGACGGCCGGCAGCGCGAGGTCCGCACCGTGTCGTGCCACCGTGACGATCCCCGCCGCGCACAGGCCGGCGCACCAGCCCAGCACCGCGCCCGCCGCGGGCCAGACGAGGCCGAGGAGACCGCCGAGCAGCCCGAGCACGGTCGCCGGGGCGACCAGCGGCGCCGCCACCAGGTTGGCCACCACCGCGACCAGGCTGACCTGGCCCGACAGTCCGGCCACCACCGGCGTGCACACCAACTGTGCCGCCACCGGGACGGCGACGGCCTGCGCCGCCGACCGGGGCAGCCACCGCGCCAGTGCCTCCGTCCAGGGCGGTGCCAGCAGCAGGATCCCCGCGGTGGCCAGCACGCTGAGCGCGAACCCGGCCGAGGTGGCCAACCAGGGGTCCCACAGCAGCAGGGCGGTCACCGCGACCCCGAGTGCCCGGACGCCGCGGTGCCGCCCGTTGCCGCCCAGGCCCAGCAGGGCGACGGCGCCCATGGCCGCGGCCCGGACCACGCTGGGCTCGGTGCGGGCCAGCAGCACGAACCCGACGATCCCGGCGGCGGCCAGCAGGTAGTGACCCCGGCCGCGCACCCCGCACCACCGCCCGGCCAGCACCAGGAACCCGACCACCAGCGTCAGGTTCGTCCCCGACACGGCGAGCAGGTGGGTCAGCCCGGCGGTCCGGAAGTCGGCCTGCACCTGCTCGGGGACCGCGTGGTCGTCCCCCGTGACCAGGGCCGGCACCAGGGCTCGCTCGGGCCCGTCCCGGGTCGCCACCGCGCTCCGGATCGAGTCGCGCACCGCCGCCGCCCCCCGCCACCACACCGACGGTGGGGCCACCGGCACCGGCTCGTCCAGTGCGGTGACGACCGCCGCCAGGTCGTGGTCGTGCGACGGCGCCAACCGACCCCGCAGGGCGACACTGCTCCCCAGCGGGACCCGGCGCCACGCGTCGTCGCCGATCAGCAGAACCGGCGCCCGGGTCCCGACCCGGCGCCCGCCCGACTCGAGCCGCCGCACCGTGCCCCGCAGCATCACCCGGTCGCCGTAGCGGCCACTGACCGGGCGCGGGTCGGAGGTGACCACCAGCTCCACCTGCACCGCCACCCGGCTGGGCGCCAGCGTCGCGACCGGACCGGCAGCCACCTCCGCGTCACGCAGCAACGCGCTGCCACCGACCGCGGCCGCCACCAGCAGCCAGGCCGCCGCCGCCCGGGCCAACCCGCGATCCACCGGACTGCGGGGTACGCCGACCGCAGCCAGCACCGCGACCACGCCCACCGCGGCCACCCCCGAGGTCACCGGCGGCGGCGCCAGCAGCGCGACCAGCCCACCGCCCCACGCGGCCACACCGGCGGCCGGCATCCGGAGGTCACGGCGGGACACCCCGCGGCCGGGCGCGGGCGGCGCGACGGACTGCTCGACCACGCCTCACACCGTCACCAGGGGCGCGAGGGATGCCAGCGTCTTCTCCCCGATCCCGTCGACGTCGAGCAGCTGGTCGACGTTGCGGAAGCCGCCGTTGGCGGCACGCCAGTCGAGGATCGCCTGGGCGGTCACGGGACCGACGCCGGGCAGCTCCTCGAGCTCGGCGGTCGACGCGGTGTTGAGGTTCACCAGGGCGCCGGGATCGGGACCCGGAGAACCGGCCGCCGAGGCAGCGGGGCCCGGCGGCGGTGGCACACCGACCACGATCTGCTCGCCGTCCACGAGGAGGCGGGCCAGGTTGATCCCGGTCAGGTCGACCCGACGGCGGGCACCCCCGGCCGCCTCCAGGGCATCGACGACCCGGGAACCGGGCTGGAGGACCACGATCCCCGGGCGGTGGACCTTGCCGGTCACGTCGACGACCACCTCGGCTGCCGCACTGCCCGACGGCACCGCCGAGCCGGCCGGTGCCACGGGCGACGGAGCCGGCCCGGCGACGGGGGCGATCGTCGCCATCCGCTCGCCGTCGTGCAGCACCCACCACGCGGTGGTGGCCAGGGCCGCCGCCACGACCACGGCGAGCACCGCCAGCTGCCCGGGACCGAGCGCGACACGGCCCGCCAGCAGGCCGCCCGGCGACCAGCCGGACCGCCGCGACGCATGCCGGCCGGGCACCGGGATGACCGGTGGGCCAACGCCGGCAGCCGGGGCGGCAACCGGTCCGGCGGCGGCCCGCTCCGTGGCCCGCTCCGCGGCCGGACGGATGTGCGTGTGCAGGTCGAGCGCCTCCGGGAGCGCGGGTTCGTCGCGCCGCACCGCGCCGAGCTCGGCGCTCAGCAGCTCCAGCCGCCGGGACACGGCGTCGGCGTGAGCGGTTCCTCGAGGACGCATGGGGCGACGCTAGGCAGCGCCCGGGTCCGCGCCAAGCGGCCCGGAGCCGGCCTGTGGACGGCCGCGTGGATCAGTCGAGCTCAGGCGCCACACAGACCGAGACCATGCCCGGTCCGACGTGCGCGCCGAGCACCGCACCGAGCTCGGCGACCCGCACCGGCGAGACCAGCTCCAGTCGCTCCGTGAGCCTGGCGGCCAGCTGCTCGGCCCGTTCGGGACTGGCCAGGTGGGCGACGGTCACCTCGGCTGGCGCGCCGGCGGCGGCCTCCACCGCGAGGTCCTCGAGACGAGCCAGGGCCCTGCCCGCGGTGCGGACCTTCTCCAGGGAGGTGACCTTGCCGTCGGTGATGGTCAGCAGCGGCTTCACCGCCAGCGCGCTGCCGAGCAGTGCCGCCGCGGCGCCGACCCGGCCGCCGCGGCGGAGGTACTCCAGCGTGTCGACGTAGAACAGCGACGTCGACGAGTCCGCGCGGGCCCGGGCGGCGGCGGCCACCTCGGCGGACGAGCCGCCCGCACGGGCGACCGCGGCCGCCGCCAGCACGGCGTACCCGGTGGCGAAGCCGACCTGCCGGGTGTCCACCGCGAGCACGGGCACCGGCGCGTCGCGGGCGGCCACCTCGGCGGAGTCGAAGGTGCCGCTCATCTCGCGGGAGAGATGGATCGAGACGATCTCCTCGGCGCCGTCGGCGACCGCGGCGGCATAGACGTCCGCCATCGCCGCCGGCGTCGGCCGGGAGGTGGAGACCGGGGTGAACTCACGCAGCGCCTCGGCGACCATCTCCGAGGACGCCACGCTCTCGTCGTACGACGCCGCGCCGATGACCACCTGGAGGGGCACCACCACGATCCCGAGCTCCGCCGCCACGCCGTCGGGCAGCGAGGCGGTGGAGTCGGTGACGACCGTGACCCGAGGCATGCGCCGAAGACTAGCCGGAGTCGGTCAGTCTTCCTGCCCGGCCATCTTGACGACGGACGAGACCAGAAGCCCAGCGCAGGTGACGCTGCCGCTGCGACCGTCCTTCGCGCTGATCGCGATGGTCAGCTCGTACGGCGTGATGCGGATGCTCTCCGTGACGCCCTCGCCGGACCACGTCTCGCGCGTGGAGCCGGTCCCACGGGACCCGGCCAGGTCGACCATGAGGTCGGTGACCTTCGCGCCGGTCCAGTAGTCCGCGAGCTCGGTGGCCAGCCGGGCCCTGCCGCTGCGCAGGTCGACGGTGCCGGACGCCTTGTCGGCCTGGCCCTCACCATGGTCGACGACCACCTCGACGACGACCTCCGGCCACGGACCGGAGACCCGCACCTGGGTGTCCGGCATCCCGACCACGTCGCAGATCTCGGAGTCGAGGCCCCGGTCACGGTAGACCGTGCGGTTCGGCTCGGTGGTGACGATGTCGAAGGTGGTGATGGTCCCGTCGCACCAGCCGGCTCCGGTGTCGACCGCGATGCCGTCGAGCGAGAGCGCGACCGGGTCGACGGCGAGTTCGGCCTCGCTGGTGGTGCCGCGGGTCCAGGTGTTTCCGCTGCGCTCCCGGATCTCCTCGACGACCGGCTGGCCGGCGCTCAGCCCGGCGGTCAGGTCGAGGCGCTGGGTGCCGGCGTCGCCGACCAGGGTGAGCGCGGTGGCGATGCGGTCCCCGTAGGCCACCGGGACGTCGCCGGGGACGCTCTCGGCGACCGTCCGGCCGTCGGCGTCCTCGACGAACGCGCCGAAGCCGCCGTCGGTGGCGTCGACCGAGCCGCTGCCGTAGAGGAACAGCGTTGCGTCGTGGGCGACCGGCACGATGCACTCGACCCCCCAGTACGCCGTGTCGATGCGGGTGGGTGCCGTCGCGGAGGCCGGGCTCGCGGCGGTCGCGACGGCCAGTCCCGTGAGGACGGCGGCGGCGACGGCGAGCCAGCTGCCCGCTCGGGTGCGGTGGTTCATGGACGTGCTCCTGTGTCGAGGTGGACGAGTCACCACCCAGACGCGGGCGTCCCGGCCCCAGTTGCATCGGGCTCCGCCCCGGTCTGGACCGGGACGGAGCTCGCGGGGGTCTCAGCCCGCGACGATGTTGACCAGCTTCGGTGCGCGCACGATCACCTTGCGCACCTGCTTGCCGTCCAGCGCACGCTGAACCGCCGGGTCCGCCATCGCGGCGGACTCCAGGTCGGCGTCGGAGACGTCCGGGGCGACGTCCAGACGGGCCCGGACCTTGCCCTGGACCTGGACCACCGCAACCACGGACTCCTCGACCAGCAGCGCCTCGTCGACCGCCGGCCAGCCGGCGCGGGCGACCGACGGCCGGTGACCCAGCCGCTCCCACATGTCCTCCGCGGTGTAGGGCGCGACCAGCGACAGCAGGATCGCGACCGTCTCCGCGGCCTCGCGGACGGCCGGGTCCTCCGGACCACAGCCTCCGCTCTCCCGGGGCTGGTCGATGGCCTTGCGGGTGGCGTTCACCAGCTCCATCACCCGCGCGATCATCACGTTGAAGCGGTGCCCCTCGACCAGCTCGGCCGCGTCACGGACCGTGCGGTGGGTGATCCGGCGCAGCGCCACGTCACCGCCCGAGACGTCGACGCCCGCGCTCGAGGTGACGTCGCCGGCCAGCCGCCAGGCCCGCTGCAGGAACCGCAGCGAACCGTTCGGCGACATGTCGGCCCAGTCGATGTCGTCCTCGGGCGGACCCGCGAAGACCAGCGTCAGCCGGACGGCGTCCACACCGAACTCCGCTAGTTGGTCCCCCAATCGCACGCCGTTGCCCAGCGACTTGCTCATCTTCTTGCCCTGGTTGATCACGAAACCCTGGTTCAGCTGGGCCGAGAACGGCTCGCGGAAGTCCACCAGGCCCATGTCGGCCAGCACCTTGGTGAAGAACCGGGCGTACAGCAGGTGCAGCACCGCGTGCTCGACGCCGCCGATGTAGATGTCGCACGGCATCCACCGGTTGACCAGCTCGCTGTCGAACGCCTGGGTGTCGTCGTTCGGCGAGCAGTAGCGGAACATGTACCAGGACGAGTCGACGAAGGTGTCCATCGTGTCGGTGTCCCGGGTCGCGGGCCCGCCGCAGGTCGGGCAGGTGGTGCTCACCCAGTCCGTGGCCGACGCCAGCGGCGAGACCCCCTTCGGCTTCAGGTCGGCGCCGCGCAGCTCGGGCAGCCGCACCGGCAGCTCGGACTCGGGCACCGCCACCTCGCCGTCGACGGCACAGTGCACGATCGGGATCGGGGCGCCCCAGTAGCGCTGCCGCGACAGCAGCCAGTCACGCAGCCGGAAGTTGACGGCGCCCTTGCCGGTGCCGCGCCCCTCCAGGAAGGCGATGGTGGCGCTCGTGGCCTCGGCGACCGGCAGGCCGTTGATGTCCAGCGGCGAGTCCACGCCCTCGGCGGGCGAGTTGATGGCCGGGCCCTCTCCGTGGAACGCCTCGCCCTCGAAGTCGGCCGGCGGCTGGGTGGTGCGGACGATCGTCAGCCCCATCTCGGTGGCGAACTCCCAGTCGCGCTGGTCGCCGCCCGGGACGCCCATCACCGCACCGGTGCCGTAGTCGGCCAGCACGTAGTCGGTCGCCCACACCGGGATCCGGTCGCCGGTGACCGGGTTGGCCGCGGTCACCCCCAGGTCCACGCCCGTCTTGGGCCGGTCGGAGGACAGCCGCTCGATCTCGGTCTCCCTGCGGATCTCCTCGCGGTAGGCCTCGAAGGCGGGGCGCTGCGCGTCGGTAACCAGCTCCTCGGCCAGCGGGGAGTCCACCGCGACCACCATGAAGGTGGTGCCGAAGATGGTGTCCGGGCGGGTCGTGTAGACCGTGATGGGCTCGTCGCGGCCCTCGACGGCGAAGTCGACGTGCGCTCCCTCGGAGCGGCCGATCCAGTTGCGCTGAGCGTTGATCACCCGGTCCGGCCACGTCGGGGCCAGGGTGTCCAGGTCGGACAGCAGCTCCTCGGCGTACTCGGTGATCCGGAAGTACCACTGCGTCAGCTCACGCTTGGTGACCTCGGCGCCGCACCGCTCGCAGCGGCCGTCGACGACCTGCTCGTTGGCCAGCACGGTCTGGTCGTTGGGACACCAGTTCACCGGCGAGTTCTTGCGGTAGGCCAGGCCACGCTCCCTGAACTTCAGGAACAGCCACTGGGTCCAGCGGTAGTACTCAGGGTCGGAGGTGTTGAACGTTCGGCTCCAGTCGAAGGACAGCCCGTAGCTGCGGCAGGACTCGATCGAGGTGCCGATGTTCGCGTAGGTGTACGTCGCGGGGTGCTCGTCGTTGCGGATCGCGGCGTTCTCCGCGGGCAGACCGAAGGAGTCGAAGCCCATCGGGTTCAGCACCTCGTAGCCGCGTTGCCACCAGTAGCGGGCGACCACGTCGTGCAGCGCGAACACCTCGGCGTGGCCCATGTGCAGGTCGCCGGAGGGGTACGGGAACATCGTCAGGGCATAGCGCTTCTCGCGTGAGGAGTCGTCGTCCGCGGTGAACGGGTCGACCTCGTCCCAGACCTTGCGCCACTTCCTCTGCGTCGCGTCGACGTCGTACGTCGCCCGCTCGTCCTGATCGCTCATGGTTCCGCCTTCTTCCTCGTCCTGTTCCGGGCTGGGCTGCCGTGCTGGTGGCATGAAAAAACCCCTCGCATGGAGGGGTGGCCGCGCGATCACTCAGGGATGACTGGTGATCAGCGCGGCTGGCCAAGAAGCAGGATCGACGTGTGCATGCATCCATCCTAACCCGTTTGCCGGGTGCGGCGCGCGGGTAGGTCACCGGCGCGGGCGCGAAGATCGAGCCCCACCCCCACCGATCGTCCGGAAGAAGGCCCGAAGCCATGCGCCTACGCGTCCCCGCCCTCGCGGCCGTCCTGCTGCTCCTCCTCGGCGCCTGCGGCGAGGACGACGCACCCTCGGCCGTGGCGGGCGATGCGGCGCGCTCCGGCGGGATCGCCTCGAACGCCACCGACCCCACCGAGGCCACCGACCCGACCGAGAGCCCGACCGACGGCCCGGGCGAGGGCGAGACCACCCCGCCCGGCACCGAGCTGTCCTACGGAGACACTGCGACCGTGGAGGTCGAGACCTTCCGGGTCGACCCGGACAACGACGGGCCCGGCATCGCGGAGTGGACGGTCACCGGCGTCGAGCCCGGCGCGGACGCGGACAGCGAGTTCTTCGCGCCGTTCCGGATCTCGGTCACGCTCACCGCGGTCACCGACCTGTCCGGCTCGTTCCTGCTGCCGAGCATCGACTTCGAGGGCCTGGACTCCACCGGCGACGACACGATCTTCAACGTGGAGCCGGGGTGCGAGTCCGAGATCGACACCGCCAGCCTGACGGCGGGCGAGACCCTCGAGCTGTGCATCGCGGTGTCCGCCCTGGAGAAGGGCGACCTGACCGGGGTGCGCTACACCGCCGGCGACGCCTACGACCAGGACGGCGGCGCACCGATCGTCTGGAAGCCCTGACGCCCCGTCGCGGCCCGGCCGCTACATTGCCAGCATGACTGTCAACGACATGTTTCGGCTCGACGGCAGGGTCGCGATCGTCACCGGCGCCTCGAGCGGCCTGGGGGTCGCCTTCGCTCAAGCACTGGCCGAGGCCGGCGCCGACGTCGTGCTCGGCGCCCGCCGGGCCGACCGGCTCGAGGAGACGGCGCAGCTGGTCCGCGACTCGGGCCGGCGGGTGCTGGCCGTGGCCACCGACGTCTCCGACCCCGACCAGTGCCAGGCCCTCGTGGACGCCGCGATGGCCGAGTTCGGGCGGGTCGACGTGCTGGTCAACAACGCGGGCGTGGGCACCGCGGTCCCCGCCACCAAGGAGACCCCCGAGCAGTTCCGGGCCGTCATCGACGTCAACCTCAACGGCTGCTACTGGATGGCCCAGGCCTGCGGCCGGGTCATGCAGCCGGGCTCGTCGATCATCAACATCAGCTCCGTGCTCGGCCTGACGACGGGCGGGCTGCCGCAGGCGGCGTACTCCGCGAGCAAGGCCGGGCTCAACGGTCTCACCCGCGACCTGGCCCAGCAGTGGACCGGGCGCAAGGGCATCCGGGTCAACTCAGTGGCGCCGGGCTTCTTCGTCTCGGAGATGACCGACACCTATGAGCAGGGCTACCTCGAGCAGGTCACGGCGCGGGTGCCCGCCGGCCGGATGGGCGAGGGCCGCGAGCTGGCCGCGACCGTGGTCTTCCTCGCCTCCGACGCGGCCGGTTACGTCACCGGGCAGACGCTCCCGGTCGACGGCGGCCTGACCATCGCCTGACCCGGTGACCGCCAGCTTCGGGTCCGGCCGCCCGCGCGTCGTCGTCGTCGGCGCGGGTTTCGGCGGCGTCGGGGTGGCCGCCGAGCTCCTCCGGTCCGGGTGCACCGAGGTCACCGTCCTCGAGCAGGCCGACGAGATCGGTGGCGTCTGGCGCGACAACACCTACCCCGCCGCGGCCTGTGACGCCCCGTCGTCGCTCTACTCCTGGTCATGGGCACCCAACCCCGCGTGGGGCCACCGCTACGCCCGGCAGCCGGAGATCCTGGACTACCTGCGACGTACGGCGGCTGGGTCCGGCGTGCTCGACCGGGTGCGGACGGGTGTCGAGGTGACCGGGGCGGCGTACGACGAGACCACCGGCACCTGGACGGTGCGCACCTCGGCCGGCGAGGAGATCACCGCCGACGTGCTGGTGCCGGCGCTCGGCCAGCTGCACCGGCCGGTCGTGCCCGACCTGCCCGGCATCGGCTCCTTCGCCGGCGACGCCTTCCACTCCGCCCGGTGGGACCACGACCTCGACCTCACCGGTCGACGGGTCGCCGTCGTCGGCGCCGGAGCCAGTGCGATCCAGTTCGTGCCCGCGATCGTCGACGCCGTCGCCGACCTGACCGTCTTCCAGCGCTCGGCGCCGTACGTGCTGCCCAAGCCGGACCGCGCCTACACCGACCTGCACCACCGGGCCTTCGACCGGTTCCCCCGCAGCCAGCGCCTCGGTCGCCGGCTGACCTGGGAGGTCTCCGAGGTGTTCAACCGCTCGCTGGTCAGCGGCGGCGACTCCCTCGACCGGGTGCTGCGGGGGGTCTGGCGGGCCCAGCTGCGTCGGCAGGTCCGCGACCCGGCGCTCCGCGCGCGGCTGGTGCCGGACTACCCGCTCGGCTGCAAGCGGCTGCTCTTCGGCAACGACTGGTACCCCGCACTCGCCCGCGACCACGTCTCGGTGGTCACCGACGCGATCAGCGGGGTCGAGCCGGGGGGTCTGCGCACGGCGGACGGCGCGCTGCACGAGGCCGACACGATCATCTGGGGCACCGGGTTCGCGGCCACCGAGTTCCTGGCTCCCCTGCGCGTGACCGGGGTCGGCGGGGTGGAGGTGCACGATGTCTGGACCGACGGGGCGCGCGCCCACCTCGGGATGACGGTCCCCGGCTTCCCCAACCTGTTCCTGGTCTACGGACCGCACACCAACCTCGGCGGCAGCTCGATCGTGGGGATGCTCGAGGCCCAGGCGCGTTACATCGCGCAGGCCGTCCACCGGGTCGCCGACGGCGCCCGGCTCGACGTACGCCGTGAGGTCGCGGAGCACTTCGACGACGAGATGCAGGAGCGCGGCCGCGGCACCGTGTGGGCCGCCTGCTCCAGCTGGTACCGCGGTCCCGGCGGCCGGGTGGTCACCAACTGGCCGGGCCTGGTCCAGGAGTACGTCGACCGGACCGCGCGACTGGACCTCGCGGACTTCGACCCGACCGGCCTCACACGGACCACACCCACCGCGCACAGGTGAGGCACAGGGAGTCGTCGCAGGCTCGTTCCCATGAGCCTCCAGGTCTCCTCGTCACCGTCCGGGTCGTCGGTGCCCCTGCCGCCGCAGCGCCGTCGGTCGACCCGCACTCCCGCCTGGTGGCGGGACCTGACCGGCGCGACGGCCTGGCTGCTGGTTCTCTTCGTCGTCGGCCTGTGGGTCTCCGGCGGCGGGTTGACCGGGTTCGGCTCCCTGG
This sequence comes from uncultured Actinomycetota bacterium, assembly GCA_963767955.1. Lineage (GTDB taxonomy): Bacteria > Actinomycetota > Actinomycetes > Propionibacteriales > Nocardioidaceae > Nocardioides. Next base: position 440,193 of record CAVYGA010000003.1, on the reverse strand, counting down.
CCGACGGCCTCACCAACATCGGACGACTGGCCGGGCTGCTGGCGTCCGTCCTGATGCTGCTCCAGGTGCTGCTGATGGCCCGGATCCCCGTGGTCGAGCGAGCCTGGGGTCAGGACGAGCTGGCGCGCGTGCACCGGCTGGTCGGCTTCACCTCGTTCAACCTGATGGGCGCCCACATCGTGCTGGTCATCGTCGGCTACGACCTGGCCGACGCGGGCCGCGGTCTCGTCGGCACCTTCGTCGACCAGGTGCTCAACGGGCCCGGCATCCTGCTGGCCACCGCCGGCACCCTGGCCCTGGTGATGGTCGTGGTCACGTCCGTCCGCGCGGCCCGCAGTCGGCTGCGCTACGAGTCCTGGCACCTGCTGCACCTCTACGCCTACCTCGGCACCGGACTGGCCCTCCCCCACCAGCTGTGGACCGGCGCGGACTTCACGCGCAGTCCCGTCGCGACGGTGTTCTGGTGGAGCCTGTACGCCGCCACCCTGGCCGTGGTGCTCGTCTTCCGGGTGCTGGTGCCGGGGGTCCGCTCCTACCGTCACAGCCTGGTCGTCAGCCACGTCGTCCAGGAGTCGCCGTCGGTGACCAGCGTGCACCTCAGGGGACGCAACCTGCACCGTCTCTCGGCCCGGGGCGGGCAGTTCTTCTCCTGGCGGTTCCTGGACGGCCGCGGGTGGACCCGGGCCAACCCCTACTCGCTGTCCGCGGCCCCTGACGGGTACTCCTTGCGGCTGACCGCGGCCTCGGTCGGCGACTCCTCCTCCCGGCTGGCCACGTTGCGCCCCGGCACCCGGGTGCTGGTCGAGGGACCGTACGGCCGGCTGCACGCCGGGGTGAAGGTGGCACGGCGCAGCGTCCTCATCGGTGCCGGCATCGGCATCACCCCGCTCCGCGCGTTGCTCGAGGAGCTGCCGTCCGGCCCCGACGAGACCGTGGTCATCCACCGGATCAGCCGTCCGGACGACGCCGTGCTCGCCCACGAGCTGGTCGACCTGGCCCGGGCCGGGGGTGGCCGCGTCCACGGCGTCGTCGGTCACCGCGACCCGCGGGGCGGCTGGCAGCCCGCCGGGGCGCCGCTGCCCGACCACGCCGCGCTGCTGCACCTGGTGCCGGACATCGCCGAGCGGGACGTGTTCGTCTGCGGCCCGCCCGCCTGGATCGACCAGGTCGTCGCGGCCGCCCTCGACGCCGGCGTGCCCCGCGCCGCCCTCCACACCGAGCGCTTCAGCTACTGAGAAGGAAGGCCTCCATGCGCCGCATCGTCCTCTGGGCCATGAGCACGCTGACCCTGCTCGTGCTCCTGTTCGGCTACCACACCTCGCAGGGCGCCTCGACGACCGTCGCGTCCTCGATCGAGCAGCTCAACAACGCCGCGCCGCGCTCCACCGACAGCGGGTCCTCGTCGGGCCCGACCTCGTCGGGCACCGCTTCCACGGACACCGCCGGCGCGTCCGGCTCCGCGTCGACGACGTACGCCGGCGACACCGTGCAGACGCCGTACGGCCCGGTCCAGGTGCAGATCACCGTCAGCGGGGGCCAGATCACCAGGTCGGAGGTGCTCCAGGTGCCGTGGGGCAACGGTCGTGACCAGGAGATCAACTCCCGTGCCGTCCCGATCCTCAACAGCGAGGCCGTGCAGAGCCAGTCGGCCCGGATCGACATGGTCTCGGGGGCCTCGTTCACCTCCAACGGCTACCTCACCTCGCTGCAGTCCGCCATCGACCGGGCGCACCTGTGAGCGCCGCGGTGGCGGCCCTCCCCCGCCGGGCGTGGGTCGAGGAGGTGATGGGCATCCCGATGGGCATCCACCTGCGTGGCCCGGGCGTGGACTCGCCGGAGTCCGTCGACGCGGTGGCCATGGCCTTCGCGTCGCTGCGCGAGATGGACCGGATCTTCTCCACCTGGCGTGCGGACTCCGAGATCATGCGGCTGCGCCGTGGGGAGCTGCCCATCGAGCGGTGTGACCCGCTGGTGGCCGAGGCGCTCGAGATCGGCAGCGAGGCCAACCGGGTCACCGGGGGTGCGTTCACGATGCTGCTGCCCGGGGGTGCCGGGGACCTCGTCCTCGACACCACCGGTCTGGTCAAGGGCTGGGCGGTCCAGCGCGCCGCCGACCTGCTCGCCGACCTGCCCGGGGTGTGCGCCTGCGTGAACGGCGCCGGCGACCTCGCCGTGGTCGCCCACCCGGACCTCCCCGACCAGGGCCCGGGCGCGATCGCCTGGCGCATCGGCATCGAGGACCCGCGTGACCTCACCCGCACGGCGGATGTGGTCACGCTGACCCGGGGTGCGGTGGCCACGTCGGGGACAGCGGCCCGCGGCGCCCACCTCTACGACCCGGCCGGCCGACGGATGGTCGGCCGGCCGGGTTCCACGACGGTGCACGGCCCGAGCCTGCTGTGGGCGGACATCTGGGCGACCGCGTTGTTCGTCGGCGGTGCCGGCACGCGCGAGGCGTTCACCTCGCGTGCGCCGGCGTACGCCCTCATCGAGCTCTGACCAGCGCCGGGGCCTCGGTGGTCAGAGGACGGACTGGGGCTGCAGTGCTCGCCAGTACGACGTCGCACCCGTGCGGTCCTGGGTTGTGGCGCGCCGCCAGCTCGACCTGAGCCGCACGTCGACCTGCCAGGCCACTACTCCGCCCGCGAGCGCGAGGAGCGTCGCCAGCAGAGGAAGGTGTTGTTCCAGGTTCGGGTACACCTGCCAGTGCACCAGGTAGATCCAGAGCGACGCAGCGGCGAGCACGCCGGAGACCCGGGCCGCCGCCCTCGGCACCCGCACCTGCGGGACCCAGATCAGCGCGAGCATGCCCAGCGCGATGTACCCGTCGCGAGCGAGGTCGTCGGAGAACCCCGGAACCGTCGCGAGGACGAGGCCGCTGAGTGCGAACCGGTGGAGCCGGGTGCGGGCCTTGGCGGTGGCCCAACCGAGCGCGAACAACCAGAACAGGACGTGCGAACGGTGGATGTCGTCACCACCGCGGGGGTCGATCACCTCGAAGCGGGTCAGCAGTCCGGCCAGCGCCAGGCCGAACGGCAGCCAGAACGGCCATCGCCGCTCGACCCGGTCCATCAGCGGCACCACCAGCAGCAGCCCCACGAGCAGGAGGGTGTGCACGAGCGCCTCGATGAACCAGTAGTGCCAGGCCGGCTCGGTCCACGATTCGCTGGCAAGGCTGTTCACCAACAAGGCCTGCGGCCAGCCGAGCCCATCGGTCCACAGGGCGAAGGCGCCGATCACCGCCGCCGAGGGGACGGCGATGCGCGCCACGCTGCGGAGGGTGTTGTGCAACCGCTCGGTCCGGGGTGCCGCCGTGACCTGGAAGCGGCCGTAGTTGAACCCGACCACGGCGAGCAGCACGTGCGCTCCGCCGAGGAGAACGAACAGGTTCGCGTGGGTGGCGACGATGCTCACGATCGCCAACGACCGGAGCAGCACGTTGGTCTCGAGCACGACGCCGCGGCGCCGCTCGACGGCCGCGTCGACCAGGGCCGCGATGGGCATGGTGTGCCAGTTCGGGGGCAGGTGGCCGATCAGCCGCTCCAGACGCAGCGACACCTCGACGTACGACAGGGAGTCGCCGCCGAGGGACACGAACGAGTCCGTGGCCTGTGCGTCGGTGCGGCCGAGCAGCTCGGCGTACAGGCGCCGTACCGCACCCGCGGTCGCGGCGGGGCCCGGACCGCCCGCGTCGGGATCCGTCGAGACCTGGCCGACCATGGCGACGATCGCCCGGTAGTCGGTCTTCCCGGACGGCAACCGCGGGATCTCCGAGAGCACGAGGAGTGCGAACCCGGCTGCGGGCAGGCCGAACTCCCGGTGCACCAGCTCGGACATCGCGCTGGAGTCGACCGGCGCTGCCCCGTCGCACACCGCGAGCACCAGTCGCTTGCCTCCGTCGGCCGCGGAGGCCACGACGCCACGGGTGGCGAGCACTCGTTCGACGTGGTCGAGGTCGATGCGGATCCCGAACACCTTGGCGATCCTGCTGCGTCGGCCGAGGACCTCGTACAGCCCGTCAGATCGGATCCGGGCGACATCGCCGGTGCGAAGCGCAGTGACGGTGCGCCCGCGTGCCAGGTCCGCCGGGCACTCGGCGTACCCCAGCATCACGTTGGGACCGTGGAACACCAGTTCCCCGACCTCGGTGGGCTCGCCGTTCTCGCGGGTGAGCGGAAGATCGGGCAACGGCTCGAGGGTGAAGGACCCGCCCGGGATGGGCAGGCCGATGGAGGACGGCGCCGCATGCGCGAGGGTCGGCGGCAGGTAGGCCATCCGGGCGGTCGCCTCGGTCTGGCCGTACATCACGTAGAAGTCGAATCCGCGACGCTGGCCGAGCTCGACCAGGCGACGTACGTCGTCGGGAGCGAGACGTCCGCCGGCCTGCGTGACGTAGCGCAGATGCGGCAGGTCGATGCCGGCGAAACCGATCTGGTCGAGCAGCTCGAAGGTGTAGGGAACTCCCGCGAACGAGGTGGCGCGGTGTGCGCGGAACGCGTCCCAGAACGCCGGCTCCAGCACGGACAGCGAGGTGAGCATGAGGCCCGCCCCGGCATAGAGGTGGCTGTGGACCACAGACAGGCCGTAGCAGTAGTGCATCGGCAGCGTGGTCGCGGCGACATCGCCGGGCCGCAGAGCGAGGTAGCTCGCGATCGCCGCGGCGTTGCTCACCAGGTTCCTCGTGGAGAGCCGCACGAGCTTGGGCGAGCCGGTCGATCCCGAGGTCGTCAAGAGCAGGGCGAGGTCGGGATGGAGATCGTGGGCGGATACGTCGTGACGGATGGTGAAGCCGTCGCGACCGTGCACCACGTCGGGGTCGTACGCCGCGACGAGGGTGTCGGCCGAGTCGTCACCGGCCAGCAGGATCGGGTGGCCGGCGGCCATTGCTCCCAGGTAGGCCACCAGGCACTCGACGTTGTTGCCGCCTCGGACCAGCACCAGCCGGCGCGCGGTGCCGAGCGACGCGGCTACACCCTCGACGCGCTCGGCAAGACCGGCGTAGGACAGCGCAGCGCCGTCCACCTCCGGACCCACGAACGCGGGCCGCTCGCCGTACGCCGCGAGCCGCGCGACGAGAGGGATGGGCTCGAGGCGGGGGGTGGACGGGACGACGGTGGGCGAGTCACGGCGGCGGTCTACGGTCATGTTCATCGCGTCCGCGACGGCTGTTCCTCGACGGGCTCCGAGGCTCGATCAGGCCGACGTGCGAGTCAGCCGGACGACGACCAGCCAGACAAGCAGGGCCTCGATCAGTATCGACGAGAGGCCGAGGTCTCCGGTCCACTTGCCGATCTCGTGACCCCCCTCGCTCGGCAGTCCCACCGTGCGGCTCAGGGCGAACCCGATCAAGGTTGCCGCCGCCAGGGCGCCCGATGCGGCCCAGGCCACGGGGTTGTCGTACCGGATCATCACCTCGGCGAGCACCAGGGACGCGATGATGAGGGGGATGTAGGACGCCCCGACAAGCGGGGCGTTCTCGATCTTGCCCTTGAGGTCGAGAACGTGGATCAGTGCCACTCCCACGAGGCACATCACGACCAGTCCACGGCGTACTGTCTGCTCCGCGGCCACGTCCGAGGCGGATTGTGCGGGGATGACGGACCTTTTGATGGTGCTCATGTCTTCCTCCGAATCCAGAGAGGACATCAGCCTAGGGACGATCCTGACCGGCAGGACCTGCATGACGAGGCCGTCATGCAACCGTCACCGGCAGGACGGATTCGAGTCGTTGGATCACTTCACCCGGGCGAACTCGCCGGACCTGACCCGGGCGAGATGCTCCCGGACCTCGTTCCGGACCGTCTTGGCCAGGATGTAGAGGCCGATGACGTTGGCGATCGACATCATGAAGATGGCCGCGTCGGAGAAGCCGATGACCGGTCCCAGCGACATCGAGGCGCCGATGACGGTGAAGATGCAGAAGATCACCTTGAAGACGATCTCGGCGGTCGTGCTGTCGCCGAAGAGGTAGCCGGTGGCCTTCATCCCGTAGTAGGACCACGAGATCATCGTCGAGAAGGCGAACAGGATCACCGCGACGGCCAGCACGTTCGGGAACCACGGGATCACCGACTCGAACGCACGCGAGGTCAGCCCGACTCCTCCGAGCTCGCTGGCATCCGGGTCGTTCCAGGCCCCGGTGATGACGATCGTGAGCGCGGTCATCGTGCAGATGATGATGGTGTCGATCAGGGGCTCCAGCAGGGCCACGAACCCCTCCGTGGCCGGCTCCTCGGTCTTGACGGCCGAGTGCGCGATGGACGCCGACCCGATACCGGCCTCGTTGGAGAAGGCCGCACGCTGGAAGCCCACGATCAGCACGCCGATGAAGCCACCGGCGACGCCCTCGGCGTTGAAGGCGCCGCTGACGATGTCGGCCATGGCGCCCGGCACCTGGTCGATGCTGCCCAGGATCACCACCAGGCAGGCGAGGAGGTAGATGCCCGCCATCAGCGGGACGATCTTCTCGGTGACCCGGGCGATGCTCTTGATGCCGCCGATGATGACCGCGCCCACCGCGAAGGCGAAGAAGAGCCCGACCAGCCAGTTGTAGTCCGCGAAGAAGCTGTCGCTCCCGCCGGTCACGGCCACGATCTGTGCGGTCGCCTGGTTCGCCTGGAACATGTTGCCGCCGCCCAGGGCGCCGCCGATGCAGCACACCGCGAAGAACGCGGCCAGGAACTTGCCGAGACCGGCGTTGCCGGTGACCTGCCGGACGCCGTCTCGCAGGTAGTACATCGGACCGCCCGAGACGCTGCCGTCGGCATGCCGGCGGCGGTACATGACGCCCAGGGTGCACTCCGCCATCTTGGCGGCCATCCCGAAGAAGCCCGCGACGATCATCCAGAACGTCGCCCCGGGGCCGCCCAGGGAGATGGCGACGGCCACGCCGGCGATGTTGCCCAGCCCGACCGTGCCGGACACCGCCGTCGCCAGGGCCTGGAAGTGCGAGACCTCACCGGCGTCCTCCGGCTTGGAGTAGCGGCCGCGGACCAGGTTGATCGAGTGCTTGAGGGAGAACTGCGGGAAGCCGAGCCAGAACGTGAAGAAGATCGCGGCGCAGATGAGCCAGAGGACGATCAGCGGGACCTCGGCGCCGTTGATGTTGACCGCGTAGAAGACCTTGCCGACGATCCAGTCCGAGATCGGCCCGAAGTACTTCTGGACCGTCGAGTCGATGCTGAGGGGGACGATCCCGCCGCCGGTCACGGGACCACCGTCACCGGGATGGGCGCCATCTGCACGAGATGGGCCGGCGTGGTGCCGAACAGCGCCCGTTTCACCCGACTGTCCCCGGTGCGTCCCAGGACGATGTGGTCACTCCCGCGGTCGCCGGCGATCCTGATGATCGTGTCCACCGGGTCTCCGTGACACACCAGGACCTCACCGCTGACGCCCGCCTCGTCGAGCAGCGCCTTGAGCGGTTCGGCGATCTGCTCGGTTGCGGCCTTGATCTCGGCCTTCTTCTGCGCGTGCCTGTGCTCGTTCTCGCTCGGCGTGTTGAACGAGAACGGCGACCAGTGGATCACGTGCACGAGAACGACACTGCCGTCGCGCTCCTGAGCCCTGGCCATGGCGAACTGGACGGCCCGCCGACTCTGGTCGCTCTGGTCGACACCTACGAGGATTTCGGGCACGTGGACCTCCCGGGCAGAGCCCTTGGTTGGCTCTCGACCGTAGCGGCTGCGAGCGGTGCCTGTCACTGGTCGACCCCGGCCGACTCACCCTCGAAATGACCGACGGCACCCAGCATCGAGGCGGGTGCCGTTCGTTCGGTGGAGCTGAGGGGACTCGAACCCCTGACCCCCTGCATGCCATGCAGGTGCGCTACCAGCTGCGCCACAGCCCCATCGTCCTCAGCAGCATTGCGGTGCTGCGGACAACGACGGGAATCCTAGCGGGCGCCTCCGCGGGAGACGAAATCGGGTCAGCGCTCGTGCGCGACCACGTCGGCCGGCAGCGCGATCGACGGGCAGTCGCGCCACAGGCGCTCGAGCGCGTAGAAGCTGCGCTCCTCCTCGTGCTGGACGTGCACGACGACGTCGCCGTAGTCGATCAGCACCCAGCGGCCGTCACGGTGCCCCTCACGCCGGATCGGCTTCGCGTCGATCTCGCGGAGCCTGTCCTCGATCTCGTCGACGATCGCCTTGACCTGGCGCTCGTTGGTGGCCGAGGCGAGCAGGAACGCGTCGGTGATGGCGAGCTGTTCCGAGACGTCGAAGGCGATGATGTCCTGCGCCAGCTTGTCGGCCGCCGCCCGGGCCGCGGTGTGGACGAGCTCGACGGCGTGGTCGGTGGCGGTCATGTGGGGTCCCCGTGGGAAGCGGAACGGAGTGAGCATGCGGATGGGGTACTCATGAGGAGGCAGCTCCGGGGTAGAGGTCGTGCTTGGCGATGTACTGGACGACTCCGTCCGGCACGAGGTACCAGACCGGCTCGCCGCGCTGCTTGCGCTCGCGGCAGTCGGACGACGAGATCGCCAGCGCCGGGATCTCGACCAGGTCGATCCGGTCCGCGGGCAGGTTGGCGAGCATGTCGGAGTCCATGGTGTAGCCGGGGCGCGTGCAGCCCACGAAGTTGGCCAACGCAAAAAGCTCGTCCACGTCGCGCCAGGTGAAGATGTTGGCCAGCGCGTCGGCACCGGTGATGAAGTAGAGCTCGGCATCGGGGTGCTGCGCGCCGAGGTCCTGCAGCGTGTCGATCGTGTACGTCGGCCCGGCGCGGTCGATGTCGACGCGCGAGACGTTGAACTTGGGGTTCGCGGCGGTGGCGATCACCGTCATCAGGTAGCGGTGCTCGGCGGGCGAGACCACCCGGTCGGACTTCTGCCACGGGTCGCCGGTGGGCACGAACACGACCTCGTCGAGGTCGAACCAGGACTGCACCTCGCTCGCGGCCACGAGGTGGCCGTGGTGGATCGGGTCGAAGGTGCCGCCCATGACCCCCACCCGGCGCGCCACTCCCGAGTTCGGCGCCGTCGCGGAGTCGGTCATGCTCAGCTGTGCTCGCGCCCCGCGCCGAAGATCAGCAGCACGACCAGGAGCGCGGCCAGGATGCCGAACGCCAGGGCGCCCACGAGGTAGGGGTGGATGGCCGGCTCGTCACGGCTCGCCTCGGCGGCCACGATGGTCAGGGACGTCAGCGACATGGCCAGGACTCTACCGGTCATCGGTGGAACAGCGACGCCAGCCCGGCCAGGATCAGCCACGACTGCAGCCCGCGGCCGACCACGATCGCGACGAAGAAGATCCAGATGTTCATCCGGACCACGCCGGCGGCCACCCCCATCACCAGCAGCGGGGGCACCCCGACCAGACCGGAGAGGAACGTGACGCCCCCGGCCACCCAGGGCCGGCCGGCGATCCGGCGCTCCCAGGTGGCCAGCTGCGCTTGTCGCTTGTCGGTCGAGAGCCGGCGCTGCAGCGCCGGGATCCGCATGGAGCGGACCACCGTCCAGTACCACGCCATCTTGCCGACGGCCTGCCCGAGGCCGGCCATCAGCGCCAGCGGAAGAGCCTCGTCGGGGCCGACCTGGGTGGCGAGTGCCGCCAGGTAGACCTCGATGTTGAAGATCGGGATGACCGACGACAGGATCGCGAAGGCCAGTGTCGCCCAGATCAGCTTCACCGGGTCCCCGCCCCTCCGTGCATGGGTCGAGGTTAGCGAACCCGGGCCACCCCATCAGCGGACGTGGCCGTCACCCGTGACGACGTACTTCGTGCTGGTCATCTCCGGCAGTCCCATCGGCCCGCGGGCGTGCAGCTTCTGGGTGCTGATCCCGATCTCGGCGCCGAACCCGAACTCGCCACCGTCGGTGAAGCGGGTCGAGGCGTTGACCAGCACCGCCGCCGCGTCCACCTCGGCGACGAAGCGCCGGGCCGCGGACTGGTCCTCGGTGACGATCGCGTCGGTGTGCCGGCTCGAGTGGGTGCGGATGTGCCGGACCGCGCCGGTGAGGTCGGGCACCACGGCGGCGGAGATCTCCAGCCCGAGGTACTCCGTGCCCCAGTCGTCGTCGACGGCCGGGACCACTCCGGGGTACGCCGCGAACGCGGCATCGCCGTGGATGACGACGTGGCGCTCCTGCAGAGCGGCGACGACCCGCGGCAGGAACGCCGCCGCGACGTCGGCATGCACCAGCAATGACTCGGCGGCGTTGCAGACGCTGGTGCGGTGGGTCTTGGCGTTCACCACGATCGCCAGCGCCTTGTCGAGGTCCGCGGCCGCATCGACGTAGACGTGGCAGTTGCCGACGCCCGTCTCGATCACGGGGACCGTCGACTCCTCCACCACGCTGCGGATCAGGCCCGCGCCGCCGCGCGGGATGAGCACGTCGACCAGCCCGCGGGCGCGCATCAGCACCTTGGCGCCCTCGTGCCCCTCGCCCGGCACCTGCTGCACCGCGTCGGGCTCCAGCCCGGCGCTCTCGATCGCGTCGCGCAGCACCCCCACGATCGCGGTGTTGCTGGCGAGGGCGCTGGCCGAGCCACGCAGCAGGACGGCGTTGCCGGACTTCAGGCAGATGCCCGCGGCGTCGGCCGTCACGTTGGGACGCGCCTCGTAGATGATCCCGACCACGCCGAACGGCACGCGCACCTGGCGCAGCTCGAGGCCGTTGGCCAGGGCGCCGCCACGGATCACCTCGCCGACCGGGTCGGGCAGCCCGGCGACCTCGCGGAGCCCCTGGGCCATCCCGGCCACCCGGTCGGGGTCCAGGCGGAGCCGGTCGACGAGGTTGGCCGGCGCGCCGGCGGCCTCCGCGCGGCGCACGTCCTCGGCGTTCGCGGCCAGCACCTCGTCGGCGCGCGTGAGCAGCGCCTCGGCCATCGCCAGCAGGGCGTCGTCCTTCGCGGCCCGGGTGGCCAGCGCCAGCCCGTAGCTCGCCTCGCGGGCCCGCTCGGCGGTCGCCCTGACGTCCTGCTCGGTGCTCACGGTTCCAGCCTAGGACGCCGTGCGGAGACCGACCCGTCCTGTCTCGCCAGAAAGTCCTCCGGGAGAGGCAACCAATACCTAGGCTGAAGCGTCTCAGGGGCAGGGAACTCCCCCATCACACTCGGAAGGACCGCGCGATGACCCGTCGCATCCTCCTCTCGGTCGGCGTGGCGATGGCCACGCTCGGCCTGCCCGTTCTCGGCGCGGTCTCCGTCGCCGGGACCGCCGCCCCCTCCCCGGCCGCGGCACCGGGCCCCGCCCTGGAGCTGCTCACGGCCCCGGTGGTCGAGGTCCACAGCTATGGCGGCCGGGTCTACGACGACCTCGGCGCCCGTATCGCCGCGACCGACGAGGCCGTCGAGCTCTGGTCGAAGCGGCCGTCCTACGACGCACCCATCCGCACCGAGTGGCGCTCGACCACGGGCACCAGGGTGCTGCCCCTGGGCACCATGAAGCGGTGGCAGGCCCTGCCGCGCTTCTCCCGGATGACCCTCACCAACGCGGCCGGAGACGTGGTCTACGACAAGGTCCGCGGCATGTGCCTCAACGGCGACAGCCAGCGGACGCGTCCTGACGCGCCGGCCCGGTCGCCGTACCCCTGGGGCTGCCCCTACAACCCCTTCACCCAGGGGTCCGTCCAGGGCCTCCAGGCCGGCTGGTCGGTGCCCCTGGTCCAGCAGGGCAGGGGCCTGAAGCTGCCCGTGGGTCGCTACCAGGCCACTGTGGGCATCGCGCCGCGCTACGCGAAGCTGTTCGGGCTGACCTCCGAGCAGGCGCACCGCACCTACCGGCTGCGGGTCCGCAAGGGCAGCGAGGAGGGCTTCTTCCGGATCCCGGCCCGCCGGAGCGCGCTGGCCCGCCCGGCCGCCTCCGAGCCCACCGGCACCTCCGGCGGCACCGTGGCCGGCCCGAGGCCCGACCTGCAGTCGCTGCCCGCGTTCGACATGTCCATCGGGCCCAGCGGCCACCACCTGCGGTTCTCCGCGACCGTGTGGAACGCCGGGAACAGCCCCCTGGTCGTCGACGGCTTCCGCCGCCCGGGCGAGGACCTGATGGACGCCTACCAGTACTTCTTCGACCAGGACGGCAACCAGACCGGCTACCAGCTGGTGGGCGAGATGGGCTGGCACTCGGCGAACCACCAGCACTGGCACTTCCACGACTTCGCCCGCTACCGGCTGCTCAAGGCCGACAGGAGCAAGGCGGTGCGCTCGAAGAAGGAGTCGTTCTGCCTGGCCAACACCGACGCCGTGGACTACACGGTTCCGGGCGCCGACTGGAAGCCGGAGAACACCGACCTGAACAGCGCGTGCGGCGGCCGCGACACGCTGTCGCTGCGCGAGGTGCTCTCGGCGGGTTCGGGTGACACCTACGCGCAGTACCGTGCCGGCCAGTCGTTCAACCTCGAGGGCCTGCCCAACGGCCGCTACTACGTGGCGGTCGAGGCCAACCCGACCGGCAACCTCGTCGAGTCCGACGCCGACAACAACGTGGCGCTGCGCCGGGTCCGCATCGGCGGCACCCCGGAGCACCGCACCGTCTCGATGGCGCAGGTGGGCGTGATCGAGGGCTTCTGACCTCGACCGCTCGAACGTTGAAGGATCCCCGGCACCTGGTGCCGGGGATCCTTCAACGTCAAGTGGAGTGTGGGTCTCAGCCCTTGCGCTTGGTGACTTCCTCGGTGAGCTTCGGCAGCACCGTGTGCAGGTCGCCCACGACGCCGAAGTCGACGAGCTCGAAGATCGGGGCCTCGTCGTCCTTGTTGACCGCGACGATGGTCTTCGAGGTCTGCATCCCGGCCCGGTGCTGGATCGCGCCGGAGATGCCGTTGGCGACGTAGAGCTGCGGCGAGACCGTCTTGCCGGTCTGGCCGACCTGGAAGCTGTGCGGCTTCCACCCGGAGTCGACCGCGGCGCGCGAGGCGCCGACCGCCGCGCCCAGGGCGTCGGCGAGGTTCTCGACCGGCTCGAAGTCACCGCCGGTGCCGCGCCCGCCGGAGACCACGATCGCGGCCTCGGTGAGCTCGGGACGACCGGTGGCCGTGCGGGGCTGCGAGGCCACGATCTGGGCCAGCTTGGCGGCATCCGAGATCGTCGCCGCGAACTCCTCGACCGCGCCGGCGCCCTCGGACTCCTCCGGGGTGGCGGCGTTCGGCTTGACGGTGATGATCGGGGTGCCGTGGGTGACCTTGGCCTGGACGGTGAAGTTGCCGGCGAAGACCGACTGCGTCGTCACCGGACCACCCCCACCCGAGGCCTCCGCGGGCTGCACGTCGACGGCGTCGGTGATCAGCCCGGAGTCGATCTTGATGGCCAGCCGGCCGGCGATCTCCTTGCCCTCGTAGGAGGAGGAGATCAGCACCGCGCCCACCTCCCCCGACGAACCGGCCTTCTCGACCAGCTGCTGGAGCACCTCGGCCTTCGGGGCCACCAGGTAGCCCTTGATCTCGGCGTCGTCGACGACGTAGATCTTCTCGGCGCCGTATTTCTTCAAGGCGTCCACCGGCGCCTCACCCGAGCCGATGTAGACGGCAGAGGGCTCACCGAGACGCTTGGCGATGGTCAGCAGCTCGTTGGTGGTCTTGCGGACAGTGCCGTCGACGTGGTCGACGAGAACCAGGATTTCGCTCATGGTCAGACTCCCTATCGATCCGGCTCAGATGAACTTCTTGGCGGCGAGGAACTCGGCCAGCGCCGTGGCGCCCGACCCGTCCTCGTCGGTCACGATCTCGCCCGCGGTGCGGGGCGGCCGCTCGGTGGTGTCCTCCACCTGCGACCAGGCCACCGACAGGCCGACCTTCTCGGCGTCGACGCCGAGGTCGGAGAGCGCGTAGGTCTCCAGCGGCTTCTTCTTCGCCGCCATGATCCCCTTGAACGAGGGGTAGCGGGCCTCGCCGGTCTGGTCGGTCACCGAGAGCACCACCGGCAGGGTGGCGCCGATGACCTCGGTCGCGGTGTCGCCGTCGCGCTTGACGCGGATCTGGTCGCCCTGGGTCTCGACGACCGAGGCCATGGTGACCTGCGGCAGGCCCAGGCGCTCGGCCAGCATCGCCGGGACCACGCTCATCGAGCCGTCGGTCGAGGCCATCCCGCAGACGACCAGGTCGGGCCCGCCGCCGTCGCCGCCGATCTTCCTGATCGCCTCGGCGAGGACCAGCGAGGTGGCCACCGAGTCGGACCCGGCGATCGCCTCGTCACTGACGTGGACCCCCTTGTCGGCACCCATCTGCAGCGCCTTGCGCACCGCGTCGAGGGCCTGCTCGGGGCCGACGCAGAGCGCCGTGACCTCGACGTCGCCGCCATCACCGGCAGCAGCCTTCTCCTTGATCTGCAGGGCCTGCTCGACGGCGTACTCGTCCAGCTCGGAGAGCAGGCCGTCGACGCCGACGCGGTCCACGGTGTGGTCGGACTCGAACGTCCGGTCCGCGGTGGCGTCGGGAACGTGCTTCACACAGACAACAATGTTCATAGCGGTGTGGCCGGAACGGCCCCTCCTGATGCGCTCGATGTGTGGTGGTGAGGTTACTAGCGAGTACGCCGCCAGGGAATGGCCGCGGGCGGTGGGGTGACTCACATGGCGTGAGCCCGGTCACGCTCGGTCAGGGCCGGACGATGCGGTCCAGCAGCCGGCCGGCGATCAGCCAGAACACGGCACCCAGACCCCAGTTGAACAGGGCGTTCTTGGTGTCGGAGTTCTTCCCGACGAACTCCTTGATGCCGTTCTCCAAGCTGAACACGCCCAGGTCCACGGCGTCGGCGCCGTCGCGGACGAACGAGACGAGCGCGTTGTCGGAGTTGGCGTCCAGGGCGTAGGTGAGGGCTCCGATGGCGAGGAACAGGGCGAAGACCAGGCAGACCAGCCACAGCAGCTGACCGAGACGGGTGCGCACCATGGCCACCCCCGCACTCGTCGCGCCCTTCCGCTTCTCGCCCTTCGTGGCCGCCTTCCGGTCCCGCTTGCGGTCGACCTTCTCCTGCTTAGCGCCGGTCTCCGCCTGGTCGTCGGTCTCGTCACGCGCCATGGAACTCTGCCTTTCCGGGGCCGTTCTCGAGGAACGAGGTCATCCCGATGGTGCGGTCCTCGGTGGCGAAGAGCGCTGCGAACTGCTGACGCTCCAGCTCCAGCCCGGTCTCGAGGTCGGTCTCGAGGCCGCGGTCGATGCACTCCTTGGCGGCCCGCAGGGCCCAGGGTGCGGCGTTCGCGAACGTGCGCGCCCAGGCCACGGAGGCGTCGTACACCTGGTCGGCCGGCAGCACCCGGTCGACCATCCCGATCGCCAGTGCCTCGTCGGCCTTGATGAACCGTCCGGTGAAGATGAGGTCCTTGGCCCGGCTCGGTCCGACCAGCCGGCTCAGCCGCTGGGTGCCGCCCATGCCCGGGATCACCCCGAGCAGCACCTCGGGCTGGCCGAGGGTCGCGTTGTCGGCGGCGAAGCGGACGTCGGCACACAGCGCCAGCTCGCAACCGCCGCCGAGGGCGTAGCCGGTGACCGCCGCGACGACGGGCTTGGGGATCCGGGCCACCGCCCTGACCCCCGCCTGGAGGCCCTCGGAGGCGCGGACCATGTCGGTGTGCGACATCGCCGCCATCTCCTTGATGTCGGCGCCGGCGGCGAAGGTCCGCTCACCGCCGTAGAGCACGACCGCGCGTACGTCGTCACGCTCGCCGGCCTCGACCGCCGCGTCCCGGATCTCGCCCTGGGTCTGCCGGTCGAGGGCGTTCATCTTGGGCCGGTCGATCCGGATGGTGCCGACGCCGTCGGCCACCTCCAGTCGCACGAACTCACCCATGGGATCTCCTGTCGCGCTCGTCAGCTGTGCGGGAACCACTCCGGGACCGAGCCTAGAGGCCCGGTCCCGGAGCACGGCCAGTGGCCGCTGGTCAGCGGCTCGGATCAGAAGGTGATCCCGCGGCGGGCGAACGCGTCCCTCACGATCGTGGCGAACGCCGGACCGTTGAGAAGGAGGGCCTGCTCGTACGTCTCCTCAGCGGCGTCCTGGAACGACGTGCCGGGCGCGTAGGAGAACTGCGAGCTGATCAGCGTCGCGTCCCAGAGCTCGGTGGTCCCGCCCTGCTCGAGGTAGCCCTCACGGATCTCCCACAGGGCCTGGCTCCAGATCTGGCCGTCGTAGTGCACCTGGTTGCGCCGGTCGGCCAGGGTCAGGTCGCGGTCGAAGCGACGGATGCAGTGCGGCTCGCTGGTGTAGGACGTGGCGTCCCAGTCCATCGGACAGGCCTCCTCGGCGTTCACCGGCCACCCGTACTGCTTGGCGGCCGCCAGTCCGGCGGAGACGGCGAAGTAGTCGCCGAAGGACTCGCCGATCGCGCCGGCGTCGATGCTGCCGGTGTCGTAGAAGCCCGGCACCTGGTCCGCGTGGATGGCGTGGCCGTACTCGTGCATGATCACCTCGGCGTCCTCGGCGTCGTCGACCCCGCCCTTGCCCAGGCGGATGTAGTCGCCCTTGTCGGTCATGTAGGAGTTGTCCACGCCGTACTGGTTGATCCGCAGGTCGTAGGGACGGGCCAGGATCGCCGGGAACGCGCCCCCCGGGCGGAAACCGAGCGACTGGAGGTACTCCTGGGCCTGGTTGACCCAGAAGTAGCCCATCACCTGCTCGAACTGGTCCTGGTCCCGGGTGTAGACGAAGGTGTTGGTCGGGCTGTACGCCGGCTTCCCGGTCGTCGTGCGGATGTTGGCCCACGCGCCCGACAGGGTCCCCGTCCCGTCCAGGTTGCGGAGCTGGGCGGTGGCGTACTGGGCGGCCAGCTCGGGCGTGTTCGCGTCCTTGGCGTCGCTCAGCCCCTGGTTCCCCGAGGACTGCACCGGGTTGACCATGAAGATCTGGCCGGTGCCGGTGCTCTCCCCGTTGCCGGGCTTGTCGGCGTGCGTGGGGGCGGCGACGAGGGCGGCCGTGGTGGCGGCCGCCGCCAGGCCGACGGTGATCAGACGAAGCGTGTGCACGTGTTCCTCCAGTCCGGGCGCCCCGTGGATGTGGGGCGCGTCACCGGTGGATCATGCCCCGCGGAAGCCGTGATGCGCCACACCCCGGAGATCGCGGGTCCCGGGTTGACCAAGCTCGCCCGCCCGCTGGGAGCATCGGCAACAATGGCGCCCGTGACCCCGGGAACCTGGCAGTACGAGGGCGAGACCGCGCAGGTCTGGCCGGGTCGCAACCATCCCCTGGGGGCCACCTGGTCGGAGGAGTCGACGAACTTCGCCGTCCACGCCCCGCAGGCCAGCGCCGTCTGGGTGTGCCTGTTCGACGACGCGGGCAACGAGACCACGCATCCCCTCACCGAGCAGTCGCTGGGCATCTGGCACGGCGCGCTCCCGCACATCTCGCCCGGCGCCCGCTACGGCTTCCGCGCCGACGGTCCGTGGGACCCGAGCCGCGGCCTGCGGTTCAACCCGGCCAAGCTGCTGCTCGATCCCTACTCCCGCGCGGTCTCGGGTGGGCTGAGCGTGCATCCCGCGATCTACGGCCACCAGCAGGGTGCGCCGGAGAAGCGCGACGACACCGACTCCGCGCCGTACGTCCCGCGCGGCGTCGTCGTCCACGACGACTTCGACTGGGGAGACGACCGGCCGATGCGCCGGCGCTACCGCGACACGGTGATCTACGAGATGCACGTCAAGGGCATGACCGCCCTGCACGACCGGGTGCCCGAGCAGCTGCGCGGGTCGTACGCCGGCCTGGCCACGCCGGCGGTCATCGACTACCTCACCGACCTCGGGGTGACCGCCGTGGAGCTGCTGCCGGTGCACCACTTCGTCTCCGAGCCGGCTGTCGCGGAGCGCGGGCTGGTCAACTACTGGGGCTACAACACGCTCGGCTTCTTCGCGCCGCACGCGGCGTACTCCTCCAGCGGGGACCGCGGCGAGCAGGTGACCGAGTTCAAGGCGATGGTGAAGGCGTTCCACGACGCCGGCATCGAGGTGCTTGCTCGACGTGGTCTACAACCACACCGCCGAGTCCGGTCCCCTCGGCCCCACGCTGTCCCTGCGCGGGCTCGACGACCACGCCTACCGTCGTCCTGCGCCGGTCGCGCACCGCGAGGGCGAGCTCGACATCTTCGGCGACACGGTGGCCCCCACCGACGAGTACTGGGACGTGACCGGCTGTGGCAACACCGTCGACACGGACCAGCCGATGGTGCTCCGGATGATCCTGGACTCGCTGCGGTACTGGGTGACCGAGATGCACGTCGACGGCTTCCGGTTCGACCTGATGTCCGCGCTGACCCGCACCGAGCGTGAGGTCGACATGCGCTGCGCCCTGCTCACCACGATCGGGCAGGACCCGGTCCTGCGGCACGCGAAGCTGATCGCCGAGCCGTGGGACACCTCGTCCGAGGGCTACCGGGTCGGGGAGTTCCCCCCGGGGTGGACCGAGTGGAACGACCACTTCCGCGACACGATGCGCGACTTCTGGCGGGGTCGCGGGGCGATCCGCACGGTCGCGACCCGGCTGGCCGGCTCCTCCGACCTGTACGGCGACGACGGGCGGTCGCCGTACGCCTCGATCAACTTCGTCACCGCGCACGACGGGTTCACGCTGCGCGACCTGGTGTCCTACGACCACAAGCACAACGAGGCCAACGGCGAGCAGAACCGCGACGGCTCCGACAACAACCGGTCGTGGAACTGCGGCGTCGAGGGTGAGACCGACGACGCGGACGTGCTGGCGCTGCGACACCGGCAGGCGGCGAACCTGATGACCACCCTGTGCCTGTCCAACGGGGTGCCGATGATCACCGCCGGCGACGAGCGCGGCCGCACCCAGGGAGGCAACAACAACCCGTTCTGCCAGGACAACGAGACCTCGTGGATCGACTGGCGTCACGATGACGCCTGGCTCGACATCTACGAGCTGACCCGGGCCGCGCTGCGGCTGCGTCGCGACCACCCGGCGTTGCGGCAGCGGCACTGGTTCGAGGGCCAGCCGACCCTGGTGGGTGGCCCCAAGGACCTGGCCTGGCTGCACCCCTCCGGCCGCGAGATGACCTCCCAGGACTGGCACGACGACGGTCTCGGGGGGGTCGGCATGTTCGTCACCGGCAGCCCGCTGCGGGCACCCGGGCCGCGCGGCGAGCAGCAGCACGACAGCTCGTTCATGATCTGGCTCAACGCCGCGGACTCCCCCGTCGACGTCGCCCTGCCGGAGAACCAGTGGGTGCGCAACGGCGAGGTGGCGCTGAGCACCGACCCGGACGTCCCGGTCGGTACGCCGGTCGAGGCCGGCCACACGATGCGGTTCGCAGCGCGCAGCGTCGTGGTGCTCCGCCAGACCTGACCTCGACAAGCACGGCCGATCCGGTCGTGGCGTCAGCCGGTCACGTCGGCGAGACCGACCGTCTCGTCGCGGAGCCGGTCGACATCGACCGTCTGGCCGACGATCGCGCGGATCGGGTCGATCGCGTCCCAGTCGTTCACGTGCATCCCGGCGAGCACCTGCGAGTCGCGCAGCCAGAACGCCGTGAACGGCCCGCTGGTGTCGCCGCGCAGCACCACCTCGTCGTAGCCGTCCGGGCCGACGCTGCCGACGTACTCCATCCCGAGGTCGTACTGGTCGGTGAAGAAGTAGGGCAGCCGTGCATAGGGCTCGTCACCGCCGAGCATGTTGCGGGCGACCACCTTGCCCTGCTCGATCGCGGTGTCCCAGTGCTCGACCCGGATCCGGCGCCCCAGGGTCGGGTGCAGGTGGTTGGCGACGTCTCCGGCGGCGTAGACGTGCGGATCGCCGCACCGGAGCCACGAGTCGACCAGGATGCCGTTGTCCACGTCGAGCCCCGCCGCGCCACCGAGCGCGTCGTCGGGAACGACGCCGATGCCGACGACGACCAGGTCGGCGGTGAGCTCCGACCCGTCGCCCAGGCGTACGGCGGTGCGTCCGGACCCCGCGTCCGTCAGGGACTCGATCGTGGCCCCGAGACGCAGGTCGACCCCGTGACCGCGGTGCAGGTCGGCGAACGTGGCGGCCACCTCGGGTCCGAGCACCCGGAGCAGCGGCAGCTCCAGCGACTCCACCACGGTGACGTCGGCGCCGGCGGTGCGGGCCGCGGCGGCGGCCTCGAGCCCGATCCAGCCGGCTCCGACGAACACGACGTGTCGTCCGGGCACGAAGGCGGCGCGCAGGGCGAGGCTGTCCTCGAGCGTGCGCAGGTAGGCCACGGCTCCCCCGCTGCGGTCGGCCTGGTCGAGCCGTCGCGGCTGGGAGCCGGTCGCGACCAGCAGCCGGTCGTAGCCGATCTCCTCGGCACCGACCCGGACCAGGCACCGGTCCAGGTCCACCGCGGTCACGGTGGTGCCCAGCCGGACGTCCACGTCGTGGTCGGCGTACCACCGCGCGTCATGGACGAAGATCGAGTCCTCCTCCTCGTTGCCGAGCAACAGGCCCTTGGAGAGCGGCGGCCGGTTGTAGGGCAGGTGCGCCTCGGTGCCGAGCAGCGTGATTCCGCCGTCGTGACCCTGCGCCCGGAGCTCCTCCACGGTGCTCGCCGCGGCCAGCCCGGCTCCCACGATCACGATCCGCATCGTCCACCCCATTCTAAAGAAGAGTTCAATTCACTTTAGCCGTCGTCCGACTGCCCGTCGACCGGGGGTGACTCGACGCGTCCGGCCGACTCCCGCTCCGCCGCGTGCCGGTTGGCGATCCGGAGCGTGGTCAACGCGACCATCCGCGAGACCACCAGCGCGAGGTAGAGCATCCCGGCGATCTGCTCCAGCATCACGAACGACCGGCCGTGCGGGGTGACCGGCACGATGTCGGAGAGCCCGGTGCTGCTGAGCGTGGTGACCGAGAGGAACAGCAGCTCCACCCAGGTGCGGGGCTCGTCGGCGTCCGCCGCCGCGGTGAAGGACCCCGGCCAGAGGATCTGGACAGCGACGAAGACGTAGGCGAAGCCCCACGCCACCACCGTGAACGTCGAGCCGGTCGCCCACAGCTCGTCGCGGCTCGCGTGGTCGTCCTCGAACATGTACTTGATCAGCGCGTACGCCGTGTAGAAGTAGAACGCCGCGTGGAACGCGGCGGAGACCAGGACCACGCCCTCGTTGTCGGGCAGCACCCCCTCGATGAGGGTGAGCGCCACGACCGGCACGCCGAGGGTCAGGGCCACCCAGGTGAGGGCGGGCGTCATCCGGACCGCGGCCACTGCCAGCCCGAGCACCAGCAGACCGAAGACGCCGACCGCCGCGCGGCCGAGCCCCTCGTCCCCGAGGTAGGGATAGATCACGATCCCGGCGAGCTGGACGAACAGCAGCACCGCCGAGGGCGTGTTGCGCGCGGCGTCGTACCACGTCCTCAGCGGCGTCTGGCTCACGGTGGCCACGCTAGCCGGGCGCGTCGCCGGCGCGGCGTCAGCCCGCCGTGGCGACCAGGCCGAGCTCCGCGGTGGTGGCCAGGCGCGCGTTCTTCGGCAGCACCCGGACGGTGTAGCCGAAGGCGCCGGTCCGGCCCAGGTCGACGGTCCCCTCGTAGCGGTGCCGGCCGGCGTCGTAGGACTCCACCTGCGCCAGCGAGCTGACCTGCGCGTCCACCAGGGCGTCGTTGTGACCGACCGAGCCGTGGACCAGCTGGACGTCGACGTCATCGGGAGCGAGCCCGCCGAGCGAGACGAAGGCGCGAACCGAGACCTGGTCGCCGACCTCCGGAGAGTCCGGGACCTCGAAGCTCTCCACGTGCTCGACGTGCACGGCGTTCCAGCCGGCGCGCACGTGCCGCTTCCAGTCCGCGAACTCCCGGGCGCCGGAGTGGTCGCCGTTGAGCGCGTGCGCCGCCACGGCTGCGGGACGGTAGAGCTGGTCGACGTAGTCGCGCACCATCCGGCTGGCCAGCACCTTGGGCCCGAGCGACTTCAACGTGTGCCGCACCATCTCGATCCAGCGCGACGGTACGCCGGCGGCGTCGACGTCGTAGAACCGCGGCGCGACCTCGTTCTCGATGAGGTCGTAGAGGGCGGTGGCCTCGATGTCGTCGCGGTGGTCGGGGTCGTCGACGACGTCGGCGGACGGGATCGCCCACCCGTTGTTGCCGTCGTACCACTCGTCCCACCAGCCGTCGAGGATCGACAGGTTGAGACCGCCGTTGAGCGCGGCCTTCATGCCGGAGGTGCCACACGCCTCGTAGGGGCGCAGCGGGTTGTTCAGCCAGACGTCACAGCCCGGGTAGAGCGGCAGCGCCATCGCGATGTCGTAGTTGGGGAGGAAGGCGATGCGGTGCCGGACCTCGGGGTCGTCGGCGAACTTCACGATCTCCTGGATGAGCTTCTTGCCGCCGTCGTCCGCGGGGTGCGACTTGCCGGCGATGATCAGCTGCACCGGTCGCTCGGGGTCCAGGAGCAGTCGCTTGAGCCGGGCCGGGTCACGCAGCATCAGCGTCAGCCGCTTGTACGACGGCACCCGCCGCGCGAAGCCGATGGTCAGGACGTCGGGGTCGAGCGCGCTGTCGATCCAGCCGAGCTCTGCCGGCGCGGCGCCCCGCTTCTGCCAGGAGTCCCGCAGCCGGCGCCGGGCGTCCTCGACCAGCCGCTGGCGCAGCAGCCGCTTGGTCGACCAGATGTCGCCCGCGGGGACCTTGTCGACGACGTCCCAGACCTCGGGGCTGTTGGACTCGACGTCGGCACCCGAGCCGGAGGCCAGGTCGAACACCTCGCGGGCCACCCACGTGGGGGCGTGCACGCCGTTGGTGATCGAACCGATCGGCACGTCCGCCTCGTCGAAGTCGGACCAGAGGCCGTTGAACATGCCGCGCGAGACGTGCCCGTGCAGCTGCGAGACGCCGTTGGCGCGCTGGGCCAGGCGGAAGCCCATCACCGCCATGTTGAAGACCGCGGTGTCACCGCCGGTGAAGTCCTCGGCGCCCAGGGCCAGCACCCGCTCGGCGGGGACGCCGGGGGTGGGGCTGTTGCTCCCGAAGTACTGCTCGACGAGCTCGCGCGGGAAGCGGTCGATGCCGGCCGGGACCGGGGTGTGCGTGGTGAAGACGGTGCCGGCGCGCGAGACCTCGAGCGCGGTGTCGAAGTCGAGCCGGGGGCCGTCGGGGTCGACGGTGAGCTCACGGATCCGCTCGAGGCCGAGGAAGCCCGCGTGCCCCTCGTTGGTGTGGAACACCTCGGGCTCGGGGGTGCCGGTGATGCGGCCGTAGGCACGCAACGCGCGGACGCCGCCGACACCGAGCAGCAGCTCCTGGAGCAGCCGGTGCTCCGAGGTGCCGCCGTAGAGGCGGTCCGTGACCTCGCGGAGCGGCCCGGAGTTCTCCTCGATGTCGGAGTCGAGCAGGAGCAGCGGGACGCGACCGACCTGGGCCACCCAGATGCGCGCGTGCAGGGCGTCGTCTCCGGCGACCGGGAAGCTGATCATCGCCGGGCTGCCGTCGGCCTCGCGCAGCAGCGAGAGCGGCAGGCCGTCGGGGTCGAGAACCGGGTAGGTCTCCTCCTGCCAGCCCTCGCGGGAGAGCGACTGGCGGAAGTAGCCCATGCGGTAGAGCAGCCCGACGCCGATGATCGGCACGCCGAGGTCGGAGGCGGTCTTGAGGTGGTCGCCGGCGAGGATGCCGAGCCCGCCGGAGTACTGCGGCAGCACCGCGGTGATGCCGAACTCCGGCGAGAAGTAGGCGATCGCCTTCGGGGCCTCGTCCGGGCCACCGTCCTGGGCGACGCTCCGGGCGGCCTTGCGCTGGTACCACCGGTCCGCGGTGAGGTAGCCCTCGAGGTCGGCCCGGGCCAGCTCGACCATCTTGAGGAACCGGCGGTCACCGGCCAGCTCGGTCAGCCGGTCCCTGCCGACCGCGCCGAGCAGGCGCACCGGGTCGTGCTGGGTGGCCTCCCAGAGGTCGGGGTCCACCGCCCGGAAGACGTCCTGCGTCTCGGGGTGCCAGGACCACCGCAGGTTGACCGCGAGATCAGCCAGCGCGGCCAACGGCTGCGGAAGGACAGGACGGACGGTGAATCGACGGATTGCTCGCACGCGATGACGGTAGCCCACCCGCTCTGGATCGATCCAATGCGCGTCTCGCCGGCTGGCCGCGTAACCCTCCCCCCGCTGCGGCGTTTCCGGGACATGACCTTGCACACATCTCGTCGCAGCCGACTCGGCATCGCGGCCGCGGCCCTCGTCACCACCACCCTGGTCGTCGGCCTCTCGCAGCTCCCGGCGGTGGGCGAGACCTCGCCCGCGACCGCTCCCTCCACGCCCGAGGTGCTCACGCTCGGGGACTCACCGGCCGGGCTCTCGGACCTCGACTCCCGCGGTCGAGCCCTCCCCACGGCCGCCCAGAAGGCGGCCGGCGCCCGGCTGGGCTCGCAGCTGCGCTGGAACTCCTTCGGCACCCCGGCCTCGATCCTGCCCGACGACGGCAGTCTCGGCCGCGCCTCCTCCGGCGACGCGGCCGTGGCCGCCCGGACCTGGCTGCGGCGCAACGCCGCGGTCCTCGGCATCAGTGCCGCACAGGTGGCCGGACTGGAGCTGGTGAACTCGCAGAAGCTGGCTCAGACCAGTGCCCGCGCCGTGCTGTTCCGCCAGAGGTTCGGCGAGCTCTCCCCCGCGATCGGCAGCATGGTCACCGTCGGGGTGGCCAACGGCCAGATCGCCTACGTCTCCTCCTCGCTCACCCGCGGCACCGCCGACCTGAGGAGGTCCGACGCCGACCTCGACGCCGGCCGGGCCTGGCTCACCGCGGCCGCCGACGTCGGGCGCGACGGCATCGACGCCTCGAAGGTCGTCTCGGCCTTCAGTCGCGGCTGGAACCGGCTGAAGGTCCCGGGCTTCGCGCAGGAGCAGCAGGTCCGGCTCCGCGCGCTCGCGCTCGCCGACGGCTCGGTCCGTCCGGTCTTCGAGGCCAACGTGGTCGACGTCGACGGGGGCGCGGCCCTGGCCTACACCTCGATGATCGACGCGGTCAGCGGTGACGTGCTCTACCGCGAAAACCAGGTCGAGCACTCCTCCGACCTCTCGCAGTTCCAGGGCGAGTTCACCGCGGACGAGTGCGGTCCGCGGCACCCCTTCGAGCTGACTGACGACAAGACCCGCAGGATCACCGTCGCCGCCACCGCCGTGAACGTGGCCAACGACATCGTCGTCAAGCTCTACGGCCCGGGCAACGCGCTGCTCTCCAGCGGCGACACCGGCACCAGCCCCGAGTCGCTGACCTACTCCCCCGGCGGCACCATCCCGCAGGGGATCTACCAGGCGGAGGTCTGCCCGTACGCCGACCCGACCGTGCCGTTCGTGCCCCCCGGCACGTACGCCGGCGCCGTGTCCACCTCGGACACGGGCGCGGACTCACCCGCCCCGGGCCTGCCGCGCTGGCGCTACTTCACGGCCAACCCCGCGCTCGACTGGTCGCCCACGACCACACCGAAGAACACCGTCGTCGGCTGCTGGGTCCGCGGACCGGGCTGCACCGCCCCGCGGGCTCTCGAACAGCCCTACAGCTCGCCGTGGGACTACGACCACGGTTCGAAGGCACCCACCTTCACCAGTCGCGGCAACAACGTGAGCGACCGTGAGGCCTGGGCCAGCCCACTGACCCCGGGTGGCGCCGGACAGGCACCGTTCTCCCCGACCCGGGAGTACCTCGACCCGTTCACCGACGCCTGGAACAACTCCCAGTGCGACCCGGCCCAGCTGACTCCGGGCGGCAACGACATCAACTTCGCGGTCACGAACCTCTTCGTGTCCCACAACCGGATGCACGACTACAGCTACGGGCTCGGCTTCACCGAGCGCAACTACAACCTCCAGCAGGACAACCTGGGCCGCAATCCCGACCCGACCCGCGCCAACGACCCGGAGATCGGGAACGTCCAGGCCGGTGCGGCCAGCGGCGGGAGCCCGTCGTACCTCGGACGGGACAACGCCAACCAGATCGCCCTGCAGGACGGCCTCCCCGGCATCACCAACCAGTACCTGTTCCAGCCGATCGCCGGTGCGTTCTACTCCCCCTGCGCCGACGGCTCGCTCGACATGAGCATCGTCGGCCACGAGTACACCCACGCGACCACCAACCGCATGGTCGGCGGGCCCGACGAGGGGCTCACCTCCGAGCAGGGCGGAGCCATGGGCGAGTCGTGGGGCGACCTGGTCGCCGCGGAGTACATGTTCAGCCACGGCTACTCGACCGGCACCACTCCGTGGGCGGTCGGCCCGTACGCCACCGGCAACAGGTCGGCCGGCATCCGTGACTACGCGATCAACCAGAACCCGCTGAACTACTCCAACTACGGGTTCGACTCCACCGGCGACGAGGTCCACGCCGACGGCGAGATCTGGAACGGCACCCAGTGGCAGGTCCGGCAGGCGCTGGTGAGCAAGTGGAACGCCCGCTACCCCTACCGCGACAAGGAGCTCCAGGAGCGCTGTGCGCAGGCCATGGGCTCCGCCAAGGCGCCGCTGGTGTCCCGCAAGTGCCCCGGCAACCGCCGTTGGGTCCAGCTGATGTTCGACTCGTTCCTGCTCCAGCAGGGTGCCACCTCGATGCTGGACGCGCGTGACGCGATGCTGGCCGCCGACCGGATGCGCTACCACGGTGACGACCAGAAGGTGATGTGGGACGCGTTCGCCAAGCGCGGCATGGGCAAGGGCGCCAGCACCCCCAACGCCGACTCCGGCAACGTCACGCCCGGCTTCGCCTCGCCGAAGTCCCGCAACGCCCGGGTCACCCTCGCCTCCCCCTCCGGCACGCTCTACGTCGGTCGCTACGAGGCCAGGTCGACCCCGGTCGCCGACACCGTGGCGGCCACCAAGGTCGACCGGGTGTTCGCTCTGACGCCGGGCCGCTACCAGATGGTGCACGTCTCCCGTGGCCGCGGGTTCCAGCGCTTCACGCTGAGCGTGAAGGCCGGCCAGCGCAAGACCCTGCGTCTCCGGGGCGCGAAGAACCTGGCCGCCAGGAGCAACGGCGCCAGGGTCCTCTCCGCCAGCGCGGGATCCATCAACAACGGCGCGCTGATCGACGGCACGGAGGCCACGAACTGGGCCGGCATCAACGACGACAGCCTCGTCGACGCCCCCGGGCAGCACCCGTTCGTCGTGGTCGACCTCGCCGGCGGCGTGCGCACCGTGCGCCGCGTGCAGGTGAGCGCGATGCTGACGCCGGCGCCGGCCGACCCGTCCGAGGTGCCGCTGGCCGCGGACCCGGACTCCGGCTCGCGGTTCACGGCGCTGCGCCGGTTCGCCCTCGAGGCGTGCACCAGCGACTGCGGCAGCGACCGCGCCACCTGGAAGCGCTTCTACACCTCCTCGGCCGCCGCCTTCCCGGGCGCCCGGCCTCGGCCGGTGGCCCCGAACCTGATCATGCGTGACTTCAACGTGCGGGACACCCGCGCCGCCGCCATCCGGTTCGTGGCGCTCGAGAACCAGTGCACCGGCTTCTCCGGCTACGCCGGTGAGCAGGACAACGACCCCGCCAACGCGACCGACTGCAAGACGGCCTCGGACCGCGGGTACTCGGTGCGCGCCTCGGAGCTCCAGGTCTACTGACCCGGGTTCCACCACCGCGGCGGCGGACGGGCTCGGGGCCCGTCCGTCGCCGCTTCCGATCTCCCTAGCAGGCCGGAGCCCCGCGCACCAGCGGGTCCACACCGGCTGCTCCTGCCTTGCCGCACCCCCGCACCCGACCCCTAGGGTGGAGAGCATGGTTGGACGCATACCCGTCATGGACGTCAGCCCCGAGGTCGACCGTGGGCGTCAGCCCGCCAAGGCGGCCGTCGGCGAGCCCTTCCCCGTGCGCGCCTCGGTCTTCCGTGAGGGCCACGACCGGCTCGGGGCCGAGGTGGTCCTCACCGACCCCGCCGGTCAGCGCCGGCCGCCGGTCCGGATGCGCCAGGTCGACGGCGTACCCGACCTCCACGAGGCCTGGGTGACCCCCGACGCCCCCGGGCTCTGGCTGTTCGAGATCCAGGCCTGGTCGGATCCGCTGGGCACCTGGGAGCACGCCGCGGGCATCAAGATCCCCGCCGACATCGACACCGAGCTGATGTTCGCCGAGGGGCGGCTCCTGCTCGAGCGGGTGCGTGACTCGCTGGGTCGCCAGGACACGGCGGACGCGCGCGTCGTCGATGCGGCCGTCGACGCCGCGACGGACACCGACCGCCCGGTCGCCGCCCGCCTCGCCGTGCTGCAGGCCGACGACCTCGCGGACGTGTTCGCCCGGCACCCGCTGCGCGACCTGGTCAGCGTCGAGGGTCCCTTCCCGGCGTACGCCGACCGCGAGCGCGCGCTCTTCGGCAGCTGGTATGAGTTCTTCCCCCGCTCCGAGGGCGCCGTCAAGGACCCCGTGACCGGCAAGGTCAGCTCGGGCACGCTCCGCACCGCCGCCCGGCGTCTGGACGCGGTCGCGGCGATGGGCTTCGACGTGATCTACCTGCCGCCCATCCACCCGATCGGCCGGGTCAACCGCAAGGGCCCCAACAACACGCTCACCCCAGGCCCGGACGACACCGGCTCGCCCTGGGCGATCGGTGCGGCCGAGGGCGGGCACGACACCGTCCATCCCGACCTCGGCACCATGAAGGACTTCGACGCGTTCGTCGCCCGCGCCCACGAGGTGGGCCTCGAGGTGGCCCTCGACTTCGCGCTGCAGTGTGCACCGGACCACCCCTGGGTGACCACGCACCCGGAGTGGTTCACCACGCGGGCCGACGGGTCGATCGCCTACGCGGAGAACCCGCCGAAGAAGTACCAGGACATCTACCCGGTCAACTTCGACAACGACCCGACCGGCATCTGCAAGGAGGTGCTGCGGGTCCTCAAGCTCTGGATGAAGCACGGCGTGCGGATCTTCCGGGTCGACAACCCCCACACCAAGCCGGTGGCGTTCTGGGAGTGGCTGCTCGGCGAGATCCGCAAGACCGACCCGGACGTCGTCTTCCTGTCCGAGGCGTTCACCCGACCGTCGATGATGCACGGCCTGGGCGCGGTCGGCTTCCACCAGAGCTACACCTACTTCACCTGGCGCACCGGCAAGCGGGAGCTGGAGGACTACCTCCGCGAGGTCTCCAGCGAGTCCGACCACCTGATGCGGCCGAACTTCTTCGTGAACACCCCGGACATCCTGCACGCCTCCCTGCAGTACGGCGGGCCCGCGATGTTCAAGATCCGGGCGGCGCTGGCCGCCACCGGCAGCCCGAGCTGGGGCGTGTACGCCGGCTTCGAGCTGTTCGAGCACGTGGCCGTCAAGCCGGGCTCCGAGGAGTACCTCGACTCGGAGAAGTACCAGATCCGGGTCCGCGACTGGGAGGCCGCGGCGACCGAGGGCCGCACGCTCGCGCCGTACCTCACGAAGCTCAACGAGCTCCGTCGCGCCCACCCGGCGCTGCGACTGCTGCGCAACCTCACCGTGCACCGGAGCGACGACGACTCCATCCTGGTCTTCAGCAAGCATGCCGTCGACGCGGATGGGCACAGTGACGTCGTCATCGTCATCGTCAACCTCGACTCCCACGGCACCCGCGAGACCATGGTCCACCTGGACATGCCGGCGCTCGGCCTGGACTGGAACGAGTCGTTCCTGGTCCACGAAGAGCTCACCGGGCAGACCTGGAACTGGACCGAGCACAGCTATGTCCGGCTCGACCCGAGCCACGAGCCCGCCCACATCCTCTCGATCAGGAGGCCCCGTTGACCTCGAGCGAGTCGACCGACGGCACGGGGGTGGAAGCGACAGCGGGACAAGGACTGGTGGACACCCCGGACTGGTTCAAGACCGCGGTCTTCTACGAGGTGATGGTCCGCTCGTTCCGTGACTCGAACGGCGACGGCACCGGCGACTTCGCCGGCCTCACCGAGAAGCTCGACTACCTCCAGTGGCTCGGTGTCGACTGCCTCTGGGTGCCACCGTTCTTCCCGTCGCCGCTGCGCGACGGTGGCTACGACGTGGCCGACTACAACGGCGTGATGCCGGACATCGGGACCATCGAGGACTTCCACAAGTTCCTCGACGCCTCGCACGACCGCGGCATCCGGGTGATCATCGACTTCGTCATGAACCACACCTCGGACGCGCACGAGTGGTTCCAGGCCTCCCGGGAGGACCCCGAGGGCCCGTACGGCGACTTCTACGTGTGGTCCGACACCGACGAGCTCTACGAGGACGCCCGGGTGATCTTCGTCGACACCGAGCCGTCCAACTGGACCTGGGACCCGGTCCGCCAGCAGTACTACTGGCACCGCT
Organism: uncultured Actinomycetota bacterium; assembly: GCA_963767955.1. GTDB lineage: Bacteria > Actinomycetota > Actinomycetes > Propionibacteriales > Nocardioidaceae > Nocardioides. Next base: position 410,089 of record CAVYGA010000003.1, on the reverse strand, counting down.
TCTTCAGCCACCAGCCGGACCTCAACTTCGACAACCCCAAGGTCCACGACGCGATGCTCGAGGCGCTGTCGTTCTGGCTGGACATGGGCCTCGACGGCTTCCGGCTCGACGCGGTGCCCTACCTCTACGAGCGCCCCGGCACCAACGGCGAGAACCTCCCCGAGACCCACGAGTTCCTGCGCAAGGTCCGCCGCTTCGTCGACACGAACTACCCCGGTCGCGTGCTGCTGGCCGAGGCCAACCAGTGGCCGACCGAGGTGGTCGACTACTTCGGCGGCCGCACGGACGAGAGCGGCGAGTGGGTCGGCGACGAGTGCCACATGTGCTTCCACTTCCCGGTGATGCCACGCATCTTCATGGCGGTCCGGCGCGAGTCGCGCTACCCCATCTCCGAGATCCTCGAGCAGACGCCGGCGATCCCGGGGGGCTGCCAGTGGGGCATCTTCCTGCGCAACCACGACGAGCTGACCCTCGAGATGGTCACCGACGAGGACCGCGACTACATGTGGGGCGAGTACGCCAAGGACCCCCGGATGAAGGCGAACATCGGCATCCGCCGACGGCTGGCACCGTTGCTGGACAACGACATCAACCAGATGGAGCTGTTCACCGCTCTGCTGCTCTCGCTTCCCGGGTCCCCGGTGCTCTACTACGGCGACGAGATCGGGATGGGCGACAACATCTGGCTCGGTGACCGCGACGGCGTCCGGACCCCGATGCAGTGGACCCCCGACCGCAACGCCGGCTTCTCGGTCGCCACCCCGGGCAAGCTGCACCTGCCGGCCATCCAGGACCCGGTCTTCGGCTACCAGTCGGTCAACGTCGAGGCGCAGCTGGAGAACTCCTCGTCACTGCTCCAGTGGACCCGGCGGATGATCCACGCCCGGCGCCAGCACCACGCCTTCGGCCTCGGCTCGTTCACCGACCTCGGCGGCTCCAACCCGAGCGTGCTCTCCTACGTGCGCGAGCACGACGACGACACGATCGTGTGCGTCAACAACCTCTCGCGCTTCCCCCAGCCGGTCGAGCTGGACCTGCGCCGCTGGGAGGGCTGGTACCCCGTCGAGCTGCTCGGCGGCGTGCCGTTCCCCACCATCGGCGAGCTCCCCTACCTGCTCACCCTCGGTGGCCACAGCTTCTACTGGTTCCGTCTCACCCGGCGGGAGGACACGACCTCGTGAGCGAGTCCCTGCCCGACGTGGCCCTCCCCGACCTCCAGCGCTTCCTTGCCGGCGCCCGCTGGTTCGGCGGCAAGGGGCGCCCCTACCGCGCCACCGGCGTCCGCCGGGTCGGGCGGCTGCCGGCCGGGCCGGACGAGCCGACCGTGGCCATCGACCTGGTCGAGGTGACCTTCGACGACGTGCCCGGCGCGGGCACCGAGAGCACCGAGCTCTACCAGCTCCCGCTGCTGTTCCGCACCGACCCCGAGGAGCGGCTGGCGCACGCCCTCGTGGGCGAGTGGGACGACCCGGAGTTCGGCCGCTGCTTCGTCTACGACGCCGTCCACGACCGGGAGGCGATGGCGCTGTGGCGCGACGCGTTCGCGGCCGAGGGCCACCACGAGTACGACCACCGCCAGCCGCTGGCCTTCCACCGGCTCGAGGGCCATGAGATCGACCTGACCACGCACTCGACGCTGTTCAGCGGCGAGCAGTCCAACTCCTCGGTCGCCTTCGGGGACGACTCCCTGATGAAGGTCTTCCGCCGGGTCACTCCCGGCGTCAACCCCGACATCCAGATCCACGACGTGCTGACCCGGGCCGGCTCCGACCACGTGGCGGCGCTCTACGGCTGGCTGGACGCCGTCGACGACGAGTCCGACGCGATCATCCAGCTCGCGATGCTGCAGCAGTTCCTGCGGACCGGCACCGACGGCTGGGACCTCGCCCAGGCGAGCGCCCGCAACCTCTTCGCCGAGGCCGACCTGCACCCCCACGAGGTGGGCGGCGACTTCGCGGCGGAGTCGGCCCGGCTCGGGGTGGCCCTCGCCGAGACGCACGAGGTGCTGGCCGAGCACTTCCCCACCGAGCAGCGCGGTCCGGCCGAGCTGGGCGCGCTCGCCGACGCCATGGAGGCGCGGCTCGACGAGGCCCTGGTCGCGGTCCCCGTCCTGACGGCGTACGCCGAGGGGCTGCGGTCCGCGTTCGCCGCGGTGCGCGATCTGTCGGCGGACACGATCCAGCGGGTGCACGGTGACCTGCACCTCGGCCAGACCATGCGCACCGTTCGTGGCTGGAAGCTCGTCGACTTCGAGGGCGAGCCGGCCAAGCCGCTGGCCGACCGGCTGCTCCCGGACTCGGTGTGGCGCGACGTCGCCGGCATGCTGCGCTCGTTCGACTACGCCGCCGCGGCCGTCGACCGGGCGATGAGCGACAGCGACGCCGTCGGGGTGGAACAGCGGGCCTACCGGGCCCGCGAGTGGTCCCAGCGCAACGGTGACGCGCTGCTGAACAGCTACACCCAGGGGCGGGAGCCGACCGCCGACGAGCGGGTGCTGCTCACCGCCTATGAGGCCGACAAGGCCGTCTACGAGTGTGTCTACGAGGTGCGCAACCGGCCCAGCTGGCTCGGGATCCCGCTGGGCGCCATCGAGAGGTTGTCAACATGACCCGATCCGTTTCCCACGACGAGCTCGAGCTGCTGGTGTCGGGTGGCCACGGTGACCCGCACTCGCTGCTGGGCGCCCACCCCCACGACGGCGGCGTCACCGTGCGCGTGCTCCGTCCGATGGCCTCCTCCGTGGAGATCCGCCACGGCGACGAGATCACCGCGCTCACCCACGAGCACGAGGGCGTGTGGGTCGGCGAGCTGCCCGTCACCGACGTCCCCGACTACCGGGTGACCGTGACCTACGACGGCGGCCCGTGGACCTACGACGACCCCTACCGCTATCTGCCCACGCTCGGCGAGGTGGACCTCCACCTCATCAACGAGGGCCGGCACGAGAAGCTGTGGACCGTCCTCGGCGCGCACGTGCGCACCTTCGAGAGCGGCGTCACCGGCACCGCGTTCGCGGTCTGGGCGCCCAGCGCCCGGGGCGTCCGGATGATCGGCGACTTCAACAGCTGGGACGGCCGCCTGCACCCGATGCGCCAGCTCGGCACCTCGGGCGTGTGGGAGCTGTTCGTCCCCGACGTCGGCAAGGGCACCCGCTACAAGTTCACGCTGCTCGGCAAGGACGGCGTCTGGCGCGAGAAGGCGGACCCGCTGGCCCAGGCCACCGAGGTGCCGCCGGCCACGTCGTCGGTGGTGTCGGAGTCGGCGTACACCTGGGGCGACGAGGACTGGCTCTCCACCCGCGCGGCCACGGAGGTCCGGGACAGCCCGATGTCCGTCTACGAGGTGCACCTGGGCTCCTGGCGACGCGGCCTCGACTACGGGCAGATCGCCGACCAGCTGGTGGGCCACGTGCAGCACCTGGGCTTCACCCACGTCGAGTTCATGCCGGTGATGGAGCATCCGTACGGCGGGTCCTGGGGCTACCAGGTCACCTCCTACTTCGCGCCGACCGCGCGGTTCGGCGACCCCGACGGACTGCGGCTGCTGATCGACCGCCTGCACCAGGCCGGCATCGGCGTCATCCTCGACTGGGTGCCGGCGCACTTCCCCAAGGACGAGTTCGCGCTGGCCCGCTTCGACGGGACCCCGCTCTACGAGCACCCGGACCCCTCCCTGGGCGAGCACCCGGACTGGGGCACCTTCGTCTTCGACTTCGGTCGCCGCGAGGTCCGCAACTTCCTGGTGGCCAGCGCGCTCTACTGGCTCGAGGAGTTCCACGCCGACGGGATCCGGGTCGACGCGGTGGCCTCGATGATCTACCTCGACTACTCGCGCGAGCCCGGCCAGTGGACCCCCAACGTCCACGGCGGCCGCGAGAACCTCGACGCGGTGCAGTTCGTCCAGGAGCTGACCTCGGTGGTCCGCCTGCGGGTGCCCGGCGCCTGTGTCATCGCCGAGGAGTCGACCGCCTGGCCGGGGGTCACTCAGGACACCACCGAGGGCGGTCTGGGTTTCGACTTCAAGTGGAACATGGGCTGGATGCACGACACCCTCGGCTACGTCGAGAACGACCCGGTGCACCGCGTCTACCACCACCAGCAGATGACCTTCTCGATGGCCTACGCCTACTCCGAGAAGTACGTCCTGCCGATCTCGCACGACGAGGTCGTGCACGGCAAGGGCTCGCTGCTGCGCAAGATGCCGGGCGACCGCTGGCAGCAGCTGGCCAACCTGCGCGCCTACCTCGCCTACATGTGGTCGCACCCCGGCAAGCAGCTGCTGTTCATGGGCACCGAGTTCGGCCAGGAGTCCGAGTGGGCGGAGTCCCGCGAGCTGGACTGGTGGCTGCTCGACCACCCCGAGCACCTCGGCGTGCAGAAGCTGGTCGTCGACCTCAACCGGGTCTATCGCGACTCGCCGGCGCTGTTCGCCGCCGACCACGACCCGTCCGGGTTCCAGTGGATCGACGGCGGTGACGCCGGGCGCAACCTCTTCTCGTTCGTCCGCCGCGCACCCGGCGCCGAGGACCTGGTCTGCGTGACCAACTTCGCCGCGGTGCCGCACCACGGCGTACGTCTCGGGCTGCCGCAGGCCGGCACCTGGGACGAGGTGCTCAACACCGACGCCGAGCTCTACTACGGATCCGGGGTGGGCAACCTCGGTGCCGTCGAGGCGGTCGAGGGCGACCACAGCGGCCAGCCCGCGCACGCCGACGTCACCGTGCCCCCGCTGGCCTCGGTCTGGTTCCGGCGCCGCGGCTGAGCGCGACGGTCACCCCCCGTCGGTGGGTGGAGGGGTGCGCGGTTGTTGGTCGGAAACCTGCCCGCCGGCAATCGGAGAGGCGCGCCGTTGTCGTCTGGGAACCCTCCGATCCCGTTGTGGACAACGGTTTCCGGGCCGGCGGGACTGTCGGTGCTCTCTGGTTGAGTGGGTCCATGGAGGCAAGGAGCGCGGCGACGCGGATCGAGGTCGAGGACCTCGACGATGCCGGTCTGCTCGATGCCGCTACCGAGGCCGAGCGGCTGGACCGGATGGTCCAGCGCCGCAAGCTCCGCATCGCCTACCAGTGGTGCGTGCTCCATCCGGCCACTCCGGAGTCGGGTGCGGCGACGTGGGGGGACGCGGGCCTTCCCGGGCTGTCGGACTGTGACGCGTCGCTCGGTGGGGACGGGACGCCGGGGGTGGCTCCGTTCGTCGCCGAGGAGCTGGGGGCGGCGCTGGGGGTCTCCACCCGGTCCGCGATGGCGCTGATGGCCGACGCCCTCGACCTGCGCCACCGGCTGCCCCGGCTCTGGACCCGGGTCGGGGTGCTGGCGGTGGCGCCGTGGAAGACCCGCCGGGTCGCCGCCGACACCCGCGCGCTGCCGCTGGAGGGGGCCCGGTGGGTCGACGCCCAGCTCGCCACCCGCGTCGACGGGTTCGGGCTGCCGAGCATCGAGCGGCTCGTCGCCCTGGCTGTCGCCCGGTTCGCACCCGAGGAGCAGGTCGCCAAGGAGCGGGCCGGCCGGGCCGGGTGGCACGTCACCCTCAGCCACCCCCGTCCCGGTGGGTTCGCGGGCACCTCCTGGCTCGAGGCATCCGGCGACACCACCGACCTGGCCGCCTTCCACGACCTGGTCTGCGCCGAAGCCACCCTGCTCGGCCGGCTGGGTGACACCGACGAGTTCGAGACCCGCAAGGCCAAGGCCCTCGGCACCATCGCCGCCCGCCAAACCCACCTCCACCTGCCCGGACTTGACCTGCCCGCAACCGACGTGCCCGGACTTGACGAGCCCGGACTTGACCTGCCGCGTCGCCGAGTCGTGGCCACCACCGTCTACCTGCACCTGTCCCTGGCCGATGCCGCGGCCGCGGGCCTCACCGGCGACCCGGTGATGGGCGAGGCCGAGAGGCTCGGCCCGGTCAGCACCGACCTGATCCGCACCTGGCTCCAGGACTCGAACGCGAGGATCCAGCCGGTCCTCGACCTGCACCGCAGCGACGCCGTCGACCAGCACGACCCACCCCCGTGGATGCGCGAGCTCGTCATCCTGCGCGACCGGCACTGCGTCTTCCCCTGGTGCGCCCGCGACGCCCGCCCTGCGACCTCGACCACACCATCCCCTACGTCCCACCCGACGACGGTGGCCCACCCGGCCAGACGCACCCCCAGAACCTCGCGCCGCTGTGCCGGCGACACCACAACGCCAAGACCCACGGACGCTGGCGCTACCACCGCGACCCCGACGGACCCGGCGACACCTACACCTGGACCAGCCCCCACGGCCACACCTGGGCCGTCGGCCCCGACGGCACCCACGCCACCGGGCAACCCGGTCCCGCGTCTGCCCGGAACGATCCCACCGGGAGGTGGGGCGTGGACCCGCGCGCCGACGGCTACACCCTCACCACCTGACGCGGAGCCCCTCCGTGCCCGGTGGCATGCCCGACGCGAGCTGCGGATACCTCGACCGCGTCGCCGCCGTCCCGCTGGCACTGCGGCCACCTCGGTGTCGCACGATCAGCGGACGCCACGAACCGGGCCCTTCCCGCCGACGCTCGCCCGACGTACCGTCGGTCCATGGTGCGTCTCGGAGCGATAGTCCTCAACGTCTCCGACCCGGTCCGCGCAGGAGACTTCTGGAGCCAGGCACTGGGGTACCAGCGCGGCGACGATCCGGACTTTCTCCGGCCCAGCGAGGGCGACGGGCCACGACTGCATCTCGACCGGTCGGACCGCACCCACCTCGATCTCTGGGCAGCCAACGAAACCGAGCAGCGCGCCGAGGTCGACCGCCTGGAGGCACTCGGCGCCACTCGCGTCGAGTGGAACTATCCCGAGGCTGCGGACTTCGTGGTCCTTGCAGCTCCCGACGGCAACCTGTTCTGCGTGATCGACACCAGCGCCTGAGCTGGTTCAGGTCAGCGTCGTGCCTCCTCCTCCTGTCGCCTGCACCTCGTCACGAGCGCTCGCCCAGTCACAGCAGAGGACGGCCGTCGGCCTCGACCTGCCTTGATCAACTCGGTCGCGGCACAGCCACATGCGGGCGTATGACGCATCATCGGCGGCTCCGAGCGGATCCCGACAGGTCAGGGCGCAGCACCACCTGTCTCGGCGGACGTGTCCACACCCGCTGCGCGCGGCGTCAACGGCCACTTCACGAAGCAGAACTCGTTGCCGAACGGGTCCACCATGACGGCCCACTCCAGGAAGGGCTGGTCGTCAGAGGGGTACCAGGCCGGCGGTGTCACGGTGACTCCGCCGATCTCCTCGGTGCGGCGCACCGCATCGGCGACGTCCTCCACCCTGAGGTCGAGATGCGTGCCGCCGATCCAGGAGGTCTGGTCACTCGGGACCCGTTGCAGAAGCATCCAGAGAGGCTCGTCGGCATCGCTCAGCACCGAGTACCGCTCACCGCTCTCGTCACCGTGCCTCGACGTCGGCGACAAGCCTGTGAGCGCCGACCAGAACCGCTCGCCCTCGTCCAGGTCGGTGACGTTGACCACCGGTTTCCACAATCTGGCGATTCCGCGGGTCGTCCGCATGGCGGCTCCTACTCGTGCGAGGACCTTGTGGAGGATCTCCTCCAACCGTGAGCGTTCGGTTCACATTCTCGCCCGGAGCGGCGTCAGCCGCCATGGCCTGAACCGGGCCCTGGCGCGCCCCCGGTCCCGACTACGCTGATCGGGTGACCGACCAGCCGACTCCTGCCCAGCCGGATCGCGTCCCACCGAATCGTGCACGGACGGTCGCCGAGGGCATCGCCCGCGTCGGGACCGGCACCGACCCGGACTTCCGGAGCGCCGTCGAGGCGCTGACCGCGCTGGTCGAGGAGGCCCTGGGCGCGCACCACCGCGTGGAGACGCTGGTGGCCGTCGATGACGAGCACGGGCAGCGGGTGGCGACCTGGTCCGGGCTGCGGCGGGAGGGCGTGCTGCGCGGGGTGACCCTGGACGGGGCCACGGTCGACCGGGTGGTCTACTCCCGGCTGGCGGACGACCCGCCGGTGAGCGACCCGCAGGGCTTCCGGTCGCTGCTCAACTCCTTCCTCCCCCGCAAGCGGGCGATCAGCCAGATGCTGCTGCGCGACGGTGACGGGCGCGTGCTGCTGTGCCAGCTGACCTACAAGCAGGACTGGGACCTGCCCGGCGGTGTCGTCGAGGTCGGTGAGTCGCCGCACCTGGCGGTGGCTCGGGAGGTCGAGGAGGAGCTCGGCCTGGCGGTGCCGGCCGGCGACCTGCTGCTCACCGACTGGCTGCCCCCGTGGGGAGGCTGGGACGACGCGCTGTGCCTGGTCTTCGACGGCGGCGTCCACGACGCCGCGCTCCTGGACCGGATGGTCCGCGAGGAGCGCGAGATCCGGCAGGCGGCGTTCCTCACCCTCGACGAGGTGGGCGAGCGGGCCGCCGACTTCACCGCGCGCCGGATCGCCGTGGCGCTCGGCGCCCTGCAGGACGGCCGGCCGACGTACGCCGAGTCCGGCCGCACGGCCTGACCGCGGAGCCCTGCTCCGGTCGACCTCCGGAGCGCTGACGACTGGTCCAATCCGGTTGCCCGGTGCGCTCCGAAGAACGACTGAACCCCGACCCGAGGAGATCCCGCGTGCCCACGCTCAGTGACTTCACCGCTCAGACCATCGACGGCAGCGAGCAGGACCTGGGCGAGTACGCCGGCAAGGTCGTGCTCGTCGTGAACACCGCCTCGCAGTGCGGTTTCACGCCCCAGTTCGGCGGCCTGGAGCGGCTCTGGGACGAGTACGCAGACCGGGGCCTCGTGGTGCTCGGGTTCCCCTGCAACCAGTTCGGCGACCAGGACCCCGGCAGCGCTGACCAGATCGGCGAGTTCTGCCAGGTCAACTACGGCGTGACGTTCCCGATGTTCGACAAGGTCGACGTCAACGGCGACGACGCGCACCCGCTGTTCCAGTGGCTCACGGCCGAGCAGAGCGGCCTGACGGGGCAGAGGATCAAGTGGAACTTCACCAAGTTCCTGATCGGCCGCGACGGCCGGCCGGTCAAGCGCTTCGGCTCGACGACCAGGCCCGAGAAGATCGCCGGCCGGATCGAGCGGGCCCTGAGCGCTCCCCAGCGCCGCGCGGAGCGCTCAGAACAGCGCTGACGCCAGGTTCTGCCGGCCGCGGACGACCCTGGGGTCGTCGTTGCCCACCGCGGCGAACAGGCCCAGCAGGTGCGTGCGCGCCCGGTCGCGGTCGTCTCCCGCGGTGCGCCGGATCAGCTCGGTGAGCCGCCCGAACGCGTCGTCGACGTGGCCGCCGAGCATGTCCAGGTCGGCCACCATCGTCTGCGCGTCGACGTCGTCGGGGGCGTCGGCCGCGGCGGCCCGCGCCGCCTGGAGGTCCACGCCCTGGGTGCGGAGCAGCACCTTCGCCATCGCCAGCCCGGCGCCGGCCTCCGCGTCGGCCGGGTTGGCGTCCACGAGCTTCTGGTACTCCTGCACCGCCCGGTCGAGGTCGCCCTCGCCCAGCGCGTCCTGCGCGGCGGCGTACCGCGGGTCGACCTCGGGCTCCCCCTCCTCGCCGTTGCCGTCCCCCGTGGGCGCGGCACCGGTGGTGCGCGGCTGGTGCCGCCCGGTGACGCCCTGCGCGGTCACCTGCTGCATCACCTGGGTGAGGGCGGTGCGCAGCTCGTCGAGCGGCAGCGCGTCCTGCAGGAGCGGCATCGGCCGACCGTCGAGGACCAGCACCACCAGCGGGATCGACGGGATCTGCATCGCCTGGGCGATCGCCGGCGCCGTGTCGATGTCGACCAGGCCGGCCAGGAAGCGGCCCTCGAACTCGTCGGACAGCGTCCGCACGTCGTCGGCCAGCGTGCCGCTGTCCGGCATCTGGGTCCGGGAGTAGAACACCAGCAGGATCGGGGCCGTCATCGACCCCTCCAGCACCGCCTGGAAGTTCGCCTCGGTCAGGTCCACGGAGTACGCCGTGCCACCCTCGCCACCCGCGGGCGGCGGGCCCGTCGGGCGGCCGGCTCCGGGTGCGGCGGGACCCCCTGACGGGGCTCCGGCGGGTGCCGCGGGGCGACGCAGGGCGGACAGGTCGATCGCGCCGGGGCGCGAGAACGGCTGCTGGCTCATGGGGCCATTCTCGCCGATGCCTGCGCGCGTCGCGCGTGTGGTCCCCGACTCGCCCCGGGACCGAGGTCATGCGAAGATGTCGGCGCTCAGAGAAGGAGAGGTTGCGTTGAGCGATCCGACGTACGACTTTCGGGGTCGTCATGTCTTGGTCACGGGTGGAACCCGCGGCTTCGGCCGCACCATCGCCGCCGCATTCGGCCGCGCCGGCGCCCGTGTCACCGTCACCGGCACCCAGTCGCTCACCAGTGCCTACGACGCCTCTCTCTCGGCCTACTCCTACCAGCGTCTCGAGCTGACCGAGCACGACTCGATCGTCCGGGTCGCGCGACAGGTCGGCCCCCTCGACATCCTCGTCAACGCAGCGGGAGCCCGGATCCCGACCTCGCTCGACGTCCACGACCGCGAGTTCGTGTCCCAGGCGATCCGGCTCGGCCTGGTCGGCCCCTCGCACCTGGCCAACCGGCTGCGCTACCGCCTCGGCGAGAGCACGATGCGCGGTGGCGGCGTCGTCATCAACACGCACTGCCTGCGCCGCTGGCTGGAGATCTCGCACGGAGCCGCGACCGCCCAGGCCGAGATGCTCGCGCTCACCGCCCGGCTCGGAGCCAGCTGGGCCCGCACCGGGGTCCGGGTCAACGGGGTCGCCTCGACACTCGCCGTCGCCCGGCCGGCACCGCTGCGGGTCGAGATCGACCGGCAGTCCGGGCCGCTCCTCACCCGTCCCCGCCCCCAGACGTCCGGCACCCTGCACGACGTCGCGCAGGCGGCGCTCTTCCTGGCCAGCAGCGGCGCGGCCTACATCACCGGCCAGACCCTGATGGTCAACGGCAGCGGCGCCGGCGGCGCCCGGCGCAGCCACTGACCGGCCGCGCGTGAACCCCACCGCGGCTGGGTAGGGTCGCCCCGTGGGTGAAGTCTTCGCGGGGCGCTACGAGCTGCTCGAGCCGGTGGCCATGGGAGGCATGGGCACGGTCTGGTGCATTCTCGACCGGGCCGACCACCAGGTGAAGGCGGCCAAGATCCTGCGACAGTCGGACGCCGCGTCCCTGCTGCGGTTCGTGCGCGAGCAGTCGATGCGCATCGACCACTCCCACGTGGTGACGCCGCAGTCGTGGGCCGGCATGGACGACCGGGTGCTGTTCACGATGCCGCTGGTCCGCGGCGGCTCGGTCTCCCACCTGCTCAAGACGTACGGCGTGCTGCCGCTGCGCTGGACGGCCCTGCTGGTCGACCAGACGCTCCAGGCCCTGGAGGCGGTGCACGCCGCGGGGATCATCCACCGCGACGTCAAGCCCGCGAACCTGCTGCTCGAGCCGACCGGCCGCGGCATGCCGCACCTGCGGCTCACCGACTTCGGGATCGCGATCCCGCTCGACGAGCCACGGATGACGCGGACCTCGATGATCGTCGGCTCCCCGGGCTACATGGCCCCCGAGCAGTGGCGCGGCGCCGATCCCGACGAGCGCGCCGACCTCTACGCCGTGGGCCGGGTCGGCATCCAGATGCTCACCGGACTGCGCCCCCCGGCCGAGGACACCGACGTCGACCTGACCTCCCAGCGCACCGGCGACCGGGCCCACGACGCGCTCCTGGAGCTGCTGGGCCGGGCGGTCTCCCGTGACCCGTCGGACCGCCCCGAGTCGGCGGCCGGGATGCGCGCCGAGCTGCGGGCCCTGGACCTGACCTCCCTCCCGCCCGAGCCGGGCGAGTCGATCGTCGTCGCGGACGCGTTCGGCGACCTGGCGACCGTCGGTGGTCCGACACCGGCCACCTCGTCGATGACCGCGACGGTCGGCGCCACCGGCCACCCCGCAGGCCACCCGGGCACCTCTCCCCTCGACGCGACCCGGGTGCAGCACGGTGCGTCCGCGACCACCCGACGGTCGCCGATGCCGGGCCTCGCGCTGCTCGCGGTGGGGCTGCTCAGCATCATCGCGGCCCTCGTGCTGCTGCTGGCCTGAGCGCACCACGACCGCCGGCGACGGCGGGTGCTGGCGGCGGTCGCCCGGCTGCCCTACTCTCACGGCCATGACCGAACCGCCCCGGCGCGATCTCTCCCCCGGCATGCAGGAACAGCTCGACCTCGGCTACGTCTTCGGCGGGCTGAGCACCTTCGGCCAGCGGCCGCTGCTGACCGACCCGGAGCAGCTCGACGCCTGGCAGCCGGACGTCGCGGTCGTCGGGGCGCCGTTCGACATCTCGACCACGAACCGCCCCGGCGCACGCTTCGGTCCGCGGGCGATCCGCGCCCTGGCCTACGAGCCCGGCACCTACCACCTCGACCTGGGCATCGAGATCTTCGAGCACCTCGAGGTCGTCGACTTCGGGGACGCGTTCTGTCCGCACGGCCAGACCGAGACCAGCCACGCCAACATCCGCGAGCGGGTGCACCAGGTGGCCTCCCGCGGCATCGTGCCGGTCACCCTGGGCGGGGACCACTCGATCACCTGGCCGGCCGCCACGGCGGTCGCCGACGTGCACGGCTACGGCAACGTCGGCATCGTGCACTTCGACGCGCACGCCGACACCGCGGACACCATCGACGGCAACCTGGCCAGCCACGGCACCCCGATGCGCCGGCTCATCGAGTCCGGCGCGGTGCCCGGTGACCGTTTCGTGCAGGTCGGCCTGCGCGGCTACTGGCCGCCTGCCGACACGTTCGCCTGGATGCGCGAGCAGGGCATGGTCTGGCACACCATGGACGAGATCTGGGAGCGCGGCTTCAAGGCGGTGATGGCCGACGCGGTGGCCGAGGCGCTGAGCAGGGCGGACCACCTCTACCTCTCGGTCGACGTGGACGTGATGGACCCGGCCCACGCGCCGGGGACCGGCACCCCCGAGCCCGGCGGGATGACCAGCGTCGACCTGCTGCGGATGGTCCGCCAGCTGGCGCTGGAGCACGACCTCGTCGGGATGGACGTCGTGGAGGTCTCCCCGGCGTACGACGTCAGCGACCTGACCGTGAACGCCGCGCACCGGATCGTCTTCGAGGCACTGGCCGGGATGGCCGAGCGTCGCCGCCGCAAGGCAGCAGCCGCGGAGTGAGCCTCAACGGCGACGCAGCTGGAGGACGCCCAGGCCGCAGCAGAGCAGCCCGACGAGCCCGAGCCCGAGCGCGGTGATCCGCCGGGCCCCGGACACGCCGTCGTCCTCCGGCGGCGCGGGGTTGCCGGACGCCACCGTCGACAGCGAGTCCTGGCCGACGACGAACGGCCGGTCGAAGTCGTCGGTGGAGTACGTCGGGGCGCCGGCGGCGCTGCCCTGCGTCTCGGTGGTGAGCTCGTAGTCGAACGACACCGGGTCCCCCTCGGACGCCTGGACCGAGACCGCGACCCAGTAGTCCCCCGGGAGGTAGGTCGCCGGGCCGCCGAAGCGGGACAGGTAGCGCAGCGGACCGGCGGCGTCGGAGAGGCGGAGCGGCGCCGCGCTGTCCAGACTCCCCGATCCGTCCCCTTCGGGGTGGGTGTCGAGGAGCCGCCGCAGCGGGTCGTAGAGCGTCAACTGCACGTCCGGGCCGACGATCCCGCCGGTCGCCTCCTCCAGGGCCGCATCCATCGCCGGGACGTCCAGTCGGACCGCCATGGTCTCCCCCCAGTCGAGGGACATCCGGTAGAGCACGGTCTCCCCCTCGGTGCCGCTCGCGCGGTGGGTCCCGTCCTCGAGCAGCGGCGCCCGGTCGAAGGACGGGTCACCGGTCACGGTGTCCCCGGTGCCGGTGTCGGGCAGCTCCAGGGCCGGCTCGGTGTCGGGGTCCGGTGGCAGGTCCTCCGCGAGGTCCTGCAGCGGCGCCTCCTCCACGATCTTGACGGCCACCGGCAGCTCGCCCGTCGCACTGCTGATCCCCCGGCTCACCGTGAAGGTGACCACGTCCGACGTCAGGCAGATGCTGTTGCGGTCGCCCCGCTCGGAGCCCTGCACCGAGATCGCGGCGCCGAAGGGTGCGCCCGGGAAGTTGTAGGCCGACGACCTCGCGTCGGAGTCACAGGTGGTGTCACCGATGACCGACTCGATCTTGACCTGGTCGCTGGCCTCCGTGGTGGTGGCCACGACGCCGATGTGCACGGTGGAGTCCGGGCCGGTGCGCTCGTAGGCGAACTCGTGGGTGGCGTCGGCGGTCTCACCCGGGCCCAGGGTGTCGCTCCAGAGACCGGCCTCGAGCCTCGTGGGGTTGCCCGGGTCGGTGCTGGGGTCCCCGACCGGGGTGCCGCCGAGGTCGACCGAGTCCGCGAGAGCGCCGGCCGGGGCGCCCAGCGCCGCGGGCACGACGCCCAGCGACAGCGCGGCGAGCAGCGCCGCGGTCCGCGTCCTGAGCCCGATCACGACCGGAACCCTACCCAGCCACGCTCAGAAGTCACCGGCGGCGTGGCGGACCGGGGCGAGCAGCGTGGAGAGCTGGCGCAGGTCGGCCTCGGACATCGTCTCCAGAGCGAAGCCGGAGGCGATCAGGTCGGCGGTCGCGGCCTCCACGACCGTGCGTCCGGCGTCGGTGATCTCGGCGAGCACGGCGCGGCCGTCCTCGGGATGCTGGCGGCGTACGACGTGGCCGGAGGCGACCAGACGGGCGATGATCGAGGTGATCGAGGTCGGATGCACCTGCAGCCGCTCCCCCATCTTCCCGAGCGGCAGCGAGCCCTGGGAGGAGAACACCAGCAGCACCAGCGCCTCGTAGCGGGCGAAGGTCAGCCCGTGCGGCTTCAGCAGGGCATCGAGGCGGGCCAGCACCAGCTGCTGCACCCGCATCAGCGAGGTCACCGCATGCATCGCCGGGACACCGTCCCAGCGCCGCCCCCACTGGCGGGCGGCCTCGTCGATCGGGTCGAAGGGGAGCGCCATCAGCCCATCCTCGGGCCCCGGAGGCCCGAACGCTGGACAACGCGCTGGATGGCCAGGTCCCGCGCGTCCGCGCGGCCGACGTACCGGATCTCGCGCAGCCCCTGCTCCTGTGCGGCGGACTCGAAGACGAAGTGGCCGAAGCCGATCAGCCGGCCGTGCAGCGGCTTGATCACGGTGATGTCGAGGATCCGGCTCAGCGGCATGGTGGCCAGCTGCTGGGAGAGCACGCCGTGCACGCGGAACACGCGCATGTTCGTGATCACGAAGCGGTCGCGATGGTGGCCGAGCGTCTTCCAGGCCGCGTGCAGGAGAAGCGCCAGCGCGACCAGGAACGGGACCCAGGCCAGGTCCACGTCCACGAACGGGAACCAGACCATCAGCGCGACCGCGGCCGCGGACTCGATGACCGGGCGAAGGTAGACGATGCCGTGGTGCTTGACCTCGTCGACGATCACCTCGCCCTCGTCGCGCAGCAGGTGCTTGCGGATGTTCGGGTCGGTCAACGCCCTGGTCAGGCCCATCGCGGTGCTAGAGAAGCTCGTCGAGGAAGCGGATCGTCGCCTCGAACAGCTGGGTGGTGCCGTCCCAGACGGCGCCCGCGGCCTGGCCGGACGAGGCGGCGAGCCCGGAGGGGTCGCGGAACATCCAGAAGCCGAGGAACACGAGGGCGAGGACGAGCAGCGCCTTCTTGGCGTTCATGAGTTGTGGTTCTCCGTCCGGTCCCGGGAGAGGCGCGAGGAATAGCGCGCGACGCGTACGTGGGACGTGTCTACCGAAGTCAGCCGCCCGGTTGTGGGAGGCGCGCCCTCGGTGAGGCACCGGTCAGGTGCCGGCGACCTCGGCGTACGCGGCGAGCAGGACGTCCGCGGCGGCGTACGGGTCGGTCTCTCCAGCGGCGACCAGGTCGGCCTGGGCGTCGAGCTCGGTGCGCTCGTGCAGCCCGGTCCAGCGTTCGCGCAGCCGGGTCAGCGCGATCGCCTCGACCTCCTGCCGGGCCCGGCGTGCCCGGCGCCTGGCCAGCTCGCCGGACTCCCGCAGCCAGGCGTGGTGCGCGTCGATCGCGGCGACCACCTCGGGCACGCCCTCCCCGCTCTGCGCGACGGTGAGCAGGATCGTGGGTCGCCAGGCGCCATCGGGCCGGTCCCCCATCGCGAGCGCGTTGCGCAGGTCGCGGCGCAGCGTGGCGGCACCGTCGCGATCGGCCTTGTTGACGACGTACAGGTCACCGATCTCCAGGATCCCGGCCTTGGCGGCCTGGATGCCGTCGCCCATGCCCGGCGCCAGCAGCACCACGGTGGTGTCGGCGAGCGCGGCGATCTCCACCTCGCTCTGGCCGACGCCGACCGTCTCGACCAGGACCACGTCGAAGCCCGCGGCGTCGAGGACCCGGATCGCCTGCGGGGTCGACCAGGCGAGCCCGCCGAGGTGACCTCGGGAGGCCATCGAGCGGATGTAGACGTCCGGGTCGAGCGCGTGGTCGCCCATGCGCACCCGGTCCCCCAGCAGCGCGCCGCCGGAGTACGGCGAGGAGGGGTCGACCGCCAGCACCCCGACCCTCCGGCCGGCGGCGCGCAGCGCGCCGACCAGGGCGTTGGTCGAGGTGGACTTGCCGACGCCCGGCGGGCCGGTGATGCCCACGACCAGCGCGCGTCCGGTGTGCGGCGCCAGCCCGGCCATCACCTCGCGCAGCAGCGGTGACGCGTCCTCGACCAGCGAGATGAGCCGGGCCACCGAGCGCGGGTCACCGTCCCGGGCGTGCGCGACGAGGGTGGGTACGTCGACGGCCCGCCGACCCCGCGGGGAGGGTCGGCGGGCCGTCGTGGCGTCGACGGGGTCGATCACGCCGTCGCGGGCACCCGGATGATCAGCGCGTCGCCCTGGCCGCCACCACCGCACAGCGCGGCCGCGCCGGTGCCGCCGCCGCGGCGCTGGAGCTCGAGGGCGAGGTGCAGCACGATGCGGGCGCCGGACATGCCGACCGGGTGGCCGATCGCGATCGCTCCGCCGTTGACGTTGACCCTGTCCTCGTCGACACCGAGCTCCCGGGCCGACTCGATGCCGACCGCGGCGAACGCCTCGTTGAGCTCGAACAGGTCGATGTCGGAGACCGCGATGCCCTCCTTGTCGACCGCCTTCTGGATCGCCCTGGCCGGCTGCATCTGGAGGGTGGAGTCGGGGCCGGCGACCTGGCCGGAGGCGCCGATCTCGGCCAGCCAGGTGAGACCGAGCTCCTCGGCCTTGGCCTTGCTCATCACCACGACCGCACAGGCGCCGTCGGAGATCTGCGAGGCGGAGCCCGCCGTGATCGAGCCGTCCTTCGAGACCGGACGCAGCTTGGCCAGCGACTCGACGGTGGTGTCGCCGCGGATGCCCTCGTCCTGGGCGACCACCACGGGCTCGCCGCGACGCTGCGGGATCTCGACCGGGACGACCTCGTCGTCGAAGACGCCGTTCTTCCAGGCCTCGGCCGCACGCTGGTGGGAGCGGGCCGAGAACGCGTCCTGCTCCTCGCGCGTCAGGTCCGCGCCCGCGGTGTTGCAGGACTCGGTCAGGCTGATCATGGCCTGGTCGGTGAACTGGTCGTGCAGCGCGTCGTAGGCCATCGAGTCGACCAGCGCGGTGTCGCCGTACTTGAAGCCCTCGCGGGAGTTCTGCAGCAGGTGCGGGGCCCGGGTCATCGACTCCATGCCGCCGGCGACGACGATCTCGTGCTCGCCGGCGCGGATCAGCTGGTCGGCCATCGCGATCGCGTTGATGCCGGAGAGGCAGACCTTGTTGATGGTGATCGAGGGGACGGCCATCGGGATGCCGCCCTTGACGGCGGCCTGGCGGGCGGTGATCTGGCCGGTGCCGGCCTGGATGACGTGGCCCATGATCACGTAGTCGACCTGGTCGCCGGTCACGCCGGCCTTCTCGAGGGCACCCTTGATCGCGACACCGCCGAGGTCGGCCGCCGAGACGCTCTTGAGGCCGCCGAGGAGGCGGCCCACCGGGGTGCGCGCGCCGGCGACGATGACGGATCCGGACATGATGCCTCCTGCGAGAGTGCTCGAGTTCCTGATGCTCGCGACGATACCCACCCCTCGCGCGGCGAGCGACCCCGCCGACTGTCGGGCAGGTCACACGGGGCCGGTGCTGTCCGGTGTCGGACTGGTCACACTGGGTCGCGCGATCCCGGGACAGGTACGACGATGACCTCCATGACCCAGCCCGTGAGCATCCCCGAGCACCTGTTCGTCGCGATCGACCACGTCGGAGTCGCCGTACCCGACCTGGACGAGGCGATCGCGTTCTACCGCGACACGTTCGGGATGCGGGTCGCCCACGAGGAGACCAACGAGGAGCAGGGCGTCCGGGAGGCGATGGTCGCGGTCGGCGACTCCGGCTCGTTCATCCAGCTGCTCGCCCCGCTGTCCCCGGAGTCCACGATCGCGAAGTTCCTCGACCGCTCCGGACCCGGCATCCAGCAGATGGCCTACCGGGTCACCGACGTCGACCGCGTCTCGGCGATCCTGCGCGAGCGGGGCCTGCGGCTGCTCTACGACGAGCCCCGCCGGGGCACGTCGGACTCGCGGATCAACTTCGTGCACCCCAAGGACGCGGGTGGGATCCTGCTGGAGCTGGTCGAGCCCGCCGGCCAGCACTGAGACGTCCTTCACATCCGGTGCCGCCGGGTGTTACCGACCGGTACCTTCAGCCACGGTCCGCCCCTGAAACCGCCACCACGACGGAGACGACAGTGCAGAACATCCTCGACGCCATCCTTGCCGGAGACACCTCGCCGGAGGACTTCGCCGCCCTCGACCTGCCCGAGAGCTATCGGGCGGTGACCGTCCACAGGGACGAGGTCGACATGTTCGAGGGTCTCGCGGCCCGGGACAAGGACCCCCGCAAGTCCCTGCACGTCGACGACGTGCCGCTGCCCGAGCTCGGCCCCGGCGAGGCGTACGTCGCGGTGATGGCCTCGGCGATCAACTACAACACCGTGTGGACCTCGATCTTCGAGCCGGTGTCGACGTTCGGGTTCCTCGAGCGCTACGGCCGGATGTCCCCCCTGTCCAAGCGGCACGACCTGCCCTACCACGTCGTCGGCTCCGACCTCTCCGGCGTGGTGCTCAAGACCGGCCTCGGGGTGCACTCCTGGAAGCCCGGCGACGAGGTGGTGGCGCACTGCCTGTCCGTGGAGCTGGAGAGCCCCGACGGGCACGGCGACACGATGATGGACCCCGAGCAGCGGATCTGGGGCTTCGAGACCAACTTCGGCGGCCTGGCCCACATCGCCCTGGTCAAGTCCAACCAGCTGATGCCCAAGCCGGGGCACCTCACCTGGGAGGAGGCGGCCTCCCCCGGCCTGGTCAACTCCACGGCGTACCGCCAGCTGGTCAGCCGCAACGGCGCCGGGATGAAGCAGGGTGACAACGTGCTGATCTGGGGCGCCTCCGGTGGCCTCGGCGGCTTCGCGACGCAGTACGCCCTCAACGGCGGCGCGACCCCGGTCTGCGTGGTCTCCAACGAGGAGAAGGCCGCGATCTGCCGCTCGATGGGTGCCGAGCTGATCATCAACCGCGCCGAGGCGGGCTACACGTTCTGGAAGGACGAGCACACCCAGGACCCCAAGGAGTGGCGTCGCTTCGGCAAGGACATCCGCGACCTCACCGGCGGGGAGGACGTGGACATCGTCTTCGAGCACCCCGGCCGGGAGACCTTCGGCGCCTCGGTGTTCGCGGCCCGCAAGGGCGGCACGATCGTCACCTGCGCCTCCACCAGTGGCTACATGCACCAGTACGACAACCGCTACCTGTGGATGAACCTCAAGCGGATCATCGGCTCCCACTTCGCCAACTACCGCGAGTCGTGGGAGGCCAACCGGCTGATCGCCAAGGCCATGGTCCACCCGACCCTGTCGCGCACCTACGCCCTCGACGAGGTCGGCCAGGCCGCGCTGGACGTCCACCACAACCTCCACCAGGGCAAGGTCGGGGTGCTCTGCCTCGCCCCCGAGGAGGGCCTCGGCGTGCGCAACCACGAGCTCCGTGCCCAGCACGAGCACGCGATCAACCGCTTCCGCGGCGTCTAGGACCCACCTCACACCCCGGCGCGCGGATCCGTCCGCGAGCCGGGGTGTGATCTTGTCCTGGCATCGGCAAGACTGAAGCCCGTACCCGGGACGTACCCAGCAGTGAGGAAGCCTGAGCAATGAGCAACGACGGTCTGTCCATCTTCGACGAGGAGCCGCTGGAGGGTGACGAGCCCACCGGCGCCGACGACAAGACCCAGACGATGCCGGCGGTCGGCACGGAGAAGCCGCAGGAGGTCGCTGCGGCGAAGGGCTCCGGCGCGGCCCGGCCCGATCCGACCCGCACGGCAACCACTCCCGCGGTGAAGCCGGCCCCGGGCCGGGCCTCCAGCGCCGCCCCGGCCGGTCAGGCGTCGCGTCCGGCACCGAGCCCGGACCGCACTCCCTCGCAGGCGCCGTCCGCGCCCGCCGCACAGCGCGCTCCCTCTCAGCCCGCCCCGTCCCAGCCGGCCTACCAGGCGGCGGGCGCCGCGCCGTCGCGCCCGACCGCCCCGACCGCCCCGACCGGTGGCCAGAGCGGCGCCCCGACCGGGAGCCGGGCGGGTGGCCAGTCCGCGCTGCCGTCGCTGCCGCTGGTCCGCCGTGGCGGCTACGACAAGGAGGCGACCGACGCCGCGCTGCGCCAGCTGGCCGCGGAGAAGTCCGGGCTGGGCAGCAGCCTGGGCGCCTCGGAGCAGCGGGTGATCGACCTCGAGGCCGAGCTCTCCGCGCTGCGCAAGAAGGTCGAGGAGAACGACAAGCCGTCGTACGCCGGTCTCGGCGGGCGCGCCAACGAGCTGCTCCGCCTCGCCGAGGAGGAGGCCGACGACATCCGGGACCAGGCGATCCGCGAGGCCACCGAGATCCGGGGCCAGGCCAACAAGGACGCCAAGGCGATCCGCGCCGAGGCCTCCCGCGAGGCCGAGGACATGCGGGTCGTGCAGCTCAAGGAGCTCGACGAGCAGCGCACCCGCATCACCGGCGACGCCGAGCAGGAGCGGGCGGCGGCCAAGGCCGAGGCCGCGGACCTGCTGGCCTCCGCGAAGCGTGAGGCCGACCAGCTGCGGCTGGCGGCCCAGCAGGAGACCAACGACCTGCGCGTCACCACGACCCGAGAGGCCGAGAAGGCGCGCGCCGCGGCCGACCGCGAGGTCCAGGAGGCCCGCCGCACCCTGGCCGTGGAGAAGGAGCGGCTGGCCAAGGAGGCCTCCGACCACCACTCCAGTGCCACCGCGGAGACGAACCGGCTCGTCGAGGAGGCCGAGGCCCGCGCCACGGCCGCCGACAAGCGCAGCACCGAGGCCGCCCAGCAGGCCAACCAGCACCGCCAGCAGGCGCAGAGCGAGGCCGACGCGACGCTCACCCGGGCCCGCAGGGAGGCCGAGCAGATCGTCGCCTCGGCGCGTAGCCAGGCCGACAGCCTCACGGCCTCCGGCCAGGCCGACGCCGACCGCGAGCTGAGCGCCGTACGCTCCGAGGTCGACCGGATGACCAAGCGCCGCGACGCCATCGTGGCCCAGCTGGCCCAGCTGCGCGACGTCGTCGCCGGGTTCGGCACCGAGGACTGACTGAGTGAAGACCCCTGGGAAGGCGGCCCGCGAGGCCGCCGAGACTGCCGAGAGCGCCGCCGCGCGGGCCGAGGAAGCGGCCGACGAGGCGCAGGAGGCGGCCCAGGAGGCGGGCGAGAAGTCGGGCCAGAAGTCGGGCCAGAAGCCGGCGGCGGCTGCCGAGACCCCGGCCGAGCCCCATCACCTCGGGGAGCCCGGCGACCCGCTGCACCACTCGCCGTTCTACATCGGCTTCTTCGGCGGAGCGGGAGCGATCCTCGCGGTGTGGCTCGGCCAGCAGCTGCTCGGCATCGGTTCGGTGCTGATCATGGTCGTGGTGTCGCTGTTCCTCGCGGCCGGGCTCAACCCGCTGGTCGAGTGGTTCATGCGTCGCGGGATGCGCCGCAGCTTCGCGGTGGTGGCGGTGATCAGCATCGTGGTGGTCGCGCTGGGCCTGTTCGTCACCGCGATCGTGCCGGTGATCTCCGAGCAGGTCGCCACGCTGACCCGGAACGCGCCCGACTGGCTGGACCAGCTGCAGGGGAACCAGAGGATTCAGGACTGGAACGACGAGTACCAGCTGATCGACAAGGTCAAGGACTACATCGCCGGCGGCGGCTTCACCCAGAAGCTCTTCGGCGGGGTCCTCGGCTTCGGTCTGGCCGTCCTGGGCGCGCTGTTCAACACCTTCGTGATCGTGGTGCTGACGCTCTACTTCCTGTCGTCGCTGCCGAAGACCAAGGACGCGCTCTACCAGCTGGCGCCGGCCTCGCGCCGCGACCGCGTCTCGCGTCTCGGTGACCAGATCATCCGCAACATCGGGGGCTACGTCTCGGGCGCCTTCGTGGTGGCCCTGTGCGCCGGGATCACCTCACTGGTGTTCCTGTTCGCCGTGGGGCTGGGCGAGTACGCCGTGGCGCTGGCGTTCGTGGTGGCCCTGCTCGACGTGATCCCGATGATCGGCGCCACCATCGGCGCGGTCGTCGTGACCGCGATCGGCTTCGCCACGGACCCCAAGATCGGGGTCGCCTGCCTGATCTTCTACGTGATCTACCAGCAGGTGGAGAACTACGCGATCTACCCGAAGGTGATGTCGAAGGCCGTCGACATCCCCGGCGCCGTGACCGTCATCGCGGCGCTGGTCGGTGCCGCGCTGCTCGGTGTCGTCGGCGCGCTGCTGGCCATCCCGACCGCCTCGGCCCTCCTGATGCTCACCAAGGAAGTCTTCCTCCGTCGACAAGATGCCCGCTGACCCTCCCCCGCCGAGGTGTCACTTCTTGCGCGCCGAGGTGTCACTTCTTGCGGGGTACGCCGGTCTCGTCGAGCTTGACCATCACCACGCCGGCCAGGATCACCAGACCGCCGAGCAGCTGGACAAGACGGGGCAGCTCGCCGAGCAGCAGCCAGGCGAACAGCAACGACATGACGACCTCGGACAGCGCGACGAATGACGCGAGCCGGGAGCCGAGCCGGCGGCTGGCGGCGATCCCCGTGACGTAGGCCAGGGCGGCGGTGACCAGGCCGAGCGCCAGCACCGGCAGCCACCAGTCGACGGTGGCGCCGACGAACTCGACGGGGCGCGTGGACGCTGCCATCGGCAGCAGCCCGACGACCCCGGCCAGCACCAGCACCACCGCGCCGGTGATCAGCCCGCCCGCGGCCAGGGCCAGCGGTGGCAGGCCGTTGCCCTCCTCGGCCGAGATCACGAAGTACGTCGCGGCGCCGACCATGGCGCCCAGCGCCCACAGGACGCCGACCAGGCTCAGGTCGGCGCCCGAGAGCAGGTCGAGGACCAGGACCAGCCCGGCGAGGGCGACCACGGCGCCGGCGACCGTGAGCGGTCCCGGCACGCGGCCGTGGCGCAGCCAGAGCCAGGTGATCACCGCGACCGGCGCGGTGTACTCGATCAGCAGTGCGACGCCGACCTGCATGTGGGTGACGGCGTAGAAGTAGCAGAGCTGGCAACCGGCCACGGCCACCACGCCGTAGGTCACGACGAGCGACGCGTTGCCGCGCAGCAGCGGCCAGCGGCCGCGCATCGAGAGGTACGCCGGCACCAGCAGCACCAGCGCCGCGATCACGATGCGGGCGGTCACCGCGGCCCCGGCCGTCCAGCCGGTGTCGAGCAGGCCGCGGGCCAGCGATCCCGACAGCCCGAACGAGGCCGCGGACACGACGGCGAGCGCGAGCCCGCTGCCGAGCCGCGAGGTGCTCCGCACCGGGATGTCATGAGTGATCGTCGCCATGACTGATGACACTAGGGCCGGCTCGTGTAATCTGTCAACGTGGTTTTCACTCATGACGCCGAGGTGGCTCTGCAGGCGGCCACCCGACTCGCGAACTCGGCCGAGCCACCGGACTCGCTCGAGGCGGTGGCCACCCTGGACGCCTTCTTCGAGGAGTTCGCCTACACGGGCCGCCACGACCGGACCCGGGCCGAGCTCGAGGGCGTGCGCGCGCTCCGGCCGACCATCCGCCGGCTCCTCACCAGCGACCGCGGCTCGGCCGTCGAGCTCGTCAACGAGCTGCTGGCCCGGCACCATGCGGTCCCGCGGCTGGTGCGCCACGGTCCGTGGGACTGGCACCTGCACGCCGTGGACGACGATCGTCCCCTGCCGGAGCGGATCGCGGTCGAGACCGCGATGGCGATGATCGACGTCATCCGCGCCGACGAGCTGTCCCGCCTCTCCGTCTGCGCCGACGACGAGTGCGAGGGCGTGGTGCTGGACCTCTCCCGCAACCGCTCACGCCGCTTCTGCTCGACCACCTGCGGCAACCGCAACGCGGTCGCGGCCTACCGCGAGCGCCGGCGCTCCTAGCTCCTAGCGCGCGAAGCGGCGCAGCACCTCCACGAAGACCTCCGGCTGCTCCGAGTGCACCCAGTGGCCGGCCTCCTTGACCACCACCTTGCGCACGCGCGGGAACCAGCGCTCCATCGGCTCGACGTACTCCTCCGTCACGTACGGCGAGTTCGCGCCCGCGATCCACAGCGTCGGACCGTCGTACGGCGCGGTCCCGGCCAGCTGTTCCTCGGGCCAGCCGCCGAGCTCGGCCAGGTCGCGGCCGAGCACGTCCAGGTTGGCCTGCCACCGCCACCCGTCGCCCTCGCGCCGCAGGTTCTGGAGCAGGAAGCTCCGCACGGTCGGGTTCGGCACCGCCGGGGCCAGCGCCGCCTCGGCGTCGGCCCGGCTGCCGAGGGCGGCCAGGTCCATGGCCAGCATCGCGTCGATGTAGTCGCGGAACTCACCAGCGTGCGCGTAGTCGACCGGCGAGACGTCCACCACGCACAGCCGCGCCACCCGCTCGGGGTGCCGCAGCGCCGCCACCATCGCGGCCTTGCCGCCCATCGAGTGGCCGACGAGGGTCACCGGGTCGTCCGCGGTGAGCAGCTCGGCCACCTGGTCGCCGACGTCGAGGTAGTCGAATCCTTCGGGCCACGGCGACCGGCCGTGGTGCGGCATGTCCACCAGGGTCACCCGGTGGTCGTCCGCCAGCGCCTTGCCGATCTGGGTCCAGTTCCGGCCCTGGCCGAAGAGTCCGTGGCAGAAGACGATCCGGGACCCGCGGTCGCCGAGGTCAGTGGTGTGCAGGCTCACCGACCCAGTCTCCCAGCCGCCGGCTGCCGCGTAACCGATGGGCCGTCCCGCGCGTTGTGCGGGTGTCCGCACCCAGTGAAGGAACTGCCATGACCTCGCTCCGCTCCCGGCTCGCGACGCTCACCTGCGTCGCCGCCGCCGGCCTGTCCGGGCTCGCCGGCCCGGGCGCCATCCCCGCCACCGCCGGCACCGCCGGCCCCGCCACCGCACCGCGCGTCACGAGCGACGGGCAGCCGGACGGGCTCACGAGGCTCCTTGCCGACGGCACCCCGACCGGCCGCGCCATCGCGTCGTTCGCTGGCGTGCCGACGGCCGCCGACGTCAGCGCCCTGCGGTCGCTCGGCCTGACCGTGCAGCCGATGAAGGCACTGCCGCTGGCGCTCGTGGCGGGCACCGTGGACCAGATCGCGTCCGCGGTGACCCGCGGCGTCGCCGACGACGTCTACCCCGACGAGAGGCTGAGCTACAGCGACACCGCCTCCAGCAACGAGGTCTCCTCCTCCCCCGCCGCGGCCGAGTCACTGCGCTCGCGCGGGTTCACCGGCAAGGGCGTGAAGGTCGGTGTCATCGACTCCGGCTGCGACGCCACCCACCCCGACCTTGCGGACCGCGTCGTCGAGAACGTCACGCTGCTGAGCCCGGAGTACGCCAACCAGCCGGCCGACGAGACCAACACCCTCGTGGTCCCGGCCGACCAGGGTCCCTACAGCAACACCGACATCGGCAGCGGCCACGGCACCCACGTCGCCGGGATCATCGCGGCCGACGGCACCAGCGGCAAGGACTTCCTCGGCGTCGCCCCCGACGCGAAGCTGGCCTGCTTCGGCATCGGCGCGGTGATCACCACCACCGCCGTCGTCACCGGCTTCGACTACATCCTGCGGCAGCCGAAGAACCTCGGCATCGACGTCATCAACAACTCGTGGGGCAACTCGTTCCGCCAGTTCGACCCGAAGGACCCGGTCAACGTCGCCACCCGCCAGGCCACCCGGGAGGGCATCACGGTCGTGTTCGCCGCCGGCAACTCCGGCAGCGGCGGCGCCGAGGCCAGCGTCAGCCCCTACAACCAGGCGCCCTGGGTGATCTCGGTCGCGGCCGGCACCCTGGACCGCCGGCGCGGCGACTTCTCCTCCAACGGTCTGCGCTTCGACAACAGCCAGCCGGTCGCGATCCCCGCGAGCGGCCACACGGTGGCCCGCGGCGACCGCCTCGGCCTGGTGCACCCCGACATCACGGCCCCGGGCGTCGACATCAGCTCCAGCTGCGACTCGACCGGCACCGTCATCGGCCCGTGTCCGCAGCACGGCAACACCGAGGCGTCCGGCACCTCCATGGCCTCCCCGCACATCGCCGGCACCGCCGCCGTACTGCTCCAGGCGAACCGCCGGCTGACCCCCGCGCAGGTCCGCCAGGCGCTGTTCTCGACCACCTCGCGCGTGCTCGGTGCCGGCAGTGATGCGAAGCGACTGCCGTTCTGGCAGGTCGGCTACGGCCACGTCAACCTCGACCGCGCGGTGCGACTGGTCCGGTCCGACGGCTGGCGTGCCGACCTCGCCGCCGCCTGGCGCGCCGCCAACCGCCGGGCGCTCGCGTCGGACGGCTGGGACGTCCTGCGCGGCGACATGTGGCAGTACGACGCCCCGCCGGCCACCGCGGGCGGCTCGGACACGAAGACCTACCGGCTCAGGGTCAGCGACCGCACGCGGCTGGTCTACCTGACGCTGGTCTACCCGACCCCCGGCACCGTGGCGAACCTCGCGCAGTACTCCGCCACCGTGACCTCGCCCTCCGGCAGGGAGCTCGGCGTCACCAGGACCGACCCGCTCTACTCCCACGGCACCGCCACCCTGCGGCTGCCGGTGCGGAAGGGCGGCACCTACACGGTGACGGTCTCCGGAGACCACGCGGCGTCCGACCCGGACACCGTCGACTCCGACTCGGTCAACGGCCGGGTGGTCTTCCTCGACGCGGTGCAGCTGCGCCGCTCCTGACTCCGGCACGTCGGGGTGGGTCCACGGGGCTCACCCCGGCGAGCCGGAACCACGGCCGGCGCCGGTCAACGACGACGTTCGCGCGCCGTCCAGCACGGCGTGTGCCAGTGGCGGCGCTCGTCGAGCCCGCTCGCGTCACGCGCGAAGGTGCTGGCCAGCACCGGCCAGGCCACCACGTGCGGGGTCGCGGGCCGGATCGGTCCGCGGCACCCCGGGCAGGTGTAGGTCTTCCGGGACGCCGACCCGGTGACCCGGCGGACGACGTACTCCTCGCCGCCGAAGTCCTCGACGGTGTCGGCCATCGTCAGCGGGCGCTGTAGTCGCGGAAGCCGCGCTTGGTCTTGCGCCCGAGGTAGCCCGCGGTGACCAGGTGCTCGAGCAGCGGCGCCGGCGCGAAGCCGGGCTCGCGGAACTCGAGGTAGAGCTCCTTCTGGATCGCCAGCGACACGTCGTTGCCGACCACGTCGAGCAGCTCGAACGGTCCCATCGGCAGCGCACAGCCCTGCTTCATCGCGATGTCGATGTCGTCGGCGGTCGCGTAGTGCGCCTCGAGCATCTTCACCGCGTCGTTGAGGTAGGGGAACAGCAGTGCGTTGACGATGAACCCGGACCGGTCGCCACAGGAGACCGCGACCTTGCCGACCGCAGCGCACAGCGCCCGGGTGGTCTCGGCGACCTGCTCGTCGGTGGAGACGGTCGTGACCACCTCGACCAGCTTCATGATCGGCGCCGGGTTGAAGAAGTGCATCCCGACGACGTCCTGGGGACGGTTCGTGACCCGGGCCAGGGAGATGATCGGCAGCGACGAGGTGGTGGTGGCCAAGATGGTGCCCGGCTTGCAGATCTCGTCGAGGTTCTCGAACAGGGTGGTCTTGATCTTGAGGTCCTCGGCGATCGCCTCGACCACGATGTCGACGCCGGCCAGGTCGTCGAGGGAGATCGTGCCGGTGAGCCGGCCCAGCACCTCGTCCTTGACGGCCTCCTCCAGCTTGCCCCGCTGGATGGCCTTGTCGAGCGAGCGCTCGATGGTCGCGCGCACGCCCTCGACGCGGTCGGCGGCGCGCCCGACGTACACGACGTCGTAGCCGGCCTTGGCGAAGACCTCGACGATCCCGGCGGCCATCGTGCCGGTGCCGACCACGCCGACCGTCCGGATGTCGTGGCGCAGCCGCGGCAGCTGGTCCTCGGACGGCGTCTTGTCGTCGGCGACCACGATCGGGCTGTCCGGAGCCTCGTAGGTGTAGAAGCCGCGGCCGGTCTTGCGGCCCAGCAGGCCGGCGGTGACCATCTGCTTGAGGATCGGGGCGGGCGCGTGCAGGCGGTCGCGGCCCTGCTTGTACATCGTGTCGAGGATCTCGTACGCCGTGTCGAGACCGATAAGGTCGAGCAGCGCCAGCGGCCCCATCGGGTAGCCGCACCCGTAGCGCATCGCGGCGTCGATGTCCTCACGGGTGGCGTAGTGGCCCTCGAAGAACGACACCGCGTGGTTGAGGTAGCCGAACAGCAACGTGTTGGCGATGAAGCCGGCCTTGTCGCCGCAGACGACGGGGTTCTTGCCGAGCCGGCCGACCAGCGCCTGGACGTCCTCCAGGACGTCGGGCTCGGTGACCACCGTGCGGACGATCTCGACGAGGTTCTGGACCGGGGCCGGGTTGAAGAAGTGCACGCCGACGACGCGGCCGGGGTGGGCGTTGGCGGTGGAGATCTCGGTGACCGACAGCGAGGAGGTGTTGGTGGCCAGCACCGTCTCGGGCGAGACGTGCTCGTCGAGCTCGCGGAAGATGCTCTTCTTGATCTCCAGGGACTCCACCACGGCCTCGACGACGAAGTCGGCCTGGGCGAGGTCGGACATCGAGGTCGACAGCGAGATCCGGTCGAGGAGCTCCTTCTGCTCGGCCTCGGTCATCTTGCCGCGCTTCACGGCCCGGGAGGTCGAGTGCTCGAGGTGCTCGCGGCCGCGCGCGACCGCCTCGTCGGTGAGCTCCACCCCGATGACGGAGAAGTCGTTGCGGGCGAAGACCTCCGCGATGCCGGCACCCATGGTGCCGAGGCCGATGACGCCGATGGTGCTGAACTGCCGCTCACTGCTGGTCATGCCGGGCATCTTCCCACGGGGTCGGGGCCGGGTGGCTGTTGGATGCGTCACCCTCGGGAGCGGGTAGATTGCCGCCCCGTGAGGATCGTCGTTGCGCGCTGCCAGGTCGACTACGCCGGACGTCTGTCGGCACACCTGCCGATGGCGACCCGGGTGCTGATGATCAAGGCCGACGGGTCGGTGCTGGTGCACTCCGACGGCGGCTCCTACAAGCCGCTGAACTGGATGTCCCCACCGTGCACACTGCGTGAGGGCACCACCGACGAGGGGCAGGTCGAGTGGACGGTCACCTCGCGGGCCTCCGGCAAGGGCCCCGAGGACACCCTGCGGATCCTGCTCGAGGAGATCCACCACGACAGCCAGCACGAGCTCGGCATCGACCCGGGGCTCCAGAAGGACGGCGTCGAGAAGCACCTGCAGGAGCTGCTCGCCGAGCACCCGTCGACGCTGTCGCCCGGGCTCACGCTGGTCCGGCGGGAGTTCCCCACCGCGATCGGCCCGGTCGACCTGATGTGCCGCGATGCCGCCGGCGCGTCCGTGGCGGTCGAGATCAAGCGACGCGGCGAGATCGACGGCGTCGAGCAGCTGACCCGCTACCTCGAGCTGCTCAACCGCGACCCGCTGCTGCGCCCGGTCCGCGGCATCTTCGCCGCCCAGGAGATCAGGCCGCAGGCCAGGGTGCTGGCCGTCGACCGCGGGATCGCCTGCGCGACCGTGGACTACGACGCGCTGCGCGGGCTCGACGACCCGACGGCGCGGCTGTTCTGATGCGGATCTTCCACCTCGCCGAGGCCGCCCACTGGGAGGACGCCCAGCGCTCCGGCCCTACGCGCAGTCAACGCTCGGCCGCACGCTGGTGGAGGAGGGCTTCATCCACGCGTCGCGGGCGGACCAGTGGGAGACGGTCCGCGCGAGGTTCTACGCCGGGTACGACGGCCCGCTGGTGCTGCTCGAGATCGACACCGGCCTGCTCACCTCGCCGTGGCAGGAGGACCCGGTCGGCGACACGACGTACCCGCACGTCTACGGACCGGTCAACACCACCGCGGTGGTCGGCACCCGCTCACTCTGACTCGACCAGCCCGACGACCTCGTCGGCGGAGCCCCACGCCAGGGTGACGCCGGCGCCGCCGTGGCCGTAGCAGTGCACCACCGAGCCCTCGCGCTCGACGCGGACGGCGGGCCGCACCGGTCGCAGCCCGACCTTGTGCCGCAGCACCCGGGCGCCCTCGAGCTCGGGCACCAGCCGGGTGGCCCGGGCCAGGATCGCCCGCGCCGTCTCCTCAGACGGGGTCCGGCTCCACTCGCCCTCGTCGGCGGTGCCGCCGACGACGATGTCGCGCGAGCGCGGCACGACGTACGTCGGTCCGGCGGAGTCGAGCCACCAGCGCTCCAGCCCGACCTGCTCGACCGCGAGCACCTGCCCGCGCACCGGCACCACGGAGCGGTCCGCGGCCATCAGCCGGGCGCCCAGCCCGGCGCAGTTGACCACGACCCCCGCCGTGGGCAGCCCGCTCAGGTTCATCCGGGTGACGGTGCCGCCCAGCGCCTCGACCCGGCCGGTGAGCCAGCGCAGGTAGACCGGCATCTCGACCACCGGCGTGACGAAGGTCCAGCCGTCGCGGTAGCCCGCCGGCAGCGCGGTCTCCCGGTCCAGGGACGGCACCGCCGAGCGCCACCACGGGTCGGGCGTCGGCTCGGTCATCACCTCGGTGCCGGTCAGCAGCCGCACCCCGGTGTCCGGCTCGCCGGCCAGCCCCACGAACTCCGCGAACGACGCCCCCGCCCAGGCGGTGACGCGGTCCTGCGGGAGTGCCCGGTAGGGGTACCAGATGGCCGCCGCCACCGCACTCGTCGTCTCCAGCGGCAGGTCGCGGGCGAGCACGTCGACGCGATGGCCGGCCTCGAGCAGTCGGACCGCGCAGGAGAGCCCGACCACCCCCGCTCCGACCACGATGACGCGTGCCATGCAAGGAGTCTGCCGTAACCCTCATCGCGGTGTGGTCGTTGGGACCGACGACGAAAGGGTCTCCATGCCTCGGCTCCACCTCCTCCGCCTGGTCCCGCTCCTGGTCATCGCGCCGCTGCTGCTCACGCTCGGCGTCAGCAGCCCGGCCACCGCCCACGAGGAGCGCCCCGCGTCGTTCCCGGACGGCGGGGGCACGGTGCCGACGTACCTCGGGCTCGACAACGCGCGGCACCGGGTCGTCTGCAAGGCCGACAGCGACGAGCGGATCGCAAGGATGCCGGCCGGCGTGACGAAGCGCCGCAACCTCGCGCTGCTCCGGGAGTGCGACTACCGGTCGATCCAGGACGCGATCAACTCGATCAGGCGCCGCAACACCTCGATCTACGTGCTGCCCGGCACCTACTCGGAGAGCAGGTGGGCCAACAAGGAGCGGTCGGCGTACTGCTCCAACCTCGAGACCGAGTCCGACAGCCCGCTGCCCTCCTCGGAGTACATCGGGTCGCTGTCCTCCCCCGACACCGGCGCCGAGCCCAACGACAGCGAGGAGAGCGACCCGATCGCGCTGTCGTACGCCGACCAGCGGCGCTGCAAGACCAACCTGAACCTGATCTCGGTCTTCGGCGACCGGACCCCCGGCAACAAGTCGATCGACTGCGACAGCAAGTTCTGCGGCACCCAGATCGTCGGCACCGGCCGGAGCATGGGGGACGTCGTCATCGACAACCGGTTCGCCCGGCTCAACGCGATCCGGGTCGACCGTGCCGGTGGCGCGCTGCTGCGCAACTTCACCGTCCAGCAAGCGGAGTTCAACGCGATCTACGTCCTCGAGACCGACGGCTTCGTCGTCGACAAGGTGACCGCGCGCGCCAACGACGAGTACGGCATCCTGGCCTTCGCCAGCGACCACGGCCTGATCAAGCGGTCCGACACCTACTTCAACGGCGACTCCGGCATCTACCCCGGATCGGGCTCGGACCTGAACGCCGACAACACCAACTTCAAGCCGACCCGCTACGCGATCGAGATCCGGGGGAACCGGAGCCACGACAACACGCTGGGCTACTCCGGCACGGCGGGCAACTCGATCTACGCCCACCACAACAAGTTCTACGACAACGCCACCGGCATCGCGACGGACTCGCTCTTCCCGGGCCACCCGGGTCTCCCCCAGGACCACGCCCGCTGGTCGCGCAACGAGATCTTCTCCAACAACTCGAACTACTACACGAAGTACGTCGACACCGGTGTCTGCGCCCGGCCGATGAAGCAGCGCGGCTACATGGAGGGCACGGTGTGCCCGGTCGTGCCGACCCCGGTCGGCACCGGTGTGCTGATCGCCGGCGGCAACTACGACTCCACCGACCACAACTGGATCTACGACAACTGGCGCAACGGCACGATGCAGTTCTGGGTGCCGGCCGCGCTGCGTGACGAGTACGACCCGACCCTGCAGAACGACACGTCCCACCACAACCACACCACCGACAACCACATGGGGACCAAGCCCGACGGCTCGGTGGCGCACAACGGGCTCGACCACTGGTGGGACGACCAGGGCGACGGCAACTGCTGGGAGGGCAACACCTACTCCCGCGGGGAGCGGACCGACAACTTCCTCCTGGACCCGGCGAGCTGCGCCGACGGCGGCTCCGCCTTCACGCCCGGTGCGCCGGTGAAGGACGCCGGCTTCCTCTCCTGCAGCCAGTACGACCGCAACGACGAGACCTGGCGGCACCCGGTCGGCTGCGAGTGGTTCGACAGCCCGAGCAAGCCGGCCGCGGACGGCAGCACGGCGGCAGGAGCCTCCGCACCCCGCAGCGTCGATCCGTCGGCACCGATCGTGGCCGTGGCCGGCATCGCGGTGGCCTTCGGCGTCGTCCGGAGGCGCCGTCGTGCGGCGTAGCGTCCTCACCTCGGTCGCCCTGGTCGCCGTCCTCGCGGGCGGCGGCGGGACCGCGCTCGCCTCGTCCACCCCGGAGCTCGCCGCCTCCGGGCCCACGGCCGTGCGCGGCACCGAGGCGACCGCGGTCTTCACCATCGGCGACCGCACCGTCCGTCAGGTGCGGTACGCCGACCGGGGGAGGCTCGTCTACACCTTCGACCTGCGCAACGAGGGCCGGCTGCCGCTGACCGTCACCGGGCTGTCCGACGACCAGCCTCCGACCCGGCTGTTCACCTACGAGGCCTTCGAGGCCGAGGACGGTGGCGAGGTCACCGTCGGCGCGGGCGACACCGCGAGGGTGACCCTGACGATGGGCATGAGCGGCTGCGAGTCGCTCTCGGCCCGCGCGGGCAGCTTCCTGAGCGAGGTGAGCCTGGAGACCGAGCGGATGGGCGTGCTGAGCGGCGACGTCACGGTCTCGCTGCCCGAGGAGGTGCACACCGGCTCGCCGCGCGAGGCGTTCTGCCCCAACTCGACCGCGACCTCGCGGCCGCCGGGCTGAGGCGCGCGGGCGGGTTCAGGCGCCGGCGATCCGCGGCGCGGTGGGGTCGTCCTGCTCGCCGCCCTGCTCGCGCGCGACGTACTCCTCGATGTCCTCGATGTCGTCGAGGTTGCGCCGCACCACGGCCAGCAGGTCGCTCATCGTGGCGACCTCCTCGACCTGCTCCTTGATGAACCACTGCAGGAACTGCTCGGAGGCGAAGTCGGACTCCTCGCGGGCGGTCGTGAGCAGCGCGTTGATCTGCTCGGTGACCCGCTTCTCCTGGGCCAGCGCGAGCTCGACCGGTCCGACGACGGAGTCGAAGGAGGACACCGGCGCCTCGACACCGGGGATGGCCACCTCGGCGTCGATGTCGAGGAGGTACTGCACCATCATCATCGCGTGGTCGCGCTCCTCGACCGCCTGGCCGTAGAAGAACGACGCCATCCGGGGCATCGTCAGGGCGTCGTAGTGGACCGCGCAGGCGAGGTACTGGTTGTGCGCCGCCAGCTCGTTCCCGATCTGGGTGTTGAGCTGCTCGACGAAGCGGACTGCGGGCACGTGGCTCTCCTCGGGGTGGCGGCCGGTGGGCGACCGCTCTGCGGGTGCGGGTGGCGCGACCGGGTCAGGCGGCCTCGGGCAGCGTACCGACCCCGGCGCCGGCCTTCTTCTTGCCGCCCTTGGCCTTGACCAGCTTGCGCTTCCTGACCGTGTAGCCGGCGGGGAGGGTGCCCTCGGCCAGCATGCGGATCGGGCAGCGCTTGCAGCGCTGCTTGCTCACGCAGCACTTGCTCTTCGGCAGGCCCGTGCCCTTGCTCTTGGACGTGCCCTTGGACTTTCCCACGCCCGCCACCCTACCAACACCCAGTAAGGCAAGCCTAACCTTGTCTCATCCCCCGCCGAGATGTCAGTTCTTGCGTGCCGAGGTGTCAGTTCTTGCGTGCCGAGGTGTCGGTTCTTGCGATCGGCCGCCAGCCGTCCGCGTCGTGCTCGAGCCCCACCGACTCCCCGGGATCGAGCGCGGCCACCGGCGCACCCGTCGCGATCCGCGGCAGGGCCAGCGCGAACGCACCCTGGTGCCCGACGACGAGCACCGCCTCGCCGCGGTAGAGGTCCGCGATCCCGGCCAGCGCGGCCGCGATCCGGTCCACGACCGCGTCCTCGCTCTCGATGCCCACCTCACCGAGCTCGTCGTGGAGCTCGACGCCCACCCCGAGCACCTCCGCCACTATCCGCCCGGTGGCGGCGGCGCGGGGCATCGAGCTGGCGTGCACCGCGGCGACTCGCTCACTGCGCAGGCGCTCCGCCAGCCGCCGTGCCTGGCGCTCGCCGGTCGCGGTCAACCGCTCGCGCCCGTCGTACGACGCCTCGCCGTGCCGCGCGACGAAGACCCGGGCCGGGCAGTGCAGGTCACTCATGCAGCCACGCTAGCCAGCGGTGGACCGCGGCGCGAGCCGGGCCGGGTCCGGCCACCGCCGCAGCCGACCGGTGCGCGGGTACGTTCGTGGCATGCCGCGACCCACACCCGACGAGCCCGGACCCGGCCAGGAGTCGGTGTGGGACTACCCCCGCCCGCCGCGGGTCGAGGCGAGCCCCGAGACCGTCGAGATCACCCTCGGCGGCGAGGTGATCGCCCGCTCGATGCGCACCCTGCGGGTGCTCGAGACCAGCCACCCGCCGACGTACTACCTGCCGGTCGCCGACTTCGCGCCGGGCGTGCTGCGCCCGGTCACCGGCTCGACGTACTGCGAGTGGAAGGGCCACGCGGCGTACGTCGACCTGGTGACCGAGCGACGTACGGCGCCGCGCGCGGGCTGGACCTACCCGACTCCCACCGCGGGCTTCGAGGTGCTCACCGACCACATCGCGCTGATGCCCGGCCTGGTCGACGGGTGCACGGTCGACGGTGAGCAGGTCCGCGCGCAGTCGGGCGGCTTCTACGGCGGCTGGATCACCGACCGGGTGGTCGGCCCCTTCAAGGGCGAGCCCGGCAGCCACGGCTGGTAGATCGCAAGAACTCACACCTCGGCACCCAAGAACTCACACCTCGGCGGGGGTCAGCGGTTGACCTGTCGGAGCTGGGTCTGCCGCTCGGTGTCGACGAAGCCGACGGAGCGGTAGATCCGGACCGCCAGGTAGTCCGGGTCCGCCACCATCACCAGCGTGCGGGCGCCGAGCTCGTCGAAGCCGTAGCAGCTGACCCGGTGCACCAGGGACCCGGCCAGCCCGCGGCCGCGGAAGTCCGGGTGCGTCTCGACGCTCTGGAAGCGGGCCAGCCCGTCGCCGGCCCGGACCAGGCCCATCGTGGCGACCAGGCGACCGTCGACGTAGGCCCCCCACCAGCGGCCGTGACCGGCCTCGACGACCCTCCGCTCGGCGACCGCCCGGGCGGTGGAGAAGGGCAGGTAGTCCTCGCGGGAGTACTCCCCCGCGTTGACCGCCCACGAGACCTGGACCCGCTCGGCCCAGTCGTCGTCGGTGCGCAGCGGGCGGTAGACCGCGGAGGTGTTCGGTCGCGGCGGCGCGTGCACGGAGGTCGCGGTCATCACGGTCGCGACGTCGCGCTCCGGACCGGCCGCCACCAGCGGGTCGAGCGCTCGCCCGTGGTCCTCGGTGCCGTCGACGCCGAAGGCCCGGTGCCTGCTGGTCGCGAAGTCGGCGTCGTACGCCGCCAGGACGGCGTCGACCTCATCGGCCCGCGGCGGCCGCTCCAACAGGTAGAAGTTGCCCCAGTGGAAGCCCGGGTTGTCCGGGGTCCGCACCGCGAGGTGCGACCCTCGGTCCTCGACCACGCTGCCACCCAGGCCGAGCAGGGCCAGGTCGGTCCGGAAGGCCAGCGAGCGCACGTCCATGCGCGGACCCTACCGAGCAGCGTCAGTCCAGGTCGTTGGCGCGCCGGATCACCTGGACGATGCCGGCCATGATCTCGGTCAGCCCGAAGTCCTTGGGGGTGTAGACCGCGGCCACGCCGCGCTCGACCAGGGCCCGGCCGTCCGAGTCGGGGATGATGCCACCGACGATCACGGGCACGTCCCCCATCCCGGCCGCCTCGAGGCCCTCCAGGACCGCGGGCACCAGCTCCATGTGGGACCCGGACAGGATCGAGAGACCGACGCAGTGCACGTCCTCGGCCACGGCGGCCGCGACGATCTGCTCCGGGGTCAGCCGGATGCCCTGGTAGATCACCTCGAAGCCCGCGTCCCGGGCCCGCACCGCGACCTGCTCGGCGCCGTTGGAGTGCCCGTCCAGGCCGGGCTTGCCGACCAGCAGCCGCAGCCGGCCGCCCAGCTCCTCCCCGGTCGCCCGCACGGACGCGCGGACCGCGGTGAGCTCGGCGCCCGCGTCGGCGGCACCCACGGCACCGCTGACCCCGGTCGGCGCCCGGAACTCACCGAACACCTCGCGCAGCGTGCCGGCCCACTCCCCCGTGGTCGCACCGGCCCGGGCCGCGGCGAGGGTGGCGGCCATCAGGTTCGTGTCGGTCTTGGCGTCCGCGGCCAGCCGGCCCAGCGCCTCGGTGACGGCGGCCTCGTCGCGCGCGGCCTTCCACTCCTCGACGGAGCGGAGCGCGGACGCCTCGGCCTGCGGGTCGGCGGCCATGATCGCCGCGTCGAGGTCGGCGGTGAGCGGCGACGGCTCGGTCGTCTCATAGATGTTGACGCCGACGATCCTCTCCTCCCCGGACTCGATCCGGCCCCGGCGGGCGGCGTGCGCGGAGACCAGCTCGGACTTCATGTAGCCCGACTCGACGG
Source organism: uncultured Actinomycetota bacterium (assembly GCA_963767955.1). Taxonomy (GTDB): domain Bacteria; phylum Actinomycetota; class Actinomycetes; order Propionibacteriales; family Nocardioidaceae; genus Nocardioides. The sequence continues at coordinate 372,755 of CAVYGA010000003.1, read as the reverse complement.
CCGCGATCGCGCCGCCCATGCCCTGCACCCGGTCCATCTCGGCCCTGGCTTCCTGGACCAGCTCGGCCACCTTGGCCTCGACGACGGTCGAGCCGTCGAAGATGTCGGCGTACTCCAGCAGGTCGGACTCGAAGGCCAGCACCTGCTGCAGGCGCAGCGACCACTGCTGGTCCCAGGGCCGGGGCAGGCCGAGGGCCTCGTTCCACGCGGGCAGCTGGACGGCGCGGGCACGGGCGTTCTTGGACAGCGTGACGCCGAGCATCTCCAGCACGATCCGCTGCACGTTGTTCTCGGGCTGCGCCTCGGTGAGGCCCAGGGAGTTCACCTGGACGCCGTAGCGGAACCGGCGCATCTTGGGGTCCTGCACGCCGTAGCGCTCCCGGGTGATCTCGTCCCACAGCTCCACGAAGGCGCGCATCTTGCACATCTCCTCGACGAACCGCACGCCGGCGTTGACGAAGAACGAGATCCGCCCGACGACGGCCTCGAAGTCCTCGTCGGAGACCTGGCCGGAGGCCTTGACCGTGTCGAGGACCGCGATCGCGGTGCACAGCGCGTAGGCCAGCTCCTGCTGCGGCGTCGCGCCGGCCTCCTGCAGGTGGTAGCTGCAGATGTTGATCGGGTTCCACTTCGGGATCTGGTGGACGGTGTAGGAGATGACGTCGCTGATCAGCCGCAGCGAGTGCTCCGGCGGGAAGACGTAGGTCCCGCGGGAGAGGTACTCCTTGATGATGTCGTTCTGGGTGGTGCCGGCCAGCTGGGCGGCCACCTCGGCGGGGTCCAGCTCGGGGTTCTGCTCCTCCGCGGCGACCTGATACAGGGCCAGCAGCCACATCGCGGTGGCGTTGATCGTCATCGAGGTGTTCATCCCGGTCAGCGGGATGTCGTGGAAGAGCTTGCGCATCTCGCCCAGGTGCGGGACCGGGACGCCGACCTTGCCGACCTCGCCGCGGGCCAGCGGCGAGTCGGGGTCGTAGCCGGTCTGGGTGGGCAGGTCGAAGGCGACCGAGAGGCCGGTCTGACCCTTCGCGAGGTTGCCGCGGTAGAGCGCGTTGGACGCCTCGGCCGTCGAGTGCCCGGCGTACGTCCGCATCACCCAGGGCCGGTCCTTCGCGGGCCGGTCCGCATCACCAGAGCTGCTCATGGGCCGAGCCTAGGACGAATGTGACGCGCCGGTAACCGGTCGTGACTGTGGGATTGCCAACACGGGTCAGGCGCTGACGGCGACCCGCTCGACCTCGACGGCGCGGATCAGCCGGGAGAGGTGCAGCATGCGGCGTACGGCGGGTCCCGCGCCGCGCAGGGTCAGGTGCCGCCCCTGACGCGAGGCGACCACGGTGGCCGCGGCCAGCACCTTGAGGGCGGTGACGTCGATGGTGGACACCCCGGTCAGGTCGACGACGAGGTCCTCGTCGCAGCCGGCGAGCCTGTCGTAGATGGCCGTGCGCACGTCCATGGTCGAGCGCACGTCGAACTCTCCGGTCAGGACCAGGATGGGTCCGTCGCTGATGATGTCCACTGCCGCCTCTCTCGACACAGGCGCCCCCGCCTGACTCGGCCGAGTGCCTCCGTGATGTGCCTCGTCACTGACTATGACGCGGCGGGGGCTCACGAGGTTGCTCCGCGGTGCCGAGAAGTTCCCGCGAGCCGTACGTCGGTAGGCTCGGCGGCATGGTCAACCTCACGCGCATCTACACCCGCACCGGCGACGGCGGCGAGACGAGACTCGGCGACATGAGCGTGACGTCGAAGAACGACCTGCGGCTGGAGGCCTACGCCACCGTCGACGAGGCCAACGCGCACCTCGGGGTCGCGCTCGCCCACGGCGGGCTCGGCGAGGACGTGGTCGCGGTGCTCACCACCGTGCAGAACGACCTGTTCGACGTCGGCGCCGACTTCTGCACCCCGATCGTCCCCGACCCGGAGTACCCCCCGCTGCGCATCGAGCAGGAGTACGTCGACCGGCTCGAGGCCTGGTGCGACTCCTTCAACGAGGACCTGCCGGCGCTGCGGTCGTTCATCCTCAACGGCGGCACCCCCGGCGGGGCCCACCTGCACGTCGCGCGCACCGTCGTGCGCCGAGCGGAGCGGGCTGCCTGGGCGGCGTGGTCCGAGCACAGCGAGACGATGAACATCCTCGCCCTCACCTATCTCAACCGGCTGTCCGACCTGCTGTTCATCCTGGCGCGTCACGCGAACAAGGAGCAGGGTGACGTGCTGTGGATACCTGGCGGGGACCGGAAATCAAGCTGAACTTCCGTGGCTTGCCCAAGGATCCACAATCCATGAACACCGCTGCACGGCTCGTCCACAACGCTGCGCGGTGCACCTGGTGAGCGCACCCTTGCGACATGCGCCACCAGGGGGAACGAGTCGGCCGACGACGGACTGAGTCCGGCGCGGCAGCTGTCGAGTTCGCCCTGGTCATCCTGCCGTTCATGCTCCTGGTGCTCGGCTCGATCGACTTCGGGATGGCGATGAACCGCGACACCCTGGTCAACAACTCCGCCCGGGAGGGGGCTCGCGAGGGCAGCCTCAACCCCACGGTCGCGGACATCGAGGCGCGCGTGCGGTCCTCGCTGGTCAACGTGCCGGCAGCAGCCGTCACCGTCAGCGTCACCTGCCGGAAGCCCGGCGGAGCCGCGTGCGCGAGCTTCGCGGCCGATGCCGTGCCGGGCGGCACCGTGATCGTCCGTGTCGTCTGCACCTACGACTGGCTGACACCCATCGGCGGCATGATCAACTCGTCGGGCCTCACGCTCACCAAGACGGCCGAGATGAGGATCGAGTGAGGCGCCGCGTCCAGCACCTGCGCGACGAGCGCGGGGCCATCGCCGTGATGGCCGCGCTCCTGGTGGTGGTCTTCTTCGGCATGGCGGCCATGTCCGTGGACATCGCCACCACGGTGAAGGAGAAGCAGGAGCTCCACGACACGCTCGACATGGCCGCGCACGCCGGGGCCGGATATCTCCCCGACAACGCGGCCCAGGCAGTGACCGCGGCCCTGGCATCCGCCGCGGCGAACAAACCGGACTCGTCCCCCGAGCTCGACTTCTTCTGCATCGTCGGTTCGACCCACACCGTCGCCGGGCTGTACGTCGTGAACGCCACGCACATCCCCATCACCTGCAACCCGGGTGCGCCGCCGTACACCGCGGCGGGGTACCCGAACCTGCGCTGCAACTCCGCCATCTGCGCGATCCCCTGCAAGCCCGCCGAGGGCGACAAGTGCAACACCATGCGGGCACGCGACGACAAGGTCGTCCCCTACGTCTTCGCACCCGTGATCGGGACGGACGCCGGCTTCACCGGGACGCTGACCTCGGTGGCCTGCAAGGGGGCCTGTGGGACGCTGCCGCCCAACCCGATCGACTTCGTGGTGGCCGGCGACCGGACCGGCAGCATGGGGCTGGCCATCGTGAACCTGGAGGACGCCATCGAGAACCTCCTGGAGTACCTCACCCCCGCCCAGCACCGGGTCGCGCTCGCCACGATCGGCCGCAGCAGCCTGACCGCACCCGCGTCGTGCCCGAGCCAGCCCAGCACGTCCAAGGCGACCGGACCCTGGGTCCCCATCGGCTTCAGCAGCGCCTACGACCTCACCGACGTCACCCCGCCGAGCGTGGTGCCCTCGCTCAACGCCAGCGACCCGCTGGTCAAGGCCGTGGACTGCATCGGCAACGGCAACAGCTCGACCGGCACCTATTTGGCCGCACCGATGCGCGCCGCTCGCGAGCTGCTCACCGGGGGCACCGCCCGTCCGGCGCCGGTCACGAAGGCGATCCTCTTCATGACCGACGGCGAGCCGAACGAGGACACCAACCCCGGCGGCGGCTACCCCTACTCCAGCAACGGAAGCACGGCGTGCAACAACGCCGTGAACGAGGCCGCGACCGCGAAGTCCAGCAACATCCTGGTCGTCACCATCGCCTTCCGTCTCGAGAACGTCCGCTGCGACGGCGGCTCGACCCCCCTGGTCACCACGAAGCTGGCGGCGATGGCGTCCCCTCGAGCCGACGGCACCCCCAGCCTCGATGACGGCGGCGGCCTGGGGTCGGGCTGCAACAACGCGGCCAGGGTCATCGGGGAGAACGGCGACGGCGACAACTTCTTCTGCACCCCCGACGCAGCGTCGCTGAGCCCGATCTTCCAGACGGCGGCAGCAGCGATCGTCACGGGCACCCGCCTGGTGCGCCTTCCCTAGTCACCTGCTTGCACGGCCGCGCGGCCCGCTGCCCGGTTCGCGGGCGCGGACGGGCCCGGCCGGTTAGCCTTCGGCCATGCACGACCGAACCACCGAGCGCCGGTTGGCGGACCACGTCGACCGGATCGAGGCCGAGCACCCGCCGATCCGGCTGGACTCGGTCGACTACACGGTGCGCAACCCGACGCTGGTGCGCGAGCGGTTCGGCCACGTCCTGGACTACATGGCCCGGGTCGAGCTCGAGGTCGACCGCAACGTCCTGGAGCTGACCACGATGCTGCCGGACCCGCCGCCGATCGACCGGCGCTTCTATGCGGAGGTCTGGCAGCCGCAGGAGATCCGGCACGGGCTGATCCTCGACGAGCTGCAGACCCGGCTGGGCCGACCGGCCGCCACCCCCGACCGCGACAGCGTCTCGGCGAAGATGCGGATCCTCGGCGCGCTCTCGCACGTCTCGCCGGTCCAGGACATCGTCCGGATGCTCTACTACCTGACCGGGATGTCCACCGAGCGGTCCGCGGTGCTGGCCTACAACCGGCTGCACCACGGCCTGACCGAGGCCGGTGAGTCCGCCCTCATCGCCACGGTGGTCGGGCCGATCAAGCGCCAGGAGCCGGGGCACTACGCGTTCTACCGGATCTCGGCGCAGGGGCTGGCCGCGAGCCTGACCCCGTGGCAACGCTGGCTCACGCGACGGCTCCGTCAGCTCAGCTTCGCGCCGGTCGGCGCGAACAACGACGAGCAGAAGGCCGACTTCGGCGGCGTCCTCGACACCCTCGGCATGGCGTCGGAGGTCGACGCGTTCAGCGCCGACATCAGCCGGGTCGAGCGGGACCTGCTGTGGGCCCGCGACCGCGGTCTGACGGTGCCGGCGTACGTCGTGAACGCGATGCGCGAGGCCATCGAGCTGCACGAGGCGCGACGGTTCCAAGCCGAGCCCAAGTAGTCCCCAAGCGGCCCGTCCCAGTCTGGTCCCCTCATCGACCAGACTCGAAGGACAGGCTCATGACCCGCTTCCTCCACCGGCTCGGCCGCGGCGCCGCGCTGCACCCCTGGCGCACCCTCGGCGCCTGGGTCCTCGCCGCCGGCATCGTGTTCGGCCTCGCGTCGGCGTACGGCGGCACCCCGGTCGACAACTGGGACGTCCCCGGCGCCCCCGCCCAGCGCGGTGTCGACCAGCTCCGCGCCCATGTGCCCGGTGCCGGCAACGGCTCGGCCCAGGTGGTCGTGCACGGCGAGGGCGGGCAGCGCCCGTCCGCGGGCCAGCTCGACGCACTGACCGACGAGCTGCTCGCCATGGACCACGCGGTCGCGGTCACCCCGCCGCGGCTCTCGGCCGACGGCGACACCGCGATGCTGGTGGTCAGCTATGACGAGCCGGTCACCCACCCCGACCTGATGGAGAACCTCGAGCCCCTCGAGGACGCCGTCGCGGCGACCCGTGACGCCGGGCTCCAGGTCGAGTTCGGCGGCGACCTGCCCGGCACCGCCGCCGCCCCGATGAACGGGTACGGCGAGCTGATCGGCATCGTCGCCGCGCTGCTCATCCTGCTGCTCGCCTTCGGCTCGGTCGTCGGCGCCGGCCTGCCGGTCTCGGTGGCCCTGGTCGGCCTGGGGGTCGGCTCCGGCGGGCTCGCCCTGCTGGCCGCCGCGATGGACGTGAGCACCGCGGCCCCGATGGTCGCCAGCATGGTCGGTCTCGGCGTCGGCATCGACTACGCCCTGCTGCTGGTCACCCGGCACGTGGAGTACCTCCGCCAGGGCCACGACGTGCCCGAGGCGGCCGGACGCGCGGCCGCCACCGCCGGACGCTCGGTGGTCTTCGCCTCCGCGACCGTGCTGGTGTCCCTGATGGGGCTCCGCCTGGCCGGGCTGTCGACGTACTCCTCGTTCGGCTTCGCCACTGCGATCGCCGTGGTCACCGTGGCGCTCGCCGCGCTGACGCTGGTGCCGGTGTTCGCCCGGTTCGCGGGGCGCCGGCTGATGCCCCGCAAGGAGCGTCGGGGCCGCACCGCCGACACCGCGCCGCTGACCGCCCGGTGGGCGCAGCGGGTCGCGGACCGCCCGCTGCCCTGGGCGATCGGTGCCGCCCTGTTGATGATCGTGATCGCGCTGCCTGCCCTGGGCATGCGCACCTGGCCGCAGGACGCCAGCAGCCAGTCGACCGAGACGACCACCCGTCGCGCCTTCGACCTGGTCTCGGCGGAGTACGGCGCGGGCGCCAACGGCCCGCTGACCATCGTGATGGACCGCTCGGCCGGCGCAGCCTCCGAGGTGGACCGGGTGGCCCAGGAGCTCGCGGCCCGCGACGACATCGTCTCGGTCACCCCGGCGGTCGAGAGCCCCGACGGCGCCCTCGCCGTGTTCGAGGCCCAGCCGGCCTTCGGGCCCTCCGACGAGCGCACGCCGCGGCTGGTCGACGAGGTGCGGGCGTCGTTGCCCGAGGGTGCCGAGCTGACGGGGACGACGGCGATGTTCTCGGACATCACCGACCTGCTCAACGAGCGGCTGTGGCTGGTGATCGCGTTCGTCGTCCTGGTCTCGGTCCTGGTGCTCGCGATGGTCTTCCGGTCCGTGCTGGTGCCGCTCAAGGCCGCGGTGATGAACCTGCTCTCGATCGGCGCGGCGTACGGCGTGCTGGTGATGGTCTTCCAGTGGGGCTGGGGTGTCGAGCTGCTCGGCCTCGACCACGCGATGCCGGTCTCCGGCTGGGTGCCGATCCTGATCTTCGCGATCCTGTTCGGGCTGTCCATGGACTACGAGGTGTTCCTGCTCTCGCGGGTCCGGGAGAGCTGGCTGGTCACCGGTGACGCCCAGGAGAGCGTGATCCGCGGCCTCTCCGACACCGGGCGGGTGATCTCCTCCGCCGCCGCGATCATGGTCGCCGTCTTCCTCGGCTTCGCCAGCGAGGTCGACGTGGTCGTCAAGATGCTGGGCATCGGGATGGCGAGCGCGATCTTCCTGGACGCGACCGTGGTCCGGATGGTCCTGGTCCCGGCGACCATGTCGCTGATGGGCCGTTGGAACTGGTGGGTGCCCCGCTGGCTGGACCGGCTGCTGCCCACGATCGACGTCGAGGGTGCCGACCTCGACGCCCCGGCCGCGGTCCCCGTCGTCGCCTCCGACGACATCGACGACAACGACGCGCTGCTGGTCCCCGCCGGCCGCTGACCACCCCTACCCGAGAGGAAGCAACGATGACCGCCGAACCCACCACCCACCCCGACCGGCAGCACTGGCCCCACCAGCTCCGCCTGGCCGGTCAGGCCGCCGCGCCGGACGGACCGGTCGACATGTACATGATGTATCTGATGCACCACGCCTTCCGGCGTGACCTGGCCGCCTTCGCGGCCGCGGCCCCGCACACGCCGGTCGAGGACACCACCACCTGGAAGGCGCTCGCCGACCGCTGGGCGTTCTTCGCCGAGACGCTGCACCACCACCACTCCGGCGAGGACGCCTGGCTGTGGCCGGCACTGCTCGAGCGCGCCGACGGAGCGGAGCGCGAGACGCTGCTCGCGATGGAGGCCGAGCACGAGGAGATCGACCCGCTGCTGGCGGCCTCGGCCGACGGGTTCGCCCGGATGGCGGCCGGCGCCGGGGCGGACTGCCGCGCCGCGCTCACCGTCCGCCTGGTCGCGGCCCGGGAGAGCCTGGCCCGGCACCTGGCCCACGAGGAGACGGACGCGATGCGGATCCTGCAGGCCCACCTCACGCCGGCCGACTGGACGGCGCTGGACGAGAAGTTCAAGGAAGGCCTCACCTTCGCCACGCTGGTCGCCCTGGTGCCGTGGGCGTTCAGCGAGGTGCCGGGGTCGGCGCTGCCGGACCTGTTCGCCCGCACCGGCTCCGCCCACCGGCTGATCTGGCGGCTCACCCGCCGCCGCTTCGCCCGGCGGGAGGCGGCCGCCTTCCGCCACGCACCCTAGAAGCCGTAGCGCTCCCGCTGGACGCGCACCCACCGCGTGGCCAGCGGGATCTCCCACTCCCCGCACAGCCGCTCGGCGTCGTCGGCGTGCCGGGTGGCGACCTGCTGCTCACCCACCGCCGCGGCCGCCATCGCTAGAAAGGCGTCCACCGGGCCCGAGGCGTTGCCGGAGCCCGCGACGCAGGTCATCCCGGCGTACGGCGTGATCCTGGCGTAGATGCGTGCGCCGAGGTCCGCGTCCCTCATGTAGAGCGCGGTCTCGGCCGTGTTGCACCAGGCCAGCAGGGAGAACCAGTCGTCGGTGTCGAGATCGACCGGATGGGCGGCGTAGTACTCCCGCGCCTTCTGCTCCTCGCCGCCGCGCCACAGGTAGGCCACCACGGTGGCCGAGATCGGCAGCGCGCCACCCTCGAGCGCGGTCATCAGCTCCGCCGTCTCGGCGCTGCGGCCCTGCCAGATGCTCATCGCGATCATCGCGCCGGCGGTGGCGTCCTCGGACTGCTCCAGCGAGATCTGGGCGTCCAACCGGGAGATGCTGCCGATCAGCTCCTCGCACTCCGCGAAGCGGCCGGCCATCGCGTGCCAGGGCAGCACCAGACTGTCCAGGACCATCAGCCCGTAGAGCATCCGCTGCCGCTCCGCCTCGGCCCGGGTGACCTCGACCGCCGCCCACATCTCGTGGGGCCGGCCCAGCTCACCCAGCACGACCGCGCGCAACGTGCCCGCGACCACGGTGGCCCGCTCGTTGCCGGTTCGGGCCGCCAGGGCCACGGACTCCTCCGCCAGGGCGAGCCGCTCCGCCGCCGTGCCCGCCGACCACAGGGACACGAAGGCGATCTGGCAGACGTCGAGCAGCAGCTCGTCGTCGCCGAGGCGCCGCGCCATGGCCAGGCCCTCGTCGACCAGGGCCCGGCGCTCCTCGAAGGAGGCGCCGTAGTAGAGCTCGTTGGCCAGGCCGAGCAGCACGCGGCAGCGCAGCGCGCCGTCGGCGGGGGGCAGTCGGTCGAGGCTGGACCGCAGCGCCCGCACCACGCCCTGGTTCACCTCGCCGTGGGGCGCCGACTGCCACAGGGCGCCCTGCGTGGTCGAGATCGCGGCGCGTGGCGACCAGCTCCGGGTCGCCGATCTCCTCCGCGACCCCGACGGCCCGCTCGACCGTGGCGGTCAGCTCAGGCCACATCGCGGACCACCGGTAGGCGTCGACGAGCAGCAACAACACGTCGTACCGCTGACGCGGCGTGGCGTTCGGGTCGTCCGCCATCGCGGCGTACGCCTCCCGCAGCAGGTCCGCGGTCTCCTCGTGCGCGTAGAGCCGACGGGCCACCTCGGCGGCGGCGACCGCCGCCTGCCACGCCTGGGCGGCGTACGCCGGCCCGGCCGCGAGCCAGTGGCGGGCCTCCTCGGTCTCGCGACAACGCCGGCCTCGGAGGACCGCCGCCACCCGGGCGTGCAGGCGGGCCCGGCGGGAGGGCGACATCGCGGCGACCAGGGTGTCGCGCACCAGGGCGTGGGAGAAGCGGAACAGGTCGACCCTGTCCTCGCGGACCAGCCCGGCCACCTGGGCCGGCTCGACCACGTCGAGGAGGTCGTCGGGGTCGACGCCGGCGACGGAGGCCAGCGAGGCCAGGTCGAAGTCGCGCCCGATGACCGCCGCGACCCGCAGTGTGGTGACCGTGTCGCCCGGCAGCTGGTCCAGGCGCCGGGTGAGCACCTCCTGCACGCCGGTCGGCGGGTTCTCCTCGGCGACCAGGCTGCCCAGGTCGCCGTGCTCGCCGGCGAGGCGGGCGTACTCCACGAGGTAGAACGGGTTGCCGTCGGTCCGCTCCCGCAGCGCCGTGGCCTGGGCGGCAGAGGGCCGGTTGCCGGCGACGGTCTCGAACACCTCGGCGACCGCCGCGGCGGGCAACCCGGTGAGCTCTCGGCGTACGGCGTGTCGGCGAGCCAGTGCCTCTGCCACCTCGGCCAGCGCGCCGGTCGGCTCCGGGTGGGAACGCCAGGTGGCCAGGACCAGCAGCGGCTCGTCGGTGGCCGTCTCCGACAGCAGTCGGAGCACCCGCAGCGTGGCCACGTCGGCCCAGTGCAGGTCGTCGAGGATGACCAGCCGCGGCCGCTCGCGGGCGGCGTCGCGCACGGTCCGCACCAGGAGCTCCCGGGACCGGAACTGCGCGGCGCCGTCGGCGGCGGCGTCGTCGGGCTGGGCCGCCGGCAGCTCGTCACCGAGCCGCTCCAGGACCTGCTGCCACGGCCACAGCGGTGGGGCGCCGTCGTCCTGCGAGCAGCGTCCGACCAGCACGTCGACCCCGCGAGCCCGGGCCACCGCCGCGAGCTCGGCACTCAGCCGGGACTTGCCGATGCCCGGGTCACCGGTGAGCACGGCGTACGTCGCGGATCCGGCGGCGGCGGTGTCGAGCGCGCCGACCAGAGCCGCCAGGTCGGGGTCACGGCCCACCATCGGCCACGTCGTCACCGGCTCGACCTCGCGAGTGGGTTCCGGGGTCCGCTCCGCGGCGATCGTGGCGGCGGACGCCGGGCTCGCCGCGGCCGGCGCGACCCAGTCCAGCTCGGGGTCCTGCCGCAGCACGGCGGTCTGCAGGTCCCGCAGCTCGACGCCGGGCTCGAGGCCCAGCTCGTCGGCCAGCACGGTCCGCAGCCGGGTCAGTGCGTCGAGGGCGTCGGCCTGGCGGCCGGCCCGGGCCAGCGCGAGCGCCCGGAGGTGCCAGAACCGCTCGCGCAGCGGGTGTGCGGCGGTCATCGCCTCCAGCTCGGCGGCCACGGTGCCGTGGTGGCCCAGGGCCAGCTCGGCCAGCATCCGGAGCTCCAGCGCCACCAGGCGCAGCTCCTCCAGCCGGGCCCGCTCGGCGACCGCCTGCGGCGCGTCACCCAGCTCGCCGTACGGCGTCCCCCGCCAGAGCGCCAGCGAGGCCTCGAGCCCGGCGACGGCGTCACCGAGCACGTCGCGGCCTAGCGCGGGCGGACCGATCGGCGACAGGGCCCGCAGGTCGCGCTGCCGGGCACGGACGTCCGCCTCGAGGAGCTGGGCATCGGTGCCGCCGTCGGCGACCCGGAGCGCGTAGCCGGGTGCCACGGTGACCAGCACCGTGGCCGGGGCGCGGCGTTCCCGGGCCGGCTCGATGGCACGGCGCAGGCCGGACACGTAGGCCTGGAGGGTGGCGCTGACCCCGGGCGGCGGGTGGTCGCCCCAGAGCAGGTCGACGATGCTGTCGACCGAGACCGGTCGTCCCCCGGAGAGGGCCAGCGCGGCCACCAGCGCGCGCTGCTTGGGCGTGCCCAGGTCGACCGGGCTGCCGTCCAGCTTCACCTCGACCGGGCCGAGGACTGCGACCTCCACCTGCGCAGCATAGAGATCGCGACGCGTGCGCGCGCCTGGTTTGCACCCCGGGATCGTGCCCCCGGGGCACCCACCCGGTCGGGCCATCCACCCGCCGGGCCGAGTGCCGGGGCGGGCCTCAAGTCGTCCCGAAGTCGATCCCAAGTGCCCGGCGGCACCGTGGTCCCACCGAGAAACGACAAGGGAGCCACCTCATGACGATCGATCTGACCACGCCGTCCGCCGGGACCGACCCGTACCCGACCGACCCGCCCGCCGCCGCGCTCCGCGGTCTCGCGTCCGGAGGCGTCCACCTGCCCGGGGATCCCGGGTACGACGCCGCGCGGCTGCCCTGGAACGTCGCCGTCGACCAGCGACCGGCCGCGGTCGCCTCCCCCCACACCGCCGCGGAGGTCGGCGCGGTCGTCCGGGTCGCCGCCGAGATGGGGCTGCGGGTAGCCCCGCAGAGCACCGGCCACAACGCCGGCCCGCTGGCCGCCCAGGGCCTCGACGACGTGGTGATCGTGCGCACCGGCGCGCTGAACACCGCGATCGCCGACCCGAGCTCCGGGATCGTCCGGGTCGAGGGCGGCGCGCTGTGGGAGCCGGCGGTCGACGCGGCCGCCGTGCACGGCCAGGCCGTCCTGCACGGCTCCTCCCCCGACGTCGGCATCGCCGGCTACAGCCTCGGCGGCGGTATCGGGTGGTACGCCCGCAAGCTCGGCCTCGCCACCAACAGCCTGACCGCGGTCGAGCTCGTCATCGGCGACGGGTCCCTGGTCCGCGCCGACGCGTCGACGAACGCGGAGATCTTCTGGGCGGTGCGTGGCGGTGGGGGCAACCTCGGCGTGGTCACCGCCTTGGAGTTCCGGATGTATCCCATCGCCTCGGCGTACGCCGGCTTCCTGCTCTGGGACATCGAGCACGCCGAGCGGGTGCTGCGCGAGTGGGCCGCCTGGGCGCCGACGGCGCCGGACGAGGTGACCACGTCGTTCCGGGTGATGCGGATGCCTCCGATGCCCGAGCTCCCGGACTTCCTCCGGGGACGCGAGCTGGTGCTCGTCGACGGCGCGGTCCTCGGCTCCGACGACCTGGGTCGCGAGCTGCTGGGCGGTCTGCGCGCCCTGCGCCCGGAGATGGACACCTTCGCCCGGGTGCCGGCGAAGTCGCTGGTGCGCCTGCACATGGACCCCGAGGGCGGGACACCGGCCGCCTCCGACAGCACCATGCTGGGCTCCCTCCCCGATGCCGGGGTCGACGCCTTCCTCGAGCAGGTCGGTCCGGGTGTGCGGTCCTCGCTGCTGGTGGCCGAGCTGCGTCAGCTCGGCGGTGCGCTGGGCCGTCCGCACGAGGGCGGCGGGGTGCTCAGCCACCTCGACGCGGAGTTCGTGACCTTCGCGGCCGCGATCGCGGCCACCCCCGAGATGGGAGCCCAGGGCCACGCGGAGGCGGTGCGGCTCACCGGGGCGTTGTCGCCGTGGGACAACGGCCGGCAGTACCTCAACTTCGCCGAGAACCCGGTGGACCCGCGGTCGGCGTACGCCGAGGGGGCCTGGACCCAGCTCAAGGGCATCCGCAGCGCGGTCGACCCCCACGGCATCTTCGCCGCCAACCACCCCGTCCCCCGCACCTTCCAGAACGGCACCCTCACCCCCTGACCCGCCGAGGTGTCACTTCTTGCGTGCCGAGGTGTGAGTTCTTGCGTACCCCGACGCAATTTCGCCCACCTCGGCGCGCAATTTCACACACCTCGGCGCGCAATTTCGCACACCTCGTCAGGGGGCGGGTGCGTGCCTCGGGTGGCGGGCGGAGGGGACCAGGAGCGCGGAGGGGATCAGCAGTACGGCGACCGCGAGCAGGGCGTGCAGGGTGCCGACCTCGTCGCCGAGGAAGCCGAGCAGGGGCGGGCCGGCGAGGAACGCCGTGTAGGCGATGGTGGAGACCACGCTGACCCGTGCGGGCGCGTGCTCCTCCTCGTCCGCGGCGGCGCTCATCCCGACCGGGAAGCCCAGCGAGGCGCCGACGCCCCACAGGACGATGCCCACGATCACCAGCAGCGGATGCCCGCCGAACACGATCAGGAGTACGCCGACGCCGGCGGCGGCCATCGTCGACCACAGCACCGGCGCCCGGCCGTGGCGGTCGAGCAGCACCGTGCCCCAGACCCGTCCGGCGGTCATCGACGCCACGAACAGCCCGAAGCCGAGCACGCCGACCCAGCGCTCCACGTCGTAGCCGTCGATCAGCGCCACCGCGAGCCAGTCGTTGGCGGTGCCCTCGGTGACGGCCAGCGCGAAGACCATCCCACCGATCATCAGCGTGCGCGGCTCCAGCCAGGCGCGCCAGGCCGCCCGCGGGGCGGCGTGCTCGGGCTCCAGCTCGGCCCCCCGCGGCAGGAACCGGCCCGTGGTCCGCTGCACCACCACGAGCGTCACCGCCACGACCAGCAGCAGGTGCGCGGTCATGCTCAACCCCAGCGCCACGGTCGCGGCGCCCAGGCCGGCGCCGAGCACGGTGCCCAGGCTGAAGCCCGCGTGGAAGCGGGGCATGATCGTCCGCCCCAGCCGCCGCTCCACGGCCGCACCCTCGACGTTCATCGCGACGTCCCACGACCCGATCCCGACGCCGTAGAAGAACAGTCCCAACGCGGCGACCTGCACCGAGGTCAGCACGCTCGCACCGATCGCGGCGCCACCGAGGCCGAGCAGCCCGATCGTGGACGCGCCGCGGACCACGGTCGCCGCACCCCACCGGTTGATCAGGGCGCCGGTCGTGGGCAGCGTCAGCACCGACCCCATCGCGGCGGCCAGCAGCAGGAGACCGAGCGCACCGTTGCTGAGGTCGAGCTCGTGGCGCGTCTCGGGGATCCGGGACACCCACGACGCGAAGGCGAAGCCGTTGAGCGCGAACGAGATCATCACCGCGTTGCGCGCGGCCGACACGGCCCCTCCGACGGCGGCCGGGGCGGTCACCGAGCGGTGCCCGAGCCGGGCGGAGCCGCCTCGAGCCAGGACTGGAAGCCCATCAGCGAGGACGGGCTCATCGCCAGGTCGATCTCGCCGTGGTCACTGGAGCAGACCACGATCACGTGGTCGGCGTACAGCGACATCTGCTCGTGCCCCGCGGGCTCACGGCGTCCCAGGAACGCCAACGACGTACGGCGCCACACGAGGCGCGGCCGGGGCGAGAGCGAGAAGATCCGGAACCACTCCAGCTCCTCGCCGGAGTACCGCCCGACACCGAGGATCCAGCCGCGCCCGGCCGCGGCCGTTCGGGGGCGGTGGGAGAGCTCGAAGGTGCCGCCGTTGCGCTGGATGTAGCGGCGCCGGACGACCAGCGCGAGTGCATAGAGCAGGACGAGCAGCAGGGCGGCGCCGGCGGCATCGGCGATCCATTGCCACAGAGGCATCCAGCCCTCCTCGCTCCCTCAGGGTCGTGCTCGTGGCACACCCTAGCCGGAGAGAGGAGTGCCGGATCAGTTGGCCTTCTCGACCGCCCGGATGCGCGCTTCGGCCCGGCGTACGGCGTCGCTCGCGGCGTCGTCGTTCTCCCCCGCGCTCTGTGCGCGCTCGAGATCCTGACGGGCCTTCTCGAGGTCGATCTCGTGCGACATCTCGGCGTGCTCGGCGAGCACGGAGATGCGGTTGTGCGCCACCGAGAGGAAGCCCGCGTCCACGGCCGCCACCCAGGTCTCACCCTCGGCGGTCTGGATGTCCAGCACACCCTCGACGAGCAGCGACAGCAAGGGAGCGTGCCCCGGCAGGATGCCGACGTCACCCTCGGTGGTGCGCGCGATCACCATCTTCGCCTCCCCGGACCACACGAGGCGGTCCGCGGCGACGAGCTCGACCTGGAGCTGCTGGTCAGCCATCAGAGGCTCTTCTGGATGTCGGCCCACTTCGCCTCGACGTCGTCGAGGCCACCGCACATGAAGAACGCCTGCTCGGCGACGTGGTCGTAGTCGCCGTCCGCGATCTTCGTGAAGGCCTCGATGGTGTCCGCGATCGGGACGGTCGAGCCCTCGAGACCGGTGAACTGCTTGGCCACGTAGGTGTTCTGCGACAGGAACCGCTGGATGCGGCGCGCGCGGGACACGATGACCTTGTCCTCCTCGGAGAGCTCGTCCACACCGAGGATCGCGATGATGTCCTGCAGCTCCTTGTTGCGCTGGAGGATCTGCTTGACGCGCACCGCGGTCCGGTAGTGGTCCTCGCCGATGTACTGCGGGTCGAGGATCCGGGAGGTCGACGTCAGCGGGTCCACGGCCGGGTAGATGCCCAGCGACGCGATCTCACGCGACAGCTCGGTCGTCGCGTCGAGGTGCGCGAACGTGGTGGCCGGCGCCGGGTCGGTGTAGTCGTCGGCGGGCACGTAGATCGCCTGCAGCGAGGTGATCGAGTGACCACGCGTCGAGGTGATCCGCTCCTGGAGCTGACCCATCTCGTCGGCGAGGTTCGGCTGGTAGCCCACCGCGGACGGCATCCGCCCGAGGAGCGTGGACACCTCGGAGCCGGCCTGGGTGAACCGGAAGATGTTGTCGATGAACAGCAGCACGTCCTGCTTCTGCACGTCGCGGAAGTACTCCGCCATCGTCAGCGCGGACAGCGCGACCCGCAGGCGGGTGCCCGGCGGCTCGTCCATCTGGCCGAAGACGAGGGCGGTCTGGCCGATGACGCCGGCCTCCTCCATCTCGACGATGAGGTCGTTGCCCTCACGGGTGCGCTCGCCGACGCCGGCGAACACCGACACACCGCCGTGGTCCTTGGCGACGCGGGCGATCATCTCCTGGATCAGCACGGTCTTGCCCACCCCGGCACCGCCGAACAGGCCGATCTTGCCGCCCTGGACGTAGGGCGTCAGCAGGTCGATGACCTTGATGCCGGTCTCGAACATCTGGGTCTTGGACTCCAGCTGGTCGAACGCCGGTGCCTTGCGGTGGATGCCCCACCGCTCCTTGATGTCGAGCGTCTCGCCCTCTTCGAGGTTGAGGCAGTCCCCGGTGGTGTTGAACACCTTGCCGAGGGTGACGTCGCCGACCGGCACGGTGATCGACTCACCGGTGTCGGTCACCTGGCCGCCGCGGACCAGGCCGTCGGTGGGCTTCATGGAGATGGCGCGCACCATGCCGTCGCCGATGTGCTGGGCGACCTCGAGGATGATCGACCTCTTCTCGCCGGTCAGCTCGAACTCGCAGGTCAGGGCGTTGTAGATCGCCGGCATCGAGTCGGTCGGGAACTCGATGTCCACGACCGGACCGATGACCCGGGCGATGCGGCCCACGCCGCCGGCGGTGGACTCGGTGCCCGTGGTCTCGTCAACAGTGGCAGTCATTCTCTCTCACTCACTCCCGGCTTGTGCGTCGGCAAGGGCGTTGACGCCACCGACGATCTCGCTGATTTCCTGGGTAATGCCAGCCTGTCGTGCCTGGTTGGCGATGCGCTTGTACTTCTTGATGAGCTCGTCCGCGTTGTCCGTGGCCGACTTCATCGCCTTCTGCCGGGCCGCCAGCTCGGAAGCGGCGGCCTGGAGCAGCGCGAAGAAGATCCGGCTCTGGACGTAGCGCGGCAGCAACGAGTCGAGGACGTCGGACGGCGACGGCTCGAACTCGTAGAGCGGCAGCAGGTCGGCCTCCGCCGGCGCGTCGGTGCCCTCGACGACCTCGAGCGGCAGCAGCCGCACCGCGGTCGGCTCCTGCACCAGCATCGACCGGAAGCGCGTGTAGACCACGTGCACCTCGTCGACGCCGGGCGGGGTGCCTTCCTCGGCCTCCTGGTCGTCATCGTTGAGGAACGCCCCGATGAGCGTCTCGCCGATGTCGGCGGCGACGTCGTACGTCGGCTGGTCCGAGAAGCCGGTCCACGCCTGCACGATCGGGCGCTGGCGGAACTTGAAGTACGCCTCGCCCTTGCGGCCGGTGATGTAGGCGTCGACCTGCTTGCCCTCCCCCTTCAGCTTCTCCACGAGGCGCTCGGCCTCCTTGAGCACGCTGGAGGAGTAGGCGCCCGCGAGACCCCGGTCGCTGGTCACGATCAGGATCGCGGCCTTCTTGGGGTCCTCGGGCTCGGTGGTCAGCGCGTGGTCGACGTTGGAGAACGTCGCCACCGCCGACACCGCGCGGGTCAGCTCGCGGGCGTACGGCGCGGCCGCCTGGGCCCGCTGCTGCGCCTTGATGATGCGGGACGCAGCGATGAGCTCCATGGCGCGCGTGATCTTCTTCATCGACTCCGTCGACTTGATCCGCGCGCGGTACTCACGCAGCGATACGGCCATGGTCAGCCCCGCTTCTGCTTGACGATCTGCTCCTGCTCGACGTCCTCGTCCTCCAGAGCCTCGTGCTCCTCCTTGCCGGCCTTGACGGACTGGCCGTCGGAGGTCTCGAACTGGTCGAGGAACGAGTCGTAGGCGGAGATGAGGGCCTCTTCGGTCGAGTCCTCGAACTTCAGCGACTCGCGGATGCCCGCGAGGATGCCCTCGTGCGAGCGGCGCAGGTAGTCGAGGAACTCGTTCTCGAAGCGCAGCACGTCGTCGGTGGGCACCTTGTCGAGGCGACCCGAGGTGCCGGTCCACAGCGAGACCGTCATCTCCTCGACGGGGTACGGCGAGTACTGCGGCTGCTTGAGCAGCGCCATCAGGCGCTGGCCGCGGTCGAGCTGCTGACGCGAGGCCGCGTCGAGGTCCGAGGCGAACATCGCGAACGCCTCCATCGCGCGGAACTGCGCGAGGTCGACCTTGAGCGAGCCGGTGACCTGCTTCATCGCCTTGGTCATCGCCGAGCTGCCGACCCGCGAGACCGACACACCGACGTCGATGGCCGGGCGCTGGTTGGCGGCGAACAGGTCCGACTGCAGGAAGATCTGGCCGTCGGTGATCGAGATGACGTTGGTGGGGATGAACGCCGAGACGTCGTTGGCCTTGGTCTCGATGATCGGCAGGCCGGTCATCGAGCCCTTGCCCATGTCGTCGGAGAGCTTCGCGCAGCGCTCGAGCAGGCGGCTGTGCAGGTAGAACACGTCGCCCGGGTAGGCCTCGCGGCCCGGCGGGCGGCGCAGCAGCAGCGACACCGCGCGGTAGGCCTCGGCCTGCTTGGTGAGGTCGTCGAACACGATCAGGACGTGCTTGCCGTCGTACATCCAGTGCTGGCCGATGGCCGAGCCGGTGTAGGGGGCGAGGTACTTGAAGCCGGCCGAGTCGGACGCGGGCGAGGCCACGATGGTGGTGTACTCGAGCGCGCCGGCCTCCTCGAGGGAGCCACGCACCGCGGCGATGGTCGAGCCCTTCTGGCCGATGGCGACGTAGATGCAGCGGACCTGCTTCTCCGGGTCACCGGACTCCCAGGCCGCCTTCTGGTTGATGATCGTGTCGATCGCGATCGTGGTCTTGCCGGTCGAGCGGTCGCCGATGATCAGCTGACGCTGGCCGCGGCCGATCGGGGTCAGGGCGTCGATCGCCTTGATCCCGGTGGCGAGCGGCTCGTGCACGGACTTGCGGACCATCACGCCCGGCGCCTGGAGCTCGAGGGCGCGACGACCGTCGGTCTCGAGATCGCCGAGGCCGTCGATCGCGTTGCCCAGCGGGTCCACGACCCGGCCGAGGTAGCCGTCGCCGACCGGGACCGAGAGGATCTCGCCGGTACGGCGGACCGCCTGGCCCTCCTCGATCTTGTCGAAGTCACCGAGGACCACGACGCCGATCTCACGCGTGTCGAGGTTCAGGGCGATGCCCTGGGTGCCGTCCTCGAACTCGAGCAGCTCGTTGGCCATGGCGGAGGGCAGGCCGCTGACGCGGGCGATGCCGTCGCCGGCCTCGGCCACGGTGCCGACCTCTTCACGGGTGGCTGTGTCGGGCTCGTAGTCCGACACGAAGCGCTGGAGCGCGTCCCGGATCTCGTCCGGACGGATCGAAAGGTCCGTCATCACTCTTCCTAACTGTTCGTCTGCGTGAAGTGGTGGGTCAGCCCGCCAGGCGGCGGCGTGCGTCGTGCAGGCGGCTGGCGACCGTGCCGTCGATGACGTCGTCACCGATCTCGACTCGGAGGCCGCCGATGAGCTCGGGCTCGACCACGACGTTGAGGTGCAGGTCGCGGCCGTACTGTGCGGTGAGGGCGGTGCGAAGACGCTCGAGCTCGCTGTCGGGCAGCTCCCGGGCGACGCGGACCACGGCCACGCTCTCGCCGTGCACGGCCGCGGCGACCTTCTGGTAGTCCTGGATCGCCACCGAGGCGGTCCGGTGGGTCCCGGACAGCGACTGCTCGATCAGCCGGGCGGTGGCCGCGAGGGTGCGGTTCTCGAGCAGTCCGCGGAGCAGCCCGACCTTGTCCTCGCCCGTGCGGGCCGGGTCCGACAGGGTGCCGCGCAGGTCGGGGTTCTCGACGAGGAGCTGGTCGAAGCCGAACAGCTCGTCGGCGACCCGACCGGCGTCCGGTGCGGAGCGCACGGTCGCGACCACACCCAGGTGCTCGAGCACGTCGGGCAGGTGGCGGGTGGCCGTCCACCGGAGCCCGGCCGCCGCGATGAGCAGGTCGAGGGAGATCGCGTCGACCTTGCCCTCGAAGAGCCCACGCACGAGCTGCACCTTCGCCGGCGTCTCGACCGACGCGTCGGTCACCACCCGGCGCAGGCTCGCCGTCGTCCGCAGCACCTCGGCGAGGCCGAAGAGGTCCTCACCGACCTCTGCGGTCTTGCGGGAGCCGACCTCGGAGAGCGCCGCCACCAGCTGGTCTCCCAGGGTGGCCGACGACCCGGCCGACGGTCCTCGCATGTCCATCAGCGGGCCCCGCGGCCGTTCGGGTCACCGTTCGGGGCGGTCTGCGCAGACTCGAGGGTCTCGAGGTCCACGAGGAACCTCTCGACCACCCGGTTGGACCGCTCGTCGTCCTCGAGGCTCTCACCCACGATGCGACCGGCGAGGGAGGTGGCCAGGCTGCCCACCTCGGCACGGAGCGAGGTGACCGCCTGCTGGCGCTCCGCCTCGATCTGGGCCTTGCCGTTGTCGACGATGCGCGTCGACTCCGCCTGGGCCTGCTCACGCATCTCGGACACGATCGCCGCGCCCTGCTCGCGAGCCTCCTCACGGATGCGCGCCGCCTCGTGCCGGGCGTCGCCGAGCTGCTTCTCGAGCTCGGCGAGCTTGGCGTCGGCCTCCGCCTGCTTCGTCTCGGCGGCGGCCAGGCCACCTTCGATGGCGGAGGTCCGCTCGGAGAACGTCTTCTCGAAGCTCGGTACGACGAACTTCTTGACGGCGAGGAAGAGCAGGCCGAACACGACGAGCGAGAGGATGATCTCGATCGGGTGCGGGACGAGCGGGTTGAGCTCGCCCTCTTCCGCCGCGTTGAGGATCAGAGTCTGCATGGGCAGGTCCTTCTAGTGGTGTTCGGTCAGAGAACGAACGCGAGGGCGATACCGATGATCGCCAGCGCCTCGGCGAGAGCGAAGCCGAGGATCGCGATCGACTGGAGGCGGCTCTGCGCCTCCGGCTGACGCGCCACACCGGAGATGTAGGCGGCGAAGATCAGGCCGATACCGATACCGGGACCGATGGCGGCCAGGCCGTATCCGATCATGTTGGCGGAGCCTTCGATAGCCATAGGGAGCACGGCTAGTTCCTTTCGGGTTCTTTTTTCTTATCGACTCTCAGTGCTCGTCTGCGAGAGCACCGGAGATGTACATGGCGTTCAGGAGCACGAAGACGTACGCCTGCAGGAACTGCACCAGCAGCTCCAGGAATGCGATGGCGATGAACAGCAGCCAGGCGAGGATGCCGACCGGGGCGTACTGGATCGCCATGTGGAGGATGAGGTACTCGCCTCCGAGCGCGAACAGGATGAGCAGCAGGTGGCCGGCCAGCATGTTGGCGAAGAGACGGAGGGCCAGCGTCACCGGGCGGACCACGATGTTGGAGAGGAACTCCAGCGGGACCAGCAGCAGCAGGATCGGCCCGCCGATGCCCGCGGGCACCGACTGGAGCTTGAGGTAGCCGAGGAACCCGTGCTTCTTGATGCCGACCGCGTTGTAGACGACCCAGCTCATCGCGGCGAGGCCGTAGACCATGCCGGCGCGCGACAGCGTCGGGAACTGGATGAACGGGATCGAGGCGAAGACGTTGTTGAGCAGGATGAAGAAGAACAGCGTGAAGAGGTACGGCACGAACTTCATGAAGTCGTGGCTGCCGATGATGTCGCGCCCCATGGAGTTGCGGACGAAGCCGTAGGCCTCCTCGCCGACGTACTGCAGCCGGCCGGGGACCATGGCGCGCTTGCGGGCGGCGAGGTAGAAGAAGACGAAGACCAGGACAGCGGCGAGCACCAGCTGCAGCATCGGCTTGGTGACACCGAGGTAGTGGCTCTGGCCCATGAAGTCGAACGTCTCGTGACCGCCACCGATCGGCGGCAGGTCGAAGTCGCCCGGCCCGGGAGGGGTGAACCCTCCGTCGGCCGCGACCACGGGATTGCCCTTCGAGATCACAGCTTCTCCTGTGCCTTTCGCTCTACAACGTCTCGTCTTGCGATCGTGTCGGGCGGTTGAACCTCGCCCAGGTCATGAGGATGCCCAAACCGGCTCCGAACAGGATTCCGATGACCACCAGGAACGTCGTTCCCAGCCACCGGTCCAGTGCCCAGCCGATCAGTCCGTAGACGAAGACACCGGCCACCAGGTAGCCGAAGGCGTGCCACGGGTCTCCCCGCGACTGCTCCTCGTCCGAGCCCGGCCGCGGTTTCTGCTGATCCATCGCGCCCCGGACAATAGCAGTCGGCGTGGGTCATCGCGCACCCGCCTCCGGTCGTTCCGGACGCCCTACCGGCCCGTCGGAGGGCTGGTCGGACGACTGGTCGGACGGCAGACGGCTGGTTCGCGTCGGGCCGGTCGGGCAGGTCGTAGACGGGCAGCCGCAGCCGCACGGTGAGGCCGATCTGGGCCACCATCCAGGCGACGGTGCCCGCGATGACCGTCATCGCCAGCCAGCGGCGGTCCAGGGCGTCCTCGAGCAGTCCCGAGCGGGACAGCGCGGTGAACCCGACGACGAGCACCAGCAGCTGGAGCGTGTAGGTGAGCAGCGCCACGAGCAGCGAGGCGGCCGGCACCAGGCCGGCGGCCAGGTGCACGAAGCCGGCACCGAGGAAGAGCACACCGACCACCAGCAGGGTGCCGGCCAGCGCGCCGTACGCCGCGGGGGCGCCGTCGCCGACCGCGCCGACCAGGGTGATCACGAGACCGGTGACGAGGGCGGCCAGGGCGGCTCCGAAGAGCGCGCTGGCACCGCTGGTGGCGGTGCTCCTGGGCGACGCGGTCGTCATGTCGGCGGCCGTTCTCTCGGTGGTGTCGGGCGGCCTTCCGGCCGCTTGTGAAAATTAGCACAAAGTCCGGTCGGCTCGCCAACCGGGCCCTCTGTCTAGGCCTGGACGCCCTTGACCTTGGGGACGAAGAAGGTCAGGGCGATGGTCAGCGCGAACCACAGCACGAGGCTGGTGAGCACCAGCGGACCGGAGTAGAGGCTGGCGAGCACCGTCCCGAAGCCGATCAGACCGGCCCACAGCCAGATGATCAGCACGGCACGGCGGTGCGAGTGCCCGATCTCGAGCATCCGGTGGTGCAGGTGCTGCTTGTCCGGGTGGTAGAACATCTGGCCGCGCCGGGTGCGGCGGACGACGGCCAGGAGCAGGTCCGCGAACGGCACCACCAGGATCGACAGCGGCACGATGATCGGCAGCAGCGTCGGGAGCAGGCTGGCCTCCGAGCCGCGGCCGCCCTGGGTGAGGTCGGAGACCTCGAACTGGCCGGTCAGCGTCAGCGCGGAGGCCGCCAGCATCAGGCCGAGCAGCATCGATCCGCTGTCCCCCATGAACAGCCGGGCCGGATAGAAGTTGTGCGGGAGGAAACCCCCGCACGCCCCCGCGACGATCGCCGACAGCAGCGCGCTGGTGACGCCGAGCGACTGACCGTTGAGGTTCGCGATCTGGTAGCTGAACAGGAAGAACGCGGTCGCCCCGATCCCGACCACGCCGGCCGCGAGACCGTCCAGCCCGTCCACGAAGTTGACGGCGTTCACCGTCGCCACGACCGTGATCACGGTCAGCAACGCGGCCTGGGACGGCTCGACCGAGAACTGCCCGCCACCGGGCGCGGGGAAGAAGAGATACTGGACGCCGAAGGCGATCAGCAGCCCCGCTGCCACCACCTGCCCCCCGAGCTTGGTCAGCGCGTCGAGCTCGAACAGGTCGTCGAGGACGCCGACCGCGCAGATCAGCAGGCCGGCGAACAGCACCACCCGGGCGTCGCGGAACACGTTGGGCCCGCTGAGGGACAGGAACGGGAGCTCACCCGCGACGAAGTACGCCGCCGTCATGCCGCCGAGCATCGCCAGCCCACCGAAGTAGGGGATCGGCACGGCGTGCATGTCGCGGTCGCGGACCTGGGCCACCGCTCCGGTGCGCAACGCGATCTCGCGGGCGATCACGGTGAGCAGATAGGTGACCGAGGCAGCGACCAGGAAGACCAGGAGGTACTCGCGCATGCAGCGGCTATCCCTCGTCCGTGAGGGTGGCCCCGAGCGGCTCCAGGACGGCGTTGAGCTCGTCGAGGCTCAGCGCCCCCAGGCGCAGCACCCGCCCCTGGGCCCCGGTGACGTCGATGATCGTGGACGGTTCGTCGCGCTCGGCCGGGCCGCAGTCGACGATCACCGACACGTCCTCGCCGAGCATCTCCTCGGCGGCGTCGGCGTCCGCGGCGGGAGGCCGGCCGGTCAGGTTGGCCGAGCTGACCGCCAGCGGGCCGGTGCGCTCGAGGATCTCGAGCACCACCTCGTGGTCGGGCATCCGGACCGCGACGGTGCCGCGGGTGTCGCCGAGGTCCCACTGCAGGGACGCCTGCTGGGTGCAGACCAGGGTCAGCGGGCCGGGCCAGAAGTGCTCGACCAGCGCCCGGGCGTAGCCGGGGACCCCGACCGCCAGCGCGTCGAGCGTGGTCGCCGCGCTGACCAGGACCGGCGGCGGGCTCTCGCGCCCGCGGCCCTTGGCCGCGAGCAGGCGGCGTACGGCGGCGGGGTCGAAGGCGTCGGCGCCCAGGCCGTAGACGGTGTCGGTGGGCACCACCACCAGCTCCCCCCGGCGGATCGCGAGACTGGCGGCCTCGATGGCAGCCTCACGGGCGGCCTCGCTGCTGTCGGCGAGGACGAGGAACCGGAGGCTCATCCGGGGCCCCCGAGGCGTTGTCCGGCGGAGGAGCGCAGCGGAGGAGACGGAGAACGTCGCGGGTGTCACGGGCCCCCGAGGCGTTGTCCGGCGGAGGAGCGCAGCGGAGGAGACGGAGAACGTCGCGGGGTGTGCACGGGGTCATCGTGCCAGTCGCGCCGTCAGGTAGCGCGCACGACCGGCCAGATCGGGGTGGTCGCGGACCTCCGTCCATCGACGGGTGACGCTGAAGACGGCCGGCGCCGAGTCGCCCTGGACGTCCGCGTGCTCGGCGCCCACCACGCCCCCGGGCCGGAGCAGCAGCGCGGCCCGGCGCTCGAGCACCCGCATCGCCACCAGCCCGTCGTCGCCGGAGAACAGCGCGAGATGAGGATCGTGGTCGCGGGCCTCGGGCGCCACCGACTCCCAGGCGTCGAGGGGGATGTACGGCGGGTTGCAGACCACCACGTCGACGGTGCCGGCCAGGTCGTCGAACGCCTCGGCCAGGTCGCCCAGACGCAGGTCGACGCCGGTGCCGGCCAGGTTGCGCTCCGCCCACCGGTGCGCGGCCTCGTCCAGCTCGACGGCGTGCACCCGGGCGTGCGGCACCTCGTCGGCGACGGCGCGGGCGATCGCGCCCGAGCCGGTGCCGAGGTCGACGACGACCGGGTTCGCGATCGCGGCGGCCCGCTCGATCGCCCAACCGGCCAGCAGCTCGGTCTCGGGCCGCGGCACGAACACTCCCGGCCCGACGGCCAGCTCGACGTGGCGGAACGCCGCGCTGCCGAGCAGGTGCTGGAGCGGCTCGCGGGCGGCCCGCCGGGCGACCAGCGTGTCGTAGGCCGCGGCGTCGGCGTCGTCGACCGACTCCACCAGCGGCAGCCGTCCCAGCGAGGTGGCGAGCACGTGCGCGAGCAGCTCGTCGGCGTCGCGCTCGGGCGAGCCGACGCCCGCCTCGCGCAACCGTGCGGCGGCCGCTCGTCGCAGCGACCCGGCCGACGTCACCGGGGGCTCACTGCTCGAGGGCGTCGAGCCGGCCGGCGAGGTCGGCGTCGACGGCGCTGGCGACCAGGGCGTCGAGCTCGCCGTCGAGGACGGTGTCGAGGTTGTAGGCCTTGTAGCCGGTGCGGTGGTCGGAGATGCGGTTCTCCGGGTAGTTGTAGGTGCGGATCCGCTCGGACCGGTCCACGGTGCGGATCTGGCTCTTGCGCGCGGCGCTGGCCTCGGCGTCGGCCTCCTCCACGGCGGCCGCGAGCAGCCGGGCCCGGAGGATGCGCAGCGCCGACTCCTTGTTCTGCAGCTGGGACTTCTCGTTCTGGCAGCTGACCACGATCCCGGTCGGGACGTGGGTGATCCGGACCGCGGAGTCGGTGGTGTTGACGCTCTGGCCGCCGGGCCCGCTGGAGCGGAACACGTCGATGCGCAGGTCGTTCTCGTCGAGGGTGACGTCCACCTGCTCGGCCTCCGGCAGCACCAGCACGCCGGCCGCGCTGGTGTGCACCCGGCCCTGGGACTCGGTGACCGGCACCCGCTGCACCCGGTGGACGCCGCCCTCGAACTTCAGCAGGGCGTACGGCGCCTCGCCGGGCTCCGGCGTTTGCCTTGGCCTTGACCGCCACGGTCACGGACTTGTAGCCGCCGAGGTCGGACTCGGTGGCGTCGAGGATCTCGGTGCTCCAGCCGCGCCGCTCGGCCCAGCGGGAGTACATCCGCAGCAGGTCGCCGGCGAACAGCGCGGACTCCTCGCCGCCCTCACCGGACTTCACCTCGAGCAGGGCGTCCTTGGCGTCGTTGGGGTCGCGCGGCACGAGCAGGTGCCGCAGGTGCTCCTCCACGACGACCCGGCGCTCGGCCAGGGTGCGGGCCTCCTCGGCGAGGTCCGGGTCGTCCCCGCCCAGCTCCCGGGCGGCACCGATGTCGTCGCCGAGCTGCTGCCACTCCCGCCAGGTGCGCACGATCGCCGAGAGCTCGGCGTACCGCTGGTTGAGGTGCTTGGCCAGGCGCTGGTCGGCGTGCGTCTCGGGCGCGGCCAGCCGGCCCTCGAGCGCGGCGTGCTCGGCGATCAGGCCCTCGACGGCATCGAACACTCGACTGGCTCCTGGTGTGGTGGACGGGGTGCGGCAGGACAAATGCGAACGGCGCCGGTCTCCCGCGGAGAGCGGGGACCGGCGCCGGAGGCGAGGCTACTTCTTCTTGGCGTAGCGGGCCTCGAAGCGGGCGACGCGGCCGCCGGTGTCGAGGATCTTCTGCTTGCCGGTGTAGAACGGGTGGCACTGCGAGCACACGTCCGCGCGCATGGAGCCGCTGGCGGCGGTGCTGCGCGTCGTGAACGAGTTGCCACACGTGCAGGTCACGTGAGTATCGGTGTACTCGGGGTGGATGTCCTTCTTCACAATGTCTCCTCGGTGTCAGTCGCCGGGTCGTCCGCCCGGAATGGGCTGACGTGAACCGGAACCAGCGAGTGATTCTGCCACCCGTGACAACCCGCTGGCCAATCCGGGCATTCCCGCCCGGCTCAGGCGGATTCCGGGTCGGATTCCGGGTCGGGTCCCGAGTCGGATATCGAGTCGGATTCGGGGTCGGTTCCCGGGTCCGGTGCGGGGGGTCCGGACGCGACGCCGCCCGCGCCCCGCAGCGGCATCCGCAGCCGCACCGTGGTGCCCTCGTGCTCGACCGACGCGAAGTGCACCGAGCCGGCGTGCCGCTCCATGATGGTCTGCACGATCCGGATCCCGAGCCCGGTGCCGGCGATCTGCTGGTCGACGGCGTTGGAACCGCGGAAGAAGCGCCGCCCGACGGTCGGCACCTCGCCCGCCGGGATGCCGATGCCGTTGTCCTGCACGGTGATCAGCGCCTCGCCGTCCTCGACGTCGACCGAGACCCGCACCCAGCCCCCGGGACGGGAGAACTTCACCGCGTTGGAGGCCACGTTGAGGACCGCGCGCAGGATCTGGGTCTGGTCGGCCAGCACCCGCAGCGGCTCGGTCGGGAACTCGACGTCCACGTCCACCTCGCGGCGGGCGGCGACCACCTTGAGGTCGGTCACCACCTCGAGGACCACGTCGCGCAGGTCGAGCTCGGTCAGCTGGGTGCCACGGGACTCGACCTTCGAGAGCGTGAGGAGGTCCTCGATGAGCAGGCTGAGCCGGGTGACGTTGCGGTTGACCGCCTCCCACATCTCCCGCTCGGGTCCGCCCATCACGCCGTCGTCCTCGAGCAGCTCGAGGTAGCCGCGAATGCTGGTCAGCGGGGTGCGCAGCTCGTGGGACACGTTGGAGACGAAGTCGTTCTTGGTGCGGTCGAGCTCGCGCAGCGACTCGTGGACGTCGGCCTCGACCGCCCGGCCGCGCTCGTTCTCGATGGCCAGGACGTTGACGGTCTCCCCCACCGCCGCCACCTCGCGGAGGCCGTCGGTGCTGGCGCGGACCCCGTCCTCGCCGGCGGCCAGTCGGCGTACGACCTCGGCCAGCTGGCGCAGCGGTCGCTGGATGCCGCGAACCAGGCTATGGCCGAGCCCGAAGACCACGGCGAACCCGAGCAGGATGGCCAGCAGCATGACGGCCAACGCCAGGCTCCACGCCCGGTTGCTGGCCACGCGCGCGTCGTTGGCCGACCGGGCCAGCTCACGGTCGATCCGGTCGTTGGCCTCGCGGACGTCTTCGAAGGCCCGGCGACCCCGCAGGAACAGGGCCGCGTCGTTGTTCTCCCGGCCGGGGCCGGCGTCGAGCCGGGGATTGACGTAGCCGGCGACATAGGCGTCGATCGCCTCGTCCTGGCTCTCCACCAGTCCGTCGAGCCTGTCGACCGGTGGCTTGAAGCGCTCCAGGTCTTCCTGGTGGCTGGGGAGCTCCTCCATGGCGGTGAAGAACGGGACCAGGGCCGCCTGGTCCCCGACGATCGTCCACCCCCGGATGCCGGCATCGGCGTCGGTGAGGTTCTGGAGGATGCCGTCGTTGGCCCGCCGGGCGGGCTCGATGTTGTCGACGAGACGGTCGACCGAGCGGTTGGTCACGAACAGGCCGACCACCCCGACGCTGCCGACCAGGAACACCAGCACTGCGGCGGTGACGATGACGCGCGCCACCCGCTGGCCGACGGTCTCGCCCATCACGGCTTGGGGCCGAAACCCTTGCGCTGCATGTCACCCCAGTCATGCTGGCTCTTGCGCAGCGCCTCGATGGCACCGCCCATCCGCCACCATGCATTGAGCTGGCGGTAGCCGAAGTTCTCCTCGACCGCGGCCCACACCGCGCGCAGCAGGTCGCCCACCCCGCGGTAGCGCCGGTAGGACATCTCCTCGGCGAGCAGCGCCACCATGGTGAGCAGGAACGAGTAGAAGATCGAGGCGGTCAGCAACAGCAGCACGAACCAGCCGTCCACCAGGTCCCAGGGCAGCAGGCCGAAGTTCTCCCCCATCAGCAGGACGAGGACGACGACGAAGTAGAGCAGCCCGAAGATCTCGAGGAACGGCGCCAACAGCTCGAACACCACGAACCACGGCATCGTCAGCATCCCGATGACGCCGTACTTCGGGCGGAACAGCATGTCCCGGTGCCGGCTGAGGATCTCGGCGAGGCCGCGGTGCCAGCGGCGACGCTGCTTGCGCAGGACCGCGCGGTCCTCGGGGGCCTCGGTCCAGGCGACCGGCTCGGAGACGAAGACGACCTTGCCGTCGATCCGCTCCTCCCCCAGCCAGCGATAGATGCGCACCACCAGCTCGGCGTCCTCGCCGATGCAGTCGGTGGCCATCCCGCCGACCGTGGCCAGCACGTCCTTGCGGAAGATGCCGAACGCACCCGAGATGATCAGCAGCCCACCCGTGGCCGACCAGCCGGCGCGGCCGATCATGAAGGCCCGGAGATACTCGACCACCTGCACCCGAGCCAGCCAGGTGCGCGGCATCCGCACGTCGGTGACACGGCCCTGGGTGACCGTCGAGCCGTTCGCCACCCGGATCACGCCGCCGGCCGCGACCACCTGGTCGGGGTGGTCGGCGAACGGTCGCGACACGTGCAGCAGCGAGTCGGGATCGAGCAGCGAGTCCGCGTCGACCATGCAGACCAGCTCCTTGCGGGCCATGTTGATGCCCACGTTGAGCGCGTCGGCCTTGCCGCCGTTGGACTTGGTGACGAGCACGAGGTTGTGGCTGCCCTGGCGGGAGATGTACGTCGCATGCACCTGGCCCTTCATCGGGACCAGGCGGTCGACCACCAGCGGCACCTCGACCAGGTCGAACTCGCCGATCAGCTTGGCGACCGTGTCGTCCCGCGACCCGTCGTCCACGACGATGACCTCGAAGTCGGGGTAGCGCATGGCCATCATCGCCTGCACCGACTCGATGATCGTCTCGGACTCGTTTAATGCCGGCACCAGCACCGTGATGCCGCGGGCCAGCGGCTCACCGAAGGACTCGTCGTACGCCGCGAACTCGATGCGGCGGCGGTAGCCGATGAAGTCGGCGACCGCGAGGACGGTGAGCAGCAGGAAGCTGGAGTTGATCAGCAGCGAGTAGGCGATGAAGAACCAGCCCATCGCCAGGATCACGGACGAGAAGAGCGAGACCCAGTCCATGTCATCTGCCTCCGGCCATGCCGTGGACCGCGAGAGCCTCGGCGGCGTACGGCGAGGGGTGCTCGCGCAGCGTCGCCATGCCGGGCTCACCGAGCTTGAGCAGGGACAGGGCGAGCGTGCGACTGGTCATCCGGGGGGCCCGGTCGAGGGCCCGGCCGAGCCCGGCCGCGGCCTGCGGGTCACCGATGTCGCCCAGGGCGCCGGCCGCGGCGGAGCGGACCAGCTCGTCGGAGACGTTGAGCGCGTCGACGAGGGCCGGGATGGCGCTGGGCGCACCGATCCGACCCAGAGCCTCGGCGGCCGCTGCCTGCAGGGCCGGACGCGGGGTGGTCAGCGCCTGGACCAGCAGGTTCACCGCGCCGACGTCACCCACGAGCCCCAGGCCCACGGCGGCCAGCTCGGCCTGGCGGCCGCTGCCGGAGGAGCGGGCCATGCCCTTGGAGAGCTCGGCCCGCATGGCGGGTGCGCCGCCCTGTCCGATGCGCTCCAGGGAGGACACGACATCGCGGGTGAGCCGGTCGTCGCCACCGCAGCTGCGCAGGATCGCCACGACGGCATCCGGTTCGCCGATCGCGCCGAGCGCACGCAGCGCCACCCGGCGGACCAGGAAGGTGCGGTCGCGCAGGAGTGGCACCAGCAACGGGACGGCGTCGGTGCGGTGCAGCGCGCCGAGCCGGTAGGCGCCGCGGCAACGGCGTACGGCGGACCAGGACGTGAGCAGCGCCTGGGCGCGGGAGACCACGCCCCGCTCCGAGACCAGGTCGACGAGCACCGTCCGGGTCTCACCGGTGACCTTCGGCAGGTAGGAGAAGATCTGCGACTCGGCCTGGACGCCCTGCTCACCGGTCAGCTTCGCCAGCGTGTCGCGGGCCCGCTGGACCTCGTCGGGCTCACCCATGACCACGGTGAGCACCAGCTCGCGGGTGATCGCGCGCGCATGCGCATGCCGCTGGGCGCGCAGGTCCGCGGTGACCCGGAGGACCAGCAGCAGGAGGACGAGTGCGGCCGAGATACCGACGAGGCCGAACACCAGCCAGGATAGTGCGGTCACTCACCACTCCGCGCGAGGACGGCGGCGACCCGAGAGGCCAGCTCGCGTGGAGAGAACGGTTTGGTGACGTAGTCGTCGGCGCCCGCCGCGAAGCCCTGCTCGATGTCGGTCTCCTGCGCGCGGGCGGTGAGCATGATGACCGGGATCGACGCCGTCTCCGGCGACTGGCGCAGGACGCGGGCGGCGTCGAGGCCGCTCATGCCCGGCATCATCACGTCGAGAAGGACCAGCGCCGGACGCTCCTCCTGGCACGCGGCGACGGCCGCTGCGCCGTCACCCACGGCCACGACGTCGTGCCCGGACTGACGGAGCTTGAAGACGACGAGCTCACGGATGTCTTCGTCGTCGTCGGCTACCACAATTCTGGCCATGAGGGCACCCTAGGCAATCAGTCGTCGTCGCGGGTGTTCGAACCGCCGGGCGTGGTCTTCTGAACCTGCATCAGGAACTCGATGTTGCTCTGCGACTTCTTGAGCCGCTCGAGGAGCAGCTCGAGCGCCTGCTGGCCCTCGAGACCGGACAGGACCCGGCGGAGCTTCCACACGATCGCGAGCTCCTCCTTGCTCATCAGGAGCTCCTCGCGACGCGTTCCGGACTGCACGGCGTCGATCGCCGGGAAGATCCGCTTGTCCGCGAAGTCGCGGCGCAGCCGGATCTCCATGTTGCCGGTGCCCTTGAACTCCTCGAAGATCACCTCGTCCATCTTGGAGCCGCTCTCGATGAGCGCGGTGGCCAGGATGGTCAGGGAGCCGCCGTTCTCGATGTTGCGGGCCGCACCGAAGAACCGCTTCGGCGGGTACAACGCCGCCGAGTCGACGCCACCGGACAGGATCCGGCCGCTGGCCGGGGCGGCCAGGTTGTAGGCCCGTCCCAGCCGGGTGATGCCGTCGAGCAGCACCACGACGTCGTGGCCGAGCTCCACCAGGCGCTTGGCGCGCTCGATCGCGAGCTCGGCGACCGTGGTGTGGTCGACGGCCGGGCGGTCGAACGTCGACGAGATGACCTCGCCCTTGACCGAGCGCTCGAAGTCGGTGACCTCCTCGGGGCGCTCGTCGACGAGGACGACCATGAGGTGGCACTCGGGGTTGTTGGTGGTGATGGAGTTCGCGATCGACTGCATGATCATCGTCTTGCCGGCCTTGGAGGGCGACACGATCAGGCCGCGCTGGCCCTTCCCGATCGGAGCGGCGATGTCGATGACGCGCCCGATCAGGTTGGTCGGCTCGGTCTCGAGGCGCAGCCGCTCGCTCGGGTAGAGCGGGGTCAGCTTGGCGAAGTCGATGCGGGTCTTGGCCGAGTCGGGGTCGGCGCCGTTGACGGAGTCGATCCGCACCATCGGGTTGAACTTCTCCTTGCGCTCGCCCTCGCGGGGCTGGCGCACCTGGCCGACGATCGCGTCGCCGCGGCGGAGGCCGAACTTGCGCACCATCGACAGCGAGACGTAGACGTCGTCGGAGCCGGCGAGGTAGCCACTGGTCCGCACGAACGCGTAGTTGTCGAGCACGTCGAGGATGCCGGCGGCCGGCACCAGCACGTCGTCCTCGAGGATCGTGGTGTCGGGCTCGTTGCGGTTCCCACGGCGGTCGCTGCGGTCGCTGCGTTCGTTGCGTTCCGGGCGCTCGTTGCGGTCCGTGCGCTCGTTGCGGTCGCCGCGGTCGCGGCCCCGGCGGCGTCGGCTGCTGCGGCTCCCGCCCTGGCCGTCGTCGCGGTTGTCCCGGCCGCCGTCGCGGTTCTGGTTGTCCTGGCTCTGGTGGTCCTGGTTCTGCTTCTGGTCCTGCTTCTTCTGGTTGTCCTGAGCCTGGTTCTGGTCCTGCTTCTGCCTCTGGTTGTCCTGGCTCTGGTCCTGGCGCTGGTTCTGGTCCTGCTTCTGGTTCTGGTTCTGGTCGCGGTTGCGCCCGCCCTGGCCGTCCCGGTCCTGGCCGCCCCGGTCCTGGTCGTCGCGACCACCCCGCTCCTGGCCGTCCCGGTCCTGGCCGCCCCGGTCCTGGTCGTCGCGGCGGTCCTGGGTCTGCGCATCCCGGTCGCTCGTGGCCCGCTGGGAGTCGCGGCTGCGGCTCCGGTTCCTCCGGTCGTCCCGCTCGTCGCCGCCAGCGCTGGGGCCACGGTCAGCGGCCTCGTCGCGTCCGGCGCTGTCGGGCGCGCGGTCGGCGCGGTCGCGCCTCGTGCGGGTGATGACGGTGGACCCGGCCGCCGGACCGTCCGTCGTGGCGGTGGACGGGGAAGCGGACTCGTCTCCGGTCGTGCTGCCGGACTTGGAGCCGGACTTGGAGCCGGACTTGGCGCTCGACGTGCCTCCGGACTGCTTGTCGGACTGGGCCGCCTTGATGGCCGCGACCAGCTGCGCCTTCT
Organism: uncultured Actinomycetota bacterium; assembly: GCA_963767955.1. GTDB lineage: Bacteria > Actinomycetota > Actinomycetes > Propionibacteriales > Nocardioidaceae > Nocardioides. The sequence continues at coordinate 339,162 of CAVYGA010000003.1, read as the reverse complement.
TCATGCCCCCGGCGCCCGCGATGCCCATGCCGCCGGCCATCGACTTCAGGTCGGCGATCAGCATGGAGTTGAGTCCGCCACCGCGCTTCTTGCCGGCGCTCCCGGAGGCACCGGTGCTCCCGGTCGACGACGTCGACTCCGGTGCGGGGGTGGTGGAATCGATGGTTTCCGTCACGTGAGGTCCTTCCCACGTCTGTGCCGAGCCGGCTCGAGTGCCGTCGGCCTTGTCGTATGTGCTCCTCGGACTGCCACCCGGCGAGGCCGGAGGGCAGGATGAAGGAAGTGGGTGCATCGGCCCGAGGCATCGTCGATGTCATCGGTGGATGCGAGCGCCGAACGATCGTGGCGCCTCGCCAGCCTAACACCGGGACGCGGCGCATGTGACCATCCCCACGAACCCGGGCGACGGCTTCAGCCGCTCACCAGCACCCCGCGGGTGTCGATGTCGAGGTGGTGCGCGACCCAGCCCTCGGGGCACCGGGCCAGCAGCTCACGCGGCCCCGTCGACCAGTCGACGAGCGGCCGCACCGGTCCGTCGGTGAAGACCAGGACCGTCGGCCCCGCTCCCGAGACGACCGCGGGATGTCCGGCGGCACGGAGCTCGGCCACGAACGCCAGGGACGCGGGCATCGCCGGCTGGCGGTAGTCCTGGTGCAGCAGGTCGCGGGTGGCCCGGTGCAGCAGCTCCGGGCGTCCGGCCAGCGCCGCGACCAGCAGCGCCGCGCGGCCGGCGTTCGCCGCCGCGTCCGCGTGCGGCACCTGGGCCGGCAGCAGCCCGCGGGCCTCGTCGGTGGAGACCGGGTCGGGCGGCACGAACACCACCACGGAGACCCGGGGGTCGACGGCGGCGTTGGTGGCGTACCACCCGTCGTCGTCGCGACCGGAGATCACGAAGCCGCCGAGGAAGGCCGGCGCCACGTTGTCGGGGTGCCCCTCGAGGTCCGCGGCCAGCGCCAGCACCTGGTCGTCGTCCAGGAGCAGCCCGCCGCCGGCGACCAGGGCCCGGGCCAGCGCGATGCCGGCCACGATCGCCGCCGACGACGAGCCGAGGCCGCGGCCGTGCGGGATGACGTTGGTGCAGGACAGGCGCAGTCCCGGAGGCTGGGCGCCCATCGCCGCGAAGGCGGCCCGCATCGCCCGGACCACGAGGTGGGTCTCGTCGCGCGCGACAGCGCCCGCACCCTGGCCCGCGACGTCGACGGTGAGCCCGTCGGCGATCACCTCGGCCTCGAGCTCGTCGCGCAGGTCGAGGGCCAGTCCGAGGGCGTCGTAGCCGGGGCCGAGGTTGGCCGAGGTGGCCGGCACCGAGACCCGGACCGGACCGTCGACGAACCGGGGCATCAGCGCAGCCCGGCGGCCGCGGCGGCCGCGTCGACGTCGGCGTCCACGATGTTGTCGACGAGGTGCCCGAAGCCCTCGAGGGCGGTGGCGGTGTCCTTGAGGCCGTGGCCGGTCACGGTGACCGCCACCGTCGCCCCGGCGTAGGAGTCGCCGAGCTCGAGGTCCTGCAGCAGGCCGGCGACCCCGGCCGCCGAGGCCGGCTCGACGAAGACGCCGTCGCGTCGGGCCAGCTCGCGCTGCGCCGACAGGATCTGCTCGTCGGAGAGCGCCCGGAACCGGCCGCCGGACTCGGCGGCGGCGGCCTCCGCGAGCTTCCAGGACGCGGGGTTGCCGATCCGGATCGCGGTGGCCTTGGTCTCGGGGTTCGGGAACGGCTCGCCGGTGACCAGCGGTGCCGCTCCGTCGGCCTGGTAGGCCCGCATCACCGGTCGGCGGGTGGCGTGGCCGAGGTCGGCGTACTGCCGGTAGCCCAGCCAGTACGCCGAGATGTTGCCGGCGTTGCCGACCGGCAGCAGGTGGTAGTCGGGCGCGTCGCCGAGCCGGTCCACGATCTCGAAGGCGGCGGTCTTCTGGCCCTCGAGGCGCACCGGGTTGACCGAGTTCACCAGCGCCACCGGGTAGTGCTCGGCGAGCGAGCGCGAGAGGCGCAGGCAGTCGTCGAAGTTGCCACGGACCATGATGATGTGGCCGCCGTGCATGATCGCCTGGGCCATCTTCCCGGCCGCGATCTTGCCCTCGGGCACCAGCACCAGGGGCTTGAGCCCGGCCTTCGCGGCGTACGCCGCCATCGACGCGGAGGTGTTGCCGGTGGACGCGCAGACCACGGCCTCGGCGCCCTCGTGGACCGCGACCGAGATCGCCGCGGTCATGCCCCGGTCCTTGAAGGAGCCGGTCGGGTTGTCGCCCTCGACCTTGAGCCACACCTCTCCCCCGGTGACCTCCGACAGCCACCCGGAGCGCACCAGCGGCGTGCCGCCCTCACCCAGGCTGACCGCGGGGGTGCCCTCGGGGAGGTCGAGCAGGTCGCGGTACTCCTCGATCACGCCGCGCCACTGGTGATTCATTCGGGGTCCCCGTTCGAAGCGGAGCGCAGCGAGCATTCGGATGGGGTGATCACTCCGCGTCGCCCTCGACGCGCATGACCGAGGTGACCTCGCGGACGATGTCCATGCCGCGCAGGTGCTCGACGGTGGCCGCCAGCGCCGCGTCGGTCGCGCGGTGGGAGACCACGACGAGCTGGGCGTCGTCGCCGCGGCCCTCCTGCTTGACGGTCTGGATCGAGACGCCCTGCTCGGCGAACGCGGTGGCGACCGAGGCCAGCACGCCGGCGCGGTCCTGGACGTCGATCGCGACGTGGTAGCGGGTGAGGGTCTCGCCCATCGGCAGCACGGCGCGGTCGGCGTACGACGACTCGCCGGGGCCGTGGGTGTCCGCGAGCCGGTTGCGGGCCACGGTGACCAGGTCGCCGAGCACCGCGGACGCGGTCGGCGCACCGCCGGCGCCGGGGCCGTAGAACATCAGCTGGCCGGCGGCCTCGGACTCCACGAACACCGCGTTGAAGGCGCCGCGGACCGAGGCGAGGGGGTGCGAGCGCGGAATCATCGCGGGGTGCACGCGGGCGCTGACCGCGCCGTCCTTGAGGTCGCAGATCGCCAGCAGCTTGACCACCGAGCCCATCTCCTGGGCGGACTGGACGTCGGCGGCGGTCACCTCGCTGATGCCCTCGCGGTGCACGTCGGCGGCGGTGACCCGGGTGTGGAAGGCCAGGCTGGCCAGGATCGCGGCCTTGGCGGCGGCGTCGAAGCCCTCGATGTCGGCGGTCGGGTCGGCCTCGGCGTAGCCGAGCTCCGTGGCCTCGTCGAGGGCGTCGGCGAAGCCGGCGCCGGTGCTGTCCATCTGGTCGAGGATGAAGTTGGTGGTGCCGTTGACGATGCCGAGCACCCGGGTCACCCGGTCGCCGGCCAGCGACTCGCGCAGCGGCCGCAGGATCGGGATCGCGCCGGCCACCGAGGCCTCGTAGTAGAGGTCCCGGCCGGCCTTGGCCGCCGCCTCGAACAGCGTCGAGCCGTCCTCGGCCAGCAGCGCCTTGTTGGCGGTGACCACGGAGGCGCCGTTCTCCAGGGCGGCCAGGATCAGGGACCGGGCCGGCTCGATGCCGCCGATCACCTCGACCACCAGGTCCACGTCGCCGCGGACCAGGCCGTCGGCGTCGGTGGTGAGCAGGTCGGCGGGTACGTCGACCTCGCGCTGGGCGTCGAGGCGGCGTACGGCGACGCCGACCAGCTCGACGCGGGCACCGACCCGGGCGGTCAGGTCACCGGCCTGGTCGGTCAGCAGCCGGACCACCTGGGACCCCACCGAGCCGCAGCCCAGCACCGCCACCTTGAGGACCCTGTCGCCCCCGTTGACGGCTCCGTTCACAGCGTCGCTCACGACTCGCTCTCCAGCCCTACATCCGTCGACAACAGGTCGGCCTCAGTCTCACGGCGCACGACCACGCGCGCGACCCCGTCCCGCACACTGATCACCGGCGGTCGCAGGGCGTGGTTGTAGTTGCTGGCCATCGAGCGGCAGTAGGCGCCGGTGCCGGGCACCGCCAGCAGGTCGCCCGGGGCCAGGTCGCCGGGCACGAACTCGTCCTTGACGACGATGTCGCCGGCCTCGCAGTGCTTGCCGACCACGCGGCCGAGGACCGGCGTCGCGTCCGAGGCACGCGAGGCGATCGTGCAGGAGTAGTCGGCGTCGTAGAGCGCGGTGCGGATGTTGTCGCTCATCCCGCCGTCGACCGAGACGTAGCTGCGGCGGGCGCCGCCGTCGAGGGCGACCTGCTTGACCGTGCCGACCTCGTAGACCGTGCACACGCTGGGTCCGACGATGGCGCGGCCGGGCTCGATGGAGAGGCGCGGCACGGAGACGCCGAGCGCGCGGCACTCGTGCTCGACGATCTTCGTCATCTCGGTGGCGAGCTGTCCGGGCTCCGACGGGTCGTCCTGGGTCGTGTAGGCGATGCCGAAGCCGCCGCCGAGGTCCATCTCGGGCAGCTCGACGCCGAGCTCGGTGGAGATCCGGGCGTGCAGGGCCAGCACCCGGCGGGCGGCGACCTCGAAGCCGCTGGTGTCGAAGATCTGGCTGCCGATGTGGCTGTGCAGGCCGAGCAGCGTGAGGCCCGGTGCGGCGACCAGGCGGCGTACGGCCGCGAACGCGTCGCCGCCGGTGATCGAGAAGCCGAACTTCTGGTCCTCGTGGGCGGTCGCGATGTATTCGTGGGTGTGCGCCTCGACGCCGGCGGTGACCCGCAGCATCACCCGGGCGGTGAGCCCCTCGCCGGTGAGGTGCTCGAGCCGGTCGAGCTCGTCGAAGGAGTCGACGACGATCCGGCCGACCCCGGCCTTCAGCGCGCGGCGCAGCTCGTCGTAGGTCTTGTTGTTGCCGTGGTAGCCGATGCGCGCCGGGTCGAAGCCGGCCCGCAGCGCCACGGTCAGCTCGCCGGCCGAGCAGACGTCGAGCGAGAGGTCCTCCTCGGCCACCCACCGGACCACGGTCGAGCACAGGAACGCCTTGCCCGCGTAGTAGACGTCGTAGTCGGCGAACGCGTCGCGGAACCCCCGGGCGCGGGAGCGGAAGTCGGCCTCGTCGAGGACGTACGCCGGGGTGCCGTGCTGGGCGGCCAGCTCGGTCAGCGGCACTCCCCCGACGCTGAGCACGCCGTCGGCCTTGGCGGCCGTGGTGGACCACAGGTGCGGGACCAGCCGGTTGGGGTCGGCGGGCTCGCGCAGCCAGGCGGGACCGCGGGTGTTGATGTCGGCGTGCAGGGCACCGGCCTCGTGGGCGCGCACTCAGCTCACATCCGCTCCGGCGCGGAGACGCCGAGCAGGCGCAGTCCGTTGCCGATGACGGTGCGGGTCGCGGCGACCAGGATCAGCCGGGCCCGGTGCAGGTCGTTGGGCTCCTCGTCGCCCATCGGCAGCACCCGGCAGTTGTCGTAGAAGCGGTGGTAGGCGCCGGCGACCTCCTCGAGGTAGCGCGCCACCCGGTGCGGCTCGCGCAGCGTCGCGGCGGCGGCGACCACCCGCGGGAAGCCGGCCAGCGCGCGGAGCAGCTCGCCCTCCTTCTCGTGCACGAGCAGCGTGGTGTCGGCGTCGGCGTGGTCGATGCCGAGCTCGGCGCCGTTGCGCAGCAGGGAGGAGACCCGGGCGTGGGCGTACTGGACGTAGTAGACCGGGTTGTCGCTGGAGGCCTTGGCCCACAGGTCCAGGTCGATGTCGATGGTGCTGTCGGAGGAGTAGCGCGCCAGCGCGTAGCGCGCGGCGTCCCGGCCGATCGCCTCGACCAGGTCGTCGAGGGTGATCACGGTGCCGGCCCGCTTCGACATCCGCAGCGGGGCGCCGTCGGAGAGCAGGTTGACCATCTGGCCGATCAGGATCTCGAGGTTCTCGTGGGGGGTGTCACCGAACGCGGCGCACATCGCCATCAGCCGGGCGACGTACCCGTGGTGGTCGGCGCCGAGCATGATGAAGCAGCGGTCGAAGCCGCGCTCGCGCTTGTCGAGGTAGTAGGCCAGGTCGCCCGAGAGGTAGGCCGGCTCGCCGTTGGACCGGACGATGACCCGGTCCTTGTCGTCGCCGTACTTCTCGGTGCGCAGCCAGAGCGCGCCGTCCTGCTCGTAGGTGTTGCCGAGCTCGGTCAGCCGGTCGATCGCCTTCTGCACGGCCCCGCTCTGGTGCAGGTTGTCCTCGTGGAAGTAGACGTCGAAGTCGACGCCGAAGTCGTGCAGCGTGGCCTTGATCTCGTCGAACATCAGCTGGACGCCGACGCTGCGGAAGACCTCCTGCGCCTCGTCCTCGGGGAGGTCGAGGGCGTCGGGGCGCTGCTTGAGGACGTTCTCGACGATCTCGGAGATGTAGGCGCCGCCGTAGCCGTCCTCGGGGGCCGCCTCACCGCGGGCGCTGGCCAGCAGGGACCGGGAGAACCGGTCGATCTGGGCGCCGTGGTCGTTGAAGTAGTACTCCCGGGTGACCTGGGCGCCGGAGAACTCGAGGACCCGGCCGAGCGCGTCACCGACGGCGGCCCAGCGGGTGCCGCCGATGTGCAGCGGGCCGGTCGGGTTGGCGGAGACGAACTCGAGGTTGACCTTCTCGCCGGCGAACGCGTCGTTGCTGCCGTACGTCGCCCCGGCCGCGACGACGTCGGCCGCCACCGAGCCCTGGGCGCCGGCCTCGACCCGGATGTTGAGGAACCCCGGGCCGGCGATCTCGACGTCGCCGATGCCGTCGGCGTTCGAGAGCTCCTTGGCGAGCAGGCCGGCCAGGTCGCGCGGCGCCATCCCGGCCCTCTTGCCCAGCTGGAGGGCCACGTTGGTGGCGTAGTCGCCGTGGTCGCGGACCTTCGGCCGCTCCACCACGACCGTCGACGGCACGCCGTCGGGCAGCGTCACGTCGCCGCGCTCGGAGAGCGTGGTGAGGGCGTGGACGATGGCGGTCGAGAGCTGCTCGGGAGTCACCGGACCAGCCTATCGGCGGGGCCGCACGCGCCTCACATCGCGACCGGCTGCTGGCACGCGGCCGGTTTCGGCTTGGGGCGGCGCGGGTTGTAGGGTTCTGTCCACCCGAGCCCCCGTAGCTCAGGGGATAGAGCGCCGCCCTCCGGAGGCGGAAGCGTAGGTTCGAATCCTACCGGGGGTACCTTCCGCATCTGGCTCCCAGTGCAGAGCGATGCGACGGCGACGAGCGACGGACGTCGCGAACCGACGTCGGACCCGCTGGGGTGCGGGCTCTCACTACGCTTCGCCCCATGGGCGAGACAGAGGGGATCACCAGCGTTCGACTCGCCATGAGTCTGGACGGCTACATCGCCGACCGCCACGGCGATTACGACTGGATCGTTCCCGTGCCCAGCCCCACGCTCGACACACGCCACCAGCTGCCCTTCGATGACTTCCTCGCAGCCGTGGGCATCGTCGTCATGGGGCGTCACTGCTTTGAGCAAGGACACGCTCGGGAGTACGTGTCGCTCGGCAAGCGGGTGATCGTCGCGACGACGCACCCTCCTGCTCCCGGCGACGCTCCCGACGCGATCGAGTTCTGCGACGACGTGGTCCGCACCGTGGCTGCCGCTCGAGAACGCGGCGAGCACTGCTTCCTCTTCGGGGGCGGAGTGCTGGTGCGGTCCTTCTTGGCCTGTGACGCTGTGGACACCCTCATCGTCGGTATCGTCCCGGTACTCCTCGGAGGTGGGCATCCGCTCTTTCCTGGTGAGCATCAGGCAATCAACCTCCGCCTCACCGACTACACCGTCGGCGACGGGAAGGTCCGGTTGGTCTACCAACGCCGCTGACCGATACGCATCCGGGAGCGGGCCGTGGAAGAAACGGTCGGGGACTCCTGTCGGCTGGCCTGACAGCCGTGCGGTGACGAGGCGTCCGTCGAGCACTCAGAGCGGCAGCAGCGCCGAGACCCGGCCGCCGGACGGACCCGGCCCGGCCTCGAGCGTGCCGCCGAGCTCGGTGGCGCGCTCGCGCATCGAGGCCATGCCGACACCGGGGCGCCAGGCGCCGTTGCGGCTGCCGTGGTCGGTCACCTCGAGGTGCAGGCCGTCCGCGGCCGGCTGCAGCCGCACCGACGCCGACAGGCTGGAGCTGTGCCGGGCCACGTTGGCGAGCGCCTCGGTGACGATGCGGTAGGCCGCCACCTCGACCGCCGCGGGCAGGTCGGGGAACTCCGACGGAGCAGACACCTCCACCGCGACCGGGTTGCCGTCGCGGTTGCGCAGGCCGACCGCCTGCTGCCGCAGCGCCGGCACCAGGCCGAGCTCGTCGAGCGCCGGCGGCCGCATCGCATAGACCATCCGCCGGATCTCCTCGATCGCGACGACCGTGTCGGCTCGGAGCTGGGTCACCATCTCCTCGGCGGCGGCAGGGTCGGTGCGGATCAGGTTGCGCGCCGCGTCGGAGGTGAACGCCACCCCGGACAGCCGGGGGCCCAGGCCGTCGTGCAGCTCGCGTCGGAGCCGGCGCCGCTCCTCCTCGACCGCCGCGATGGTCTGCCCGCGGGACTCGATCAGCTGCTCGGCGAGCGCCCGGGCGCGCAGGGTCTGCGCCAGCAGCGGCACGGTCAGCCGGAGCACCTGCTCGTCGCCGGGAGAGAAGGCCAGGTCGCCGGGGCGCAGCCCCACCACCAGCTCGCCCGCGCCGTCGAGGTCGAGGGACCGGGTGTGCGTGGTCGCGATCCCGGAGGTCGCGAGCGGCACACCGTCGACGACGACCGCGGCGTACGGGATGATCAGCGCCTCCCGGATCGCGCGCAGCGCGACGACCGGGTCGTCGCCGATCCGGTCGGCCACCGCGGAGGCGGCGCCCAGCGGATCGGGACGCTCGCCGAACAGCAGCTCATCGACCACGCCGCGGAGGATGACGCGGGTCGGCTGGTAGACGGTCGCGGAGAGTGCGGCGAGGAGGGCCTGCGCGCCGACATTGAGCCGGTGCGCGCCGAGGGCGTCCAACAGCGCGAGCGCCAGCACGAACACCGCCATCACCGTCACCAGCGCGACCGTGTGGACCACGGTGCGCACCACGAGAGCACGCACGTCGACGAGCTCGGGCAGGGTGGCTCCGACATACATCGCCGGCGCGATGACGGCGAACGCGCCGGTGCCGATCGAGGGCAGCGCGCCGCCGTCGAAGCCCTCGGCGGAGAAGGCCGTGAAGAAGTAGACGAGCGAGGCGACGATCAGGGCCAGCGCCATCCAGACCAGGGCCCGGCGCTCGCGGTCCGAGGACACCTCGATGCGCCACCACGTGTGGGCCAGCAGCGTGCACCCCTGCAGCAGTCCCATGATCTCGACGACGTCCGTGTTGGCGCCGGCGTGCGCCGTGGCGATCGCGCCGCAACCGACGATGACCACCAGGCCGACGAAGTCGACCGGGTGCCGCCAGCGCACCCGCGGGAAGGTCGCGACTGCGGCCGGCGCGAAGAGTGATGCGGCCGCGACCAGGGCGACCGCAGCGGAGCGGTCGTGACCCTCCGGCAGGAGCACCGCGGCGAGGACGCCGCCGGCTCCGGCGCACACCAGCAGTGCCGCCGACACGACGGCCCGGCGCCTCAGCAGCAGCGCGATGCCCGACACCGCGGTCGAGACCGCGACGACGGCGACAGCGATCGCGAGGACGTCCACCGTGCTAGGCGCCGAGCCCGCGGTCGCGGGCCCGAAGCACGGCCGCCGTCCGGTCGCCCACCTCGAGCTTGGCGAAGATCGTGGTCAGGTTGTTGCTCACCGTCTTGGGTGACAGGTGCAGCGTCGAGGCGATCTCGGCGGTCCGCCGTCCCTGCGCGAGCAGGCCGAGGATGTCGCGCTCGCGCGGGGTCAGCTCCGGGAACGGCTCGTCGGCCGCCGCCCGGGCCGGTGGGTTGGCGAACTGCTCGAGCAGGCGCGTGGCGATGCCCGGGCCGAAGATCGCCTGACCGCGCACCACCGCCTTGATGGCGTCGACGATCTCGTCCTGCTCGGCACCCTTGAGCAGGTAGCCCTGCGCCCCGGCCTGCATGGCCGTGAAGACGGTCGCGTCCTCGTCGTACATCGTCAGCACCAGGACGGCGACGTCCGGCACCATCGCGCGGATCCGACGCGTGGCCTCGACGCCGTCCATGCCCGGCATGCGCACGTCCATGAGTACGACGTCCGGCCTGGTCAGCTGCGCCTCGCGGACCGCGGCCTCACCGTCCTCCGCCTCGCCGACGACCTCGAAGTCGTCGAGCGTCCCGAGCAGCGCAGCCAGCCCGCGCCGGACCACGGGGTGGTCGTCTGCCAGCAGCACTCGGATCGGCACCCTCCTACTATCGCCGCTGACACCCTCCCGCCGCTCGGGAAGAAGTTCCCTGATCCAGGGACTGGTCGGGACCGTTGCGGGAGGGAATGCTCTGGGGCAGGGAGTGGACGGGGACGGACGGTGGAGCCATCCAGTTCCACTCACCCCTTGGAGGGACCATGTCCAACATCACCCTGACCCCGGCCCGCGGCCTCACGACGACCAGGCAGAAGGTCGGGCTCGCCATCGCGGGGCTCTACTCACTGGCCAACATCCCGGGCTTCCTGGGAGCTCCGGACCCGGGCCAGGAGGGGCCGCCGATGGCCATCCTCGTCGTCGGAAGCGTCCTGGGCGTGATCGGCCTGGTCGCCGTGGTCCTGGCGTGGCGCGGCAACCACGTCGCGCTGCGTGTCGCTGCGGGCGCGATCATCGTGATCACCCTGACCGGGCTGCCGGCGTTCTTCGTCGACGTGCCGATGTTCATCAAGGCCCTGGTCGGCTTCTCGGTGCTCCTGACAGTCCTGGCCGTGGTGCTGATCCTGTCCGGTGACCGGCGCCCCGCGCCGATCTCCGACTGAGGCCGGCGCTCCATGATCGCCGTCGTCACCATCCTCGCCGCGTTCCCGCTCGGCTTCCTCCTGAGCAACCGGCTGGCCGCCAACACGACGTACGCCGTCGCCTACCTGTGGGCGTTCGTCTTCCAGAGCGTCTACCTGATGCTCGACTCCCTCGACGGGGGCAGGAACCCGGCGTTCACGACCTCGGAGTTCCCGCTGTCCTACGGTGTGGTGACGTTGGCGATCCTCGCCCTCGGATTCGGCCTCGTCCAGCTCGGCCACCGGGTCGGCCGCGGCCCTCGCGAGCGTCGTCAGCTGGGCGCCGGCTCGCGGCCCTGACCAGCGTCAGGACGCCAGTCCGCTGCGATGCGCGACGACCACGGCCTGGACCCGGTCCCGGACGCCGAGCTTGGTGAGGATCCGGGCGACGTGGGTCTTCACGGTCGTCTCGGCGAGGTAGAGCTCGCCGGCGATCTCGGCGTTGGAGAGCCCCCTGGCCAACGATCGCAGCACGTCGAGCTCGCGCTCGGTCAGATCGGCCAGACCCGGCGCCGTCACCGAGGGGCGGTTCACGTAGCTGTCCAGGAGCCGGGCGATCACGCTCGGGCCCAACGTGGTGTCGCCCGCCGCGCACACCTTGACGGCGTCGATCAGGGCCCGGGGCTCGGTCGTCTTGAGCAGGAAGCCGGACGCCCCGGCCCGCAGCGCCTCGAGCACATAGTCGTCGAGGTCGAACATCGTCAGGATCAGCACCCGCACGAGCGGGGCTTCGCGGCTGAGCCGCTCGGTGGCGGTGATTCCGTCGCCCCCGGGCATCTCCACGTCCATGAGAACGACGTCCGGTCGCTGCTCGAGGGCCAGCCTCACGCCTGCCGGCCCGTCGGCGGCCTCGCCGACGACGTCAACGCTCTCGTCACTGGCAAGCACTGTCACCAGCCCGGCCCGCAGCAGCTCGTTGTCGTCGACGACGACGACCCGCACGCTCACGTCGACACCGTGTCGACGTGCACCGGCAGGACAGCCTCGACGCGGAACCCGGTGCCCCCCGCACCGCTCCCGCACTCGAGAGTGCCGCCCGCGAACCCGACCCGCTCGGCCAGCCCGACCAGGCCGTACCCGCGGCCGCCGGCACCGTCGGGACCGGGACCGTCATCGACCACGCGCACCACCATGCGTCGGGCATCGCAGGTGATCGCCACCTGCACCCCGGCCCCCGGCGCGTGGCGGACAACGTTGGTCAGAGACTCCTGGACGACCCGGTAGGCGACCACGGCCGCGTCGGCCGATGGCTCCCCGACCACCGTCAGGTCCACCGGGGTCCCGGCCGCCCGGATCCGCCCCACGAGAGCTCGGAGATCGTCGAGCGACCTCTGCGGACGGACCTCCGGTTGCTGCCGGCCGAGCTCGGCCAACGCGGACACCGCGGTCGCGTCGATCACTGCGACCGCGCGGCGTACGGTCTCGGGATCGTCCGGCCAGGAGACCTGGGCGGCTCCGGCCTGCACGGCGATCAGGCCCACCGCATGCGACACCACGTCGTGGAGCTCGCGGGCGAACACGGCACGCTCCGCCCGGACCGCTGTCCGGGCGGCGGAGCGCAGCTCCTGCTCGCGTGAGCTGGCGATCCCGTGTGCCACGGCCTGCCGCAGGCGCCCGCGCCGGACCGCGAGGCCGGCCAGGGCGGCGATCGTGAGCATGACCAGCATGATGGCGACGTTGTCGCGGTCGGCGACCCATCCGCTCACCCCGACGGCGGTCACCAGGACGGCGCCGGCCATGAGCTCGGCGCGGGTGGGTCTCATCCGGGTTGCGATCGACCACACCAACAGGCCGACAGCGCCGACCGACCAGAACCCGTTGACGACGGGCGTGCCCGCCACGGCACCCAGGACGTACAGCACGCCACAACCCGAGGCCGCCGCGGGCAGCGCCGCCGTGCGAGCCACCACCGTCGAGGCGGCCAGCGCCGAGAGGACCACCGACCACCGCGACCAGTCGGCGGGCCCCTCGGTGACCGAGTACGCCGCGCTCTCCACCACGGCCAGGGCCGTCAGGGCCACGCCGAGGACCAGATCGCGTCGAGGGGCTCGGCCGCGGTGCGCCTCGAGGTCCGCACGCGCGGGTGGCGCGTTGTCCTCCGGCTGGCGCAGCAGCCCCAGGTGCCGGCGCAGATCGCTCGTCGCTCGCTGAGCCTCCTCGTGGATCCGCAGCAGCGACCGCACCGGGTCGTGGTCGGCGACGGCCGCCGCTTCGGTGCGGATCCGGGTCAGTGCCTCGCGCAGCGACGACGCGATGTCCTCGGCGAGCCGGCGCCGCTCCTCCTGCACGGCGGCGAGGGCCACCGCGTCGAGCGGGATGCCCACGAGCTCCGCCGCCCGGGTGCGCTCGGTGGCCGCGAGTCGCGCCGCGCGAAGCACGATCCGCACGACGAAGGCGAGCACCGTCAGCATGACGGAGTAGAAGACCAGCTCCGGGAGGCCCTGTGACGTGACGACGGTCAGCGCTCCCGCCACGGCAACGGCACCCATGCCGAGCGCGGCATCGAACGTCGTGGGCCGCCACATGGGATCAGCGTAGGGAGTGCCGGCCGGTCTCGTCATCCTTCGCACGGACTACCCGACGTCCTCCTTCCGAAGCCTCGACGAGGCGTGCCTCGGCGGACGCGCCGGGACTCCCTGCGCTCCTAACGTCGTGGCACCGCGTCCCACCGGGGGACGTCGCTGAGAGGAGACAGACATGAGGAAGCACCACGTCCTGGCCGCCACGCTCGCCGGGATCACTGTCGTGGCGCTGCTGGTGGACACGGCGATCGTGGCCGCCACCGGCCAGCGCACCTTCGTCACCGACGACAGCCGGGGCGGCGACGCATCCGTGCTCGCGACCGGTGTCGTGCTGGGGATCACCTTCCTCGCGCTGGGCCTGGTGGTCAGGCGGGAGGCGAGCCGCTTCGCCGACACCCGACGAGCAGCCAGGATCGCCCGCCCGGTCTTGACGTACGGCCTGCTGTTCCTGGGCGGCGGTTTCCTCACCGTGTATCCCCTGCAGACCCTCTCGGGCCTGGACGAGGACGCGGCGGCGATCCAGGTGTCCGGACTTGTGGCTCTCTCGGCCCTCACCGCAGTCTTCGTCGCCGCCTTCGTGATCGGCCTCGCGATGATCGGTCGCAACCGGCTGGGGCTCGGGGGGCTGGTCCTCGGTCTGATGGGGCCGGTGATCCTGCTGAGCGTCCTGGTGGGCCTCGTCGCCCCGACCATGGCCAGCCCGGTGTACTGCACGATGGTGGTGATCACCGGAGTGTCCCTGATCGGGGTGCGCGCGAGGCCGGTCGCCCAGCGGGAGAGCCGAGCGGCGACAGCGACAGCGGTCTCTGCGTCCTGACATCCGCCCGGGGTCCGAGGCGAGTTCATCGGTTGGCCGCACTCAGGGATACAGAGGACGCGAGCTCCTACGTCGCGCGTGGTCCTCCAGACGCTCCGGGCAGGCCACCATCGGGCCCCCCTCTCGCGCCCGGGTACGTCGCCGCCAACGTCACTGCCCCCAGCACCGCGAAGACGAAGTCGAACGCGAAGAACGCGAACCCGTGGATGACGAAGAAGACCGGCCACACCCAGAAGGCGAGCCACGCCCACAGCTCACCGCGCCGGAATGCGGTGACGGCGATCGCGACCGTGAGCACCACGGCCACGATGCCGTAGCTGGTGGTCAACAGCGTTGCATCCTGGTCGACGTCGTCCTCGAACCACGCACCCGGGAACACCCCGAACATCGTGCCGAGCACCGCGAAGAGGACGAACACGATCCACGAGTACCGCCGCAAGGTCCGCATCACCGCACGGTACGGCGTGGATGCCCCGAGCGAAATGGTGAACCTGACCGGAGCAGCGCGCTCAGTTCCCGACGCCCTGGGCCTTTCCACGCGGGATGCCCAAGGAGGAGCATGGAGGGATGAGCGACCGAGACGACTTCCTCACCTGGGTCGACACCGTCCTCCGGGATGCGGAGGTGGCCGTCCACAGCGGCGATGCGGGGCCGCGGCGGGCGATCTGGTCCCGTCACGACCCGGTGACGGTACTGGGCGCGTGGAGGAACGCGAGCGGGCAGGCAGAGCTGGACGAGCTCTTCGAACATCTGGCTGCGAGCTTCTCGGACTGCACGGCGTACGAGTTCGAGCTCCTCGAGGCCGAGGTCCTGGGCGATGTCGCCTACACCGCCGGGTTCGAGCACACCTCCGCCTCGGTCGACGGGGTGCCGAGGACCTACACCCTCCGGGCCACGCAGGTCTACCGGCGCGAGGACGGCGAGTGGAAGGTGGCGCACCGGCACGGCAGCGCGCCGCCGAGCTGACCGGCCGCGACCAGGATCCGTTCAGCAGCGCTTGATGGTCGCGTCGTTGCGGGCGTCGTTGCCGTAGCGCCGGGCCGCCGAGACGTTCGGGAACACCACGCTGGCGCCGCCCACGTTGCCGATGCCGCCCTGCACCACGCAGCCGCTGACCTTGCCGGGCTGCACCTGCGCGATCGCCTGCGCGATCCGGTAGAGCTCGGCCGGTGAGACCTGGGCGTCCATGTTCTTGAGCACCGCGAGCACGCCCTTCTCGATGAAGCCGGGCCGTGCGGCGTTCGCGCGGATCTTCGCGTGGATGCCGCGGATCGTCCGCTGCTGGTTGGCCGAGCGCTCGAAGTCACCGCGCAGCAGCGCCTTGCGGGACCGCGAGAACGCCAACGCGCCGTACCCGCCGACCTTCTGCCGGCCGACCTTGAAGCCCTGCGGGCGGAGGTACTGGTCCGAGAACGCGATCGGCGAGTTGACGGTGATGCCGCCGATCGAGTCGACCATGTGCCGCAGCCCCCAGAAGCTGCTCACCATCACGTAGTCCGGCTCGATGCCGACCAGGTTGGAGACCGCCTGCGCCATCGCCTTGGGGCCGCCGAAGTACATCGCGGAGGTGATCTTCTCCGAGCCGTGGCCGGGGATCGCGACGTAGGAGTCGCGGGGTACGCCGATCGAGGTGGCCGCCCCGGACTTCGTGTTGATGCCGACCAGCTGGATCGCGTCGGCACGGCTGCGGACCACGTTCTGGCCCTTCCGGGCGTCGGAGCCCAGCGCGAGGATCCAGATCACGTCCGGGGACACGTCGACGCCCTGGGCGCGGGGCACCCGGACCAGCGTGGTGTCGGCGGGGTTCACCCCGGAGTCCGGCACCAGGAAGAGGGAGGCCGCGAGGACCACGCCCAGGGTGGCCCGGCGGATCGCGTGCCCGATCACGACTTGTCTCCCTTCTTCTTGTCCTTCTTCTTGTCCCGGTCCGCGCCGATCGGGACGGCCGACTTCCGGACGTCGAAGCCGAACACCTTCCACCTCTCCCGCACCTTGGTCAGCAGCAGCCGCCCGGTGACCAGCACCCGGCGCTCGGCGTGGCCGGTGGTGCGGAACACCAGCCGGAAGCGCGCGGTGGCGCCGGCCGGCTTCCGCTTCGGGCTGAACACGTCGACCCTGACGAGCTTGGAGATGGCCCGCACGCCGTCGATCCGCTCGCTGAGCTGGGCGTTGGAGGTGAGCCGGCGGTCGCGGCGGGCCAGCGCGTGGGCGCCGGGGGTGAACCCGCGCCAGGCGTTCTTGAACCCCACGCGCGGGTAGTCGCCACCGAGGTACGCCGCCTCGAACCAGCGGTCGACCACCCGGCCGACGTCCCGGGCGACGACCTGGCGACGCTTCCGCGGCAGCTCGCCGGCCAGGGTGCCGACCCGGGCCCGGATCTTCACCTCGGGTGCGGACTGACCGGTGCCGGGCGAGGAGGACGGGTCGCTCGCGTCGTCGCCGCCGTCGTCACCGGTGCAGCCACCCGCGGCGAGCGCGAGGGCCAGCAGCGCGGTGACCGTCGACGTACGCCAGGAGGCGGATCTGCTCATGTCGGTCTCCGGATCGGGGGCTGTGCGGGCACCACCATGCCTGATCGGGGTGCCCGATCCGTGCATTGGGGGCCGTGTGGACAGCCTTGCCTTCCTTGCGGCGCCCACCGCGGCTGGCAGATCATCCGGGCATGACCGCGCGCGAGACCGACAACCCGATCGGCCCCCACGAGGACGAGCCCCACGACGAGAGCATGGCCAGCCGGATGAACTGGCTGCGCGCCGCCGTGCTGGGCGCCAACGACGGCATCGTGTCCACCGCCGGCCTGGTGGTCGGCGTCGCCGGGGCGACCTCGGACCGGACCGCGATCCTGGTCGCCGGCGTCGCCGGGCTGTTCGCCGGCGCGATGAGCATGGCCGCCGGGGAGTATGTCTCGGTGAGCACCCAGCGCGACTCCGAGCGGGCGCTGCTGGACAAGGAGCGCCGTGAGCTGGCCGAGGAGCCGGAGGAGGAGCTGGCCGAGCTGGCCGGGATCTACGCCGGCAAGGGGCTCAGCGACGACCTCGCCCTCCAGGTCGCCCGCGAGCTCACCGCGCACGATGCCCTGGGGGCCCACGCCGAGGCCGAGCTGGGCATCGACCCGGACGACCTGACCAACCCGTGGCACGCCGCCTGGGCGTCGATGGTCGCGTTCACCGTGGGCGCGCTGCTGCCGCTGCTCACCATCGTCCTGGTGCCCGCCGGCGTCCGGGTCCCGGTGACCGTCGTCTCGGTGGTGCTGGCGCTCGCCGGCACGGGCTGGGCCAGCGCCACTCTGGGGTCGAGCGCGCCCCGTCGCGCGGTGCTGCGCAACGTCTGCGGAGGGCTGCTGGCGATGCTCGTGACCTACCTGATCGGCAGCCTCGTGGGCACCCAGATCGGCTGAGCGGATCGGGGGTGATCCCCTGTCGGCATTTGTTGCCGGAGGGGTCTAGCCTTGGCATCTGACCATCACCCCCAAGCCGCACCTGGAAGAGGCGAACCTAGCCGTGGCTGAGTCCTCTCAGAACAATCCCCTCGCAGACTTCGGAGCCAATGACTGGCTCGTCGAGGAGATGTACGACCAGTTCCAGAAGGATCCCGGTTCCGTGGGGCCGGAGTGGACGGCGTACTTCCAGGAGAACGGCAGCGGCGCCAACGGCTCGACCCACAACGCCTCCGAGGCCCCGCAGGCCTCGACCGGTGCGCCGACCAAGGCCCCCCAGAAACCGGCGGAGAAGCCGACCCGGAAGTCCTCGGAGAAGGCCGCACCCCAGAAGGAGGCGGAGCAGGCCGCTCCCCCGAAGGCGACCGAGAAGCCC
Organism: uncultured Actinomycetota bacterium; assembly: GCA_963767955.1. Classification (GTDB taxonomy): domain Bacteria; phylum Actinomycetota; class Actinomycetes; order Propionibacteriales; family Nocardioidaceae; genus Nocardioides. The sequence continues at coordinate 321,274 of CAVYGA010000003.1, read as the reverse complement.
GCCCAGAAGTCGGCCCAGAAGACGGCTGAGAAGCCCGCCGCGAAGTCCGGCACCCCCGCCCCGGCGAGCAAGCCGCGCCCCGACGCCGCGGCCGCCGAGCCCGCGAAGGGCACCACCTCCCCCGAGCCCCGCGACGCCAAGCCCGCCGCCAAGTCCGAGGCCACCGACGAGCCGCAGCTGAGCGTCATGCGCGGCGCCCCCGCGCGGACCGCGCAGAACATGGACATCTCACTGACCGTGCCGACCGCCACCTCGGTGCGCTCGGTCCCGGTCAAGCTGCTGTGGGACAACCGCACCGTCATCAACAACCACCTCGCCCGCGCCCGCGGCGGCAAGGTCAGCTTCACCCACCTGATCGGCTACGCGCTGGTCAAGGCGCTGCGCACGATGCCCGAGATGAACGTCGGGTACGACGTCGTCGACGGCAAGCCCCACATGATCACGCCGGCGCACATCAACCTGGGCCTGGCGATCGACATGCAGAAGCCCGACGGCACCCGGCAGCTGCTGGTCCCGTCGATCAAGGGCGCCGAGACGATGGACTTCGCCGGGTTCTGGACGGCGTACGAGGACGTGGTCCGCAAGGCCCGCAACAACAAGCTCACCGTGGCCGACTTCCAGGGCACCACCATCTCGCTGACCAACCCCGGCACCATCGGCACCAACCACTCGGTGCCGCGGCTGATGAAGGGCCAGGGCGCGATCATCGGCGTGGGGGCGATGGAGTACCCGCCCGAGTGGCAGGGCGCCTCCGACGAGGCGCTGGCCCGCAGCGCGATCAGCAAGGTGATGACGCTCACCTCGACCTACGACCACCGGGTCATCCAGGGCGCCCAGTCCGGCGACTTCCTGCGCCGCGTGCACCTGCAGCTGCTCGGCGAGGACGGCTTCTACGACGAGATCTTCCGCTCGCTGCGGATCCCCTACGAGCCGATCCGCTGGTCCAAGGACATCGCGACCTCGCACGACGACGACATCACCAAGCAGGCCCGGATCCTCGAGCTGATCCACGCCTACCGCGTGCGCGGCCACATGATGGCCGACACCGACCCGCTGGAGTACAAGCAGCGCAGCCACCCCGACCTCGAGGTCGAGTCGCACGGGCTGACCCTGTGGGACCTCGACCGCGAGTTCGCCACCGGCTCGTTCGGCGGTGAGGGCCGTCGCTTCATGAAGCTGCGCGGCATCCTCGGCATCCTGCGCGACTCCTACTGCCGCACCACCGGCATCGAGTACATGCACATCCAGGACCCCGAGCAGCGCCGCTGGATCCAGCGCCGCGTCGAGCAGCCGCACACCAAGACGCCCCGCGAGGAGCAGCTGCGCATCCTGCTCAAGCTCAACCAGGCCGAGGCGTTCGAGACGTTCCTGCAGACCAAGTTCGTCGGCCAGAAGCGGTTCAGCCTCGAGGGCGCGGAGACCACCGTCCCGGTGATCGACGAGATCTGCGAGGCCGCCGCCGAGTCCGGCCTCGACGAGGTCTGCATCGGCATGGCCCACCGCGGCCGCCTCAACGTGCTCGCCAACATCGTCGGCAAGAAGTACTCCCAGATCTTCCGCGAGTTCGAGGGCAACATCGACCCGCGGACCGTCCAGGGCTCCGGCGACGTGAAGTACCACCTCGGCGCCGAGGGTGAGTTCCTCTCCGACTCCGGCGACAAAATCAAGGTGTCCGTGGCGGCGAACCCGTCCCACCTCGAGGCCGTCGACCCGGTGCTCGAGGGCATCGCCCGCGCCAAGCAGGACATGCTCGACCGCGGCGCCGAGTACCCCGTCCTCCCGCTGCTGGTGCACGGCGACGCAGCGTTCGCAGGCCAGGGCGTGGTCGCCGAGACGCTGAACCTCTCGCAGCTGCGCGGCTACCGCACCGGCGGCACCGTCCACCTGGTCGTCAACAACCAGGTCGGCTTCACCACCTCCCCCGGCTCCTCGCGCTCCTCGCTCTACTGCACGGACGTGGCCCGGATGGTGCAGGCGCCGATCTTCCACGTCAACGGCGACGACCCCGAGGCGTGCATCCGGATCGCCCGGCTGGCCTTCGAGTACCGCCAGGCCTTCAACAAGGACGTCGTCATCGACCTGGTGTGCTACCGCCGGCGCGGTCACAACGAGGGCGACGACCCGTCGTACACCCAGCCGCTGATGTACGACCTCATCGAGCAGAAGCGCTCGGTGCGCAAGCTCTACACCGAGTCCCTGATCGGTCGTGGCGACATCACGATCGAGGAGGCCGAGCAGGTCCTCAAGGACTACCAGCTGCAGCTGGAGCGGGTCTTCACCGAGGTGCGCGAGGCCAAGGGCCAGCCGGACGAGTGGACCACGGTGCCCGACTACCCCGACAAGCCGTCGGGCGAGACCACCACCTCGGTGACCCCCGAGGTGATGAAGCGCATCTCCGACGCCTACATCTCCCCGCCGGACGGCTTCACCGTGCACCCCAAGGTGATGCCGCAGCTGCAGCGCCGGGCCGCCGCGATCACCGACGGCCCGATCGACTGGGGCACCGGCGAGATCCTCGCGTTCGGCTCGCTGCTGATGGACGGGCGCCCGGTGCGGCTGGCCGGCCAGGACTCGCGGCGCGGCACGTTCGTCTCGCGGTTCGCGACGATCATCGACCGGGTCAACGCCGACGAGTGGACGCCGCTGAGCACCCTCACCGAGGACCAGGCCCGCTTCCACATCTACGACTCGCTGCTCTCGGAGTACGCCGCCCTCGGGTTCGAGTACGGCTACTCGGTGGCGCGTCCGAGCGCGCTGGTGCTGTGGGAGGCCCAGTTCGGTGACTTCGTCAACGGCGCCCAGACCGTCATCGACGAGTTCATCTCCGCGGGCGAGACCAAGTGGCGCCAGCAGTCCGGCGTCGTACTCCTGCTGCCGCACGGCTACGAGGGCCAGGGACCCGACCACTCCTCCGCCCGGATCGAGCGCTTCCTCCAGATGTGCGCGGAGGACGCCTTCGTCGTCGCGCAGCCGTCGACCCCCGCGTCGTACTTCCACCTGCTGCGCAAGCACTCGCTCGGCGAGGAGCACCGGCCGCTGGTCGTGTTCACACCGAAGTCGATGCTCAAGCGCAAGGAGGCAGCCTCGCAGCCCGACGACTTCACCGAGGGTGGCTTCCGCCGGCTGATCAGCGACGACAGCGAGGACGCCGAGGCCGTGGACACCCTGCTGCTCTGCTCGGGCCGGGTCACCTGGGACCTCAAGGTCGAGCGCGCCAGGCGCGAGGACGGGAAGCGGGTCGCGATCGCGCGGGTCGAGCAGCTCTACCCGCGTCCGGTCGACCTGATCCGCGAGGAGATCGAGCGCTTCCCCAACCTCAAGGCGATCCGCTGGGTGCAGGACGAGCCGCTGAACATGGGCCCGTGGCCGCACTACCAGCTCAACGTCTGGCCGGGCCTCGGCGACGAGGTCGGCATCCGCATCGAGCCGGTGACCCGGGACGCCTCGGCGTCTCCGTCGGTCGGCGTGGCCAAGCGGCACCAGGAGGAGCAGAAGGACCTGCTCGCCCGGGCCTTCGCCGCCGCGGACCCGCGTGCCGAGGGCACCGAGCAGTACTGACCGGCCGATGTACTTCACCGACCGCGGGATCGAGGAGCTCGAGAAGCGCCGGGGTGACGAGGAGGTCACCCTGGCGTGGGTCGCCGAGCGCCTGCAGGAGTTCACGGACACGTTCCCCGACTTCGAGACCCCGGTGGAGCGGTTCGCGACCTGGCTGGCCCGGCTCGACGACCCCGAGGACTGACGGGTGGGCCATCCCCCGGCGCCGTGGAGGTTGTCCGGCGACCTGTGGCTGTCGCTGTTCCGGGTGCGCGGGGTCGCGTGCCGACCGGACGGGGTGTACGGCGCCGCGTTCGTGACCTATCGCGAGCCCAGTCCGCTGACCTACCACGAGCTGCTGGTGGCCCGGCTCGCCGACTCCCTGCCGTCGCGCGGGCTGTCCGGGGTGCTGTCCCGCCCGATCACCGTCACCGACATCTGGGTGGACTCCCCCGACTCGAGGGCCGGCGGCCGCGAGCTCTGGGCGATCCCCAAGGAGCTGTGCGACTTCGACCTGGAGTCGGCCACCACGGGCCCGGTGCGGCGTACCGCCTGGCGCGCGGCGCTGGGCAGCCGGCCGATCGCCTCCGCCAGGTTCACCGACGTCTCCGCCCTTGCCCCGCCCGCGCCGTTCCGCGGCACCCTGCGCCAGACCCGGGACCCGCTGGCCGACGTACCTGGTGACCAGGCCGGGACGGGTGCTCAGGCCCGTCCCGGTGACCAGGCCGGGACGGGTGCTCAGGCCCGTCCCGGTGACCAGGCCGGGACGGGTGACCAGGCCGGACCGGGGGACCTGGTCGGTGGCGCCGGCACGGGCACGCCGGTGTTCGCGCCGATCCGCGGCCGGGCCCGCGTCCTGCCCGCCCGCGCGCACTGGCAGTTCGCCGAGGACGGTCCGCTCGGCTTCCTCGCCGGCCGCCGCACCCTCGCCTCCGTCCGCGCCCACAACTTCCGCCTGACCTTCGGCTGACCCCCTCCTCCCCTCCCTCCCCCGCCGAGGTGTCACTTCTTGCGTGCCGAAGTGCGTGTTCTTGCGTGCCGAGGTGTCGGTTCTTGCGAAGTCACCGCAAGAAGTCACACGTCGGCGCGCAAGAAGTCACACCTCGGCGGGCAAGAAGTGACACCTGGTGGGGGTCAGGTGACGCGGGGGATGAGGGGGCGGATGGTGACCTCGGGGATGGTGGCGTCCGGGGGCAGGTCGAGGACGTGCAGGATGGTGGCGGCGACCGTGTCGGGCTGGATCCAGCGGGACCGGTCGTAGACCCTGCCCTCCTGCTCGTGCACCTTCTCCTGCATCGGGGTGGCGGTGCGGGAGGGATACACCGTGGTGACGCGGATGCCGTGGTCCTGCTCCTCGGCGCGCAGTGAGTCGGCGAACGCCCGGATGCCGAACTTCGTCGCGGCGTACGCCGACCAGGTGGCGTTGGCGCTCAGGCCGGCGCTGGAGTTGGCCACCACGACCAGTCCGCGGGCCGCCCGCAGGGCCGGGAGGCACCGCGTGGTGAGCAGCATCGGGGAGACCAGGTTGACGTCGACCTGCGCCCGCAGGGAGGCCGGGTCCAGGTCGGCGACGGTCTCGAGCTCGACCACGCCCGCGATGTGGTGCAGGGAGTCCAGCCGCTCGGGCAGGCCCCCGAGCGCCGCCACCGCGGCCGGGTCGGCCAGGTCGGCGACCAGGGTGTGCGCCCCGGGGTAGTCCCGCTCCAGGTCGGCGGCCCGCTCCGGGCTGCGCGCCAGCAGCCACAGCTCCTCCCCCCGGTCGTGCAGCAGCCGGGCGACCGCGGCACCGATGCCGGACCCGGCTCCGGTGATCAGGTGATTCATCGGGGTCCCCGCGTGAGCGCGAGCGCAGCGAGTGGTCTCGTGGGGTGTTTCATCGCGTGAACACGATCTTGCCGAACTGCTGACCCTCGGCCATGGCGGCGAAGCCCTCGGCGGCGTCGGTCATCGGCAGCGTCCGGTCGATCAGCGGCCGGGTGCCGGTGGCGTCGAGCATCTGGGTGAGCGCGGCGAGCTCGCCGCGGGTGCCCATCGTGGAGCCGATCACCCGCAGCTGCAGGAAGAAGATCCGGGTCAGCTCGGCGTCGTCGACGTTCGGTCCGGACGTCGTGCCGCTGATCACGATCGTGCCGCCGGGACGCAGCGCCCGGATCGAGTGCGTCCAGGTGGCCCGGCCGACGGTCTCCATCACCGCGTCGACCTTCATCGGCAGCCGCTCCCCCGACTCGAAGACCTCGTGGGCGCCGATCTCCAGCGCCCGGGCCCGCTTGCCCTCGTCGCGGCTGGTGGCCAGCACCTTGAGCCCCCCGGCCCGGGCCAGCACGATCAGCGCGGTCGCGACGCCGCCACCGGCGCCCTGCACCAGCACCGAGTCACCGGCCTTGAGGCCGCCCTGGACGAAGAGCATGCGGTAGGCCGTGAGCCAGGCGGTCGGCAGGCAGGCGGCCTCCTCGAACGACAGGGAAGCGGGCTTGGGGACCACGTTGCGGCGCGGCACCACCACGGTGTCGGCGAAGGTCCCCTGGTGCCGCTCGGAGAGCAGCGACCGGCGGGGGTCCAGGGTCTCCTCACCCGTCCAGTCGGGGTGGGAGATGACCGCGTGCACCAGCACCTCGTTGCCGTCCTCGTCGAGACCGGCGGCGTCGCAGCCCAGGATCATCGGCAGCGCGTCCTCCTTGAGGCCCACCCCGCGCAGCGACCAGAGGTCGTGGTGGTTGAGGGAGGCGGCCTTGACGGTGACCGTGGTCCACCCGTCGGGGGCGACCGGGTCCGGGCGCTCCCCGACCACCAGGCCGCTCAGCGGGTCGTCGGAGGAGAAGGACGAGGCGTAGACGGCGAACATGTGCCCAACGCTAGCGGCCCACCCTCAGGCCCGGGCCACGCCGTCCAGCCGGGCGGCGGCGGCCACCGCGGCCGCGACCGCCGGGCCCACGCGGGGGTCGAACGGGCCGGGCACGATCAGGTCCTCACGGAGGTCGGCGACGACCAGCCCCGCGAGCGCCTCCGCTGCGGCCAGCTTCATGCCCTCGGTGATCGCGGAGGCCTGGACGTCGAACGCGCCGCGGAAGATCCCCGGGAAGGCGAGCACGTTGTTGATCTGGTTGGGGTAGTCCGAGCGCCCGGTCGCCACGATCCGGGCGTGCCGGTGCGCGATCTCCGGGTGCACCTCGGGGGTCGGGTTGGCCAGCCCGAAGATGATCGCGTCGGGCGCCATCGTGGCGACGTACTCCTCGGGGACGCTGCCGCCGGAGACGCCGATGAAGACGTCGGCACCGGCCAGCGCCTCGGCCAGGCCACCCGTGCGGCCGAAGTGGTCGGCGGTGTCGAGCGCCAGCGCCCGCTTCACCGGCGTGAGGTCCGAGCGCACCGAGTTGAGGATGCCCTGGCGGTCGAGGACCGCGAGGTCACGCAGGCCGGCGGCGAGCAGGATCCGGGCCACCGCGACGCCGGCCGCGCCGGCGCCCGAGATCACCACCCGGGTGTCGTTCATCGCCCGGCCGGTCAGCCGCAGGGCATTCTCCAGCGCGGCCAGCGTGACCACGGCGGTGCCGTGCTGGTCGTCGTGGAAGACCGGGATGTCGAGGCTCTTCTTCAGTCGCTGCTCGATCTCGAAGCACCGCGGCGCGGAGATGTCCTCGAGGTTGATGCCGCCGAACGACGGGGCCAGCCGCTCGACGGTCTCGACGATCTCGTCGACGTCGGTGGTGGACAGGCAGATCGGGATCGCGTCGATGCCGCCGAACTGCTTGAACAGCACGGCCTTGCCCTCCATCACCGGCATCGCCGCGGCCGGGCCGATGTCGCCGAGGCCGAGCACTGCGGTGCCGTCGGTGACGACCGCGACCGTGTTGGGGACCCAGGTGTAGTGCCGGGTCATCTCCGGGTCGGCGGCGATCGCCTCGCAGACCCGGGCGACGCCCGGCGTGTAGGCGAGCGAGAGCTCGTCGGCCCCGGCCAGCGCGACCCGGGAGCGGATCTCCATCTTGCCGCCGACGTGGAGGTCGAAGACCGGGTCGCCCGCGAAGGGGTGTCCGGCCGGCTGGTCGTTCGCAGAGGCAGGCATCTGGCGCTTTCGGTGGTCAGGGTGAGGTCTGGTGGGTCCAGTTCGACGCGGTGCTGGTGGGACGCGGAACTGCAAGGACCAGGGGGTCTCCCTCCGCTCATCCTGACACACCGGAGGAGCCGCGGCGCGGACCGGGCGGCCACACCCGCAGGAGTACGACGGCCCGCACGGCGTCGGCGGGCAGCGTTCCGCGGTGGCGGGAGTCGACGCCCTCGGCGGCGTTGTCGCTGAGCACCCACCAGCCCGGCTCGCCGGTCCGGGTCGCGCGCGCCTCGACCGCCCGCTTGACCGCCAGGGTGCCGTCGGCGAAGCGGACCAGCACCCGGGCGCCGGGGCGGACCGGGGCGGCGTACCGGACCAGGAGCCGGTCTCCCTCGCGCAGGCCCGGCTCCATCGACCGGCCGCGGACCACGGCGAGACCGATGCGACCCGGCTGTGGGCTCCTCATCACGCGGAGTAGTGTCGCAGTGACTGCCGGACCCATGTCTCCAGGAGAGGAACACCTGCGCATGTTCGACCGACTTATCGCACCGACCGTCACCGTCGAGGCCCACTGCGACCTGCCCTGCGGCGTCTATGACCCCGCCCAGGCCCGCATCGAGGCCGAGTCGATCAAGGGCATCATCGCCAAGGTCGCCGACAACGACGACGCTGACTTCCGCACCCGGGCCATCCTGATCAAGGAGCAGCGCTCCGAGCTGGTCAAGCACCACCTGTGGGTGCTGTGGACCGACTACTTCAAGCCCCCGCACTTCGAGAAGTACCCCCAGCTGCACACGCTGTTCAACGAGGCCACCAAGCTCGCCGGTGCCAGCGGCACCAAGGGTGAGCTCGACGCCGGCAAGGTTGACGAGCTGCTCGCCAAGATCGACGAGATCGCCGAGATCTTCTGGGAGACCAAGAAGTCCTGAGCTCGCTCAGGACTTCTCGGTCCTCAGGAAGACCCCCGGGCGCAGCCCGGGGGTCTTCACCGTCCTCGGTGACTCCCGCCGGACGCTCAGGACTTCTCGGTCCTCAGGAAGACCCCCGGGCGCAGCCCGGGGGTCTTCGCCGTTTGGCGCACGCCTCATCCGGATACGGTGGCCCCATGCGCCCCGATGTCGAGCTGCGGCTCCCCGTAGACAGTGCCTACGTCTCCGTCCTCCGCGCGACCACCGTCAGCCTGGCGGCGCGTCTCGACTTCACCATCGACGACATCGAGGACCTGCGCATCGCGGTCGGCGAGGCCAGCGCCATGGTGCTGCCCAGCGCCGACGAGGGTTCGGACCTGGTCTGCCGCTACTACATGAGCCCGGGCGAGGTGTCGATCACCGTCCTGGTCTCCAGCGCGGACCCGCAGCTCCCCGAGGAGGACGGCTTCGCCTGGCAGGTGCTCAGTGCCCTGACCACCGACACCTCCACCTCCTTCGACGACGGGGTCTTCAGCGTCACGCTGACGATGAACTCCACCGTCAACGCCTGACATGTCCACCGAGAAGCCGGAGACCGGCGGTCCTCCCGAGCCCACGCCGCTCACCGCGATCAAGCAGGCCAGCGCGGCGTTCTTCGTCGTCCTCGACGACCCCGACGCCGGCGAGCCCGCGCGGTCGGTCGCCCGGGACGGGCTGGTCCGCCTGCACCTGCCCCTGGTCGAGCACTGCGCGCGCCGCTTCCGCAACCGCGGGGAGCCCTTCGAGGACCTGGTCCAGGTCGGCACCATCGGCCTGATCAAGTCCGTGGACCGCTTCGACACCGACCGCGGCGTCGAGTTCTCGACGTATGCCACGCCCACGATCATCGGCGAGATCAAGCGCTACTTCCGCGACAAGGGCTGGGCGATAAGGGTGCCGCGGCGGCTGCAGGAGCTGCGGATGCAGATCAGCGGCGCCACCGCCGAGCTCACCCAGTCCCTGGGCCGGGCACCGACGCCCTCGGAGCTGGCCGGCGTCATCGGGTGCCCGGTGGAGGAGATCATCGAGGGCATCGAGTCCAGCAACGCCTACTCGACGCTGTCGCTGGACGCCGGCGACAGCAGCGACGAGGGCGGCATGTCGATGCTCGACACGATGGGCATCGACGACCTCGGCATCGAGCACGTGGAGCTGCGTGAGTCGCTCAAGCCGCTGCTCGAGAGCCTGCCGCCGCGCGAGAAGAACATCCTGATGCTGCGCTTCTTCAAGAACATGACGCAGTCCCAGATCGCGGCGGAGATCGGGGTCAGCCAGATGCACATCTCCCGCCTGCTGAACAAGACCCTCGAGCACCTGCGCGGCTCGCTCGTCGACGAGTCCTGACCGGCGCGGCCGGCCCGGCCCGGAGGCTCAGGCGCCGAGCGCGGCCGCGAGCCCAGCCGGGTCCGCGACCGTCATCGTGGCGCCGGGGTGGCGGATCCGCCCGGTGGGGTCGATGCCGCGGACCAGCTCGTGGAACCGCACGCACACGCCCTGCTCGCCGTTGGTCGCGAACGTCACGCCCCGGTCGGTGAAGGACAGGTGGGGCGGACCGGCGGTCTTCACGAAGCCGTAGTCACCGGACAGCTCGGCGCCGGCGACGTTGCTGCGCGGCGTGCGCAGCGACCACGGGCCGAACCGCACCCGCAGGTCCACGTCGTCGAGCTCGACGTACGCCGTGACGGGGGTGATCCCGAACACGAGCGCCGGCAGGCGGTACGCCGCCGCGAAGGCGAAGGGGAAGCGAGTCATCACCCCGCCGTACCCGCCGAACGGAGCGGCAAACCGTGACGAGCCCGACCCTTGAGCGACCGCGCGGCGCCCGTACCGTGGAAGGCATGAGCAACGAGAAGACCGAAGCGATCCAGGCGGTCGTCGACCGCGTCACCTCCTACCAGGACGGCGCCGAGGAGCGCGTCGTGGAGCAGGAGCTGCGCGACGGGTTCCGGGAGGCGGGCGTCGAGGTCGCCGACGAGGACGTACGCCGCCTCGCCGACGCGGTCGAGAAGACCGACGAGCCGGTCTCGGCCGCCGCGGTGCTCGGCCAGGACCGGCCCGACTAGACCGGTCGCGATCTGGTCACTGCTCCGGCGCGGGCTCCTCGCTCAGGTGCTCGATGCTCGCGGGGTGCAGCACCCCCACCAGCGCGATCAGGGCGACCAGGGCCAGGGCCACCGCCACCACCGTCGTGCTGCCGCCGCGGAAGGACCAGGCCACCCCGAGCTGGATCAGCTGGGCGAGCACCACCGGGCTGCGCGCCCAGGAGCTGCCCGCGACGAGTCCCCACGCGCAGATCAGCAGGCCGGTGCCGTAGACGGCGAAGAACACCGAGGTGGTCAGCGTGACCGCCGCCCTGCCGGGCGAGAGGCTGAACAGCTCGGCCGCGGCGTACATCAGCAGCAGCGCCGCCTCGACCGCGGTCAGGCTGGCCGCGACCTTGAGCGGGGCGGGGACTCCGTCGATCTGGGGGGCTCTCACAACCGAAAACCCTACTTGTGACGAAAGTGACTGCGGCCAGGGGTTGTGTAGGGCCGCTTCTCTTGCGACGCTTTCCTTTGCTCTTCGTGAATCACTTCACGAGGCCACCCCCCCACGCTTCGGTCAACGGCCGCTGACGACGTATGAGAAAGAGGGATCCCCCTGTGGATTGGCGTCACCGTTCCGCATGCCTCGACGAGGATCCGGAGCTGTTCTTCCCGATCGGCAACACCGGCCCTGCCATCCTCCAGATCGAGGAGGCCAAGCAGGTCTGCCGGCGCTGCGACGTGCGCGAGCTCTGCCTCGCGTGGGCGCTCGAGGCGGGACAGGACCACGGCGTCTGGGGCGGTCTGAGCGAGGACGAGCGCCGTGCGCTCAAGCGCCGCAACGCCCGCGCCCGGGTGCGCACGGCCTGATCGGCGGCTGACCTACTCCACCGGTACGTCGATCCCGACCCGGGTGCCGCGGGTCGCCGGCTGGTGCGCCGGTCCCATCTCGAACTGTCCGTCCAGCTCGGACTCCACGAGCGTGCGCACGATCGAGAGGCCCAGGTTCACCGCGTCCAGGTCGAAGTCGCCGGGCAGGCCCCGGCCGTCGTCCTGCACCGTGACGTGCAGCCGGCCGACCAGCCGCCTCGCCTCCAGCGTGATCCGGCCGGTGTCCCCGGCGCCGTAGCCGTGCTCGACCGCGTTCTGGAGCACCTCGGTGAGCACCATCGCCAGCGCGGTGGCGGTCTCCGAGGTCAGCTGCCCGAAGCTGCCGCTGCGCTCGACCCGCACACTCTGGCCGATCCCGGACACGTCGGTGACCATCCGGCCGAGCCGGTCGGCGATCTCGTCGAACTCGACGTGCGCCTCGACCGCCTCGCTGAGCGTCTCGTGGACGATCGCGATCGTCCCCACGCGGCGTACCGCCTCCTCGAGCGCGGCCCGCGCGTCGGGGCTGTCCATCCGCCGGGCCTGCAGCCGCAACAACGCGGCGACGGTCTGGAGGTTGTTCTTCACCCGGTGGTGGATCTCCCGGATCGTGGCGTCCTTGGTGACCAGCTCTCGGTCGCGGCGGCGCAGGTCGGTCACGTCACGGACCAGGATCAGCGCCCCGATGTGCTCCCCCTCCGGCCGCAGCGGGATGGCTCGCAGGATCAGCGCGACCCCCGCGGACTCGACCTCGCTGTCGCGGTGGATCCGCCCGCTGAGGACCGCGCTGAGCGTCTCCTCGTCCGGCCGGCGCCGCGGCGGCACCAGCACCCGGACCAGGTCGGCGAGCAGGTGCCCGGACAGGTCACCGCCGTGCCCGAGCCTGCGGAAGACGCTGGTCGCGTTGGGCGAGGAGTACGCCACCCGGCCGGTCGCGTCCACCCGCACGAAGCCGTCCCCGACCCGCGGCGAGTCCGCGTGGTCGCTGCGGGTCCCCGGCACCGGGAAGTGACCCCGGCTGATCATCTGGGTCAGGTCTGCCGCGGTCTGGAGGTAGGACAGCTCCAGGCGGCTGGGCGTGCGCACCCCGAGCAGGTTCGTGTTGCGCGCGATCACCGCGATCACCCGGTCGTCCCGGCGGACCGGGATCGTCTCCACCCGCACCGGCACATCGTCGCGCCACTCCGGGTCACCCTCGCGGACCACGCGCCCCTGCGCGTACGCCGCATCCAGCAGCGGGCGCCGGCCGGCCGCGAGGAAGGTGCCGAGCACGTCGTCGATCAGTGCCGTCGGCCCCGTGGTGGGTCGCATCTGGCCGGCCGCCCAGAAGCCCGTGCCCTCGCGGTCCGGCAACCAGAGCACCAGGTCGGCGAAGGAGAGGTCGGCGATGATCTGCCAGTCCGCCATCAGCAGCGTGAGCCAGGCGAGGTCGTCCCCGCCCAGATCGGTGTGCGCCCGGGCGATGTCGTCGAGGGTGGGCACGCCCGGAGCCTAGAACACGGTGATGTCCCCTGGGCCGCCGGTGGGCCGCCGGTGGGCTCCCCGTGAACGGGCAACCGGGCTGGCACCGGGCTGGCAGGATGGAGGCCATGACAGCAGGCTTCTGGGAGCGCGTGGTCACCGAGGGACGCCCGGTCCCCCGCGAACGGCCGCTGGACGACCTGACCGCCGAGCTGGTCACGATGCTGGGCAGCCCGGACCCGCGCCTGCGGGACCGCGTCGGCTACGCGACGCTCGCCACCTGGATCGAGCGCGGGGTGTACGACGAGCTGCTCACCGGGCTCGGCGACGGGATGGCCGCCGGCCTGGAGAACGGCCTGGGTGACCGCGCCAACGACACCGTCTTCCGGCGCAGCTTCTCCGCGCTGCTGCTGGGCGCGTGCGTGGCCCGCGACAACGCGCAGCGGCTGCTCCCCGAGAACCAGATCCTGCGCTGGGGCGACCGGATCGCCGCGTGGTACGTCCGTGAGCTCGACCTGCGGGGCTACGTCCCCGGCAGGGGCTGGGCGCACGCGGCCGCCCACGGCGCGGACGCGATCGGCGTACTCGCCCGGTCGGAGGCGTTCGGGGTCGCCGAGCTGACGGTGATGCTCGACGTGCTGGCCGACCGGCTGCTGCTCCCGACCGACGAGCTGTTCGTGACCGGAGAGCCCGACCGGATGGCGGCCGCCGCGCTCGAGGTGCTGCACCGCAACCTGGTGCCGCTCTCGGTGCTCGAGCCGTGGGTGGGCCGGCTGGCCCATGCCGGCACGGCAGCGGCGGAGGGCGACGCGTTCCGGACCGGCCACAACGTGCAGGCGTTCCTGCGGGCGCTCCACCTGCAGCTGGTCCTGGGCTCGCACCGGCCCGACGTCCGCGCCGACCTGCTGCTGGTGCTGGTGGACGCCCTGCGAGCCACCAACCGCGACTACCTGACCAGTGAGTAACCTGACCGCCATGACCGATGCCTCCCTCACCGGCCACGGCGGGCAGCACGCCGTCGAGGTCGCGCGCGCCCACGGCGTGGAGACGATGTTCACCCTGTCCGGCGCGCACGTCTTCCCGATGTACGACGGCGCGGTCAAGGCCGACCCGGCGATGCGCCTGGTCGACGTCCGTCACGAGCAGACCGCCGCGTTCGCCGCCGAGGCGACCGGCAAGCTGACCCGCGTCCCGGGCCTGGCGGTGCTGACCGCCGGACCCGGCGTCACCAACGGCATCAGCGCGATCGCGCAGGCCCAGTTCAACGGCTCGCCGATGGTCGTGGTCGGCGGCCGCGCGCCGGCGAACCGCTGGGGCTCGGGAAGCCTCCAGGAGCTCGACCAGCCACCGATCATCTCCCCCGTCGCGAAGCAGGCACGCACGCTGCACACCGTCGACGAGATCGCCGAGGGGATGGACGAGGCGTTCGGGCTGGCCGGGTCCGCGCACCGCGGCCCGGTCTTCGTCGACGTGCCCATGGACGAGTTCTTCAACAGCGCCGAGGTGAAGCTCGACCTGGCCACACCGGTCGACCGCGCCGCGCACGACCCCGAGGCGCTCGGCGCCGTGGCCGGGCTCATCGCCCGGGCCGAGCGACCGGTGCTGGTGCTCGGCACCGACGTCTGGGCCGACCGCGCGGAGTCGACCGCGCTCGCGCTGGTCGACGCGCTCGGCATCCCGGCGATCACCAACGGCATGGGCCGCGGGGTGATCCCCGGCGGTCATCCGCTGCTCGTCACCAAGGCACGGGGCCAGGCGCTCGGCACCAGCGACCTGGTCGTCGTGGTCGGCACCCCGCTCGACTTCCGCCTCGGGTACGGCGTCTTCGGCGGCAAGGACGGCGCCCCCACCGCGTCCGTCGTGCACATCGCCGACTCCCCCGGCCAGATCTCCGGTCACGCCGAGCTGGCCGGCTCGGTCAGCGGCGACCTCGCCCTGATCCTCGCGGCCCTCGGTGACGCCGTCGTCGACCGGGCGGGACGCAAGCCGGACTGGTCCCGGTGGGTGAGCGGCCTGCAGGAGACCGTGGCCACCGCCACCGAGCGCGACCGCGGGCTCCTCGACGCCGAGGCCGACCCGATCCACCCGGCCCGCATCTACGGCGAGCTGGTGCCCCGGCTGGCCGACGACGCGGTGGTGATCGGCGACGGAGGCGACTTCGTCAGCTTCGCGGGCAAGTTCGTCGAGCCCCAGCGCCCCGGCTGCTGGCTCGACCCCGGCCCCTACGGCTGCCTCGGCGCCGGGCTCGGCGCGGCGATGGGGGCCCGGATCGCCCGGCCCTCCTCCCAGGTGGTGCTGCTGCTCGGCGACGGTGCGGCCGGCTTCTCCCTGATGGATGTCGACTCGCTGGTCCGCCAGGACCTGCCGGTCGTGATGGTCTGCGGCAACAACTCCGCCTGGGGCCTCGAGAAGGGCCCGATGCAGATGCTCTACGGCTACGACGTGGCCGCCGACCTCGCCCCGCGCACGCCGTACCACGACGTCGTCAAGGCCCTCGGTGGTGCCGGCGAGGCCGTGACCGACCCGCGCCAGATCGGCGCGGCCCTCGACCGCGCCTTCGACTCCGGGGTGCCCTACCTGGTCAACGTCATCACCGACGTGGACGCGGCCTATCCCCGCGCGACCTTTGGCATCTGAGCCGCAGGTCCGCCCGGCCCGACCGGCGGAGTACGCCGCGGTCACCAGGATCACGGTGGCGGCCTACGTCGACGGCGGCTTCCTGCCCGCCGACTCGGCGTACGTCGCGGAGCTGGGCGACACCCTGACCCGCTCGGCCGGGGCGGAGATCTGGGTGGCCACCGACGCCGACCGCCGGGTGCTCGGGTCCGTGACCTGGTGCCCCGCCGGGTCGACCTGGCGGGAGATCGCGCACGACGACGAGGGCGAGTTCCGGATGCTCGCGGTGGCTCACGACGCCCGCGGGCGCGGGGTCGGCGAGGCCCTGGTCCGCGCCTGCCTGGCGGCGGCCCGGAAGGCCGGCCTGGCCGGGGTCGCGATCTCGACGATGGACGGGATGACGGACGCCCACCGGCTCTACGAGCGGCTCGGCTTCACCCGCGTGCCGGAGGCCGACTGGTCGCCGGTGGACGGGGTCTGCCTGCTGGCGTTCCGGATCCGCTTCTGAGGCTCCACCTCACTCGGTGACGACGATCCGCACGGTGCCCAGGTCGACCCGCTCGCCGTCCACCCGGATCGACAGCGTCAGGTCGGTGGTCCCGGGCAGCACCGCCTCCCATGCGGTCGGCCAGTTGGGGCCGTTGCGCCAGAAGTCGATGGCGATGGAGGAGCCCTCCTGCCGGGCCTCGAGCGTCCCGGACCGGCGGCCGTCGGCGAACGCCCAGAGGTCGGTGCCCTGCGGGACCTCCAGCGTCGCGCCGCGCCGGACGTCCTCGTGGGTGAGGCCGCGGTACGTGCGGTCCTCGTCGACGCTGCCCAACCCGACCGCCACCTCGTCGCGGGCGGTCAGCGGACCGGCCGCGACCGTCACCTCCACCGGGCTGCCGCGCCTCAGCGACGTGCCGGGCGACGGCGAGACGCCGATAACGGTGCCGGCATCGACACCCGGCACGCGCTCGACGCTGACCACCGGGTCCAGGCCGAGGTCGCGCAGGTCGGCGAGGTACTTCGTCCGGGCACTGCGGCCGTAGTCCGCCGCGAGCGCACCGGTCGCGGGCACCGCGACCCTGCCCTCCAGCACCCGCACCCCCCGGACCATCGCGGCCACCTCGGCCCGGGCGCGCTCGGGCCGGCCGGTGGACGACGAGACCGTGAAGACGGCGTTGTCGGTCGGCACGTGCACCACCGCCGAGCAGGTGCCCCCGGAGCAGGTGGTGCGTCCGCGCTGGACCTGTCGGCCCTGGACCTCGTACGTCGTGGTTGCGGCGAAGCCCTTGCCCGGCGGGCCGGAGCTGATCGCGACGCTGCGCACGTCCGCGGGTCGCGACCCCCGACAGGCCTCCCCGCGGGCGGGTTCCAGCACCACGGTGTCCCGCACCGGCTGGCCGCAGCGGACGGCGTCGGTCGCCCACCCGGTGGGTACGGCGATCACGGCACGGCCGAGCCCGACGAACCGCATCCCGTCGGGCGGACTGGTCGCGGGCCAGGCCGCGGGGCCGGGGTCCACCGCCGCTGTCACGGTGTCGGCGAGGCCGAGGGTCGCGAGCACGGCGAGCACCACGCCTCCGATCGTGAGCCGCCGGCGGCGCCGGAGCCGGCGGGCCTCGGCCAGCATCGGCGCCACCGGGGGCGCCAGCACGACGACCTCGTCGGCGGCCCGCTCCAGCAGCGCGGCGGCGTCGTTCATCCGGCACGCCGGAGGTCGGTCGGGACCGCCGGGGCGGCCAGGGCGGCGCGGGCCGGCCCCAGGCAGGACTCGACCCGGTCCGCCGACGTTCCGGTCGCGGTCGCCGCCTGCAGTTCGTCGAGTCCCGCGTAGTCGCGCAGCACCACGGCGAGGCGCTGGTTCTCCGGGAGCCGGCGCAGCCGCTGCAGCACGGGGTCGACCGGGTCGGCGTCCTCGGGCCCCTGCAGCCAGGTCCGGGCGGCGGACCGGAGCGTCTCGACCAGCACCCGGTGCACGTAGGCCTCGCGGTCGTCGGCGCGCCTGACCCGGGACCAGTCGGTCAGGCAGCGGACCAGGGCGGCGCGCACTACGCCCTCGGCCGCACCGCGGGGGCAGCCCAGGAGCACCGCCGTGCGGACGAGACGCGGCCAGCGCGTCCCGACGTACTCGGTGAACTCCTCGTCGCGACCCATCTGGCCATCCTGACCCCGGGTACCAAGAAATGGTGGCCGCGGACCGGGACCCATGGCATCCGGGACGTTGGAACTGTCGCTCGCGGGCTAGTCTTCGGGCACGCGTCCTACGGGAGGTCTCATGCGACGGGTCTACGTGGTGGCTCACCCCGAGGCACAGCACCACGTCGACCACCTCGTGGGCGGTTGGTACGACAGCGAGCTGACCGATCGGGGGCATCGCCACGCCGGGTTGATCGCGCACCGACTACGTGCTCTGGTGCCGACCGGAGAGTCGGTCGCCGTGCACTCATCAGACCTCGTTCGAGCCAGGCAGACCGCTGGTCACGTCGCGGCACTGCTGGGGGTGGAGCCGATGCTGCACCCGGCGCTTCGGGAGAAGTCCTACGGGGTCGCCGAGGGCCGGCCGCAGGCCTGGCTCGACTCGCGGTTCGTGCCGCCGCCTGCCGAGGGCAACCGGATGGACCACGACGAGGGGGTCGAGGGTGCGGAGACCAAACGGGCTTTCGCCGAGCGGGTGTATGCCGCCATGGCCACCGTGGCGGCGGACCCGGCGACCCACCAGGTGGTGGTCACGCATGGCTTCGCTGTCACCTTCGCGATCGCCGCATGGATACGCGTCCCCCTCGACGCGGCCGGCTACGTGAGCTTCCGGTCCACCAGCGGGGGGCTGACAGTCCTGGGTGAGGACGACTTCTTCCACAACCGAACGGTCCTGAGCCTCAACGAGACGGCACACCTCACCGCCGCCGAGTAGGCGGGACGGGTGCCCGGACCCACTGCGCTCCGAGGGCCGCTTCCGTCTCCGTACGCCGGGCTGGTGCCCACCCCAGAGCCTCGACGGGCCATGGCGCCGAGGTGCATGGGGGCGCACAATGCCGAGATGACGCGTCGACGGATCATCAGGGCCGGCGAGGACGAGGCCCTCGGCCCGGTGGACGGCTGTCGGGACCGGTTCCTCATCGACTCCCAGGACTGGGGCGGCAGGTTCGCCGTGGTCGAGCACCTGTTGGCGCCGCACTCGATCGCCGCGCCGATGCACCGGCACACCAGGGAGGACGAGTTCAGTCTGATCCTCGAGGGTCGGGTCTGGTTCCATGCCGCCGGCGAGGAGGTGGAGGCGGAGATCGGCGACCTGGTCTTCAAGCCGCGCGGCGAGTGGCACACGTTCTGGAACGCGGCCGACGAGCCGGCCCGGGTGCTCGAGATGATCAGCCCCGGAGGTCTGGAGCAGGCCTTCCGGGTCATCGACACCGCGCCGCCCGACCTTGACCTCGGCGCCGTCATCGCGCCGTACGGCTGTGAGGGCGACATGGAAGCGACCCTGCCGATCATGGAGCGGCACGGTCTCACCTTCGGGTGAGCGCCGGTCAGAGGCGGGACAGGAACCTCTCGGCGTCGACGACCACGCGGGTGACCTCACCGGTGCCGACCAGCTTGGCGCCCTCGCGGGCCGCGACCGTGAAGCGCACCAGCCGCCCGTCGACGTACGACGGGGAGGCGTTGACGGTGACCTCGGCGCCGACCGCGCTGGCGGCGACGTGCTCGAGGCTGACCCGGGTGCCCACGCTGGTCTGCCCCGCGTCGAGGGTGGGGTCGATGGCCGCGCAGGTCACCGCCTCACACCAGGCCAGCAACCGCGGCGTGGCGAGGACCGGAAGGCTGCCGGAGCCGAGCGCCTCGGCGGTGTCGGCCGCGGCGACCGTGAACGTGCGGCGTGCCTCGAGGGGGGTCTCGTCCATGGGGACAGTCTAGGAAGGGACCCCGCTCGCCCGTGCGGGGCCACAATCGTTCAATTGTTGGGAAATGGCCCCACGCCCCGGCGATCCGGGGCCACATCCGTTCAATTGTTGGGAAATGGCCCGCGCGCCCGCCCAGCCCAGCACCGCCACGAAATGCAGCGAGCCCCCGCGCCGGTATGGCTCGGGGGCTCAGCAGACCTGAATCGAGGTCAGGCGTTGGGGCGCTTGCCGTGGTTCGCGCCCTTCTTCTTGCGCGCGCGGCGCTTGCGTCCGGTCTTGCCCATGGTGTCCTCCTGAGTGGTTCGCGACCGTCATCCTCTCAGGTCGCGCCGGTCCGGGCGAATCCAGCCCGGGGAAGGCTCAGCGCTCGGTGATCTGGACGTGGACCTCGCGGATCGAGAACAGCACCCGCTGCCGGAGCGTGTCGGGCGCCGCCTCGCTGCAGGAGCGGGCCACGACCGCCTTGACGGTGCGTTCGAGGTCGTACTTGTGCAGGCACGGCCCGCACTCCTCGAGGTGCTGGCGCACCACGCTGCAGTCGGCCTCGTCGAGCTCGTTGTCGAGGAGGTAGATGATGCGCTCGAGGTAGTCGGCGCAGCCCTCGTCGTTCTGGGCGGTCACGACGCGTCTCCCTTGCGTCCGACGGTGAGCAGGTCGTTGTCCCGGACGTAGCCGGAGAGCATGTCGCGCAGCTGGCGACGACCGCGGTGCAGTCTGGACATCACGGTGCCGATCGGAGTCTCCATGATCTCGGCGATCTCCTTGTAGGGAAAACCCTCCACGTCGGCGAGGTAGACCGCCAGCCGGAACTCCTCCGGCAGCCGCTGGAGCGCGTCCTTGACCTGCGAGTCGGGCAGGTGCTCGAGCGCGTCCATCTCCGCGGAGCGCAGCCCCGAGGAGGTGTGCGACTCGGCGCGGTGCAGCTGCCAGTCCTCGACGTCCTCGGACATCGACTTCTGCGGCTCCCGCTGCTTCTTGCGGTAGGTGTTGATGAACGTGTTGGTGAGGATCCGGTAGAGCCACGCCTTGAGGTTGGTGCCCGGCTTGAACTGGTGGAACGCCGAGTAGGCCTTGGCGAAGGTCTCCTGGACGAGGTCCTCCGCGTCGGCGGGGTTGCGCGTCATCCGCAACCCGGCCGAGTAGAGCTGGTCGAGGAACGGCAGCGCGTCGCGCTCGAAGCGCGCCGAGCGGTCGGCCTCGCTCTCCGTGGCTACGTCGACGGACTCGACGGGGGTCTGGGGGTCAGTCATCGCTCCCCAGCCTACTGGCAGGGTCAGCGGGGGACCTGTCGGGCGTTCGAGTACGGCGAGCACGTCCAGCAGAACACGGCGGGTGGTGTGATGATTCCCCACCGGTCCGGTCAACCCCCCGTGACCTCGCGGACGATCCACTCCAGCGTGGCCTCCACGACGATCGCAGCGACGTCGGCCTGGCTGAGGTACGCCGACGCCGGCACCTTCAGCCCGTGGTCCGCGGCCGGCACCACCACCATGTCGGTGCCCTCGGGGAACTCCTCGGGCCGGCCCATCGAGTCGCGCTCCCCCTGGATCACCAGCACCGGCACCCGCAGCGGCAGCAGCTCGCCGGCCCGGGACTTCTCCGGCCGTCCGGGCGGGTGCAGCGGGAAGGACAGCGCCAGCACCCCCGAGGCGCCGAGGTACGCCGCGCTGCGGGCCGCGGAGCGCGCGCCGGCGGAGCGCCCGCCGACCACCAGCGGGGTCACCGGCCGGATCCGGTCGGCGGCACAGCGCAGGGCCGTGTCGAGGGTGGCCGGCGGGGTGGCCACCGAGCGGCCGGCCACCCGCCAGGGCTGCTCGAGCCGGTGCACGGTGATGCCCTGGCCGGGCAGCGAGGTGGCCAACGCCTCCAGGTCATGGGTGTCGATGCCGGCCCCGGCGCCGTGGCTGACCAGCAGCGTGGCGATAGGATGGCGGGATCGGGAGGTGACCAGCCGGGCGTCGCCGTGCGGCGTGGGGATGGTCCGGACGTGGCTCATGCCCCATTGTCACCCGCGGCGGCACCATCCGGCCTCAGGCGAGCGGGAGCGCCTCGATCAGCTCCGGGCCGTTGTTGCGGACGTTGCCGACCATCGTCGACACCGGGAACGCCTCGAGCAGACCGGGTGCGGCCGGCTCCAGCAGGGCCAGCCGGTCACCCGCGGCGCCGCCGGCGGGGTCCAGCCAGGCAGCCCAGCGGTCGGCCGGCACCATCAGCGGCATCCGGTCGTGGATGTGGCCGAGGTCGTCCTCGGCCTGCGTGGTGAGCACGGTGCAGGTCCAGCGGAAGCGGTCGGGGTCGTCCTCGTCGCGGTCGGGATCGCGCCAGATCTCGTAGAGCCCCGCCATCGCGAGCACGCCGCCGTCGCGGGGCCGGATGAAGAACGGCTGCTTCTTCGGCTTGCCCGCCCGGGTGAGCTCCTCGGTGGGGTACCACTCGAAGTAGCCGTCGGCGGGCAGCAGGCACCGGCGCGCCGCGAAGGCCCGGCGGAAGGCGGGCTTCTCGGCGACGGTCTCCATGCGGGCGTTGATCATCCGGTTGCCGATGGAGGCGTCCTTGGCCCACGACGGGATCAGGCCCCAGCGAAGCACCCGGAGCTGCCGCTGGGGAGGCACCGCCTTCTCCTTGTCCGGCGACCGCGCGACCACGGCGTACACCTCCTTGGTGGGGGCGACGTTGTAGTCCGGCTCGAGCGCCGCGGGGATCCGCGACTCCTCGACCTCGAACTCCTCGATCAGGTCCTCCGGACGGCGAGAGGAGGCATAGCGGCCGCACATGTCGCCAACCTAGTCGGTGGCACCCACAGGGGCGCCTCAGCCGCGGGCGAGCTCGTCGAGCAGGATCGCCGCGGAGTCGTCGGTGGCCGGGAGGCCCTCGATCCAGAGCCGGGTGGGGTACGGCGCGGAGAGCAGCATCGTGCGCAGCAGCGACGTACGCCGGCCCAGTCGGTCGTCGCGCTGGGCGAGCACGAGCACGCGATGGTTGCCCAGGCGGCCGATGATCTCGGAGCCGGGGAACACGGTGCGCGCGGTCTCGCCGAGCCGGGCCAGGCGCAGTGACCTCGAGAAGTGGTCGGACTCGACCCGGTCACCCGGACGGTCCTCGGGCAGCTCGAGCACCACCAGCGCGTGCGTGTGCGGCACGGTGCCGTCTGCGTAGTCGTAGCAGCGGTAGATCTCCGAGAGCCGGCTGCGCACGTGGGCGAGGCTGGCCAGACCGGTCAGCGGGTCCTCGCAGGACAGTCGGTGGAGGTAGGCGAGGGTGGCCTCGCTCCAGGCGTTCGCGATGGCCTGGACGTCGGCGAACGCCGGGTCCCGGCCGGTCACCGCGAGGGCGGTGGCGCGCAGGGCGTGCAGCGCCTCGTCGAGCGAGGCACCGTCCTGGGCCAGGCTGCGCCCGGCGATGTCGCAGGACTCGACCGAGCCAGATCCCGAGGCAAGGGCCTCCCCTACCGCCACGAAGCGGTCCGGCAACATCTGCCGCACTGCTTCGGACAGCTCCCGCCCTGCCCCGGGACCGTCCGTGTGTCCCGCCCGCGTCTTTGTCGCGAACAATCCCACGGCTGCTCCCCTCGGTCCCTTTTCGCAGACGGCACGCTCCCGCTGCGAACCTCCCCTACAGCGATGAAACGGGCCAGGTGGCGGGCCATGATGCGGGTTTGCCGGATTTTCTTTCGATCCACGCCTCTGTGCCGCACCGCGGAGATACAGTGAGCGGGGATTTCTATGCGCTATTCCACCGTGGGGCCACAGTGACGGACATGCTTCTCAAGCCGGATGTGGGCGATGCCGAGCTGATCACGGCCGTCCGCGGCGGTGACGTGTCCGCATACGGCACCCTGTTCGAGCGTCACGTGGAGGCGGCCCGCCGCCTGGCCCGCCAGCTGACGAACACCAGTGACGCCGACGACCTCGTCTCCGACGCCTTCGCGAAGGTGCTCCGGGTGCTCCAGAACGGCGGTGGCCCCGACCTCGCGTTCCGTGCCTACCTGCTCACCGCCGTACGCCGCCTCCACGTGGACAAGATCCGCGCCGGCGCCAAGGTGCAGACCACCGACGACCTGGAGAAGTTCGACCCGGGGGTCCCGTTCCGCGACACGGCGGTCGAGGGCTTCGACAACTCCGCCGCCGCGGCGGCGTTCGCGTCGCTGCCCGAACGCTGGCAGCTGGTGCTGTGGCACACCGAGGTCGAGGGCCAGAAGCCGGCCGACGTGGCCGAGCTGCTCGGCATGAGCGCCAACTCCGTCTCCGCACTGGCCTACCGGGCCCGGGAAGGGCTGCGTCAGGCGTTCCTGAACTCCCACATCCAGGAGCTCGACGACAGTGACTGCCGGTGGACCCACGACCACCTGGGCGCCTACGTCCGCAACGGCGTCTCCAAGCGGGACGGCCACAAGGTCGAGGAGCACCTCGACGGCTGCCGCAAGTGCATGGCGATCTACCTCGAGCTGACCGAGGTCAACTCGAATCTCTCCGGCATCCTGGCGCCCATCGTGCTCGGGGCCGCCGCCACCGGCTACCTCGCCTCGGGCTCGGTGGCGATCAAGACGGGTTTCCTGCTCGCCGCAGCCGGC
This sequence comes from uncultured Actinomycetota bacterium, assembly GCA_963767955.1. Classification (GTDB taxonomy): domain Bacteria; phylum Actinomycetota; class Actinomycetes; order Propionibacteriales; family Nocardioidaceae; genus Nocardioides. The sequence continues at coordinate 297,323 of CAVYGA010000003.1, read as the reverse complement.
CGGGTCCGCGACGGGGTCACCGCGAACGTCCCGCTCAGCGCCGCCGTCGGGGTAGCCACCATCTCCACGGTGATCGGCATCTCGGTCGCCATCTCGCTCAACCAGGGTGATGGCGGCCGGGCCACCGTCGCCGAGCGGCCGAACGGACCCGTCGCGTCCTCCTCGAGCACCGCGGGTGCGACGGAGTCGCAGGACGCGGACCCGACCGGACCGGCGGGAACCGACCCCGCACGTCGCGTAGGTGCCGGCGACACCGGCAGCAGCGACCCCTTCGCGACCACGGACCCGACCGACCTCGCGGCGAGCACGACCGCGGACGCCACCGACCTGCCCTCGGACGGCGCGACCGACCCGGGCGGGTCTGCCGCCCCGGACAACCCAGGCGACCCGGCCGGCCCCGGCAACCCAGGCGGCCCCGGCAACCCGGGCAACCCCGGTGGCCCCGGCGGGAACCCCCCGGTCACCCAGCCGGAGTTCGACTTCGACGTACCCCGGGGGCAGCGCGAGACCACCATCCCCATCTCCCGGCTCGTGCACGACGTGGACGGGGACGAGCTGAGCTTCGTGGACGCCTCACTGCAGGCACCCGACCACGGGGACCTCACCATCACGTCCGTGACCCTCCCGGGCCGCGGCACCGCTGCCCCGGCGAGGGCCGAGCAAGCCCTGGTCTACGTGCCCGACCGTGGGTGGGGTGGGCGCGAGGTCGTCACCTACCGCGTCACCGACGGCGAGCACAGGGTGCGTGGCACCTTCCGGATCCGGACGGTCAACGACCCGCCGGTGGCCCTCGACGAGGAGCTGTCCACCCCGTTCGGCGAGCCGGTCACCGTGAACCTGCTCGCGAACGACACCGACCCCGACGGCGACCCGCTCACCCTCTTCTCCTACGAGCAGCCCGAGCACGGCACCATCTCGCGGCCGGTCGGCCTCGCCCGCCTGTTCGCGGCCGCGAGCGACGAGGGTTTGGTCACCTACACCCCGGAGCCCGGCTGGGAAGGCCTCGACACCGTGTCGTACGTCGTGGACGACGGCGCCCATCACGCAACGGCCACGCTCTCCGTGACCACCCTGGCCGCGCCTCCGGGGAACCAGGCCCCGGTCACTGTCGCGGACTTCGCGACCACCGGCGCCGGGCAGCCGGTCACCGTCGACGTCGCCGCGAACGACACCGACCCCGACGGCGACGCGGTGTCCCTGGTCTCGGCCGAGGACGGCGCCCACGGCACCGCTGAGGTCGCCGACGGCACGCTGACCTACACCCCCGAGGACGGCTGGGACGGGGACGACACCCTGACCTACACCGTCACCGACGGCACCGACACCGCCACCGGCACGCTGACGGTGACCACCGTGAAGGCGCCGCCGGTCAACCGGGCACCGCAGACGCAGCCGGACTTCGCGACCACCGGCGCCGGGCAGCCGGTCACCGTGGACGTGGCGGCGAACGACACCGACCCCGACGGTGACCCGGTGTCCCTGGTCTCGGCCGAGGACGGCGCCCACGGCACCGCCACCGTGGTCGACGGCACCCTGACCTACACCCCCGACGCGGGCTGGGACGGGGACGACACGATCAGCTACACCGTCACCGACGGTCGCGGCGGCGAGGCGACCGGCACGCTGACGGTGACCACCTTGAAGGCGCCGCCGGTCAACCGGGCACCGCAGACGCAGCCGGACTTCGCCAGCACCGGCGCCGGGCAGCCGGTCACCGTGGACGTGGCGGCGAACGACACCGACCCCGACGGTGACCCGGTGTCCCTGGTCTCGGCCGAGGACGGCGCCCACGGCACCACCACCGTGGTCGACGGCACGCTGACCTACACCCCCGAGGACGGGTGGGACGGGGACGACACCCTGACCTACACGGTCACCGACGGCACCGACACCGCCACCGGCACGCTGACGGTCACCACCGTGAAGGCGCCGCCGGTCAACCGGGCACCGCAGACGCAGCCGGACTTCGCGACCACCGGCGCCGGGCAGCCGGTCACCGTCGACGTCGCGGCGAACGACACCGACCCCGACGGTGACCCGGTGTCCCTGGTCTCGGCCGAGGACGGCGCCCACGGCACCGCCACCGTGGTCGACGGCACGCTGACCTACACCCCCGACGCGGGCTGGGACGGGGACGACACGATCAGCTACACCGTCACCGACGGTCGCGGCGGCGAGGCGACCGGCACGCTGACGGTCACCACCGTGAAGGCGCCGCCGGTCAACCGGGCACCGCAGACGCAGCCCGACTTCGCCAGCACCGGCGCCGGGCAGCCGGTCACCGTCGACGTGGCGGCGAACGACACCGACCCCGACGGCGACCCGGTGTCCCTGGTCTCGGCCGAGGACGGCGCCCACGGCACCACCACCGTCACCGACGGCACCCTGACCTACACCCCCGACGCGGGCTGGGACGGGGACGACACGATCAGCTACACCGTCACCGACGGTCGCGGCGGCGAGGCGACCGGCACGCTGACGGTGACCACCTTGAAGGCGCCGCCGGTCAACCGGGCACCGCAGACGCAGCCGGACTTCGCCAGCACCGGCGCCGGGCAGCCGGTCACCGTCGACGTGGCGGCGAACGACACCGACCCCGACGGTGACCCGGTGTCCCTGGTCTCGGCCGAGGACGGCGCCCACGGCACCGCCACCGTGGTCGACGGCACGCTGACCTACACCCCCGAGGACGGGTGGGACGGGGACGACACGATCAGCTACACCGTCACCGACGGTCGCGGCGGCGAGGCGACCGGCACGCTGACGGTGACCACTGTGAAGGCGCCGCCGGTCAACCGGGCACCGCAGACGCAGCCGGACTTCGCGACCACCGGCGCCGGGCAGCCGGTCACCGTCGACGTGGCGGCGAACGACACCGACCCCGACGGTGACCCGGTGTCCCTGGTCTCGGCCGAGGACGGCGCCCACGGCACCGCCACCGTGGTCGACGGCACGCTGACCTACACCCCCGAGGACGGGCTGGGACGGGGACGACACGATCAGCTACACCGTCACCGACGGTCGCGGCGGCGAGGCGACCGGCACGCTGACGGTCACCACCGTGAAGGCGCCGCCGGTCAACCGGGCACCGCAGACGCAGCCCGACTTCGCCACCACCGGCGCCGGGCAGCCGGTCACCGTCGACGTGGCGGCGAACGACACCGACCCCGACGGCGACCCGGTGTCCCTGGTCTCGGCCGAGGACGGCGCCCACGGCACCACCACCGTGGTCGACGGCACCCTGACCTACACCCCCGAGGACGGGCTGGGACGGGGACGACACCATGACCTACACGGTCACCGACGGTCGCGGCGGCGAGGCGACCGGCACGCTGACGGTCACCACCGTGAAGGCGCCGCCGGTCAACCGGGCACCGCAGACGCAGCCGGACTTCGCGACCACCGGCGCCGGTCAGCCGGTCACCGTGGACGTGGCGGCGAACGACACCGACCCCGACGGCGACCCGGTGTCCCTGGTCTCGGCCCAGGACGGCGCCCACGGCACCGCTGAGGTCGCCGACGGCACCCTGACCTACACCCCCGAGGACGGGTGGGACGGGGACGACACCCTGACCTACACGGTCACCGACGGCACCGACACCGCCACCGGCACACTCACCGTCACCACCCTCAAGGCACCCCCGGTCAACCGGGACCCGGTCACTCGGGTCGACAACGTGCTGACCGACTTCGAGACCTCGGTCACCGTCGACGTCACCGCCAACGACACCGACCCCGACGGCGACCCGGTCACCCTGGCCTCCACCGAGGACGGTGAGCACGGCACCGCGGAGGTCGTCGACGGCAGCATCCTCTACACGCCCGAGGCGGGCTGGTTCGGCTCGGACAACGTCACCTACACGGTCACCGACGGTCGCGGCGGCGAGGCAACCGGACGGCTGCACGTCACCACCCGCCCGAGGCCCAACCGGTCGCCGGTCGCGGCCGACGACGAGGCCAGTGTCCGCGCGTTCGCGGGCGGGACGTTCCGCATCGACGTCCTCGCCAACGACAGCGACCCCGACGGCGACACCCTCAGCATCGACAGGCGTCTCCGGCGTCGAGCACGGCAGCGTCACCGTGGACGGCCCGGAGCTCGTGTTCGCCTACGACGACGACTTCGCCGGCACCGAGGTGTTCACCTACGCCCTGACCGACGACCGGGGCGCTGCCTCCGCGTCCCCGGGCCAGGTGTCGATCACGATCGTCAACGACGACCCGGTCCTGGAGAAGGCGATCTCCGACGTCGAGGTGGCAGCGGGTGAGTCCGTTTCGATCGACATCCTCGGCAGCTACGGGGACCCGAACGGCGACGCCCTGACGCTTCGCCAGGCCGACGTGACCACCCCCGCTCGCGGCACCGCAACCGTGACGGCCGGCGGCACGATCAAGTACGCCGCCTCCTCGGATGCCCTCGCAGGTCCTGACGAGTTCACCTACACGGTGCGCGACCCACGCGGTGGCTCGGCCACGGCCCGCGTCGGCGTCACCGTCACCCAACCGGTCCACGACCTCGACCTCCGGGTGGAGGTCCGTGATCCCGGCATCAACCAGCGCTTCGAGGTCAGCGCCCTGGGGGCGACCCCGGCGAAGCCGGCCGAGCTCGTGGTCACGTGGACGGGGATCCTCCCCCGCGACCGGGTGTTCGCCCCGAGCTTCTGCGAACGCACGGGCACCGCGCGGCTGCTGACCTGCCGCGTCACCGACGACGAGCCGTTCGACATCCGCTTTCAGCAGCTGCCGCTCCTCTTCTCGCTGCGCATGGAGCTGCGGCCGCTGCCGCCGTACGTCGACCCCACCCCCGAGGTCTACACCTGGTCGCTGCCGTGACCACGCGCCCTGGCCCGTGATCGGACCTCGGTAGCCTTCGCCCTGTGACGAGACCCGAGCCCTGGCCCGCGCCCCTGGCGGCCGCCCCCGTCGATCTGACGGTCACGCTCCCCGGGTCCAAGTCGCTGACGAACCGGGCCCTGGTGCTGGCCGCGATCGCCGACCGGCCCTCCGTCGTACGCCGTGCCCTCCGCTCGCGGGACACCGCCCTGATGGCGGATGCCCTGACCGCACTGGGCTCGGCGGTGGACACCTCCGGTGACGACTGGGTGGTCACGCCCGGCAGCCTCGACCGCGACGCGGAGGTCGACTGCGGCCTCGCGGGCACGGTGATGCGGTTCGTGCCGCCGGTCGCCGCGCTGTCCACCGGTCGGGTGTCCTTCGACGGCGACGCCCACATGCGCCGGCGGCCGGTCGGTGAGGTGCTCACCGCGCTGCGTGGCCTCGGCGTCGCGGTCTCGCCGGGCGAGTCGCTGCCTTTCGTCATCGACGGCACCGGGTCCGTGCGCGGCGGCGAGGTCGTCATCGACGCCTCGGCCTCCTCCCAGTTCGTCTCCGCCCTGCTCCTCGCCGGCGCCCGCTTCGAGCGGGGCGTGGACGTGAGGCACAGCGGACCGCCGGTGCCGTCGCTCCCCCACATCGACATGACCGTCGACCTGCTCCGCCGGCACGGCGTCGAGGTCGACGACAGCGACACCGACCGCTGGGTCGTCGGCCCCGGTCCGGTCGCCGCCCGCGACCACACCATCGAGCCGGATCTCTCCAACGCCGCGCCCTTCGTGGCGCTGGCGGCGGTGACCGGCGGCTCGGTCACCGTCCTGGACTGGCCACGACGGACCACCCAGGCCGGCGACGCGCTGCGTGAGATCCTCGTAGCGATGGGGTGCGAGGTCGCGTTCACCGCCACCGGCCTGACCGTCACCGGCACCGGCCGCCTCCACGGCGTCGACCTCGACCTGCACGACGTCGGAGAGCTCACCCCTGCGGTGGCGGCGCTGTGCGCCCTCGCGGACTCGCCCTCGCGGCTGCGCGGGATCGCCCACATCCGCGCCCACGAGACCGACCGGCTGGCCGCACTGGCCACCGAGCTCGGCGGCCTCGGCGCCGAGGTCAGCGAGGAATCGGACGGCCTGTCGCTGCGACCGGCTCCGCTGCACGGGGGCGTGTTCCGCACCTACGCCGACCACCGGATGGCGCACGCCGCCGTGATCGTGGGGGCGGCCGTCGACGGAGTTCTCGTGGAACAGGTCGACACCACCGCCAAGACGTTCCCCGGGTTCGCGGACTACTGGGCGGGGTTGCTGTGACGGGTCGCTACTCCGAGCACGACCACGAGCACTACGAGCGCCCGAGACGCCGTACCCGGCCACGCACCAAGGACCGGCCGTCGTACGACGACGCCGTGTCGGGCGTGGTCGTGACCGTCGACCGCGGCCGCTACACGCTGCTGGTCGAGGACCGGACCGTCACCGCCATGAAGTCCCGGCCGCTGGGCCGCAAGGGCGTCGTGGTCGGCGACCGGGTTCGCGTCGTCGGCGACGTCTCCGGCGCCGACGGCAGCCTGTCACGCATCGTCGAGGTCGACGAGCGGGCCACCACGCTGCGACGTACCGCCGACGACGACGACCCGGTCGAGCGCGTCATCGTCTCCAACGCCGACCAGCTCGTCGTGGTCACCGCGCTCGCCGACCCCGAGCCGCGCACCGGCCTCATCGACCGTGCCCTGGTGGCGGCCTACGCCGCGGGGATGACACCGATCCTGTGCCTGACCAAGGCGGACCTCGCCGACCCCGAGATCCTGCTCGCGACCTACCGTCACCTCGACGTCGACCACGTCGTGACCGAGCGGGGGGGCGACCTGGCGGCGGTGCGGGCCGTGCTGGACGGCCACACCAGCGTGCTCGTCGGCCACAGCGGCGTCGGCAAGTCCACGCTGGTCAACGCCCTGGTGCCGGACGCCGCCCGCGAGGTGGGCGTGGTCAACGCGGTGACCGGGCGCGGCCGGCACACCTCGACCTCGGCGTTCATGCTGGCGCTGCCCGGCGGCGGCTGGATCATCGACACCCCGGGCATCCGGTCCTTCGGGCTGGCCCACGTCAACCCGGACCAGCTGATCGGCGCGTTCCCCGACCTCGAGGCCGAGACCGGGGTGTGCCCGCGCGGCTGCTCGCACGGCGAAGGCGAGCCCGAGTGCGGTCTCGACGAGGCGATCGCCGCCGGTGATCTCGACGCACCGCGCGTGGAGTCGTTCCGGCGTCTGCTCGCCGCGCGCGAGGGCGATCCCTACTAGCTGCCCCAGACCGCGGTGGCACCGGCATCGCCGGTCTGGACGACCATCGCCAGCGCCACGATCGCCATGATCGCCAGCATCGCGACCAGCGACCACTCGACCAGCGGGTTGTGGCGTCCACGCCCGAACCGGCCCGAGACCAGGCCGGAGGGGCCACCGAGGGCCGAGGCAGAGAGCAGCACCAGGACGGTGAACACGATCGCCACCCAGAAGAGCACCTCGGCCCGCTCCTCGTGCAGCTTGACCGCCGCGGACTGCTCCAGCTCGGGCCGCCGGTCGAGGAAGTCCCGACCGGAGAAGTAGGCGCTCACGATCGAGGCCAGGGCCACTGCCGTCAGGCCGACCAACGGCCAGCGGGTGGCCCAGCGCCAGCGCGGCACCCCGGCGTACACGAGCGAGAGGAGTGCGGCCAACGGCAGGAAGACAACGGCGGCGTGCACGACCAGAGGGTGCAGCGGCAAGCCATTGATCTCCATGCCGATCACCCTAGGGCAGCGGGGCCGGGGACCCCGGGGAATAGCCTGTCGGACATGCCGACCGACTACACCGACGACCTGCGCCTCGCGCACGTGCTCGCCGACGACGCCGACTCGCTCACGCAGGCGCGCTTCAAGGCGCTCGACCTGCACGTGATGAGCAAGCCGGACCTCAGCCCCGTGACCGACGCCGACACCGCCGTCGAGACGGGCATCCGTCGGACGCTCTCCCGGGTCCGGTCGCGGGACGCGGTCGTCGGCGAGGAGCACGGCACCATCGGGCACAGCCAGCGACGGTGGATCGTCGACCCGATCGACGGCACCAAGAACTTCGTCCGGGGCGTGCCGGTCTGGGCGACCCTGATCGCCCTCGCGGTCGACGACGAGGTGGTGCTCGGCGTGGTGTCCGCCCCGCAGCTCCAGCGCCGTTGGTGGGCCTCGGTCGGCAACGGAGCGTGGACGGGCCGGTCGCTGCTCAAGGCCACCCAGATCCACACCTCCGACGTACGCCGCCTCGAGGACGCGTCACTGTCCTACGCCTCCCTCGGCGGCTGGGACCAACGGGGCCGGCTCGACGACTTCCTCTCGCTGTCCCGCCGCTGCTGGCGGACCCGGGCGTACGGCGACTTCTGGTCCTACATGCTGCTGGCCGAGGGTGCCGTCGACATCGCCGCGGAGCCGGAGCTGGAGGTCTACGACATGGCGGCGCTGGACGTCATCGTCCGCGAGGCCGGCGGTCAGTTCACCTCGCTCGACGGCACCCCGGGCCCGTTCGGGGGCAACGCCCTGGCCACCAACGGGCACCTCCACGAGGCCGCACTCGGGTTCCTGGGGTCGGTGGCCGACGGCGACGACCCTGACGCCGTCGCCCACGGACCGGGTTCGGTGCACGCTTTCCGCAGCCGCCGCACCCCCGAGGACGACGACGAACCCCCGCTGGGCTGATCCGAGCGCTGGGACGCCTGTTCAGGAACCCGCGACCCCGCTAGCGTTCGATCAGTAGCCGACGAAGCACCAGGAGGTCACATGCGCATCAACGATGTGCTGCGAGGCAAGCCCCGCCAGGACGTGGTCACCATCCGACCGGACGCCACCGTGCGTGCCCTGGTCGGACTCCTCGCCGAGCACAACGTGGGGGCGCTGATCGTCAGCGAGCAGGGGACCTCGGTCGACGGCATCGTCTCCGAGCGCGACGTCGTACGCCGTCTCAACGACAGCGACGACGTCCTGGAGGCGACGGTCGCCTCGATCATGACCTCCTCCGTGCAGACCTGTGAGGGCACCACACTGGTCGACGAGCTGATGCAGATCATGACCGAGCACCGCATCCGGCACGTCCCGGTGCTCACCGACGGAGAGCTGACCGGCATCATCTCCATCGGCGACATCGTCAAGAGCCGCATCGGCGAGCTCGAGTTCGAGCGTGACCAGCTCGACCACTACCTGCACCAGACCTGAGGACATCCATGGACAAGCCCGAGATCGACTTCCCCGACTTCCCGGCGCCGGACGACCTGGTCATCAACGACCTCGTCGAGGGCGAAGGTGACGAGGCCACGTCCGGTGCCGCGGTGTCGGTGCACTACGTCGGCGTGGCGCTCTCGACCGGCGAGGAGTTCGACGCGTCCTACAACCGCGGCGACCCGCTGCAGTTCCGTCTCGGCGCCGGTCAGGTCATCTCCGGCTGGGACTCCGGCGTACAGGGGATGCGGGTCGGCGGTCGCCGCCAGCTCGTCATCCCGCCGCACCTGGGGTACGGCGACCGCGGCGCCGGTGGCGTGATCAAGCCCGGCGAGACCCTGATCTTCGTCGTCGACCTGCTCAAGGTCTCCTGAGCGCCGGACCGTGCGTACGCGCGGCGCGAGCCGGGCGTTCGTGCGGTCTCACCAGGGAACGTCGATCTCCCCGTCGCCGGACGAGACCCGGGCCGACTGACCGCCGAGGCTGACCACGTCGCCCTGCGCGAGCTGGCGGCCGCGGCGGGTCTCGACCTCGCCGTTGACCAGCACCAGCCCGTCTGCGGTGACGCTCTTCGCATCCGCACCGCTCTCGATCAGGTTCGCGAGCTTCAGGAACTGACCGAGCCGGATCGACTCGTCGCGGATCGGTACGTCGTCTGTCATGCGGTCATCCTCCCAGCACCGCCGAGGTGTCAGGAATTGCGGTCCGAGGTGTCGATTCTTGCGCCCTCCTTCGCAAGAAGTGACACCTCGCCGCGCAAGAATCGACACCTCGGCACGCAAGAAGTGACACCTCGGCGGGGGGTGGGTTGGGGGGATGGGGGTGGGGAGGGTCAGGCGGCGAGGACGGCGACGGTGTGGATGAGTACGCCGACCAGGCCGCCGACGATGGTGCCGTTGATCCGGATGAACTGCAGGTCCCGGCCGACGTGCAGCTCGATCTTGCGGGCCGCCTCCTTGCCGTCCCAGCGTTCGATGGTGTGCGTGATCACCGCGGTCAGCTCGGCGCCGTAGCGCGACACCGCGAACACCACGACGTCGCTGAGCATCGTGTCCAGCCTCGCCCGCATCGGGGCGTCGTCGAGCAGCCGCTGCGCCAGCGCCACCAGCTCCCGCTCGAGGCGCTCGGCCAGCGGACCCTCGCGGTCCTCCAGGGCACGGAGCAGTGCGTTGCGCAGCGCCTGCCACAAGGAGATCCCGGTCGCGGGGAACTGCGGGTGCTCCAGCAGCCGCAGCTTGAACGCCTCCGCCCGGGCCTGGGTCGACTCGTTGTGCAGCAGGTCCTCGCCGAGCTGGGCCAGCATCGAGTCCAGCGCCGTCCGCGCGTGGTGGTGCGGGTCGTCGCGGATGTCGGCGATCCAGCGGACCGCCTCGGTGTGCAGCCGCGTGGTGACCGCCTCGTTGAGACGCGGCGGGGCCCACCACGGGGCCCGCTCGCTGAGCACCTCGGCGAAGGTGCCCGGGTTGGCCTGCAGCCACCCGTGCAGCTCCTCGAGCGCCAGGTCGACGACCCCGTGGTGCAGGTCGTCGCGGACCGCCTCGGTGACGAACCGGCCCAGGATCGGCGCGATCGGCTCGTCCCGGAACCGCGGCACCAGCACCGCCTCGACGAACTCCTCGATGTGCCGGTCCTGCACCTGGCCCAGCCCGATCGCGGCGAGGTCGGTGACCTCCTGGACCACCCGTCGGGCGTGGGCGGGTTCGCTGGCCCACGTCGCGACCCGCTGGGTCACCTGCGCGGCGCCCACCCGCTCGCGGATGATGTCCTCCTGGAGGAAGTTCTCGCCGACGAAGTCCTGCAGCCCCTGGCCGAGCTCGTCCTTGCGGCGGGGAATCAGCGCGGTGTGCGGGATCGGCAGCCCCAGGGGGTGCCGGAACAGCGCGGTGACCGCGAACCAGTCGGCCATCGCACCGACCATGCTCGCCTCGGCGCCCGCGTTGACGAAGCCGAGGAAGCCGTCCGCCCCCAGGGTGAGCAGGTAGACGATGGCGGCGAACACCAGCAGCGCCAGCGCGACGGCGCGCATCCGTCGCAGTCCGCGCCGTCGGCCGGCGTCGGCCTCGGGCTCAGACGTGATCGGAGTGCTCATCGCGGGCGATTGTGTCAGGCGGCATCACCATCGCGCTGTCGCCCACCAGCAACGTCGGGGTGAGGCCCGCGACGACCGACACCGAGACGGCCGTGCCGACCGGGTGCCGCACCGAGTGCGGCTGCCACGAACGGACCGTCTGGCCGGACTCCAGCCGGACCGTGTGCAGCACGAAGGCGCCGTGGTACTCGACCGCCACCACCTCCGGCCCCGGCCCGGTGCGCTCCGGCTGCGGGGTGAGCGCGACCTCGTGCGGGCGGAGCACCACGTCGACGTCGACGTCCGCGCCGGCCCAGCCGGGCACCGTCGACACCACCCCGATCTCGCAGGTGAGCAGCGCCTTGTGCACGTGGGCGCGCAGGAAGTCGGCGTCACCCATGAACGACGCGACGAAGCGCGTGGCCGGCTCCTCGAAGACGCGGTACGGCGTGTCCGCCTGCTCGATGCGTCCGGCCTGCATCACCACCACCCGGTCTCCGACGGACAGCGCCTCGGTCTGGTCGTGGGTGACGAAGACCGCGGTGGTGCCGGTCTCGCGCAGCACCCCGACCAGCTCGGCGCGGACCTGCGCACGGAGGTTCTCGTCCAGGGAGGAGAACGGCTCGTCGAGGAGTACGACGGCCGGCCGCGGCGCGAGGGCACGCGCCAGCGCGACCCGCTGCTGCTCTCCCCCGGACAGCTCGTGGGGGTAGCGGTCGGCGAGGTGGCCGAGCCGGACCAGCTCGAGCACCGCGGTGGCACGGGCGGCCCGCTCGTCGCGGGGCAGGCCGCGCGCGCCGTGCAGGCCGAACTCCACGTTGCGGGTCACGGTCAGGTGCGGGAACAGCGCGTGGTCCTGGAAGACCAGCCCCACCCGGCGCTTCTCGGGGTTCACGAAGGTCCCGGGCCCGGCCACCTCCTCGCCGGCCACCAGGATCCGGCCGGCGTCGGGTCGCTCGAGCCCCGCGATCAGCCGGAGCGCGGTCGACTTGCCGCAGCCCGACGGGCCGATCAGCGTGATCATCTCCCCCGGGTGCACGGACAGGTCGAGGTCGCGCGCGGCCGGCGTCGCGCCGTACGCCTTGGAGACGCCCTCGAAGACGAGGGCCGGGGTGACGGTCACCTCAGCGGCTCCGTCTCGACCGGCCGCCGCGCACCTGGGCGTCGGCGGCGCGCACCTGCCGGAACAGGATGAACACCGGCAGCGTCGCGAGCGCGACGATCACCAGCGCGGGGAGCGCGGCCAGACCCCACAGGTTCTCCTTCGCCAGCTGGTAGACCCACACGGACATGGTGTTGAAGCCGAACGGCCGCAGCATCAGCACCAGCGGCAGCTCCTTGATCGCGTCGATCGCGACCAGGACCAGCGCCACGGCCACGCCGGACCGTACCAGCGGGCCGTGCACCCGCCCCAGCACCCGGACCGGGCCGGCACCGAGGCTGAGCGCGCTCTGGGTGAGCGTGGACGGCACCTTCTGGTACGACGCGTCGACGGCCTGGTAGGCCGGCCCGAGGAAGCGGACGGCATAGGAGTAGAGGATGCCCACCACCGAGCCGGTGACCAGCAGGCCGGTGCCGCCCTCGACCCCCACCCACTCGACGGCGCGGTCCAGCCAGGCGAACATCAGCAGGGTGCCGATGCCGATCACCGCGCCCGGCACGGCGTAGCCGAACGTGGTCAGCTGCGCCGCCCCGCGGATCGTGCGACCGCCGCCGAGCCGGACCGCGTGACCGATGACCAGCGCCAGCGAGACACAGGTGAGCGAGGCGATCAGCGCCACCACGACCGAGTTCGAGAAGGCCTGCGTGAAGCCGGAGTCCAGTGCGGGAGGGCCGTCACCGCGGGCATGGTCGACGGCCCACCACACCAGCCTCGCGACCGGCACGAAGACGCTCGCCCCCAGCGCCAGCAGGCAGGCGACGGTGGCCAGCAGGCCGCGCCCGGCGGGCAGCCGCTCGGGCTGGAGGCCGCGCCCGTGGCCGCCCTGCTGGGTGAAGCGGGCCCGGCCGCGCATCAGCCGCTCCCCCGCCAGCACCGCGACCGCGAACAGCATCACCAGCGCCGCGAGCTGCACCGCGGCGCCGAACTCGTAGGAGCCCTTCCAGACCGTGTAGACGCCGACCGAGACGGTCTGCACGCCGAAGTACTGGACGGTCGCGAAGTCGGTCAGCACCTCCATCATCACCAGGGCGAGGCCCGCGGCCAGGGACGGCCGCGCGAGCGGCATCAGCACCCGGAAGAACGCCCGGCCGCGACCGGCGCCGAGCGTCCGGGCCGCGTCGTACGTCGAGGGGGCCTGCTCGGCGAACGCCGCCCGTGCCAGGAGGTAGACGTAGGGGTAGAGCGTCAGCGACATCACCACGACGCAGCCCCAGAGCGTGCTCACCGAGAACTGCACGCCCTCCCCCAGCACCGACCGCAGCCACCGCTGCACCGGTCCCGCGGCGTCGAACGTCGAGAGGAAGACGAAGCCGAGGATGTAGGCCGGCATCGCCAGCGGCAGCACCAGCAGCCAGACCAGCACGTTGCGCAGCGGGAACGTGTACGCCGTCACCAGCCACGCGAGACCGCAGCCGAGCAGCAGGGTGCCGACGCCGACCCCGGCCATCAGCAGCACCGTGGTGACCACCATGTCGCCGAGGTTGCGCGGCCAGTCGGGCAACCCGCCGTTGGCGACGTCGAGGAGCACCACCGCGACCGGCCCGACGACCGCGGCCGCGATGAGCAGCACGGACGCCGACCAGCCCGGTCGGCCGCGCGAGGTGGCACGGCGGAGCCGGGCGGCTCGGTGCGACCGGTCCTGCGGAGCAGGCGGCGCCAGGGTCTGGGTCATCGGACGGGAGTCATGGGCGGCCTACTTGTAGCCGGCCTCCGCCAGCAGGTCGACCGCCTCGGCGTTCAGGGCGCCGTACGCCTCGGCGTCGATCGGCATCGGCTCGAAGTCGCCGAAGGAGCGGGCGATCTCGTCGGGCTGGACGCTCTCGTTGACGGGGAACTCGTGGTTGCCGTCGATCATGTCGTCCTGGCCCTCGGTGGCCAGCCACTCGATCAGCTCCTGGGCCTGGTCCTTGTTGTCGCTGGACTCCACGACCCCGGCGCCGGAGAGGTTCACGTGCGTGCCGGCACCCTCCTGGGAGGCCCAGAAGAGCCTCACGTTCAGGTCCGGCCGCTCCTCGAGCTCGCGGGCGAGGTAGTAGTGGTTGACCAGCGCCACGTCGCAGGTGCCGGCGTCGACCGCGTCGATCAGCAGCACGTCGTTGGCCATCACGTCGACGTCGTTGGCGACCCAGCCCTCGACGATGTCGAGCGCCTCGTCGCGGCCGTGGAGGTCGATCAACGACGCGACCAGCGAGACCGTGTAGGCCTCGCTCGTGTCGCGCATGCAGATCCGGCCCTGCCAGGTGGGGTCGGCCAGCCCCGCGTAGGTGTCCTGCGCATCGAGCTCGGACCCGTCGACGTTGTCGGGGTTGTAGAGCACCGTGCGGGCGCGCAGCACCAGCCCGAACCAGCGGTCCTCGGAGTCGCGGTACTGCTGCGGGACGGCCTCGTCGAGCGTCGGGCTGTCGAGCGGCTGCAGGAGGCCCTGGTCCGAGGCGTTCCAGAGGTTGCCGGCGTCGACGGTCATGTAGACGTCGGCCGGGGAGTCGTCGCCCTCCGCCTTGATCCGTTCGAGCAGCTCGGCGTTCTCGCCGCCGAGGAAGTCGACGGTGATCCCGGTCTCCTCGGTGAACTGCTTGAAGACCTCCTCGGACCCGTAGTGACGCGCCGAGTAGACCTGCAGGTCGGCAGGGTCGTCCTCGCCGAGGAGACCGCAGCCGGCGGTCGCGGCGAGCGAGGCCAGCGCCAGGCCGGTGGCGAGCAGGGCGGACGTGCGCATGCGGGAGACTCTCTCTCGACGACGTGAGACGTTTCTAAGGTAAGCCTAACCTCCCCTTCCCGGTAGGCTGCATCCATGCCCCGGACCGTGATCACCTTCGGCACCTTCGACGTGTTCCACGTCGGCCACCTGCGCGTCATCGAGCGCGCCGCGTCCCTCGGCGACCGCCTCGTCGTCGGGATCTCGGCCGACGCCCTCAACGAGCGCAAGAAGGGCCGCTCGCCGGTCTTCAGCCAGGCCGAGCGGCTCGCCATCGTCGCCGCCCTCAAGCCGGTCGACGAGGTCTTCGTCGAGGAGAGCCTCGAGCTCAAGCGCGACTACATCACCACCTACGCCGCCGACGTGCTGGTGATGGGCGACGACTGGAAGGGACGCTTCGACGAGTTCGAGGACATCTGCGAGGTCGTCTACCTCGCCCGCACGCCGGCCATCTCCACCACCGCGCTGATCGAGAAGATCTCGGGCATCGCCTGAGCTCGCACCGGGCGTCCCACCAGGCCCGGCCCCGGTCCTCAGCGGGTCCTCAGCCGAGCCTCAGCGGGGGCCTCGCCGCGGCGGACGCGGAGGCGGCTCGGACGCGACTGCTGACGTAGGGTGGCGCCCATGCCCGCGCCCTCCCGGTCCTCCCGCCTCGCACCGCTCCTGGCTGTCACCGTCGCCGGAGCGCTGCTGGTGGGCACCGCCTCCCTCCCGTCGTACGCCGCCTCCGACGAGCCGGGTGCGGGCCTCCCGACCGGGCAGCCGCTCACCGTCGACCCGACCAGCACCGACCCCGGCACTCCGGAGCAGATCGCCGAGGAGAGCCTGGACGCGGCCGAGGACCTGGTGGCCGGCGACTCCACCGACCACCCGACGCAGGTGCTCAACCAGCTCAGCGAGACCCTCGCCGACCTGCCGCCAGCTGACCGGCGCCGGGCCGGCCAGATCCTGGCGCGGCCCACCCGGGACGGTGACGAGGACACCGGCGAGAACGACGGGCTGCTCGAGTACACCGTCGCCGAGGAGGCGCCGTACTGCCTGGCCCGGGTGTGCGTGCACTACGTCGCGACCACCGCCGACCGCCCGCCGATGGCCGACACCGCCCCGGCCGACGGAGTGCCGGACTGGGTGCAGGAGACGGCCCGCGTCATGGAGAACGTCTGGAGCCGCGAGGTCGGGCGGCTCGGCTACCGCCCCCCGCTCGCCGACGGGGGCACCCCGACCAACGACGCCGGTCCGACCCCCGGGCTCGACGTGTTCCTCGGCGACATCGGCTCCCGCGGCATCTACGGCTACGCCGCCTCCGACCACCCGGCCCGTGACACCAGCTCGGCCTACCTCGCCCTCGACGAGGACTTCACCAACCGCGCGCTCGGCGGCGGTGACCCCGGCGACCTGCTCCGGGCCACCGCGGCGCACGAGTTCTTCCACGCGGTGCAGTTCGGCTACGACCAGTACGAGGACACCTGGTTCCAGGAGTCGACCGCGACCTGGATGGAGGAGCGGGTCTACGACTCGGTCAACGACAACCGCCAGTTCCTCTCGTCCAGCGCGCTGGCCAAGCCGGGACGCACCCTGGACTCCCCGATCGGGGTCACCTGGTACGGCAACTGGATCTTCTTCGAGTTCCTCAGCCGCCGCCTCGGCGCCGACGTGGTGCGGTCGATGTGGTCCCGGGCCGCCCGGGACGGCATCTACTCGACCGTGGCGATCAGCCAGACGCTCAGGGCGGAGAACACCAGCCTGCGGACCCGGTTCGCCGGCTTCGCGGCCGGCAACCTCTACCCGGCACGGACCTATGCCGAGGGCAGGGCCTACCGCCGACCGCCGGTCGCCGCGACGTTCCGGCTGTCCACGGCCAGCCGCGGCACCGGCAACCGCACCGTCAAGCTCGACCACCTGACCAGCCGGAGCTACGCCCTCACCGCCGGCACCAGCCTGAAGGGCGCCTGGCGGGTCCGGCTCGCCGTCAACGGTCCGTCGAACATCACCGGCGTGGTCGCGATCGTGAACCGCAAGGACGGCACGCTGTCGCGCCACGGGATGCGGCTGAACTCGTGGGGCAACGGGAAGATGACCCTGCCGCTGTCGCGGTCGGCGGTCAAGCGCGTCACGCTGACGATGGCGAACACCTCGGTGCGCTACGTCTGCGGTGCCGGAGCCTACTCGTGCAGCGGCGCGGCCCGCGACCAGAACAAGCCGTTCACCTTCTCGGCGCGCGCCATCCGCTGATCGGACTACCCCCCCTAGCACATCGGTGTCATCGTGTGCGGGAACGGGCTACCGCCATCCCCTCGGGCAGGTAGCGTGCCGTGAACGCTCATTTCGGGCGGATCGGACACAGCGCACCGGGGCGCACCGGAGGGGAGTGAATGATGCGAAGCAGCGGAAAGCACGTGGCACGAGTGCGGGATGCCTGGTCATGGAAGTCGACGCTGGCCGCGATGATCGCTGCCCTGCCGGCCTCCTGGGCACTCAACGCCGTCGCTCCCGCGGCCGTCGCGCCCACCATGGCGATGTCCCTCCCCGCGAGCGCCGCCCCCGTCCGCAGCGGCACCCTCCCCGCACCTGAGGTGGTCCCGCCGACCGAGGTCATCCACGCCCCGGCGAGCATGACCCGCGCCCAGGGTCGGCTCTCGACCCGGGACCGCTCGCGCGCCGTACTCGCCGCGGCCCGGGCGAACCTCCCGTCGTCGGCCCTCGCCGCCTACCAGCGCGCCGCGACGGTCATCAACGCCTCTGACCCCGGCTGCGGGGTCTCGTGGGAGCACATCGCCGCGATCGGCAAGGTGGAGTCGGACCACGGCCGCTATGCCGGCGGCCGCCTCGACCGCAACGGCCTCGCCGTCCCGGGCATCCTCGGCATCGCGCTCGACGGCACGAACAACACCCGCAGGATCCGCGACACGGACGCCGGCCAGTACGACCGCGACACCCGCTGGGACCGCGCGGTCGGCCCGATGCAGTTCATCCCCTCGACCTGGTCGGTCGTCGGCGTGGACGCCGATGGTGACGGCATCCGCAACCCGCAGGACATCGACGACGCGGCCCTGGCGACCGCGGTCTACCTCTGCTCGGGTGACGACGACCTGTCCACCGAGCGCGGTCGGGTCGCCGCGACGCTGCGCTACAACCACAGCAACCGGTACGTCGCCCTGGTGCTGGCCACCGCCGACGGCTACACCCGTGGCCACTTCGAGCCGATCACGGCTCGCCCCGTCTCGGCCGGCTTCTCCATCGACACCTTCGAGGTGCGGCTGCCGCCGCTCCCCGGGTCCGCACACGCCGCCCGCCGCGCTGCCCGCCAGGACCGCGTGAAGGCCCTCAAGGCGGCGAAGTCCGACACGAGCAGGGCCGGCACGGCCAAGGCAGGCACCATCAGGTCCGGCACACCGCTGGAGCTGCCCGCGCCGAACCAGCCCGTCGTGCCCACCGGACCGACCGAGCCGCCGGCCACGGCGCCGGCACCCGAGCCGGCACCCGCACCCGCACCCGAGCCCGCACCCGAGCCCGCACCCGAGCCCGCACCCGAGCCCGAGCCCGAGCCCGAGCCCGCCCCCGCACCCGAGCCCGCACCCGAGCCCGCGCCGGAGCCCGAACCCGCGCCGGAGCCGCCTCCGGCCCCGGCGCCGCCCACCCGGGCCGAGGCCGAGGGCACCTGTGCCGCGCGAGGTCTGGTCGACGATCCCGACGCTGACGACGACGACTTCGACGCCTGCGTGGCGCAGCGGCTCGCGGGGCCCTGAGAGCCCGACCGAACACCCGGCCACCGGGCCCACGGCATCGGTGCGCGCGAGCGCGCCGGCTCAGCCGGCGCGGTAGCCCTCGAGGGCCGCGCCGGCCTCGCCGAGGGCTGCCTGGAGCTCGACCAGCAGCTCCGCGGCGTCCCCGGTGCACCCCGCACGACCGGACTCCTCCAGCGCGAGGCTGAGCTCGGCCACCCGGGCGGCGCCGAGGTTGAGCGCACTGCCCTTGAGCCGATGCGCCAGCGCCCGCAGCCGCTCGGCGTCGTCGCTGGCCACCGCCTGCTCCAGGTCCGCGACCGTCTCGGGCGCCCGGGAGACGAAGTTGTCCACGGCGCGGTGGACCAGCACCTCGGCCCCCTCCCCCATGTCGAGCAGTTCGGCGATCCGGCCTGAGTCGATCACCACGCCCGGTGACACCGCCGCCGTCGCCTCCTCGACCACGACCGGTGCCACCCGCGCGCCGCCGTGGACGTGGGCGTGCAGCACCGACGCGAGCCGGGTGCTGTCGACCGGCTTGGTGAGGAAGTCGTCCATGCCGGCGGCGAGGCACTTCTCCCGCTCGCCCTCGAAGGCCGATGCGGTCATCGCGAAGATCGGCACCCGTCGACCGTGCTCGCCCTCCCGGATCAACCTGGTGGCGGCGAACCCGTCGAGCACCGGCATCTGCAGGTCCATCAGGATCGCGTCGTACGTCGAGTCCGCCGCGCGGGCGACCGCCTCCTCGCCGTTGGCGGCCACGTCAGCGGTGTAGCCCAGCGACTCCAGGAAGCCGAGGGCGACCAGCTGGTTGACGTCGTTGTCCTCGACCAGCAGCACGTGTCCGTGCCGCAGCCCGTCGCTGCGACGCGGCGTCGGGGCCTCGAGGCGGCGGACCCCGGGACGGGTGTGCTCGAGGCGGGCCGTGAACCAGAACGTGCTGCCCTGCCCCGGCGTGCTGCGGGCACCGATGGTGCCCCCGATCGCGGTCACCAGCTGCCGGGAGATGGCCAGGCCGAGCCCGGTGCCGCCGTGGGTGCGGGTGGTCGACGCGTCGGCCTGGCGGAACGGTTCGAACAACCGGTCCATCTGGTCCCTGCTGACGCCGATGCCGGAGTCGGTGACCTCGACACCCAACAGCACCCCGGCCGCGTCCTTGTCGGCGACGTGGGCCCGCACCCGGACCTCGCCGACGCTGGTGAACTTGATGGCGTTGGAGATCAGGTTGGACAGCACCTGACCGAGCCGGGTGGGGTCGCCGACGAGCCACTCGGGCACGTCGTCGTCGACGGTGACCGAGAGACCGATGCCCCTCTCCCCCGCCGACTCCGCCAGGATCGTCGCGGTCTGCTCGAGGACCCGGCGGACGTCGAACTCGACCTCCTCGAGCTCGAGCTCGCCCGCCTCGATCTTGGAGAAGTCGAGGATGTCGTTGATGACGCCGAGCAGCGTGCGGCCGGCGCCCTGCACGCCCTCGGCGAGGCGGCGCTGGTCGTCGGTCAGGCCGGTGCGCTGCAACAGCTCGTTGAGGCCGATCACGCCGTTGAGCGGGGTGCGGATCTCGTGCGACATGGTGGCCAGGAACTCCGACTTGAGCCGCGACGCCTCCATCGCCGCGTCGCGGGCGGCTGCCAGCTGGTCGGCCACCAGCTCACGCTCGGCCACCCGGCCCAGCTGCTCGGCCACCTGGTCGCAGAGGGCACGCATCATCGAGTGCCGCTCGAAGGGGGAGGCCGCGGTGATGACCACGATGACCAGCGGCCGCTCCTGCTGGAAGACCACGAACGCCACCGACGGCGTCTGCGGTCGCTGGTCCTCGGCGAAGACGGTGCCGCCTGCGTCGAGCGCGCGGCCGGCGACCTGCCACTCGAGCTCGTCGGGCTCCGGGTCCTCGGGAGAGACACCGAGGGGCTCGAGTCGCCGGACGCCGTCGTCGTCGGCCACCACGGAGAACGCGACCCCTCGGAGCCAGTCGTCGTTGGCCAGCAGCATGCCCCGGGTCACTGCCAGCGCGTCCAGCAGGGTCTCGGCCTCGTTGGCGGCCGACGCCATCACCTGCATCAGGGAGTTGAGCACGACGGCGTCGAGCAGCTTGAGCTCGGCCCGCTTGATGTCGGTGATGTCCTGGGTGGTGCCACCGATGCGCGTCGCCGCACCGGAGTCGTCGTAGGTCACCCGGCCGATGCCGCGGACCCACACGACCGGCCCGTCGAGGCGGCGCAGCCGGGCGTCGAACGTGAACTCTCCGACGTCCTGGCCGGTCAGGAACCGCTCGGTGACCATCTCCCGGTCGGCTTCCAGGATCTGCTCGAGGAACGCATCGGTGCTCGGCGTCCGGCTCCCGGGCTCGGCGCCGAGGATCTCGTACATCTGACGCGACCAGGTCATCGTGCCCGTTCCGAAGTCGAGCTCCCAGCTGCCGACCCGGGCGATCGCCTGCGCCTCGTCGAGCAGCTCGCGGCTGGCGGACAGCTCGTGCAACAGGGTGCGCCGCTCGGCGTCGAGGGTGAGCCGGTGCGCGTAGGCCGAGACCTCACCGTGCTCGTCACGCAGCGTGGACTCGCTGACCATCAGGTCGACCGGCGATCCGTCCTTGCGGCGATAGACGCACTCGACGTCCGAGGCGTTCTCGCCGACCCTCCTCAGGTCGGTCAGGTGCCCGGCGAACTGGGCCCTGCCCTCCTCGTCGAGGAAGTCGTAGACGAGGGTGTCCCGCATCTCCGCGACGGTGTGGCCGAGCAGCTCAGCGAGGCGGGAGTTGGTGTAGAGGGTGCGGCCGTCCACGTCGAAGACCCAGATTCCGTCGCGCGACGCCTCGATGACCTGCGCATAGATCGCGTCGTCCACCAGTCACCTCTCACCGAGCCGTCGCCTCAGGATAGGCGGATCGGCAAGTCCCGGTGTCCGAGAACGGGAGGTCGTGGCCGATTCGTGTCGCACGGGACCGGTCGGCCGGGCGCGCCCGGGGAGGGAGCGCATGAGAACGCGGGGGCGGGGGTACGGTCGGGCGGACGTGTCACCACCGAACCCGGAGGACTCCATGGGCAGGATTGTCGGCATCATCGTCGTCGTGTGGCTGGTGATCGGTCTGCTCGCCGCCGTCCAGCGCGGCTACTTCGGCGACGACCGTGACGTGAACTGCAAGACGACCAGCGACACCCTGCTCACGGTGGCCGCGGGTCCGCTCAACTACCTCGGCGTCAACCCGAAGGTGAAGTGCAGGACGCCGCAACCGTCGAAGTGAGTGCGCCGGACTCCGCGTGAGCGGCCCGGTGGCGTGAGAGCCTGACGCCATGACGGACCCGACCGCGGAGAGCGCCCCGGCGCGCCGTGGCCGGCCCGGCCACGACCAGGAGACCGTGCTGCGTCGGGCGATCGACCTGTTCAACGAGCAGGGCTACGACGCCACCTCGATGGGTGACCTGGCCCGGGACCTCGGTCTGACCAAGTCGGCGATCTACCACCATGTGCCGAGCAAGTCGCACCTGCTGGCCGAAGCCCTCGACGAGGCCCTCGACGAGCTGAGTGCCGTGGTCGAGGACGGCCTGGCGACCACGGACGGCGAGAGCGCCGCCGTCCGCCTGCGGCGTACCGTGCGGCGCAGCGTCGAGGTCCTGGTCGCTCACCAACCCGCGGTCACGCTGCTGCTCCGGGTCCGCGGCAACAGCGACGTCGAGCTGGCCGCGCAGCGTCGCCGTCGGGCCCTGGACACCCGCCTCGCGGGCCTGGTCCGCGAGGCGATGGCCGAGGGGTCACTGCGTGACGACGTCGACCCGGACGTGGTGAGCCGGCTGCTCTTCGGGATGGTGAACTCGCTGGTCGAGTGGTACCGCCCCGACGGCCCGGCCGATGTCGAGCTGCTCTCGCGGGCGATCACCACGATGGCCTTCGACGGCCTCGCGGCTCACCAGTCGTAGAAGCCCCGGCCGGACTTGCGGCCCAGCTCGCCCGCGGCGACCTTGTCGCGCAGCACCTGCGGCGGTGCGAAGCGGGTGCCGACCTCGCGGGCGAGGTGCTCCGCGATCGCCAGGCGTACGTCGAGCCCGACGAGGTCGGTGGTCCGCAGCGGTCCGACGGGGTGTCGGTAGCCCAGGGTCATCGCCGTGTCGATGTCCTCGGCCGACGCGACGCCCTCCTCGAGCATCCGCATCGCCTCCAGGGCGATCGCGACGCCGAGCCGGCTGCTGGCGAACCCCGGCGAGTCGGTGACGGTGATCGCGGTCTTGCCCAGCGCGGCCACCCAGGCCTGCGCGGCCGCCACGAGCGGCGCGGCGGTGGCCGCGCCGACCACGATCTCGACCAGGCCGCTGGCCGGCACCGGGTTGAAGAAGTGCAGCCCGACGAAGCGTTCGGGGGCGCGCAGCCCGGCGGCCAGCGCGTCCACGGAGAGCGAGCTGGTGTTGGTGGCCAGCACCGCGTCCGGCGCAGCGTCCTGGACGGCACCGAGCACCCGGGCCTTCAGCGTGGGGTCCTCGGGGACCGCCTCCACGACCAGGCCGGCGGAGGACAGTGCCACCGGGTCGGTGGTGACGTCGAGCCGGGTCAGCACCTCGGCCGCGGTGCTCGCCAGCTTGCCGCGCTCCTCCGCGCCGCTCAGGCTGGTCGCGACCCGTTCCCGGGCTGCGGCGACCGCGTCCTCGTCGGTCTCGACCACGACGACGGCCGCCCCGGCGGCGAGGAAGACGTGGGCGATGCCGGCCCCCATCCGGCCGCCGCCGTAGACCCCCACCGTGCCGGGCAGCTCGGGTCCGAACTGGCTGCTCATCGCTTCTTCTCCTTGCGGTCCAGGAACGCGGTCATCCGCTCGTGCTTGTCCTCGGTCTCGAACAGCACCGCCTGGGCGAGGTCGTCGATGACCGGGTGCGCCTCGCGCGGCGCGTGGAAGACGGTCTTGGTGAGGCGTACGGCGAGCGCCCCCTGCCTGGCGATCCGGTCGGCCAGCCGGTGTCCGGCGCCCTCGAGGTCGTCGGCCTCGACCACCTCGTTGAGCAGCCGCAGCGCGTGCGCCTCGTCGGCGCCCAGCACCCGGCCGGCCAGCAGGATCTCCTTGGCCACCGGCTCGCCGACCAGCTCGGCCAGCCGCCATGCGGCGCCGGCCGCGGCGAGGATGCCCAGGCCGGTCTCGGGGTTGCCGATCTTCGTGGCCGGGCTGCCGATCCGGAAGTCGCAGGCGTAGGCGAGCTCGGCGCCCCCGCCCAGCGCGTAGCCGTCGATCAGCGCGATCGTCGGCATCGGGAGGCGGCGGACCCGGTCGAAGACACCGGAGTTGATGCCGCGGAGCGCGTCGTCGCGCCGTCGCTCGCGGAGCTGGCCGATGTCTGCGCCGGCCGCGAAGGTGCCGCTGGAACCGATCAGCAGCGCGACCCGGGGGCGTTCCTCCAGCAGGGCGCAGGCGCCGTGCAGGGCGTCGACGCTGTGCTGGTCGATCGCGTTGCGGACCTCGGGCCGGTTGAGGCGCAGCACGACCCGGTCGTCGGCCTCCTCGACCAGCAGCGGCTCGCCGGCGCTCACGGGGGTGGTCATGGGCGCTCCACCAGCAGCGCCGAGCCCTGGCCGACCCCGACGCACATGGTGGCCAGCCCGCGGCGGGCGTCGGCGCGTTCGAGCCGGCCGATCAGCGTGACGAGCAGCCGGGTGCCGGAGGCGCCGAGCGGATGGCCGAGGGCGATCGCGCCACCGTCCGCGTTGACGATCCCCTCGTCCAGCTCGAGATCGCGCAGACAGGCGATCGACTGGGAGGCGAAGGCCTCGTTGAGCTCCACGGCGTGGAGATCGGCGGTGGCCCAGCCGGCGCGGTCGAGCGCCTTGCGGGTGGCCGGGACCGGGCCGATGCCCATGATCTCGGGGGGCACCCCGGCGTTGGCCGCGGCGACCAGCCGGGCCCGCGGGGTCAGGCCGTACCGCTCGACGAACCGCTCGCTGGCGACCACCACCGCGGCGGCACCGTCGTTGAGGGAGCTGGCGTTGCCGGCGGTGACCAGGCCGTCCGGGCCGTTGACCGGCCTCAGCCGCGCGAGCGCGTCCAGGGTGCCACCCTCGCGCGGGCCCTCGTCGACGGAGAAGACGCCGTCCTTGACGGGGACCGGCACGATCTCGGCCTCGAAGCGGCCGTTCTTGATCGCGTCCAGGGCGTTCTCGTGGGAGCGCAGCGCGAAGGCGTCGAGCTCCTCGCGGGTCAGTCGCCACTGCTCGGCGACCCGCTCGGCGGTCTGGGGCATCGAGAGCGTGGTGTCGGCGTCGAAGCGCGGGTTGGCGAAGCGCCAGCCGATCGAGGTGTCGAAGGAGGCGCCGGGCTTGCCGAACGCCTTCGTCGGCTTCGCGGACACCCAGGGCGCGCGGGTCATCGACTCGACGCCGCCGGCGACGACCAGGTCGGCGTCACCGGACGCGATCATCTGCCGGGCGGTCGCGACCGCGGTGAGCCCGGAGGCACAGAGCCGGTTGACGGTGAAGCCGGGCACCGACTGCGGGAGGCCGGCCAGCAGCACCGCCATCCGGGCCACGTTGCGGTTGTCCTCGCCGGCCTGGTTGGCGGCGCCGAGGATCACCTCGTCGATCAGCTCGGGGTCGACCCCCGCGCGGGCCACCGCCTCGCCGACGACGAGGGCGGCCAGGTCGTCGGCGCGCACGTGGGCGAGGGACCCGGCGTACCGGCCGATGGGGGTGCGGACACCGTCGATGACGAAGGCCTCGGTCATGGGATCTCCTGGGGGTCGCGGGTCAGGCGTCGAAGTCGACGGTGACGTCGGCACTGACGGGGTAGCTCTGGCAGGTCAGCACGAAGCCGGCATCGACCTCGGCCTTCTCCAGCGCATAGTTGCGGCGCATGTCCACGTCGCCGGCGGTGACCAGCGCGCGGCAGGTGCCGCAGACCCCGCCCTTGCAGGCGAAGGGCAGGTCCGTGCGCGTGGTCTGGGCGGCGTCGAGGATGGTCGCGTCCTGCGGCATCGCGGCGGTGGCGCTGAGCCCGTCGAGGATCACGGTCACCGCGCTGGCCTCGCCGGTCACGGTCGGCTCCGCGCGGCGCACCTCGGGTGGCGGCTCGTCGACGTAGAACAGCTCGAAGTGCACCCGGTCGTCGGTGACGCCGAGGTCCTCGAGCGTCTCGCGGGCGTCGTTGATCATCGCGAACGGCCCGCACAGCCAGACGTGGTCGAGCGCCGGCACCGGGACGAACGCCGCGAGCAGCCGTCGCAGCCGGTCGGCGTCCAGCCGGCCGGAGAACAGCTCGACGTCGCGCGGCTCACGGCTGAGGACGTGCACCATCTGGAAGCGCGGGCCGTAGCGGTTCTTGAGGTCGCTGAGCTCCTCGGTGAACATGACCGAGCCGCTGGTGCGGTTGCCGTAGAGCAACGTGACGTGGGCGTCGGGGTTCGCCAGCACGGTGGCGGCGATCGACAGCATCGGGGTGATGCCGGAGCCGGCCGCGACGCAGAGGTGCCGGCCGGCGGTGGCCGGGTCGGCACGGAAGCTGCCGGTCGGCGTCTGCACCTCGATCTCGGTGCCCGGGGTGACCTCGTGGACCAGCCAGGAGGAGAACATCCCGGCCGGGATCTCGCGGACACCGATCCGGGGGCGCTCTCCGACCGGCGCGCAGATCGAGTAGGTGCGGCGGTGCTCGACGCCGTCCACCATCCGGCGCAGCGCCAGTGACTGTCCGGCCTCGAACGCGTAGTCGTCGGCGAGGTCGGCCGGCACGTCGAAGGTGATCGCGGCCGCGTCGTCGGTGAGCCGGTCGACGGAGGCGACAGTGAGGGTGTGGAACACCGGCTGGGTACGCCGGGCGGGCCGGACCTCCTCGACGGTCGCGGTCGCCGTGGGGTGACTCATCAGATCTCCTTCACGTGCTCGAACGGCTCGAGGCAGTCCGTGCAGCGGTAGAGCGCCTTGCAGGCGGTGGGGCCGAACTCCGAGGTCACCTCGACCTCGGCGGAGCCGCAGCGGGGACAGGCCAGCGCGCGTCGGACGGGCAGCAGGTTGAGCGCGACCGGGCCGTCCCGCCGGGCGACCGCACCGGGGGGCGAGATGCCGTGCTCGGCCAGCGCGGCCCGCCCGCGGGCGGTGATCCAGTCGCTCGACCACGCCGGAGTGAGCTCGACCCGCACCCGCACGTCGTCGAAGCCGGCATCGGTGAGCCTGTGCACGAGGTCGTCGCGCATGGTAGCCATCGCCGGGCAGCCGGAGTAGGTGGGCGTGATCGCCACCGTCACCGTGTCGCCGTCCACGGCCACGTCGCGGAGCACGCCGAGGTCCTCGAGGGTCAGCATCGGCAGCTCGGGGTCAGTGACGGTCCGCGCCACGTCGTAGGCGGTCGTCATCGTCACCACCGCCCCGACGGGTGCGCCCGGGCGACCACCTGCATCTCGGCGAGCATCAGGCTGAGCGCCTCGGTGTGCAGCCCGTCGCGCCCGGTGCGGCCGCGGACGCCGGCCAGCGGCGACCCGGTCGGCCGCTCGACGTCGCTGAGCGCGAAGACCTGCTCGAGGACGACGTCGACCTCGTCGGCCACCGTTGCCGGGTCGACACCGACCCCGCTCGCGGCCGCCTCCGACTCGACCGCATGGGTGTCGAACATCTCGGCGTACAACGGCCACAGCTGCGTCAGGCCGGCCTCGAGGCGGCGGCGCGACTCAGCGGTGCCCCGCGCGAGGGTGAGGAACCAGCGACCGGAGTAGTCGCGGTGGTAGGTCAGCTCCTTGGCGCCCTTGACCGCGACGGCGGCGAGGGTGTGGTCGCGGCTGGCGGCCAGCCGCTCGAACAGCGCGAGCCGGGCCGAGGAGAACAGCAGCAGCCGGGTGACGGTGTGCGCGAAGTCGCCGTTGGCGACCTCGGTGATCCGGACGTTGCGGAAGTCGCCGGCCTCGCGGAAGAACGCCAACGCGTCCTCCGCCGGCACCGGAGAGCCCTCGGGCAGCGCGGGCACCACCGACGGGTCTGCCGCCGCGGCCCGGGCCAGCAGCAGCCGGGCCTGACCGAGCAGGTCGAGCGCGATGTTGGCCACGGCGATGTCGTCCTCGAGGTCCGGGGCGTTCGAGCACCACTCCGAGAGCCGGTGCGAGAGCACCAGGGCGTCGTCGGCCAGCATCAGGCAGTACGTCGCGAGCGTGCGGTGGTCGACCCCGTCCGGGATGGTCGTGTCGACGCCGGCGAGCGGGTCCTCGAAGTCGGTGCCGAAGGCCCACTGCGAGCTGTCGCTGCCGAGCAGGCCGTCGAAGATGCTGCCGTGGGCCTCGTTAGGGTCCGGCGCCGGGTGCGAGGGGTGCGGTTCGTGGCTGTAGTCGGTCATCGAGTCCTCGTCCATCACATGTGCGGGACGTTGTCGGGGATGGCGTAGAAGGTCGGGTGCCGGTAGACCTTGTCGCCGTTCGGGGCGAAGAGCGGGTCGCGCTCGTCGGGGCTGGAGGCGGTGATGTCGTCCGAGCGGACCACCCAGATGCTCACGCCCTCGTTGCGCCGGGTGTAGACGTCCCGCGCGTTGCGGACCGCCATCTCGTCGTCAGAGGCGTGCAGGGAGCCGACGTGGACGTGGTTGAGGCCGCGCTTGCCGCGCACGAACACCTCGTAGAGCGGCCACTCCTGCTGCGGGCCGGCACCGGTCTGGTCCGTCATGCGGTTGCCTCCTGGCTCGTGCGGGCGAAGGCCAGCGCGGCCTCGCGCACCCAGGCGCCGTCCTCGTGGGCGCGGCGCCGGTGCGCCAGGCGCTGGGCGTTGCAGGGACCGTTGCCCTTGATGACCTGCATGAACTCGTCCCAGTCCGGGGTCCCGAAGTCGTGGGCGCCGCGCTCCTCGTTCCAGGCCAGCTCGGGGTCGGGCAGGGTCACGCCGAGCACCTCGGCCTGCGGGACGGTCATGTCGACCATCCGCTGGCGGAGCTCGTCGTTGGTGTTGCGCTTGATGCCCCAGGCCATCGACTGCGCGGAGTTCGGCGACTGGTCGTCGGGTGGGCCGAACATCATCAGCGCCGGCCACCAGAAGCGGTTCACCGACTCCTGGACCATCGCGCGCTGCTCGTCGGTGCCGCGCATCATCGTCATCAGCAGCTCATAGCCCTGCCGCTGGTGGAAGGACTCCTCCTTGCAGATCCGGATCATCGCCCGCCCGTAGGGACCGAACGACGTTCGGCACAACGGGACCTGATTGCAGATCGCTGCGCCGTCGACCAGCCAGCCGATGGTCCCGACGTCGGCGAACGTGAGCGTCGGGTAGTTGAAGATCGAGGAGTACTTCTGCGCACCGTCGATCAGCTTCTCGGTGAGCTCACCGCGGGAGGTGCCGAGCGTCTCGCACGCGGAGTAGAGGTAGAGCCCGTGGCCGGCCTCGTCCTGCACCTTGGCCAGCAGCACCGCCTTGCGGCGCAGTGACGGCGCCCGGGTGATCCAGTTGCCCTCGGGCTGCATGCCGATGATCTCGGAGTGCGCGTGCTGGGCGATCTGGCGGACCAGCGTCTTGCGGTAGCCCTCGGGCATCCAGTCGCGGGGCTCGATCCGGTCGTTGCGGTTGATGGTGGCGTCGAACGCCTCTTGCAGGTCGTCCTCGCTCTGCGAGAGCGTCATCATGCCTCCGGAAGCTGCGGGGTCGGGCGATTTACTGACCGAGCGGTCTGTAATAGTGTTACATGCCTGAACCACGGCACGCAATGACTGTCACAGGACGAAGGGAACACTCGTGAGCCATCTCCTCGAGAGCTACGCGGCGGGACGCTGGTTCGCCGCCTCCGACGACGGCACCCCGCTGCTCGACGCCGCGACCGGCGAGGAGGTCGCCCGCATCTCCAGCACCGGGCTCGATCTCGGCGAGATGACGTCGTACGCCCGCTCCGTCGGCGGCCCCGCGATCCGCGGGCTGACCTTCCACGAGCGCGCCGGCCTGCTCAAGCAGATGGCCAAGCACCTCAACGAGATCCGGGACGAGTTCCACGCCCTGTCACTGCGCACCGGCGCCACCCAGCGCGACGGCATGGTCGACATCGAGGGCGGGATCGGCACCGTCTTCAGCTTCGCCGGCAAGGGATTCCGCGAGCTGCCCAACCACACCGTGGTCCTCGACGGGGGCCTGGAGCGGCTCGGCCGCGAGGGCACCTTCGTGGGCCAGCACGTCCACACCTCGCGCCCGGGCGTCGCCGTCCAGATCAACGCGTTCAACTTCCCCGTCTGGGGCATGCTCGAGAAGCTCGCCCCCGCGTTCCTCGCCGGCCTGCCGACGATCGTGAAGCCGGCCAGCCAGACGGCGTACCTCACCGAGCTCGTGGTCCGCCGGATCATCGAGTCCGGGATCCTGCCGGAGGGCTCCCTGCAGCTGCTGTCCGGCAGCGCCGGGGCCCTGCTGGACGAGCTGACCGTGCACGACTCGGTCGCGTTCACGGGGTCCGCGCACACCGCCGGGCTGCTGCGCACCCACACCAACGTCATCCACGGCGGCGTGCGGCTCGGCGTCGAGGCCGACTCGCTCAACTGCTCGATCCTCGGACCCGACGTGAGCGTCGACGACCCGGAGTTCGACCTGTTCGTCAAGGGCGTGGTCTCCGAGATGACCGTCAAGGCCGGCCAGAAGTGCACTGCGATCCGTCGCGTCATCGTGCCGTCCGGGATGGCCGACAACCTCACCTACGCGATCACCGAGCGGCTGGCCAAGATCACCGTCGGCAACCCCGCCAACCCCGACGTGCGGATGGGCGCCCTGGCCAGCCTCGGCCAGCGCGAGGAGGTCCGCAAGGCCCTGCAGTCGCTGCGCAGCTCCGCCGCCGTGGTGTACGGCGACCCGGACCGGGTCGACCTGGTCGACGGCGACGCCGAGCGCGGCGCGTTCCTCTCCCCGGTGCTGCTGCGCGCGACGAAGGGCGCGGTCGAGCCGCACGACATCGAGCCGTTCGGCCCGGTGAGCACGGTGCTCGCCTACGACAGCCTCGACGAGGCGATCGCCCTCGCGGCCCGCGGCAAGGGCAGCCTGGTCGGCTCGCTGGTCACCCACGACCCCGAGGTCGCGCGCGACGTCACCCTCGGGGTCGCGCCCTGGCACGGCCGGGTCCTGGTGCTCGACCGCGACGACGCCCGGGAGTCGACCGGCCACGGCTCACCGCTGCCGATGCTGGTCCACGGAGGTCCCGGCCGGGCCGGCGGCGGCGAGGAGCTCGGTGGCGTCCGGGCCGTGCTGCACCACATGCAGCGGACCGCGATCCAGGCCTCCCCCGACATGATGACCGCGATCACCGGCACCTGGACGACCGGATCCCAGCACACGGTGGGCGACGTGCACCCGTTCCGCAAGAGCCTGGCCGAGCTGCGGATCGGCGACACCGTCGTCTCCGAGCCGCGGCAGGTCACGCTGGCCGACATCGACCACTTCGCGGAGTTCACCGGCGACACGTTCTATGCCCACACCGACGAGGAGGCCGCGACGAGGAACCCGCTGTTCGGCGGACTGGTCGCGCACGGCTACCTCGTGGTCTCGCTGGCCGCCGGACTGTTCGTCGACCCCGACCCGGGCCCGGTGCTGGCCAACTTCGGCGTCGACCACCTGCGGTTCCTCACCCCGGTCAAGGCCGACGACACCATCGCGGTCACGCTGACCGTCAAGCAGATCACCCCGCGGAGCAACGCGGACTACGGTGAGGTCCGCTGGGACGCGGTCGTCGCCAACGCCGACGGCGAGCCGGTGGCGACGTACGACGTGCTCACGCTGGTGGCGAAGACCTGGCCTCAGGACTGAGCGTCCGGGGCGGTCTCCGTCGGCGGGTCCATCAGGTCCAGGGCGGCCACCACACCGATGAACACGGCCAGCGCGGTGCCGGTGATGAGCAGGGCACCGGCGACGAAGGCCGCTCCGGCGCCCACGTCGCTCTCCCCCACCGTCGTCAGGGAGCCGATCACCAGGGCCAGGGTGAGCCCCAGCACCAGGAGCCCCGCGGCGGTCGCGCCGACCCAGCGCACCCCCTGGGGACCCGCGACCCACACGGACTCCCCGGCCACCGCCGCCGGGTCCGCCACCACCACCGCCGCCGCCGCGGCGCACGTCCAGATCCCCACCAGGAGGAAGGCCGCCATCGAGTCGCCGGCCCGGTGCCAGCCGGCCGACATCGTGGCCAGCGCGACGAGGGTGGCCAGCCCGACGCCGGCCGTCAGGATGACCGGGCGCCACCGGCGGGGCAGCACGAAGACGAGCGCCGCGGCCGAGGAGAGCACCGCCGTGGTGTGCCCGCTGGGCAGGCTGTTCAAGGTGGCCGGCGCCACCTCGCGCAGACCCAGGTCGGGGCGGTCGAGCAGGTACTCCTTGAGCGCCCACGTGGAGAGGTTGGCGCCGACGAGGACGCCGATCGCCGCCAGCCCGCGGGCCCGATCGAGGCGCACCAGCGCGATCGTGGCGACCAGGGCCAGCGTTGCGGCCAGGAGCGCGACGGAGACGACGTCCAGGACCGCGTCGACCGCGTCGGAGACCGCCGAGTTCGTCAGGATCGCGCCGCGGAGCGAGGCATCGCTGAACAACCGGCCCCGGACGGTGCGCACGGTGACGACGTAGACGACCACGAAGCTGGTGGCGAACGTCGCCGCGAGAGCACCCAGGCCGACCAGGGGTCGCCAGCCGACCTGCTCCCCTGTGCGCATGCCTCCATCGTGCACCCCGGGGGCCGGATCCGTCTCGGTCAGAGGCGCGCGATCGCGGACGCGGGGTTCTCGATCGCGTCGGCGACGCTGCGCATGAAGCCGGCAGCCGTCCCGCCGTCGCACACGCGGTGGTCGAACACGAAGGACATCTGGGTGATCTTGCGGACCACGATCTCGCCGTCGACCACCCACGGCCGGTCGAGGATCCGGCCGAAGCCGAGGATCGCGACCTGCGGGTGGTTGATGATCGCCGCGCTGCCGTCGACGTTGAAGCTGCCGTAGTTGTTCAGCGTGAACGTCCCCGCGGTCAGCTCCTCGGTGCTCGCCCGGCCCTCGAGCGCCGCAGCGGTGACCCGGCGGATCTCGGCGTCGAGCCGGGCCGTGGTCAGCGACTGGGCGCCGAGCACGGCCGGCACCACCAGGCCGCGCTCGCTCTGCACGGCCAGGCCGAGGTTGATCGCGTCGAGCTCGACGATCTCCTGCCGCTCGGTGTCGAGGCGGGAGTTGAGCACGGGGTACTCCTGCAGCCCGGCCACCACGAACCGCGCGAGGTAGGCCAGCAGTCCCGGACCCGCGGCGGTCGCGGTGCGGCCGCTCTCCCGCAGGTCCCACAACGCGGTCGCGTCCACGTCCACCCAGACGGTGGCCTCGGGGATCTCCGCCCGGCTGCGCGACAGCGCCGCGGAGACGGTCTTGCGGAACCCGTTCAGCGGCGTACGGCGCTCGCCGGACGTCGCCGGCGCCGACGCAGCGGACGCGGGGGCGACGGTGGGGGCCGCGGCTGCTCCGTTGCGCCCGGCGACGTGTCGCTCGACGTCACCGCGGGTGATCGCTCCACCGCGACCGGTGCCGTCGAGAGCCTGCAGGTCGATCTCGAGGTCCCGCGCCAGGCGGCGCACCAGCGGCGACACCACCAGCGGGACCCGGGGCCGGCTCGGTGCCTCGACGGTGCCGGCGTCGGCGTGCGCACCGGCAGCCGCGCCGTCAGGCACACCAGCAGGCGCACCAGCAGCGGGCGCGTCGACGAAGTCGTCCGTGGGCGCAGCCGCGTGCCGCGGGCGCCGGCGGCGCACCGCACCGGATCTCTCGGGAGTCCCGTAGCCGATCAGCACGTTGCCGGAGCCGGCCTTCTCCTCCTCGCGGTAGGCCTCGGCCGCGAGCGAGGTCTCGCCTCCGACGGAGGGGGACGGCGCCGCGACGGTCGCCGGCTCGGAGCCGTCCAGCGCGGCCACCGTGATCAGCGGCGTGCCGACATCGACGCTCTGACCCTCGGCGCCGTGCAGGGTGACGATCCGTCCGGCGAACGGCGTGGGCACCTCGACGACGGACTTCGCCGTCTCGACCTCCACCACGGACTGGTCGACGGTGACGACATCGCCCTCGGCGACCAGCCAGCGGACGATCTCGGCCTCGGTCAGCCCCTCCCCCAGGTCGGGGAGCAGGAAGTCGCGGGCGCTCATGACTCGTCCCACTGCAGGTCGTCGACGGCGTCCAGGATCCGGTCCACGCCGGGCAGCTGGAAGTGCTCCAGCTTCGGCGGCGGGAACGGGATGTCGAAGCCGGTGACCCGGCGGATCGGCGCGGCCAGCGAGTGGAAGCAGCGCTCGGTCACCCGGGCGACGATCTCCGAGGAGACGCTGGCGAAGCCCGCGGCCTCGGCGACCACCACGGCCCGGCCGGTCGACCGGACCGCCGCGCAGACCGTCTCGTCGTCGAACGGCACGATCGAGCGGAGGTCGACGACCTGCAGGCTGCGGCCCTCCTGCTCCGCGACCGCGGCGGCCTCCAGCGCGACCGGGACCGACGGACCGTAGGCGATCAGGGTGGCGTCGGTGCCCGCACGGACCACGGCGGCCCGGCCGATGCCCGGCGTCTCCGCGGACAGGTCGACCGCCTCCTTGGCGAAGTAGAGCTTCTTGGGCTCCAGGAACACGACCGGGTCGTCGGAGGCGATCGCGGCCCGCAGCAGCGCATAGGCGTCCTGCGCGTTCGACGGGGCGACCACGTGCAGGCCGGGCGTGTGCGCGTAGTAGGCCTCGGACGAGTCGCAGTGGTGCTCCACGCCGCCGATGCCGCCGGCGTACGGCACCCGGATCACCATCGGGACGGTGACCTGGCCGCGGGTGCGGTTCCGCATCTTCGCGACATGGCTGACGATCTGCTCGAACGCCGGGTAGGCGAACGCGTCGAACTGCATCTCGACGACCGGGCGCATCCCGTTCATCGCCAGCCCGAGGGCGAAGCCGACGATGCCGGATTCGGCGAGCGGGGTGTCGAAGCAGCGGTCCTCGCCGAACTCGGCGGTCAGCCCGTCGGTGATCCGGAAGACCCCGCCGAGCGCACCGACGTCCTCACCGAACATCAGCACCGAGGGGTCCTCGGCCATCGCGTCGCGCAGCGCCCGGTTGAGGGCCTGCGCCATCGTCAGCTTCTCCAGGTGCGTCCCGGTCGTCGGGTCGGTCATCGCGCGTCTCCCTCGCGGCTCAGCTCGTCGGCGACGATCGCGGCCTGCTCGCGCAGCTGCGGGGTCGGCTCGGCGTAGACGTGGGCGAACAGGTCGGCGTGGTCCGGGGGTACGTCGAGGTTGAGGCCGTCTCGGGTGTGGGTCGCGAGCCGGTCCGCCTCGACGGTGAACTCGGCGAGCCGCTCATCGGTCAGCGCACCCTGCGCCCGCAGGTAGGCCTCGAGCCGGGTGATCGGGTCCTTGGCGACCCAGGCCGCGACCTCGTCGTCCTGGCGGTAGCGGGTGGCGTCGTCGGCGTTGGTGTGGGCCTGCATGCGATAGGTGTGCGCCTCGACCAGCTGCGGTCCCTCGCCGGCGCGCGCCTTCGCGACCGCGTCGCCGAGGACCGCGACCAGTGCGGCCAGGTCGTTGCCGTCCACCCGCTCCCCCGGCACGCCGTACCCGACTCCCTTGTGGGCCAGCGACGGAGCGACGCTCTGGCGGGCCAGCGGCACGGAGATCGCGTACTCGTTGTTCTGCACGAAGAAGACCACGGGCGCGTTGAACACCGCCGCGAAGTTGAGCGCCTCGTGGAAGTCGCCCTCACTGGTGGCGCCGTCGCCGCACATCGCCATCACGACCGTGTCCTCACCCTTGAGGCGGGCGGCGTGCGCCACCCCGACGGCGTGGATCAGCTGCGTGGCCAGCGGCGTGGCCTGCGGGGCCACGTGGTGCTCGTACGGGTCGTAGCCGGAGTGCCAGTCGCCCTTCAGCAGCACCAGCATCTCGACCGGGTCGACGCCGCGGGCCACCGACGCCGCGGTGTCGCGGTAGGTCGGGAACAGCCAGTCGTCGTCGGCGAGCACGTGCGCGGCCGCGATCTGGCAGGCCTCCTGGCCGTGCGAGGACGGGTAGACCGCGAGCCGGCCCTGCCGCACCAGCGCGTAGGCCTGGTCGTTGAGCCGGCGGGCCGTGACCATCGCGCCGAAGGCCCGGACCAGCACCTCGGGCGCGGGTACGTCGTGCCCCGCGAGGCCGGTCTCGCGGCCGTCGGGGTCGATCAGCATGACGGGCTCCGCGGACGGGAGCAGCAGATCGGGGTCACGTGTCATGGATCCATCGTGGTCTGACTGCCATTCGATCGCCACTCGGCGGCACGATCCGAGATAATGTCTCACCGAAGAGCGCTTTCGAGCACCGAACGTCCAACATCCACCCGCTCAGGACGAGGAGATCGAGACACGTGGCCATCCCGCTCGACGACACCGACCGGCGGATCCTCGGCGAGCTGGCCGTGGACGGCCGGATGTCGATGCGCACGCTCGCCGACCGGCTGCACGTGTCGCGCGCCAACGCCTACGCCCGGGTCGACCGGCTCCAGAGGTCCGGCGTGATCCGGGGCTTCCGCGCGGACGTCGACCCCGTCGCCGCCGGCCTGTCCACCACCGCCTACGTCACCCTCAACCTGCGCCAGGCCGACTGGCGCCGCATCCGCGAGCAGCTGCAGGCGCTGCCCGGCGTGGCGCACATCGGGCTGGTGGGCGGCGAGTTCGACGTGATCCTGCTGGTCCGGGCCCGCGACAACGAGGACCTGCGGCGTCTGGTGCTCGACGAGATCCAGGGCATGGAGGGCGTGCTGACCACCCGCACGCTGCTCGTCTTCGAGGAGCACGAGCCGCTGCCGAGCCCGGCCACATGACCGTCCCGGCGCTCCTGCGAGCCGCCCACCCCGGACCGGTGCTGGCCGTCACCGTGATCGCCGGCGTGCTCGCGGTCGCCGTCGACCTCGGCCCCGCGATGGTGCTGCTCGTGGTCGGCGCGGTGCTCACCGGGCAGCTGAGCATCGGCTGGAGCAACGACCTGGTGGACCTCGCTCGCGACCAGCGGACGCACCGCTCCGACAAGCCGCTGGCCACCGGCGAGCTGTCAGTCAGCCTCGTCCGCGCCTGCTGCGGCCTCGCCGTGGTGGCCTGCGTCGTGCTCTCGCTTGCCCTGGGCTGGACGGCGGGTCTGGTGCACCTGCTCGGTATCGCCTGCGGCTGGGCCTACAACCTCGGGCTGAAGTCGACCGCCTGGTCCTGGCTGCCGTACGCCGTCGCCTTCGGCTCGCTGGCCGCCGTGCCGTCGCTGGCGGCCGGGGACCCCGTGGCGCTCTGGCTGCCCGCCGCCGGAGCCCTGCTCGGGACCGGCGCCCACCTGGTCAACGTCCTCCCGGACCTCGACGACGACGCCGCCACCGGCGTCGCGGGCCTCCCCCACCGACTGGCCCGGCGGCTCGGGCGCGCGTACGTCGCGCCGGCCGCGGCCGGCCTGTTCGCGGGCGCGACGGCGCTGGTGCTGGTGACCGCCCCCGTCGGTGCCGTCACCTGGGTCGGCGGTGCGGTCGTGGCCGTGCTGGCGGCGCTCACCGTGCTCGGGCACGGCCGGACGCCGTTCCGGGCGGCGATGGCGATCGCGCTGGTCGACGTGGTGCTGCTGGCCCTCACGGTCGGCTGAGCGCGCTCGCCATGATTGGTCCACCCGCGAAGTGGTTACGGACTGTCATGAGCACCTCATCCTCGACCGACCCCCGGATCGACGTGGTCGTCCTCGACGTCGACGGCACCCTCGTCGACTCCGTCTACCAGCACACGGTCGCCTGGGCGGACGCCTTCCGCGCCGTCGGCGTGCCGGTGCCCGCCCACCGCGTGCACCGGGCCATCGGCATGGGCAGCGACAAGCTGGTCTCCGAGGTCGCCGGGCCCGGGGTCGAGCGCGCCGTGGGCGACGAGATCCGCGACCTGCATGCCCGGGGCTTCGACCGGCTCTGGCCGAGTGTGGGCGTCCTGCCCGGCGCCGACCGGCTGATCGGCGAGCTCAGGCGACGCGGACATCGCGTCGCGGTGGCCAGCTCGGGCAGCCGCAGCGACTCCGACCGGGCCCTCGACCTCGTCGCGGACAGCGGCACGCTGGACGCGGTCGTGGGCGGGGACGACGGGTTCGCGACCAAGCCGGAGGGCGACCTCATCGAGGCCGCCGTCCAGCGCTCCGGCGGTGGGGTGGCCGCGGCGGTGGGCGACGCTCCGTGGGACATGCTGGCCTGCCAGAAGCTGGACGTGCTGGCCATCGGCGTCCTCACCGGCGGGTTCACGCGCGCTGAGCTGACCGAAGCGGGGGCGAGCCTGGTCGTGGACTCCCTCGACGAGCTCATCGACCGTCTCGACGAGGCACCGTTCGGCCGCTCGGACTGAGGCCGCTCAGGCCGGACTCGCGCCTCCGAGACGGGCGAGGGCACCGTTCGGCAGCGACAGCCGGAAGACCCGGTGCCAGGCGCTGGCGACCTGCTGCGGCATCGGCGCCGCGTGGTAGCGCAGCCCGAATCGGTCGAACAGGTCGCGCACCCGCGGCGCGATCTCGGCGTACCGGTTGGAGGGCAGGTCCGGGAACAGGTGGTGCTCGATCTGGTGGGACAGGTTGCCGGTGAGCAGGTGCAGCATCGGAGGGCCGGAGATGTTGGCGGACCCGAGCATCTGGCGGAGATACCACTCGCCGCGGGTCTCCCTCGGGTCGAGCTCGTCCTGCTCGAACGTCTCCACGCCCTCGGGGAAGTGCCCGCACATGATCACCGAGTGGCTCCACACGTTGCGGACCAGGTTGGCGGTCAGGTTCGCGGTCAGCGTCGAACGCCAGGACGGGCCCGACAGGGCCGGATGGACCACGTAGTCCTTGGTGGCCTGCTTGCGCACCTTGCCCAGCGTCCGCCGGAGCCGGGTCTTGAACTCCGGGGTGATCCCGCGCTTCTCGCGCAGCGTCTCGCCCAGCTCGAGGTCGTACATCGCGATGCCGTACTCGAAGATGAGGGCGTTGATCGCGTTCCACAGCGGCTGCGCCAGGTGCCGCGGCTTCCACGGCTGGTCCTCGTCGACGCGCAGGATGCCGTAGCCGAGGTCGTTGTCCTTGCCGATGATGTTGGTGAAGACATGGTGCGACTCGTTGTGCGAGCGCTTCCAGTACTCCGCCGGCGCCGCGAAGTCCCAGTCCCAGGTCGAGGAGTGGATCCGCGGGTCGCGCATCCAGTCCCACTGCCCGTGCAGGACGTTGTGGCCGATCTCCATGTTGTCGAGGATCTTGGCCAGCGCGAGCCCGGTGGTGCCGATCACCCAGGCCGGGCGGCGGCGGGAGAGGAGCAGCACGGCCCGGCTGCCGAGCTCGAGCGTGCGCTGCACCCGGATGACGCGCCGGATGTACGCCGCGTCCCGGGCGCCCCGCGCGTCGAGGACGTCCTGCCGGATCTCGTCCAGCTCCTTGGAGAGCTGCTCGATGTCGGAGTCCGACAGATGGGCGATCGGGCTGTGCTGCTGGTGCTGTACGGCGGTCATCTTGCCTTCGTACCCTTCCTGCGCTCCGGCACGCGAATCGGGACGGATCAGTGGGTGGATCGGACGGTCTGGTAGACGATCGCCGCGGCGACGTCGGCGAGCGGCACGTTGTTGTCCTGCGACAGCTTGCGGAGCGCGGCGAAAGCCGCGGCCTCGTCGATGCGGCGCTGGGCCATCAGGATGCCCTTGGCCTGGTCGATCATCGGCCTGGTCTTCATCGCCCGGCGCAGGTGGGTCACCTCGTGCGTGAGCTGCTCGTAGTCGCTCATCGTCGCCAGCAGCTCGACGAGCTCGACCGCCCCGTCGCGGGCGGCGGCCGAGATGGTGTCGCTCTGCTCGGCCAGGGCGGCGAACCCACCGAGGACGCCGGCCAGTCGGTCCCCCAGCAGGGAGAGGTCCTGCGCCCTGATCGACACGCCCAGGGCGCGCTCGCCGTCGTGGACCGGTGACATCACCAGCACCCAGGAGCGGACCAGGAACCGGCCGGGCCGGTGCGGGTCCGGGATGTCGTAGCGCAGCGGCAGCAGCTGGTCGCCGCGACGCCGGCCCAGGCCGCGCTCGATCGAGTCGGCGAGCAGCTGCGCGGCGCCCGGCTCGTCGGTGTCCGGGTTCTCCGGGAACGCGTCGAACACGTTGACGGAGACCAGCTCGTCCTCGTGACGACCCGTCATCCGCTGGTAGGACGGGGTCGCGGCCCGGATCACGAACTCGTCGTCGATGATCACGGTCGGAGTCGACTGGCTCAGGAACACGGGATCGCGGTGCCGACCGGACAGGGGATGGAGCATCGTGCTGCCTTTCCGCCGTGACGACGACGGTCCGGCCTTTTTCAAGGTAGCAGGCGACGCGGGCGGTCGGGCGGCTGAGGCACGTCCGGAATGTGCCTGTTCAGTCCGGGGCGGGGATGCCGGCCGCCTGCGCGATCATCGCCGCGTGGCAGCGGAACAGCTCGTCGCGGGCCTCGTCACCGACCCAGTCGAAGTGCCCGTAGGCCTCGAGGCAGGTGAAGCCGTGCAGGCTCGCCCACGCCTGGAGCATCGCCTGGAAGCTCTCGGGCGGCACGATGCCGTCCAGCTCCGGGTGCTTGTCGTTGGCGCAGTCCGCGATGGCGTCCGACACCTCCGTCACCAGCGGCGGGCGCAGGCTCCCGGCCTGGGCCGCGGCGACGAACAGGTCGCCGAGCTGGGACATCGCGCGCTTGGCGGCCTCGGTGGTGGGGCCGTCCTCGGGGGCGACGTACCCCGGGACCGGCAGGCCGAACACCAGCGCGAAGCGCTGCGGCTGGCTGCGCGCCCACGCACGGTACGCCGCGGCGGCGGCGAACCAGCGCCCCCCGATGTCGGCGGCGTCCACGGCGTCCCGGGCGCGGGCGACCGCGTCGCCGAGGTGCTCGTAGGAGTCGCTGATCAGGTCGCCGAGCAGGTCGTCGCGGTCGGCGTAGTAGCGGTAGAGGGCCGGTGGGGTCATCCCCATGACGCGGGCGATGTCGGTGAACCGGACGTCGACCGTGCCGCTCTCCGCCATCAGGGCGAAGGCGGCCTCCTTGATCTCGGAGATGGTGGCAGCGCGGGCGCGCTCCCGGCGGGTGACGACCACGTCGGTCATGGAACCTCCTGTGACGGTGCCTGCGGTGGCGGCGCATGCATGAACAGCGCGTTACGCAACATTACGTAGGTTAAAAGACATTGACAAGTGACGCACCATCGTGTTTGTTATGGAGCATAACTTTTCGTCAGCACTCACCCCCGAGGTCCCCGATGTCCACTGCCACGCCCACCGCCCGCCGCTCCCCCAGCCGGGCGGCCACCCCGCCGCCCGGCCCGCTCGGCCGGCTGGCCGACGTCGCGTTCCGACACCGGGGGCGCACCGTGCTGGCCTGGGTCGCCCTGCTGCTGGTCGCCCTCGGCCTGTCCTTCTCCTTCGGTGGCGACTTCAAGGCCGACTACTCCGCCCCCGGGTCCGACTCGAGCGCGGCCCAGGAGCTGCTCGCGTCCCGCTTCCCGTCCCAGTCGGGCGACACCGTCGACATCGTGGTCCGCGCGGAGGGCGGCGTGGCCGCGCCCGACGCCCGGGCCGACATCCAGGCGCTGGTCGACGAGCTCGCCGGCCAGCCCCACGTGGCCTCCGTCGAGGACCCGTTCGCGACCCCGGGCGCGATCTCGCCCGACGGCCGCACCCTGGTCGCGCATGCCCGACTGGACGTCGTGAACCCGGTCGACGTGCCCGTCGCCGACAGCGAGAAGCTGATCGCGATCGCCGAGGAGGCCGACCGTCCGGGCCTGGACGTCGCCCTCGGAGGGCAGATCATCACCCAGGGCGAGGCGGCCGAGATCGGCTCCGAGGCGATCGGCTTCGCGGCCGCGACGCTCATCCTGCTGCTGATGTTCGGCTCCGTGGTCGCGGCCGGTCTCCCGCTGCTGGTCGCCATCGCGGGGCTGGCCGTCAGCAGCACGCTCACCGGGGTGCTGATCGCGGTGATCGACGCACCCGACTGGTCCACGTCCCTGGCCACCATGATGGGCATCGGCATCGGCATCGACTACGCGCTGCTGATGGTCACGCGCTTCCGCGAGTGGCGCGCCGCGGGCCTCGATCCCCGGGCGGCCACCGTCGCGACACTGGACACGGCCGGCCGAGCCGTCCTGGTCGCCGGCAGCACCGTGGTCATCTCGATGCTGGGGCTGTTCGCGATGGGGCTCTCGTTCATGCGCGGTGCCGCGGTGGTGACCATCCTCAGCGTGCTGGTCGTGATGCTCGCCAGCGTGACCCTCTTCCCGGCGCTGCTGGGCTACCTGGGCAAGCACGTCGACCGGCTGCGGCTGCCGCTCGGGCGTCGCCGTCCGACCGAGGTCGCGGTGGGCGGGCACGTCGACCCCTCCCGCGGCTGGCTGGCCTGGAGCCGGCTGATCGACCGCTACCGCTGGGTCGCCGCCGTGGTGGGCGTGGCCGCCCTGCTCGCCCTCGCCTCGCCGTACCTCGATGTCCGCTACGGCTTCCCCGACGCCGGCAACAACGTGGAGCAGACCGAGACCCGACGGGCCTACGACCTGCTCGCCGAGGGCTTCGGCCCCGGCATGAACGGGCCGCTGGTGGTCGTCGCCGAGCTGCCTGACGCGGGTACGGCGTCCGCCGAGCCGCTGGTCGCCGCCCTGCGTTCGACCGAGGGGGTCGCCGCCGTCACCGAGCCCGCGCTCAACCAGGCCGGCGACGCCGCCGTCATCACCGTGATCCCCGACGAGGGGCCGCAGGCGCAGGCGACCGAGGACCTGGTGCACCGCCTCCGTGACAGCAGCCTGCCGGACGCGCTCGCCGGCACCGGCGTGGTCGCGCACGTCGGCGGCGTCACGGCCGTCTCGATCGACAGCACCGAGAACATCGCCAAGCGCATCCCCCTGCTGATCGGCGGTGTCGTGCTGCTCTCGATGATCCTGCTGGTCGTGTCGTTCCGCTCGATCGCGGTCGCCATCAAGGCGGCCGTCATGAACCTGCTGTCCGTGGCGGCGGCGTACGGCGTGGTCGCCCTGGTGCTCCAGGGCGGCTGGGCCGGCCAGCTGGTCGGCATCGACACCCCGACCCCGCTCCCGGCGTTCGTGCCGGTGCTGATGTTCGCGGTGCTCTTCGGACTGTCGATGGACTACGAGGTCTTCCTGGTCAGCCGGATGCGCGAGGCCTGGCTCCGCACCCACGACAACGAGCGCTCGGTGCTCGAGGGGCTGGCCTCCACCGGCCGGGTGATCACCGCCGCGGCGGCGATCATGGTGGCGGTGTTCGCGGCCTTCGTCCCGAGCCAGGACGTCGTGCTCAAGACCATCGGCGTCGGGATGGCCTCGGCGATCTTCATCGACGCGACCATCGTCCGGCTGCTGCTGGTGCCCGCGGTGATGCACCTGCTCGGCCGGGCCAACTGGTGGCTGCCGGGCTGGCTGGAGAGCCGGCTCCCCCAGCTGCACGTCGAGGGCCGACCGGAGATCCACCTGCCGAGGGCGGTCGCCCCGGCACCGGAGGCCACCCCGGCACCGGCCGGCTGACCGACCGCGCCGTCCGGGGCTCGTCGCCCCGGACGGCGCGGCCCACCGATGGTGAAGACTGGCCGCATGAGCGACCCGAGCCGTCCGTGGTGGAAGTCCGCCGTCGTCTACCAGATCTATCCCCGCAGCTTCGCCGACTCCGACGGTGACGGTGTCGGGGACCTCGGCGGCGTCATCGCCCGGCTCGACCACCTGCACGACCTCGGCGTCGACGTGCTGTGGCTCTCGCCGATCTGTCGCTCACCGCAGGCCGACAACGGCTACGACATCAGCGACTACCAGGACATCGACCCGGTGTTCGGCACGCTCGAGCAGTTCGACGAGCTGCTCGCCGGCCTGCACGAGCGCGGCATGAGGCTGGTGATGGACCTGGTCGTCAACCACACCTCCGACGAGCACCCCTGGTTCGTCGAGTCGCGGTCGTCGCGGGACAACCCCAAGCGCGACTGGTACGTCTGGCGCGACGCGCGCGACGGCGGTCCGGGGCCCACCGGCGAGCCGAACAACTGGGGCTCGTTCTTCTCGGGCCCGGCCTGGACGTACGACGACGCCACCGGGCAGTACTACCTCCATCTCTTCGACCGCAAGCAGCCCGACCTCGACTGGGAGAACCCGGAGGTCCGCG
This sequence comes from uncultured Actinomycetota bacterium, assembly GCA_963767955.1. Classification (GTDB taxonomy): domain Bacteria; phylum Actinomycetota; class Actinomycetes; order Propionibacteriales; family Nocardioidaceae; genus Nocardioides. The sequence goes on along the minus strand of CAVYGA010000003.1, from coordinate 253,567 downwards.
CCGCGGTGCACGCGATGATGCGCTGGTGGCTCGACCGCGGGGTCGACGGCTTCCGCATGGATGTCATCAACTTCATCTCCAAGACCGAGGGCCTCCCCGACGCTCCCCCGGTCCCGGGGCAGGACGTCGTCAACGCGTTCGCGATGTTCGCCGACGGCCCCCGCATCCACGAGTTCCTCCAGGAGATGCACCGCGAGGTGTTCGGCGGCCGCGACGGGACGTTCCTCACCGTCGGGGAGATGCCGGGCGTCACGATCGACGAGGCGGTGCTCTACACCGACCCCGGTCGAGGCGAGGTCGACATGGTCTTCCAGTTCGAGCACGTCGCGATCGACCAGGACCCGCTCGACAAGTTCGTGCCGATCGACCTCGACCTGGTCGCGCTCAAGCGCTCGCTCCACCGCTGGCAGGCCGGGCTCGCGGAGACCGGCTGGAACAGCCTCTACTGGAACAACCACGACCAGCCCCGGGCGGTGTCCCGCTTCGGCGACGACGACCCCCGGTTCTGGCGGGCCTCGGCCACCGCGCTCGCGACCGTGCTCCACGGCCTGCGGGGCACGCCGTACGTCTATCAGGGCGAGGAGCTGGGGATGACGAACTACCCCTTCCGCACCGGCGCCGACCACCGCGACGTGGAGGCGGTCAACTACCACGCCCGCGCGGTGGCGAGCGGCGCCGACGAGGCGGCGGTGCTCGCCGGGCTGGCCCGGATGGGTCGCGACAACGCCCGGACGCCGGTGCAGTGGGACGCCACCGAGCACGCCGGCTTCACCACCGGCACCCCGTGGCTGGCGGTCAATCCCAACCACACCTGGCTGAACGCGGCGGCCCAGGCCGACGACCCGACCTCGGTCCTCGCGCACTTCCGCGCCCTGATCCGGCTGCGCCACGAGCTGGACGTGCTCGCCGACGGGGACGTCGTGCCGTTGCTGGAGGCCGACCCGCAGCTGTGGGTCTACACCCGCAACACCGACGACGAGGGGTTGCTGGTGGTCGCCAACTGCGGACGCGAGCCGCGCGAGGTGAACCTGCCCGCGTGGCAGGGCGCCACGCTGCTGCTCGGCAACCTCCCGGGGACCCCCTCGACGTACGACGGCCCGGCGACGCTCGCCGGCTGGGACGCGCGCATCTACCGGCGGACACCGGCCTGACCCTGCTGCGGTCGGCCTAGGTGCGTTGGTGGAACCCACCGAACGGCCCCGCAAGAACTCACACCTCGGCGCGCAAGAACTCACACCTCGGCGGAGAGGCGGGGGGTCAACAGGAGGAGGATGAGGGAGAGCGCCTGGAGCACGACGACGACGGCGACCAGGGCGCGCAGGTGGTCGGCGTACAACGCGCCCGCGAGCGCGCCACCGCCCAGGGCGGCGGCGCCCTGGAACGCCGCGAAGACGCCGTACGCCGTGGCCAGGCCGGTGGCCGGCACCAGGTCGGCCACCAGCGCCTTGACGGTCGAGTCCTGGATGCCGGTCGCGAAGCCCCACACCGCCACCCCGACCAGGGCCGGCCAGACGCGCCCGGCGAAGGCCAGCGGCGGGACCACCGCGATCAGCAGCGGCAGCACGAGCAGCACCCGGTGTCCCACCCGGTCGTAGGCGAAGCCGGTCCCGAGCGCCGCCACCGCCTCCAGGCCCATCGCCATCGCGTAGACCACCGGCACCACGGCCGCGGCGACCAGGCCGGCCTCGACGAGGTGGTAGCCGATGACCCCGAACGTCATCAGCCCGAGCGTCCCGAAGGCGCAGGACAGGGCGAACGCGTAGAACGAGCGCGGCAGCCGCGCCGGGCGGCGTACGCCGCCGTCGGACTCGCCGGGGGCGGCGACCGCGGCGTCCTCGAGCACGGCCGTACGCCGCCGCAGCTGGGCGAGCAGCAGCATCGCGACCAGTCCGGGGACGGCCAGGAGTGCGAAGCCGGGCCAGTAGAGCCCGGTCAGCGCCAGCATCCCCGCCACCACGAGCGGGCCGGCGAAGGCGCCGACCTGGTCCAGCGCCTTGTGCACGGCCATCCCCCGACCGCGGCCGACCGGCTTCGCCATCTGCGCGAGCAGTGCCGACTTCGAGGGGCTCCGCACCGCCTTGCCGGTCCGCTCCAGCAGGATCAGCAGGCTGGCCACCGCCAGGCCGGCCGCGCCGAGGTAGGGGGTGAAGGCGAGCAGCGGGACACACACCGCGGTCATCGCGTAGCCGGCGATGGTCAGTCCCCAGTAGCGGCCGCTGCGGTCCGCGAGGGGTCCGGTGACGACGCGCAGGGCGAGGGCGATCGCCTCGCCGGCCCCGGTGACGATGCCGACGGTGAGCGCCGAGGCGCCCAGCGAGCCGAGGAACGGCCCGGACACCGACCGCATCCCCTCATAGACCATGTCCGCGGCCAGGCTGACCAGCCCGAACGCCGCGACGGTTCGCCAGGGGCTCCATCGGGTGCCGCGTCGCAGGACGTCCACGGGACCAGTGTGGGGGAGACCCGGGCGCCGGGTCCGGGGCCGGTCAGGCCAGTCCGGCGTCGTGCACGCAGATGGCGACCTGCACCCGGTTGGTCACCTCGAGCTTGGTGAAGAGCCGATGGATGTGGGCCTTCACCGTCGCGACCGAGAGGAACAGCCGCGCCGCGATCTCGGCGTTGCTCAGCCCCTCGCCCACCGCGACCGCCACCTCGCGCTCGCGCTCGGTGAGTCGGTCCAGGCGCCCCCGCGCGGCCCGGGCCCGAGCCGCGCCGCTGCCGTCGCCGAGCTGGGCGATCAGGCTGGTCGTGACGCTCGGCGACAGCATCGGGTCGCCGTCGGCCACCTTGCGGATCGCGTCGATGATCGCCGCCGGCTCGGTGTGCTTGAGCAGGAACCCGCTGGCTCCGGCGCCCAGGGCCCGGGCCACGTAGTCGTCGGTGTCGAACGTGGTCAGCACGATGACCTGCGGCGGGTCGGGCCACCCGCAGATGACCTCGGTCGCCTCGAGACCGTCGAGCCGCGGCATCCGGATGTCCATCAGCACCACGTCCGGGACCAGGCGGCGTACGGCGTCGACACCGTCCTGGCCGTCGACGGCCTCCCCGACCACCTCGATGTCCGGGGCTCCGCCGAGGATCATCACCAGACCCGAGCGGACCAGCCAGTCGTCGTCGACGACCAGCACCCGGATGCTGGGCTCAGCGCCGGTCACGTGGTCCACGGCAACCACCCGGACAGCTCGAACGAGCCCCCCTCGGTCCGCGCGGTGACCCGTCCGCCCGCGAGCTTGGCCCGCTCCCCCAGGCCGACCAGGCCGAGGCCCGTGCCCGGGGTCGCCCCGCCCGGTGCCGGGCGAGGAGTTCGCGCCGGGTTGCGCATGCGGATGCTCAGACCGTCGTCCGAGGAGCCGGTCACCTGCAGCACCACCGTCACACCCGGGGCGTGCTTGCGCACGTTCGTCAGCCCCTCCTGGACGATGCGGTACGCCGTGCGGCCCACCTGGTCCGGCATCGAGGCGGCACCGGTGACCCGGTCGACGTACTGGATCCGCATCCCGGCCCCCTCGGCCTCCTGCACCAGCGTCGACAGGTCCCCGAAGGTCGGCTGCGGGCGCTCGTGCGGGCCGCTCGGCTGGCCGTCGCGAAGCACGCCGAGGACCTGCCGGAGATCGTCGATCGCCTCGTGCGAGGCCGCCTGGATCAGCTCGGCGGTCTGCTGCCTCTCCGCCTCGCTGAGGTCGGTGCGGTAGGCCAGCGCCCCGGCGTGGACGGCGATCAGGCTGATCCGGTGGGCCAGCACGTCGTGCATCTCCCGGGCGATCCGGGCCCGCTCGTGCAGCTGCCCCTGCTCCACCCGCCGTCCCTGCTCGGCCTCCGCGCGCTCGGCCCGGTCACGCAGGGTCCACAGCAGCTCCCGCCGAGAGCCGATGTACATGCCGCAGGCCAGCATCGCGATCGCGGACAGGAGACCCAGGATGAAGTCCATCCAGAGCGGCCGGTCGGTGCCGGGCTGGATCAGCGGGATCGTCGCCGCGGGGACCAGGTCCAGCACCCCGATCAGCAGGATCTGCCAGGTCACCCGGCGGGTGGCCAGCGACACCTTCGCGAGCGTGCCGGGGCCGTTGGCGGTCACCGAGAAGGCACCCATGACGCTGGTCAGCACCGCGACGCCCAGCGGCCAGCGGCGCCGGAAGAAGGTCGCCGCCAGGGCCGCGAGGCCGAGCGAGAGGTCCAGCCAGAAGAGCCAACGGGCCTGGTCCCACTGCCGGGGTGCCGAGCCTGCCCACAGCGCCGCGCTGAACGCCACCGCCAGGGCCGTACGCCACAGGTGCCCCCGCCGGGTCAGCGGCGGGTTGTACTGGTCCGGGCTCGGGCGTTGCACCTGCCTCAGACTACGGAGCGGGGACCGTCCTGGGCAGAGCCCTGGGGCGACGGCGACCCCCTCCTTTGGATGCGGGCGGTTCCAGCCCCGAGGTCGATGTCCGGGGACCCCTCCGGCGTCGAGACTCGCTGCATGATCACCGTTGACGGAGTATCCAAGACGTACGGCGGCCACGTGGCCGTCGACGACGTGTCGTTCGTCGCCCAGCCCGGCCGGGTCACCGGCTTCCTCGGGCCGAACGGCGCCGGCAAGTCCACCACGATGCGCATGATGGTCGGCCTCACGCCGGCCAGCCGAGGGCGCGTCACGATCGGCGGGCACCGGTACGCCGACCTGCGCAACCCGGGCCGGCACGTCGGCGTCCTGCTCGACGCGTCCGCTCAGCACGGCGGGCGCACCGGCCGGGAGGTCCTCACGATCGGTGCGGACACCATGGGCCTGCCCCGCACGCGGGTCGAGGAGATGCTGGACCTGGTCTCCCTCACGCCGGTGGAGGCGAAGCGTCGCACCCGCCACTACTCGCTGGGGATGCGGCAACGGCTCGGGCTCGCCCACGCGCTGCTCGGCGACCCGTCGGTGCTGATCCTCGACGAACCGGCGAACGGCCTCGATCCCGCGGGCATCCACTGGATGCGGGGCCTGCTCGCCGGGTACGCCGCGCGCGGCGGCACCGTGCTGCTGTCGTCCCACCTGCTGCACGAGGTGGAGAGGATCGCGGACGAGCTGATCCTGATCGGCCGCGGCCGGGTGGTCGCCCAGGGCACCAAGGAGGAGCTGCTCGCGCCCAACGGCTCCTACGTCCGGGCGGTCGAGAACCCGTCGCTGGCCGAGGCCCTGCACCGCCAGGGCATCCACACCGTCGCCCACGACGCCGGTCTGCGCAGCGACGTCGAGCCGCTGCAGATCGGGAAGGTGGCCGCCGCCGAGGGGCTGACCCTCGTCGAGCTGCGCCCCGCCGAGGGCGCCGGGCTCGAGGACCTCTTCCTCGAGCTCACCGCGGACACCCAACGAGAAGGAGACCCGTCATGACCACCCTGACCACCGAGCCCCCGACCCTCGGGCACATCGACCTGTCCACCACCCCTCGCATCCCGCTCGCGCGGTTGGTGCGGGTCGAGCTCCGCAAGCTCGCCGACACCCGCTCCGGCCTGTGGATGCTGATCCTGATCGGGACTCTCACGTTCGTGGTGATCGGCGCGTACTTCGTCACCACCGAGCAGTCCGAGCGGACCTTCTTCCACTTCATGGCCGCCGCCAACGGCCCCCAGGGCCTGCTGCTCCCCGTGCTCGGCATCCTGCTGGTCACCAGTGAGTGGTCCCAGCGGACGGCGATGGTGTCGTTCACGCTGACCCCGGCACGCACCCGGGTCCTGGTCGCCAAGGTGATCGCGGGACTCCTCGCCGGTTTCGGCGCCCTGGTCCTCACCGTGGCGGTGGCCACCCTGGCCACGGTGGCCGGTGGGGCCGGTGACGCCTGGGCGTCGGTCGGGGCCGACGACGCCGGCAAGCTCCTGGTGCTGCAGGGCACCGGAGTGCTCCAGGGACTCGCCTTCGGCCTGCTGTTCCTGAACTCCTCGGCCGCGATCGTGAGCTACTTCGCGCTGCCGACCGCGCTCGGCATCGTGGGGATGCTCTGGACACCGCTGCACGACGTACAGCCCTGGATCGACCTCTGGTCCTCGCAGTCGCCCCTGTTCCTGGGCGGCGACATCTCCGGCGAGCAGTGGCAGCAGATCGCCAGCAGCACGGTGATCTGGGTGGTGCTGCCGTTCGCGGTGGGCCTGGCCCGGGTGCTGCGGGCCGAGATCAAATAGCACCAGATGCGCATTTATCTGCGCACCACCATGCACTAGACTGCTCGCCATGACTGAGACCCCGACGACGCTCCCGCCGTTCCACCTGGCCATCCCTGTGCACGACATCGACGCCGCGCGTCGGTTCTACGGCGACGTCCTCGGCTTCGGCCGGGGACGCTCCGACGTGCGCTGGACCGACTGGAACATGGAGGGCCACCAGGTGGTCACCCACCAGGTCGACGACCTCGGTCGGGCGCCGGTGGCCGGCACCAACCCGGTCGACGGCCACGAGGTCCCGGTCCCCCACTTCGGGCTGGTGCTGGACGTCGAGCGCTTCCAGGAGCTCGCCGGGCGGCTGCAGGAGGCCGGGACCGACTTCGTCATCGAGCCCTACGTCCGCTTCGCCGGCGAACCCGGCGAGCAGTGGACGATGTTCTTCCTCGACCCGTCCGGCAACGCCCTCGAGTTCAAGGCCTTCGCGGACCTCACCCAGCTCTTCGCGGGCTGAGACCGGGATGGGCACGGGCGACGACGGGTCCCCGGGGACACCGCCCGACCTCACCCAGGAGGGCAGCCTCACCCAGGACTTCCTGGCCCGGATCGGGGCCCGGATCCGGGCGCTGCGGACCGAGCAGGCCCTCACCGTCCAGCAGCTCGCCGACCGGGCCCAGATCAGCCGGCGGCTGCTCACCCAGATCGAGCACGGGCAGGCCAACCCGAGCCTCGTCGCGGTCACCCGGCTGGCCCGTCAGCTCGGCACCGACTTCACCGCCCTGCTGCCCGACGGCGAGGACGCCGCGCCCGCGCCGGTCGACGTCGTCGGGCCGGACCAGCACGTCCTCGTGTGGACGACCGAGCGCGGGAGCACGGCGCACCTGCTGGTCGCCACGACCGGCGTACGGTCCGCGGACCTGTGGCTGTGGACCCTGGTGCCCGGCGACAGCTACGTCGGGTCCGCGGACCGGGCCGGCTCCCAGGAGCTGTTCCACGTCCTGGCCGGAACCCTGACCCTGGCCGCCGACGGCCAGGAGCGCACCGTCCCCGCGGGCAGCTCGAGCCGGCTGCGCAGCGACCGGGCCTACGTCTACGCCAACCACGGCGAGACCGCCACCCGCTTCCTGCGCACGGTGGCGCTCACCCGCTGAGCCGACGTTCCCCGACTGGCCAGGGTCGGTCGCTGCGCCCTAGGTGCCGATGACCCCTCCGTCGTCCTTGGTGATCACTAGAGTCGCGGACCGCGGTGTGGTGAAGCCGTCGAGCTGCGGCCACTGGCTCACGTTGCCGGCTTCACCCGGGTGCTGGACGTTGACGAACATCGTGCGCTGGTCCGGCGTGGTCACCACGCCCGTCATCTCGCAACCCGGCACCCCGGTCAGGAACCGCCGGAGCTCCGGCGCCCCGTTCTCGTCCGTCACGTAGGGGTTCGCCGCCAGCATCTGGTCGTTCGCGTTGAGCGGCTGGGTGCCGTCCGTCTGGATCCACACGCGCCCGTCCGGGTCCGACCAGATGCCGTCCGGTGACCCGAACCCGTCCTCCGCCCGGACGGTGGATCCGTCGCCGGAGGCACGGCCCTGGCCGGCGATGAGGAACAGGTCCCACGCGAAGCTGGTCGCGGTGTGGTCGTTGCCCTCCTCGCGCCAGCGGACGATGTGCCCCCACAGATTGGGGATCCGTGGGTTTGCCGCGCTCATCACCTTCGCGGAGCTGGTGTTGTTCGTCAGCGTCACGTAGACCATCTCGGTGTGGGGGTCCACGGCCACCCACTCGGGGCGGTCCATCCGCGTCGCCCCGACCGCGCTGGCCGCCTGCCGGGTCTTGACGAGTACGTCGCCCTGGTCGGCGAACCCGTTCGCGGCGACGAGCGGTCCGGTTCCGTGGACGAGCGGCAGCCACACGCCGGTGCCATCGTCGTTGAACCTCGCGACGTACAGGACACCCTCGTCGAGCGGGCTCCTGCCCCGCGCCCGGGCGGACTTCCAGTTGAGTGCGCTCACGAACTTGTAGACGTGCTCGTTGACCTGGTCGTCGCCGGTGTAGACGACGACGCGTCCGCCCCTCCCGGTGTGGACATAGGCGCTCTCGTGCTTGACCCGGCCCAGGGCGGTGCGCTTGATCGGACGCGACTGCGGGTCGAAGGGGTCGATCTCGACCACCCAGCCGAACCTGTTCGGCTCGTTGGCGTCGTCGGCTGTCACCACGAACCGGGGGTCGTGGATCGCCCAGTTGTTGCGATCTCCACCCACGCCGTAGCGGGCGGTCAACGCCTGCTGCTCGGCGGTGTAGGTGCCGGGGGTGACGCGGAAGTAGCCGTTGAAGTTCTCCTCGCAGGTGAGGTACGTGCCCCACGGCGTCACTCCGTGCGAGCAGTTGTTGAAGGTGCCGATCGGGGCAGTGCCGGCCGGGTCCGCCGAGGTGCGGACCAGCCGGTGGCCCGCTGCGGGCCCGGAGAAGGACATCGGCGTGTTCGCGGTGATCCGTCGGTTCAACCGGGACCGCTCGACCGTCCAGGCTCCACGGGACTCCTGTGCGACTGCCACCACCGCGACCCCGTGTGCGGCCTGGGACTTGCGAACCATGTCCGCGGTCCAGGACGACGTCGGCGGAACGGTGCTCGTGCCGGTGTGCAAGTACCCCTCGTCGGTGAACTCGTGGTTCACCGCGAGCAGGCCCCGGGTGTTCCCACGGCGTCCCTTGGCGCGGGCGAAGTAGTGCATGCCGTCGTGGTGCATGCCGACCTGCTGCTCCTGGTCGGCACCGGTGTTGCCACCGGGCACGAAGGCCGGGAAGCTGCCCGTCACCGGGGTCCCCCACGGAATGAACGGGCGTGCGGTGTATCCCGGCGGTACGACGACCTCGTCCGTGAATCCCAGCGGGATCGGGTCGAACCCCAAAAGCTTGGCGGCGTTGCCCGGTCCGGCGCGCCGCCCCGCTGCCGTCGCCATGCCGGGCTGGCTGTTCGTGAGGAAGGTCGCGGCCACGGTCATGCCCCCGGCTGCGAGAACCGATCGCCTCGAGGCACGCCGTTGCACGACGTCGGTGAAGCCGTGTCCGCGGGTGGGGTTGCTGCTGATGTCGTCGAGATCAAGCTCAGTGATGGACATGCGAGCTCCTCGGTCGGTGCCGGGCGGCCAGGGTGGGTCGCGGCCGTGGCGGGCAACCGTCAGGAAGGGGAACAGCTGAACAGGGAGCGCGCCCTGGAAGGTCGCGTTCGTGGCGTCCGTATGACGCTTCGGGTCGCACGTGTCCACTGCGCTCTGGGGAACCAACACCCCGGCTGTGGTGGACTGCTGTGCGCTACCGACCAGTCGCCCGGCGACGTGCCCCAAGAGCTCGGTGTGCCCTCGAACCTACTCGCACATCACTTCCACGTGTAGAGCACGCACTGGTCATCCGCCGTAGCCCCTACGAGAGGCACAGGAGCTCGCCGCCGTCCCTCGGGGCGGTCTCTCACAGTCCGCTGAACAGGTCCGCCTCGTCGTACGCCGGAGCGGGGCGCTCCTCGGGGTGACGGGTCACGGCGCCCGCGAACCCGGGTCCCGGCGTCGGCGCGGTGCCCAGCTTCCAGGAGCCGGCCGCGGCGTTGGCCAGCCGGTCCGCGGCCTCGTTGAGCGGGTGCCCGGAGTGCCCCTTCACCCAGGCGAACTCGACCCGGCGACCGGTCATCGCCTCGTCCAGGGCCTGCATGATCTCGACGTTGAGAACGAGGTTGCCGTCGCGCTTGCGCCACCCACGTTGCTTCCAGCCGGCCATCCACTTGGTGATCGAGTTGATGACGTAGGTGCTGTCGCAGTAGACGAGCAGGTCGTCGGGGAGGTGCGCCGTCTGCTGCAGCAGGTCGAGGACCGCCGTCAGCTCGCCCTTGTTGTTCGTCCCGCGCGCCCATCCTCCGGCGTCCCAGCAGGTCTCGTCGACGTACCACGCCCAGCCGGCGGGGCCGGGGTTGCCGAGAGCCGAGCCGTCCGCTGCCGCAATGATTCCCACGCGCCGCATCCTGCCATCCCGGAGCGCCTGCCCGTCACACCCCGGCCGGCCACCGCCGGCAGGTGACCTCGTAGGGCTGGGCGGGGAAGAACTGCTGCCACTCGGCCCGGGTGAGGTTGCGACCGGCCGCTCTGCAGGCGCGCTGCACCCACCTACGCGTGCGGGTGTCCACGGCCCAGGTCCTCCCGTCGGTGCCTGCGACGAGGAGGCCGGTGCTGTCGGGCAGGTACGTCATCGACAGGTGTGCCGTCCGGCTGGGGACCGGCAGGCTGGCCTGGTACTCGCCGGTGCGTCCGTCCCAGAGCCGGATCCGCTCAGGCTGGAGCATGGCGAACTGGCTGCCGTCCGGGGCGTAGACCAGATCCGATCCCACCAGCGTCCGCGAGTCGGCGCCCACCCATTCCAGGCTGTCCAGATCGAGCAGCCGCACGTTGAGGTTCCCGTCCGGAGCGGCCATCAGCGACCCGTCCGGCGACAGGGCGCCGACCTGGTCCGACGCCGGCAACAGTCCCGGCGGCTCGCTGCTCAGGAACCTCCCGGTGTCGGGTTGGACGCGGAAGAACGACCCGCCGTGCATGAGGACGAACACGGACCCGTCCGTGGGATGGGGCAGCAGAGCCATCACCTGCCCGTCGAAGTCGATGTCGTCGTACGCCGCTCGCAGCGACGCCCGGTCCAGCGTTCGCATCGTCGTGTCCGAGCTCCGGAGGTAGACCCGGTCGCTGTCCGGGCTGAAGGCGGCCAGCACGCGCCCCGGCTCGTCGAGGATCCTGCTGGCCACCCGGGCGCCGGTGCCGGCGTTCCAGAGGCTCAGGCGTCCGTCGTCACCGCTCGACAGCAGCCAGCGGGCGTCCGGCGACCAGGTGAGCTCCGTGTCGCGGGTGGGAACGGGGCGCGTGGCCCGGCGGCCGGTCCTGGCGTCCTCGAACCAGAGCCGGCCGGAGCCGACCCGAGCCACCGTGGTGCCGCGCGGGGCGGGGAGCGACACCCGGTGGTCCTGCTGCTCGATCAGGCTGGCGTCCTCCCCCAACGTGAGCAGCCGGCTGGCTCCTCGCACGTCCCACGCCTGTAGGAGACCGTCGCCGCCCGTCGCGAACACGGTCCTGTCGTCGGCGCCGAAGGCAGCGCTGCGCAGGCCCTCGCGACCGACGAACCGATGCAGCAGGGCACCCGAGTCGGCGTCCGAGACGATCGCGCCGTCGTCCGACGCCGACACCAGGAGTCGCCCGTCGTGGGAGAATCCGACCTCGCTGACCTCGGCCGTGTGGCCCCGAAGCGCCCGGCCGCGGGGCGCCAGGGTCGCCGCATCGACCCGGAGGACCTGGCTGCCGCTCGCGACGACGAGGGCCGAGCCGTCGGGGCTGACGTCGAGAAGGTTGGGGGGGCGATCGCCGGGGACGACCGCGGACGCCTGCGCGCCGGCCTTCCTGAGGGGTGCGGTGTCGGTGGACCGGACCAACCTCCCGGTGCCGACGTCGTACACCCGCAGGGGCCGGTCGCCCGGGACCAGGAGGTAGAGGAGTCGGCCGTCCGGGCTCAGGGCCGTGGTCGCGAAGTCCGGCACCCGTGTGCTGAACACCGGCGCCGACGGGTGTGCCAGGTCCCAGACCGCCGCCCTACCCCGGGGGCTCCATGCAGTCCTCGACCGGTCCCACTGCCGGACCGCCGCCGCGATCCGCGTGCCGTCCCGGCTGAAGTCGAGGGAGTACTCGACGGTGCTGTCCGGCGGCAGGCCGCCGAGCTGCCTCCGGGACCGCGCGCCGCTCGGGAGGTCGTACAGCTCGACGGGCAGGTCGACCCTCGGCCGGCCCTCGGGGACCCACTGGTTGACCGCGACCGCCAGCTGCCTGCCGTTCGGGGAGAAGGCGACCGCGAGGCTCGAGCCGCCGTCACCGAAGTCGACCGGGGCCAGCGTGGTCGCGTCGAAGAGGTGGACCCCACCCGCATTGGGCAGGCTGGCGGCCACCCAGGCACCGTCCGCGCTCGCCGCCATCGAGGCGACCCAGGCGGTGCCCGACTGCCCGATCGGCTTGCCGATGTCGCGCACGCCGGACAACGGCCCGGCGCGGGCGAGGGCGGCGCCGAGGTTCTCCCAGGCCTGGGCGGAGGAGTCGACCCGCAGGGCTGCGACCGCCAGGAGCAGGCCGGTCGCGACGTCCTCGTGCAGGGGTGCCTGGGCGCCGGCCCGGCGGGCGTCCGCCAGCTGCGCCGCCGTCGTGGCCCGGCTGGACGCACGCTCCGCCACCACCGACGCCCGCTCGGCCCGGTCCCGGTCCCGTTGGGCACGGTCCGCGGTCCGTACGGCGACGACGCCCGCCATCGCGGTCACCACCAGCAGCACGGCGGCGCCCACCAGGGCGCTGCGCAGCCGTCGGTTGACCGAGCGTTCACGCGCGATCCGGGCCTCGGCCGCGAGGATCTCGGTCTCCGACAGGGCGACGGACGCGACGAGGAACGCCGTCTCGGTGTCGTTCAGGTCAGGCGTGGCGCGGTCGCGCCACTCCACGGTGCGGGTGAGCCGGGCTCCGCGGTAGAGCTCGCTCTCCGGGCGGCCCATGCCGTCCCAGGCATCGGCGGCGCCGGCCAGGTGCCGGAAGAGACGTTGCCCGTCGACGTCGTCATCGAGCCAGCCCCGCAGCCGCGGCCAGACCCGCACCAGAGCCTCGTGGGCGATCTGGACGTTGTCCCCGTCGATGGTGACCAGCCGAGCGTCGACCAGCTGTTCGACGAGACGTCGGTGCGCGTCGTCGGCGGCGAGCTTGGCCCGCGGCACCCGGGCGCGGACCGGGTCGCCGTCCTCGGTGGGCATCACCAGGCGCAGCAGCAGGCTGCGGAGCCGGCTGCGCTGGGAGTCGTCCATCGCGTCGTAGAGCGATTCGGCCGAGTGGGACACGGCGTACCGAATGCCTCCGGTGGTGCGGTACCCGTCGACGGTCAGGGTCGGGCCCTCGCGGCGTTCCCAGGTCTCGCGCAGCACGTGCGAGAGCATCGGCAGGGCGGCAGGTTCGCCTTCGACCTCGCGCACCAGCAGGTCCACCAGCCCCGGCTCCAGCCGCAGCCCGGCGCGCCGGGCCGGCCCCTCGATCGCGCTGCGCAGGTCCGGCTCGCTCATCGGGCCGAGCAGGTAGAGGCCGTCCTCCAGGACCCGGGCGATGGCCGGGTACGGCGCCAGGTCGCCCAGGTGGTCCGCGCGCAGCGAGAGGACCAGCGCCCCGCCGGCGCCCACGTGAGCGGCCAGCGCGGCGAAGTACCTCTCCCGCTGGGCGGGGTCGTCGCACTGCGTGACCGCTTCCTCGGCCTGGTCCACGACCAGGGTCTGGCGGCCACGGTCCTTCAAGCCGGCGAGCGAGTCGACGGGACGCGCTCCGGGGGTGGTCACCAGGACCGGTGTCCCGCCCTGGACCAGGGACGCCACGATCCCGGCGCGGACGAGCGAGGACTTGCCGACGCCGGACGGCCCGACGACCGTCAGGACGCCGGAGTCCCGCAACCGACGCAGGCATGCCGCGATGTCGTCCTCGCGGCCGAAGAACGAGTCGGCGTCCCCGACGTCGTACGGCAGCAGCCCGCGATAGGGACACACGGCGCTGACCTCACGACCGGTGTGCGGCGTCAGCGCCGGATCCTGTCGGAGCAGCCGCTGCTCGAGCTCGACGAGCTCGCGGCCCGGATCCAGGCCGAGCTCGTCGACCAGCATGACGCGCGCCCGATTGATCGCGCCGAGGGCCTCCGCCTGCCGGCCCGCCTGGTAGAGCGCGGTGGCCAGCAGCGCCCAGCGCCTCTCCCGGAACGGGGACTGCGCGACCAGCGCCCGCGCCCGCTCCAACACCGCGGACGCGTGGCCGGCGGCGGTCTCGGCCTCCACCCACAGCTCTTCGGCGTCCAGGCGCAGGCCGGCGAGCCGGGCGGCCTCCACCCGCCCCGGCTCCCACTCCTCCAGGTCCGGGAGCGCGCTGCCGCCCCGCCACAGGTCCAACGCCTCGTGGACGAGGTACGCCGAGCGGGCCGGGTCGCCCCCCGCCAGCGCCTCCCTCCCCCGCTCGAGCAGCCGCTCGAACTGCCGGTGGTCCAGCTCGTCGTCGTTCAGCGCGAGTCGGTAGCCCGACGACTCCGACTCGATGGCGGCGACCCCCAACCTCTTCCGCAGCCGCACCACGCTTCCCTGGACCACCTTGGTCCACGTCGGGGGCGGGGTGTCGCCCCACAGGGCGTCCGCGAGGGCGTCGGTGCTGACCGGGTCGCCGGCTCGGACGACCAGCGCCGACAGCACCACCCGATCCCTGGGGCTGAGGCCGTTCGGCTGGCCGCCGACCTGCAGCGGGCCCAGGACAGCGATACCCATGCCTCGACTGTCGACCTCGAACCGACACCCGTCAACGGGGCCGTTACCGCGCCGACACCGGTCCGGCGCGCGACCGACACCGCTCTGCCGGAGAACGGGGTTGTCAGACCTCCACAAGACAGAGGAGCCCATCATGACCAGCCATTCCCGAGCTCGTGTCCCAGCGGCGCTCGCCGCGGTCGCCGTACTGCTCGCGGCGTGCGGCAACGACGAGACCGCCGGCGCCCGCTCGGGCGCGACCTCGTCCGCGAGCGCGACGACCGACGCGGCGACCGACGCAGCGACGGCGGGCGACTACGTGCTGCTGCTCGACGACGACAGCGACCCGGACCAGATGAAGGGAAGGCCGGGGTCCTACGCCTTCACCGCGCGCGGGGACGGGGAGCCACCGCTCGCCGTGGCCGACGTTCCGGCCGGCTACACCAACTTCGGGTTCTTCGCGATCTGGCCCGTCGACTCCGCGGACGAATCCGCGCCTTTTCGTGGACTGCACTACTGGACGGTGTACGCCGTCCACGAGAACCCGTGCCGGACGGTGGGAGGCGCGACCGAGATCGGAGATTCGGTCGACGATCTGGCCGACGCGCTCGCCGCCCAGAACCTGACCACCGCCACGGCGCCGGAGCCGGTCTCCGTCGACGGCCATGACGGCGTCTACCTCGAGCTCACCATGCCAACCGGCATCGACTTCGAGCAGTGCGAGGAGGGCTACTTCACCCTCTGGGAGGGCAAGCCGGGCGACGCCCAGCACACCACCGACAGTCCCGGCCTGGTCGAACGGCTCTGGATCATCGACGTGGACGGGCACCGGGTCGTCCTGGCCACGCTGGCCGCAGACGACGTCAGTGCCGCCCACGTGGACGAGATGACCGCGATCGTCGAGTCCGTGCGGTTCGTCGACCGGCCGGAATGACCGGGGTGGGAGCCACCGACCGCCCACGCGGAGAGCTCACGGGCCCTTGACCAGCACGCAGCGGGCCGACCGGGCGCTGCACCGCGCCAGGCGCTCGGGGCCGTCCCCTTCCGCGACCACCGGCGAGACCAGGTGGTCGTCGTCCTCCCACTCCCAGGCCCGGACCCGGAAGCCCCAGCCCTTCGGTGCGGTGAGCGTGGCCCGCCGGGTGCCGTCGAGGGCCTGCACCTCGAGCTCGCGGATCGCGGTGACCTCGCCGCCCGTGGTCCCGGGGGTGGTCCGGGCCAGCCACTCGGCACCCGGGCTGACCACGAGGTCGTCGTGGTTCGGGACCGCGACAAGGCGCGTGAGCCGCCCGGTGTCGGAGATCTCCGCCAGGTAGGGCTCCCCGATCGTCGCGTCGATCGCGCCGTCGGCGCCGTCGGTCACGAGCAGGCCGGCCGGGGTGTTGCCCAGGATCACCTTCCCCGGCGCGGTCTCGGTCAGGTCGACGGTGCTGTTGTCGACGAGCGGCAGCCACAGCAGGGCGGTGTTCGTGCCCTGGACGATCACCCGGCCGTCGTCGGTGACGGCCCGGACGCTGACCGCACTCCCGTCCTGCGGGTCGCCGAGGTCGACGGGGACGCCACCGAGCCCCTCACCGCCGGGCGCGGTGTCGAAGCCGGTCACGATGCCCGCGCCGTTCTCGGCGCGGACCTCGCCGACGTACCGCCCGTCGGGTGAGAGGACGGGGGGTTGGTCGTGCTGCGCCTCGATCTCGTGCGCCTCCGGTCCCCAGCCCCACCACCAGGTGTTGTCCGTGCGGAGCGCGAGCCAACCGGCCTCACCGCTGCGGACCGACCACCAGTCACCGGGGACCTGCTCCCCGTCGACGTACAGGCGCTGGTCGAGCACGACGGGGATCGTCGGCGCGGTGGTCGGGATCCTCACGTCCGATTCCGTCCGTCCCGTCGGCGCCGGCGCCGGCGACGGCTCCGGACCGCCGCGCGCGGTGACCACGGCGACCGCGCCGGCGGCGACCAGCACGACCGCGGCGGCGACCAGCATCGGCTGCCAGGGGCGCGCAGGGCGGGGCTCCTGCTGCAGCGGCGGCATGGCCGGGATGTGCAGACCGTCGGCCACCTCGCGCAGCTCACGGCCCAGGGTCTCGTTGACGTCGACGGCCATGTCAGTTCTCCCTCTCGTCCGTGGGGTCCGAGCCGAGCGCGGCTCGCAGCGCCTTGAGGGCGCGATGTGCGGTGGACTTCACGTTGCCCCGCGAGCAGCCGAGCGCGTCCGCGATCTCCTGCTCGCTGAGGTCCTCATAGAAGCGGAGCACGATCACCGCCCGCTGGCGGGGCGGCAGCGACTTCACGTGCGGCCAGAGCGTCATCCGCTCCTCGGGGCCGCCGGACGGCGCGTGCGGCGGGTCGGGAGGCGCATCCGTGAGCAGCTCGAGCCGCCGCCCCTTCGGCCGCCGCTGCGACAGGTAGGTGTTGGTGAGCATCCGACGCAGGTAGGCGGTCGGCGCGTCCGTGTCCTTGATCTTGGACCAGGAGCGGCATGCCTTCAGCAGGGTCTGCTGGGCGATGTCCTCCGCGTCCGCGTGGTTGCCGGCCAGAAGGTAGGCGTAGCGGTACAGCGAGGGCCAGGCGATGCCGGCGTACTCCTCGAACGTGGGTACGTCCGTGCTGCTCGTCACGGTGTGCATCATCCGACACCACCCCCTTCTGCTCCTATGACTCCGGAGCCGGGCAGAAGGTTGCGCCGCCCTGGTCAGAAGTTCCAGACGCGGTCCCAGGTGCAGATGTCACCGGTCGGTGGCGCTGGAGGTGATCCCCCTGCGCGCTACCTCCCCGGGATCCTGATCAGCGCGAACTGCCCGCCCTCCCGCTTGTAGGTGAAGTCCGGCAGGCCGTCGTCGTTGTTGTCGTCTCCCGGCGCCTGCTCGACCCACAGCGAGTGCGCCTGGACGTTGATGAGGAAGGCGCCGGGTCCGAACGCGGACGACGCGTCGACGATGCCGGTCGCCTCCCAGGCTCCCCAGTTGCCGGCCGGCCGCCCATCAACATCGGTCGCGCCTCCGTCGGCCGACTGGTCGACCGCGGCGATGACGTCGGGCGAGCCGGCGAACGGCACGAACCACAGCCGAGCCGTCGTGGCGTTGGGGTCGGTCGACCCGACTGGGAACTGCTGGCTCGATCCCGGGTCCTCGGTGATCAGCAGGCCGGTCCTCGTCGTCTCGAGGTTGTCGGGCTGATGCACCTCGTTCAGCGTCTTGACCGGGTTGTCGTCACCCTCCACCATCACGGTCAGCGACGTCACCTTGGTCGGGTTCCGCTTGTCCAGCACCATGCGCCAGATGCGGCCGTTGGTCGAGCGGAAGTTGGGCGTGTCGAGGCTCTGGTCGGCGCGACGCCCCCGCCCCGAGTCGGCCAGGTAGACGATGTTGTGCTTGCCCCGTCGCTTGTCGTACGCGATGTCCTCGACGCGCACGAACTGGAACACCCCGTTGAGGTCACTCCAGTGCTCCAGCACCCACTGCGGGCCGTCGATGCCCGTCGGCGTGGTCAGCCGCAGGTCCGTCTGCCAGCTGCCGTCGTCGGGCGGTGCGGGGTAGCCCACGTCGGCGGCCTTGAGTGTGCTGCCGTCAGCGTTCTTGCCGGTGGCGATGTTCTTGGGCACCTTGATGAAGTGGCCCTTGACGTCGGTCCCGGAGCCGGGGAGCACGTCGTAGTAGTTCGTCACGCCGGGGGTGTCGGACACGAACGCCCACAGGTCGCCCTTGTCCTTCATCAGGGACCGGGGGTTCTTCGCGATGTAGGAGTAGAGCTGCGACTGGGCAGGTGCCGCGCCACCGTCGGAGACAGCCGTGATCGGTCCGCTGGTGAACGTGTCGTCGCCTGAGACCACGACCGGCCCCCGGTAGCCGGGGATGGGCACGGCGTTCTCGTGGTTGTGGCGGCCCATGCCGTAGATCGGGACCTGCCGACCGCTGCGCACGTCGAGCGCGACGACGACGCCGGCCTCCTGCTCGTCCGCGCTTCCCGGCACCGGTGGCCACGAGTTCTCCGCGCGGTAGACGTAGTCCGGTGACTCCTCGCTGGTGAACAGGATCGGGCGGTTGAAGCCCTCGCGCCGGGTGGCGAGGTAGTTGGAGCAGAAGCGTTGGTAGCCCTCGCTGCTGTCGATGACCATCTCACCGCTCAGGGTGCCCCCGCGCCGGTTCAGCACCAGCCGGCTGACCTGAGCGTTGTCGAAGTCGTTCTCGCCGTTGGCGGCCGTGGGCGTGGCGGTCGAGTACGGGAAGGGGACCTTGCTCGTCTCGTGGTTGACGTAGACGTCGGCCCCGCCGCGTCTGCCCGGCAGGAGCGCGATCCCGTCGGGGACCGCCTCGAACTGGTACCCGCTCGCGAGCCTGTCGCCGACCGTCAGCAGGGGCGTCACCTCGACACCCGGACGGACCGCGGTCAGCATGGCGGACTCCGAGGTCCGAAAGCCTGCCGACGGGTGATGGTGGCGGTCATCGGCCCGCGCGGTCGCCGGCATCACCCCGCTGATCGCCAGTGCCGCGGTCGCCGCGGCTGCCATGAGAGTCCGGGACTGCCCCATGTCGCTACCTTCCTCCGACCCCCGCCTCTCACGTGTGTAGCAGAGCCAACCGGGTTGGTCCATAGCTCCACCGCCGAGAGGATGGGTCGGTGACCACCCGGTCGCACGAGACGTCGTGTAGAACACCAGGATGACCGTCCGTCGCAGGCCGCGCTGGTCCGAGCTCAAGCCGCTGCTCCGCCGGCGCAGCGTGCCGCTCAGCACCACCGAACGTCGGCTGGCCGCGGCTGCGTCCGTCGCGGACCTGCGACTGCTCGCCCGGCGTCGGGCACCCCGCGCGGTGTTCGACTACACCGACGGCGCTGCCGGTGAGGAGATCAGTCTGCGCCGATCGCGTCAGGCGTACGCCCGCGTGGAGTTCCAGCCCCGGGTGCTGCAGGACGTCTCCGAGGTGGACACCTCGACGACGATCCTGGGCCGGCCAGCGGCCCTCCCCGTCGTGTTCGCCCCTACCGGGTTCACCCGGATGATGCACACCGACGGAGAGCGCGCGGTCGCCCGGGTGGCGGCGCGCACCGGCATCCCGTACGCGCTGTCGACGATGGGCACCACGTCCATCGAGCAGCTCGCCGGTGCGGCCCCGAACGCAGCCAGGTGGTTCCAGCTGTACCTGTGGCGCGACCGAGCGGCGAGTCACGACTTCGTCGTACGCGCGCGGGAGTCGGGCTACGAGGCGCTGGTGCTGACCGTCGACACCCCGGTCGCCGGGGCCCGCCTGCGCGACGTGCGCAACGGCCTGACCATCCCGCCCTCGCTGTCGGCACGGACCTTCGCCGAGGGCGCCCTGCACCCGGGCTGGTGGTTCGACCTGCTGACCACCGAACCACTCGACTTCGCCTCCCTCAGCCACTTCGAGGGCACCGTCGCCGATCTCGTGGGCAGGATGTTCGATCCCTCAGCGACGATCGCCGACGTCTCCTGGTTGCGCTCGGTCTGGGACGGTCCGCTGGTCATCAAGGGCATCCAGACCGTTGCTGACGCCCGTGACGTGGTCGATGCCGGAGCGGATGCGGTGATCGTCTCGAACCACGGCGGCCGGCAGCTCGACCGCGCTCCCACCCCGCTGGAAGTGCTGCCCGCCGTGGTGGACGCCGTGGGCGACCGCGCCGAGGTGTACGTCGACGGCGGGATCCTCTCCGGCAGCGACGTCGCCGCTGCGGTGGCGTTCGGCGCCCGTGCTGCGCTGGTGGGCCGGGCCTACCTCTACGGGCTGATGGCGGGGGGAGAGCGCGGCGTGCAGCGGGCGGCCGACATCCTTCGTGACGAGCTGGCCGGGACCCTGGCGCTGATGGGTGTGTCGCGGGTGCCCGACCTGCGCCGTGACCATGTACGGCTGCGCACGCCCTGAGGTAGTTTCCGGCCATGGACGTCATCGAGTACGCGCCCACCCGTGAGCAGTACACCTACACGTTCGGTGGCGCGGCGCCGGTGATGCGGGTCAAGCCGGGTGCCGTCCTGCGCCTGTGGTCCGACGATGCCTTCGGCGGCGCCCTGCGCAGCGTCGACGACCTGTCCAGCGCCAAGGTCGACCTGCGGTTCGTCAACCCGCAGACCGGCCCGTTCTACGTCGAGGGGGCCGAGCCCGGGGACACTCTCGCGCTCCACCTGGTCGCGCTCGAGCCGGCGCGCGACTGGGCCGCCTCGGCGGCCATCCCGTTCTTCGGAGGGATGACCAGCACCGACCGCGTGGTCACCCTGCAGGACCCGCTCCCGGACACCACCTGGATCTACGAGCTCGACCGGGACCGCAACACGGTCGCGTTCGCGGCCCGGCACAGCGACCATCGCGTCGAGCTGCCCGTCGAACCGATGCTCGGCACCGTCGGCGTGGCCCCGGCCGGTGGGGAGGTGCGCTCCTCGCTGGTGCCCGACCGCTTCGGCGGCAACATGGACACCCCGGAGATGCGTGCCGGCGCGACGGCCTTCCTCGGTGTCAATGTCGAGGGCGCGATGTTCTCGGTCGGCGACGGGCACTACCGCCAGGGCGAGGGGGAAGCCTGCGGCACCGCCGTGGAGGGGGCGATGACCACCACGCTGATCGTCGAGCTCATCAAGGGCGGCGCCCCCGGCTGGCCCAGGATCGAGAACGACAGCCACTGGATGACCGTCGGCTCCAGCCGGCCGATGGAGGACTCCTGGCGGATCGGCAACGCCGAGCTCGTGCACTGGGTCGCGCAGCTCTGCGGCCTCCACCCCATGGACGCCTACCAGCTCTGCTCGCAGATCGCGCAGGTGCCGGTCGCCAACGTCGTCGACGCCAACTACAGCGTCGTGGTCAAGGCGGCCAAGGCCCTGCTTCCCGCAGCGCGAGGCCTTCAACGGAATCCACGCCGAGCTGCGTGCCCGAGCCCGCGCGCTCGGCACCCTGTGAGCACTCACGCCTGACACGTCAGTAGCCCAACCACCCAGAGGAAGAGCCCCCGATGGATCTGCAGCTCAGCGGCACCCGCGTCCTGGTCACCGGCGGCACCCGTGGCATCGGTCGCGCGGTCGTCAAGGCCTTCCTCGAGGAGGGTGCGCAGGTCGCCTTCTGCGCCCGCGACCCTGAGGAGGTCACGGCGACGCAGCAGGCGCTGGGTGAGTCCGGCACCGTGACCGGCGCGACCGTCGACGTCGGTGACGGTGAGGCTCTCGCGACCTGGGTGGGACAGTCGGCAGAGTCGTTGGGCGGCCTGGACGTGGTGGTGGCGAATGTCAGCGCTCTGGCCATTCCCGACACCGAGGAGAACTGGCAGGCCAGCCTGAACGTCGACCTGATGCACACGGTCCGTCTCGTCCGAGCGGCCCTTCCGCATCTCGAGCGCAGTGACACTGCCTCGATCATCGCGATCTCCAGCGTGTCCGGACGTGAGTCGGACTTCGCCTCCGGGCCGTACGGCACGGCCAAGACCGCGATCATCGGCTACATCCATGGGCTCGCGATGCAACTGGCGGAGAAGGGCATCCGCGCCAACACGGTCTCCCCGGGCAACACGTACTTCGAGGGTGGAGTCTGGGCGAGCATCGAGTCCGGAGACCCGGACCTGTACACGACAGCGCTGGAGCTCAACCCGACCGGCCACATGGGCACCCCCGAGGAGGTCGCCGGACCCGTGGTCTTCCTCGCCAGCGCCGCAGCCCGCCGGATCAGTGGCACCAACCTCGTCGTGGACGGCGCACTCACCCGCGGCATCCAGCTGTAGCCCCAGACCGCTGCCACAGCCACGGCGTCGAAATCGATGCGTTTCGCCTGCGGATCGTCGGTGGGATCCCGGGTCAGGGCCGAGGGCCGTACGCCGCCATGAACGTGGCGACCGCGTCCCGAACATGAGCCCGCTGCTCGCCCGGGGCCGGCGCGGCGTCGTCGCCGAGGAACATCGCGGCGTTGGTGGGCGCACCCATCACCAGCCAGTTCAACTGCTCGGCGGCCACAGCCGGATCCGGCACTCGCACCCACCCACGCGCGTCGAGCTCACGCAGCAGCGCCTCGACGGTCGTGACCGCGCGACGCGGTCCCTGCTCGAACACCGCGCGCGCGAGGTCGGGGAACCGGGGCACCTCGCTGATCACCAGGCGGCGTAGCCGCACCAGGCGCGGAGACAGCACCACCGCGAGCTGGTGGCCGAGCATGCTCTCCAGGGTCGGAACGACCTGGGCGCGGGTCACGGGCGGGGCCGACTCGGCCATCACCTCGTCGCCGGCTTCACGCGTCATCGCGGTGACGAGCTCCACGAAGAGCTGGTCCTTGGTGCCGAAGTGCGCGTAGACGGTCTGCTTGGACACCTGCGACATCTCGGCGATCTCGTCCATGGTGACGCTGTCGTACCGGGCCGCGAGGAAGGCCTCCTCGGCCGCAGCCAGGATTGCCCGCTGCTTCGCCATTGACGAGGGGCGCAACGCACCAGGCTCTTGACTCTTCACACCGGCCAGTCTACTTTCTAGACATCATACTGACCAGTCTAGAAAGTGCCGGGGTTCACCGCATGCAGCGTCCGACAGGCTTCCAGACCACCACCTCGGCCGACGGCACCGAGCTGGCCTATGAGATCCACGGCGACGGTCCGCCCCTGGTCTACGTGACCGGGGCCATCTGCCACCGCGCGTTCCGGCCGGTCCGTTCCGGAGCGAAAGTGCTGTCCGGCGCCTTCCGAGTCCTGACCTACGACCGGCGCGGCCGCGGCGACTCCGGCGCCAGCGGCCACTGGTCGCTGGACCGCGAGGTTGAGGACCTCTCGGCCCTGATCGACGAGTTGGGTGGCAGCGCCCTGCTCTACGGACACTCCTCGGGCGCGGTGCTCGCGATGCATGCGGCCCACCGTCTGGGCGACCGGGTGCAGCGCGTCGTGCTGTACGACGCGTCGTGGGTGGCCGACGACACCGAGGCCGCGACGTACGCCGGTCTGCGCGCTGAGGTGGACGGGCTGCTGGCCCGCGGTAGGCACGGACACGCACTCCGGCACTTCCTGACCGGAATCGGCATGCCGCGTGCGTTCGCCGCCTTGCTGCCGGTCATGCCGGGCTGGCGTCGTCTGCGAGCTCTGGCCCCAACCCTGCGCCACGACATGGATCTCACCGCGCAACCGCCGCCGTTGCAGGTCGCCGCCGAGATCACCGTCCCGGTGCACGTCATGGTCGGGGAACGCAGTCCCGGCGAGCTCCACCGGGTGGCGAGAGCGGTGGCCGCGGCGATACCCGGCGCCACCCACGAGGTGCTGTCAGGCCAGGACCACCTGGTCTCGGAGAAGGTGCTGCTGCCCAGCCTGTTCCGGGCGCTGTGTCCCGGCGGGGTGCCCGGCTGAGAGCCGGCCGCTCACGCGGACAACGGAGCGGCGCTCAGCCGAGGCAGGACACCTGCCGTCAGGAGGCCCTGATAGCCGCCCACGAGGTCGGTGGCAAGCGCCAACCCCAGGGACTGCAGCGAGGCGGCAGCCAACGTCGAGCTGAACCCCTGGTCGCACACCACGATGACCCGACTCGACGGGGTCACCTGGCGGAGCCGATGGGGGGAGGTGGGGTCCAGTCGCCACTCGAGGACGTTGCGGTCGACCACGATCGACCCCGGCAGCCCACCGTCGCGGCTGCGCTGCTCCACCGGCCTGGTGTCGATCACCAGCGCGCCGCTCTTCATCTCGTCGGCGAGGTCGTCGGGGTGCACGCGCGAGTAGCGCGTACGAAGGGCCGCGATGTGCGCGGCCACAGCGCTCCGGTCGACCTCGGTGCTCATGGTCCGCCCTCATGTGTCGGACAGCCCGCCCCGGAACGGTGGTGGTCGGGTGCTGTGCTGCACGCACCCGGCATGGAGTCTAGGCCCCGCGGCTGCTCCGGGACAGGGAGGAGGCTCCGGCCCTGCGTAAGGTGAGGTCCGAGTCTCGGGTGGACCCTCGAGACGGAGAGCGCCATGGAACGAGACCGAGCCGACGTCCAGGCAGGTGCCGCCAGCCGCTCGGACGTGATGCTCAAGGCGCTGAGGAACCGCCGCCTCCTGCGGGTTCAAGCCGCCTACCTGCTGTACAACGTCGTGGAGTGGGCCTCCTGGATCGCGATCCTGGTCTGGGCGTACGACGCCGGAGGCGTGCGGGCCGCCAGCGCCCTCGCGGTGGTGCAACTGGTCCCGTCAGCGCTCCTCGCCTCGCCTGCGGCCACCTGGCTCGACCGGCTCCCCCGGGCCCGAGCCCTGACCCTGGGCTATGCGATCCAGACCCTCACCATGGGCTCCACCGGTCTCGCCCTGGCCGTGGACGCACCCTCCGCACTCGTCGTCGTGCTGGCCGCCCTGGCCGCGGTCGCGATGACCCTCACCCGGCCCGTGCACCACGCGCTGCTGCCGGAGATCTCCGACACGACCGCCGAGCTGACCGCAGGCAACTCGACGTCCGGCTGGGCCGAGGCTGCCGGAGTGTTCCTCGGCCCTCTGGTCTGCGGCGGCCTCATCCTCGTGGCTGGGCCGAGCGGCGTCGTACTGGCCATGGCCGCCGCGTCGGCCCTTGCTGCCTCGGTGACGCTGCGTATGACGACCCACGCACCCGCGCTCCGCACCGGCGGGCCGGAGGCGGATCACCAGCACCTGCTGCGCGCTGTCGTCAGCGATCCTGCCGCTCGGCTGCTCAGTGGGTTGGTCTTCGCCCTCAACGCCCTGGTCGGACTGGCCGACATCCTGCTCGTCGTCCTCGCCTTCGACCTCCTGCAGATGTCGGCGGCGGGCCCTGGCCTGCTCAACTCGGCCGTCGGTCTCGGTCAGATCGTCGGCGCCGCAGCCACCGTCGTCCTCGTGGGGCGACGACGCCTCGCAGCTGCGGTCGTCCTGGCGGCCGCGGTCGCGGGACTGACGTTCGGCGTCTCCGGGCTCGTCTCGGCGCCGGTGGTGGCGGTGCTGCTGATCGGTCTGTTCGGCGCAGGCAAGCTGTTCTTCGACATCGCCATCCGCACCCTGGTCCAGCGGCTGCTGCCGGACCGACTGCTCCTGGCGGTGTTCGGGCTGCAGGAGTCGTTGATGATGGCAGCGCTCGCGCTCGGCAGCCTCGCGGCCCCGCTCCTGGTCGTGGCGTTCGGGCCGCGCGGCGCCTTCGCGGTCGCCGGCGCCCTCCTCCCTGTGATCTGCCTGATGGCATACCCGCGGCTACGCCGTCTCGACGGCGCCGCGCAGGTCCCGGACGACGTCCTGCGGCTGCTCCTCGACGTCCCGCTGCTGGCGGTCCTGCCTCCCCGGGTGGTGGAGCGGCTCGCCCTCGACGCCGATCGCGTGGTGGCCACGCCCGGGGAGGCGATCGTCGCCGAGGGCGATCCTGGAGACCGCTTCTTCGTGATCGAGCAGGGACGCGTGGAGGTCACCCGGGACCATCGGCTCCTCCGCATGCTCGGGCCTGGGGACTGGTTCGGTGAGCTGGCCCTCCTGCGCGATGTGCCCCGCACCGCGACCGTCACCGCCGAGAGCGCAGTCTCGATGTGGGCGGTGGAGCGAGACACCTTCCTCGCCGCCGTCGGCGCGGAGACGCGGTCACGCGAGGTGGCCGACCGGCACGCCCGCGACTACCGCTGAACGGCGGGCGAACGCGAGCTCATGTCTGACCGACGATCACGATCTCGTTGCCTTCGGGGTCGGCGACCCGCCAGCGATCCTCCGTCTCATCCAGGAGCCGGCCACCGGCTGCGAGGGTCGTGGCGAGGCGCGTCTGCGCGAGGTCCGACGGCACAGCGAGCTCGAAGTGGATGCGGTTGCGCTGCCGGCGTCGCTCCGTCTCCGAAGCATCGAGCTCTTGGAACACCAGCACCGGGTTCAGCCGCCGCGGATCGTGGATGTCGCTGACCCCGGCTCGCCGGTCGTGGATGTATCCGAGTGCGGCGACCCAGAACGCGCGCACCGCGTCGACGTCGGCGGCGTCGAGGAAGAGCTGAGCGAAGCGCGACAGCCCCGGATCCGCGGTCGACCCGAGATCGCGGGCAGCGGTCTGGAGGTTCCCGGCCAGGTCGGTGAAGTCGAGCTCGAGTCCGTGGGCGTCGTCGTCCGCCTGGTCCTTGCCGCTGTCGATGATCACGAGCCCGGGGCGCAGGTCGACCAGCATCGGGAAGCCCGTGTCGTCGGCCAGCGCCGCTGCTGCGGCGGCCAGGTCACGCTGCTGCGCCGGCGAGGTGACGCGGTAGCACGCCATCGCGCTGAACACCGCCTGCCAGTCGGCTGTCCCGATCCTCTCGCCGAGCGCCGCGCCCGGCACCAGGTCGACCTCGTTGCCGTCGGGGTCGGTGTGACGGAGCCCGTACGGTCCCGATGCCTCACCAGGACGCGCCTGCTCGACCGCTGCGGCCGGCCGCACCACGTCGAGGTGGATGCGGTTTCGCAACGGCCGCGCCTCGGTCGACTGCCGGATCCGTAGCGCGGGGTCGCGCCGCAACGGATCCGCCAGGCCGCAGTCCTCCGCAGGTGCGTAGGCGAGCACGCGTTGCCAGAACCGACTCACCCCAGACGTGTTCGCGGATTCGAACACGACGCTCAGCTGCTGCAGCACGGCAGGGTTCGCGGCCAGCCCGAGTTCCCTTGCGGCCGCCGACACCGCCTCGGCGTGCCCGTCCGAGTCGAGTCGTACCCGCATGCCGGTCGCGCGCAGGTCGACCACGATCCCGGGCGACAGCTCCATGATGCGCCCGGCCAGCACAGCCCCCTCGATCAGCGACGGCGCGTCGAACCATGCCGTCGCAACGCCGTCGACCACCCGCCAATCCCGTCCGACCTCCGTCATACCCGGCACTGTAGAACCCGTCCGGACGATCTCCTTCCGGATGGTGATCGTGTCCCGGCCCGAGGGCGTTGACGGACTCCGCGAGGAACCCCGCTGGACGGGTCTCGCGCACCTGAGTGCCTCGTCTCAGCCCTTCCGAGTGAACGTGGCGGTCATGTAGAGGGCCCGCTGGAACACCTCGTCCGGGATCCCCCGGTAGCCGGGCATCGTCGAATGGTCGAACTGGAGTCGCAGGACGTCCTGGTCGACCTGCCAGCGATAGGTGGTCGAGCCGTCGGAGTGATGGAAGACCACGGTGTCGCCGTCGATCTCGTACGCCGCGTCATAGTCGATCGGCTCGGACTGCCCGCCCTGGGCCTTGCCGTAGAGATCCCACGCGCCGCTCTCGATGGTGAGAGTCAGCAACGTGTCAGCGACGAACGGTGCGTTGTCCCGGTAGGCCTTGACCCACCGGCCGAGTCCGTGGCGGCGCACGGTGGCCTCGGTCTGCTTCAGTGAGATGGGCCCGGTCTGCCAGGTGCCTTCCAACGGGGACGCAGCGGGCGCCTCGGAGGTGGGCGCCTCCGGGGTGGCGGAGGGGCTCGCACCGCCGTCCGACGATCCGGTCGCCGAGGTAGAGCCCTCGGAGCAGCCGACGAGCAGCATCGACGTGGTGACCACGGCGACCGCGGTGGCGCGCCAACAGCGGTGGGTCGCAGAGGCGACTGCGCGATTCCTGCCCACGGTGTTCGTCATGACGGTCTCATCGCTGGGGGTGGTGCGACAGCGGGAGCGGCGATTGCCGCAGGTCGCTCCGGTGCGGCGTCCCGGACGTCGCGCCAGCCGGGGTTCGTGAGCCACCGGCCGGCGATGTGGACCGTGGGAGAGACCTCGTTGCCGTCGCTCACGGCGCGGACCCGGGCGGCACCGTCCTCATCGTCTCGAAACCGCACCGAGCGGTGGGGCACCCGGTGCAGGGTCAAGGCAGTCCTCAGTCTGATGCCGAACGGGCATCCGGGCTTGAAGTAGACGACCGGCTGGTCCATGGGAATCCCTCCTGAGCCATTCCATCATAGTGAAACTATGACGACCATAGTGATACCGTGACGTGTGACTGTCAAGGGATCGACCGGGCATCGCCAGCGCCAAGCAGAGGCCACCAAGCGCGAGGTGGCACGCGTCGCCCGTGCGCTCTTCGCGGAGCGCGGTTACGTCGCCACCACGATGAGCACGATCTCCGCTGAGGCAGACATCCCGGTCCAGACGATCTACTCGGCCTTCGGGACGAAGGCAAAGATCCTCGACAAGATCACCGAGCTCTGGATGAGCGAGACCCAGACGACCTCACGTGCCGCGGCGTACCTCCGCGAGCCAGACCCCGCCCGGCAGCTGAGGATGCTCGCCGAGCTCAACCGGCGCCAGATGCAGGTCGGCTCCGACGTCGTCGTGATCTACCAGGAAGCGGCGGCGTCGGACCCGCAGATGGCCGAGACCCTGCGCAACGTCCTGGCCGCACGTGAGCGCGAGATCCGCAGGCTCATCGACGCCCTCGCCCCACGGCTCGGCTCGGACCTCACTGTCGACTCGGCCCTCGACCTCACCCTGGCGCTCACCCTGCCCGAGCTCTTTCACCTGCTCGTCGTCGAGCGGGGATGGGGCCACCTCCGATACGAGGAGTGGCTGGCCAACACCCTGATCAGCCAGCTCCTCCGAGACTGACCCACGGCTGCACCTCGGGCGGCGACCATGCCACGCACGTGCGGCCCCGAGCCGTCGGCACCGCCGACCGGACCGAGGACCAATTCTTCAGCCGCCGCGGGCTGTGGAGGCCGAAGCCGGCGATGCGGCTGTCGTGGCTGTCATGAGAGGAGTCGCGGCAATGCGCGCCGGTAGGCGGCCAGTGGTTCGCCGTGGCTCGGAGAAGTGCCGGCGGGATGGTCCGCTCGCCTGGTTCCGTGGCATCCGGCCGGTCGAGGTAGTAGTGGCTGGGAACGCCGAGGGTGGTCTGCGCCTCGGTCCCAGCTGCGGTAAGCGGCCAGAGTGGGCAGGACCCAGCCGTCGGTGTCGATGGGGAGGTCAGGACATGCCGCCGGCGCGACCAGGGCTCGGTGCGTCATCGCCGCGACGACCGCACGCTGCCGGGCGGTGCCGTGGCTGGCTCTGCGGCCCCGCCGGGCTGGTCGAGCAGCATGAAGTCGATCTTGATGCCGTCGGCGTCGAGGTCGCGGATCGTGGTAGAGAGGCGCACCAACGACAGGGTCATACGTGCAACGGGCAGCCGCGGGTGGACGGACTTGCTCTAATGACAGTATGGAGGCCGCCCTCGCCTTGGCACGCACCGCCTATGAGCGTCATGCCTGGCGTGAAGCGTACGACCGCTTCCTGCCGCTGATCGAGAGCCTGGCCGTCGACGACCTCGAGCGCCTTGCGGTCAGCGCCTATCTGGCGGGCTTCCCCCCGGTCAGTGACAATGCTTGGACGCGTGCCCACCAGACGAGGCTCCGCTCCGATGACGTTCCCGGAGCCGTGCGCTGCGCCTTCTGGTTGGCCTTCCGGCTCGTCAACGCCTTCGACCTGTCCGAGGGCAACGGCTGGATCGCACGCATCGAACGTCTCGTCGAGCCGGGCGCGCCGGACTCGATCGAGGCGGGAAGGCTGGCTTACTTGACGGGACTTCGGGCTGCCTTCGAGAACGACCTCGACACCGCCGCGAGTGATTTGGCAAGTTCAGCGGAGATCGCCTCGCTGAGGCTCGACGACGAGCTCGCGGCTCTGGCCCGCCTCTCGCTCGGTCGGGTGCGGATCTTCCTGCGCGAGATCACGCCCGGCGTCCGACTGCTGGACGAGGCGATGCTGGTCGTGCAGTCGGCGGCGATGTCGCCCATCGCCGTCGGCGACAGCTTCTGCACTGCGATCGACGCGTGCTACGACCTCTTCGACGTACAGCGCGGTCAGGCCTGGACCAAGGGGCTCACGGACTGGTGCGCCCGACAACCCGAGCTCGTGCCGTTCGCAGGCGTCTGCCAGGTCCATCGTTCGGAGTTCCTCCAGCTCGAAGGGGCCTGGGTTGAGGCGATGGCAGAGGCTGGCCTGGCACGGGCTCGCTTGGAGCAGCCGTTCGGGCAGCTGCCGTACGGCGCTGCGGTCTACCAACAAGGCGAGCTACACCGCCTGCTCGGCGAGTTCGACGCAGCGGAGGCCTGCTATCGGGAGGCGAGCAGCGCCGGGCGCGATCCACAACCTGGGCTGGCGCTGCTACGCCTGCGCCAGCGCCGTCGTGAGGATGCGGCTCAGGCGATCGACCGCGCCCTGGCCGAGGCCGAGGACCCCATCGGCCGCTCGTGGCTGCTGGACGCGTACGTGGAGATCATGCTGGCCAATGACCGTGTGGTCGAGGCGAAGGCGGGCGCAGCCGAGCTCGCGGAGGTGGCGTCCGGCTTCTCCTCACCTATGATCGCGGCGGTTGCTCAACGAGCCGGTGGGGCCGTACGCCTCGCCGAGGACGACGCGAAAGGCGCGTTGGGCGACCTGAGGAGGGCCAGTGATGGCTTCCGCCAGCTGGCCGCGCCCTACGAGGTAGCCAGGTGCGCGGTGCTAATCGGTAGGGCTCGCCGATCCCTGGGCGACGACGAGGGCGCCCGTCTGGAGACCGATGATGCGCAGGCGACGTTCGATCGGCTCGGAGCCCGCCCAGATCTGGCGGCCCTCGCGGGCGATCGGCCGGCATGGCTCACGGCGCGGGAGCAACAAGTGCTGCGGCTGGTAACCGCCGGTCACACCAACCGGTCCATCGGTGCAGAGCTCGGCCTGAGCGAGCGCACTGTCGACCGGCACATGAGCAACATCTTCGCCAAGCTGAACGTCTCCTCGCGTGCTGCGGCGACAGCGTTGGCCTACGAGTCCGACCTACTCTGACGGCGGTACCCACATCGGTGCCCGAACGATCGTGGGTAATTTCGCCGATGCCGCGATCCTCGCCGTCTTCTAGCGTCTCGACAGCGGCAGAAGGAGGAATCGATGCCCAGCGTGTCGCGGAGGACGGCCGACGAATCGATGAGGATGTTCGGTCTGGAGGCGAGGCTTTCCAACCTAGAGGGCGGCTTCACGGTCAGCTTCGAGACACACACGTCGGATGAGGACCTCGGCCCTCTACTCCAGGGACTGCCCGACGACGAATGCCAGTTGGTCAGGCTCGGTTACGTCATCCGAGGCATCGCAGAGTTCAACGTCGGGGGACGAATCGAAACCTACGAGGCGGGGGACGCCTACTACGTGCCCCCGGGGCACGTTCCAATCCACCACGACGGAGCCGAGGTCGTGGAGTTCAGCCCGACGGACCGGCTGGGCGAGACGATCGGCGTTCTCGTCGCCAATATCCAGCGGGGCCGTCGTCCCGTGGTCACCGAAGGAGATCAGTGATGAGCGTCTTCTACAAAGTGTCGTACCGTGTCGGCTTCCACCCGTGGGAGGACCTGGCCCATCACAAGCCCTTCTCCGAGGCGCTCCTGGAACTGTTCGAGGATGAGGAGCGCCGCAAGAAGCCCCCGTACGGCAAGGCGCTGGACCTCGGCTGCGGCGGTGCGACCTGGGGGGTCCCCCTAGCCAGGCGGGGTTGGGACGTCACCGGTGTCGACAACGTCCCGAAGGCCGTGGCACGCGCGCAAGAGCAAATCCGCGAGGCCGAGGTGACCATGGGGGTCGTGCTGGGCGATGTCACCCACGACCTTGAGTCGGTCGTCGGCTCGGGCTACGACCTGGTAGTCGACACCGGGACGTTCCACGGGCTCACCCCGTCGCAGCGGCTGGCGATGGGACGCGAGGTCACGGCCATCACGTCAAGTCACGCCACCGTGATCCTCGACTGCTTCTCACCGCGCAACCGTGGCCCGCTGCCCCGGGGGTGCTCCCGGAGCGACGTCGAGGAAGCATTCCCCGATTGGATGATCACGGACGTCGTCGACGCTGACACTGATCCGGACCTCATCGCTAGGATCTTCAAGTTCGGCGAGGTGTTCTACCGGCTCAGCCGTGCACCCCAACCAGCAGATCGATGATCACGACGGCACCTTCCGCGAGAACTCGATGCACAACCCGTTTCCGGCTCAATCGGCGGCAAAACGGGGCCAATCGAGATGGCTGTTCATGTTCGTGATGGCGGAAGGTTCATGGTCAGCCCGGCCAGTCTTGAGCGATGAGCAGCGCGCCGAAGACGGCGAAGGCGGCGGCCGCGCGGTACCTCACGACCTTCTCCGGGAGTTGCTTGCCCAGCCACAGTCCCAGCAGGATTTCCAGCGCGTCGACGAGCACCATCGAGGATGCCGAGGATGTGGTCACAAGCTTCCTAGATCGAGCCTGCGCGCCTCGGCTGCGGCCCGTTCGCCTGCGGTGGCCCTGGTGTAGCGGACGAGCATGTCGGAGGTTCCTGGCCCGGGTTTACGGACCGTAAGTGGACACTGGATCAAATCTCATGCTTTCAGGCTCGGAATCCGTAGATTCCGAGCCTGAACTTTGTAGCGGGGGCAGTGTGGTGGTTCAGGACATAGGAAACCCATGTCTCCAGACATAGGAAACCTGTTCGTGGGTTCGATGCTCGGTCATGTCGAAAGCCAGGCTGGTCATCACCGCTGTCGTCCTCGAGGGCCGACCCAGTCCGAGGTCGCGAAGACCTACGGCGTCTCCAAGGGCTGGGTCTCCAAGCTGATCGCCTGCTACCGCGCCGAGGGCGAGAAGCGTTCGAACCGAGATCTCGTCGAGGCGATGGACGGCGACCTGCCCGCCTTCCGGGATCTCTGGCTGGCCACCGGGGTCGATGTGGAGCACATCAGCTGGCTCGACGACTGCACCCGCTACGCCCTGCACGTCACAGCACACCCCCGGGTCACTGGCCCCATCGTCATCGAGACCTTCCGCCGGTCCCTTGCCCTGCACGGGATCCCGGCTCCACGCTGACCGACAACACCATGGTCCACGCGGCACGGTTCGCTGGCGGCCGCGGCGGACCGACACCTTCGAGAGCGAACTACGGCGCCTACACGTGGTCCGGAAGAACTCCCGACCAGCCCACCCCACCACCTGCGGAAAGGTCGAACTCTTCCAGCGAACGATGAAGAAGTGGCTACGCGCCCAACCCGGCCAACCGACCACGATCGCCGAACTCCAGACCCTCATCGATACCTTCGTCGATGAGTACAACAACCACCGCCGCCCGCACCGATCGCTGCCGCTCAGACCACCCCAGCAGCCCGCTACGACACCATGCCCACAGCGATGCCAGGCGACTCCCGCGACCCTGATGCCCACGACCGGGTCCGTCACGACCGCGTCGACAAAGCAGGCTCCGTCACTATCCGACACAAAGGACGCCTCCACCACATCGGCGTCGGTCGAACCTACGAGGGGACCTGCGTGATCCTGCTCATCCAGGACCTCCAGATCCGCGTCGTCAACGCCATCACCGGCGAACTCCTCCGCGACCTGGTCCTGAACCCAAACATCGACTACCAGCCCACAGGATCCCCAAAGGGGCCACCCGAAAGCCCCGGAAATGACCACCGCCGGACCTGCAGTTGCAGGTCCGGCGGTTTCCGATGTCCTGAGACATCACAGTTGTAGCGGGGGCAGGATTTGAACCTGCGACCTCTGGGTTATGAGCCCAGCGAGCTACCGAACTGCTCCACCCCGCGTCGGTGATCCGAACATTACCGGCCGGGCGGGGTGCAGCCAAATCGGCTGCGGGTCAGTTGCTCCCGCCACCGTCCTGACCGGGCAGCTCGGCCGCGGCCAGCGCGCGCTGCACCAGTCGTTCGGCCCGCTTGGTCGCCTCGGCGTACCCCGCCAGGTCACCGTCCGCCAGCGCTGTCTCGGCGGCTTTGAACTGGGCATCGGCGCGCCTGAGCAGCTGCACCACCGTCGCGGGCTGTCCGTCCGGCTGTCCACCCGCGTCCGGCTGCTCCGGGTCGTCCGGCTGAGCCGGAGGCGGGTCCTCCAGAGAGTCGATGCCCAGCACGTCGGCGACGGCCTCGGCAACGGACTCTCCGATGCCGCTCCGGCTGCCGAGCGACACCAGGACGTACTGCAGCACCGGGTAGTTCGCGGTGCTGGTGCCGCTTCGGACGGCGTACAGCGGCTGGACGTAGAGCAGGCCACCGTCACTGTTGTCGTCGGTGACACCCACCGGCAGGGTGAGCAGGTTGCCGTTGAGCACCCGCACGTTGGCGTTGCGGGTCAGCTTGGCCAGCTCGTTCTGGATCGTCGTGTTGGAGCCGAACTGGTTGGCGATCTGGCCCGGTCCTGGGATCTGCGTGTTGCCGGGCAGGGTCAGCACCCGCAACGTGCCGTAGTCCTCGTTGGAGGCGTCCGCGTCGACGGACACGAACGACGCCAGGTTGTCGCGACGGAACGGTGTGTAGACCGAGGTCAGCGAGAACACCGGCTCGTCCGAGCCGCTCGGCGTCCGCACGGAGAGTCGGTACGGCGGCTGCAGCTTGCCGGCGGTCTCCGGGTCCTTGGCGACCTCCCAGCGGTCGTTGTTCTCGTAGAAGTCGCTGGCGTCGGTCACGTGGTAGCGAGCCAGCTGGAAGCGCTGCACCTTGAACAGGTCCTCGGGGTAGCGCATGTGCTCGAGCAGGTCGGCCGGGATCTCGTCCCTGTCCTTGACGGTGCCGGGGAACGCCGCGCGCCAGGCGTCGAGGAGCGGGTCCGCCTCGTCCCAGGCGTAGAGCGTCACGGTGCCGTCGTAGGCGTCGACCGTCGCCTTGACCGCGTTGCGCATGTAGTTGATCTCGTCGGTCGGCAGGGTCCGGAACTCGTTGCCGGAGTCCAGCGCGTCGGAGGTCATGTCCTGGAAGGAACCGCGCTGGGAGAGGGGGTACTGGTCGGTGGTGGTGTAGCCGTCCAGCATCCACACGACCTTGCCGTCCACCACCGCCGGGAACGGGTCCTGGTCGACGGTCAGCCAGGGCGCGACCTTCTCCACCATCTGGCGCGGGTTGCGGTCGTAGAGGATCTTGGAGTTCTCGTTGACCCGGCCCGAGAGCACCAGGTTGGGCTCACCGAACTTCCACGCGTAGAGCACCTTGTGGAACAGGTCGCCGATCTCGACGCCGGAGGCACCCTCGTAGGTGTTGTTGGTGCTGCCGGCCGCGTTCGCCTCGCCGTCGGGGAGGTCGAGCTCGACGTCCGGCGAGTCCGGGGACTCCTTGCCGACCACGGAGTACTCCGGGCTCTTCTCGCCGAAGTAGATCTGGCCGCGGTAGCCGTCGGGGGTCAGGTCGGTCAGCTCGCCCCTCGGCGGGATGTCGGTCTCGGCCCAGACCGGGTCGTCGGAGCCGATCTGCGGCTGGTTGTCGACGTTGCGCTGGTTGCCGAACGCCGCGATCACGCCGTACCCGTGGGTGTAGACGGTGTGCAGGTTGGACCAGTTCTTGCCGTCCTCCGGGAGGCCGTCCTGGTCGAGCTCGCGCGCTGCGACCACGACGTCGCGGTCGATGCCGTTGATCGTGTAGCGGTCCACGTCGGGCGCCCCGACGACGGAGTAGTAGCGGGTCACCTGCTGGCGCTGCTCGAAGGTCGCCTTGATCAGTGCCGGGTCGACCAGCCGGATGCCGGGGACGTTCTTGACCTCCTCGGCCTGCTGCTCGGGCGTCAGCGTGGAGGTGCCGGAGTACGGCGTCACCACGGAGTCCTCGAGGTCGTAGGCGGCGCGCGTCGCCTCGATGTTCCTGGCGATGTACGGCGCCTCCTTGTCCGCCTGGGAGGGCTCGACCTGGAACTGCTGCACGATGCCCGGCCAGACCAGGCCGAGCAGGATCGAGGACAGCACCAGCATCGCGAGGCCGACCGAGGGCAGCAGCCAGGTGCGCAGCACCAGGTTGCCCAGGAAGAGCGCCGCACAGATCACCGCGATGAACATCAGGATGTTGCGCGCCGGCAGCACCGCGTTGTCGTCGGTGTAGGTGATGCCGGTGATCAGCGACCCGGACTCGTTGAGCAGGTCGAAGCGGTCCAGCCAGTAGTCGGCGGCCTTGGCCAGCACGAAGATGCTCATCAGCACCGAGAGCTGGGCGGCCGCGGGCCCGGAGAACCGGTCTTGGTTCGACTGCAGCCGAATCCCGCCGTAGAGGTAGTGCACGACGGCGGCGGCGATCAGCGAGATGACCGCGACCGCCATCGCGAAGTCCACCAGGTAGTGCAGCCACGGCAGGTCGAAGACGTAGAAGCCGATGTCGCGCTTGAAGTAGGGGTCGGTGCTGCCGAAGTCGACGCCGTTGCGCCAGAGGAGGTACTCGCGCCACTTCCCCGACGCGGCGGCGCCGGCGAAGAGGCCGATCACCACGGAGACGCCGATGAGCAGCAGGACGCGGATCGGGGTGACCGCCTCGCGGTAGCGGTCGAGGCTGACCTGCTCGGGCGACGACGGCCGGAAGATCGGCCGGAACCGGTAGGCCAGCAGCAGGTTCGCGCCGACCGCCAGCGCCATCACGGTGCCGAACACCACGAACAGCCCGACCTTGGTCTGGACCAGGGTCGTGAAGACCTTCTGGTAGCCGATCGAGCCGAACCACAGGCGCTCGGTCCAGAAGGCCGAGAACGCGGTGAACGTCAGGAACAGCACCACCAGGAGCCCGACGGTGATCAGCAGCGCGCGGGACCGGCGCGGCGGCTCGGCCGCCTGGGTCACCGTCTCCGGCTCGTCGTCCTCGTACATGCCACCGCTCACGGCGTGGCCTCCTCGTTGCCGTCGTTCTCGTCCAGGTCGCTGAGGTCCAGCGTCCCTCGAAGCAGCTCCAGCAGTGCCGGCACCAGGTCGACGCCGCCGACCACCGACACGTCGTCGTCGTGGGCCCGCAGTCGCAGCGCACAGTACGTCGCCCCGGCCCGCGTCGCGCCCGCCACCATCCGGACCTCCTGGCGGTCCGGGTGGTCCTCGGCGAAGGCCTGGGCGGCGGAGGCGTCGTCCGGGATGCTGCCGTCCACGCTCGGCGGCAGCACCAGCCGCTCGACCACCGCGGCGCACCCGGTGACCTGCTCGGGCCACATGATCGACTCGAGCACGGACTCCAACGGCACGTCGGCGCTCAGCTCCTGCTCGATGGGGGTGAACGAGCCCGCCGCGCTGGACTCGTCCAGACCCATCTCGGCGGCGAGCGTCGGCTCCGCCTGGACCAGGTCGCCGGTGTTGACCAGGGCGTACAGCCGGGCCGGCTGGTCCCAGCCCGCGGACGCGATGTGCGACTCGATCTCCAGCACCGCCGAGGCGAGCGCGGGGTCGGGCAGCGGTCCCTCGATCACGTCGTCGATCGGGTCCACGGGCTGGTCGGTCACGGTCACTCCTTGGTGCACGAGGGCAGGTCGGCGTCCGGGTCGGCGACCCAGGTCTGGATGGACTTCAGGGCGTCGGGCATGGTCTTGACGCGCACCAGCCGCATGTCCTCGCGAGGGGCGCCGAGCGCCTGCTCGCAGTTGGCGTCGGGGACCAGGAACAGCTCGACACCGGCGTCGCGTGCTCCGACGATCTTCTGGGGGATGCCGCCGATGGGGACCACGGTGCCGTCGGCCCGGATCTCTCCGGTGCCGGCGATGTCGTGACCACCGGTCAGCGCCCCGGGAGAGAGGGTGTCGTAGATCGCCAGCGAGAACATCAGTCCGGCACTCGGCCCGCCGATCTGCGGGTCGATGAGCACCGTCACGTCGAAGGGGAAGTCGAAGACCGCGCCCAGGGAGACCCCGACCCGCGGTCCGTCGTCGGTCTGCCTCGGGGTCAGCTCGACCCGGCGCCGTTCGCCGTCGCGGCGGATCACCAGGGCGAACGCCTTGCCGGCCGCGGCGACCTCGACGACGTCGGAGGCCTCGTCGACGGGTCCGCCGTCGACGCGGAGCACCTCGTCGCCGGCCTCGAGGACGCCGTCGGCCGGCGAGTCCGAGACGACGTCCTGGATCGTGACCGTGGTCTCCAGGTCGTAGCCGAGCGCGGTGAGGGCGACCGCGATCGCCGCGTCCTTCGAGGACACCATGTCGACCGCGCCCTCGGTGTCGGTCTGCTTGTCGGTCACGCCCTCGTCATAGATCGCGGCGTACGGCTCGACGGCCTGCTCGTCGCTGAGCCAGGCGGTCAGGGCCTCGAAGATGCTGACGTCGTCCTCGGGCGGGGTCACCGAGACCGTGGTCATCCGGAGCGATCCGCCGTCGTAGTAGGCCTGATGACCCGCGACCTGGATGCGCTCCTGGCCGCCGGTCTCCGAGAGCATGTCGGTGGTCGACCCGGGGTGATAGGTCACGTAGGGCACCGGCACCAGGGCAGCGGCCACCCACAACCCCACCAGGAGAGGCACCGCGATCGCGGTGGCCAGGGAGCGCCGACTCATGCGCCAAGCCTCTCATCCTGCGACAACCGGACGGGTCCGGGCTCAGGCGGAGCGCTGGTCGTCCGTCCGCGCCGGCTCGCCCTGGCTGCGCGCGGCGGGTCGCGAGGAGGGGCGTACGGCGATGCCGGTGCTGCGGTCGCGGGGGCGGGCGGTCGCCGGGCTGCGCCGGGCGGTGCCGGGGTGGTCCTTGCGCAGCGCCCGGGCCAGTCGCTCCACCGCGACGTCGCGGTCCACCTCGTGCCGGCCGCTGCGGCCCAGCCAGGTCACCCAGAGCATGGCCAGCGCGGTCACCACAAGCGGCGGGACCAGCCACCACAGGATGTCCATGGGGTCATCGTGCCACGCGGCGGAGGGGCGCGCGTCTCACGGCGCGCCGACCCACTCCTCGTCGCCGTCGCTGAACAGCTGGTGCTTCCAGATCGGGACCTCGGCCTTGAGCCGGTCGATGAGGGCGCGCGAGGCGGTGAACGCGGCGTCCCGGTGCGCGGCCGAGACCGCTACGACGACCGCCGCGTCCCCGATGGCGAGCGGGCCGGTGCGGTGCACGGCGACCAGGCCGAGGACGGCGTAGTCCCTGGCGACGGAGTCGCAGACCTCCTGCAGGCGCTCGAGGGCGCTCGGGTGCGCGGAGTACTCCAGCCCGATGACCCCGCGGCCACCGTCGTGGTCACGGACCCGGCCGACGAACAGGGTCAGCCCGCCCGAGGCGTCGTCGTCGAGCGCGGAGAGCACCTCGTCGACGTCGAGCGGGGTCTCGCGGAGCGCGACCAGGCGGACGGCGGTGGGCTCGGACATGGGAGGGAGCGTAGCCCTCACCAGAGAGCGAGTAATTTGGTCCCATGAGCGACAACCCCGGTGAGCAGCCCGACAACCCCTTCAAGGGCACTCCCTTCGAGCAGTTCTTCGGCGGCCAGATGCCCGACCTGGCCGGTCTGATGAGCCAGGTCCAGGCGATGATGGCGCCCCACGACGGCGCGGTGAACTGGTCGCTGGCCGGCGACATCGCCCGCCGCTCGGTGGCCCAGCACCCCGACCCCTCCCCCACGAGGGCCCAGCAGGACCAGGTCGCCGACAGCGTGCGCCTGGCCGACCACTGGCTCGACGAGGCCACCACGTTCAGCTCCGGCGTCACCTCGACCGCGGCCTGGAGCCGGGCCGAGTGGATCGAGTCCACCCGGGAGGTCTGGCGACGCCTGGTCGAGCCGGTCGCCGAGAGCGTCGTCGGGGCGATGGGCAAGGCCCTTCCCGAGGAGGCGCAGGCGATGGCCGGCCCGTTGCTGGGCATGCTCGGCCAGATGGGTGGCGCGATGTTCGGCACCCAGGTCGGCTCGGCGATCGGCGGCCTGGCCACCGAGGTGCTCACCGCCTCCGACATCGGGCTGCCGCTCGGCCCGGCCGGCAAGGCCGCCCTGCTGCCCACCAACGTGACCGCGTTCGCCGCGGGCCTCGACGTGAGCGAGGACGACGTGGTGCTCTACCTCGCCCTCCGTGAGGCCGCGCACCAGCGCCTCTTCGCGCACGTGCCGTGGCTGCGTGAGCACCTCTTGTCGGCCGTGGCCGACTACGGCCGTGGCATGACCATCGACACCGCCGGCATGGAGGAGCAGATCCGGGGCATCAACCCGACCGACCCCGCCGCGATCCAGCAGGCGCTCGAGGGTGGCCTGTTCGAGCCGACCAAGACACCGGCGCAGGAGGCCGCGCTGACCCGCCTCGAGACCACGCTCGCCCTGGTCGAGGGCTGGGTCGACGAGGTCGTCGGCCAGGCAACGCACGAGCGGATGCCGACCGCGGCCAAGATGCAGGAGGCCGTACGCCGCCGCCGCGCCGCCGGCGGTCCCGCCGAGGAGACCTTCGCCGCGCTGGTCGGGCTCGAGCTGCGCCCGCGTCGGCTCCGTGACGCCTCGACGCTGTGGGGCTCGCTGCGCTCGCGCCAGGGCATCGAGGCCCGCGACACCGTGTGGCTGCACCCCGACCTGCTGCCCACCTCGACCGACCTCGACGACCCGCTGGGCTTCCGCGAGGACCTCGGCGAGCCGAGCGAGATGGCCGAGGGCGACTTCGACGTCGCGCTCCAGCAGCTGCTCGACGAGGGCCGCGGCACCGGGGGCGCCAGTGGCGCCGACGCCACGGAGGCTCCCGACGGCCCGGACACCGGCCGCGACGACGGCTCAGCCGAAGACGGGCCCGATGACGGGCCCGATGACGGGCAGCCGGCGGGGCAGCCGGCGGGGACGGCACCCCCTACGACGACCCGCGGGCGTGACGGACCCGCTCCACCGCGACGCCGTCGCGACCCTGACCGCGTGGTCACCGCCCGACTCCGCCCAGGCCCGGCTGCGGGACCGCTACCTCGACCACCTCGCCGGCCACCCCGACGGGCTGACCCGGGACAGCTACCCCGACCACCTGACCGCCAGCACCCTGGTGCTCTCGGCGACCGGCGACCGGGTGCTGCTGACCCTGCACGCCAAGGCGCGGCAGTGGTTCCAGTTCGGCGGGCACTGCGAGCCCGGCGATGCCACCCTGGCCGCCGCCGCAGCGCGCGAGGCCGCGGAGGAGTCGGGTATCGCGGACCTGGTGCTGGACCCGGTGCCGGTGCAGCTGAGCGAGCACGCGGTGCCGTTCTGCGACCCGCGCCGTGGCGTCCACCACCTCGACGTGCGCTTCGTCGCCGTCGCGCCGGCCGATGCCGACCCCGCGGTCAGCGCCGAGTCGCTGGACGTGCGCTGGTGGCCGGCCGACGCACTGCCCGACCCCCAGCCGGACATCGTCGAGCTCGTGAGGCTCGCCGGTCTCCGGGCCCGGGACCCGGCTCAGTCGACGTCGTCGGCCCCGGACTCCTCCACCGAGCCGGGCGGCGGCTCCAGGTGGGCCGCGGACGAGTAGCCCTGCAGGTAGCCCTTGGCCCGCTCCGCCTGCGGGTAGTTGTCGACCCACGCCCAGAACTCACGGGTGTGCCCGGCCTCCAGCAGGTGCGCGAGCTCGTGGACCAGGACGTAGTCCACCACCCAGGACGGCATCCCCTGCAGCCGCGACGACAACCGGATCGACTTGTCACCGGGCGTGCACGAGCCCCATCGGGCGTTCTGGTTGGAGACCCAGCGAACCGTGTCGGGCTTCGCGAGACCCCCGAGGTAGGCGTCGGAGAGCTCCAGCGACCGGCGGGCCAGCTGCTCGTCGGAGGGCCGCTTGCGCTTCTCCGACCGCTCCAGCCGGGCCAGCATCGTGGCGACCCATTCCGCCTCCTGCCTCCGCGACATCGATGCGGGGATCAGCACCACGACCTTGTCGCCGTCGCGGTACGCCGAGACCGTGCGGCGGCGCCGCTTGGAACGGCGTACCTCGACCTCGGGCGTGCTCATGGCCGCAACCTAGCCGTTCGCCCAGGCCAACAGGCGCTCCGCGGGCCAGGTGTTGACGATCCGTCCGGCCTCGATGCCGGCCGCCTCGGCGCGCTCGGCGCCGTAGGCGAGGAAGTCGAGCTGGCCGGGCGCGTGCGCGTCGCTGTCGATGGAGAACAGGCAGCCGACGTCACGGGCCAGCTCGAGCAGCTTGGTCGGCGGGTCCCGCCGCTCGGGGCGGGAGTTGATCTCGACGGCGACGTCGTGCTCAGCGCAGGCCTCGAAGACGGCTCGGGCGTCGAACCGGCTCTGGTTGCGGGTGCCGCGGTTGCCGGTCACCAGGCGCCCGGTGCAGTGGCCCAGGACGTTGGCCCGCGGCTGTCGCACCGCGGCGACCATCCGCCTGGTCATGTCGGGTGCGTCCATGGCCAGCTTGGAGTGCACGCTGGCGACCCGGACGTCGAGGCGCGCGAGCATCGCGTCGGTCTGGTCCAGCGAGCCGTCGTCCAGGATGTCGACCTCGATGCCCTTGAGCAGCCGGAAGCTCGCGCCGAGGTGCTCGTTGACCGCGTCGATCACGTCGAGCTGCCGGGCCAGCCGCTCGGCGCTGAGCCCCCGCGCGATCTTGAGCCGCGGCGAGTGGTCGGTGAGCACGAGGTAGTCGTGACCCAGCTCCATCGCGGTGAACGCCATCTCCTCGATCGGCGAGCCGCCGTCGGACCAGTCCGAGTGGCAGTGCAGGTCGCCCCGGAGGGCGGCCCGGAGCTCCTGTCCCCCGGCGGCCAGTGGACCGCGCTGCTCGGCCTCCAGCCGGGCCAGCCGCTCGGGGAGCCGGCCGCGGCAGGCGTCCTCGATCACCCGCGCCGAGCTGGTGCCGATCCCCGGCAGGTCGGTCAGGGTCCCGGCCGCGACGTGGGCGGCGAGGTCGTCGGCCGGCATCGGCAGCACCGTGGCGGCGGCGCTGCGGAACGCCTTGACCTTGAAGGTGTCCTCGCGGGCGCGCTCGAGCAGGAACGCGATCCGCCGCAGCGCCGCGACCGGCCCGTCGGCGTACTCCCCTGCCGGCCCGCCGCTCGGCCGCTCGGATGGCCGCCCAGATGACCCGTCGGCTGGCACTGCCACGCATTCCTCCCGGATTTCTTTCTGTCCACACCCTGCTGCACAGCATCGTGCCTGCTCAGTGGTTCGCCGGGCGAGCCGCCGGGCCCGGTG
Source organism: uncultured Actinomycetota bacterium (assembly GCA_963767955.1). Classification (GTDB taxonomy): domain Bacteria; phylum Actinomycetota; class Actinomycetes; order Propionibacteriales; family Nocardioidaceae; genus Nocardioides. The sequence goes on along the minus strand of CAVYGA010000003.1, from coordinate 210,512 downwards.
TCCACACCCTCATCCCGAGGATTTCCACAGTATTCTCCGCCTGTCCACAGGGTTGTCCACAGGTCCCTCCACAGGCGAGGAGACGCTCGCATTGACGCCCACCGGATCGCCTCCTAGGTTGGGGCGCGATGAGGCCCCCGGTCCTCCGCTTCGGCGGGGCACCTCCACGCTCGCAAGGGGAAGGCAAGCGTGGGAGTGCTGGCAGGGGGCCTTTTCTCATTTCCCGCCGAGGTGTGAGTTCTTGCCTGCCGAGGTGTGGGTTCTTGCGTGCCCAGAGGTGACTTCTTGCGCCCGCACCGCTCAGTGGCCGGTGAACTCCGGGGTACGCCGATCGCGGCTCGCCCGGATGCCCTCCTGCAGGTCCTCCGTGGTCAGCGTCGCCGGCTGGGCCAGCGCCTCCCACTGCAGGCAGGAGTCGAGGTCGGCGAAGCCGGAGGCCAACGCCACCTTCGTGTAGCGGGTCGCGATCGGGGCGTTGCCCGCGATGCCGGTGGCCGTCTCGAGCACGGTGGCGTCGAACGCCTCGGGCTCGACGACCCGCGAGACCAGGCCCAGGCGGAGCGCCTCGTCGGCGTCGACGACGCGACCGGTCAGCAGCAGGTCGCGGGCCGCGGCCTCGCCGACCACGTCGGGCAGCAGGTAGGTCCCGCCCATCCCGGCGTGCATCCCGAGCCGCACGAACGGCACCCCGAGCCTCGCGCCCGAGGCGGCGTACCGGAGGTCGCAGGCCAGGGCCAGGCAGAGACCGGCGCCGATCGCGGCCCCGTTGACCGCCGCGATCGTCGGCACCTCGAGGCGTCGGATCGAGAGCCACGCCCGATAGAACGGCATCATCCTCGTCCGGAGGTGGTCGACGCTCGCGTCCGGCTCGCTGGCGATCCACGACGTGTCGCCCCCCGAGCAGAACGCGCTGCCCTCACCGGTCACGACCACGACCCGCACCGCGGGGTCGTCGGCGAGGGCGTCGATCGCGCGCACCCAGGAGTCGGTCATCTCCTCCGACATCGCGTTGCGCCGGCCGGGGTTGTCGAGCACCAGACGGACGACGCCCGGAGCCGGACGCTCGAGCCGGAGATGGGTGAGGGTGGGTTCGGGAGCCATGGCGGCACCCTACCGACGGCCCCACCGCCAGGCCCCGCCCGCTCACGCCACGCCTGAGCGTGAGGGGGGACCTCCCACATCCACGCTCAGGCGTGCCGTAGGGTCGCAGTGGTCGAGTGGTGGACCCACCCGATCCCGGCGGGCTTCCCTGAAACCCCCGTCGCGACGACCGGTACGAATGAACAGGCAAGGAGGCCGTCATGGCGGAGACCTGGAGCGGCGAGTTCTACTGCGTGAAGTGCAAGGCCAAGCGCGAGGCATCGGGCGAGGTCAAGGTGAACGACAAGGGCACCAGGATGGCCAAGGCCGTCTGCCCCGTGTGTTCCACCAACCTCAACCGGATCCTCGGCAAGGCCTGAGAACAGCCCCACGAGCGATTCCCGCGACGGTTCGGTCCTTCGGGACCGGACCGTCGCGGCATTTCTGCGCCGGGCCGGGCGTTCGTGCCGGCCGCGCCGACCCCTGTGGACGAGGCCGGCACTCGCCCACGCGGCTGTGCCACAGTCGGCGCCATGACCCGTCGGCACCCCGCCTACCCCGTGCGGCCGCTGCTGCGGCCCGGGGTGCAGGTCTGCCGGCGCAGCGACGGTGACCTGCAGGTCGGGCTCGACGCGCGGCTGGCGCTGGTGGTGCCCGACACCGCGGAGGTCCGCTCCGTGCTCGACGGCCTGCGCGAGGGCACCGCTCCCCCGCACCCGGACCTGCTGTCCGACCGGGCGGCCAGGCTCTGTGCGGACCTGCTCGACCGCGGCCTGGTCGTCGACGGCGACGACCTGCTCGCTGCCCTCGGCGCGGCGCCCGACCGGCGTACCCGCGAGTCGGTGGCCGCGCTGTTCGCGGACACCGGGATGGACGCCGGGCCGCTGCTGAGGGCCCGGGCCCGGGTGCCGGTCACCGTCAGCCACGACCGGGCGCCCCGCAGCGCCCGCCGGTGCCGTGAGCTGCTCGCCGCCGCCGGCGTGGGTACGGCGTCCGAGGCCGCCACCGGGCCGGTGCTGCACCTCTCCCGCTCCGAGGTCGACCGCGACCTGACCGACGACTGGATGCGTGCCGACCGTCCGCACCTGGTGGTCGCGCTCACCGACGGGATCGTCCGCGTCGGCCCGTTCGTGGTGCCCGGGCGGACGGCCTGTCTGCGCTGCGTCGACGCGCACCACACCGAACGCGACCCGCGGCGGTCGCTGGTGCTGCACCAGTACGCCGCTGCGAGGGCGCCGCGGATCGGCGTACCCGACCCGGTGCCCCACGACCTGATGGAGCTGGCTCTGGTCTGGGCGGTGCGGGACCTGGTGGCCTGGATCGACGGTCGGCGGCCGCGGTGCTGGTCGGCGACCGTGCGGGTCGAGCCGGACCTGGGACTGCCGGTGACGCCCTGGCCGGCGCATCCGGGCTGCGGGTGCGCCTGGGGACGACTGGCCGGCCCGAGCCCCGCGGACCGAGCGGGCTAGCTCACCACCACTCGCTGTCGAGCTTGGACTCCATCGCCCGCAGGTGCTCGCGCGAGCAGGTGTCGCAGAAGACCCGCCTGCGGCCGTTCTCCACCGCGGTCGTCCAGGTCAGCGGCATCTCGTCGACCTGGCGGCCGCAGAGGTCACACGTGGCTGCCATCTCGCCACCGTAACGCGAACAACCGGGCCGACGGCCCCGGGAAGGGACCGTCGACCCGGCTGTCGGTCACGACCGGCCGGCTCACAGGGAGCGGGCCAGGGAAAGGCGAGCCTGTCGAGCCTTGCGGCTCAGGCGGCGGGCACGGACGATCTCGCGTCCACGCTGCAGCTGCTGCGCCTCTCCCAGGCGCTCGGACATTTGTGCGCGTGCCAGATTTTCGTTGATGAGATTCATCTGCTTGCTCCGGTTCTCGAACGGGTTCATGGTGGGGTCGATCCTTCGTCAGCTGGCGAGGGTGAGGCGGGCCTGCAGGGCTGCCTGCTGAGCACGGCGGCTCGTTCGGCGGGCGAGGACGACGTTGCGTCCGCGCCGAAGCTGCTGCGCCTCTCCCAGGCGCGCGCTCAACTGCGCGCGGGCCAGGCTCTCGGTCATGCGGTCCATCTCGGTGCTCCGGTCTCGTGTGTGTGGTGCTGGGTGGATGCTGGGTGGGTGCTGGGTGGCGGGATGCCGGGGTCAGGCGGCGGTGTCGTCCTTGCGGGGGCGACCGCGGGGCCGCTTGCGGGGGATCACTGCTCCTTGGAGGAAGAGCTCCCCACCCCAGACGCCCCAGGGCTCGCGACGCTCGAGCGCGCCGGCGAGACACAGTGACTGGACGGGGCAGTCCGTGCACAGGGTCTTCGCGTGCTCGACGTCGGCGGGCAGCTCGGCGAAGAAGAGCTCCGGGTCGTTCACCCGACAGGGCAGGCTCTCCTCGTCGACCTGGTCGGCCGCCTCGTGCAGGTCGCCGAGCCTGGTCCTCTCGGCTGCCTCCAGAATGCTGATGGTCATGCTTGTTCACCTCCTCCGTGACCTGATCTGTGGGTGTTGATCGGGTTCCTGGGGTGCGGCTGGTCATACAAAAAGGCCGCGGATCCCGGTTCTCGGGTTCCGCGGCCTGGAGGCTGCCGATGAGTTTCAACTCAACTCGTCGGTGGACTCCAGACAGAGGTCCCCTGGGTGGCTCCCGTGAGAGCGGACACGTGCGCACGAACCGGCGTCACAGCGCACGCAACCTCGCCAAAGGCGTAGGTGGGCATGACGATGCGCGGCTGGTTGGCAGCCGTGGCAATGATGGTGATCGCGTTCATGTGACCCACCTCCTTCGGTTCATCGGGCGCCGGTCCTGGCAAAGACCGTGGTGCGCGTAGCTGGTCAGAGAAAAGTAGCGGACCGTCCCGGTAAGGGGCAAACGATTTTATGGCCATTTCTCGAACTTTCGGGATCCCACCCGAACGGGCTAGTCCACAAGGGCCAGGAGGGCATCGCCGTAGCGCTCGATCTTGGCCGGGCCGATGCCGCTGATCTCCTGCAGCTCGGCCGGGGTCGTGGGCTTGGCCTCGGCGATCGCCTCCAGCGTCTTGTCGGTGAACACGACGTACGCCGGCACCTGGTCCTCGGCGGCCCGGGACAGGCGCCACTCCTTGAGGCGGGCGAACAGGGCCTCGTCGTAGGTCGCCGGGCAGTCGCCGCACCGACCGACCTTGCGCTCGGCGGCGTTGGACAGCGGCCGGCCGCAGGCTCGGCAGCGGGCGGCCCTGCCACGCGCCCGGCCCCCGCCCGTGGTGGGGGACGACGCGGTCTCGGGCGCCAGGCCGGCCAGGAACCGCGAGGGCTTGCGGGTGCGTCGGCCACCGGGGTTGCGCGACAGGCTCCACGAGATCGACAGGTGCTCGCGGGCCCGGGTGAGCCCGACGTAGAGCAGCCGGCGCTCCTCCTCCACCTCCGCGGGGGTCGTGGCGAAGGTGATCGGGATCGAGCCCTCCTGGGCGCCGCAGACGAACACCGCATCCCACTCCAGGCCCTTGGCGGCGTGCAGGGTGGCGAGCGTGACGCCGTCGGCGACCGGTGCGTGCTGCTCGGTGGCTCGCTTGTCGAGGTCGTCGACGAAGCCACCGAGGTCGGCGCCCTCCTCCTGGGCGAACACCTCGGCCTGGGCGACCAGGGCCTGCAGGGACTCCCAGCGGTCACGGGCCGCACCCCGGCCGGTCGGCGCCTCGTTGGACCAGCCCATCCCGGACAGGGTGGCGCGCACGTCGTCGACGAGGTCGTCGCCACCCCCGCCGGAGCGGGCGGTGCCGCGCAGCAGCGTGATCGCCTGCCGCACCTCCTGGCGGTCGAAGAATCGGGCGGCACCGCGGATGACGTAGCCGAGGCCGCGGGCGGCGAGTGCGTCCTCGAACGCCTCGGACTGGGCGTTGATGCGGAACAGCACCGCGATCTGGGACAGCGGCACGCCGCGCCCGCGCAGCCCGAGGATCTCGGCGGCCACCGCCTCGGCCTCGGCGACCTCGTCGTCGTGCTCGCGGTGCGTGACCGCGGGCCCGGACGGTCGCTGGGCGGCGAGCCGAACCCCCTGGGAGGCCGTGCCGGACAGCAGCGTGTTGGCGGCCGCGACGACCTCGGGGGTCGAGCGGTAGTTGCGGACCAGGTCGACCGAGGTGGTGCCGGCGTGCTTGCGGGGGAAGTCGCGGAGGTAGGCGGCGTTGGCACCCGCGAAGCTGTAGATCGTCTGAGCGGGGTCGCCGACCACGCAGATCTCGTCACGACCGCCCAGCCACAGGTCGAGCAGGGCGGCCTGCAGCGGCGAGACGTCCTGGAACTCGTCGACGGTGAAGAACTTGTATTGACGCCGCACCTGGGCGGCGACCCGCTCGTCCTCCGCCAACAAGGCGGCGGCGAGCAGCAGCACGTCCTCCATGTCCATCCGGCCCTGGCCGCGCTTGACGTCCTCGTAGGCGGAGAAGACCCGGGCCACCGTGGCCGGGTCCATGCCCGACACGTCCCGGGCGCGCCCGGGGGCGAGCGCGGCGTACTCCTCGGGGCGCACGTTGCTGACCTTGGCCCACTCGACCTCGGAGGCGAGGTCGCGCAGCTGGCCCTGGTCGGCCCCGAGCCGCTGGCGACGCACCGCGAGGGCGAGCAGCGGCAGCTTGGACTCCGTGAGGGTCGGCAGCTCCGCGCCGTAGACCTGCGGCCAGAAGAACCGCAGCTGGCGCAGCGCGGCCGCGTGGAACGTGCGGGCCTGGACGCCCGGCGCGCCCAGCTGGCGGAGCCGGGTGCGCATCTCGCCGGCGGCGCGGGTGGTGAAGGTGACCGCGAGGACCTCGGTGGGCTGGTAGACCCCGGTGGCGACTCCATGGGCGATCCGGTGGGTGATCGCCCGGGTCTTGCCGGTGCCGGCGCCGGCCAGCACGCGGACCGGGCCGCGCAGCGCCTCGGCGACCTGCCGCTGCTCGGGGTCGAGCGCGTCGAGGAGGTCGGCGGGACGCATCGGAACAATCACCTCGTGCTTATGGTTGTAGACAGCAAGACCTGACGTGATCAACCCTAGATGCCTGAGGTGACAACCGAGTGACCACCGAGACCGCCACCGCCTTCACGATGTACACGACACCGTGGTGCGGCTACTGCCACCGGCTGAAGAGCCAGCTCGACCGCGAGGGGATCTCCTACGAGATCGTCGACATCGAGCAGCGGCCGGAGGCGGTCCGGATCGTCGAGTCGGCGAACGACGGCAACCAGACGGTGCCGACCCTGGTCTACGCCGACGGCAGCGCGCACACCAACCCGAGCCTCGCCCAGGTGAAGGCCAAGGTCGCGTCCCTCAACTGAGGGCGGCTATTGAGGCGGGGACTGCGGGGTACGCCGCTCACCAGCCGCCGGCGAGCGGGCCGCCGTACCAGTGCTCGAGCAGGGACGACGAGATCGAGACCCCGGCGGGGATCACCACCCGCCCGGCGTCGATCTCGGCGCGCAGCTCCGCCCGGGTGAACCAGCGGGCCATCTCGATCTCGGTGCCGTCCACCTCGAACTCCCGGGTCAGCGCCCGGGCGACGAAGCCCAGCATCAGGCTGGACGGCAGCGGCCACGGCTGGTTGCCGAAGTAGGTCACCTCCCCGACCGGGACGCCCACCTCCTCCAGCACCTCACGGCGTACGGCGTCCTCGAGCGTCTCGCCGGGCTCGCAGAATCCGGCCAGGGTGGAGTAGCGCCCCGCGGGCCAGGAGTGCTGGCGCCCGAGCAGCAGCGCCTCGTCATCGCCCTCGCCGTGGGTGACGGCCATGATCACCGCCGGGTCCGTCCGCGGGAACTGCGTCTTGCCGCAGCCCGGGCAGGACAGCTCGTGTCCGGCCGCACGCGACTCCAGCCGGGTCCCGCACCGCGGGCAGAACCGGGTCGCGTAGTGCCACTCCGCCAGCCCGATCGCGTGGAACAGCAGCGGCGCCTCCGCCACCGGCCCGGCGACCAGCAGAGGAAGCAGTGCGCGCAGCCCGACCCAGTCGCCGCGCTCTCCCGGCGCGTCCGCCGGGTCGACCAGCACCGCGAACCAGGTCCGGCCCTCGCGCTCGCCGAGCAGCACCCTGGTGCCGTCGGGCACGTCCGCACTGGCCCGCCAGTCCACGGCGCCGTCGACCGGCCGCAGCCGGGTGCCCGCGACCACCAGCACCCGGGTCTCCGGGTCCGCCCAGCGCTCGTCGAGCCAGGCGGCGTCCACCCGGCGGACGCCGGCCCGGTCGTGCGCGTCGGCGGCCAGGTCGAGGTGAGGGAAGCTCACAGCACGGGGCTCCGGTCCAGCCAGGCCGTGAAGGCCGCGGCGTCGTAGGGCCGCCCCAGGAAGTCCTCGACCAGGTCGGCGGCGTCCTTGCTGCCGCCGGGCACCAGGACCCGGTCGCGATAGCGCCGGGCGACGTCGGGGTCGAACAGGTCGTCGGGGTCGAAGGCGCCGAAGAGGTCCTTGGCGATGACCAGGCTCCACATGTAGGTGTAGTACGCCGAGGAGTAGCCCCCGAGGTGCCCGAACGCGGTGTAGAAGCGACCCTCGGGCAGCGGCGCGACGAGGTTGTAGGTCGCCCACAGCTCGCGCACCCGGGCGCCGATGTCGGCGGGCCGCTCGAGGTGCAGCCGGTAGGACACCGCGGCGTAGAACATCTGGGCGCCGGTGAGGTAGCCCTTGCCGAACTCGTCCGCGTCGCGCATCCGCGCGACCAGGTCGGCCGGGATCGGCTTCCCCGACTCGTCGGTCGCGAAGCTCGCCAGCACCTCGGCGTCCCACGCCCACTCCTCGAGCATCTGGCTCGGCGCCTCCACGAAGTCCCACTCGGTGGCGACGCCGGCGAACCGCACCCAGCGGTGCCGGCCGGCGAGCACGTGGTGCATCAGGTGGCCGAACTCGTGGAACAGCGTGACCACGTCCTGGTGGCTCATCAGCCCGCGCGGGAAGTTGCACACCAGCACCCCCTCGGGCAGCTGGACGTCGCGGACCCCGGGCACCAGGTCGAACTGCGCGGCGTGGTTGAACTTGCCCTCGCGCGGATGCAGGTCGAGGTGGATCCGGCCCAGCGGCTCCCCCTCCAGGCTCACGTCGTACGTCGCGACGTCGGCGTGCCACACCGGTGCGTCGTGCACCCGCTCGTAGTGCAGCCCGAAGAGCCGCCCGGTGACGTCGAGGAGACCCTGACGGACCTTGCCGAAGTCGAAGTAGCCCCGCACCTGCTGGGCGTCGAGCTCGAAGTGCTCACGGCGCACCACCTCGCCGTAGTAGCGGTAGTTGCCCATGTCGATCGCCGCGACCTCGGGGTCCTCCTTGCGCGCCCGCTCCAGCAGCACCGCGAGGTCGCGCTCGCCGGCAGGCCGCGCGTCCCGGGCGATCCGCTCGACGAAATCCGCGATCGCCGGGCCGGTGCCGATCATCTTGACCTCGGCGTCGAACGACGGCCAGTCCGGGTATCCGAGCAGCGTGGCCTGCTCGTGCCGCAGCTCCAGCAGCTCCGCCAGCACCGGCTCGTTGTCGGGCCAGCCGACGTCGAGGAACGCGGTGGCCACCGCGCGCCGGGCCTCGGCGTCGACGGAGAACGTCAGGAACGGGTGCGTGTCGGGGTACTCCGTGGTCACCGTGACCTCGCCACCGACCGCGGGATGGTCGGTGACCCAGTCGTCGGGCAGCCCCTCCAGCGCCGACACCGGGACCTGCGTGCTGCGCCGTCCGTCGCGGATGCCGCGGGAGAAGGCCTGCTCGAGGTCGGTGATCCGCTCGCTGAGCGCGCGCAGCCGGTCCCGGGTCGCCTCGTCGCGGTCGACCCCGGCCCGGCGGAAGTCACGCAGGGACCTCTCCAGCACCCGGGCCCCTGGCCCCGTCGAGCCCGGCGCCGTCGAGCCCGGCCCCGTCGACGCCGGCCAGCGCGGCGTACACGGCGGCGTCGAGCATCAGGTCGGTGTGGAACCTCTCGGCCTCGACGACGTGGGCCTCGGCCTGCTCGCGGAGCTCGGCGTCCGGGTGCACCTGTGCCATCAGGTGGGCGGCGTGCGAACCGTTGGCGATCTCGATGCCGAGCCGGTTCCAGACGTCGAGCGGGTCGGCGGGGGCGGCCACCAGCTCGGCGCGCAGGTCCGCGGCCCGGGCCAGCGCGGTCGCGCACCGGTCGGCCAGCCAGCTGGACCAGTCGCCGTCGAGGTCGGGCAGGGGCAGCGGCTCCAGAGAGGTCACGTCCGCAGGCTACCGACCGCCCGGTGCCTCTACGATGCGGCCATGGACCTCACCCCGACGAACCACCCGCTTCGCTCGCGCCTCGCCGGGGACCTGGCGTGAGCACGCACATCGGCGCCGACGCCGGCGCGATCGCCCCCGTCGTCCTGATGCCCGGCGACCCGCTGCGGGCGAAGTGGATCGCGGAGACGTTCCTCGAGGACGCCGGCTGCTACAACGAGGTCCGCGGGATGCTGGGCTACACCGGCACCTGGCGGGGACGGCGGGTGAGCGTGCAGGGCTCGGGGATGGGCCAGCCGTCGTTCGCGATCTATGCCAACGAGCTGTTCCAGGACTACGACGTGCAGGCGGTCATCCGGGTCGGCTCCTGCGGCGCGCTGGTCGAGAAGGTCGCCGTCCGCGACGTCATCCTGGCCACGGGCGCCTGCACCGACTCCGGGATGAACCGGTTGCGGTTCCACGGCCTCGACTACGCGCCGGTCGCCGACTTCGGCCTGCTGCGGGCGGCGTACGACGCGGCGCAGGCCCGCGACGACGTGACCGTGTGGACCGGGTTGATCTTCAGCGGCGACCAGTTCTACACCCCGCGGCCCGAGCTGATGGCGCCGATGGTCGAGCACGGCGTGCTGGCGGTGGAGATGGAGGCGAGTGCGCTCTACACGCTGGCCGCCAAGTACGACCGCAGGGCGCTGGCGCTCTGCACGGTCTCCGACCACATGGTGACCGGCGAGGAGACCACCGCGCAGGAGCGGCAGGAGACCTTCTCGGCGATGGTCGAGATCGCCCTGGAAGCCTCGCTGGGCGCGTGAGCCCGGCCGACACCGCACCCGGGCCGGTCGTCCTCCGCGGTGGACGGCTCCTCGTGCTGGCCGCCCTGCTCGCCGGCGTGCTCGTCGAGGCCGGCATCGTGGCCGCCCTCGTCGGCGTCGCGAGGCGTGGCTCGTTCGTCGTGGGCGGGGTGGCCACCTCGGGGCGGGGCACCGGGCTCCTGGTCGCCGTGCTGGTCCCGATCGCGGTGCTGGTCGGGCTCGGTCTTTGCGCCCTGGCGCTGTCGCTGGTGCGGCCGCTGACGGCCACCGTCGTGGGGCAGGACGGCATCCTCGTGCGGGCCGGGGGGCGGGTGCGCACCCGGATCTCGCTGGGCGACGCCACCCGCATCGCCTACCGCCCCGCACCACCTGCGACCGGCAAGGCGCCCCCGCCGGGCGACCCGCTCGTGCCCGGCGTCCGCCGCAGCCGGTCCCGCGCAAGTCTGGAGGTGCACGGTGCCGCGGGCACGGTCGAGCTGTGCGCGACCCGGCGGTGGGACGAGGTGGTCGACGTCCTGCGCGGCTGGGCGGCGGCGCGGCCCGACCTGGTGTCGGACACGGAGACCGCCGAGCTGTTGCTGGGCCCGGCGCCCGACGGCCACACCCGGCGATGGCGCTCCGGTCCGGATGGCTGAGCGTCGCACTCACTTTCCATAGTGGAAAGCTCGTGGCACACTTTCCACTATGGAAAGTAACGAACGGGTCGAGGCCCTCGAGGCGCTCGACAGCGTGACGCGCGAGCGGGCGGAGTCCGGTCGACGCTATGCGGTCCCTCGCGGGTACGACGAGCTCCTCGGCCTGGCCGTGGGGATCCTGGCCGTGGCCGTCGCCCTCTCGAACACCGAGGACGGCTGGCGCGGTGCCGTGGTGCTCGCGGTGGGGGCCGGACTGGCTCTCGGCCTGTGCGCACTCCAGGTCGCGCGGTTCCGCCGCCTCAACGGCACCTGGGTGTCCGGGTTGGTCGCGGGCCGGACCCGCCTGGTCACCGCCCTGGCGTTCCTCACCGAGGTCCTGGGCATCGTCGCGGCCACGGTCCTCGCCACGGCGGGGCACCTCGGGTGGTCCCTGGCCGTCGCCCTGGCGACCGGGGCGGTCTTCGCGGGGCTCAGCCGAGCCTGGTCGCGGCGCTACCTCGCCGAGCTGGGCGCGTGAGCCGCGCGCGGGAGCCCGACCGACTGATCCACCCACCTGCCCGGCTGCGCCTGATGACGATCCTCGGCACCGTCGACGAGATCGAGTTCGTCACCCTGCGCGAGCGCCTCGACCTGAGCGACTCGGTGCTCTCCAAGCACCTCGCCGTCCTCGGCGAGGCCGGCTATCTCCAGACCCGCAAGGGCAGCCACGACGGCCGGCGCACCACCTGGGTGGCCGCCACCCGCCCGGGTCGGCGCGCGCTCCGGCGTCACGTCGCGGCGCTGCGGGAGATGATCGCGCTGGTCCCCGAGGACGGGTGAGGGATCACTCCCGCAGCAACCGCTCCAGGTCGGCGCGCTCGGGGAGCGCGTCGTGCTCGACCAGCCGTCCGGAGCGGACGTAGTAGAAGGCCGCCCGCACCCGCTCCACCGGCACCCCGGTCAGCTCGGCCCAGGCGACCCGGTAGATCGCCAGCTGGAGCGGGTCGGCGGACTCGGTGCGGTTGGTCTTCCAGTCGACCAGCAGGAACGACCCGTCGTCCTCGGCGTAGACCGCGTCGATCCGGCCGCGCACCACCTGCCCGGCCAGCACCAGGGCGAACGGCGGCTCCACGGCGTGCGGCACCCGGTCGGCGAACGCGCCGCTCTCGAAGGAGCTCACCAGCTCGCGCAGGTCAGACTCGTCGTCGACGGCGGAGTCGGCGCGGCCGGGCAGCTCGTCGGGGTCGAGCAACAGCTGCTGGCCGAACCGGGCCTCCACCCAGGCGTGGAAGCGGGTGCCGAACCGGGCGGCCGGCGACGGCTGCCGAGGCATCGGCCGGGCCAGCTCCCGGGCGAACTCCCCCGGGTCGTCGCGCAGCCGGGCGAGGGAGGTCGCGGAGAGACTGGCCGGCAGCGGCACCTCGATCTGGGGCGAGCGGTCCCGTCGCGCCTCGTCGAGCAGCCGCTGGATCTCGTCGTCCCACTGCTGCACGTGGTCGAGCAGCAGCACGTCCTCGAGGTCGTCGGGGTCCTCGGGCCGAGCCGCGCGGACCAGCTCCGCCGCGGCGACGCGTCGGTCGACCTCGGCGGTGCGGTGCGAGATCGGCCACCGCTGGTCGGGCGAGGCCGCGGCGTAGGGGCTGATCGAGCCCTTCGGGGGCAGGTCCAGCCAGGCCTCGGGCTGCCCACCCCAGGTGGCCATCGCCTCGCGCGTGGCGTGGAGGTAGGGCGAGGGGCCCCGGCAGGTCTTGAGGCTGCCCGCCCAGCACCAGGCGGACACGGCGAGTCGGTGCCGGGCGCGGGTCCACGCGACGTACCCGAGCCGGAGCTCCTCGACGGCCGCGTGGGCCTTGGCGTCCTCGGCCAGCGCGGCGATGTCCTCGGGGCTGTGCCCGGCCAGCATCGGCAGGTCACGGGCGTCGCCGCGCAGCGCGGCCGGCATCACGAACGGCACGGTGAGCCAGCTGGACCGACCACGACCCGAGGGGAACCTGCGCTCGGTCACCCCGACGAGGAACACCGCGTCCCACTCCAGACCCTTGGCCCGGTGGACGGTGAGCAGCTTGACCGAGTCGGCCTCGGAGGGGGTGGCCACGTCGAGTCCCTGGCCGAACTCGTCCTCGGCCTCCAGCCAGGCCAGCAGCGCCGCGAGCGTGACCTGGCCGTCGACGGCCTGGAACTCCGCGACCGCCTGCACGAACAGGTCGAGGTTGTCGCGGCGGGCCGCGGCGGCGGGGCTGACCGAGGAGGCCAGCTCGACGTCGATCCCGGTGACGTCGACGATCCTGCGGACCAGGTCGAGGATCGGCTCGCCGATCGCCGCCCGGAGCCGGCGCAGCTCCTCGGCGAGCAGCGCGAAGCGACCCCGGGCCTCGGCCGAGTAGTCGAGCTCGCCCGGGTCGTCCAGCGCGTCGCACAGCGAGGCGATCTCGGTCGGGTCGGCGCCCTCGACGGCCGCGCGCAGCTGCGCCTCGACGTCGGCGAAGCTCTGGCCCCCCGGCTGGCTGCCGGCCAGCTCGCGGGCCCGCCGGCCGAGCAGTGCCAGGTCGCGCGGCCCGATCGCCCACCGCGGACCGGCCAGCAGCGTGAGCAGCGCGGCGTTGGCGGTGACGTCCTGGACCAGCGTCAGGGTGGCGACCACCTCGGAGACCTCGGGCAGCCGCAGCAGCCCCTTGAGGCCGACGATCTCGACCGGGACCTCCCGGTCGCTGAGCGCGTCGAAGACGTCCGCGGCGTGGGAGTTGTCGCGGGTGAGCACACCGATCTCCCGCCAGGCCGGCTCGGTCATCTCGGCGTGGGTCGCGATCACCCGGTCGGCCAGCCACGCCAGCTCGTCGTCGTAGGTCTCGTGCACGATCGCGGTCACCTCGCCGGGTCCGGCACCCGGCTTGGCCTCCAGCGGCAGCAGCTCCGGCCGGCCGGCGTAGAGCTCGGCGGCGAGGTGGTTGGCGGTGGTCAGGATCCGTGCGTCGGAGCGCCGGTTGACGGTGAGGGGGTACGTCGCCGCCCGGCCGTCACGACCCGGGAAGCTAGCCGCGAACTCGAGGATGTTGGAGACCGACGCACCGCGCCAGCCGTAGATCGCCTGGTTGGGGTCGCCGACCGCGGTGACCGGGTGCCCGAGGCCGCGCTCGGCGTCCGGTCCCGAGAACAGCCGGCTCAGCATCAGGGCCTGGGCGACCGAGGTGTCTTGGTACTCGTCGAGGAGGACCACCTTGAACTTGGCCCGCTCGACCGCGCCCACCTCCGGGCGCGTCTCCGCGAGACGCGCGGACAGCGCGATCTGGTCGGAGAAGTCCATCAGGCCGAGGTGGGCCTTCAGCCCGCGGTAGGCCTCGACCAGGCCGATCAGCTCGGCCCGCTTGTCGATGGCGGCGATCGCCTTCTCGTTGCGCTCGCGGTAGGTCTTGCGGTGCTCGGTGGCCATCCCGTCGACGAACCTGGGCCGCTCGCGGGCGTCGTACGCGCGCACCGTCGCGGGGTCGACGAGGTGCTCGCTCATCTCGGCGTCCAGGGCGAGGAGGTACTGCACCACGTGGCGCGGCGAGTCCGTGAGCTGGTCGACCGGGCTCGGGTAGCGCTGCACGGCGCGGGTGGCGAGCTGGTAGCGGCTGGCGTCGGCGATCAGCCGGGTGTCGGGTTCGTGGCCGATCCGCAGCCCGTGCTCGGAGAGCAGCGCCGAGGCGTAGGCGTGGTACGTCGCCACCGTCGGCTCCTCGACCTCCTCCTCGTCGTCGCCGACCCGGGAGGCGCGCTCGGGCAGCAGCCCGGCCTTGCGGAGGTTGTCGCGGATCCGGGACTGGAGCTCGGCGGTCGCCTTGGTGGTGAACGTGAGCCCGAGGATCTCGCCCGGGGACACCCGGCCGGTGGCGACCAGCCAGACCACCCGGGCGGCCATCACCGTGGTCTTGCCGGATCCGGCGCCGGCGATGACGACGGCCGGCTCCATCGGCGCGGTGACCGCGGCCCACTGCTGGGGGCTGAACGTCCAGTCCTCGCCGAGGAGGGCGGCGAGCTGCTCGGGGCTGTCGAGGGTGTGCTTCATGACAGCACCGACCCGGCGGCCTTGTCGGGGCAGATCGCCTTGAACGAGCAGCGCTCGCAGTGCCCGCCGGGGCGGGCCACGAACGCCTCGGTGCGGACCGTGGCCGCGACGGCCATCAGCTGCTCCTCGACCAGCCGGGGGCCCTCACCCTCCGGGGCGGGGGGCTGGGCCTGCACCTGGGGCATCGCGTCGCCGATCCGGAGCTGGATCAGCTCGGCGCCGCCGGAGCGGACCGGCCCCCCGGCGATCTCGTCGGCCGCTCCGTGGTCGACCGCGAGCTGGTAGAAGGCGAGCTGGGGATGGGTGAGCACGGCCTTTCCGGTGGGGGGGTACTTGCCGGTCTTGAGGTCGACGACCACCACCCGGCCGTCCTCGTCGAGCTCGAGCCGGTCGGCGTACCCGTGCAGCCGGACCACCTGGCCGTCGGGCAGCATCACCTCGGCGCGGACCCGGGGCTCGGTGGCGAGGACGGTGCGCGCGCCCGGACGGGTGTGCCAGGTGACGAAGCGGGTGAGCGCGTCGGCGACGGCCGCGCGCTCGCGGGCGCCGGACCACGGCGTACGGAACTCCATCCGGCCCCAGACCTCGTCCACCAGCGGCATCAGGTCGGCGTCGACGTCGATGTCACCGTTGGCCATCCGCTCCGCGATCGCGTGGACCACCTTGCCGAAGCCCTGGCTGGTGGAGCTGACCACCTCACCGCCCGCCTCGCGCTGGAGGAACCACTGTGCCGGGCAGGTGAGCAGCCCCTCCAGGGCACTCGCGGACAAGGTCAACGGCTCGCCCTCGGGGCGCACCGGCTGCTCGGAGCGGCTCGGCTCGCGCAGCCCCCACCAGGTCGCCGGGTCGGCGCTCGCCGCCACCGGGCGGCCGTGGACATCGGTGTCGGCCAGCCGGCGCAGTCGTCGGGCGGCGGCGCGACGCAGTGGCTCGGGCTGGGCGGGGT
Organism: uncultured Actinomycetota bacterium; assembly: GCA_963767955.1. GTDB lineage: Bacteria > Actinomycetota > Actinomycetes > Propionibacteriales > Nocardioidaceae > Nocardioides. The sequence continues at coordinate 194,866 of CAVYGA010000003.1, read as the reverse complement.
CGGCGAGGGTACGGCGGAGCTCGGCCACCAGGCCGGCCATCGACAGCGGCCGACGGGGGCGGCCGACGCGGTGCACCGGCTCGTTGCCGCGCCCGAGCTCGTGCACGAAGCGCGAGGGCTGCTCGCCGTCGTCCTCGGGGGAGGCGACCGCGGTGACGACGAGCCGCTGCTTGGCACGGGTCGCGGCGACGTAGAACAGCCGGCGCTCCTCGGCCAGCAGCCCCCGGGTGGTGATCGGCGGCCGCAGCCCGTCGTGGGCGATCTGGTCCGCGCGCAGCAGCGTGGCCCGGCGACGCAGGTCCGGCCAGGCGCCCTCCTGGACCCGGGCGACGACGACCAGCCGCCACTCGAGGCCCTTGGACCGGTGCGCGGTGAGCAGGCGCACGGCATCCCCGCGCACGCCCCGGTCGGCGAGGGTGTCGGCGGGGATCTCCTGGGACCGCAGCGTGGCGACGAACGAGCGGACGCTGGTGTGGCCCTTCTGCTCCTCGGCGCGGGCGGCGTTCTCGAACAGCGCGCAGATCGCGTCGAGGTCACGGTGCGCGAGGCGGGCGCCCTGCCCCCCGGACTGGGTGGCCTGCCGCAGGCGGCGACCCCAGTCGGAGCCGTCCCACAGCACCCAGAGGACCTCCTCGACGGTGCGGCCGTCGGTGAGCGCGGCGCGGGCGTCGGCGAGCAGCCTCGCCAGCCGGGTCGCGCGGCGGGCCGGTTCGCCCTCGAGACCCTCCAGCGACCCCGGCTCGAGGACCGCCCGACGAACCAGCTCTCGGGCCGGGGTGGCCCGGTCGCGGGAGCGCAGCGCGCGGGTGAGGGAGCGTACGTCGGTGGCGTCGAGGCCGCCCAGCGCCGAGGTCAGCAGTGCCTCGACCCGGTCCGCGCCCACGTGGTCGTCGTGGTGCGGATCCTCGATCCCGGCGTCGACGACCACCGCGAGTGCGCCCAGCAGCGGCAGCACCGCCGGCTCACGCACCAGCGGGGTGTCGTCGGCGGCCACCTCGACCGGGACGCCGGCGGCGCCCAGGGTCCGTCGCAGGGACGGGATCGAGCCCCGCCCGGAACGGACCAGCACCGCCATCTCGGACCAGCCGATGCCGTCCTCCAGATGGGCGCGGCGGAGCAGGTCGGCGATGTTCTCGGTCTCGGCCCGCGCGGTGTCGAAGGTGAGCACCTCGACGCTGCCCGGGCCGAAGGCGTTGTCGGCGGGCTCGGGCTGGCGGAACGCGGCGTACGCCGCGGCCGGGATGGAGCCGGTGACGCCGATGGAGGCCGCGATGCTCCGGGAGGCCCGCAGCAGCCGGGAGCCGAAGCGGCGGGTGGTGCCGAGCGCGATGACCGGCGCCGGGGTGCCGTCGGCGGTCGGGAACTGGGTGGGGAAGTCGAGGATGCCGCGGACCTCGGCGCCGCGGAAGCCGTAGATCGACTGGTCGGGGTCTCCGACGACGGTCAGGTCGCGGCCGTCGCCGGCCAGTGCACGGAGCAGCGCGACCTGGGCGGGGTCGGTGTCTTGGTACTCGTCGACGAACACGTGGCTGAACCGGGCCCGGAGCTCCTCGCGGTGGAGGTTGGCCTCGATGACGGCCCGGGCGATCAGGTCCGGGTAGTCGATGGCGGACTGGTCGCCGAGCACGTCGAGATACTGGCGCAGGAAGAGGCCGGCGGCCTCGAACTCCGGCACCCTCTCGGCGCGACCGAGCGCCACCAGGTCGTCGGGGTCGAGCCCGCGCTCGCGGGCGCGGGACAGCACCGCGTGGACCTCCCGGGCGAAGCCGCGGGTGCCGACCGCCGCGCGGAGGTGCTCGGGCCAGGTGACGGACTCGGGGTTGTCGGTCAGCAGCTCCTGGAGGACCACGTCCTGCTCGGGCGCGCTCAGCAGCCGCAACGGGGCGGCGTACAGCTCGGCGGGCGCGTGCAGGCGGACCAGGCCGTAGGCGAACGAGTGGAACGTCGAGCTCAGCTGGGTCGACAGCGTCCGGCCGAGCCGGCCGGTGACCCGGTCGCGGAGCTGCTCGGCGGCCTTGCGGGAGAACGTCAGTGCCAGCACCCGGCCGGGGTCGGCGCCGTCCTCGATCCGTCGGACGATCGCCTCCACCAGCGTGGTGGTCTTGCCGGTGCCCGGTCCGGCCAGCACCAGCAGCGGCCCGCCCGCGTGGTCGACGACCGCCTGCTGGTGCCCGTCGAGCTCCACCGGCGCGATCGTCGCTCGCTGCGCCGGCGCCGCGAGCCGATACGTCGAGCCCGGCGCGGACCGGCCGTCCGTGCTCGGGGCGCCCGAGCTGGGGCCGGCGGTGGTGGTCGTCATCGCAGCCAACCTAATCACTCCGCACCCACACCCCCGCCGAGGTGTGACTTCTTGCGGTCCGAGGTGTGAGTTCTTGCGGTCCGAGGTGTGAGTTCTTGCGCTTCGGCGGAGTGCGGTAGATCCGACGCACCAGGTGCATGGGATCTACCGCGCTGGTCGGGAACCACCTCAGCGCGGGGCAGGCCCCATGGTCAGCCGAGGTCGACGATCGCGGCGACCGGGCCGCCACCGTCGGGGCCCTGGTGGGCGGCGGACACCGAGACGAACACCGCGGGGTCGCCCGTGACGGCAGCGGTGACGCCACCGACAGCGGCCTTGATCTGGCGGTGCCAGTGCACGTCGGAGTCGTCGAGCATCGCGTTGCGACGGCCGCGGACCTGGCCGTCCTGCGACACCTCGCACTTGAGGAACACGTTGACCAGCTTGCCGTCGAGGTCGGCGGTGCGCGGGCGGTCGGGCAGGTCGAGGCCGGCCGAGCGGATCGCCTCCCAGATGCCGTCCTGGTCGAGCGCGTCCTTCATCACCGAGTGCCCGACGGCGTACCGGCCGCCGACACCCGTCGCGTTGCCGACCACGACGACCTGGGCGACGTCGAGCTCGACGCCCGAGGAGCACGACGCCACCGCGGAGTACAGCGAGCGGTTGTGCATGACGTCCGCGTCGGTGGGCATCTCGATCTCGCCCAGCGCGACCGCGATGCCGAGCGCGGTGGTGCCGTTGGAGAGGTCCATCGACTCGTGGGTGTGCTCGGTCCAGACGGACTCGCCGCGCGACTTGGCGTCGCGGATCGTGTGCACGGTCAGCAGCGGGGTCTTGGTCTGCACGTAGTGCACGTCGGCGACGTCGGTGATCCCGGCCTTGTCCATCGCCACCTTCACCGCGTCGGCGACCTTGCTGACCATCGCGACCCGGCCGATGTCCTCGGGCAGCAGCTGCTCGCTCATCGCGAACCCGACCGTCAGCCGCGGCTCGTCGGTCGGCTCGGCGTCGGTGGTCGCGAAGATCGTCGCGTGCGGGCTGATCACGCCGTCGGTGCCGCCGGACCACACGATCGGGATCTGCCTGACCGCCTCGGGGTCCGCGCCCTTGTCGACGAGCACCTCGCGGAACGCGCGGTCGGAGATGATCCGGGTGTAGTCGTTCACCCCGCCGTTGCCCTCGGTCTTGCCGATGATCGCGATCACGCGGTCGGCCGCCATCACCCCGTCGTCGATGAGCCTCGCGAGCTCGGAGGCGTCGGCGACGGAGTGGATCGGGACCTTGCGTACTTCGATGGCGCTGGGCATGGCGTTCCTTTCAGTTCGGTACGACGACGGTGCCGGTGTGCGTGCCGGTCACCGCCTCGACGATGTGGTCCAGATTGGTGATGACGGCGCGGGCGCCGCCGTCCTCGACGAAGCGGCACACGGCGTCCACCTTGGGTCCCATCGACCCGCTGGCGAAGTGGCCCTCGGCGGCCAGGGCGCGCATCTCCGCGACCGTGACCCGGCCGACGGGCTCCGCCTCGGGGGTGCCGTAGCGCAGCACCGCGTTCGGGACGTCGGTGGCGATGACGAGTACGTCGACCGTGATCGAGCGGGCCAGCAGGGCCGCGCCCTGGTCCTTGTCGATGACCGCCTCGACGCCCTCCAGCTGGCCGTCGTCGCGGCGTACGACGGGGATCCCGCCGCCACCGTTGGCGATCACCACGAAGCCGGCCGCGACCAGCGCCTGCACGGCCGGCGCGTCCACGACCTCGACCGGCGCCGGCGAGGCGACCACGCGGCGCCAGCCCTTCTCGCCACGGTCCTCCCAGGTCTCGCCGTGGTCGACGAGGTAGCCGGCCTCCTCGGCGGGCAGGAACCGACCTATCGGCTTGGTGGGCGTGGTGAATCCGGGGTCGCCGGCGTCGACCAGGGTGCGCGTGACCACGGTGGCGCTGCGGCGGTCCACGCCGCGCCGGGCCAGCGCCGCGTCGAGCGCGTCCATCAGCACGAAGCCGAGGGTGGCCTGGGTCTGGGCGCCGCACCAGTCCAGCGGGACCGGGGGTACGACGGCCGCGGCGAGCTCGTTCTTGACCAGCAGGTTGCCGACCTGGGGGCCGTTGCCGTGGGTGAGCACGACCTCGACACCCTCGGCGACCAGGCCGGCGACAGCGTCCATCGCGACTCCCGCAGCGGCGATCTGGTCCTCCGGGCGCGCGCGGCCGTCGGCGTTCGTCATGGCGTTGCCACCGAGCGCGAGGAGGACCTTCATGGCGACGAACCTAGTGACCCGCCCGCGGGACCGGCACCGTCACATTCGGCCAACAGATGGGTCGGGCGCTGGCAACCCTTGCCAAGTCGCTAGTTCTCCGGCGGTTCCTCGTCGTCGAAGCGGGGATCGCCCAGGAAGTACTGCGCGAACCGGCCCGGCTTCCCGCGCTGACGCCGCTCCTTGTCCGGGACCATCCGTCCCTCGGCGGCGTCCCAGAACGCGTCGACCGCGTGCATGACCCGGCGCGAGACCCGCCCGGCGATGCCGGTGTGCGGGGCGTAGGGGTGCGGCCGGGTCGGCGCACTCGCCTCCGCGCCCTGCATCCGCTCGGTGAGGTCGTCCAGCGCACCGGTGTCCAGGGTGTCGGTCAGCGCCTCCCCGAGCGCGGTCTCGCTGCCCCGGTGCGTGGCCAGCGAGGTCGCCACGTCGGTCCACACCGAGGTCCAGGACCGGTCGACGTCGTACACCGAGCCGTAGGCACGCGCCTTCACGTGCGCCAGCGCCAGCTCGAGCTCCCTCTCGGCGTGGACGTAGTCGTGGACGAGCCGGTCCCCGTCCTGCACCCGCGCGTGGACGGCGGGGACCAGCACGGCGTCGACGGCGCCCAGGTGCTTGCTGGTCATCGCGAGGAACCCGTCGAGGACCTCCAGCGCCTGCCGGGGCTGGTCCGGGGCGTGCGCCATCGCCCGCGCGCGCTGCAGCCTGTTCTCGAGGTTCTCGTGCGTGTGAGCGATCGAGTGACACAGGATGTCGACGTTGCTCATGGCTTCCACCTCGCATCCATCCTCTGTCGGGGGAGACCCAGGTTCAAGGACGACCGTCCACGATGGGCTCCATGAGCCTTCTCGCCAGCCGGACCAGCGGCGACCACACCGCCGACGGCGTCACCCACCCGACGTGCACCAGGGGCTCGGGAACCTCTTCTGCGACGAGCGGCTGGCCGGGCCCGCCTGACAGTGACAATGGAGGACGGGTCTCAGGGGAACCGCTGGCGGTGCAGCGCCTTCATCTCGGCCTCGAGCTCCGGCGCCGGCCCGTCGACGGGTACGCCGGGTGCCACCGCGTTGACGGGTAGCGGCAGCACCGCTCCCGGCGCCAACCCCCAGTCGGCCCGCCAGCCGGCCAGCGTCGCCGAGGACACGGCGTACACGATCCGGCCGAGGCCCATCCAGGCATGCGCGGCCGAGCACATCGGGCAGTGCTCGCCGGAGGTGTAGACGGTCGAGGAGGCCCGCTCCGCCGGGGTCAGGTGCATCGCGGACCACCTCGCGATCTCGAACTCCGGGTGCCGGGTCTCGTCGCCGCCCTTGACCCGGTTGCGGTCGGCGAACCGGACCTCGCCGGCGGCGTCGACGAGCACCGACCCGAAGGGCTCGTCCCCGTCCGCCAGCGCCTCGCGGGCGAGGTCGACGCAGCTGCTGAGGTGGACGAGGTCGTCAGCGGAGAGAGCCATGTCCCCAGTTTCGCGCACGCTCGCAGCGCAGGCCCAGCGATTCGAGCGGCGGTCACCGGGTCCTTGAGGCTTCGTAGCGGGCGATGAACTTCCCGACCGGGATCATCGCGATCGCCTCGCCCAGCACGTCGAGCGGCAGGTCGTCGAGGTGCTTGAACCGCACGCACGACTTGCCCATGTCCAGCCGCATCCCCCGTGCTGCGTGCTGGTCCCGGAACCACTGCGCCTCCGGGCCGTCGGTGTAGAGGCCCATCAGGTAGACCGCCATGTGCTGCTTCTGGGACGCCAGGGCGGCGTAGCAGAGCGGCTTCTTGTTGTAGGTCTCCGGATAGTCCGACAGCGGCACCACCCAGCTGACCATCCCCCAGTCCATCCGCTCCTCGTAGCCGTCGGGCAGGTGCGCGTTGACGACGTCGCGCACCGCGGCGATCGGCGTACGTCGGGCCTCGGGCAGCGAGGCGAGGTACTCGTCGACGGTCGTGGACTCACTGTGCATGGGCCATCCTCATCCTGAGCGAGCTCGGTCTGCGGGACCGGACCGAGCCGACGCGGCACGCGATTCGGACGGCTCGTCGAGCCCAACTGTAGTCAGCGGCTCTCGGCGCGGGCCTTGAGCCCGGCGACCTCCATCGCGAGGTAGCGCCCGGTCAGGCCACGGGTCAGGAACCCGACTACGGGCCCGAGCGGGCCGGCCTGCACGAGGATCGCCGTGGCCCGGGAGCCGTCGCCGTGCGGCTCGACGACATGGGTGCCGGTGCTGCGGATGCCCGGGCCGCGGGCGAGCCACGTGAACGACCGGCCCTCATCGATCTCGGTCACCGTCCACTCGGCGACGGGCAGCCGGGGCTGTCGGATCCGGGCCCGGGAACCCACCCTGAGCGGGCCGGGGTCGAGCGGCTCCACGGAGGTGACCGACTCCGTCCAGTCCGGCCAGCTCCCGACATCGCTGTAGATCTCCCACACGGTGGAGGCGGGCGCAGAGATCACGGCCGAGTCCTCGAACTTCATGCCCCGATCGTCACACTGGAGCCGCCTGCCCGCCAGCCCCGCGGCTCAGCGACCCAGCAGGGTCCGCATCGGCAGCGTGCCGACCGGGAGGCCGTGGGCGTCGTAGTAGGCGAACATCGCGAGCAGCCACCTGCGTGCTCGCGGGTCGAGTCCGGCGCCGTCGGTGGCCGCCCACTGCGCGGGAGTGACCACCTCGACGTCCACGCCTGCCTCCGCGGCGAGATCGGAGACCGTGGCCGGACGGGAGGCCAGCTCGCACGTCGCGCCCTCGTGGCCGTCCTGCGTGAGGACGACCGCGGCCGCCTCGGCGACATCGACGAGGTCGGCGAACCCGAACGGCGCGTCGGCGCGGTAGGCGATCCGCACCGTCCGGGTCAGGTCGAGGTTCTGCAGGTAGGCGCCGGGTTGCAGGATCGTCCACGCCAGGCCGCTGCGGCGGGTGATGTCCTCGGCCGCGGCCTTGCCGAGGTGGTGCGGCATCGCCGGGGCGTACGGCGAGGCGACCGAGTGCAGGACGACCCGCCCGATGCCGGCGGTGCGGGCGGCGTCCAGGGCGGTCCCGACGTACGCAGCCTCGTCCGGGTGCAGGTTCGGCGCGATGAGGTACGCCGCCGCGCAGCCGGCCATCGCGTCCGCGAGGGCCGGCCAGTCGGCACGACCCAGCGGGACCGCGTGGTGACCCCGCCGCGCGAGCGCGGCGCCGACGGCCCGGCCGGTCCTGCCGTGACCGCCGACGACCGCGACGGACGTCATGTCCGGGTCCCCGCGGGGGTGCGGGCAGGCTCGCGGGGTGCCGTCATCAGACCAGGTCGACCTCGGCGTGGGCGGCTCCGCCGGCGAGCCGGGCGTAGCCGGGGCCGCGGTCGAAGAACGCCTCGGACGGGGCCGGCCGGCCCGCGCGCTCCCTGCGGGTGGCGTCCGCGTCGAAGCCGAGGCTGTCGTCGTCGAGCGAACCGGTCAGCACGACGCCGTAGTCGGCCAGCGCGGCCTCGGGCGACACCTTCCGCCAGACGGCGTCGCGGACCACCAGCTCCGGGTCGCGGGCCAGCGGGTCGCCCCAGCCGCCGCCGCCCGTCGTACGGATCCGGATCACCTCGCCGGCCGTGACCGGTTCGGCGTCGGCGAGGGCGTCGACCTCGCGCTCGTTCGGGCCGCCGGCGTCGATGGTGACCTGGAAGGGCTTGCCGGCGAGACCGCCCTTGACGCCCCAGCAGGCCAGGATCGAGCGGTCCGCGATCGACATGAAGTGCGCGTCCTTGAGCATCCGGATCCGCTTCTCGTAGCCCAGGCCACCGCGATACTGGCCCGCTCCCCCGGAGTCGACCGCCAGTGACAGCGACTCGACCAGGAAGGGGAACCGGGACTCGGTGAACTCCGTCGGCAGGTTGCGGCTGTCCGGGACCACGTGGATGGTGTCCTCGCCGTCGGCGTAGTAGCGGCCGCCCGAGCCACCGCCCAGCACCTCGCGCATCAGGTAGGGCCGGCCCTCCGTGTCGTCGCCGTAGACCCCGGTGTAGCGGATCGTCTCCTGGTCGGCGGGCATCCTGCCGTCGACGGCCTTGGCGACCACCCCGGCCAGCACGCCGAGCAGCCGCAGGATCACGAACGTGCGGGCGTTCGTCGGGGCCGGGAACACCGGGGTCAGCAGGGTGCCGGGCGGCGGGAACCGCATCTCGATCAGCGGCACGATGCCCTCGTTGACGTCGAGCTCGGCCATCCGCTCGGGGGTCTCGGCGAGGTTGCGCAGGATCGGCGCCAGCCACTTCTTGAGGAACACGCCGTCGGCGTAGTCGCCGCAGTGGTTGATCGGGCCCCTGGCCTGCGGGCCGGTGCCGTCGAAGTCGAGCACCAGCCGCTCCCCGTCGGGGTCGTCCGCCGGCGTGCGGGTCAGCGTGATCCGCTGCGTGTGCAGCATCGGCTCGTCGACACCGTCGTGCTCGGCGTAGTCCTCCCACGTCCAGCTGCCGACCGGGATCCGGCTGAGGATCTCGCGGCGGTACGTCGTGGTGGTGCGGTCGATGATCGCGTCGAAGCAGGACTCGACGGTGGCGGTGCCGTAGCGGTCGAAGAGCTCGCCGAGTCGGCGCGCGCCCATCAGGCAGGCCGAGCACTCGGCGTCGAGGTCCGCGGCCAGCGACTCGGGCATCCGGGAGTTGCGGGTCATGATCGTCAGCGCCGCGCGGTTCGGCACCCCGGCGTCCCAGAGCTTGATCGGCGGGACCATCAGACCCTCCTCGAAGACGCTGGTGGCGTGGCTGGGCATCGAGCCCGGGACCGCACCGCCGATGTCGTCGTGGTGGCCGAACGCCTGGACGAACGCGACCACGCGGCCGTCGCTGAACACCGGGACGGTCACGCAGAGGTCCGGCAGGTGGCCGATGCCGCCCTCGGAGCGGTAGACGTCGTTGTGGAAGTACACGTCGCCCTCCCGCATCTCGTCGATCGGGAAGTCGCGGGCGACCGGATGGACGAGCGCGGAGTAGGACCGGCCGGTGAGCTTGCGCAGCAGCCGGTCGTGGATGCCGGCGCGGAAGTCGTGGGCGTCGCGGATCATCGGGCTCCGGCTGGTGCGCGCGATCGCGGTCTCGACCTCCATCTCGACGCTGGCCAGGCTGCCCTGGACGATCTCGACCAGCACCGGGTCGGCGCTCGCGCCGGCGTCGTCGGTCAGCGAGCCGAACGGGAAGTCGGTGGGTGCCCTGCGGCTGCTCATGCTTCGCCCCTCGTCACGATCACGTTCATCCAGTCGTCGATCCGGGCGGTGAACCCGGGGTGCAGCGGCACGGTCGACCCGAACTCCTCGAGGATCGCGGGCCCCTCCACGGTGGTGCCGGGTGCCAGGTCCGTGCGCCACAGCACCGGGGTGTCGACGTACCCCTCGGCGGCGTCGAAGCAGACCTGTCGGGTGCCCGTGGGTCGTGGCTCGCCCGCGGCCGCCTCGCCCTTGTTGATCTGTGGGCGCACGATCGGCCCGATGCCCGAGACCCGGAGATTCACCCACTCGACCTGCTGGGTCGGGTCGCCGGAGAAGTCGTAGCCGTAGAGCGCGGTGTGCTCGGCATGGAACCGGCGGGCCACCTCGTCCAGCGTCGGCCGGTCGATCGGCCCGTCGGGCACCGGCACCCGGACCTCGAAGGCCTGCCCGAAGTAGCGCAGGTCGGCGGTCAGCGCGAACCGGTGCTGGTCGTCGGGGAAGCCCTCCTTGGTCAGCGCCTCGGCGGCCTGGGCCCGGAGCGCGTCGTACGCCGTCCGCAGGGTGTCGGCGTCCAGGGCGTCGTGGAGCGAGACATGGGTCTGGACGTAGTCGTTCTTCACGTCGACGGTGAGCAGCCCGAACGCGGAGACGTTGCCGGGGTTCGGCGGCACCAGCACCCGCGGGATGCCGAGGATGTCCATCAGCCGGCAGAGCAGCAGCGAGCCGGAGCCGCCGAACGTGGTGAGGGTGAAGTCGCGGACGTCGAGGCCGCGCTTGACGGTGACCTGGCGCAGCGCGTTGGCCTGGTTCCAGGCGGAGATCTCCAGGACCCCGGTGGCGCAGGCCTCCGGGGTGAGGTCGAGCTGCTCGGCCAGCTGCTCGACCCCGGCCCTGGCTGCGGTGACGTCCAGCGGGATCTCGCCGCCGAGCAGGTGCGGTGGGATCCGGCCGAGCACCACGTGGGCGTCGGTGATGGTGACCTCGCTGCCACCCCGGCCGTAGCAGAGCGGGCCGGGATCCGCGCCCGCCGACTGCGGGCCTACCTTGAGGGTGCCCTCGGGCGAGAGCCAGGCGATCGAGCCGCCGCCGGCGCCGACGGTCACGACGTCGATCATCGGGATCTTGGACGGGTAGACGCCGACCGTGCCCTCGGTGGTGAGGGTCGGCTCGCCGCCGATGACCACGCTGACGTCGGTCGAGGTGCCACCGCCGTCGCTGGTGAGGACCTTGTCGAAGCCGGCGACCTTGGCGATCAGGGCGGCGCCGAGCGCGCCCGCCGCCGGGCCGGACAGCACGGTGGTGATCGGCTGGTGCACGACCTCGTCGGCCGAGAGCACGCCGCCGTTGGACTTCATCACGTAGAACGGGACCCGGCGGTCCCCGGCGTACGCCGCCAGCCGTTCCTTGATGTTGTTGACGTAGCGAGACAGCCGGGGCTTCACGGCCGCGTCGACGAGGGTGGTCATCGCGCGCTCGTACTCGCGGTACTCGCGCAGCACCTCGCTGGAGATCGAGACCACCGCCTCGGGGTGCTCCTCGGTGAGGATCGACCGCATCCGCTCCTCGTGGTCGGGGTTGGCGTACGCGTGCAGGAAGCAGACGCCCAGCGTGTCGATGCCCTGGGCCCGGAACCAGCGGGCCGCCGCGCGGGCGCCCTCCTCGTCGAAGGGCCGGACCTCCGCGCCGGTGTGGTCGAGCCGGCCGCCGATCCCCTTGACGTGGTGGCGGGGCACGATCCGCGGCGGCTTCACCCAGAAGTAGCTGTTGCCGTAGCCGTCGGGCACCGACTGCCGGGCGATCTCGAGCATCGCGTCGTAGCCCTCGGTGGTCAGGTAGCCGAGCCGGTCCACCTTGCCCTCGAGCAGCTGGTTGGTCGCGACCGTGGTGCCGTGGCTGACGGCGCTCAGCGGGGTGCCGTCGCCGGGCGGGAGGCCCATCAGGCCGAGCACCTTCTCGATGCCGGCCATGAAGCCGTCGGCGGGGTTCGCGGGAGTGCTCGGGGTCTTGGTGGTCACCAGGTCGCCGCTGTCCTCGTCGAAGGCCACCACGTCGGTGAAGGTGCCGCCGGTGTCGATGCCGACCCGGATCCGTCGGGGGGTCTGCTGCTCCGCGCTCATGCCCACGATTCAAGCGGTACGGCGCCGGGCCGGGCGAGGGCACAATCTGCCGACGGAACGCCGATCCGTTGTCACCACCTGCCAGCCGGGTGGGACATCACCAGCCGTTCGGGTCCGCAACGTCATCCGAACCGGCTGCCGGGACGACCGCGACGTATGACGCCCCGAGCAACGTCATCCGAACCGGCTGCCGGGACGACCGCGACGTATGACGCCCGGAGCAGGCGGTCGGGAAAGCGTCAGGCCGGGCGGCCGGAGGCGTCGTTCCAGCCAGCGGCGACGAGAGCCGCCTCGATCTGGGCGAAGAAGTCGTCCGGTGCCACCCGGAGGCCGAGCAGGGGCAGCCGGAGCACGCGGACGCCGGTGAGGGTCATCGCGTTCTGACGCAGCGCGTCGCCGACGACCTGCTGCGCCCAGGAGTGGTGGATGCCGTCCACCTCCACGACGACTCCCCAGCGCTCCCAGATCAGATCCAGGTAGTACGTGCCGGCGGGGGTACGCCGCACCACCTGGCGGGAGGGTTCGGGCAGGCCGCGCCGCCGGCACTCGCGGGCGAAGTCGAGCTCACCGAGCGAGCGCACTCCCCCGATCAGGTCGAGGATCACCGCGTGCGCGAACGCCCTCCGCCGATCTCGACGGATCCGCAGCATCTCGACGCCGATGCCCTCCGCGGTGGCAAGACCCTGCTGGACCGTCATGGTCAACAGCAGGGCGGCCTGCTTGTCGGTGCGCGCCCAGAGCGCGGCTCGCACGGCGGCGACCTCCGACCGCGTTCGCGGCACTCCGCCAGGAGCCAGATCGTCGGCGGACCACCGACGGGTCTGCCGGATGTCGAGCCCGCGGGCCCGCCGGACCCGCCCACCGCGAGGCACCGAGACCCGGATCCGATCCACCGTGAAGTGCTCGAGTCCCGACGCGAGCAGTGCCGAGGCGCCGTCGAGCATCGCGCGCGGACCGGCCTCGAGAACCGCCGCCCAGTGCTGGGCGGGCGGCGGAAGCGGTCCGGTATGCACCGCGATGGCCTGGGATCCCACCCGCCGCCAGCGACGAGCCCGGAGGTTCGCCCGGACCTGGGCGCGGGTCACTCCGGCGGCGTACAGCTGACGCCGAGAGGCCACCCCCGCCTGGTCCGTCGCTAGCGCCACCGCACGACGGAGGCGCTGGTCGGTGAGGGTGCGCGGTGCCTGCATGTCGACAGGATGAGGCCTCCGATCCTTCGACGGAGGGCCGGCTGCCAGAACCTGTGGACGACCGCCTGGACGACCGTTCCGTGAAGCGCCACGGGATGTCATCCGCCTCGGTCGCCCGGGCAGCCAGAACGCCTGACGTCAGCAGGTGGGATCAGCGCGCCCAGGACTCCTCGGTCCGCGCGACCAGGTCGTCGACCACGCCGGCCACGTCGCCGCTGCGTTCGTACGCCGCCCGCTGACGCACCGCGCCGCCGGCCCGCAGCACGGTCTCGACACCCTCGGTCACGAACGCGACGTCACCGGCCTCCTCGAGCGCGGGGCGGACGGTGTCGACCAGGCACTGCATCACCTCGCGGGCCGGCCGCGGGGTGCGCTCGACGGGATGCACGAGCCGCTCGGAGACGCCGTACCGGGAAGCCCGCCAGTGCGCGGCCCGGAGCATCTCGACCCGCCACGGCGGCTGGGGTGCCTCCGCGGCCGTGAGAGTCGTGACCAGCCCGCGGACCAGGCCGGCGACCAGCAGACTGGCGGCCGGGTCGGTGCAGACGTCCGCCACCCGGATCTCGACGGTCGGGTGGTCCTCGGCCAGACGGGCGTCGTAGTAGAGCATCCCCGGGTCCCGCGCGGCACCGAACTCCACCAGCCGGGCGGACACGGCTCGGTAGCCCTCGACGGAGCCGAACGGCTCGGTCGGCCCGGCGCTCGGCCAGCGGCTCCACACCTGCGCCCGCCACGACGCGTAGCCGGTGTCGCGCCCCTCGCTGAACGGCGAGTTCCCGCTGATCGCCAGGATCACCGGCAGCCACGGAGCCAGCCGGTCGATGACCCGGACGCCCTCGTCCTCGGAGTCGATGCCGACGTGCACGTGCATGCCGCAGGTGCCACCGGTCCGCGCCACCTGCCCGAACGTGTCGACCATGTCCTGGTAGCGGTCGTTGCGGGTCACCACCGGCTCGAACCCGTCCATCGGCACCACCCCGCACGCGATCAGGGCCAGGTCGGCGGCACGCGCCGCCTCGCCCGCCGTACGCCGGGCCGCGACCACCTGCGCCAGCGCGTCCTGCAGGTCGTCGGTCGGGTCGGTACGGGTCTCGACCTGGTGCAGGAACAGCTCCTGGTCGAGCTCGTCGGTCGCCACGCCGGCATGGACCGGGTTCTCCCGGCCCGCCCCGTGCTCGCGGAACTCCTTGAGGACCTCGTGCGACCGGGAGGAGACCCGGCGGGTCTCCGGGTCGAGGAGGAGCAGCTCCTCCTCGATCCCGAGGGTGCGGACAGCCATGGTGGAGCCTTTCCTGCGCACGGTCGGTGCGCGTGGGGTGTGGCCCGTGGGTGGGGCCGGGGACGCTCGGGGCCGGTCAGCTGAGCTGCTGCGGCTCCACGTCGGACTTCGCGTCGGTGGCCCCACCGGCCTGCTGGGCCGTGCCGTCGCTGCCGCCGCCCCCGGACCGTGGCTCCAGGCGCACGATGATCGACTTCGAGGTCGGGCAGTTGCTGCCGACCGCGGTGGAGTCGAGCGGGACCAGCGGGTTGGTCTCGGGGTAGTACGACGCGGCGCAGCCCCGCGGCTGCTCGTAGGGCACCACCCGGAACGACGGCGCCCGCCGCTCCGAGCCGTCGGTCCACTCGCTGACCAGGTCGACGACCTGGCCCTCCGTGAGCCCGAGCGCGGTGATGTCGTCGGGGTGCACGAACACCACGCGGCGCCCGCCGGAGACACCGCGGTAGCGGTCGTCGAGGCCGTAGATGGTGGTGTTGAACTGGTCGTGCGAGCGCAGCGTCTGCATCAGCAGCCGACCCTCGGGGACGTGCAGCACGTCGATCGGGCTGACCGTGAACACCGCCCGGCCCGGCTCGGTCGGGAAGGTCCGCGAGTCCCGCGGGGGGTGCGGCAGCACGAAGCCGCCGGGCTGGTCGACCTTCTCGTCGTACGCCGCGCAGCCCGGCACCACGTTCGCGATCCGGCGCCGGATGGCGGTGTAGTCGGCCCGGAACTCGGCCCACGGCAGGGCATGCCGGTCCCCGAGCACGGCCTCGGCCAGCGAGCAGACGATGTCGACCTCGGAGCGCAGCTGCTTGCTGGCCGGCTTGAGCGGACCGTGGGAGGCGTGCACCGCCGACATCGAGTCCTCGACGGTGACCCGTTGGACGATGCCGCCGGTGCGGTCCTGCTCGCTGCGACCGAGGGTCGGCAGGATCAGCGCCTCCTCTCCGGGCACCACGTGCGAGCGGTTCAGCTTGGTCGATACCTGCACGGTCAGGGCGGCGCGGCGCATCGCGGCCTCGGTGACATGGGTGTCCGGGGCGGCCGCGACGAAGTTGCCGCCCATCGCGAAGAACACCTTCGCCGCACCCTCGCTGAGCGCCCGGATGGAGGCGACGGTGTCGAGACCGTCATCCCGCGGCGGGTCGAAGCCGAACTCGTGCTGCAGGGCGTCGAGGAAGTGCTGCGGCACCCGCTCCCAGATGCCCATGGTCCGGTCACCCTGCACGTTGGAGTGACCGCGGACCGGGCAGAGGCCGGCGCCGGGCTTGCCGATGTTGCCCTGGAGCAGGGCGACGTTGGTGAACTCCTTGATCGTGGCCACGGCGTTGCGGTGCTGGGTGATGCCCATCGCCCAGCAGAGCACGGTGGCCCCGGAGTCGCGGAACATGCCCGCGGCCTCCTCGATCAGCGCCCGGTCGAGCCCCGTGGCCCGCTCGACCGCGGCCCAGTCGACCTCGGCGACGTGCGCCGCCCACGCGTCGTACCCGACGGTGTGCTCCTTGACGAAGTCCTCGTCGACGCAGCCCCACGCCAGCAGCAGCGACCCGATCGCCTGGAAGAGCGCGAGGTCGCCGTTGACCCGGACGGGCAGGTGCAGGTCGGCGAGGGCGGTGCCGATGCCGCTGAGCCCGCGCGCGTTCTGCGGGTTGCGGAACCGGACGAAGCCGGCCTCCCTGAGCGGGTTGATCGCGAGGATCTTCGCGCCGTTCTTCTTGGCGTTCTCGAGCGCGGTGAGCATCCGCGGATGGTTGGTGCCGGGGTTCTGCCCGATGACCACGATCAGCTCGGAGGTGTGGATGTCCTCCAGGTGCACGCTGCCCTTGCCGATCCCGATCACCTCGGCGAGCGCGACCGAGGTGGACTCGTGGCACATGTTCGAGCAGTCCGGCATGTTGTTGGTGCCGAAGGCCCGGACGAACAGCTGGTAGGCGAAGGCGGCCTCGTTGGACGTGCGGCCGGAGGTGTAGAACACGGCCTCGTCGGGTGAGTCCAGCTCACCGAGCCGCTCGGCGATCAGCCCGAAGGCGTCGTCCCAGGAGATCGGCTCGTAGTGGGTGCCGCCGCGACGCTTGACCATCGGCTCGGTGAGCCGACCCTGCTGACCCAGCCAGTAGTCGGTCTTCTCCGCCAGCTCGTCGAGGTCGTGCCGGGCGAAGAACGCCCGGTCCACCCGCCGCAGGGTGGCCTCCTCGGTGACGGCCTTGGCGCCGTTCTCACAGAACTCGGCGGTGTGCCGGTGCTCGGGGTCCGGGTCGGGCCACGCACAGCCCTGGCAGTCGAATCCCTTGACCTGGTTGAGCCGGAGCAGCGTCTGGGCGGTGCGCTTCACGCCCATCTGCTCGACGGCCCGCTTCAGCGAGACCCCCACCGCGGTGACGCCCGCCGCCGCGTCCTTGGGGTGGTCGACCTCCAGGTCGGCCTCGTCGATGTCACGGTCCGGTGCACGCCTGCCCATCGGTCACCCTCTCCTCGTCAGTGCTTGCCGCCTCGTCCGCGCTGCTCAGGTGCTAGTACCTCATCCGAGGCGGTTCAAGCGTCGGGCGGCCGCTCGTTGTAGACGCCGGCCGGCTGCTGGCCGCTCAGGTCCTGGATCGCGGCCATGATCTCGTCCGTCACCTCGCGTCGGGCTCGTCCCGCGGGTACGCCGTCGTACCTCCCGGTCACCCGGATCGGCTCGCCGAAGGTGACGGTGACCTTGGCCAGGCGTGGCCGGTTCGACCCGACCGGCTGGATGTTCTCGGTGCCGGTCAGGCCGACCGGCACGACGGGCACCCCGGCCGTGAGCGCCAGGTGGCCGACCCCGGTGCGGCCGCGGTAGAGCCGTCCGTCGCGCGAGCGGGTGCCCTCGGGGTAGATCCCGAACGCGTCCCCGTTGCCCAGCACCGCCAGCGCCGTGTCCAGGCTGGCGATCGCGGCCCGGGAGTCGTCGCGGTCGACGGGCAGCATGCCGAGCCCCTCGAACCAGCCGCGCTGCAGGGCGCCCTTGACGCCGGTGCCCTCGAAGTAGTCGGACTTCGCGAGGAACACCACCTTGCGCGGCACCAGGCAGGGGATCACCACGCTGTCGACGAAGCTGAGGTGGTTGCTGGCCAGGATCACCCCGCCGGTGGGCGGCACGTTCTCCAGCCCGCGGACCGTCGGGCGCCACACCGCCCGGGCGAGGGGTGGCACCACGGAGTGCAGGACGGTGTAGAACGCGGTCGACGTCACGGGACCAGTGTGTCGGATCGATCTGTGTGGGTCGGCGGGCGCCCGACTCGTGGGCGACGAGGTCGCCCGGCGGCGTCCCGCGGGAAATGGTGAAGGGCCCTTGCGAGTATGAGTCGCAAGGGCCCTTCGGCTGATCGGTACCGGTGACGCTTCCGATCGATCCAGTCCTCGCGTCCGATCCCGGTGGCCTCGTCACCCGGCCCCCGCGGCACTTCCCCAGCAAGCTGGCGAACCGCCGTACGGATCTTCTGTTCCGACCGATCCCGCTCTCCCGAAGGAGTGCGTAGGAGAGTTCTATGCCGTCGGGACCGGGTCGCACAAGCCCTTGTCGGAAAGAATTGCCGGAATTCCGAGAAATAGGGACTTCGTCCACAGGAACGGCATTGTTATCCACAGGAATTGCCCATTCATGCACAGGTGCGTCGCTATTCCTGTGGAGAAGTTTCGGCCCCACCTGGCCGTTGCCGCCGGCGGTCCCGCCGCGGCGGCTGGTGCGGGCGATGGTGCGGGCGATGGCCCGGGACCGTGGCTCCCGCACCGGATGAGGGGCCGAAATGGGTGAAGGGCCCTTGTGAGTATGAGTCACAAGGGCCCTTCGGGTGGCCGGTGGTGGTGACGTCCCGACCGATCCAGTCCTCACTCCGACCCCGGCAGCCGCGTCACCCGGCTCCCGCGGCAGTCCTCCAGCAGGCTGGTGAACCGCCGTACGGATCTTCTGTTCCGACCGATCCCGCACCCCCGAAGGAGTGCGTAGGAGAGTTCTATGCCCTGGACCGGCGCTCGCACAAGTGATTTCCGGAATTCTTTCGGGGAATTCTGAACAGTCCACAGAAAAGGGCAATTCATCCACAGATTCGGGCTGTCTATGCACAGGCTGGCGCGATTCCTGTGGACAGTGCTTTGGTGTGGGGCGGCGATTCTGGGGACAAATAGGTGAAGGGCCCGTGTGAGTATGAGTCGCACGGGCCCTTCGGGCGATCGGTACTGGTGACGCTCCCGATCGATCCAGTCCTCACGTCCGATCCCGGCAGCCGCGTCACCCGGCTCCCGCGGCGCTCCTCCAGCAAGCTGGCGAACCGCCGTACGGATCTTCTGCTCCGACCGATCCCGCACCCCCGAAGGAGTGCGTGGGAGAAGTTCTACGTGCACCCCGGGCACCCGCACAAGGGTTTCCGGTGAACTGTCCCGACCAGTTTCGCGCTGTCGGCGTGTCCTCCACAGAGTGACCCTCCCCCTCCACAGAAGCACCCCCGCTATCCACAGCCGACCGGTGCGTCCTGTGGAGAACTCGCGGGATCAGGGGTGTTCAGCGGGCGTCCTCAGCGGGCGTCCTGAGAGGGGGTTCTCAGAGGGCGTGCTTCGAGGGCGGCGACGGCGTCGACCTCGACCAGCTGTCCCGGCCAGCCCAGCACCGGCACGGAGAGCAGGGTGCTGGGGGCGTCGTGGTCGCCGAAGGCCGCACGGACGACGTCCCAGGCGGTGGTCAGGTCGGCGCGGTCGGAGGTGGCGACGTACACCGTGGTCCTCGCGACATCCGCGAGGGAGGCACCCGCGGCAGCGAGCGCGGTGACGAGGTTCGCCATCACCCGGGCCGCCTGGCCGGCCACGTCACCCGGCGGACCGATGACGCCGTCGGCATCCAGCGGGCAGGCGCCGGCGGTGAAGACGAGCGAGCCGGCGCTGACCACCGAGGCATAGGCGTACGGCGCGGCGTCGGTGAGGTCGGGGCTGCGGACGAGGTCGACGGGCATGGCAGCACGCTAGCCGGGCCCCGGCCGGTCAGGCGGAGGTGGCGCTCTCGAAGGCGGCGGCGACCTCGAGCAACCTCCGGTCGGCACCGTGCGGCGCGACGATCTGGATGCCGACGGGGAGGCCGTCGCGGGTGTGGCCGGCCGGCACCGAGATCGCCGGGCAGCCGGTGACGGTGACGAAGTACGCCGACCGCATCCAGTCGAGGTAGGAGTCCATCGCGACCCCGTTGATCGAGGTCGGGAACTCCTGGTCAGCGGGGAACGGCGGCACCTGCGAGACCGGCAGCACCAGCACGTCATACGCCGTGAAGAACGCGCGCATCGTCTCGGCCAGTGCCGTGCGCTGTCGATACGCCCGCGCCACGTCGGCGCCCGACAACGACTCCCCCGCCCGGATGTTGTCGGCCAGGGACTGCTTGAACGAGTCCGGGTGCTCGGCCAGCAGGGCGCCGAACCGGGCCTGGAAGTGCCAGGCCCGCAGCGTGCGGAACGTGTCGTCGGCGAGCGAGAGATCGGGGTGGGCGGCGGCGAGGTGTGCCCCCGCACCGGCGAACACCGCGGCCGAGGCCGACACCACCGACCGGACCTCGTCGTCCACCTCGAAGGCCCCGCCGAGATCCTCCGAGAGGGCTACCCGCAGTCCCGCCAGCGAGCCGGCCAGCGGCGGCGCGAACGTCGCACCCGGGTCGCCCAGGGCCAACGGTGCCCGCGGGTCCGGGCCGGCCAGCACGGACAGCAGCAGGGCCAGGTCGCCGACGTTGCGGGCCATCGGGCCGCCGACCGAGGTGGTCTCCCAGGCGTTCGGATGCGGCCACTCCGGGACCCGGCCCAGCGAGGGTCGCAGGCCGACCACGCCGCAGAACGACGCCGGGTTGCGCAGCGAGCCGCCCATGTCGGAGCCGTCGGCGAGCGGCACCATGCCCGAGCGCAGCGCGCTCGCGGCGCCGCCGGACGAACCTCCGGCGGACCGTGACGGGTCGACCGGGTTGAGCGTGGTGCCGAAGATCGGGTTGAACGTGTGCGACCCGGCCGCGAACTCGGGCACGTTGGTCTTGCCGATCGGGACGGCGCCGGCGCCGCGTACCCTCTCGACCAGCAGCTCGTCGCGCTCGGGCACGTGGTCGGCGTAGAGCGGCGAGCCGTACGTCGTGCGCCAGCCGGCGACCGCGTGGGTGTCCTTGAACGCGAACGGCAGCCCGTGCAACGGACCGACCGCAGCGCCGGCCGTGAGCGCCGCATCGGCTGCCACCGCTCCGGCGCGGGCGCGGTCCTCGTCGAGCGACACGATCGCGTTGAGCTGCGGGTTCCGCTCCGCGATCCGGGTCAGGTGCAGGTCCATCAGCTCGACCGCCGAGATCTCGCGGCGGCGTACGGCAGCCGCCATGGCGCGCGCGGTCGAGTCGACGGTGAGGTCGCTCATCGGCCGCCTCCCGCGGGGTTGACGGGCACTCCCGACGGTTGTCGGGCAGTGCACACCCCGTCAACCGTTGGTTTCCCCGGCCGACCGGGGAATCCAGGAGGGCTCACCGCCGCCGGCCGAACAGGCCACCCACGACGACCCCGGCGAGCACCAGGCCGGCGCCGACGAGGACACCCTTGAGGAAGTCGTCGCCCGGCCCGGACGAGGCCCTGGCCGGGGCCACGAAGACACCGGGAGCGGACTCGGGCACCGAGCCGCCGGCGGGAGCCGCGGTGGCAGCGGCCGGGGCGGCTCCGGTCAGGACGCCGTCGACGTTCCCGAAGAACTCCCCCGCCATCCGCCGCGAGACCGAGGTCAGCATCCGCTGGCCGACGCCGCCGACCATGCCGCCGACGATCGCGTCGGCGTCGTAGGCAACCGTGGTGGTGCCGTCGGCGTTGTCGGTGAACCCGACGTCCACGGTGGCGCCGATGGTGCCCGGTGCACCCGCACCGTTCAGCTTCATCACCAGCGACGTCCCCGGCCGCAGGTCGGACAGCTCGCACGACCCGGCGTAGGTGCCCTTGATGGCGGCGACGCCGGCGGTGACGGTCATCGCGTAGGTGTTCTCTCCGGTCGCCTCGAGCCGCTCGCATCCCGGGATCGTGCGCACCAGCACGGCCGGGTCGAGCAACGCGTCCCAGACCTTCGCGACCGGGGCGTGCAGGGTGGCGTCTCCGGTGAACTTCATGACTGCTCCTTCGCATGCTGCTGGCGCAGCGCATACAGCTCGGACGGCGAGATCGGCATCGCGGTGATCGGGATGCGCTCGGCGTCCTCGATCGCGGCCGCGAAGACGGCGGCCGACGGGATCACCCCCGCCTCCCCCGCTCCCTTGATGCCGAGCGGGTTCAGCGGGGACGGCGTCTCGAGGTGGTCGATCTCGATCGACTCCGGCACCTCGGTGACGTAGGGCATCAGGAAGTCCATGAACGACGCGTTGAGCAGCTGCCCGGACTCGTCGTAGGCCATCCGCTCGTAGAGCGCGCCGCCGACGCCCTGCGCGACGCCGCCGTGGATCTGGCCCTCGACGATCATCGGGTTGATCAGGTGACCGCAGTCGTGCACCACGGCGTACTTGAGGATGGTGATCTCCGCGGTCAGCGGGTCGGTCTCGACGATCACCGCGTGCATGCCCGAGGCGAACGTCGACCGCTCCGGGGAATAGAAGTCCTTGCCCTCGAGGCCGGGCTCCTCGCCCTCGGCCACCGGCGGCTTGCCGGGGTCGCCGACGCTGAACTGGGTGGCCGCCTTGGACGCCTCGTCGAAGGCGTAGCGCAGCGGGTTGGAGAGCACCGCGACGGTGCCGAGGTCGATCGAGGCGTCGGTGCCGCGCACCGAGACCACCCCGTCGACGATCTCCAGGTCCTCCACCGAGGCCTCCAGTGCCTCGGCGGCGATGCGGAGCGCCTTCTCCTTGGTCTTCCTCGCGGCCAGGTGGATCGCGGACCCGCTCATCACCGCGGCGCGCGAGGCGAACGTGCCGACGGCGTACGGCATCCGCCGGGTGTCGCCGGTGACCACCTCGACGTCCTCGAACCGCACCCCGAGCTCGTCGGCGACGATCTGCGCGAACGCGGTCTGGTGTCCCTGGCCCTGGGTGGTGAGGCCGGTCGCGACCTTGACCTTGCCGGAGGTCTCGACGTGCACGTGCGCGCCCTCGTAGGGGCCGACGCCGGTGCCCTCGACGTAGCAGGCCAGGCCGATGCCGACGGTGCGCCCCTCCGCGGCCATCTCGGCGCGGAACGCCTCGAACTCGTCCCACCCGACCAGCGCCTTGATCTTCGCCAGCGACGCCGGGTAGTCGCCCGAGTCGTAGGTCAGCGGCCGGCCGTCCTGGAAGACCAGCCCGTGCTCGTAGGGGAACTCGTCGGGCTGGATGAAGTTGACGCTGCGGACCTCGGTGCGGTCCTTGCCGAGGTACGCCGCGATCGCGTCCATCGTGCGCTCCATGGCATAGCACCCCTGCGGCCGTCCGGCGCCGCGGTAGGGAGTCACCATCACGGTGTTCGTGTAGAGGCTCTCGAACACCACCCGGTAGTTCGCCGGCTTGTAGGGCCCGAGCAGCTGGGTGGAGGTGATGATCGGCACGATCAGGCCGTACGGCGTGTAGGCGCCGTGGTCGTGCCAGAACATCACGTCGAGGCCGAGCAGCCGGCCCTCGTCGTCGAAGCCGACCTCGATGTGCTGCACCTGGCCGCGCTCGTGGGCGGAGGAGATGAAGTGCTCACGCCGGTCCTCGGTGAACTTCACCGGCCGGCCCAGGGTCCGCGCGGCCAGCGGCACCAGCAGCTCCTCGGGCCAGGGGTGGTTGATCTTCACGCCGAAGCCGCCGCCGACGTCCGGGGTGATCACGTCGACCTGCCCGAGGTCGAGGCCGAGCTTGGCAGCCACCGCGGCGCGGACGCCGGTGGAGGTCTGGGTGGAGGTCCACACCTGCAGCCGCGCCGAGTCCGGGTCCCAGCGGGCCACGGTGCCGCGGCCCTCCATCGGCGTGCAGGCACTCCGCTCGACCGTCAGGTCGAGGGTCAGCGTGTGCGGGGCGGCCGCGATCGCCGACCGGGCGTCGCCGTTCTCCTGCTCCATCCGGGCGCCGACGTTGCCGGGCACGTCCTCGTGCACCAGGTGCGTCGCGGCCCGGGCGTTGTCGATGCCGACCACCGGCGGGAGGAACTCGTAGTCGACCCGGATCGCCCCCAGCGCGTCCTCCGCGACGTAGCGGTCGTCGGCGACCACGAACGCGATCGCCTCGCCGACGTAGTTCACCTCGTCCTTCGCCAGGGCGTACTGCGTGCGTCCGTGGGTCAGCGCCGGGTGCGGGATCAGCAGCGGCAGCGGCTCGGCCATCGCGCCGGTCAGGTCGTCGTAGGTCCAGACGGCGTGCACGCCCTCCACGTCGAGGAGCGCGTCCACGTCGATCGAGAGGATCCGGGCGTGGGCGTGCGGCGAGCGCAGCACCGCCGCGTGCAGGGCACCCGCGCCGACGTCGTCGACGTAGCGGCCCAGGCCGCGCAGGAAGCGCTCGTCCTCGGTGCGCTCGACCTTGCTGCCGAAGAGCTTGGTGGTCATCGCTGCGCACCGTCCTCAGCCAGCTCGGCCGCGCGTCCCACGGCCTTGACGATGTTCTGGTAGCCGGTGCAGCGGCACAGGTTGCCGGCGATCATCTCCCGGGCCTCCTCGCGGGTCGGCGACGGGTTCTCCACCAGGCCAGCGGTGATCGTGGTGAGGAAACCGGGGGTGCAGAAGCCGCACTGGAGACCGTGGCACTCCTTGAACGCCTGCTGGACCGGACCGAGCGATCCGTCCGGGTTGCTCAGTCCCTCGACGGTGGTGATCTCGGCGCCGACGGCGGACACGGCGAACATCAGGCACGACCGCATCGGCCGGCCGTCCACGAGCACGGTGCACGCCCCGCAGACACCGTGCTCACAGCCGACATGGGTGCCGGTCAGCCCGCAGTCGTGACGGATCGCGTCGGACAGCAGCCGGCGCGCCGGCACCGCCACGTCGTACGCCACTGCGTTGACGTGCAGTCTCAGGTCGTGGATCTCCTCGGTCATGGGTTCCTCCTCGCCGCGGCGTCGTCGTACGCCGATCGCAGCACGCGGGCGGTCAGCACCCGGACCAGCTGGGCGCGGTAGGCGGCGGTCGCGTGGATGTCGTCGGCGGGTTCGAGCGCCGCGACGGCGGTGTCACCCGCGTCAGCCAGCGCGGCATCGGTGACGCCGTCCACCAGGGCGTCGGTCAGGTCGACCACCGTGGGCACGTCGCAGACCGACAGGTAGCCGGCCCGCGCGGAGGCGACCCGGTTCCCGTCGCGGGCGACCAGGGCGGCGACGCCGCACAAGGCGTAGTCACCGTGTCGGCGGGCGATCTCCGCGAAGGCCACGCCGTGGCCGGCGGCCAGAGCCGGGAAGAACGCCTCGACGGCGATCTCATCGGGTGCCAGCGTCGACTCCAGCGGCCCGGCGAAGAGGTCCTCGGCGGCGATGGTGCGCCGGCCCCGGGTCGAGTCCACGTCGAGGGACCCGCCGAGCAGGCGCAGCACCACCGGCATCTCCGCGGCGGCGTCGGCGTGCACGATCGAGCCGACCGTGGTCCCGCGGTTGCGGATGGTGGGGTGGGCGACGTTCGCCAGGGCCAGCGCGACCAGCGGCTGCACCCGTGCCGCGTCCGCGTCCGCCAGCAGGTCGGCGTGCCGGGCCAGCGCGCCGACCCGGACCCCGTCCGCGGTGGAGCGGACGTGGTCTAGGTCGGGCAGCCCGTTGATGTCGACCAGCCGTCCCGGGGCCGCGAGCCGCATCGAGAGCAGCGGCACCAGGCTCTGCCCGCCGGCCAGCACCTTGGCGTCGGCGTCGTCGGCCAGCGCGGCCAGCGCCTCGTCGAGGGACGCCGGCCGCACATAGGCGAACGGGGCGGGCTTCACTCCGACGGATCCTTGCGGTGCTGGTGCGGTGCCGCGTGGTCCTCGGTGTGCGCACCCGGATGGCCGACGGCGAGGACCGAGCCGTCGAGCTCCTTCGGCGCCACCACGCGGGCCAGGTGGTATCCGAGGACCGTGACCAGGGTGCCCAGCGCGATACCGGTCAGCACGAAGTCGTCGGTGAACTTCAAGCTGGCGTCGCCGATGGCCAGGATGATGCCCGCGGCGAGCGGGACCAGGTTGGCCGGCTTGGCGAAGTCGACGTTGTTCTCGCGCCAGATCTTCGCGCCGAGCAGGCCGATCATGCCGTAGAGCACCAGCGTGATGCCGCCGAGCACGGCCGGCGGGGTCTGGTTGACGATCGCGCCGAACTTCGGCACCAGGCCGAGCAGCACCGCGACGATCGCGGCCACGAAGTACGCGGCGGTGGAGTAGACCCGGGTGGCGGCCATGACGCCGATGTTCTCGGCGTACGTCGTGGTGGGCGAGCCACCGACCGAGGTGGCGATCACGGTGCCGACGCCGTCGGCGGCGACCGCGCGGCCCATCATCGGGTCGAGGTCGGTCTTGGTCATCTCGGCAACGGCCTTGACGTGGCCGACGTTCTCCGCGACCAGCGCGATCACGGCGGGCAGCACCAGCAGGACGAACGTGATCGAGAACGCCGGGGCGTGCCAGCCGACGGCGTCGAGGTTGTTGGCCGCCGCCTGGTTGCCGACGAGACCGTCCACGGTGTGCTTGGGGAAGCCGAACCAGTCGGAGTCCCTGACCGCGGTCCAGTCGACGCGCCAGTGGTCGCCGGGCTCCGGGTTGCCGGGCACGGGCAGGTCGGTCTTGCCGAAGATCCGGTCGACCACGAACGAGACGAGGTAGCCGAAGACCAGGCCGAGGAAGATCGCGATCCGGCCGAGGAAGCCGCGCAGGCCGACCGCCATCAGGATCACCGCGGTCATCGTGATGATCGCGACCCACGGGTCCGCGGGCATGTAGGTCTGGGTGGCCACCGGCGCGAGGTTGAAGCCGATCAGCATCACCACGGCACCGGTGACGGCCGGGGGCAGCACGGCGTTGACGGCCTGCGCACCGAACACGTGGATCACCACGCCGACCAGGGCCAGCACCACACCGGCGACGAGGATCGCGCCGGTGACGTCGGCCGGGCCACCGGGGCCGCCGGAGCCGGTGTAGGTGTAGATGGCGGTGGCGCCGCCGACGAAGGAGGCGGAGGTGCCGAGGTAGCTCGGGACCTTGCCCTTGACGATCAGCAGGAAGCAGATCGTCGCGATGCCGCTCATCATGATCGCGAGGTTGGCGTTCAGCCCCATGATGATCGGGAAGACGAACGTCGCCCCGAACATCGCGACCACGTGCTGGGCGCCGAGGCCCACCGTCTTGCCCCACGCCAGGCGCTGGTGCGGCGCGACGGCCTCACCCGGCCCCGGGTCGACCACGTCCCACTTGAACATCGACATGTGCTGTCTCCCTGACTCGTCGTGACCGGCCCCGAGAAGCCACAAGGTAGTGCCGTCAATGAGACACCTTCACCGGCGACAGATGCCGAAGGAACGCCGTGGGCGCTGGCAAGGATTGTCGGCGCGGTCCGGGGGCTCGGCCCCGATTCGCTCCTGTCCGGTCCCAGGAATTCCCCGGGCAGCCGGTGAATCGCTGTCGTGTCAGGGAATGCTTTCCCTGACACGAGATGATTTCCCCGGGCGCCCGGTGAATTCCTGCGCCCGACGCCCTCAGGTGCGGCCGGTGACCTCGAGGACTCGCAGCGCGACGGCGACGTCGAGACGCAGGTGCGGGTCGCTCGACAGGGGCCCGAGCAGCCGCTCGAGCTTGGAGACCCGGTAGCGCATCGTGTTGTAGTGGAAGAACTGCAGCCGCGCCGCCTCCGCGACGTTGAAGTTCGTGTCCAGCAGCATCCTCAGGGTCTCGCGCAGGTCGACCGCCTCGGTGGTGTCGCCGGCCAGCGGTCCGAGCACGTCCTCGGTGAAGGCGCCGAGCTCGTTGCCGTCCGGGATCAGCGCGATCAACCGATGGATGCCCAGCCGGTCGAAGAACGTCGTCGACCCGCCGCCGTGCACGCGGCGGCCGACCTCCACCGCCCGCCGGGCCTGGCCGTAGGCCTCGGGCAGCTCACGCACGGTCTGCGCCACGCGGCTGACGCCGACCGAGAACGACCGCCGACCACCCCCCTTGTCGCCGGCCACCGCGGTGACCGCCCGGCGTACGACGTCGTGGCCCGCCACGCTCTCGAGCCCGGCGGCCGTCGGCGCGTCGGCGACGGGGAGCAGGGTGACCACCTCGGAGGAGAAGTCGACGCTGGGGATCCCGGCACCCAGGTCGCCGCTGACCTGTCGCCAGGCCGCGGAGAACCGTTCCTGCCACTGGCGGCGCTGGGTGCTGGAGACCGGGCCGTCCGGGTCCGGGTCGAGCTCGGCGGCCACCACCACCACGGGCCGGTCCAACCGCCACTCGAACGCCGTGGCGTGCTCGACGACGTACTGCTCGTCGCCGGCCCGGCGCAGGAAGAGATCCCGCAGGAAGTCACCCTGGTACTTGTTCTCGACCGCCGCGACCGCCTGCTCCCGGGTCATCAGCAGCGCCGCGACCGTGCCGGCCCGCTCCAGTGACTGCACCGCCGTCGCGGAGAACTCGCCCTCGGCCCGCACACAGATCAGCCGGGCGAGGTCCGTGCCGCCGGCGGCCACCCGGAGCGCCCGCACCTGGCCCGCACCCGCCGGCACCCCGGCGGCGTCGACGCGCTCGACCCGGAACCGCCCGGTGGGGTCGACCAGGTCGGCACGGGACAACCGCTCGCGCAGGTCGTCAGGGAGGGCGGCGGCCCGTTCCCGTCCGTCGGTCGAGGTGAACAGCACCCCGGCGTCCAGGGCCCGGGCCACCTCGCCCGCGATCCCGGCCAGGTCTCCGCCTTCGAGGACGATCTGGGTCAGCCCCGTGTGCAGCGCGTCGACCCGGGCCAGGGCCGCACTACCGCTCGCATCGGTTATCAACACTTGCACCTCTTCTGCGGGATCGTTGGCACAACCTCACATCGGCAAACGTAGCGCTGCCCGACTAGCGTCGGGAAGCGTGACCGCCCCTGCCCCGTCCGCCGTACCCGTCGCGGCCCCGGCCCGGGTCCGCGACAAGCTCGCGGCTCGCCCCGACGGGTCGCTCACCGTGGTCCACCGCGGCCCGCACGCGCTCTACCTCGAGCTCGACGGATGGTGCCTGGGCGTGCTCGCCTCCACCGCCACGGCGGTGCCCTGCGCGCTGCGGCTCACCACCCCCGGCCTCGGCTGGCTGGCCGAGGCGTCGGCGGCGGTCCGTGACGGGGTGCTCCACCTCGACGGCCATCCCCTGCGGATCGGCCGGCTGCTCGACACCTCGGTGCCCCGCCTCCCGCTCCCGTCGGCAGTGTCGGCGCCGGACCTGGTTCCACCGCCCCTCGACCTGGTCTCCTCCAGGCTCGGCCGCGGCGACGGCCTCACGCCCTACGGCGACGACGAGCTCTGCGGGTGGCTGGCCGTCCACCGGTCCGCCGGCGTCGCCACGGACCGGGTGGACGAGGAGGTCCGCGCCGGACTCGGGCGGACCACGATGCTGTCCGCGACCCTGCTCGACTGCGCCCTGCACGGCGAGGTGATCCCCGAGTTCGCGGCGTACGTCGCGGCGCTGGGCAGCAGCACCGGCACCGGCGCCACCTCGCCCCGGACCGCCCTGCTCAAGGTCGGACACTCCTCGGGCCGCGGGTTGCTGGCCGGCGCCCGTCTCGCACTCCACCGTCTCGGCCACGAAGGGACCTCCGCCGCATGAGCACCAGCACCCACGTCACCATTCGCCCCGGCGCGTACGCCGACTCCGTGCGGCTGCTGCAGGTCAGCCGCACCGTGCAGCGGGTGCCGGGCGTGGCGACCGCCCAGGTCGCCATGGCGACGCCGCTGAACGTGGAGGTGCTCGAGGGCATGGGCTTCGAGCTGCCCGCCGGCACCGGCCCCAACGACATGGTGGTGGGGATCCGCCTCGAGGACGGTGCCGTCGACGGCACCCTCGAGGAGGCCGTCGCCGCGGTCGACGAGGCGCTGACCACCCGCGCCGTCTCCGGCCCGTCCGAGGAGGCCGCCCCCCGCACCACCGCCGCGGCGCTGCGGCGAACGCCTGCCACCGACGCGCTGGTGCTGGTCTCGGTGCCGGGCGCGAGCGCGCTGGCCGAGGCGATGGACGCGCTCGACGCCGGACACGACGTGATGATCTTCAGCGACAACGTGCCGCTCGAGCAGGAGGTGGCACTCAAGCGGACCGCCGCCGAGCGCGGCCTGCTGGTGATGGGACCCGACTGCGGCACGGCCGTGGTCGGCGGGGTCGGGCTCGGGTTCGCCAACGCCACCGCCCCCGGCCCGGTCGGCATCGTCGCCGCCTCCGGCACCGGCTGCCAGCAGCTGCTGTGCCTCCTCGACCACGCCGGCGTCGGCGTCGGCTCCGCGCTCGGCGTCGGCGGCCGCGACCTCTCCGCCGAGGTGCGCGGCGTCTCGACCCGTGAGGCGCTGCGACGCCTCGACGACGACACCTCCGTCGAGCTGGTCGTGATGGTCTCCAAGCCGCCCGCCGCCGAGGTCGCCGCCGAGCTGAGGGAGTACGCCGCCGGGCTGGGCACCCCCGTCGAGTTCGCGCTGCTCGGGCCGGGCCAGCCCGACCTGACCGTCACCGCCGAGGCGGTGCTGCGGCGGCTGGGACGCGACGTACCGACGTGGCCCGTGCAGGGCACCGCCTCCCCTGCCGGGGGCCACCTGCTGCGCGGCCTCTTCGTCGGGGGCACCCTGTGCGACGAGTCGATGCTGGTCGCCTCCGAGGCGCTCGGCCCGATCCGCAGCAACATCCCGCTGTCCCCCGAGCTGGCCCTGGACGCCGACCTCGACGCGGCGCTCGCCGTCGAGGCCCACACGATGGTCGACTTCGGCGACGACGCCCTGACCGCCGGTCGGGCCCACCCGATGATCGATCCCACGCTGCGCCTCGAGCAGCTGGCGAGGGCCGCCGACGACCCGCGCACCGGCGTGATCCTCCTCGACGTGGTGCTCGGCCACGGCGCCGAGCCGGATCCGGCGGCCGCGCTCGCCCCGGTGATCGCCCGGGCTCGTCCCCCGGTGGTCGCCTGCGTCGTCGGCACCGCCGCCGACCCCCAGGACCGCGGTCGTCAGGTGACCGCGCTCGCCGAGGCCGGCGCCGAGGTCCACCTGTCCAACGCCGCGGCCACCCGTCGCGCGATCGAGCTGCTCGGAGGCCCCCGATGACCACCGCACCGACCGACGTCGTCACCGCCGGAGCCGCGATGTTCGGGGACGCGGTCGCGGCCCAGGCCGTGGGCGTGACGTCCGTGGACTGGCGGCCCCCGATGCCCGGCACCGAGGCCGACCTGGCCACGGTGCTCGCCGACCCGCTGCGGCGCGACGCCAACGCGAGCGCCCTGGCCGCGATGCTCGGCGTCCAGGCCCGGCTCGTCGACGTCGCCCCGGCCGCCGAGCTGCTCGGACTCGAGCCCGGCCAGTTCCTGCACGCCGGCCCGCCGATCACCTGGGACCGCGCGTCCGGGCCGCTGCGCGGCGCGCTGATGGGCGGGGCCGCGCTCGAGGGTCTGGTCGAGGACCCCGAGGACGCGGCCGCGCTCTTCGACTCCGGCGACACCGTCTCCCTGGACCCGTGCCACCACCACGGCACCGTGGGCCCGATGGCCGGCGTGGTCACCCCGTCGATGTGGATGTTCGTGCTCGAGGACCCGGTGACCGGTCGGCGTACGCACTGCTCCCTCAACGAGGGGCTCGGCAAGGTGCTGCGCTACGGCGCGTACGGCCCCGAGGTGCTGACCCGGCTGCGCTGGATGCGCGACGTGCTCGGCCCGCTGCTGCAGACCGCCGTGCGCGCCACCGTGCGGTCCTCGGGTCCCGTCGACGTCACCGGCATCCTCACCCAGATGCTGCAGATGGGCGACGAGGCGCACAACCGCAACCGCGCCGGCACCCTGATGCTGATGCGCGACCTCGCCCCGGCGATGGTGGAGTCCGGCGCCGACACGGTGGACGTCGCCGAGTCGCTGCGGTTCGTGGGCGGCAACGACCACTTCTTCCTCAACCTGGCGATGCCGGCCTGCAAGCTGGCACTCGACGCCGCACGGGACATCGACGGCGCCACGATGGTGGTCGCGATGGCCCGCAACGGCACCGACTTCGGCATCCAGGTCTCCGGGACCGGCGACCAGTGGTTCACCGGGCCGGCCCAGCTGGGGGACGGCCTGTACCTCGGCGACTACGGCCCGGACGACGCGAACCCCGACATCGGCGACTCGGCGATCACCGAGACCGCCGGGATCGGCGGCTTCGCGATGGCGACCGCCCCCGCGATCGTGCGGCTCGTCGGTGGCACCGTCCCCGACGCGCTGGCCACCACCCGCCGGATGCACGAGATCACCCTCGGCGAGAACCCGCGCTGGTCGGTGCCGGTGCTGGAGTTCCAGGGCGTGCCCAGCGGCATCGACGTGACGAAGGTGTGCCGGACCGCGATCCTGCCGCAGATCAACACCGGGATGGCCGGCAAGCGGGCCGGCGTCGGCCAGGTCGGCGCGGGGCTGGTGACGCCCCCGGCGGAGGTCTTCCCGGCCGCGCTGGCCGCGCTGGCCGAGCGGACCCGGGCCCGCGGCTGACCGCCCGGGACGTCATCCGATGCGGTCGCCCCGGCAGCCAGGACGGATGACGTTGCTGGTCAGGCCGGGGACCAGAACGCCCGCTTGATGTCGACGTTGCCGGACGGTCGCAGCGGCGTTCCCTCCTCGAGGTAGGCCTGCCGGGCCTCGTCGTGGTGGCTCGGCGGCAGCGACCCGTCGGCGCGGACGACGCGCCACCACGGCACCGGGCCGCCGTACAGCCCCATCGTCCGGCCGACCAGCCGCGGGCCGCTGCCGACCACGTCGCCGATCGCGCCGTACGTCGTCACGCGGCCGCGCGGGATCCGCTCGACGCACGCGAGCACCGACTCGACGTAGTCCTCGTCCACCCGGTCGACCTTAGGGCGCGCCTCCGATCAGTGCTTCCTCAGAGGGCCGGGTCGAACTTCCTCGTGCCGGCGACCAGGCGCAGCCCGGAGATGCCGGAGTGCCGCTGCGCATAGCGCACCTCGCGGTAGAGGTCGCCGAGACCGTTCGAGGCGGGCAGCGGGGCGATCGCGACCGTCGACAGCACGCCGACGGCGCGGCCGCTGCCATCCAGGTAGCCCGAGCCCGAGTCGCCGGGGATGCCGGGGGTCACGGTGTAGACGTCATGGCTCCAGCCGCCACCGGACCGGCCGAGCGTCACCCCCGTCCTGGGAGCCAGCGGCTCGGCGCCGGCGCGGAGCCCCGAGTTGCCGTAGCCGTAGACGCGGCTGCCCTCGGCGAGCCGGCCCGGACCGAGCCGCCTGGGACCACCCCAGAACGGGACCGAGGGGTTCACGTGCTTGACCGACCCCGCCGCCACGCGGACCAGCGCGAAGTCGTTGAAGTCGCAGGCCGGGCCGCCCTTCAGCCCGCGACGGCGCATGCTCACCCAGGAGCTGTAGGCCAGCCGGCCGCGACCGACGGTGCTGCCGGCCGTGGCGACCGACGTGCCCTCGACGAACCGGACCCGGGTGCCGATCGCGACCGACCTGGTCTGGCAGCCGTTGGTGTCGGTGGCCTCGCCGAGGCCGGCGCAGTGCGCGGCGTACCCCACGTAGACGCGGCGCCGGGCGTCGGTGAACACGAAGTTGCCGGTGCACTGGGCGCCCTTGGTGAGCATCTGCACCCCGGGCGTGATCGTGGCCCTGGCCATCGGCGCCCAGCGGCTCGCCCCTGCGGCAACCGACGCGGCGACGGGGGCGGGGGTGGGGACGGCGACGGGGGCGGTGGCGGGGGCGGCGACGGGCGCAGCAGTGGCGGCCGCGGTGGGAGCGGCGGCGGACGGCCCGAGCAGGGTCCCGGCGAGCACGACGCTCACGGCGGTGGCGGGCAGGGCGAGCAGGTGGCGCATCGGTTCCTCCGTCCGAGGACCACGGGTGGGCCTCAGGGGGTACAACGCAGCCGATCCCGTCCGGCTACGCGCCGGACGGGATCGACCTCTGCTCAGGGGGCTCGCGCCGTGCGTCAGAGCAGCGGGCTGAACGGCTCGGTGCCCGGGACCAGCGACAGACCGGCGATGCCGGAGTTCTGCTGGGCGTAGGTGAGCTCGTGGTTGACGTCGCCGACGCCGTTGGAGCCGGCCAGCGGCGCGATCGCCAGCGTCGACAGGGTGCCCACGGCCTTGCCCTCGGAGTCGAGGAAGGCGCTGCCGGAGTCACCGGGGACGCCCGGGGACACGGTGTAGACCGGGTGCGACCAGCCGTCACCCTGGGTGCCGAGGCTCGCGCCCTGCTTCGGGGAGAGCGTCTCGATGCCGCCGCGGAGGCTCGAGTTGCCGTAGGAGTAGACGGTCTCACCGGCGGCGGTGCCATCGGTGTTCACGCCGACCGGGCCACCCCAGAACGGGATGGACGGGTTGACCTTGGAGACGTCCGCGGCGTCGACCTTCACCAGCGCGAGGTCGTTGTAGGCGCAGGCGTTCTCGTCGCTCTCGTTCCTCTGCTGCATGGTCAGCCAGCTGCTGTAGACGAGCGTGCCGCCGCCGACGCGGGTGCCGCTGGAGACCAGCGATCCGCCCTCGACGAAGTCGACCTTGGTGCCCAGCGGGAGGGACTGGGCGTCACAGCCGTTGGTGTCGGTCGCGGCGCCGGTGCCGGCGCAGTGGGCGGCGTAGCCGACGTACGTCGCGCCGGCACCGTCGGTGTAGACGAAGTTGGCGGTGCACTGGGCGCCGTCGGTGTACATCTGGGTGCCGGGGTGGATCTTGGCGGTCGCGGCCGGCGCGTAGGCGGGCGCCGCGGCGGTCACGGCCCCGGGCTCGGCCACCGCGGCGGGAGCGTTGCTCACCAGGGCCGCGGCGACGGTGGTGACGCTCAGCAGCGCCAGGGTCTTGGACAGGGGTCGAGCAGAACGCATGGAGGTTCCCTCCCTCTCGTGAGTCAGGACACAGTGCCCTTCGAGGGGCCCAACGAGAGGGAGGGGTCGAGGTTATGCCTCAGTACGACGGCTGGCTGGGGTCGATCTGGTTGACCCACGCGACCACGCCGCCGCCCACGTGCACCGCATCGGCGTAGCCGGCGCCCTTGAGCACGGCCAGCGCCTCGGCCGAGCGCACCCCGGACTTGCAGTGCAGCACCACCGGCGTGTCCTGGGAGAGCTGCCCGAGGGCGTTGCCGTTGAGGAACTCGCCCTTGGGGATCAGGACCGAGCCGGGGATCTTGTTGATCTCGTACTCGTTGGGCTCGCGGACGTCGACGAGGACGAAGTCGCGGGTGCCCTCCTCGCGCTCCTTGAGCAGGGCCTCGAGCTGGGTCACCGAGATCGTGGAGTCGACCGCCGCGTCCGCCGCCTCCTCCGACACGGCACCGCAGAAGGCGTCGTAGTCGATCAGGCCGGTGACGGTCGGGTTCTCGCCGCACAGTGCGCAGTCGGGGTCCTTGCGGACCTTGAGCTTGCGGTACTCCATCTCGAGGGCGTCATAGATCATCAGCCGGCCGACCAGCGGCTCACCGATGCCGACGAGGAGCTTGATCGCCTCGTTGACCTGGATCGAGCCGATGCTGGCGCAGAGCACACCCAGCACGCCACCCTCGGCGCAGCTCGGCACCATCCCCGGCGGCGGGGGCTCGGGGTAGAGGCAGCGGTAGCACGGCGCGTCGTCGGCGAGCGTCGGCGCGAACACCGAGGCCTGGCCGTCGAAGCGGTAGATCGAGCCCCAGACGTAGGGGATCCCCAGGAAGTACGCCGCGTCGTTGACCATGTAGCGGGTCGCGAAGTTGTCGGTGCCGTCGACGATCAGGTCGTAGCCCTCGAAGACGCCGAGGACGTTGTCGTTGTCGAGGCGCTCCTCGTGCACGACCACGTTCACCAGCGGGTTGGTCTCCGCGATGGACTCCCGGGCGGAGACCGCCTTGGACTTCCCGATGTCGGACTGCCCGTGGATGATCTGGCGCTGCAGGTTGGACTCGTCCACCTCGTCGAACTCCGCGATGCCGAGCGTGCCCACGCCGGCCGCGGCGAGGTAGAGCAGCGCGGGCGAGCCCAGGCCACCGGCGCCGATCACCAGCACCTTGGCGTTCTTGAGCCGCTTCTGCCCGCCCATCCCGACGTCGGGGATGATCAGGTGCCGGCTGTAGCGGCGTACTTCGTCGACGGTCAGCTCGGGGGCGGGCTCCACCAGGGCGGGAAACGACACGGGTACTCCTCGGGGTCATTCGGTCGGTCGTGGTCAATCGGTTGCGGCAGCGGTCTCGACCGGTCCAACCACGTCGCCGCCCGCCGTGTTCCCGTCCATGGTCACTCCGCCCCGCGACGCGCCGTCCCACGTCCCGTCATGCGGACGCGGCACGCAGGTGACCTGCGGGTAGGCTTCCATCGGGCTGCGAGCCCGCCCGCGCAGGCACTCGCGGCCAGCCACTCGCTAGGCAAGGAGCACGCCGTGACCGCAGGGCAGGATCTGGACGAGGCCCGTCCGCGTGGTGGGCGGATGCCCCGCAAGGCCCGGCGGGTGCAGCTGCTGTCGTCCGCGCTCGAGGTCTTCGTCGCCCAGGGCTACCACGCCGCCGCGATGGACGACATCGCCGAGCGCGCGGGGGTCTCCAAGCCGGTGCTCTACCAGCACTTCCCGGGCAAGCTCGACCTCTATCTCGCGCTTCTCGACGTCTCCTGCGACACGATCATCGAGAACTGCCGGCTCGCGCTGGACTCCACCGACGACAACAAGCAGCGGGTCGCGGCCGCGATGGCGGTGTTCTACGACTACGTCGCCGGCGAGACCGGCGCGTTCCGGCTGGTCTTCGAGTCCGACCTGACCAACGACCCCGCGGTCCGCGAGCACGTCGAGCGGGTCACCACCGAGTGCGCGGCGATGATCGCCGCGGTGATCCACGACGACACCGGGCTGCCCGACGAGGCCTGCCGGCTGCTCGCGGTGTCACTGGTGGGCATGGCCCAGGTCAGCGCGCGCTACTGGCTGGCCGAGGAGCACGAGACCAGCCGCGAGGAGGCCGCCGCGCTGATCGCCGGGCTCGCCTGGCGCGGCATCCGCGGCTACCCGCGACACGACTGACCATTCGCAACAACAGGACAGGAAGGACTTCCATGGAGGTCAAGATCGGCATCCAGCACGCTTCCCGCGAGCTGGTGGTGGACACCGAGGAGGACGCCGCGGCGGTGGAGAAGCAGATCACCACCGCGGTCGCCGACGACGGCGTACTCGCGCTCACCGACACCAAGGGCCGGCGTGTCATCGTGCCCGCCGACCGGATCGCCTACATCGAGATCGGCACCAGCACCACGGGGCACGTCGGCTTCCGTTCCTGAGCGCCGCGCGAAAGGAAACACCATGCTCACCGCCATCCTGTGGGCACTGATCGGCGGCACCGTGCTGGGGCTGCTCGGCAAGATGGTCGCCCCCGGCGACCGTGACCACGTCCCGCTGTGGCTGACCATCCTCTGTGGCATCGGCGGTTGCCTGCTCGGCACCTGGCTGTACGGCGAGGTCTACGGCCCGGCGGGCACCCCCGGCGTCGACTGGTGGCGACACGCCTGGCAGGTCTTCGTCGCCGGGGTGCTGGTGATGGCGGTGGCCACCGCCACCGCGCGGCGCCACCCCTCCTGAGCCTCGGGCGCTCGGATCAGGCCCCCGGGATCGTGCCCCCGGGATCGTGCCCCCGGGATCAGGCAGAGAGACCGAGCTCGGTCATCCGGTCCGCGTGCCGCTCGGTGAGCCGGTTGAACATCCGGCCGAGCGCCGCGAGGTCCATCCCGGGGCGGTCGACGCCACCGGCCAGCAACGAGGACAGGGCGTCGCGCTCGGCGGCCACGCGCTGCGCCTGCGAGAGCGCCTCCCCCATCAGCCGACGTGCCCAGAGCGCGAGCCGGCCACCGATCCGGTGGTCGTCGCGAATGGCCCGGAGCACGTGGTCCACGACGAACTCGCTGTGGGCGGTGCTGTCGAGCGACTCGAGGATCAGGTCGCGGGTGTCGACGTCGAGCATCGCCGCGATCTCACGGTAGAAGTCTCGGGCCAGCCCGTCACCGACGTAGGCCTTGACCAGGCCCTCGAGCCAGCTCGACGGCGCGGTGTGGGCGTGGAAGTCGTCGATCGGCTTCTCGAACGGCGCCATCGCCGCGAACGGGTCCGCCCCGAGCTCGGTGAGCCGGTCCCGGATCCGGGCCAGGTGGGTGAACTCGGCGGTGGCCATCGCGGCCAGCGCGACCTTGTCCTCCAGCGTGGGGGCCAGCTTGGCGTCCTCGGCCAGTCGCTCGAACGCCGACAGCTCGCCGTACGCGATCGCCCCGAGGAGGTCGACCACCGCCGCGCGGTACTGCGGATCGGCGAAGGCGACTCCGGCTGGGGATTCAGTCATGCGCGCAGCGTACCGATAGACTGGGCTGCAGCGTGCCGCGGCGAGCAGTCGCGGCGCACCCCTTCGACACCGCCCCACGGCAGTCTGCCGGCGGAGTCCGGCGTCGACGCATGTGCGCGGTTCGAATCCACTCCGGAGGCGGCCGCACGGTCCGACCACACGGAAGTGAACCGAATATCGTGACGACCTTCAGGGACCTCGGTGTCCTGCCCGAGATCTGCGACGCGCTCGAGCGCGCCAACATCACCAAGCCCTTCCCCATCCAGGAGATGACCCTCTCCGTCGCCCTGCTGGGCACCGACCTCATCGGCCAGGCCCGCACCGGAACCGGCAAGACCCTCGCCTTCGGCATCCCGATCCTGCAGCGCACCGTCGCGGTGCACGACGCCGACTACGCCGAGATGCCCACCGGCAAGCCGCAGGCGCTCATCGTCGCCCCGACCCGTGAGCTCGCACTCCAGGTCTCCAGCGACCTGAAGCTGGCCGGCGCCGACCGGGGCATCCGGGTGCTCACGGTCTACGGCGGAGTCGGCTACGACC
The DNA here is from genome assembly GCA_963767955.1 of uncultured Actinomycetota bacterium. Lineage (GTDB taxonomy): Bacteria > Actinomycetota > Actinomycetes > Propionibacteriales > Nocardioidaceae > Nocardioides. Next base: position 156,724 of record CAVYGA010000003.1, on the reverse strand, counting down.
CGCAGCTCGACGCACTCAAGGAGGGCGTCGACGTGGTCGTCGGCACCCCCGGCCGGCTCATCGACCTGATGAACCGCCGCGCGCTCGACATCTCCCACGTGAAGTCGCTGGTCCTCGACGAGGCCGACGAGATGCTCGACCTCGGCTTCCTGCCCGACGTGGAGCGGCTGCTGGCCCAGACGCCGGAGACCCGCCAGACGATGCTGTTCTCGGCGACGATGCCGGCCGCGATCGTGTCGCTGGCCCGCACCCACATGCGGCACCCGATGAACATCCGCGCCGAGTCCGCCGCCGACGAGCAGACCGTGCCGGCGACCGCGCAGTTCATCTACCAGGTGCACGACCTCGACAAGCCCGAGATCATCGGCCGGCTGCTGCAGTCCGAGACCGCCGACAAGATGATCGTCTTCACCCGCACCAAGAGGGCGGCCCAGCGGGTCGCCGACGACCTGGCCGAGCGCGGCTTCTCCGCCAGCCCGCTGCACGGCGACATGGCGCAGGTGGCCCGCGAGAAGGCGCTGACCAAGTTCCGTGAGGACAAGATCAAGGTGTTGGTCGCCACCGACGTCGCCGCCCGCGGCATCGACGTGGTCGGTGTCTCGCACGTGGTCAACTACAGCTGCCCCGAGGACGAGAAGACCTACATCCACCGGATCGGCCGCACCGGCCGCGCCGGTGCCACCGGCATCGCGGTCACCTTCGTCGACTGGGCGGACCTGCACCGCTGGAAGATGATCAACAAGGCGCTGTCGCTGCCGTTCGAGGAGCTCGTCGAGACCTACTCGACCTCCGATCACCTCTTCCACGAGCAGGGCATCGCGCCGGCCACGAAGGGCCGCATCGTCGACCCGGCCCCGGTCGAGCGGAAGCCGCGCAGCGACTCCGACCGACGCTCCGGAGGCCGCTCCGGCGGTCGCTCCGGTGGCGGCGAACGTCGCTCCGGCGGCGCGCGTGAGGGCCAGGGCGCTCCGGCGGCCGAGGGTTCGACCGAGGGCGCCCCGCGCCGCAACCGGAACCGCAGCCGCAGCCGCAGCCGGACCCGCGGCGGCGAGAGCACCGCTCGGCAGTCCTCCACCGACTGACCCGCCTTCGACCCGCCTCAGCGCCGGCTGAAACGCGGTGTTGCAACCGGTGTGGGGGTCAGATGACGACGACGGTGGTGCCCACGGGCGCGAAGGCCCACAGTGCCCGGGCGTCGGCCTCCTGCTGGCGGATGCAGCCGTGGGAGAGCGGCGTGCCGAGCTGAGCCGCCGTCTGCACGGGGGTGTCGCCGAGCACCGGGATGTTGTGGAAGCCGATGGCGGCGTTGTCGCCCCGGGTGAACCGCACGAACCACCTCATCGAGCCGGAGTCGTCGATCCCCCAGGCCCGCTCCGAGCGGGAGTAGACCGCATAGCTGCCGGGGTCCAGGTTGTCGTAGACCGACCCGGACACGAGGTAGCTGCGCCGCACCCGGTCGTCCGCGGTCACCAGCCAGACCCGTTGCAGGTCCTCGCTGAACACCACCCGCCGGCCGGAGCCGGAGTCGGCAGGTGCGCTGAGCATCGCGACGCCCGAGCGCGTTCCGACGTCACCGGCCGGCTCGGAGGCGCGGCGCGGCTGCGGTACGTCGGCCGCGGTGCGGTCCCGCGCACCCGCCTGGCCGCTGTCCGCGGCCCGGGTGAGGGCGTCGTCGACCGCCGGGCGACCCGCGGCGCCCTGGTCGAGACCGCTCGACCGCAGCAGCGAGCCGGCACCGGCCGCCTCCGGGCCGGCGTCCCCGGGCAGCAGCCCGACCCCGCCGAGCGTCGCGACCGCGGTGACCAGGAGGGCCGACCCCAGCATCGCGATCCGGCCGTAGCGTGGCCGGACCTTCCGCCGGTGGCGGCTCATCGGTGGGTCACTTCCGGTTGCCTGCCGAGGCCTTCGAACGCTTCACCAGGTTGGCGGCCACCTCGCGGTAGGCCAGTGCGCCCTTGCTGCGGCGGTTGGTGGCCAGGATCGACCGGCCGGCGGCCGGCGCCTCTGCGAACTTGATGGTCTTGGGGATCGGCGGCTCGATGACGTCGAGCTCGTAGGTCTCGGAGATGTTCTCCAGCACCGCGCGCGCATGGTTGGTGCGGCCGTCGTACAGCGTCGGGAGCACCCCCCACACCGCGAGCCGGCGATTGGTGAAGCGGCGCACGTCGTGGACGGTGTCGAGCAGCTGGCCGACGCCGCGGTGCGACAGGGTCTCGCACTGCAGCGGGATCAGCACGCCCTCCGCGGCGGTCAGTGCGGCCACGGTGAGCACGCCGAGCGACGGAGGGCAGTCCAGCAGCACCCAGTCGTAGTCGGTGCCGGCCTCCGCCAGGTCCTCCAGCGCGCCCTTGATCACGTGCTCACGACCGGTGCGGGTGAGCAGGTCGGCCTCGGCGCGGGCGAGCTCGATGGTGGCCGGGAGCAGGTCGACGCCGTCGTCGGTCTCGATGATGGCCTCGGCCGGGTCGAGCCCCTTGGTGAGCACGTGGTGCACGGACAGCTCGAGGTCCTCGGGGTCGACGCCGAGCGAGAACGTCAGGCACGCCTGCGGGTCGAGGTCGACGAGCAGCACCTTGTGCCCGAGCTCGGCGAGAGCGGCCCCGAGGGAGGCCACCGTCGTCGTCTTGGCGACGCCACCCTTCTGGTTGGCGATCGCGAGCGTGATAGTCATCGGGGCAATCATGCCCGACCCGCTCGGCGGGATCGCGCAGGGACCTGTTTTGCTGGGCCGCATGTCTTCCTCCGAGCCCGGTGCCCCCTCCTCCCCCACCGCCGGCTCGCCGGGCCGGCGTACGGCGCTGGTCACCGGTGCCACCGCCGGGATCGGTCACGAGTTCGCCGTCCAGCTGGCCGCCCGGGGCGATGACCTGGTGCTGGTGGCCCGCGACGAGCCGCGGCTCACCCGGGTCGCGGACGAGCTCCGATCGGCGTACGGCGTCACGGTGGAGGTGCTGGCCGCGGACCTCGGTGACCCGGCTCAGCTGGCCCGGGTCGAGGCGCGCGTGGCCGACCGCGAGCGACCCGTCGACCTGCTGGTCAACAATGCCGGCTTCGGGCTCAAGCACCGCTTCCTGGACAACGACATCGCGGTCGAGCACGGCATGCTGGACGTGCTCGTCACCGCGGTGCTGAGGCTGACCCATGCGGCGCTGGGGCCGATGACCGAGCGCGGCCACGGCCAGGTCGTCAACGTCTCCAGCGTCGCCGCCTTCCTGCCCCGCGGCACCTACAGCGCGGCGAAGGCCTGGGTGAACAGCTTCAGCGCGTGGGCGCACCAGGAGTACGCCGGCCGTGGTGTGACCGTGATGGCGCTCTGTCCCGGCTTCACGAGGACCGAGTTCCACCAGCGCATGGACGTCGGCCGTGGCAGTGCCCCGCGCTTCCTGTGGCTGGACGCGGAGCGGCTGGTGCGCGAGGGCCTCGCGGACCTCGACAGGGGCAAGGCGATGTCGATCCCCAGCAAGCGCTACAAGGCGATCGTCCGCCTGTCCCGGACCGTGCCGTCCGCACTCCTCCAGCGCGCACAGGGCGTGGGCCGGAGGTAGCCTCAGCCCTCGCCGGCGATGAAGGCGCGGACCGCGTCCGCGACCATCTGTACGGCGATCGCGGACAGCAGCAGGCCGGCGATCCGGGTCACCAGGAGCACGCCGCTCTCCCGGATCACCTTGAGGATGCTCACCGAGAACCGCATCGTCAGCCACAGCATGAGGTGCATCAGCACGATGCCCAGTGCGACCGCCGAGAAGGTGCCGACCGAGTCGACACGCTGCACGAAGAGCATCACCGCGACGATGGCGCCCGGTCCGGCCAGCAGCGGGGTGCCCAGGGGCACCAGCGCGATGTTGACGTCCTGGCTGGCGTTCGGCTCCTTCTCGTTGCCGGTCAGCAGCTCCAGCGCGATCAGCAGGAGCAGCAGCCCGCCCGCGCACTGCAGCGCCGGGATCGAGATGTGCATGTAGCGGAGGATCCCCTGGCCGAACAGCGCGAAGACGACGATCACGAAGAACGACACGGCGACCGCCTGCCAGGCGGCCCGGCGGATCGTGGCCGGCGCCCGGCCCGAGGTCAGCGACAGGAACACCGGGATGGTGCCGGGCGGGTCCATGATCACGAACAGCGTCACGAAGACCTCGGTCAGCAGCACCACGTCCAGGACGCTGCTCATGGCGCCACCACCTCCGGTGTCGGGCGACCGGAGGCGGTCGCGGCGTCGGCCGCGAGCTCGAGGAGCCGGGCGTAGGCATCGGGGTCGGTGGTGTTGCACCCCAGCTCGTGGTCGACCTTGCCGGTGCCGTGGTAGTCGCTGGACCCGGTCACCACCAGCCCGAGGTTGCGCGCGATCGCGCGCAGCGCGTCGCGGGCCGCGGGACCGTGGTCCTGGTGGTCGACCTCGATGCCGGCCAGCCCGGCGTCGCGCAGCCCGGCCAGGGCCGCCTCGCCCATCGCTCCGCCGTCGGGACCGTGGTCGTGTCGGCCCCACGGGTGGGCGACCACGCTGACGCCCCCGGCACCGCGGACCGCCTCCATCAGCGACTCCAGCGGGGCGGCGTAGCGGGTCACGAACGCCTTGCCACCCCAGCCCAGCCAGTCGCGGAAGGCCTCGTCGCGGTCGCGGACCACCCCGGCGGCCACCATCGCGTCCGCGATGTGCGGGCGGCCGACCGCGGCCGGTCCGCCGGCCAGGCGGCGTACGTCCTCCTCGGTCAGGTCGACGTCGTGATCGCGCAACCCGTCGAGGATCGCGGGCACCCGCTCGTCGCGACCGTCGAGGACCAGCCGCAGCCCCTCGACCAGCGGCGGGTACGTCGGGTCGGGCAGGTAGGCCAGCAGGTGCACGCCGAGCCCCCGGCCCCCGGCCATCCGCGTGCTGATCTCCATCCCGCGGACCAGCGAGACGCCCGCCTCGTGGGCCGCCTCGGTGGCCTCGTCCCAGCCCTCGCTGGTGTCGTGGTCGGTGATCGCCAGCACGTCGAGCCCGGCCGCCCGGGCAGCGAGCACCAGCTCACGGGGGGTGTCGGTGCCGTCGCTCGCCCGCGAGTGCGTGTGGAGGTCGATGCGCACCAGCAGAGCCTAGGGCCTGGCGTGCTCACCAGGCCGGTGGGTGGCCACCGAACGGCACGTCGAGCAGTTGCGGGCCGAGACCGGAGACGTCGCTGAGGATCCACTCGTCGGCGAGCAGCAGCATCGCCGAGGCCGGGCGCAGCACCAGCCACAGCCAGCGACCGGCCGCCTCACCCGCGAAGACGCTGCGGTCCAGGGTGCGGTCGGCGTCGGACGTCGAGATCGTCCACAGGGGGATGGACTGCGGCCCGACCCGGACCCGGGCGGTCGGCCTGGACGCCGCGATCTGCATGCCGGGGTCGGAGTGCAGGGTGCCGGCGCAGCGGGCGCCGAGCCCGGTGCCCGGCTCCTCGCTGACCACCACCAGCTCGACCGGGCCGTCCAGGGCGCTGGCGCCGGCGACGCAGGTGACGGTGGCCCGGGCCGGGGGCCCGCCGACCACCCCGAAGTCGGTGACCTCCCAGCCGGGGCTCAGTGGCCACGGCAGGTAGGTCGGGAAGTCCTGGGCCCTGGTCAGGTGGTCGCCGAACGCGTCGTACGACGCCCGGGTCACCCGCCACAGCGGCTGGATGGGTCCGTGGTCGGCGCAGGCCCAACCACCCTCGGACTCCGAGACCGGTGACGGGCACCGGGGGCACTGAGGCACCAGCGACATGGGTCAACGGTCCCGGCGGCGGGGGTCCGCGTCAAGCGATGGGCTCAGGCGTTCCAGCGCAGGATCACCCGGCTGTCGCGCTCGAACCCCAGCACCGAGACGGTGGCCGTGTCGAGGCGGAAGAGCCGGCCGTCGGGCACGGGCAGGCCGAGCCAGCGGGCGGTGAGGACGCGCAGGGCGTGACCGTGTCCGAAGACCAGGGTGCGGCCGGGCTGGTCGGTGACCCGTGCGACCACCCGGTCCAGACGGGCGCCGACCTGGTCGGCGGTCTCACCGCCGGGGGTCGGGTGGCTCCAGACCGTCCATCCCGGCACGGTCTCGCGGATCGTCACCGTGGTGATGCCCTCGTAGTCGCCGTAGGCCCACTCGGCGAGGTCGGCGTCGAGCTCTGGCTCGGGGAACCCGGCCAGCCGCGCGGTCTCGCGGGCCCGCTGCCGGGGACTGCTGAGCACCAGGTCGAAGTCGGCCGGGTCGAGCCGGGCGGCCAGCTCGGCGGCGATGCCCACGCCGACGTCAGTCAGCGGCAGGTCGGTGGTGGAGGTGTGCCGATGGTCTCGGCTCCACTCGGTCTCACCGTGCCGGACCAGCCAGAACTCCTGCGCCACGTTGCCCATGTCTCGACTGTGGCACGACTCGGGCGGTGCTCGCGAGACTCCAAGCGCCGAATCACGAGGTACCCGGTGAAACCGTCAGCCCGCCGGCCAGAACTTGTCGGGCTGGGGCACCGGGCGGCCGGGCTGCTCGCCCCCGCGGGCCTCGAGGTAGCTGTTCTTGGGCACCATCACCTTGCGTCGGAAGATGCACACGACCTTGCCGTCCTGGTTGTAGCCGATGGTCTCGACGTGCACGACGCCCCGGTCGTCCTTGGAGCTCGACTCCCGCTTGTCGAGCACCGTGGTCTCGCCGTAGAGGGTGTCACCGTGGAAGGTCGGCGCGACGTGGCGCAGCGACTCGACCTCGAGGTTGGCGATCGCCTTGCCGGAGACGTCGGGCACCGACATCCCGAGCAGGATCGAGTAGACGTAGTTGCCGACCACGACGTTCTTGCCGAACTGGGTGGTCTCGCCCGCGTAGTGCTCGTCGAGGTGCAGCGGGTGGTGGTTCATGGTCAACAGGCAGAACATGTGGTCGTCGAACTCGGTGACCGTCTTGCCGGGCCAGTGCTTGTACGTCGCCCCGACCTCGAACTCCTCGTAGCTGCGACCGAACTGCACGGCGTACTCCTCGACGTCCCGGACGTCCCGGCTCTCGGGGTCCGGGCCCATCGTGACCGAACCCCCGCCGGACGCGGAAGCCCCGGTGCCCGTGGGATGTCCCACACCACGCCGGCGGTGCGGCTCGGGGCCAGGTGTCGCGACCCCGCGTCCGAGACGCTCGCTGGACCTCGTTGCTCAGGAACCGCCGCCGCCGGCCTTGCGGCGGTGCATCTTGGGCGCCGCTCCCCCGGTCACCTCGGGCCCGTGCGCCTTCTCGGCGCCGTGCGCGGTCCCGTCGGACTCACTGGGGTGGTTGGCCTGGTTCTTCCGCTCGAGCGCCTCGCGCATCTTCGCCTTCAGGTCGGCGTTTGCCTCGCTCGCGTCCGTCATGGAGCCTCCTCGGTCGTCCGGGTCCCCACCATGCCATCCGGGTCACCGGGCGGCCAAGGTCATCGGCCGTGGCCCGGCGGGGTAACTTTCAGTGCGTGACGACCTTCGAGCCGACCGCACCACTCGACCCGTTCCCAGGAGCAGCCCGATGAACAGACTCGCCCGTGTGACCGCCACCGCCGTGCTCGGCGCGCTGGTGCTGGCCGGCTGTGGCAACGACGACTCGGGGTCGAGCGCGGGCGGCAAGGCCAGCGCCACCTCATCGCCGAGCGAGACCAGCTCGCCGTCGGAGACCGCCTCGGAGTCGGAGTCGAGCGGCCCGTTGGAGGGCGACCTCATCGGTGCGGGCTACGCCTTCGACCTGCCCGACGGATGGAAGGACACCTCCGCCAAGGCGAAGAAGCTCCAGGCCACCATCGACACGGCGGCCACCGAGGGCACGCCCAGCAACGGGTTCGCCGACAACCTCAACGTGGGTTACAACAACGTCGGCGAGGCCACCCTGGAGCAGCTCGAGGCCACCGTGCCCGATCAGCTCAAGGACCTGGTCAAGGACGGCGACCTCGATGTGCTGCCGCGCACCGAGATCGCCGGCGTCGAGGCGATCCACCACCGCGCGCCGGCGGCGCTGGGCAAGACGCAGTACTTCCTCGAGCAGTACGCCGCGATCACCGACGCGGGCAACCTGGCGATCGTCACGTTCTCCTTCAGCCGCGACGTCCCCGAGTCGCAGCGCAACGACGTGATCTCGACGGTCATCGACTCCTGGCAGTGGGCCGACTGACCACCGCCGGTCAGCGCCGCTTGTAGTCCTTGAGCAGGGCGCGGCCGATGATCATCTTCTGGATGTCGGCCGTGCCCTCGCCGATCAGCATGAACGCGGCCTCGCGGTAGAGCCGCTCGATCTCGTACTCCTTGGAGTAGCCGTAGCCGCCGTGGATGCGGAACGACGCCTCGACGACCTCGTTGCAGTACTCCGCGGCGAGGTACTTCGCCATCCCGGCCTCGACGTCGTTGCGCTCGCCCTTGTCCTTGAGGCGGGCGGCGCGGACCATCATCGCGTGCGCGGTCTCGACCTTGGTGGCCATCTCCGCGAGCCGGAAGAGGATCGCCTGGTGCTCGGCGATCTTCTTGCCGAAGGTCTCGCGCTGCTGGGCGTAGTCGATGCCGAGCTCGAAGGCGCGGTTGGCGATGCCACAGGCCCGGGCGGCGACGTTGACGCGCCCGACCTCGACGCCGTCCATCATCTGGTAGAAGCCCCGGCCGGGCTCACCGCCGAGGATCTGGTCGGCCGAGATCCGGTGGCCCTCGAAGATCGCCTCGGTGGTGTCGACGCCCTTGTAGCCCATCTTGTCGATCTTGCCGGGGATGGTGACGCCCTGGGCGGTCTCCCCGAAGCCGGGCTCCTTCTCGACGAGGAAGGTGGTCATGTTCTTGTAGACCGAGTCGGCACCGCTGTGCCCACTTCCTTGGCCGGTCTTGACCAGCACCGCGACCAGGTTGGACGAGCCGCCGTTGGTCAGCCACATCTTCTGGCCGGTGATGGCGTAGCCGCCATCGTCCTCCCGGACCGCCTTGGTCTTGATCGCGGAGACGTCCGAGCCGAGGGCGGGCTCGGACATCGAGAACGAGCCGCGGACCTCGCCGGTGGCCATCGCGGGGAGGTACTTCTGCTTCTGCTCGTCGGTGCCGTGCTGCATCAGCATGTAGGCGACGATGAAGTGGGTGTTGATGACCCCGGAGACGGACATCCAGCCGCGGGCGATCTCCTCGACGACGAGCGCGTAGGTCAGCAGCGACTCCCCGAGGCCGCCGTACTCCTCGGGGATCATCAGGCCGAAGATGCCGAGCTCCTTGAGCCCCTCGACAATCTCGGTGGGGTACTCGTCCGCGTGCTCGAGCTCGGTGGCGACGGGAAGGATCTTGTCGTTGACGAACTGGCGGACCGTCTTGACGATCTCTTCCTGGATGTCGGTCAGATCGTCGGTCTGGCAGAGCCGCGCCATGGGTGAACCTTTCCGCGTGGGGGTCAGCGGCCCGAGTCTAAGGGCGCGGGGACACCCGTGGAGCATGACTCATCTCACGCTCGCGGGTCAGGCTCCGCGGGTCGGGAGCACGCGTCGTACGCCGCCGCGCAACCGTTGCCACGGGGTCCGCGACCCGGCGTGGAGGCGGCGCCGCTGACTGCGTACGTCGGCCAGCATGGCGGCGATGGTGCCCGCCGCGGCGTCGACCAGCTCCCCCTCGGTGACCGAGTTGGGGTGCCGGCGGTGCGGCAGGACCAGGGGCGTGCGCAGCGCGTCGAGGTCACCCACCACGTGGTAGCCGGCGGTCTTGATCTCGCGCAGCCCGGCGTCGCCGCGGGCCCGGAGCGCCGCGACCCGTTCGGCGGAGGGCCAGAACCGTTCGCCGTTGCGGGGCACCAGCTTCTCCTGCGCGAGGTAGCCGCGGATCCAGACGCCCTTGTCGACCGGGCTGCTGAACTCCCCCAGGTGCGGATTGATCCGGCGCAGCAGCTCGACCTCGACGACCCCGAGGGACTCGTTGGGCTGGGAGACGGTGGTGTCACAGGAGTCCGGGTCGACCTCGAGCAGCCCGGCGAACCGGCGCCACAGCGCGTCGGGCGGCTCGTCGCGGCCGGGCAGGGTGATCAGGTGGACCCGCCCGGGTGGCAGCGTGCTCCCCCACCGGCGCAGCACGTCGGCCAGGTCGTTCGTGTCCCACCCCCACTCGTCACCGGGGTCGCCGCCGTCACCGGTCGGGTAGCCGTCGATCGGGCCGGTGGCGCCGTTCTTGACCCACTCCTGCCAGCGGGCGGTGACCAGCCCGACGATCTCGCGGGCGGTGACGACCACGTGCACCTCGGTCTCGCCGAGGTCCGCCAGCGCGCGGCGCACCTGGGTCTCGCTGGCGCCGGCGAAGAACTCATGGCTGATCAGTGCGGTGCCGGTCCAGTCCCGGGCGTCGTCGACCAGCTGCGTCCACGCCCGGTGGGCGTCGCGGTGCCGGCGCTCGAGGTGGGGCTCCTCCCGGACCACGCAGCTGGCCCACAGGTGCTGGCGCGGGCCGAAGCCGGGCACCAGCAGGCCCTGCTCGCGCAGGACGACCTTGTTGGCCCAGACGATGGACTGGAGGTACGTCGTGCCCGTCTTCGGCAGCCCGACGTGCAGCAGGACCCGGCGTGCCAAGGCGGGCTCAGCCGAGATTCTTGGTGTAGCGCTCCAGCACCTCGGTGATGCGTGCCTCGTCGCGCTGCGCGGCCGGGAGCAGCAGCTCCTGGACCACGTCGGTGAGCTCGGCCAGCCGCAGGTTGAGCTGACGGCACTCCTGCACCTCGGCCTCGAGCTCCTTGACCCGGGCCGCGAGCTTGATCATGTCCACCCGGGCGGCGCCCGCGTCCCGGACCTTCGCGACCCCGCGGGAGAGCTTCGAGCGCATGTTCATGCCTGCCATTCGACCACCAATCGACAGATCCGACGACCACCGGGTCGCCGGGGAGTTGCGTGGGAGCCGCGGCGGTGTCGCCGGCCACGGCCCAGGGCCTTGTCCTTGCGGGCCACGACCGTGGCACCGCGGGCCTCGAGCTCGCTGATCACGAGCTCGGGCGACAGGGGGGTGAGGAAGTGCCGGCGGGAGAAGCGCTCCGCGGCCCGGTCCCCGGCCTCGCCCGGCACCAGGAACTCGAGGTAGAGCCGGCCGCCGCCGCGCAGCACCATCTGGGCGAACCGCCACAGGTGCCGCCGACCGGTCGGGTCGGTCGCGTCGGCCACGTGCCGGGCCAGCACCACCCGGTCGCCGCTCCCCGGGCCCCGGTGCGCGAGCCGGGCACCCCAGCCGAGCACCTGGCGCAGCTCGAGGAGGTTGAAGGAGTGGTAGGCGGCCGGTACGCCGGCCTCGGCCGCCCGCTCGGCGAGCCGCTCGGCCCCCCGCGGCGCGTAGTCCAGCCCGATGGCGGGCACCCCGGACGCGGCGAACCAGTAGGCGTCGGAGCCGCGACCGCAGCCGACGTCGACGACCTCGCCGAGGTCGGGCTGCTGGCGGCGCACCCAGGCGGCGAACCCGCTCGGGCGGACCCGGGGCGTGCGGCGGCGGTGCGCGGTGGACCAGTGCCGGTCCCACTCCTCACGGTGCACCCGGGTGCCCCGGAACCAGCCGTTGAGACGACGGTGCGTGGAGCGCGGTGTCTCGAAGTGGTAGGCCGGGTCCGGCACCCGCCAGCTGGGCCCGTACGTCGCGGCCAGGAACCGGTCGGTGTCCGCCGGCGCAGGCAGGGTGCGGCCCTCGAGCGTGGTGGTGCCCAGCGGGAAGATCCAGTCCCGCTCGAACGGCGTGCGGATCTCGCCCATCAGGATCAGGTTGCCGTCGTGCAGGAAGCCGCCGAACACGTCCAGGCCCCGGACCGAGCCGTCCGCCTCGATCACGTCGACCTTGAACGCGGCGCCGCTGTAGCGGCTGATCCGGTAGCCCATCTCGGCCAGCCGGCGCTGCAGCACGAACGACTCGCGCACCACGTCGACGGGATGGGTGTGCTCGCTGACGTAGCCCAGGTCGGCGTCGCTGTCGTGGCCGATCAGCTTGCCGCCACGGACCGCGCCGAGCAGGGTGCCGTACGCCGGGAACGCGTCGACGCCGGCCGTCCGCAGCGCCTCGAGGACCTCCTCGATCGAGTCCAGCAGCGGTGCCACGTGCTCGTCGCTGCGGGTGTCGAAGGTCTGGGCGAGCCGGTTGCTCTTGTCGAGGCCGAGCGGGCGGCCCTCGGCGTTGACGACCGCGATGCGGGTGCCCCCGGCGGCGGCACCCAGGGTCAGCTCCTCGTCGAAGACCACGGTGCCGGAGACGTGCTCGACCAGCGCGAGCCGGGTCTCGCCCTCCAGGAAGCGCTGCAGCGCCGGGGGCCAGGCGACGTGGTGGCCGCCGTCGCGCTCCTCACCGTCGCGGATCAACCAGAACGACCAGATGCGCCGGTCGTCGAAGAGCACGTCGAGCACGACCTCGCTGCGGCTGGCGGCGAAGATCCCGTCGTCGTCCACCCGGACGCGCGACACCGATGCCATCGACGAGCGCCCCTCTTCCGGTGGATTGCTGGTGGTCTGCGGCAGGAGCGTACTCTGCCTCAGCCGTCGCGGCCGAGCAGGTCGGTGACCTTGCGGAGGGCGCGCGAGCGGGGGGCGCCGGCGCCGCGCTCGGCCGACCGCGCGGCCAGCAGGGTCACGGCCTCCAGGGCCGCGTCGAGCAGGTCCTCGGCCGGCACGTCGTATGACGGCGGCACGTCGGGGTACACGCCGTGGAGGTCGGCCAGGTCCCCCACCACGTCGAGACCGGCGGCGGTGATCCGTTCGGCGACCCGCTCGTTCTCCGCCCGGGCCAGGTCGAGGGCCTCGCCGGAGAGCGCCGGCCGGATCGGCACCTCGCGCCGCGACAGCGCGCCGTTCGCGAGGAACTTCTTGATCTCGCTGCGCTGCACGGCGACCGGCAGCCGCGGCTCCCGGACGTTGACCCGGCGCAGCATCTCGGTGGCGACGAAGTCGAGGGAGGTGTTGCGCCGTTCGGGCTCCAGCGTGCCCATCGCGGCCGGGTCGACGCCGAGCACCGAGCAGAAGCGCTCGAAGAGCAGGCCGCGGGGGCTGCCCTGCGGCGGCACCGTCACGACGTGCAGGTGCTCCGGAGGCAGCACCTGGGGCCAGACCTCCAGCACCCGGCGGATCCGGCGCCGGCGCTGCAGCTCGTCGGGGTTGGCGACGGCCGCGGCACAGAACTCCGGCCAGCTCCGGATGCCGCCGTTCTTGACGTACTCCTGCCAGGCCGACGGCTCGGCGGCGACCAGGTCGCGGACGGTGACGACCACGTGCACCTCGGCCGCGGCGGAGGACGCCTGGAGGGTGTCGACGAGCCTCCGCGCCCCCGGGAGCCGGGCCAGCGAGTAGCGCTCGGAGCTGAACACCGCGGCCGCGGTGTCGACCTTCTCGACCGACCGGACCACGCGGGCCCACGCGCCGGTGGGGATGGCCCCGGTCCGCTTGGACCGGGCACCGGTGATCTCGCTGGCCGCATCGAAGTGCATCCGGTGCCGCCCCACGACGGTCACGCCCTGCTGCCGGAACGAGTCACGGTTGGCGTAGAGCAGCGCCTGGAGGTAGGTGGTGCCGGTCTTCGGCACGCCGATGTGCGCGTGGACGGTCGTCGGCAAGCTCAGTCCCCTCTCCCCCCGGCGCGTTCATCCTACAAAGCGGTCAGCGTGGCGGCACGGCGACGGTGCCGCGGGCGATCGGGTGCACCCGACCCGCGACCCGGCACGCCGTGGGTGCCCCGCCGGCCGCCTCGACGTGGCCGGACAGCCGCGAGGGCCGGCCCATCTCGAGGCCCTGGCGGACCTCGTAGCGGCCGCCCTCGGGCAGCAGTCCGCTCGCGGCGAGCACCATGCCGAGCCCGGCCGCGGCGGATCCGGTGGCCGCGTCCTCGGCTCCGAGCAGGCCCGGGACGAACACCCGGCTGTGCACCTCGACCGGGTCGCCGGGCACCAGCGCGACCAGGTTGACGCCGTCGAGCCGGTCGCGGACCTCCGGCCACCCGTCGTACGACGGGAGCGGGCGCGTGCCGAGCCGGGCCCGCGGCAGCGCCTCCTCCGTCACCGGCACGTGCACGAAGTCGAGGCCGGCGCCGGCCACCCAGGCGTCGCCGGCCAGGTCGCCCGGGCCGAGCCCGTGGTCGGCCAGCAGCTCGTGGACCAGCCGAGGTGGCAGCGGACCGGCGAGGTCGCACGGGGTCGCCGTCAGCTCGACCCGGTCTCCGTCGAGGCGCACCGCCACCTCGCCGGCGCCGCAGTGCTGGGTCGCCACGTCGCCCGCGAGGTCACCGCGGTCACGCAGCGCCCAGGCGGTGCCCAGCGTCGGGTGGCCGGCGAAGGCGATCTCCTGGGACGGGGTGTAGATGCGGACGGCGTACGCCGTGCGGCCGAGCGGGCTGGGAAACGTCGTCTCGGAGTAGCCGAACTCCTGGGCGAGCGCCAGTCGCTGCGCGTCGTCCAGGTGATCCGCGCCGTGGACGACGGCCAGCTGGTTGCCGGCGAACGGGGACTCGGCGAACACGTCGAGGATGTCGAACGAGAGAGAGGCCGACGTCATGGCGCCAGACGCTAACGTGTCTCTCCGTGAGCACCACCCCTGCCCGTGTCTTCGCGGCCCGCATGGTCGGGCTGCCGATCTTCGACCCCCAGGGGGACCAGGTCGGCAAGGTGCGTGACCTCGTGGTGGCGCTCCGGTCGCAGCGCAGCCAGCCCCGGGTGCTCGGGATGGTGGTCGAGGTGTTCGGCCGGCGGCAGATCTTCGTGCCGATGACCCGGGTCACCAACATCGACAGCGGGGCGGTCTACTCGACCGGGCTGCTCAACATGCGCCGTTTCGAGAAGCGACCCACCGAGACCCTGGTGATCGGCCAGATGCTCGACCGCACCGTGGGGGTCCGGGGCACCGAGACCACCGGCACCATCTACGACGTCGCGATGGAGCAGGCCCGCACCCGCGACTGGGTGGTCAGCCGGGTGGCGCTGCAGGAGCCGGGCCGCGGCTTCCGCCGCAAGGGCCAGACCCACGTCGTGGAGTGGAGCGAGGTCACCGGCCTGACCCAGGACGAGGCCAGCCAGGGTGCCCTGCACCTGCTGGCCGCGATCCAGGAGATGCGCCCGGCGGACGCGGCCGGCGTGATCCACGACCTGCCCCCCGACCGGCGCCGCGCGGTCATCGCGGCCCTCGACGACGAGCGGCTCGCCGACGTGATCGAGGAGCTGCCCGAGGAGGACCAGGTCGAGATCCTCGAGCACCTCGACTCCGAGCGGGCGGCCGACGTCCTGGAGGAGATGTCGCCGGACGACGCGGCCGACCTGATCGCCGACCTGCAGCCCGACATCGCGGCCCGGCTGCTGGAGCTGATGGAGTCGGACGAGGCCGCCGAGGTCCGGCGGCTGATGTCCTACGAGGAGCAGACCGCCGGCGGCATGATGACGGTCGAGCCGGTGATCCTGCCGCCCGACGCGACCATCGCCGACGCCCTGGCGCACGTGCGCAACCCCGACCTGACCACCTCGCTGGCGGCGGTCGTCTACGTCTGCCGTCCGCCGCTGGAGCCGCCGACCGGCAAGCTGCTCGGCATCGCGCACATCCAGCGGCTGCTCCGGGAGCCGCCCTCGACCCTGGTCGCCGCTGCCTTGGACGACTCCCTCGACCCGTTGCGCCCCGCCATGTCGATCGACGAGGTCGCGGCCCACCTGGCGACGTACAACCTGGTGGCGGCGCCGGTGGTCGACGAGCAGGGCCGGCTGCTCGGCGCGGTGACCGTCGACGACCTGCTCGACCACATGCTCCCCGAGAACTGGCGCGACCGGGCGCCGCGACCGGGGGTGGCCCGTGGCTGAGCGTCGCCTTCCCCGCCTCGACACCCCGCAGGACCTGCGTCGCCCGTGGGTGCGCCGCCCGGCCTACGACTCCGACATGTTCGGCGTGTTCGCCGAGCAGTTCGCGCGGTTCATGGGGACCGCCCGGTTCCTGATCTACATGACGTTCTTCGTGGCCATGTGGCTCGTCTGGAACCGGGTGGTGCCGTCCGACTGGCGCTGGGACAACTACCCGTTCATCTTCCTGACGCTGCTGCTCAGCCTGCAGGCGTCGTACGCCGCCCCGCTGATCCTGTTGGCCCAGAACCGGCAGGAGAGCCGCGACAAGGTGCTGGCCGAGCAGGACCGGCAGGCCAACGCCCGGGCGCACGCCGACATGGAGTTCCTGGCCCGCGAGGTCGCCTCGCTGCGGATGTCCGTCGGCGAGGTCGCCACCCGCGACTTCCTGCGCTCGGAGCTGCGCGGGCTGCTCAGCGAGCTGGACGAGCGGGCCGCGGCGGAGGACGAGCCCCAGGACGCCGGAGACGTCCGTGAGGAAGGCCACGGCGCCGACGACTCCGCGGGTTCGGGCACACCGTAGGCTTGGGGATCATGAGCCTTCCCACCCTCGAGCAGGTCAACGCCGCCCTCGCGACCGTCAACGACCCCGAGATCAAGCGCCCGATCACCGAGATCAACATGGTCGACACCGTAGAGATCTCCGACGACGGGTCCGTCGACGTGACCGTGCTGCTGACGGTCTCCGGCTGCCCGCTCAAGGACACCATCACCCGCGATGTGACGACCGCCGTCGGCAAGGTCCCCGGCGTCACCGACGTCCGGCTCGTGCTCGGCGTGATGACCCAGGAGCAGCGCGCCGGCCTCCAGGAGATCCTCCGCGGCGGCCAGGCGCAGCGGGAGATCCCGTTCGCCCAGCCGGGGTCGCTCACCAAGGTCTATGCGATCGCCAGCGGCAAGGGCGGGGTCGGCAAGTCCTCGGTCACCGTCAACCTCGCGGTCGCGATGGCCAAGCTCGGCCTCAAGGTGGGCCTGGTCGACGCCGACATCTACGGCCACTCCGTGCCGGCGATGCTCGGGATCGGCGACGAGCGCCCCACCCAGGTCGAGGACCTGATCATGCCGGTGCCGACCGCCTCGGGAGTCTCGGTCATCTCCATCGGCATGCTCAAGCCGCGCCGTGACCAGGTGGTCGCCTGGCGTGGCCCGATGCTCGACCGGGCGCTGGTGCAGATGCTCTCCGACGTCTACTGGGGCGACCTCGACGTGCTGCTCCTCGACCTGCCGCCGGGCACCGGCGACGTGGCGATCTCGCTCGGCCAGCACCTCCCGAACGCCGAGGTGGTCGTGGTGACCACGCCGCAGGAGGCCGCCGCCGAGGTCGCCGAGCGGGCCGGCACGATGGCCTCGATGATGCACCAGCGGGTGGTCGGCGTCGTCGAGAACATGTCGTTCCTGCCCTGCCCGCACTGCGGTGTGGAGCACCGGCTCGAGGTGTTCGGCTCCGGTGGTGGCGACCGGGTCGCTGCGACCCTCTCCGAGCGCTTCGGGTACGACGTGGGGGTGCTCGGCCGGATCCCGCTCGACATCTCGCTGCGCGAGGGTGGGGACGACGGCAAGCCGATCGTCGACGCCAACCCCACGGCGCCCGCGGCCGCCGAGCTCACCCGCGTGGCCGAAGGACTGTCGGGCCGGGGCCGCGGGCTGGCCGGCATGCAGCTGGGTCTGACCCCTTCCGCGCGGTTCTGACCCATGTTCGGCGTCGGGCTCCCCGAGATGGCGGTGATCGCCTTCGTCGCGGTGCTCGTGTTCGGTCCCGACCGGCTCCCCGACCTGGCCAAGCAGGCGGCGCAGTTCGTCAAGCGGATGAAGAAGTACGCCAACGCCGCCCGCGACGACCTGCGCAGCGAGCTCGGGCCGGAGTTCTCCGACCTCGAGCTGCGCGACCTCGACCCCCGGGCGATCGTGCGCAAGCACATCCTGGAGGCGATGGAGGACGACGACGACGAGGAGCCGGCGCGCGCCGGCCTGCGGCCGCTCACCGACGGCGAGGTCCCGCCCTACGACGTCGAGGCGACCTGAGCTGTCGGCTAGACGGGCACCGGCTAGACGGGCGCCGGCCAGCCGGCGACCCCGGTCAGCTCCGCGGACACGTCCCAGAGCCGTTGCCCCACCTCGGGGTCCTGTCCCTCGGCGATCACCTCGACCCGCGTCGGCACCCCCCGCAGCTCCTGGAAGCCGTCGGGCCCGATGTAGTCGCCGCCCTCCACACCGGCCGCGGTCGCGGCGTACAGGGTCGGCAGGGCGCCCCGCTCGACGTGCTGCGCGACCAGCCTGTTGCCGACGGCCATGATCGACTTCATGATCCCGGTGGGCCCGGTGCTCTGGAGGTTGGTGGCCGAGTAGCCCGGGTGCGCGAGCACGCTCGTCACGGATGAGCCGGCCGCGCGGAGGCGGCGGTCGAGCTCGAGTCCGAACGTGGCGTTGGCCAGCTTGGACTGCCGGTAGGCCTTGCGCGGCGCGTAGCCGTGCTCGAGCTGGAGGTCGTCGAAGTGCAGGTGCCCGGCTTTGTGCTCGATGCTGGACAGGGTGACGACGCGCGCGGTGTCGGCCCGCTGGAGCCGGTCCATCAGCAGGCCGGTGAGGGCGAAGTGCCCGAGGTGGTTGGTGCCGAACTGGAGCTCGAAGCCGTCCGTGGTGCGCCGCTGGGGCGTCATCATGATCCCGGCGTTGTTGACGAGCAGGCTGACCTCGTCGACCTCCAGAGTGGTGGCGAAGCGGCGTACGGAGCCCAGGTCGCTCAGGTCCAGCTCCGCCACCTCCAGCCGGGCCCCGGGTACGGCGGCGCCGATGTCGGCGGCGGCGGCCGTCCCCTTCCCGGTGTCGCGGCAGGCCAGCACGACCAGTGCGCCCGCGCGGGCCAGCTCTCGGGCGGTCACCAGCCCGAGTCCACTGTTGGCTCCGGTCACCACCGCGGTCGTGCCGCTCTGGTCGGGGATCTGGTCGGTGCTCCATGGCTCGGTCATCGCCCCATCGTGCCCGTGGCCGGAGCGGGCCGGCCCGGCGCCCCCGTGACCGCTCGGCTCGGCGCACGCGGCGGTAGGCTCCACCTGCCGGGACATGACATCCCCGACCGTGACAGGGGGTGCGCGATGACAGCGAGCCGATCCGCTCGTGAGAAGAAGGCCGCCTCGGAGGCCGGCCCGCTGGCGAGGGTGCGGATCGATGTCGACCGGGACCAGCGGTTCGTCTACAAGATCAGCTGCACCGCCTGCGTCGTGCGGGGTCGCCTCAGCTGGTCGGCGTATCGCCCCGGCGGTGACAACGGCTTCCTGGCGGCGATGGACCGGTGGGTCTTCCACCTGACCGAGAAGCACCCGGGGACCGACGCGCCGTGCCTGGCCTACCTGGCGGCCGCCCAGCAGCGCCTGCACGAGCGGCGCGCCTAGCCGCCGCGTCGCTGCGCGTCGGCCGCGTTGTCCCCGGTGTGCCCGGTGTGCCCGGTGTCCGTGTCCGGTACGCCGCGCACCAGGAGCCCGAGCGAGGCCGTGATCTCGTGGTGGCGGACCAGGAAGGCCCGCTCGTCCAGTCGTTTGCGGCGCAGCCAGCCGGTGACCTCGTCGTTGCACTTGCTGGCGTTGCAGGAGCCGCAGGCCGGCGCGATGTTGTCGAGCGTGTAGCGCCCGCCGCGGGAGAGCGGCAGGACGCAGTCACGCTGCAACGGCCTGTCCGTCGCGCCGCAGTAGGCGCAGCCTCCCCAGGCCGCCGTGATGGCAGCCCAGTGCGCATCGCTGAGGTCGTGCTCGACGCTGTCCATCCGGCGCTTGCGCTTGAGCGAGGCCCGGGCCCTGCGACTGCGGTTGACGGCCACCGGCCCAGCGTAGGCGCGCGGCGTCGGCGCCCGGCGTAGGCGCCCGGCGGGTCCGGACGCTATCGGCGAGTCAGGACACAGAACCCGTTGCCATCGGGATCGGCCAGCAGCAATCGGCCAGCAGCACCCGGCCGACCCTCCCACCGGCCGACCTCACCCTGGTCGACGCAGAGCGCACGGAGGTGAGAGGTGATCGCGCTCCGCATGGGTCAGCTCCGCATGGGTCAGCTCCGCATGGGTCAGAGGAGAGCGTCGTCGTAGGCGGCATGGTGGCTCCCCACCTTGCGTGCGGCGGCGAGGTGACCGCCCAGGTAGGCGCCGGCTCCCGACACGGCCGCTCCGGCGAGGGCCCGCCGGACCCCAGCTCCGTGCCGGCCCCGCCGGCGGGCGAGCCACGACGCCGCGTAGAGGCCGATCGCGACGCCGTTGGTCACGGCGTGGACGAGTCCCACCCGCTGGCCGCGCGACCCGGCTTCCGACCACTCGGCCCATCCGGTCCAGGCCGTCGGACCGGCGGCGAGAAGGCCGGTGCCGATCAGCCTCTGGGCGGCGGCGGCGGAGTCGGGGCCACCGATGACGTCGAGGACACTTGCGGAGGTCCAGGTGCCGAGCACGACGTCGGTGAGCAGCGGGTGGACGGCGTGGCCGAGCCACTCCCCGCGCAGCACCGAACCGCGCGTCCCGGCACCGAACAGAGCCTCGATCTTCGGCGCCAACGCGTGCACCGGCCCGTCGAGCGCGGTTGCGTTCTCGAGGCGCAGCGTCCAGCGAACGATGCCGGGGGGCCGGTCGAACGGGTTCATCGTCTCTCCTCCGAGGCGGGTACGTCGCGGACGTTCGTGGCGGGCTCGGACCCAGAGTGCCCCGTGAGGGGGAGCGGGTCAACGCCACAGCGGTGCCGCGCCGTCGAGGGTGGGGCCCACCTGTCAGTGGGGCGCGCGCATCAGGTCTCGCGGCTGTGCACCGCGGCCAGGGCCGCGACGGCCAGCACGACGGGCTCGGCGTGGTCACCGGTGAAGGCCTCCACGAAGTCGGCGCCGACCCGGCTCAGGCGGGCGTCGTACGCCGTGCCGTCGCGGAGGCGGAGGCGGCACTCCTCGCGACCGTCGGCGAGCCTCCGCAGTGCCGAGCCCAGGCCGAGCCGGGCGGTCACCGGCCACGCGTCCTCGGCCACCGAGTGCGACGGCAGCCCCCGGACCGCGATGACGGCGGGCAGCCGGACGATCCAGTCCTGACCGGCGGCCCCGAGCAGGCACCAGTCCCCGGCCACCCGGTGCACCAGCCCCGAGACGGTGCCGACGCCCTCGACGACCAGGCCCACCGCGGCGCCGCGGGCGGCCATCAGTCGGGAGGCCAGCGTGACGGCGGCGTACTCGGCGCGCGCCCGCTCGGCCACCTCCGCCTCCCGTTCGGCTCCGAAGATCGCCTCGGCCTGTTGCTCCAGATCGTCGAACAGCGCCATCAGGCGCCGCTCCCAGCCGGGCTCGTGGGTCATGGGCCCGACCCTCGCCGGGGATCCGGCCGGGTGTCAACCGCCTGTGGAGAGCCCGTTGACAACGTCATTCAACAGGCTTTGACTGATGCAAACGGAATCAAACGAAGGCATCAGAGATGTTGACTCGGCGACAGGGCACTCCCGGCACCGGCCCGCTCCCCCGCTGCCTCGCGGTCTGGGCGACGGTGTCCCTGCTCGCGCTGGCGCTGGTCCGGTCGCTTGCGCCCGACCTCGAGGCCGGCGCCTCCCTGCTGAGGTCCTCCGGGCGGGCCGGGGTGCCGTTCGACGCCTGGCTGACGACCGGGTGCGGCGTGCTGCTGGCCGGCTGTGCCTGCTGGTTCTGGCTCGTCACCACCGCGGTCGTGGTGGAGGCCGCCACCGGACGCCCCAGGAGGCACCGCGGCTGCCCAGCGGCAGTGCGGCGCTGGGTGCTGGTCGCCTGTGGGGCGGCGCTGGTCGCCGGCGCGACGCCCGCCACCGCCGCCGACGGGCAGGACGGTGGCGTCGCCGCGGCGCACGGCCCTGGCCGGGAGGACCGCTCCGCGCTCGCCGGGCTGCCACTGCCCGACCGGCCCACCGGCCCACCCCAGCACACGGGTCCGGTGCCGCTGCTCGACGGGCACGCCGCACGCGAGGTCCGGGTGGCTCCCGGCGACACGCTCTGGGAGGTCGCCGCCCGTGACCTGCCGGGCGCCACCGCGGCCGCCGTCGACCGGCGCTGGCGGCTGATCTGGCAGGTGAACCGGGGCGCCGTCGGCCCCGACCCCGACGTCATCCAGCCCGGCACCCACCTGCGGCTCCCACCCCGAGAGGACGCCTGATGTCCCCCTTCCACGACAACGTCACGCCGCTCCCCGGACCCCGGGTCGCCGACGCGGCCGCCTGGTCGGTGCTGACCAGCGTGCAGGGCACCCTGGCGCTCGACCTGGACGCCGAGCTGGGCCCGCCGTGGGCGCCCGAGCCGCTCCCGCTCGACGGCGCGGACGTGGTGCCCGTGGCGGCCAGCACCCGCCGCGAGCTACGCCGCTGGGCGATGACGTTCACCCAGGCCTGCGTCGAGGTGGTCGGCGGCGACCGGCCGGTGTCCCAGCTGGTGCGCTGGACGGTGCCGGCGGTGCACCAGGAGCTGGCCTACCGCGCCGGCGTGGTCGCCCGGGCGGGCGTGCACCGGGCCGGTCAGGGTCGCGGCCGCCGGCCCGTGGTCCGCCCGCAGGTCGAGAACGTGCGGACCTGCTTCGTGTCCGACGAGATCGTGGAGGTGTGCGCGCGGGTCCGCTACGGCGAGCGGAACCGGGCGATCGCCGCACGGCTCGAGGTCGTCGCCGCCCGGTGGCAGTGCACAGCCCTTGAATTCGGTTAGCGAGTGGGAGGGCTGAGGCTCGCTCAGCCGTTCACGCGGGTCGTCAGGCCCGTGGGTCCCCCCGGCGCTCCGTGGCACTTCTTGTACTTCTTGCCCGAGCCGCAGGGGCAGTCGGCGTTGCGGCCGGTGCCGGCGTACTCGTCGGCCTCGGTCGTCACCGAGCCGGTCATCTCGGCCTCGCCGTCCTCGGCGGGGCCGGAGTAGGAGAGCTTGGTCGGTGCCTTCGGCGCCTCCAGGCCCTTGGCCCGGATGTGGGCGGCCTTGGCCTCGGCCTCCGCGGCCTCGGCGGCGTCGGCGTCCGCCCGGGCGGCCTCCTCCTCGTCCTCGATCTCGACCTGGAGGTTGAACAGGAAGCCGACCGACTCCTCCTTGATGCCGTCCATCATCGCGGTGAACATGTCGAAGCCCTCGCGCTGGTACTCCACCAGCGGGTCGCGCTGGGAGTAGGCCCGCAGGTAGATGCCCTCGCGCAGGTAGTCCATCTCGTAGAGGTGGTCGCGCCACTTGCGGTCGAGCACCGACAGCACCACCCGGCGCTCGAGCTCGCGGAGGTTCTCCTCGCCGATCTCGGCCTCGCGCCCGTCGTACGCCGCCTGCGCGTCCTTCTTGAGGTCCTCGATCAGCACCTCGCGGGTCAGGTTCGCGTGGCCGCCCACCTCGCTCTCGAGCTTCTTGAGGTCCAGGCTCACGGGGTAGAGCTGCTTGAGCGCGGTCCACAGCGCCTCGAGGTCCCACTCCTCGGAGAAGCCCTCGGTGGCGCCGACGACGTAGCCCTCGATGACGTCGTCGATGAAGCCGCGCATCTGCTGCTCGAGGTCGGCACCCTCGAGGACCTCACGGCGCTCGCCGTAGATCACGTGGCGCTGGCGGTCCATCACGTCGTCGTACTTGAGGACGTTCTTGCGGGACTCGAAGTTCTGCGACTCGATCTGGCCCTGCGCGTTGGCGATCGCGCCGGTGACGCGCTTGTTCTCGATCGGGACGTCGTCGGGGACCTTGAGCACGGTGAGCACCCGGTCGACCCAGTCCGACTTGAAGAGACGCATCAGCTCGTCCTGCAGCGACAGGTAGAACCGGGACTCGCCCGGGTCACCCTGACGGCCGGAACGACCACGCAGCTGGTTGTCGATGCGGCGCGACTCGTGACGCTCGGTGCCGACGACGTAGAGGCCACCGGCTGCCTTGACCTCGTCGTGCTCGTTGGCGACCTGCTCCTTGATGCGCTCGAGCATCGCCGGCCAGGCGGCTTCGTACTCCTCGGCCTTCTCGCCGACCGGGTCGAGGCCCTGCTTGCGGAGCTCGGCGTCGGCCAGGAACTCGACCGAGCCACCGAGCATGATGTCGGTGCCTCGACCGGCCATGTTGGTGGCGACCGTGACCGCGCCCTTGTGGCCGGCCATCGCGACGATCTGCGCCTCGTTCGCGTGGTGCTTGGCGTTGAGGACGGTGTGCGGCACCCCGCGCTTCTTGAGCAGCCCGGAGAGGTGCTCGGACTTCTCGACCGACACGGTGCCGACCAGGACCGGCTGGCCGTTGCTGTTGCGCTCGGCGATGTCGTCGACGACGGCTTCGTACTTCGCGTCCTCGGTGCGGTAGACGAGGTCGGGCTGGTCCATCCGGACGAACTCCTTGTTCGTCGGGATCGGCACCACGCCGAGGCCGTAGATCTTGTCGAACTCCGAGGCCTCGGTCATCGCCGTGCCGGTCATGCCGGACAGCTTCTTGTAGAGGCGGAAGTAGTTCTGCAGGGTCACCGTGGCGAGGGTCTGGTACTCCTCGCGGACGGTCACGCCCTCCTTGGCCTCGATGGCCTGGTGCAGGCCGTCGTTGTAGCGCCGGCCGGCCAGCATGCGGCCGGTGTGCTCGTCGACGATGAGCACCTCGCCGTCGATGACGACGTACTCCTTGTCCTTGCGGAACAGCTCCTTGGCCTTGATGGAGTTGTTGAGGAAGGAGATCAGCGGCGTGTTCACCGAGTCGTAGAGGTTCTCGATGCCGAGGTGGTCCTCGACCTTGGTGATGCCGGGCTCGAGCACGGAGATGGTGCGCTTCTTCTCGTCGGTCTCGTAGTCGACGTCCTTCTTGAGGGTGCGCACCAGCTTGGCGAACTCGGCGTACCAGCGGACCTCGTCCTGGGTGGGGCCGGAGATGATCAGCGGCGTGCGGGCCTCGTCGATGAGGATCGAGTCGACCTCGTCCACGATCACGAAGGCGTGCTCGCGCTGGACGCAGTCCTCGATGGAGGAGGCCATGTTGTCGCGCAGGTAGTCGAAGCCCAGCTCGTTGTTGGTGCCGTAGGTGACGTCGCAGGCGTAGGCCTCGCGTCGCTCGGAGGGCTTCATCTCGGGCAGGATCACGCCGGTGGTCAGGCCGAGGAAGTGGTGGATGCGGCCCATCCACTCCGCGTGGTACTTCGCGAGGTAGTCGTTGACCGTGACGATGTGCACGCCCTGGTCGGCCAGCGCGTTGAGGTATGACGGCAGGGTCGCGACCAGCGTCTTGCCCTCACCGGTCTTCATCTCGGCGATGTTGCCGAAGTGCAGTGCCGCGCCACCCATGATCTGGACGTCGTAGTGGCGCTGGCCGATCACCCGGCGAGCGGCCTCACGCACGGTGGCGAACGCCTCCGGCATGATGTCGTCGAGCGTCTCGCCCTTGGCCAGGCGCGCCTTGAACTCCGCGGTCTGGCCGCGCAGCTCCTCGTCACTCATCGCCGTGAAGTCGTCCTCGATCGCGTTGACGGCCTTGGCGACCATCTCGAGCTGACGCAGGATCTTGCCTTCGCCGATGCGGAGGATCTTGTCGAGAATGGCAGGCACGGTGATGAGCTCCTGGGATGTCGGCTGACGTCGGTCGCCGCCGGTCGTTGACGCGGCTGCCACTCTACCCAGCAGGTCGAAGCGAATCCCCATCTCGGTGGCACCGGCCACCCCTCGAACGCACTCAGAGGCGCAGCAGCGGCGCCAGGTCACCCCGGTCGGCCACGGTGATGGCATCCAGCCCCAGCCAGCCGGCCAGGTCCCGCAGCTCGGCCGCGAGCTCCTCGGGCGTCTCCGGCGGCGCCCCCGGCTCGGCGTACGCCGCCTTCACCTGGAGGATCCCGGCCCTGCGGTCGGCCTTGAGGTCGACGCGGGCGGCGATCCGGTCACCCAGGAGGAACGGCAGCACGTAGTAGCCGTGCACCCGCAGGTGCTGGGGGACGTAGATCTCGATGCGGTAGTGGAAGTCGAAGAGCCGCTCGGCCCGCTCCCGCTCCCAGACCACGGGGTCGAACGGGCTCAGCAGCGCGCGGGCGTCGACCCGCCGCGGCAGCTTCGCGTCGCGATGGAGGTACGCCGGCCGCCTCCAGCCCTGGATCTCGACCGGGAGCAGCTCGCCCGCCTCCACCAGGGTGGCGATCGCCGGCTTCACGAGGTCGTTGTGCATCCGGTAGTAGTCCCGCAGGCACTGTGCCGTGGCCACCCCGTGGGAGACGGCCGCGCGGCGCACCAGCTCCAGGGACGCCTCCGCGATGCTCGGCGTCGGGGCCGCCAGCACCTGGGCCGGCAGCACCCGCTCGGGGACGTCGTAGAGGATCTCGAACTGCGCGTTGCGCCCGGCGATGGCCAGGTCGCCCACCATGTAGAGGTAGTCGAGGACCTTGCGGGTGTCCGACCAGTTCCAGCCCCAGTTGTCCTTGGCGCGGGGCAGTCCGTCGTCGAGGTGGCGGGCGGTGCTGGCGCCGAGCTCGCGCACCTCGGCCAGCACCGACGCCTCGAGCTCGGGCTTCTCCACCATCGTGCGCCACTTGCCGCGCTGGGCTCGGTAGTGGTCCATCCGGTGTCGCATCACCGGCCACAGCTCGACCGGCATGAACGCCTGGACGTGCGCCCAGTACTCCACCATCCGGCGCGGCGTGCGCTCGGAGGCCCGGCGCAGCAGCCCGGTGTCGTAGGCGCCCATCCGCGAGAACAGGGGCATGTAGTGCGCGCGCTGCAGCACGTTGACGGAGTCGACCTGGAGGACGCCGGTCCTGGCGAGGGTGCGGTTGAAGGTCCGCATCGTCGGCGTGGTGTGCCGGGGGTCGCGGAACCCCTGGGCGGCGAGCGCGATCCGGCGCGCCTGCCGCTGCGAGAGCGACTGCATCGGCTCAGGGGATGTCGAGCAGCTTCTCGCGGACGGCGTACATGACGGCCTCCATGCGCGAGTGCAGCTGCAGCTTCTCCAGGATGTTGCGCACGTGGTTCTTGACGGTGTTCTCGGAGATGAACAGCTGCCGGGCGATCTCGCGGTTGTTCATGCCCTTCGCGACCAGCCGCAGCACCTCGAGCTCGCGCTCGGTGAGGCGCAGGCCGGGGACCTGGCTGCGCTCGGGGCGCGACATCTGCTTGAACTCGTCGATCAGCTTGACCGCCATCGACGGGCTGATCAGCGACTGGCCGTCGGAGACCACGCGGACCGCCTGGGCGACCTCCTCGATGGAGGAGTCCTTGAGGAGGTAGCCCGCGGCGCCGCTCTTGACCGCCTCGTAGAGGTCGGCCTCCTCGTCGGAGACCGTCAGCATGATGATCTTGGCCGAGGGCACGGCCTCCTTGATGGCCACACAGGCCTCGATGCCCGAGCGCTTCGGCATGCGCACGTCGAGCAGGACGACGTCGGGGGCGGCACTCGTGGCGAGGTTGGTGCCCTCGACGCCGTCACCTGCCTCGCCGACGACCTCGATGCCCGGCTCGACGCCGAGCAGCATGACCAGGCCCCGGCGGAACAGCTCCTGGTCGTCGACGACGAGGACCCTGATCGGCTCGGGCTCGGGGTTTGAGGTGGTGTCGCTCACACGCGCATCATGTCAGACGCCGGTCCGGACCCGCGTCAACTCACCACGTCGAGTGAGATGACGCCGTAGTCGTATCCCTTGCGGCGGTAGACCACGGCCGGCCGTTCGCTGTCCTTGTCGACGTACAGGTAGAAGTCGTGGCCGACGAGCTCCATCTCGTAGAGCGCCTGGTCGAGGGTCATCGGACTGGCCGGGTGGGACTTCTCGCGCACCACCAGGGGGCCGTCGCCGGTGACGGTGATCGGACCCACCTGACGCTCGATGATCTGGCCCTCGTCGCCCGAGGACTCCTGGGGCGGCTCGACCTCGGCGAGCGCCTCACCCACCGAGACCGGCGCGTGCCGACCATGGTGGACGCGGCGGCGATCGGCGGCCCGGCGCATCTGGGCGGCCATCTTGTCGACCGCGAGGTCGAGGGCACCCATCTTGTCCTCGGCGGCGGCCTCGGCCCGGATCACCGGGCCCTTGGAGAGCGCGGTCAGCTCCACCTTCACCGCCCGGTCGTGCTGACGGGGGTTGCGCTCCATCTCGACCTCGACCTGCACCCGGATGATCCGGTGGTCGTGCTTCTCGAGGCGGGCGAGCTTCTCTTCGACATGACTGCGGAACCGGTCGGACACCTCGCAGTGCCTGGCGTTGACCACAACATCCATGTAGACCTCCCGTGCTTGGTTGGATCACTAGGGGCGAGCGCGGGACACCCCGGAGGGATGGTCCCGGGTGATGGGTGGAGTCCGTCCGGCCGACCTGGTCTTCGACCCCACAATCGCCTGCTGAGGCTCTCGCGGCTTGGTGCCACTACCCACCTTCTCCCCTCCGGACGTCGTGTCTGACGACGGGGAGGGGGCAGGACTTACGTCTAAGCCGCACCGTGATCGGCTGGCCGGTGTCGGGCTCGCACCCGCTCCGGCAGCCTTACGTGGACCGCTTCGCCTGCGACTGGCATCGGCTTGTCGACGGGACACATTCGTCCCCCCGACGCAACCACGGACCCGGACGGACTCCATGAACAGACGCTAGTCGCTCCCACCCCAAAGGACCAGCCGTCAGTCGCAATGACGGAAGGCCCGGCGGCGGGTCGCGGCCACCGTGGCGATGCCGAGCACCGGCACACCGCTGGCCTCCAGTGCACGCTGTGCCTCGCGGGCGGTCGCACCCGTGGTCAGCACGTCGTCGCACACCACCGCCAGACCGTGTGGTTGCCGCGCGGCGAGCCGGCGCAGCGGACCGGCCGGACAGTGCATCGAGCCGGCCAGGTTCGCCGCCCGGGCGGCGGCGTCCAGCCCCGCCTGGTCGCGCACCCGCCCCACCCGGAGCAGCCGGGCGACCCGGACGGCGTACCCCCGGGACCGGAGGTCGCGACAGGCCGCCACCGCCAGGGAGTACGTCGCGTCGTGGCCGCGGGACCGCACCGTCGAGGCCCGTGACGGCACCGGCACCAGGACCAGGGGCACCGCGGGCACGAGCTCCCCGGGCGCTCCGGCCAGCCCGGCCACCGCGCCGGCCAGCAGGCCGCCGAGCGGGCGTCGCAACCGGTGCTGCGCGTCCTCCTTGTGCCCGAGCAGCAGCACCCGCAGCAGGTCGGCGTACTCCCCCGCCGCCCAGCACCGGGCCAGCCCCGGCGGGCACGGTGTGGGACGCACCGGCCCCGCCTCGCGCCGCAGCGAGCCGGCGCAGGGTGGGCACAGGAGCCGGCCGGGCTCTCCGCAGCCGGCGCACGCCGAGCCGGTGAGCAGGTCCACGAGTGGGGAGACGAACGAGGCGCTCACCCGGCCATCCCACGGCCCCTCCGTCCGCGGCGCAACCGCACCGGCGCGGCCCTGTGGACGGAGCGTCAGCCGACGTAGGTGAGGGCCCGGATGCCGACCACCGGCGGAGCCACGTCGCGTTCGGGTGCCAGCTGGACCACGGTGCCGTCGGCGGCGACCACCCAGCTCGAGCGCTCCGGCAGCGGGGAGCTCGCCAGCCGGACGATGTCCTGGCGGATCAGCTCGGTCGGGATGTCCCCGGACTGCGTGGCGGGGGACCCGTCGACCGAGAAGGTGCGCACCTCCGACAGCTCGTCGGTCAGCGCGCTCACCATCGCGATCTCGGTCGGCGAGCGCCAGCCCAGGTCCCGGATCTGGAGCTGCTCGCCCACCCCGCGCAGGATCGTCCGCGCGCGGGTGGCGCGCAGCGCGGAGTCCTGACGCACGATGCGCGAGAGCACCACCACGTCGCTGCCCGGCCGGTCGATCGCGGCGGCGATGCGGGAGCCGTCGCGGGAGACCAGGAAGTCGACCACGCGCTCGCCGGTGATCCCGGGCACCCGCACCGGGACCCGCCGGTTGCCCAGCACGTAGGAGAGGGCGGCACCGGACGGGGTCCGGTCCAGCACCCACAGCCGGTCGGTGTGGTCCCACGCCGGGTGCAGCAGGTCGGTGGCCCCCGACACGATCGGACGCACGCCGCGGCCCTGCGTGGCGTCCACCGGTGCGAGCATCAGGGCGCTGCCGTCCCGGGTCACACCGGCCACCTCGGTGCCCGGCAGGTTCACGCTGATGTCACCCAGGGTGTAGTCGTCCCGGCCGAACGGGCCGCTGACCCGCTCCTCGCGTCCGTTGACCGAGCCCACCATCCGGCGACCGCGCAGCCCGAACAGGTCCTGCCGGGCATACACCCCGCTGGGGTCGTAGGCCTGGCCGAGGTCGACGTCGAAGTCGGGGCCCTCACCGGCGAGGGTGATCGGGGTGTCGCCGACGCTCACCCGCACCCGTTCGATGCTCGGGTCCTGACGCAGTGTCCACGCGATCTGCACCGTCATCAGCTCGATCGTCTCGGGGTCGAGGCCGCTGATGTCTCCCTGCAGGGCCACCTCGGCCAGCCCGCCGGCGGAGACCGGGACCGACAGGTCGAGGGTCAGCCCCTTGGGTACGAAGGTGCGGGAGACCCCACCCAGCCGGTTGCCCGGTCCGCGCAGCAGCCCGCGCATCAGCGAGGTGGCGAACTGCTCGCCCGAGGGCACGAACACCGGCTCCGGCACCAGGATCTGTCCGGTCGGGTCGAAGAAGTACAGAGAGACCTGCCGGTAGCGGGTGGTGAACCAGCTGTCCGAGACGATCATCGCGTTGGGGGCCCGGTCGATGCGCCACTCGTCGTTCTCGACGGTCATCGGGAACGTCACCGTCGACTCGTTCCGGGCCAGCGGCCCGTCCCACGCCCCGCGGCTGTCCAGGGTGTTGGCGTCGATCAGGGTCACGTCGACGTCGGTGTTGCCGGTCGGCGTGGTGGCGTCGGAGTAGGTGATCATCCGACGCTCGGGGTTCCACGACTCCCGCCCCGAGGTGGAGAGGAACTGCTTGGCCACCGAGGTCTGGATCGGGGTCGCGGTCATCGCATCGAGGAAGTGGCGCACGATCTCGGTCGCGGACTCACCCGGCTGCGGCGGCGGGGGCACGTAGGGGAAGCCCTCGTCGAGCACGCTGTCCTGCTGCTCGGCGTTGACCTCGACGGGTCCCTCGTCCGGGAGGGCGACACAGCCGCTGGCCATCACGGCCAGCAGCACCGTCAGCACGATCCACCTCGGTCCCTGGCTCATGCGCTCCGGTCCTCCGCGTCCTCGGGCACCAGCGGGAGCGGGCTCTGCCGGAGTACGGCGCCCGCCCGCCGCGGCAGTGTGAGCCGGAACTGCGCGCCCCGGCGGGGCATCCCCCACGCCTGCAGCCATCCGCCGTGGAGGTGCGTGTCCTCGAGTGAGATCGACAGCCCGAGGCCGGTGCCACCACTGGTGCGCGCCCGCGCGGGGTCGGCCCGCCAGAAGCGGTTGAAGACCAGGGCGGCCTCGCCGGGCGCCAGCCCGACGCCGTAGTCGCGGACGGCGATCGCCGCGGCGTGGTCGTCGCCGCTGACCAGGATCACGATCCCGCCGGACTCGGCGTGGTCGATGGCGTTGCTCACCAGGTTGCGCACGATCCGCTCGACCCGACGCGCGTCGGCCTCGGCCAGGCAGGGCTCGGACAGTGCCCGCACGGTCACCTGCGTGTCGCGCTGCTCGGCCAGGCCGCGGGTCATGTCCACCACCCGGTAGGCCACGTCGACCAGGTTGACGTCGTCGAGGTCCAGCGCCGCGGCGCCGGCGTCGAACCGGCTGATCTCGAGCAGGTCGGTGAGCAGGCCCTCGAAGCGGTCCAGCTCCTTCTGCAGCAGCTCGGAGGCCCGGGCGGTGGTGGCGTCGAAGCCCGAACGGGCGTCGTGCAGCACGTCGCCGGCCATCCGCACCGTGGTGAGCGGCGTACGCAGCTCGTGGGAGACGTCGGAGGTGAAGCGGCGCTGGACTCGCGACAGCTCCTCGAGCTGCCGGATCTGGCGCTGCAGGCTGGAGGCCATCTGGTTGAACGACGTGCCCAGGCGGGCGATGTCGTCGTCGCCGCGGACCCGCATCCGCTCCTCGAGCTGCCCCGCGGCCAACCGCTCGGCGACGCGGCGGGCCATCCGGATCGGGGTGACCACCTGGCGGGTGACCAGCCAGGTCAGGCCGGCGACCAGCACCAGCAGGAGGACGCCCGCGGTCAGCAGCGCCCGGGAGACCAGCGCGATGGTCTCCTGCTCCTGCGTCATCGGGTAGAGGAAGTAGAGCGTGTAGAAGCCGCGGTCCGCCGGCAGCTGGATCCGTGAGCCGACGGCGATCCCCGCCACGTCGGCGATGCCCGAGCCGGCCTCGCCGCGGATGGTGGTGAAGGTCCAGGCCGACGACGGCGAGAGGTCGAAGTGGCTCACCAGCCGGTCGGGGACCGAGGTGAGCTCGAGGCCCGGCGAGGAGCGGGTGCCGCCGGTCCCGAGGTCGCTGGGCCGGTCGCCCACCGGGCCGGCCAGCACCACCGAGAATCCGCGGGACTGGCCGCGCAGGATGATCGGCCCGATCAGCTGCTCGAGCTGGCGGGAGGTGTCGTCGTCGGTGCCGACGACCGCGGCGAGCCGGTCCTTGGCCTCCGCGGTCTCGCGCGCCGCCTCGGCGCGCACGACCTCGACCCGGTTGTCGACCAGGCCGTCACGGGTCTGCTGCAGCAGGAACCAGCCGACGACACTGACCACGATCGCGGACAGCAGCACCGTGCTGACCACGATCCGGGCCTGGATCGAGCGACGCCAGAAGGTGAGTCCGCGGCGTACGGCGGCGGTCGGGTTGCGCGCGGCCACGGGGAGCTACGCGCTCCCGGCCTTGTACCCCACGCCGCGCACGGTCACGACGATCTCCGGGTTCTCGGGGTCGTGCTCCACCTTCGAGCGCAGCCGCTGCACGTGCACGTTGACGAGTCGGGTGTCGGCGGCGTGGCGGTAGCCCCAGACCTGCTCGAGCAGCACCTCGCGGGTGAACACCTGCCACGGCTTGCGGGCCAGGCAGACGAGCAGATCGAACTCCAGGGGGGTCAGGTTGATCGGTTCGCCGGCACGGGTGACCGCGTGCCCGGCCACGTCGATGGCGAGGTCGCCGATGCTCAGCGACTCCTGCGCCTCGGGGTCGAGACGACGGACCCGGGCCCGGATCCGGGCCACCAGCTCCTTGGGCTTGAACGGCTTGACGACGTAGTCGTCGGCCCCGGCCTCGAGGCCGACGACCACGTCGACGGTGTCACCCTTGGCGGTGAGCATGACGATCGGGACGCCCGACTCCGCGCGGATCTCCTTGCAGACGTCGATGCCGTCCTTGCCGGGCAGCATCAGGTCGAGCAGCAGCACGTCGGGCCGGTAGTCGCGGAACTCCGCAAGGGCACGGTCACCCCGGGCACAGACCCGGCTGTCGAAGCCCTCCTGGCGGAGGACGATCGTCAGCATCTCGGCCAGGGAGGCGTCGTCGTCCACGACGAGGACGCGCCCCTTCGTCCCGAAGTCGGACGAACCGTTCGACCCCGGGCCAGGAGTGCTGGTCCCTGTCATGCCCCGTCTCCCCCGATCAGTAGCGGTACTGGTCCGACTTGTAGGGACCCGCGACGTCGACGCCGAGGTAGGCGGCCTGGTCGTCGGTCAGCTGGGTGAGCTTCACCCCGAGCGAGCCGAGGTGCAGCCGGGCGACCTCCTCGTCGAGGTGCTTGGGCAGCACGTAGACGCCGGTGGGGTACTCCTCGAGCTTGGTGAAGAGCTCGATCTGGGCCAGCACCTGGTTGGTGAACGAGTTCGACATCACGAACGACGGGTGGCCGGTCGCGTTGCCGAGGTTCATCAGGCGACCCTCGGAGAGCACGATGATCGAGTTCCCGCCGGGGAAGGTCCACACGTCGACCTGCGGCTTGACGTTCTTGCGGACCACGCCGTCGTACGTCTCGAGCCCGGCCATGTCGATCTCGTTGTCGAAGTGGCCGATGTTGCCCAGGATCGCCTGGTGCTTCATCTTCGCCATCTGCTCGACGGTGACGACGTCCTTGTTGCCGGTGGAGGTGATGATGATGTCGGCGACGTCGAGGACGTCCTCGAGGGTCGAGACCTGGTAGCCGTCCATGGCCGCCTGCAGCGCGCAGATCGGGTCGATCTCGGTGATGATGACGCGGGCGCCCTGGCCGCGCAGCGACTCCGCGCAGCCCTTGCCGACGTCGCCGTAGCCGCAGACGACCGCGACCTTGCCGCCGATGAGGACGTCGGTGGCGCGGTTGATGCCGTCGATGAGCGAGTGCCGGCAGCCGTACTTGTTGTCGAACTTGGACTTGGTGACCGAGTCGTTGACGTTGATGGCCGGGAAGAGCAGCGAGCCCTCCTTCATCATGTCGTAGAGACGCAGCACACCGGTGGTGGTCTCCTCGGTCACGCCCTGGATCTCACCGGCGATCTTGGTGTAGCGGTCGTTGCTCTCCGCGAGCGAGGCGTTGAGGACGTCGAAGACGATCTTCTGCTCGTGGCTCTTGGCGGTGGCCGGGTCCGGCGCCTGGCCGGTCTTCTCCGCGTCGACGCCGAGGTGGACCAGCATGGTGGCGTCGCCACCGTCGTCCAGGATCATGTTCGCGAAGGTGTCCCCGGGCCAGTTGAGGATCTGCTGGGTGCACCACCAGTACTCCTCCAGGCTCTCGCCCTTCCACGCGAACACGGGAACGCCCTGGAGGTCGTCCACGGTGCCGTTCGGGCCGACCGCGACGGCGGCGGCGGCGTGGTCCTGGGTCGAGAAGATGTTGCAGGACGCCCAGCGGACCTCGGCGCCGAGCGCCACGAGGGTCTCGATGAGGACCGCGGTCTGGATCGTCATGTGCAGGGATCCGGCGATCCGGGCACCGGCGAGCGGCTGGCTCTTGCCGTAGCGCTCGCGCATGGCCATCAGGCCGGGCATCTCGTGCTCGGCGAGGGAGATCTCGGTACGGCCGAAGTCGGCCAGGGAGAGGTCGGCGACCTTGTAGTCCATGTCTGTGATGTCCTCGGATGCAGGGAGTGTGTGGCAACGAATTCCAGCGTAGCCCCGTGGTCGCCGCTCCCGGGAATCCTCGACGACGCCTGTCGCGGGGGGAATGGGCCGGGTCGGCCTCTCAGTGACCGGGGGCGTCGGGTGCCTCGGGACGCCCGTCCGGTGTGTAGTCGGCCCGGTAGATGTCCGGCTCGAGGTAGATCGACGCCGCGGTCGGCTCGGCCTGCCGGATCGCCTGCTCGGCCCGGTCGATGGCGCCGGCGATGTCCTCGCCACTGCTCCCCCGGCTGACCGAGATCTTGGCGGCCACCAGGAGCTCCTCGGGCCCGAGGTGCAGCGTCTTCATGTGGATCAGGTCGTCGATGCCCTCGGTGCCCCGCAGCGCGGCCGTGATCCGGCCCTGCGCCTGCGGCGAGGCGGCCTCACCCAGCAGCAGGCTCTTGGTCTCCACAGCGAGCGTGATCGCCACGACGACCAGCAGGACACCGATCATGGCGGTGCCGGCGACGTCGAAGTACTGGTTGCCGGTGGCCAGCATCAGGCTCACCGCGACGAACGCGAAGACGAGGCCGAGCAGGGCGGCGAAGTCCTCGAGCAGGATCACCGGCAGCTCCGGCTGCTTCGCGCGGCGGATGAACTGGGTGTACGACGCGCCACCCTTGACCTTGTTCGTCTCGATGATCGCGGTGCGGAAGGACAGCGACTCCAGCACGATGGCGATGCCGAGGACGACCAGCGGCACCCACTGGCGCCACCCTCCCTGGATCTCGGCGTGACCCTCCGCGATCTCGTGGTACTTGTGGTAGGCCTCGTAGAGCGCGAAGAGGCCACCCACGCTGAACAGCACGATGGCGACGATGAACGAGTAGACGTAGCGCTCGCGCCCGAACCCGAACGGGTGGTTCGGCGTCGCCTCCTTCTTCGCCGCCTTCCCGCCGAGCAGCAGCAGGCCCTGGTTGCCGGCGTCGGCGACCGAGTGGATCGCCTCGGCCAGCATCGAGCTGATGCCGGTCAGGAAGAACGCGGCGAACTTCGTGATCGCGATGCCGGTGTTCGCGAGGAGGGCCGCGACGACGGCCTTGGTCCCACCATCTGCTGACATGGCGGGAAGGCTACGTCACTCCCCGGTGAGACCGACCTGGAGGTAGGCCGCGGCGTACCGCCCGGTCAGGTTCAGCGAGGCGTAGCGCGCGACCTCGCTCGCGGCGTCGGTCGCCACCGTCTCGACGCGTACGCCGCGGCTCTCGGCCGCAGCGAGCAGCCGGCCGCGCTGCTCGCGCACCACCGGCTCGTCCGCGCCGTCGTCGAGCACCAGCAGCATCGGGTGCCGGTCGGGCGGGTCGTCCGCGAACGGGTCGTCGAACACGTCGCGCCGCCGGCTCGCCTCGATCACCGGCAGCAGGTGCTCGGCGTCACCGGCGATGGCGCCGCGGCCCGCGGCCCGGCGCAGCGACTCCGCCACGCGGCGGGCCGCCCGGGCGGCCAGCACCGACCCGCCCCACACGAGGGGGTTGGTGTCGGCGAGCGCGATCGCCAGCATCTTGGCCGGGTTCACCGCCAGGTCGCGGTGCGGCGAGCAGGCGATGGCCACGTCGTCCAGCGCGTGGGCCACCTCGTCGGGATCCGTGCGCGGGCCGAGTCCGGCGCGGTGCAGGTAGTCGAGCATCACCACGGCGGTGGCCAGCTGGTCGCCGGACCGGGCCGGCAGGAGTGAGGTCCACCGACCCGCGGCGTGCTCGGCGACCATCGAGTCGGGAGCACTCGCCACCACGACCTGGCAGCCGCGGCGGACCGCCTCGGCGACGGCGGACGCGGCGGCATGGTCCGAGCGCTCGGGCGCGAGCATCACCACCAGGTCGAGGCTGCCTGCCCAACCCGGCAGCCCGGGTCCGGGCCAGGCCACGAACGGCACCGGGCACCACGGCTCCAGCACCGCCCGCAGGAGCCGGGAGTCCGGGCCGGCCGCGATCACCGCGCGGGGTCGGACGTCCCGGTTGCGCTCGAAGGCCTCGGACGTGGCCTCGGCCGCCTCGGCCGCCTCGCGGCGTACCCGGGCGCCGGACTCGGCCAGCGCCCGCAGCAGTGGGTCGGCACCGCCGAGGGCGCGCTCGTCATCGAGACGGGACTCGTCGAAGTAGCCGGCCATCGGGACCTCAGTCGGGCTTCCGGGCCTCGTCGACGAGGAGCACCGGGATGTCGTCGCGGACCGGGTAGGCCAGGCCGCAGGACTGGCAGACCAGCTCCTCGCCCTGGACGGCCAGGGCGCCGTGGCAGTCCGGGCAGACGATGATCTCGAGCAGGTGCGGGTCCAGATTCATGTTCGGCTCTCCAGTCGGTGCCCAGGGTGCGGATCCAGGTTCACTGGTCTCTCCTGATCACGGTGAGGACGTCGTCACGGACGCGGGTCATGGTCGCCTCGTCGGCGCCCTCGGCGTTGAGCCGGAGCAGGGGTTCGGTGTTGGAGGCCCGCACATTGAACCACCAGTCGTCGTGGGTGACGGTGAGGCCGTCGAGCTCGTCGATCTCCACGCCCGGCCGGTCGGCGTACGACGCGCGGAGCTCGTCGACCACGACCCGCTGGTCGGCGACCGTGGAGTTGATCTCCCCCGATGCGACGTAGCGCTCGTAGTCGGCCAGCAGCGCGCTGAGCGGCCGGTCCGCCTCGGCCAGCGCGGCCAGGGCGTGCAGCGCGGCCAGCATGCCGGAGTCGGCGCGCCAGAAGTCGCGGAAGTAGAAGTGCCCGCTGTGCTCGCCGCCGAAGACCGCGTCGGTCTCGGCCATCCTGGTCTTGATGAACGAGTGCCCGACCCGGGTCCGGACCGGGGTGCCGCCGAGCTCGGTGACGATCTCCGGGACCGCGCGGGAGGTGATCAGGTTGTGGATCACGGTCGCGCCGGGCACCCGGGCCAGCTCACGGGCGGCGATCAGCGCGGTGAGCGTGGACGGGTCGACGAGCCGGCCGCGCTCGTCGACGAGGAAGCAGCGGTCGGCGTCGCCGTCGAAGGCCAGGCCGATGTCGGCGCCCTCGGAGAGGACGGCCTTCTGCAGGTCGGCGAGGTTCTCCGGCTCGATCGGGTTGGCCTCGTGGTGGGGGAAGGTGCCGTCGAGCTCGAAGTACAGCGGCACCAGGTCGACCCGGTCGCCGAGCCGGTCGAACACGGCCGGCGCGGTGTGGCCGGCCATCCCGTTGCCGGCGTCCACGACGACCTTCAGCGGCCGCTGCAGCCGGGAGGCCGGGACGGGAGCCAGCGCGAGCAGGTGGGCGGCGTACGCCGCGAGCACGTCGGTGGTGCTCAGCGCGCCCGGGGCCGCCGCGTGGACCACGGCGCCGCTCGCCACCAGGTCGCGGATCGCTGCCAGGCCGGTGTCCTGGCCGATCGGGGCGGCCCCGGCACGGCACATCTTGATCCCGTTGTACGCCGCGGGGTTGTGGCTGGCGGTGAACATCACGCCGGGGAGGTCGAGGTGGCCGGAGGCGAAGTAGAGCTGGTCGGTGGAGGCGAGGCCGATCATCACCGCGTCGGCGCCGGCCTCGGTCGCGCCCTCCGCGAAGGCGCCGGCGAGCCAGGGCGAGGACGCCCGCATGTCGTGGCCGACGACCACCCGCCGCGCGCCGGTCTCCGTGACGAACGCACCGCCGACGGCGCGCGCCAGGGTCTCGTCGATCTGATCGCCGACCAGGCCACGGACGTCGTAGGCCTTGAACACCGCGGCGAGGTTCGCCCCACTCGTGGTGGGGCCGGGCGCGCGCCGGCCCTCGGGGCCGTCGGCGGGCTGGTCGTCAGGCATGCGCGGCAGCCTAGTCCGTCGGTGCCGCCCCCCGGTGCGTCGCCCGTCGGTCTCAGGCCGGTTCGGGGTCAGTCGGTGGTCAGCACCCGCAGGTGGCCACGGCGGGTGCCCCTGCGGCCGTCGTCGGCGCCCTGCTCGTCGACGGCGCCGAGCGGAGCCCGGGCCGGCACCGGGCGGGCGGCCTCCCGGACCGCGTCGGCGAGCGCGAGCAGGTCGTCGCTGGAGGGCTCCAGCGAGCGCGGGTCCTGGGCCAGGCGCATGACCTCCCAGCCGCGGGGTGCGCTGAGCCGCTCGCTGTGGGCGTCGCAGAGGTCGTAGGCATGCGGCTCGGCATAGGTCGCGAGCGGGCCCAGCACGGCGGTCGAGTCGGCGTACACATAGGTCAACGTGTTGACCGCAGGGCGGCCGCACGCAGTGCGCGAACAACGACGTGCCGGATTCACGAGGGCGACGCTACCCCGCGGCTGCCCGGGCTCCGATTAGGCTCGCGGCGTGAAAGCCACCCCACGACCTTCTCCGGCTCCCCCGCTGCGCTCCCCCGCCGGACAACGCCGCAGGGACCCCGCATGAAAGCCACCCCACGACCTTCTCCGGCTCCCCCGCTGCGCTCCCCCGCCGGACAACGCCGCAGGGACCCCGCATGAAAGCCACCCCACGACCGAGGATCAGGGACCGACGCGGTCGTGGCCCGCGCGGGCCGCGCGTCCTGCCCGCCGTCGGCGCGGACGACCGGCCGGTCCGCTCGCAGCCCGGGCGGCGCGAGCGCTTCGACCAGCTGGTCCTCGGCGTCGTCACCGACGTGGAGGAGCGCTGGCAGCAGCGGCTGGGGCTGGTGGAGTACGCCGTCGAGGACACCCCGCTGGTCCCCGACGACTGGGGTGCCGAGTCGGTGCCGTTGTCGTCGCTGATCCGCGGTTCCGGCAGCACCCCCACCCGGCTGGTGCTGTTCCGTCGACCGATCGAGCACCGGGCCGGCTCCCGCGAGGAGCTCGAGGCGCTGGTGCTGACGATCGTGATCGAGCAGATCGCCGAGCTGCTCGGCATCGACGCCGAGGACGTGGACCCGCGCTACGGCGCCGACTGAGCCGCCTCGGCCGCCTCGACGCGGCTAACGTGTCGGATCCTCGGCACCAGGCGCCGGCGATCCGACCCGCAACGTGCACGCCGGCCCGCAGCGCCGGGCCGAAGCGGCCCAGCCACCGCGTTGCAGCAGCACCTCGAGACGTGCTGCCGTGGCGCAGGGACGGCCGACCACCTGCCCCCAACCCAGGCGCACCGTCCGCCGGTCCGCCAGGGCCGCGGCGTCCAGGTCGCGATCGAGGTCGGCATCGCGCGCGGCCACCCGGTCGTGGAAGAGCCGGCCGTCGAGCTCGACCACCAGGCCGTAGCGCGGATGGTCCACGTCGCGCCACTGCCTGCCCCGTCTGCCCACCGCCGCCGCCTGCCGGATCCCGCGCGGCAGCCCGTGCGCCCGCTCGACCCCGGTGAGGTAGGCGTGCTCGAGGACCGAGCAGGCACCGAGCGCGACGTCGTCGAGCACCCGCAGGAGCCAGGCCCGGTGGCGGACCCGCGCCCGTCCACCCAGCACCTCGCGCAGGCGGTCGACCGTCGTCCGACGCTCGCGGACCACCTCGGCCACCACCGCCAGGCCGCCCCAGCGGTCCGTTGCCGCGGCGGCCAGATCGACGACCGCGTGCTCCAGTCGCTGCCGCGGCGGGGTGGCGCTCCACCGGACCTGGTGCTCCAGGGCGCGCGAGCGGTGCAGCACGACGCCGGGCAGCCGGACCCGGGCGCGATGCGCGGCGACCATCACGTGGATCGGCAGCCGTCCGGGGTGGACGACGGACTCACGGCACAGCGCCGCCGGCCAGTGGAACAGCACCGCCGCCCACGCCCGCTGCTCCCAGGTCGGCGGGCCGGTGTGGTCGACGTACACGCCCGGATGCAGCCGGGCCCAGACCCGCTGCCGCAGCAGTCGCTCGATGTCGTTGTCGCACCCGCCCGCCGCCAGCACCTGACGCCGGGCGACCACGCCGTCCTGGTGCCTCCCGAGGTCCCCGAGATCCATCCGCAGAGCGTGCGCCGTCCGCACGCGTCCAGCAACCGGATGCAGGTGTGCCTGTGGACGGTCGTCACCGGGTCGGATCCTCGGCACCTGGTGCCGGGGATCCGACCCAGCGACGTGTGGGTCAGCCGACCTTCGAGTCGAGGGTCAGGTCGAGGGACTTCTCGTCGCCGTCGCGGTCGACGGTCAGCGTGACCTCGTCGCCGGGCAGGTGCGAGCGGATCGCCACGATCAGGGTCGGGCTGTCGGTGATCGCCCGGTCGTCGAGCTTGACGACCACGTCGCCCTTCTTGAGCCCGGCGTTCTGGGCGGGGCTGCCGTCCTCGACCGAGTCGATCAGCGCACCCTTCCCGGAGTCGTCGCTCTTCACGGACGCACCGATGATGGGATAGCGCGCCTCGCCGTCCTTGAGGATCTGGTCGGCGGTGACCTTGACCTGCTCGATCGGGATCGCGAAGCCGACGCCGATGTTGCCGGACTCGCCCCCCAAGCTGCCGCCGGTGGTGGCGATCGCGGAGTTCACGCCGACCACCTGGCCGCGCATGTCGACCAGCGGTCCGCCCGAGTTGCCCGGGTTGATCGCGGCGTCGGTCTGCACCGCGTTGATGTAGGACGAGAGGTCCCTGCCGTCGGAGCCGGTGGTCACGGGGCGGTCGAGGGCGCTGACGATGCCGGAGGTGACGGTGCTGCTCAGGCCGAGCGGCGAGCCGATCGCGACGACGCCCTCACCGATCTGCAGGTTCCGGGACGAACCGAGCGACGCCGGCGTCACCTCCGGGACCTTCTTCACGAACAGCACGGCCAGGTCGTAGACCGGGCTGCGTCCCACCACGGTGGCGTCGTAGCGGTTGCCCTCGTGGTCGATGACCTCGATCTTGCCGTTCTTCTCGGCCGCGGCCTCGACGACGTGGTTGTTGGTGACCACGTGGCCCTGCTTGTCGAGGTAGAAGCCGGAGCCGGTGGCGGCGCCCTCCTGGCCGTCGACCTCGGCGATGATCTGCACGGTGCTGGGCAGCAGCTTCTGGGCCACCGAGGCGATGCTGCCGTTGTCCGCCGGCAGCGGTGCCTTGGCGACGGTGTCGACGTCGGACAGTCCGCCGCTGGTGCGGCCGGGCTCCTGGTTGACGTCGTTCCACTTCTCCACGGCGACGCCGCCGAGGGCACCGCCCACGAGGCCGACGAGCAGCGCCACGACCGCGACGAGCGGCAGCAGCGACTTGGGACGGTTGTGCCGGTCGGTGCGCGCCGACGACGGGTTCGTTCCCGCGGCGCCGTAGCCGCCGTACCCCCCGGTGCCGTACGGCGCACCGGGCCCGAAGCCGGGGCCTCCGGACGACGGGCCCGCCGGCCCGGACCGGTCGGGCGCGTAGGAGGGCGGGCCGGGGAGGTACGACGGGGGGCCGCCCGGGCCGGACTGCCGGGGCTGCTCGTCGTACGGACCCGGTCGGAGCTGTCCGAGCGGAAGGGTGTGCTCGACGTCGCCCGGCCCCTGACCCGCGGTCTCGGCGGACCCCTCCGCGGGCCGGTGACCGGGCTCATGACCGGGCTCGTGACCGGGCTGGCCGGCGGTGGGCTCCGGCTCGGGAGCGTCGGCGGGCCGGTCGGATCCGGGCTGATGCTGGTCGTTCACGGGGAGATTCTCACTCACTTCGACTGGGGCGCGGCGGTCAGGGCCAGCCGCGCGGACGTGGTGGTGCCTTGCAGGAGGGAGCGGGCGTAGCGCCCGCCGGCAGTGCCGGTCGAGGCGACCGCGGACTCGGACGGTCGGGTCAACGAGGTGGCCGGCCGGCGATCCACGCCGGGAGCCTGCGCAGGCACCGTCATCGCGAGGACGCCGACGAACGCGGCGCCGACCGAGCCCATGCCGATCGCGGCGGCGAGCAGACGGCGTCGGTCATGGCTGTCGGCGTGACCCACCGGTTCGGGCCAGCCCAGAGCGGTGACCCGCAGGCTGCCGACGAGGTGACCGGGCGCGGCCGGCTGGTCGCCGGTCAGGGCCAGGCCCGCGAGCCGGGTCTTCACCCAGCCCTCGCGCTCGACGGCCGCCCGGCAGGGCGGGCAGAGGTGGACGTGGGACCAGAGACGCTCGGCCTCGGCGGCCGAGAGCTGGCCGTCGACGAGCGCGCCGACCCTGCTGCCGACGTGGCCGA
Source organism: uncultured Actinomycetota bacterium (assembly GCA_963767955.1). Lineage (GTDB taxonomy): Bacteria > Actinomycetota > Actinomycetes > Propionibacteriales > Nocardioidaceae > Nocardioides. The sequence goes on along the minus strand of CAVYGA010000003.1, from coordinate 114,136 downwards.
TCACCGCGTGGCTCCGGAGGGCTCGTGCTCGGGGTTCGGGCCGGAGTACCGCACCCGTCCGGCAGCCGGGGCGCGGTGGGCGAGCGCGTCGCGCAGCATCGCGCGGCCACGGTGGATCCGGGACCGGACGGTGCCGAGCTTGGCATCGAGGATCTCGGCGATCTCCTCATAGCTCAGCGCCTCGATGTCGCACAGGACCACGGCGGCGCGGAAGTCCGGAGGGAGCTGGGCGAGTGCCCGCTCGACGTCGTCGTCGAAGGTGCGGTCGGCGTAGTGGTCGTCCGGCGCTGCGGCGGCGCTGCGCAGCCGGGCGGCGCGCTCGTCGGAGAGGGCGTCGAAGCGGATCCGCTGCTTGCGGCGGGCCTGGTCGAGGAAGAGGTTGGTGGTGATCCGGTGCAGCCAGCCCTCGAACGTGCCGGGCGTGTACGTCGACAACGAGCGGAAGACCCGGACGAAGACGTCCTGGGTGAGATCCTCGGCATCGGCGGCGTTGCCCGTCAGGCGGTAGGCCAGCCGGTAGACGCGCTCGGAGTGCTGGTCGACGATCTCGTCCCAGCTGGGAACCACGGCTGCGGGTGCCACGGGTGTCTCCTTCTCGCGCCTGCGCTTCAAGCCTTGACCTCTCCGACGGTAGGGAACGCTGCTGAGAGGACCCTGAGCGGTTGCAACGCTCTTGCTGGGAACTCCCGGCGACTCACGTGGTCAACGATTCCGGCACCCTCACTGTTCCCGTGGCTGCCGCGACCCGTTCCCGTTTCCGCGGTGACCACACGTGCTGCGCACGCGGTAGGGTCGCCGCATCGGCGCGTCGTACCACCCAGGAGGCAGTCATTCCCACCGCAATCAAGCCCGCGAGCTGGACCTACGCCGAGGAGTTCGTGGCCGAGGACGAGCTGATCGCGGCCGCTCGGTCCCGCGCGGAGGAGGTCGGCGTGGTCCCCGTGGGATCCGGCGCCGGCGCGGCGCTCCGCTTCCTCGCCTCCGTGCTCGACGCCCGCGCGGTGGTCGAGGTCGGCACCGGCACCGGTGTCTCCGGACTGTGGCTGCTGCGCGGCATGCGTGCCGACGGTGTGCTGACCACCGTCGACGTCGAGGCCGAGCACCAGAGGCTGGCCAAGCAGACGTTCACCGAGGCCGGCATCCCCGCGCAGCGGGCCCGGACGATCTCCGGTGCGGCCCTCGACGTGTTGCCGCGGCTGACCGACGGCCACTACGACCTGGTCTTCTGCGACGGCGACAAGCGCGAGTACGCCGACTACCTCACCGAGGCGCTGCGGCTGCTGCGCCCCGGCGGCGTGGTCGTCTTCGACAACGCCCTGTGGCACGACCGGGTCGCCGACCCGGCCCAGCGCGACGAGGAGACGGTGTCGATCCGTGAGCTCGGCCGCACCATCGCGGCCAACGAGGAGCTGGTCCCGGTGCTGCTGCCCGTGGGCGACGGCCTGCTGGCCGCCAAGAAGGTCTGGGTCCCCGAGAGCTGAGCCCGGGTCGCGACCGCGCCTCAGGCTCGCGGCGTGGCGGTGAACCCGCCCGCGCCCTCGGCGATCGCCACGACGGCGCACGCCTCGATCAGCACCGGCGCGCTGCCGATGATCTGCGAGCCCGGTGACTCCGCGGCCGTGATCGTGAAGGACTCCTGGAAGTCGGCGCGCGCCTGGTCCGAGACGAAGACGTAGCAGCCCTCGAACCACTCCCCCGCGCGCATGCGCCAGGTCTTGTAGGCGAGGCCGTCCATGCCGGTGAAGCGGGCGTGCGAGACGTCGGCGACGTACGCCGCGAGTCGGTCGGCGACGTCCGCCGGGGCGTCGGCGAGGGACCAGCGGACGGTGAGGCCCTTCATCGGATCCCTCCCAGGGGGTCGTTCTCGAGCCAGTGCAGCAGCACCCGCGAGCCGAAGCCGGTGGGGCCCGCGGTCCACTCGGCCCAGTCGCTGGGTGCGTCGCCCACCGAGGCCACGTCGAGGTGGGCCCAGGGGACGTCCCCGGTGAAGTGCTGGAGGAACAGCGCCGCGGTGATCGCGCCGGGACCGCCGGCCGCGTTGTCGGCGTCGGCGACCTTGGAGCCGAGCAGCTCCTCGTAGGCCTCGGCCAGCGGCATCCGCCACAGCCTCTCGCCGGAGGCCGCGGAGGCTGCGGCGATGGCGTCGGCCAGGCCCTCGTGGTCAGCGAAGTAGCCACCGGTGCGCAGCCCGAGTGCCACCTTCATCGCCCCGGTGAGGGTGGCGACGTCGACGAGCGCGTCGGGGCCGATCTCGTCGACGGCGTAGGCCAGCGCGTCCGCCAGCACCAGGCGCCCCTCGGCGTCGGTGTTGGTCACCTCGGTGGTCCGGCCGCCGTAGTGCCGGATCACGTCGCCGGGACGCATCGCGGAACCGCTGATCGCGTTCTCCGCGGCCGCGACCAGGCCGGTGACCTTGACCGGCACGTCCAGGGCGGCCAGGGCCCCCATGGTCGCGATGACCACCGCGCCACCGGTCATGTCGCGCTTCATGTTGACCATGGACTCGCCGGGCTTGATGGACAGCCCGCCACTGTCGAACGTGATGCCCTTGCCCACGATCACGACGTGGCCGCGGGCCCTGCCGCGGCCCGGGGGGGTGTAGTCGAGCCGGATCAGTCGCGGCGGCGTCGCCGAGGCCGCTCCCACGGCGAGGAGACCGCCGAAGCCGTCGGCCGCCAGCCGCTTCTCGTCCCACACCGTGATGGCCAGCCCGGACTCCTCGGCGACCTCGCGGGCGCGGTCGACGAGCCAGGCGGGGCTCTTCACGTTGGAGGGCATCGTGGCCAGGTACCGGGCCCGCCACCCCGCGGTCGCGGTGGCCACCGCCCGGTCGACCACGGCCGACCGGTCACCGCTCTCCGACAGCAGCACCCGGCGTACCGGCTGTGCCTTCGGACCCTCCGAACGGAGGTGGAACCCGAACGACGCCAGGCTCAGCCCGACCACGAACGCCCGCAGGCCCTCGTCGTCGGCCAGCCCGGTGAGGGTCGTGGCCACCACCTCCCGGTCCCGGCAGGCGCGCCCGAGGGCCGCGCCGGCCGCACGGAAGGCGTCGGTCCCGGCGTCGCCGACGCCGACCAGCAGCACCTCGCGGACCCCGGCGTGTCCGAGCACCGGGTGCCGGTGCACCTGGCCCGCCTTGCCGGTCGCCTCGTGGTGCTCGACCAGCGCCACCAGGTCGAGTCCGAGCTCATCGGCCAGGTCGGCCGCACCGGGGCCCACGAAGGGCCCCTCGGTGCCGGCGGTGGGCTCCGCCGGCACGACCGGCAGGGCCACGACCGCGGGCTCGGTCTCGCCGAGGGCGTGCAGGGGTGACTCCGTCCGGAAGAATCCCGGGGGGAGTACCTGTGCGGGTAGTGCTTCGCGTGCGGTGGTGGGCACGTCAGCCGACGACGCCCTTGAGCGCTGCTCCGAGCGCCCCGGCCTCGTCAGCGTTGAGCTCGACAACGAGGCGGCCACCGCCTTCGAGCGGGACGCGCATCACAATGCCCCGTCCCTCCTTGGTGACCTCCAGCGGACCGTCGCCCGTCCGCGGCTTCATCGCCGCCATCCGCGCACCTCTTCCTGTTCACCGCGCACCTCGTGGCGCCGTACTCGGGGCCCATTATCCCCTACCGGAAGCCGTGGTCTTGCACGGATCGTCCAACTGGGCTGGCAGAGTGACTCCCATGCACGCCAGGTCGGCCTTGTTCGACGTCTACGGCGACCACCTGCGGACCCGAGGCAACGAGGCGCCGGTGGCCGCCCTGCTGCGCCTGCTCGAGCCGGTCGGGATCGCCGCGCCGGCGGTCCGCACCGCGATCTCACGCATGGTCCTGCAGGGCTGGCTGTCGCCAGTGTCGCTGCCGTCGGGACGCGGGTACGCCGCGACCGAGCAGGCGATCAAGCGGCTCGACTCCGCGGCCGAGCGGATCTACCGCACCACCCGGCGGGACTGGGACGGGCGCTGGCACCTGGTGTTCCTCGACCCGATCCGGCAGCGCGCCGACCGGACCCGGGTCCGGGCCGGCCTGACCTGGCTGGGGTACGCCGAGGTGAGCGACGGCGTGTGGATCTCGCCGTGGCCGCAGCCCGAGCTCGATGCGCTGCTGCACCGTGAGAAGGCGACCGCCTCACGGGCCAGCGCCACCGACTTCGCCCCGGCCTCGATGCCGGCCACCTGCTGGGATCTGGCCGGCCTCGGCGCGGAGTACGCCGAGTGGCTGACCCGGACGCTCGCGGTCGGCGACGCCACGGACCACGAGGACCCGGACCGCACCGCCTTCGCCCGACGCTTCCTGCTGGTCCACGAGTGGCGCAACTTCCTCTTCCGTGACCCCGGGCTCCCCGACGAGCTGCTGCCCGAGACGTGGCCTGGCCGACAGGCAGCCGCGCACTTCACCGGGGAGGCCGACCGGCTCAAGCCCGGCGCGGACCGGTTCGTGGACCGCTGCCTGGCCTGACCCCGCCCCTTCCGCACCGCCGCTCCCGAGAGGACATCCGCATGCCCGACCAGTCCCGCCCCGACCAGCCCGTGCTCCTCGCGGTCGTCGACGGCGTCGCCACCCTCACCCTGAACCGACCCGAGGCGATGAACAGCCTCGACATCGCCACCAAGGTGGCGTTGCTCGACGCGGTGCGCTCGGTGGCGGAGGACGACGCCGTGCGCTGTGTCGTGCTCACCGGCACCGGACGGGCGTTCTGCGTGGGCCAGGACCTCAAGGAGCACATCGGGCTGCTCGAGAGCGGGGACAGCGACGCGCTGTTCACGACCGTCGACCAGCACTACAACCCGATCGTCACGCTGCTGACCACGATGCCCAAGCCGGTGGTGGCCGCGGTCCAGGGCGTGGCCGCGGGCGCCGGCGCCAGCCTGGCGTTCGCCTGTGACTTCCGGATCCTGGCGGAGCCGGCCGGCTTCAACCTCGCCTTCACCGGAGTGGCGCTGTCCTGCGACACGGGCGCCTCGTGGACCCTGCAGCGGATCGTCGGGCGGGCGAAGGCGATGGAGCTGCTCTACTTCCCGAGCACGCTGTCCGCCCAGCAGGCCCTCGAGCTCGGGCTGGCCACCCGGGTGGTGCCCGCTGAGGACTTCGCGACCGAGGTGGCGACCCTGGCCGGGCGACTCGCAGCCGGGCCGACCGTGGCGTACGGCGCCATCCGTCGCTCGGTGGCCAACTCCGCCGGCGCGTCGTTCGAGGACGCGGTCGCCTTCGAGAGCGAGATGATGACGCTGACCGGTGCCACCGCCGACCACCGGGCAGCGGTGGACGCGTTCATCGCCAAGGAGAAGCCGGTCTTCCAGGGCCGCTGACGCACCGCCTCCTGTGCGGCGCGGTCAGGAGACGCGGCGCGCGTAGAGCGCCCGCAGCAGCTGCCGCGGCGCGTGTCGGCGCAGTCGCTCCCGCGACGGCCGGGCGCCGTACTCGACCGTGACCGCCGCACCCGCGAAGCGGCGGTTGAACCACATCGTCATGGTGCCGTGACAGACGCCGCCGCAGGTGAACGCCTTGCGCGGCAGGTTGAGCTCGGCCGCCAGCCGGCGGGCGAAGCCGGGGCGCTTGGTGTCCGTGTCGACGCCGTGCAGGGGCTGGTGGAAGCTGACCAGCCACTTCGGCTTGATCGCGCGCAGGAAGCGCATGACCGCACGGGTCTCGGGCTCCGAGGCCGCGCGCGGGCCGGACTCGTAGCGTCCGTCGAGGTCGGCCCAGCGGTAGGGGAAGTTGCGGTTGAGGTCGACGCCGCGGGCGTTCTTGCGGGTGCCGCGGGCGTGCCCGTCGGGGTTGTACGTCGGGATCAGCCACATGTCGATGCCGCGTACCTCGGCGCCCTCCTTGAGGGCGAGCAGGATCTGCCGGGTCTGCCGCTCGTCGCCGTGCATCGTCGACATGATCACGGCCTTGTCCCGGTTGCCGGGACGACCGACGCGCCAGGCGACCAGGTCGCGACCGCGGACCGACCGGCCGATCACCCGCTTCTCGACCACGGCCGGCGGGAGCCGCTGCGAGGAACCCGTCGCGGCGGCGGGCGTCGGCGCGGCGGGCGCGGCGAGGGCGGGCAGGGCGAAGGTCGGCAGTGCCATCAGCGCCGCCACCAGGGAGACCCGGGAGAGCATCACGACCTCACACGGCGGAGGTGAGATAGGCCCAGGTGAACACGCTGACGCCGACCAGCATGCCCACGTGCGCGAGGATCGAGAGGCCGGGCCCCTCGCTCCACTCGTCGAGGACCGCGGCGGCGGCGTGCTTGCCCCGCGAGGGCAGCCAGCGCACCAGGATCGTCAGTCCGGCGATCGCGGTGACCCAGAAGAGGGCCAGTCCGGCGATGCCGATCAGGGAGTTGCCGTCCCCGTCACCGGCGCCGGTGACGAGGAAGACGGTCCAGGTCATCAGGGCGGCGAGCCCGACGATCGTGTGGGTGTTGAGCAGGGTCCGGGAGATCTGCAGTCGACCTGCACCCGCTTGGTCGCCCCCGAGACGGATGCGGGTCAGGATCACCACGACGCCTGCCAGGGCGGTGAGGACGTAGACGATCCACGATAGGGGCACGCGCTGAGTGTGCCCTAGACGTCCGGTTCGGGGCCATCAAGCGCGCCGTCGGACGAGTGCGGATCCTCGGCGTGTCGACGGGCCTCCTCGAGCTGGGTGGCCAGGCGTTCGAGGAGCCCGTCGACCTCCGACATCCGGTAGCCGCGCAGCACCGTGGTGAACCGCACCCGCCGCAGGTCGTCGCCGACCAGGTCGTCGGCCGCGGGCACCAGCACGTCGGGCCGGTCGTCGTACGCCGGCGCGAGGGGCGCACCCCAGCCACTGGCCACCAGGGCGATGCCGCCGAGCGCCAGCACGATCAGGATCGCGAAGAACCACATCATCGCGACGTCACTCCGGGCGCTTCGGCGACGTGGCGTCGGGCACGTGGCCCGCCCGGGCGGCCACCATCCGGTCGACGACCTCGTCGAGGTCGTCGGTGAGGACCAGCATGTCGAGGTCGGCATCGGAGATCTTGCCCTGCGCGAGCACGGTGTCGCGCAGCCAGGCCAGCAGGCCGGACCAGTAGTCGACGCCGATGAGCACGACCGGGAACGACGTGACCTTCTGCGTCTGCACGAGCGTGAGCGCCTCGAAGAGCTCGTCGAAGGTGCCGAGGCCGCCGGGGAGGACCGCGAAGCCCTGGGCGTACTTGACGAACATCGTCTTGCGGGCGAAGAAGTAGCGGAAGTTGATGCCGACGTCGACCCACTGGTTCAGGCCGGTCTCGAACGGCAGCTCGATGCCCAGCCCGACACTGACACCACCGGCTTCGCTGGCGCCCTTGTTGGCCGCCTCCATGGCGCCCGGGCCACCGCCGGTGATCACCGCGAAGCCGGCCTCGACCAGTCGGCGGCCCAGGTCCTCGCCCTGGGCGTACGCCGGGTCCGTCGACGGCGTGCGGGCGGAGCCGAAGACGCCGATCGCCGGACCGATCTCGGCCAGCTGACCGAAGCCCTCGACGAACTCCGACTGGATGCGCAGCACCCGCCACGGGTCGGTGTGCACCCAGTCGCTGGGACCGCGCGAGTCCAGCAGTCGCTGGTCGGTGGTGCCGCTGTCCACCTGGTCGCGGCGCATCAGCACCGGCCCCTTGCGCTTGTCCTTGCGGACCGGTCGGTTCTCGGTCATCGCTCTCCCCCCAGCCAGCTGCGCAGCTGTTGCTCGCAGCGCTCGATGTGCGCGAACGGGACGTGCTCCTCCTGCTTGTGCGCCAGCAACGGGTCGCCCGGTCCGAAGTTGACCGCGGGCACGCCGAGGCTGCTGAAGCGGGCCACGTCGGTCCAGCCGAACTTCGGGTTGGCCTCCCCGCCGACCGCCTCGAGGAACGCGGCCGCGGCCGGGACACCGAGCCCCGGCAGGGCTCCCGGCGCGCTGTCGGTGACCGTGAGGTCGTACCCCGCGAAGAACTCCCGGAGGAACGCCTCGGCCGCGGCCTCGTCCCGGTCGGGTGCGAAGCGGTGGTTGACCTCGATGACGCACTCGTCGGGGAGCACGTTGCCGGCCACGCCTCCCCGGATGAAGACGGCGTTGAGGCCCTCGTGGTACTCCAGCCCGTCGATGACGGGCCTGCGCGGCTGGTAGTCCTCGAGCAGCCGCAGCACGGCACCGGCCTTGTGGATGGCGTTGTCGCCCATCCAGCCGCGGGCCGAGTGGGCGCGCTCGCCGTGCAGGCGTACGTCGACGCGCATCGTGCCCTGGCAGCCGGCCTCGACGACGGCGTTGCTGGGCTCCATGAGGATCGCGAAGTCGGCCGCCATCAGGTCGGGGTCGCTGGCCGTGAGCTTCGAGAGGCCGTTGTGCTCCGCCTCGATCTCCTCGGCCTCGTAGAAGATATACGTCACGTCGCGGTTGGGGGCGCTGAGCTCCGCGGCGAGCTTGAGGGCCACGGCCACGCCGCCCTTCATGTCGCAGGAGCCCAGTCCGTGCAGGAGCTCGGCGTCGCGGCGGGCCGGGAGGTTGTCGTTGAGCGGCACCGTGTCGAGGTGCCCGGCGATCACCACGCGCTCCTCGCGACCGAGCTCGGTGTGGGCGACGACGGTGTTGCCCCGACGGGTCACGACCAGATGGTCGACGCCGGTCAGGGCAAGCTCCACCTCGTCGGCGATCTCCTGCTCGTCGAGGCTCACCGAGGAGATGTTGACCAGCTGCTCGGTGAGCGTGACGGTGTCGGCGGCGAGGTCGAGAGGCATGCCGCCATCCAAGCAGGTCACTCCGAGGTGTCGGCGAAGACGCAGAACTCGTTGCCCTCGGGGTCCGCGAGCACGGTCCAGTGCGGCATGTCCCGGAGTCGGGTGGCGCCCGCGGCGAGCAGCGCGTCGACGTCACCGGTGACGTCCCAGTGCACCCGGTTGGGGCCGACCCGGGGCTCCGGGACGGGCGCGAAGTCCAGCGTCAGCACGGGATCGGGCGTCGCGTGCTCGAGGCTGAACCAGTTCTCCTCCTCCTGGTCCACCAGCGGTACGCCGAGGACGTTCCCCCACCAGGTGGCCAGCGCCCGCGGGTCGACGGCGTCGATGCCGATGCCGTGCAGGCGGTACGCCGGGAGGTCGGCCGGGTCGCGCGGGAACACGCAGAACTCGCCGCCCTCGGGGTCCGCCATCACCGTCCACGAGAAGCCGGTGTCCTCGGCCCGGGCGAGGACGGTGGCGCCGAGCTCCTCCACCTCGGCCACGGAGACGGCGTACACGTCGAGGTGCAGGCGGTTCTTCACGGTCTTGGGCCGGTCCACCGCGTTCATCCAGACCCGCCGGCCCGGCAGGTCGCCCTCCAGCGAGACCGTGCCGGGCGAGGTCACGACCTCGAGGCCGATCACCGCCGCCCAGAAGGCTCCGAGCCTCGACGGGTCGTCGGCATCGAGGCAGAGGTCCTTCCAGGTGGCCAGGCTCACCGCTTCCGCACCTCCACGGAGAGCTCGGCGCCGTCGGCGTAGGACACGGACGTGGCCAGCGTCTCGCGCGCCACCAGGGCCTGGTGCGTGCGCGCCGCGTCCAGCACCTCGGACGGGCCGGTCACGGTCAGCATGATCCGGTCGCTGACGTCCAGTCCCGCGTCGCGGCGGGCCTGCTGCACGGCGCGGACCAGGTCGCGGGCCCGGCCCTCGGCGGCGAGCTCGGCCGTCACCGCGGTGTCCAGCACCACGAACCCGCCGCGCGGCAGCATCGCGGTGGCGGTGTCACCGTCGGTGTCGGCGGCCACCGTCTCGACGGTGAACTCGCCCTCGACCAGCGCCAGCCCGCCGGCGGTCACGGTGCCGTCCTCGGCCGCCGACCAGTCCCCGGACTTGGCGCCCTTGATCGCGAGCTGCACGTCCTTGCCCAGTCGGGGACCCGCGGCGCGCGCGTTGACCGTGAGCCGCTGCGAGACGCCGTACGACGCCGCCTCGGGGTCGGTGGCGTCGAGCAACCGGACCGTCTTGACGTTGAGCTCGTCGGCGACGATGCCGTCGAACCCGGCGAGGGCCGCGGCGTCGTCCATGACCACGGTGAGGGTGGCCAGCGGCAGCCGGTTGCGGAGGCCCGCGGCCTTGCGCAGTGCCGAGGTCGTCGAGCAGACGTCGCGGACCGCGTCCATCGCGGCCACCAGCGCCTGGTCGGCGGGCAGCTCGTCGGCCGCCGGCCAGTCGGCGAGGTGCACCGACCGGCCACCGGTCAGGCCGCGCCAGACCTCCTCGGTGGTCAGCGGCAGCAACGGCGCGGTGACCCGGCAGACCACCTCGAGCACGGTGTAGAGGGTGTCGAACGCCTCGGCGCTGTCACCCCAGAACCGGTCGCGGGAGCGGCGGATGTACCAGTTGGTGAGCACGTCGAGGAACGAGCGCGTCGAGTCGCACGCGGCCGCGACCTCGTAGTCGTCGAGCTGGTGGGTCATCGCCTCGACGTACTGCCGGCACTTGGCCAGCAGGTAGCGGTCCAGCGGGTCGGTCGACGCCGCCGACCACCGGGCGTCGTACCCGGCCCCGCCCTCGGAGGCGTTGGCGTAGAGGCCGAAGAAGTACCAGCTGTTCCACAGCGGGATCATCACCTGGCGCACGGAGTCGCGGATGCCCTGCTCGGTGACGACGAGGTTGCCGCCGCGCAGGATGGGCGAGGACATCAGGAACCAGCGCATCGCGTCGGCGCCGTCGCGGTCGAAGACCTCGCGCACGTCCGGGTAGTTGCGCAGCGACTTGCTCATCTTCTGGCCGTCGGAGCCGAGCACGATGCCGTGGCTGAGGGAGGTCTTGAACGCGGGCCGGTCGAAGATCGCGCCGGCGAGGACGTGCATCGTGTAGAACCAGCCGCGGGTCTGGCCGATGTACTCGGTGATGAAGTCGCCGGGGAAATGCCCCTTGGTCGTCTCGGTGCCGTCGAACCAGTCGGCGTTCTCGAACGGGTAGTGCACCTGGGCGAACGACATCGACCCGGAGTCGAACCAGACGTCGAGCACGTCGGGGACGCGTCGCATCATCGACCGGCCCTCCTCGACCGACCGGGGGTCGTCGGGGTTCGGGCGCACCAGCTCGTCGACGTACGGCCGGTGCAGGTCCGTGACCTGCACGCCGAAGTCCTTCTCGAGCTGCTCGAAGGAGCCGTAGACGTCGAGGCGGGGGTACGCCGGGTCGTCGCTCTTCCAGACCGGCACCGGGCTGCCCCAGAAGCGGTTGCGGGTGATGGACCAGTCGCGGGCGTTCCCCAGCCACTTGCCGAACTGGCCGTGCTTGATGTGGTCGGGGACCCAGCGGATCTCCTCGTTCAGCTCGAGCAGCCGCTCCTTGACCGCGGTCACCTCGACGAACCACGACGAGACACCCTTGTAGATCAGGGGTTCGCGGCAGCGCCAGCAGTGCGGGTAGGAGTGGTCGTAGGTCTCGCGGCGCAGCAGCACGGTGCCCGGGCTGACCGAGCCGCCCGCCTCGCCGCGGGTGGCGGCCCGGAGGTCGTCGATGATGTGCAGGTTGGCGTCGAAGACCAGCATCCCCTCGTAGTCCACGACGGGGAACGTGAAGCGGCCGTCCTTGCCGACCGGCATCACCGCCTCGATACCCTCGCGGTCGGTCACCACCTTGTCGTCCTCGCCGAAGGCGCCGGCGGTGTGCACCAGCCCGCTGCCGTCGGTGGTGGTGACGAACTCGGCCTCGACCACGCGGAAGGCGTTCTCGTGGCCGGCGTAGTAGGAGAACGGCGGCGTGTAGGTCCGGCCGGCGATCTCGCTGCCCTTCAGGCGGGCCACCACGACCGGTGCGTCGCCCAGCTCGCGGGCGTACGCCGCCAGCCGGGCCTCGCCGAGCAGGTAGCGCTCGGTGGTGCCGGTGACGTCCGACTCCACCACGACGTAGTCGATGTCGGCGCCCACCATCACCGCCAGGTTGGACGGCAGCGTCCACGGGGTCGTCGTCCAGACGAGGGCGAGCACTCCCCCCAGGGAGTCGGTGCCGTCCAGCCGCACCCCGACGGTCACCGCGGGGTCCTGACGGTTCTGGTAGACCTCGTCGTCCATCCGCAGCTCGTGGTTGGACAGCGGCGTCTCGTCGTTCCAGCAGTAGGGCAGCACCCGGAAGCCCTCGTAGACCAGACCCTTGTCGTGGAGCTGCTTGAACGCCCAGATCACCGACTCCATGTAGTCGGGGTTCATGGTGCGGTAGTCGTTGTCGAAGTCGACCCAGCGCGCCTGCCGGGTGACGTACTCGCGCCAGTCACCGGCGTACTTCATCACCGACTGGCGGCAGGCCTCGTTGAACTTCTCGATGCCGAGGTCGCGGATCTCGTCGGTGGTCTTGAGGCCGAGCTGGCGCATCGCCTCGAGCTCGGCCGGTAGGCCGTGGGTGTCCCAGCCGAACCGACGCTCGACCCGCCTGCCGCGCATCGTCTGGTAGCGCGGGACGACGTCCTTGACGTAGCCGGTGAGCAGGTGGCCGTAGTGCGGCAGTCCGTTCGCGAACGGTGGGCCGTCGTAGAAGACGAACTCGTTGGCGCCGTTCTCGCCGGCGTCCCGCTGCTCGACACTGGCCTCGAAGGTGCCGTCCGCCTTCCAGTAGGCCAGCACCCCCTCCTCGATCGCGGGGAACGCGGGGTTGGAGGGCACCTGGCTGGCGTCGGTGTGGGAGACCTGGGGGTAGGTCATCGTCGGCATCTCCTGCGGTCGGTCCTCGGGCTGCTGGGCCACGAGGACGACTCCCCCGATCGGGGCGGGCGCCGCGGTACCACCTCGCTTGCTCCCACCGGGGCGGGAGCCGCTTCGTTCACGGCTGTGACGGGCCACCCGTCCGGTTCTAGTGAGGACCGTCGATGCTGGTCCCGTTCTTCCGGAGGCTCACCGCTGATGACGGCTCGAACGCCTGTGTGCCGATCGTACGGCGCGGGGCGCGGGGTGCGCGAATCAGATTGCCCGGGCTCCGATCGGCGGTTGGCTGGGTCCATGACGCAACCAGGCTTCGACGGCATGTGGCTCCCTCACGACGAGGACCCCCGGATGAACGACACCCCGTCCCGCGGCGAGCGCGCCGTCCTCGTGGAGTATCTCGATCACTACCGCGACACGCTGGCCCTCAAGTGCGACGACCTGACCCCCGCCCAGCTCGGCACCCGGTCGGTGCCGCCCTCCTCGATGTCGCTGCTCGGCATGGTGCGGCACATGGCCCGGGTCGAGCAGTCGTGGTTCCGCCGCATGATCGAGGCCGAGCCGGACCTGCCGCGGCTCTTCCAGGACGAGGAGGCCGGCTTCGCCTTCGGGGAGGCCACCCAGGAGCTGGTCGACGAGTCGTTCGCCCTGTGGCGCCGCGAGATCGCCCATGCCCGCGAGGTGCTCGCCCGCACCGACCTCGACGCCATCGTCGAGGTCCACGGCGACTCGATCGAGGTGCGCGACATCATCGTGCACATGATCGAGGAGTACGCCCGGCACGCCGGGCACGCGGACCTGCTGCGCGAGTGCCTCGACGGTCGCACCGGGCAGTGACCCGGAGTCCCTCGAATTGGGACTCCCGACCGCGCCTTCCGTAGGGTTGAGGGCGTGACCTCCTCTGCCTGGGGCTTCGGCCTCGCGACGTCAGACTCCGCCGGCAACGTCCTCGACGTCTGGTTCCCCGCGCCCGCCCTGGGAAGCGCTCCCGACGGTGCGCGCGCCCCGGCCGAGCTGACCGCGCTGGAGGGTGACGACCAGGTGCGCGGCGTACGCCGGGAGGTGCGGCGCGTGGACGTGGCCGACCTGGCCGCGGCTCCCGCGGACACCGCCGACGTGTGGCTGCGGCTGCACCTGCTGTCGGCGCGCCTGGTGGCGCCGCACGGCCAGTCGATGGAGGGCGTCTTCGGTCTCCTCGCGAACGTCGTGTGGACCAGCGCCGGCCCGTGCGCGGTGGAGGGCTTCGAGGCCACTCGGGCGCGACTGCGGGCCGGCGGCCAGCACGTCACGGTCTTCGGGGTCGACAAGTTCCCGCGGATGGTCGACTACGTGCTGCCCACCGGGGTCCGGATCGCCGACGCCGACCGGGTCCGTCTCGGCGCCCACCTGGCGTCGGGCACCACCGTGATGCACGAGGGCTTCGTCAACTACAACGCCGGCACGCTCGGCGCGTCGATGGTCGAGGGCCGGATCTCGGCGGGGGTCGTCGTCGGCGACGGCTCGGACGTCGGCGGTGGCGCGTCGATCATGGGCACCCTCTCCGGCGGCGGCACGGAGGTGGTGTCGGTCGGCCAGCGCTGCCTGCTCGGCGCGAACTCCGGCCTGGGCATCTCGCTCGGCAACGACTGCGTCGTCGAGGCCGGCTGCTACGTGACCGCCGGCACCAAGGTGACGATGACCGACATGGACAACAAGCCGCGGGTGGTCAAGGCGCGTGAGCTCTCGGGCGCCGACAACGTGCTCTTCCGCCGCAACTCGGTCAGCGGTGCGATCGAGGCCGTGCCCTGGCAGCGGGAGGGCATCGCCCTCAACGCCGCCCTGCACGCGAACGACTAGGGTGGCGCGCCGAGGGCGCGTGGTGGTCGGGCTGGCGATCCTCACGGTGGTGGCGGCGACGGCCGTGGCGGTGAAGCTGGGCCTCGGGCCGCTCGCGGACCCGAGCGGGTGCACGGCGTCCGTGGGTGGCCGCACCGTCGAGCTCGATCCCGAGCAGTCCGAGAACGCCGCCCTGATCTCCGCGATCGCGGTGCGGCGTGGCCTGCCGCCGCGGGCGGCCAGCATCGCGCTGGCCACGGCGTACCAGGAGTCCAAGATCGCCAACATCGAGCACGGCGACCGCGACTCGATCGGGCTGTTCCAGCAGCGGCCGTCGCAGGGCTGGGGCACCCGCGAGCAGATCCTCGACCCGTACTACGCGACCAACGCGTTCTATGACGCGCTGGTCGAGATCGACGGCTATGCGTCGATGCGGATCACCGAGGCGGCCCAGCGCGTGCAGCGCTCCGGCTTCCCCGAGGCCTACGAGGACCACGCCGACGACGCGCGGGCGCTCGCGTCGGCGCTGACCGGCCAGTCCCAGGACGGCCAGTTCACCTGCGTGGTGCGAGACACCGCCCAGGACGAGGCCGACACGCTCGACGACGCCGGGCTGACCGCGCGCGCGGCCGGCGTACGCCAGGACCTGCAGGCGGCCTTCGGCGACCTGTCCCTGGGCGGCTTCGACCCCGACGGCGTCCGTGACGGGCACATGGAGGGCTCGGCGCACTACGAGGGCCGGGCGCTCGACGTCTTCGTCCGGCCGATCGGGAAGGTCAACCGCGCCAAGGGCTGGGCGATGGCCTACTACCTGGTGGCGCAGGCCGAACGGCTCGGCATCGACCACGTCATCTTCGATGCGCGGATCTGGTCCGCGGGCCGGCGCTCCGAGGACGGCTGGCGCGACTACGACCCGGGCGACACCGCCGGCAAGGCGAAGGAGACCGTCGCCGTCCTCGAGCACCGCGACCACGTCCACGTCGACGTCCTCGACTGATCACCCACGTCTTCCCTGCCCGCCGAAGTGTGAGTTCTTGCGCGCCGAAGTGTGAGTTCTTGCGCGCCGAGATATGACTTCTTGCGTCTGGGCTGCGCAAGAAGTCACACCTCGGCGCGCAATTTCACGCACCTCGGCACGCAAGAAACGACACCTGGTCAGGTCAGGTGAGGCGGGTGACGGCGGCGTCGATGCGCTCGTCGGTGGCGGTGAAGGCCACCCGCACGTGCCGGTTGCCGGCGCGGCCGTAGAACGACCCGGGCGCCACCAGGATGCCCAGGCCGGCCAGCGCGGAGACGGTCTCCCAGCAGGCCTCGTCCCGGGTCGCCCACAGGTAGAGCGAGGCCTCCGAGTGGTCGATCCGGAACCCCGCGGCCAGCAGCGCCTCCTTGAGCTTCGCGCGCCGGGCGGCGTACCGCGCGTGCTGCTCGACCACGTGGTCGTCGTCGTCGAGCGCGGCCGCCATGGCCGCCTGTTGCGGCGCGGGCATCATCAGGCCCAGGTTCTTGCGTACGGCGAGCAGCTCGCCGACCAGCGCCGGGTCACCGGCGACGAACGCGCAGCGGTAGCCCGCGAGGTTGGAGCGCTTGGACAACGAGTGCACGGTGAGGATGCCCTCGGGCGAGCCACCGCTCACGGACGGGTGCAGCACGGAGACGGGCTGCGCCTCCCAGGCGCACTCGAGGTAGCACTCGTCCGAGACCAGGATCGCCCCGCGCTCACGGCACCAGTCGACGACCTTCTTGAGGTGCTCGGGCGGCAGCACCCGGCCGGTCGGGTTGGACGGGCTGTTGAGCCAGACCAGGGCCGGCGTCTCGGGACCCAGCGCGGTCAGCGCGTCGGTCGCGAACGCCCGGGCGCCGGCGAGTGCGGCGCCCACCTCGTACGTCGGGTAGGCGAGCTCCGGATGGACGACCAGGTCGCCGGCGCCGATGCCCAGGTGGACGGGCAGCGCCGCGATCAGCTCCTTGGACCCGATCGACGGCAGCACGGCGTCGAGGCCCAGCCCGGTGACGCCGAAGCGGCGCGAGAGCCAGTCCAGCGCGGCCTGCCGGGTCTCGGGCCGCCCGATGGTCGTCGGGTAGCCCGGCGCGTCCGTGGCCGCGGCCAGGGCCCGCTGCACCACCGCGGGCGTGGGATCGACGGGCGTGCCGACCGAGAGGTCGACGATGCCGTCCTCATGCGCGCGGGCGCGCTCGGCGTGCGCGGTCAGCTGGTCCCAGGGGAAGTCCGGGAGCCGCCGGGAGACCGGGGTTTCGCGGCGAGGACCCGAAACCACCGGTGACGTCACTCCTGGATCTGCGGAGGCAGCACCGCGATGATCGGGTGGTCCTTGTCGATCTCACCCATCTTGGCCGCGCCACCCGGGGAGCCCAGGTCGTCGAAGAAGTGCACGTTCGCGTCGTAGTACTCCTTCCACTGCTCCGGGGTGTCGTCCTCGTAGAAGATCGCCTCGACCGGGCAGACCGGCTCGCAGGCGCCGCAGTCGACGCACTCGTCCGGGTGGATGTAGAGCATCCGCTTGCCTTCGTAGATGCAGTCGACGGGACACTCGTCGACGCAGGCCCGGTCCTTGAGGTCGACGCACGGCTGGGCGATGACGTAGGTCACCAGTTCCTCCTGAAGGACGAAAGCGTTGCTTGATCTGGTGCCAGCCTAGTATCCCCGGCATGGATTCCGGCACCGGCTCCCCCCACGTGGGCAACCACCTGCTGGGACCGCACGTCGTGGGCCAGCGCGTGGTCGTCCGCCGCGTGCTCCGCGGCCGAACAGGCCCCAGTGGCGGGCCGGCGATGACGGACGTCCTCGGCGTGTGTACGTCGTGGGGTGCCGACCGCTGCGTGGTCGCGCCGGAGTCGGGGGATCCGGTCGAGATCGAGATCGCCGACATCGTCTCCGGCAAGCCGGTGCCGCCGCGCCCGTCGGTGCGGCACCGGGTGTCCGTGCGGGACGCCGAGGAGCACACGCTGTCGCTGTTCGCGGGTCTCGAGACCGAACGGCTCGGCGACTGGGTGCTGCGCACGGTGCCGGTGCTCGAGGGCCGGCTGGTCAAGCGCGTCAACTCCTGCCTGGCGATCGGGGACCCGGGCATCCCGACGGACCGGGCGGCAGCGCGGATCGTCGGGTTCTACTCCTCCCGGGACCGGCCGGTGCTGGCCCAGGTCGAGGCCGGCTCCCCCGTCGATGCCGCCCTCACCGCCGCCGGCTGGGGCGTCGTACCCGGCGGCGACGCGGACTTCCTGATCGCCTCCCTCTCGCGGGCCCTCCGCAGCTGTAACGCGGTGTTCACGACGCTGAGTGCCCCGCCTGCGGACAACTCAGCGTCACGAACTCCGCGTTACAGCGAGGACGGGGCCGGGCGGGTCAGGGTGGAGCTCGGGGACGGCATCGCCAGCGGGGAGGCGGCGCTGGACGGCGACTGGCTGGGGCTGCGCGGGCTGGTCGTCGCGGAGCGGCACCGCCGCTCCGGCGTGGGTACGACGGTGCTGGCGGCGCTGCTGGAGTGGGGGGCCGAGCGGGGTGCGACCACGGCCTGGCTGCACGTCGAGGTCGACAACGCGGCGGCGCAGGCGCTCTACGCACGGGTGGGCTTCCGCGCCCACCACACCTGCCGCTACCTTCGCGCGGAGCGCTGACGCTCGATTTCCGGGCGGTTCTGCGGGACGCGGGCCTAGCATGGGTGGGTACGACGCACCTCTCGCCTTGTCAGGATCCGGGGACCGCATGAGGCAGACCGCAGCAAGCGGACCGGTCGGCGCCGCCGGATGGGCGGTCCGCGGTGCCCTGGTGGCGCTGGCCCTGGCGGCCGGCGGGTACGCCGTCTCGACGCTCCCCGGGGTGCGCTCCACCCCCGGTTTCGTCCCCGTGCTGGACGGCTGGGTCCAGGGGCCCGCGTTCGTGCTCGCCGCCCTGGTCGCCGCGCTGCGGCCCGCGCTGTCGCGCGTCGACCGGCTGGTCTGGTCGCTGGTGGCGGTCGCCCTGGCCCTGCGCGCCTCCGCCTACCTCGTGTACTTCCCCGACATCAGCACCCGGTTGCCCCGGCCCGACCTGTCCCCCGCGGACGTGGGCTGGCTGGCCGGCTCCCTGGTGCTGCTGGCGACGCTCGTCGTGCTCATGCGACCGCAGGGCCGCCCGGTCAGCCTGCTGCTGGCCCTCGACACGCTCGCTGCCGCCCTCGCCGCCGGCGGCGTCGCGGTGGCGCTGCTCTGGGCGACGTTGGTGGACCGGCTGAGCCCGACCGGGGGCACGTCCGTGGTCGCCGTGAACCTCGCCCTCCCCCTGCTGGACGTCGCCCTGCTGGTCATGTGTGCCGGCTACCTGGCCTTCGTGCGCTGGCGCCCCTCGCGCGGACCGCTCCTCCTCATGGTGGGCATCGTCGCGCTCGCCGTCGTCGACGCAGTGCTCCGCTACCAGATCACCGCCGGCACGTTCCGGCCCGCCAGTCCCCTGACGGGCCTCAACATGGTGGCCACCGCGACGATGGCGTATGCCGCGTGGGTCGACCGACGTCCGATCGTGAACGCCCCTCCTCCCGACGTCGAGAACGGGCATACCGACACCGGTGCCGGGTTCTGGGTGGGTCCGCGGGGGGTGCTCCTCCCCGTGCTGACGTCACTGGTCTGCGTCGTCGTTCTGGTCGCGGAGGCGGTGCGCGACCAGCCGTTCACCAGCGCCCTGCTCCCCCTGGCGGCTCTCGTCGTGGTGATCATGCGCGGCGCCACCACGCTGTTCACCGAGCGGAGCGCCGCCGAGCAGAGAATGCTGTTCAAGAACGCCGAGGTGCTGCGCTTCCAGTCCCTGGTCGAGGCCACCACCGACTTCGTCGCGATCGCCGCGATGGACGGCTCGGTGCTGTATCTCAACCCCGCCGGGCGCAACCTCGTCGGCCTCGACTCGGACGTCGACGTCACGAGGACGACGATCATGGACTACCTGACCGAGGACGGCGCCAGGGCCTCGCTCGAGATCGAGCAGCCGGCGGTGGTGGCGCAGGGACACTGGGAGGGCGAGTCGACGCTGCGCGACCATCGAGGCGGGCCGCCGATCCCGGTCATGATCTCGAGCTTCGTGATGCTGCACCCGACCACCCGGGAGCCGCTCGCCCTCGCGACGGTGCAGCGCGACATCACCGAGCGTCTCGCTGCCGAGACCGCCCGGCAGGACCTCGCCGACCAGCGCCGGGAGCTGCTCGACCGGCTCGTGCAGGCACAGGAGGACGAACGCGCACGGATCGCCGGGGACGTGCACGACGACTCGGTGCAGGCCCTGGCCGCCGTCGAGCTCCGTCTCGGCCTGCTGCGCCGCCGGCTCAGCACAAGGGCACCCGAGCTCCTCCAGGGCATCGACGAGATGACCGACACCGTGGGCACTGCCACCGAGCGGCTGCGTCACCTGCTCTTCGACCTGGACTCGCCCGCCCTGCACGACGACCTGGCGGGTGCGCTCGACCAGGCCGCGTCCTACGTCTTCGGCGACGAGCTCGCCTGGGGGGTCGTCGGCGACCGCGACGCCGACCTGCCCCAGGGGCTGCGCGTGACGGCGTACCGGATCACGAAGGAGGCGATGGTCAACGCGCACAAGCACGCGGGCGCGGACCACGTCGTCGTCGAGATCGGCCGCCTCCAGGGCGGCGTCGAGGTGCGGATCACCGACGACGGCCGCGGCATCCGTCCCGACGACCTCCAGGACCGGCCCGGCCACCTCGGGATCACGAGCATGCGCGACCGGGCGGCGGTCGCCGGCGGGTGGCTGAGGTTCGGCTCCTCACCGAAGGGCGGCACCGTGGTCCGGCTCTGGCTGCCCGACCAGCCGGCCAGCCAGGACGCCTAGCGCGTCGGCGTTCCGCCGCCGGCGGCACGGACGACGATGCACCGGGCGACCTCGTCGAGGGTCCGCAGGAGGGGAAGGTCCGCGTCGGGCACCGACATGCCGAAGCGGTACTGCAGCCTGTCTGCGAACACCCGCAGCGTAGGTGTGTCGACTCGAAGGTCGCGGACGAGGTGCGCGTCGCCAGGAGCGTCCACCGGCACATCGGGTGCGGCGACGAGAAGCTCGAGGCGGGCCAGGGCCAGCACCGACGCGGTGTCCACCGCGGTGGTCACGTGGGGCATCGCATCTCATCTCCTCGGAGCGGGACGGCTGTCGCCCCCGAGGAGTGCGGTCGGTCGGGCTGAATACATCCGCGACGTGCGCTGGGGGTCGCGGCCGTCGTAGGCTGGCTCCGGCGACCGTGGGGCCTGACGAACCCCGTGTCCTTCGGGGCAGAGCGCGGCCGCCCGTGCGTCCGGCGTCACCGACGAGAGAGGCCGGGGACACCTCGGCGAAGGTGTGGTGGCACCGCGACCTTGCCCCCGCCCACACCTCCAGGGCTTCCGTAGCTCTCTGGAGGTGAACGACATGATTTCCCCGACCCCGCGCACCCTGTGCGCAGCACTCCCCCACGCCACTCCGGGCGACACCGTCCGGTTGCAGGGCTGGGTGCACCGGCGTCGCGAGCTGGCCGCGCTGACCTTCCTCGTGGTCCGTGACCGAACAGGCCTCGCCCAGGTGGTGGTCAAGGACGCGCGCGCCGAGGTGCCGCCCGAGGAGACCACCGTCGAGGTGGTCGGCACGCTGACCGCCAACGACGCGGCGCCCGGAGGCGTCGAGGTCACCGACCCGGTGGTCCGCGCCCTCACCGAGCCGGCGGCCACCCCGCCGGTCGAGCTGTGGCGGCCGGCGCTCAACGCCTCGTTGCCGACCCTGCTCGACCACGCGCCGGTGGCCTGGCGGCACCCCGCCCAGCGGGCGACGTGGGAGCTGGCCGCGGCCAGCCTGCGCGGCTTCCGGTCCACCCTGGACGGGCTCGGCTTCACCGAGATCCAGACCCCGAAGTTCGTCGCCTCCGCGACCGAGTCGGGGGCCAATGTGTTCGAGGTCGACTACTTCGGCCGGCCGGCGTACCTCGCGCAGAGCCCGCAGTTCTACAAGCAGCAGCTCGTCGGCGTCTTCGAGCGCGTCTATGAGGTCGGACCGGTCTTCCGGGCCGAGCCGCACGACACCGTGCGCCACCTTGCGGAGTACGTCTCCCTCGACGTGGAGCTGGGCTTCATCGAGGACCACCGCGACGTGCTGGCGATGCTGCGCCGGGTCGTCGCGGGCATGGTCGGCGCCGTGCACGAGCACGCCGGTGACGCCGTCGAGCGGCTGTCCGCGTCCGTGCCGGACGTCCCCGACGAGATCCCGGTGCTGCACTTCTCCGAGGCGCTCGCGCTGGTCGGTGCCCCGGCCGACGAGCCGGACCTGGCCCCCGAGCACGAGCGGGCACT
Source organism: uncultured Actinomycetota bacterium (assembly GCA_963767955.1). Lineage (GTDB taxonomy): Bacteria > Actinomycetota > Actinomycetes > Propionibacteriales > Nocardioidaceae > Nocardioides. The sequence continues at coordinate 92,411 of CAVYGA010000003.1, read as the reverse complement.
GGGTGCGTGGGCGCTGGCCGAGCACGGCAGCGACTTCGTCGCGGTCGAGGGGTACCCGATGCGCAAACGGCCGTTCTACACCCACCCGCAGCCGTCGGACCCGCAGTGGTCCAACAGCTTCGACCTGCTGTTCCGCGGACTGGAGCTGGTCACCGGAGGTCAGCGGCTGCACCGGCCCTCGGACTACGACGCCGCTATCCGCCGGCGCGGCGAGGACCCGGCCGACTATGCGGCGTACCTCCAGAGCTTCCGGCACGGGATGCCACCGCACGGCGGCTTCGCGATCGGGCTGGAGCGCTGGGTGGCGCGCCTCGTCGAGGCCGCCAACATCCGGGAGGTCACCCTGTTCCCGCGCGACCTCAACCGGCTCACGCCGTAGGCGGGCAGGGCCATATCCGTTCAATTGTTGGGATATGGCCCTCGCCCGGCCGGATACAGGGCCACATCCCGACAATTGTTGGGTTGTGGCCCGCGGACAGGCGGCGATCGGGACTAGTCCCCGGCGTCCTCGGACGGCGGGGTCTGCCGCTTCTCCGGCTCGCAGATCACCGTGTCGGAGGGCGTGTACGTCGTGTTGAACTTCTCGGTGCGCACCAGGGCCGAGGACCCCGGCTCGCGGAAGTAGCGCCACACGTTGATGTCGAAGCCGCCGTACCCGTCGTTGGGCTCGCAGTCGGGTCCCGACAGCCGCCGGGTCTTCTCCTGCGTGAAGTTGAAGCGTTTGCCGGTCTTCGTGGTGATGTCCCAGGTCTTGGTCGACCACATGGACACCGTGACCACGCCCGAGGACGACGGCGACGAGGGGGTCACGTCGGCCTGGATCAGCACGCCGTGCTCGGTGTCGTTCTTGAACCGCAGGTCCACCGCGCCCCACGCCACCGTCGCCTCGCGGCCGACCGGGTAGCGGTCGATGTAGAACGAGTGCGGCTTGTGCTCCACGTCCTCGAGCCCGGCGAAGAACATCGCGTTGAACGTCGTGGTCGCCATCTGCGACACACCGCCGCCGAAGTCCTCCTTGAAGACCCCGTCGCTGATGATGAAGCCCTTGGTGAAGCCGTTCTCCGCGGTCCGCTCTCCCACGATCCCGTTGAGCGAGAACGTCTCGCCCGGCTTGAGCACGGTGCCGTCGACCAGCTCGGCCGCGCGGCCGAGGTTGATGTTGCGGTACTCGGCGTACGGGAAGTACGTCTGGAACGTCGAGACCCTCTCCTTGATGTTCAGGGCCCGGGCGTCCTTGGTGGTGAAGTCGGCGTTCTTGACGGTCGCCTTCACCTTCATCTCACGCTTCCCCGGATCCTTGACGACCAGCTCGAGGAACGCCGAGCTGATGTCCTGGGGGTCGTAGTCCACGCCGGGCTTGGCCGGCACCACGCGCGGCGTGCCGTTCACCAGGCGCACGGTCGCGTCGACCGGGGCGCCGTCGGTGCGGGCGAACCGGGCGCGGACCAGCTTGGTGAGCGCCTTCTCGTCCAGGTCGGGCACCAGGGCACCGTCCTCGGGCTTCATGCCGAGCGCCGGGGCGAAGTCTGGCGGGGAGAGGGTGACTCGGGTCTGGTCGAACACCAGCGTGACCGGGCCCGAGACGGCGGGGTTGGCGAACTCGTTGAGCGCGTCCTGGACGTCGGCCTGGCTGATGTCCGGCTCGGCCGTCTCGAGCGTGAGCCCGGCGGTGGCGTCGTCGACGTACGCCGCCTCCAGCGCCGCGGCGGCGCTCTCCCGGTCGACCTGCTCGCCGTCCCGGGCCGCGACCGGGCGGGCCTCGCCGCCCGTGAACCGGACGTCACCTTCCTTGGCCGGCCTGCCGTACTCCGTGTCGATCGTGTCGAGGGCGCTCCGCTGGGCGGCGTCGTCGACGACCAACACCGGGTCGAGGTCGTCGCCACCGGAGTAGTAGTCCCAGAGCCGGCCCGGCGCCCAGCTGCGGCCGCCTCCGGCCTCGTCGACGGATGCGTCGTAGTCCACGCTCAGGCCGGCGTTCGCCGCGGACATCGGGATGCTCTCCCCGTCGACGGTGACCTCGAGGGCCTCCCGATCGGCGAAGCCGTCCTCCAGCGCCCGGACGGCGTCGTCGTGCGACTTGCCGCCGATCGCGATGCCGGCGACCTCGGTGCCGCGTGGCACCTTCTCACCGGCGAAGGCGTACGCCGCGACGTAGCCCAGGCCGACGAGCACCGCGAGCCCGAGCACCGTCAGGACGACGACCCGGCCACCACTGCTCTCGGAGTCGCTCGAGGGCGCTGGCTTGGTCTTCGACGGGGACTTCGGCTGGGACTTCGGCTGGGACGACACGCTGGCCATCCTAGGTTCCGGGGGCGAGCGATCCCGATTCCGCGGCGTGCCGCACGCACTCCGGGTCAGCCGGATGCGCCGGAGCGGCCGGACCGAGCGCGGACCGGCACGGTCACGACCACCAGCACGACCAGCGCCAGGCCGAGGCCCAGGAGGGCATAGCCCCGGGCGGTCGAGCTGACGACGTAGTCGCCCTCCGGGCGACCGAGCAGAGCGACCATCAGCACGCCCACCCAGCCGACAGCGAACCCGGCCCGGCGCCAGCCGGGACGCAGGGCGACCGTGACCGCCAGCGGTGCGGCGACGGCCAGCAGGAACCATCCCCAGGACTTGTCGTGGACCGCCACCGAGGCGATCCCGGTGACCGCGCCGACGGGCAGCAGCGCCAGCCCGACGAGCAGGGACGGCACGGAGAGCCGGGTCACAACCCCGCGAACAGGTCGGTCTCGAGCCCCTCGTCGCCAACCGGTCCGGGGGTGCCCTTGGCCAGCCGGAAGAACTCGGTGCCCCAGACGCTGTCCCCCTGGTTGTTGGACAGGGCGAAGAACGGCCCGTCGAGGGTGATCTGGGACTTGTGCGCGGCCAGTGCGGCCATCTTGCGCTCGACGAGGTCGGGCCCGTCGACCATCGCGGTGATCAGCTCGTCCGGGGTGATGAACGGCGGCAGCGGACCGTCGGGGTCCATGCCCTCGAAGGTGGTCAGGTCGCCGGCGGCGCGGACCGCCCGCAGGCTTGCTCGCATCCGGCTCTCGGACATCGCACCCCAGTAGATCTTCGCGATGTCCCACGGCTCGCCGAGGTCGAGCCGGTAGGACGAGACCGCGGCCAGGTGGGCGGCGTACGTCGCGACGCGATGCGCCTGGATGTGATCGGGGTGACCGTAGCCGCCGAACTGGTCGTAGGTCACCAGCACCTGCGGCCGGACCTCCCGGATCACCGCGACCAGGTGGTCGGCGGCCTCGGTCAGGTCGGCGCGCCAGAACGCGTTGTCATGCACGTCGTCGGCGGCGATCGCGTGACCGTCGGCGTGCCACTGCATGCCGGAGTCGCGGTAGGCACCGAAGCCGCCGAGGAAGCGGTGGTCGGTGACGCCGAGCGCGGCCATCGCGTCGTCCAGCTCGCCACGGCGGTGCTCGCCGAGGCCGTCCTCGCGGTCGGCGGCGAGGTGCTCGAGCTCGGGGACGAGGATCTCGCCCATCTCGCCGGCGGTGCAGGTGACCAGGGTGACCCCGCGGCCCTCGGCGGCATACTTCGCCATCGTCACGCCCTGGCCGATCGACTCGTCGTCGGGGTGGGCGTGCACGAGCAGGAGACGTCGGTCGGCAGTCATGGGGCCAGCCTAGTGAGCCGCACCGACCGAGGGCGTGCGCCGTACTCCCCCGGCCCGGCTCACGGCCGCTTGATCCGCTTCGGGGCGACGGGCAGGTCCAGGGGCGGCAGCGGCGGCGCTGCCGCCGTCCCCTCGTCCAACCACCCGTCGTACTCGTCGACCAGCAGCTCCAGGACGAACGCCGGGGCGTCGCCGACCACCGCCCACGGGTGGTCCTCGTCGTCGTCCTCGCCGGCCAGCCGTTCCCGTTGCACGCTGGCCTGCCAGCCGTCGGAGGACAGCCGCGCCGCTGCGGCGCGGGCGTGCTCCTCGTCGAAGAAGATCGCTCTCACCGCCCCATCCTCTCGTGGCCCGGGTGCGGACGGCCAGCGTGCTGACGGTGCGTCCTCACGCGAGGTCAGCGGACAGGCGGGCGCCGAGCTCGGCCAGGAACGGCCGGTCCGGATCCAGCCAGTCGACCTCGTCGAGCTGGTCGGGGCCGAGCCAGCGGACTTCGTCGTGCTCGACCGGCTCGGGGTCGCCGTCGACCGTCACGACGGCCACCCGCAGCCGGTGGGTGTCGCCGATCGCTGCGGACCCGTCGAGCCAACCCGTGACGAACGCCCGCACCCCGAGCTCCTCCTGCAGCTCGCGGACCACCGCCAGCCCCGGCGACTCCCCCGGCTCGACCTTGCCGCCCGGGAACTCCCAGCGGCCTGCGGCCTCGGGGGGCGTCGTACGCCGGCACGCGAGGACGCGCCCCTCGCGGACCACCGCGGCGCCGACGACGAGCAACATGGTGCGGAGGCTAGCGTGACCTCATGCCGTTCGAGTTCGTGCAGGGCGTCCACCTCCGACGCACCGAGGATGCCGTCGACGAGATCGACGCACTGGCCGGGCGTCTCGGCGGCCGGGTCGGCATCGACGGCGTGCTCGGCGACCTGCGGCGCCGGATGCGGCGCACCCTGGCACCCGGGCTCCGGGTCAGCCGGGCGCTGCGCTGGACCCTGCGCGACTCCTGGGACAAGCGGTGGTGGCCGCAGGGCGTGACCACGTCCGCCGACGCCTCCGACACCGAGGACATCGGCGGCCGCCGGGTGCTGGCGGCCAGCTGGTACGCCAAGGACGTGGGCGGCGTCGGCAAGGGCAGCCGGATCTCGTTCGTGGACCTGGGGCGGCGCCGCTACCGGCACGTGCTGCTGGTAGTGCCGTCGTTCGGCGCGGACGGGACCCTCCGGCTGGACCGGCTCGACGTGCACGCCGGGGGCATCGTCTGGTGCGGGCCCTACCTACACGTCGCGGCCACCAGGAGGGGTCTCTTCACCGCCCGGGTCGACGACATCATGCGGGTGCCGGACGAGCTCCGCGACCCCGACCGCGACCGGATCGGCTTCCACGAAGGCCTGGTCTCGACGTACGGCTACCGCTACGTCCTCCCGGTCCGGTTCGCCTACCGTTCGGCGGCGGATGACGGGTTCGAGCAGATCCGCTACTCGTTCCTCTCGCTGAACCGCTCGGGCACGCACCCGGAGCTGGTCGCCGGCGAGTACGGCCGCGGCGGCGCCACCACCCGGCTGCTCAGCTATCCCCTCGACCCCGAGTCGCTGCACCTGGTGCCCGGCGAGGACGGACTGGCCCGGCCGGTGCTGCTCGAGCAGGGCGGCGTCGGCAACATGCAGGGTGCAGCGGTGGTGGCCGGTCAGTGGTACGTCACCCGCTCCCGAGGCCCGTGGGGCCTGGGCAGCCTGTACGTCGGCACGCCGGGTCGTTTCCGCCGCTATCGCTGGGCGCTGCCGATGGGGCCGGAGGACATCAGCTTCTGGCCCTCGACGAACACGCTGTGGTCGGTCTCCGAGCACCCCGGCCGACGCTGGGTCTTCAGCGTCAAGCGCTCCCGGCTCGAGTAGCCCTTCCGAGTCAGTGGCCGCGGCCAGGATTGCAGTACGGTTTCGTCGGGGCGCTCGAAGAGGCGGAGCTGTGCACTACGCAATCCTTGGACCATTGCGGCTGGGGCCGCACGCGGACGGCGCCCTGCCGCCCAAGGAGGCCAAGCTGTTGGCGGCCCTCCTCGTCCGCGCCGGCCAGCCGGTGTCGACCGACACCCTGATCGACGTCTTGTGGCCGGCACACGTCCCACCCACGGCGCACACCTCACTGCAGGTTCACGTGTCCCAGCTGAGGAAACGGATCGGCGCCGCGCGCGTCGTGACCAAGGCACAGAGCTACGCGCTTGAGCTGGAAGCGGACGTGGTGGATGCGCATCGGTTCCGGGAAGCGGTGCTGGCCGCGAGCCAGGCGGCACACCAAGGTCGGCACCCCGGCGCTGCGTTGCTGGTCCAAGGAGCGCTGGCACTGTGGCGCGGGCGTCCATTTCCGGAGCTCGACGAGTGGCCCGAGGCGATCCAGGCCTCCCAGGAGTACGACGAGCTCAGAGCACTCGCCATCGAGGTCAAGGCCGAGTCCGAGCTCGCGCTCGGGCTCCACCACCAGGTGACCGCCATGCTGGCGGCCGCGACCGCAGAGTTCCCACACCGCGAGAGGCTGCGCCGCCTCCTTGCTGTCGCCCTCTACCGCAGCGACCGGCAGGTGGAGGCGCTCGAGCAGCTGCAGAGCCTGCGGACCACCCTCGAGGAGGAGTTCGGGGTCGAGGTGAGCTCGGAGACGAGGACCTTGGAGACCGACATCCTGCGTCAGGATCCCGCTCTCGACCCCCCACCCGGGGTCGAGGACTCCGCCAGCCTTCCCGCACCGCCCACCCCGACGTTCGGGCGCGAGGAGGACATCGACGGTGTGCTCGATGCGCTTGCTCGCGGTGCCCGGTTGCTCACCATCACCGGTCCGGGAGGCATCGGCAAGACCCGCCTCGCGATCGAAGCCGCCCGGGCCGCACTCGAGCGAGGCACGGGTCCCGCGGACTTCGTCGACCTGTCGGACGTGGTGGACCCCGACCTCGTGACCGCGCGCATCGCCGACCAGATCGCGCCCCGACGCCCCGCAACCAGTGATCCCCGGACGGTGGTCAAGGAGCGCTACCGCAGTGGCGGCCTCCTCGTCCTGGACAACATGGAGCAGGTCCTCGGTGCAGCGGACGACCTGGCCGCCCTCCTGCGCTCTGCGCCGGAGCTGCGCATGATCGTCACGAGCAGGTCGCCGCTGCTGCTCAGGATCGAGCGCGTGCACCCGTTGGAGACGCTGTCGCTGATCGCCGATTCGAGGCCTGGCGACGCCCCCGCCGTGGCCATGTTCCGCAACCGCACCGATGCACAGCGAGGGGCTCGATCCTGGACCGCCGCCGACGAGGCAGCGGCGCGCGAGGTGGTCGCCCTTGTCGATGGTCTCCCACTGGGGATCGAGCTGGCGGCGGCCCGCGGCCGGATGCTCGGACCGCGGGCGCTGGCCACCCGCCTCCGTGGCTCTCTCTCGCTGCTGGGTGATGGCCCAGCCGATCTCCCCCCGCGCCAGAGGTCGATGCATCGGACGATCCAGTGGAGCGTGGACCTGCTCGAGCCCGAGCACCGCCGCGCCCTGGGGCGGCTCGGCGTCTTCCGTGCAGGATTCGATGTGGCGGCAACGGTCGCGGTGCTCGGGTCGGACGAGCTGTCCGCGCTGCGCATCGTCGAGACCCTCTCAGACGCAAGCCTGCTGCGGGTAGGGCACGACGCGGACGGGGAGCCCCGGTTCTCGATGCTGCAGGTGATCAAGTCACACACCCCCACGCTGCTGACGCCGGTCGATCTCGATGACGCCCGCGGCTGCCATGCCGCCTGGGTGGTGGACCTCGCTCGAGAAGCCGAGCCACTGCTGCGGTCCGAGCAGGCGGGGGCCTGGCTGACCCGGCTCGACCGGCAGCGCGAGGACATCAAGGCCGCAGCGACCTGGCTGTGCCGCTCCGATCACATCAACGACGCTGCCGGACTGGTGAGCTCGCTGCTCCGCTTCTGGCTCGCGACTGCGGGATCTCCTGAGGGCCGGGACCTCGTCGAGGGCATCCTCAGCAAGGATTCGCTGGCACCCGACCACCGAGGGCGACTGTTGACGCTCTGCGGGCGCCTCTATGAGCGTCGCGGCGACTACGGCACGGCGGTGGAGCTGGGTGCACAGTCCGTGGCCGTGGCTCGCAAGACGGGCGACCGGAACGCAGAGGCCCGGGCGTGCACGCTGCTGGGGAGCTCGACGCTCTGGTTGGGAAGACCTCGAGAGGCAGAGATCCACTGGGAGCGCTCTCTGGCTCTCATGGCCACCGACGACATCGAGCTCAGGTCACTGACCTTGGGCAACCTCGGTCTCCTGGCCCTCGACCGGGGCGACTTCCGCAGGGCCCTGCGGATCTACGAGGCGGCACTTCCCCACCTGCGGGAGCTCGACATCGCTGATGCGGTGACCGACACCCTCATGAACCTGGCATGGGCACACCTCGGGCTGGGGCAGCTCGACTCGGCTCGTGACGTCCTCCGTCAGTCCGGTCGCCGGGCGACCGGCCAGGGCGGCGACGAGACCGTGGCCTACCACCTGCTGGGTGTGGCTCGGCTGGCTTCGCTGACTTCGGAGCACGCGTCGGCGCTTCGGCTCACGCAGGCGTCCGAGGTGTTGCTCGCTTCCTCTGAGCAGGTCTTCGAACCCTTCGAGCGTTCCGTCTGCGAAACGATCACGGCGGAGGCGTCCGCTGCGCTGGCCGCGGCTGGAGACGTGGTCACCTGGCCGACCCTCGCTCGCGAGGAGGCTCTGGCCCTGGCAGCCCAGGTCCTCGGTGACCTCACCCGGTGAGGCCCGTCGCGTCCAGCACATGGCCAGTCCGTCGCTCCCGGGAGCGACGGACGAGTCACGGGCCTCAGCGGTAGAACGTGCAGAAGCCCTGCGCGGCGCCGGGATTGCTGGCCACATAGCCGCCCGTCCCTCCCCGAGCGATCGCGTCGCCGTTGACGGTGTCGTAGGTACGCCCGACGACCTGCCCGTTCACCGACCAGGTGAACGCGTGCACCAGCCGGTAGCTGTACCCCGCCGGCACGTTGAAGGCGCGGACGGCGAAACGCGCGTACTGCCCGGGCAAGGCACTGATCGTCTGGGGCGAGGGGTGCCACATGACCACTGCCCAGGACGACCCGTTCCAACGGTCGAGCCTGACCTGCATCGAGATGGACTGCTTGTAGGAGCCGTAGGCCGCGGCGGGTGACACCATGAACGTGGCCCACTGGAGAGTCCCCATGGCAGCACCGGCCCACTGCGTGCAGTACTGGTGGGGAAGCATCTGACGCGAGCCCGCGTACCCGGTGTAGCTCAGGTTGGTGATCCCCGGCTGAGCGAGGCTTCCAGGACCACCGATGACCTGGGTCTCGGCGCCGGCGCCAGCCGAGGTCGCGACCAGGGTCGCCGGGACGACCGCACCGCACAGAGCCAGGCCGGCGACGACGGTCCTGAGGCGACGCCCCACGGAGCGGCTGCTCTTGGTTGATGTCGTGTTCCTCATGACAAGTCCTTCCTCAGGTTCTCCCACCCTGGTTGGTGGGTCACCCACAGGCTGGACGACCCCGCTAACGAATCCCTAAGGACTGGATTGCGACGAGCGACGACGCGGCAGCCGTCCTCGCTCAGACCGGGCGGGGCGTCCGGGCCAGCTGCCGGCTCTGGGCGCCCAGCCGGGCATGCCCAGGTCGAACGTCACCGGCGGCAGCGCGTCCACCGTCATCAACAGCGAGATCGGGTCGGGCTCGCGACCGTCGGTCAGCTTGAACCAGGCCTGGATGATCCCGCTGCCGCTGGGCCGGCCGACGGCCCAGCCGGCGTACGCCGGGTCGATCCGGAGGTCGAACCGGCTCATCAGCGGCGCGATCCGACGGACGTCCTCGGGCGCCATGGACGACGGCAGGCACGCCTCCAGGGGCGGCAGCTCCGGCTCGGTCGCGGTGGTGCGGACGTCGTCGGGCAGCGAGCCCAGGGTGCCGTACGTCGCCAGCGCGGTGATCCGCGTCCGGGCCGAGCCAAGAGGCTCAGCCGGCCCGGACCTGCGCGAGCACCGCGCGGAACTGAGCGGCGGCACCGGCCGAGTTGGGGTGCGCAGGGACTCCGGCGGCCGGGCCGTTGACCGACGGCCCGTAGACCTCGGCGTACCGCACGGTCGGGCCCTGGCAGACGTCGTGGCCCAGCGTCGGGGTGAAGGTGTCGACGAGCTCCGCGCCACCGGCGGCGGCGGCGCGCCGCACCATCGCGTTGAGCCTCAGGAAGGTCGCGTGCAGGTAGACCATGTCCTCCTCGCTGATCGGCACCAACGGGTAGCACGCGTGCTCGGGCACCGCGGCGAGGTAGTCGACCATCAGCACCCGGGCCTCCGGGCTGCGCCGGTGGATCTCCTCGAGAGCCGCGACCAGCTTGGGCTCGGAGGCCGCGATCTGCTTCGCGAGCCGGTCCTCGCCGCCGTCGGGGGCGTACGTGTCCTTGCAGCCGCCCATCGGGAGGCTGCCGGTCGGGTCGGTACCGGGCGGCACCGTCTCGTTGTCCGGGAGCGCGCCCAGGCAGTCCATGGCCGCGCCCGCGATGCCGGCGTCGTTGCCCCCGATGCCCACGGTGACCAGGTCCGTGGTCGCGGTCAGCCGGTCGAACTGCGCCGGGTTGGTGCCGCCGAGCGGCAGGTCCTCCTGCGGGGCGTAGAAGTCGTCGGTCTTCGCCGAGCCACAGGTCGCGTCCCGGAAGCTCGTGACGCCGAGCTCCTTCGCCAGCAGCTTGGGGTAGTTCGTGTGGGACTGCGCGCAGTCGACCGGCGCGTGCGTCGAGTCGGGCAGGCCGTTGGTGTCGGCGAGCACCACGTCCGCGGACCAGGAGTCCCCGAGCGCGACGTACTCCTCGATCGGTGCCGCGCCCGGCTCGGCGGCCCCGGCGGTGGGGCCGGCGGTCAGCGGGATCGCCAGGGCGGCGGCGGTGAACGTGGCGAGGGCGACGGTGCTCAAGCGACTCATGGAGGGAACAACGCAACAGCCGCGCCGAGGTCACGATCGGGGCGTCGGCGCGTCCGTCTCACGAGCGTGCCGGGCAGTTCCTGAGTAGGACGACGAGGCTGTCACACTGTCGGCCATGGGTGGGACGAAGCCGTACGTCGTGGTGATCGGCGGCGCAAACATCGACGTCAAGGCGCGCAGCAGCAGCCCGGCCGTGCGCCGCACCAGCAACCCCGGCACCGCGGTGCTGGGCTCCGGCGGGGTGGGGCGCAACGTCGCCGAGAACCTGGCCCGCCTGGGCACCACCACGCACCTGGTCACCGCGGTCGGCAACGACCCCCTCGGTGACCAGCTGGTCCGCAGCACGGCGGCCGCGGGCGTCGGCGTCGACCACGTCGCACGCGTGGACGTGCCGACCGGGTCCTACACCGCCGTCCTGGACGCGGACGGCGAGCTTCTGGTCGCCATCTCCTCGATGGCCGCGACCGAGGCCCTGGGCCCGGCGGAGATCGAGGTGGCCGCCGACCTGATCGCCGGAGCGGCGCTGCTGGTCCTGGACGGCAACCTCAGCGGCGCGGCGCTGCAGGCGGCCCGAGCTGTCGCCGGTGCCGTGCCCGTGGTCCTCGACCCGGTCAGCGTGCCGAAGGCGGAACGCCTGCGGGGCCTGATGGCCCAGGGCGGCCCGTGGCACCTGGTGACCCCGGACTACCTCGAGCTGGCGGCGCTCACCGGCCGGCCAGCGACGTACGAGCGCCAGGTCGTCGACGCCTGCACGCACCTGCACGAGGGCGGCGTCACCTGGGTGTGGGTCCGCGAGGGCGAGCGCGGCTCGCTGCTCAGCGGACCCGACGGCACCACGCACCTGCCCGCGCTGCACACCCGGGTGACCGACGTGACCGGCGCCGGCGACGCGATGCTCGCGGCCTGGTGCCACGGGGTGCTCAGCGGCCGCACGCCGCTGGACGCCGCCCGGCTCGGCCACGCCGCGGCGGCGGTGACCGTCGCCAGCGAGCACACCGTCCACCCGGACCTCTCACCCGAGCTGCTCGAGCGCACCCTCGGCGCAGGCTCCCGGTGACCCCGCACCCGTCCGTGGTGCTCACCGACGAGGTCGCCACCGCGCTGCACGAGGGCACTCCCGTCGTCGCGTTGGAGAGCACCATCATCAGCCACGGGATGCCCTACCCCCGCAACGTCGAGATGGCCCGCGAGGTCGAGGGCATCATCCGGGAGGCGGGAGTGGTGCCGGCCACGATCGCCGTCCTGCACGGTCGCCCGCGGGTCGGTCTCGCCGACGATGACCTCGAACTGCTGGCCAGCAGCGGCGACGTCGACAAGGTCAGCATCCGCGACCTGCCCTACGTCGTGGCGCGGGGCAGCCACGGTGCCACGACGGTCGCCTCGACCATGCGGATCGCGGCGCTGGCCGGGGTCCGGGTCTTCGTCACCGGCGGCCTCGGCGGCGTGCACCGCGGCGCCCAGCAGTCGTTCGACGTCAGCGCGGACCTGACCGAGCTGTCGACCACCGACGTCGCGGTCGTCTCGGCCGGGGTCAAGAGCATCCTCGACATCGGGCTGACCCTGGAGACCCTGGAGACGCTCGGCGTCCCGGTGCTCGCGGTCGGGACCCACGACTTCCCGTCGTTCTACTCCCGCAGCAGCGGGCACCGCGCGCCGATGCGGGTGGACACGCCCGCCGAGGTGGCCGCGATCATGCACGCCAAGTGGGAGCTGGGTCTGTCCGGTGGCGTGGTCGTCGCCAACCCGATCCCCGCCCGCGACGAGATCCCGGCCGACCGGATCGGCCGCATCATCGACCAGGCGCTGGCCGACATGGACGCCCGCGGGATCCACGGGAAGGACGCCACGCCGTACCTCCTCGGCCGGATCGTCGAGATCACCGGCGGCGAGAGCCTCGAGGCCAACATCGCCCTGGTCCGCAACAACGCGCGCTTCGGCGCCGCGGTGGCGACGGCGTACGCCGTCTACCGCGGCTGACCCGGTCGGTCTCCGAGCGTGTCGCGGTCCACGTCCCGCGTGGATGCCGTGCGTGGGGATACTCTTGTGGCCGCTGGTGTCGTCGGTTCTTCTGAGCCCCGATGTGACCAGATGGGTGGGTGTGGCTAGTCATGTCGGCACTTGGCGTTTGACGCATGGGCACTAGGCAGTAAAGCCCTTTCGTACGTGCCCAGCGACGCGATCAGCAGCGACTATGGTGCTATGGAATTTTCGGGCACCGTCGCGCCACTCCCGGTCATCACGTCACTCACGATGGAGCTCTTCGCTCCCCTGGGCACGGTGGCGCCACTCGCCGTGGAGCTCAGCTATGACCCGGCCGACCCCTTCGCCGTCGCCGCAGTCTTCGACACCGCCGGTGAGCAGGTCCGGTGGACGTTCTCCCGCGACCTCCTCCGGTTCGGGCTCTTCGAGCCCGCCGGCGACGGGGACGTCCACGTGTGGCCCTCCGACGACGAGAAGGGCGACGAGGCCGTGATCCTCGAGCTCTGCTCCCCCGACGGCGAGTCCACGCTCCGGGCGAGTGCCGTCGACGTCGCCGGGTTCCTCGCCGACAGCGCCCGCGCGGTGGCGTTCGGCACCGAGAGCAGCCTCATCGACCTCGACGCCCTGGTGGCCTCGCTCCTGGCCGGCGCCTGAGCCACCGGCTCCGCGCCATCTCGGTGGCGTAGGCTTCCCGCGGGGGGACGATCACCCGAGGGAGTTGCGATGACCAGCACGACGACCACACCCCAGGCGGTGGTGCCGCCGCACCTCCTCGAGGAGCTCGAGCCGGTGGTGGCGGACAACCTCGACCGGCATCTCGGGATGGCCCAGGAGTGGCATCCCCACGACTACGTGCCGTGGAGCGAGGGTCGCGACTTCGCGTTCCTCGGGGGTGAGGACTGGTCCCGGGAGCAGAGCCGGCTCTCGGAGACGGCCAAGGCCGCGATGATCACCAACCTGCTGACCGAGGACAACCTGCCCTCCTACCACCGTGAGATCGCCACCCGGTTCGGCCGTGACGGCGCCTGGGGCACCTGGGTGGGCCGCTGGACGGCCGAGGAGAACCGGCACGGGATCGCGATGCGCGACTACCTCGTGGTGACCCGAGGCGTCGACCCCGTCGAGCTGGAGCGGGCTCGGATGGACTACATGACCTCGGGCTACGACTCCGGCGACAAGACCGCCCTGGAGGCGGTGACCTACGTGTCCTTCCAGGAGCTGGCCACCCGGGTCTCCCACCGCAACACCGGCAAGGTGACCAACGACCCGATCGCCGACAAGCTGCTCGCCCGGATCTCCAAGGACGAGAACCTGCACATGGTCTTCTACCGCAACATCGTCTCGGCGGCGCTGGAGATCGCACCCGACGCGACCATGCGGGCGATCGCCGACGAGGTGATCGGCTTCGAGATGCCGGGGGCCACGATGGCCGGCTTCCGGCGCAACTCCACGATCATCGCGAAGGCCGGCATCTATGACCTGCGGCTGCACCACGACGACGTGATCATGCCGGTGCTGCGGCACTGGGACGTCTTCGACCGCACCGACCTGGGGCCGGTCGGCGACCAGGCCCGCGAGGAGCTCGGGACCTTCCTCGGGGACCTGGACGCGCAGGCGACGAAGTTCGTGGACCGACGCTCCGAGCAACGGGCCCGGCACGCGGTGCGCGTCGGCACCGACGAGAACCCCGACATCGCCTCCTGACCCGCCGGCACACACGTCCGGCCGCCCCCGTGGGGACGGCCGGACGTGGTTCGTTCAGGCGTCGTCGATCAGGCGGCGACGCGGGCGGTGCTGAGCTTGCGCACCAACCGGCGCAGCGGGGTGTCGGGGTTCTCGCCGCGACGGACGAGGGGCAGCATGTGGGTGCGGCCCTCGCGCTCGGCGATCATCCGGACGGCCTCGGTGTCGTACTCGGCGGCCAGGCGGTCCGCCAGTTCGAGGTCGTCGTTCGCCACGGCGACGTTGATGCCGTTGACGAAGGATGCGTGCAGGTCGTTCAGGTCCTGGACGAGACTGCGCTCGTTCATTTCTTCTCCTCATGACTGGATGTCGAGTCACCAGTCTCAACGAGGTGTGTGAACGCGTTGTTTCCCCTGCGGGTGTGTTGTGTGACTCCTTTGCCCCGACCGCCGCTGGACGGTGACCGGGCTCACTGCCGCGGCCTTCGGGCCCGGAGGCTCAGTCCTCGACGGGGTCGAGCGAGTCGACGTCGAGCTCGCGGACCGCGGCGACGACCTGGTCGAGGGCCGAGGCCGGCAGGGCGCCGGGCTGGGCGAACACCAGCCGGCCGCTCTTGAACGCCATCAGCGTCGGGATCGAGCTGACCTGGGCCGCCGAGGACAGCGCCTGCTCGGTCTCGGTGTTGACGCTCCCGAAGACCAGGTCGGGATTGGCCTCGGCGGCAGCCTCGTAGATCGGGGCGAACTGCTGGCACGGGCCGCACCAGGACGCCCAGAAGTCGACGATGACTATCTCGTTCTGGGCCAGGGTGCTCTGGAAGTTGTCCGCACCGATCTCGATGGTGGCCACGCGATGTCTCCTTCGCTGGGGTACGCCGAGGTCAGCAACCCCGCGTGGGGAGTTATTCCGACCCGCCGGGATCGGCGGCCGGCCCGGCCTCACCGCCGGGTTCGACCAGCTCGGTGTCCCACTCGGAGGCCCGCCAGCCCTCGCCGTCGGCGTGCAACCGCACCAGAGCGGTGTTGCCCAGCGGCCGGGCGCCGACCAGCGCGACCGGGACGTTGCCGACGCGGATCCCGCACCAGGTCCGCAGGACCGCGCCGTGACTGACCACCGCCACCCGGCCGTGGCCGGAGGCGCGGATCTCGGCGACGACGGCGTCGAACCGCGCCAGCACCTGGTCCCGGGTCTCGCCGCCCGGCACCAGCGCGCCGTCGTGCCCGGAGACGGCGGCGACCACCGCGTCACGGTAGGCGTCGGCCCGCGCCTCGTCGGTGGACATCTCCCAGTCGCCCGCGGAGATCTCCACCAGGCCGTCGTGGACCTGCGGCTCGAGGCCGCGCGGCACTGCCAGTGCCGCTGCCGTACGCCGGGTGCGCAGCGTGGGAGAGCACCAGACCGCGTCGATCCGCTCGTCCGCGAGCAGCGCGGCGAGCTCGGCGAGCTGTCCCTCGCCGCGCTCGGTGAGGTCGGCACCGGGCAGCGCGGTGTCCAGCGCCCGGGCGAGGTTCGAGGTCGTCTGGGCGTGCCGGATGAGGAGCAGGTCCATGGTGGAAGCCTAGGCACCCCCAGCGGGGTCGCCTGACCCGGACGGGCCAGCCCCAGCGCGTCATTGCCGCGACCGACCCACGCTCACAGACTGGAGGCAGGACCCGTGCAGGGGGCACGGGCGTCTCGGGGGAAGGGGGTGACGGGGATGTCGCCGACCACCGTCGACGCGCCGGTCGGGAGCCTCTGCACCCCGTGTCGCCTCGGTATCCACTCGTGCTGCACCACGCGCAGCCACGAGTGCGCGTGCGACGAGCACCCGGCGCCCGCGGCTCAGGGCAGCACGACGACCTTGCCGCGAGCATGACCCGCCTGGAGGTGCGCGATCGCCTTGCCTGACTCGGCCAGGCTGAAGCTCCGCTCCACGGCGGGACGGAACGCACCGCGGTCGGCCAGGTCGGCCAGCTCCTGGAAGTCCTCGCGCGTCTCTGACGCGATCATCGCCTTCAGCCGCTGCTGGGTGAACGGCGCGAGGAACAGCAGACCCAGCTGCCGGCCGATGCCGCCCAGCCACCGGCCGCCGGTCTCGCTGCCGACGATCACCAGCGTCCCGGTCGGGGTCAGCAGCCGGCGCAGCTGCCGCACCGGTCGGTTGCCGGCGAGGTCGAGGACCACGTCGAACTCGCCCTCGGGCTCGGCGCGCGTGTAGTCGAAGACGTCCACGGCACCGAGCTCCCGCACCAGGTCGAGCTTGGTCGGCCCGCTGACCCCGGTGACCTCGGCGCCGTACGCCGTCGCCAGCTGCACGGCGTACGACCCGACGCCGCCGGAGGCGCCGATCACCAGCACCCGCTGCCCGGCCTGGACGCGGCCGTGGTCGCGGACCGCCTGGAGGGCGGTGGAGCCCGAGACCGGGACGGCGGCCGCCTGCTCGAAGGTGAGCGCGGCGGGCTTGAGCACCAACAGGTCCGCCACGGCCCGGGTGAGCTCGGCCAGCGCGCCGTGGCCGGGACCGGACTTGTGAACCGGCCGGGGCACCCCCATGACCTCGTCGCCGACGACGAACCGGGTCACCCCCTCGCCCACCGCGACGACCACCCCGGCGAGCTCACGGCCCGGCGTCGTGCTCCGCGGGCGACGGAGCCCGAAGACGGCTCGGCCGACCAGCGGCAGCCCCGTCATCAGGTGGACCGTGCCGCGCTCGATGCCCGCGGCCCGGACCCGGACCAGGACCTCACCGGCGGCCGGTTCGGGGGCCTCGACGTCGGCTACCTCGAGCTGCTCCACCCCGCCGAAGCGATGCTGGACGACTGCCTTCATGATGGTTTCCTTACGTTGTAAGTCTGGAGTGTCCACGGTAGCCTTACAACGTAAGTCCGACAAGGAGGGAGCTGCACATGGCTAGACCGAACCGCCCCGCACTGACGCGCACGGCGGTGCTCGACGCGGCGGTCGTGCTCGCCGACCGCGACGGGCTGGCGGCGCTCTCGATGCGGTCGCTCGCGCGACACCTGGGGGTGGAGGCGATGTCGCTCTACCACCACGTCGCGCACAAGGAGGCGCTGCTCGACGGGATGGTCGACGTGGTGTTCGGCGAGATCCACCTCCCCCGGGTCGGCGCCGACTGGGCGGTGGAGCTGCGCCGGCGGCACGAGTCCGCCCGCGCGGTGCTGACCCGGCACCGGTGGGCGGTGGGACTGATGGACTCCCGCTCCGAGCCCGGGCTGATGACCCTGCGGCACCACGACGCGGTGCTCGGCTGCCTGCGGGCCGGCGGGTTCTCGGTGCCGATGGCCGCGCACGCGTTCGCGGTGCTGGACGCCCACCTCTACGGCTTCCTCGTGCAGGAGCTGGCGCTGCCGTTCGCTCCCGGCGACGACCTCGAGGCGATGACCACCGAGATGATGGCCGACTTCCCCGTCGCCGCGCTCCCCCACCTCGCCGAGCTCGCGACCCAGCACGTGAACCGGCCCGACTACGCGTTCGGCGACGAGTTCTCCTGGGGCCTCGAGCTCATTCTCGACGGCCTGGAGCAGCGCCGTCGCACCTGACCGGGCCGCGCGAACGCAGCATCCGCCGCACCTCGTCGCCGCGCTCGGCGAGCATCGTGCGCACCACCGGGGCCGCGTCCTGCCCGGCCCGCTCCGCACGCGCGAAGAACGACACGTCGATCCCGAACACCGGGAACAACCGGTTCGTGAACGCCATCGCGTGGGTCATCCCGCCGCGGTGCAGGAAGGGCAGCAGCGCCAGGAACCGGTCGGCGTACGGCGCCAGCAGCTCGTCCTGGCCGGGCCGCCAGAACGGGATCCCGACCACCTGCGAGGAGCTCACCGGGACGGTGCGGTCGACGGCGAGCTGGCGCCACGCCTCGGCCTTCGCGTCGGCGTCGGGACGCGCGGCGGTCACGCCGAGCGCGCGGACCCAGGCCTCGGGATCGGGGTCGCGCTCGCGCAGCACCTCGGACTCACCGTCGGTCGCGCCGCCCAGCTCGGCCTTGCGGACCAGCACCCGCCACTGCAGGTCCACGTCGCGTCCGGCCTGCTCCTGCAGTCTCGCGACCGCGTCGAGGTCGGGGACCACCCGAGCCAGCGTGCGCAGCGCCACCTGCCGGCGGGCCGGGTCGTCGGCCATCGCGCGGCACGCCTCGGCCACCCGCGACTGGAGGTCGGCCCGCTCCGCGCTCGAGGCCCACAGCTCGGCGACGTCGCCCGCCAGCTTGAGACAGGGCTCGATGACCGAGCTCGAGGTCTCCCGGGCCAGCACGCCGGTGAGGCACCGCAACGCCTCGGACGCGGTGGCGTCCCCGCTGACCAGCATGTCCCACACGGTTGCCAGCGCGACCGCCCGCGAGAGCGGGGTCGGCAACAGGCCGGCGTCCGCGATCAGCACGCCCCGCCGCTCGTCGTCGGGCCGGGCGGTGGCGAAGGTGAGACCGTCGTCGTTCACGAGGTAGAGGTCCGCCGCCGGCAGGTCCACCGGTGTCCGCGGCCCCTGGACCTCGACGGTGGCGAGCGCCGTACGCCGGAGCACGTCGTCGTCGCGCTGGTAGGCGCCGACGGCGAGCACCTGCGGTCGCGGGTCCCCCTCGGGACCCCGGGCGGTCAGCACGAAGCCGTCGGCGTCACGGTCGAGGGTGATCCGGTCGGTGCCGGCCGTCTCCAGCCAGCCGGCCCGCCAGGCGTCGAGGTCCCGGTCGCTGGCGGCGGCCAACGCGTCGATCAGGTCCTGGAGGGTGGTGTTGCCCCACGCGTGCTGGGCGAAGTACGCCGTCATCCCGGCCCGGAACTGCGGCTCACCGACGTAGACCATCAGCTGGTGGAGCACCGAGGCGCCCTTCGGGTAGGTGATGGAGTCGAAGATCGACGCGGCCTCCGCAACGTCGTGGATCGGCTGGTGGATCGGGTGCGAGGCCGGGCCCTGGTCGGCCAGGTAGGCCCGGGTCAGGTCGCTGGTGAGGAAGCCCGCACCGGCGTCGACGAAGTCGGTGGCCTCGGCCGCAGCCCACGTGGCGGCGAACTCCGCGAACGCCTCGTTCAGCCAGAGGTCGTCCCACCAGCGCATCGTGACGATGTTGCCGAACCACATATGCGCCATCTCGTGGAGCAGGTACATCGCGAGCGTCTCGTTCTCGCCCGCGGTCGGCGCCGAGCGTTGCAGGAAGTAGTCGGACCAGGTGACGCAGCCGTAGTTCTCCATCGCGCCCCCGAGGTCGGGCACGAAGACCTGGTCGTACTTCCGCTGCGGGAACGGCATGCCGAACGCGTCCCCGAAGAAGGCGAGTCCCTGCCCGGTGAGCCGGAAGAGCAGCTCGGCGTCGCGCTCGAGGAGCTCGGCGAGCGACTGCCGCGCGAAGAGACCGAGGTCGTAGCCGTCGACCTCGCGGCGGATCTCGTGGAACGGACCGGCATTCACGACCGGGTTGTACGTCGACAGCGGCGGCGTGTCGGGAAAGGTCCAGGTGCGCGTGCCCCCGCCCTCGACGACCACGGGATCACCCGAGTTGCTGACCACGGTCCAGGCCGCGGGTGCGGTGACCGTGAACGCGTGCGGCGCCTTGAGGTCGGGCTGGTCGAAGCAGGCGTAGACCTGGCGTGCCTCGTCCGGCTCGAACGACATCCAGAGGTAGACCTCACCGTCGGCCGGGTCCACGGACCTGTGCGCACCCTCGCCCTCGGCCGTGTCGGCCTGCACGGTCTCCACCGTGAGGACGTTCTCGGCCAGCAGCCCGGTCAGGGTGATCCGACCGCCCTCGGCGGGCGCCAGCGACACGCCGTTGAGGCTGGCGGCCACGACGTCGGCGACACAGTCCACGAACGTCTCGGCACCGGCCTCGCGGCCAGCGTCGGTGCAGGTGAAGGTCACGACCGACGTGCAGCGCACCTCCGGGCCGGTCGGCAGCGCGCTCAGGTCGACGGCGATGTCGTAGCGCTGCACGTCGATCAGGGCGGCGCGCGCCTCCGCCTCGGCCTGGGTCAGGCTGCGGATCTCCATCACGTCCCCCCTCGGGTGTCCGCGGGCAAGCCTAGGGACTGCCACGCGCGGTCAGCGCGGCGACGCGTGGGCCCGAGAGCGTATTCTCGGTCCCGCCGGGGGCTCGAGCCCCGGCGCGGCAGCCCGCGGGCACCGTCCCTGGCGTGCGATCCGATAGGACGAGCATTGACCCAGACGAGGGGGGAACGCTTCGAGCTGTTGCCTGCGGCAGCGTCGAGCGCCTCTCGAGGGCGCGCGCTGGTGCGGCAGGTCCTGGAGCACAGCGGCGCAGCCGCCCTGGCCGACGCCGCCCAGCTCGCCGTGAGTGAGGTGATCACGAACGCCCTGGTCCATGCCGGCGCCCCGATCCACCTCAGAGTGGCCTACCTGGACACTCGGCTGAGGGTCGAGGTCGCCGACGGGAGCCCGACCTTCCCGAGTCCCCGCGACTACACGTCCCTGGCGGGCACCGGTCGCGGCCTCACGCTGCTCGACGACTCGGTGGACCGGTGGGGTGTCTTCGCCCACGGGGACGGCAAGCTGGTGTGGTTCGAGATCGGCGCCGCCGGCGGCGCCGCCGACCCCTCCCCCGGGACGGGGCGCACCGAGGACGCGGATCGCGCCACCGTCCAGGTCGAGCTCCACAACGTCCCGCTCCTCATGCACGCGGCCTGGCAGGAGCACGCCGCCGCGCTCCTGCGGGACTTCCTCCTGCTCACTCTCGAGGACGACCCGGACGCCCTCGAGCTGCACGCCCAGGCCAGCGAGGCGCTGGGTCTGCTGCGCGACCAGCTCCCGACGCCCGAGATCGGCGACGACGCGGAGGCGATCATGGCGGCCGCGGTCGAGCCCGAGGTCTCCTCCGAGGTGTCCGTGCTGGCCGTGCCGCGCGACTCCGTCGCGCATTTCGAGACCCTCGACCAC
This sequence comes from uncultured Actinomycetota bacterium, assembly GCA_963767955.1. Classification (GTDB taxonomy): domain Bacteria; phylum Actinomycetota; class Actinomycetes; order Propionibacteriales; family Nocardioidaceae; genus Nocardioides. Next base: position 71,318 of record CAVYGA010000003.1, on the reverse strand, counting down.
CTCATGGACCGGGCCGTCGCCGCGGCGGACGGTGGTCTCCTGCTGGTGCCGGCAACCCAGCCGGAGGTCCAGGAGATGCGGGCCTGGCTGTGCCGCCAGGTCCGGGAGCAGTCCCTCGACCAGGCGGCACCCGCGCCCTGGGCGGCCCGGACCGACGTCCGGCGGCCGGTGGACGGCTCCGTGGTCACGGACTGGGACCCGCAGCAGGTCTTCGGCTCGGACCGCGCGCTGCTCGCGGCCGACGAGTCCAGCATCGTGGTGGCCGTCAGCCGCGCGGCGCTCGCCCTGCTGGGCTTCAGCGACGCCGGCGAGCTGGTCGGCCGCCGGGTGATAGCGATCATCCCGCCGCGGTTCCGCCAGGCTCACATCGCTGGGACGACGCTCCACTCGGTCAACGGTCGAGCGCCGCTGCTGGGGGCCCGGGTCACCGTCCCTGTGCTGCTCGCCGACGGGAGCGAGCAGGCCGTCGACCTCCGCATCGACGCCCACCGCAGGTCTGCGGGCCGCAAGGTCTTCATCGCCGAGTTCTTCCCGCCGGACCCCCGGGCACGGCCCTAGCCTCGCGCCTCGAGGCCCTCGGTGAGCAGCGCGACGAGGGCCTCGAGCTGGACGTCGGCCGACGACGAGATCTCCTCGTCGGAGCCGTCGAGCGCCCGCGCGGCCAGGCCGGCCTTGCTGTCGATGAGCTCCGCGATCTTGGTGTCGATGGTCTGCGTGGCGATCACCCGCCAGGCCGTCACCGGCTGGTCCTGGCCGATCCGGTGGATGCGGTCGATCGCCTGGGTCTGCTCGGCATCGGTCCAGGAGAGCTCGGCCAGCACCATGTTGGAGGCGACCTGGAGGTTGAGCCCCACCCCGGCAGCCGTCAGCGAGCAGACGACGATCTCCACGTCCGGGTCGTCGGTGAACCCGTCGATCGCCTGCTGGCGGGCCTTCGGCGTCTGGTCGCCACGGATCGAGGTGTACTTGATCCCGCGCTTGGCGAACGTCTCCTCGGCGGTGTCCATCACGTCGATGTGCTTGGCGAAGAAGACGACCTTGCCGACGTTGCGTGACAGCTGGGCGGCGTAGTCCGCGGCCAGCCCGGCCTTGGCCTGACCGATCCGCCGCATCATCGTGAAGACGTTCTCGTCGGTCTTGGTCGTGGTGGTGTCCTCGCGCTCCCACGTGGCGACGCGGCGTACGAGCTCGTGGTCGACTCCCTCGACGGTCGCGCCGGAGCGTCGGGTCTCCAGGGCCTTGTCGTAGCGCGCGACGAGCCGACGGGTGAGCTCCCGCTCGGCGGCGCGGATCGAGCGACCCTCGGCGTCGTCGAGCTCGACGGGAAGGTCGGCGACCCGGCGGGCGGGGATGTCCGCGGCGACATCGACCTTGCGACGGCGGACGATGCCCATCGAGATCACCGCGTTGCGGGCCGCGGCGTAGAACCCCGGGTCGACCGGCGACCGGCCGGTCTCCTCGAGGGCCTCCATCAGCCGCGGCATCGGCTTCTTGTCGTCGATCCAGCCGAGGAACTGCCAGATCGCCCGGAAGTCCTCGATGTCGTTGATCAGCGGGGTGCCGGTCAGCGCCATCAGCAGCGGGTTGGCGCTGCGGGCCCGGATCCGCTCGGAGAGCTGGAGCACGTGCTGGGAGCGCTGGGACTTCTTGTTCTTGATGAAGTGCGCCTCGTCCACGACCATGCCACGGAAGCCGAGGTCGCCGATCCAGCCGACGTGGCGGTCCAGCACCTCGTAGTTGACGACCACGATGTCGGCGAACCCGTCGATGGTGTCGCCGTCGCCGTGGATCACGGTCGCGGCATGGCGCGGCGTCCAGAGCTCGGCCTCACGGGCCCAGTTGGTCTTGACGACGTTGGGGACCACGACGAGCAGCGGGTAGGCGTTCGCGGCCTCGGCGGCGAGCAGCGCCTGGGCGGTCTTGCCGAGGCCGGGCTCGTCGGCGAGCAGGAACGTGCGGTGACCGTCCTGCGCGGCGGCGATCAGCTGGGCCTGGTGCCGCATCAGCTCCATGCCGTGGGCAGCCTTCAGGCTGGTCGGCTCCGGCAGCTCCATGCACGACGAGGCGCCGCCGTACTCGAAGGAGCGGAACAGGGGACCGAGCAGCTCCCAGGTCGCCAGCCGGCGCGGTCCGGACGGGCGCGGGGCGGCGCCGGAGAAGTCGGGGACCAGGAACGGGTTGGCCAGCTGGCGGGAGATGACCGCCTGCGGCACCACCCGGCGCTCGCTGGCCGGGTCGGCGGCGACCGGTTCGGTGGTCTCCTCCTCGGGCACCTCCTCGCCGGCGCGGGTGAGCATGTCGCGCTTGAGCTCCCGGGCGGCGTCGGACACCTCGGAGTCCTCGGCGAGCAGCTGCAGCAGCGACGGGTCGAGGGCGGCGGTCTTGGCGAGGATCGTGGCCACGCCGTCAAGCCGCTTGAGCTGCTCGCCGCGCTGGGACTCGGTGGTCTCCGGGTCGGTCTTGACCCGGCCGCGCTCCTCGCGGACCAGCAGCGCGACCACCTGGAACTTGGTCCGCGCGGACGACTTGAGCGGTCCGCGCTGGACGGCGGCCTCGACCTCGCGCACGGCGCGGGCCAGGACCGGGATGACACCCTCGTTGTCGAGCGTGCGCGCCCGGCGCCGGTTGCGTGGTGCGTTGCGGGTCGTGCCCGACTGACGCTGGCCCCGTCTGGCCAAGAGCTCCTCCTCTGCGGGCCACGACACGCTGGTCGTGGCGGTGCCGCACCCCGCGGCCGGCAGCGAGCCGGTGCGGTCGTACGACGCCGGGTGGGGTGGGCTCCGATGTCCACTGCCCGACATGACGGACCCACACCTGATGTGGACCCTTGCACCAGCCGGATGCCGACTGCAGCACGGCGCTCGATGAGCGCACTGCGGGGTTGGTGCGAGACAAATGCTACCGCCCCCGGCGCCTCTATGCAGATCTGGGTCCGACGGGGCCTCACCCACGCGCGGCGGGCGGCAGCTCCGAGTCGGGTCGAGCGGTCGCGACCGACGGGTCCTCCGGGAGCAGCGCGACCTGCTCGCGGCACCACGGGCTGACCGGGCGGCTGCCGTCGAGCACCCCGGCCCGGAACTCCCCCCACTCCACCCAGGCCGCGTCCTCCACCTCGGACGGATCGGGCGCCAGCGCATCGGTCGTGGTCGCGACGAAGACCGGGCACATCTCGTTCTCGACGACCCCGTTGGGCATCACGGCGCGGTAGCGGAACGCGGGGAGCATCAGCGTGACATCGCCCGCACGGACGCCGACCTCGTCGAGCACGCGCCGGCGCACGGCGTCCGCCATCGGCTCGCCGGGCGCGGGGTGGCCGCAGACGCTGTTGGTCCACGCACCCGGCCAGGTCGGCTTCGACAGCGCGCGCCGGGTCAGCAGCAGTCGGCCGTCGCGATCGAACAGGTAGCACGAGAACGCCAGGTGCAGCGGGGTGTCCGTGCCGTGCACCGTGGCCTTGGGCATGGTGCCGGTGGCCCGGCCGTCCTCGGCGAGCAGCACCACCAGCTCCTCGACGGCCTCGGCGCTCATGCCGGCCTCGCGAGCTGGTTGACCGCCAGGGCGAACACTCCGGGCAGCCTCGCCGCCGTAGGCACCACCCGCGAGCGCAGGGTCCGGTGCCGGCCGGCGGTCAGCAGGCCCTGCGTGAGCAGGTCGTGGCGCCAGCCGAGTCGACGCCACGAACGCTCGTAGCCCTGCGGCCGTCCCGCACGCACCGCGTCGACCGCGGCCCGGGCCTGGGCCAGTCCGAGGGCGATCCCCTCGCCGGTGAGGGCGTCGACGTAGCCGGACGCGTCGCCGACCAGCAGCACCCGGCCGGCGACCCGGCGGCGCGAGCGCTGCCGGAGCGGCCCCGCCCCCCGGACCTGCTCGACCCGCTGGCCCTCCATGCGCGCCGCCAGGGCCGGGAACTCCTCGACCAGGTCGGCCAGCGGCCGTCGTTCGTCGCTCAGCACCGCGATGCCCACGCGCCTGTCCCCCACCGGCGTCACGTACGCCTCCCCGACGGTGGCCCAGTGCACCTCGACCAGGGAGGTCCAGGGGGCCACGGACACATGGCAGCGCTGCCCGTAGCGGCGGTGGCCCTCGACCGGCGCGTCCAGGCCGGTCATCCGGCGCACCGGCGAGTGCAGTCCGTCGGCGGCGATCAGGAAGCGGGTCGGCTCCCCGTCGACCAGCAGGTGGTCGCCGCGGTCCTCGACCTCGCGCACCGCTCGTGGGTCCGTCTTCACCCCGGCGACGAGGACGGCCGAGGACAGCGCGTCGTGGAGGGTCGTCCGGCGTACGCCGCGGCCAGGGCCGTGCCGGAAGGTCGCCTCGGCCCGGTGGGCACCGTCGAGGTAGCGGATGCCGGTGATGGGGTGCCCGTGGAGCGGGACGCCGAGCTCGGTCAGCGCCGCCACCGCCCCGGGCATCAGCCCCTCGCCACAGGCCTTGTCGATGACGCCCTCCCGCGGCTCGACCACACCCACGTCGAGGCCGGCGCGGGCGGCGTACAGGGCCGTGGCCAGGCCGACCGGTCCGCCGCCGGCGACCAGCAGGTCACGCATCGACGAGCCCGCGGGGCAGCGTGCGGAGCGCGGCGTTCTCGGCCCGGATCCGCACCGTCAGCAGGAGGGCGTTGAGCAGCGTGAACGCAACGGCCGTGACCCATCCCGCATGCACCAGCGGCAGGGCCACGCCCTCCACCACCACCGCCACGTAGTTGGGGTGGGGCAGGAACCGGTAGGGGCCCGAGGTCACCGGGGCCAGGCCGGGCACGACGATCACCCGGGTGTTCCAGCGCCGGCCCAGGGTCGCGATGCACCACCAGCGCAGGGCCTGCGAGGCGACGACCAGCGCGAGCATCGACCAGGCCAGCAGCGGCGGCACCTCGGGGCGGCGCACCCACGCCTCGACCAACATCGCGACCAGGAAGCCCGAGTGCAGCACCACCATGAACGGGTAGTGCCCCTGCCCCGACTCGCGGCCACCGCGCGCGAGGCTCCAGCCGGCGTTGCGTTTGGAGACGACCAGCTCGGCGAGCCGTTCGAGGCCCACCAGGGCGACCAGGACGGTGAAGGCGGTGAGGCTGGTCACGAGCCCGCTCCCTCGTGCGAGGTGGCGCGGACCAGCACCAGCTCGGAGCAGAAGCCGGGCCCCATCGCCAGCACGATGCCGTAGGACCCGGGCCGCGGCGGGCGGTCGCGCAGGGTGTCCTCGAGGACGTGCAGCACCGAGGCCGACGACAGGTTGCCGATCCGGGCGAGCGAGTCCCAGGTGAGCTGGAGGGCCTCCCGCGGCAGCTCGAGGGCCTCCTGCAACGCCTCGACCACCTTGGGACCGCCGGGGTGGCACACCCACCACTCGATGTCGGAGCGGGTCAGTCCGTGGTCGGCGAGGAACCCGTCCACGTCGTCGCGGATGTAGTGCCGCACCACGGTGGGGACCTGTGCGTCGAGGACGATGCGCAGTCCGCTGCCGGTGACGTCGAAGCCCATGGTGCGCTCGGAGTCCGGGTAGAGCCGGCTGCGGGTGTCGACCACCTCGGCCGCCCCACCCCGGTCGCTGCCGCCCCTGGCCACGACCGCCGCGGCGCCGTCCCCGAACAGCCCGCTGGCCACGAGGTTCGGCATCGACACGTCGTCGCGCTGCACGGTCAGTGAGCAGAGCTCGACGGCCACCAGCACGGCGACGTCGTCGGGACGGCCGAGCAGGTAGTCGTGCAGCCGGGCGATGCCCGCGGCGCCCGCCACGCAGCCCAGTCCGACGATCGGGACGCGCCGCACGTCGGGCCGCAGCCCGATCAGCGAGGCGATCCGGGCGTCCAGCGAGGGTACGGCGAGCCCGGTCACCGTGGCCGACACGATCAGGTCGACGTCGGTGGGCGTCAGGTCGGCCGCCTTGAGCGCGTCCACGACGGCCCGGGCTCCGAGCTCCACGGCGTGCGTGATGAACAGGTCGTTGGCCTCGGTGAAGCCGTCGAGCCCGGCGTACGCCTCCAGCGGGAGGACCAGGCTGCGCTGCCGGACGCCCGCGTTGGCGTGGAACCGGCGCAGGAGACGCTCGTCGAGCCCGCCGTCGGCGATCACGGTCGCGAAGGCGTCGGTGATCTCCTCCTGGGGATAGGTGTGCTCGGGGACGACCCCGCGGACCGAGACGATCTCCATGACGTGCGGCTCCTTCATCGACGGGTGAGCTGAGGTGGGCGGGGAGCGAGGCCGGCGACGAGACCCGAGGCCAGCCCGGCGGTGAGCCGTGGGGTGATGCGACCGTCGCCGAGACCGATCTCGACGAGGGAGTCGAAGACGTGCTGGCTGCGTCCGGCGGCCCGGATCCCGGCGTCCACCACCGCCGGCCTCCTCGTGAGCCGCGAGGCCACCCAGGTGTGCTTGAGGTGGCGGCCGAGCAGGCGACGCACAGCCGCGCGATGGGCCGCACCGGCGGCAGCCGGGGTGCCCGCGGCCAGCGCCCGGGAGGCCGCGCGGCCGGCGAGCACGCCCGTGGCCACCGCGTAGTAGATGCCCTCCCCGGTCATCGGGTTGATGAGGCCGGCGGCGTCACCGGTCAGCAGCACGGGACCGTCCGGCTGTCTCCAGCGCCAGCCGGACAGCGGCAGGTGATGGGCACGCCAGCCGGAGCCGCCCTCCACGCTCCCGGGGAGCAGCCGGTCGAGCTGCTCGAGCAGGACCGCTCGGGTCACGCCCAGGCCGTCAGGTGAGCGATGGTCGTCCACGAACTCGCCGTACCCCACGTTGCTCAGCCCATCACCCCGGTCGAACGCCCAGGCGTACGACGGCTGGCGGCGGTCGCCGTACCGGATGACCTGACGGCCGCGACGGGAGTCGGCGGTCGGCGCGTAGCCCCGGAGGGCGAGCGCGCGCCGACCGCTGCGTGCGGAGGCGACCGAGCCGCGGACGACCGAGTGCGCGCCGTCTGCGCCGACGAGGACGCGCGCCCCGATGCGGTCGTCCAGCACGACGCGGTCCCCGACCCGTCGCACGTCCGAGACCCGGTGCCGGCGGAGCACCGCACCGGCGGCGACCGCGCGCTCGACCAGCCGCGCGTCGAAGACCTCGCGCGGGATCACCCAGACCGGACGCGCGAGCCGCCCGGTGACGCGCTGCTCGTCGCGGGACAGCTCGAGCCGCTCGAGCGGGATCCAGCCGTCCGTGGCGTCGACGACGCCCACCGATCGCAGCACGTCCAGCACGTGGGGTGCGATCCCGTCCCCGCAGCACTTGTCGCGGGGGAAGTCGGCGCGGTCGAGCAGCAGGACGCGCAGATCGGGAGCGGCGGCCAGGGCGCCGAGCGCGGTGGCAGCACCGGCGGGGCCGGCACCCACGATCACCAGGTCCCAGGTCTCGGTCAGCTCGCCTCGAGGCGCGGTCATCTGCCCAACGTACCGAGGGGGCGTGCGGGTGACCGCCGCGGCGTCCGCTGGCCAGACACGCCTCAGCTGTCGTGTGTGCCGAGGAACGCGTCGGGGTCGAGTCGTGGAGGGACGTGGGCGAGGGCCGACTGCACCAGCGCGGTGCGCGCCTTGACCAGCACCGCACGCCGCAGCCTGCCCGCCTCGTCCCCCACGAGGCCGGCCACGATCTGGGCCACCTGTCGGTCCGGGAACGACGGTCGCGCCCCGGGCGCCACCTCGACCTCGGGCAGCGCGCCGAGCACGGGCAGGATCTGGCCACCGAGGGCGTCGAGCAGCCGGAACCGCTCCAGGCGGTCCATCCCGTCCCACGCCGTCTCGATGTCCACGGCGCCCTTGCGGACGTCCTTGCGCTGAGCCCTGACCACCGACTTCGCCGCCCCGGTCAGCGCCGCGGTGAGCTCGTGCTCGCTGAGTTCCATGCACCCAGCATGCCGGAGCCGTCTGTCGCCCCGGCTAGGTTGGTGCGTCCACCTTCGAGGAGGACCGTGATGGAAGCGACCGGCATCAACGAGACCAGCCTGGCCCGGCTGCGCCGCTGGAACCTCGGCCTCACCCTGCTGCACGGCGCCCAGGTGGTGGCCGTGCTGCTGCTGGCCAACGGCTTCGCGATCACCGTCACCTCGCAGTACCCCCAGGGCCCACCGGGCACCCCGGGGCCGTCGCCGGAGGCTCTGTTCGACGTCCGCATCGGTGTCGCCATCGCGGTCTTCCTGGCGCTGGCGGCACTGGACCACCTGCTCACGGCCACCGTGCTCCGCGGCCGCTACGAGGCCGACCTGCGGTCGGGACTGAACCGCTTCCGCTGGCTGGAGTACTCCCTCAGCGCGACCCTCATGATGCTGCTGATCGGCTTCTACAACGGTCTGACCGGCATCACCGAGATCATCCTGATCATCGGGGCCAACGTCGCGATGATCCTGTTCGGCTGGTTGCAGGAGCTGATGAACCCGCCCGGCCGGTCCCGGACCACGATGCTCCCCTTCTGGTTCGGCTGCATCGCGGGCGCGGCTCCCTGGGTCGCGATCCTCGTGAACCTGGTCGGCGCCAGCACCGGCAGCAGCAACGAGGTGCCCGGCTTCGTCTACGGGATCGTCGCGTCCCTGTTCGTGTTCTTCATGAGCTTCGCCGTCAACCAGTGGCTGCAGTACCACCGGATCGGCCGCTGGGCCGACTACTACTTCGGCGAGAAGACCTACCTGGTCCTCAGCCTGGTCGCCAAGACCGCCCTGGCCTGGCAGATCTTCGGCGGCTCGCTCGCCGGGTGAGCATGCGATTCTGCCGTTGAGGCGACTGGTGACGTGTCGATCCCACCCTGCCAGGCGACCGAGTCCGCACGTCGACGGTTTGGGGGCCATGGTCCACTGGGTCGGTGCCCACGACTGCCCGCTCCTTGCCTGCCCTGATGCCGGCCCTGATGCTGGCCCTGATGCTGGCCCTGGCCGTGGCGCTCGGAGGCTGCGGGAAGACGTCCGAGGAGTCGGGCGCCGACTCCGGGGCGGCCCATCCGGACGTGACGGCGGTGGAGATCGCCGCGGACGGCGAGACCTACACGCTGGACGTGACGATGAGCTCGCCGTACGACTCACCGCAGCGCTACGCCGACGGGTGGCGGGTGCTGGACGAGGAAGGGGACGTGCTCGGCGAGAAGGAGCTGACCCACGACCATGCGAGCGAGCAGCCGTTCACCCGCTCGCAGACGGGGCTGGAGATCCCCGAGGACGTCATGACGGTGACGGTCGAGGGCCGCGACTCCGAGAACGGGTACGGCGGTGGAACCGTCGAGGCCACGGTCCCCGGCCGCTGACACCGACGGAGCTCGGGTTGACGGGCATGGCCGCCGCTGGGCAGGCGCCGCGCGCCGCTCGTCAGACCTCGCCGAGGAAGCGGAGCACCCGCTCCATGAGCAGCTCCGCCGCCGAGGGGTCGTACGCCGGCAGCGAGGAGTCGGCGAACAGGTGCTCGTCGCCCGGGTAGAGGAACAGCTCCGCCTGGTCGGTCGAGGCGACCAGCTCCCGGGCTGCGTCGAGATCGCCGTCCTCCTCGGCGAAGAACGGGTCGGCGTCCATGCCGTGCACCTGCACGGGAACGCCCTCGGGCCACCGCTCGCCGAACTCCGAGACCGGCAGGCAGGCGTGGAACAGCAGCGCGCCCCGTGCGTCCGGGCTGGTCTGGGCGAGCTGTTGGGCGGGCATCGCTCCCATGGAGAACCCGCCGTAGACCACGCCCGGGGACGACAGGGCCTCGGCGGCGGCCACGCCGCGCTCGAGAAGCACGCCGAAGCCGACCTCGCGAGCGTGCGCCATGCCCTCGTCGATGGTGGCGAAGGTACGGCCGTCGAGGAGGTCCGGCGTGTGCACGGTGTGCCCTGCCCGACGGAGCTCGTCGGCGAACGCCACCACTCCCGTGGTGAGCCCCTGGACGTGGTGGTAGAGGACGATCTCAGCCATGAAACCTCATCTCGACGATTGATCCAATAGTACGGAACGTTCTGTGAGAGTAGTCTGTTCGGACCATGTCGAGCAACCCCTCTCCTCCGGACTACGAGCTTGCCGACCGGCTCGCACTCACGACGCCGGCCCAGGTGCGGGCGATCGGCAACCCGCTGCGTACGACGATCCTGGGTCTGCTCCACGAGCGGGCGGCCACGGTGACCGAGCTGGCCGCGGCGGTGGCTCGACCGAAGAGCACGATCGCGCACCACGTCAAGGTGCTGACCGAGACCGGGCTGGTCCGCGTCGTACGCACCCGCCGGGTACGCGCGATCGAGGAGCGTTTCTACGGCCGCACCGCCCGCATGTTCTTCGTCTCCGTCGAGCCGGGCGACGCCGAGACCCTGCCGGCGGACTTCAACGACTTCGACGTGGCGGCCCGCGAGTCAGCCGCGGCCTTCCGCGACCGGCGACTCTGGGGCTTCATCCGGCATGCCCGCCTCCCCGAGCAGCGGGCCGCCGAGTTCTGGGACCGCATCGCGGCACTCGTACGCGAGTTCGACGAGCTGCCCAGGTCCGGGGACACCGTCTACGGCTTCGCCGTCGGCATCTACCCGACCGACCACCCGCGTCTGCCGGAGGCCGCGGACTGACACGGTCGCGCAGCGGGTGCTGTCGGGTTGCTTGACCTGACGCAGGTGAGTCGGGTCAAGGCATGCGTGCAGTCGGGCTCGCGGTGCTCAAGCTGGGCGTTCGCGACCGCATACAGGCTCTGATCTATTCGTACGAAGCCGGACTGGTCCGTCTGGGTCTTGAGTACTGCGCCGCGCGGACTCGCCGAGCAACGGTGGAGCCCACTCCCGCCAACGCTAACTCCGTGGCCCGCCCTGGCCGAGAGCCTCGTGGCGCATGAGCGACTGCCGCCACCAGATGAGCACGGCCAGGAACCCAGGGAAGAGGAAGATGTAGAAGGGAAAGGCCCGGTCGGCGAAGGTCCATCGTTGGATGGTCAACAGGGTGAGCGCGCCGCCGAGAGACACCAGCACGTGGAACAATGGGTGCTCTGTGTCGGGTGGGTGATCGTCTTTCGCACCGTCGGGATCGCCGCCCCGCAGCTGGCCCCGTCCAGGGCGCCCAGCTTCCAGTACGCCGCCTTCGTGGCGTAGGAGGGGAAAACGACCAGGAGCGGCCCCAGCGCGCACGCGATGTAGTGCGCGGTGCCGACCAGGTTCAGCAGCAGTGTCAGGTAGACGAATCGAGCCCGCCACGCCGCAGTTGTCTGCTGGTGCCCATCCGGTCGGACCGGCCAGTGCGCTGGTCGCGGGCAGATCCATGAGGGGTTCGTCACTCATGATCCGTGCCACTCGACACGGCGCTGCCTCCCGGTTTGCCTGAGTCTGGCATCCGCCTGACACGCGTCGATAGAGCCGGTGGTCAGCCTCTTGACGCGGATCTTGGGGCTGTTCAGCCCTGGCTGACTTCCTCCCGCTGACGAGCGCGGCGGATGCGCACGGTGTGGCCGGCGGCGACCAGGGCCAGACCCACGGCGTAGATCGCGGTGGTGAAGACGAGGTAGCCGATGGTGTCACCGAACCAGTCCCAATCAGGGTCGGAGAGGTCGCCGAAGGCCTCTTCAGAGCCGCGGGTCGCCTCCAGGACGAGCTGGGCGGTCTGGAAGGTGAACACGTGGGCAAACGCGAGCCCGAACGCGAGGAACGCGGCAAGCCGATTCCGGAGGAGGTATCCGAGCGGGAACGCGGCGAGCGCGGCGATGACGATGACCATGGTGGCTTCGCTTTCTTTGGGAGTCGGAGATCGGACACGTGGAAGTCTGCTCGGCGGAGACGGAGGGGCATCCGGGAGAAGTCGACGTCACCATCGTCGGCATGCAGGAGCTCGGCGCACTGCGGCGACTGGCAGTAGCAGCATTCGTTTCGTGTGCGCCGACAGCGTCATCCGCTGGCGCACTTCTCTGAAGCCCTTCGCCACGGGGCCATCTTTGCCCAATCGGCGCATGGCTCGCTCGAAGATCGAGAACTGGCGGCCCGGCGTCAAGGTCGGGCCGCCGGTCATGGGACCGCCCTCCAAACAGCGTGACGAGCCCATCCCGCGGAAATCCTTGCGGACTCTGTGCGGACTGAGAGGGGTCACGCCTCTTCTGCATGGAGCCCATGTGATCCCGCAGCGGTCAGGACCCAGAATGCGGTTCGTCGTCGATCAGGTGAGGGCGACGGACGTCAGTTCAGCCTCTGGTCTTGGCGGGGTCCTTCAACTTCGGGTTCAGTCTGATCGCTTTCTGAACGTCGAGGTCTCCTTCTTCCTCCCGACCCGCAGCTCGGAGTAGGAGGCCGAGATTCAGCCAGGCTGAAGCTGCCTTGGGATTCGATGCCACAGCTGCCTTGTACAGCTTGATCGCTTCCTGAGGATCGCTGCTCGTCCGGAGAATTGCGAGGTTGAACAATGCCGGCTCGTACGCGGGGTCCGTCTTGAGTGCGGCGCGGTACTTCTCCTCCGCCAGTCCGTAGTTGCCGGCTGCCTCGTCGATCAGCGCAAGATTGTAGAAGGCGAACTTGTTCTTCGGGTCGTACGTCAGCGTCTCCTCATAGGCGGCCGCCGCGCTGGTGAGGTCCCCCTCGGAGTGTGCCTTGAGACCTGCGTCGAGAGATGTCTTTGCCTTCTTGGCATCGGGCGCCACGCTCGAGGAATCACTTGTTCTCCCACCGTCATCGGAGCACGCAGACGCGCCCAGGGCCAGAACGGCGGTGAGGGCCAGCGCGCGGACCAGGAGCTGGACTCGACACGACGTGTCCGGACGATGGTTCATAGGTTGCTCCCCCTGAATGAGTACGAGGCTTCGATGGCCAGCAGAAACGTCTGCATGCGCCGTTTGAATCTCCATCCGCTCGGCACTGCCCGAGCGCCGCCAGCGCGGATAGCGCAGCCCACAGAATATCGGCGTGCACCTCTCGGCGTGGGCAAACGGCGCTACGTGCGGGCGGAGCAGCGGTGGGTCCGCGCTTTGACCCGCAGGCGACGCGATGCGGGCCCGCCAGGATCTGGCGGGCCCGCTCGCTGCTAGTCGCTCCTGCTACGAACCACAGATCGCAAACGCGGTGACCGTAACGGTTCCCCCACCCTGCACGGTCACGAGTGCCGTCCCGATCCACGCTGTGCCACCGGCGTTCGGTGCCGAGGCCGAAACCGCACCCCGAGCACCGGACCCCTGCGTGACCGTCGCACCGCCACCGAGCAACTTCGTACCCGCGGCACAGGTCGCCGTCGAGGACGGCGACGATGTGCCGATTGCCGGGTTGCCAGTGGTCGAAGCCGGGGCTCCCGTCACAACTGTCGTGCTGCCAATCAGGCCAGCAGGACCCTGAGCACCAGTAGGACCGGCCGGCCCCTGAGCACCTGGCGCTCCGGTGTCACCCTTGTCACCCTTGTCGCCCTTGTCACCCGTCGGCCCAGCAGGTCCCTCGGGACCAGTCGCGCCTGTGGCTCCGGGGAGACCGTCGGCACCCGTGGCTCCGTTGCTTCCGTCGGCACCGTCGTCCCCGTCGGCACCGTCGGCACCGTCGGCACCGTCAGCACCCTGAGGACCCTGAGGTCCGGCAGCACCGGCGGGGCCTTGGGGACCCACCGGGCCAACCTCACCCTGGAGGCCCTGAGCGCCGTCGGCTCCGTTGATCCCGTCAACGCCGTCGGCACCGTCGGCACCGTCAGCACCGGCGGGGCCGGCGGGACCCTGGGGACCAATAGGCCCAACATCACCCTGAGGACCCTGAGCGCCGTCCTGGCCGTCGGCACCGTCGAGACCGTTCGTCCCGTTGGTTCCGTTGGTTCCGTTGGTTCCGTCGGCACCATCCTGGCCGTCGGCACCGTCGAGACCGTTCGTCCCGTTGGTTCCGTCGGTTCCGTTGGTTCCGTCGGCACCGTCCTGGCCGTCGGCACCGTCAGCACCGTCAGCTCCGTCAGCGCCGTCAGCGCCGGCGGGACCCTGGGGACCAACGGGCCCAACATCACCCTGAAGGCCCTGAGCACCGTCCTGACCATCGGCACCGTCGAGACCATTCGTCCCGTTGATCCCGTCGGCACCGTCCTGGCCATCGGCACCGTCGAGACCGTTCGTCCCGTCGGTTCCGTCGGCACCGTCGAGACCGTTCGTCCCGTTGGTTCCGTCGGCGCCGTCCTGGCCGTCGGCACCGTCAGCGCCGGCGGGACCCTGGGGACCAATAGGCCCAACATCACCCTGGGGACCCTGAGCACCGTCCTGACCATCGGCACCGTCGAGACCATTCGTCCCGTTGATCCCGTCGGCACCGTCCTGGCCATCGGCACCGTCGAGACCGTTCGTCCCGTCGGTTCCGTCGGCACCGTCGAGACCGTTCGTCCCGTTGGTTCCGTCGGCGCCGTCCTGGCCGTCGGCACCGTCAGCGCCGGCGGGACCCTGGGGACCAATAGGCCCAACATCACCCTGGGGACCCTGAGCACCGTCCTGACCATCGGCACCGTCGAGACCATTCGTCCCGTCGGTTCCGTCGGCACCGTCCTGGCCGTCGGCACCGTCGAGACCGTTCGTCCCGTTGGTTCCGTCGGCACCGTCGAGACCGTTCGTCCCGTTGGTTCCGTCGGCGCCGTCCTGGCCGTCGGCACCGTCAGCGCCGGCGGGACCCTGGGGACCGATAGGCCCAACATCACCCTGGGGACCCTGAGCACCGTCCTGCCCATCGGCACCGTCGAGACCGTTCGTCCCGTTGGTTCCGTCGGCACCGTCCTGGCCGTCGGCACCGTCGAGACCGTTCGTCCCGTTGGTTCCGTCGGCACCGTCCTGACCATCGGCACCGTCGAGACCGTTCGTCCCGTCGGTTCCGTTGGTTCCGTTGGCACCGTCCTGGCCATCGGCACCGTCAGCGCCGGCAGGACCCTGGGGACCAACGGGCCCAACATCACCCTGAGGACCCTGAGCACCGTCCTGGCCATCGGCACCGTCGAGACCGTTCGTCCCGTCGGTTCCGTCGGCACCGTCCTGGCCGTCGGCACCGTCGAGACCGTTCGTCCCGTTGGTTCCGTCGGCACCGTCCTGGCCGTCGGCACCGTCGAGACCGTTCGTCCCGTTGGTTCCGTCGGCACCATCTTGGCCGTCGGCACCGTCCTGGCCGTCGGCACCGTCGAGACCGTTCGTCCCGTTGGTTCCGTCGGCACCGTCCTGGCCGTCGGCACCGTCGAGACCGTTCGTCCCGTTGGTTCCGTCGGCACCGTCCTGGCCATCGGCACCGTCAGCGCCGGCAGGACCCTGGGGACCAATAGGCCCAACATCACCCTGAGGACCCTGAGCACCGTCCTGCCCATCGGCACCGTCGAGACCGTTCGTCCCGTTGGTTCCGTCGGCACCGTCCTGGCCGTCGGCACCGTCGAGACCGTTCGTCCCGTCGGTCCCGTCGGCACCGTCGACACCGTTCAACCCGTCGGTTCCGTCGGCACCATCCTGGCCGTCGGCACCGTCGAGACCGTTCGTCCCGTCGGTTCCGTTGGTTCCGTTGGCACCGTCCTGGCCATCGGCACCGTCAGCGCCGGCAGGACCCTGGGGACCGATAGGCCCAACATCACCCTGAGGACCCTGAGCACCGTCCTGCCCATCGGCACCGTCGAGACCGTTCGTCCCGTCGGTTCCGTCGGCACCGTCCTGGCCGTCGGCACCGTCGAGACCGTTCGTCCCGTCGGTTCCGTCGGCACCATCCTGGCCGTCGGCACCGTCGAGACCGTTCGTCCCGTCGGTCCCGTCGGCACCGTCGACACCGTTCAACCCGTTGGTTCCGTCGACACCGTCCTGGCCATCGGCACCGTCAGCACCGTCAGCGCCGGCGGGACCCTGGGGACCAATAGGCCCAACATCACCCTGAGGACCCTGAGCACCGTCCTGACCATCGGCACCGTCGAGACCATTCGTCCCGTTGGTTCCGTTGGTTCCGTTGGTTCCGTTGATTCCGTTGGTTCCGTTGAGACCGTTCGTCCCGTTAAGACCGTTCGTCCCGTTGACGCCATCGGCGCCAGTGTCTCCCCTATCGCCCCTCTCGCCCTGGGCTCCCGTTGCACCTGTTGCGCCTGTTGCACCAGCGGGGCCCACGGGCCCAGCAGCTCCGGTTGCACCCGCGGGTCCACGCGCGCCGGTGTCACCCTTTGCGCCCTTCTGGTTCCAGGTGATCAACGTCTCGCCCTTGGCACATCCCGCCTTAGGCTTGTCGGCATCGATGATGCGGACAGACCCGTCCTTGTTGAGGTAGCAGGCGGTGATGACGCCGCCCGCCCCAGGGATAGACGCCTGGGCGGCGGTCATCCCGGCTAGGAGTGCAAGTGTGACGCCACCGCCGAGCAGCGCCTTGGTTGTCGGCCTCATGCCGCGCGACGTAGGTCGCGAAGGATCGGACATGCGATTTCCCCCACCTTGATAGTCCAGAGGCCGATGGCCTCACCCGCGTCGCCCGCCTGGACCCCAAGCGTTGCCACACTCCCCCGATTGTCGAGGTCTAGACGGAGTGTCAGTCACGACCCAGACAAACGGAACAGAACGAAGGTGGAACTGGCGATCAACCCCCCGAAGGGACTACCCGACTGGGTCCAAGTGGCGTCCCAACTGTCGCTTTCCATCCCTCAGATCACAAACGATCCCCAGCCATCGTCGGAGGGCGGGTTTGGAGCAGGCCGTAGCGCCGCTGGTATCACGAACGATTTCGATCCGTTCACGCCGTTGTCGTTCCTGCTGCCTCGAGAGTGAGGATCCGGCCGGTTGCGTGGAATCAGGGTGCTGTTGACCCACCCGCACTCGCAATCCGCGGACCAGCAGGAGCGCCCCTGCCTACACGTTGAAGCGGAATTCGACCACGTCGCCGTCGGCCATCACGTAGTCCTTGCCCTCCATGCGCACCTTGCCGGCCTCCTTGGCCTTCTGCATGGAGCCCAGGCCGATCAGGTCGTCGAAGGAGACGACCTCGGCCTTGATGAAGCCGCGCTGGAAGTCGGTGTGGATGACACCGGCGGCCTCGGGCGCGGTGGCACCCTGGGAGATCGTCCAGGCCCGCGTCTCCTTGGGTCCTGCGGTGAGGTAGGTCTGCAGACCGAGGGTGTCGAACCCGACCCGCGCGAGTACGTCGAGCCCCGGCTCGTCGACGCCCATCTCGGCCAGCATCGCGCGGGCCTCGTCGTCGTCGCCGAGCTCGACCAGCTCGGACTCGAACTTCGCGTCCAGGAAGATCGCCTCGGCGGGTGCGACGATCTCCTGCATCTTCGCCTTGAGCGCCTGGTCGGCCAGCTCGTCGGCGTCGCAGTTGAACACGTAGATGAACGGTTTCGCGGTCAGCAGAGACAGCTCGCGGACCAGGGAGCGGTCGATCCCGGTCGCGCTGATCGGCGTACCCTTCTCGAGAGCGGAGAGTGCCTCACGCGCGGCGTCGAGGTGGGCGTTCATCGCCTTGTTGCCCCGGGCCTCCTTCTCCAGGCGGGGGATCGCCTTCTCCACGGTCTGGAGGTCGGCGAGGATCAGCTCGGTCTGGATCGTGGAGATGTCGTTGGCGGGGTTGACCTCACCGTCGACGTGGGTGACGTCCTCGTCGCGAAAGACGCGGGTCACCTGGCAGATCGCCGCGGACTCACGGATGTGGGAGAGGAACTTGTTGCCCAGGCCCTCACCCTGCGAGGCGCCGGCGACGATGCCGGCGATGTCCACGAACTCGACGGTCGCGGGCAGCACCTTGGCGCTCCCGAACACCTCCGCGAGCTGCGGCAGCCGGTCGTCGGGGACCCCGACCACGCCGACGTTCGGCTCGATCGTCGCGAACGGATAGTTCGCCGCGAGGACGTCGTTCTTGGTCAGGGCGTTGAAGAGGGTCGACTTGCCCGCATTGGGGAGACCGACGATGCCGATGGTGAGTGCCACGGGCCGGGAGTCTACGGGCGCGTTCGACCACCCAGCGAATCCGTCGTGTCGCAGGATGACCCCATGACCGAGTCGGCCGAGGCCACCGCCCGCACGATCGTCGCCGGGCTTCAGTCCCGCATCGACGCCCGCGACCTCGACCACCTGGCGGCCTCCTGGTACGACGACGCGGTCCTCGCCGGGACCAGCGGCTACAGCCAGGGTGCCGAGGTGCGGCAGTACGTCGCCGCCGTTGTCGCCCGGGACGCCTCGCTGCAGTGGGTGCTCCCACGCGTCGACGTCTTCCTCGACGAGGGCGACACGATCGGCTTCGGAGCCGAGGGCGAGATCGTCGTCACCGACGACGGCACGGAGAGACGGGCGGCGTTCCGGTTGTCGATCGTGGCGGCGCGGAGTGGCGACGGCTGGCGGGTCCGGCACTTCCACGGCTCGATCCCGAGCGACTGGTAGGAGCCGTTCGCGGTCGGCCGAGGTGGGCGCGCAGCGAGTCTCGGAGTTGTTCGATCCCGTTGTGGACAACGGTTTTCGGGCCGGCGGGACTGTCGGTGGTCTCTGGTTGAGTGGGTCCATGGAGGCAAGGAGCACGGCAGCGGTCGAGGTCGAGGACCTCGACGACGCCGGGCTGCTCGCTGCCGCGGCCGAGGCGGAACGACTCGACCGGATGGTCCAGCGCCACAAGCTCCGCATCGCCTACCAGTGGTGCGTGCGGCACCCGGCCACTCCCGAGTCCGGTGCGGCGACCTGGGGTGACGCGGGCCTTCCCGGACTCAGCGACTGTGACGCGTCGCTCGGTGGGGACGGGACGCCGGGGGTGGCTCCGTTCGTCGCCGAGGAGCTGGGGGCGGCGCTGGGGGTCTCCACCCGGTCCGCGATGGCGCTGATGGCCGACGTGCTCGACCTGCGCCACCGGCTGCCCCGGCTGTGGGCCCGGGTCGAGTCGCTGGCGGTGGCGCCGTGGAAGACCCGCCGCGTCGCTGCCGACACCCGCTCGCTGCCGCTGGAGGGGGCCCGGTGGGTCGACGACCAGCTCGCCGCCCGCGTCGACGGGTTCGGGCTGCCGACCATCGAACGGCTCGTCGCCCTCGCCGTCGCCCGGTTCGCACCCGAGGAGCAGGCCACCAAGGAGCGGACCGGCCGCGCCGGGTGGCACGTCACCCTCAGCCACCCCCGACCCGGTGGGTTCGCGGGCACCTCCTGGCTCGAGGCATCCGGCGACACCACCGACCTGGCCGCCTTCCACGACCTGGTCTGCGCCGAGGCCACCCTGCTCGGCCGGCTGGGTGACACCGACGAGTTCGAGACCCGCAAGGCCAAGGCCCTCGGCATCATCGCCGCCCGCCAAACCCACCTCGACCTGCCGGGTCTTGACCTGCCCACAACCGACCTGCCCGCACCTGACCTGCCCGGACTTGACCTGTCAGGACCCGGCGTCACGACGGACGCAGCAGGTGACGGCCGGGCGGCCGCTGGGGCCAGCGCCCGCTACCCGTACGGCGTTAGCGTCACCGGCCCGGACGGCTCCCTGCCGCGTCGCCGAGTCATGGCCACCACCCTCTACCTGCACCTGTCGCTGACCGACCTCGCGGCCGCGGGCCTCACCGGCGACACCGGCGCCACCAGCCAGCAGACGGTGGGTGAGGCCGAGAGGCTCGGCCCGGTCACCACCGACCTGATCCGCACCTGGCTCCACAACTCGAACGCGAAGATCCAGCCGGTCCTCGACCTGCACCGCAGCGACGCCGTCGACCAGCACGACCCACCCCCGTGGCTGCGCGAACTGGTGATCCTGCGCGACCGGCACTGCGTCTTCCCCTGGTGCGCCCGCGACGCCCGCACCTGCGACCTCGACCACACCACCCCCTACGTCCCACCCGACGACGGTGGCCCACCGGGCCAGACGAACCCCCAGAACCTCGCGCCGCTGTGCCGACGACACCACAACGCCAAGACCCACGGACGCTGGCGCTACCACCGCGACCCCGACGGACCCGGCGACACCTACACCTGGACCAGCCCCCACGGCCACACCTGGGCCGTCGCCCCGACGGCACCCACGCCACCGACCGGCGCTCGCCGGCCCCTGCGACGACAGCGCGGCACGCCTACACCCTCACCACCTGACCGGCGCCGCCCGAGGGCCGTGCCCGGCGCGCTCGTCGTCCATGACCCGCCCGCCGCCACGGGCAGCCGCAGTGACTGACGCTTCGATCCGCGAGCCCCGGGGTGCGCAGCCGACGCCCGCATCACCGGTCGCGCAGGTCCCGCCTAGGCTCGGCGCATGAGCATGCCGTCGCTGATCCGCGCGCCAGCGCACCGGGTGTCCGAGCGCGCGGTGGCGTACTGGCGACTCTCCGCCCTGGCCGGCTCCGTCGTGCTGTGGGCACTGCTCGGTGTCGGCTACGTGCTGCTCGACGACCCGGCCTGGTGGGTCGCCGCGCTGATCGCGGTCGTCGTCGCGGTGGACGTGGCCTACATGGTGGCGATGCCGCGGGTGCGCTTCCGCGTGCACCGGTGGGAGGTCACCCCGACGGCCGTGCACACGCGCTCCGGCTGGCTGACCCGCGAGGAGCGGATCGCTCCCCTGTCCCGCGTGCAGACCGTCGACTCCGCGCAGGGCGCGCTGATGCGGGCGTTCGGACTGATGTCGATCACCGTGACCACCGCCTCCGCGGCCGGGCCGATCAGCATCGACTGCCTGGACGAGGACACCGCCCGGCAGGTCGTCGCGGAGCTCACCGAGATCACCGGTCGCGGCGCCGGCGACGCCACATGAACCAGTGGGAGCGGCTTGACCCGCGGATGCTGCTGATCGGTCCGACCCGGGTGGTCCGCCAGTTCGCGATCCCGTTCTTCGTCGCGCTGGTGGGCATCCGCACCTCCGACTCCCGCTGGAGCGTCTGGCTGCTGCCCGTCCTCGTCCTCGGCGCCCTGGCGCTCGGCGCGCTGCCCTGGCTCACGACGTACTTCCGGCGCACCGACACGCAGCTGCAGGTACGCCGCGGGGTGCTGCGGCGCACCGTGGTCACCGCGCCCCTGGACCGAGTGCGCAGCGTCGACCTGGAGTCGTCACTGCTGCACCGCCTGCTCGGACTCACCACGGTCACCGTCGGGACCGGCGTCGACGAGACCCGGATCAAGCTCGACTCCCTGTCGGTGACCCGGGCCGATCGGCTCCGCACGTCCCTGCTGCAGCGGGAGGCGCCCACGGCCGCTGCCACCGTGCCCGGGCCGGTGGGTGATGCCAGCGCACCGCCCGAGCGGGAGGACGAGCCAGCGGCACCCCCGGCCGCGCAGGAGCTGGCCCGCATCGACTGGTCCTGGCTGCGGTTCGCGCCGTTCAGCCTGTCCCGGCTGGTGATCGTGGCCACCGCCCTCGGTGCCCTCTCCCAGTTCACCGACGAACTTCCGCTCGAACGCGTCGACGACGCGTGGCAGTGGCTCGGGTCGCAGGCGCTGCCCGTGCTGCTGGTCGCCGTGGCGCTCGCGTGCCTGGTCGGCTGGGTGCTCATCTCGGTCGGCGGCTACGTCCTGCGGTGGTGGGATCTCCGGCTGGTGCGCGAGGACGGCAACCTCCGGCTCACCGCCGGGCTCTTCACCACGCGGTCCACCAGCGTCGAGGAGGCCCGGGTCCGTGGCGTCCTGCTCATCGAGCCGGTGCTGCTCCGGCTGGTCGGCGGAGCCGAGCTGGTGACGCTCGCCACCGGCGTCGGCTCCGGCGGGGTCACCAAGGTGCTGCCGCCCTGCCCGCTCCCGGTGGCGGCACGCGTGGGTGCGGCGGTGCTCGAGGACCCGCGCCCCCTCACCCTGCCGCTGGTCGCCCACGGTCCCGCCGCGCGACGGCGCTGCCACGTCCGCGCCCAGCGTCCGGCCGTCCTCGCCCTGCTCGCAGGCCTGGTGCTGTGGTGGCTGGACGTGCCGGGCTCCGTGGTTGCCGGAGCCGCCGCGGCCGCCCTGGCACTGACCGCCGCGGGACTGGTCACCGCAGTCGCGTCGTACCGCCACCTCGGCCACGCCCTCGCGCCCGACCATCTGGTCTCCGGTGCCGGCTCGCTCCAGCGCAGCCGGGTGGTGCTTGAGCGCGACGGCATCATCGGCTGGGTGGTCCGGGAGTCCTGGTGGCAGCGGCGGTCCGGCCTGGCCACGTTGATCGCCACGACCGCCGCCGGGCCCGAGCGCGTGGTCGTCACCGACCTGCCGCTCGGTGACGCCGTGCGGCTCGCGGACGCGGCCACCCCGGGCATGCTCGACGAGGTGCTGGCTGGGCCGATGACTAGGGTCGGTCCGTGACCGGCATCGACACAGCACTCGTCCGCCAGCAGTTCCCCGCCCTCGGCCTCGGCGTCGCCCACTTCGACGGGCCGGGCGGCTCGCAGACGCCGTCCGTGGTCGCCGGGGCGGTGGCGGCCGCGATGACCGCCGGAGTGTCCAACCGAGGCAGCGTCACCGACGCCGAGCTGCGCGCGGAGCGCATCGTGGCCGATGCCCGCACGGCCGTGGCCGACCTGCTCGGCGCGCACGAGCGGGGCATCGTGTTCGGCCGGTCGATGACCCAGCTGACCTACGACCTCGCGCGCACCCTGAGCGCGGACTGGGGCCCGGGCGACGAGGTCGTGGTCACCCGCCTCGACCACGACGCCAACATCCGTCCGTGGGTGACCTGGGCCGAACGGGCCGGTGCGTCGGTCCGCTGGCTCGATTTCGACCCCCAGACCGCCGAGCTCGACGACCTCGAGACGGTGCTGTCCACCCGCACCCGGCTGGTCGCGGTCACGGCGGCCTCCAACCTCTTCGGCACCCGGCCCGACGTAGCCGCGATCACCCGAGCGGCGCACGAGGTCGACGCGCTCGTGTACGTCGACGGCGTGCACCTCGCTCCGCACGCCGTGGTCGACCTCGCAGACCTGGGCGCCGACCTGCTCGCCTGCTCGCCCTACAAGTTCTTCGGCCCGCACCTCGGTGCGCTCGCCGCGTCACCCGCCCTGCTCGAGCGCCTCTCCCCCGACAAGCTGGCGCCCTCCAGTGACGCGGTGCCCGAGCGTTTCGAGCTCGGCACGCTGCCCTACGAGCTGCTCGCCGGCGTCACCGCCTGCGTCGACTTCATCGCCGGGCTCGCGCCCGGGGACGCCACGGACCGACGCGGCCGCATCCTGGCGTCGATGACCGCGGTCGAGGCGCACGAGGAGGCGCTGTTCGACCGGCTGCTGACCGGCCTGGCGGCGATCGACGGCGTCATCCGGCACGGCCGGCCCGTCCGGCGCACCCCCACGGTGCTCTTCTCCGTCACCGGGCACACCGGCCGCGAAGTGCACGAAGCGCTGGCCGAGGCGGGAGTGAACGCACCTGCCAGCAGCTTCTACGCGATCGAGGCGTCGCGGCACGCGGGGCTCGGTGACGACGGTGCGGTCCGCGCCGGGATCGCGCCCTACACCTCGACCGACGAGGTGGACCGGCTGGTCGACACGGTCAGCCAGATGCTCACCGCGAAGTAGTACGCCGGGTAGGCCAGCGAGAGCGCGACCAGCGCGCCCGGAGGATCGGGCAGCAGAGCGGTGATCACGGCGTACGCCGCCAGCCAGGCCGCGGCCAGCGTCATGTTCAGGTGCCAGAGGGTGGCGGTGCGCGAGGGGTAGACGTACTTCACCGGCACGAACACGAGCACCGTGCACAGCGCGAGGAGCGCGACCGTCACGCCGACGGAGAGGTCCGCGACGACGACGTAGAACGCGACCACGTTCCAGTAGCTCGGGAAGCCCAGGAAGAAGTGGTCGTCGGTCTTCGCGTCGGCCCGGCAGAACTGGTAGCAGGACGCCAGCAGGGGGACGCTGGCGCACACGCCGCCCCACCCACCACCGGGCAGGTAGCCGCACGACCAGAGCAGCACCATCGGCGCGAACGCGTAGGTGAGGTAGTCGACGATGTTGTCGAGCAGGGCGCCGTCGAAGCCCGGCATCACCCGCTTCACATCGAAGTACCGCGCCAGGAACCCGTCGGTGCCGTCGACCACCATCGCGACCAGGAACAGCCACAGCACTGCTTCGACGTCGCCGCGGTAGGAGAAGTGCACCATCAGCAGCGCCAGCACGGATCCGGTCGCGGTGTAGGCGTGGACCAGCCCGGCGGCGACCCGTGCCCGCGTGGGTCTCATGGCGCGAACGCTACCGGGTGGTTTCGCAGGAGTGTCGCTCCGGGCGGACAGAGGCGACCTGACGACGGTGCAGGATCCCCGGCACCAGGGCCGGGGATCCTGCGCAGAGCGCCCACCGGGCGCGGTCGAACCGGCCTCAGCTGCCGTACAGCGCGCGCACGCCCTGCCCGTCGTACGAGCTGAAGCTGAGGTTGCTCGACCCGCCGTTGCACTGCGGGTAGTGCATGATCGACACCGAGTCGTACGGCGTCAGCGGACGCCAGTTGTTGTCCTCGAAGCAGGTGCCGGCCTCGGGACGGGTGTGCTCGTGGCGGAAGCCGAGGGTGTGGCCGAGCTCGTGGCCGAGGATGTTGGCCGGCGTCCAGGAGCCGGAGTTCTGCAGCGAGGTCGCGTTGACCAGGATGTTGCGGCTCCGGTCGGCGGTGCTCGGGAAGAACGCCCGGGCGATGTACTGCGTGGTGCTCGTGGGCTCGACCGAGAACAGCACCGCGTTGTTGCGGGTCGTGCAGTTCGTGTCGGCAGACGGCACGTAGACGAAGTTGACCTTCGACGAGGCGTTCTCCCACAGGCCCGCCCCGCCGTTCATGGCGCTGACGACCTTGGAGTAGTTGGTGCCGAACTTGGTGCTCACGCAGTAGGTCAGGTTGAGCACCTGGCTCGCCGACCACTTGTCGTCCTTGCCGCCGACGGTGTTGACGACGAGACCCTCCTCGCCGCCCTTCTTCGTCGAGCCGACCATCCGCTCGTAGTAGGACTTGAGATCACCGGTGTTGGCGATCGCCTCGTCACCGTTGACGATGTACTGCTGGTCGGAGTCCTTGAAGGCCTGGGCCGAGTACTCCTGGAACGTAGGCACGTCCGAGCCGGCGCTCTGGGCGCCGGACATGGTGCCGATGCTCGCGGCGACCAGTCCGGTGGTGGCGAGGACGACCTGACAGAGGCGACTGCGCTTCATGGTGACTCCTTCGGTGGGGTGGCACCTCCACCCAATCCGTCGCGCCGGGTCGTCGCTAGAGGGTTATCCCTTGTCCCGGGAGCACCGTCGGGTTTCCCCGGTCGACCGGGGATTCCCCTGCATGACGGGCACTGCAACCCCTGTCAAGCATGGGTTTCCCCGGTCAACCGGGGAAACCAACGACGATCACGTGCAGCACACGGGGGCCGTGGACGCCCTCGACCCGGTCCAGCTCGATGTCGCTGGTGGCGGAGGGGCCGCTGATCCAGGTCAGCGGTCGGGAGGGGTCGAGCAGCGCGACCGCGTCGGGGACGTCGGGCACCACCTGCTCGGCGCGCACCACGCAGACGTGGTGGTCGGGCACCAGCGAGAGCGCCCGCCGACCCTGGTCGGGCTGGTGGTCGAGGACGATGGTGCCGGTCTCGGCGATGCCGAGGCGGGCGGCCGTCACGACCGCGGCGAAGCCGTCCAGCTCGGCGGCGGAGAGGCCGTCGTCGACGACCGCGTCCGGGATCTCGAGGCCGAGTCCCGGGGGTACGACGACCCGGCCGCCCGCGGGCAGCGCCGCGCGCACGTGTGCCTCGAGGTCGGCGGCGGCGCACCGCTCGACCACCGCCCGGTAGTCGGCCACCCGCTCGACGAACAGTCCGACGACGTCCCCGGGCGGCGTCGCGCCCCGCGGGGCGGGTGGCACCTCGAGCTCGTCCCGCGGGTCGACGTCGGACAGGGCTGCGCGGACCCTGGCCAGGATGTCGTCACGGGCGCTCACGACGGACCTCCGCCCCGGGAACCACTCCGGCCGCCCGAGGTTCGCCGCCACCAGGCGCGGAACGACTCCCGCGGCGGCGCCGGCAGGTCACGGGCACCCGTCCAGGCGGCACCCGGTCCCGGGAGCCGGCCCACGCCGGGGCGGCCGCCCGGGAGCGTCGTCCGCCCCACCCGCCCGAGCACCCGCCCGGCGAGGCCGGAGAGCCGCTCGACGCGGCCGAGCCGGCGGGCGTCGGCGAAGGTGTACGCCGCCGCGCGCATAGCGAGCGCCTCCGCCTTCGGGCGCTCGTCGCGGTGGGAGTCGACGACCTTCGAGCGCAGGTGCACGAGCACCTCGGGGATGTCGATCCGGACCGGGCACACCTCGAAGCACGCTCCGCAGAGGGTCGAGGCGTAGGGCAGCGAGTCGGTCTGGGCGTCCACGCCGGTGCCCTTGAGCAGCGGGTTGAGGATCGCGCCGATCGGGCCGGGGTAGACCGAGCCGTAGGCGTGGCCGCCGGTGCGCTCGTAGACGGGGCAGACGTTCAGGCAGGCCGAGCAGCGGATGCAGCGCAGCGCCTGCCGGCCGACCTGGTCCGCGAGCGCGTTGGTGCGGCCGTTGTCGAGGAGGACGACGTGCACCTCCTGCGGGCCGTCGCCGGGGGTGACGCCGGTCCAGGTCGAGGTGTAGGGGTTCATCCGCTCACCGGTCGAGGAGCGCGGCAGCAGCCGCATCATCGGGTCCAGCGACTCCCAGGTGGGCAGCACCTTCTCGATGCCGACCACCGAGACCAGCACCTCGGGCAGGGTCAGGCACATCCGGCCGTTGCCCTCGGACTCGACGACCACCAGGGTGCCGGTCTCGGCGACCGCGAAGTTGGCTCCGGAGACGGCCACCCTCGCGCGCAGGAACTTCTCCCGCAGGTGCTCGCGTGCGGCGCCGGCCAGGGCGGCGGGGTCGTCGGTGAGGCCCTCGGGGGCGGGTCGGCCGGCCGCCGCCATCCGCTGCCGGAAGATGTCGCGGATCTCGGCACGGTTGCGGTGGATCGCCGGCACCAGGATGTGGCTGGGCAGGTCGTCGCCGAGCTGCACGATGAGCTCGGCGAGGTCGGTCTCCCAGGCCGCGATGCCCTCCGCGGCGAGCGCCTCGTTGAGGCCGATCTCCTGGGTGGCCATCGACTTCACCTTGACCACCTCGTCGGCGCCGTGGGCGTGGGCCACCTCGGCGACGACCGCGCAGGCCTCAGCGGCGTCACGGGCCCAGTGGACTACGGCTCCGTTGGCGACGAGCTGCTCCTCGAGCTCGAGCAGGTGCCGGTCGAGCGAGCGCAGCGCGGACTCCTTGACCGCCGCGCCGACCAGGCGCAGCTCCTCCCACTCGGGGACCTCGGCGACCACAGCGGCGCGCTTGGCGCGGATGGTGGCGGTGGCGTGGGCCAGGTTGTGGCGCAGCTGCGGGTTCGCCAGCGCCTCGCGTGCGGCGGCCGGGAACGCCGGCATCCCGACGAAGGTGCCACTCATGCGGTTGCCTCCGTCGAGGCCAGGATCTCGGCCAGGTGCATGACGCGTACGCCGGCCCGCTGCCGGGACAGCACGCCCCCGATGTGCATCAGGCACGAGTTGTCGCCGGCGACCAGCACCTCCGCGCCGGTCTCCCGGACGTGCCGGGCCTTGTCGGCCCCCATCGCCACCGAGGTGTCGGCGTTCTTGACCGCGAAGGTGCCACCGAAGCCACAGCACTCCGCCGCCGACGGCAGATCGACCAGCCGCAGCCCGCGGACCGCCTCGAGGAGTCGGCGCGGGCGGTCGCCGACACCGAGCATCCGCAGCGAGTGGCAGGTCGGGTGGTAGGTCACCTGGTGCGGGAAGTAGGCGCCGACATCGGTCACGCCCAGCACGTCGACGAGGAACTCGGTGAGCTCGTAGGTCCGGGGACCGGTCCGTCCCACGGCCTCGACCAGCGCCGCGTCACCGGAGCGACGGGCCACGAGGCCGTGCTGGTGGCGGGCCGACCCGGCGCACGAGCCCGACGGCGTGACCACGGCGTCGTACCCGTCGAAGGCGTCGACGAAGGCGCGGACCACCGGCACCGCCTCGTCGAGGTAGCCGGTGTTGACCATCGGCTGCGCGCAGCAGGTCTGGGCCTCGGGGAACTCGACGTCCACGCCCAGGCGGCGCAGCAGGGTCACCACCGCCTTGCCGGTGTCGGGAAACATCGCATCGTTGACGCAGGTGACCATCAGGGCGACCTTCACCGGTCCACCTTCGCAGACGGACGCCCGGACGGGGGGCGCGGTGCGAAGCGTCGCGGCTCGTGGGTGGCCGCCACGACCTGGTCGCCCGTGCCTCCACCGGCAACCCGGCTCGCTGAGTCCGCCCCCGGTCACGGCAGACCGGCGCCGACCGTCGCACGTCTCGCCCGTTAGCCTCGGCGGGTGCGCATCGCAACCTGGAACGTCAACTCCCTCCGCAGCCGGATCGACCGCGTCGAGAGGTTCCTCGAGCGTCACGACGTGGACGTGCTGGCGCTGCAGGAGACCAAGGCCCGCGACGACCAGCTCCCCCTGATGGGCCTGCAGTCGATGGGCTACGAGGTCGCCTCGGTCGGCCACAACCAGTGGAACGGCGTGGCGATCGTCAGCCGGGTCGGGATCGAGGACGTCCAGGCGGGTTTCGCGGGCATGCCCGGGTTCGGTGACCCGATCGCGGCGGAGGCGCGGGCGATCGGGGCGGTGTGCGGCGGCGTACGCGTGTGGTCGCTCTACGTGCCCAACGGGCGCAAGGTCGACGACCCGCACTACGCCTACAAGCTCGACTGGCTGGCCCGGCTCCGGGAAGCGGCCCGCGCCTGGCTCGGCGAGGACACCGCACTCGTCGGTGACTGGAACGTCGCGCCACAGGACGACGACGTCTTCGACATCCGGCAGTTCGCCACCTCCACGCACGTGACCCCGCTCGAGCGGGCTGCCTTCGCGGGCTTCCTCGACGACGGCTACGTCGACGTGGTGCGGCCGCACACGCCGGGCCCGGAGGTCTACACGTACTGGGACTACTACCGCCAGCGCTTCGAGCGGAACCGCGGCATGCGGCTCGACTTCGTCCTCGGCTCGCCCTCGCTCGCCGCCAGGGTGACCGCGGCGTTCATCGACCGCGACGAGCGGGCCGGCACCGGCGCCTCGGACCACGCGCCGGTGGTCACCGACCTGGCCGACTGACCTCACGATGCGCATCTCGATCGCTGCCTCGGACGACCCCGACCTGCTGGTCCTGCTCGATCAGGCGCTGGCCGAGCTGGTCGCGAGGTACGGCCCCGGACGGTCGGTGGTGCGCGACGACGCGACGTACCTCCTGGCCCGGCTCGGCAGCGACCCGGCCGGCTGCGTGGCCGTGCAGGGGGTCGACGAGCGGACCGACGAGCTCAAGCGGATGTACGTCGTCCCGGTCGCCCGCGGGTGCGGCGTGGCCCGGTCGATGCTGGCTGCGGTGGAGGAGCTGACCGCAGCGCGGGGGAAGGACGTGCTGCGCATGGCGACCGGGGTGAAACAGCCCGAGGCGATCGCCCTCTACACCTCGGCCGGGTTCGAGCGGGTCCAGTCCTGGGGCCGGTACGTCGGCGACGACGGGGCGCTCTGCTTCGCCAAGCGCGTCGCGCGGTAGCCGCGCAGGCGGGCCATTTCCGTTCAATTGTTGAGTTCTGGCCCTCGGCACGAGCCGGGTGGGGCAACTTCCGCGCAATTGTTGGGTTCTGGCCCTCGGCACGGGCCGGGCCGGGCCGGGCCGGGCCGGGCCGGGCCAGATCCGCACAATTGTTGGGTTGTGGCCCCAGGTGAAGCGATTTCCGGGCCACTTCCCAACAATTGAACGGATATGGCCCCTCGCGGCCTGGTGACGCGCGGCTGTGGGTGGTCGCCGCCATGCTGAGGGCATGGAGATCCTGCTGCTGTTCATCGGTCTGGCCGTCGGTGCGCTCGTCGGCGCGCTGGCCGGGCTGCTCTGGTCGCGCTCGCGCCCGGCCGGCGCGCCGCTCGTGGACGCGCTGCAGGAGCGGGCGGCCGGTGACGCGGTGCTCCGCGAGGGGCTCGAGCGCTTGGGCGACCAGCTGCGCGACCTCGGCCACGACCGGGCGACGTGGCAGGGCCAGTTCAGCCAGCAGGTGGCCGACATGCGGCACACCACCGACACGCTGCGCCGCGAGACGCAGTCCCTGTCGACCGCGCTGCGCAAGCCGCAGGTGCGGGGGCGCTGGGGCGAGATGCACCTGCGCCGGGCCGTGGAGCTGGCCGGGCTCGTCGACCGCTGCGACTTCACCGAGCAGGCCCGGCTCGACGACGGCGCACTGCGCCCGGACCTGGTGGTCCGGCTGGCCGGCGACAAGTCCGTGGTCGTCGACGCCAAGGTGCCGCTCGACGCGTTCCTCGACGCCACCGGCACCGACGACGACGAGGCTCGTGACCACCACCTCGCTCGGCACGCCCGGCAGCTCCAGCAGCACGTCGACACCCTGTCGGCCAAGCGCTACTGGCGGTCCCTCCCGGAGTCGCCCGAGTTCGTGGTGCTGTTCGTGCCCGGCGAGGCGTTCCTGTCCGCGGCGCTGGAGGCCGACCGTGGTCTGCTCGAGTACGCCGCCCAGCGCAAGGTCATTCTGGCCACCCCCACCACGCTGATCGCCCTGCTGCGCACGGTCGCGCACGGGTGGAGCCATGAGGCGCTGGCCGACCAGGCCCGTGAGATCCACCGTCTGGGCCGGGAGCTGCACGAACGGCTGGCGACGCTGAGCGGCCACCTCGACCAGGTCGGTCGATCGCTCAACGCCACGGTCGGGCACTACAACCAGGCCGTCGGCTCCCTCGAGAGCCGCGTCCTCGTCAGCGCGCGCAAGTTCGCCGAGATGGGCGTCACCGACGACGACCTGCCGGCACCGCGGCAGGTCGAGACCATCGGCCGGTCACTGGGCACCCCGCAGGCGACCCGCACCGAGCTGCACGCCGCCGACCCGCTCGGCGAGGGCTCCGACGACCTGCTGCGCGACCTCGGCCCCGAGGACGGCGGTTTGTCCGGTTCGGCGCGTCGCACCCGGGGCGCCTGAGGTTCGCTCTACCGTGGTGGCGTGACGCGGGCGAACACCCTGTGGGAAGAGGGCACCGAGCCGGGCCGGCAGGTCGTCGTGCTCGGGGTCGCCGCGACGCTCACCGCCCTCGCGCTCGACCTGATGCTGAACTCCCGGCTCACCGGGGTCTTCGACATCCTGTTCGTCGCGGTCTGCCTGGCCCTGGCGCTGCTGGTCCGGCCGCGGGACTTCTTCACGGTGGGCGTGCTGCCGCCACTGCTGATGCTCGGCGCCTTCGTGCTGCTCGGCTGGTTCGCCACCGACACGGTCGCGCACCGCTCCGACGGGCTGGTGCAGGCGGTGGTCACCGGGCTGGCCCGGCACTCCACCGCCCTCGTGGTCGGCTATGCGCTCTGCCTGGCCTGCCTGGCCATCCGGCACAAGGTGCTCACCGGGGTTCAGGCGTCGAACCGGGCCGGGTCGCCCGCCCCGCGGCGTACGACCTCGGGGATGCCGTCGGAGTAGTCGACGACGGTCGTCGGCACCGGCAGGCACTCGCCCGCCTCGACCACGGCGTCGACGACGTGGTCGAGCTCCTCCTTGATCTCCCAGCCCTGGGCGCGCGGCTCGTCCTCGCCGGGCAGGATCAGGGTGCTGGTCAGGATCGGCTCGCCCATCGTCTCGAGCAGCGCGCAGGCCACCGGGTGGTCCGGGATGCGCACCCCGACGGTCTTCTTCTTCGCGTGCATCAGTCGCCGCGGCACCTCGCCGGTCGCCGGCAGGATGAAGGTGTAGGGACCCGGGGTGACGCCCTTGATCGCGCGGAACGCCTGGTTGTTCACGTGAACGAACTGCCCCAGCTGGGAGAAGTCCCGGCACATCAGCGTGAAGTGGTGCTTCTCGTCGAGGTCCCGGATCCGCAGGATCCGGTCGCGGCCGTCCCGGTTGCCGAGCTGGCAGCCCAGGGCGTAGCCGGAGTCGGTCGGGTAGGCGATCAGCGCGTCGTCGCGCAGCATCTCCACCACCTGCTCCACCAGCCGCTGCTGCGGGTTCTCCGGGTGGATGTCGAGGTAGCGCGCCATCGTCAGGCTCGGGCGGCCGCGCGCAGGTCGCGGCGCAGCTCGGGCGGCAACGCGAAGATCAGCGACTCCTCGGCCGTGTGCACGGCCTGCGCGTCGGGGTAGCCGCGCTCGGTCAGGTAGGCCAGCACCCCGTCGACCAGGTCCTCGGGGACCGAGGCGCCGGAGGTGACGCTGACCTTGTCGACGCCCTCGAGCCAGGCCTCGTCGATCTCGGAGGCGTCGTCGACCCGGTAGGACGCCTTGGCGCCGACCTCCAGCGCGACCTCGACCAGGCGCACCGAGTTGGAGGAGTTGCCGGAGCCGACCACGATCACCAGGTCGGCGTCGTGGGCGATCTCCTTGACCGCCAGCTGGCGGTTCTGGGTGGCGTAGCAGATGTCGTCGGAGGGCGGGTCCAGCAGCGCGGGGAACCGCTCGCGGATCGCCGCGACGGTCTCCATCGTCTCGTCGACCGACAGCGTCGTCTGGGACAGCCAGGCCACCCGCTCGGGGTCACGGACCTGGATGCCGGCGACGTCGCCGGGGCCCTGGACGAGCTGGATGTGGTCGGGCGCCTCACCGGCGGTCCCCTCGACCTCCTCGTGGCCCTCGTGGCCGATCAGCAGGATGTCGTAGTCGTCGCCGGCGAAGCGCTTGGCCTCGTGGTGCACCTTGGTGACCAGCGGACAGGTGGCGTCGATCGTCTTGAGGGCCCGCTCGGCGGCCTGCTCGTGGACGACCGGGGAGACCCCGTGCGCGGAGAACACCACGGTCGCACCCTCGGGCACCTCGTCGAGCTCCTCGACGAAGATCGCGCCCCGGTCCTCGAGGTCGGAGACGACGTGCTTGTTGTGCACGATCTGCTTGCGGACGTAGACGGGCGCGCCGTAGAGGTCGAGGGCCTTCTCGACGGTGATCACCGCACGGTCGACGCCGGCGCAGTAGCCGCGAGGCGCGGCCAGGCGGACGGCGCGGTCGGCCTCGTCGGGGCTCAGGACGGCAGGGGTGCCGAGGTCGGTGCTCATGGGCCCGAGTCTACGGGTGGCCCGCCCGGCGCCCACGCCCTGTCGTCCCCCTCCCCTAGGCTCACGCCCGTGCCCTCCCTGCGCGAGACCACCCTCGAGTCGCCTGCCCCCGTGCGTGCGGTCGCGAACGCCATCGCCGCGTACGTCGACAAGCTCGGGGTGATCTGGGTCGAGGGCCAGGTCGCCCAGCTCAGCCGCCGGCAGGGGCTGGCCACGGTCTTCCTCACGCTGCGCGACGCGGTGGCCGACCTCTCGATCTCGGTGACCTGTTCGCGGTCGCTGTTCGACGGGCTGAACCCGCCGGTCGTGGAGGGCGCCAGCATCGTGGTGCAGGCGAAGCCGTCGTTCTACGCCACCCGCGGCACCCTGTCGCTGCAGGCCCGCGACATCCGCACCGTCGGACTCGGCGAGCTGCTGGCCCGCATCGAGCGCCGCCGCCAGCTGCTCGCCGCCGAGGGGCTGTTCGCCCTGGAGCTGAAGCGACCGTTGCCGTTCCTGCCGGGCACCGTCGGACTGGTCACCGCTCCCGGCTCGGACGCCGAGCGCGACGTGATCGAGAACGCGCGCCGCCGCTGGCCCTCGGTCGAGGTCAAGGTCGCTCCGGCTCGCATGCAGGGCCGCGACAGCGCCCTGGAGGTCGTGGAGGCCGTGCGCCGCCTGGACAAGGACGCCGACGTCGAGGTGATCGTCATCGCCCGCGGCGGAGGCTCCGTGGAGGACCTGCTGCCGTTCTCCGACGAGGCGGTGATCCGGGCCGTCCACGCCGCGCGCACCCCGGTGGTCTCCGCGATCGGTCACGAGGCCGACTCGCCGTTGCTCGACCTGGTCGCCGACGTGCGCGCCTCCACCCCGACGGACGCCGCCCGGCGCGTGGTGCCCGACATGGCCGAGGAGACGGCACGCGTCGCGATCGCCCGGGACCGGCTCCGCTCGTCCGTGCGCGGCTGGCTCGACCGCGAGCAGGCCGCGCTCACCGCGATCCGGACCCGACCATCGATGGCCGACCCCCGCACCCTGGTCGACGCCCGCCTCGACGAGCTCGACCTGCTCCGGGACCGGGCCCGCCGGACCCTGCGGCACCGGCTCGACCGGGCCAGCGACGACGTACGCCACCACGCGGCGCGGGCCGCGGCGCTCTCCCCGTTGGCCACCCTGCGCCGGGGGTACGCCGTGCTCCAGGACGCCGACGGGCACGTGCTGACCTCGATCGGCGACGTCGCGACGGGGGACGCGGTGTCCGTCCGAGTCGCCGACGGCCGGCTGCACGCCACCACCACCCGCACCGAGGCCGCGAACCCGCTTGTCGGACCCGACGACGACGTCCAGGAAGAGGCAGCAGATGAGTGACGAGAAGCTCTCCTACGAGGAGGCCCGCGAGGAGCTGGTCGGCGTGGTGACGCGCCTCGAGGCCGGCGGCACCTCGCTGGAGGACTCGCTGGCACTGTGGGAGCGCGGCGAGAAGCTCGCCACGCTCTGCCAGGAATGGCTCGACGGCGCACGCAAGAGGCTCGACGCCGCCATCGACCCCCCGGGCGGCACGAACGCCTGAGCGCGCGTGCCCGGCCGGGACCGGACCGGTGCGTCAGGCCGAGGGCGTCAGGCCGGCGTCGCGGGCGGTGGCGGCTGGTCCACGCGGGCTCCCCCGCGCTCGGCGCCGACGCCCGCGACCACCACGCAGGCGACGCCGACGGCCGCGAGCCAGCCGGGCACCTGGCCCAGCACCACCAACCCGATCGCCAGCGCGAAGGCCGGCTCCAGGCTCATCAGGGTGCCGAACGCCGCGGTCGTCAGCCGCCTCAGCGACAACATCTCGAGCGCGAACGGCACCACCGGCAGCAGCACGGCCAGGCCGATCCCGATCAGCAGGATCTCCGGGGTCAGCCGGCCGAAGGTCGAGGGACCGGCCACGACGGTCGCGACCAGGGCGGCCACCGGGATGGAGACCGCGAGACCGGTCACGCCCGGCACCCGGTCGCCGACCCGCTGGGAGAGGAGGATGTACGCCGCCCAGCAGACCGCCGCGGCCAGGGCGAGGGCGACGCCGACCAGGTCCGCCTCACCGGTCCAGGGCTGAGTGAGCAGCAGCACGCCGACCGCGGCGAGCGCCGGCCAGCGCCGCATCGCACCGTGGCCGCGCGCGACCGCGACGCCCAGCGGCCCGAGGAACTCCAGGGCGCTGGCGGTGCCCAGAGGCAGCCGGGCGATGGCCGCCATGAAGAGCAGCGTGACGCCGGCGATCGCCACGCCGAGCGCGACGGAGGCGTACAGCGCTCCCGGCGGGAAGTCGCGGCGCCGCGGGCGGAGCACGACGAGCAGGATCAGCGCCGCCCAGACCAGGCGCAGCCAGGCGGTTCCCCCGGTGCCGATCTCGTCGATCAAGGTGACCGACACGGCGAGGCCGAGCTGCACGCTGAGCATCGACCCGACCGCCATCAGGGCGCCGACGCGCGCGGCCGGGAGCCCGGGACGGAGGGCGGAGACGGAGGCTTCGGTGCTGCTCATGCGGACCAGTGGAACCCAGGGAGACCATTCGCGTCCACGTGATTCCTCTGGACGATCCGTTCATGGATCGTGAACACTGTAGGGATGGACACCCGCCGCCTGCACCTGCTCCTCGAGCTCTCGCGGCTCGGCTCGATGCGCGCGGTGGCCGACACCCACGGCCTGACGACCTCGACCGTCTCGCAGCAGCTGGCCGCGCTGGCCCGGGAGTCCGGCACCCCGCTGCTGGAGCCCGACGGCCGCCGGGTCCGGCTCACCCCGGCCGGGCGCCGCCTCGCCGACCACGCGGTGCCGATCCTCGCCGGTCTCGACGCCGCCCGCCGCGACCTCGACCCCGGCGCCGAGCCGGACGGCACGGTCCGGGTGGCCGGTTTCGCCACCGCTGTCCGACGCTCGCTGCTGCCGGCGATCACCGCCCTCGCAGACTCCCACCCGCGGGTCCGGGTCGAGGTCCGGGAGTTCGAGCCCATCGAGGCGTTCGCGCTGCTCGTCGACGACGACGTCGACCTGGCACTGACCTACGACTACAACCTGGCGCCCGCGAGCCCCGGGCCGTTGCTCGAGGCGGTGCACCTGTGGAGCATCCCGTGGGGGCTCGGCGTACCCACCGGACTCGCGGGTCCGGACGATCTCGCGGGGCCGGCAGCCCTGGCGCGGTTCCGCGACCATCCGTGGATCGTGAACTCGCGCAACACCGCCGACGAGGACGCGGTGCGCACGCTGGCCTCCCTGGCCGGTTTCTCCCCGAGGATCACCCATGAGATCGACAGCCTCGACCTGGTGGAGGACCTCATCGACGCCGGGCACGGAGTCGGGCTGCTCCCCCTGGACCGCCCGACCCGCACGGGTGTCCGGGTGCTGGCGCTGCCGGCGCCCGCGGTCGAGCTCCGGGCGTACGCCGTGACCCGCCGCGGCCGTGCCGGCTGGTCGCCGCTGCGGGTGCTGCTCGACCGGTTGTTCGAACCGGCCGCCCGGGCGCCGGGAGAGGAGTCCCTCAGCTCGGCGGGACCGTGGTGAGCGAGGCGGTGAGGTCCTCGATCTCCCGCTCCGGCCCGGTGCCCACGACCAGCACGACGCTGCCGTCGACCTCGCGCACCAACGCGTAGTCACCGCCGCTGTCGGTGAAGGTCCGCCAGGTCCCGGCCAGCGCGCCGTCCAGCGTGAGACCCTCGCCCTCGTCGGCCGCGTCGTCGACGTACGTCGTCACCAGGTCCTCGACCGAGTCGACACCGCGGGCCTGGCGCACACCCACGAAGTGGTCGTCGTCGGTGAGCAGCGACAGGCTCCACACTCCGCCCGGACCGAACGACGCGTCGGTGGCGAACCAGCCGTCGGGGAGCCGCGGCGGGTACGCGACCGGATCACCCCCGGCGCGGGCGATGCCACTGACGGTGTCGAGGTAGTCGACGGGCTCGGGGCCGGCGCTCGGGTCGTTGCGGTTGAGCGAGCGGACCAGCACGAACGCCACGATCAGGACGACCACGACCAGCATCGCCCCGATCATCCCGGAGAAGCTGCGCTGGTACCTGCCGCCCTGTTCGCTCACGGCGCCGATTCTCCCGTGCCAGGCCTGACCCGCCGGCGGGTGGGGTGGCCGCGGTCCGGACCGGGCGACAGACCGGGTGCCGCATCTGCGGACGTTCGGGCACGTTCCCCCCGCGCATGCGGCATACTTTCCTCGTGACGACGTACCGGATTGCGGAGGCTGCCGAGCTGCTCGGCATCAGCGACGACACCCTGCGCAGGTGGGTGGACCAGGGTCGGCTCCGCACCACGAGCGACGGGGGGCGCTACGTGGTCGCCGGGGCCGACCTGGCCACGCTGGCCCAGAGCCTGGCCGAGGCCCCCGACCGGGGGGCGAGCCGGGCCGCCGCGGTCAGCGCCCGCAACCGGCTGACCGGCATCGTCACCAAGGTCACCAAGGACACCGTGATGGCACAGGTCGAGCTGATCTGCGGCCCGTACCGGATGGTCTCCCTGATGAGCAGCGAGGCGGCCGAGGAGCTCGGGCTCGAGCCCGGTGTCCGCGCCATCGCCTCGGTGAAGTCCACGAACGTCGTCGTCGAGAGGCCCTGACCCATGGGCCTGACCGTGCGCCGGTCCACCGCACGCCCGGCACTGGCCGCCCTGCTGCTGCTCGCTCCCCTGACCGGCTGCGGCGGGGTCGACGTCGGAGCGGGCGGCGACGACCAGAAGCTCGTGGTGCTCGCGGCCGCCTCGCTGTCCAGCGTCTTCGAGGACCTCGCCGGCGACTTCGAGGCCACGCACGACGGTGTCGAGGTCGAGCTCTCGTTCGGCTCCAGCACCGAGCTCGCGGAGCAGGCCGCCGACGGCGCCCCCGGCGACGTGCTCGCCACCGCCGACGAGCGCTCCATGCAGGTCGCCGAGGACGCCGGGGTGACCGAGGGCGACCCGGACACCTTCGCGACGAACACGATGGTGCTGGTCACCCCTCCCGACGACCCGGCCGGCATCGCGTCGATCGAGGACCTCGAGGGCAGCACCTGGGTGCGCTGCGCAGACGAGGTGCCCTGCGGCAGGGTCGCGCTCGCCCTGATCGAGAGCAACGGGGTCACCTCCGAGCCGGCCAGCCTCGAGGAGGACGTGAAGTCCACCCTGGAGAAGGTCACCTCGGGCGAGGCGGACGCCGGACTCGTCTACGCCACCGACGCCGTCGCCGCCGGTGACTCCGTCAGGGTCGTCGAGATCCCCGACGCGGCGGACCAGCCCACCTCCTACCTCCTCGCTCCGTTGGCCCAGGCCTCGGACGGCGAGCTGGCCACCGAGTGGGTCGGCCTGGTGCTGTCGGACGAGGGCCGGGCCACGCTCGCGGACGCGGGGTTCTCGGCGCCGTGAGCGATTCCCTCGGTCGCCCCCCAGCGATCCTGCTGGTCCCCGCGGCGTTGGCCACCGTGCTGCTCGTCGTCCCGCTGACGGCGATGGTCGCCGCCGTCGACTGGGCCGGCCTGCCCCACGAGCTGGGCTCGGAGGCACTCCGCGAGGCGCTGCGCCTGTCCCTGGTCACCTCCACGGCCGCGATGCTGATCTGCCTGGTCCTCGGGCTGCCGCTGGCCTGGCTGCTGGCCCGGGTCGACTTCGCGGGACGCGGCGTGCTCCG
Source organism: uncultured Actinomycetota bacterium (assembly GCA_963767955.1). Lineage (GTDB taxonomy): Bacteria > Actinomycetota > Actinomycetes > Propionibacteriales > Nocardioidaceae > Nocardioides. Next base: position 32,948 of record CAVYGA010000003.1, on the reverse strand, counting down.
GGCCCTGGTGACGGTGCCGCTCGTGCTGCCCCCGGTGGTCGCGGGCGTCGCACTGCGTACGGCGTTCGGCCGCACCGGGGCCATCGGCGAGCCACTGCTGGCTGTGACCGGCTTCAGCTTCCCGTTCACCGTCTGGGGCGTGGTGCTCGCCCATGTGTTCGTCTCGATGCCGTTCGTGGTGATCGCCATCGAGGGTGCGCTCCGCTCCGCCGACAAGGAGTACGACGCCGCGGCCGCCACGCTCGGGGCCAGCCGCTGGACGGCGTTCCGGCGGGTCACCGTGCCGTTGGCGCTGCCAGGGATCCTCGCCGGCATGGTCCTGGGCTGGGCCAGGTCACTCGGGGAGTTCGGGGCCACCATCACCTTCAACGGCAACTACCCCGGCACCACCCAGACGATGCCGACGCTGATCTACGTCACCCGGCAGGCCGACGAGGACGCCGCGTTGGCGCTCAGCCTGGTGATGCTCGCGGTCTCCATCAGCGTGCTGCTCCTGCTCCGTGACCGCTGGCTGGGCACGCCATGAGCCCGCGGGCCGAGGAGGTCGGCGGGCGCGGTTCCGGACCCCTCGACGTGGACCTCGCGGTGACCGGTCGGGTCCGGGTCGCCCTGCGGGCCGAGCCGGGCGAGGTGGTCGCGGTGATCGGCCCCAACGGCGCAGGCAAGTCCTCCCTGGTGCGGGCCCTGGCCGGTCTGGTGCCGGCCCAGGGCACGGCGATGCTCGACGGCGCCGACCTGCTCACCGTGCCGGCGCAGGCACGACACGTGGGGATGGTCTTCCAGGACCGGATGCTGTTCCCCCACCTCTCCGCCCGCGCCAATGTGGCCTTCGGTCCCCGCTCGCGCGGTGTCCCCCGCCGGGTGGCCGAGCAGACCGCCACGGCCTGGCTGGACCGGCTCGGCATCGGCGAGCTCGCGGACCGCAAGCCGCGTCAGCTCTCCGGCGGGCAGGCCCAGCGGGTGGCGATCGCCCGGGCCCTCGCCACCGATCCCCGGCTGCTGCTGCTCGACGAGCCGATGGCCGGGCTCGACGTGGCGGTCGCGACCTCGCTGCGCCTCGAGCTCGCCCGGCATCTGGCGGACTACGACGGGATCACCCTGCTGGTCACGCATGACGCCATCGACGCGCTCACCCTCGCCTCCCGGGTGCTCGTCATCGACGCCGGCCGGGTCGCCCAGTACGGCACCCCACTCGAGGTGTCGCAGCAGCCCGCCACCGACCACGTGGCCCGGCTGGTCGGCCTCAACGTGCTCCGCGACGGCGACCGCCTCCGCGCCTTCAGCCCCACGGTCGTCACCGTCGACCTGACCGAGCCGGCGGGATCGGCGCGCAACCGCTGGCGCGGTCGGATCGCCGGGGCCAGTCCGCACGGCGCCGCGCTCCGCCTGGTCGTCCACGCCGACAGCGGGCAGGAGCTGATCGCCGACGTCACCCCGGACGCGGCCACCGAGCTGGGCCTGGCCCCGGGGCGGGATGTCTGGGTCTCGGTCAAGGAGACCTCGGTGCGGTCGTACGCCGCCGCCTCGACCGGTGCGCCCCCGACGGAAACGGCTACCATCGCGCCATGACCGAGCGCGCCGCACCCTCGCCCCTGTCCGTCGCCCCCGAGTCGCCCGACCGCAACCTCGCACTGGAGCTGGTCCGGGTCACCGAGGCGGCCGCGATGGCCGCCGGCCGCTGGGTCGGCAAGGGCGACAAGAACGGCGCCGACGGCGTCGCGGTCAACGCGATGCGCGTGATGATCTCGAGCATCGGCATGAACGGCATCGTGGTGATCGGCGAGGGCGAGAAGGACAACGCGCCGATGCTCTACAACGGCGAGCACGTCGGCGACGGGACCGGCCCCGAGTGCGACGTCGCCGTCGACCCGATCGACGGCACCACGCTCACCGCCAAGGGCATGAGCAACGCGATCGCGGTGCTGGCCGTGGCGCCGCGCGGCACGATGTACGACCCCTCCGCGGTGTTCTACATGGAGAAGCTGGTCACCGGGCCGGAGGCCGCGGACGTGGTCGACATCCGGCTGCCGGTGGCGGAGAACATCAGCCTCGTCGCCAGGGCCAAGGGCTCCAGTCCCGAGGACGTCACCGTGGTGCTGCTGGACCGGCCGCGCCACGAGAAGATCGCCGAGGAGATCCGGGCCACCGGCGCGCGGATCAAGTTCATCGTCGACGGCGACGTCGCGGGCGCCATCTCGGCAGCCCGCCCCGACAGCGGGGTCGACCTGCTGCTCGGCGTGGGAGGCACGCCCGAGGGCATCATCGCGGCCTGTGCGATGAAGTGCATGGGCGGCATCATCCAGGGTCGGCTGTGGCCCCAGGACGACGAGGAGCGGCAGAAGGCGATCGACGCCGGGCACGACCTCGACCCCGACTTCGTGCTCGGCACCGACGATCTGGTGACCGGGGACGACTGCTTCTTCGTGGCGACCGGCATCACCGACGGAGACCTGATGAAGGGCGTGCGCTACCGCGCCGGAGGCGCCGTCACCCACTCGCTGGTGATGCGCTCGCGCAGCGGCACCATCCGCTCGATCACCTCCGAGCACCGACTCCAGAAGCTGCGCGCGTACAGCGCCATCGACTTCGAGCACTGAGCGACGCCAGACTCCGCGGCCACGTCGCTCTCCGTCAGGCTGAGGCGGCGCGCACCTCGGTGCGTTGCTGGTCCGTGAGCTGCCCGACCACGATGTCGACTACCCGCGGGTCGATCGCCATGCCGAGATGGCTGGCGCGCACCTCGATCGGCCGGGACACCGGGTCGACGCAGGAGCGCCAGTCGACCATCCCGTCCCCGCGGGAGTAGAGGCAGGTCAGGTCGATCCCGGGCAGCAGCGGACCCCGTGACTCCTCGAACGAGGCCCGGGCGCAGGCGCCGGCGACGCAGTCCTCCGACATCAGGTTCGGCACCCCGGCCCGGCTCAGCCGGACCAGGGTGTCCGCGGCGGTGAGCAGCACCGGGTGGGAGGTGCCGGGCGCCAGCAGCGGGCTGCCCATCGTGATCACCCCGGAGACCAGGTCCGGCCGCCGGACCGCCAGGCCCCGGGCCAGCATCCCGCCCAGGCTGTGGCCGACGATGCGCACCCTGCTCTCACGCTTGGTCGCGATGGCCTCCAAACGGCGTTCGAGCAGGGCGGCGTTGGCGGCCATGCAGGCCACGTTCGACCGGATGTGCGAGCGGTACGTGCGGAACCCGCGCCGCCGCAGGGTGGAGGCCATCAGGCGCAACGACCAGTCCCCGGCCAGGAAGCCCGGCACCAGCAGCACCGGCTCGATCGCGCGGGCCGGCGCGCGGCCGGCGTACGGCGTGGCCAGCAGGTCCCGCTGGTCGCTCACCACCCGCACCACGGCCCGGCCGCTCTCGGGCACCACGGTGAGCTCCTTGGCCAGGTGCAGCAGGCCCGGCTGCTCGAAGCCGTCGGGCGCGAGGAACGGGGCCAGGGAGGTGCGCACGGGTTCACGGTAGGGCCCACGGTGCCCCGACCGAGGGCGATTGCGCGACCTCGACCCGTGGCGCTACCTGCGGTCGTGTTGGATGGGGCCATGACGAAGCGCACTTCCGTGGCCGTCTCGGACGAGCTCTTCGCCCCGGTGAGTCCCGGGGTGGAGCTGTGCTACCAGACCTTCGGTGACCCCGCCGGTGATCCGCTCCTGCTGATCATGGGACTCGGCGGGCCGATGATCTGGTGGGACGACGACTTCTGCCGGCTGCTCGCCGGGCAGGGCTTCCAGGTGATCCGCTTCGACAACCGCGACACCGGCCGGTCCTCGACGCAGAGGGGCCGGGTCACCCGCCTCGCTCTGGTCCGTGCCTTCGCCGGGCGGCGGGTCTCGGCGCCGTACGCCCTGGCCGACATGGCCGCGGACGGGGTCGGCCTCCTCGACCACCTCGGCATCGACGCCGCGCACGTGGTCGGCATCTCGATGGGCGGCATGATCGCGCAGACGATGGCCGTCGAACACCCCGCCCGGGTCCGGTCGCTGACCTCGATCATGTCGACGACCGGGAAGCGCACGGTGGGGTGGCAGGATCCCAAGCTGCTTCCCGCGCTGCTGGCGCCGCGCAAGCTCGAGCGCGACGCCTACGTCGAGAACTCGACGAAGTTCTGGGAGATGATCGGCTCCCCCGGCTACCCCGAGGACCCGCTGCACACGCGCACCAAGGCCGCGAACACCTTCGACCGCGGGCTGAACGGCGCCGGCGTGCTGCGCCACATGATGGCGATCCTCACCCAGCCCAACCGCGCCGCCGGCCTGCACGCGCTGCGGATGCCGGCCCTGGTGATCCACGGGCTCAACGACCGGATGGTGCACGCCTCGGGGGGCCGGGCCACCTCCGCGGCGATCCCGGGCTCGGAGCTGTTGCTGGTCGAGGGCATGGGCCACGACCTGCCGCGCGAGCTGTGGCCGACGTTCGTGGAGGCGATCCGCCGGACCGCCTCGCGCGCCTGAACGTCCCGCCCGCTCCCCGCGCGGACCCGCTCAAGACAGAGGTGGCCGGCCCGGAGAGTCCCGGGCCGGCCACCTGCTGCGTGGGATGCGGTGCGCTCAGTCGCTGAGCCGCTCCCCACTGTCGGTGTCGAAGACGTGCACGTGGTGCGGGTCGGTCATCACGTGGATCGTCTCGCCCTTGCGCACCTTGTCGCGGCCGTTGACCCGGATGATCATGTTGGCCGGAGTCCCCTCGACGCCGCTGGTGCCGTAGACGAAGGCGTCGGAGCCGAGCTCCTCGACCACCGTGATCTGCACCGGCAGGCCACCCTCGTTCTCACCCACGATCCGCCAGGCCTCGGGCCGCACCCCGACGGTGATGTTGCCCTTCATCTTGTGCGAGGACGACTCGTCGACCGGCACGGTGAACTCGCCGATCTGCGCCTTGCCGTCCTTGGCATGGGCCTCGAGCAGGTTCATCTGCGGCGACCCGATGAACCCGGCCACGAACAGGTTCACCGGCCGGTCGTAGAGACCCAGCGGGGTGTCGACCTGCTGCAGCTCACCGAGCTTCATCACCGCGACCCGGTCACCCATCGTCATCGCCTCCACCTGGTCGTGGGTGACGTAGACGGTGGTCACCCCCAGCGAGGCCTGCAGCTTGGCGATGTCGGTGCGGGTCTGCACCCGCATCTTGGCATCCAGGTTGGACAACGGCTCGTCCATGCAGAACACCTGCGGCTGCCGCACGATCGCGCGACCCATCGCCACCCGCTGGCGCTGACCACCCGAGAGCGCCTTGGGCTTGCGGTCCAGGAAGTCCTCGAGGCCGAGCAGCCGGGCGGCCTCGGCCACCCGCTTGTCGCGCTCCTCCTGCGGGATCTTCGCCATCTTCAGCGCGAAGGCCATGTTCTCGCGCACCGACATGTGCGGGTAGAGCGCGTAGTTCTGGAACACCATCGCGATGTCCCGGTCCTTCGGCGCCATCGACGTGACGTCCTTGTCCCCGATGAAGATGTTGCCGGAGTTGACCTCCTCCAGACCGGCCAGCATCCGCAGGGTGGTGGACTTGCCACACCCCGACGGACCGACCAGCACCATGAACTCGCCATCCTCGATGTCGAGGTCGATGCCGGGGACGGCGGCCTCATTCGCACCGGGGTACCAGCGCTGGGCCTTCTTGAACGAAACGGTTGCCATGACTCTTCTCCTTCACCGGCAGGAACGTGCCGGACGATCCGTTGTGAATTCGAGTGGATGATGGTGCTTCGCCCGGCAGCACTCAGTTCGAGCGCTGCCAGGCGCGGTAGGCGGCGTACGTCGCGATCAGGAACCCCACCAGGACGACCACCTCGGTCAGCGCCGGGTCGCCCCGGACCTCGGCGGTCACGGTGACCACCAGCGAAGCCAGGGAGAAGAACGCGAGGATCCCCACGAGCATCTCCCATCGCTGGCGTCGCGCGCTAGGGCCCTTGTGGACCGCGCGCCCCGTCTCCGGGGGCTCGCTTCGTCGCGTCGTCACCCCCGGGGCTCAACCCTTGACACCTCCTGCGGTGAGACCTTCCACGATGCGGCGTTGCAGGATCAGCACGAGGATGATCAGCGGGATGGTGACGACCGTGCCCGCGGCCATCACCGCGGTGTACGGCTCGACCTGGGGTTGGGACCCGGTGAACTGGGCGATCGCCACCGTCACGGGCTGGGTCTTGTCGTTGCTGAGCTGGCTGGCGATCAGGAACTCGTTCCACGAGGCGATGAACGCCAGGATCGCCGTGGTGAACAGGCCCGGGGCGGCGAGCGGCAGGATCACCAGCCGGAACGCCTGCCCGGGGCTGGCGCCGTCGATCTTGGCGGCCTCCTCGAGCTCCCAGGGCATCTCTCGGAAGAACGCCGTCAACGTGTAGATCGTCAGCGGCAGCACGAACGAGATGTTCGGGATGATCAGCGCCTGGTAGGTGCCGAACCAGCCGATGTTGCGGAAGAACTGGAACAGCGGGGTGACCAGGGCGACGCCCGGGAACATCGACGCCCCGAGGACGACACCGAGCACGACGTACTTGCCCCGGAACTCCAGCCGAGCCAGTGCGTAGGCGGCGAAGACGCCCGCCAGCAGGCCGATGAGCGTGGTCGCCACTCCGATGAAGAGGCTGTTCACCAGGGCACGACCGAAGTGGTTGCCACGATCGGTGGAGAACACCGTCCGGAAGTTGTCGAGCGTGACGTGGGTCGGCCACGGGGTGGTGTCGAAGGTGAACTGCAGGTCGCGGAACGCGGTGACGACCATCCAGTAGAAGGGCGCGAGGCCCCAGACCACGATCAGGAGGACGCCCACGTAGGTGCGGACCGTCTTCCAGACCGGGACGTGCGGTTGGGCCGCCTTGTAGTCGGCGCGCTTGGTGGCAGTGGTGGTAGCCATGTCACTTCCTCCTTCCGCGGCCGCTGCCGTCGTCGACGGCGTTGACACCCAGGAACTTGATGAAGAAGAACGCGACGGCGAACACGAAGACGAACGTCAACGTGGACAGGGCCGCCGCACTGTTGAACCCGGATCTGATCTCCTCCACCACCAGGATCGAGAGGGTGGTGGTGTCGTTGCCGTCGCCGGCGCCGCCTCCGGTCATGATCGCCGGGAGGTCGTACATCCGGAGGACGTCGAGGGTGCGGAAGAGCAGGGCCACCATCAGGGCCGGCTTGACCAGCGGCAGCGTGATCGCGGTGAACCGCTGCCAGGCGCTCGCGCCGTCGACCTTGGCGGCCTCGTAGATGTCGGCCGAGATCAGCTGGAGCCCGGCGAGGATGAGCAGCGCCATGAACGGCGTGGTCTTCCAGACGTCGGAGATGATGATCGCCGACCGCGCGGCCCACTTGTCACCGAACCAGATGATGTCGGTGCCGAGCAGGTTGTTGGCGATCCCGTCGTAGGCGAAGATGAAGTACCAGAGCTTGGCGGTCACCGCCGTGGGGATCGCCCACGGGATGAGCACGCTGGCCCGGACCAGGCCACGACCGCGGTACTTGCCGTTCATGATCAAGGCGAAGGCGAAGCCGAGCACCAGCTCGATGGCGACGCTCACGACCGTGAAGAAGATCGTGATCCAGACGACCTCCCAGAAGCCCGCCGCCGTGGTGCCGACCGGGCAGGAGGTGTCACCGCACCGTTGCAGGATCCAGTGGGTGTAGTTGTCGAAGCCCGCGAAGCCGCCCTCCTGGAAGAAGCCGGTGGCCGGGTCGAGGGTCGCGTCGGACTGGAACGACATCCAGAACGCGCGGACGATCGGGTAGCCGATCACGATGCCCAACAGGGTGATCGTCGGTGCGATGAGGAGGTAGGCGCGACGCGCCTGGTTCGGGTCGATCAGCTCGCGGTCCTCGGCGGGTGCGCCGCGCTTGCCGCGTTTCTTCAGCTTCGGCGCGTCTTCGTCGGCAGCCGCCGCGCTCGTTTCCGTTGACATCGGGATCCCTTCTCGTGAGGACCTGGCCCGGGCCGGGGGCGACGCCCTGCGCCGCCCCCGGTCACCGGCCGACCCGCTACTTGCTTGCTGCCTCGATGGCCGCCTGCATGTCCGTGATGGCGTCCTCCGTGCTCTTCTCACCTCGCATCGCGGCGTAGGCGTTGTCGGTGATCGCCTTGGTCACCGCCGGGTAGAACGGCGTGATGGGCCGGGCCACGGCGTTCTGGATGGACTCCAGCAGCACCGGGAGGTAGGCGAAGTCCTTCACCAGGGCCTCGTCGGTGTAGAGCGCCTCGAGCGCAGGTGCGTTGCCGCCCTTGGTCACGTAGAGGCGCTGCTGCTCCTCCGCCAGGATGAAGTTGACGAAGTCGATGGCCGTGGCCTTGTTGTCGGAGTAGGCGCTGATGGCGTTGTTGTGACCGCCGAGCGACGAGGCACCGGGGCCGTCCGCGCCCGGCAGCGGCGCCACCGCGAACTTGCCCTTGATCTTGGACGAACCCTCGGTCTGGGCCAGGTTGTAGGCGTAGGGCCACTGGCGCATGAAGAGCAGCTTGCCGTCCTGGAAGGAGATCCGGCTCTCCTCCTCGGTGTAGGTGATCGCGGCCTTGGGGATGTTGCCGTCCTCGTAGGCGGTCACCAGCTGGTCGAGGCCCGCGACGGACTCGGGGCTGTCCACGGTCGCCTTGCCCGACTCGTCGACGATCTGGCCGCCGGCGCCGTTGATGACCTCGGAGGCGTTCACGGTCAGGCCTTCGTACTTGGAGAACTGGCCGGCATAGCAGTCCATCTTGTTCCGCTTGGCGATGTCACACATCCCCATCATCTCGTCCCACGTCTTCGGCGGGGTCTTCACGAGATCGGAGCGGTAGTAGAGCATGCCACCGTCGCTGGTCTGCGGCGCGGCGTACTGGGTGCCGTTGTAGTTGCCGGAGTCGATGACCGGCTGGAGGACGCCGTCGGTGTTGATGGCGAGGTCACCCTCCAGCGGCTGCAGGTAGCCCTTGGCCGCGAACTCCGCCGTCCAGACCAGGTCGACCGACATGACGTCGTAGTCGGGGTTCTGCGCGTCGAGGTTGCGGACCAGGTCGTCGTGCTGCTGGTTGGCCTCGTCGGTCTGCTCCTTGACGGTGACCTGCTCGTCGGGGTGGTCCTTGTTCCAGGCCGCGAGGAGCTCGGCAACGACGCCGGTGTTGTCCTTGCCCTGGACGTAGGTGATCGGGCCCCGTGAGTCGATGCCCTCCTCGAAGGCGGGGTTGTTCGTGCCGCCGCCGCTCGAGCTGTCGTCTCCGCCGCACGCGGCCAACGGTGTGATCAGAAGTGCCAGTGCCATGACACTGGCGCTGTGCTTGAACCGCATTGCATTCCTCCGGTTGTTGTGGGAAGTACCAGCAGCCCGGGCGGGCCGTCGGCAGTAGGTCGATCCGGGCGTCACGAGGTGTCCACCCAGGCAGCGGCGTCGACCGGCAACGTGTGAGCGTCAGCGTCCGGGACGGACCCGAGCAGCAGACGACCACCTGGCAGCGCGACCGCCCGGTCGCTCGTGTTGAGCCAGCATGTGACGGTCCCCCGGCGGAAGGCCAGGAGTCCGGGTGGGGTGTCGAGCCAGGCCAGCGGCCCGGCGTCGAGCAGGTGCTCGCGGCGCAGCCGCAGCGCACTCCGGAAGAGGTGCAGGGTGGAGTCCGGGTCCGCCTCCTGCGCGGCCACCGAGAGCCCGGCCCAGTGCTCCGGCTGCGGGAGCCAGGGCGCGGCGGCGCCCTCCGGGCTGAAGGAGTACGACGACGTGCTGGTGTCCCACGGGATCGGCACCCGGCAGCCGTCCCGGCCGGGGTCGACGCCGCCGGACCGGACGAAGATCGGGTCCTCGCGGCGGTCGTCGGGCAGGTCCTCGACCTCGGGGAGGCCGAGCTCCTCGCCCTGGTAGAGGTAGGCGCCGCCGGGCAGCGCGAGCATCAGCAGGGCCGCGGCCCGGGCCCGGCGCAGGCCGAGCTCGAGGTCGGCGGGCTCCTCGTGCCAACGCTTGCGGTCCCAGTGGCCGTCGACGGGCGCGGCGGGCTGCGAGCGCGCGTAGCGGGTCACCTCACGGGCCACGTCATGGTTGGAGAGCACCCAGGTGCAGTCGGCACCGACGTGCTCCGCGTCGCGCAGCGAGTCGGTGACCACCGTGCGCAGCATGTCGGCGTCGAAGGGCGCGCGGAGCAGGTCGAACTGGAAGGCCTGGTGCAGCTCGTCGGCACGGACGTAGAGCGCGAGGCGCTCGCTGCTCGGCGGCCACGACTCGGCCACGAAGATCCGCGGCGGGTCGTAGGCGTCGGCGACCTTGCGCCAGGAGCGGTAGATGTCGTGCACGGCGTCCTGGTCGTAGGCCGGGTGCAGGTCCTGGGTGCTGCCGGTCCAGCCGGGCCCGACGTCGGGGAGACCGGGCGCCTTGGCGAGCCCGTGGGCGACGTCGATGCGGAACCCGTCGACCCCCCGGTCGAACCAGAACCGCAGGATGTCCTCGAACTCGCCGCGGACCTCCTGGTTGTCCCAGTCCAGATCGGGCTGCTCGGGAGCGAAGAGGTGGAGGTACCAGTCACCCGGAGTGCCGTCGTCGTCGGTGGTGCGGGTCCAGGCCGGGCCGCCGAAGTTGCTCTGCCAGTCGTTGGGCGGCAGCTCGCCGTGCTCGCCACGGCCGGGCCGGAACAGGTAGCGGCCGCGCGCGGAGGCGTCACCGGCCAGCGCCGCGCGGAACCACGGGTGCTCGGAGGAGGTGTGGTTGGGGACGATGTCGAGCAGCACCCGAAGCCCTGCCGAGTGCGCGTCGCCGACCAGGGCGTCGGCCTCCTCGAGGGTGCCGTAGAGCGGCTCGATGTCGCGGAAGTCGGCGACGTCGTAGCCCGCGTCGGCCTGCGGGGAGGGATACCACGGGTTCACCCACACGGCGTCGACGCCGAGGTCGGCGAGGTGGCCGAGCCGCGTCCGGAGACCGGCGATGTCGCCGATGCCGTCGCCGTCCGCGTCGGCGAAGGAGCGGATGTAGAGCTGGTAGACCACGGCGCCACGCCACCATTCGGTGACCGCGCCAGGGGCCTGGGACATCGAGTTCCTTCCGTGGTGCCCGTTCACGCCAGGTTTACGCAAACGCTTGCGTACCGATCGTGATGGACGTCACACTGACGTGTCAACACTCAAAGCGCAACGGTTTCGCATCCCGGATGGAGGAGACGGTGACCCGCTCCGGCCAGGTCAACATGGCCGATGTCGCGCGCCACGCAGGAGTCTCCACCGGCACCGTCTCACGCGCACTCCGGAACCTGCCCGGCGTCAGCGAAGACACGCGGAAGATGATCAAGAGGACCGCCGACGAGCTGTCCTACGTCGTCTCACCCGAGGCGTCCGGACTCTCCCGCGGCTCGACCGGCCGGGTCGCCCTGGTGGTGCCGCGGCTGCACGTGTGGTTCTACGCGGCGATGGTCTCCTCGCTCGAGCGCCACCTCCGCTCGGCGGACCTCGACGTGCTGATCTACCAGGTCGACGGCGAGGCCGAGCGCAACCGCTTCTTCGCCGAGCTGCCGGCCCGGCGCAAGGTCGACGCGGTGGTGCTGGTCGCGCTGCCGGTGCTGAAGGACGAGGCAGAGCGGTTGGACATCATGGGCGCCGACGTGGTGGTCGTCGGCGGCCGGATCCGGGACTACCCGCACGTCGAGGTCGACGACTACGCCATCGGCCGCACCGCCGTCCAGCACCTGGTCGACCTCGGCCACCGCCGGATCGCGATGATCCGCACCAGCGACACCGACGGCACCTACTGGTCCGCCGATGCCGAGCGCACCCAGGGCTATCGCGACGCCATGGCCGCCGCCGACCTCCCGGTCGACCCGGCCCACGTCGTCACGGAGTCGTACGGCGTGACCGCCGGCTCGCGGGCGATGCGGCGGCTGATGGGACTCACCCACCCGCCGACGGCCGTGTTCGCCTACTCCGACGAGCTCGCCATCGGCGCCTTGCGCACCGCGCTGGAGCTGGGGCTCTCCCTTCCCGGCGACGTGTCGCTGATCGGCGTCGACGGGCACCCGACGGCCGAGGTGTTCGGCATCTCCACCATCGACCAGGCCGTCGCGACGCAGGGCAGGCTGGCCGGCCAGCTGGTCCTCGACCTGGTGGCCGGCCGCGGTCTGAGCGCGCCCGCGGTCGTGGTGCCGACAGAGCTCATCCAGCGCAGCTCCACCGGCCGGCCGCCGCGGGAGGCGCGGGCCGCCCGGCCAACCGCACCGTCGCCGCCCGCCCGCCCGGAAGCCGCGCGCAAGACGCAGGCACGCCTGCCCCGCGGCTGAGGCAGACTACGGACTCCCACCCCCGGAGCTCGGAGACGGCCATGAGACGACTCGCCACTCTCACCCTGTGCCTGCTGATGCCGTTGCTGGCGGCGGCTCCACCCGCCCGGTCCGCACCCGCACCGGACGCGGTGACGACGCGAGCGGACGCCGCGCCGCGCGTCGCAGCCCGGTCCACCTACCCGACCAGGTTCAAGTGCGACGACGCCGGCAACATCTGCGTCCGCCTGACCGGTCGCAGGCCGACCAAGTTCTCCCCGGTGTTCTCGAGTGGGGTGCAGAACCGCACCAACGACCGGATCACCGGTCACTGCACGTCGCGGGTGGAGAAGAACCGGAGCTGGACCCTCGGCGCGTCCCTGAGCGCCGAGCTCAAGGCCGGCATCTTCACGAAGATCAACGCGACGATCTCCGGCAGCATCTCCCGGAGCATGTCGACCTCCTTCTCCGTGTCGGCGGACTTCCCCGTCCGGCCGCACAGCACGCGCGCCTGCGACTACGGCTACGCCATCTTCCGGTGGAAGGCACAGCGCTTCGACCGGCTCCGGAGCAGTCTCGTCAACTTCACCGTCACCGCGCCGCGCCGGGTGATCTGGCGCATCGACGACGTCGGCTGACCGCTTGCGGGCCGGTCGGGCGGTCGGGATCAGCGAGAGACCCGGTCAGCGGCCATCCGCACCTTGCGGCGGGCGACCGCCTCGTCGATGTCGTTCCACGCCGTCGACGTGCTGACACCGGCTCCGCCGACCGCCTGGTCGGCGTGGGCCGGCGCGGGGACGAGGAGTCCCGTCAGGACGATGGCGATGACGCCGCTCAGGGCCCGGACCCGACGTCCGGTGGGGGTGATGTTCATGGTCGTGCTCCTGTCTGGGTGGTGGATCCCCAGCGTCAGCCCGCGGACGGACCTGTTGACGGTGGCTGACAGAACTGGCCAGCGGGAAGTTCCACCGGGAACGCGGTAGCCGACAAACCGCGTGGACAGCGTCCGGTCGACCGGCGATGCTCGACGGAGGACCACGCACCGCTGGGAGGCCTGATGGGTGCCCTGCCGCGACCGGACCTGGCGACGGGCCCGCAGCAGGAGCTCGTCGACGCCCTGCACGCGCTGCACCACCGGGCCGGGTGGCCCAGCCTCCGGAGCCTGGCGCGGCGGGCCGGGTGCAGCCACACCACCGTGTCCCACGTGTTCTCCGCGCCGCGGCTGCCCGCCTGGGGGGTCCTGGAGCTGCTCGTCGAGGCGATGGACGGCGACCTGCCCGCCTTCCGGGAACTCTGGCTGGCAGCCAGCTCCCCCGCCGAGGCGCCTGGCGTGGGCCCCGACATCGCCGGCCGGGCCCCCGAGCTGGCGCGGGTCCGCCGGCATCTGCTCGACGGTGGGGGGTTGCTGCTGATCAGCGGCGAGGCGGGCATCGGCAAGACCCGGCTGGCCACCACCGCGGCCGCGCGCGCCTCCGGCGGGGTCTTCACCGCAGTGGGCTCCTGTCTCCCGCTGTCCTCGGAGGAGCCGCTGCTGCCGATCTCCGACGTGCTGCGGGCGGTCCACGAGCTCGACGGCGGCGGCTGGCTGACCGAGACGCTGGCCACACTGCCGGCGTACGTCGCGGGGTCGCTCGGCCGGCTTCTTCCCGAGCTCGAACCGGCACCGGAGGCGCACTCCCGCCCGGACGACGCGTGGGCGCGACAGCGCCTGTTCGCGGCCGTCGAGACGACCCTCGCGGCCCTGGCGGTCCGTCGACCGCTCGCGGTGCTGATCGAGGACCTGCACTGGGCCGACTCCACCACCCTGGACCTGCTCGAGCACGCCCTGCAGCGCGGCCCGGGTCTACCGGTGCTGGCGACGTACCGGCTGGACGACCCGACCACCCGCCCGCTCGCCGCGGAGTGGCGGTTGCGCGCCCAGCGGCTCCCGCAGGTCGACGCTCTCGTCCTCGGCCCGCTCGACCGCGACGAGACGGGTGAGCAGCTCGCCCTGCTCACCGGCTCCCCAGCCGACGCCGCGACCCTGGACCGGATCCACGCCCGCAGCGGCGGCCAGCCGCTCTTCACCGAGCAGCTGGCGTCGGCGACGCAGCGGGGCGAGGCGGATGAGCTTCCCGCGCTGCTGGCCGACCTCCTCCACGAACGCCTCAGCCGGATCGGCCCCGCCGCCTGGACCGTGGCGCGAGCCCTGGGAGTCGCCGACCGCGCACTCCTGCACACCCAGCTCGCCGAGCTCACCGGGCTCTCCCCCACCGAGCTCACCGCCGCCCTGCGCGAGCTCGACGACCACCGGTTGCTGGGCGACTGCCCCGAACCGCACTCCGCCCAGCTCCGTCACCCGCTGCTGGCGGAGGCGATCCGGCGTCGGCTGGTGCCCGGCGAAGCCGAAGGCGAGCACCGACGGCTGGCCGGAGTCCTGGCCGGAGCGGTCCGTGTCTCCCCTGCCGAGGTCGCGCGTCACTGGAACGGCGCCGACGAGGGCGCCGAGGAGCTCGGCTGGAGCATCCGGGCCGCGCAGGCGGCCGCGTCGCGCTTCGCCGGCCACGAGGCGTCGGCCGCCTGGACGCGTGCCCTGGAGCTCTGGCCACCGGGGCAGGAGTCGGCCGGGACACCACCGGTGCGGCGGATCGACGCCCACTTCGGCGCGATGGACGCGCTGGCGCTGGCGGGCCGCCCCGAGCAGGCCCGCGCCCGGGCGGACGACGCCATGTCGCTCGCGCCCCACCTCGCCGATGCCGACGTCGCCGAGCTTCTCTGGCGACGGGCCGGCTACCGGTTCCCGGGCGGACTCGAGGTCCGCTCGGAAGCCAGTCGTCTGATCGACGCCTCCATCGAGCTGTACGCCCGGTTGCCCGCGTCCGAGGGCCTGGTCAGGGCGCTGAACAAGAAGTCCCTGATCCTCAACCTGCAGGCGGACTACGACGGAGCGAAGGAGGTGGCCGCCGAGTCGCTCCGGGCGGCCTCCGCCATCGAGGACCCCCGGGGCTTCACCCGGCTGCTACTGGCGCAGCTCGCGGCACTGGAGGCGGCCACCGGCGACCACGACAGTGCTCGTCGACATGCCGCCGAGGCCACCCGGATCGTCCCGGCCGCACCCGACCCGGACACCGACGTGTGGGTGGCCATGCTCCTCACGGATCTCGGGCTGTCGTGGGCGGACCCCGTCGAGGACGTGCGGCACCTGGCCGAGCCCGGCCTGGCCGCGGCCGACGGGTGGGGCCTCGACACCATCCAGGCAGCCTTCGTCCGATCCAATCTCGCCGACGCCTGGTCCCGTGCCGGCCGGGTCGGCCGGGCCGCCGAGGTCATCGACCCGCTGACCGAGGGGCCCCTGGAGCCGGACCGCTGGCCGGTCCACCTCGCACGCGCCCACCTCGACCTCCTGCGCGGCCGGTTCCCGGCCTCCGGGGCGCGGCTGACCGCGCTCGCCGAGCACGCCTTCACCAGCCACCGGCCCGACCTCGCGGAGGTGTTCGCGCTGCTGCACCTGTGGGAGGGCCGGCCCGACCGGGCGCTGTCGGCCATCGTGGGCGCGGTCGAGGAACCGCCGGTCGAGGCCGCCCCCGGTGAGGCGGGGTCCGTGTACGTCACGGCCGCGCGGGCCGCGGCCGAGGCGACAGCGCGGTCGACGGACCGCGACCGACAGCAGCTGGTCCACCGGCTGCGCGCCTGCCACGATCGGGCCGGCTACCGGCCGTTCGAGAGTGGCGCCGTCCCGGTCGACCGCGCCGCCGGCCCCACCTGGCACGCCGAGCTCGCCCGGCTGTCCGGCACTGCGACCGTCGAGCACTGGGCGGACGCGGCCCGGGCCTGGGACGCGATCTCGCACCCGCACGACGCGGCGTACTGCCGCTGGCGGGGCGCGCAGGTCGCGCTCGCCGCCGGGCAGGGCACGGTGGCCTCCCGCCTGTTGCGTCGCGCGGCACGGGACGCCCGGGAGCACGTCCCCCTCAGTGCCGCCGTCGCCGCGACCACGGCGTAATCTGCGGGACGTGAGCACCGAGCCCGAGTTCCGCTACGCCGACCTGCTGCCGACCGGTCCCGACGAGACGCCGTACCGCCTGGTGACGACCGAGGGGGTCTCGACGTTCGAGGCCGAGGGCCAGACGTTCCTCCGGGTCTCCGCCGAGGCGATCCAGCGACTGACCAGCGAGGCGATGCACGACATCAGCCACTACCTGCGGCCCGCCCACCTGGCCCAGCTGCGCAAGATCATCGATGACCCGGAGTCGTCGGGGAACGACCGTTTCGTCGCGCTGGACCTGCTCAAGAACGTCAACATCTCCGCCGGCGGCGTGCTGCCGATGTGCCAGGACACCGGCACCGCGATCGTGATGGGCAAGAAGTCCGAGGGCGTGCTCACCGGGGCCGACGACGGCGAGGCGATCAGCCGCGGCGTCTTCGACGCCTACACCACGCTCAACCTGCGCTACTCCCAGCTCGCACCGCTGACGATGTGGGAGGAGAGGAACACCGGCACCAACCTGCCGGCGCAGATCGAGCTCTACTCCACCCCGGCGACCGTGCTCGAGTCAGGGGCGAGCAGGCCGGAGTACCGGTTCCTCTTCATGGCCAAGGGCGGGGGCTCGGCGAACAAGTCGTTCCTGTTCCAGGAGACCAAGGCCGTCCTCAACCGCACGCGGATGCTGGAGTTCCTCGACGAGAGGATCCGCTCGCTCGGCACCGCCGCCTGCCCGCCGTACCACCTGGCCGTGGTGATCGGCGGCACCAGCGCGGAGTTCGCGCTGAAGACCGCGAAGTACGCCTCCGCGCACTACCTCGACACCCTGCCCACCGAGGGATCGATGAGCGCCCACGGGTTCCGGGACCTGGAGCTGGAGGAGGAGGTCTTCAAGCTGACCCAGTCCTTCGGGATCGGCGCGCAGTTCGGCGGCAAGTACTTCTGCCACGACGTCCGCGTGGTCCGGCTCCCCCGGCACGGCGCCTCGTGCCCCGTCGCGATCGCGGTGTCCTGCTCGGCCGACAGGCAGGCGCTCGGCAAGATCACCGCGGAGGGAGTCTTCCTCGAGCAGCTCGAGACCGATCCAGCGCAGTACCTCCCCGACCTGGAGACCCAGCACCTCGCGGAGTCCGGGGACGTCGTGAAGATCGACCTCACCCAGCCGATGGCCGACATCCTGGCCGAGCTCACCAGGCACCCGGTCAAGACCAGGCTGTCACTGACCGGTCCGCTGGTGGTGGCCCGCGACATCGCGCACGCCAAGATCAAGGAGCTCCTCGACGCGGGCGAGGAGATGCCGCAGTACCTCAAGGACCACCCCGTCTACTACGCCGGCCCGGCGAAGACGCCCGAGGGCCTGGCCTCCGGGTCGTTCGGCCCCACCACTGCCGGGCGGATGGACTCCTACGTCGAGCAGTTCCAGGCGGCGGGCGGCTCGATGGTGATGCTGGCCAAGGGCAACCGCAGCAAGCAGGTCACCCGGGCCTGCGACACCCACGGCGGGTTCTACCTCGGCTCGATCGGCGGACCCGCCGCGCGGCTGGCCCAGGACTGCATCAAGGACGTGTCGGTGCTCGAGTACGAAGAGCTCGGCATGGAGGCCGTGTGGAAGATCGAGGTCGAGGACTTCCCGGCCTTCATCGTCGTCGACGACAAGGGCAACGACTTCTTCACCGACCCCGCCGGGGCGGTCACGGTGCCGATCTCGGGCATCAGGGTGCGGTCGCAGGAGTAGGTGTCACCGGAGGGGCGTCGTCATTCGGCGCCGTCGGCCTCCGCGACGTCGTCGCCGTCCCGATCGGGCTCGTCGTGGCGCGGCCGCGCGTTGGGGCCCGCGGTGCCCTCGTCCGGGCCGCCGCTCTCGGTGTCCGGGTAGCCTGCCGTCGCCTGGTCGGGGTAGATCGGGTCGTCGGCGTTCTCGGGATCCATCCGGCCGACCTCCGAGACCTGACCCTCGGGCGTGGCGTCTTTGCTGGGCTCGGACATGCTGCTCCTCGGGGTGTGCGGGGTGGTCGTTTTCCACCCTACGCACGGCACCGTGAGCCGCCATCGTGAAGACTGCCGCCATGGACACCGAGCCGAGGGAGTACACCGACGTCGCGCGGGCCGAGACCGAGCGCGGCGAGCTGGTGCTGCGCTCCCACCGACCCGCGTCGGGGACCGAGGTCCTCGAGCTGCGCGCCAACGGCGTGTTCGTGATGGACACCGCCGAGACCAGCAGCGAGCGAGCCCTCGCCACCGCCGCTCTCGAGCTGGTGGACTCTCCCGCGACCGTGCTCGTCGGTGGGCTCGGCCTGGGCTTCACGATGCGGGAGGTGCTCGCCGACCAGCGGGTCGAGCGCTGCACCGTGGTCGAGATCGAGCAGGACCTGGTCGACTGGATGCGCGACGGCACCATCCCCCACGGCCCGGCGATGCTCGCCGACCAGCGGCTCACCGTGGTGGTCAACGACGTGGTGCTCGCCTTCGCCGAGGCCGGCGAGGTGGCCTACGACCTCGTGCTGCTCGACGTCGACAACGGTCCCGGCTACCTGGTCCACGACGCCAACGCGCTGCTCTACCGCGCGCCGTTCCTGCGCGACGTACGACGGGTGACCCGGCAGGCGCTGGTGATCTGGTCGGCCGATGCCGCGCCCGAGCTCGAGAGCGCGCTGGGTGAGGTCTTCGACGAGGTGCGGGCGCTGGCCTACGACGTGCAGCTCGGTGAGCGGGCGGAGACGTACTGGCTCTACGTCGCGCGGGTAGCCTCGGCGGCGTGAGCGACGACAACGACTTCCGCACCGAACACGACTCCATGGGTGAGGTCCGGGTGCCCGCGGACGCGCTGTGGCGGGCCCAGACCCAGCGTGCCGTCGACAACTTCCCCGTGAGCGGCGCCGGCCTGGAGGGCGAGCACCTGCGGGCGCTGGCCCGGGTCAAGGCCGCCGCGGCCGTCGTCAACGCGCGTCTCGGCGTGGTCGCCGACGACGTCGCCGAGGCGATCCGCGGGTCCGCGGCCGAGATCGTCGAGGGCGACCATCACGACCACTTCCCGGTCGACGTGTTCCAGACCGGGTCGGGGACCTCGTCGAACATGAACATGAACGAGGTGCTCGCCTCGCTGGCCGCGCGGCGCGGTGTCGAGGCGCACCCCAACGACCACGTCAACGCCAGCCAGTCCAGCAACGACACCTTCCCGACCTCCATCCACGTGGCGGCGGTGACCGCCACCACCGGCGAGCTGGTGCCGGCACTCGAGCACCTCGCCTCGGCGTTCGAGGCGAAGGCCGCGGAGTTCGCCTCGGTCGTGAAGTCCGGTCGCACCCACCTGATGGACGCCACCCCGGTGATGCTCGGTCAGGAGCTCGGCGGCTACGCCGCGATCTGCCGGATCGGCGTCGAGCGCCTGGAGTCGACGCTGCCCCGGGTGGCCGAGCTGCCGTTGGGCGGCACCGCGGTCGGCACCGGCATCAACACCCCCGAGGGCTTCGCGGCGCAGGTGATCGCCGAGCTCGCGTCGGAGACCGGCCTGCCCTTCACCGAGGCGCGCAACCACTTCGAGGCCCAGGGCGGCCGCGACGCGCTGGTCGAGCTGTCCGGGCAGCTGCGGGTGGTGGCGGTCGGCCTGACCAAGGTCTGCAACGACCTGCGCTGGATGTCGTCCGGCCCCACCACGGGGCTGGCCGAGATCCACCTGCCCGACCTCCAGCCGGGGTCGAGCATCATGCCCGGCAAGGTCAACCCCGTCGTGCCCGAGGCGACCCTGATGGTGTGCGCGCAGGTGATCGGCAACGACGCCGCGATCACCACCGCGGGCGCGGCCGGCAACTTCGAGCTGAACGTGATGATGCCGGTGATCGCCCGCAACCTGCTGGAGTCGATCCGGCTGCTGACGAACGCCTCACGCATGCTGGCCGACCGCTGCGTCTCCGGGATCACCGCCGACGAGGACCGGATGCGGACCTACGCCGAGTCCTCCCCGTCGGTGGTGACTCCGCTCAACCGGTACGTCGGCTACGAGAAGGCGGCCGCGATCGCCAAGCGGGCGATGGCCGAGGGCACCACGATCCGCGAGACCGTGCTGGCGATGGGCCTGGTCGAGGACGGCACCCTCACCGAGGACCAGCTCGACACCGCCCTCGACGTGGACAGCATGACCCACCCCTGACCCACCCCGCCGAGGTGTGAGTTCCTGCGTGCCGAGGTGTGAGTTCTTGCGTGCCCGCTACAGGAAGTAGGACAGGGCGTAGAACGCCAGGACGGCGCCGACCAGGACGAGGGCCGTCAGGCGCACCCACACGGGCAACCCGGGGGCCGGGCGTCCGGGCTCGCCGGAGTCGGCGTACCGCAGCTCGGGCGGGAGGTCCTCCCCCACGGGCTCGTCGGCGCCGCCGGAGGGATGTTCGGGGTGCTGATGGGTCATGCGCCCACGGTAACCCGGCAGCGGGCACGCGGGGATGCGCAAGAACTCACACCTCGGCACGCAAGAAGTGACACCTCGGCGGGGGAATGGGGAGAGGGCAAAGAGGAGCGAGGGTGCCTCGACCTGGCTGGGGAACCGGGTTGACGCACCCTCGCGGGTGTCCGCCGTCTGCTCGACGGACCTTGGAGAAGGGGCTGCCCGACCACGAGGCAGGGGACCTCGGTGATGGTGAGACAGCGGCTTGTAGCCCTCCACTGACGAGGATGCTTGAGCGCCGCGCCGCGCGTGCGGGAATCGATCATTTTCCGCCCGGACGGCGGGTCAGTGGCCCGCGCGGGCCACTCCGGACACCACCCGGAGGGACCATGCCGGACCGGGACGATCGAGGCGGTGGCTCAGTACCAGTTGTTGCCCTGCTTGAAGCTCCACGCCGAGCACGGCGAGCCGTAGCGGTCGCGGATGTAGCCCAGGCCCCAGCGGATCTGGGTGACCGGATTGGTGGCCCAGTCGGCGCCGGCGGAGGACATCTTGGAGCCGGGCAGCGCCTGCGGGATGCCGTACGCCGACGACGTGGGGTTGTCGGCGTTCACCCGCCAGCCGCTCTCCGAGTTGTAGAGCGAGTCCAGGCAGCTGAACTGCTCCGGACCGAAGCCGAAGCCGGAGAGCAGCGCCCTGGCGACGTCACGGGGGTCCTCGTCGGAGATGTCCTCGGTGCGGCTCACGGCGGTGCCGCCGGAGTCCACGCTGGAGAGGGCCGCCTTCTTGGCCGGGTCCGCCTCGGTGCGGCGGTCGGAGCGCGAGACGCTCTCCGTGCGACGGACCGCGTCGGCGCTGCCGACGGTGCCGATCCGGGTCAGGTCGGCGGCCGCGCTGACAGGCGCATCGGCCGACGACGTGCCGGTCACGATCCCGCCGGAGACGGCGGCGCCGGTCGCGGCGATGGCGACCGAGGAGTAGAGGACGGAGTTGCGCAGGACCTTCTTGGGTGCGCTCGGGGCACGGTGGTTGCGGTGCTTCGGAGCGTACTTGGCGTGCTTCGACAAGGGGCTACTCACGGCTAGACAGCAGGAAGGGCGGTGACCGGATGTCCCCGGAGGTCACGAATTGGTCTCGGAACACCTTGCCTGACCAGACCGACCGTGGCAAACCGAACGCCGGAGAAAGCGGGGCGAGCCCGGTCACATCGATGCCTCATCGGCACCGGGAGTCACACGAACCCGCCCCGCCCCAGACGTCACATCGTGACGTTCTCCAGCATCTCGGTCACCAGCGCGGCGATCGGCGAGCGCTCGGACCGGGTCAGCGTCACGTGGGCGAACAGCGGGTGCCCCTTGAGCCTCTCGATCACGGCCACCACGCCGTCGTGGCGTCCGACCCGCAGGTTGTCGCGCTGGGCGACGTCGTGGGTGAGCACGACCTTGGAGTTGGCGCCGATCCGTGACAGCACGGTCAGGAGCACGTTGCGCTCCAGCGACTGCGCCTCGTCGACGATGACGAAGGCGTCGTGCAGCGAGCGGCCGCGGATGTGCGTGAGCGGGAGCACCTCGAGCATCCCGCGGTCCAGGATCTCCTCGATCACCTCGCGGGAGGCCATCGAGCCGAGGGTGTCGAAGACCGCCTGGCCCCACGGCGACATCTTCTCCGACTCCGATCCCGGCAGGTAGCCGAGCTCCTGGCCACCGACCGCGAACAGCGGCCGGAACACCACGACCCTCTTGTGCTGGCCCCGTTCCAGCACCGCCTCGAGACCCGCGCACAGGGCCATCGCCGACTTGCCGGTGCCGGCCCGGCCGCCCAGCGAGACGATGCCCACCTCGGGGTCGAGCAGCATCTCGAGGGCGATCCGCTGCTCGGCGGACCGGCCGTGGATGCCGAAGGCCTCGCGGTCGCCGCGGACCAGGTGCACCTGCTTGTCCGCACCGACCCGGCCCAGGGCGGTGCCGCGCTCGGAGAGCAGCACGAGTCCCTGGTGGCACGGCATCCCGCGGGTCGCCTCGAGGTCGAGGGTGCCGTCGTCGTACAGCTCGTCGAGGTCGGTGGCGGCCACCTCGATCTCGGCCATCCCGGAGTAGCCCGTGTCGGAGTCGCTGATCGCCTCGGCGCGGTACTCCTGGGCGTCCAGACCGACCGCGGAGGCCTTGATCCGCAGCGGGAGGTCCTTGGAGACCAGGGTGACGTCGGAGCCCTCGTTGGCCAGGTTGCGGGCGACGGCCAGGATCCGGGTGTCGTTGTCACCGAGCCGGAAGCCGGACGGGAGGGACTCGGGGTCGGTGTGGTTGAGCTCCACCCGGATCGAGCCGCCGGCCTCGCCCACCGGGATCGGCTCGTCGAGACGACCGTGCTCGACCCTCATCTCGTCGAGCATGCGCAACGCCGCCCGGGCGAAGAAGCCCAGCTCGGGGTGGTGCCGCTTGCCCTCGAGCTCGGTGATGACGACCACCGGGAGGACCACCTCGTGCTCGTCGAAGCGGCGTACGGCGCCGGGATCGGCCAGCAGCACGCTGGTGTCGAGGACGTAGGTGCGGACGGATGGAGCGGTGCGCTTGCCCTGCTGACTCGTCGAGGCCACGGAACTCACCCTCACCAGCCGGCGCGCGCACTCCTCGCCCGGCCCTAGATCATGCGCTCGGACCGGGAACGTCCCGAAGACCGGAGTGCCGGCCCTCTCCACGCGCGCCGCGGTGGCGACGATGCGTAGCAGTCGTGAGCGATCACGTCCGGGCCTCCTGGTACGGAGAGCTTCCCCACTCCCCGATGGAGCCGAAATTACGCCGCCTCCGGCGCGCTCGCTGCACGACACGCCCGAACGGGGGGTGAACCCTTCAGCTCGCCCCGTCCAGGGCCGACCGGCCGGCCTCCAGCCGGGCCACGGGAACCCGGAACGGCGAGCACGAGACGTAGTCGAGACCGACCTCGTCGAAGAAGTGGATCGACCGCGGGTCGCCGCCGTGCTCGCCGCAGACACCGAGATGCAGGTCGTCGCGCGTGGCCCGCCCCCGCTCGACCGCGGTCCGCACCAGCGCCCCGACGCCCTCGATGTCGAGGGACTCGAACGGGGACGCCGGGAAGATGCCGTGCTCGAGGTACGTCGAGAAGAACGACGCCTCCACGTCGTCGCGCGAGAAGCCCCAGGTCATCTGGGTGAGGTCGTTGGTGCCGAAGGAGAAGAACTCGGCCTCCTCGGCGATCTCGCCGGCGGTCACGGCGGCTCGCGGCAGCTCGATCATGGTGCCGATCTTGAACGGCACCTCCACGCCGGTCTCCTGCTGCACGTTCTCGGCCACGGCCAGGATCTCGGCCCGCACGATCGCCAGCTCCCGCAGGGTGGCCACCAGCGGGATCATGATCTCCGGCTGCGCGTCGCCGCCGCCCTCGATGCGTCCAGCGGCGGCCTCGAGGATCGCCCGCGCCTGCATGGTGAACAGACCCGGGATCACGATGCCGAGGCGTACGCCGCGCAGGCCGAGCATCGGGTTCTGCTCGTGCAGCCGCTTCACCGCCTCGAGCAGCTTGTGGTGCCGACCGTCGCTCTGCTCCCGCTCGTCCTCGAGCGCCACCTGCACGGACAGGTCGGTGAAGTCCGGGAGGAACTCGTGCAGCGGCGGGTCGATCAGCCGGATCGTGACCGGCAGGCCGTCCATCGCCTCGAAGATCTGCGTGAAGTCGTCTCGCTGCAGCGGCAGCAGCGCGGACAGCGCGGCCTCCTGGCCGGACTCGTCCTCGGCGACGACGAGGTTCTCGACCAGCTGGCGCCGGTCGCCCAGGAACATGTGCTCGGTGCGGCACAGCCCGATCCCCTGCGCCCCGAAGCGCCGGGCCCGGGTGGCGTCCTCCGCGGTGTCGGCGTTGGTGCGCACCCGCAGCCGCCGGGTGGCGTCCGCGTGGTCCATCAGCCGGGCCACCGAGTCGACCAGGTCGCTGTCGTCCTCCTCACCCTCGAAGTGCCGCACGACCAGCGAGTCGGCGACCGGCACCGCACCGGCGAACACCTCACCCGTCGAGCCGTCGATCGAGATGACGTCACCCTCGGCGAACGTCGGCCCGCGGCGTACGCCGAGGGTCTTGCGCGCCGCGGACACGTCCAGGGACTCCGCGCCGCACACGCAGGTGCGGCCCATCCCGCGGGCCACCACCGCGGCGTGCGAGGTCTTGCCTCCCCTGCTGGTGAGCACCCCCCGCGCCACCATCATCCCGTGCAGGTCGTCGGGGTTGGTCTCCTGGCGCACCAGGATCACGCTCTCCCCGCGCTCGGCCCACTCCACCGCCGTCGGGGTGTCGAACACGATCTTGCCGACGGCGGCACCGGGCGAGGCGTTCATGCCCTTCGCCAGCAGCTCTCGCGGTGCGTTGTCGTCGAAGCGCGGGAACATCAGCGACGCCAGCTGGTCGCCGGTGACCCGCCGCAGCGCCTCGTCCATGTCGATGAGGCCCTCGTCGGCCATGTGCACGGCGATCCGGAACGCCGCCTCGGGGGTGCGCTTGCCCACCCGGGTCTGCAGCATCCAGAGCTTGTCGTTCTCGACGGTGAACTCGATGTCGCACATGTCGCGGTAGTGGTGCTCGAGCGTCGCCATGATCCGCATCAGCTCGGCATGCGGGCCCGGCGCAACCTCCTCCATGTCGGCCAGCGACACGGTGTTGCGGATGCCGGCCACGACGTCCTCGCCCTGCGCGTTCTGGAGGTAGTCGCCGTACTCCCCCTGCGCTCCGGAGGCCGGGTCCCGCGTGAACGCGACCCCCGAGCCGGAGTCCATGCCGCGGTTGCCGAAGACCATCGCCTGCACGTTGACCGCGGTGCCGAGGTCCTCGGGGATGCGCTCCTGGCGGCGGTAGAGCACCGCCCGCTCGGTGTTCCAGGAGTCGAAGACCGCGCGTACGGCGAGGTCGAGCTGCTCGCGTGGCTGCTGCGGGAAGTCGCGGCCCGCGTGCTCGCGGACCAGGTCCTTGAACGTCGCGACCAACGCCCGC
This sequence comes from uncultured Actinomycetota bacterium, assembly GCA_963767955.1. Taxonomy (GTDB): domain Bacteria; phylum Actinomycetota; class Actinomycetes; order Propionibacteriales; family Nocardioidaceae; genus Nocardioides. The sequence continues at coordinate 7,442 of CAVYGA010000003.1, read as the reverse complement.
AGGTCCTGCGCGTCGAGGTCCAGGTCGGCCTCGGTGCCCTTGGCCCGCTTGGCGTCGTCGAGCGCGCGGGCGAAGACCGAGCCCTCGATGTCGAGGACCGTCGCGCCGAACATCTGGACGAGCCGGCGATAGGAGTCCCAGGCGAACCGCTCGTCCTCGCTCTGTGCGGCCAGGCCGTCCACGGACTCGTCGTTGAGCCCGACGTTGAGGACCGTCTCCATCATCCCCGGCATCGAGAACTTCGCGCCCGAGCGCACCGAGACCAGCAGCGGGTCGTCGGCGTCGCCGAGCCGTCGTCCCATCGCCTCCTCGAGGGCGGCGAGATGTGAGGTGACCTCGTCGGCCAGTCCGTCGGGGTCCCGCCCGGCGACCAGATAGGCCTTGCACGCCTCGGTGTCGATCGTGAACCCGGGTGGGACGGGCAGGCCGAGGTTGACCATCTCGGCGAGGTTCGCGCCCTTCCCGCCCAACAGGTCACGTTGGTCTCTGTTGCCCTCGGAGAACTCGTGCACGAATTGACTCACCCTCCGAGCATGCACCGATTCGTCTCAGCGCGCACCACCTGACCCACGCCGATGGACTCATCGGTGCCGGAATCAGGACTCAGGAGCCGAAGCGGCGCTCGCGCTCGGCGTACGCCCGGATCGCACGCAGGAAGTCGACGCGCCGGAAGTCGGGCCAGTAGGCCTCACAGAAGTAGAACTCGCTCTTCGCGGACTGCCAGAGCAGGAACCCGCCGAGGCGCTGCTCCCCCGAGGTGCGGATCACCAGGTCCGGGTCGGGCTGGCCCTTGGTGTAGAGGTGCTCGGCGATGTGCTCGACGTCGATGGTCTGGGCGAGCTCCTCGAGCGAGGTGCCCTTGGTGGCGTGCTCCACCAGCAACGAGCGCACCGCATCGGCGATCTCGCGGCGACCGCCGTACCCGACCGCGATGTTGACGAGCATGCCGTCGACGTCGGAGGTGGCCTGCTCGGCCTCCTTGAGGCGGCGCGCGGTCTCGGCCGGCAGCAGGTCGAGGGCGCCGACCGGGTGCAGCCGCCAGCGGCGCTGGTCGGCCAGCGAGTCGACGGCCTCCTGGATGATGCCGAGCAGTGCCTCGACCTCGCTGGTCGGACGGTTGAGGTTGTCGGTCGACAGCAGCCAGAGCGTGACCACCTCGGTGCCGGTCTCCTCGCACCACCCGAGCAGCGGCTCGATGTTCGCGGCGCCGGCGCGGTGGCCGTGCGCGGTGTCGGCGCCGACTGCCTTGGCCCAGCGGCGATTGCCGTCGAGCATCACCCCGATGTGCTTGGGGAGCCGGTCCTGCGGGAGGGCCTTCACCATCCGCGCCTCGTATGCCGGGTACAGCACCCGCCGGATCGCTTCCTTCCAGTCCGCCACGGCCCTGATGCTACTCGGGTGACGTCGGACTCATCCGCTGCGCGGGCGACCGGGCGTTCCGTACGCTGGCCCGATGAACGAGATGATCCGGAGCCGGCTCGACGAGGTCGTCGACCGCGCCCAGGACAAGCTGGCCGAGGTCAAGCCGAAGCTGCGGGGCTGGCTGCACCTCGCCACCGCGCCGCTGACACTGGCCGCCGGGATCGTGCTGATCGCGCTCTCCCCCACGCCGACGACCCGGATCGGCTCGGCGCTGTTCGCGGTCACTGCGCTGATCCTGTTCTCCGTGTCCGCGATCTACCACCGGGGCACCTGGTCGCCGCGCACCTGGAACTTCCTGCGCCGCTTCGACCACTCCAACATCTTCCTGCTGATCGCCGGCTCCTACACGCCCTTCGCGCTGATCTTCCTCGAGGGCTCGGCACGGGCGCTGCTCCTCACGATCGTGTGGACCGGCGCGATCCTCGGCGTGGTGTTCCGGGTCTTCTGGACCGATGCTCCCCGGTGGCTCTACGTGCCGATCTACATCGCGCTGGGCTGGGCGGCGGTGTTCTTCATCCCGCAGTTCGCCGAGGGCGCGCGCGCCTTCGACCCGGCTGTCGCGATCGCGGTGCTGGTGCTGGTCGCCGCCGGCGGCATCCTCTACACGCTCGGCGGGGTCGTCTACGGCCTCAAGCGCCCGAACCCGTTCCCCCGGTGGTTCGGGTTCCACGAGGTCTTCCACTCGTTCACGGTGCTGGCGTTCGCGACGCACTACGTCGGCGTCTCCCTGGCGACGTACAGCCTGCGCTGATCCGCGCACCCTCGCAGGCGAGACGCGCCGGCCCTCGACCTGGACCCGGTCGAGCACCACCCGCAACGGCGGTTCGGCCGAGCGGACCGTCGTCGAGCCGGATGACGTCAGCCCGACAGGTCGTCCGGGTCGGTGACGGGGCTCGAACAGACCATGTTGCGGCACACGTACGCCGCCGGACGACCGTCGACCTCGACCCTGCCGGCCAGCAGGGGGACGTCGTCACGGCCGGGCTCGGCGACCAGCACCACCGACCCCGGGCGACGCCGGGCGACGTCCTCGAGAGCGTCCCGGGCCGGGCCGGGGGCGCCGACCACCACGATCTCCTCGGGGCCCTCGAGCATCGCCTCGGCGGCCGCCAGCGCGTGGCCCGCGAACCGCGGCGCCCGCTCGGCCAGCCGGGCCAGCACCCCGAGGGTCTGCTCCGCCGCCTCGCGGTGGACGCCGGAGCCGGTGAGCGCGGCGTACGTCGCGAGGGCGTGAACCATCGCGGACTGGCCGGACGGACTGGCGTTGTCGGAGATCTCGCGGGGGCGGGCGACCAGGGTCTCGGCGTCGTCGGCGGTGTCGTGGAAGCCGCCGTCCTCGGCGCGGAAGCGGGCGAGCGCGTCGTCGAGGACGACACGGGCGTGCTCGAGCCAGGCGGCGTCACCGGTGGCCTGGAGCAGGTCGAGGAAGCCCTGGGCGACGCAGCCGTGGTCCTCCAGGACGCCGTCGTGACGGCCGACCACGCCGTCGCGGGAGACTCGCTTGAGCCGCCCGTCCACCAGGTGCAGATCGACCAGCAGCCGGCCGGCCCCGACCGCCGCGCCGACGTAGTCGGGCCGGCGCAGCAAGGTGCCGGCGGCGCACAGCCCGCTGATGACCTGGCCGTTCCAGGCGGCGACGACCTTGTCGTCCCGGGCCGGCCGGGTGCGTCGTTCCCGGGCCTCGCGCAGCCGGTGCTTCACGTCTTCCAGGCGGGGCAGGTCGTCCGGGTCCCGGGTCAGCTGCAGCGTCGAGGCACCGTGCTCGAAGGTGCCGGCCCGGGTGACCGTGAACGTCTCCGCCGCCCAGGCGCCGTCCTCCGCGCCCAGCGCCTCGACCAGCTGCTCCGGCGTCCAGGCGTAGAACCTGCCCTCGACGCCCTCGGTGTCGGCGTCCAGCGCGGAGGCGAAGCCACCCTCGGGCGTGCGCAGCTCGCGGAGCAGGAAGTCCGCGGTCTCCTCGACGATCCGGTGGCCACCCCAGCGGGCGTAGACCCCGAGCAGCTGGGCGTTGTCGTAGAGCATCTTCTCGAAGTGCGGCACCACCCAGCCGCCGTCGACCGAGTAGCGCGCGAACCCGCCGCCGATCTGGTCGTAGAGGCCACCTCGGGCCATCGCGACGCAGGTCGCGTCGAGCATCTGGCGCGCGGTCTTGCTCCCGGTCCGGGCGTGGTGCCGGAGCAGGAACTCCAGCACCATCGAGGGCGGGAACTTCGGGGCGCCGCCGAAGCCGCCGGACGTGGCGTCGAACTCGCGGCCCAGGGCGGTCACGGCGGCGGCGAGGGTCTCCTCGCCGACCGTGCCGGCCTCGAAGGAGTCCTGGGCGCGCAGGTGGTCGCGGATGGTGTCGGCGGCCCGCCGCACCTCGTCACCGCGGTCGTGCCAGGCCTCGTTCAGCGCCTCCAGCACCTGCCGGAAGCTCGGACTGCCGTGCCGCGGCCGGTCGGGGAAGTAGGTGCCGGCGAAGAACGGGGTCGCCTCGTGGTCCAGGACGCAGGTCATCGGCCAGCCACCGTGCCCGGTCAACGCCTGGGTGGCCGCCATGTAGACCGCGTCCACGTCCGGCCGTTCCTCGCGGTCGACCTTGACGTTGACGAAGTGCTCGTTGAGGTAGGCCGCCGTGGCCTCGTCCTCGAAGGACTCGTGGGCCATCACGTGGCACCAGTGGCAGGCGGCGTACCCGACGCTGAGCAGCACCGGGACGTCGCGCTCCCGCGCCTCCGCGAACGCCTCGGGCCCCACTCCCACCAGTCGACCGGGTTCTCCGCGTGCTGGAGCAGATACGGGCTCGTCGCGGAGGCGAGACGGTTGGCCATTTCCTGTGACTCCTGACGAGTGGCACGTGCATCACTTTTCTCTGAGTGATGCACAAGAGTGATGCACGAAACCGGCGTACGATGGTCCTTCCAGCGTAAGAGGTCTCGTGGCGACGCGTTCTCAGCCCAAGCTGCTCGCGCAGGGCAAGCCGCGCACGTCGGGCGGTGGTTCGCGGGCCTGGCGGGTACGGCTCTACGCACCTTCGCCGGGCACTAACAAGTACCAGGTCTACTTCCGCGCACCTGCCGGGGAGGGTGAACCGTGGAGGCGGGTGCTGCGCCGCGCTGCCTCCGAGGAGGAGGCCCGCAAGATCTTCGCTCAGGCCGAGGCCGCGCATGAACAGCAACACCCACGACGTCCCGTTCCACGCGCGCCACGACGACGAGCTCCTCACGCTCGATGACGTCGCCGAGTCCTGCGGACGCCCGTCAACACCGTCCGCTGGTGGCGCCAGGAGGGCACCGGCCCGGAGTTCTTCAAGATCGGGCGCCGGCTGTACACGACCGTCGGCGACCTGCGGACCTTCATCCGCACCCAGCGGCTCGCCTCCCAGCCCGTGCTCGGCAAGCCAAGAGCGGTGTGAGCCGTGCACTTGGCCGGCCGACGCCGGAGACGACACCGACCCGCGGCACGTCTTCCTCGACGCGCACGACGTGATGGCGCGTTACGGCTGGGGCAAGACGAAGGGCTACCAGAACCTCAAGGACCGCTCGTTGGTCCCTGCACCGGTCATGACGCACCCGGACCGGTGGCGGCTCGATCAGCTGCTGGCCTGGGAGGAGAAGCGGATGGAGCTGGCGCCCAAGCGGCGGCGTGCCGGTTGAGCGGACCGCATCGCGCGCCTGGCCGACCAATTCGATGGAAGCCTTCAGGTCTGTCGGGCCCCAATGTCAAGATGCCGTCATGAGCGAGCAGACCCCCGCTGGGTGGTATCCGGACGGTCAGGGCACGACCCGCTATTGGGACGGAACCGCGTGGACGGAGCACACCCAAGACAACGGCACGTACGCGGCCGTCCCGACGGCCGATAAGAAGGAAGGGGCGTTCGCCAGGCTCAAGAAAGCCTCCGCTGATCGGTCAGCCGAGAAGCGAGGAGCAAAGGAAGCAGAGGAGCGGAAGTGGGCTGAGGACGTAGCCGCAGCCGGCGCTCTCGTTACCAGCGGAACCTTCGGGCTATCGACCATCGAGATCTATGAGGGGGGCTACGTCCGGGTTGCGTCTGGTGAGCAGCCCGACCGCCCGAGCGTCGCGAATGCGCGAGCGCAGGTGGCCACGAATCTGCGCGGCGGTGGAATCCACAAGAAGACGCCATACGAGAGGTTACGCTCGATTACGTTCACGCCATCAGATTCGGATCAGGTGTCACAGGGCGGCTCCGGTCTCGAGAGTGCGATCGGCCCCGCCGTTGCTGGCTTCCTCAAGGGCACGAAGCATCTGATGAAGGCCAGTGCACCGGGTTTGGCGGCTGCCGGGATCGCACACGTCGCAAGCCAGGGGTCTCGCACCTCATACTTGACGATCACCACGGACCGTCAGATCTACACGCTCTCCAACCAGATCCCGAACAGTGTGGGGCTTAAGACCGCCCAAAAGAGCCACGTCGACGTGGGGCGGGCGCTCGAAGCCGCGGGCAACGCCGTTCTTGGCGTCGACAGTTCCTCGACCGCGGACGCCGGAGCAGCTGCGCTTCCGCCAGTGGTCCAGGCAGCAGCAACGGCTCAGACAGCCTCTCCGACTCTGGCGGACCGCCTCCGCGAACTCGCCACCCTCCACCAGGAAGGGATCCTGTCTGACGAGGAGTTCGCGAGCGCCAAGGCCAAGCTGCTCAGCGGACTCTGATCGTCCGGCACCACGGCCCGGTGACGAACGACATGTGACCCGGTGCCTTGCCAAGTCATTCAGCACGTGTCAGCACATCGAGGAACTCGTGATTCACGAAGAGGAGCTCTCTTCCGGCCTTGACGTCGCTGAGGAGCCCGGCCGCGACGAGGGCGTGCAGCCACGACGATGCGGTCTGTCGCGAAACATCGCATCGCTCAGCGACGGTGTTGATGCGGCAGTAGGGCTGCTCGAACAGGACGGCCAAGAACCGGGAGTCACGCCCGCCCGCCGTGGCAGCGCGAGCTCGCTCGGAAATGTCTTCCTGACAGGTGCGGATGGCTCCGATCTTCCGCGTCGTCGACGTTGCAGACTCGCGGACAACGTCGAGCATGTAGATGATCCAGTCGATCCACGCGTCTTCGGCGGTCACCGCTCGCAGCAGTCGGTAATAGTCGTTCTTCCGAGCGATGATTGCGCGTGAGAGATAAAGGATCGGGTCGTGCAGCAAGCCCGCCTCGATCAACATCAGGATGTTGATGACGCGGCCGGTGCGGCCGTTGCCGTCGTGGAACGGGTGGATCGCCTCGAACTGGTAATGAGCCACGGCCATTCGCACCAGCGGGTCGAGATCGTCCTCGCCGTGGACAAAGCGCTCCCAGGCCGAGAGCTTCTCGCGAATTAGGTCGACGCCTTCGGGTGGCGCGTACACGACCTCCCGTGTGGTCGGGTTCGCGATCCGCGTGCCAGGCACAGCACGAACAGCCATCTCGCGACCCTGCAGCTCGGAGCAGATCCGGGCAGCGGTCGCAGCGGTGAGCGGCCGGCTCCTGATCGATTCGACTCCAGCGAACAGCGCGCTCCGGTAGCGCAGCGCCTCCTTGGTGGCGTGGTCTCCGCCACCCGAGTCGAGCGTGCTTGAACAGTTCATCGGCCGTGGTCACGATGTTCTCGATCTCGGAGCTGGCCTGCGCCTCGAGCAGCGGCACGGCGTGGATCAGGATGCTGGGGTTCGGCAGTAGCTGGCCGGCCTGGGCGAGTGTCGCCAGCGCCGTGCGGGCTTCGACGGTGGCCTTGAGCACGGCCTTGGGCTCGAGGTCGAGGCCTGCTGGCGGCAGCGGCGGGCAGATCGTTGAAGGGGACGTCGGGGCTCCAGGGCACGTGTCAGCTCCTTCAACTCATCCGCACGACGTGTTAAGAATTCCTGAGAAACCTAACACGTTGTCGGGACGTGTCAGGAGACCCGACATATAGCTGAGGCGACCGAGTGATACACGAGAGTGATGCACGAAGCCCCGAAATCGGTGTCCAATGGCGGCCCCGACTGGACCGGCATGAACCGACACACCCCCTCTGACCTGCGGTTTCGTGAATATTCACCAACGACC